>OX638324.1 GCA_951812825.1 uncultured Dehalococcoidia bacterium | reverse complement strand
GGCCGTGGGCTGGTTGTAGATTGTCGACCAGGTGTCTCCGCCGTTGAAGGAGACACAGGCGCCGCCGTCGTTGCCTTCTATCATTCGCTGGGGGTTGTTGGGGTCTATCCAGAGGTCGTGGTTGTCGCCGTGTGGGGTGGTGAGCTGGTTGAAGGTCTTGCCGCCGTCGGTGGACTTCCAGGCGGCGAGGTTGAGGATGTATAGGGTGTCGGGGTCCTGGGTGTCGGCGAAGACGTGGTTGTAGTACCAGGGACGGGTGAGGAGGTTCCGGTCTTCGCTGACCTTCTGCCAGGTGTCGCCGCCGTCGTCGGAGCGGTAGAGGCCGTCGTCTTCGGCCTCAATGATGGCCCAGACGCGGTTGGGCTTGGCGGGGGAGACGGCGACGCCGATACGGCCCTTGATGCCTTTGGGGAGGCCGGGGTTGTCGGAGATGTCCGTCCAGGTGTCACCGCCGTCGGTGGTCTTGAAGATTCCGCTGCCGGGGCCGCCGCTTTCCAGGCTCCAGGGGGTGCGGCGGGTCTCCCACATGCCAGCGAAGAGGATTCGAGGGTTGGCGTAGCTCATGGCCAAGTCCGACGCGCCGGTTCGGGGGCCACGAGATAGGACGTGCTGCCACGACTTTCCGCCGTCCTTCGAACGGTAGATACCGCGGGAGGTGCTTGCGCCGAAGGGGTCGCCGAGAGCGGCGACGTACACGAGGTTTGCGTCGGAGGGGTGCACGCGGATGCGGGCGATGTGGCGGGTGTCGCGGAGGCCGAGGTGGGACCAGGTCTTGCCGCCGTTGGTGGTGCCGTAGACGCCGTCGCCGTGGCAGACGTTGCCGCGGATTTGGGACTCGCCCATGCCGGCGTAGACCACGTTGGGGTCGAACTCGGAGGCGGCGATGGCTCCAACGGCGGCGGAACTGAAGAAGCCGTCGGAGACGTTTTCCCAGTAGGTGCCGCCATCGGTGGTCTTCCAGACGCCGCCGGCGCAGGCGCCGAAGTAGAAGACGCCGGGGTTCGAGACGTCGCCTGTGACGGCGACGGAGCGTCCGCCGCGGTGGGGGCCGATGAGCCGCCACTCCATGGTGTTGAGCAGGTCCGGATGCACGGTTGGGTTAGCCATTTACAGCCTCCGATTGTGGTTGCGCCCAGAGATTCAGGGCACGCGGATTTCGGGTTGATGTTGGGGGATAGGTAGCTTTTTGGCAGATTAGCATTGGGGATTGGGGCTGTCAATCTGAACCGGATGGCTGGCTTTGTCCACCGGCAATTTCAGACAGTCTTGCCGTGACAGGCTACGCTTGCATGAGGTTTCGCACTTCCAGCACGTGGTCGATGGTGTAGTCAGGGGGGAGCAGGCGCGGCGGATATTCTCTTCCGAGCCGGATCCAGGCGGCCATCATGCCGAAGCGTTTGGCGCCGTCGATGTCGGCGACGGGGTTGTCGCCAACGAAGATGGCGCGGGCGGGATTGGTGAGGCCGGTGGCGTTGAGGGCGTTGCGGAATATGCGCTCGTCAGGTTTCCAAAAGCCGGCTTCGGCGGAGACGATAATGAAGGGGGCGATTTGCTCCAGGCCGGCGGCTTTGCACTTGTCGCGCTGGCTAAGGGGACCGTTGGTGACGATACCCCAGGGGATTCGCTGATGGTTGAGGCCGGTCAGGTAGTCGATGATTTCCGAGTCCGGTTGGATGTTGCGCACCATGGCGGCGCGGTACCATGCTTCCAGAGACTGCATGTTCAAGCCGGTATCCGGCCAATGCTTGAGCCATTGGGAGCGCATCCATTCTCTGTCGGTGTAGCCGTCGCCGTCCCACCTGACCATCATTGCGACGGCCTCGTCGCGGGTGTGGGAGGCTCGGTTGACGAGATATTCGTTGTAGAAGTCTTGGGCTACCTTGACGAAGACGGCGTTTCTATTGAGGAGGGTGCCGTCTAGGTCGAAGATCAGGGCGTTTGGTTTTGCCATGGTTGTGTCTCTAATAGCTATTGTTGGCCATTGGCGAATTTGTGTCAACGTGGTTGCCTAACGATATGCGTACGGGGAGTTGGTGTTGACAGGTTCTGCGGTGGACAATAAGTTTGGGGTGTTGGCGGAGATTCGGGAAAGGAGGCTGGAATTTGCTGGACTTGAGCAGCGCAACGATTGTAGAGGCGGGGCGGGAGATGGCCGCGGGGCGACTTTCGCCGGTGGAGCTTGTGGAGGAGACGCTTCGTCGTATTGATAGGCTGAATCCGGCGTTGAAGGCGTTTCTGACGGTCAGCGGAGATATCGCAATGGAGCGGGCCAGAAAGGCGGAAGCAGAGATGGCGTCGGGCGGATACCGGGGGCCGTTGCACGGAATTCCCTACAGTCTGAAGGATGTGATTGCCACCAAGGACGTGCGGACGACGTTCGGTCATCCGCGGCTGCACGATTTTGAGCCTGCGGAGGATGCGACGGTGCGCCGGCTTCTGGACGACGCCGGAGCGATTCTGGTTGGAAAGGTGTACTCGCAGATTGGACGGGGCGATTCCATCGTTGACTGCTGCAATCCGTGGGACGTGACGAGGAGTCCGGGGACGTCGAGCAGCGGGTCGGGATCGGCGGTGGCGGCGGGACTGGGGCTGCTGTCTATTGGGACGGACACGGGTGGGTCGGTGCGACATCCGGCGAGCAGCTGCAACCTGGTTGGCATTCGGGCCACCTTAGGTCGCGTAAGCCGTCATAGGGTGCTTGCTCCTTCGTGGTCGCACGACCAGGCAGGGCCGTTGACTCGAACGGTTGCGGACAATGCGCTGGTGATGGAGACGCTGGCGCAGTTCGATCCTCTGGACCCGGTCAGTGTGGAGAGGCCGCCTGAGAAGTTTTCGGAGTTGATGGAGGGGGACGTGAAGGGGCTGCGGATTGGCGTGCCGACGGACCGGTGGCTGTGGGAGCGGGAGACGGAGGAGGTGGAGTCGCTGGTGCGGTCGGCAATCGGGGTGTTGAAAGGATTGGGGGCTTCTGTGCGTGAGGTGTCGCTGCCGCTGGCGTCGGAGAACCGGGCGGTGCATTTCAAGCTGAGCCAGCCTGAATCCTACGTCTATTGGACGAGCAACTTCAGCCGGGAGATTCTGGAGGGTTGGGACGAGATCCGCCCCGGCATCGAGGCGGGGAAGCGTCAGCCGTTTTCTGTGTACATGGAGGGTCAGCGTGAGGCGTCGCGGATACGTCAGGAGGTAGAGGCGGCGCTGTCGGAGGTGGACGTGATTGCCACGCCGACGGGGAGTACCCTCGGCGACAAGTGCGACGCGACCACGGCGGTGATTCGGGGTCGGGAGGTGCCGGCGCGGTCGAGGGCAGTTTACATAAACGGCATCGCGAGTTTGATGGGGATGCCGGCGATTTCAGTGCCCTGCGGATTCGCGCTGGGAGACCGGATGCCGGTGGGCTTGCAGCTAATGGGGCCGAAGTTCAGCGAGGGGCTGCTGTTTCGGGCGGCGGGGGCGTATCAAGGGGCGACGGGGTGGCATCAGAGATGTCCTCCTATCGAGATTTAGACAGTTAAGGAGAGAATAAAATGCGGTTGAAGGATAAGGTTGCTTTCATTAGTGGGGGGGCGCGAGGGATGGGCGCTTCTGAGGGGCGGATTTTTGCCCGGGAGGGCGCGAAGGTGGCCCTCGGCGATATCCGGGATGAGTTGGGTCATGAGGTGGCGCAGGAGATCTGCGACGCCGGCGGGGAGGCTATGTTCGTGCATCTGGACGTGGCCAGCGAGGAGTCGTGGCAAGAGGCTATCGCCGCCACTGTCGAGCGATTCGGCAAGCTGGATATTCTTGTCAACAATGCCGGCATTTCCGTCTCGGGCGGGGTTGTAGATACAACGGAGGAGACGTGGGACAGAGTGATGGACGTGAACGCCAAGGGGGTGTTCCTGGGCACGAAGGTGGCGATTCCGGAGATGCAGAAGGCAGGGGGCGGCTCCATAGTCAACATATCGTCGCAGATGGGGCTGGTGGGCAGCGAAATGGGCAGTCCGGCGTACAACGCTTCCAAGGGCGCGGTGCACATCTTCACCAAATCGGCGGCGTTGCGACACGTGGGGGACAACATCAGGGTCAATTCCGTACATCCGGGGCCCATCAACACGCCGATGCTGAACGACGGGTTTGAGGACCCGAGTCGGGAGACGAAGGTGCTGCAGATGACGCCGATGGGACGTAGAGGCGCGCCGGAGGAGGTGGCGTGGGGAGTGCTGTACCTGGCGTCGGACGAAGCTTCTTACGTCACGGGGGCGGCGCTGGTGATTGATGGGGGATATATTGCGCATTAGGGGAGCTCACCCCCCATCCTAACCTTCCCCCATCAAGTGGGAAGGGAGAAGAGAGGAGATAGTAGATGCCGACATTTATCGGACTGGTGAAATACGGGGAAAGAGACGGAGAGGCCGAGTTGATGGTGGGTAGGGCCGCACGTCAGCTTGTGGAGGTGCATGGGGGTCGGATTCTGAGCACTTACTGGACTGAGGGCGATAATCAGATGATCATTGCCTTCGAGGGGCGCGGCGAGGAGCAGGCGATGAAGGTCTACGACGACCTGGCGTCGGGGCAGGGGGTTCAGATCAGCGTGATGCGGGGGCTGACGGAGGGAGAGAAGGAGCGCTCTAACCAGGGTCTGTCTTTCACCTGAGAAGCAGGTTCCAGGATGATGGGTGTACTCCCGCCTTAGCGGAAGTAGCGGGTGGCTAGGAGAGTTGGCAAAATGAAGACGAGAGTTGGGGAGACTTCAGAATGACTATGACGATTGTGGGTTACGACCCTGCCACGGGGCAGTTTGGCGGCGCAGTGGCGACGAAGAACATCGGCGTGGGGTCGCGGGTGCTGCGGGGCAGGGGGGAGGTGGGGATGATCGGCTTCAGCGGCCACGAGATTCAGCGTCTGCGGGGCATCGCGTTGCTGGAGCTAGGGTTTCCGGCGCCGGTGGCCCTGGAGGCGCTTATTAAGGTCAGCGGCGACCGGGGTCAGTATAGCCTTATCGACCGGGCGGGGACGCCCGCGGCCTACACCGCGCCGGCGCAGTTTCCGTGGCGGGGAAGTCGCACGGGGGTCAATTATGCCTGCGGTGCGAACACCATGGTGGGGCCGGAGGTGGTGCAGGCGTTGGGGGAAACTTTCGAGGCGACAGAGGGGAGTGGACTGCCGTTGGAGGAGCGGCTTTTGCAGTGCTTGGAGGCGGCGCAGGCCACGGGGGGAGACAACCGGGGCCGCCAGTCGGCAGCGATTCAGGTGCACTGGAAGCGGGTCGACGCGAATCCGTTCCTGGACTTGCGGGTGGACGACCATCCGAACCCGATTCCCGAATTGCGGGCGATAGTCCACATCTACCGGCAGACGTACCCGGTGTACGCGTCGAGGACGTGGCCAGATTTGGAGGGCACGGGGGGTTATCCTATATTGTATCCTTGAGGGGGAGTGAGGACAACGAGATTCTTCGACTCCGCTTCGCTGCGCTCAGAATGACATGTGGGCGAGCTGCGAGCGGAAATAGATAGGGGGAAGGAAAGATGGGTTCCCGCCTTCGCGGGAACAAGGATGGGTATGAAGATGACGGATGGAGTGGAGTGGAAAATGGGAGTCCACAAGGGACGGCCATGCGAAGGACGTATTTCGCAAATCAAGAGAGATTTGGAGGGACGATGGCAAAGAGGAAGGTGCTGGTGACGGGGATGAGCGGGCGGATTGGCAGGGCTATCTTGAAGCGACTGGGGGACAAGTATGACTTCACCGCGATGAATCGCAATCCGATGGAGGGCGTCCGGTGCGTGACGGCGGACATCACGGACTTGGACGCCATCCGCCCCCACTTTGAGGGGCAGGATACGGTGGTGCATCTTGCCGCGGCGCTGGGGTCCGACTCCGAGGACGATACGCGGGACTATATCGAGCGGAATGTTTGGGGCACCTACACTGTGTTCGAGGCGGCGCGTCAGGCGGGGGTGCGGCGGGTGATCTTCGCCAGCAGCGGCTCGACCATCATCAGTCATACATTGGAGTCCCCGCTGCGGGAGTTGGAGAGTGGGGAGTACGACAAGCTGCCCCCTACGTGGCCGATGCTGACCCACGAATCGCCGGTGCGGCCCAACTCCATCTACGGGGTGAGCAAGGTGTGGGGCGAGGCGCTGGCCCGCTACTACGTGGATGCCTTCGGGCTTTCTGCCATCTGCATCCGGTTTGGTTATATCCCAGAGGGGGACCGTCCTGAGGCGACTCGGACCTATGCCGTGTGGTGCAGCCACGACGACGCGTCGCAGATGGTGGACAAATGCATCGAGGCCGACGACAGCCTTCGTTTCGACATCTTCTATGCGGTGTCAGACAACAAGTACAACTACCGGGACATCAGCCACGCGCGGGATGTGATTGGATATGTGCCGACAAGCCGGGCGGAGGATTTCAGGTAGGGGAGATGGGCTCCCGCCTGCGCGGGAGCACGATAAGCGCGAGAGCGGGCGACCACGAGGGTCGCCCTACGGAGGAATTGGGAGAGGGGGGAGAGGAAGGGGCTGGTTTGAAACCAGCCCCATCGGGTTTTGGTCGAATAGGATCACGCCCATCCTAACCTTCCCCCATCGAGGGGGAAGGAACAGATAGGAAGAGTGCTGGTGGGGAGAGGGTTAGAGGTTGAACTGGGCCTCTACGTAGTTGGGCTCCTTTTCGTATACCTGTACGCGCATGTGCTGGGACTCGCCGATTAGGATCTTGTAGTCGTCGCCGACGTGGAGTGCGGCGGGGCGGCGCAGGCGCCATTCGGGTTCCAGGTCCACCCGGTCGCGAGCCTTCTGCAAGTCGGGGTTGGCGTCGACAGCGTCCTGGGCCCACCGGGAGAGGTTGGTGGCGTCGCCGATGATGGTGGCGAGGTAGGTGCCGTCGGGCTCGTAGATCTTGACGTTTTCGTTGCCCCAATCGGCGATATAGACATCCCCGTCCCGGTCGACAAAAACGGCGCTGGGCTTGCTGACGTTGGCCTGCTCGTGGTAGGACCGGCCGAAGGTGAGGAGGTACTCGCCGCTGGTGGAGAACTTCTGCACCCTGTCGTTGCCCCAGTCGGCGACGTAGACGTTGCCGTCGGAGTCGACGTGGGCGCCCCAGGGTCGATCCAGCTGGACGTCGTCGCTGCCGCTTTCACCGAACTGACCGAGGAACCGGCCGTCGCAGGTGTAGCACTGGACGCGGTTGTTACCGCTATCTACAACTACGAGGTTGCCGTAGGGGTCGAGGGCGATGCCTGCGGGCCTTTTGAACTGTCCGTCGCCGGAGCCGAGGGATCCCCACTTGCCGACGAACTCGCCGTCCTTGGTGAAGACTACTACCTTGCTGATGGCCTGGTCTGTGACGTATAGGTTCTCCTGCTCGTCCACGGCCAGGCCGCCGGGCCAGAGGAACTCACCGTCGCCGGAGCCGGCGCTGCCGATGTCGAGGAGGAATTCCTGGGTGGAAAGGGTGCACTTGGTTATGCGGGTGCCCGGGCCGAATTCGTGGCCCCAATTGGCTACGTACATGACGTCGTCCTTGCCCCGTCCGAGGCCGACGGGGTGCCAGAAGGTGGTGGCGGAAACACCGATTCTTCCGAGGTTGTCTAGGTAGGTGAAGGCGCGGCCCATGGCCACTTGCGTCTGCGGCATTTTGTGCTCCTTGTTGATGGCTTTGTTTCTGGAATCAGTGATAATCATATCCGCAAGCGGGCGAGGATTCAACATCCGATCAAAGATTGACATAATGGAAGCAATGGGAGATAAGAGCTGTACAGATATTCCGTGGTATAATCGGCCCAGTTCACTGTCTGGTGTGGAGGCTGGTGGACCAAATGAGCAGACTCTTTCTTCTGAGCATCGTCCTTTTGATGGCGATGGGCGTATCCGCGTTCCTTGCTTGCGGTGCTGATGACATGGGCGATGAGGATGAGGCGGCGATGCCGGCGGCGACAGCGGCACCTGCTACTCTAGCTCCGACGATGGCGCCGGCCGCGGCTCCTACTATGGCTCCGACGGCTGCGCCCACTGCTGCGCCCGCACCAGCCGCCGACGAAAGCAGCGAGGCCTTTAAGGTTCAGGCGTCTCCACAGGTGCAGACGCGGGTCATTATTCATACGGCGAACGTATCACTGGTGGTGGGTGACGTGGCCCAATCGGTGGATTGGATAGCGGGCCTGGCTCATGCCCTGGGCGGTTGGGTGGTCAGTTCCGACCGGACGTCGATGCACAACGGCGTGATATCCATCCGCATTCCTGCGGCGTCGTTGGAGGACGCGCTTTCGCAGCTGGAGGGCATTGCCGTAGAGGTGGAGAGCCGGACGGTGACGAGCCAGGACGTGACGGACCAGTACGTGGACTACCAGTCTCGTCTCGTCAGCATGAAAGCTACGGAACAGCGACTTTTGTCTTTCCTGGAAAGGGCCGGGGACATTGAAGATGCGCTGGGCGTGCACAAGGAGCTGGCGGATCTGCAGGTGCAGATTGAGGAGATTCAGGGCCGCATAAACTTTCTGGAGCAGACCTCTGCATTTTCGCTGATAGACGTGTCGCTGAAGCTGACGCCACAGGCCCTCCAGGTAGACGCGGGTGCGGACTTCGGGGTGGAAATCGGGAAGACAGCCCGTTTCAGAGCATCGTTCTTCCCTCCGGAAGGAATTGACGAGTACCAGTTTACCTGGGATTTCGGGGACGGAAATTCGACAGGCGGCAACGGGACCATTCTGCGTCCGGACGGACGGCGGGTGACGGCAACGGTCAACCACATGTACCGTGACGACACGGATTCCCCCTATATTGCGCGCATAGACTTGAGGGGCTTTGGGGAGAGCGGCGTCGCAGAGGGATCAGATGCTCTGGAGGTGACGGTAAGCGAAGTGCCCGCCATAGAGGTGTTTGCGGGCGAGGGCCGGACGGTGAAGGAAGGGGAGGAGGTGGAGTATACTGCTTCGTTCCTTCGGCCGGCAGAACTCTGGGACTACAAATACAGGTGGAACTTTGGAGACGGTTCGCCGACTGTGACGGGAACGCCGGAGGAGGGCGGCACCCGTTTGAGCGTACTTCACACCTATACGGACTACCGGCCCCAGGGTTACGAGGTGCAGGTTTCCGTTAGCGCGATGAGTGAGGGAGGAGAGGTGACGGGGTCCGGTTCCTTCTGGGTGGAGGTTACGGAGTCGAAGGGGCTGATCGTCGGTGGTTGGGAAATCGGCGAGACTACCAAGGATGCGGTACGGGCACTCTCGGCGGTGGTCAGAGTGGTTGTGATGATTCTGATCTGGTTGGCCATATTCAGCCCGGTCATAGCTATCGTGGCAGGCGTTGTGTACCTGATTAAGCGGATTGACAGGAGGAACCTGCTAAAGCGAAAGGCGCAGACTGCTGCGAAGCCTGAATCTTCCGAGACCGTCGATCTCGATGAGCCGAAGAGATGATTCAGTGGCGAGAAAGGCCCCACGCTTTTGTAGTTTGATTGTCCACCCACAGTTGATACAATCTGTCCGCTAAACATAATGACCCGCTAATGTTTCCAAGTGATTCTTAGAACGGGCTGATGAAACCGATTCTTTCCGTTCCGACTCGGGACGAGCGAACTCTAGAACGCTGAGGAGGTGCCAAATGGAAGGTTTGAGGAAACCCGTTGGGTTGTATCTGCTGGGTGTGGCTATAGTAGTCGCGGTCTTCTTTATCATCAATACGTTCCTGGAAGATTCTATCGACGTTCCACAGGTATGGCTGGTGCTAGACGTATTGATGCTTATTGCCCTTGTCCCGGCGCTGATTTTCAACTACATGCGAAAGCGCGAGGTGGACAGGGAGGATTCTGCCGGTTCAGTGACCATACGTTACCTGTCCGCCAACGTAGCCTTTTTCCTGACTGCGGCGTTAATGATCCTGTTCCTCCACAACTGGTTCGTCATACTGGCACAGGGGTCCGACAGTTTGGACGGCAACCATTCCGCGTGGATTATCTGGGCCGTAGTGGACACGATGCTGCCACTGGTTGTTGGGACCACTGGCTGCCGGATGTGGTGCGGCGCGGGCAAGGACTAGCCACGGACGACGGATAGCCAGTGAGGCGTCCGGGGTGAAGACGCCCGGCTTGGTCAAGCCTAGAGGGGCAGGGTGCGACCCGTTTCCCGCAGCTGCCTTCGGCGCTGGAGGGCGTCCGGCATGGCAGTTGCGACCACCTTCCAGAAGGCTGGGGAGTGGTTGCGCTCCTTCAGGTGGGCCAGTTCGTGGACTACTACGTATTCCATGAGCGGGAGCGGCATCATCACCAGCCGCCAGTTGAAGCGCAGTGAGCCGTCGGCGGCGCAGCTTCCCCAAAGGGTTTTCTGATTGCCGATGATTATCTGGGGCTTTTTGCCCTTCTTCATGGATGGCCACCGGAGGTTGACGGCAGCGGAGATTCGCTGTTCGGCGCGCTGTTGATACCAGTGGAGAAAGGCGCGCTTGATTTCTTCCCGAAGATCGTCGCCTTTCAGGGCTTGGGGGGCTTCGACGTAGAAGCTTCCCTGGCGAAGTCGGACTCGCGCTTCAGTCACAGGCCTCATCCCTACCGTCAGATGAAGGTCGCGTCCCAGGTAGGGCAAGGTCTCGCCGGTGGCGAATTTCTGGGGTGGGGGACGGTCCTTGACCTTGGCAATCTTCTTCAGAATCCAGGGGGCGTGGTCAGTCAGGAAGGCGTGGATTCTCCGGTTGGGGGTGCGGTAGGGGACGGCGACGCGGACGCCGTTTTCGTCGACGGCAACGGCGTAGGTCTTCCGGCGGCGTTTGCTCCGGTGGAGCCGGTAGGGGATGACGACACCGTTGTGGGAGATACTGCCTTCGCTTGACTCGCGCCAGGGCATGGGTAGATTCTACCACGGAAGGGGCGAAAGTGAGGGTTTGAAGCCTGCCCCAATACGGGCTGGGCAGCAGCGGCGCCCGTTGTATGCGGGGTAGGTCGACGGGGGTCAGGCGCCGGTTGCGACTGCCGATGCCTTCTGGGGGAAGTAAACGCTTAGGACCTGACGGGCGATGCCCTCGGCGTCCAGCTGCAGTCGTCGACGTTGTTCCTCGGCAGTGCCGTGCTCGACGAAGGAATCGGGCATGCCGATGCGGTGAACGGACACGCCTTTCATGTTGGCGGCGGCAATGGCCTCGAGAACGGCGGAGCCGAAGCCACCGGCCAGGACGTTTTCTTCAACGGTGACCAGGCGTCCGGTGCGCTGGGCGGAGTCGATGATGAGGTCTACGTCGAGGGGTTTCACAAAGCGTGGATTGACCACGCCGCAGGAGATGCCGTGTTCGGCCAGGATGTCGGCCGCTTCCACAGCGGCACCGGCGGCCTTGCCGAGGCTGAAGATGACCACGTCGCCACCCTCTCGTATGACGGCGCCTTGCCCCAGAGGGAGGGTGCGAAGCTCATCGTCCATGGGAACGCCGGTAGCCGTGCCGCGGGGGATGCGAATGGCGAAGGGGCCGTTGTGGTTGTAAGCGGTGTAGATGAGATGCTGGAGTTCGTTTTCGTCGGTGGGTGCAGCGACTATCGCGTTGGGCAGGCATCTCAGATAGGAGACGTCGAAGGCGCCGTGGTGCGTCTTGCCGTCTTCGCCTACCACTCCGGCGCGGTCAGCGATGATGGTGACGGGCAGGTTCTGGAGGCAGACGTCGTGGACCACCTGGTCGAAGGCGCGCTGCAGGAAGGTGGAGTAGATGGAGACGAAGGGCTTTGCGCCGGTGGCGGCCATGCCTGCGGCCATGCTGACGGCATGCTGCTCGGCGATGCCAACGTCATACACGCGGTCGGGGAATTCCTGGCGGACTTCCTCAAGGCCGGTGCCTTCCAGCATGGCGGCTGAGATTCCCACCACGGAGGGGTCTTCTGCCATGAGCTGCTTCATGGTGTTGGCGAATACTTTCGAGTAGGTGGGCGCGCCGGAGGTGTCGCCAAGGGGGGAACTCGGCTGGTGGAAACGGACGGGGTCGTCCTCGGCGGGCTCGTAGCCGTGTCCCTTGTGGGTGACGACGTGGATGAGGGGAACGCGGCCAGTTGGGGTGCGCGCCTGGGTGAGGGTCTCCTCTAGCTGCCTGAGATCGTGGCCGTCCACTGGGCCCAGGTACTGGAACCCCATCTCGGTCCAGAAGGTGGTGGGAACTATGAAGCCGTCGACGCCGTCTCGGAGGCGCTTGACCAGCCGGTAGGTGATGTCCCCCATAGGAACCCGCCTGGAAAGGGCCCTCATGCGGCCTATCATGGCCTGGTATTCAGGGTGGGTGATGACGCGTTTGCGCCAGTTGGTGAGGAAGCCGATGTTTTCGGAAATGGACATGCCGTTGTCGTTGAGGACGACGATGAACCTTTCCGGGTTGAAGTGGACGATGTTGTTGAGGGCCTCGAAGCTGGAGCCGGAGGTGAGGGCGCCGTCGCCGACGATGCCGATGGTCCAGGAGTCTTCCTGCTTCTGGGCCGCGGCCTGGGCTATGCCGAGGGCGATGGAGAGTCCTGTGCCTGCGTGGCCTGCGGCGAGGGTGTCGTGGGGGCTTTCCAGGGGTTCACCGAAACCGGAAAGCCCACCCGCCAAGCGGATATTCTGGAAGTCGTCCCGTCGTCCTGTGACGAGCTTGTGGGTGTAGCACTGGTTGGTGGTATCCCAGACTATGCGGTCTCTGGGGCTATCGAATATGCGATGAATGGCCAGGGTAAGCTCGACGACGCCGAGGTTGGAGGCGAGATGGCCGCCGCGCTCCGTGATGACGGAGATGATGGTATCCCTGGCTTCCTGGGCCACCTGCTCCACCTGTTTGCGGGTGAGGGGCTTCAGGTCCTGGGGGGCGTCAATGGTGTTCAGGAGAGGACCGTCCACGGTATTCCTCCTTCAATGGCTTGCATAAATGACTAGGTAATGGGGTGTAGCGCCAGCTAACACCTAGAATAACTAGGTACAATTTAGGGGACGCTAGTCACGCTGTCAAGATTTTCTTTCCCCTGGGGAACGATTATACGCTTTTGGCCCCTGTTGCGCTTGCCAAGGACAACTATGGGGAGAGCGGGCGGCTTCGCGAGGCGGCCCTAGGGGGAAGGGTAGGCTACCTGCCAAATCTCAGACGACGAGAGGGACGTTCAGCTCCTTGAGGAGGGTCTGGAACCTGGGCAGGTCGTGAGTTTCCACCTGATCCAGGGCCGCAAGCTGGTCGTCGACTCGCGACTTGAGCGACTCGAATACGTCGTAAGCCTGGCGGGTGGAGGCGTAGTCGGCGTTGGAGACGACGCTGGTGAGGGCAGCCAGTTTCGCGTCGAGGCCCTTGGGGGGCAGGTACATAGGGTTGGTGCCCATGACGCGGATGAGGTGGGGTTCTATGCCGGCGAGCTTATCTTTGATTGCGGCGGCGGCTTCGGCGACCGGGGCTGCGCCCTCGTGTCCGGTGGCTCTCTCGGTCCAAGCGTCGATCTGGCTGCGGATTCCCCTGAGGCGGTCGACGGCGGCGTTGGTTTCGGAGAGGGCGTCGAGGACTTGGGTGTGGAGGTTGAACTGGGCCTGCAGGTCTTCCTTGGTGGCCTCGATGCGCGGGTCGATGAGGACTTCGAAGGACTGGGTCAGCTGTACGTCGCCCACGGTGAGTTTTGCCTGATAGGTGCCGGGAGGTGCGAAGGGTGGTCTCGCAGAGGGGTTTTCCTGAGGACTCAGTCCGGCGCCGATGGTGGCGGCGCGGGCGTTGGGGTAGAGCATGTCCCAGACGAAGCGGTTCATGCCCGCCGCCGAGGGAACGTCCTCGCCGGAGTAGCGCTTGATTTCGTTGCCGTCCGCGTCCAGGAAGGTTAGGGTCGCGTCGTCCGCGTCCGACTGGAGGTGGTAGGTGACAGGGACGCCGTAGTGCGGATTTTCGCCGCTGTCCAGGTATGTGCGGGCCAGCGCGCCCGAGGCGTCGGGTTGGGCGTCGTAGGTTACGACGGTGCCGGAGGTCCAATCGTAGTTCTTGCCGGGTTGGGCGGGGGAGCTCCAGCGCAGGGGACGGTTGACGCGATAGGTGTCCGGGGGCTCGAAGAGGTGGGCGGCGGCGTTCAGGGCTTCGTCGGTCACCTGGTGAAGAGGCGAGAGGTTGTCGAGGATCCAGAAGCCGCGACCGTGGGTGGCCAGGACGAGGTCGCCGTCCTTGATCTGCATGTCGTGAACGGCGACGGCGGGGAGGTTCATCTGCATGGACTGCCAGGACTCGCCGCCGTTTACGGAGATGTAGACGCCGGTCTCGGTCCCTGCGTAGAGGAGGCCGGGACGGTTGGGGTCTTCCCGGATGACGCGGGCAAAGTCGCCCTCGCGGATGCCGCGGGTTATCGTCTTCCAGGTGGCGCCGTAGTCGGTGGTCTTGAGGATGAAGGGGCGGTGGTCGTCCAGCTTGTAACGGTGGGCGGCCACGTAGACGGTTGCGGGGTCGTGGGGCGAGGGTTCGATGGTGCTGAAGCAGGTCCAGCGGGGGAGGTTGTCGGGGCTTACGTCTTCCCACGTTTCGCCGCCGTCCCTGGAGAGGTGAATTTGACGGTCGTCGGTGCCCGCCCAGAGGACGCCTTTCTCCAGGCGGGACTCGGCGAAGGCGTAGATGACGCTGGAGTACTGGGAGGAGAGGCCGTGGGAGGTGATTTTCCCGCCGGTGATGACCTGCATCTTGGATTCGTCCTGGCTGGTCAGGTCGGGGCTGATGGTCTCCCAGCTGGCGCCCTGGTTGGTGGACTTGAACACCCGGTTGGCGGCAGCGTAGAGAGTGTTGCCGTCGTGGGCCGAGAGGACGATAGGGTAGGTGAAGGGGAAGCGGTACTTAACGTCCTTGAGCGGGGAGCCATATTGGTCCTCTGGCCAGACGGTTATGATGCGTGATTGGCCGGTGGAGTGGTCGTAGCGGAGCATGTTGCCGCCACCGCCGGGGGAGCTGCCGATGGCCCCGGCGATGACGATATTCGGGTTGTCTGGTAGCACTACAATGTGACCGCTTTCGGAGCTGCCGACGGGATAGCAGTCCTTCCAGGGTATGGCGGCCTCGAAGGTGCGGCTGGGCACGCAGACGGCGGTGTTGTCCATGGGGGTGCCGTAGACGTGGTAGGGGAATTGCGTGTCGACGGCGAGGTGGAAAAAGCTGTGGGTAGGCTGGTTGTAGATGCTCGACCAGGTTTCGCCGTCGTTGAACGAAATAGTCGCGCCGCCGTCGTTGCCCTCAATCATGCGCTTGGGGTTGCGGGGGTCTATCCAGAGGTCGTGGTGGTCGCCGTGGGGCATGGCGAGGGTGTTGAAGGTCTTGCCGCCGTCCGTGGACTTCCAGGCGGAGTAGGAGAGGACGTATAGAGTGTCGGGGTCCTGGGGATGGGCGAAGATATGATGATAGGACGAGGCGCTGCGTCGGAGGTCCCGCTGGTCGGTGGCGAGCTCCCAGCTTTCGCCGCCGTTTTCGGAGCGGAAGAGTCCGCCGGCTTCCGCTTCTATAAGCGCCCACACTCTTTGCGGGCGGGCGGGGGAGACGGCAACGCCGATGCGGCCCTTGATGCCGGAGGGGAGGCCGGTGTTGTCGGTGATGTCCGTCCAGGTATCACCGCCGTCGATGGACTTGTGGAGGCCGCTGTCGGGGCCGCCGCTGGTCTCCTCCCAGGGTTGGCGGAGGAAGTGGAATATTGCGGCGTAGAGGACTCGGGGGTTGTTGGGATCCATGGTGAGGTCAATGGCGCCGGCGCGTTCGCTCTTGTGGAGTACGAGTTCCCAGGTGTCGCCGCCGTCTCGGGAGCGGTAGACGCCGCGCTCCGGGTTGTGGCCGAAGAGGTGCCCCTGGGCGGCCACGTAGACGGTATTGGGGTCATTGGGGTGAATGCGGATTCGCCCGATGTGACGGGTGGCCTCCAGGCCGAGGTGTTGCCAGGTCTCGCCCCCGTTGGTGGTCTTGTAAACGCCGTCGCCGTGGGAAACGTCGGGGCGTGAGCAGGCCTCGCCGGCGCCGACGTAGATGACGTTGGGGTCGGAGTCGGAAACGGCGATGGCGCCGATGGGGCCGGTATTGAGGAAGCCGTCGGACATGCACTGCCAGTAGACGCCGCCGTCGTGGGTCTTCCAGACGCCGCTACCTGAGCCGCCGAAGTAGAAGGTCATGGGGTCTGTGGGGTGGCCTGTGACGGCGATGGTGCGTCCGCCGCGGTGGGGGCCGATGCTGCGCCAGCGGTGGGTCTGCAGCAGTTTGGGGTACCAGGGGACGTGAGTCTTGATTTCCGACGGCTGGTTGGTCAAGAGGGCACCTCTTCTCGTATTTCGAGAGTTGCCGAATGCTCCCACATTTACGGAGAGCACCGGCATGTGTCGATATTACAACAAAGCGAGACAGGCTGCTCGCTCTTCGGGCATATACGCCAAGCGCCCCAGGGAGTTTCAAGCTCCCTGGGGCGCATAGGCTTTTGTCTATCTACAAGTTTGTTGGGTTTACTGGTAGACGGGCTGGGTGTACTCGTGGCCAACGGCGGGGCCGAAGTGGAGCATGTTCTGCTTGTATTCGACCACGTAGTTGGGGTTAACCACTGCCTTGGGGAAGAGGAAGAACAGAGGCACGGTGATGTAATTCTCGTAGAGGTAGTCACCGATTCTGTAGGTCTCTTCCAGGATGTCTTCAGCCTCAATGGCGGCTGCAAGGTCAACCCAGATGTCGTCCAGTTCCGGGATTTCCCAGAGGCCGTTGCCGGCGCCGCCGGGGACTGGCCCCAGACGGTACTGGATGTTGCCGCGGGTGTAGATTCCGCCCGGGCCTGCGCCCTGGCGGAAGGTGCCGACGGTGCGACCCACGTCCCTGGCACGCATCTCCGACCTCATTGTGCTGTATTCGATGGGCGAGAGGTTGGGTTTCAGTCCAATAGCGCGCCACATGTCGCTGACGGCTTCCGCAACCTCTGGAGCCTCCGGCACGCCGGAAACGATGGAGGTCTGGAAGTCAAATTCGAACCCGTCGGGATAGCCCGCTTCGGCCAGAGCTGCCCTGGCGGCATCGGGGTCGTAGGGATAGGGAGTCCAGTCGTCGTGCTTGAAGTCGGGGTTGGTTGGCGGGAACCCGTGGATCAGCTGGGGTATGGCGTCGCCGTCCCAGAAGGTCTGGTTGATCAGCTCCCGGTCCACGGCAAGGTTCAGGGCCTTGCGAACCAGCACGTTGCGGAAAGGATCGTCAGGGTCGAATCCCGGAGCAACGGGTTGAATTTCGCCCGTCCGGTCGCCGACTCGAATTGTCTGTTCGCTGTCGTAGTAGAGGCCGCCAATCCAGATGTAGAGGAAGAATCCGGGCAGGGTGCCTACGGAAACTACGTTACCTCTTTCTACCGCATTGGGGATGAGCACGGCGGGAATGTCAGCAATGTGCGACTCGTCGGTCAATTGCATGGCCAGCCGTGTCGAGTCTTCCTTAACGTAGAAGAACTTCAACTCATGGAATTCCGGCACCTTTCTCCAGTGGTCTTCCACGCGCTCGTAGCTGATGTGCTCATCAATCTTAAGCTCGATGAAGCGGAAGGGGCCGGTGCCTATTGGATGGTCCTGGTAGCCCTCGATGCCGACGGCGTCCATGTAGTCCTTGGACAGCATAGTCGCCACCCAGCCGGATGAGGCGTAACTCTCGAAGAGAGGTTCGCCCTTGCTCAAGCGCCAGGTGAAGTTGTAGTCATCGACGATGTCGAAGGCTTCCGGCTTCTGAGCGCCGAGGTTGGTCCAGATGGAGGCGGTACTGCGGGCGTCCTCGCGGACCAGGGTTGCGATACTGCCATGAATGTCCTTGGTGGTGAACTCGCCGCCTTCCCAGGTGTCGGTGCTGTGGAAGGGGATGCCCTCCCTGAGCTTGAAGGTCCAGTCCTTGGCGCCTGGGGCGACACTCCAATCATAGGCCAAGCCCTGGTCGGTCCAGGAGCCGGTGATGGGATCCTCTCCGATCAGCATTTCATACATGGGCTTCAGAGGGCCGGTGCCGCTCTGGAGGGTCAGCCACATCATGGTGACCTGGTTTCCAGGGGGAACCATGGCTATCTTGAGTTCCGCGTCTACGGGGATCCTGTCCACCGGAACCGTAACTACGGGGGTGGGCGACGCTGTGGGCCGCGGAGTTGGAGGCGGCGTAGAGGGCGCTGCCGTTGCCGTAGGCGCGACCGTGGGCGCTACGGTAGGGCTGGGGGTGGAGGGAGCGCGAGTAGCGGTCGCAGCCGGTGCCGCGGTGGGGGCCATAGTGGGCGCCGTGGTGGGCGCCATGGTTGGCGCGGGCGCGGCCGTTGGCGCAGCGGTTGGTGCAGCGGTGGGCGCCGGCGTTTCGTCGTCGCCGCAGGCAACGATAACCAGAGTGAGGGTTAGAGCCAGCACAAGGGGCACAAGGGATAGCCGGCCCGTCCTTCCAAACTTGTTCCAGAGTCTCATGGGGGAATCCTCCTAAATCTATTTTGGGGGTTGCCGAAATAAGGATCAGTACGGGAGTTGCTTAGAGGATTCTTGGGCCGTGAAGGCGGACGGGATTGTCCCAGAGAATCTTTCGCTTGGCATCGTCGGAGATGTGCTGTGAGAGCAGGGCATCCACCGCCTTGTCCGGGTCGGGGGCGTCGGGGTGGGGATAGTCGGTGTTCCAGATGACGTGGTCTTCCCAGCCGGCGTCGATGGTGCCCTTCAAGGCCCCTTCGTCGCCGTCGCAGGCCACGTAGCCCTGACGGCGGAAGTATTCGGAAGGGGAGAGGGGGAGAAGATCAGCATCAAACCACATGCCCTGACGCCTGTCGGGGAGGGAGTGGTCGTCCAGCCGGGCGAGCCACCAGGGCAGCCAGCCGGCGTTGTTTTCGAGGAAGACCACCTTGAGCCTGGGGAAACGCTCCAGGATGCCCATATATATGAGGTGGCCGAGGGAGATCATGCTCTCGAAGGGGTGGGAGATTGCGTGAGCAAGGGCGACCTGTTGCCCGGGCACCTGGTCTCGGGGGAGGTAGCGGGCTGCGGCCATGGGGTCGCCGCTTTCGGTGGTGTGCCAGGCCACGGGGACTTCCAGCTCCTGGCAAAGCCACCAGAAGGGGTCGTAGTCGGGATGCTCCCAGGGACGCTCCTTGGTGCCCTTCGGCATCATGACGGTGACGGCGCCGAGGTCCTCGACGCAGCGGCGGGTCTCGGTAACGAGCCCTTCGATGTCGTGCTGGTCGGGGACGGTGGCGACGGGGTAGAGGCGCTTGGGGTCGGCGTCGCAGAAGCTGCGGCACCAGTTGTTGTAAGCGCGGGCCATGGCCCAGAGCAGGTCCTGGTCCTTGCCGCGGAGCCGGTCCCAGCCGAGGGTGCTGCCGCTGATGCCGATCTGCTTGTCCCAGCCGAAGCGGTCCATGTCGCGGAGGCGGCTTTCGGCGCTCCACTCTTCATAGAAGGACTGGTCGTACTTTTTGGGCATGTATTCACTGAGGTCGATGCGGCCTTCTCGGCTCTTGGGTCCGGAACCCTGGAGGTTGGCCTTGCGAGGCTTGCCGCCGGGGAAGAGCTCGCAGGGGAGTATCTCCACCTGGCGGCTTCCGCCAAGGCCGCCGAAGCTGTCTTCCACTATCTGGACCTTGATGCTTCTTTCCTTATATGTGGGTTCCACGAAGTCCAGCCAGTGGGCCAATTCGTCCTGCATGTGAGCGTCGGCGTCTATGACTTTAAATCCGTTTCTCATAACGTCGCGTCTCCTTTTTCACGTATCGGTTTTCTCGCTGCGATTTTGGAGTATCGGATGATTGTTGTCAAACGAAATGACATTTTAACGGTACGTGAAGGGGGTCTGCATTAGATAGTATGCATGATAGGGACGAATCGTTCCATCGGAGCGTTGGAGTATGGAGCGGGGAGCGTTATTCTTCGCGCCAGTTGAGGACGTATTCTCGCTGCCAGGGGGTTTCCGGGGAGCTGTGGTGCAGGTAGGCGTTCAGCCGCCAGATGGCAATCTGCTCCAGGGCCTGCGTGCCGGTGCGACCGTGCCGGACTAGCCAGCAGCCGACGACGGTGCCCGTGCGGCCGATGCCAGCCAGGCAGTGCAGGTAGATTTTTTTGCCCTCCTCCAGGGCTGTGTCGATGACATTCAGGATCTGTAACATTTGTCGACGTTCGTTGGGGATATTCCGGTCGTAGATGGGGAAGTGGTGGAATTTGGGGCTGAGACCCTGTGCGCGGCATTCGTTCCTGGCGGCTTCGACGTAGGAGGGGAGTTCGTCGACCTGGGTGAGGTTGATGTAGCAGTCGATTCCGGCTTCGGCGAGGGCCTTCAGCCTGATTGTGGTAGAGATGGGCATGCCCGCGCCGGGATATCCTCCGGCGGCGAAGCGTCCGGGAATTACCCAGTAGCTGTTGGGGAGCGGGCCGGTGGTAGATGTGGATTGGTCCATGGTCAGGTGCTCCTTACCTTTTGGGCCCTCCGGTTGATGGGAGAGGGTGGTTCATGACGCAGCCCACCGCTTTATCAGGTGGTGGGCGATGGCTATAGGGCCGGGGAGGAGGAGGCGGGGGTTGCGCTCTTCCAGGGCCAGTCGTACCTCGTCCTTATGGAACCAGCGCACGTCTTCCATCTCCTCCTCGTCGCGGAGGATTTTGGTGGTGGCGGCGGTGGCCTCACAGCCAATCATCAACGTGTGGGGGAAGGGCCAGGGCTGGGAGAAGCAGTAGCGGACGTCCTTGACCCGAATGCCGGCCTCTTCCATTATCTCCCGCGCGACGGCCTCTTCTATGGACTCGCCCTGGTCCATGAACCCGGCGAGGCAGGAGTAGGTCTTGAGGCGGGTCATGCGGCCGCGGGACTGGCCCAGAAGGCACTGATCCCCGCTGGAGACGACGGTGATGACGACGGGGTCGGTGCGGGGGAAGTGGAGGGCGCCGCAACGGACGCAGCGTCGCATCTGCCCGCCGCGGCGGATCTCCGATTGCTGACCGCAGGCGGAGCAGAAACGGTGGCTGGTATGCCAGCTGAGCTGAGCGGCGGCTTGACATAAAATACCGGCGTCGGAGGTGGGGAGGATTACCGCGGCGCTGCGCCGGTCGACGAATGCAGCGTCGCCGTCCGACGACAGGGCGCGGGTTGGGTCTTCAAGGGATGAGACGTCGGCGGCGAAGTGGGGAACGCCGTCCATCATTCCCAGCAGGACGGGTTCCGTTTCGAGGCCGAGGCTGTCGAGGTGGGGACGCGTCGACCAGACGAGCCGCGGATTTCGCTCGGACGAGAGAGGAGCTTCGAACTTCCAGAGAAGCAGGAAGCGGGAATCGCCGTTAAGGGAAGCGAGCCGGATCCAATTTTCGTCGCGACGCTCAGTCTCGCCTCTGTCCAGGGGGTTACCGGCAAAAATTTGCGCTGCGGTCATGGGTGAAAGACGATCTCACACTTTCCAAAGATTATATCGTCGCCAATTGTACTGAATTCGGGACGAGCGTGTGTTTTGTTTCCTGTGAAAATTGACATATGTTGATTGCACCAATAACATGAGCGCAGTTTCGAAATTCAAGGGGGTTATGATGCCCGATTTCAAGATGATTTCCGCAGATTCCCACGTGGTGGAGCCGCCGGACATGTGGGTGGACTACATCGATCCGGCGTTCAAGGACAGGGCGCCGCGCATCGTCAAGGACCCGCCGGGGATGAGGGGACACTACTTCATCATCGAGGGGATGGAACCGAAGAAGATTATTGGGCTGTTCAACGCCGGCCTTTCGCCCAAGGAGGTGAAGGACCAGCAGGACAGGGACCCGGACTTCCAGGAATGCCCGCCCGGAGCCTACGATCCAGCGGCGAGGATGGCGGACCTGGAGAAGGACGGCATCGAGGCGGAGGTCATCTATACGTCGCTGGCATTCGACCTGTTCCGGCTGACGGACGCTCCGTTCCAGGAGGCGGTGTTCGCCGCCTACAACAGCTGGCTGGCGGAATTCTGCCAGACGGACCCCAAGCATCTTGTCGGCCTGGGGCTGATTCCGCTGATGAACGTGGAGGAAGGTATCAAGGAACTCAGCCGGTGCGCCGAGCTGGGACTGCGGGGAGGCGTCATTATGGCATCGCCGCCGGACGGGTTGAGCTACTCCGACCCTATGTACGAGCCCTTCTGGGCCTCCGCGGCGGAGCTGGATATGCCCATCAGCCTGCACATCCTCACGGGTCACGCCGACGAGAGCAAGGCGGAGGGGATATTCAAGGAGAACTATGTGCGGGTGATAGGAATCATCCACGAGATTCAGCGTTCCTTCTCCCAGATTCTGTTCTCCGGCGTGCTTGAACGCCACCCGAACCTGAGGATAGTTTCGGCGGAGAACGACATCGGCTGGGTGCCCCACTTCCTATTCCGAGCCGAGCGGTGGTGGGAGAAGCAGCGGTACACGAACCCCACGGAGTTGACGATGTCCCCGAGAGAATATGCGCTGCGGCAGTTCTACGTGAGCTACCAGACGGACCCCGTCGGCCTGCAGCTGGCAGACTACTTTGGCGAGGACAACTACGCCTGGGCCAGCGACTACCCCCACGGAGCGTCGACGTTCCCGAACTCGCAGGAGATTGTGGATGAGGACTTCGCCGGACTGCCGGAGGCGTACAAGCGGAAGATTACGCGGGACAACGCAATCAAGCTGTACAACATGGACTTCGACTAGGGTTTCCTGAATCGCAATTGTAGGCTAGCGGCGGCCATTATGGCCGCCGCCAACTGTTTTAACGCTGAAGCCAAGTGTTTCGCCGCCGTGGATTTCTACAGGATGTGTCAGACAGATTGAATGTCTTTAGCGACGTTTTAGACATGATGAGGTTGAGGAAGCTATTGGCGGTCTTGATGGCTCTTGTCGCGTTGCTTTTGCTGTTAAGTTGCTCGACGGGAGGGGATATAGAGACTCCTGTTGCTACTGCTACGCCAACCCCTTCTGTTACGCTCACGCCCGAAGAGACACCAACACCGGAGGCGACTGATGTTGGTGCAGCTGAAACGCCGCCGCCGACCCGCTACACGGCCGTGAGCAGCGGATGGTTTCATACCTGCGCCCTCCGAGATGACGGGGCGGCGGTATGTTGGGGGGCAGGGACAACGCGAGACGTCAACGTGAAGCCGGTCGTTCACCTGGGCCAGGCGAATCCTCCTTCGGAGGAACGCTTCATAGCGATCAGTAGTGGCAGCTATTTCACGTGCGGCCTGCGAGAAGATAGCAGGGCGGTCTGTTGGGGAATGTGGGCGGGAATAGTGGACGATAAGAAGGGACAGATAACTCCGCCATCGGACGAGCGGTTCGTCGCCATCAGCAGTGGCTACGGGCACACTTGTGGCCTGCGCGCAGATGGGACGGCAGCCTGCTGGGGCGATAACGAATATGGACAGTCTAGCCCTCCAGAAGGAGAAATGCTAAAGGCAATTGCCAGTGGAGGAGCTCACACCTGCGGGTTGAGGACGGACGACACGATCGTGTGTTGGGGTCGGGAGCCATCTAGGGAACCACTTCATGGATTTAGATGGCCGCCCAGCGGTGAGTTCTCCGCCATTGACGCCTCCGGTGGGCATACATGCGGGGTGTGGAGGTTGAACGGTCTGCCCATATGCTGGGGTTCTTGGGACGATGTTCCCACGCCTGGCCGGTTTCCATCCTACAATGGCGCCCGTCTGCATAGTATAAGCTTTGGCGGTCGATTGGGGTGCGGACTGCGGTCAAACGGGTCTCCCTATTGTTGGGGCGAAAGACTCCCTGCTTACCCTGAAGACTATGAGTTCAGCTCGGTCAGTGCGGGGCTAGGCCACATTTGTGCCATACGGAAGGAAAACGGCGAAATGGTTTGCTGGGGGAACGATGACTATGGCCAATCCACGCCGCCCGATGGGGAAAGATTTGTGTGGAGCAGATACGGAGGGCCGCCAGTCGAGCCATTCCCACCATATATTGATGTGAGCAGTGGATCGGTACATACATGCGCCCTAAGAGAAGATGGTGCACCGGTATGTTGGGGGGCCGGCAAAACGATAGTTGTAAATGAGAATCCCAACGTCCATCTGGGTCAGGCATCGCCGCCTGGGGATGAGCGGTTCGTCGTCATCAGTAGTGGGGAACTGCACACATGCGGTCTGCGTGAAGAAGGGACGGCGGTGTGCTGGGGATCCCGGCGGGACGAGGTGCCAGTGTGGTCGAAAGACCTAGTAGGTCAGGCAAATCCTCCACTGCTGGAGCAGTTCGTCGCCATTAGCAGTGGAAAATGGCACACCTGTGGATTGACAGAAGACGGGAGTGCAAAATGCTGGGGCCACCTGAAGCCTAGAAACCTGAACCCGCCGCAGGAGGAGCGATTCAAAGCTCTTACCAGCGGGGAACATCATATATGCGGGTTGAGGTTGGATAGCACCACTTTATGCTGGGGTTGGGATCCAAGACCTGGTGGGAGCTCCCTACTGGATGAAACACCTGGGGGTGAGTTTTCTGCTCTGGACGCTGGCGGCGGGCACACTTGTGGCTTGCGCTTGAACGGCCAGGTGGAATGTTGGGGTTATTGGTACGAGAATCCTTCTTACGAAGATTATCCTCCGACCCATATAGACGGAGGCTTGAACAGCATCAGCGTCCATGGGCTAAGAGGATGTGGACTGCGCTCTGATGAAACTGCCTTCTGCTGGGGACCAGGTCACGATGATTATCCTGAAGATCTTCCCCTTAGCCACATAAGTGTTGGAGGCAGCCATACTTGCGCCATTCGTCAGGACAACGGCGGACTAATTTGCTGGGGTTACAA
The DNA here is from genome assembly GCA_951812825.1 of uncultured Dehalococcoidia bacterium. Taxonomy (GTDB): domain Bacteria; phylum Chloroflexota; class Dehalococcoidia; order Lucifugimonadales; genus JAPULR01. Next base: position 2,447,521 of record OX638324.1, on the reverse strand, counting down.
CAAATATGGTCAAGCCTCTCCGCCAGGCGGGGAAAAATTCGAGTGATATTTCTGAGCTTCGAAAAAGAAGATTCGTTAGTCGGCATGTGTGATTCTTGGACGGGTGTATGCTGGTAGCGGGACCGCTGGTCGGTCTGTCTTGACACTTTTTGTGGGTGGACATAGTATGGCGCAAGCTGGCGTGTTCGAGAGAAGCGCCGCAACACTGACCGTTAGGAGCGCCTATGGTTGACCTTCGCAAGGCCGCCGCCATCGTCGGCATCTACGAGCATCCCGCCCGGTTCGCGCCCGACAAGAGCGAGCTTCTGGTGCAGGCGGAAAGCGTCATCGGCGCGCTGAACGACGCCGGGCTTGAGAAGAAGGACGTGGACGGCCTGTTTTCGTCGTCGATGTCGGTGCGGATGGCGAATCTGTCGCTGGCCGACTACATGGACCTGTACCCCAAGCACCTGGACGACACCAGCGTCGGTGGGGCTTCCTTCGAGTTTCACCTGGGACACGCCGTTAACGCCATCGCCGCGGGACGGATCGACGTTGCCATCATCACCTATTCCACGCTGCCCCGGTCGGGAGGCATTTCCATAGGAACGGGAGGCGCGGCGCGATTGGGAGCGCCGCGATTGCATCCCGCGCCCGACAGCTTTGAGGAGCTTTACGGGTTCACCACCGTCGGGCTGTACGCGATGCTGGCCCAGCGGCACATGCACCAGTACGGCACAACGTCGGAGCAGCTGGCTGAGATTGCGGTGAACACCCGCAGGCACGCCTCCATGAACCCGCAGGCGCTGTACAGGGACATTATCGGCGTGGATGACGTGGTGAACTCCCGGATGATATCCGACCCGCTCCATCTGCTGGACTGCTGCGTTATCAGCGACGGCGGCGGCGCGGTGGTCATCGCATCTCCCGAGGTTGCGCGGAACTGCCGCCACACGCCGGTGTGGATTCTAAGCCAGGCGGAGGGCGTGGCGCATCAGGGAGCTGGCCGCCGGGACCTGATGTATCTGGCGGCGGCGCAGACGGGAGGGCCTGCCATGGCGGCGGCGGGGGTGACCCACGACGACTTCGACATGGCTATGATCTACGATTCGTTTACCATCACCGTGCTGATGACCCTGGAGGACCTGGGATTCTGCAAGAAGGGCGAGGGTGGGGACTTCGTGTCCAACGGTCGTATCGGCTTGGGGGGTGAACTGCCCATAAACACGGACGGAGGCGGGCTATCGTCCAACCATCCGGGCATGAGGGGTCTGTTCCTGCTGCTGGAGTCTACGCGTCAGCTGAGGCATCAGTTTGAAGGCACGGAACGTCAGGTGCCGAATTGCCGGCTGGCGCTGGTCCACGGCACGGGCGGGACGCTGGCTTCTCGGCACAGTGGCGGCACCGTAGTATTGGGGAGGGACTAGAGATGAGCGAGTGGAAGCGACCCCTGCCAACCATCACCGGCGAGACCCTGCCCTACTGGGAGGCCTGCCAGCGCGGGGAGCTGCTGATTCAGCGCTGCGACGATTGCGGCGAGTACCAGTATTACCCTCGCGGAATCTGCGCGAATTGCTTCAACGGAACGGTTAAGTGGGTGAAGTCCAGCGGGAAAGGCACCGTCTGGACCTTCACCGTCACCCGCCAGAATCGCACCGCCGGCTTCGACGAAGGACCCTACGCCCTGGCGCTGGTGGAGCTGGAGGAGGGTGTGAAGATGTTTACTAACATCGTCGACTGTGACCCCTTCGACGTTCGGATCGGGATGCCAGTGGAGGTTACTTTCGTCAGGGCCAGCCGCGATGTCACGGTGCCTTTCTTCAAGCCTGCGGAGTAAGTGACCAATGGACTCTCTTGAACTCTGCTACATGAGCGTAGAGGAGCTTGCGCCCCTGATTCAAGAGAGGCAAGTTTCGCCCGTTGAGGTCACGAAGGCGCATTTGGATAGAATCGCCGTCACGGAACCCGGCCTAAACGCCTTCATTACGCTGACGGCAGAGCAGGCGATGGCCGACGCTGATGAGGCGGAGGCGGAGATAAGAGGCGGAGGGTATCGCGGGCCGCTTCACGGCATTTCCCTGGGATTGAAGGACCTCTACTACACCGAGGGTGTGGTGACGACCTCTGGGGTGCGCATCTACGAAGACTTTGTCCCCAGCTATGACAGCACTGTCACACGCCGCTTCAAAGGCGCGGGGACTATCTTGCTGGGCAAGCTGAACCTGGCGCCGCTGGCCATGAGCGGGCGGGGGGAGAATCCCTTCTTCGGCAACGCGCTGAATCCGTGGAACACCGAAATGGTGCCGGGAGGCTCCAGCAGCGGTTCCGGGGTGGCAGCCGCTGTGGGTCAGTGCACGATTACCATGGGTTCCGACACGGGCGGCTCCATCCGCATACCGGCGTCCTTCTGCAACCTGGTGGGCCATAAACCCACCTACGGGCTGGTGAGTCGCTACGGGGTCAGCCCTCTTTCCTGGGGATTGGACCACTGCGGGCCGATGACTCGGACGGTGATGGACACGGCCCACGCCATGAACGCCATTGCCGGCCACGATCCCAACGACCCTACCTCCGCCCGCGTGGGCGTTCCGGACTACGCGGCCTCGGCGCAAGAGAGGATTCGCGGCCTGCGGATCGGCGTACCTAGGGAGTTCTTTGAGTTTCCGATGGAAGCAGAGGTCAGAAGCACTGTCGAGAAGGCCATGGCCGTTCTGGAAGAGTTGGGTGCGGAGCTTATCGATGTCTCGTGGCCCAACTTCTACAGGGCCGTCACCATGGGACACCTTATTTCCATATCTGAAGCTTCCTCCATCCACACCCACCTCGTAGAGACGCGCGGGTCGGAGGAAGTGGGCAAGATTCTGCGGAAGTTCCCCCGCATCGAGGCGGGGATGATGATTTCCGCTGCCGACTACCTGGAGGTGCTCAAGCTGCGTCGCCACTATACCCAGGAGAGCCACCGGGTAATGAAGGACGTGGACCTGCTGGTCGGGCCTACCATGCCGATGGCGCCCTTCCCGCAGGGTTCCGCCGAGGTGGACCTGGAGGGCCAGACCTTCGGCGCGGAAAAGGCCATACCTACCTTCACCCGTCCCTACGATCTGAACGGCTTTCCTGCGGTGTCCGTGCCGTGCGGGTTCTCGGAATCGGGGCTGCCCATCGGCCTGCAGATAGCCGCCAAGCCCTACCAGGACCACATAGCCCTTCGCGCCGCCTATGCCTACGAGCAGGCGACGGAGTGGCACAAGCGGCGTCCAGACGTTCCCTAGTGGGGAATGCCTGACACCGCCCGCGCTTTTGCCGCTACAGCGGCAAATTATTGACAGCGCCCAACACCAATGATTCAATAGGAATCAGATAGGAATTGAGGCTTATAGCATATTCCAGATTAGGAGACTCCAGCCATGCGAAACGGATTCAGGGTAATCGACGCAGACGGACATTTCTACGAGCCTGAAGACCTTTGGGACAAGTACCTGAGCGCGGAGTTCCAGGACAGGAGGCCTCGGGTTGCCAGGATGCTGGGCAACTCCATGGTCCAGTTCGAGGGTGAGGAAGGTGGAGTTTCCCGTTCTGAGAAGCTCTTTTCCGAGATGGACAATAAATTTGGCCACGCCTTCCGGGATGGCTGGACCCTGGAAAGTCGCATCAAGGACATGGACACGGAGGGCTGGGACATTCAGGTGTGTCTGCCTACGAAGGCTGTTTCGCTGCCCGGCTTCATTCCCGACGACGTGCAGGGTGCCATGTGCGTCGCCTACAACAGCTGGGCCCACGACTTCTGCAGCGGCGCGCCGGAGCGGATCAAATTCACCGCCACGGTGCCGGGACATGACATAGACGACATGGTGACAGAGATTCGCCGGTCGGTTTCCGAATTGGGGGCCGTTTCCGTATTTCTGCCCAAGGCCATCCCGGAGAAGATGTGGCATCATCCTGACTACACCAAGGTGTGGGAGACGGTCACGGAATTGGACGTGCCCATCTCGGTACACGGGAGCAGCAGCGCCAGCGGAGATCCCTGGGCTAACGCCCGCTACAACACGTACGCCGGGCCCTTCATTGCCTTGGGTCAGGCCATCGGCTTCCCCTTCGAGAACATGATCAACCTCGGCCACTTCATGTACAGTGGCATTCTGGACAAGTTTCCCAACCTGAAACTGCTGATTCTGGAGGCGAACTCCGGCTGGGTGCCCTTCTGGCTGAACCGGCTGGAGAAGTATTGCGAGGGTCGTCAGTCGGTGTTCTTCGACGAGCATCCGTTGGACATGACGCCCCAGGAGTACTTCCTGCGACAGTGCGCCGTGGCCGCCGACGCGGACGAACCTTCCATCAAGTACGTGGTGGACTACATTGGGGACGACAACATCGTGTTCAACACGGACTATCCGCATCCTGACGCGCCGGCGACGAACGAGCCTTTGGCGAACATGATGGAGCAGCCGCTGTCGGAGGATACGAAGCGTAAGATCCTGTGGGACAACTCAGTCAAGATTTACGGAGAGCGGCTGGTTGCCGGCCATCCCCACGCCTAATGACTACCCCGATGAAGTCCTGATTTAACATTGAGACCAAAGGAGAATGTATGATGCAGATTTGCTCTAGGCTTAGACACCCTGCTCTGTACGCGGTGGGTCTTTCCGTCTTTCTCCTGCTGCTATTGGCGGCCTGCGGTGGTGGAAACGGCGACAACGAAAGTCCGGCCCCCGCCGCCACCACGGCGCCGGCAACGGCCGCACCTGCCACACAGGCTGCGGCTGAGACCACAGCGGCAGCTCCTCAGCAAGGAGAATCCTCGTCCGGTTCAGAGACGCTGTTCATCACCGCCAGCGAATCAGGGATCATCACAATCGTATTGAACCCTGGCGACATCCTGGAATTGAGTTTCGAGGTAGCGTCAAGTATTACAGGAGGCCAAAACGTCAGCGCCGGAATTGGCGGAGCCGCCGAAGGGATACAGCTGGTGATTAACGGGCCCTCGGGGGATGCGATGTTAACCGTTGACGACACAACGGACTCGGGCTCGGCAACAGTTGAAGCCGAGACGAGCGGGGAGCATCATATTGTGTTCTTCAACCCCTTCCCCCTGCAGGCAGTAAACGTTGAAGCAAGTTGGGAAGTGAACCCTTAATACAGAAACCACCGCAAGCCTACTGCACCTCGCAGCAGCTCAAAGTGAGACCGCCCCGGAGATAGCCCTGGGGCGGTCTTTTGCTTTACATCGGCTTGGGTGTATTCTTGACACTGAAGGGGCACTTCAATAACATCTGGCAAACGACGATTGACACTTGCAGGAGAAGAACACCTACAAAGCGTCGAAAACGGCAACGTCTCGTACAGAAAAACCTGAAATGAGGTGGGAACAACCATGGGTTACAATATAATTTCCGGGGACAGCCACATAGACCTGCGGTTTATGCCGGAGGAGCTTTTCGTCGACAACGCGTCGCCCGCCATGAGGGACAGGATGCCCCATGTGGTGGACACCGATGAGGGCCGCCGCTGGAACGCCGGTGGAGTGGACTTGGGCGTGGTTGGTCACAGCGTGGACGCGACCACCTTCAGCACGGAGATGGGCACCCGTTGGAACGCCATGATTGAGGCCGGCTTCTATGAGGACGCCGACCAGGGGTATCATCCCACCAATCCCAACCTCCGCATCAAGGACCAGAACAAGGACGGCATTGACGCGGAGGTGATATACGGCCTTCTACGGATTTCTCATACTCTCAACGACAACGACCAGATAGTGGAAATCTTCCGTATCTACAATGACTGGCTGGCGGACTTCTGCAAGAGCTATCCCGGGCGATTCGCCGGTTTGGCCTGTATTCCCAACCACAGCCCACAGGCGGCGGCCGACGAGCTTCGCCGGGCTGCGGACCTCGGTCTCCATGGCGGCGACTTTGGCGTGGCGGGGGCGGTCAAGCCCATCTATCACCGGGACTGGGATGCGCTCTGGGAAGCTTCCCACGACACAGGCCTGTCCCTTTCGTTCCACACCACGGGCCTGCTGCCGCGAGGGATTGAAGGCTCGGAAGCTTCCGAGTACGACGAGGTTTACCACAACGTTCGGACTACCATGTTCCAGCTTCAGGGGGCTGAGTTCGTCACCAGCATCATCTTCTCCGGCGCCTGCGAGCGATACCCCAATTTCAAGTTCGTTCTGGGCGAGTGCGGCGTTAGCTGGATACCCTACGTCATCGACCGGATGGACCACGAGGGCGAGGGCCAGTCGGGTATCTCCATGCTGCCCAGCGAATACTGGAACCGGCAGGGCTTCTCCACGTTCCAGAAGGAGAACGTGGCCGGCCAGCTGATTCCCCTGGTAGGCGCTGGCAACGTCATCTGGGGCTCCGACTATCCCCACCAGGACGGCGTGTGGCCGGACTCCATCCAGACTATCGAAGAGAATCTTCGAGACCTGGACGACGCTTCGGCCAAGCAGAAGGTAATTCGGGACAACGCAGCCGCGCTCTACGGCTTCCAGCTTTAAGGGCAGACGGGCGCCCACAAGGGACGCCCCTACGGTTCTGAGATCCTCATTTATCTAGCCCGCTTCGGTTATAGGCTGGGCGAGAATCCAGAGGCTGACCATGGTGTAGCCTACCATAAGCGCCAGCATGGGAAGCTGGCTTCTGAGAGCGATTCTCCGGTCTTTGAAGGTGCGCAGGGCTATGGCGTGGGCCAGGAACACGGATATGATGTGTCCTGCCACTATGGCGGCAACGGCCAGCAGCCAGGTTGTGCGCGCGCCTATGACCCGCAGATTGGTCTGGTAGTCAACTGTGCCGAAGATGTCCCAACCCATGCCCAGGGGGTCCGAGGCGAGGGGAACGGCCAGCTGCCCCTGGATGAGCAGGAACGATAGGAAGTGGGCCAGATGGTAGGCCAGGGCGATGGGGATGAGGGAGTAGACGAAGGTGCGTGCCAGCTTGAAAAGCGCTTCAGGACGGTCGACGAGGCGGGCCATGAACCACACCGTGGCCATGTATACCAGGCCAAACAACAGCGGAAAGACGAGGAGCCCCAGCGTACCCACGACCTCGCTGCTGCCCGCAAAGGCGCGGCTAAGGCTGTCGTGAATCGACACCCAGAGGGGCGTGGCGGTGAGGCCGTCGTAGGTTACCGTAGAAAGCAGCAGGACAACTAGGGCTGCCGTGGAGGTGGAGACCACCTCGTTGCGGAGAAGTACGGCGGCAAAGGGGCGGAGGTTGAACTCCCTTTGTTCGTGGGGAGCCCGGCGGAAACAGCGCCCGCAGTCTATGCACCCGTCGTCCTCGTCGCGGCAATCCAGGGGACATTCCCGACAGGTGGACTCGTCCAGGGAACGGACTTCGGTGGGCGCGAACTTGGACAGGAAGCCGAAGACCAGGGTGAAAGCCTCGCCGTGTCGGAGCCACGGGTCCTTGCCGTAGATGAGCATACCCGCCCAGGTGATGATAGAGTAGTTGATGACGAAGCGGGCCAGATGGGCGGGGATTGCGGAGTCTACGTAGACCAGCTCGATCCAGGCAAAGGCCCAGAACAACACAAGGGCGGGCCAGACGCCGAGTTTCCTTGGATATTGGTATCCCAGACTTAGCTCTTTGGCGCCGGTGGCGGTGGAGAAAACCCATTCCACCCAGCCGTAGATTATCTTCCAGGGATTGATGATGGCCCACACGTTGCCCACCAACGCCGACACGTAGGCCAAGCCCACCCACCAGAGGATCCAGACCAGTACGGGGGCCAGGTTGTCCGTCGGTTCCTGCTCCCCCACAAGGCCCCCGATGACTACCAGCAGAAAGAGGCCGACGGACGCCAGCCGGAGGAGCAGAAGGGCAACGGGATGGGAAAGCAGCCTGAATATCCGCCACCTTAGCAGGTTGAAACGTGGGTATTGGCGGTGCCCGCCGTCTCCCCGTATGAAGACGCCGATGACGACGAAAGAGAGGGCGACGGCAGCGCCGGCGCCGGTGACGTAGAGCCACAGGGGAACGGGCAGGTCGTACCGTTCGCCGAAGCCGTGGGCGTAGGCCGTGGCCGGCGAAAGCACAACTGCGATGAGGCCGAGAACCCCGCCCACCAGGGCTACCCGTGTGAATGGGCGCATACCGTCACCGCTCCTTCCAGTGGAATCATCTAACTTTTACCTGGGCAGCACTATCAGCCGGCCCAAGTCGATTTCCGTAGGCTCTGATGCAGAGGCTTCATGGTCTGCAATCTCCTTAGCTTCGCCGGGGATGACGACGGTGGTTGTAGCTTCCACCGGCTGGCCGCCCCTGGCGTACTGCTCGTGGCTATTGGCGTTGAGGGTGATTCGGATGGAGCGCTCACCAGGGGTGAGGCCTCCGAGGTGGTAGTAGGGCCCGTATATGCGGTTGATCTTCACCCCGTCCACGTAGACGTGGGCGTGACCCTCGCCATCCATGTGGGGCCCGTTGACTCTCTCCGGCGCAAAGGTGAATCCTTCGGTGGTGATCTTGAGGTTCACCGCGGAATCGCCGTCCAGCTTTGTCTCAACGCTTACGGTCATGTCCAATAGAGTCCCCATCTTTAACTCGTGGTGGTCCTTAGCCACGGCCGTTTCGTGGTGCCCTTCGCCGCCGGACCCTGTGCCTACGTGCACGGTGATGGGAAAGCTGCCTGCTGCGTTGGCGGTGAAGGCAAAGCTTTCCGTCACATCAGGAGCAAGCTCCAATTCGTGGTCGTAGCCATGAAGATGGAAGCTGGTGGGTTCGTCGGAGGTTATGTTGAAGGTGACGATGTCGTCCTGCTTCACCTCCAGGCCGGATTCGAAGCCTGCTATGGCGCGGTCTGCAATTCGCAGGTCGAAGGTTACCTCTTCCGGCTCGCCACTAGAACCGCATGCTGCAACCATCATTGCGCCCACTAGGGCCAGGAATAGAAGCCAGGTCGTGATTATTGACTTTGGCATTCGTCACTCCTTTTCGTTGATTTCGTGCATGGGACCTAATTTCTTGCGCCGCTTCCCCCGCGTCTCCGTCGTTTCTTTCCCCAGGATAGGGCCACCAGACCAACGATGACCACCAGAACAAGCAGGATGCCAACCACTCCCAGGTTTACGCTACCGCGTCGGCCCACAGTCAGGGGGATTTCGGCGGAAGCCTCTCCCAGAGGGCTCCTTACATTGACGGTGAACAGCCACTGGCCGATTGCATCCACGTCCAGGTCCACGGTATACAGGTTAGGGCCGTCCAGGGAGGGTACGCCGGCTGCGGGACCCGCAGTCCAGATTTCTTCGCCGGTGGAGCGTCCCCACAGGGTGATTTCGGCTGCCTCTACGGGTCGTACTTCGTCGGACTGCGCCAGGAATACCACGAAGTGCATTGTTCCGAGGAAAGGTGCGGTGGTGACCCGCATGAAGTGGGAGCCTACGCTTCCGGAGAAGACCTCCCTGCTGCCGGCGTGGATCCCGTTGGCCGAGGCTTGCGAGCCTCCGAGCCACGCTGCCGCCAGCATGCCCAGGGCCAGGGCTGCGGTTAATAGACTGCCTTTCGTCATTTGCCAGGTGCTACGCTCATAGGGCTATCCGACAGCGGGTTGCCGTCCGGTCCGGGATGGGGTTTCGGACGCGAGAAGTCTAGAGAGCCGGGCGCGGCGGAGGCGGTTCCGGGTAGAGAGTGATGCCCCGTGGAGCGCGCTGGCTTAGGGGCATGAGGAGAGTGAGCATGGTCGGTAGGGCCAGAGCGACAACCGTCGTGAGAAGGGCGAGGGTCATGCCAATGGATGAGACGGACAGGCCTTCGCCGTCTTGGGGCATGAATATGACGCTGTTTTCAAGTACGGGCCCGGCTGCCTCGATGCCGGAGGAATCTGAGACGGGAGCGTCGTGGGAATGGGAGGCCTCGTGATGGTGAAGGTGCTGGGTGGGTATGCCGGTGAGGTAGACGTGCAGATGGCCGGGCTGACGCTCGGCGAAGTGATGGTCTACCAGCGGGCCTAGCAGGGGCACAAGAAGCGTTGTGAGGAGGGCTAGAACCGTGACCGCTAAGAGCATCTTTCGACGGAACAGCGCTTTGCCCAGACTGATGGTCAAATCAGATCGAAGAGCGGATATGTTATTGACATAATTCAAGTTGCGAAGCGGCCAGGCTGGCCTTGGAACCAATCATAACACATTGCCTTCGCGGGTCTATGGTGGGATTCTCGTTGACTTCGAGGCAGTACGCCGTGGGGTGGATGCCATGGTGGGGGACTTGGTCAAGTCCGATTTTCTTCCTTGTCCCATGCCAGCTTCAGCCGGAATAGAGCGTAGCCGAAGAGAGCGGCGGCTAGCAGCGTGAAGATGTAGTGCAAGAGCCTTTTGTCCTCTTGCCTGGCCGTCAAGAGCACGGTGCATAGTCACGGCAGGACGACGGTTGTGAAGATGGCAAAACCTTTGCGGAACTTCAGACTCATCGAGTCAACTTTAAGCAGTGGGGGCCTTCCTCCAAGCCGGTAGACTATGGTTTGTCCAGAATCATCAGCAGGGCTTCGGAAGCATCCGGGTCGCAGTTTTCTATCTGGTAGGTGTGGCCCGGGGCGAGGCGAACGGAATCGCCTGCTTCCAGAATCCTCTCATCCAGATCCGTCATCAGCTTTGTCCTTCCCGAAGCTTGCGTCCAAGTTTCGCCCTTCGGGGAGGCCAGGTGGTTGAGGCCTTTGCCAGGCCCTATGCTGATGCGATAAACGATGAAGCCCGTCCCTTCGTCCACTTTCATGCGCTCGTCAGGGGGATGGCTGTCCGCCTCGTTGTTGAGCCTCTCGGCGACGCGGCGCACATCCTGAACCTGGTCCCTGGATGCGACCAGCACTGCGTCGGGCGTTTCGACAACCACGGCGTTCTCCAAACCCACGGCTGCCACGGTGCGTTCGGTGGAGAGAACCAGGGAGTTTTTGACGGACTCGAGATAGACGGGGCCTTCCACCACGTTTCCGTCTTCGTCGCCCTTACGCTCCTCCCAAATCTGGGCCCAGGAACCGAGGTCGGACCAGCCTCCCGACAATGGGACGGTGGCCACCCGGACTTCAGCATCCTCCGCCGTCTTCTCCATTACGGCGTAGTCGATGGACTCGGAGGGGCAGGAGAGGAAGCCGTCGCGGTGGGGACGCAGGAAGGGGCCGTCTTTCTCGGCGGCGTTGTAGGCGTCGAGGCAGGCTTCGGCAATGTCTGGCCGGCACCTGTTCAAGGCTCTCAGCCACCCGGACGCGCTCATGAGAAAGATGCCGCTGTTCCACAGATAGCGACCGTCTCTGAGGTACTCCCGGGCCGTTGCCACGTCCGGTTTCTCCACAAAGGAGGCCACCTCCATGGCCGCAGGCAGGCCGGGGTCCTGCTGCAGGAATCTCCCCCGGCGTATGTAGCCGTAGCCGGTGTGGGGTTGGAGGGGCACGACGCCAAAGGTGACCATGTATCCGGCGCGGGCCATCTGCAGTCCGGCCTTCAGGGAACGCTGGAACTCCGCCGGGCTTCGTATCACGTTGTCAGCGGGCATGGTCAGCATCAGCGGCTCTTCGCCTTGGGATGCCATTCTCTGCAGGTGCAGGGCGGCCAGGGTCACTGCAGGGGCGGTGTTGCGTCCTTCCGGCTCCAGTATGGCGCCGAGGGCGGGGCGGCCCGCATCAGTGAACTGCCGAAGGGCGATTTCGCCGTGGCTTTCGTTGCACACAATCAGGGGGGAAGCGGTGGATACGCCCTCCAGGCGAACAAGGGTGTCCTGCAGCATGGTCCCACCGCCCAGCAGAGATAGGAACTGTTTGGGGAGCTTATGCCGGGAGAGGGGCCAGAGGCGCGTGCCCGTCCCGCCGGCCAGAATCACGGGATAAAGCACGTCAGCCTGCCGTAGGGCGTCGAACGGTTCCTGTCGACGCTGGCAGTCTTATGGGAGAGGGGATAATGGGGTTGCATTTCTGCATGAAGGTCGGGTGATTATAGGTAAGGCCCTCGGTAGGGTCAACAGCTTGTAAAATATTGCGAAATTCAATAAAGTGTGCACAAATTGCCTTGTGGTTGCGGACAGGCACGGGCAAAGTAACTTCGGAGGCGAGAAATGGCCCTCTACGGCAAGGTTATATCTTCAGACTCTCACGTTGTGGAGCCGCCCAATTTATGGGAAGACCGGATGGACCCCAAGTTCGGCACCAGCATCCCCCATCTGCGTAAGGGTGGCGACGAAGACCCCTACGACTGGTGGTACTACGACAACATCAAGATGGGCCCCACGGGGGCCATCGCCGCCGCGGGCAAGCGGTTCACCAACCCCCAGGAGATCATCCAGGCCGGAGTCTTCGACAATGTGAGGCCGGGCGGATTCATACCGGAAGAGCACGTGAAGGACATGGACATGGACGGCGTGTATGGCGGGCTGGTCTACCCGTCTACGGGCCTGCCCCTCTACGGGATGGAGAACAACGACCTGCTCCGGGCAGTGTTCGCCGCCTACAACGACTGGCTGGCGGAATTCTGCAGCGCCTATCCCGACAGGCTCAAGGGTATAGCCGAAGTGCTGCTGGACGACGGGGTGGATGAGGGAATTGCCGAGTTGCGACGTTGCGCCGAGATGGGCTTGGTGGGGGCGATGATTAGCTCCTACCCGAAGGCGGGACAGACTTACAATCATCCCATGTACGAACCCTTCTGGGCCGCCGCGGAAGAGTTGAACATGCCCATCAGCCTTCACGTGACCACCAACCGGCCGGGGGCCGTGCAGGTAGTCATAGACGGCGAGATTGCCCAGACGGGCGCAGACCGCTGCAACCACGACTACTTCGTCCGGCAGTGCCTGGGACACATAGTCTTTGCCGGTGTGCTGGAACGCTACCCCAATCTCAATATTGTGAGCGCCGAGCACGAGCTGGGGTGGATTCCCTTCTTCATTGGCCGGATGGACGTCACATATAAGGAGCGGTACCAGGCCGCCCCTTACCGGTTCAAGGGGGACACGATTCCCAGCGACTTCATGCGTTCCAACGTGTACCACAGCTTCCAGGAGGATGCCCTCGGCGTCCAGATGCGTCACATCATCGGCGTGGACAACCTGATGTGGGGCTCCGACTATCCCCACGCCGAGTCCACCTTCCCCGAGTCACAGCGCATTCTGGATGAGATTCTGGAGGGCGTGCCGGAGGAGGAGCAGGACAAGATTGTCGGAGGCAACGCCGCGCGGGTCTACGGGTTCGAATAGCGGGGCGGGGGATCCCCCATCCCAACCTTCCACCATCAAGGAGGAAGGAATATCGGTCAGAACTCGAAACTCTCGCCGTTAAGGGTTAGGGTGTCCTTGAAGGGAATGGGCTTGGCGATCATCTGACGGGCCCAGCAGCCCCGTCGGGCGTTGCGAAGGATGGACCGGATGGTATCCGGGTCTGCGTCGGACTCCACCACGAAGTTGGTCTCCACGCTGGAGGCGCTGGCGTCGATGGTCTCGGCCAGGACGGAGCCGGTCATGGTCAGGTTCAGCTTGATGTATCCCTTGACGTTGGAGATTTCCACCTTCTTGAACTGCGCGTACCGCGCAATCTGGGTCATCTCTCAGAAGAGGACGGCCATGGCGAAGTAGTGGAGGGGCGCAGGCGCCACGTCCAGGCCGCCGAGGCTGTCCGGTTCGTCGCAGATAATCTCCCACCGGCCGCAGTTGCCGCGCTTTAGCTGGTCCTCCACAACCTCCGCCGTTGCCTCCACGGAGGCGAGGCGCACCGGCCCCCGGACGCCGACCATAGGGTCGTACTCAACGTGCTCCTTCGGGTCTTTGATGACCATCGCTGCTCCTTTGCTTGCCAACCGGATTTGAAATTGGCGTCTATGTTGGACAGATATGTAACTAACTTGTGCCTTTAGCTGTGCCTAACGCCTCAATGGAAAAATTGAGCCTCTATTGGGTACAGCCGCCGATTGTTATGTTGTGTACCACTGCGGCTAAGACATCAGCATCGCCAAAATATTCAATAGCAACAGCCTGAGTCGGATAGGTTGCGGACTGCATGCACCATCCATTCTCTTGAAACTGACTTGATGGATAGAGATCAATTGGCTTCGTTTGGAAGGCTGCATCAGGCTTGGAATACCATCGTCCGATAATTTCGTTAACCGTTCTTTGAAAAAAGCTCATCCCGATAGGAGTGGCTGCAGTCATACAACCTTTATCGAATACCATGAGTGTATCTGATCCAGTTAATGTCTCATAGAAATACGACCTCGAATCCTCTGTAGTCGCTAATTGAGTGTACCAGCAGAAGTCACCTTTGTCGTTTTGAAGTTGACCATTTAATAGGCCGCGTGGTTGCTGTAACTCATCCACAATGGGCATGACCGCTTCCTCGAAATGGCTAAATGGTTGTAATTCAACCGCGTAGATTGCCTCGTCTACCGTCGTCGTTAGAGCACTGGGTTGTTCTGTTGATTGTTCTTCTGAATCAACACTCGAATTGCATGCCACAATAATGAAAAGGCCGGTTACTAGAATCAACGCCTGAAACAGTCCTCCTACTTCCATAGTTCTCCTTTGCTTGCCAACCGGATTTGGGAATTGGCGCGGGGGTTAGTGTCAGCCCGCGGGCTGCTGCCTGGCCCAGCCCGAGTTCAGCTCCACCAGGTTACCGTCGAAGTCTTCTACGAAAATCTGGGGCAGGTCGTCGTTGCTGCCCACGTAGGGGAGGCCTTCTTCGTCCAGCAGACGCTTGGTCTCTTCGAGATTATCGACGGCGAAGGCCAGGTGTCTGCCTTCCACCCCCCGCTTGCGAGGGTTGATGTCGCGTCCCTTTTGGGGGACGCCATCTGAGTCGCTGAGGGTAATGTGGAGCTCGTGCTCCGGCCCGGCGCTGTACCAGATGCCGGCGCTCATAACGTTGGCCCGGACTATCTCCTCCAGGCCGAGAATCCTGCCGTAGAAGTCCCGCGCCTTATCCAGGTCCGTGGTATGGAATGCCGCGTGCTGCAGCCGTGCGCCCGTGCCCATAACAGCCTCCTTGCTCATTGTTGTGGAGTGGTTGCAGTATAGGATCCCGCTGCGGGAGGGTCAAACCACTGTGCCCACATCGAGATTCTTCGTCGTGGGGCCTCCTCAGAATGACATGTGGAGAAGGAGTATACTTCACCCCACTTTTTGCAATGGGCGGCGGGTTTCCGATATTATCCTCAAGCAGTACGGAACGGGAGGACGAAAATGGCGCGACTGAACAGGGTTATCGACCTGCTGGAAAGGGGCAAACCCGCCGTCGGCACGTGGGCCAACAACGGAAATCTGGACGACCTGGCCTTCGCCACGGATGCGGGTTACGACTACGTTTTCATTGATAACGAGCATACGGGGCTGGACTTTCCCACCCTCCGGCTTTCGCTGCAAGCCCTGCTGAACAGGAGGCGAATTGCGGATAGCGGCAGCCTTCAGGCCCACCCGACGCCCTTCGTTCGCATGACACCCAACGCCAGGGAGCAGAACCAGTGGATTATCAAGCACACCCTGGACCTGGGGGCCTACGGCATCGTCATTCCCGTTCTGGACTCGGTGGAGGCGGCTGAGGCGGCGGTGGTAGCGTCCCGGTATCCCCAGCGCCAGGGAGCGCCGGACATGCTTCCCAAGGGAGAGCGAGGCTGGCATCCTCACGATGTGGCGGTCAGATATTGGGGCATAACGGTGGAGGAGTATACGGACATGTCCGACCTGTGGCCCCTGGACCCCGACGGGGAAATGCTTCTGATTGGCATAATCGAGACGGTACAGGGCGCGAGGAACCTGCCGGACATTCTAAAGAACGTGAAGGGCATCGGCGCGATAATGGCAGGAGCGGGCGATCTGTCCGTGGACATGGGGTTGGGCGGCAACGCCACCGAGGACCCGGACGTGCAGGAGATGGTGCTGCGGACGTTGAAGGTCTGCCAGGAATACGGCGTGCCTTGCGCCACCGGCGTGAGGACTAAGGAGGACGTGGAACGCCGTTTGGAGCAGGGCTTTCAGATTCTGACGGACATGCCCGCCAAGTCAGCGTCGGTGTTGGACCACTGCCGGGCCGTCGCGGGTGCTTGAGGAATCACAATACTCAACCGTGAACGGAAGCTTCAGGCACAAACAGGCTTGGGCATCGGCCCATGACCAGGTGACGCGGCTGGAGGATTAACCGGCTGCGACTACCGGAAGTAGTTGATGGTATCCGAGCAGCTTTCGCATATCAGGAAGATCTCCATCCGGTGTCCCACAATCGTGCCGGGGATATCTGCCCCGATAGTCCTCAAGACGCGCTCGACGGTGCTGCTTCGGAACTCCCCCACCGTGTCGCAACGGACGCAGACGGTGTGGTGGTGGTGTTCCCGCCGCGCGACAATGTACTTGGGAGTACCGTCGGCGAGGGTCACCTTGCACAGCACGCCAGCGTCGAGTAGCAGCTTGACGGTACGGTAGACCGTCGCCCGGCCAACCTCAATCAACTCTTCCGTCAACTCCTCAACGGTGAAGCCGACCTCCTTGGACTCCAAGAGGCTTACGACGTCCCGGCGTTGGTTTGTAGGACGATATCCGTGGTCTTCCAATATGGCCAGCAGCTCAGCTGGTGATGGGCGCGGGGCCGGCTCAGACTTTACGTTAGCCATTGACAGAATTTCATTCCTATCATCGAAATTACATTGATTATAGGGGCAAACGTACGAATTTATCAATACTAACCTTGCAAGGTGCAAATCCAAACTCTTTGATGCGCCATAGGCCCGTGTTATACTCGCCGCAACCCCAAGGAGGTGCGACATGTATGACTTGCTGCTGAAGGGAGGTCGCGTAATCGATCCCTCCCGCGGGATTGACGATAGATTGGACGTTGCCGTGAAGGACGGCAAGATTGAGAAAGTGGCGCAAGGCATTGCGCCATCGGAGGCGCGGGAGGCGCTGGACGTTTCCGGCAAGATTGTGGCCCCCGGACTGGTAGACGTTCATACCCACATTTATCATCCCGGACGCAACTGGAACCATCCCGACGTGGCCGGCGTTCGCTCCGGCGTCACCACCATAGCCGACGCCGGAGGGCCGGGCTCCGCCGACTTCGAAGACTTCTGCGAATACGTGCTTCCCAAGGCGAAGACAACGGTCTACTCCTTTCTCAGCGTATTTCGCGACCGCAGCCTTGGCGCTCCTCCTTCCGAAGACCAGATGGACGTGGACGGGGTGGTGGAGATAGCGCGCAATAATCCTGACCTGGTGAAGGGCGTCAAGGTCATCGTGGCCCCCAGAACGGTGCAGAATCTGGGGCTGAAACACGTGGAAGCCTCCAAGCGGGCCGCGAGGGAGGGAGGTGTTCGGCTGATGATGCACATTGGCGACATCGGGCCCAGGAGCCAGACACCCACGCCCTCCGAAGTTACGGCTCAAGCGCTGGCCATGCTGGACCCGGGCGACCTGGTGACCCACGTATTCACGCCTTTGACGGGCGCGGCGCTGGACGAAGAGGGCCAGCTGCTTTTAGCGCTGGTTGAGGCGCAGGACCGGGGCGTGTACATAGACACCTCCTACGGGGACTTCAATTTCGGCTGGGACCGGGCGGATACGGTGCTGGCACAGGGCCTGCGTCCGGATACCATTGCAACGGACATCGAGATTCATGCGGGCGACGGGATGCGGAAGCTGTCGGAGCGGGGCCTGCTGGAATACGCGTCCTACTTCCTGGCCATGGGCTTTTCGGTGGCGGACGTGGTGCGAATGACTACCGCCACGCCCTCCGCATACCTTGGCATCGAGGGCGAAGCAGGAAGTCTGCGGGAAGGGCGGACGGCGGACATTTCGGTGCTGGACGTAATCGAAGGGCGGTGGCATCTGGCAGACGCCACGGGCAAGACCCGGATGGGCACACAAGCACTGGCGCCGGTGGTCACGATTAAAGGAGGAAAGGTGGTACATCCCGGAGAGCCGCCTCACGCCTGGGGATGGACGCCTCCCGCCGCCGTAGAGGTGGCAGCCGCGGGTGACGGTTCCTAGCTACGACGACTCAGCCGCAGTTCGCATCCAAAGCCAAAGGCTTGCGCCGCCCTTGAGATGAAGATGGGCCTGGCTGCACTGGACCGGTTCGCCCCGCGGCGGGTGCTGATGATAACTATAATCGTCGGCGCGGTAATTATGGGAGACGCTATGATCTATAACGTGTTGCCCTCCGACGTCGGCTCCTTTGGGGTGGCTGTTGGGCTGGTGGGGGTGCTATTGAGCGCCAACCGGTTCGTCCGGCTTGCTTCCAATCCTCTCGCGGCGTACCTGCTGCAACGCTACGGTTCGGCGCGGCCTGTCCTGGCCAGCATAATTGTTGCCTTGGGCTCCACCGTCATGCTTGGCGTTGCGAAAGGGTTTGTCCTGCTGCTGCTGGCGAGAGTACTCTGGGGTGTGAGTTTTTCCATACTGAGGCTTACGGGCTACCTGGTGGCCCTGGAGGAGGGGGAGGCCGGCCGGCGGGGCCGCCTGATGGGGGTATTCAGCGGCGGGTTACGCATCGGCAGTCTGGTGGCTGTGTTGGTTGGAGGGATTCTGTTCGACGTTTTGGGGCGGGCGCCGAGTTTTCTCATCATCGCTTCCGTGGGTCTGGTGAGTATCCCGGCCTTTCTTGACCTTTACCGAACGTCCGGCGGGCACGCCGTCCTTGATTCAAGTGAAAGCAAAGGAGGTTTCCGGGCGACGGAGACTTCTCCCCCGAGGAGCTTGAGGGAGAGGGCCTGGGACTTTTTCGTGCCGACCGTGCCTGGAATGGACGCAGTCCAACGATACAAACTGCTAGCTGCGAGCTTCACCACCTTCGCCTTCTATCTTGTGATGGGCGGGGTCCTGATTTCTACGCTGGGCTTCTACCTGAGGGAGCGGCTGGGAGACGAGGTCGCCATCGTGGGCCTTGTCATTGGAATAGCGACCCTGAACGGACTGCTGCTGGCGGCTCGTTTGACGTCCGATGTGGCGGGGCCTCTTTTGGGATACCTGGGCGATCGGGTCGGTCACGAACGGATTCCCGTCGTGGCCATACCCATGTGCGTAGCAGCATTGCTTCTGATGGGATCCAACGCTCCTGCCTTGTGGGCGTTTGTGTGGCTGCCTGTGGCGTTTCTGGGAGTGACGGCTGCCATCATCTCTTTGAATGCCGCAGTGGGTGGAATGGCGCCGGTCCATCGGAGGCCCCAAGTAATGAGCCGCCTGGCATCTTGGCAGGATCTGGGTTTCGCCTCCGGGCCTCTTCTGGCGTACGCCGCCATCGGTTCAGTCTCGCTAACGGCAATCTACGTGGTTGGCGCTTGTATTCTGTTGATCGCCCTGGCGGCCCAATCGCTTGCTTTACTTCGTAACGCGTCCAGCGTAGGACTATAGAGGCATGGACGCCAGTACTCCTCCGCTTCCATCTGCCCTTTCCCAAATGGGCCGCTTCAGGCGTCGGCTGGAGGGACGGAAGGCGATTGTCTTTCTCGACTACGATGGGACGCTCACGCCCATCATGCCTAGGCCGGAGCTTGCGCAGGTTTCGATGGAGATGACAGAGCTCGTCGGCGAACTGGCGAAAAGGTGTTCAGCAGCTATTGTCAGCGGCCGGTCTGTGGAGACAGTGAAAGAGTTTCTGGGGCTTCAGAAAGTCATCTACGCCGGGAGCCACGGTTTGGTTATCGACGGGCCGCCGGGCACGGGGCTTCGGTTGGACGTGGGGCGGGAGTTTAAGGAAGGCCTGGAAGCATTGTACCGAAAGCTATCTACGGCCCTTTCCGATATTCCGGGCGTCCTCGTACAGCTAACCGGATACACAGTGCCCGTGCACTACCGCCGCGCACATCCATCGAGGATCCCGGAGGTGGATGCGATTGTCGAAGAGGTGCTTCAAGACCATCCTGAGATCAGAAGAAACCAGGGCAAGATGGTCTACGAGATTCGCCCGGACGTGGATTGGGACAAAGGCAAGGCGTTGCTGTGGATTCGGGAACGTCTGGGGCTGAGTGCCGAAAACTCCGTGGCCTTCTATCTCGGCGACGATACGACCGACGAGGATGCCTTCGCCATTTTGGACGACGGGGACGTGGGCATTCTTGTGGCTTCCCAATCGAGGGAGACGGCGGCCCGCTATACATTGAAGGACCCCTCGGAAGTGGGGATGTTTCTCGAAGGCCTGCTCGACATAATCGATGGGTCTGCGGGGGAAGACCAAATTTGACAGTTGACCTTGGCGACCCCTATTCTCACGCTATCGGATACAGAGGAGGTACGCTATGCCACCGAACGGAATGAACTCGTACAGACCGCCCGCCATGGGCCTGAGCCACGTAATATCGTCGGGGAACTACTTCGCTTCCCTGGCCGGATACCAAATGTTGGAGGAAGGCGGCAACGCCGTCGACGCGGGAGTTGCGGCGGGAATTGCTATCAACGTGACCCAGCCCCACTTCACCAGCTTCGCCGGCGTAGCCCCGATACTGGTATATATGGCGGAGACCAACGAGGTGGTCTCCATCAGCGGACTGGGAGGCTGGCCCAAGGCGGCAACGGCAGAATACTTCATAGACAAGTACGGGGATCTGCCCCTGGGCATGGAACGGTGCGTCGTTCCTTCGGCCTGTGACGCCTGGCTGACGGCGTTGGAGCGGTACGGAACCATGACCTTCGAGCAGGTTGTGGGCCCTTCCGTCCGGCTGGCGGACGAGGGCTTTCCCGTCGCGCCCCGCCTGAGCGCAGCCGCCCATCGTCCGGGCGTACTGGAACGGTGGCCCTACGATGCCCAGATATTCGCCCCCACCGGTACGCCCATCAAGACCACGCAGCCCTTCGTGCAGAAGGACCTGGCCAACGTGTTCAAGCAGATGATCGAGATGGAGAGGGCCAACGTCAGCGGCGGGCGTGAAGGGGGCATTCGTGCCGCCCGAGACTTCTTCTACAAGGGCGAGATTGCGGAAAAGATGGTCGCCTTCTCCGAGGCGGAGGGCGGACTGTTTACCATGGAAGACTTCGCCGACTTCTCCGTTGCCGTGGAGAAGCCCGAGATGGGCTCCTACGGCGATTACTCCATCTATACCTGCGGGCCCTGGTGCCAGGGGCCGAGCCTCATCAGCGTGCTCAACCTGATGGAGGGGTTTGACCTGCAGGCCATGGGCCACAACTCCGCCGACTATCTGCATGCGCTAATGGAGTCCATCAAGCTGGCATTTTCCGACAGGCACTATTTCTACGGAGACCCGGACTTCGTCGACGTTCCCATGGAGGGGCTGCTCTCCAAGGGCTACGCCGACGCTCGGCGGGCTGCCATCGAAATGGCTCGAGCGTACCCCGAGATGCCGCCCATGGGCGACCCGTGGCCCTACCAGGGCGCGGCGTCCCGAGGTCCGGCCATGTCCGCACCCAGGGCGAAGGCCGGCGCGACAGGGCCCGATACCAGCTACGCCTGCGTCGTCGACAAGTGGGGGAACGCATTCTCCGCCACGCCCAGCGACAGTTTCGGCGCAACGCCGATGGTGCCCGGGCTGGGGATGATTGTTTCCTCGCGGGGCACCCAGACTTGGCTGGAAGAGGGCCACCCCTCCCGGCTGGAGCCGGGCAAGCGGCCCAGGCTGACGCCCAATCCTTCCATGGCCTTCAAGAACGGGAAGCTGTTCATGCCCTTCGGCACGCCAGGCGGCGACATGCAGGTTCAGGGGATGGCGCAGATGTTCCTAAACATGGTGGAGTTCGGTCTCGACCCGCAGCAGGCGGTGGAGGAGCCGAGGGCTGCCAGCTGGAGCCACCCCGATTCCTTCTGGCCCCACACCTACACGCCGGGCCGGATAGAGCTGGAGGGCCGAATCTCGAAGGAAGCGGCGGCGGAGCTTGAGCGTCGAGGCCACAAGGTCGACTGGCTGTCCGACTGGGGATACCGGGCCGCCGGTCTCTGCGGCGTACTGGTCAACCAGGAGTTCGGGACATTGATCGGCGCCGCCGACCCGCGGGCCGATTCCTACGCCGTGGGCAGGTAGGGGCAGACCTTACTTGCGGACCAGCCGGCCGTTCTTGACGGTAATTGGCGTCCGCCCTCTGATGGCGCTGGAGGAGAAGACGATAAGTTCGTCGGCGCACTCTGAGCAGTAGCCGTAGTCGTCTATCAGCCGGTGACGGATAGCCTCCCTGTGATGCAGCTGCTCTTTCGTGTCACGCAGCATCACGGAAACTTCCTTCAAACTGGGGAGCAGCAGCTCCTCCAGGGCGGCTGCTAACGGCGGTATGTACTGGTAGGTGGTCTGCACACCCTTCCCCGTCAGCCCGCGGTGGACTCGCAGCACTTTCCGGCGGAAATCCTCCCGACGGGAATCTGGAACGCTGATGGCCCGCTCTATGGGTCGCAACGCCCCGTCTTCCTGCCGGGCCCGGTGGGGGTCGGCGTCTTCTTTCTCCGAGAAGAGGTCCTCCAGCCGCCGCAGATAGGCATCGGCTTCCATCCCCGCCCGCTCCTCGAACCGGTCCGTAGCGGCACGCCGAATCTGCCGGGCGGCCAGCTCTCTGTAGCTCTCAATGGCTTCTGGAAGCAGGGCGTGCAGCCGTTCAATGTCTTCCCCGGCCACGACGGCCCGCTCCCCGAATCCCTCCACCAGGTTTTCCAAGGCGGACACAGGCCCCAGGCAGGCGGGGCCCCGCGAGATTGCGTCGGCCAGCCGGTTGATGATGAAGCGGGGCGATAGGCCGAACATGCCCTCGTTGGAGTCCCGCTCTTTCTCCAGGGAGTACTGGCGACCACGGGCGAAGTTGGGCAAGGCGCGGCCGTCCAACATCTCCATCCGCTTCCTCAGATAGTCTTTGCCGGTCCGTTTCGGCAGTTCCAACCTGGAAAGCACGGCCAGAGACGCCACTACCGGAAGGGTGATGGGGGAAACGTGGACGTCCGAGAAGGGCGCGTCGGAGAGGAGTTTCTGGTAGATCTTCACCTCTTCCGACCGCTCGAGCGTGTAGGGGGCCTTCAGCAGAATCAGCCTGTCCAGTAGCGCCTCCGACTCCTTGTTGGACACGAAGTTTATGTATTCCGCCTCGTTGCTGTGGGCGATGATGGTCTCGTCGACGTAGACGGAACCGAAGCTGCCCAGCTTGATGAGCTGCTCCTGGCTCACTCCCAGCACCACCGTCAGGAAGCGGTCGTCGGAGCGGAAGATCTGGATGAATTCCATAATGCCCCGGTTGGCGGCCTGCAGTTCGCCGTCCATGCGGAAGGCCTTGCCAGAGCCCTCCAGCCGGTCTTTGGCCAGCAGGTCCAGGTTGACGCTGCCTATGAGCCTGTCCAGGTTCTGGCCCTGGGGACTGTTGGCGACGAAGGAGCCGATGCCGACGCCCTCCAATTCACCGAGCACCACCCGGCGTAACTTGACGGCAGCTATATCGCCGTCATAGTCGCTACGCAGGGTGTCCCGGCAGCGGGGGCAGAGTTCGCCCTCTACGTTTATCCCGTAGGTCTTCTTAAATTCGTCTCTTCGATGTTCGGGCACCAGGTGGAGAGGTTCTTCCTGCATGGGGCAGCCCGCGATGGCGTAGAGGGCGCCTTCGTCAGTGCGGGAGTAGCGTTCCAGCCCCCGTTTGAGGGCGTTGACGAGGCTGGACTTACCGCTGCCCGGCGGCCCCATGAGCAGCAGAATGCGCCGCCGCCCCTCGGGAATCTGGGAAGCGGCGTGGAAGATCTGGTTAAGTCTCCGGACGGTCTTACGGGCGCCAAACAGGTTGTCGAAGATGGGATAGTTGACGCCTTTGCCATCGGGGGCGCCGGCGCCGGCCCACTGGAGCATATCGTAGATTCTTTGGTGGGAGAGGCGGGAGAGGGAGGGATTGGAGATGACCATTTCCAGGTACTCCCGGAAGGTTCCTTCCCACGAAAGGGTCTTAGATTCCTGACGTATCTCTTTTAGGAATTCGTTTAGCTGAGGAATTGACGGGCCTCCTCATCGAACTCAGTTGGTTTCATCATACCCCGCAGGGCGGGTTCATGCCAGATGCAGGGTTCGGATAAGCCGTACCACCGCGGTGGGAAGCGGTTCCAGCCAGCGCAGCAGCCAGGCGGCTCCCAAGGCGATGGCGACGCCGATTGCCGCACCGGCTGCCACGTCGGTGAGATAGAAGACGCCGGCGAAGACGCGGGACAGGCTCCAGACGGAGGCGAGGGCCATCAACGCCAGGCCGAGGCGGCGCTGTTGCCGTAGTACGCTGAAGGACAGAGCGAAGGAGAGAGCTGCCGGGTTGGAGGGGAAGGAGGAGTCCGTGGGCCGGTAGAATAGCAGGTTCAGTTCCACTTCGGTGAAGGGCCGAGGGCGGAAATACACTTCGTTCAGCACCAGCACCGCCAGGTTGGCGAAGGCCATGGCCAGGATTGCGGCGATGACGGTCTTCTTGGCGGGAAGCCCAGAGGATGACGGTTCATCCGTGGAGAACCATAGCCACATCAGGCCCAGAATCAGCATCACCGGAATCAGATAGTCGCTGACTAGCGCCTCCCCGATGACGTCCAGCCAGTTTTGCCACCCGACCAGCCGGTTGAGCAGCGTGACCATCTCCAGGTCGAGGTTCTTCAGTCCTTCCACAGCCTGCTCAGGGTGCGTCTCAGCGCGGAGAAGTAGGTAGCGCGCCTCATGGCCTGCAGGCCCGACTCCTGTCTATCGCCGCCTCTATGGATACCGAGGTTGATCAAGGAAGTTGCCGCAAGGGAAAACAGCACCGCGCTGATGGCCGCCACTACGGAATACATGGCTTGCTGGTTTCCGTCCAGGCCGTCTCCGGTGTCGGGGAGGTTTCTAGGCTCGCTTATGAAGAACCAGAGGAAGGATCCGGCCACCAGCGCGAGGGCCAGGGCGAGGTTGAGGACGGGAATTCTGATGAAGCAGAGGCCCTTGAGACGGTTCTTGAGGGCCGCCAGCTGTACCACTCCCAGAGACGCAAGAAAGATAAACAGGATGTAGTCGGCCTCAAAGGACACTCACTGACTCTCCGGCGTCGGTATTCCGGCGCGCTGCTCCGGCTGCACTAAGGGCTTTTCGACTTTGCGCTGGCTGGAGAAATGGGTTATGCCCACCACTACGGGAAGAAGTACCACGTAGCCGATGAACTCAATGCCCACTCCCGTGAGCCATGCCACCAGGGGCATGGACAGGAAGAAGAAGATGAGGGCAACGGTTGATCGTCTGGAGAGGGCGAGAATCAGCAGCGCGCCAAGGGATAGTGGGACGGCGGGCAGGGGGATGAGGCCCATGAATACCCCGAGGGTGGTTGCGGCGCCCCTTCCGCCGCGAAACTGGAGGAAGAAGGGCCAGTTGTGCCCGGCGACGGCTGCCAGCCCGGCGGTCATCTGGAGGGCCGTTCCCCCTCCGACGAACTTTGCCAGCAGCACGGCAAGGACGCCCTTACCGATGTCCACCGTCCCCACGGTCAGGCCGGCTCGCGCTCCCAAGTTTCTATAGACGTTGGCGGCGCCGGCGTTCTGGTCCCCCATGTCCCGGATGTCCTGGCGCTTCAGCCAGCGCCCGGCGAGATTAGCCGTCGGAAAAGAACCAATCAGGTACGCCACAAAGGCTATGCCAATCCAGCTAAAACTCTCCCACGCCAAGATTTAGGGACCCACCATAATGCTGCCCGGTCTCTAGGAGGCCGGGGCCTTGGGCACCGCGGGGGTGCACCAGTGCATGTACTTGGGGTTGTTGCCCCCGACTATTTCAAAATATATCTCCCGAAGGGCCTTGGAGATGGGGCCGACGGACCCGTCGCCAATCTTCCGGTTGTCCAGCTCCACCATGGGGGTCAGGTGGGCGGCGGTGCCCGTAAGGAAGCACTCATCTGCAATGTAGAGCTCGGTTCGGCTGATGTGACTCTCCACCACTTCCAGCCTCAACTCTTCCCGGGCTACCTCCATGATGGTGGAGCGAGTAATACCGGGCAGGATGCCGTCCCCCAGGGGAGGCGTAATCAGTTTGCCGTCGAGGACCATGAAGAGGTTCTCGCCGGCGCCCTCGGAAACGTGATCGTCGGAATTCAGCAGGATAGCCTCGTCGAACCCTGCGAGGACAGCCTCCGTCTTGGCCAGAATGCTGTTGATGTACACGCCCGTCATCTTGAAGTGGGGCGGAATGGAGCGGTCGTCGGGCCTGCGCCAGGTGGAGGTGCAGCAGCGGAGGGCGTCCGTCTCCAGGTAGTCGCCGAAGGGGATTGTCATCAGACAGAAGTCGCTTTCCAGTTCGTGGAGCTTCAGGTTGGCGATGAGGCGGGCGCTCTTGTAGGCCAGGGGGCGAATGTAGATGTCCTGCTTGTAGCCGCAGCGTCGAATGAGCTCGATGGTGATGTCGCAAAGGTCGTCCACGGAGTAGGGGATGTCCATCATCAGCAGGCGGCAGCCCTGGGTCAGGCGCTCGTAATGCTCCCGCAGCCGGAACACGTAGAGGGCCTCCTTTTCGGCGTTCCAGTTGCCGCGGATGCCCTCGAAAACCCCGGTGCCGTAGTGAAGAGCATGGGTATCGATTCCGACTTTGGCTTCCTCCATCGGAACGAAATCACCTTCGAAGAAAGCGTATGAAGTAGGACTCAACGTTATGCTCCCCCTATGCTGAGGTTTAGGTTGATTATATTGCGGCGTGGGCGATATGACAACAACGGCTTCTACAACCGGGAATTCAGCCCTTGCTATAGCGCCCTACATTCAACTTGCATTGAGAACCGATGTACGGTAGCATTGGGCCATAGGCCATGCGACGCATATTTCACATAGACCTGGACGCCTTCTTCGTTTCGGTGGAGCGGGCCGATAATCCTTCGCTGGAAGGCAAGCCTGTGGTTGTCGGCGCCCATAAGCGCGGCGTCGTTACCTGTGCTTCATACGAAGCCCGTCCCTACGGTCTGCGGGCGGGAATGCCCATAGCCCAGGCGCAGCGTCTATGTCCGCAGGCCATCTATCTGTCCAGCAACTATGAGAGATATACCGCCGTGTCGGCGGAGTTCCACCGGATGTTGGCCTCCTATTCGCCCTTTGTGCAGCCCCTGAGCCTGGACGAGGCTTTCGTGGACATGACGGGTTTCGAGTCCCTCTACGGTACCCTCAATAGAGCGGCGAAGGATATGAAGGGTCGAATCCGGTCGGAGTTGAAGATTACCGCTTCCGTCGGCATAGCCTCCTCGAAGGTGGCGGCAAAGGTGGCGTCGGACCTGGAAAAACCCGACGGACTGGTGGAGGTGCCTCCGGGGTCAGACGCAGATTTTCTTTCGCCCATGCCCGTAGAGGACCTGCCGGGGGTGGGCGTAAAGACGGCCAAAGTTCTTCAGGAGGCGCTGGGGGTGAAGCTGGTGGGCCAACTGGCGGCAACGCCGTCCACCGCATTGCGTCACGTATTTGGCGCCCGCGGAGACTTGCTGCGTCTGTGGGCGAGAGGTGAGGATGACGCTCCCGTTGACGGCCCCGAAGCCCCCAAGTCCATCGGCCGGGAGGTTACCTTCGATGAGGACTCGGGGGACTTGTCATTCCTGCTGCCCCTCTTGCGGCAACTGACGGAGCGGGTGTGCGCTGACCTCAGACGCGAGGCGAAGAAGGCCCGGCGGGTGTCAGTGCGGGTGCGATACCATGACTTCGAGACCGTTTCCCACCAGACTACGCTTAAACAGCCTATCTCTCACGATCAGGGCATCTACGATGCCGGCGTGGCGATTCTCATGCGAACCCTCAAGCAGCGCAAGGCTAAAGTCCGCCTGCTGGGCATTTCGGTATCCGACTTTGTCCCCGAGGCCGGTCAGATAGCCCTCTTCGAGCATCAGGACAAGAAGTTCGCCGACCTGTCTTCCGTCATTGACAAGGTCCGGGGCAAGTACGGCTTCGGGTCGATTCAGACTGGGGGCGCGATGCGATTGGGAGACAGGAAACCGGGCGACCGCCGCGGTTGGGCCTGGAGGGAATCGCCCCCATCCCCCGCCTCCGCGGATGGAGGCTCTAACCTTCCCTCATCCCGGGGGAAGGGAGGAGATGGTCGGGCTTAACCCTCCAGAATTCCGAGGGGCAGGCACGCCGAGACCACGTAGTTGGGGACGTCTACCACGTTGCTTATCTTCAGGTCCACGGCCACGCTGCAGATCACGTAGGCCTGCTCGCGGGTGAATCCCCGCTCTTGGAGCAGGTCTATCATGTTGATCAGGGCGTTGCGGCAAGCCAGCGTCAGATTCTCCCCGTCGTTGACGCCGTCGTCGGTCACGGGCATGCCCATGGTGGCGATGAAGTTACGGGGGGCGGCCCACTGGGGATCGATGAAGTAGTCTTCGCGGCTGAAGCGCGGCCAGCGTATGTTGTGGCGGGAGGCCTCGCCCTTGTGCACCTTGAAGCGCACGGAAACCGTCGCGCCCATCTCCACAGCGGTGACGCAGACTTCGCCGTCGCCCTGGGCAAAGTGGGCGTCACCAGTGGAGAAGAGGGCGCCCTCCACCGCCACGGGAAGCAGCAGCTTGGAGCCCCTGGATAGCTGCTTCACGTCAAAGTTGCCGCCGTTCTCCCGGGGCGGCAAGGTGCGCAGACCGTCGGCGGCCGCCGCGCCCTGGGCGGGCACCGCGCCGCCGGCGTCGGGCGGGAGGGCCATGCCACCCTTGCCTATGAGGACGTTCTCCCTGTCGGTCCAATGCTTCAACTGTTCGTGGGAAGGAGCGACGCCCGAAACGCCCATGAAGGAAGCTCCGGGAACGCGGACGCCGGGGATCTGCTCCGAGGTGGCCCATCCATCGGCGATGTTCCAGTGGACCATGAAGGGGTCGGTGTAGATGTCCCTCAGAAAGCCGAGGCCGGGAATGATGCTGCTGAAGGCCCAGGGTTGGGGAACAACATCGAGAAACTCGATCTCCAGCAGGTCTCCGGGCTGGGCATCTTTTACCAGCACCGGGCCGGTGAGGGGGTGCACGGCGCCTGTGTCCAGGCTGCCGAAGTCTTCGACGGTGCTGGAGGCGTTTAGCTGCCCGTCCAATGCGTCGATAGTCTCAAGGACAACCTCTTCTCCCTCGTCGGCTTCCACCACCGGCGGTATGTCCGGGTGCCAGCGATTGTGCCCCTTCTCCGGCTGTTCGGACAGGGACTTGCTGCGGTCTATGCTGATGCTCTTCATGTTTAACCCCCGAATGAAGAATGGTAACGTTGAAAGTGGATGTTACTTACCGCTGAAAGGGTGTGTCAAGGAACAGGCGTCTGAGAGGTTAGAGTGTTGAGATGGGTTATCTAAAGCAACGGGGAAACAACTGGGGATTGTTTCGAGATAGCCAGGCGTGGGAGCAACTTGTTTTTCAAGTCCAGTGGAGGGATATTGAGGCCGTTACAGGCGTGAAGTTATGATTTCCTCGGCAATGGGTTGGTTCCGGAACTTTTTTTGTTTATTGGCGAAGAGTTTGATACAGGTTATCTTATATGTACAGGCGTTTTGCTTTCTTCATGGCGGAATGGTAGCAGTGGGCGGGGGTTTACGGCAAGGGGAAGTTGTCACTTTTAGGGGATGGGGGCGTAGCGGTTGGTAAAATGCAGAGGAGGGGAGGGCCGGTTTGAAACCAGCCCCTACCGGGGATGGGCGACGGTGGTAGGGATGATGTGCGGGTGGAGTGGAGGCAGGCTCTGCGGGGGAGGGGAAAGAAGGGTAGGGAGGAGTGGGAAGGGAGCTCCGCCGCCGCCAGATTCTTCGTCGCGGGGCCTCCTCAGAAAAAAGAGGGAGAGGGGACGGGCGGGCACGGGGCTTCTTTCCCAATAACAAGGATTGGGAAGGTTGGGCGTGGCCCGGCGACGAGACCCTTCGGCTTCGCTGTGCTACGCTCAGGGTGACATGTGGGGATAAGAGGAAAAGGGAGAGGGACGGCGGCTACCTTTCGTGGCTTTGGGCTGGTAAACTGAAGGCCGGTATGAGACTGCATTCCCAGAGCGACTTGCTGCTTTTCCGCCCTAACCCATGACCCTCCTCTTTTTTGCCGTTCCCATGGCTGCAGGTGCAGCGGTGCCCCTCCTTCCCTCCTTCATGCGGCGATACCTGGGTCTCTACGCCGCCGCCGTCATGGCCTCTCTGTTCGGCCTTGCCCTTGCCCAGGTGCCTTTGTCCTTTGGGGAGAATACCCAGACCTTTTCCTTCGCCTGGATGCCGGATCTGGGGGTTAACCTCTCATTCATCCTCGACGGCTATTCGCTGCTCTTCGTCCTGCTCATAACAGGGATTGGGACGCTGATCTTTCTCTATTCCCAGCGGTACATGGGGCATCACACCCACATCCTCAAGTTCTACTGTTGGATGCTTATATTCGCCGGGTCCATGTTAGGGCTGGTCACCTCCGCAAACCTTATCGTCCTCTACCTGTTCTGGGAGATGACCACCATAAGCTCCTACTTCCTCATCGGCCTTTCCGACGAGAACAGCAGGGCGCGAAGAAACGCCATGAGGGCGCTGACAATTACCGTCCTCGGCGGCTTGGCCATGCTGGCCGGGTTTGTGCTGATTTACATAACCCTGGGCACCTTCGAGTTAAGTGAGGTAATGGCCAGAGCGTCGGAGATTCGCGAATCGCCCCTGCTGACGCCTATCGTCATCCTGATAATACTCGGCGCCGTCACCAAGTCGGCCATCTTCCCCTTCCACATCTGGCTCCCTTCGGCCATGGTCGCTCCAACCCCTGTTAGCGCCTATCTTCACTCGGCCACCATGGTCAAGGCCGGCATCTTTCTGGTGGCCCGATTCACTTTCGTGTTTGCTGGCATACCGATCTGGGAAGTGACCCTTGTAGTCCTGGGCCTCGCCACATTGATAGTTGGGGGTATGCTGGCCCTGCGGCAGCACGATCTGAAGTCGCTGCTGGCTTACTCAACAATCAGCCAGTTGGGGATGATGATGGCCCTCTATGGACTGGGCACGGAAGTGTCTGAGGCTGCCGCCACGTATCATCTTCTGAGCCATGCGGTGTTCAAGGGCGCGCTTTTTCTGATAGCGGGAACTATCGAATACGAGATCGGCTCCAGGGAGGTCAGATCCCTGGAAGGACTGGCATTCCTGATGCCCGTCCTGGCCGGCGTTGCCGCCGTGGTGTCCCTGTCCCTTGGGGGCATACCGCCCTTCAGCGGCTTCGTCAGCAAAGAGGCCCTTCTCGATGCCGCCCTTCACGTTCCTCATAGCGTGGATGCTTTTCATTGGGTCGCAGCCGGGATATTGGTGCTGGGAAGCGCTGTCACCTTGGCATATTCTCTCAGGTTCCTCATAGGAGCTTTTGGAGGCAGCCACGCCGGGCCGAGGCCCATTCGCCCCAGTGTTCCAAACTTGCTGGTGATGGCGCCCGGAGCGCTGGCTGTTGTGACGGTGGTCATCGGCGTCTATCCAGAGCTGGTCGATGGCGGGCTGATTTCTCCGGCGGTGGAGGCCCTGGCGGGACACCCCTATAAGGCCGGACTGCACCTGTGGGCCGGATTCAAGCTGGCCCTGCTCTTTAGCGTCATAGCCATCGCCCTGGGAATCGTCGTATACATGTACTATCAGCAGATAAACTCCCGGGTATGGATGTTCATCGGCCGCGGCCTGACTCACCGGGGACTGGCAGTGCGCGGGTTCGAGCAGGTGATGATCTTCCTGACGCGTTCGGCGCCGCGAATCTATCTCCGATTCCAGAACGGCGACCTCCGGCGGTATATTGCGGTGGTGGTGTTGGCGGCGATGGCCCTTGTAGCGATGGCGCTGGTCCGCACGGGCGCGCCTCCCTTCTCACGGCTCGTAGAAGGCGCTAATCTGGGCGTTATAGACCTCGCCCTGGCCTTGTTCCTGGCCCTGGGGGCCGCATTCCTGCTGTTCCGCCGTCGACCTCTGGAGATGGTGCTGGCGTTGGGATTCATCGGTGCATTGGTGACGGCAGCGTTCGCCCTGTATAGCGCGCCGGACCTGGCCCTTACCCAGCTGGTGGTGGAGCTGCTCATGGTCGTCCTGCTGGTGCTGGGCATAAGCAAGATGCTCAAGACGTTCAACGTCTCTGCGCCACGGAGGGTCTTGGCCCTCCAGGTGGGATTCTCGGCTGCCTTTGGAGTGATGGTGACGTTCCTGCTTCTGGCGGTGCTCTCGACGCCTCAGCATCCCTCCATAGCGCCCTTCTTCCTGGAGAACAGCGCAGCGCTGGCCAAGGCGAAGAACGTGGTGAACACCATTCTGGTGGACTTCCGCGGCTTCGATACCCTGGGTGAAATTACGGTGGTCGGCATGGCCGCTCTTGCCGTCTTCGCCATGATCCGCGCCGTGAGGGAGGGCCGCTAGGATGATAAGAGGCCCAATACTCCGCGTCGTAGCTTCGCTGACCTTCCCATTCTCGGTCCTTCTGACGCTCTACTTCCTGGTAAGCGGACACAACAACCCGGGGGGTGGATTCATAGCCGGGGTACTGATGAGCGGGGCCATCACCCTGCAGTTCATCGCCCACGGGCCGGAAGGCGTGCCCAGGTTTCTGAAGCTCCCCTACGAACGAATTGTAGCGTTGGGATTCGTCATCGCCATAATTGCGGCGACGGCGCCCCTTGCGGCGGGATACCCCTTCCTTACTAGCTTCCACGCCACGCTTGACGTTCCCGTACTGGGAGCGAAGATGGAGTTTGCGCTGGCGCAGCTCTTCGACTTCGGTATATTTCTGCTGGTGGCGGCAGGGGTGATGACGGCGGTGCTGGCTCTGGCCCAGGACGATGAAGACGAGAAGGAAGAGTCGCCATCGGACGGTAAGACGGCCGATCCCGAGGTCACGGGCGATGACGAACCGGAGAATGTCGCAGAAGCAGACAATGAGGATGTGGTTGCTGAGGCTGACGCCGACGAGTCTATTACTACGCAGGAACCGGTCGAGCAGGAACCGATGAAATCCGACAGGTCGATAGTCTCTGTTGAGGGGGGGAAATAATGGAGATTCCCCTTTCCATGGCGATAGGTGTTTTGGCCGGAGGCGGGCTGTTCCTGCTTCTGCAGCGGAGCGTATTCAAGATTGTCGTCGGGCTTCTGCTGCTCTCCCACGCCGCTAACCTGACCATCTTCGTCGTGGGCAAGCTCACCAAGGGCGGTTCGCCCATCGCGGAGAAGGGGGCCGCTATCGGGGGTTTCGCTGATCCGCTGGTGCAGGCGCTGATTCTGACGGCCATCGTAATCGGATTCGGGATCGCCGCATTCCTGCTGACGCTGGCCGTTCGCACCCACAAGGTGATGGGTTCCGACGACGTTGACGAGATGAGGAACCTGAAGGGATGACGGATTTCCTGCTGGTAGCGCCGGTGCTGGTCCCGCTGGCGGGGGCCGTTCTGCTCGTCGCCCCATGGACGCGGCCCAGGGTAGGCGGATGGGTGGCCTTGGCTGTGGGGCTTATCGTGTTGGGGCTGGCCTTCCATACCCTCTTCATGGTGCAGCGTGAGGGAATCCAGGCTACGAACCTGGGGGACTGGCCGGGGCCCTTTGGCATTGTACTGGTGGCAGACCTGTTCAGCACCGGAACAGTAGTCGCAGCTTCGCTGGTCGCCGTGGTATCCCTCGCCGTGGTAATGCTCTCTCAAGACCTTGCGGAGCGGAAGTACATCCTGCCCTTCATGCTGTTCCTGCTTGCCGGGGTAAACGGAGCGTTCATGACGGGAGACATCTTCAACCTGTTCGTGTTCTTCGAAGTGACGCTGCTGGCCTCATACGCGCTCATAGCCATCGGCGCGGGTAGGCTCAGGACAGAAGCGGCCTTCAAGTACGTGGTGATAAACGTCATCGGCTCAACTTTCCTGCTGATGGGCATCGGGCTGCTGTACGGGGAGTTGGGCACCCTCAACATGGCGCATCTAGCGATTCGCGCGGAAAGCGCCGAAAACGGCGCAGTGGTGACGGCCGTAGCAGCGTTGCTGATGGCGGCCTTCGGAATCAAGGCGGCGCTGATTCCGTTCCATTTCTGGTTGCCCGGCGCCTATGCCCAGCTTCCCAGCGGAGTAGCCGTTTTCTTTGGCGCGGTGCTTACCAAGGTTGGCGTCTACAGCATGATTCGGGTCTTCACGCTGGTGCTGGGCCACGACCAGGATTACGTTCAACCCCTGCTTTTTGTCATGGCGGGGTTGAGCATCGTGCTGGGCGCGCTGGGCGCCGTGGCGCAGAGGGACATCCGATCAATCCTGACGTGGGACATCATCAGCCAGGTGGGCTACATGATCATGGGGCTTGCCCTGTTCACCACGGCTTCGGTGGGAGCCGCCATCTTCTTCATGCTCCAGTATATGCCGGCGAAGGCGGCCCTATTCTCCGTTGCCGCCGCCGTAGAGAAGCTGCGGGGTACAGGCAATATTTCCCGGTTGGGAGGACTGGCTCGGGCTTACCCGCTCCTTTCGGCCCTGTTCCTGGTGCCCGCCATGTCGCTGGGGGGCATTCCGCCCCTGAGCGGTTTCTGGGGCAAGCTGGCCATTCTGGAGTCGGCGTTGAGGCTGAACAACCCCGCCGCTTATACCTTAGCCGGCGTTGCCCTGGTGGGAAGTCTGCTGACCCTGTTCGCGATGTTCAGGATTTGG
Source organism: uncultured Dehalococcoidia bacterium (assembly GCA_951812825.1). Taxonomy (GTDB): domain Bacteria; phylum Chloroflexota; class Dehalococcoidia; order Lucifugimonadales; genus JAPULR01. The sequence continues at coordinate 2,413,105 of OX638324.1, read as the reverse complement.
CAGTCGGTCTTCTGGGGCGAAGACAAGAGGAATAACCGAGAATCCACCGCCCTCTCGACGGCCTATCTCTACGCCGTTCCGATAGCCGTCGTCGCCTCTGCGACGGTGGTCCTAGCGGTGGCCGCAGCCGGTCTGCATGACATAACGTCAGAGGCGGCGCAGCAGCTTCTCGACCCGACTCAGTACGTCGACGCTGTGAATCCGGCCCTGCTAGAATAGCGAAATACCATGAGAGCGCTTATCTTCATCCTTCTCGCCGCAGCCTTCTGGGTCTTCCTTGGCAGCACCCTTCAGTGGGTGGCGGCCTTGGCGGGTGTCTTCATGGCTGTTCTGCTGTATTTCTACCTCCGGAAGGGTCTTCTGTCCACGATTTTCGACAAAGGTTGGGGCGGATGGAAGGACCCCATCTCCGCGGTTTTTGGCATCGTCCGCTACTTCTGGACGGTGGCGATTTCCAACGTAAGGGTTGCCCGACTCATCATCGATTTCAGGCGGCCCGTTCGTCCGGCCGTCCTGAAGGTCTACGTCGGCGAAATTGGGGAGCTGGAGCAGACCATCGTTGCCAATTCGATCACTCTGACGCCGGGTACCATCACCGTCGATTTCTCCGACGACGGGCAGTACATGTACGTTCACGTTCTGGAGGCCGACGACGTGGATGCCGCCAGGCGAGCGTTGCTGGGCCATCTGGAAACCCACTTTGGAAGGGGACTTAAGTGGTGGAAATCGCCCTGAATGTTGCGCTGATTCTGCTGGCCCTCGGCTTGCCGGTGACGCTCTACAGACTGGTGCAGGGGCCTACCGCGGCGGACCGGCTGCTGGCGGTTGAGACCGCCATGCTGCTGGCCCTGGGGCTAATCGCCGTCTTCACCGTCAAGTTCGCGCCGGAGCTTTTCCCGGTGGTGCTGGTGCTGGCCCTGATTGGTGTGGTCTCTTCCGTTGCCGTATCGAAGTACCTGATCAACGGTAGGCCCTTCTAGGATGTCCGTGGCCGACGTAATCGCATCGGTCCTCATGGCCGTCGGGGCGGGCTGGACGCTTCTGGGGGTACTGGGCCTAATCAGATTCCCGGACGTTTACACAAGGCTCCATGCCACGGGGCTTGGTTCAACGGGGGGAATTGCGTTGTTGCTGGTGGGGGTGGTTTTCCACTTTGCCACGCGGTCCGTGACGCTGAGCGTGCTGGCGGCACTGACGCTCGTATTCGTGCTGCTTACCTATCCACTGGCCACCACCGCGACAATCTCCGCCGCCCACCGTACGAAAGCCCCCAGGGTCGCGTCCACGACTGCCGACGAGTTGGAGGAGGATGAAAAAAGCGCACCGGAGGAAGCCGATGCGCAAAAGGTGTGTCAGGGATTGGATGGGGAGTAGCTACTCAGCCGGTTCCCCTACTCTGATTCGCAAGCCCGCGCGTATGGTCGCCAGAGATCCCTTGACCTCGGCCACCTCTTTTACCAACTCCTGCACCGTGGCTTCCAGCATCTCGATGCGGCGTTCCAGTCTGTCGATCCGACGCTCTTGCACACGGAATAGGGCAATCATGAGGGTCGCCAATGCCACCCCAATTGCCACCATTGTAATGATTATCGAAGCCTCGCCCGATATCCACCAACCTCGTCATCTAAGTTGGACTTCCAGACTATTTGATTGATATAACCATACACAACCGCACACCCGTTTACGAGGGAAACGCCCAACCTTTGCAATCCAGACCGCATTTCCGCTATCATCAACGCTGATTCCGCTATAGAATATGGGGCGAAGTGCGTTTAACGCGCCCGCTCAGGAGGTGATTGTTGAGTACATACGCCGTAGAGGTGGTCTATAGGGGTATCTTCCAGAAGAGACTCTCAGGCAATATATGCCGTTCCATCGTGCTTGCTTCCCGCATGGAAGGCAAGATTGGCACGGCCTTCGGTCGCTATGGAGACTCGCCGGAGCGCAACGGCATACCCGCCAAGTATTTCGCGGTTGTGGCCGACGACGCCCTCGAGCTGGAAGAGTACCTGGCCCAGTATGAGCCTACCCAGGTTGACGCAACGATTGTCGTCGACGATACGCTCTGCAAGGGCGTGGAGTCCTGGGCATGGTACGGGTTGCAGCCCATCAACGCCCTGACCAAACCGGGCGGGACGGTTATCGTCACCTCCTACCAGGACCCGGAGCAGTTGAAGGAGGACATTCACGTCAAGGACGAGCCTTACAACCTGGCCATCGTCAAGGGGTCCAAGAGTTTTTCAGGACTGTGGGTCTACAAGGACGACCATACGGACGTGCGCGTCCTCGGAGCGTTGGCCCGGGTTGTGCCCGACATGGTGAGCCTGGAGTCGTACCAGAAAGCCATTCTTCAACAGTGGAAAACTGAGGCCAAGGTGGTCTCCTCCCAGCGGTCCCACGAGCGGGTGCACATCTCGCCGGTGGAGCCGGGAGAAGGCAACGAGACGGAGCCCTACAGCTTTGAGATGCCCGGTTGGCAGGAGATGGAGGAGGCGCTGGTCATTCCCGGAATCGCCCAGGGTGGCGGATTCCGTGGCGGCGAAGGCGGCTTCGAGCCCGTTCGCAGCGCTGTATTCAAGAAGTACTCGACTCGCACGATGCGGCCGGTGGTCAACTTCGAGACGTGCACCAAGTGCACCCTCTGCTGGCTGCAGTGTCCTGATTCCTGCTTCGACGTCACGCCCGACGGGCTGTACGACGCCAACATGGAGGCGTGCTGCGGCTGCGGTGTCTGCGAAGACGTTTGCCCCGTGCCCAACTGCATCACCATGGTCAACGAGGAAGCCTTTGTAGACAACGACAGCCAGTACGAACACTGGCAGAAGAATCGTGATGACTATATGGGGTGGCTGGAGAAGAAGATAGCGCTGGGCAAGAGCGAACGCCGCTCCCACGGGTTCCACCACGTGGGCCAGTACCAGGAAGAGAACGCCATGGCGGAGGTGGGCAGTGACGACTAGCGCCGACATCCAGACCCTTGAGACCGAGGAACTGATCAGCGGCAGCGAAGCCATCGCCCGCGCCTGCGCCCTCGCAGACGTGGACGTCATCACCGCCTACCCCATTCGCCCCTACGATACGGTGATGCAGTTTGTCTCCAAGCTCATCGCCGACGGTGAGCTCACCTGCGAGTACATCGTGGCGGAGAGCGAACACTCCCAGTTCGAGATTGTGAAGCACGCTTCTGCAGTGGGAGCGCGGGTGTTCACCGGGTCCAGCGGCGTCGGCTGGTTCTACGCCTTCGAGGCGCTGGCCGTCACCTGCGGCCTGCGTCTGCCCATGGTGGCCATGGTCGGCAACCGGGCGCTGGACGACCCCGGCGCCTTCGGCTGTGAACATAACGACGCGCTGGCCGTGCGCGACCTGGGCTGGATGCTGAACTGGGCCGCGACGGCCCAGGAATGCATCGACACTGCCTTTCTGGCCTGGCGGGTGGCGGAAGACCCGAGGGTGTTTCTTCCCGTCGCCATCAGCACCGACGGCGCGTTTTTGACTCACTCTCAGCAGATTGTGAAGGTTCCCGACAAGAGCTTGGTGGACCGGTTCCTGCCCCCCTACGATCGGGGCAAGTTTCAGCTCCATCCGGACAACCCCATAACCATCGCGCCCCAGGTCAACGAAGACTGGCTCATGGAGATTCGGCGTCAGACGGACGCCGCCATGCGTCGAGCCCGAGATGTGATAATCGAGGCCCACGAGGACTTCAAGTCAATTTTCGGTCGGGGCGGTGACCCATTCCTTGAAGAATATATGACGGACGACGCCGACGTTGTCCTCATGGGCATGGGTACGCTTACCCTTCCCCTGAAGGTCACGGTGCGCCGTCTTAGAGAGCGCGGGCACAAGGTCGGGTTCATCCGCGTCAAGTGGTTCCGTCCCTTCCCCACGCCGGAGATAATCGAGAGCCTCTCCCGCTTCAAGGCCGTGGGAGTCATCGACCGGGACTACTCCCTGGGTTCGCCGCTGCACGGCGGAGTGCTCTTCAACGAAGTGCGCTCCACCATGTATTCGTCGGATTCCAGGGTGCCTATCATCGGCTTCGTCGCCGGATTGGGTGGTCGAGAGATAACCCTACGGTCCACTCGCGAGATGTTCGAGATTACCGAAAAAGCCGCGGAAGAAGGAACTAAGGGACAAGAAATTCACTGGATCGGAGTAAGGGAGTAGCTATGACGACCACACAACAGCTGACCCCCCTGCGGGGAGTAAAGCAGTCGCCACTGGAGGAGTTTTTCACCTCCGGCCATCGCACCTGCCAGGGGTGCGAGTCGGCCCTGGTCATGAAGCTCATGATCAAGGCCGCCGGGCCGCGGACCATCGTCCTGGGCAGCACGGGCTGCATGTACGTGGCCAACACCACCTACTACTCCACGCCCTGGGTCGTGCCGTGGATGCACACCCAGCTCGGCTCCTCCGGCTCCGCCGCCCTCGGCACCGCCGCCGGCCTCAAGGCGCTCATGCGCAAGGCGAAGATGAAGGACGAACCCATCAACGTCATCGCGTTCTGTGGAGACGGCGGCGGCGTGGACATGGGCCTCTCGGCCATCTCTGCCGCGCTGACCCACAACGACTACAATCTGCTAATCCTGCTGTATGACAACGAGTCCTACGCCAACACGGACATCCAGGTGTCCGGTTCATCCCCCTGGGGCGCTAACTCGACGTTCAGCCCGCCGGGGACCGTCCATCGCATCATGAACAAGCGGTGGAAGAAGAACATGGCGGGAATGCTGGCGGCGGGGCATCCGCAGGTGCGGTACATCGCCACAGGCTGCGCTTCCTACGCCACGGACATGATGAACAAGGTGCGGAAGGCCCTCAGCATCGGCGGGCCGACGTTTATTCACACCTTCGACCCGTGCCCCAAGGGTTGGGACTACGACCCGATGTACTCCCACGAGCTTGGGATGCTGGCGGTGCAGACGGGCATCTGGGTGCAGTACGAAGTCGAAGACGGGAAGATAACCCTTAACGGTCCCTCCCGGCTGCTGGCCAGGGGACGCCCGCGGCTGCCCGTAGAGAAATACCTGGAGCGTCAGGGCCGCTTCGCCCACTTCACCAAGGAAGACACAGCCTACTTCCAACAGCAAGTCGACGATATGTGGGAGCGATGGTGGATCCCCGGCGTAGTTCCCCCAGGCATGGCGGAGGAGTAGAGTCCTTTCGGGATAGCATATTCTCCGACAAGAAAAGAGTCGGATTGCATTCCGACTCTTTTTTAATGGGTGTGGGAAGGTAGCCCTACTCCACCTCGGCCATCAATGCCACAAATTCGGCGACCCTATCCAGCGCTGCCCCACCATTTCGTAGGATTACCCAGATGCGTGTTCATTTAGACCGATTCGTTAAAGCGTATTGCCCAGACTTTACCCCTGTGCGCCAACTTCTTCGGGAACTCGGAGCGACTCTTGTTGACGTGAAAGAACAGTCAGACTACATATATCACCTTATGAACCCTGAAGAAGAGAAGATAACGCGGCGCCTCAAGCTCCGCATTGAAAACAAGGAAAGTCTGCTTCTCTATTACTACGATCGAAAAGGCAAAGATACTGGAGCCACGCACTTCCAATTCTGGAAAGTTGGCGATCCCCAGATTAAGGCGATTCTAGACACCACTCTCGGAGTTAAGGCGACAGTCCGTAAGCAGCGTGAGGTGTGGCGGAAAGGGAGTGTCATTTTCAACCTGGATACGGTGGAAAGGATCGGCCAAATCTTCGAGATCGAAGTCTTCCCGAAAGAGGGTTGTAGTCCCTATTTTGACGTTGCTGAGTATCGCCACCGATTTGAGCAATTTCTAGGTGGGCATCTTACAGGTTCCAATGAAGACTTGGTGAATTCGCCTCCTTGATGCGGATTGTTCGCAAGGAGAAGGGTACGACTGCAATTCGAGTCATGTGACATCTAACGCCGTCACAAAATTTCCACGCTCTCATCCAGTCTGCGCCGGTTCCCGCTATAGGTCATCATTCTCTATCCGTGTTGCGCCTTGTGGGTTGAGGCCCTAACATTGATTTCACACCCTTAACACAGGAGAGGATTTCGCCCATGAGCAGACCCACATTGGCCGACGTACTGGAGGCCCGGAAGACCATCGCTCCATACATCAGCCCGACCCCCCTTATCTCCTACCCCGCTCTGGATAACTACGTCGGCGCAGAGGTCCGACTCAAACACGAAAATCATCATCCCATGGGCGCATTCAAGGTGCGCGGCGGCATCAATCTTCTGGCGCATCTGGACGAAGAACAGCTTCGTCAGGGACTGATAACCGCGTCCACCGGCAATCACGGACAGTCCGTAGCCAACGCCGGCCGCATCTTCGGGGCCAAGGTTGTCGTCGTAGTGCCGGAGGGCGCCAATCCGCTGAAGGTGCGGGCCATGCGCAACCTCGGGGCCGACGTGCTCTTTCATGGGCCAAACTTCGACCAGGCCCGCGAATATAGCGAGCGGCTGGCAAAAGAAGAGGGCTACCGTTACGTTCACGCCGCCAACGAGCCGTTGCTGGTGGCCGGTGTGGCCACCTACGCCCTGGAGATTCTGGAGGAGTTTCCCGAGGCGGAGTACATCTTTGTTCCTCTGGGCGGAGGCAGCGGCGCCGCCGGCTGTTCCATCGTGGCCAATGCCGTGAACCCAAGCGTCAAGGTCGTGGCCGTCCAGTCCATGCAGGCCCCGGCGGCTTATCTGTCCTGGAAGAACCGGGAGATCCGCCACGCGCCCATGAATACCAAGGCGGAAGGACTGGCTACGGAGTCCGGCTACCAGGTGCCCCAGGAGATACTCTGGGATCTGCTTGACGACTTTCTGCTGGTCAGCGACGACGAAATCGGCCACGCCATCGGCGTCCTGCTGGATAAGGCGCACACGTTGGCGGAAGACGCTGGGGCGGCCGCTTTGGCGGGCGCGCTGAAGATGAAGGACGAGTTGCAGGGCAGGAAGGTGGCGGTCATAGTCAGCGGAGCCAACATTACCCTTGAAAGACTGAAAGACGTCCTGGCCGCTTACTCCGGCGACTAGCGGATGCGTCCCTCGCGGTCGAACTCGGGAAACTAGCGACTTGTAGACGGAGATCGGCAACGGCGTCACTATGAATAGCTACGAACTCCTCACCCGCCGGCAGGTGGTCATCACCATGTCGGGTGTGCTGCTGGCCATGTTCCTTTCCGCCCTGGACCAGACCGTCGTCAGCACCGCCCTGCCGCGCATGGTCGCCGACCTGGGAGGCTTCGACCGGTATACCTGGGTGAGCACCTCTTACCTTGTGGCGTCCACCTCCATCCTGCCCATCGTCGGACGGTTAACCGACTTCTACGGACGCAAGTGGTTCCTGGTGGCCGCCATTGTGGTGTTCCTGATAGGTTCCGTGCTGGCGGGACTGAGCCAGACCATGACGCAGCTCATCGTCTTCAGGGCCGTACAGGGTCTTGGAGGCGGTTCCATAATGGCCATCGCCTTTGTGGCTGTGGGCGATCTCTTCCCACCGGCCGAACGGGGCAAGAACCAGGGTTACGTCGCATCCGTATTCGCTATGTCGTCCATCCTGGGGCCCATCCTTGGTGGCCTGATTACGGACCAGCTCTCGTGGAACTGGATATTTTACATAAACCTTCCCCTGGGAATTCCCCTCATTTTCTTGTTTATCCGCTTCTTTCCCCACGTGCGACTGGAACCTGCGCGGCACAAGCTGGACATTCCTGGAGTAGCCACCCTGATCCTCTCCGTCGTCCCGCTGATGCTGGCCCTTTCCTGGGGTGGTGTCCAATACCCCTGGGGTTCGCCGCAGGTGGCGGGATTCCTCTTTCTTTCCTTCCTTATGGCCCTTCTCTTCATCTTTATTGAAACCAGGGCTGAACAGCCGATAGTGCCATTGCACTTGTTCAAGAACCGCATATTGTCATCGTCTCTGGTTACCATATTCTTCACCGGATTTGCCATGTTTGGCGGCATTATCTTCGTGCCCCTCTACGCCCAGGGGGTGCTGGGAAAGTCGGCCACCAGCACTGGCACGATAATGACTCCGATGATGCTGGGAATGGTTTGCGGTGCGACGCTTGCCGGCCAGGCCCTCTCCCGATTGGGCGGCCACTACCGGGCCCAGGGATTGGTGGGTCTCACAATCCTGGCCGTGGGGTTGTACCTGATATCCAGAATGACTGCCGAAACAAGCTTCACCATGACATTGTTCAACCTTATCCTCATGGGGTTTGGCTTGGGTACCACCTTCCCCACCTACACCATCGCCATTCAGAACTCCGTCCTTCCCCGGTTCATGGGCGTCGCTACTTCGACTTCGCAATTCTTCCGCAGCGTGGGAGGGTTGCTGGGTCTCGCCATTCTCGGTTCTGTCCTGACCAACCGGTTTTCCTCAAAGTTCCTGGGTTCCGTGGGTGCTGATGCCGAAGGTGTACTGGGAACGGATCGGCTGAAGGCGCTGGCGCACAATCCCCAGGAGCTTGTCAGCGACGAGGCCCAGGAAGGACTTCGGCAAACGTTTGCAGAGGCGGGGCCTCAGGGAGCCCCGCTGCTGGAAGGGGTGATGGAGTCGCTGCGCTCGGCCCTTTCTTCAGCCATCGCCGACGTGTTTCTCATCTCCCTGTTTGTCATAATCATCGCCATAGTGGCCACGATGTTTCTCAAGGAGGTGCCTCTGCGGGGTCGCCGGTCGCCCAATGTGGAGGCCCAAGAGGCTTCTGACAGTCCGGTAGCCGCCGATTAAAGACGAAAAACCCCGGACCGAACTGCTCTACTCGGACTCTTCGAAATAGCGGGCCAGTTCGTCCCGCTCGAAAGTAGGCATGGGCAAGAGTTTTTCTGCCCTGCGCAGCATGATTCCTCTTTCCGGTGGTGTGACGCGGCCGATGTGCCGGGCATCGATGCCTTCCCGTTCCAGGGCGGAAAGCAGTTGGGGAGCTTCTTCCGGCGGCAACGTGATAATCAGGGAGCCGGAGGCCAGAAGGCCCAGGGGGTCCAGCCTCAGGATTTTACATATCTCCACGCAATGGGGAAGGAAGGGAATGTTCTCCCTGTCAACCACCATCCCAACGCCTGCCGCAGCGGCAACTTCCTGAAGCGCCGTGGCCAGCCCCCCTTCCGTTGGATCGTGAAGACTGTGGACGTTAGCGGCGTCGCAGGCGATGCGAGCGTCGCTGACTACGCTGATGCCGGGGTTGAACAGCAGTCCAGCCGCTTCCTCAATGAGGGATGGGTTCATGCCGCCCTTCAGGAGGACTTCCGCCTGTTCCCGGGCCAGCAGGGCGGAACCTTCCAGGGATATGCCCTTCGTCAGGATGACATAATCGCCAACCCGGGCGTCGCCGGTGGTCAACGCCCGGTCCCTGGGCGCAACTCCCAACATGCATCCGACGATGATGGGCTGGTCCAGATATTGCGTCACCTCCGTGTGCCCGCCCACCAGTGTCACGTCCAGAGAGTCGCAGGCGTCCGTAATCTGTCGGAATATCTCAGATACGCTCTCTTCGTTCATCCGCTGGGGAAGCAGCAGGGTGGCCATGAACCATCGGGGCTTTGCTCCGGCGCAGGCCACGTCGTTGGCGTTGACGTGCACGGCGTACCAGCCAATAAGGTCCGTAGCGAAGGTTATAGGGTCCGTCTTGGCCACCAGGACCTCGTCGCCGAAGTCCAGCAGCGCGGCGTCCTCCCCCACTTTGGGCCCGAGGATAACCCGCGGGTCTGAAACCGGAACGCGGCTTAACAGGGCCTCCAGAGTGTCTGGGGTCAACTTGCCTAGCTTCACGTCGATTCCTCCGATGGCGCGGTAATGAGCGGTAATAGAATGCAGTGCTACATTCTATTACCTGTATCTGATACAAAGAATGTAGTAATGTATTGGGGTAGAAATGTAGTATTTTCGCTGTTAATCTCCGGTAATTGTAAAAAAAGACTAAGCCAGGGGAGAATTAGGAGAAGTGTAACCGGTTGAAAGGAGCTTGTTCTAATAAATCTGACCCGTTCTAAACAAAGTTAAGTTTTTTCTAATAAAACTCTAGGATACCCTTGACATTTCAACAGAACGGGTGCTATTATGCACCACAAGAAGTCCAAATAGCTAGTAAGGGGGTGCAGTTTGGCGAGGAAGACGAAGTTGATGAAAAGGGTTGAGGATGCATACCAAAGAGACTTGGAGAAGCTCCTTCCCGAGAAGGTCAACGAACTTGGTCTTTCCGAGACCGCTGCGGAACTGGGGGTCAGTAAGGCCACCCTTGGCTACTGGCTCCTCAAGCTCGGCATTGAAGTTCGGAGGGTTGCCTTGGCTCCGGGAGAGACTCTTGAGGTGAAGCGCGTCAGCTAAATTTGGCTGCAATTGTTCTATAGTGGCGGGGTAACGTACTCCGCCACTTTACTTTTTTCCAAATGTCAGCCTCTTTGTTCCCCATGCGTCCCGGGTGTACCGCGTAACCTGAACCCTGCCGCGGCAAGTCCCCATAGACTCGGCGTGATGGTTCAACTCTTCCCTCTCGTTCCCGGTAACGACGTGCAACAACGCCTGATATGCCGATGGAGACAGAATCGTTACACTTTTGGGCAAGTAGAACTTTCCCTCCTTTGTGTAACGGAGACCTCCCTTGCCGAGGGATGTTCCTCCGAATTTTCTGTTCTTGCACGCCTCCGCCCTTAATGCCTGTAGTTCCAGGCGAGCGCCGGTACTGTCCGTCCTTCATCCGGCGCCTGCGAGTTGACCCTTTTTCGGCAAATGCTTATCATACGTGCACTTCAGGAAAGAGGTCTGGTATATGAAGCTGTCTTGTCTGCAGGAGAATCTAAGCAGGGCCCTGGCCGTCGTTGGTCGGGCAGTCGCCGTTCGAAGCACCCTTCCCATCACTCAGAACGTTCTCCTGGCAACGGATGGCGGAAGGCTCAGGCTTTCCGCCACCAACCTTGAAATCGGCATCACCACCTGGATTGGGGCGATGATTGAGGAAGAAGGGTCCATCACCGTTCCCGCCCGCCTCCTCACGGAGTTCATCGGCTCCCTTCCCGCGGGCCAGATTGAAATAACGGGCAGCGACCGTCCAAAGGGCTTGAGCCTCAGCAGCGGTCGCATTAACGCCCGGATCAGCGGCACCGACGCCGAAGACTTCCCCCCCATCCCCATCATCACCGCCGAGGAGGGGGTGACCTTCCAGGTCTCCACCCGCGACGTCAAGCGTTCCATCGACCAGACCGTCTTCGCCGCCGACACTGAAGAGACGCGGCCCGTGCTCTCCGGCATTCTGGTGGAAATAGAAGAGGATAGAATGACCCTGGCCGCCGCCGACGGCTTCCGCCTGGCAGTTAAGCGGGGCAAGACCCTGAACCCGGTGGAGAGTCCCGTCAACGTCATCATCCCCGCCCGCACCTTCGGCGAGGTGAGTCGCCTGATTGGCGACCAGGACTCCACCATGGAAGTGCTGGTGTCCTCATCGAGGAACCAGGTGCTGTTCAAGCTGGACGACTTGCAGATAGTCTCCCAGATAATTCAGGGGAACTTCCCCCGTTACAGGGACCTGCTGGAAGACGCCATCCGGGACACCACGGCGGAGGCGTCCCTGAGGATTACGGACGTGCTTGCGGCGTCCAGGTCCGTCTATATCTTCGTCAGGGACAGCAACAACATAGTCAAGCTTCAGTTGAACCCCAGCAGCGAGGACGGCCCGGCGGGCCAGATTATCATCTCTTCCAAGGACGACGAGGTGGGCGAGAATGCCGCTGAACTGGATGGCCAGATAACCGGCGAGGAGGCCACCATAGCCTTCAACGGCCAGTACTTGCTGGACGTTCTCGCCAATATGGATGGGGAAGAGGTGTCCATCAAGACCAGCGGTCCCTCCCGCGCCGGCGTGTTCACCTCGCCCGGCTCAGACCAGTACATTCACCTCATCATGCCCATGTTCATCACCCGCTAGCCATCGAGCCATTCGGACAGGGCGAAAACACACCCGAACGGCGCCCCGTAAATCCCGCTGCGGAGTTGCTTCGTAGAACTTTTGGGAGGGAGTAACCGGCCCTTCATATATATGGTGGGAGTATCCCAGTGAAACGATTTTTTGCCCTTGTCACGTTAGCAGCCGCGACGCTCATTCTCGCCGCCGGATTAACAATTGCCAGCGCCGACGACGGCCTGGTGATTCTGGCCGACGAGGTCACTAGCCAGTTCCCCGACGGCATCAACTTCAACCTTTCCGTTGAGACTCCCAGCCCCGTCGACGACATACGGGTCTTCTACAAGTCAAAGGGTGCTGAGAACATCTCCTACGGCCGCCTTGAGTTCAACGAGGGTACTGCCATCCAGGGCAGCTTCTTCCTCGACACCAGCGTAGGCACTCAGGGAGGCACCAACTTCATCCCGCCGGGTACGGTGTTCAGGTACCATTATCAGGTGTTCACGGAAGACGGCGAGTCTTTTAAGACGGAGCAGAAGGAGTTCGTTTACACAGACTCGCGCTTCGAATGGGAGACTATGTCCGAAGGCCCCCTGACGGTTTACTACTACGGGCCCACGGAGACCCGCGCCCAGCTGATCCTGGACGCTTCCCTGGAGGCGACGGCCACCATGTCCCGGGTGCTCGGGCTTGAGCAGGTGGAGCCGATCAACATAGTCACGTACAACAACTACAGGCACATGCAGGCCGCGCTGCCGCCGCGGCCCCAGACTGTGCGGGAGGGGCTAATCACCCAGGGGCAGGCATTCACGGATATCCGTGTGCTGCTGGTGCTGGGCACCGACCCGACCATCGAAGGCATCGCGTCCCACGAGGTGACCCACGTGCTGGTGGACGACGCGGCGGGCCGGGCCTACACCCTTCTTCCCACATGGCTCAACGAGGGGCTGGCTGAATTCGGCAACGTGTCTCCCAGCGAGAGCTACGACAACGCCCTCCTCTACGGCATCTACACCCGCCGCGTGAAGCCGCTGGCGCACCTCAGCAGGTTCATCGGCGAACCGGACGACGTGGTCATCGCCTACGGGCAGTCGCGCTCAGTTGTTGCCTACCTAATCCATACCTATGGCGAGGCAAAGATGGCGGAGTTTATGGCCCAGCTGGACCATACCATCTCTCTGGACCAGGCCATGATTCAGGTCTACGGCTTCGACCAGGACGGGTTGGACACCGAATGGAGAACTCGCATGGGTTTGCGTCCCTTCGGTTATGAGGAAGCTCCTCCTGCCACCCAACCCGCGCCGCCCCCCGCTCCCGTGACGGCCGCTCCCACCGAGGCTGCTGATACCCCCACCCCGGAACCCAGCGAGAGCGATGTGGAAGCGGAGCGACGTCCGGGCGGCTGCAGCAGGGACGCTCGTGTCAACGCTTCCATTCCCCCGGAGCCCTTCATGCTGTTGCTGCTGGCCGGCCCCGTGGGCTTCCTGGGGCTGCGCCGGTTCAGGAAGCCACCCTTCTAAAAGCATAACCTTCATTCCCGCGCAAGCCTGTCCTCGTGTAGGCGGAGGCAGGAATTCAGGTGGGGAAGAGGGATGGGCTCACGCCTCCGCGTGGAGTGACGATTAAGGGGTTTTCAAAGCTCTCCCTCCGCGGGGGTTACGAGGAGGGAAAGGCGGGCGACGGCGAGGAGCGTCCCTCAAGAACCTCAGCGGGCGCGGGGATTAAGCGCGTCGTTTAGGGCGTCCCCCAGCAGGTTGAAGGCGAATATCAGGACCGTCACTGTGAACACGGGGAAGAGGATCAAGTGGGGGTCGGAGCGCAAAACGCTGATGTTGCCGTTCTGGAAGATCATCACTCCAAGACTTGGTGTTGGGGGCTGAATGCCGATGCCCAGCCAGCTCAGGATTATCTCGGAGCCCGCCGTGGCCCCCATCCCCATGGACACCACCACGATGACGGGGCTGATGATGTTCGGCAGCACGTGGGAGGTCAGGATGCGCCAGTGGGACGCGCCCATGGCCACCGCCGCCTCCACGTACTGGTTCTGCTTCACATAAAGCACCTGTCCCCGCACCAGCCGCGCCATGCCCACCCAGGAGAAGGCGGAAAGGGCGGCGAACAGCACCACGTAGTCAACGATGCCCAGCTGGATAAGGTCTATGCCGGTTAGGTTCTCCAGGCCGCCGGACCAGCCCTCCACCCATTCCTTCACCCTCGGCTTCACCGTAGCGGCTATGAGAATCACCAGAAGCAATCCGGGGAAGGCTAAGAACACCTCTCCCACGCGCATAATCACCGAGTCCAGCCACCGGCCAAAGTAGCCGGAAACCAGCCCCAATCCGATGCCAAGAATCAGGCTTCCCGTGAGCATGGCCGCCACGGTGATGATAACCGTGGTGCGAAGCCCGTAGATTACCCGGGTCAGCAGGTCCCGCCCCAGCCGGTCGGTGCCGAAGGGGTGGGCCAGACTCGGCCCCTGCTTCACCGATTCTGCGCGGATATCCTGGTCGTTGTAGCCGTAGGGAGTGGGCGATCTAATTATGGTGAAGGTTCCCGCAAGGTACATGATCCCGATGACGGCCAGGCAGGCGACGGCAACCTTCTTGCGCAGCAGCCGGCGCAGGGCCTGGGCCCACAGGCTTCCCGAGGGTCGGGAACCCAGGCCTTCCATCATTTCGCTCTGAGCGGTAGTCACAGACTTGCCTGCAACTCTAGTATCGGATGCGCGGGTCCAGGAACCGGTAGCCCACGTCCACAATGAGATTTGCTGCAACGAAGGCCGCGGCGATTATCAGCACCAGAGCCGTTATCACCGGGTAGTCTCTGGAGAAGAAGGCCTCGATGGCCAAGCTGCCGATGCCCGGTATCCCGAAGTAGCCCTCCGTTATGAAGGACCCCTCCACCAGCGTCGCGAGGGAGAGGCCGACCACGGTAAAGACGGGAATCAGGGAATTCCGCAGAATGTGCCGCCTTCGCACAATGAACTCGCCCAACCCCTTGGCCCGCGCCGTCCTCACGTAGTCCTGGGAGAGGACCTCCAGGGTGCTGGCGCGGGTCAGGCGGGTGATCACCGCAATCCCGGGAACTCCCAGCACCAACGCAGGCATGATGATTCGCGTATCGAAAAAACCTCCCCAGCCCTGTATGGGCAGAATTCCCAGCCAGAGCCCGAAGGCGAGCAGAAGCACCGGCGCAGTGATGAAGACGGGCAGCGACATGAAAAATAAGGTAATGCTGACGGTCGTAACGTCTATCCACGTGCCCTGCTTTATGGCGGTGAAAACGCCTAATGGAATGCCGAGGGAAAGCGCCACAATGGAAGCCGCAAGGCCAAGCTGCGCCGATACCCAGATGCGCTTGCCGATGAGTTCCGCCACCGTGCGGTCCCGGTACTTATAGCTCTCTCCCAGGTCGCCCCGCAGCAGGTTCTTGATGTACACGCCGTACTGCACGAAGACGTTTCTATCCAGTCCCCGCTGCTGGCGGATCCGCTCCACGACCTCGGGATTATTGTATTGACCTTGGAGCACCTGCACCGGGTCTCCAGGGCCATAGGTGCCGAGCAGGAAGGTGATGAGGGCTACGATTAGAAGCAGCGCCGGCGTCCATGCCAACCGTCTTATAACGTAGGCCCCCATACGCGCCGGAGCCTATTCGTCTATGCGAACGAATCTTAGTCTGGGCACTATCAGCTGGGTCAGGTAGTAGTCCTTCACGTAGGGCTTGATCAGCACGTACTGCTCTCCGCTGTGCCACAGGGAAATCCAGGGCGCTTCGTCCACTATGATCTCTTCGGCTTGCTTGTACAGGTCGTACCGCACGTCCTGGTTTGTTTCAGTGCGGGCCTGCTCCAGAAGCTGGTCCACCTGTGGATTGCCGTAGCGGGTGTGGTTGTTGCTGCTTTCGCTGTGGAACAGGATGTCCAGGAAGTTCTCCGGGTCTGGATAGTCGGCAATCCAGCCTATCTGGAACATGTCGAAGCGGCGCTTGTGCAGGTCTTGCAGGTACGTGGCGAACTCCGTTTGCTGGAACTCCACCTCCACTCCCAGCACCTCCTGCCAGGTGTGGGTAATGCTCTCCAGGTCCAGGTCCACGGACGCTCCGAAGCCTCCCGGCACCGTCAGGATGATGGGATAGTCGCTGATGTTGTCTGCGTACTTGGACTCGCTGAGAAGCTGCTGCGCCTTGTCCGGATTGAAGGGGTAGCCTGGAAGCTGGGCGTTATACGCCGGGAATCCCGGCGGCAGGATGCCTCTGGCGGGAGTAACCAGGTCTCCAAGCACCAGGCTCGCAATCTCCTGCCGGTTGACGGCGTAGTTCAGCGCCTGCCTCACCTTCACGTCGTCGAAGGGCGGAACGGTGACGTTCATGCCGATGTAGCTGGTGCTGAAGGATGGAAGGGCCTGCTTAAGCTCGGCGTTGAGATTGTTGTTCGGGTCCAGCAGCCGGTCCAAATCGGCAATGCCGACGCCCGTAATGTCGATTTCGTCGTTCTCGTACATGAGCATCGAGGTGCCGCCGCTGAGGATCAGCTCCACCTGCTCCAGATGGGCCGGGCCCAGGTGGTAGTTGGGGTTCTTCTCCAGAATCATCCGCTCGCCGGGCACGTATTCCGCCAGCTTGAAAGGACCGGACCCGTTGGGTTCACGAACCCAGCGGCGTCCCGACTCCACGTTCTCCCGATCCAGGACGAATGCCGTGGGATAGGTGAGCTTGAAGATGAAGTAGGACTTCGGCTCCTTGATGGTGATCTCCAGGGTGTGGTCGTTGATGACGCGGACGCCCTCCACCTCTCTCGCCTCGCCATTCAGCTTCTCCTGCAGACCTACGATGTCTCCCAGGTACTGATCGACGACCAGCGACTCGGTGATGGCGTCTGCCGCCCGTTCCAGGGACCACTTGAAGTCGTGGGCCGTGATGGGCTTACCGTTGTGGAATACGGCGTCCTGGCGCAGGGTGAAGGTGTAGACGAGCCCGTCGGCGCTCACGTCCCACCCTTCGGCCAGGTCCGGGACGATTCGCAGGTCGGGGCTGATTGTTACCAGACCGCCGAATACCTCGATAATCACGGTTGCGGACGTGGCGTCCGTGGTCAGGTGGGGGTCCAGCGTCGGCGGGTCGGAGAAGAGTCGGCGGAGGGTGCCGCGCTGCCTATCGTCCCGCGGTTCTTCGGCGGGAGCCTCCGTTGGCTGCGCCGTCGGGGCAGCCGTAGCGCCCGGCGCCGGTGTTGGCGCCTCCGTGGGAGCCGCCGTTGTCGCCGCCGTTGCCGCGGGCATGGATGCAGGCTCGCCGACGGTGGGCCTGGAGCCGCAGGCCGCCAGCGTCAGGACCGACGCCAGAATCAGCAGGGCGGCAAAGCCCATTGCTATTGAGCTATTTCGTAAGCAAATAATCGTTTTCATTGTTCCCAGCCAAGTCATTCTTTTACTCCCGATTCTAAATGAACCCACCGAATGCTACAATACGTATACCATTCAGGCCAATACTCAGGGCTCCGGGCCCGGAGGGGCTGAACTAAAAAACGGTTGCGGCAGATGTTCAAGCTTAGACAATTTCACTTCAAATCCCTCCTCATTCTTGCCCTTGTGGCCTCCCTGGCCCTTGTGGTTCTTGGTGGTTGCCAAGGCCGTCCCGGCGCCTCAAGCGGTTCCGGCCAGGAGCAGGTGGTGTGGGAAGGGTGGACCGTCATCAAAGATTCATACGTTGACACCAATTCTTTGGATTCTGAGCAGGTGGCTGGCCACATAATCGTAGGCATGCTGGATGCGGCGGAGAAGCCCCACTATCCCTTCCTCTCCGACATGTCCGATTTCCGCGGACGACCTCCCAGGTCGGTCCCCGAGGGATTCGACGACGTTTGGCGGGCCTGGCAGCTTTTCCTCCAGACCTGGCCCGAGGTGGACCCCGCCGTGCTGGCTGATGCCGCCCTCACAAGCATGATGGCTTCCCTGGAGACCGGCGACAGGGTCAGTTCCTACCTGAACGAGGAGGACTACCAGCGCTCCCAGGAAGACGAGAGGGAGGTCAGCTACCAGGGCGTCGGCGCCGTCATGAGCATGGAAGACGGCAAGCTGACCATCGTCTCGCTGATGAGCGACGCCCCCGCGGCCAGGGCCGGCCTTCAGAGAAACGACGTGATTCTGGAGGTTGACGGCGTCCCCGTGGGCGACTCGGAGATCTCCGAGTCCACCTCCAATATCCGGGGCCCGTCGGGCAGCCGGGTCACTTTCCTCATTCAGCGCCCCACGGAAACGGAACCCCGGGAGGTCAGCATCACCCGGGGCAATGTCAACGTGCCCACCGTGGACATGTCCCTGCTGCCCAGTTCCGTTGGCTACATGTACATTCAGGCCTTCTACGACCACACCCTCGATGAGGTGTTGGACGTGCTGGAGACTTTCAACGAGTTGGAGACCCTGGGGATGGTCCTGGACCTTCGCAGCAAC
Source organism: uncultured Dehalococcoidia bacterium (assembly GCA_951812825.1). Lineage (GTDB taxonomy): Bacteria > Chloroflexota > Dehalococcoidia > Lucifugimonadales > JAPULR01. The sequence continues at coordinate 2,394,783 of OX638324.1, read as the reverse complement.
CAGACAGGGTCCCTCGAGCTGGCCCGCGATGTGGCTGCCCAGTTCGTGACCGACGGCCTCTTCGCCTACCAGATAGACAACGAGCAGGTCCGCACGGACCTTCACCTGCAGGAGGGCGGAGGCAGCGGCGTGCTGGACCAGGAGGTGAAGCTCGTCGTCCTGGTCAACGAGGGTACGGCGGAGGCTGCCGAGGCCCTTGCCGGCGCGCTCCAAGACGCCGGACGCGGCGTTGTCATGGGCGACCCCACCAGGGGCAGAGGCTCCACCAACAGCTACGTGACCCTCAGCAACGGCGGGGCCCTCTATTTCCCCACTTCCTACTGGTTTACCCCCTCCGGCAGGGCCATCAGCGGCGAGGGCATCCTGCCGGACATCTCCGCTTCCTTGAGCCAGGAGGACCTCCTGATGAACAGGGACAGCCAGCTTCAGCGGGCCTACGAATACCTTGACCAGTCCCTCCCCGCCTTCCGGTAGGAGGATTCCAGACTTGGTGGACTGCGCCGACAGCGTTAGAACCCTCGGATGCGGACAGGTCTCTTGCTTTACATAAATCTTTCGGCTACGAGGGAAACGTTGCCAGTCTCGGCCCTTTTGCTGGCTATGGCGATTCTGATTCTCCTATCAGCTTGCGGAGGCGGCGAGACGCCTACCCGGACTCCCACACCCACACCGCACCTGCTCAGCGTCCAGGAGCACATGCAGAGGGCCGACGCTTTTCTCGAAAACAGCCAGCCCGGCGCCGCCCTGCGGGAATACCGCAGTGCCCTGAGGGTCGATAACCAGTATGCCCCCGCGCGTTTAGGTCTGGGCAAGGCCCACGCCATGAGAAGCGAGTTTGAGCTGGCCCTGGACGAATACAGGCGCGCCCTCCGCATAGATCCAGGCCTGGCTGAGGCATACTTCGAGCGGGGGAAGGTCTACGGGACCCAGGCTAAGCTCACTCCCGCCATCCGTGACTTCGACAAGGCCATCGAACTCGACCCCGACAACGCCGCCGCCCACAACAGCCGCGGTTTCGCCTTCGTGGCACAGGGCAAGACCGAGGAGGCGCTGACAGATTTCGACAAAGCCATCGAACTTGACCCGGAACTCGCCCACGCCTACGCCAACCGGGCCTTCACCTACGCCGCTCTGGGCAAGGACGCCAATGCCGAGTCCGACGCGGAAAGGGCAATTGAGCTGGGGCTCAACAGAAACGAGGTCATGGACCAGCTTGAGAAAATGCGTAGCTCCCGCCAGGCTCCATAGGGCCTGACTCCGATATGTCATGAACTTGCCATGCCCCCCCTTCTAGAAGTCCAGAATCTCCACACCTACTTCTACACCGATGGCGGCGTGGTGAAGGCGGTGAACGACGTTTCCTACCAGGTGGGCGAGGGTCAGGCCGTGGGCATCGTTGGCGAAAGCGGCAGCGGCAAGAGCGTCAGCGCCCTCTCCATCCTGGGCCTCGTTCCCTACCCCGGCCGTATCGTCGAAGGCCGCATCCTGTTTGAAGGCGCGAACCTCCTTGCCCTCAGCGACAGGGATATGCAGCGGATCCGGGGCAACCGCATCGGAATGATATTCCAGGAACCCATGACTTCCCTGAATCCGGTGCTCACCATCGAAAGACAGCTTACCGAGTCTCTCGAGACCCATCTGGAAATGAGCCGGGGCGCAGCCCGCCGTCGCGCCGTCGAGCTTCTGGAAATGGTCGGCATCCCCGATCCGCACCAGCGCATCAAGGAGCATCCCCACCGGCTCAGCGGCGGCATGAGGCAGCGCGTGATGATCGCCATGGCCCTGAGCTGCAATCCGAACCTGATAATCGCCGACGAGCCGACTACCGCAGTGGACGTTACCATTCAGGCCCAGCTGCTTGAGCTTATGAAGAGCCTGACGCGCGAGTTGAACGTAGCCCTGATAATCATCAGCCACAACATGGGCATCGTGGCCCGCTACGTGGACAGGGTCTTCATCATGTACGCGGGCAAAATTGTCGAGAGCGGCCCCGTGGCCGAGACCTTCCGCTCGCCCCAGCACCCCTACACCCTGGGGCTGCTGCGCTCCATCCCCAGGCTGGACCTGCCGAGAAGGGACGTGCTGGAGTCCATCCCCGGTCAGCCGCCGGACCTGGCGTACCTGCCGAAAGGATGCGCCTTCCGGGAGCGTTGCACCTACGCCGTGGACAGATGCGCCGAGGAAGTGCCTCCGCTGGTAGGCGTGACCCGGAACCAGCAGTCCGCCTGCTGGCAGGCCCCTATCTCCGTCACGAAGGAGTCGGCTGGCAAATGAACGCCGCCCAGGATACCATCCTCCGCCTGGAGGGGCTGAAGATGCACTTCCCCGTCACCTCGGGCATCTTCTTCCAGCGCGTTCAGGGCTGGATAAAGGCCGTAGACGGCGTTTCGCTGACAATCAGGCGCGGCGAGACCCTGGGATTGGTGGGGGAGAGCGGCTGCGGCAAGACCACCCTGGGCCGATGCGTGTTGCGACTCTACAAGCCAACCGAAGGGCGGGTGGAGTACGACGGCCAGGACATCACCGACTTGGGCAACAGGGACCTGCGACCCTTCCGGCGTCGGATGCAGGTGATTTTTCAGGACCCCTACGCATCCCTGAATCCGCGCATGACGGCGGGTCGGATAATCGGAGAACCCCTCGCCATCCACAAGACCGTGGCCGACAGGGAAGAACAGCGCCGGCGGGTCCTGGAGCTGGCGGAAATCGTCAGCTTTCACCCGTCCATGCTGGACCGCTTCCCCCACGAGTTCAGCAGCGGCCAGCGTCAGCGCATCGGCATCGCCCGGGCGTTGGCGCTGAACCCGGAGTTCATCGTTGCCGATGAACCCGTCTCCGCCCTGGACGTTTCCATTCAGGCACAGATAATCAACCTGCTCATGGAACTGCAGCAGCAGATGGGCTTGACGTACCTGTTCATCGCCCACGATCTCTCCGTTGTGCGGCACATCAGCAACCGGGTGGCCGTGATGTACCTTGGCCACGTGGTCGAACTGGCCGACAGCGACGTAATCTACTCCGACCCGGCCCACCCCTACACCCAGGCGCTGCTTTCGGCGGTGCCCGTACCCGACCCGGCGGTGGAGGCGACGCGAGAGCCGATAATCCTTCCCGGCGAGACTCCCAGCCCGTTGAATCCGCCCAGCGGCTGCGTCTTCCACCCGAGGTGTCCCATGGCGGAGGATCGGTGCTCCCGCGAGACGCCTGAGTTCAGGGAGGTGCGCCCAAACCACTGGGCTGCCTGCCTGCTGACGCCGGGCTACGACCAAGCGCCGCCAGTCAAGCCCTAACCCCCAACCATCCCCCCTAGGAGCGACCCTTGTGGTCGCCCGCCTCCCCCGTCATTCCCGTGCAGACGGGAATCCATCCCACCTTCCGTAGGTACGGCTCGCAATCCTCCCACCCCAATCTGAGCCGCAGCGCACAACGCGCCCCCACATTTCATTCTGAGCGCAGCGAAGTCGAAGAATCTCGTGGTGAATGCACTAGGTTCGCACAATAAATGTTACGTTAACTTCAGCCCTGCTTTTTCACAGGTTGACATAATAACCGCCTATTTTTCACAGTATTCCTGCATCTCAATAATCAGCCCCTTTCGTCCATCGCCGTAACCTCAGAACTTACGCAACCCGAGAACCAGGTTCTGATCTCGTTCAGATAGATATGAGACGGATGGAGTTGTAAGGGAAATAGAAAGGGACCATCCTTTGGGTGAGATAGACCGAAGGAGGTCCCTTTCATGAGGGTAGTAGGACTACCCAAATCATTCTATCAGCTTTCGAAGAGGACACCAGCACAGCTGACGTTGAAAGCGCAAGATCGGATGAGGTGGGTGAGTGGCTGGAATAGATTGAGGCAACGGGGAGTGACGGCAACGGAAGCAGCAGAGGCACTGGGACTGTCACGCTGTAGCCTGTACCGGTGGGACAAAGCCCTCAGGGAGGAAGGGCCGGCGGGCTTAGTAGACAAGAGTCGACGACCCAAGAGGGTGAGGCGGCCTACGTGGACTGTTGAGTTAGCTAGGGCAGTGCTAAAGCTGAGGGAAGAGTATCCTAGATGGGGGAAGGACAAGCTGGCGCCGTTGCTCAGGGATAAGGGCTGGGAGGTGTCCACATCCATGGTGGGCCGCATTCTGACTCGCTTGAAGGCCCGTGGGGTGTTGAAAGAGCCGCCCCGTGACGGTATATCGGCCCGTAGGCGCACGCGTCCGCGTCCCTATGGGGTACGGAAGCCGAGGGAGTATCAGGTCATAGAACCGGGGGACATCGTGCAGGTGGACACTTTGGACGTGCGCCCTCTGCCTGGCATGGTGCTCAAACACTTCACCGCTCGGGACATGGTCTCCAGGTGGGACGTGCTGGAGGTGCACACAAGGGCCACGTCCACACTGGCGGCCCGGTTCCTTGAGTCCATGCGGCGACGGTTTCCCTTCCCCATCAAGGCAGTTCAGGTGGATGGAGGCTCCGAGTTCATGGCGGACTTCGAGACCGCTTGCCAGAAGTTCGATATCAAACTCTTCATACTGCCGCCGCGCTCTCCCAAGCTCAACGGCCATGTGGAGCGGGCCCAGCGTACTCATACCGAAGAGTTCTACGAGCTCTATGATGGCGAACTGGATGTCTCTACCCTCAACCGGGCTCTGCTCAAATGGGAGCAAATCTACGACACCTTCCGACCTCATCACTCCCTGGACGGACTAACCCCTTTGCAGTATCTTCTCCAGTGCCACCCATCCTTGGTCCCTTCTAATCTGTCTCACATGTACTGAACGAGTACATCCCCTTTACAACTCATCCCCATAGCGGTACAATGTCTGCGACTGGGCCAAGGGCAGAAGTGCGCCTGGTCTTTTCTCTTTTTCTGGAGGTTCACCTTGACACAACCCACCTACCTCACCAGAGACGGCCTGGTTAAGCTCCGGAAAGAACTCGATTACATCCGTACCACCCGACGCCAGGAAGTCGCCGACAGGATCCAGCGCGCCAACTCCATCGGCGGCACCGTCGACAACGCCGAGTACGACGAAGCAAAGAAGGAACAGGCCTTCATCGAGGGCCGAATCCTCGACCTTGAGCGCATAATCAACAAGTCAACCATCATCGAGGACGTGGCAGAGGACTCCGACAAAGTAAACGTGGGTTCCACCGTAACGGTTATGAACGAGCGGCGGGGCAAGAAGGAAAGCTACTTCATCGTCGGCAGCCCGGAAGCCGACCCCTCCCAGGGCAAAATCTCCAACCTTTCTCCCATCGGCAAAGCCCTCCTCGGAACGAAAGTAGGTCAGGTGGCCAAAGTTCAGGTGCCCGCCGGAACAATTAACCTGGAAGTCCTGGACATCCAGTAGACTAATCACGCGCCCTCTTCCTATGCCAAAACGGGTTCCCGACCACCGCACAAGCCGCCAGCAGAAGCTCCAACGTCTCCTGGACAAGGGAATTGACCCCTATCCCCCTCGCGTCACGCGCACCCACCCCAACGCAGACGCCAGGGACCTCTTCCTCCGCCAAGTGCAGTCGGAACAGGGCGAATCCCCCACCGTAACCGTCGCTGGACGAATCATCGCCCGACGCGGCATGGGCAAGAACACCTTCATCGACCTCCGCGATTCAACCGGCAAACTGCAGGTCCAGCTTCGCGCCGACCTCGTCGGAGACGCCTACCCCATCCTCCGCGACCTCGACGTCGGCGACTTCATCGAAGCCTCCGGCCCCATGATCCGCACCCGCACCGGCGAAGTAACCGTCGAGGCCCGCTCCTTCAACCTCCTCTCCAAGTCCATACGCCCCCTGCCGGAAAAGTGGCACGGCCTCCGCGACACCGAGCAGCGTTATCGACAGCGCTACCTCGACTTAATCGCCAACAACGACGATATCATGCCGACCTTCGTCCAACGCAGCCGCATCATCGAGGCCGTCCGCTCCTTCATGAACGCCCGCGGTTTCGTGGAGGTGGACACACCCGTCCTCGTTCCCATAGCCGCCGGCGCCCTAGCCCGCCCCTTCGTCACCCACCACAACGCCCTCGACCAGCAGCTATACATGCGCATCGCCACCGAGCTCTACCTGAAGCGCCTGATAGTCGGCGGATTCGACAAGGTCTACGAAATCGGCCGCATCTTCCGCAACGAGGGCGTAGACCAGGACCACAACCCCGAGTTCACCATGATGGAGAGCTACGAAGCCTACGCCGACTATACCAACGTTATGTCAATGGTTGAGGAGATGGTCCACCACGCCGCCCAGACCGTCTTCGATTCGTCCACCATTCAGTACGAGGAACACTCCATAGACCTCAAGCCCCCGTGGCGACGCCTCCCCTTCTGCGATGCCATTAAAGAATACGGCGGCATTGATCTAACCCCCTACCTTCAGGGCGAAGCTACAACCGATGACCTGATCGTCGAAGCCAGACAAAAGGGCTTCGACCTCGCCCCCGGTCCCGTCCATCAGGTCTACGACAAGCTCCTCTCCCAGGCCGTCGAACCCCACCTCATCCAGCCCACCTTCATCATCGACTACCCCATGGCCATGTCCCCTCTGGCCAAGAAGAAGCCCGGCAGCCCCCACCTGGTGGAGCGTTTCGAATGCTTCGTCGTAGGCATGGAACTCGCCAACGCCTACACCGAGTTGAACGATCCCATGGAGCAGCGTCGACGCTTCGAAGAGCAGGAAGAAGCCCGCCGCCTCTTCGCCGACGAGGAGACCGACCGGACGGACGAGGATTTCCTCCTCGCCCTGGAGTACGGAATGCCCCCCACCGGCGGCCTCGGCATCGGCATAGATAGGCTGGTCATGCTGCTCACCGGCCAGACTACCATCAGGGACATCTTGCTTTTCCCGCAAATGCGCACCAGGGACTAGCCCATGCTGTCCATCGAACTCATCCGCAAAGACCCGGAGTTCGTCTCCAAAGCCCTGGCCCGACGCGGCGAGGAGCAGCCCATCGACCAGATAATCTCCCTCGACGAAGAACGCCGCAGCCTCCAGGCCCAGGCCGACAGACTCCGCGCCCTCCGCAACGAGACCAGCCGCGCCATCGGCCGCATGTCCGGCGATAGGGCCCCCCTCATCGCAGAAATGCGACAGGTCGGTCAGCAGATAACCGACCTGGACGAGCAGCACGACCAGGTCCAGGCAGAACTCCACAACCTCCTCCTCGGCATGCCCAACATCCCCCAGCCCGACGTGCCCGACGGCGAAGGCGAAGACGACAACGTCGTCATTCGCACCTGGGGCGATATGCCCGCCTTCGACTTCCTGCCCAAGCCCCACTGGGATCTGGGCGAGATCCTTGGCGTCATCGACCTGCCCCGCGGCGCAAAACTCGCCGGCTCACGCTTCTTCGTCCTCATGGGGCAAGGCGCCCGGCTGGAACGCGCCCTCGTCAACTTCATGCTGGACCTCCATACCACCAGGAACGGCTACACGGAAGCCCAGCTTCCCGCCGTCGTCCGCCGCGACGTCATGGAAGCTTCCGGCAATCTCCCCAAGTTCGGCGACAACCTCTATCACGACGACGAAGACGATCTATGGCTCATCCCTACCGCCGAGGTGCCTCTCACCAACCTGCACCGCGATGAGGTGCTCCCCCCGGACACGCTGCCCCTCCGCTACACCGCCTCCACCCCCTGCTTCCGTCGCGAGAAAGCCGCCGCCGGACGCGACACCCGTGGCATCAAGCGGGTCCACCAGTTCCAGAAGGTGGAGATGTACAAGTTCGTCGAACCTGAGACATCTGAGGATGAGCTGCAAGGCCTCGTCGCCGACGCCGAGATGGTCTGTCAGGCTCTGGAACTGCCCTACCGTGTCCTACAGCTGTGCGCCCCGGAATTGGGCTTTGCATCCGCCAAGTCCTACGACTTGGAGGTGTGGGCCCCCGGCTCCAAGGAGTGGCTGGAGGTGAGTTCCTGCTCCAACTGCACCGACTTCCAGGCCCGCCGTGCCAACGTCCGCTTCCGTACCGAAACCGGCGCTCCGCCAACCCTGGCCCACACCCTCAACGGCTCCGGCCTTGCCCTGCCGCGTATAGTCATCACCGTCCTTGAAAACGGACAGCAGTCCGACGGCTCCGTCCTCATACCCGAAGCCCTTCGCCCTTACGCCGGCTTCAGCGTAATAGCGCCCCACTGACCGTCAAAAGTCAAACCAAACCCTGGCAAGCCTCATCCCACCACGCCGGCGAAGATTCACTCCCACACCCTTCCGCCCCCCCGCCCTGGGATTAAAACCCAAACCTGTGCTATCATTTACAACCTCATGGGGCTGTAGCTCATCTGGGAGAGCGCTTCAATGGCATTGAAGAGGTAGGGGGTTCGAGTCCCCCCAGCTCCACCAATCCATAGCTAAGACCTGAGGGGATTCGAACCATATGGTGTGGTCCACGGTTGCTATCCGATCCCGTATATGTGGAGAGTCTGAACAGTTTGACTCAGTTCCACGGAGAAGTGATGTTGGCTTACGGGAGAGGTTGATGGACGTCAAGCGCATTGTTCCTAACGTTGCTGGGGATAGCTATTCCGCTGTTGAGCCTCCGTCAATCACAAGTTCAGAACCGGTAACGTAAGAAGACTCGTCGGAGGCCAGGTAAAGGACACCGTAGGCTACATCTTTCGGAGTCCCGATTCTTCCCAGAGGAACCTTCTTGAGCCGCTCCTGAAGAAGAACGGGATTATCTATGAGGTCCTGAAGAAATGCGGTGTCGATGGGCCCCGGGTGGACCGAGTTGCATCTTATATTGTCCTTCGCATGTTGGATTGCGGTCGCCTTCGAAAAGACGCGCACAGCCCCTTTAGTAGCGTTGTAGGCAGCGGACCGGCCTATGGCCACGATACCTGCGGTAGAGGAGATGTTGATAATGGAGCCTCCGCCGGCCCTTCTCATGGCAGGAATTACAGATTTGGTACCCAGGAACACGCCCTTGACGTTGATATCCATAATGTGGTCCCAATCCTGGACGGAAGTGTCCTCTATACCGCGTTTGCCGATAGAAACGCCCGCGTTATTCACCAATATTTCAAGCTTGCCGAATTTGGTTTCGGTTGTGGCTATTGCTTTCGCCCAGTCCTCTTCACTGGTCACATCCAGATGAACATAGACGGCCTCACATCCCATTTCAATTATCTCCCTCTCGACTTGCTTTCCTTCCTCATCGAGAATATCGCCGAAGACAACCTTGGCTCCTTCCCGCGCAAACAGTTTAGATTCAACGGCGCCCTGGCCACGAGAACCACCGGTAATGAGAGCTACTTTATTGTCCAGCCTTCCCATGTTCTTCCTCACTTTTCACTATCAAACGCATGACTACCTCCCGGGCAACTAGTGCAAGACATGTGCCACTAACATTATCGTCCCATATCCATACTGCTCCCGCCAGCCTTTACCCTGCGGTACCATTCTACTAACTTGAGACAATCTGCAACTCAACGAGGATCTGCTGACCTATAGCATTACAAGGGCGCGAACCCTCTTATGGAAGAGTCCGCACCCCTAGTTCGGTCACTTGATCCACGTCTTGATGCCTATTCGTAGATGGGCACCGTGTACTCGTGGTGAACGATGGGGCCGTAGCCCATATAGTTGACGGTGTAGTCCTCAATTACCCCTGGATTGAAGGCCACCTGGGAAGGAACGAAGATGATTGGACCTATAAGTGTGTTGTCGTATATGTAGTCTCCAATCTCTCCTAGCTTGGCGGAGCGTTCTTCATCACCCGCGAGCTCGATGAATTCAAGCCATAGGGCGTCCAGGTCATCGAATTCCCAGTAAGAGCCGCGCATTCCGATTTTCGTACTGAGAATGAAGGGCAGCCACCCAACCTGCAGAGGAGTAGCCGAGTGAGCGGCAACGGTTACGCTGTTGCCGTTGCCTCTGTTGCGTCCTCTGAAGGTGATATCCGCAGGCTCGGCGATTTCGAGAGTTGGGTTGAGGCCAATGCTAGTCCAGTATCCAACGTAACTTTCCGCGATGTCGACGACTTCAGGAACCCTGCCCGAAGGGGCCGTAGTGACGTTGAAGGAATACCCTTCCGCGTCTGCATCGGCAATTAGTTGCCGGGCTCTTTCCGGGTCGTACGGATGGGGATCCCACCTGGGATCAAAGTGTTGATGTCCCGGAGGAATGCTGAGGACGGACCCTACCGTGGCCAGTTCGTTCAGGAAGCTGTCGACAATGGCCTGCTTGTCAACCGCCAGATTCAAGGCGAGGCGCACGTTGGGGTCCAACAGGGCCGAGTCGGGATCATACGTTGGGGCATCGGGGAAATAGAGACCTCCAACGGATGTCCAGACCTGAACGAAGGGGATAGACGCCGTGGCAATCTGATGTCCCTGCGCACGCACCTGGGTGTGTGACGCTCGGGCCACCTGGGCGATGTGATTCTCTCCGGTGAGCAAACTCGCCAGGCGGACTGCATCCTCCGACATATACCTCGCTTCCAGTTCTGCAAACTCGGGAACTTTTCGGAAATGCTCCTCGTTCCTTTCGAATACGGCGCCGACGTTTATTTCAAGGCTAACAAAGCTCCACGGTCCGGTGCCAATTGGGGATTGATTGTATACGTCTTCGCCAACAGCATTTAGATAGGTGTCGCTGATTATGGAGAACTGCCGGGCGTCGCTCCACCACTCCAATAGATCGGGGGAGGGTTTTGGTGTCGTGAAGTTAAACTCATGGTCGCTGACGATCTCAAAATTGTCCGAAGTAGTGTCTCTCATCGGACCGCTGCCCGCCCGAGAAGTTGGTCCCAGGTACACCGTGTGGGTAGTGACAATGTCCTTGACGGTTAACTCGCCAAACCCCTTGTGGAAGTTGACTCCCTGTCTTAGCTTGAAATTCCATAGCTTTCCGTCGGAAGACAGAGTCCAGTCTTCGGCCAAGCCTTCCTTGGTGTAGTCAGCCGTTATGTAATTTCGGTGAATGGGGAAGTCATACATGGGAAACAGGGTAGGCATTACGCTGCGTGCCCCCAGATGGGCCATCATCTTCTGAGTTGCCGGCGGACTCACGGCCAGCCTCAATCGAGACGCAACCGGGACCTTTGGCGCTGCCGGGGTGGTCGGCACAGGTGTGGCGGTGGGTACGGCGGTTGCAACAGGGGTGGGAGCAGGGGTGGGCTCCGGTATGGCGGCCCTTACTATGCTCTCTATTTCGCTTTTCGACAGGGGTTCCGAGGCTGAAGCAAGCGCGTCGGCGATGGCTTGACCGATGGCCGCTGTGACGTCCCCCTCGGTGACTGCCTCGTCAGCGGCGGCTGAAACCGCATCATCTACCATTGCCTGGACCTGAGAGGCGGTTAAACCTTCGGGCACACCGCTGCTGACGGCTGCCTCAATGAGATTGCGTATTTCATCCTCAGACAGAGGGGGCTGAACTTTTTCTACTTCCTGTTGGACAATTCTCTGGAAGTCAGCGGTGATACCGGCGATGTCTATAGGGATGGGTGTGGGAAGGGGTGCGGCGGTGGGAGTTGCAGTTTCTTCGGAAGTCCCACACGCTAATACGAACAGAGTTAAGGCCAATATGCCGGCTATCAGGGCATAAACATTCCACGGTCTTGACATGTGCGTCTTCATTGAATGGGGTCCTCCTGATCTGAGCTTGTCAATGTGGCAAAGGCTTCGGAATGAAGGTGGATGATGTTCTACGGGTCGGAGCGTACTTTAATTACGCAAATAGTGTCAAGTCTTGGGATGTAGTTGCATATAGCACACGAATTAATTGACTATTTACTCCATAGCCCTATGTAAATCAAAAGGCTATTGCGGAATACGGAATACAGTCTCTTAAGGCATCTTATAGCATTATTCAGGGCATCTCCAATATATGTAACTTCGACATGCAGTAATTCTCTAAAATCCAATGACTGAATGGTAAAATAATTCTGCTCCTTAGTTGGGTTAATGATGATAACTCAGCCGACCCTGTCAAACTGAAATACTAGGTGAGCCTTATTACTGACACAGGAGAAAATTGAAATGCCTGCCTTGTTTAGTGTCCAGGAAATGCAAAGCAGGGTTTCTCACCTGCAGGAAGTGATGGATGAGCGGGGGATGGATTGCGCGATTGCGACATCAGTCCACACATCCTTCTACTACACGGGTTTCTGGTTCGGATACCCCTATGGGCGATATGCCGCCGCCGTAATTCCCAAAATGGGTGAACCCATATTGATAGCGCCCAACATGGAAAGCCGGAGGGCACGCGCATTCTCGTGGGTGAAGGACGTACGAGCATACTCGGATGAGCAGTCTACGTCAGTCCAATTGATCAACGAAGTGAAAAAAATATGCCACGAACTTGGGCTTGTTCGAGGCAAGATTGGCATAGAAAAGGATGTGATTCCCTTCGGGCTTTATAAGGGTTTAAGGCAATCGTTGCCCTCTGCCTCCTTTGAGGACATATCTGTCGCAATGATGAAGCAACGATTGATCAAGACCCAGGAAGAGATAGCTGTGGCGCGTAAGGGTGCAGAGATATGCAGAGTCGCCGTGAGGGCTGGTGAGGATGCTATTGCCGAAGGTGCGACGGAGGTAGATGTTGCCATCGCGGCGGAACTGAAGGCGGCGGCGGAGCACGTAAGGGTGTTCCCGGATATCGAATTTGCCAGCGGACAGGCGCGCTGCAAGTCAGGCAGCAGGAGCCTGATGGGACATACTCCGGCCAGCAGTAAGAAGCTTGTAAAGGGAGAAGTAATCCAGTTTGGCACCAACCACTATGCCTTGGGATATCATCATACGTTACACAGGCAACGGATCATTGGCCCCGTGCCCGAGGATGTAAAGCAACGATTTGATGTAAGGCTGGAGGCGGCCCTTACCGCGATGGACTCTATCAGACCCGGGATTCTCTGTTCCGAAATCGATCGCATTGCCTTCCGGGTGTTTGAAAAGGCCGGATACGTGGATTTCAAGGGTTTTGGAACGGGCCATTCCTTTGGTCTCTTTGGGCCCTTCTGGGGACGGGAGGAGCTGGGAGAACTGCGAATCTACAACGATACACCTATAGAGGAGGGCATGATCTTATCGGTGGAGCCTTCCCTCTATTTCCCCGATCTCGGAGGGCTGATGACCGTTGACATGGTGCTTGTAACCAGGGACGGTCACGAGGTCCTGACAGACTATCCTCGAGAATTGCTCAGCGTTTGAGGCTCTTGTCCAGCGAACCAGTTCCGTCCTTAATGTTCCCAGTCCGCACTACGTGATTCTGACGTAGAAGGAACATGCTCTTTGGTTGACCACTTGTTAGCCAAGTAAGGTGGTCAACGTAGGACGACATGGGGATGGCATTGGGCGTCCTCGCAGGGCCAAATGCCTCAACTAAGACCAGGGACAAAATTTCCGACATGTTGAAGCTTCAGTTACGCACTGCAAACATGCATGAGGTTAACCGATGGACTGAAACGTGTTAAAGTTCTCCAATATGTTCTTGACCGCCCGATAGCGTTCGAACTATCTGATGAGACCGAGGTGATTGTGGGCTTAGAGTTTCATCTGCATCTCAAAGACGGTACTACCTACAGTCACCTCCGGCCCACCATATTGAATAAGATCTAGCGCCTTCAAGCCAAGGGTTGCCTTTGCAATGCAGGCTAACCCCAGCGCCGCTTCAGGTGGACGAGGGCCCGGCTCGAGTCGTCGGTTAAGCCGGCGCTCACACGTCGGCCATCTTTGTAAACTTTCCGGTGATATTTCCTACTGCGATAACGGAGAGCAGCCAGCCTTGCCGAGCGCGCGGATCTGATAGTAGGTATCGAATGCGAGGTCTAAGGAGCGGACCAGGTACGTGTAGGAACTGACGGCCTGGGGGGCGCTTAACACGGTCAGCATCTCCCCAGCCCTGTACACTTGGTAACAGGTCACACCCTCCGCCGCGGTCCAGTTCACCTCGTCAACGCCAGGAAAGACGCTAACTCTTTCCTGATGACTTCAACGTCTTTAGGCGCTGCGGGTACGCTGACATCGGAATCTTACTCAGTGACGCAGGCCACCGGGCCGTCAGAAATCTCGGTGCCTACAAGGCGATTGCTCGCTCTCAATAGATGGTAGTAGCCGCTTTTCCGGCCTCAGTCCCTCGCCGACCTACAACCGGCGCAGCTGACCATCCGGGTGGAGCAGATGTGTTCTCTGCGATGCAATACCTGATCATACGCCAGGATTAGCCGCAATCCTGAATCCTGTTCCGTTAACTGAACCTGGACTCCACTTGCTTCGCCTCAGATTCACTCACAATTCGGAAGATGGTGTACTGGGGAGCATCTTTGGCCTTGCCCCGTACCGCCTTGCGACCATTCTTCAGGGTTACTAAACTGGGTTCCAGGATCTCGCACATCCTGCGCAGCGCAAAGCAGTAGGCAGTTAGTCCTTCCATGGGACACCTCCGTCGATCTGTTGGGCCTTTCCTTGGCCTCGCATTCATCCTCTAGAAAACGTGAGGACCAGTTTGCTGGGTATAGTCCTCTCTCCCACGTCGGGCTGAGGTTATAGCAACAACATCATGGTCCAAGTACTCTCTAATCAACTCGTTAGCCTGGCTAATGGCTCGGTCCAGGGCGTTGCGGACTGTTTGCGGTTCGTCATGGCTGGCTTGAAACCCCAGCCACTGCTCCGACCGCTCCCGGTCATCTCGTACTATCAATTGGACTTCAGTCCAGTCCTGGGCCAGTTGACGTAGTCGATTCAGCACCTGGTTCCACTGGCTGGGACTGGTCACCAGGCACAGGACGTAAGCCGTTCCACCAGTGGTATCCCACCAGTCTGCCAACTCCGGGTGACCTTCACAGGAGGAGAGAGTCTCTACCAGGTCGGTCTGGTTGAGTGTCCGCACCAGCTCCCTGACCCCTGGTTCCAGCTGCTCGTAGTTCAGAAACCAGGGATGCATCGCCTGGGCTTCAGCGAAGGTCCTACGAAGTACCGCTCGTTTGAACCACCACATAATGCCCCCTCAGGAGCCCTCAATCTCAGGCACTTGCAAGGCATCGTACTGTTGCTTGCTAACAAACCTGACCAGTTTGGTGCCGTTTTCTTCCCCAGTAACAAGATAGGTGCGTCTGCCATTCTTCTGCACCAGGGTATTCTTCCTGAGGTCGCCGTCTGGTATTTCCACCTTTTGCCTGGTCTTCACGTTATAGAACTCCATGTTTCACCTCGTGCATTGATTTTCAAATGTAATTCGCAAATGGATTCCTGGCCTTCACATCCTGGTTCCTCTGTCAGCGCGCATTGCTATCCTCCTTTACACTTTAATGATATAAAGTATCGCTTATTAAGCAGAACATGGTACACTCTCGACGCTGTAGTAGTCAACCTATCCAATTGGCGTTTACAGTTCAGAATTGCTGGGGTGAACCGATGGGTGGGCGAGAGCCAGTCCCGGTTGCTGTGCCGGTTGGAATTGAGACGCAGCCCATCGGTGCAAACTCTCCCGGCTGCTTTTCGGAGTTCGACAAGAGTGGTACGTGGGAAGGCTTCGCTCGAAGATGAGCAGGGGAGATGGGAAGACTGAAGCATTGATAGCTGTCCCGCCGTCGTCGAGAATTCCGTCGCCGTCGAGATCGTATCGTACCGTATTCAACTGCCCCAGACTTGAGACCTCGATGAGACCGTCGGAGTCGGCGTCCATTTCGGTCCCGTCGTCCAAAGTGGGAACGGGAGTGGGAGCAGCCGGACCTGTTGCGGGGACGGCAGAAGCGGAGTAAGTATCCCTGCCTTGGTTGCCGACTTCCTGCCACGTTGCAACGCCGTCTCCGTCCAGATCAACCTTCAGCGCCGGGTGTGGGACCTCGGTCCCGAAGTCCCAAATGTCTCCGTCGCCTGTGGCGTAACTGGCCGTGACTTTGGCAGGGCAGGAATTGATTGCGTTGACTCCAACCGGATCCCCTTCCCTGGGTACTCCCGTAACGTTTCCAGAGGAAAGATTCGACGTGATCTGAGCCTCCGAATTACACCCGACCAGTTCACCCACTTACAGAGTGCCAGACACGTCGCCCGTTGCCTCCGAATACAGTAGGAGATTGATTCGACCCCAGGGTTGCGGGATACCAACCCTGGCCGGTTCCCCATTCGTCATGGACTACGCCCGTCGAATAACTGTCTGGGGCTGCGAAATCCAGCGGGCGTACAAGTTCATATCCGTAGTAGATTTTGCATACCACCCCTCCCTCTCCAACAGGATAGGCCCCATAATATGGCTTCTAGACTCCTCCACTCTTTGGACGCCCGTTACCGCTGAGATCAAGTGCCATAGCAGCCATCTGCTCAATGTTGGCGATCTCAATAAGGCCGTCTTGATCAACTTCGAATTTCCCGTTGACCCCAATAGCCTGGAGAATACGCCCTCGGGGACCAAATTCCTCCCAGGTTGGAATGACGTCACCGTTCAGGTCCAGGGCAGCCCCTGATCCCGCGCCCTTCTTCTGCGTACGAGCCAACCTTCCGTAACTCAGCGACGTCATCCGTAGCGGCCTGGTTCGTGAAGAATACCGTTGACGGACTTCTCTATTGGCCCGCCGCCAGCTTTTCGAAGCCCCACTGCGCCAGTCTCAAGCCAACGACCACCGCCAGCAGACCGAAAGTCACCTGCAGAGCAACGTTCGCTGCCCCGGCCAGATAGTCGCCTCCCCTCAGAAGGTTAATGGTGTCGATTCCAAAGGCAGAGAACGTGGTAAAGCCGCCCAGCACGCCCACAACTAGAAACGCCTGGGCCTCGGCGCTCAAAGGCCGCCTGACCTCTGCGTATCCCGCAATAACGCCAATCACTAAACACCCAACTATGTTCACTGCAAGCGTCCCGTAAGGGAACCCGTTGCTGCCGAGGGAACCCTGTACCCACGTTGCCGCCAAATAACGCAAGACCGCCCCAAATAGACCCCCCATTGCTACCATCAGAACAATCAAAATAGTCCTCCTTGACAGACGTGACCGCCTGCACGATTCATTGACGCCATATTACCACTGGATCGGCATCCCAACTCTCCATCCAGGTCCCATCCGGAACGCTACCCGTCCTTCGCCGGCCAGCCCTGCTCTAAACTGTGTGCTCCGACCCCTTCTTCAAAACCGATGCGGCGGCGCCTATCAACTGCAGTACGCCCATAATTAGAAACGCTGTCTTCAGTCCCGTCATAAACGAACCCAGCAGACCCGACCCGGGCTGAGAATCCAGAACGGCGCCAATGTTGGACTCGAATCCCTGGCCCGCCATCATCGCCGTCACGATGGACGTCACAATGGCAATTCCCGTCACGTTGCCCGCATTACGCGACAGATTCACGAAAGCCGCCACAACTCCGTGCTTGCTGGTGTCAGCCGCACTGAATATGGAGGATGCGTTTGGCGACTGGAACAGTCCCGCGCCGGCGCTTTGGAGCACAATCCCCACAAGAACCAGACTTATCGGAGAAGATACCGTCAAGGCGGAAAGAGTGAACAGTCCGGCGGCGGACAAAAGCAGTCCTATCACGTTAAACGGTCTCCAGCCGTACCGGTCCGAAAGCCATCCGCTGAGTGGCCCCATTACTATCCTGTTAATCGCATTGGGCAGCAGCACAACACCTACCAAGGCGGGAGTGAAGCCAAGAGCGGCCTGCAAATAGAACGGCAGCAGATAGCGGGAGGAGCTGATCCCCAGGAAGGACCCGAAGTTTGTGGATATGCCAATGCCAAAGACCCTGTTTCTAAACAGCCCCAGGTCCAACATCGGCGACGACGTTCGACCTTCCCACCAGATGAATGCCGCAAGCAGAACCACAAAGCCCACCGCTGCCGCAATCATCGGAGGAGAACTCCACCCCAAGGTTGCGCCGTTCGAAAGTGCCAGGAGAAAAGTCAGCAGTATGGCGGTGGACAGGGCCGCGCCCGGTAAGTCGTAGCTGCGACTGCCCGCCTCCTGCCTGAATGTCTGTCCCTTCACAATCAGCAGCATCGCGACCAGCGCAACGATGCCCATGACTACGTTCACGTAGAAGAGCCACCTCCAGTCGAAGGTGGTAATCAGGAACCCACCCATTATGGGTCCGAGAACGCCCCCTGTCCCCACAACGCTGGCGTGGGTGCCGATTCCCTTGCCACGCTCCTTCGCCGGAAACACGGAAGTGATCATCGCCATTCCGGTGCCCTGCGTCATCGCTGCTCCGAGCCCCTGCGCCGCCTTGAAACCAATGAGAGCAAGAATGCTTTCCGACCCCGCCGCCAGTATCGCGGCAACAGCGAAGATTGCCATGCCCGAAATGTATACCCTCTTCCGCCCGATTATGTCCGAGAGCCTGCCCATCGGGAGTATCAACGCGCTGATAGCCAACCCCTCGGCGACGACCACCCATTGAGCCGTGGACAGGTCAGCGTCGAAGTGCTGGGCTATGGTGGGTAGCGCCACGGCCATGCCACCGTGGTTGACGACGGATGTCAGCGTCCCCAGGGCGACTGCCGCGAACACCCACCACTTGTAGGCAGGTCTATCGAATATGCGAGAAGCGAGCACGAGCGCTTATTCTATCGAAATTGTGCCATTCATGTGGACGGTGCACTGCCGTGCAGTCCAGTGGATGCTGTGAAAGCCCTGTCGTACCTTGCCGCGCCCGGTACGTCTCTCCCGTGCTCATCCCAACCACCCGCATCAAGATCGGGTAGCCGCAGACGGAGATCCTTGTTCACAGATTAGGCTGCGCCGAGGCTGACCAGAAGCGGATCTGGTACTCCCGCTTCGGCGAAACCCTTGGCTCGCAATACGCAACTATCGCATTGGCCGCAAGGCATCGGATCGCCTTTGTAACAGCTCCACGTATGCTCCAACGGGGCGCCCAACCTCATTCCAAGCAGCGCTATCTCCGCCTTCGATAGATGAATTATCGGGGTCTCAACCTTCATGGACACCCCGTAAACGGTGAAGAGCTTGCTGCCCGCCTCAATCGTCTTCCGCACCTTCTCGTAGAACTCGGGGCGGCAGTCTGGGTAACCGCTATAGTCCAGAGCATTGGGTGCAATGTAAACCGCAGCCTCAACTTCGGATGCGGCAACGCTTTCAGCCTCGATTGCGTGTAGCGTCTGACTCTCCAGATACGCGGCGGCAAGCGACAGAAAGATCAAGTTGCGCATGGGTACGTACGTAATCGGTACGCCGTGTCCAATCTCCACGCCGGTGCGCCCTGCCGGCGTCGGAAAACCATCGGGATTGGTCAAAGCGGAGTACCAGGCCACTTCTGACAGAAAAGAGATGTCGAGAAGCCTGTGCTCAATGCCCATCAATCCGGCGATTCTTGCCGCGTGGTCGACCTCCTTCGCGTTGCTCTGACCATAGTGGAACGTGACCGCCCACAGGTGATCGACGCGTTCTTTTGCGTAAGCCGCAACCGTCGTCGAGTCGAGTCCACCCGAAAGGAGAGTAACACCGAATCTGGGCATGGCAGGATTGTAACAGATTGCCCTTCATCAACCCGAACATCCCGCCTACCCCAATTCAACGACTCAGGCGCCGCAGCGCTGCTTTGGCGGCGAAGTACCCGCACATCCCGTGAACCCCGCCCCCGGGAGGCGTCGACGATGAGCAGATGAACAGATTGGTGGATGGCACGGTGTAGGGACTGAACATCCTGGTGGGACGGGAGAAGAGCTGTCCCAAGTCCTGAACGCCGCCGTTGATGTCCCCACCCACGTAGTTGGGGTTGTACTCCTCCATCGCCCCCGGCGGACGGACGCTTCTCGCCAGCACGAGCTCCTTGAACCCGGGAGCGAACCTCTCAACCTGCGCCTCAATGCGGTCAGTCATATCAAAGTCTGAACCGTTGGGAACATGGCAATATGCCCACGCCGTATGCTGTCCCTGCGGCGCCCTGGACTGATCGAACAGGCTTGGCTGGCTGAGCAGTACGAAGGGACGCTCCGGGTGGCGCCCCAACCACACCTCCCGCTCGGCATGGGCGATTTCAGGCAGAGTGGCCCCCACGTGCACCGTTCCGGCACGCTCACACTCTCGCGCCCTCCAAGGTATCGGGCCACTCAACGCCCAATCCATCTTGAAGGCCGCAGGTCCGTAACGATATCCCTCCAGCTTTCGCCTGTAGGAGCGGGACAAACGACTTCCGGCAATCTCAACCACCTGTCTCGGTGTGACGTCAAGAAGGGCAACCCTAGACTCCGGCAACTCTTCTATGCTACTCACACTCACCCCTGTTTTAATTCGACCGCCCAGAGAGACCAGATGAGACGCCAAAGCATCCGAGATGCGCTGAGCTCCTCCCCGAGGCATCGGCCAGCCCACAGCGTGGCCGCTGGCCCCCAGTACCAGACCGAATGCAGCGCTCACGCGACGTTCAAGCGGCAGCATCGAATGAGCGGCCATCCCCGCAAACAAAGCCCTGGCCCGTTCGCCCCTGAAACGATTGCTGGCCAGAGCCGCCGCCGAACGCAGTGCGTTCCAAGCGAATCGCCCCGTCACCAGCGGATGCCGTGGCAAACGGAAGGGGCCTACAGTATCGGCTACAAGTTTGTGCCAGTGAGCCGCAATAGGACCAAACAGCCTGCGGTAAGACCCGCCGTCCGTCCCCAGACCTTTAGCCGTAGCCTCAACAGACCGCTCCAGCACCACCGCTGTTCCATCGTCCAGGGGGTGAGCCAGCGGCGCGGGAGGCTGAATCCACTCCAACCCGTAATCACCCAGAGGCAGACCCGAGAGAAAAGGGGAACTCACCGCCATAGGATGTACCGCCGAGCATACGTCGTGCAGAAAGCCGGGCAGCGTCAGAGCCGCAGACCGGCCGCCTCCCCCAACCGTCTCTTCCCCTTCCAACACCAGGACCGAATATCCTCTCTCAGCCACGGCTATCGCCGCCGACAGCCCATTAGGCCCCGCGCCAACCACAACCGCGTCGTAGCTCCCCGACCCAGTCACCATTTCTCCATTTCCCTCTAGACATCTCGAACACAGTACTGCCCCGGCCAAATAGCCCTGCTCATTTCCTCCGTCGCAATTGCACAGGCACAGGGCCGGTGATACCATCGCGCTGGCGATCGCAAATCCCAGACCTTCCAATCTTACGCAATCGGTTCAAGCAATTATGACAACCCCAAACTACGCTAAGCATAACAATACCCGCCCTCGCCGGCTGCTCGCAAACGTTGAGCGACTGCACCGTCTCATGGACGAAGAAGGCATCTCGGCCATAGTCGCACGCTCCGGCAAGAACTTCACCTACCTGGCCGGTTTTGCCTACCCCGGCACCCTGGCACGACACTTGGAGTTTCCCGATTCGCCCCGGGAAGTGATGCTCGTGTGGCCGAGGACCGGCGACCCCGTAATGGTGCTGAACTCCTACGCCGCTCCCCTGGCCCGCCGAGATTCGTGGCTGCAAAACATCGAAGTCGTCGACGACTACGCTGAGTCGCCCTACGAGAGGGCCGTAGACGTACTCCGAAAACTCGGCCTGGCGGGGGAGACCATCGGGTTCGAAAAAAGCTACGTGAGCGCGCTCCGTTGGGAGGAAATTGAAAGTCTGCTGCCAAAAGCCCGTATCGTCGACAGCACTGAGCTGATGGACCGCGTGCGCTGGATCAAGACTCCCGGTGAGGTAGCCGCCCTGCAGGCCGGAGCAAAACTGCTGGACGAGGCGTACCTGGAGGTGTTGCCCGCCGTTCAGCCCGGAGACACCGAACGGCTGGTGCACAGCCGCATTATCGAAAGCTGTCTGCGGAGGGGTGCAAACTGGGCCCACGGCATCCTGAATTCCAGCCGTAACACGGTGGCCTATGGCGGCGAGGGCGACTTCGTCTTCCAACCGGGCGACATCATCCGCAACGATTACGTTTCATACCTCAACGGATATCCCGGGCACCAATCGCGGAGCGCCTGCGTCGGCCCGCCTTCCTACGAGCAGAAACGGATTTACCAGGTCGTCAGGGATATCTACCGCGCCACCATCGAGCGATGTCTACCCGGCACTCCCACAAGGGACATCTACCACTTTGCCAACGACGGATTCCACAGAGCCGGCTTCCAGGGAAACGTTTCCCTGGCCGGCCATGGCGTTGGAGCCTGGTGGCACCAGCAGGAGCCGTACATGGTGCCCTCCAGCAACCGCGTCCTCGAAAAAGGAATGGTAGTCGCCCTTGAGCCACACGTCGGTTACTGGCATCTTCAAGACATGGTGCTGATTACCGAAGACTCCCCCCAACTTCTCTCCCCCCTGATCAGCACCGATGAGATGCTGGTAACAGGCTAAGGCCGAAAACCCATAGCCTCCCGTTCCCCCGCCAAGGCTGGGGCCCACCCTTCATTGCACTAACCCAAGACCACTGCTGTCCATCCTTGGAACACCCTTTGGCTCACTCCCCACCCGTGCCAACCAAGCGTAACTTACGTTTCTCGGCCTCTCAATTGCCTATCCCTGCAAATGTCTGCTGGGTTAGCATTTCCCCTGAACAGCCGCTTGCTGGACCTATTTGCAAGGGCAATCCCAGAGAATTTCCAAATCTTCGCCCCTCATGGAGGGAACGATTTGCCCTCTGGATGCATATTATCTACCAAAGGCCCCTGGGCAAAACGAGACGTGAGGGGGAGACATGACCGACTCTGAAGCCGTAATACGCTGCCAGAACGGGGACCGGGACGCCTTCCGCCACCTGGTGGAGCAGTACAAGGATCTGCTCTTCGGCACCGCCGTCCTTATGACAGGCAACCGCGACACGGCAGAGGAGCAGGTGCAGGAAGCGTTCCTCTCCGCCTGGCGGGGTATCCGTGGCTTCCATCGCGGCAAGCCGGTTAAACCCTGGTTTTTGCGAATTCTGATCAACACTGTCCTGTCCTGGCGAAGGAAGAAGTCCGTCCCAACCGTATATCTATCTGGCCAGGAACCCCAAGAACCCGATTCCACGGAAGGCGACCCCGTAGAGACCCTCGACGCTCTGGAAAGACGGCTGTCCGTAAGGAGGGCCATCGCCCAACTCAGTCTGGAGCACCGCCAGGTGGTTGCGTTGCGATACTTCGCCCACCTGACAGTGCCGGAAGTGGCCCAAACCTTGGATATCAAGCAGGGCACGGTGAAGTCTCGTCTTAACCGGGCCCTGCAGAATCTGCGACGACAGCTGGAAGAGGAGGATTTCAATTCCTCCAAAGCCTCATCTGGAAAGGGAGGTTAGCCCAATGGGCAGTGGAAGTTCACCAAGAAAAAGCAATAACGGCGCATCGGACCGGGATACGGACCGCGTCCTGAGGGACCACTTCGAGACCGAGAGTTCCGACCTCCGCATGTCTAAGGACCCCTGGGACTGGCTCAAGAGTAGAATGGACGAACCAGACGCCCCACCACTCCTGTCCCGAATTACTAACAGCTTCAGGAATTTTTTCCAATTGAGACCCGGCCCCGTCTTCTCCGCCGTAGGCGCGGCAGCCGTTGTATTGGTAGCAATCTTCGTCACATTGAACGTCCTCTTCGACGACGACCCAGGGAATCAGTTGGATAGCATGTTTGCTTTGGAAGCAAGGCCGGAAGATGATGGGAGCGGTGGCAGGACTGTAAGCCCCGCCGCCACTTCCGCTCCCACCATGGCGCCCGCTCCCACGCCTGCCCCCACCGCGGCGCCCACGCGTAGACCCACCCCAGCTCCCGCCATGGCTCCAACCGCAGCTCCGGCGGCAACCGCCGCCCCCGCGGCTCCAAGGCCAACCGCCGCCCCAACTCCCACACGGCAACGGTTTATTGCGGAGGTCACCGCAACAGCCGCCCCGGCTCCCACCATGGCCGCGTCCGCACCCATCACAGCCCCAACGGCAGCGCCTCCCAGACCCACATCCACTCCCGCTCCAACCGCCTCTCCAAGGCCAACCGCCTCCCCAAGGCCAACGACACCACCACAGACACAGCCCGGCGGCACTGCCCCAGCCACTACCTTCCGCGACTACGCCAGGGAACGCTTCGTCTCCGCCGCCGTCGACAACGTCTCCACCTTCAGCTTGGACACCGACCGCACCTCCTACTTCCTCGCCCTCAACTGGGCCCAAAACGGCTTCGAGGTCGACCCAGACTCCGTCCGCGCCGAGGAGTGGATCAACGCCTTCAATTACGGCTACCAACTGCCCCGACGCGACGACAGCTTCGCCGTCACCACAGATGTCGTCACCCACCCCGTCGACAGCCGCTTGCACCTCGCACGCATCGCCTTCCAGGCGCCCGAGCTCAACTACGACTCCACCCCAGTCAACGTCACCCTCGTCCTCGACGCCTCAGGCTCCATGTCCGGCGGCAACCGCGTGGACATCGCCAGAGAAGCCGCTGAGTCCATCCTCGACAGCCTCAGAGACCAGGACCGCATCGCCGTCGTCCACTTCAGCGAGAACGTCCTCTCCCAATACACCGTGGAGCACAGACACCCCGGCGACTCCAATGTTTACAACTCCATCCAGAATCTCCGACCCGGCGGCTCCACCAACGTCCAGGCCGGTCTCAACGAAGGCGTCTGGCTCGCAGACCAGGCCCGCAGACAGAACCCCAACTCCTACAACTACATCATCCTCATGTCTGACGGCGTCGCCAACGTCGACGCCACAGACCCCTTCGCCATCCTCGAGACCACCGCCGACTACGACAACTCCAACCCCCTCCGCCTCATCACCATCGGCGTCGGCATCGAGAACTTCAACGACTTCCTCCTCGAACAGCTCGCCCAGCACGGCAACGGCTGGTACCGCTACCTCACTGACGTCAACCAGGCCCACGCCACCTTCACCCGCGAAAACTGGCTCGCCCTCTCCATCCCCTTCGCCGACGCCACTCGCGCCCAGGTCACCTGGGACCCCAACGTCGTCAACTCCTGGCGCATCGTAGGCTACGAGAACCGCCTCACCTCCGACGAGTCCTTCACCCAGGCACGCAGGGAGTTCGCCGAGATTCCCGCAGGCACGGCAACTACCGTCTTCTACGAGCTCGAACTGAAGGACCAATGGTTCACCGGCCCCCTCACCCTCGGCGACGTTGAACTGCGCTGGGTAACTCCCTCAACCCAGGAGTCCAACCGCCAGCACGCCGAGATCAACAGCCACAACTTCGAATTCAACTTCGCCGACCCCCTGCTCCGCCTAGGCGCCATCGTTGCCCTCTCCTCCGACCTCTACAGCAGCCTCCCCTACCCCGACTCCTCCAGCCCCACCGTCCACGAGGACCTCCTCTCCCTCCTGGACCAATTCCATTCCCTGGAGGCCAGCCTCGGCCACCTCGGCTCCTACCACGACATGGCCTTCCTCCTCAACCACATCACCCGAAACTCTCGACAGGCAACCCGACCTTCGGGCTACACCCGCTAAACCCCACCACATCCCACCAACGAAGAAGCTCGCCGGAACCAAGCCTCCTCATCCGGCGAGCTTCTTCATTCCCCCCAAATCGTCGACAGGGACTCACACCCCCTCTTTCCAATCTGTCATTCTGAACGAAGCGAAGCGCAGTGAAGAATCTAACTTTTCAGTAAACCCTGATCCTCCCAAGCCGCCCTAACATAATGAAACCAACTCTCACTAAAATCCGTAATAGTCAGGTGATGGACCGGTCAACTCCATTTCTACCGGCAGTCACCGCGACACACGAAAACTATGCGTTATGTCGCGTAGAAATCCGTTGACGCGCCCATCACTGCACACTAGGATTATCAACCGGAAATGAGACAGAGGTGAGATTAATGGCCAAAAGACTTACGCCGACGTTAGCCGTCATCACTCTAACGCTGGTGTTAGTGGCGCTGATTGCATGCAGCCGAGAGGCTACTCCCACACCAACCGTCGTACCAACGGAACCCACATCCACCCCAGCGCCAGCGCCTCCCCCCACTCCCGCGCCAGCCTCGCTTCCGACTCCCACCCAAGCCCCGACTCCTGCCCCAGCTCCTACTCCGACCCCCGCGCCAACACCGGCTCCCACCCCGGAGTCTACAGCTGTACCCGCACCGGATCCAGCGCCTCTCCCAACTCCCACACGTGTACCCCGGCCCATACCCACTCCGACCCCTGCACCCCCACCAACACCTGCCCCCACGCCGGAACCAACTCCCGTACCAACCCCATCTCCAACCCCCATTCCAACACCGGAGCCTACCCCTGAACCCACTCCGAAACCCGAAGCCGCCCTTCCCTTAGATCCCTCAGTCACTCGTGGCGCCCTCACCAACGGCCTCAGCTACTACATCAGACGTAACGAGGAACCTGGAGACCTCGCCCAGTTAACCCTCGTCGTTAGGGCCGGCTCCGTCCACGAGGAGGAGGACCAGCGCGGCCTCGCCCACTTCGTAGAGCACATGGCCTTCAACGGCACCCAGCGCTTTGCCAAGCAGGAAATTGTCGACTACCTGGAGTCCATCGGCAGAACCTTTGGCCCCGACGTTAACGCCTATACAAGCTTTGATGCCACCGTCTACCTCCTTGAGATACCAACCGACGATCCGGAGGTCATCGAAAAGGCATTCCAGATCCTCAGCGACTGGGCCTACGCCATAGCCTTCGATCCCGAGGAGGTGGACCTGGAGCGCGGTGTCGTCTTGGAAGAGTGGCGCCTCGGCCAGGGATTCAACTCCCGTCTCCGCAGCAGCTTGCTTAACCTCCTTTTTGGCGACTCCCCCTACTCCCAGAGATCCCCAATTGGCCTGCCGGAGGTAGTCGAAAACGCCCCTGCCCAAGACCTGATTGACTTCTACCAGCGTTGGTACAGGCCTGATCTCATGGCCCTGATCGCCGTAGGCGACTTCGACCCCGAGTTGATACAGGCCAAGATAAGGCAGTATTTTGCTCCGCCGCCCGAGGGAGAGGCCAATCAGCACAGCGCCACTCTAACAACCTCAACCGAAAGGCCCAGCTTCGAAGTCCCGGGCAATGAAGAACCGAACATCTTGGTCTTCACCGATCCCGAATCTCCGGCCACTCAATTACTCCTCCTTCGCAAGTTGACTCCTGATACGGGAAACCACCTGTCGGCATTCCGCCGTCACGTGGTGGAATCCCTGGCCTTAATGATGCTGAACGCCCGCCTTTCCGAACGCGCCCGGGCCGTTGACCCTCCCTACCTGAACGGCTGGGTCCAGGGTTCTCCCTTCGTGGAAACCCTGGACCTCCTGGAGTTCGGAGCCTGGGTTGAAGAGGGTGGCGTCGAGAAGGGATTGGCGGCTATTCTGCAAGAAATCCAGCGCGCTAGCCGGCACGGCTTCACAGAAAGCGAACTGGAACGAGAGAAGGTCAACCTCCTGAGCCTCATCGAGAGCGCCTACAAGGAACGAGGCCAAACCCCCTCATCCACCCTGGCAAACTCCTACGTGGCCCACTTTACCCGGGGAGAGCCGTATCTCGGAATCGAAGCTGAGTGGGAACTTTACCAGGAAATCTTGCCCCAGATCTCTCTGACGGAATTCGTTGAAGTTGCAGAAATCTGGTCTGCATCGGAAGACACAGGTCTCCTGATCGTGCGCCCCGAGGAGACCGAGACCAGTTCCGACATGGATCTATCCGCGGCGGTCCAACTTCAACTCGAAACCGCAAATACCCTCGCCGTAGAGCCCTACGAGGACAGCGTCGGCGACGTTCCTCTGCTTGCGACTATCCCCACACCGGGATCAATCACTTCGGAGGAGCACATCGAGTCTATAGACGCCCGGATGTGGACCCTCTCCAACGGCATAACCGTCATCGCCAAGCAGACCGACTTCAAGGACGACGAAGTCGTATTGAGCGCCTCCAGCCCCGGCGGCCACTCCCTCGTCTCCGACGAAGATTTCGTGTCGGCCCAATACGCCGCCCAGCTGGTCGCAGCCAGCGGTGTTGGTCCCCACGACAACGTTACCCTGGAGAAGCTCCTTGCCGGCAAACTGGTCTCCGTTTCCCCCTACATCAGCGAACTCTCTGAGGGCTTCACGGGCAACGCTTCTCCCGAAGATATGGAGACCCTCTTCCAGCTGATCTGGCTGTACGCCACCGAACCCAGGTTGGATAACGCCGTCTTCTCCAGGTACATGTCCCAACTCATAAGCGTTGCCGAGTACTACGCCGCTGAGCCGGACTCCATTCTCTCTGACACCGTCAACACCATTCTTGGCCAGAACCACCTTCGCAACAGGCCCCTTACCGTTGAGCTGGTCGAAGAACTGAACATGGAGCGGGCGGAAGCCATCTACGCTGACCGTTTCGCCGATATTGGCGATGCCACCTTCGTTTTTGTCGGCGCCTTCGATTGGGATAATCTGCGTTCCCTGACCACAACCTACTTGGCCGCATTGCCCACTTCCGGGCGCGCCGAGCAGTGGATTGATGTTGGAATAGACCCGCCCATGACACTGATTGACGAAGTTGTCCGCGCTGGGACCGAACCAAGAAGCAACTCCGTCGTCGTCTTCGCCGGTGACACTCAATGGAGCCAGAATGAAGCTCTCGCCTTCACCGTTGCGGGTGAGATTTTGGGCCTGCGGCTTCATGAGAGCGTGCGCGAGCAGCTTGGCGGCACCTACGGCATAAGAGTAAACGCCAGCGCCTCCAGGCTTCCCGATCAAGAATACCTGGCCTCAATCATTTTCGGCAGCGACCCTTCCCGCACCGACGAGCTCTTTGGAGCGGTCATAGACGAGATTAACTGGCTCCGGGAGGGCGGTGAGCAGGAATACTTAGACACCGTCAAGGAACAACTGCGCTCCAACCGGGAGGAAGACCTTCGAGAAAACACATTCTGGCTCGGGCGGATCCAGACCGCGGCGCAGAACGGTGGCCCTTTCACAGACCCCGCAGGTTTCGATGAACGGTTGGACGCTTTGACACTGGAGCAAGTCGTCGAAGCGGCGCAGCGCTACTTCACCCCAGACCGCTACATCCGCGTCGTCCTCTTCCCTGTTGAAGAGCAAGCCATGCAGGATTCAGGCTAACTCTAGGGCCGGTAAATCTCCGTGTCCGGGTGATACTGGTACCACCCAAACCAGAAGGAGGTCAGCGTAGCAAGCCGCGGCAGCGTCTTTGAGGGGTCGCTCTCAAGGACCAGCGCCTCCTCGGTCACCTCCCATCTTGCTCCGTTGGAGTCCACCAGGAACCGGGGCGTCGCCTCCGCGTCCCCGCCGCCCGCCGCCGTAAACGTCTCCCCCTGCCTTTCGTAGGCGCGGGCCGAGCGCGACTCGCCCGACGCCGCAATCACTACCTCCACGTCCCCCACCGTGTCGTTAATCACCCTCGCCGCCCGCAAGTCATCGACCACGTACGCCTTCTTTCTCTCGCTCGTCAAGAGTCCCACAACCACCCTCTTCGGCTCTATGCTCGGGTCCCGAAGCCACACCGGGAACATAACCTCATCCGTAGTAAAATACTCGTAGTAGATGGCCCGTGGATTGTCTTCAGGAACGTAGAACTCCGCCCTGTAATAGCCAGTTTCATTCGTCAACACCGTCGTGTCGGGATGCTCCGCCAGCCACTCCTCCCACGTGGTGACTACGGACGGGAAAAAGGGTTGCTTGATGCCGGAGTTGGCCAGGGGGCCGATAATCGGCTCCCCCGTGAACTGATGCCACAAAGAGCGGGTTGCCCGGTCATACATAACCTTGTTGCTCCGGTACAGCATCCCGGAAGTCCCGAAGGTTGTCTCCTCTCCGTTTACGAAGCCGGAATACACGATTCCGGTGCCGCAGAGTGTTCAATACACTAACGAAATTGGCTCCCCGCCCAGCACGTCGTTCGCCAGTTCGTGGGCATTCATCACCCTCAGCGGGTACGCCCGGTGCTCACCGTTGATGGAAACACCAAACACCCTGTCGTCAGGCAGCAGATATAGCGCTCCCTCCGGCCTCGCGTGCGGCGGAAACTCCAGCGGCGGAATGCCGTCCGTTCGTACCCCGCCCCATACAATCTCGGTAAGATTAGCCCTCGATCCTCCATCTATTGCCTGCTTCATCAGATCGCCCAGTTCCGGGTCAATCAGAGAAAGCATATTGGCCTTCCAGCGGGCATAGTCGGAAGGTGGCGCATACTCCTCGTGCCTGGGCCCAAGCCACTCTCTCCACCTCCTCAGGTCGAAACCGAAATCCTGCCCCGTAAGGTGGCCCACCGCCTCTATGCCGGCCATCGCAAGGTCGCGGGTGAAGAACGGCAGCGCCTCCAATATGACATGCACCTGGGAGACATCCCTCTCAGCCCTGGCCCTCTCCAACGCCGCCAACGATGACTCTTCAGGATGAATGAACTCCGACAGTAGCAGGAACATATTCTTGTTGGACTCGTAGACTGCCGGAACAGCAATAGGCGTAGGCGTGGGCGAACGAGTCCTGTCCGGCGTGGGCGTGGGCGTCTCCCGTGGTATGGGCCGTCTCGTAGGCGAAGGGAAGGGCGCGGCAGGCGCAGCAGTGGGCGCTGGCGTCGACGGAGCCGGCAATGTGGTTGCCTGCGTCGCCGTAGGCCCCGCCGTCGGAGAGGCTGGAGCCGCTTCAGCAGCCGCCGTCGTCGATGCCGGAACTGCCGTCACAATGAATGTAGCCCCGGACTCAGGCGTCGAGGCGTCGGATTCATCATCCGGCCTTTGACAGCCCACAATCGCCAACACCAAGGCCAACCCAAGCATAGTAGGGAAATATATGCGGTTCACAGGAATCATCAAACCAGTGCTATGCAGTATACGCCGTCAGCCAACACTTCGGATGCCGTCGCCGCCATTCAAGCAGCTACGGCCGCAGCATCGTCAGGCAGGTCCACAATCATGTAGAGGTCCTCTCTGCCAAAGGCATATAGAAGAACTCGATTGTCCCGCCCATGTCCGCAAACATCCTCTTCCGCCCTGTACCGCCCTCGTTGCGTAGCCCTGCCACTCCAGCAGGGCTATAGTCTGCCTGGAACAAGAACTTCGCCATACCGGTTCTTCCATCTGGTTCTGATACCCAGAATAGCTAAACGTCAAAACCCAACCCAAAGCAAAATACGTCCTATGTGATGTCGCCAATTGGGAGTGGGTCTTGTCCTGCCGGGCGTACTCGCCCTCGTTCTTAGGGCTCCACCCGAACAGTTATGATATCCGTCCCGTGAAACTGCTGATGCACCACCGAAGTGGCGTATGCTCGCAACATCCTCAGCGAAAGTTCCTGCTCAACCGGCGTCTCCTCATCATACTGCTGAAGCTGATGTATCCGGTCTTCCATGTTCCCCTCGTCCCCCGCCCCTCCAATAAACTCAAGTGTCGCCACCGGCCCATCGCTGGATGCCAGCACCACCAGCTGGCGGCCCGGGTCCGCCTCCCCTTCCGACGCCTCTTCGTCATCCTCCGATTCCTCATCCTCCGCCATGAACGCCTCCAGGTCCAGTGGCGAAAGCGAAAGCAGCGTCTCCTCCGCAACGGCGCTCAGCCGCTCCTTCATCGGCGTATCCCAACCCCGCCGGTCCGCGAATTTCCCCAGAAACTCATTTAGCTCTGGCAACACTTCAATGTCCAGCTTGGACTGGAACCGCATCCTCCGGGGATTGGTGAACTCCAGGTACAGAATCATTATTATCGCGGCCACCCCGCCCGTCGTGATTCCGCTCTGCACCAGCGTCGCCCAAACCGCCCCCACGTCCGGCAGCGAGAACAGCCCGAACTGGAACGCCGCCCCAATCCAGAAGCACACTCCCGCCACCGTTATCCTCTGACGGTTCTCCTCGCTCTGCATCACCGTCCGCGCTCCGTCTACGAACAGGTACGCGCTTAAAACTACGAGAAAACCCGCCATCACCGGCCCGGGGATGGAACTGAACACCGCGGAAACCTTGGGCAGAAAGGCCACCATGATGAACAACGCGCCAATTATGTAGCCCACCCTCCGCGAAGCTACTCCCGTTGTCTGCGTGTACGACACGGCGGCCGGGCTGATTATGTAAGGCACCGTTCCAGCGGCTCCCGCCATCAGATTGGTTACGCCGGTGCCCGTCATAGCCCCCTGCACTTCCCTGAAGTCAACCGCCCGGTTCTCCCTTCGTGAAGCTCGCTGCTGGGCAATGCTCTCCCCGTTTACCTGTATGGAAATCACAATGCTGAGGAATAGAAACGCCGGTAGCAGCGTCCAGAAAGACACCCCAAAGCCCGATACAACCGGGGGCACGCCCAGACCCGGCCATTCCCCGGGTATTCCTATCCAGGCTGCGTCCAGAATCGCATCTGCGTTATATATGCCGAAGCCGGCCGCCACCGCGGTCCCAGCGACTATACCAATCACCGGCCCCCAAAGCCGTATCACGGCAGACCCTCTCAGGATAAGCGCAGAAATTACTGCCAGCGCCGTCAGCGCCGCCAAGTGTGCACCCAATGAGTTTTCGTCAGAAGCTTCGGGCAGCAGCCTCGGAATCACCGACGCTAGGGTTATAGACAGGATCATCAGCACCGTTCCGCCCACCACGGGTGTGACTATGCGACGCAGCAGGAAAAGCCATCTGGCAATGATGAGCTGACCAATGCCGCACACCAGCACCAGCGCGGCGAGCGTCGCCGGGCCGCCGTCCGTCACCGCCGTTATGCAGAATGGAATGGCGAAGGCGGCGGTGAACATCGGCAGCATCGATCCCGTCCCCACCAACCCAAACTTCTTCACCTGCATCAGCGTCGAAATCCCCGCCACAAGCAGCGAAGCGAACACCATCCACACCAGGTATTCGTCGTCCCGTCCCGATGCCTTGGCCACAACGATGGGCGTCACCAGCAGCGTCGCCGATGCAATCAGGCTGAATTGCGCTCCATATCCCAGAGACGCTTTCAGCGGCGGATTTTCGTCAGCCTCGTACCGTGGATTCTGAGCAGAAGGTGTCGTCAAATTCGCCTGCTCAACGTCATCGCGTCACTCCCCGGATTCCCAACCGCACACCAGAACAATCCCGTCACAGACACCGAGACACGGTGTTCATCCGTCTGTCCCGTTTCCTTCAACCTGGAATCCCACCTTGTAAACTTCCGCCCTGCAAAACGGGCGGCTGGCGGGCATCAGCTTCGTCAGAACATAGATGATGGCCCCGCATCAGACGAAGATGGCCCACCGCACCACCGCCGAGACCTTGATGTTATTCTGCGGGAGCATCTTGTTCTCTCAAACCCTGCACTGCAATCCAACCATAAAGCTCACCGCCTCCACGTCACGAAACAAATCGAAACACCGTCTCCATACTTTTACCACCAGTAGCTTCGCCGCACAAGACCAAAAGGAGAGTCTGCCCAGCAAGCCACCAAACCATGAAACCGAATTCATCCTCGCCATCATTGTTGCCCGGCCCTTTCAACCTGGAGCCACCACAGGGGTCAAAGTCCCTTAGCCAGTACCACACTATCACGATTGGCACATCCTTGAAGGCGGCTTCCATGAGCCCGGACATCTGCCCCGTGAGTCCCATGGCAGCGATCTCCTCGTCCCCGCAGAGCCTCTCTATGAATTGGACGACCTCCAGCCCCGTTTCCTCGAAACCGGCGAGAAACTCCGAAGGTAGATGCATGTAGTTCCGTACGAAACCGGTCTCAATGCGGCCAGTGCCCTTCCCGCTGGATAACCCGCAATGAGATCGTGGACCACCATCTCCTCTGCGAGTTTCAGTGGATTTGCCCCGTCGTCGTATGAGGCGGCCGGCTCCCCGTATCCGGCCACAACCGTTCGATCCACCCCACTATCGGCTCCGACCAGGGCTGCTCCCCAAGTCGTGCCACCATCTCGCTTATCTCCCCCACCCTCGCCTTTACCATCTGCGGGTCCGTCATCCACGAACGCAGGATGGCCAGACCTTCCAACCCCAAAACAAAATCGCCGAACGTAGGTTGATCCTCCATGTCCCTGCCTCCACAGGACATTGAAAGTAACGTTGCGAGCGAATTTCAGTTATTGCAACCCGCAACCGGTCCTGGGCCACATCACCGCCCCGTATAAAGCTCCGTATCCCCGTGGAACTGGAACCACCCAAACCAGTACGAAGTGTGCGTGGGAATCCGGGCCAGCTTCTCCGACCAGTCGGCCGCATTGACCAGAAACTCCTCCGTCACCTGCCACCTGCCTCCATCAGCATCCGCAATCACCGATGGAATCCCCACTCCCCCATCCTCCCCCGCTGCCTCGAAGACTCTGTCCCCTCGCAAATAGGCCCTCGCCCCCTGGCTCGCCGCCGACCCCAACACCACCACCCCTTCGCCTCCCACCGCGTCATTGACAATCCTCTCCTCCTGCAGCGCCGCAACCGGGTACGCCTTGTAGCTGTCATTCACCTGCACCCCCAGCACCACGTCCTTCGTTGCAAGCCGGCCGTCCCGGTCCGGCACCGCGAACATCGTTCCCGGCGAGTTAAAGTAATCATAGTAGATCGCCTCCCGGTGCTCCTCCGGCAGATAGTACGTCACTGGATAATGCCCCGTTTCCCTGTCCAGCACCGTCGTATCCGGATGAAGCTCCACCCACTCCTCCCACGTCGTCACAAGCACAGGGAAAAAATCCAGCTGCATCCCGGAGTTCCACAGCGGTCCGATGATAGGCTCCCCCGTAAACTGGTTCCACAGACTATTGGTCAGACGATCGTACATCACCTTGTTGCTGCGATACAGCAACCCCGACGTTCCGAAAGTGGTTGGCTCCCCGTTTATCTTTGCGGAATACACGATTCCGGTGCCGCAAAGCGTTCAATAGGCCAGGGCAATGGGCTCGCCCCCCAGCACGTCGTTGGCCATCTCGTGAGCATTCATGATCCGATGCGGGTATGCCCGATGCTCTCCGTTGATCGACACTCCAAAGACCCGGTCCCCCGGCTGGAGATAGTCCTGCTCTTCCGCCGAAACTACGGGCGAGTCCTGAAGGTCTGGAATCCCGTCGGGCCCGACGCCTCCCCACGCAATCTCAAACACATTTACGCGAGACCCCTCAGCCGCCGGAGCCAGAAACTCCTCGAACCTGGGGTCAATCAGACTCATCAACCCGATCTTCCAGTCCAGATATCCGGCGGGCGGATGGTGCTCGTCGG
Source organism: uncultured Dehalococcoidia bacterium (assembly GCA_951812825.1). GTDB lineage: Bacteria > Chloroflexota > Dehalococcoidia > Lucifugimonadales > JAPULR01. The sequence continues at coordinate 2,359,858 of OX638324.1, read as the reverse complement.
CGTTATTGACCAGCCACTCCATCCACCCGCTCCACGACCCCTCATTCCCCTCAACCACCCGGCCCGTTATCGCCGTGAGCGCCTTCCGGGCCTCGATCGCATGTACATAGTCCTCGAAGAATCGAAGCATCTCAATAAGCACCGGCGCCATCGACCTGTCCCTGTTGGCAACAGCAAGCTCCATAGCCTCAAGTGTGTCGACAGATTCGTGGTCCCGCCCAGAAAACAGACGGAACATATTCTCACTGGAATCGTAGCCCGCCCCCAACGCTGGAGTCATCTCCGACGTAGTATTTTCACGCGTCGCCCCAGCCGTCACCCGCGACGTTGCCGACGGAGTCGCGACCGTTGCACTCCCAGGCCGGCCCTCCGCAGCCTCAGGCATCACAGTCGCCGTCGGCACTCCCGACGTCCCATCACCCCCCGAACAACCCAGCGTGACAGCCGCAGCAACCCCAACCACCAGCATCGCAAAAAACAACAATATCCTACTCACAAAACTCCTTCCCACCCCAACTCAAACTCACCCAACCCCCACTATCCCCTACGCCAAACCCCCACCCGCCGGACTTACCCTCCCACCAGAATAGCCCGCAATGCAAGACCTTCCTGCCTTAACCGCCAAATAGCCTGCTCAGCAGCCCGATTCGTCTTCCTCTGAGATTCCGGCCTATGAATTCTTCAAGTTCAGGCCGATTCAAGACAGTTCGTCCCCCAACACTGGCGCTATCATCGATGAGAGTCGAAGGAACATTGTCCCATTGAAACTCACGTCGCCCGAAGGTATCGGTTTGCTCAATCACAATGACCTTATCGTCTTCCAACATCCAGCCCGTGGGCCGGTCCCCTTCCTTCTTCATCCTCGTCGCCTGTCTCAACAGATGGTCTATTTGCGCCTGCACTCTCTCATGACGTTTGTCTGCATAATCGTTCCAGCCTACCGGCGCGCACCACTTTGGCAGATCATCGTCAATCAGATCGCCAATTAAGTTTGATAGGATACTTGAGGAAAACTGAAGCCAGTCCTCGGGGGTTACAACCTCGCCTAATCTATCCAAGACTCCGTTTAGGTATGCCCTGTATAGATTTGTGGACAATTCCCTACGCACAGCTTGAATCTTCAAATGCAACTCATGGCGTAGGCTCTCCTTATAGGAGGGAAGAGCCGTAGTGGTGTAAATCATAAGGCAGCGCTTAACTACCTGGTCGCTGAACGCCTTGAGATCCTGGTTCATCGACAGAACAAAGCAGGGATATTCGGAGACCAACGGCGGAATCTCGTCCTTGATTGCGTCCTCTCCGTGATTGCGTATCGCAGCCCTACCGATATCATCGAATACGGCGGGAAACCGTCTGTATGCGTACTGTATGTCCCTGAGTCTGCTCTTCGTAAACTCCCTCTTGTCCACGTTATACGCCCTACCAAACATGGAGGTCATTAACGTGTCGATGAGGCTGGATTTACCGCAGGAAGGTTTACCATAGACGATGGCAAAGGAAGGATATCTGAATATATCCCCGTCGTGGCCCGCCCTTGTCCTCATGTCACACATGAATGGAGAGAAGTATAACCATGACCATAGGATGAAATAATCCCTCTGCAGCCTCTCCACTCCCATTCCCCCCTCAAACGTGCCCTCGTAGTTGCCGAAGAATTCCACCAGAATCTGTGCATCCCTCCTTGCGGTAGCAGAATCCCAATTCAGAGGGAAGGGCTCACCAAATAGGGTGACGCTTTTCATATCCCGGTCAATTGACATCTGACGGTGATCCGCTTCCTCATCAGACTGCACGACGCGGATTCGACTGTATTCCTTGACAATGCTCCGTCTTGTCTGGGGAGTTATGCTCTGCCTTCCGTTTCGCGGTGGAGGAATGACGCTAGCCACAACTGGTGGGATGGCTTTTTTCATCTTCTCTATTCGTTCTATCTGTGTAGGAACAGCTATTCCATAGCCGTTGCCTGACTGATTATCCGCCTCGGTTGTATCAATCACTAACGTAGAGAGATCGTTGGCGTCCAATATTGGTACTTCATCAAGTCGAATAGTCTCGTTCGTCACCCGCTCTGTCGGCAACGGTATCTCGTCCGAAGCCTGGTCCCTAATGGCCTCGTACATTCTCAGATAGTGACCCCAGGCAGCAGGGTCATTGTCGAAGCACACAAGGGTCTCCGACTGTCGTCCACCAAAAGCAGTTTCCGATAGGTTCGCAGAGCCTATGAGGGCGCGGGTATTGCCAGACTCCAGGTTTTCCAATAAGTAAAGTTTTGCATGTGCTATTTCCTTGCGTAAGACTCGAAATCGGGCCTGGCCCTCTCTTACTCGACCAAGAATGAAGGAATGGCGTTGGTCAGAGAGACCCTTGATAGCAGCCCTCGTGTCACCGATCGCAACCTGCTGGAACGCCATAATATCCTTCAAGGTTCGCAGCGTGCTTTCGCAACCAAAAACGCATTCGAAGTCACTAAAGTCGTGCTTATCCAGCATCCGCACAATAGCGCCTACTCCAGCCGAGTAGGTGAGTATCCGAATGCGATCGAATCCGTCAAACAGCGACCACGTAAACTTCGAGTCGGACTCGAACCGCGCACTAGCTACACGAAGTCCGGTACCGTCATCAATATCCAGTCTGAGCGATTCGCCGGGTTTGGGTCCGCTAAGCATGACTTTCGCTTCCTACTAAATAGTGCCCCCCATCACCACTTCCCAGACTCCTCCGCGTGCGCGTGGTCCGGCAGCCGATAGCTCATGCCGGCGTCCCCATAGGCTGACGCCACTAAGAGCGTCGAAAAATTCCCGCCTCCTCGTCTTCGCAACCGCCCCTTTAATCTCTGAAAACGCTGCTCAAGCTTGTAAGCAAGCAAGGGAAAGGGCATCCCCTTCTTGGGAAAATTCAGCTCGTCGGCCAATTTATCCCCTATAAGCGCCCGAGACACAGGGTAGATCACCTTCTCCACCAACTTCCTCCGCGCTTCCGGTGCCTCAATCCCCGCCACCAGCGGAGCCGAGTTGATCAACGCATTCGTCATGATGATTGCATCTTGGGTCGGAGGTGGCTCGCACATTGAGCCTATTCGGTACAAGTTCAGCGCGTGACTCTCATCAGTGAAGAGGATCGTTTCAGGAATGCCCATCAGGTAGCCGGAGTAGCGCCAAACGTCGTGGAAGCTGGCGCGCTCCTCTCTGCTGTAGCGAGCTCCCAGTGACTGCGAGTGTTTGACTGCGCGCGCTGCGAAGCAGGACACCGCATATCCCACATGTGCCGCGCTGATAGGCACGCCCCAGGCGTCGTGCTCCCATTCTGGGCTATGTGCCAGTAACCGTCTCACCTGGGCGTGCACGAACCGGATCCGGACCGACAGCTTCCATCCGTCGCCATGTCTTTTCAGTCCGTCGGGCCAGAATATCTCCACCTGATGCCGGTTGTTCTGCTTCAGTCGCCAGACCCCATTATCGAAAATGCGTCCCGTTTGCACGAAAGACTTGCTTATCAGCGTCGAAAATCCGTCTATCAACACCCCGGCCACAAATGCCGAGAGAACTTCAACCGCGTTTCTTTGAAAGGCTCGTATTCCCGGTCCAAAGCCGTCATAGTCAAGCCAGTCCGGGTCCGGCTGTGGTGCATCAAGGAAAAAGTCGCGCAGCATTTGCGGCGCCTCTCTCATACCCTCCCGGTCCTCCTCCATGCCCGCATGAATGAATCGATGGACCTGGTCCTGCGGCAGCGACGACAGCTCTTCCACCAGCGCATCCATCTGAGGGTCGCCTATCGTGGTGTGCGCAATGTAATTCCTCGCAGCTTCTTCGTCCTCAAGACGGGCCTTCTCGTAACCCGCTATGTAGGCTGATGGTATGAACATACCCTCTTCGTTCATTCCTTACTTCGCGCCAATTCGCATATCCATATTCTAAACTCTAGTCCTCCTCCGGTTCCACCCGCACGTCTGGCAGCCACCTGAGGAACGAAGGCAGGTACCAGTTTCGACGACCCAGAAACTCCATGCTTGCCGGCACCAGCACCGACCTCACAAGCGTCGCATCCAGCAAAACGGCCACCGCCAGCCCGAACCCCACCTGCTGGTTGATTATCGTGTCGCCCGATGCAAAGGCGCCGAATACCGCCACCATAATCAGAGCGCAGCCCGTGATTATCCCCGCCGTAGACCGCAGACCGTGGGCCACCGCCTCCCGGTTGTTCCCCGTCTGGTCGTACCGCTCCCGGATGCGGCTCAGCAGGAACACGTGGTAGTCCATAGACAGCCCAAACAGTATCGAAAACAGGAACAGCGGTATCCACGCGTCGATGACCTCGGCGTGTTGGAATCCCAGCAAGTCCGCGCCGATGCCCTTCTGGAACACCAGCACAATCAACCCGTATGCGGCGCCCACCGACAGCAGATTCATGAACACGGCCTTGATGGGAATGACTATCGACCGGAAAACCAGCATAAGTATCAGGAAGCTGCACCCCAGCACAAAGGCGAACACAATGGGCGTGTACCTGTCCACAATCGAGAAAGTGTCCGCAACCACCGCCGTCACGCCGCCCACCAAGACCTCGGCGTCAACCCCATCGAAAGCCTGAGGGACGTACTCCTCCCGTATGGCCGTCACCACGTCCACCGCCTCCTGACTTCTCGACTCCCCGTTGATGAACACCGAAAGATGGGTCAGGTCCTGCGCCTCGTTAACAACCGGAACCGGGAATACCGTCACCCCGGGATGCGCGGACAGCGACGTTAGAAGCTGCACAATTGCCCCCTGCACCGCCGGGTGGCCGGCTTCCCCATCTATCACCACGTCCGTCGGGTTGACCAGCCCAAAGGAGAACTCCTCCTCCATCACAAAGAACGCTTCCCGTGTCTCCGCCCCCTCGGGGAACACATCCACCCCGTTGAGCCCTGTGTTGATGCCCGGCCACTGGAAGTAGAAGAGTGTCACAAACACCATAGGCACTCCCACGACAACGATGCTGATGAGCGGATATCGCATCACCAGTCGCGTTACCCCTTCCCAGAACCCGTCCTTAGGAGCTCCCTCGCCCTGCACCGCCTCCGTCGACTTCCTGCCGAAGAACGGCACAGGCAGTCTCTCCAAGTGGTCCCCGAACACCGCTAGGCTCGCCGGCAGGAAGGTGAACGTCGCCGAAAGCGCCACCAGCACCACCAGTATCGCCCCGATCCCCAGCGACTGGAAGAACGAAAACGGAACAATGAGCATCCCAAGCAGGGCAATTACAACCGTCAACCCGCTGAACATCACCGTTCGCCCCGCCGTCGCCCCCGCCCGCTCAATCGCCTCCAGCTTGTTCCGACCCCGCGCCCTCTCGTCCCTGAACCGCGAGATTATCAATATCGAATAGTCAATGCCCACCGCCAGCCCGATCATCACTATCATCAGCGTCACAAAGAAGACCAGGTCGAAAGTCTGCCCAATGAGCGCCGCAATGCCCATCGCAACTATAATCCCTATTATGGATAACCCAATAGGCATAATCACAGCGGCAACCGTGCCGAACAACACCACCAGAATCACCAACGCAACAGGTATGCCAATCCGCTCTCCCTGCCTCAAGTCCTTCTCCGCCAGCTCGTTCTGCTCAAAAGCAATGCTCGCGTCTCCAACCGTTAGAACACGGAAGCTGTCTGCTACGTTGGACTCCGCAACCACCTCCAGAACGCTCTCCACGTTCTTCACCGCCTCCACATAGTCCCCCGCCATCACCACCGTCATAAACGTGGTCATCCGGTCAGCAGACACCAGATTCTCGTCTGGCGGGGTAGTCGTATAGTAGCTCCGCTCCGGTATCGCCACCTCCGCCCCCAACACGATTAGTTCGTGATAAAGCACCTCAACCTTTGTGCGAAACTCAGGGGCGTCCACTGTATGAACGTCCGACTGGACGATGACAATCTCCCTCAACGGCATCGTCTGACCGCCCCGCTCCTCCAGCAAACTCTCCGCCTGCGACGATTCAGCCGCCCCCGTGAGCTTCAATTCAGTGGTTGTCGCCGGCTTCAGAAAGTCCGCGAACTGCTTACCCGGCCCCAGCTCGCCGTCCACCGCCAACGCCCCGCCGATGAGCACCAGCACCCCCCAAACGCCCAACACCAACAACGGTTTGCGAGAGCAAACCCTGGCCCAAAACTCCGTAGACAAGAACTTCAACTACGCACCCTTATTACAATGGAAATCGCAACAACGCACCCTACTCCAAGCCGACTACCCCATGCGCCCTAACGTTTGCGGATAATTAGCGCAACTATAACACCACCCCCTTCCCCCATTCAACGCAAGGGAAGACGAAGAATAATCGCTATTCGCTGTCTCCGTTCAAGCCTTCTACTTCAACCGCCACCCAAGACCTCAGTGCCCACCTTCTCCAGCTTTTTGTCAAACGTCTTAAGTTCTACTACACCACGCCTTCGGCAGCTTGCCAGATGGCACAAGTCCCTCACCTCCAGCATTGGATATTGTTTGTAGAGTCCCCGCGCTAAAATCACGTCCTCTTCGTCTAGCGTCCATATCTCAACCCCGGCTCGGCAAATCAAGTCAATGGCATCTGCGAACGTCCCCGTCCTTCCAATGGGCAAATACGCATGCAGCAACTCCTGCAACACTTCCGCAGACGCGCAAAGCGGATGAGAATTCCGGAGAGCAGCGTTGAAGAAATCGCGGGCGCGCGAACCCAGAGGATGGGGCCTGCCTACCGCGTATATGAAGAGATTGGTGTCTACAACAATCATGTCTTCGGCAGCCCGCGCATTAGAGATTCTCCGATTACGCGCTTATGCTCTTCCCAGTCCGGCTCCACCCCCGGCCCCTGCCTGGCATCGCATTCCTCAAAGAACCGAGTCAAATCTTCTACGGACTTGAACCGTTCGTCTCTTTGCCGCGCTCGCAGACGTTCTTTGGCCGCCTCGCTCAGCCAAGCGCTGAAGCTAAGACCTTATTTCCGTGCCTGCCTCACGAACCGATCCTGATCTTCGCCTGGGATTATTACCTGTACCCTTGCCATCTCTGTCCCACTTATTTCGACATTGTGTGTATACACTTTACACATCAGGGATGTGAGGGTCGAAACTTGGAGTTTCCCCACCTCCAAATCTCTCCCCCACCCTCCCCCATCCCCTTGACACGCCTCCCTCTCCCGATTTACCATGATCCTACCGCTCGCGCGGAATTTTGACAGGGCTCCAACAGCCGAAGGAGGTGACGTATGGAACATAGTTTAACTAAGAGGGCGATGGTAGGCATCTGTCTGGATTCGACGCTTTAATAGCGCCCTAACATCAACAACCACTCAGCCGTCGGGTTCGGGCAAATGCCTACCATCGCCCTGTGCAGGGTCCAACCCAGGACCTATTTGGTAACCAAACCCAGGTTCGGACCCGATAGCGTTGACGAAAAGGAAGCCGCAAGGCTTCTTTTTTGTTGCCTTCATTTTTCTTCACGAAGGAAGTGTCGGCTGCCCACAATGCTATACTGATTCCAGCACACCACCCTCGGAGGAAGTTTCCATGCCCACCGCCCTTCTCAACGGAGTTCACATCCACTACGAAAGCTACGGCCAAGGCTTCCCCCTGGTCTTCGCCTACGGCCTCGGCGGCAACACCACCGAATGGTACGGACAGGTCCCCGAATTCTCGAAGAAGTATCGCTTCATCATCTGGGACCCCCGCGGCCACGGGCAGTCCGACAGTCCGCCCAATCTAGACCAGTACGGCAGCGGCAACTCCGCCTACGACCTCCTCGCCCTCCTCGACCACCTCGGCATCGAAAAAGCCTACGTCGGCGGCCTGTCCATGGGTGGCGGCATCTCGACCCGCTTCGCTCTCCTATTTCCCCACCGCACCGCCGCCCTCGTCGTCATCGACTCCGCCTCCGCATCCGGCCTCCCAACCCCTCCCGCTGCCCTGCGTATGCGACACCGCATCGTAGAACTCGCCCTATCCGAAGGGATGGACGCCGTCGCCGATTACTCCATCCGACACAACCCCAACATCAGCCGTACCGCCAACTCCGGCCCCGAAGGCGAACGCGCCATCCGCGAGATGTACGCCGTGCTTGACCCCGTTGGATACGCCTACAGCACCCTCGCCACCGTCCACCCCGAATTCGATTCCAACATCCTCTCGGCCATCCGAGCCCCCACCCTCGTTCTTTCCGGCGACGAAGACCCTGCCCGTGAGGCCTGCAAGCTCATCCACGAGAAAATCGCCGGCTCCCAACTGAAAATCATCCCCAACGCCGGCCACCTCTCCAACCTGGACCAGCCGGAAGCCTTCAATCGCGCCGTCCTCGGATTCTTGGCGGAAGTCGACGCCCAACGAACCGGCTGACCCTAATCCCCTACTCATCCTGCGGCGTCACCGCCTCCCGCGCCTCCAACCCCGTGTACAACGCCCCCGTCGACTCCAACCCGTCGATCTTATCGTCCGAATACCCCAACAAAGACGTCAATATCTCCCGCGTATGCTGTCCCGCCGTCGGCGCTGACCCCACAACCGCCCCGCTTCGACTCAGTTTGATGTTCTTCCCCGAAACGTGAATCGATCCCGCCACAGGGTCCGGCACCTCCTTCAGTATCTCCCGCTCGTGCAGGTGCGGGTCCGTCGCCGCCTCCGGTATCCGGTTCACCGCCTGGCACGGGATACCCACGTCCGCGATAACCCCCACCGCCTCTGCAACGGTCCGGCTCCGAAACCACCCCTCCAGCTCCTCCGTTATGGCGTCCGCATTGGCATCCCGCGACGACCGGGTGGCGAATCGCGGGTCCTCCGCCCATTCGGGCTTGCCAACCACCCCACAGAATCGCGGCCAAATGTTGTTGCTCTGCGCCGATAGCAGCACCCACCCGTCGGATGCCTGGTAAACGTTGCTCGTCCCCTTTCCGTTCCCCTTCCTCGGAGTATCCTCCCCAGACCCCAGAAACGCGCTGCACTGGATCTCCGTCATCGTGTAACCCGTATCCGCCAGGCACACGTCCACGCACTGTCCCTCGCCCGAAGTCTCCCGCTCGTGCAACGCCGCCAGCGCGCCGATGCAGGCGTGCAGCGAAGTGATCCGATCAATAATCGGGTTCGCCGTAGTTATCGGCGGCATTCCCTCAAACCCCGTCAACATCATCATCCCGCTTATGGCCTGCCCGATGGGGTCGAACCCGATCCGGCTGCTGTACGGCCCGTACTGCCCGTAAGCCGAAACGTTGACCATGATGATGCCCTTGTTAAGCTTCCGAAGGTTCTCGTAGGAAAAGCCCATCTTGGCGATGGTCCCAGGCCGAAAATTCTGCACCAGTATGTCCGAAACCTTCACCAACCCCCGTAGCACTTCCTTCCCTTCCTCCGTGCGAAGATTCAGACCCAGGCTCTTCTTGCCGCTGTTGTACTGCACCCAGTAGGCGCTCTGACCCCGCACGAAAGGCCCGTGGTCGCGGCTCTCATCGCCCCCCGGCCCCTCCACCTTGATTACCTCCGCGCCCAACCGTGCCATAACCAGGCTCGCCCGCGGCCCCGCCTGATATCGCCCCAGGTCCAACACTCGGATCCCATCCAAAGCCCCTTTCGGCAAACTCATAACCATCACCTCTCGACGGCTCAAAATGTCTAAAATCCAACCACAATTATCCTATCACAGCCCCAGAGGCCATCGAAACCGCCCTTTGACTGCCATATCCACCCAACGTATGATGACACAACCAATTTATCCGAAAAGCAGGCCAATCCATGCCACACAAACCCAGACTCAACCGCCTCATCCAACTCCTCGAGGAAGGAAAACCCGCCTTCGGCACCCACGTCTACAACGGCAACCTCGACGAAATTGCCCACGCCGCCACCGCTGGTTACGACTTCGTCTTCATCGAAAATGAACACGTCGGCATGGACTTCACTCAACTGAAGGTCTCCCTCCAGTTCTTCTTTAACCGAAAGGCCATCGTCGACCAGGGCAGTCTGCAGGCCAACCCTACTCCCCTGGTCCGCGTCGCCCCAAACACCGGCGAAATGAACCAGTGGGTCGTCAAGCAGACCCTCGACCACGGCGTCTACGGCGTCCTCCTTCCAAAGGTGGAAACCGTCGAAGCAGCCCGCGCCGCCGTCCTCGCCTGCCGATATCCCCAGAAGCGCGGCGCGAAACACCCCTGGGGAGAACGTGGCTGGAGTCCGACCGCCGCTGCCCGCTTCTGGGGCCTATCCGTCCCTGAATACTACGACTCCGCCGGCCTCTGGTCCCTCGACCCCGACGGCGAAATCTTCCTCATGGCCATCTGCGAGTCCGCCAAAGGCGTGAAAAATCTCCCCGATATTCTCCGCGAAGTTAAGGGCATCGGCGGCGTCCTTGCAGGCCCCGGCGACCTCTCCGTGACCATGGGCGCTGCCGGCAACCCCCAAGACCCCGAAGTGCAAGCAGCACTCCTCTCCACCCTCAACACCTGCAACGAGTTCGGCGTCCCCTGCGGCGCCGTCTCCGGCAGCCCCGAAGAACTGGAACGACAGCTGGAACAGGGCTACAGTTTCTTCATAACCTCGTCCCAGCCCAGCAACCCCACCCTTACCCACGCCCACCGCATCACCAACCCCTAGCCGCAAAGTCCCTATCCCAGGCCGCGAATCTCCACCCGTCCCCCCTCCACCACATCCACATACACGCTATGCCCATGAAGCAGACGCATCCCAATCAGCGGAGTGGATTGGGCACCATATGCTTCAATCTGTCGCAGTAAACCGTCCCATCTCACAGTGACGTTGAACACCTCGAAGCTTTCAATACTGCCATCGGCTAGAGTTAAGTAATCAACACCAACTCCCTCAAGTTGCAACTCCGATGCCATATCATTCCCCAAGATGAGAGATTCACTGAATCCGGTATCCAATACGGCCTCAATTTCTTGAGCACTCCCCGATTCTCCGCAGATTTCGAGCATTACAGTTGCTTCTATTCGAGCGTTGACTACTCCTTCGACCAATCCATCCTCCGAGGTGCTCCGCCACCAATGCTGCCCACAGCCACATAGCCAATTCGCTCCCGAAGAACGTTCACAGCTTCCGGCCTAAGTTCCACAAGCCTCTTCCGTGCCGCCATCGCACTCTCCCCCAATGCCCAACAGCCGCTGTCCACGTCAATGGCAACGTACTCGCCGACGTGCTCCGGCTCCACGCGCTCGCGAATATCCCGCTTGTATATCTCCCTCCCCAGCCGTCCCGTCTCCCGAGCTTCACGACGTGGTCGACTTGGCACAGATCCCTCAGCCTCATTTGTCTCCGTTCCTGCGTCTCTCATCCACCCCTCCTTTCATTCCTGCACATTGCCTTACCTTCCTGTCCGGATTTTACCACTATAGTAAAACAAGCGTCCAATCGAAAGGAAAGCAGAGTTTCAGCCCCTTCCCCTAAAACTCCCCTGGATACGCCGCATAGCTATACAGCAGGTCCACAAAGGACCGCTCCAGCTCCGAAAGCCCCCCGACCTTTCCGTCCCCCTCGATAACCAGAAACTCGTTAGGCGCCGAATGCCCGCTGGCATAGCCAATCCCCGTCGAACCCAGCAGCTTCAGTCCCAGCATCTTGCTGAAGAACCCCATCGGCCCGCTCGCTCCCCGCCGCGGCCACACCGTCGGCTCTATCCCCCACCCATCGAACACCCGAAGCCCCGCCTTCGCGACGTCGTCCGTCACGCTCAACTTCTGCGCCGGCACCGCCATCAGCACCTTGATCCCCACGTCCTCAAACCCGTTCCTGTCCAGATGTGCCCGGATCTTGTCGCGAATGTCGAGCGGGTCCATGTCCGGCGGCAGCCGGTGGTCGATGGTGCAGTAAGCCGCGCTCGGCAGCGTCCACAGCAGCGTCCCCGGCCCCGTGTACCCCGCCCGCAGACCGTTGATGTTCATCGTCGGCTCAAAGCAGTACCGCAAAAACGCGTCTCTACCAGACACGTCGTTCACGAAGCGTTCCACCTTGCCCGGCGAAAGGCTCGGAATGGCGCTCCGTTCCTGCCCCTTGTACCTCTTCGACAGCCCGTCAATCAATTCCAGGTCTTCAGCTGACGGCGCCTCCAGGTCGTCATAGAACCCATCCACCAACACCCGGTTCGTCTCCGGGTCGAACATCGTGGACAGTGCCTGCACCATCCGCCAGACGGGGTGGTCCACCACGGGCTGCGCCGATGAATGCACCGGCCCCCCCGCCGGACCCCTGCCCCACCGGTCCCCGGAGCATTCCAACTCAAGGTGCAGGTTCCCCTTATTCCCGAGGAAAAGCGTGACGTCCCCTGAAGCGGTCTGGCAGGCCCCGGCCACCATCGCATCGTCCGCCTTGGAAAGGTGATGTCGGTATCTGTCGATAAGCAGCGGAATGTGGTCGCTCCCGACGAACTCCTCCCCCTCCGAAACAAACATCAGGTTGACCGGAAGCTCACCCGCCGCAGCCTTGATCGACTCCAACGCATTCAGGAAGCCCATGAACGCGCCCTTGTTGTTCGCCCCCCGACCGTAAAGCACCTTCTTGAACGGCCCGTGGGGCGCCACCACCGCATCGTACGGGGGATGGTCCCAGCCGTCCCCAACCACGTTCGTGTCGAAGTAGCTGTACACCGCCAGCGTCTTTGGCGCTCCCGCATCGTAGTACCCCCACACGGCGGGGAAGACGGGCGTCTCCGCTATTTCCGCCTCCTTGCATCCCAACTCCTGGTAGTACCGAAGCAGCAGCTTGGCGCACTCCTCCACCCCCTGGTTGTCCTGGCTCACGCTGGGCTGGGCCATGAACTCCCGAACCCGCTCCAGGTGCCCGGCCTGATTTTCGATGACGTGTTGGTGCGCCGCTTGACGCTTATTCATTTCTCACCTTGCATTATGTAAATTTGGAATCCCGGGAGGAAAGTGGATCGCCTCGTCAGCCGAACCTACCAGTTGACCAGCCTCGGCTTCTGCGCCCGCCATCCCTCGTCCGAAGGAAAGACTGTCGTCGTCGCGATCCGCTCCGGCTCCCCGTCAAACCACTCCTCAACCTCCGAGCGCCACTTCACGTAGTGGGGCGCCCCTCGATGGGCCGCCAAAGCGTCCTGATCTGCATACACCTCGTACAGGTGCAGACGGTTCGGGTTCTCGTCGCTCTGAAGCACGTCGAAACGGAAGCACCCCGGCTCGTCCCTCACGGAACCCTGAGCGTCCCCCATCAGCGATGCAACGAATGCGTCCCTGAATCCAGGCTTGATGTTGATAGTCACAAATATGGAAATCATGGAATTCTGCAAGCGTCCTTTCTGAAACTGCCAATGCCCCAATACGGGGGCCGTGGCGCGGCCATTATATCAGCCGCACCACACCCAAACTAGCCGAAATGGTCAGTGAAAGCCCCTCAGTCGCTAGCACCCTCGCTGGGCAGAACCTGCGCCGAAACCAGATGCGAATACAACCCGCCCTTCGCCAGCAGCTCTTCGTGCGTCCCCTGCTCCACCAGCTCTCCCTCTTCCAGCACCAGAATCTTGTCCGCGTCCCGAACCGTCGAAAGCCGGTGGGCAATCACCAGCGTCGTCCGGTCCGACATCAGCCGCGAAAGGGCCTGCCGCACCAGCCGTTCGTTCACCGCGTCCAGGTGCGACGTTGCCTCGTCCAGCACCAGCACCGGCGCGCCCTTGAGCACCGCCCTCGCGATGGCTATCCGCTGTCTCTGTCCGCCCGAAAGCTGCACTCCCCGCTCGCCCACGTTGGTGTCGTAGCCCTCCGGCATCGCTGCGATAAACTCATCCGCGTTCGCCTGCTTCGCCGCCGCCACAATCTCCTCGTCCGTAGCGTCGGGCTTGGCCACCTTCAGGTTCTCCCGGATGGTCGTGTTGAACAGGTACGTATCCTGCGACACCAACGCAATTGAATGACGCAATTCGTCCAGCTCAAATTCCTTCAGATTATGCAGGTCCAGGTTGATCGAACCCTCCGTCGGGTCCCAGAACCGCAGCAGCAGGTGCGCCGAGGTCGTCTTCCCCGCGCCTGACCGGCCCACCAGGGCAACCGTCTGTCCGGGCTCAATCGAAAATTCCACCCGCTTCAACGCCTGCGGCAGACCCCGCCCGTAGGTGAAGTCCACCTCCTCGAACGCCACCGCCGACCCCTGGGCCGCCTCCCGCGGTGCGTGGACTCCCTTGCCGTCCTGCACCGGCACCGGCTCGTCATGCACGGCGAATACCCGACGGGAACTCCCCAGCGTGTCCGCCAACTGCTTGCCTACCTGCGCCACCTCCGACACCGGAATGAACGACGAAAGCGCAATTAAGCTCAACAGAGGTAATAATGTCCCCGTCAGGTTCCCCTGCGTAGCGAAATACGCCCCCGCTCCCAGCACGGCGATGCCCCCCAGCCCGATGCACACTTCAATCGCCACCTTCTGAATCGTCAGATGTTTGAAAAACGTTATCCGGTAGGCGGCAAACTTCCTCTGGTTCTCCTGCACCTCCGCCAGCCGCTGCTCCTCGTGCCCGAACGCCACAATCTCCCGCATCCCCTGAACGCTGTCCACCATGTGCGCATTGATCTCCCCCAACTGCTGGCGAGACTGCGACGCTACCCGGTCCAGCGTCTTGTTCGCATAGAACGGCGTCAGCGCCACCAGGAACAGGAACGGCAGCAGAATCAGCGCCAGCGGCCACTGGAATATGGCCAGCGTAACCAGCACCGCCCCAGGCACCGTCACGGCAACAAAGGCAGGGGCAATAGTATGGGCGAAGAAGTATTCAACCGTTTCGATATCGCTCGTCACCAGCCCCACGATGTCTCCAGACCGCCGCCTCACCAGGTACGCCGGCGAAAGCGGGTCCAGCTTCTCGTACATCGCTATCCGCATCTCGGCCAGCAGCCGGAACGCCATGTCGTGGGACACCCACGACTCCGCCCAGTGCAATATCGGCGTCAACACGGCCATCACGCCCAGCACCACCAACAATAAGCCAAACTCTCCGCCCAACGCCACCTGACGCACTATAAGCGCGCCCGTAACCCCTATCCCAATCAGCACGAACACCCGCAGTATTCCCAGAATGAAGGTGAACGTCAGCGCCGTCTTCCATGGACTTACCAGCTTCAGAAGCCGCCCGAAGACCCGGAACCAGCTCATCTCCTCCGCCGTCGCGCTGATGATGCTCGGCTCCTGCAGATACTCTTGGGACCCCTGGCCCGTCCAGTCTCCGTGGTACGTTTCCGCCACCGGATCCTCCGCAGTGGCCGTAGCTAGAAGCGGCGCAAGCTCCACCGACTCCGTCTCCATCTGCGCCTCCATAAGGCTCCGGTAGACCCCCCGCTGGCGCATCAACTCTCGGTGGACGCCCTGTTCCTCCAGCCGTCCCTCCTCCAGAACCAGAATCCGGTCGGCGGCAATCACGCTGGAAAGCCTGTGCGCTATCACCAGCGTAGTCCTGCCCTGCATCAGCCGGTTCAACGCCTGTTGGATTATCGACTCATTCTCCGTGTCCACGTTGGAAAGCGCTTCGTCCAGAAGCAGAATCGGCGCGTCCTTCAACAGCGCCCTTGCGATGGCAATGCGCTGCCGCTGTCCGCCCGACAATCTAATCCCCCGCTCTCCGATTACCGTGTCGTAACCGTTGGGCAGCGACGTGATGAACTGGTCGGCGTTGGCCGCCCTCGCCGCCTCCTGCATCTCTTCCTGGGTTGCGTCGGGGTTCCCCAACTTCAGGTTGTCCGCCACAGTTCCGTGGAACAGGTAGGTATCCTGCGCCACCACCGCCACGTGCTTTCTCAGCGTCGCAAGCGGCATACTTCGGATATCCTGTCCGCCCAGCAAAATCCGGCCCTTGGATGGATCGAAGAAACGCAGCGCCAGCCACACCAGCGTACTCTTCCCCGCGCCGCTTCGTCCCACTACCCCCAGCGTCTCCCCTGCCTTGAGCTCGAAGCTGAGATTGCTCAACGCGTCCGAACGACCCGTGGGATACGCGAAGGTAACGTCTTCAAACTTCAACGTCGGCTGTAGCGAAGGAGCGGCTTCCGACTTCCCCTCCACGTCCTCCACCTGGGGTTTCGCGTCCAGCAGGTCGAAGACCGCCGTTGCCGCCGACATCCCCAGCATCCCCTTGTGGTACAGCATCGTCAGCTCCCGGAGAGGACGAAACACCTCCACCCCCAGCATCAACACCACCAGCAGCGTCGCCAGACTCATCGAGTCGTCCGCCACCCGCACCGCGCCAAACCCCAGCGCAACCGCTGCTCCGGCCGTGATGCCGAACCAGGTCGCGCCCGTCGTGCCCACGTTCATGAACAGGATCCGCATCGTCTTCTGGTACACGTCGCGTGCCTTCGACGCCAGCATCTGGCCCCGGGCCCGGCTCTGACCGAACGCCTTCAGCGTCGCCAGCCCCTGAACACTGTCTAGAAACTCCGCGCTCAGGTCTCCGTACACTTCCCGACGCCTCGCGCTGCTCACTGCATTCCAGTGGTGGAACAATAGTGGGGCAAACAGTGTAAACAGGGCGAAGCCCAGATAAATCGCCGCCGTGGGCACGTCCAGGAACGCCACGAATATGAAAATCCCGATGGGCGTCAGCGCCGCCACCGCCACCTGAGGCAGATACTCCCCGTAGTAGGTTTCCAACTGGTCAACGCCCTCCACCAACGAAACCAGCACGTCCCCCGCCCGCTTCTGGTCCAGCGCTCCGGGCCCCAGAATTAGCGCCCTCTGGTACAACTCCCGCCTCATCTTCGCCTGCACTCGCACCGACGCCAGGTGCCCCGTCATCTCCTTCAGGTACTGGAAAACCCCCCGCAGCACTGCCGAAGCCACAACTCCCACAACCGCCAGAATAATCTCTTCTGTAGGCGCGCCTCGAATCACCAGCGCAATCGCGTAACCCGAAAGCGCCAGCCGGCTGACCCCTGAGGCCGCCGTCAGAAGACCAAAGATGAGAGCCAGCACAAGCCTCAGCCTTACTCCCTCGGTGAATCCAAACAGTCTGCGATTGAAGAACATTGCGCCCCGCCTCTCTACTTCGGTTACCGTTGGGATTCTACCCCCACAGTAAGCTTCAAGCAACCATCCCCTCTAGCCCCCCACGTGCCACCCTGTGCGCAGCGAAGCGATGCCGAAGAATCTATCCCCATAGAAACCCTCCCCCTCTTTTTTCTGAAGAGGCCCCGCGACGAAGAATCTGGTGGCCGGGGGTCTCCCCTCCTTCACTCTGAGAAACGACCCCCTCTCCGTCCCCCCCTCTTCCGCTATGCCATTCCTGCATCCCCCTTCGTCATTCCTGCGCAGGCAGGAACCCACGGCGGAGCGGCGAGAGGCGGACTCCCTCCTCCACATCCCACCATTGCATTCACCACCCTTTTCATATAATCTCTGTGCCGAAAAAGGCAAAGAACGCAAGTCCGGCTTCAAAAGGAGTGGAAATGGACAACCTTGACCTCGGATCCCTCAACTACCTCGCAATCATCGTTGGAGTCGTCATCAACCAGCTCCTCGGCGCAGCCTGGTACCGCACCTGGGCCAAGCCCTGGATGGCCGACGTCGGCCTCACCATGGAAGACATGGAGGCCATGAAAGGCACCCCCATGCAATGGCTCCCCTACGTCGTCGCCATCATAAGCGCCCTCATCTTCACCTTCGTCCTCGCCCTGCTCATTCAAGGCATGGGGGCAAATGGCGCAGCCGAAGGCCTCCTCCTAGGCCTGCTCGTATCCATAGGAGCCATAGCCACTTCCTACGCCACCACCTACAGCTTCGAAAGCCGCAGCCTCCGCCTCTTCCTAATCAACTCCGGCTACCCCATAATCACCTATGCCATCATCGGCATCCTCCTCGCCGCCTGGTAGCCCTCACCACCTGTGCCTGGCGTCCCACGCCCTCCGTTCGCCGCCCTTCGAAGGGGCGACCCTTGTGGTCGTCCGCTCCCCTCTTCGCCTTCCCCCCTCCCCCTCTTTTCCTGAGGAGGCCCCCCAACGAAGAATCTGGTGACCGGGGGTCTCCCCTCCTTCACTCTGAGAAACGCCCCCTCTCCCACTCCCCCTTACTGCCATCTTCCCCCTTGCCACAAACCTCATTCCTTGCTATTCTTCCTCAAATGGAACATATAACCGTACTTCACAACTCCACGGCACGCTCCGCTGAACTCCTCCTCCGCGCTGGCCAGCCCCTTCCAAAGGCAATTCTTCCCCTGGTTAATGCGCCATTCGTTTTCACTACAGCAAATTACGAATCCCCGTTTACGAAGGAAAACACCCTTCGTTTCCACCACCCAATATAACGAATCACGCTGAAACGAATAATCCCACTACAACACCTGACCGTGCCTCCTCTGGACCTTCCACCATAGCACCCTCATCGCCCTCCGCTTAACATCCCCTTAATTGGCCTCAGTGCGGCCCTCTGATATAATCTTTCGGAATCCCAACCACTCTAGGAGAACTGCATGAAATTCGGCTTCTTCATGATGCCTCTGCATCACCCCAGCGAAAATCCCACCCTCGCCTTCGAGCGCGACCTCGACTTCATCGAGTTCGTCGACCACCTCGGCTTCGACGAATGCTTCATCGGCGAGCACCACTCCGCCGGATGGGAGACCATCCCCGCCCCGGACATCTTCATCGCCATGGCCGCCGCCAAGACCAAGCGCATCACCCTCGGCACCGGCGTCATCAACCTCCCCTACCACCACCCCTTCCACGTCGCCGAGCGCATGGCCTTCCTAGACCACCTCACTCGCGGCCGCCTCGTCATGGGCGTCGGCCCCGGCGTCCTCGCCACCGACCTCATGCTCTTCGGACTCTCCGTCGACCAGGTCCGTCCCATGTCCAACGAGTCCCTCGACATCATCATCAAGCTCCTCGAATCCGACGGCCCCATCACCTACGAAGGCGACTACTGGCAGCTTAGAGACATGGAGCTCATGGTCAAGTCCTACCAGCAGCCCCGACTACCCGTCGCCATGGCCAGTTCCGGCAGCGTCAACAGCCTCACCCAGGCCGGACGCCACGGCCTCCCCGTCTGGTCCCTGGTCAACTCCGCCATCGCCGGCTCCATCCCCCTCTCCCAGCAGTGGGGCGTTGTTGAGTCCGCCGCCGCCGAGGCCGGCAAGACCGTCAACCGCGACGATTGGCGCCTCGTCCACTACGTCCACGTCGGCGAGACCCGCGAGCAGGCCATGGCCGACGTTAGCGACGGTATCCTCAGTTCAGTCAGCTACAACTTCGGCAACGGTAGCCAGCGCCAGTTCCAGACCTATGCCGACCAGCCCTTCGACGACCTTACCGCTGAGGAAGTCGTCCGAAACCGACGCTGGATCGTAGGCGACCCGGACGACGTCGCCTCCCAGCTTCAGGCTCTCTTCGACGAAGCCGGTGGCGCCGGCGGTTTCCTCATCACCATCAACGAGTGGGCCTCCACCCAGAAGATGTACCACAGCATGGAACTCTTCGCCCGCTACGTAATGCCCGCCCTCACGGGTGCCAACGCCAGTATCCAGCGCGCCTGGGACAAGACCCAGCGCTGGAACGCCGACGGCATCATCGCCGGTTACCGCCAGGGTATGCGCTCCACAGACGGAGCCCGCGCCACCGACTAATCCCCCAATACCCCTTTCCCTTAGTCCCTCCCCCCTTGATGGGGGAAGGTTAGGATGGGGATGACTCCCACCCAAACTGAAACAGAAAGGAACCCAACCCATGTCAGACCTCCCCATCATCTACACCATCCGCCTCGACATGCAGGACGAAATATCAGAAGAAGCCAACCTCTGGAACAACACCCGCCACATCTCCGACCTCCTCGGCTCCGGCTTCCTCAGCGCCGTCCGCTTCCGCTCCCTCAAGGGAGAACCCCAGTACCTCCATCTCTACGAGCTCCCCAACATCGATCTCCTCAGCACCCAGGCCTACAAGAACGTCCGCATAAACGACGACTGGGGGCCAAAACTCAGCCACGGCTTCTCCAACCACTCCGCCTCCCTCTACAACCAGCTTGTAACGGCCAACATCGCCGACACTCCCCGCGACTTCGAAGAACCCCGAGACCCCGCCAGGTCCATGGGCGCCGTCCAGAGCAACTACCTCATAACGATCCGCATGGACGTCTCCCCCGAGAACGCCGACCAGCTCGTCAGGTGGCACCAGGACGAACACATCCCAATGATGATGAAAGTCCCCGGCTTCCGCAGCGCCCGCTTGGGCCGCCGCGCCGGCCTCCACCCCCGCACCCCCTGCCTCGACCCGGAGTGGATTGCCATCTACGAACTCGACGACCCCGACGCCATCGCCCACCCCGATGTCAAAGCCGCCAACAGCACCGAATGGGCACAGCGTATGCACGCTGCAACCACCGACGTCCGCCTCGGCCTCCACCAGCGCATCCACCCCGCCTGAGCACGGCTCTGTCCTTGATTCGGCGGGCATGTAGGGGCGGTTCGCGAACCGCCCTGGCCCTCATCCAACCACCCCCTATCTGTCTTTCTGAACGAGCATTCCGAAGTGAAGAATCTATTCATCCTCCTAATCCTCATCCTCGCCGCAGTCGCCCTCTGGGGCTGCTCCTCATCCCAGAACGCAAATGGCCCGGCGCCACAGTCCCCCTCCCCCTCCGCTCCCTCAGGACGCACTCTCTTCGCGACCAACTGCGCCGGCTGCCACGGCGTCAACGGCGAAGGCCAACCCAACTGGCATATCCGCAACGCCGACGGCTCCCTGCCGGCGCCCCCGCTCAACGGCGACGGTCACACCTGGCACCACTCCGACGGTCTCCTCTACCGCATCGTCCGTGACGGCGGCGCCGAATTCGCCGTTCCCGGCTACAAGACCGTCATGCCCGCCCTTGGTGAAACCCTCAGCCACCAGGAAATCGTCGCCGTCCTCACCTACGTCAAAAGCCTTTGGGAAGGCAAAACAAGCCGCGGCATCTCCATATCCGAGTCCCAGGCCTTCGCCAGCCAGCAAGACCCCTTCCCTCAGCAATAGAAAAGGGGTCGGCGGTACAACGCCGACCCCTCCAAAGTTGCTGCTGGTCGTACCTATTCCTTGTCGTTCAGCACCTTCTCCAGCGAAGCAAGGAAGTCGTCCACCGTCTCGTTCGTCATCGGAGCGGAAGTCGTCATCTCCTGAAGCTCACGGGCGTAGTGCCCCTCCAGGAACATCCCCAGCATCAGCCGACGCCGCATGTCCCGGTCGAACTTCACAATGTCCCGGTAATTCCGTACCGGGTCCGCCGTCATGTGCGCGCTCATGATGTTCTCCGTATAGACTACCCGCGCCGCTACGTTGGAGCGTGTGAACACGTCCTCCAGCCCCTGTCTCAGCCTCTCCCCCAACGCCTTCAGGTGCTCGTACACCTCGGGGGTTGCTTCCTCCATGTGGGCCAGTCCCGCCGCCAGCGTCATCGGATTCCCCGAGTACGTCCCGCCGGAACTGATGCCGCCCGCGCCGCTCATCATGTCCATGATGTGAGACTTCCCGCCGAAGGCGCCCACCGGCATTCCGCCGCCCACCAGCTTGCCCAGCGTGGTGATGTCCGGGTCCACTCCCGCCAGCTCCTGAAAGCCGCCGTAGGAGACCCGTAGACTCTTCACCTCGTCCATGATGAACAGAATCCCCAACTCCTTGCACTTGTCGACGACGAAGCGCAGGAACTCGTGAGGAATCTCATAGTTGCCCGACTTCGGGTCGTAGATCACTGCGGCAATCTCTTCCTGGTTCTCCGTCAGAATCAGGTCCACGGCCTCGGAGTCGTTGTAGGGCATTACCACAATGTTGTCGATGGTTCCCTGGTTAATCCCCTTGTACTCCGCCACCGCGTTCGGGGCCTCGTCGGAGCCCGCCTCGTCCAGCGGTGGCGCAATGCTTATCTCGGCGTCGTCCGTGGTGCCGTGGAAGCCTCCCTCGAACTTGGCGATCTTCGGCTTCCCCGTATACGCGCGGGCCAGCCGCAGCGCGTTCATCACCGCCTCCGTGCCCGAGTTGGTGAAGCGCACCTTCTCGATGGACGAAATACGCTGGCAGATATGCTCTGCAATCGGCTTCTCATAGGTGTTGGGCGCGCCGAACACAATACCGTTCTGCACAATGTCGGTTAGCGCGTTAACCACACCCGTCGGGCTGTGTCCCAGCACCAGCGTGCAGGCGTTGTTGATCCAGTCGACGTAACGGTAGCCGTCGATGTCGTACAGGTAGCAATCTTCGGCTCTTTCGATATAGAGAGGCGGAGAATAGCCCAGGCTCTTCATGCCTCCGCCGGGCATTACGTCCTTGCCGCTCTCGAACAGCGCGGCGGATTTGGGCCGGCTCTCAACAAAAAGCCGTTCCAAGGTTTCGGCAGACTTTACCATTGAAATTCCTCCTAGATTTCTGGCGAATAGACTGGCAAGCCAGTCCACGAAATGATATGCCCATTGCCCCCAATATGCAACACACTGTACTCGTTCAGTACATGTGAGACAGATTAGAAGGGACCAAGGATGGGTGGCACTGGAGAAGATACTGCAAAGGGGTTAGTCCGTCCAGGGAGTGATGAGGTCGGAAGGTGTCGTAGATTTGCTCCCATTTGAGCAGAGCCCGGTTGAGGGTAGAGACATCCAGTTCGCCATCATAGAGCTCGTAGAACTCTTCGGTATGAGTACGCTGGGCCCGCTCCACATGGCCGTTGAGCTTGGGAGAGCGCGGCGGCAGTATGAAGAGTTTGATATCGAACTTCTGGCAAGCGGTCTCGAAGTCCGCCATGAACTCGGAGCCTCCATCCACCTGAACTGCCTTGATGGGGAAGGGAAACCGTCGCCGCATGGACTCAAGGAACCGGGCCGCCAGTGTGGACGTGGCCCTTGTGTGCACCTCCAGCACGTCCCACCTGGAGACCATGTCCCGAGCGGTGAAGTGTTTGAGCACCATGCCAGGCAGAGGGCGCACGTCCAAAGTGTCCACCTGCACGATGTCCCCCGGTTCTATGACCTGATACTCCCTCGGCTTCCGTACCCCATAGGGACGCGGACGCGTGCGCCTACGGGCCGATATACCGTCACGGGGCGGCTCTTTCAACACCCCACGGGCCTTCAAGCGAGTCAGAATGCGGCCCACCATGGATGTGGACACCTCCCAGCCCTTATCCCTGAGCAACGGCGCCAGCTTGTCCTTCCCCCATCTAGGATACTCTTCCCTCAGCTTTAGCACTGCCCTAGCTAACTCAACAGTCCACGTAGGCCGCCTCACCCTCTTGGGTCGTCGACTCTTGTCTACTAAGCCCGCCGGCCCTTCCTCCCTGAGGGCTTTGTCCCACCGGTACAGGCTACAGCGTGACAGTCCCAGTGCCTCTGCTGCTTCCGATGCCGTCACTCCCCGTTGCCTCAACCTATTCCAGCCACTCACCCACCTCATCCGATCTTGCGCTTTCAACGTCAGCTGTGCTGGTGTCCTCTTCGAAAGCTGATAGAATGATTTGGGTAGTCCTACTACCCTCATGAAAGGGACCTCCTTCGGTCTATCTCACCCAAAGGATGGTCCCTTTCTATTTCCCTTACAACTCCATCCGTCTCATATCTATCTGAACGAGATCACACACACCCACTTCTCCCGTAAACCACCCCTGCGAGCGGTTCGCGAACCGCTCGCCTCCCCACTACCCCTCCATCAGCCTCTGCACCAGCTCCATCATCACTACCGGGTCTGCATGGACCGAATTGGCGTTAATCATCTCCAGAATCTCCCCGTTCGAGCACCCCAGCAGCTCCCCCAGCACATCGTACGTATGCTGTCCCAATAGCGGGGCCGGCCCCCGCGCCTCAGACCTCACGCCCTCCGTCCTGAACGGCGAGTTCATCACCGGAGTCGCGCCCATAAGCGGGTCCTCTACCGACGACACCAGCCGCCGACGCTCCACGTGTTCATCCTCCATCATCTCCTTCCAGGAACGCACCCGACCGCACTGGACGCCTCCCCGGTCCGCCAGCAACTCCTCCACCTCCTGTACCGACTCGAAGGACCCTACCCACTCCTCAACTATCGCTTCCAGCTCATCACGATGGGCCATCCGAGCCACCCTGTCCACGAACCGGCCATCCTCTGCCAAATGCGACAGTCCCATCGCCTCCGTGAGATTCCGCCAGCCCGGGTCCGTCGACGCCACAATCGCCACCCAGCCGTCCTTACCCCGAAATAGATTGCCGGGTATCAGAATTGGCCGTCGATTCCCATATCTCCGTGGGACCTGTTCACCTCCACTCAGGAACAGATACTGGCTTGCCCACTCGTTCTGCCATAGAATGCAGTCCGCCAGCGCCAGATCAATGAACTGCCCTCTGCCCGTGACGCTCCGGTGGTACAGCGCCGCGCAGATAGCCCCGAATGCATGCACCCCGCCGCTGGTGTCGCTCATCGACATCCCCACCGTCTGCGGCGGTCCGTCCGGATCACCCGTCAGCGACGCTATGCCGCTCATCGCCTGCACCACCATGTCGCCGGCAGCCCGATGAGCGTACGGGCTGTTCTGCCCGAAGGCGCTGATACTGCACAAGATTATTGACGGATTCAACTGCTGCAGGCTCTCGTAGTCCAACCCCAAACGCCCCATCACACCCGGCCTGAAATTCTCCACCACCACGTCCGACACTCGTACCAGCCGGTCCACCACCTCCCTCGCCCCGGGATGCGCCAAGTCCAGGCAGATATCCTCCTTGCCGCAATTCTGCTGCATGAAGTACCCGCTAACCCCCTCCGGTGTGATGTACTCAAACTGCCGCGCCGCGTCGCCCCCCGGCGGCTCCACCTTCACCACGTGCGCCCCCATGTCCGCCATCAACCTCGTACAGAAAGGCCCCGCCAGCACCCGCGTCAGGTCCAGCACCCGCACGCCCTGCAGCGAACCCGTTGGAACCCCCGTCATGTTCATCCTTTACCCCTCACTTCAACACCCCCGCCTCTCGCAGAGATGCAATCTCCGCCTCGCTCATCCCTAAAATCCCCCCGAACACGTACCCGTTGTCCTCACCCATCCTATGCCACCACTCCAAGCGTCCCGGCGTCTCCCACAATCGAAGGGGCACGTCGGGATACTCAACGGCCCCCGTCAAAGGATGGTCGATCGCCTTCATGAATCCCCGCGCCCTCAAATGCGGGTCCCTGAACAAGTCCTTGCCGTCCTGCACCAACGCGGCAGGCACCCCGGTCAGCTGCAGCGCCTCCATTACCTCATTGGCAGACCGCTCTCGCGTCCACTCTCCAATAAGTTTGTCCAGCCGTTCCCTCTCCCGCAGTCTACCCTCGGCTGTGGCCAATCCACCATTCCTTGCCCACGCCGGACTTCCCATCGCCGCAACCAGCGCCTCCCATTCCTCGTCCCATGTGACCGCTATTGCACACCATCGGTCTTCACCCCGACACGGATACACGCCGTGTGGCGCAAACTGTGGATGCCCGTTTCCCACAGGCTCCTTACTCCGTCCGTTAACAAAATAGTCCAGGTAAGATGCCCCCATAACATAGGCCGTGGCGTCCATCTGGCTCAATTCAATTAGCTGTCCTTCCCCCGAGCGCCGTCGATATCGCAGGGCCGCCAGAAGAGCCATTGCGCCAAAAGCCGCGCTCAGATAGTCCGGTGCCCACACGGGAGGCCCCGCCGGCTCCGACCCGTCATTGTAAGACCATTGATGGTACATGCCGGTAACCGCCATGGCGACAGCCGCCAACCCCACATAGTCCCGGTAGGGGCCGGAAAGCCCAAATCCGGGCAGGCGCATCATAATTATGTCATCTCGCAACTCCCGCAGCCCCTCATAGCCCAACCCCCACCGGTCCATCACCCGCGGACTGAAATTCTCCACCACCACGTCGCAATGCGGGACCAACCGCCTCGCAATCTCCCGACCTTCGTGTGTGCCCATGTTGATGGTGATGCACCGCTTGTTGCGATTCATGTCGGCAAACGTCACCCGCTGCTGGAGCACAATCCTCGGGTCCATGCCCTCTCGCGTCCTTCCCCGCTGCTGGTGCGACTCCGACTCCACCTTGATGACTTCAGCACCGAAGGCCGCCAGCAGCTGCGTCAACACAGGCCCCGCCACCGCCTGGCTGAAGTCCAACACCCTTACCCCCGATAACGGTCCCGACTCTGCACTGTTACGCGGGCTATTCTGGCCCAATATTGGACTTCCAACACTTCTTGGCCCTCCTACAGATGTTCCTCCTAGAACCTCCTCCGTGTCCTCTCCCAACAACGGCGCACCTTTCTCGATGATCGCAGGCGAGGCGCTCAGACGGAACGGTGGTCGAACCAGCCTGCTCCTTCCCAACGCAGAATGCTCCACCTCCACGAACAACCCCACGTCCCTCACGTGCGGATCGCCAACAAACTCCTCGGGCGTATTGACGGGCGCTGTCGTCACCCGCCGCGCTTGGCCCTGACGGAAGAACTCCGCCTTAGTAAACTTCCGGGTGAACTCGCCCGTCAGGTGCTCAATCAAGTCCGGATTGGCTATCCGAATGTGCCTGTTGTCCCACAGGTCGTCCATGAGGGCGTCGGGTTCGTCCATCCAATCGACAAAGCTCCGCCAATGCGACGTGGCAATCACCACCAGATGACAATATCCGTCGCTGGTTGGGTAGATCCCGTAGGGCATCCCTCCACCCACCGGAGTCCGGCTGCCCGCCCGCTTCAGCACGTTCTCGTTGGCGCTGTAGTTCACCAGAATATGCTGCTGGAACGCCTGAACCTCCTGGCACGAGATCTCTACCATTTGGCCCCGGCCCGTCGATTCACGCTGCCTCAACGCCAGCAAAACTCCTGTAGCCGCAAAGGCCGAGGCCAGATGATAGGGCTGGTCCTCAAGCTCTGCCAGAGGCGGCCTATCTTCCGATCCGCACAGGTACATGACACCCCCCACCGCCGAGCACACGACGCTTGGGGCCTTGTAGCCACTATATGGCCCACACAGCCCAAAGCCGGTGATAGAAGCAATCACTAGCTCCGGATTGTCCTTAGATAGCTGAGGATAATCCAACCCCCACTCTTCCATCACACCCGGTTCAAACGTCTCCAGGATAACGTCAAAATCCTTAGACAGTTCCCTGAGCCGGTCCCGACCCCCATGCTCCCTCAAGTCCAACACAATGCTCTTCTTGTTTGCGTTGAAATAGGCGAACGACAGACTACTCTCCGGCGCCGCCACCCCCTCGGCAAAAGGCCCTAGTCCACGACCCGAATCTCCTCCGGGCGGCTCCACCAGAATCACCTCCGCACCTAAGTCCGCCAGCAACCGCCCGCACAACTGACCCTCCGGTTGGCATAGGTCGAGAACGCGAATCCCTTCCAGCGGAGGTGCGCCGACTCCCATAGTCATCCTGCCCATCTACTCTGGACTTCGCCCCCTATCGCCCTTCACGAGAAAGGAGCGCCACCTCTGCCCCTCCACGAATTGTCTCCTCACCTCGCTGGTCAACACCCGATAATGCGACCGTCACAAAGCGCTGTCCCTCCCCTTCCTCCTTGCCCGTCACCTCTCCTCTCAACCAGTGGGTATCCCCCACCAGGTTAAACCGCCTCACCTCTCCCCAAAAGCTCGCGATGAACCCGTCGTCTCCCATCCAGTTCGTCACCACTTGCCCCAGCCATGCCACCCGCTGAGGGCCGAAGTCGTACGACGTAGGCACACCCACCCTCCGGGCGAAGTTCTCATCCCAATGCACCCGCTCCGGCACGTCCGGCACCCCCTGATCGTTGAGAATAAACGCCATTGGATGCTTCCTGTAGTAGTCCACTCCCAGCTTGTGGGCGTAGGCAAACGGACGAAACCCCCACCCCACCTTCCACGCCACGTTGTCCGTCACTCGCAGCGGCCCCTTTACCACCGGCGGAAGCTTCTCCCCCACCAATGTGTCCTCCAGGAACCTCGGCTCCGCCCCACGAATTTCTTCTTTCTCATAGTCCAGAAATATCCGCTCGATCTCCTCCGGCGAATAGCTGGCGGGCTCCAAACGACGATGCTTCCCTCGACGCCGTGCCGTGTCCCGCTCCGTTCGCAAGTGCCACTCCTTCACCTTAGCCAGCAGTTCCCCTCCTCCATCCGTAAAGGTGTATACGTGCTCCTGAAGAATGGTCTTGCCAGCAAACTGGCTCTCCTTGGGCGTAAGACCCGTAAGCGCCACCGTACCGAAAATCCGCGTCCCCGACACTATCGGTCTGTGCATCTCAAAAGAAGCCCCACCCCACATGCTATGAATCCCCCTCAGACCCTGTGGCGCGCCCCGCCCAAAGCAGCTGAACAGAAAGGTCGGCGGCGCCACCGCCCCTCCCCAGCGTGTAGAAGCGGCATACTCCTCATCGGTGAACAGGGGATTATCGTCGCCGATGGCGTGGGCGAAGTGACGTATCGTGTCCGGAGATGCGTAGCGATTGAAGGGGTCGCGCGCCTCCAGCTCCACGTTCATCACCCGCCGCAGCTGGTCTAACCCCCGCTCAGTAATCTTTGGAAACGCGTCCTTCTGAACCAAACACAACCTCTCTCAAGGTTCCATCGTGAAAGTATGAGACTATTTGGATAAAGACTCTTGTCTTACCAGGGAAAAATTACTCCAGCCCGTAGAGGATGTCCATCTCATTGCACGTTACGCGGAACCAGTCGATAACCTCTCGATGAAGGGGAATGCCGTTGGCCAGCCTTTCCTGTTCTGTTTCCCACTCTGGCTCCCCGGGCACGATCACCCTGTCGTGGCCCGGAGCGGGCGGCGTCGCCTTCAACGTCTGCAAGAACTCGTCCATCATAGCCTTGAAGTCGTCCACGTCGGAGAAAGCGTCAATCCGGTACGCCGCCACCATGTGATGATTGAACGGCCTTCCCGGAAACATGCTGTACCCGCCTCCCGACAGTATCCCGCTCAGAATGTCCACCACGCACCCCAGTCCAAAACCCTTGTGGGAACTCGTCTCCCGTTTGCTCCCCAGCGGAAGCAGCGCCGCCACGTCCACCGAGGGTGGGTCCGAATCTCCCATGATGGGCGAACCATCAGCCTCCGCAACCCAGCCGCCTGGCAGTTTGTTTCCCAGCCTCTGCGCAATAACTATCTTGTTCCCCGCGACTACGCTGGTCGCCACGTCGAACACGAAGGGCGGCTCCGTTCCCGCCGGCGCCGCCACCGCAATGGGGTTCGTACCCAGCCTCGGCACCGCCCCGAACGTGGGGACCACACGCGGCCCTGCATTCGTCACGCAAAGACCAATCATGTCGTGTTCCATCGCCATCATGGCATGGTAAGACGCCATTCCCAGATGCCGTCCAAACGCCACCGTGACCATACCAACTCCCGCGTTCCTGGCCTTCTCAACCGCCAGATCCATGGCCTTGGGCGCAACTATCACCCCAAGCCCGTCGTCCGAGTGCAGGTTAGCCGTCGCCGCCGTCTCTCGCAGGATGTGAATCTCAGGCGTTGGGTTGATCACCCCATTCTTGAAGTCACTCAAATAGTGGCGCAGCATGTTGGACACTCCGTGAGTATCCACCCCTCGAAGGTCCGCCCTCACCAGCACGTCCGCACCAATCTCCGCGTCGGCCTCTGGGACTCCGTGACCCACGAATAATGCTTTGGTTGTCTCCCGCAGCCGGTTGTGGTCTACGCGCACCACGTTCTCTTGGGGAATCTGAAACTGTTTGAGCATTCGTTGCCTTCTAGACGACGACCAGCCTTACCGCCTCGCCGCCTCCGCTAGATAATCTCTATTGGCGATTCCAGGGGCGTGTAGTCGGAGAGCACTTCAACCCCCTTGTTCCTGACGACTATCATGTCCTCCAGGTGGTAGTGTTCGTTGTGCTCTTCCACGGAACTCACCGTTTCGATGCACATGGTCATCCCCTCCTCCACCTCCCAATCGTCCCCTGGAATGATCACGGGACGCTCATGGATTATCAGCCCAATACTGTGCCCGCCCATCATCGGAAGACTCAACCCGTGCTCCTTGTACAAGCCACAGGCAAAGTCGAAAATCTCCTCGCCCGTCACACCGGGTTTGACGAAGTCCAGGGTCCGGTGATGAACGTCCAGGTATCGCGCGTAGGTGTCCTTCTGCCGGGAATCCGACTTTCCCACCACCGCCAGTCGGGCCAGGTCGCTGTAATATCCCTGGAAGTTGGCGCCAAAGTCACACCGCATCAGGCTGCCCTGTTCGAGAGGCACCGCCGCGCCCGTGTGGTGGCCCGCTGTCATACGCTTCCCGGAGGCAAGAATGTTAAAGGCCACAATGTCCGCCCCGAACCTCATCACGTTGTAGCTCATCGCGTCACCCACCGACTTCTCCGTGTCCGTAGGCGTTGCCGAACGATAAGCCATAGCGATGGCCCGGTCCGTTACCCTTGCCGCATGACGCATGAGCTCAATCTCCGCCTCCGTCTTCACCTGCCGAGTCCGCTCCAGAATGTCGTCCGCCCCCACCCATCGCACCCGCGGAAACTCCTTCTCAAGCACCCCCAGCGTATGACCGGTGACGTACCTCATCTCGATGCCCACCTTCTCATCCACCAGTTCCATCGTACGGAGCACGTCCACCAGGCTCCACAGCCCGGGGTCCTTCACTCCCTCATAGAGCGCGTACCGGCGAACGTCATCGATGAACGTGTCGACCGTGTTCTTGTTGCCGTTCAACATCAGAATCGGCTCACCGTCCCTTGGTAGAATGACAGCCTTCATCCGCTCAGGAAGCAGTTTCATGTCGATGTTGTGATATCCCGACGCATAAGTTATGTTCGCCGGACTGGTGGCAATCACTGCCGCCAGGTCCGATTCGTCCATCAGCCGTCGGAACCTCGCCTCATTGAAGAGTGCTTTCTTGTCGGGTTGTGCGACCATAATTAAGTCCTCCTGATTGACGAAAAGCGATATTGATTGTCCACTTTATTGCGGTTTTCGAGGCCCCCATCGCAAGCCTCTCTGGGGCCTGACATCATTCCTTGACAAACCTATTGATGGGTGCTAGCGTCACCGCCAAGGTACGCTGATTTTCCTATCTGGGCGGAGCTATGTCAATGCGACGCCATTGCAGGAATCTCAGCTTCCAGACCTTCAAAATCCAATTAGAAGGGGGTATCAAGTCTATGACGAAAGGCATGAAATCAGTATATCTGGCCATAGCGGCTCTGGCGGTTTTATCGCTGGTGATCCTGGCCTGCGGTGGCGACGACGAGGACGAAACAACGCCCGCGCCTGCCCCCGCTACCGTTGATGTATCCGGACTAACTTCCCAACTCGAACAAACCATTCGTGAAGAGGTGGCAAAAGTTCAGCCGCCCCTGTCCGAAGACCAAATTCGTTCCCTTATCGAGAATGCTGTGATACAGAACGCTCCGGACACCGTCTCCAGCGCCGAAATTCAGGCGATGGTAGATAGTGCTGTAGCCGCCGCGGCAGCCGAAGGCGTTAGCCAGGAAGACGTTACCACAGCCATTGGTGAGGCTCTGGCATCAGCGCAAGCCGCCCAGGCGGAACCGTTGAGCCCGGCAGACGTGGAACGGATTGTGCGAGCAGCCGTGCCTACACCTGCTCCTCCGCCCACACCCGCGCCTACAGTAGCTCCCACGCCGACTCCTGCGGCCGAGATGGCTCCAAAGATTCCCGTAGACCCCCGACTTAAAGTAGCCATGGTTCCCCCAGGTCACCAAGTGACCATGATGTACAGAACTTTCCAGAGCTCCACTGGCCCCCAGAAGGCCATGTACGAGCACCTCATCTACAAGGACCGCTATTCTGGCGAGTTCACCAACGAGCAACTCGCCACCGAGTGGAGCCTTACGCCCGATGGTATGACATGGAGCGCAAAGCTCCGTGAAGGAGTCCCCTTCCACCACACGGGCACAGAGTTCACCGCGAAGGACGTCATCCACACGGTTCAGGTGCTGGCACGTGACGACTCACTCGCTAGCGCTTCCATCTGGAGAGACTTGGGCGTTGCGGAAAGCAACTTCGAAGTCGTCAACGACTATGAGATCGTCTGGAATCTGGACAAGCCCGAACCTCTCATTGACTTCTGGATGGCTGAAGAGTGGGTAGCCGGCATAATTAGCAAAGATTATACCGACCTCGTTGGACTTGACGGCTACCACGAGCGTCCCATTGGCACCGGACCGTTCCGGTTCGTCGAGATAGTCATTGACTCCCACATTCTCCACGAGAGAGTGGAAGACCACTGGCGCAAGACTCCGGAGTTCCACGAGCTCCAGTTCTTCTACATTAAGGAGGACTCGACTCGCTTGGCCAAACTTCTCACCAGGGAAGTTGCACTTGCGGACGTTCCCCGTACTCAGCTTCCAGAGGCAGTGCAGAGAGGCCTGCAGATCGCCACTAGCACCCTGCCGGGCTTCTACATCTACGCCTTCATCGGCGGCCAGTACTACGATCAACCCACGACGGTTTTGGCTGGTGCCCGAACCGGTGAAACAGAACCGCTTGCACCTAGCTACTCCGCAGACGATCCATTGAGGGATCCCAGGGTTCGTGAGGCCCTCAACGTCGCCATCAACCGGGACGCTATCCGCAAGGCTTTCTGGGGCGACGCAGCTATTCCCCAGGCAATTCACAATGTCCCGCCCTACCGCTTCGACTGTAAGGACGAATGGTTCCCACACCCAGGTCCTGATGGCGGCACCGGCTGCGCGGGCAACGGCTATCCCTACGCATATGACCCGGATAGAGCTAAGCAGCTTC
The DNA here is from genome assembly GCA_951812825.1 of uncultured Dehalococcoidia bacterium. Taxonomy (GTDB): domain Bacteria; phylum Chloroflexota; class Dehalococcoidia; order Lucifugimonadales; genus JAPULR01. Next base: position 2,327,206 of record OX638324.1, on the reverse strand, counting down.
TGGCCGATGCTGGGTATCCCGAAGGCTTTGATTTCCGTCTCATGATGGCCCCCAACATGGCTGGGGTCCCCGAAGGCCCAGACGTTGGCGAGGCAATACACTCGGACTGGGGCGCCATAGGCCTTTCAGCAGACATCGAAGTGGTGGAGTTCGCTGAAGTCCTGCGCCTCAATCGGGAGCGCGAAATGGGACGCACGGTTTTCATGATGCGCTACGCCACAGGCCCGGCTCCTCTCGGCTGGTGCTTCCCCATGAGCAACGTCGGCGGCGGCTGCGGCTCCTCCGTCTGGGAGTATCCTGAACTGGACGAACTCTACGTCGACCTTCGGAAACAGGTAACTGCCGACACTATGCTGGCTGGAATTCACCGCGTGGGTGACTGGATGTACGCCAACCACCTGATCATCCCCCTCTTCTTCCTCTTCCCTCAGGTGGGCTACGATCCTGGTGTTCTACAGAGTTACGAAGCTAACATGCTTCACATGGGCCCAGTGCGACACCACGAGTACACCGTACCCGTGTATCAGCAATAAACCCCCGCGTTCCAAAAGAACGCCAAGAAAGGGCCGACCCGCAACGGGTCGGCCCTTTCTCTTTCTGCCGATTTTACTCTCATTGCAGCTGGCTATCACTCATCTGATCATATCGTTCCCTTTGTCCCTCTTTCCGTTTGGTCAATTTCAACTCCCCCAATCGTCAATCCGCAGAGCATAGCCGTCATTTTCCGAAGCTTGACTACCAAATTTCGCTAATGTAGTATCTCCCCAGAATCCACACTTGATAAAAGTTGCCTGTAACGAACAGTTCAACGAAATTACTACAGGATAGGTGACAACTATGTTGCAATACGTAAAGCCATCTAAGCTCACAATACTGGCAACCCTGGCAGCCCTCTTGGTGCTGTCCCTTCTAATCCTAAGCTGCGGAGACGATGAGCCTGAGCCATCGACCCAGCCGGCGCCTACTGCCACACCGGTTGACATCGCGCCATTAGCCAGCCAGATTAGTCGGCTCGAACAATCCATGCTTGACGCAATGGCCCAAATGCAACCGCCACTTTCGGAAGACGAGATTCGCTCCCTCATCGAAAACGCGGTGAGCCAGAGCGCACCGGAAGGAATCTCCAGCGCTGAGATCCAGGCCATGGTGGATAGCGCGGTGGCTGCTGCCGCTGCCGAAGGCGTGAATCAAGAAGAAGTCACCACAGCCATTGGCGCGGCGTTAGCGGAAGCAGCAGCAGCACAGCCTGACCCTCTAACCCAGGCCGATGTGGAACGCATTGTGCGTGCGGCTGTGGCTACGCCTGTCCCTGCTCCCGCACCCACCCCTGCGCCGACGGCGGCGCCTACCCCAACTCCAGCGGCAACAATGGCCCCAAAGGTGCCCGTTGTCTCCCGACTTATGGTCGCCATTTCACCCCCGGGCTCTCAAACAACCATGTACCACACCCAAAACAGCGGCAGTTCCACCGGCGTACTCCGCACCATATACGACCAGCTTCTCTGGATGGACCGTTATACCGAAGCCTATGAGCCCATGCTGGCCACTGATTGGTCCATGTCTCCCGACGGAAAAACGTGGACATTCGACCTTCGCGAGGGCGTCATGTTCCATGACGGAACTGAGTTCACCTCCAAGGACGTACGCCGCTCCTTCGACGTTACAACCCTTGAGTCCAGCCTCAGCTACCGGAAGAGAACATGGGACAACTGGGTAGGCGATTCCGCTAACATCGACATTTCAGACCCCTACCAGGTGGTGTTCAACCTTCAGGTGCCCACTCCCTTCCTGATCCAGGATGTAGCCGAAGCGTCTGTCTTCCCCATCCTGAACGCCGACCACTGGGACAGTGAAGGTGAGGAAGGCTATTCCGATAATCCTATAGGGACAGGCCCCTTCACCTTTGCCGAATTCGGCGTGGGCGTGGGCCTCGTAGTGGAGCGCTTCAAGGATGCGGACGAAGACCACTGGTGGAAGATACCCGAGTTTGCCGAAGTGGAATTCCAGTACATTCCCGAACCCGCCACTCGGCAGGCAAAACTCATCGCCCGTGAGACCCACATTGCCAGCATCCCCGCCCTGCTCATGCAGGGTGCTACTGCCGCAGGATTCAAACGGGTCCGTAGCACGCTCCCGGGCATGTCCTTCTTCTTCGTATTCCCCCTCTTCTTCCCCGAACCCATCGAGTTCCAGGGATCGGAGTACGGAGCTAACTACGACCCTGACGATCCCCTCAATGACGTTAGAGTGCGTGAAGCTCTCAACATAGCCATCAACCGTGAGGAAATCCGGGAAGTCTTCCTGGGCGACCGCGCCTTCCTTCAGGCAGTACACGGGATGATGCCCACCCGCCGCGCCTACAATCCCGAATGGACTCCCTATCCCTACGATCCGGAGCGCGCCAAGATGCTCCTGGCAGAAGCAGGCTATCCCGATGGCCTGGAACTCAACGTCGTAGTTGCCCCCAACATGTCAGGCTTCCCGGAGGCTCCCGACATTACTGAAGCCACACTCCCCTACTGGAACGCCATCGGCGTGGAGACTAACTTCACCACCCTTGACTACGGCCTCGTCATTAGCAATACCCAGTCCTACCAGTACGGTCGGACCATGGTGGGATACCGGTTCGGTGTTGGCCCCGGCTACATCTCAGGCACCTGGAGCAACGGCCTATTCTCTGGAGTCCCAATCTGGCAAGACCCCGTGCTCCTTGAACACTACAAGGAGTACGAGCAGACCGTAGACGCCGATAGGCTGGACGAGCTGGAGCTGATCTACGGCAAGAGAATGTACGAAAACTACGGCACCGTCCCCATGTTCTGGATACTGCCGGAAGCAGCCATGGATCCGGAAGTCGTAGCAGAATACGACGCCAACATGGGTAACTTCGGCCCCGTCCGCCACATTGAGTTCGCTGTGCCGGTATACAACTAGATGCCTCAAACCCGGTGTGGAAGGAGGCCGCCACTGGTGCGGCCTCCTTCCATGTTAGGACTAGTAAAATAGTAGAATAGCCATGTAAAACAGCCGCATCATCAGGGAGGTTCACCATGAAAACGCCCTTTGGCGTCGTAGACGGAGACGGCCACATCCTCGAACCGGAGCACAGACTCAGGGAATATATAGAAGGTCCCTACGGAGAGATGAAGCAGATCCACTGCTACATCCCCAACAAGGATGGCATCGTAGGCACCAGCGCCAGCGTCATCGCCACCAAGTCCTACATGGATTCAACCTTGGGCGGCCGGCTTGGCACCCACGGAGGCGCCGATTTCCCAACCCCCCAAGACTGGCTGGACAATGCAGACGCCGGCGGGATGGAAACTGTCTTCCTCTTCCCCACCGTCCTCCTAGGCTACTCCGGCATCCGTGACCCCGACTATCAAGTTGCCCTCGGCAGGGGCTACAACAACTACGTTTACGAAGAATGGCTCCGGTTCAGCCCACGCTTCAAGTCTGTTGCCATGGTGCCACTGAAGGACATCCAAGAGTCCGTCAGGGAGATGCGACGCTGCGTGGAGGAGTTGGGCTACTCCGGCATCTTCGTCGGAGCCACCGGCGCCGGTCTTCTCGGTGACCGCAGATTTGACCCTCTATACGCCGAAGCCGAACGCCTGGGCACAACCATAGCCGTTCACGGCGGCCACGCCACGGCGGAATACAACAACTACACCAAGTTCATCCAGAGCCACACTATCGGCTTCCCCGTCTCCAACATGATTCAGATGATGCACATGACCTACGAAGGCGTCTTCGAAAAGTTCCCTAACCTCAAGGTCGGCTATCTGGAAGGCGGCTGCAGTTGGGTCCCCGGAATGCTTGACCGTATGGACGAGGAGTGGGAGAAGCGAGGATGGTTCGAGACCCCCAACTGCAAGAAGGAACCCAGCGAATACATCAAGAGCGGCAACGTATTCATCCACGCCGAACCCAGCGAAAAGCTGATCCCGGACGTCATCAGGCTTATGGGCAGCAACCGCCTCTTCTACGCCTCCGACTGGCCCCACTGGGACCACGAATACCCGGAAAGCCTCTACAGCATCTGGGACCGGACCGACCTTTCCGAGACCGATAAGAAGGCCATCCTGCGCGACAACGCTCTGGAGATGTACAACCTACCGGGTTAGCCGGCGACTTCAGAAGGAGACTGGAACAGTCGCCCACGTTCTTCAGTCCAAAAACGGGAACTCCCGCCTCCACTTAATGTACTCTGCCACGCCGGTGACGATATTGTACTTGGGCCGGAACCCCAGACTGCGTAAACGGCTGACACCCATGCGACCCTGGTCCCACGGTGCGACCCCTCCACCGGCCCCGGGGCCTGTAAACTCCACCGAAGGTTCCGCCTGACGAAACGCGTCCATCAGCCCCTCCAGCGAAGTTGGGTCCCCCTGGGTAATGTTGTACATGCTGTGCTCCAATACCGGCGCGTCCGACACAGTCGCGATGGCCTCCGCCTTGTCCGTAACAAACATCCAATCGCCTCCTCCTACCTGAGCCGGCACGTGAATCGGCTCACCCCACACCACACTCCTCGTCCAGTCGTACAGTATACCCATCTTGATCCGGTAGTCAGTCGCCCGCTCCATGGGACCGTATGGCGAAGACAGTCGCACCGAAACCGTCTCCAGATCATGCAGCTCCCCGTACCTCTTGGTGATACCCTCCGACGCAAACTTCGTCACGCCATAGAAGGACTCCGGCAGCAGAGGCAAGTCCTCCGTCAAAACCTTGCCGGGGCCCCCTTGGCCCCTGTACACGCCCCCGGAACTCACGTAAAGAAACCGCTTTGCAGAAATTCCCCGCGCCATCTCAAGCAAGTTAATAGTGCAGCCCACGTTAACGTCGATAATCCGCTTGCTGTCATCTCTTTCAGTTTCCGGCAACGTTGAGGTATAGACCGCAGCGTGAATAATCCTGTCCACCCCGTCCATCACGCTGCTTTCGGCCACGGCCTTCAACGCATCCGTATCAAGAATATCCACCTCAACGAAGTTTATCTGGTCCTCCCACGGCCCCAGGTACTTCAGTACCATCTCGTTGGGAGGAGCAATATCCAGAGAGACCACGCGATGCCCCCTCTCCGCCAGCATCCTCACGATGTTGGACCCTACGAATCCAGTGCCTCCGCTAACCGCCGTTGCCATTGTGCCTCCTCCAAAACCGGGTGGATACCCGCATTATAGCAGTATGGAACTCTTCCCATACTCCGTGCGCAACTCAGAAATCCTCGGGGCCCTTCCTTGCCCTTTGACCGATTCATCGCCCCATTTCTAGCAATTCATTCAGTTACGCCAACTATCTGCTCCCTTAGGCACACCAAACTCCTACTTAAACTCCTGAATTGTGCTAACATTCCATATCACGGGCTGGCTAACCTGTCGCCAGCTTACGAAAGGTTACACTCATGGCTCAACAACTGATGTGGAAGAAGTTAGAATCCAAACTTCAGAAGGTGTTGGATGAGTTCCCCGGCGTCGCGGGCGCCTGCGTCCAGAAGATTGGCGGGCAGAACCGCATTTCAATCAACGGAAGCGAACTTTTCCCCACCGCATCCACCATCAAGATCCACGTCCTCGCCCAACTCTTCGCCAGGGCAGAAAAGGGTGAATTGGATATGCATAGCAGGGTAGTTGTAACCCAGGAAAAGCGCGTCCCCGGCAGCGGCATTCTAAGCCACCTGCACGGCCACGTTGAACTCACCCTGTACAACCTGGCCGTACTCATGATAGCCCTCTCCGACAATACTGCCACAAACCTGTGCATAGATTTCGCAGGCATGGAAGAAACCAACAGCCTCATCCGCAGTCTGGGCCTTACCGCAACAACCCTCCGCCGCAAGATGCAGGACCCCGACGCCATCTCCCAAAGCCGCGAAAACGTGTCCACGCCTGATGAATGCGTTGCCATGCTGATGGCGCTTCAACAAGGCCGCCCCTCGTCATACGTCGCGAGGGAAACCCTTGAAATCCTGAAAAATCCCAAGGACGCCCCTCTGAACAAAGTCGTTCCCCCTGATGTCCCCGTGGCTAACAAACCCGGCGGCATGGACAACGTTCAATGCGACGCAGGAATTGTCTATCTCCCCCGTAAGCCCTACCTGGTCGCCATCATGACCAAGCATGGCATGATCAACTCCATGGAACAGCGCCAGTTTATCGTTGACACAGGCCGCCTTGTTCACGAAACTATGAGTACCCTCGACGCCACCAATGAATATGGTCTCGGTCTGCCGTCCGCCTGAAACGCCGGTGGAGAAGGCGGGCGGGTGCCGATGGGCAAGTTAACCTGCTCGGTGAGGACATGAGCAAAGACATAGGCCTATTTGAAGCCATCTACAGCCAGCGGGCTGTCCGTTACCTGAAGCCGGATCCTGTGCCTGAGGCGACTCTTCTACGTCTCATAGAATGCGCCGTAAAAGCCCCCAGCGGCGGCAACAGCCAGCCTTGGAAGTTCCTCATCATCCGTGACGAAGAGCTAAAGAAACGAATCAGCCGCCATTACCGAGAGTCTTGGGAAAGGGTCTATGGCGCGAAAGCCTCCTCGCCTCCACCTCTGGCCTCAGGGGTCAGAAGGTCTGCCACCCATCTTGCCGAGAACATGCACACCGCCCCTGCCCTAATTCTGGCCTGCATTGAACACAACGGCGGCCCCAGTTCCATGGGCCGGGGCGCTTCCATTTACCCCGCCGTACAAAACATCCTGCTAGCAGCCCGTGGTTTGGGCCTTGGCAGCGCCCTGACCACACTGCACAAGGGCTTTGAAAACGAAATCAAGACCCTCCTGGGAATCCCCGACAACGTGGAAACCGCGGCCCTTCTGCCCATAGGCTACATAGCTGAAGGAGACGGCTACGGCCCCACCCGCCGTCGGCCCGTCGGAGAAATAACCTTCTGGGATACCTGGGGCCGGCACAACGGCAGCCAAGACTAGAAAAGGAAGCATCACTTTGGAAACCCAAGATAGTCCTCAAAACACAGCTTCTTCACCGCTGAGGCCGCCAATCAAGTTCCTCTCCGTTGAATTTCTGGAGAAGGCAAAGCAGGCCAGCTCCGCCACCATTTCCTGGGAGCTCAACAAACGCGGTTTCCGGTTTGTCTATATGGCCGGCGTCCTACCGCTGAAGGCCGGCTCCGTATTTTCAGGCCGTGCCTACACCCTCCGTTACCTGCCGCGCCGGGAAGACCACCCCATGTTCCCCATCCCGATGGAAGCGCGACACCTCTACCCTGAGCACGTAGCCGTAGAATCCGTCGGGCCGGGAGACGTCCTCGTAGTCAGCGCCCGTGGCAACGTCCATGCCGGCATCTTCGGCGATAGACTCGTCGCTCGAATGCACTTCCTTGGCGCCGCCGGACTTGTCACCGACGGCGCAATACGCGACGTCCCCTACCTTAGAGACCAGGACTTCCCCGTTTTCGTCCGTGCCCCCCACGGCTACGGCCACATGTCCGAACACTGGGCTGCAGACGTACAGCTGCCCGTCGATTGCGGCAACGTGACCGTCTATCCCGGCGACCTCCTAGTCGGTGACGACGACGGCGTAGTTGTCTGTCCTCAGTTCATCGCGGAGGAGGTTATAGAGGGCGCCATCGCCCAGGAAGTAGAGGAGACTTTCACCCGCACGCTTCTGGAGGAAGGCTACACCGTCAACCAGGTCCATGGAGACCTGCCACCGGACCTCCAGGCCAGATACCAACAATGGAGGAGGTCCCGGTAACTGTGTCTATGACCTCGTCCAGCAGATGGCGGATGGTCCGCACCGTGTTCAAGCACGATCTGTCCCTCAGGGTCGGCATTATCGGTCTAGGCACCATGGGCCAGCGTATGCTGGAGTCTATGAACGGACATACGGAGTTCGATGTTCGTTACGCCTGGGACATGAACGTTCTCCAGTGCCGTAAGGTTTGGAGCTCCTATCCCAAAATACAGTTCCCCCGAAGTGCCGACGAGTTGGTGTCCTTTGATGACATTGACCTGATCTATATTGCCACTCCACCGTCCACCCACGTGGAGTACTCAGAGCTTGCCCTGGAGATGGGAAAGCCCATCCTCTGCGAAAAGCCTCTGGCCGTTGATATGCAGGATGCCCGCAGCCTGGTGGAGGACGCAAGGCTCTCCGGCCTCCCCAATGCCGTCAATTTCAGCTATGCAACTGGGCCAATCTACACCGCCCTGAGGAACGCCCTCGCCACCGGACTGATTGGGGATCCCCTAAAGGTTGAGATCAAGCTCCAGTTCACCGAATGGCCCCGAAGCTGGCAGAAAAATGCCGCCGGCTGGCTCGCCTATCGCAAGGAAGGGGGCTTTGTAAGGGAAGTCTTCTCCCACTTTGCCTACCTTACCAGCAAGTTGCTCGGCGTTCCCGTTGTCAACAACTCCATGGTCATATATCCCGATGAACCATCCCTCGCCGAATCGCGGGTCTTCACCCAAATGAGCACCGGCAACATCCCCGTCACCCTTGAAGGCGGCGTAGGAGAGGTGCGGGAAGAATGCCTCACGTGGACGCTGATGGGTACCAAGCAAACTTACCGCATAGTCAACTGGAGCAACCTGGAGACTCAAAGAGGTCGACGTTGGGAACCCGTTTCGTTGGACGCGTGGTCCAACGCGCCCAACCAGTTAGACTCAGTCGCCGCAATGATTCGCGGCGAACATCATGAACTCCCTAACTTTGAGGCTGCTCTACGTATTCAGCAGCTGATCGAGCGTATCCTGCGTTAACCCGACCGGCTTCGGCGGCCAGGATTGGCGTCTATAGCTAGTAGCTATACCTTCAGCACCAGCTTGCCAAAGAAACTCCGTTCCTCCATGACCCTGTGGGCTTCGGCGGCCTGTTCCAGTGTAAACACCTGATGGATCACTGGCCGAATTCGTCCCTCGTTCAGCATCTGCGTAACCTTGGCCATGTCGGCCCTGGAACCCATGAAGACGCCAAACACCTGAAGCTGCTTGGTGAACAAGCTCCCTAACTGCAGGTTGACTACGTACCCGGAGGTCACCCCGCAAATACCGTAACGACCGCCGCGCTTCAATGAATCATAAGCATCATCGAAGAACTGCGCGCCCACGTGGTCCACCACCACGTCCACCCCACGCCCACCGGTAAGCTCCTTCACCCTTTCGGAAACGCTCTCCTCCGTATAGTCAATTACGTGGTCCGCGCCTATCCCCTTGGCCATAGTCGCCTTCTCCGCGCTGCTTGTGGTGGCAATTACGGTAGCTCCAACAACGGACTTGGCCACCTGAATTGCGGCCGTGCCTACCCCCGCCGACGCCGAGAGCACCAGAACAGTCTCCCACGGCTTCAACTGGGCCTTGCGAATGAGCATGTTCCAGGTGGGTAGGTACACCGTAGGCGTCGCCGCGGCGATTTGAAATGGCACGTTGTCCGCGATGGCGTGTACGTTTGTTGCGGGCACACAGACATACTCCGCATAACTTCCCTCGCAGTTGCTGCCCAGGAATCGGAATCTGGGGCAGAGATCGTCACTCCCTCCCAGGCAGAAGTCACAGGCCCCGCATGGAATCCGTGGGTTGACAACCACCCTCCGACCAACCAGATAGGACAAGGAACTGGAACCAACTTCGGCCACTACGCCGGCACAATCGCCCCCCAGAATATGCAAAGACGGAAAGTTCCTGCGCTGGCCGCGTCGACCCGTCCTTACGTAGGTGTCTAATCGGTTCAGGGCCGCCGCCCTCACCCGTACCATCACTTCCCCTGCCTTGGGTGAAGGTTCAGGGCGTTCCCCGTATTGCAGCACCTCCGGCCCACCGTGGCTTTCGATGTAAACTGCTCTCATGCTTATCTCGTCTCCCTGGATGGTTCCAATTCTCAATTTTCGACGTCAGACCGGGACTCACAGATTTTGCCGCTCCTACATTGCTCGACTAGAGGCATCAAGCCTGCAAATCAGCCAAGCAGCGCAAAACCAACGCGCGCTCCTCCTCCAGAGTCGTCACCTCTCCCTCAAGGCGAGCGTCCTGAATTCGACGCAGAATCTCGCCCATCTGAGGCCCCTGAGGCACACCCAACGCGAGTAGATCGCCACCCCGCAGTAGGGGCTGTACGAACCTCTGGCTTTCCGAATAATGGGCCAGCCTCTCCCTCATGACCACGCTTGGGGTCAACAGCATAAAAGCATTGATAGAAGCTATAGGGCAGCTTTCCAACGTACGAAAGGCCCCCGAAGGCGACAACATGGGATCCTTCAACCTTGGTGCATCGGACGACAACTGCACCATGCCGGTAACAACTTCGGCCCATTCCGTCGGCATATTCAATCGCGCGATGAATCCCTGGCCCTCCATCTGGCTCATGCGAAACGCCAGCGCCGCAAACAGGGTGAGCGGCTCAGCCTCTTCATCAAGCTCCCTAAGCCAATCCGCCTGCCCCAATGGCGCATATAGCCCGTGCAGCACGCCCAGCTCTCCCGCGCGTAGCAAGGTCCGAACGGGCACATCCTCCGCCAGAATCAACTGAAGCTCATTACGCAACCTATCTGGGCTAACCGCCGCCAGCATTCCAGCTGACAGAGCATCGGATAGCTGCGAAAGAGTGCCCGATTCCAGACGGAAGCCCAACCGCTGCTCGTAACGAATGGCGCGGAAGATACGTGTAGGGTCATCCTCGAAGCTCCCCCGGTGGAGAATCCTCACCACCCCCTCTGTCAGGTCGGTCAACCCGCCGCTGGGGTCCAACAGCCGCCCTTCCTGACGTCCGGCAAGACCCAGCGCCATGGCGTTAATGGTGAAGTCACGCCGTTCAAGGTCTTCCTCAATCGTACCCGCCGTCACCGTCGGCAGCGCGCCAGGCCGGGCGTAGGTCTCCTTGCGCGCCATCGCCAGATCCAACCGCGCCCCCTCACACTTCACCGTAGCGGTCCTAAATTGCCGGTGGAGGACTGCCTTCGACCCTACAGCCTGAGCTACCCCCATGGCCAATGCTTCCGTATCCCCTTCCGTCACCAGGTCCAGGTCCTCAGACCGACGATTAAGCATCAGATCGCGAACCGGTCCGCCCACCAGATAGAGGTGAGCCTTCCGTCGCCTGGCTTCCGACAGAGTCACATTCAAGAGACGTGCCGTCTCCACATTCAAAGAACGTTGAAATTCGTTAACCAGACAGTCCGCGACTGCTGAAATGGACGTAGTTTTCATCCCAATTGCATTATATCACGAAGCGATGGATTACCCCTCTTTCACACAAGATTCTTTGACTTTCGGCCTCATGCTGGCTAGAATTTCAACAAAAGGAGGGCGTTATGGCAAAGGAAGAGATTACGGTTTTTTACGACTACACTTGACCCTTCGTTTACAACGCAACGGTCTGGTTGCGAAGAGTCGAGGAAGATAAGGGAGAGAGGCAAAACATTCGCTGGCGTCCCTTCGTCCTGGCCCAGGCAAACAGCAAGGAAGGCCCCGGCTGGAAGGCTTGGGAACGCCCTGCTGAGGAGAAGATCAGGGGCATGCTGGCCCATATTGCCGGCATCGCCGCCATGCGCCAGGGCGACGCACTGTACGACGCCTTCCACGATGGCCTGCTCAAGGCCCGACACGTGGACAGGAAGAATCTGGACGATCCAGACGTGCTAATGGCCATCGCCATGGATGCGGGACTAGACACAGGTCGCCTCCAGGAGGACATGAAAGACCCCTCCATAATCACCACCATAGGTGAGAGCCACACGGAAGCCACTGAGAAATTCGGTGCTTTCGGCGTGCCTACCTTTGCCTTCGACAACGGCGGCTCCGTGTTTCTCAAGATGTTCTACCCGTCCCAGGATGAGGCGGGTGAAATGTACGACAGCCTCGTAAAGATGATGTCCCAGTGGGTCAACATCGGTGAGATCAAACGCCCCCAGCCGCCATGGCCGGCGGGCGTCACTCCTGCAGCGTAGTCACCGGGTCAAACTTGTCCGAAATAGAGTGGGCGGCTGAAAGGCTGGGACTGTCATTCGACAGTCCCGCTTTGCTCGTCGAAGCCCTTACCCACCCCTCATTCCTAAACGAAAACCCGGATGCGTCCAGGACGTCCTACCAGCGCCTGGAGTTCCTGGGCGATGCTGTCCTGGGGTACGTAACGGCGTCGGAACTCTTCTGCCGCTTTGCCGCCCTTCCCGAAGGTGAACTCACCAAACTCCGCGCACACCTCGTCCAGGAGCGCAGCATAGCCTCCATTGGCGAGTCCCTTGAACTTGGCGCCCAACTTTCCATGGGTCGAGGCGAGGAGGCCAACGGCGGCCGACACCGCTCTTCAAACTTGGCGGCGGCAGTCGAAGCCCTTATTGGCGCGACGTATCTCGACAAGGGGCCTCATACAGCCAGAAGTCTGATATTGAAGCTGCTTGCACCGGAGTTCCAGCAGGTTGAACAGAGAGGCCATGCACCCCTAGACCCCAAGTCTCACCTCCAGGAAGTCATCCAGGCCCGCCACGAGCCGCTGCCCCAGTACCGCGTGGTGGACGAATACGGGCCGGATCACCAACGAACCTTCACCGTCGAGGTGCTCTTGGAAGACCGAGTCGCCGGCGTCGGCGTTGCGGGTCGAAAGGTGGACGCAGAGCGGAAGGCTGCGGAAGAGGCCTTGTTGTCCCTTGCCACCCCAATACCTTCCGACCGGGAACAAGGGTAATGCTCAAGTTCTTGCGCAGGAGCGACGGGGAGACCAGGGCCAAGACTGAATCTGCAGTCAACCGCAGTCGCCATGGCTTGTTCGGGCGCATTCGCGACGTTTTTCAGCGTTCCCGCTTGGACGAAAGCATCTGGGAAGAGTTGGAGGAGCTTCTCATTTCTGGCGACGTTGGCGTCGAGACTTCCCTGGACCTTGTCGAAGACCTTAGAACCCGTACCCGCACAGAGTCCCTGCAAGAGCCTGAACAGATCTTCGACGCCCTCAAAGAAGAACTCGTCGCCCTTCTCAACTCCACCAACGAAAACTCAAACAGCCAGCCAACAGCGGCTGAAACGCCGCCCCTCGTCGTCCTTGTAGTAGGCGTAAACGGCGTGGGAAAGACCACCAGCATCGCCAAACTGGCCTACGCATACAAACAGGAAGGGCGTCAAGTCCTCCTTGCAGCCGCCGACACCTTCCGCGCCGCCGCAATCGACCAGCTCCAGATATGGGGCGATCGTGTGGGCGTAGACGTGGTGGCCCACTCTCAGGGCGCCGACCCGGGCGCCGTCGCCTACGATTCCTTCCAGGCAGCCCGCGCTCGCGGAGCCGACACCCTCATCATCGATACTGCGGGCCGACTCCACACCAAGACCAACCTGATGGCCGAAGCCAAGAAGATCCACTCCGTCATCCGCAGGCTGGAGCCTTCCGCTCCCCACGAGGTGCTGCTGGCCCTGGACGCCACCACAGGACACAACGGCTTGAGCCAGGCTCGGGCCTTCACCGACGCTCTCGGTTGCACAGGCGTCTTTCTCGCCAAGCTCGACGGCACCGCTCGTGGAGGCATAGTCCTTGCGATAAGTAGGGAACTAGGTCTGCCCATCCATTACATCGGCACCGGAGAAGGCGTGGAAGACATGGCCCCCTTCAACCCTCGGGATTTCGTGGAGGCTTTGCTAGCCCCCGCTGACTAGAATGCCCATCTGGCCCCGACTCGATAACCTGTGAGTAGTTTCCTGATCTGGCTCTTGGTGGCGGAGCTTCTGAGCTTCGCTGCCTTCCCGCTGGCCTACGGGCTGTTCAAACGTCTTCCCGACAGGGGCGCAACCTTCAGCAAGGTCTTTGGAATTCTTCTCTTCAGCTACGCCCTTTGGCTGGTCGGACTGGCAGGATTGGCGCCTCAATCACAAGCTATCGCCTCCGTGTTGTTCCTGGTACTCGCGGCTGCGTCCGGCTGGCTGGCGTGGCGAAAGTGGCGCGAGCTGCGAGACTTCCTGAAACGCGAACGCTGGCATCTCCTGGCTTCAGAAGCCGTTTTTCTGGCCGTTCTCGTCGGATGGGCGCTCATCGCGGCTCAGGTGCCGGCAATCAACCATACCGAAAAGCCCATGGACTTCGGATTCCTGAACGCCCTCGTCAGCGCTACCAGCTATCCGCCTGAGGACTTCTGGCTGGCCGGCCATCCCGTGAACTACTATCACTTCGGCCACCTGACCATGAGCGGCTTGACCATACTGTCCGGCCTTCCCGCCAACATCACCTACAACCTCTCAGTGGCCCTGGTCCCCGCCCTAGTGTCCGTTGGCGTTTACGGACTTCTGTACAACATCATCCGTCTGACCGGAGCCTCTCGCCTCAAGGCGGGCTTGTTCTCCCTGGCAGCGCCCCTATTCCTAGGGCTAATTAGCAACCTGGTGGGCATCCTGCACTTCTTCCAGACGAGAGGGTGGGGTGGACACGCCTTCTGGGATTGGGTGGGAATAAAGGACCTCAGAGCCATCGGCGGCGGCGGATTCTTCCCGGACCAGTTCAACTGGTGGTGGCGCGACACCCGAGTCATCGACACCGTGGTGAACGGTAGAAGCCTGGACTACACCATCACCGAGTTCCCCTTCTTCAGCTTTCTTCTGGGAGACCTCCACGCCCATGTGATTGCCCTGCCCTTCCTCGCTTTGGCGCTGGGATTACTATTGAACGTGCTCCTGTCAAAGATCCCGCCAGGCTTGGCCTGGCTCCGTCGCAATCCGTGGGAGTGTGCGGCACTGGCCCTCTCCATCGGCGCGTTGGGCTTCATCAACACGTGGGACATCCCCACCCTTGGCACGCTTTTCCTCGCCATACTGCTGCTGATAGGGCTGCGTCATAAAGATGCCGGACTCGGTTCGGCTCTGCTCCGTACCGCCATCGTCGGCCTGCCTGTTCTGGCTGCTTCCGTCGTTCTCTTCCTGCCCTTCTACCTGAACCTCGAGAGCCAGGCCGCAGGAATCGTTCCCCTCCTAGAAGTAAGCACCCGACCCCTCCACTTCCTGCTGATCTGGGGCCTATTCCTGGCCATCGCCGCTGCCGTGCTACTTCGTCAGCTCTCGAGCCTCCCGCCCACCGGGCGGAGGAAGGACCCCTTCCTGTCCCTCACCCTCGCAGTCACTGTCCTACCATTCCTGATATGGACGGTGATTGTCCTGCCCCTGGAGACCTTCGACAACGGCCTCTATTCTGCCACGACCCTCATTGGCTCCCGTCTGGCAAAGCTGCTTCCCATCATGGCCGTCGTCGGCATTGCCGTCTACAGTGCCCTCGCACGATCTCGAACAGGCCCAACACCCCTGGTGCTCACCCTTGCCCTAACCGCCCTTGGCTTCTATCTTCTCATGGGCGCCGAACTGTTCTATGTGAAAGATTTCTTCCCCTTGAGAATGAACACCGTCTTCAAGCTCTACTACCAGGCATGGCTACTGCTGGCAGTCGCTTCCGCCTTTGGAGTCTACTACTGGTTCTCCCAACCTCTACCGAAGATCCACGCTCTGAGAATTGCAGACTACGCCTGGGTTGGGCTGGTTTCTGTGCTTGTCCTATGCTCCCTCTACTACCCGATAGGGGCAGCGTTGGACAGAATCCAAGGCTCCTCCGACCCCGCAACGCTGGATGGCTTGGCCTTTGTGAAGAAGAGCGAACCTGATGAATACGAAGCCATCCTGCAACTGAGAGACCACGCCCCAAGAGGCGTCCTCGTAGAAGCCGTCGGGTCGTCCTACTCGGAATTCGGGCGCGTGGCCTCCAGCACCGGCCTGCCTTCCATTCTGAACTGGCCGGGACACGAGGCCCAATGGCGCGGGTCCCATCAGCCCCTTGCCGGTCGAGAAGAAGACGTGGCCGCCATCTACCAGTCAAGCAGTCCAACGGAACTCACAACCCTCCTTGACAAATACAGCGCTCGCTACGTATACCTTGGGGCCAGAGAACGGGCCCAGTACGGCCCGGTGGGTGAGGAGAAGTTTCTGCATTCCATGCAGGTCTATTTCAGAAGCGGCGACGTAGTTGTATTCGAAAGGACGTCTGATTCTTGATGAATACCGTTGCCGATTCCCTTATTCACCGGTCCCGGCGAGTCTTGGAACTCCTGGAAAAGATAGGCATTTCTCCATACGTGGCGGCCTTTGGCGCCATCATGCTGCTTGCCCTGGCCCTCCGCCTGTGGGACCTGGGGGGACGGCCTATCCACTACGACGAGGGGCTTCACGCCTTCTATAGCTGGCAGCTTTTCGCTGGGGACGGCTATCGTCACGAACCCTGGATCCACGGCCCGCTGCAATTCTTCCTCAACTCCGCCGTGTTCGCCGTCTTCTGGGACAGCGACTACACCGTCCGCATCAGCTACGTCATCTTCGGCGTCATCCTGGTTGGACTCCCCTATTTCTTCCGAGACTATATCGGTCGCACCGGCGCCCTTCTGGCAGCGGTAATGCTCGCCTTTTCCCCGGCCCTCTTCTACTTCAGCCGCTACTCCCGCAACGATATCTATATGGCCGTTTTCGCCCTGGGACTCGCCATCCTCATGTGGCGATACATCCAGGAAGGAAAGAACCGCTACCTCTACATGGCCTCGGCGGTCCTTGCTCTGGCCTTCGCCTCCAAGGAAACGGCTTACATCATCGTGGCAATCTTCGGACTCTTCCTACTTGTACTCGCAGTAAGCGACTTGCGGTCCGGTGCCATGAGCCGATTCAGCCTGTCGAGTCTCACCCGACCGGGTGTGTTCCTACTTCTCCTGATAACGCTGACACTTCCCCAGTGGGCGGCCCTGGTATCGGTTTTTCAGGGCCTCTTTGGCGAAAGTCTCGTCCTCGCCTACTCCGGCGGCGACACTTCTAATCCCACAGGGCTGCCTCTTTGGGGAGAACCTTTCGTCAATCTTGGCGTCTTCGCCAATCTGGGTTTCTTACACCACGTCATACGCGGCTTAATCGCTGCCCTTGCCCTTGCGTCTCTCTACCTCGCCCGATACAGCATCAGGTACGCTGTAGCATCCTTCCTGGCCATAGCCGCCCTCGCCCTGCTCTACGCTGCCATGTCCTTATCTGAGTTGGAAATCGCCCGCAGCTATCTCGTCGCAGGCGTCGTGCTATTCCTCGTGTCTGCGGTGACGGTGGCAATTGGCCTGATGTGGCAGTGGCGGGTTTGGCTCCTATGCGCCGGCATCTTCTACACCGTCTGGCTCACCTTCTACACTGCCATTTTTGGCGCCTTTGGCCGTCCCTTTACCGAATGTCCATCTACCCTCAACGACACCGTTGAGTCGGTGTGCTCCCGCTTCGGCGGCGCCTTTACAGGCGTCTGGCAGGGCCTCGGCTACTGGCTGGCGCAGCAGGAAGTGGCCCGCGGCAACCAGCCCTGGTTCTACTACCTGCTGATCGGCTCCGTGTACGAGTTCCTCCCTCTTTTGGTGGGCGTTGTCGCCATCATCTACTACCTGAAGAAGCGCAGCCCCCTCTCCCTATTCCTCGTCTTCTGGGCCGTGGTCACCTTTGGAGCCTACACCATAGCCAGCGAGAAGATGCCCTGGCTCCTGGTAAACATTACTCTGCCCTTCATCATCCTCTCGGCCAAGTTCCTTGGCGAAGCGCTGGAGCATCTTCCATGGCGCCGGCTGGTTCCCAGTCTTGACGGCGCGATTATCCTCGTCGGGCCCCTGCTTCTGGCGGCAGTGGTGAATCTCACCCTGAGATTGTTGGACGCGGAGGGCATCAATACCCTCGAAGGCTGGCTCAGTTTGGGCGCGGTCGTGGTCCTGGCGCTGATCTTCAGCGCAATTGTGGACAAGCTGAGCGTTCGGAAGGGGCTTGCTCTGGGTGGTCTGGGCGTGGCCTTGCTGCTGTTGGGCTTCACTGCTTTTGTTGCCCTCCGAACAGGGTGGGTGAGCGACGACGCGACGGTAGAGATGATTGTGTACGCAGGCGCCAGCGCCGAACTTCGCCAGGTGGCCAACGACCTTCGCGACCAGCCCCACCTGCAAGACACGGAGGCGAAGCTCCACGTCGACTACGAGCTGTGGTACCCCCTGAACTGGTACGTACGCAGCGACGAGTTCATCCAATACCAGTGCTACGGGAGCAAGCCGGGCTGCCAGGACATATCAGCCCCGCCCTCTGTTGAGGGTTTGCTGCTTCTCGACGAGAACGGGTACAAATACCACACCCACCTGAACGAGTACAAGCGTGACGGCTCGTACAAGGAACTTCTCTGGTTCCCCGAGATATACCGCCGTCCGGGCGAGCGCCGCAAGGAAGAGAACATCTTCCAGGAACTTTGGCTGGACACCAAGTTCGCCACAAGCATGGCTCCCCGCCGCTCCACATGGAAGGACGCTCTCGACTACATCCTGTATCGGCGAATTGATGAGGAGTGGTGGGACTCCAAGTTCTATAACTACCGACCCAGAGATGCGTAAACTTGAGGTACGAGCACACCACCTTAAAGACATGACGCCCAATCCCGGCTATACTTTGACGGTACGACAGAAGTGATAGACCAATGAACAGCAGAGGAAATAGTTGTTGATCAGCCGTCGCTTTCTTCTGGGAATAGCAGTAAGCCTTGCCTTTCTGCTCCTCTTCTTCCTCATTGTGGACTTGGGAGAGATGGGCCAAGCGCTGGCGTCTGCCAAATACCGCTTCATCCTTCCTGCCATCGCTCTCTACTTCGTGGCCCTCTTCTTCCGGTCAATAAGATGGCAGTTCCTCCTCACGCCGGTCAGCCGCATCTCCGTCGCCCGCCTGTTTCCCGTCGTGACCGTTGGGTATATGGCCAACAACCTGCTGCCCGCCCGATTGGGCGAGATTGCAAGGGCATACTACCTCGGTCGACGTGAGGGCCTGAGCACCAGCACCGGCTTGGCGACGGTTCTTGTAGAGAGGGTCTACGACGGCCTGACCCTGCTCTTCCTGGTAGCACTGGCCGTTCCTTTCCTCATCTTTGGCGGGATAGTAGACGGCTCCGGGACAACTTCCGAAGTGACCTGGGCCATCGTAGGTGGTATCACGGCTCTCATCTTCATCGCCGCCATCGTCGTACTTACTCTCATCGCGCTCAAGCCGGGATTCAGCGAATTCATCGAAAGGCTCGCGAACCTGCTGCCCAAACCCTTGCGACCCAAGGTACGCGGACTGATCTCCACGTTCGTTGAAGGGCTCTCCGTGCTCCGTGAACCGCGACGGCACCTGGGACTATTCCTTCTCTCCCTCCCCGTCTGGCTCCTTGAAGGGAGCATGTATCTCGTTGTCGCCCTCTCCTTCGACCTGCCAACCTATTTCGAACCCGCCGCCATGGTGATTCCCGTGGTAATTCTGGTAACGGCGGTATCCAACCTGGCCACGTCCATACCATCATCTCCCGGCTCGTTGGGCACCTTCGAAGCCCCGGCAGTTGCCGCCCTCGCTCTGGTGGGTCTCGGCGGCGGACCCGGAGGGGGCGAAGGCGTCGCAGGAGCCTACGCCATCCTGGTCCACGTTACTGCCCTGCTTCCCGTAACCGTCCTCGGGCTGCTCTACCTCTGGTTTGGCAACATCTCTCTCTCCCGGCTAATGCGACGGGAAGACAAGGGATATCCCCGCCTGGGTCGCGAGAAAGTCTGAACAGTTGGCCCATAACCAGGAGGAACGGTGAAGGTAGCTATCATCGGTGGCGGCGCCCTGGGATTGGCCGCCGCCTACCACCTCTGCCTAAAGGGCCATAAGCCGGAAGTATTTGAAGTCGCCCCGTTTCTGGGAGGCCAGGCGTCCACCTTCGAAGTGGGCGGCGGGCTGCTGGAGAAGGGCTATCACCACCTGTTCAGGAGTGACACCGACATTGTGGACCTCATTCATCAGCTGGGCCTGGGCCCAAAGCTCCACTGGATAGAATCGAAAGTCGGCCTCTTCCACGATGGTCGCATCTGGAATTTCGCCTCCCCTAAAGACCTGTTGACCTTCACCCCACTCAGCTTCATCGACAGAGTCCGCCTGGGTCTGGTGACGTTGTACCTGCAGAAGAGCAAAAACTGGCAGCGCTTTGAAAGCATCACAGCCCTGGAATGGCTCCAGAAGCGCGTTGGCCGCCGACCCTACGAAGTTATCTGGGAGCCTATGCTGCGGGGTAAATTTGGCCGGCATTGCGACAAGGTCAGCATGGCATGGCTCTGGGGCAAGATCTACCTGCGAGTCGCCTCCAGGGAGCGTATATGGGAGAAGGAGAAGCTTGGCTACCCTATGGGCAGCTTCGGCGAGATCTTCGACGCCCTGGACGCGGAAATCAAGCGGATGGGCGGCGACGTGCGCCTCTCCACCGGCGTGAGGCGTGTCATCGTCGAAGATGACCGGGCCGCTGGACTGGAAGTACAGACCCGCGGCAGCGAACCGGAGACTAGGCGCTACGACGCCGTTATTGCCACAACACCCTCCTACGTATTCACCCGCCTCGCCCCCATGCTTCCGCAGGACTATCAGCAGCGCCTGAGCAACGTAACCTACCTCTCGGCCGTCCTCGCCATCCTTGTCCTGGACCGCCCCCTCACAGAGAAGTACTGGCTGAACATCGCCGACCGCTCCATCCCCTTCGTTGGCATTATCGAGCAGACAAACTTCGTTTCTCCCGAGCTTTACGGCGGCAATCACGTCGTCTATCTCACCAACTACCCCGCTACCGACGAACCAATCTACCAGATGACGCCCGACGAGCTTCTTGAGGAATATCTCCCCCACCTCTCCCGGATTAACCCCAACTTCGACCGGTCCTGGATCGTGGACTACCATCACCATAAGGTCGATGCGGCCCAACCCATCATCGGCGTCAACTACGGCCAGCAGATTCCAGACCTGCGGACGCCCATCCCGGCGCTTTACCTTGCCAACACTACCCAGATCTATCCCGAAGACAGGGGCACCAACTACAGTGTGAAGCTGGGGCGCAAGGTCGCACAATTGGCAATGGAGGACCACGGAAATCGGTAGCAGGTGCTGAACATTTTGGGCCCAATGATGAGTTGGATGGGCCTGCTCGTCCGGCTTTTCCCAATTGAACCTTGCAAAGGGCTATGCTACCATTCCTGCGATATGTCAATTAGCAAATCTCTAGATTGCGTGACCTCTTCACCAGTCAGCAAATCCACCATCTTGGAGGTCTTGTGACCTCCAACGCCGAATCTCTGAGAAATCGCGCCTTCCAGGCCATCAGGGGTCAGAAGCCGGAAACCGTAACCGTCCTTTCATGCCTCCTGGCAGTGGAAGACGAACTGGGATACATCCCACCCGAGGCCGCGGAGGAAGTAGCCCGCGTAACCGGCTCCACCATTAACGACGTTTGGGGTGTGGCGTCCTTCTATACCAACTTCCAGTTCCAGCCCCCCGGCCGCCACAGAGTGGAGGTTTGCTGGGGCCCCACCTGCCACGTCAAGGGCGTCATGCCCGTCATCCGTCAGGTCATGGACATCCTTGGCATTGACGGCGAAGGCGCTACCGAGGACGGCAACGTGAGCCTTCGCTTCAACACCTGTCTCGGGGCCTGCGCCAACGGACCCGTCATCAGCGTAGACCATCATCTGATGGGCAGAATTACGCCGGATGGGGCGCGTCACGTTCTCGAAGAGATCAGGAACGGAATTCCTTCGGAGGATGACGGTGCCTCCTAGCTTCGAAGAGATCAGAGAACAGGGCATCGACCGCTGGCGGGGTCTGACACAGGGGACCCGCCCCTGGGTCAGGATTGGCACGGCTCTCTGCGGCAAGGCCGCAGGCGCCGATGCCGTCGTGGCTTCCATCGTCGAGCGGATGGACCAGAAACACGTGAGCGCCATGGTCAGCGAGGTTGGATGTCTGGGCCCCTGTTTCGCCGAGCCTCTAGTGGACGTTTCAATGCCCGACGGCTCCCGCGTAGTCTACCGTAACGTAACTCCAGAACTGGCCACCCGCATCGTAGATAGCCACCTTCTTGAGGGCCAACCTTTGGCCGATGCAGCATTGGGCGTTATTGGGAACCAGCTAAACGGAAGCATCCCGTCCCTCTGGGACCACCCCATGATGAAACCCCAACGCCGCATCGCCCTGCGCAACGCCGGCCAGGTCGATCCCATGGACATCCACCAGTACGCGGCAAATGACGGCTATGCCGCCCTCCACAAGGCCCTGACGGAAATGACTCCCGACGAAGTCCGGCAGGAAGTCAGCGATTCCGGCCTGCGAGGCAGAGGAGGCGCCGCTTTTCCCACGGGCACCAAGTGGAACTTCCTCGCCGGAGCCAATGACCCCGTCAAGTACATCCTGGTCAACTGCGAAGAAGGCGACCCTGGGGCTTTCAACGACAAGGGCATCCTGGAGAGCGATCCCCACAGCCTGATAGAGGGCGTAATACTTGCCGGATACGCCACCGGTGCAACTAAGGGTTACGTCTTCATCCGCCACGGCCACGACGGCCCAATAGACCGCACGTGGCGGGCCATCGAGCAGGCCCGGCAGTTGGGAATATTAGGACGAAACATATTCGGCTCCAACTTCTGCTTCGACATGGAAGTTTCCCTAACCGGCGACTCCTACGTGGCCGGAGAAGAGACCGCGCTCATGGAATCCATTGAGGGCAAAAGGGCTATGCCCCGATTCCGTCCACCTTTCCCGGCGCAGATCGGCCTGTTCGGGAAGCCCAGCAATATCAACAACGTGAAAACCCTCGCCTACGTTCCCCAGATAATCCTCAACGGCGGAAGGTGGTTCGCCGGCATCGGTCAGGACCGCAGCACAGGCACGGCCATTCTCTGCCTCTCGGGAGACCTCACCTACAGCGGAATGGCCGAAGTTCCCATGGGCATGACTCTGCGGCAGGTGGTAGACGAGATTGGCGGTGGCGTTCCCAACGGCAAGGCCCTCAAGCTGCTCCAGACAGGAGGCCCTCTTGGCGGCGTGCTCAGCGCCGTGGACCTGGACATCGCCCTGGACTTCGATGCAATGTCCAAGGCGGGCGCAATTCTGGGTTCCGGTGGCCTAATCGCAGCCAGTGAAGACGCCTGCGTCGTAGACCTGACGCGGGCCCTGATCGCCTTCTGCCAGTACGAGTCCTGCGGCAAGTGCTTCCCATGCCGCACTGGCATGACCCACCTGCTGGAAGTCCTGGAACGCATCTGCCGGATGGACAGCACGCCGGAAGACATGACCCTCATGGGCCGTGTGGGCCGCAGTATGCAGGCCGGGTCCCTGTGCGGCCACGGCCAGCTGGGGTTCAACCCCGTATCCTCAGCGGTCCGCTACTTCCGGGAGGAGTTTGAACAACACTTGAATGATAAGGTTTGCCCTACGGGAACCTGTCCAGGTTCCTGGCATTCCCCCACCCGTGTACGGAGGTAACCTAATGGCCGACGACCGCATTACCATCACCATTGACGGCGTAGAGGTCAAGGCGCGCCGCGGCCAGACGGTGCTGGAAGCCGCCATCGAGGCTGGCATCTACATCCCGTACCTCTGCTATCACCCCGGCATGGAACCCTTCGCTGCCTGTCGCATGTGCGTGGTGGAGGTCGAGAACGGGCGAGGCTTCCCGGCGTCCTGCACCCTTCCCGTTGCAGAGGGCATGGAAGTCCGTAACAACAGCAGCCAGGTCCACGAACTCCGCAGAGACGTTATGGAACTGCTCATAGCGGACCACCCCCACGGCTGCCTCACCTGCCACCGGGTGGACCTGTGCGGCCCCCAGGACGTCTGCCTGCGCCACGTATCTGTCAACGACCGCTGCGTCACCTGCCCCAAAAACGAGCGATGTGAGCTCAAGGACACCGTGCGCTACCTAGGCATGGAGATGGAATCTCCCCTGGAGTACAAGTACCGCGATCTGCCCGTGGAAACCGGAGATCCATTCTATGACCGCGACTACAACCTCTGCATAGTTTGTGGACGCTGCGTCCGCGTCTGCGAAGAGGTACGGGGCGACAACGCAATCACCTTCACCGAGAGGGCCGGACAGGCGCTGGTCGGCACCTCCGCCGGCACCTCCCTCCTTGAGTCTGGATGCGAGTTTTGCGGCGCCTGCCTGGACGTTTGCCCCGTTGGCGCCCTCGTGGAGAGCGATCACAAGTGGGAAAAGGCCCAGCAGGTGGAGCGCACCATCTGTTCCCACTGTCCCGTGGGCTGCCAGTTGAACCTGGAAGTGAACCGGTTTGAAAAAGTCGTACGCTCGGTGCCTGAGATCAGCTCCCCCGCTAATCGCGGTCAGGGCTGCTTCAAGGGCAAGTTCGGTCTCGATTTTGTGAACAGCAAGAAGCGGCTGAAGACCCCACTTATCAGGCGCAACGGCACCTTGGAGAAGGCCACCTGGGAAGAAGCCTTCGACTACGTGGCCGAGCGATTGGACGAGCACCAGGGAGACACCTTCGCCATGCTCTCGGCCTCGGACAGCACCAACGAGGAACACTATCTGGCCCAGAAATTCGCCCGCGTTGTGATGAACAGCAACAACGTGGACTACACGTCCAACACCCAGCCGGATGCGGTAAATGCCCAGCGCGAGGTATTGGGCTTTGGCGCAGCAACCAACCCCATCTGGGACCTGGAGAATTCCGACTGCATCCTGGTATTCAACGCCAACGTCACCGAAGAACACAACGTGGTTGCAGTGCCCATCAAGCGCGCAATCAAGGAAGGCGCAAAGCTCATCGTCATCGACCCCCGTGAGGTCGAACTAACCCGATACGCAGACCTGTGGCTTCGGCCCAAACCGGGCACGGAGCTTCTTCTACTTAACGGTCTCGTCAAGGCCCTGCTGCATCAAGGTTTGGAGCGCCGCGAATGGCTATACGAAAACTGCTCCGGCCTGGAACCACTTCGAGAGGCTATGGCCTCCCTGGAAATTGGGGAGATCTCAGAACAGACAGGCATCCCACAGGACACGATAGACGCCGCAATGCGAGTCTACGGACCATCAGAGCATTCCTCCATCGTCTACGGCATAGACAACGTGCCTGAAGAACTCCACAAGGACTGCGCGTCCGCCCTCTCCGCCCTCTCTCTGCTGACAGGCAACCTCGGCAAACCATCGTCAGGCATCTACCCCTTGAAGCCCGGAGCCAACAGCCAGGGAGCTTGGGACGTAGGCTGCGTTCCCACCCACCTGCCCGGAACCTCACCTCTGGAAGACACAGAAGCACGACAGCGCGTAGAAGAAGAATGGTCCATCCAGCTTCCTCAGGCAAAGGGTCTTGGACAGCAAGACATGCTCCGTTCGGGACAAGTCAAGGCACTCATCCTGATTGGAGGCCTGGACCACCCAACTGCCGACGCCCTTCAAACGCTACAAGCCTTGGACTTTCTTGTAGTCCAGGACAGCTTCCTGAGCGCCGCCGCCCAGAGGGCGGACGTGGTGCTTCCCCGCAGCTCTTTCGCCGAGAAAACCGGCACCTACACCAACCTGGAACGTCGCATCCAGTCCGTTCGACCCGTAATTGCACCCAAGAACAGCGCCGCCAAGCCGGAGTCGTGGGCTATCTGTCAGCTGGCCCAGCGCATGGGGGCAAAGGGCTTTGAGTTCTCCGACACTGCTGCGGTTATGGACGAAATTGCCCGGATCGCTCCCATCTACGGTGGCGTGAGCCATCAGAGACTGGAGAACGAGGGGCGTCTTGTCTTCCGGCCGGACGTAGGCAACCCCCTTCCCACCCAGGTGCTCTACTCCGACAAGGAGTATCACGGCATCCAGTGGCCCTGCCCCACCACGGAGAGCTCCGGCGTAGAGATCCTCTTCGCCAGCGGCTTTGGAGATGCCATGCCGCGAATTCCCATACCTGACTACCGCAAGATCGAACTAGCTGAAGATTCTGCATTCCCCCTACTCTTCACTCCTGGCCGTGTGCTTCTCCAGTCTGAAAGAAAGATGACCGTCATCAAGGGACTCTCCAACCGCATAGAGCGGGAGGAGATAATCGAAGTTCACAGGGACGACGGCCAGGTCCTGGGCCTCCGGGAAGGAGACATGGTGGAGCTACAGACCAACGGCGCCAGCCTCAAGGGCAGGCTGGCTTTCAGGGAGGGCCTGCAGCGAGGCGTGGTTTCCTCTACCCAGCTATTCGGTCAGCTTATGGTCGAAGTGGAGGCCAGCCAGTCGCCGGACCCCATGTCAGAGATTGCCGGATTGAATATCGCCGCCGCCCGGCTCGTTAAAGTAGAGTCATAGAAACCAGGGGCGTGTGGGGGAATCTAGAACCGAAGAGGACGTTATGGCGCGCAGACAGGTAAGCCTGCCAACAGCCGCTCTTGTGGAGCGGAAGGATATAACCGAAGACCTGATGGTCATCAAGATGAGGCCAGAAACGGCAATTACCTTCAAGCCGGGGCAGTACTGCACCCTTGGACTGGAAGACATCGAGCGGGCCTATTCCATCGTTTCGGCCCCCCACGAAGAGAACCTGGAGATTTTCGTTGAGTTGGTGCCCTATCCCGACGGCGCCTTGACTCCCCTCATGTGGAAGATGCAGGAAGGGGATACCATGACAATTCGTCCCCGGTGCAAGGGCATATTCACCCTGGACGAAAAGTACAACTCCCATCTCATGGTAGCCACAGTCACTGGCGTTGCGCCCTTCATCAGCATGCTCAGAAGCTACTTCCACCGCCAAGGCGAGGGGCACCGCTTCTACGTGCTGGAGGGCGCCAGCTATCAGGACGAATTGGTCTACGACGAAGAGTTGCAGCAGATGGTTGCAGAGCACCCCGACACCGTCACCTTCATTCCCACCGTCAGCCGCCCAACCGAGTCGAGGAACAACGGCTGGACAGGCGCTTCAGGCCGCGCGAATGAGATCGTCGAAGAGCAGATAGAAAAGCTGGGGCTGGAGCCTTCTTCCACGCTGGTCTATGCCTGCGGCCACCCCGGCATGATCGAGGACGTAAAGGAGCGGCTGGCGCCCAAAGGCTTCAACGTCAAAGAAGAGCGCTTCTGGAAGCAGTAGCGCAAGCATCGATGAATACGAAGAAAGGGGCCTTCAACGTTGAAGGCCCCTTTCTTTATGTCAAGCTATCGCCGCTACAATGCTTATGGGCTTACATCGGGTTGTTAGTCAATTGGGACGCCTAGGATTATCAAGGCGCCCATCAGGACGGACAATATGGAGAGTATCAAAGTAAACCAACCGATGAAGTACCGGAGCCTGGGGTAAGGTGTGGCCAGGTAGAAGAACACCAGCAGAGCGAATACTGCCAGCAAGGTGGACACTATGGCCATGGGCCAGTGAACCAGGTAGCCTACCTGGGAGCCTCCCAGGAGCTCTCCTCCAGCGATGAAGTAGACAGCGTAGACAATGGAGACCACCGCAAGGAAGATGGAGTAGAAACCAAGAGCGCGTTCGTCGAAGCCTCCCAGATACACCCCTGCCATCATGGCAAGGTAGATTGCCCAAAGGGCAATGAAGGTTGACATCACGGCGCCCACGTCCGCTACCTCCGGCGGCCCTGCCACTAGGGAAGTGAAGCCGCCCCCCGAGAAAATCACCAAGCCCCCCAAAACAGCGGCAGCCGTTGCGGCCATTATCCCAAGGGTCTTGGTGTTGTTGTAAAGGTCCAGGAAATACCAGGACTGGGCCCAAAGAGTTGCAGGTAAGATCATCAAAAAGACTAGTTCCATGCGTTACCTCCTATCTAATACTCAAGTTATCTTAAGCTTCCAAATACAAAGTCCCAAAAACGGCAACAGCCTGAAGGAGAAACATTTCTCCGAGGATGTCGCATTATAGGTACGGCTTTCCCAGAAAGTCAATTTTGAAGGGCCGGAACGGGCCGGCCGTTTCCCCACCCTTATCTTTGGGGTACAATGCCACTATAGACAGGAAGAATTCCCTTGACTC
The DNA here is from genome assembly GCA_951812825.1 of uncultured Dehalococcoidia bacterium. Classification (GTDB taxonomy): domain Bacteria; phylum Chloroflexota; class Dehalococcoidia; order Lucifugimonadales; genus JAPULR01. The sequence continues at coordinate 2,299,463 of OX638324.1, read as the reverse complement.
CCATTCGCCGCCAGTATCTCAGCATCAAGCAGCGTTATCCAAACGCCATTCTACTATTTCGCCTTGGCGACTTCTATGAGACCTTCGACGACGATGCCAAACTGGCGGCGAAGGCGCTGGACATCGTCCTCACGTCCCGTAGCATGGGCAAGCGCGTCAGGGTTCCCATGGCCGGCATTCCAGCCCATTCCGTGGAGTCCTACCTCGCCAAGCTCATCGAAGCCGGTCACCGAGTAGCCATCTGCGAGCAGTTGAGCGACCCATCCGCCTCAAGGGGGATAGTGGATAGGAACGTGGTGCGAGTAGTCACCCCCGGCACCGTCGTCGAGCCTTCCATGCTCGACCAGCAGTCCAACAACTATCTAGCAGCCCTGCAGGTGGATGGAGTAGAGGCCGGCCTAGCCTACATCGACATCACTACCGGGGAATTCGCCGCCACACAGCTTCCTCTAAGTCATCTGCCTGCCGAAATCACTCGCCTCTCGCCCGCCGAGCTTCTGGTCCACAAGGGTAACGATGACTTCACGGAGCTAAACGTGGAAGTCTCCGTGCCCCTGTCGGCAAATGAGTTTCATGCCCCCAAGGCGCGGGAAGCCCTTCTGACCCACTTCGGAGCGCTCACGCTGGAGGCCTACGGCTGCGAGAACCTCCCCCTGGCCGTTGGCAGCGCCGGAGCTATCCTAGGCTATCTGGGCGAAACGCAGCCCCAGATATTGGGCCAGGTAACTTCCCTGAAGACCTACTCCGTCTCGGAGTACATGACCCTGGACCCCCAGAGCCGTCGAAACCTGGAACTCTTCGATGGTGGACGCTGGGGCGAAGGCGGATACTCCCTCCTGTCTACCCTGGACTTCACCCGAACGGCCATGGGCGCGAGGCTGCTTCGCCGCTGGATCGGCCAGCCGCTTCTCAACATGGACGACCTTGAGCGGCGGCTAGACGGCACGGCGTATTTCCACTCCAATCTACTGCGGCGACAAGAGCTCCGGTCCCTCCTATCCCGAATCTCCGACCTGGAGCGCATCATGAGCCGCGTCCGGCTGGGCTCGGCGCCACCCAGAGACCTGCTGGCCTTGAAGGAAAGCCTGCGCGCGTCCGCGGCCATTTCGCCATTGCTGGAAGGGGACGAAACTGCGGCTTGGCTAAGGAAGCAAATCCGCACCTTCGGCCCCCTGGAAGACCTGCTGGAAAGCGCCCTGAAAGAAGACGCCACCGGCAACCCCGGTGACGGCGAAGTGGTGAAGGAGGGCTTCTCCGAGGAATTGGACGAACTGCGCTCCTCCGTGCGCGAGGCCCGCCGGTTCATAGCCGGACTCGAACGCCGGGAGAAGGAAGCCACGGGCATCCGCTCCCTGAAAGTGGGGTACAACCGAGTCTTCGGCTACTACATCGAGGTGAGAAAGGCCAACCTTCAACAGGTGCCGAGCACCTACGAGCGTCGGCAGACTCTCACCAACGGCGAGCGGTTCATCATTCCGGAGCTAAAGGGCTACGAGGCCCGAATCCTGGACGCACAGGAACGTATCCAGCGTCTGGAGCAGGACCTCTACTCCCGGATCTGCGCCCAGGTGGGCCAGGAAGCCAAAGGGATCCTTGAGCTGGCCCACGGCATCGCCCTGACCGACGTCCTGGTCTCGTTTGCGGAGGCAGCGGACAACTATGGCTACGTCAGACCAAGCCTGGTGGAGGAACCGGTTCTGGAAGTGAAGGGCGGACGGCATCCCATGGCGGAGAGAATTCTTCCCGCCGGCGCTTTCGTGCCCAACGACCTGCATCTTTCGGCTGACGAATCCCAGCTTCTTCTTATCACCGGCCCCAACATGTCCGGCAAGTCCACCTACATCCGGCAAGCGGCCCTCATCGCCCTTATGGCGCAAATCGGCAGCTTAGTACCCGCCGACTCCGCCACCATAGGACTGGCCGACCGCATCTTCACCCGTGTGGGCCTGCAGGACGACCTTGCCGCCGGCCAATCCACATTCATGGTTGAGATGGTGGAGACAGCGGCAATCCTGAACCAGGCCACCCGGCGCTCGCTGGTGATTCTCGACGAGATAGGACGCGGCACCAGCACCTACGACGGCCTGTCCATTGCAAGAGCAGTCGCAGAGCACATCCACAACGATCCCAAGATGGGGTGCCGCACCCTCTTCGCCACCCACTACCACGAGCTAACCCAGCTTGCCGAAAGCCTCCCCCGGGTGCAGAACCACACCGTCGCCGTAAGCGAAAGCGGCGGACAACTGGTGTTCCTGCACCGTATCGTCCCCGGCGGCGCCGACAGAAGCTACGGCGTCCACGTGGCCCAGCTGGCGGGGCTACCCCAAACCGTAGTCCACAGGGCCTGGGAGATTCTCGAGGCCCTGGAAGCCCTGCCCCAGTCGAATTCCCTCAACGGCGCCAGCCCTACGTCCCAGAACAATCAGCAGATCCCCCTCTTCTCCCTCACCCCTCCGCTGGTGGAGGAGCTGCTCAAGCTGGACGTTACCAACATGACCCCCCTGGAGGCCATCAACAAGCTGTACGAGCTTCAATCCATGGCCAAGGAAGCGGAATAGACGAACATTCCTGGACAGACTTACCACACAAGAGGAGAAAGCATGGCAGAGAAAGTTACCTTCTACTGGTGGGCCCGTTGAAGCTCCTGTCGCAAGGTGAGAGAGTTGCTCTCGCAACAGGGCCTGGAATTCGATGAACGGGACTTCTTCAAGGACCCGCTATCCGAGGCTGAAATCGAGGAGCTTCTTACCCTGGCGCCCCCCTCGGAAGTATTCTCGTGGCGAAGTCCCAGCTTCCGCAAGTTGAACGTGGACAAGGACACCCTTGAGCCTCAAGACCTGGTCCGTCTGATGGCCCAGGAACCTCGACTCATCCGTCGTCCCATGTTCCGCATTGGCGACAAGCTGGTGGTGGGCGGCGGCAAGAAGGCCATCGAAAGCGTCCTGTCATCGGCGTAGCCTACCTGGCATAGTGAATATCTTCTTTGACGTAGACCAGACCATCCTGGGCATGGACAACTCCCTTCGTCCTGGCGTTCACGAGACCATGTCCGGCCTGAAGGAGATGGGACACAACGTCTACATCTGGTCCGGCATGGGAATACGGCGGGAGACTGTCCGGCGGCACGGGCTGGAGTGTTACGTATCCGGTCTGTACCAGAAGCCCCTCTACGATTACGTGGAGCGGCTGGAGGAGTTGGGTCTGGCCTTCGCCCCCGACTTCGTCGTTGACGACGACCCGCAGGTGGTGTCTGCCTTCGGCGGGCTATGGGTTCCGCCCTACTACAAGCAGGGCGACGACAACGGCGCAATGAAGCGCGTGCTGGCCGCAGCAACCTCCTTCGCCACCAATGGCTATTCCGACGACGCCCACTTCCGCGCCAGGGGCGATCTTCGTCCCCTGGTGCGCGCCTAGAGACATGATGCAACGACCAGGGTTGTCTTCATGGCTGTGATGTGAAAGTATCAGTGTTATGACAATAAGGCTTCTCTCAGAGCAGCTTGCCGCCAAGATCGCCGCGGGCGAGGTGGTGGAACGGCCCGTGTCCGTGGCGAAAGAGCTTATCGAGAATTCCCTGGACGCGGGCGCAACGCGGGTCCGTGTCGACGTTAGAGGCGGAGGCGTTGAACTCATCCGCGTCGTCGACAACGGCTCCGGTATGGAAGCAGAGGAGATACCCCTCGCCTTCCAACGCCACGCTACCAGCAAGCTGGCCGACGTGTCAGGCCTGGACAGCATCGCCACCCTGGGGTTTCGGGGGGAGGCCCTTCCCAGCATCGCCTCCGTTGCCAGCGTGAACCTGACCAGCCGAAAGGAGTCCTTCCCCAGCGGCTGGGAGGCGGCTTTCAAGTGGGGGCGGTTGGAGCGCCAGGGTCCCGTAGGCTGCGCCCCAGGCACCTCCGTTGCCGTAGCGGAACTCTTCGAAAACGTGCCCGCCCGCCGGAAGTTCCTGCGCTCCAACGCTGCTGAAGTGGGACGAATTCGGACGCTGATTTCACGCCTGATTCTCGCCTACCCGGGGGTTGCTTTCCGCCTGACGATAGACGGGCGGGAGGCGCTTAACTTCTCAGGCAGCGGGCGTTCGGAGGACGCACTGGCCGCCGTCTACGGGCCTCAGGTGGCCAAGGAGGCTCTGGCGGTGGAGTGGACGGACGCTGAGGGAGAAGTGTCGGTAGAAGGATTTGTGGGGCCTCCGTCCCTTCATCGGTCGAACCGGCGCCACATCACATTATTCGTCAACCGGCGCTGGGTGATGAACCGGATGCTAAGCGTGGCGCTGGAGGAGTCCTACCACGGGCTGCTTCCCCAGAGGCGATACCCGGTGGCGGCGGTGAACATCAATCTTCCCTACGAGGACGTGGACGTGAACGTGCACCCAACGAAGGCGGAGGTGCGGTTCCGCAAGGGGTCGCAGGTCTTTTCCTCGGTGCAGAGGGCAGTGCGGGGGGTGCTTATCGCGTCGACGCCCGTGCCACAGTTTCACATATCGCCGACGGAAAGCGCGCCCGCCTTCCAGCCATCTTTCATGGCGTCGCCGCTGGCGTCGCGGCCCACGACATCCCCACCTCCTCGTCCGGTTGACGGGCAGGTCCCGGAGGTGCAGTCACCGGCGTTGCGGGTATTGGGGCAGGCGTCGAACACCTACATAGTGGCGGAAGGGCCGAGCGGCATATTCCTGATGGACCAGCATGCGGCCCACGAGTGTGTGCTGTACGAGAAGATAGTCACAGAGATGAAGCGAGGCAGCCCGTCGGTGCAGGCGCTGTTGGAGCCCGTGCCGGTGGAGCTTTCGCCGGAGTACCAGGAGCTGGTGAAGGACGGCGCCGAGGCGATGAAAGCCTACGGATTTGAACTAGAGTCCTTCGATGGAGATTCCTACGTGCTGCGGGCGGTGCCGGCAACCTTTCGGCGGGGGGACCCGGCGGAAGCGCTACTGGAAGTGCTGGAGATGACGCTACGGGACGGAGCTTCGCTGGGCGGACATCAGGAGGCCCTGGCGGCGTCGATTGCCTGCCACAGTTCGGTGCGGGCGGGCAAGAGCCTGAGCATGGAGGAGATGCAGGAGATCATCAGACTGCTTGAGAAGGTGGAGAACCCCCACACCTGCCCCCACGGACGCCCGACCATGCTGCATTTGAGCTCCCAGAATCTGGAGCGGCAGTTTGGCCGTCGGTGACCACCCTGACGGGTGTCAGAGCAGGCTAGGCGTTAAGCGAGCCGTCGCCTCGGGAGTCGTCGCGGGGCCGGTAGATGGAGTCCTCCGGCAAACCGTCCGCGGGGTCGTTGGAGGACGAATCTGAGGAGAGAAGATTGCGGACGGGCAATGTCAGCGCCGCCGCTGCCGCCAGACCCAACGAGACGCGACCCAGAAAGCCGCGGCGAGTCATTCCCGTGGATTGCTGATCCTTTTCTTCCTTGCTCATCATCCCTCATTCGTTTTCTGCGTTTTTCAGGTGTGCCGAGGCGCACCGTGCAGATACTAGTTTAGCGATTCCAGCAAAAGTTACAAGGGGCATTTTGGCAAAAGCAGCAGCATCAACCGCCGCCAGCCATCTGGCCAGACTCAGATAACGTATAATTCTACGGAGTGGGGTTGACTCACACACCGATTGGGGAGGACATTCACATAGAGCCTATGCCGATAAACAGGAAGCCCATCATAACTAGCAAACCGTTGATCGTTCCCCCGTCCCTGGTGGTCGGGCTGCTGTCGCTGGCCGCGGGACTGCTCTTGCTTGCCGCCTGCACGGACGACTCGTCTGGCATTGAGGAGACAGCCCCTAGCCCTACCCCTACCACAACCACAACCACAACCTCAGCCGCCCCTACCGCATCGGCTCCCACCAGCACAGCCGGACCCACCGACGTAGTCACCGCAACAACTCCTGCGGAGCGTCCCGCCTCTCCCACGGTCACTGCCACCGCCACACGGATACCGACCCCACCCTCCACCGGTGCAACCAAACTCCCGTCACCCACTACCTCCCCCACGCCAACGTCTACGTCTACGCCAACGACGCTACCAGAACCAACGGGAGTACCCGTCCCACCCCGACGAGACCTCTACGAACTGGCTCGCTCTCTCCGTCACAAGTCTCAAGACCCCATCCCTCATCTACGCCTTCAGGTTCCACCGGACTTACAGGTCGGTCAGGTGGATACCTTCAAGGTCATTGCCAATGTAGAACCCGTCGAGTTCCGCGAGATCAGAGCCAAGCTGGAGCACGTTTCTGACAACGCCTACTGGTACATACAGGAGGGCGTCAGGTTCAACCGCGACTCACTGAAGGAATCGGCGGTGACCTTCGAAGAGCGGATTTTCCCCGGTCTTCTGTCCTCCTTCGGCCCACTCTGGAGCCCGGAAGAGGAACCAGGTCAGCGACTAACTATCCTCCATGCATCAACGCCGGGCCTTGGTGGCTATTACAGTTCCTCCGACGAGTACCCTCCGCTTGTGCACGAGAACAGCAACCAGCGTAAGACTATCTATATGAACCCGGTGGCTTTCCAAATAGGTACACCAAACTACCTCGCAACCCTGGCTCACGAGCTTCAGCACGCCATCAACTGGAATCTCAACGGGGGCGAGGCCACGTGGCTCAACGAGGGTCTCTCCCAGGTTGCCGAGCATCGTTTGGGTTGGCGGCCGGGGTCCGTAGAAGCCTTCGTCTATTCGGCTCCCATCTCTCTCGTTTACTGGCCCCTCAGCTTCCGTGACACGCGGCCATACTATGGAAGCTCGTTCATGTTCACCCAGTTCCTTTCAGAGCAGCTGGGATCGCCCGTGAGCCTGGAACCCCTGCTTAGGACCGACCATCAAGGTATCCCCGCTGTGGACGCCTACCTGGAAACGCTGGGCGCGGAAGAGTCCTTTGAGTCCCTGTTCGGACGGTGGACCGTTGCTGCCTATCTCTCGGAAAAGGGGGAGGGCGGCCCCTACGGATACGCCGGCTGGTGGCCATCCATAGACCCCACGGACGTGCTGAGCAGCGATGGATCCCACCGGTTCAGCCAGCCCCAGTTCTCATCCCGGTACCTGCTGCTTGACCTGGACGCCGAAAACTCAGAAGTTAGCTTCACGGCTGACACCGACGTCAGGTTGCTTCCCGAAGCCCCGCCCACGGGGGGGCACTGCTGGTGGAGCAACTACGGCGATACCATCAGCACCACGTTGACCGGGGAATTTGACCTTTCCAGCCTGCAGCGGGCCACTCTCAGCTACACTGCCTGGTATTCAATCGAAGAAGATTGGGACTACGCCTACGTGCAGGTCTCCATTGACGGCGGCTCCACGTGGGATATCCTCCAAGGCGCACTAGCCTCCACGGACAACCCCTCCCTCAACGCCTACGGCCCGGGCTACACTGGCGAAAGCGATGGCTGGGTTTCAGACTCGGTGGACCTCACGGCCTACGCGGAGAGACAGGTTCTCGTTCGTTTCCACTACGTGACCGACGACGCCATAACCGGCCCGGGCATCTGCCTCGACTCTGTGGGAATACCTGAGTTAGGCTTCTTTGACGACGCGTCCACCAACCAGGCTTGGACTTCCGAGGGGTTCTACCGGACCAACAACCGAATGCCCCAGAACTTTGCCGTTCATCTGGTGGAGGTTCGGGGGGACGCCGTTCAGGTGACGCCCATGCCCCTTGACGACAGTAATCAGGTCAGCCTGTCGGTGACAAACCTGGATGATGCCGACGAGACTGTCCTGGTTGTGGGCAGCCTCGCTGCAGACAGCCAGTATCCCGCCAGCTACGCCGTGACTATTAACAGCGGGAACTGACCCGGGAGGTTATTCCAGGAAGTCCTTCAGCCGCTTCGACCGGGTCGGATGCCGCAGCTTCCGCAGGGCTTTCGCCTCAATCTGCCTGATACGCTCCCTGGTAACGCCGAACTCTCGGCCCACTTCTTCCAGAGTACGGCTCCTTCCGTCTTCCAGGCCGAAGCGCAGCTGAAGCACGCGCCGCTCCCTGTCCGTCAACGTATGGAGAACGTCGCTAATCTGCTCCTTAAGCAACTGGAAGGATGCGGCGTCGGAGGGTGCCGGTGCGCTCTGGTCCTCGATGAAGTCTCCGAGGTGGCTGTCCTCCTCCTCGCCGATGGGGGTCTGGAGGGAAACAGGCTCCTGGGAAATCTTGATGATCTCCTCCACGCGCTCCGGCGTCAGGTCCATCTCGCGGCCAATCTCCTCCGGGCTCGGCTCACGCCCAAAGTCCTGGAGCAACCGGCGGTTGTGTCGCATGAGCTTGTTGATGGTCTCAACCATGTGAACGGGAATGCGAATGGTCCGCGCCTGGTCGGCGATTGCCCTGGTTATAGCCTGTCGAATCCACCAGGTGGCGTAGGTGCTGAACTTGTATCCCTTGCGGTAGTCGAACTTCTCCACTGCGCGGATCAGCCCGATGTTCCCTTCCTGGATCAGGTCCAGCAGGGACATGCCCCGCCCGATGTACTTCTTTGCAACGCTGACCACGAGCCTCAGGTTGGCCTCCGTCAGGTGCTGCTGCGACCTGAAGGCTTCAGTCCTGATGCGCATGATGTGATACCGGAGCCGCGGGTCCACGCGTCTCAGCCGCGACGGGCTGCTATTGTTTTCCAGCTTTGAACGCAGCTGGCCCAAGTTGCAATCGCCGAGGACATTGGCGCTTTCCGGCGGCAACACCCAGCTATCCAGAGAGAGTTGGATGATGGCCTTCTCCACTTCCGTCATCTCCCAGTCCAGGTCGCCGGCCACCCTCTCCATCAACTCCGGGTCCAGCAGCACGTCGATGGCGTCCCGCACCTCCCGGTTGGTGATTATGGCAAAGAGGGTGAGATCCTCGCAGATGCCAAGGCGTCGACCCAGAGAGATAACCAGGGGCTCGGCGCCAACCAGCCTTTTCAGCAACGCAATGCTCATCTCCCAAGCCGGAACGGGCCGGCCGGAACCTTCGTTAAGCTCCTCCTCCAACTCGTCCAGGTGCTTGCCACCCTCCATGCTGCGGGCGAGGACCCGTTCGTCCTCGGAGGTCAGCAGTTGGACCCGCCCGATTTCCCGCAGATACATCCGAACCGGATCGTCCAGCACTTCGGCGCCTTCCAGGTCCGGCTCCCAATCGGGGTCTTCGGCCTGGATCTGCACGGCGTAGGGCGGTACGACTATCTTGAGAGGCCCTGCTCCGCCTTCGAGGGAGTCATCTCCGGAATCCACGTTGGCGGTGGTTATGGCGGTGGGTATTACCTCCAAGGCCTTTGCTGCGGCGCTATCGACGCCCAGCCCGTTGACGGTCTCACCGGCATCCTGGCCGTTGGCCACAGATTCCAGATACTCTTCGTCCGCCTTGCGGGTCCCCCGCTTCTTTCTTGTGCTTACCATATATTCACACGCTCCTGGCTCTAAAGAGAGCTTCCATGTCGCTGTTAATCTTCAGAATCTCCTCCTCGAATTGACTGAACTCATTCGGGCCAACGTCAGAAAGACGCAGGCCTTCCTCCACCTTTAACTGCCGAAGCCGACGTTCCTGCAGGCGGTGAACGCACTGGAACAGGTCCGCCTCTAACTCCTTGCGGTCGGTGGGCGGAAGCGGCTTGGCGGTCAGATAATCGAGATGGCTGCGAATTCCCTCATCCAGTAACTCTATTGTGATACCTCGCAGCCAGTTTGTAAACAGTTCTCTATTCTCGACGCGTTGAAACATCTCTGAGCGGAGGCCGGAGGCCATGTCCGTCATGTCGGGGTTTTGCAGCAGGAGGGCCAGGCAATGCTCCTCCAGTGGGTCGCGCTCAAGCTGTTTGAAGGGCGTGGCCACCGCCGCATCGGGCCGGCGCGGTCGACGGACCGCTCTCTGGGGGCGGGGGCTGTCTATTCTGGCTTTCAGCGTGGATTCGGGAACGTCCAGGACTTCCGCCAGAATTCGGACGTGCCGGTCCTGCTCGAAGGGATCGTTCGCCGCATATACAAGATGGGAAACGGCCCCGGCCATATCGGACTTGCCCTGGGGGGTGGAGATGTCGAAGCGGCGGGCGTAAGCCTGAAGCAGAAACTCAAACACCGGCTGCGTTTCCCTCGTGAGCCGCTCCCACTCTGCGTGGTCCTCCCGGATAATGTCGTCCGGATCTCTTCCCGCCGGAAGCGGAGCGATCTTCAGGGTCGGGCCGCCGGGCCGGCGATAAACGGTACTACCTTGCCGCGTTTCGGAAACTTTCTGTCCCTGCATCACTTTCCAAGTAGATTCGAGGCTCCGAAAGGTCGCCTCCTTTCCGGCGGCGTCGGGGTCGAGGGCCATAACCACTTCGCTGGTCGAGCGCAAGAGGTCCGTCTGGTAGCTCGTCAGGGCCGTGCCCATAGAGGCGACAACGTTGTCGAAGCCGTTCTGGTGGGCCATGATGGCGTCCATGTAACCTTCAACCACAACCGCCGTGCCGCCGTTTCTGATGGACTCCCTGGCGAGGTGGAAGCCAAAGAGAATCTTGCTCTTGTCAAAGATCGGTCCCTGGCGCGAGTTCAGATACTTGGGCATCGAATCGTCGAGGGCGCGCCCGCCAAAGCCAACCATGCGACCTTCGGCGTCCCAGATGGGGAAGATTAGTCGGCGGCGAAACAGGTCCTGTCCCGCTCCCTCCTGAGGCTGGGAAACCAGCCCTGCGAGGGAGAGCTGGCCCTCCGTATATCCCAGAGAAAGCAGATGACGCCGCAGGGCGGAGCCGTCGTTTGGGCTGAGGCCAAGCTGGAACTTGACGGCGGTTTCGGGGGTGATGCCCCGTTCCTCCACGTAGGCCCGGGCTTCCGTGCCCTCCGACGAGGCTAGATTGCGGGTAAAGAACTTCGCAGCCGCCTCGATTAGTTTGAAGAGAGGGTCTTCACTCTTCCGTCTCCGCCTGGAAGGGAGCTCCGTGCCCGTCATCCGGGCCAGGTCCTGGAGGGCCTGACGGAAGTCCACGTTCTCCCGCTGCATGTAGAAGGAGAAAACGTCGCCACCCGTGGCGCAGGCCCCGAAGCACCGCCAGCTCTGCCGGTTGGGGAACACGAAGAAGGACGGCGTCCTTTCCGTGTGGAAGGGACACAGACCCTTGAAGCTGGCTCCGGACTTCTGGAGAGTAACGTAGCCGGATATCAGGTCTGCGACGTCCAGCTTTGCCTTTATGTCATCGACGACGGTCATGGATTTGGATGAATTCTACCTGCAAATGGAGATGCGAGTAACCTTACGTTATGTGCAGTCAATTGTATACCCTTGCTCAAGGCCCAGTTTGTCAAAGACGCGGACGCCGGAAGGGCCTAGGCGGCGCTGACGGGGCCGTCGGCGGTGAGGAATCGCAGAATTTCCAGCCCGTCCTCCAGGCTGTAGCAAACGGTTGTGGAGGCCTTCTCCAGGAAGTAGAAGCTGGGGATGTCCGGGCAGAGGTTCACCAGCACCACCGGCTTGTTCCACGCATAGGCCATTCCGACTTCCGCCGCCGTGCCGATATTCCTGCCTTCATCCTCGATAACGCAGAAGACCAGGTTTGCCGACTTGAGCAGCGTAACGTCCCTCGGAAAGAATACGTCGGCCCCCTTGCCTCTGGATCCGCCGTGCTTGGGGTACTTGTGGGGCCACAGAAATTCACAGCCGCCTATGGCGGAGGCGACTTTTTCCCGCCAATCGGTGTGCATGTTTCCCGCCAGATAGATCCTCATTCAGGTCTCCTTAAGCTACGGGTTACGAGGACTGGACTTAGTAGGGATTGTTTGGAGGACATTGGGGTTGTGGGGGCGAGATTCTTCACTCCGCTGCGTTCCGTTCAGAATGACATGAGGGGGTCGCTTCGTCCGGTTCAGAATGAGGCGTTGAAATGTTTGCGGTGGAGTAGTGGCCCCGGTATCCAGGGGGCAGCAGCTGGGCTATTCTCTCCATCACCATGTCAGCTCCCTGCTGGAGAATCTCCCGGCTCAGCCTGCCCTCTATGGCGGGCAGAGTGAATGGTTCGCCAAACCTCACGTTCATTTTGCAGAAGGGAAAGGCGATACGCCAGTAGCCGGGGATGTGCTCAGTGCCCGTGACGGCCACGGGCAGCACCGGAGCTTGCGACTTGAAGGCCAGGTACCCAATTCCCGGCATGGCCGGCTGAAGCCCGCTTGTGCGGCTTCTTGCCCCTTCGGGGAACACCAGCAGGGCGCCATCCCGTTCCAGAACCCTTAACGCCCACCGCAGGGCCGTCCGTTCCACCTGTCCCTCTTTGACGGGATGGGCGTAACAGCGAGAGAAAAACCAGGCCCCCACGGGGGTCTTGAACAGCCCCTCCTTGGCCAGAGAGTGCAGCTTTCTGTTGGAGCTGGCCACCACCACCGGCGGGTCTGCGTTGCTGAGGTGGTTTGCGGCGATTATCAGCGGCCCCCTGGGAGGGATGGACTCTTGCCCTTCCACTTTCCAGCGGGAGAAGAGGGTGAATTGCAAGCGCGCAACGGCCGTTCCCAACTCGTACAGCACCACGCTACCCCTCCTCGATTATCGCCAAGGCCTGCTCCGTCACTTGTTCGACCGTAAGGCGATCGCTGTCGATGATGCGAGCGTCGGCCGCTGGACGGAGGGGAGAGTGAGCCCGCTCTGAGTCGATCCTGTCCCTGGCTTCCAAGTCCCTTAGCACCCGGGTGTAATCTATCTGCTTTCCCTTTTCCACAAGCTCCTTGTAACGTCTCCTGGCCCGCTCGACGGTGGAGGCTTGGAAGAAGAGTTTCACCGTCGCTTGCGGCGCGACCACAGTGCCGATGTCCCGTCCTGCCACCACTATGTTTCCTTCCGACGCTATCCGGCGCTGCTTACGCACCAGAGCTTCCCGAACGCCGGGAACCTTGCTGACGGGCGATACCAACTGATCGATGCGGGCACGGTGTTCCTCCAAAGGCAGGAGCTCGCCATCTACGAGCAACTGGTCACCTTCCTCAGACATCGTGAAGCAGGAAGCGCCGGCAAGTTCTGTCAGGGACTCCTCGTCTTGGTGGTGCACACCACGCTCCATTGCCAGCCAGGTGACGGCCCGATACATGGCGCCGGTGTCGAGAAATCGGTAGCCGAGCCGCTGCGCCAGACTCCGCCCAACCACACTTTTGCCTGTAGCCACGGCGCCGTCGATGGCTATCAGGTTCGGTTTGGGCAAGAGCGTATTCACAGGATGAACTGGCAAGGGCTGTGGGAATTATTATAGCATCTGGCCAAGCGTACCAGCACCGGATAGGGAGGAGCTTAAGACCATTTTGCGTTGGGCAGCACAAGGAATCGGGTCTAGGAGTTGGCTGTTTATTCCGCTCGGACTTGCGGCCGCGGCAGCGGGCCTTTCTATGTTGGTATCCGTCGCGTCCCCATTGTCTGGGGAAGAGCCGATATTGGAGGCTGTTCGAAATGCGGAGTTTCCGCTTCTAGACCGCATATCGCAGGCGTTGGATTGGCTGGGCAGACGCTGGGTTATTGTCGCGTCGGCATTGGCGTTGAGCGCCGTTCTATGGGTGCGGAAGCGGCGTGCAGAGGCGCTGGCCTGCCTGCTGATAATTCCCCTGGAATTTTTCACCTTGGGCTTGCGGGAGGTCATCGACAGGGATCGCCCGATATTACTGCCGCAGGAGTGGACTACCATTTCGCCAAGTCCCGGCTTCCCCAGCGGCACCACGCTTCACGCCGTGCTGTTCTTCGGGTTCATTGCGTATGTCTGCCACGTTTACCTGCGGCCCGGAAGGCTGCGTCTCGCCTTGCAGGCGGGACTAGTCCTGATGATTGCGATTGTGAGCTATTCACGCATCTACATTGGGGTTCACTGGCCCACGGACATTCTTGGCGCGTGGTTATATGGCGGAGTTTTTCTCTGGGTTATCATTGCCGTTTGCTTGCCGCTTCGTTCACGGCTGAGGGGTGAATCACCCCCATCTCAATCTTCTCCCATCAAGGGGGAAGGGAGGGAAGGAGGCGGTGGAAAAGCGGACTTTTCGCATCTATAATGGCCTCAAATGCTGAGCTCTCCCGTCCTAGTTCTCAACCTTAACTACGAGCCGATTAACGTCTGCAACGCCCGTCGCGCCCTGCTGCTCATCTTTCGCGGCAAGGCGGAGCTTTTGGAGAACGGACGAGGACAAGTGAGGTCCGCCACACAGGTTTTCGACCTCCCCTGCATAATTCGCCTGGTCTACATGGTCAAGCGGCCCTTCGTTAAGCGCAAGCTCTCAAAGAAGGAAGTGTTGCTCCGGGACCGTCACACGTGCCAGTACTGCGGCCAGCGGAATTTGGAGCTTACCATGGACCACGTGAGGCCGCGTCGTCAGGGCGGGACGCAGACGTGGGAGAATATCGTCAGCGCCTGCATTCCCTGCAACCACCGGAAGGCGGGACGTACGCCCCAGCAAGCGGGTATGAAGCTGCTGAAGGTGCCCAAGGCCCCGTATCCCAGCCCCTACTACGTGCTCCACGGACGGACCATTCTCGACGAATGGAAGAAGTTTATTCCCTGGGAGATTGGGTGAGGATGGGTAACGGGAGGGATGGACTCCAGCCTGCGCGGGAGTGAGGATTGGGGAGGCGTCAACCGGGGGCGAGATTCTTCGTCGCGGAGCCTCCTCAGAATGACATGTGGGTAGAGCGGGAAGGGTTTAGGGGCTTGGGGGTTATGGGGAGGGGGTTCTGGCGGGGGCGGGGAGGGATAGCATGAGAGATTCGAGGGCCAGCCGGGCGTTTACGTTGCTGTTCAGCGCCTCGACAGTCCTGGCCATCGCTCCGATGAATCCGGCTATCTGGCCGGGGGTGTAGGCGGACTTCCACTCCTGCAACTGCTCCGAATAGTCCTGGTTGTAGACCCACTCCAGACCTGTCTCCCTGAGCACCAGCAGGTCCCTCCACCAGCTCAGCCAGATGTCCAGGGTCTCAAGGGCCTCCTCCCGGTCTCGGTAGTAGAGGTTTGCCACGTCGGAGGCGGCGTGGAAGCGCTGCTCGACGGTTGCTCCCAGCAGGCCGATAAGACGGTCCAGCTCCGTGGTACGTCGTTCCAGCACCAGCGGGTCCTCAAGGGCCGTCAGCGCCCAGCCCAGACACCCCTTCGACAACCGGGCCAGAAGCGGGGCCTGTTCGGTCTCCACGCCGCGAGTCTCCTCCAGGTAGCGGGCTAGGGGGTCTTCCGCCATGGGCTTAAGCTCTATACGGCTGCACCGGGACTTGATGGTCGGCAGAAGCCGGTCTTCCTGGGACGTAAGAAGAATAAGCAGAGTCTGAGGAGGAGGCTCCTCCAAGGTTTTCAGAAGGGCGTTGGCCGCCTCCTCGCTCATGGTCTCGGCATCTTCGAAGATAAAGACCCGGGAGGCACCTTCGTAAGGCTTCAGATGCGACTGGTTGGTGACGGAACGTATCTCGCTGATGCCCAACTCCCTTCGCCTCGACCCTTCCTCCTGTCGCCGGAGGCCGATGAGCCTGACGTCGGCGTGATGCCCACTGGAAATTCGACGGCACTGGATGCAGTCCTGGCACGGAAGAGAGTCCTCTACGGTGACGCAGTTGACGGCGCAAGCCAGATCCAGGGCCAGGGTGGTCTTGCCCACGTGGGGCGGGCCTGCGAAGAGGTAGGCGTGGGAGAGCCGCCCCGTGGCCAGGCTGGAATCCAGGATTCTGGTGGCGTTTTCCTGTCCTACTACGTGCCACATGGGTTTAGAGGGAAGGGGCAAGGGCGGGTTTGAAACCCGCCCCGACGGGAAGATGGCGCGGGGAGGTTAGGCAACATCGAGGAGCATTTGGTCCTGGAAGGTCTCGCGGCGGCGGATGAGGCGGGCCTGGCCGTTGTTGACGAGGACGATGGGCGGCTTGGGGTTCAGGTTGTAGTTGCTGGCCATGGGGATGCAGTAGGCCCCGGAGGCGGGGATGGCGATGAGATCCTTGCCGCTGCCGTCGATGGCGGGGAGCAGAACGTCCTTGATGAGAACGTCCCCGGACTCGCAGTACTTACCGGCGATGGTGGCCACCTGCTCGCCCCTGTCGTTCACCCGGTTGGCTACGACGGCCTCGTAGGCGGCGTCGTAGAGGGCGGGTCGGATATTGTCGCCCATGCCGCCGTCCACGGACACGTAACGGCGGACACCGGGAATCTCCTTGACTGCGCCGACCCGATAGAGGGCGACGCCCGCGGGACCGGCGATGGCGCGGCCCGGCTCGATTGTGAGGTGGGGAAGGTCCAGGCCCAGCCGGTCGCATTCGGCGGTCATGGTGCCGATGATGGCCTCGGCGTAGTCCGCCGGGGTAGGCGGGTTCTGGTCGGCGGTGTAGGCTATGGCGAATCCGCCGCCCGGGCTGAACTCCTGCAGGTCCAGCCCCTCCTCTCTCATGCTAGCGGCGAACTCCAGCACAACCTCGACGCCGTCACGGTAGGGTTGCAGCTCGAAGATGGGGGAGCCGAGGTGGAAGTGAAGACCCTTCAGGTTCAGGTGGGGCGCGGCCACGGCCTGACGGACGGCCTCGGCGGCGTGGCCGGTTTCGATGGCGAAGCCGAACTTGCTGTCCAGGACGCCGGTGGTGGTCTTTTCGTGGGTGTGGGGATCGATGCTGGGCGACACCCGAAGCAGCACGTCCTGGGAAGTGCCAGCAGAGGCGGCGACTTCTTCCAGTAATCCAAGCTCGTGGAAGCTGTCGATGACAATGCGGCCAATCTTCCATTCCACGGCCTGCTCCAGCTCGGCGGCGGTCTTGTTGCTGCCGTGGAAGTAGACCAGTTCCTTCGGGAAGTTTATGGCCTGGGCCACTGCCAGCTCACCGCCGGAAACCACGTCCAATCCCAGACCCTCGTCGGCGAAGATCTGCGCCACTGCGGGGTTAACGTACGCCTTGCTGGCGTAGGCGACGGTGGTGTTGGGATAACGCTTGTTGAACTCCTGGACGAAGCTTCTGCAGCGACCGCGAAGGGTCGCATCGTCGAAGATGTAGAGCGGCGTGCCGAACTCGGCGGCGAGGTCAACGGTGTCGCAGCCACCGATGACCAGGTGACCGGCTTCGTTGACTTCAGAAGTGGTGGGGAAGACGTTCCGGGGAAACATGGGCGTTCCTCCTAAATGGTGCACTAATCTTAGGTAGGGGAAATTGGGGGTGTCAAGCGGGAGAATTGTCAGGGTTGGGTTAGTGAGACTCATTCTGTAATACGAGGGGGGAGCGAGTGGGCTCGTTTCGAATCGGCCAGGCGTGGAGTTGACTCGTTTTGAGTAACGAGCCTACTCGTTTTGTGGCGCTTATGTAATGTTGCAGGCACGATTTTCTAGATTTAGGGGACTCGTACTCGTTATTGGGAATTTTGCGGAGAAAATGGGGGTAAGAATTGATACGGCGTACCATTGCTATCGACCGGGATGTACCATCGGGCTAAGGGTTGGGGTATGTACGTTCTATTCATGGGGAAAGGATAGCAGGGTTGGTTGCTTTGTGGCAAGGAGAAGATGTCAGTGGGGGAGGTGGGGATGGGTTCTCGTCGTCGCGGGAATTGGGGTGGGAGTGCAGAAATGACGAGAGGGAGGCAGTGGGGAAGAGGATCACCCCCATCCAAACCTTCCCCCGTCGAGGGGGAAGGGTGAAGAAGGGTGGGGCGCAGTTTCAATTTCGACCCTAATTTGCTACGATTGATTGCAGTTCTTTTTCGGGAGGAAGCATGCCCCTGCACTACGACGGCGAGGTCCAGATATACAAGGTGCCCCACATGACCTACATGGACAACAACAGCTACATTGTGCGGTGTCCCAACACCGGCGAGGCCGTCATCATCGACGCCCCCGGTGAGCCGGAAAAGCTGCTTAACGAGATCGGCGACGCCAAAATCAAGGCCATTCTGATTACCCACGGCCACGGGGACCACATAGCAGGGGTGCGAGAGATGAAGAGCGGCACGGGCAAGGAATTGGGCATCCACAAAGAGGACGAGCCCAATCTTTCCTCGGGTGACGCCGACTTCTTCCTCAAGGACGGGGACACGATCCAGGTGGGGGACGTGAGCCTGAAGGTGATGTTCACGCCTGGGCACACGCCCGGCGCGGTCTGCCTGCTGACGGGCAAGCATCTCTTTTCAGGCGACACCCTGTTCCCCGGCGGGCCCGGCGCCAGCCGTTCGCCGGAGGCTTTTCGTCAGCTGGTGGAGAGCATTACGTCCCGACTTCTCGTGCTGCCGGAGGACACCAACGTCTACCCCGGCCACGGGGGGGACACGACCATCGGCGCGGCCAAGGAGGAGTTTGCCGTCTTCGATTCCAAGCCCCATCCGGAAGACCTGCACGGCGAAATTGCCTGGCTGACCAGCTAGCGATCGCGAGCGTCTGAAGCCTCCATGAGTCTAGACCACAAGAGCACGGCGCTGGACAACGGTCTGCGCGTCCTCACGTCCAATATGCCCCACACCTATTCGGTGACGCTGGCGCTGTTCGTGGGCGTGGGTTCCCGTTACGAGCCCAACGAAACGGCGGGTTCCACCCATTTCCTCGAGCACCTGCTGTTCAAGGGCACAAAGAACTGGCCGAAGGCGCAGGACATCAGCGAGGCCATCGAAGGCGTGGGCGGGGTGATGAACGCGAGCACGGACCGGGAGATAACCATCTACTGGTGCAAGGTGGCCAAGCCCCACTTCCGGCGGTCGCTGGCGGTGCTGCTTGACATGGTGCTGAATCCACTGCTGGACTCGGACGAGATGGAGAAGGAGCGTCAGGTCATCCTGGAAGAGCTGCGGATGAGCAACGACTATCCGACGCACCGGGTGGACCTGCTGATGGATGAGATGCTGTGGCCGGACCAGCCCATGGGCCGCGACGTGGGGGGTACGCCCGACTCGGTGAACGCGATCACCCGCGACGACCTGGTTGCGTTGATGCAGAAGCAGTACGGGCCATCCAACGTGGTGATTTCCGTAGCGGGCGGCGTTTCCCACGAGGAGGTGCTGGAGGAGATAGAGGGCGTGACCTCCGGCTGGAAACGACGCGACACGATGTCGTGGTCGCCGGTGACGCTTGGTCAGAAGGAAGCGGCGATCCGGGTCGAATACAAGAAGGCGGAGCAGGCGCACATCTGCGTGGGGATGCCCGCGCTGCCGCTGGACCACCCGGACAGGTACGCGCAGAGCCTGGTGAACATCATGCTGGGAGAGGGGATGAGCAGCCGGCTGTTCCTGGAAATTCGGGAGAAGCAGGGGCTGGCCTACGATGTTCACAGCTCACTGAGCCAGTTTCGGGACTGCGGGTCGCTGGTCGTGTACTGCGGGTCGGAGCCTTCCCGAAGCCGGAAGTCGTTGGAGGCCATCATGGGGCAGCTTTCGGCGCTGCGGGAGGGGTTCTCGGAGCGGGAGCTGGAGAAGGCGCGAGAGTATTCCAAGGGGCGGATCATGCTGCGGATGGAGGACACTCGCAGCGTGGCGATGTGGCAGGGGGGGCAGGAATTGCTGCTGAACCAGGTGTCGACGGTGGAGGAGGTGGTGTCGGCCATCGAAGGGGTGACACTGGAGGACGTTAACCGGGTGGCGGGGGAGTTGGTGGACGAGAAGCGGATGAACCTGGCGGTGGTGGGGCCGTTTCGGAGCGAGCGCCGGTTTCGGGAGGTTTTTGGGGTTTAGGGGGGAGTGGGGCTGGACCGATTGAGTCGGACTCGGCGAGCTTTGTGCTTGTCAGGCAATTGGGATTCGTGGGAGTTGACGCCGGCGAGAATGTATAATTTCTATAATTACGCGATTGGATGTCACGAGGGAGGCGAAGGGCATGAATCAATCGTCGCAATCCAGGGAAGTTAATCTGATTGCCATCGGCAACTCCAAGGGCATCCGGATACCCAAGGCGATTTTGGACAAGTATGGATGGAGCGACCGTCTGACGATGGAAGAGTTGGAAGAGAGCATTGTATTGCGCGGCAAGGAAAAGAATAAACTGTCTTGGGAAGAAACGTATCGCGCCATGGCCGAGGAATCGGAGGACTGGAGTGACTTCGAAGCCGTCGTGGGCGACGGACTGGATTCACGGTCTCCTTTCCACGGAGGTATGGCGTATAGATAGCGGACCTTAATCCTGTGGTAGGCAGTGAGATCAGTAAGGTCAGGCCGGTGGTAGTGGTGAGCCGCGATGAGATGAACCGGCTTCTCAACACGGTAGTAGTCTGTCCGCTAACCTCTAGGCTGCATCCCCGCTGGCGAGGGCGTCTTCAAATCCAATGCGCGGGACAGGCCGCTGAGATTGCAGTTGACCAGATTAGAACTATCTCCAAGCAGCGTCTGAGTCGTCGCATAGACCGTATCTCTGCCAACGAAGCGACAATGCTGCGTCAAATGACCGGGGAGATGTACGCGGAGTGAGCGAGGGGGTGGGGTTTACGAGGCAGAGGGCGGGAGATGTCCTGCTTCCAAAACGGCTTAGTGTGAATCCTAAAATGTGGTTGCTCGTGGAGTGATCAATGTACGCAAAGCGTATACAACTTATCAACTATGGGCCAATCGAGAAGTTAGACATTGAATTCCCCTTTAATGGTGAGACCCCACTACCTGTCGTCCTAGTAGGGGAGAACGGTTCCGGGAAAAGCATACTGCTACCCCATATCGTGAACGGGCTGCTTACGGCCAAGAGTGTAGCATATCCGGAAACCCCAGAAGTGGATATCGGCAAGGTTTACAAACTCCGCAGTAGTTCTTACATCAAGTCACGATGTGAGTACTACTTTGGAAGAGTAGATTTCGATGGCTCCCTCTTTGTGAGCGAAATAAGAACGCAGAAGGATAAACGAGAGTATCCCGACGCTCCTGCAGGCATGACAGGGACTGCTGCCCAACCCTTGTGGGAAAAGCTAAGTCCCCATGAGAACGACAAATATGATACAAACATTAATCCTCGCGGCAACAGCCCGAAAGAGATCGAAACAATATTTGACAAGAACTGTGTACTGTATCTCCCACACAATCGCTTTGAAGAGCCGGCCTGGTTGAATGAAGAAAACTTGAAAGCCCAGGCCCAATACATGGACCTTAAGCATATGCAGGGCCACACAGAGCGTGAAGTAATTACATTGTCCCCGCTACATGACAATCAGAATTGGCTTTTTGATCTACTCTATGATAGAGCAGTCTTGGAAATCCACACACAAAACATGAACGTCCCTGTCGCTAATAGAGCTACCGCGATTCCCCTCCCGGTGTTAATGGGATATCGAGGCGCCGCAACTGCCTTGTACCGAGTTGCACTCCGAGTAATCCGAACGATCATGCGAGAGCATAAGATCAGATTTGGCATCGGAACAAGAAAGAATCGAGTAGTCAGCCTCATTTTAGACCCAACTGGGCAGATAGTTCCAAATATCTTCCAGCTATCAAGTGGAGAAACTTCACTTCTGAACCTATTTCTTTCAATCCTACGTGACTTTGACTTGTGTGGTGCCCCTTTTTCTCGAATGGCAGAAGTACGAGGAATCGTAGTTGTAGATGAAATTGACCTGCACCTGCATGCGACCCACCAATACGAAGTTCTGCCCAATTTGATAAAGATGTTCCCTAAGGTACAGTTTATTGTAACCACTCATTCTCCCCTCTTCGTGTTGGGCATGCAGAAAGCATTTGGAGAGGATGGTTTCGGTCTTTATCGATTGCCACAGGGGCACCAGATCAGCCCGGAGAAGTTTAGTGAATTTGGAGAAGCATACCGTGCTCTTACCACCACACGAACATTCAATGATGATGTTCAGGCGGCAATTGAGAATTCACAGAAACCTATTGTTTTTGTGGAAGGCAAGACTGGCAAGAAGTATTTGCAAAGAGCGGCGCAACTACTGGGTCAGGAGAGCATTCTCCAGCAAGTTGACGTGAAGGATGGCGGTGGGGACAAGGACTTGACCAATATATGGAATCACTTTAAGGCTCCATTACCCTCCATAATTCTCCAGCGCGTCCTGCTCCTGTATGACTGTGATGTGAATATTGAGCCACGCAATAGAGGAAACCTTTACCGACGGTCCATTATACGTCAGCCTAACAATCCTTTAGCGAAGGGCATCGAAAACCTGTTTCCTAAGGCTACGCTCGACAAGGCGTTGCAATACAAACCGGCATTCATAGACATTGATCCTGGGCGTATCCAAACAATACGGGGAGAGCCTCATCCAGTTCCCGAAGAGTGGTCAATCAACGAAAATGAAAAAACCAATCTTTGTGATTGGCTGTGCACGAATGGAACTGCAGAGGACTTCCAGTCCTTCGCATTGGTACTTAATTTGGTGAAGGAAACGCTTGGAATTCAGGCGGAGGTACCCTCCTCAACTAGAACCATTGAGAAGTTGAGCAACGGTGTACATATCAACGCGGAGGAAGTCGAAAACTTGGAGCAATCCTAAAGGTAATCCCACCTCAACTCGCGGCAATCACCCCGCAGTTTTCAGGACAATTCGCGAACCTCCCCTACGGGTGAGCATCTGGGGGTTGCAGTTAGCCAACCCCCAGATCCCCCACGGCTTTGGTGCGGATGCGGGTGGCGTTGCTGGGGAGGTAGGTGAGGGGGATTTCTTCGACTTCGACGATTTCAATGGTGGCGGGGTCGGCGCCGGCGGCTATGGCCTGGCGGGTGGCGGTTGTGCGGGCGTCGGCGAGGGCTTCTTCGCGGGACATTTCGGCGAGGGAGTAGACCTTCTCCACCTGTCCGCCCACCTGGGCGATGGCGGCGCCGATGGCGTTGGCGACTTCTGCGTGTTTCGGCCTGACTATCTCCGACGCTCCCGTGAGAGGGGTGGGAACAAGTACGCTGCCGCCACCAACGAGCACCAGGGGAACGTCGCCACGGCTGAGCTTCACCCTATCCATCACGTCCTCAAGCATCCCTTGGATATGGCTGAGACCTTCCTGAACCAGGTCGTGGTCCAGGTCGCGCAGAGCGTTGGGATCGCCCATCCGGGTCAAGCCGCCAGCGACGGCAAGGTCGCTGGCTGTCAGGGTTGTTCCGCCGAAGACTTGCGCTTCATGAGTTAATCGGTGGCCGACGCTGGTGGGGCCGATGCGGAGGGGCGTCGTCTCGACGATGCTGCCGCCGCCGAGGGCGATGCTGGTAACGTCGGGCATGCGGAAATTGGTGCGGACACCGGCCATCTCCACCGACACGGACGCCTCCCGAGGGAAGCCGTTGACCAGCGCGCCGGCGTCGGTGGATGTGCCGCCCACGTCGACGACGATGCCGTTGCGGACGCCGGAGAGGAAGGCGGCGCCACGCATGCTGTTGGTGGGCCCTGACGCGATGGTGAAGACGGGATAGCGGGTGGCGAAGTCGGCGTCCATGAGGGTGCCGTCGTTCTGGCTTAGGTAGAGGGGAACGTGGAGGCCGAGGGCGGCCAGGGACCCACGGATGCGGGGGATGATGCTTTCGGCGGCGACGGAGAGGGAGGCGTTGAGGGCGGCGGCGTTTTCGCGTTCGAGGATGCCCACACGACCTATCTGGTGGGAGAGGGTGACGCGGAGTTCGGGCGCCGTTTGGCGGATGACCTCGGCGGCCTGCTCTTCGTGGGTGGGGTCGATGGGAGAAAAGACGCCGCTCACGGCTACGGCTTGGACGCCAGCGTCGCGCATTCGGAGGGCTGAGTTGCGGATTTCTTCATGGTCGAGGGGGGAGATTTCGCGGCCGTCGAACTCGTGGCCGCCGGGGACCATGTGGCTGTGGCCGCCGATGGCCTGCTTGAGGGGGGCGGGCCAGTCGCAGAGGGGAGGCAGAAGGGTGGTGGCGGGGAGGCAGAGGCGCATCACGGCGGTTTTGGCCAGCCTGCGACGCTCCAGCAGGGCGTTGGTGAAGTGGGTGGTGCCGAGCATCACCGCCGAGGGTTGGGCGTCGGGGCTCGCGTCGCGCATGACGGCGCGGATGGAAGATTCGATGCCGGAGGTGACGTCGGCTGTGGTGGGGACCTTTGCCTGGGCGAGCAGGGAGTCGTCTTGCATTAGGACGGCGTCAGTGTTTGTGCCGCCCACGTCTACGCCGATTCTAGTCAGCATGGGGGGATGTTCTCCGATGGATTGGGGGAGGGGGATGGATGGTCATGGGGACGAGATTCTTCGTCGCGGGGCCTTCTCAGAATGACATGTGTGTTGAGGGGGGGAGGGGGATGAGGGGAGGGGAATGGGTGGAGAGTTGGGGGCATTTCAGACTTCCAGGGGGAGGTATTGGTGGGGGTAGCCGAAGGCTTTGGGGCCGACTACTTCCAGGGCCTGGGGGGACTTCAGCAGGGGGTGGGCGGGGAAGCCGAGGACGGTGACTCGAAAGCCGTAGCGGAGAAGCTCCGTGGTTATGGGTTCGCCCCGCTCGGTGTCGACGACGCAGATGAGGTCGGGGACGAGGCAGACGACTTGCCCGTCGATGGAGGCGATGAGGTTCTCGTTCTGGAACTCGATGGACATCTGGCCAGGGGCGTAATCCCCGAGACCGTCGATGACAACTTTGCCGCGGGCGAAGCCGGTTGTGGTGCGTCGTTCAAGGTCGACGATTTTGCCCTGGAACAGCACCTTGCCGGGATAGACGGACATGATGGCGTCGATGGGGTCTTCGTGGCGGGCCTGGGCGTCCTTGACGGCCCTGCCCAGCGAAAGGGCCAGCGATAGAGTGTGGGGCACGGCGGTGCGTCGAATCTGGTCTGTCGACATGGGCGCAAGGGCGTAACAGGCGATGCAGCCCATCTGGATGGTGACGGAGCGTGCCATGCGCTCCATCCAGGTGGCGCTGATGGCTTTGGGGAAGATGGCGGAGTTGCCCTTCTCGTCGGCCAGGGCGAGGGGGTACCAGGGAACGCCGTAGATGAAGAAAGTCTTCATCTGGAGCTCGGGGAAGGCGCGGCCCATGGCGTCGCCGTCAACGATGGGCAGACCGGCGATGGAAGCGGGGATAATCGGCTCCAGGGAGTTGCTGCCGCCCATTTCATTGGAAATCAGGGCCGTGGCCTTCTCGCCAACGTAGTCTTCAAGGGCGCGAAGTGCGTGGTATGCCTGGATGTCGCGCATCTTCTCGATGCCCACCGTGGGCGCTCCGATGCCGCCGACGCAGACTACGCGGGCGTCTTCATCCAACTCCTCGGGGGTTAGTACGTCTACAGGAGAATAACGTCGTAGGGCCTCGCGGGCACGGAGCATGCCCACGTAGGGATTGCCGCCCCCGCCGGTGCCAAGGATGGCGGCGCCGGTGGCGATGGACTCCAGGTGGTCTTCAGTCAGACGCCACATTTGTTTGGCGGGAGCGGGGGAGGGCGGTTCGCGAGCCGTTCCTACGGGGCAAAGTCTCATTTTGTGGGGGAGTCACCCTCACCCCAGCCCTCTCCCTTGAGGGAGAGGGAGTTTTAGGGAGGGGGCGGAATGCCGGAGATGCCAAATGGCTGCCCATCAGTAGTAGACGGAGTTGCCTACGCCGCCGCCTGCGGCGAGCACCTCGCCGGTGACGGCCCAAGCCTTGTCGGAGGACAGGTATGCGGCCACGTAGCCGACCTCCCGGGCGTCCACCATGCGGCCGATGGCGTTGGCGGCAGGAGAGCCTTCTGCAAAGTCGCGACGTTCCACTTCCTCGGCGTCGATGCCCAACTCAGCGCCGCGCTCTGCGAACATCCCCGGCGTCCGCTCCGTCCGGGTCGTGCCGGGATGGATGCAGTTGACGGTTATGCCGAAGCGTCCAAGCTGAATTGAGAGGGTCTTGGTGAAATGCACCATCGAAACGTTCCGCGCTCCGCCGCTCAGGTTGCCAGCGGCCCGTGCGTTGCCGCCGCTGATGTTGATGATCCGACCCCATCCCGCTGCCTTCAGAAAGGGAATAGCGGCCTTGGCCAGCCTCAGTGCACCCACGTACTTCACGTCGAAGTCCCACTTCAGAATTTCCTCGTCCACCGTCTCCACGGGGCCGATGGCCTCCGGGGAGCCGCCGGGAAGAGCGGCGCTGTTCACCAGGATGTGGAGTGCGCCCAAGGCAGCAGCAGCCTGCTTGACGCCCCAGTTAACCTGCTCAGTATTCGTCACGTCGAAGGACAAGGGATAAACCAAGCGTCCGGTTTCGTCTGCTATCTCGCTGGCCGTACGCTCCAGTTCATCCTGCGTTCGGGAGACGACGACCACATCGGCGCCCTCTCTCGCCAGTTCCATGGCGATGGCCTTGCCGATGCCACGTCCTCCGCCGGCCACCAGCGCTTTTTTGTCGGTCAGTCCAAGATCCATGATTTGCTCCTTTTGCTGTGGTCTATGGTTTCCCGTTTTCGGAGGCCTTAGCGGAACCAGTATAACGGATTCATATTGTGGCGTGTGGGGGAGAAAGTGGTTAGGGAATGGTGGGAGCGTTACTGGGGCGAGATTCTTCGTCGCGGGGCCTCCTCAGAATGGCATGTGGGTGGCGGAGGAAGGGGTGAGTTTGTCGCATTGACAAGAATCCGTGCCAGTCATAGCATTGGCACGAATATACCAGAGGAGGAACTCCATGACTACAGTAGTGGGCAGCGGCGCTTTGAGCTTTGAGGTGGCAGAGGGGTGGGGCAGTTTGCCGGACGGGATGACACTGAAGGAAACGCCTGACGTGGCGGTGGACAGCAAGGACAACGTGTACGCCTTCTCGCGGGGCGACCACGGAGTGGTGGTCTTCGACAGGGACGGGAATTTTCTCAAGGCGTGGGGCGCAGATATCTTCGGCAACGCCCACGGCATCTGCATCGGCCCCGACGACGCTGTCTACTGCGTTGACAACGGCGACCACACGGTGCGCAAGTTCTCCACTGACGGTGAGCTTCTGATGACCCTGGGGACCAGGGACAAGCCCTCGCCCCGCTTCAGCGGCGACGCCTTCAACCTACCGACGGGCCTGGCCGTCTCCAACAAGTCCGGAGACCTCTTCATCTCCGACGGCTATGGTAATTCGACGATTCACAAGTACAGCACCGACGGAGAGCATATTATGTCGTGGGGCGAGGCGGGCATCGGCCCCGGCCAGTTCGTCATTCCCCACAACATCTGCACCGACAAGGACGACAACGTGTACGTGGCGGACAGGGAGTGCCACCGTGTGCAGGTGTTCGACACGAACGGGAAGCTGCTGGCGATGTGGAATAACATCTGGAAGCCTTCGGGCATACGAGTTGGGGCGGATGGCAACGTTTACGTGGCGGAGCTTATCGCCGACGCTTATTACAACGACGCTCCCAACTTCGGCCACCGGGTGACGGTGTATGACACTTCGGGGAATCGGGTGGCTGTGCTTGGGGACGCCTACGCCGGCGAGGCGGCGGGGCAGTTCGTCAGTCCCCACGGCATATGCCTGGACTCCCACGGGGACGTTTACGTAGGAGAGGTGTCGTGGACGATGATGGGCCGGACGCTGGAGCCGCCGCGGGAGATGCGGAGCCTTCAGAAGCTGGTGCGGCAGGGTTAGGGGTAGGGGTTTGGCAGGGTGGGGCGGTTCGCGAACTGCCCCTACGGGTGTGCTCAGGGTAGAGACGGCGGCTACGCCAACGAGATTCTTCGTCGCGGGGCCTCCTCAGAATGCCATTTGGGTGGAGGGGAAAAGAGGGGGTTAGTCGAGTTCCACCAGGGGGGCGTGGATGTTCACCTGCTGAAGGGGTTTGACGTGGATCTTCTTGACTGTGCCCGCCCTGGGAGCCTTGATGCTCTGCTCCATCTTCATTGCCTCCACCACGCACACCTCTTCGCCTGAGGCCACCTTGCTGCCCGGCTTTACGCGGATGGCCAGGACTTTGCCCGACATGGGCGACTTGATGATGCCATCGTCGGCGGCGCTCTGAACGGCTGGGCCGGTTCGAGTCGCGGGGGCAGACAACCCGGGACGGAAAGTCCGCGCAGGTGAGGGGCGGGAGCCGCCTCTATCCACCTCGACCAGAAAAGTCTCTCCCTCGACAGTGACCCGCGCCGGGGAGCCCAAGGATTCCTCCACCTCGACGGTGTACCACCGGTCCCCGATCTTGACCCTGACTTCCTTCAACGCCATCCCCTGCCGGATGCGCGCCAGCCCGACATCTGGGCCATACGGCCCGCCATGCGCCACGGGCTGGGCAAATGGCCGTTGCCGTTGAGCATTCTTCCGTTCTCTTCCGCCGACGCCGCCACCAGGGCGACGGCCGTTGCCGCAGCCAGTTCGCGCCGCGCTGACTCAGTCTGAAGGCCGCCGGCGCCGTTGGTCGATTCCGCTTCCCGTGTCTTCAGGTTGTGCACCAACCAGGTGTCGTAGACACCGGAGGCGAACTCCTCGCTGGAAACCAGCTGCTGCAGGAAGGGGATGTTGGTCTGAACGCCTTTCACCTGATACTTGGACAGGGAATCGGCGAGCAGGGCGCGGGCCTCCTCCCTCGTTTCACCCCAACACATCAACTTGGCCAGAAGCGGGTCGTAGTAGATGTCCACATTGTACCCAGGGTAGATGTGCCCATCGACTCGAACGTGCTCGTGGGTGGGTGGTTCCTGCAGGGCCGTGATGGTGCCGGAGGAGGGCAGGAACTGGTCCGGGTCCTCGGCGTAGATGCGAGCTTCCATGGCGAATCCGTGGCTGGCGATATCCTTCTGCCGGTAGGGCATTCGTTCACCGGAAGCGATGCGGAGCTGCATTTCCACCAAATCGACGCCGGTAATCATCTCCGTGATGCCGTGCTCCACCTGGAGCCTCATGTTCATCTCCAGAAAGAATATCTCACCCTTGGGCGTCACAAGGAACTCAACGGTGCCGGCGTTGGTGTAACCCACGTGCTTTGCCAGCTTCAGGGCGTATTTGGTCAGTTCACGCCGGAGCTTCCGGGTCATCTTGATGGAGGGAGCGATCTCCAGAATCTTCTGGTTGCGACGCTGCACGGAGCAATCCCGCTCCATCAGATGTATCGTCTTCTTGCGCTCGTCGGCCAGAACCTGCACCTCGATGTGGGAGGCGTGCTCCAGGTAGCGCTCGAAGTAGAGGCGTCGGCTGCCGAAGGAGTTCTGGGCCTGGTAACGCGCCCGGGCGATGATGGGCGAAAGCTCGTCCTCGGAATGGACGATCTGCATACCGATCCCGCCGCCGCCCGCCGCGGCCTTCACCATGAGGGGGAAGCCAATCTTCTTGGCGTGCTTCAGCGCGTTCTTGTCGCCGACGGCGGTGTTGGTGCCGGGAATGACGGGGATGCCGGCTTTCTTTGCCAGCTTTCGCGCGGAGACCTTATCGCCCATCTTCTCCATAACTTCCGGCTGGGGGCCGATGAACTTTATTCCTGCCTTACGACATTCAACGGCAAAGGCGGCGTTCTCCGAAAGGAACCCGTAGCCGGGATGGATGGCCTCTGCCCCGGAGGTCTCCGCCGCCTCGACAATCTTGACGATGTTCAGGTAGCTTTCCGAGGCGGGGGCCGGTCCGAGAAGATAGGCCTCATCGGCCATACGCACGTGAAGGGCGTCCTTGTCCGCCTCCGAGTAGACGGCCACCGTCCGCACTCCAAGCCGCTGGCAGCTGCGGATGACCCGGCAGGCTATTTCTCCCCTATTGGCAACCAGAATCTTGCTAAACATGGCAACTCCGGCAATTATACACGTTTGGGTTTGGGGCGAGGGCGAGTTTGAAACCCACCCCTACGGAGGTTGGAGCGCTTTTGATAGGGCGTGTATTGGCGCCTACTAGATTCTTCGTCGCGGAGCCTCCTCAGAATGACATGTGGAGGTGCGGGAATGAAGGGAGGTGGCCCGGGATGGCGGAGGAACTGGATTCCGGCCCCTGTGTCGGGGCACTAGGGCAGGCTTTTCGCCGGAATGAGGGGGATGGTCGGGGCGACGCTCTGCCGCCATCCACGCCTGCTGTCGCTGCACCTGCACCACAAACCGCCTTGAGCGGACTTCCCGGTCCAGCCAGTAGCGGATTGCTCTATCCAGAACGGCGTGCACCTCCTCGTACAGGTCAGGAGAGATGCGGATACGGGACGTGTCTGCGTCCCCGTTGCGGTGGAAGTGTCGCAGCGTCTTGAGGGCGGGCAGGGACAAGGGCGTTGCGCCTTCCCGCTTGGATGCACAGTCGGTGCAGATCACGCCGCCCAGGCTGACGACGAAGCGGTGTCTTCCCGCTTCCACATCCCGGCGACATTCCACGCACCGGTAAAGCTCCGGCATGAACCCGTTTACCCGGAGCATCTCCAGCTGGAACTTCAGAATCGGTTCTTTGTCTTCAGGGGCGTCCTGAACGGACCGCAGGGTTTCAAGGAACAGGCTGTAGAGAGGCGGGTTGGGGCTGCCTTCGACGGCGAACCCGTCCACAAGCTCGGCGAGGTAGAAGGCCCTAGCAGTGGCGTCCAGCCGACTCTTCAGGACAACGAAGGACTCCAGCGTCAACACCTGCCTGATACTGTACATGCTTGGCCCCCTGTAGAGGTCCAGGTCGACGCGGGTGAGGGAATCGAGGTGGCCCATCTTCCGGCTGTTCATCTTGCGTGCGCCCCAGGCCATGGCCAGCAGCTTGGACCCGTCCTGGGATATCAGCGTAGCCAACAGGTCCGCCTCCCCCAGAGGCGCGGTCTTCAGCACGATGCCTGCCGTCTTGAATAGCCGGGGCGCAGCCATTAGAGCTCCTGCCGTCCCTGGAAGGCTCTGCTGAGGGTAATTTCGTCGGCGTATTCGAGATGTCCGCCCACGGGCAGCCCCCTGGCCAGGTTCGACACCTTGATGCCCAACGGCCTGATGAGGCCGTGGAGGTACATGGCCGTGGCGTCACCCTCCAGGGTGGGATTGATGCCGATGATAACCTCCGTGACGGAGCCGTCCTGCAGCCGGGGCAGCAGCTCCCGGATGCGGATGTCTTCGGGGCCGACGCCGTTCATGGGCGAGATCACGCCGTGCAGAATATGGTACAGGCCCTTGTAGAAGCCCGCCCTTTCCAGGGCAAGCACGTCGAGAGGCTCCTCCACCACACAGACCTGGCTTCTATCCCGTTGCGGGCCGATGCAGAGGTCGCATGGGTCTATCTCCGTCAGATTCTGGCAAACGGAGCAGAAGATGATGCGCTCCTTGACCCCCATTATGGCTTCGGCCAATTCCTGGGCCTCATCCTCCGGCTGGCGGATGATGAAGTAGGCGAGCCTCTGGGCGCTTTTGGGGCCGACGCCGGGGAGACGGTGAAGCTCAGTGATGAGACGGACCACCGGCGGCGGGGCCGGAATTTTTCCGTTCATATTTGCTTTGACCCTTTTCCACTTCGGTCTCTGCCATTGTGGCTGTTTCCGTTATGGTTTTTACTGTTCATATCCGCTCCAGCCCGTTGCCGTTCTGGTCGAAACTGCTATCACCAATGACCCCGATTTCCCGGCCTTGAAAGACGTGAATGATCAATTCCTGGCGGGGAACTCCGGCCGTCGCCACGATTTCTTCGTCAATTGCCCTAACTAGCTCCCTCGTCCTCTCCGGTCCCACCTCATCCGTGACGCAGAGGGTCCCGTGGACCAGGGACGACATATAGTGCAGCTCAACCCTGGCGATGGTACGGTCGTCGTCTCCCACAATTATGAACGACTCTGAATAGGGGGTGCGGCAGTCTCTCTCGAAGGTGAAGTCTCCCAAGACGCTCCGTCCTCTCAGGTGCGGATCTGGCCGCTCCCCAGGATAATCCACTTGTAGGAAGTGAGCTCCTGCAGACCCATGGGCCCGCGGGCGTGGAACTTTTGGGTGCTGATGCCCACCTCGGCTCCGAGACCGAACTGCGCTCCGTCGCAGAAGTAGGTGCTGGCGTTGACGAAGACAGCCGCGGCGTCCACCTCCTCCAGGAAGCGGGTGGCAGTGGAGTAGTCTTCGGTGACGATGGCCTCCGAGTGGCCGGAGCCGTGGGCGTCCACGTGCTCCAGCGCCTCGTCCAGGGAGTCGACAATCTTCACCCCGGCAACCAGGGAAAGGAACTCGGTACCATAGTCTTCCGGCTCGGCGAGCTTCAGTTTCAGTCCGTCCAGGGGAGCAAGGAGGCTCATTGCCCGCTCGTCGCACCGCATCTCCACGCCCACCTCCGACCACTTGCGGGCGACGGCGGGCAGGTGGGTGGCGGCAATTTCGGCGTGGACCAGCAACGTGTCGAGGGCGTTGCAGACGGTGGGACGCTGGGTCTTTGCGTTGTTGGCGATATCAACTGCCATGTCGAGGGAGGCAGTGCGGTCCAGGTAGGTGTGACAGACGCCCACGCCACCCGCAACCACGGGCATGGTGGCGTTCTCGGAGACGAACCGGATGAAGCCCGCGCCGCCCCTGGGAATCATCAGGTCGATGTAGTCGTTCATCTGAAGCATGGCGGAAACGAGGCGGCGGTCCGTATCTCCAACCAGCTGCACCGCATCCCGGGGAATCCCCGCATCTTCGATGGCTTCCTGCACCAGCCGGGCGAGCAGCCTGTTCGAGTTGACGGCTTCCTTGCCGCCGCGAAGAATACAGGCGTTGCCCGACTTCAGGCACAGGGCGGAGATGTCGATGGTCACGTTGGGACGGTTCTCGTAGATGGACCCCACGACGCCCAGGGGCACGCGTTTCTTGCCGACCTGGAGGCCGTTGGGGCGGGTGTGCATGTCGAAGACCTGTCCCACCGGATCGGGAAGCATGGCAATGGAGCGCACGTCGGCGGCCATGGATTCCAGCCTTGCGCCGGTGATGAGAATTCGGTCCAGTAGAGAGTCGGAAAGGCCCATCTCCCGGCTCGCTTCGATATCGAGCTCGTTGGCCGCCAGAATGGCCGGTTGGTTATCTAGCAGGGCGTCGGCGATGTTTTGGAGGGCGCGGTCCTTCTGGGCCGTGGAGCAGTGGGCCAGCGCCTTGCCGGCTCGCCGCGCCCGCCTTCCCTGGGAGACTATGCTTTCAGTTGTTGTAATCATTTTCTTTTCTCTACCTCAACGTCTGCCGTTCGGTTGAATGTCCGGGGCTTTTCGCGAACTTCTCTAATTCCATCCCCTATATCAGCGCCAGGTTGTTCCGGTGCACCACCTCTTCGCCGTAGCTGCACCCGATGAGTTCCGGTATGCCGTCGGAGCGTTTCCCCTTGATGGCGTCCACCTGGTCGGAGCTGTAGTTGACCAAACCGCAGGCGAAGTGCTGGCCCTCCATATTGCTTATGTAAACTATATCACCCCGTTGAAAGGGGCCGTTCACTTCCCTGATGCCCACGGGCAGCAGGCTGCCGTGCCGCCGACGCAGCGACGCTTCCGCCCCCTCGTCGACGATGATGACCCCGTGGAGGGAGAGACCGCTCAGCATCCACCGTTTGCGGCTCTCCATCTTGCTTACCGAGGTGGAGAAGTAGGTGCCCACGTCTTCACCGCCCACAACCCGGTTGACGATGTTCGGCTCCCTGCCGTTGCAGATGACGGCAGGGACGCCGGAGCGGGTGGCAACCTTGCAAGCCTGGAGCTTGGAGGACATGCCGCCCCTGGACCAGGTGCTGACGTGCTTCCCCGCAAGGGACTCGATGTACGAATCTATCCGCTCCACCCTGGGAATCAACGTGGCGCTGGGGTTGCGCCTGGGGTCGGCGGTGAAAAGACCGTCCATGTCCGTCAGCACCAGCAGCAGGTCGGCGTCCACCAGGTTGGCGACGAGGGCGGAGAGGGTGTCGTTGTCGCCGAAGACCGGCCCTATTTCGTCCACCGCCACCACGTCGTTTTCGTTGATGATGGGCACCACGCGACGCTGCAACAGGGAGAGGATGGTGTTTCGGACGTTCAGATAGCCCTGCCTGTCTTCGAGGTCACGGCGTGTGAGGAGCACCTGGGCCACGGGGATTTTGAGTCGTTCAAAGAGGGAGCTGTAGGCGTGCATGAGGTGGTTCTGGCCGACGGCGGCGAGCACCTGCCGGAAGGAGACCTGGCGTACCTGCTCCGAGATGCCGAGATAGTTCATGCCGGCGGCGATGGCCCCGGAGGTGACCAGCAGTATTTCTTTTCCCTCACCATAGAGGTCGCCAATCTGGGCGACGAGGGACTGCATGGTGGGGACGTGGAGGGAGTCGGCGCCGCCGGTGAGGACGCCGGTGCCCGCCTTCACGACGATGCGCCGGTACCGTTTGGAGGCATCGGACCTCTTTTGCTTGAGGGCTTGGGGGGCTGTTTTTCTAGTCATATCGCATGGCGTGTGCTCTGTGCGTTGGGAGGGTTCATTATATCAGGGGGCCAGAGGGCCAACAACGGGGAATGGGGTAGGTTGGCCTGGAAGGGTGGGATTTCTCGATGGTCTTAGAATGGCATGGGGAGGAAGGGAGAGGACTGGATTCCGGCTTCCGCCGGGAGGACGGGAATGGGAAGGGGGAGTGGAATGGGGAGAAGGTTGGAGGGTACAATAGGCGGAAGGTCTGGCTGGAGGCAGCCAGGCCAAATGTCTATTGTGCGAGAGGAAACGGATTGTCCCTGAAAGCGCTGCTGCCCCTTTTGACGGACCACCCAGCATTCGATAGGTTGGCGGACGGGCTGGCCGGAGGGGGAAGCGCCACCACATCCGTATCCAGCGGCGGGACAGCCCTGGTCCTATCCGCCCTTCGGGAGGCGCTGAAGCGGCCAATGCTGGTCATCGCGCCACGGCAGGACGACGCCCGGCGTCTTCTGGACCAGTTGTCATTGTATTTGGGCAGCGACGATGCCGCCCTTCCCCTGCCGGAGCCGGACGTGCTCCCCTTTGAACGAATGACGGTGGACGCATCCACCAACAACCGGCGGCTGATGGCGATAAACGCGCTAGCCTATTCGTCGTCCGACAACCCTGCCATCGTCGTGTCGTCGCTGGCGGCGGCTCTGCGGAAGACGGTGCCTCCATCGACCTTCCAACAGACTGCGGTCACGCTGGAAACGGGGCAGAGAGTGCGCCTGGGCGAGCTTGCCGAGGCGTGGGTGAACATGGGCTACAGACGGGAGCATTCCGTAGAGATTCCCGGCTCCTTCAGCATTCGGGGCGGCATCGTGGACGTGTTCTCGCCAAACTCGGAACTGCCGCTGCGGCTGGACCTGTTCGGCGACGAAATAGAAAGCCTGCACCTATTCGACCCATTGACGCAGCGGTCGATGAGGGCTGTCGAGAGGGCGCGAATCGTCCCGGCGCAGGAATCATTGCCGCTCCACGTGGACCGCGACGAAGTGGACCGGCTGGCGTCGGAGTTGGACTTCGGGCGCTGCCCCGAGGGGGTGCAGGAGAGGTTCCAGGAAGACCTGGCGGACATCTTCGCCGGGGCCAACTGGGACGAGATGGACTACTATCACGGCCTCATCAATCAATCGTCGATTCTGGACCATCTGACGGACGACGCGATTGTGGTGTTTCTGCAGCAGAGCTACGTGGAGCAGGAAGCGGACTCCCTGGAGGAGCACGTGGAGCGGATGCGCCGGGGCCGGGTCGATCGCGGGGAGCTTCCGAGGAACTTTCCGGCGTCTACGCTGGGGTGGGAGGATTTCGCAGGGGGGCTGGCTGACCGGCCGGTATTGGACGTGACCCCGTGGAACACCGAGGGGGTGGGATTCGAGTTTCGCAGCGCGCCTTCCTATTTCGGACGGATCGAACGGTTCACCTCGGAGGTGAAGGAGGAGCTTGTCGGCGGGAAGACCGTGGTCCTGGCCAGTAGACACGCCCGGAGGCTGGCGGAGATTCTCGCCGATGCAGAAATCGGCTCCGTGCTCGTAGACGATGCCAACTCGAATCTCCGGCCCGGGCGGGTGGTGATCGTGCCCGGCTCGCTTGAGCATGGCTGGCGCCTGACGCTGCCGGAGGCGGAGGTGCTGTTGCTGACGGACCTGGAGATCTTCGGCACCGCCAAGGAGCGCCGAAGCCGACCTAGAAGACAGGTGAAGAAGTCGTTGTTCCTCTCCCAGCTGGAGCCGGGGACCTTCGTGGTGCACGAAGACCACGGGGTGGCGCGATTCTCCGGCACCACGAGCATGGAGGCCAACGGGGAAAGCCGCGAGTATCTCGTGCTGGAATACGCGGAGTCGGACAAGCTGTATCTGCCGACGGACCACCTGGACCGCATCTATCCCTACGTGGGGACGAGCGACCGTCCGCCGACGCTGACGCGCCTGAGCAGCTCCGAGTGGGCGCGGGCCAAGGAGCGGGTGAAGGCATCCGCGCGGGAGCTGGCCAGGGAGCTTCTGGACTTGTACGCCAACCGGCGGGTGGCAAAGGGGCACGCTTTCTCCGCAGACGTAGTGTGGCAGCAGGAGATGGAGGACGCCTTCCCCTACGAGGAAACCCCCGATCAGGCCCGGGTTATCGACGAGGTGAAGGCGGACATGGAGGACGTGCAACCCATGGACAGGCTGGTCTGCGGCGATGTGGGCTACGGCAAGACGGAGGTGGCCCTTCGTGCCGCCTTCAAGGCCGTGAACGACGGTCGGCAGGTGGCGCTGCTGGTGCCCACGACAATCCTGGCGCAGCAGCACTACGCCACGTTCGTGGACAGGCTCAGCCCATATCCGATACGCGTGGACGTGCTGAGCCGGTTTCGCACCCAGAAGGAGCAGCGTCGGATTGTGGGGGAGCTGCGCGAGGGGGCCATCGACATCGTAATCGGCACCCACAGGCTCATCCAGAAGGACATCAGGTTCCGCAATCTGGGCCTAGTGGTGGTGGACGAGGAGCAGCGTTTCGGCGTCGCCCACAAGGAGCATATCAAGAAGCTGCGCCGCTCGGTGGACTTTCTGACCCTGAGCGCGACGCCGATTCCCCGCACGCTGTACATGGCCCTCTCCGGCGTTCGCGACATGAGCGCGATGGACACGCCGCCGGAGGAGCGGTACCCGGTGAAGACCTACGTGGGGGAATACAGCGACCACATCATCCAGGAGGCGGTGAAGCGGGAGTTGGACCGGGGCGGGCAGGTCTTCTTCCTGCACAACCGGATCCGGTCGATCCACCGGGTGGCCGCCGACCTGGCCAAGCTGACGCCCCAGGCCCGCATCGCCGTGGCGCACGGCCGGATGGAGGAGTCACGGCTGGAGGACGTGATGCTGGCCTTCAGCGAGGGGGAATTCAATGTGCTGGTCTGCACGACAATTATCGAGTCGGGGCTGGACATACCCAACGCCAACACGCTGGTAGTCGACCGGGCGGACCGGTTCGGCCTCTCCCAGCTGTACCAGTTGCGGGGTCGGATCGGGCGCAGCAGCAGCCGCGCGTATTCCTATCTGCTGGTGCCCAGGGGAAAGCGCATCACCCCCGGCGCGGAGAAGCGTCTGCAGGCCATTCTGGAGGCCTCGGAGCTTGGTTCCGGCTTCCGCATCGCCATGCGGGACCTGGAGATTCGTGGGGCGGGCAACATTCTGGGCGCTGAGCAGAGCGGCCACATCCACGCCATCGGCTTCGAGCTGTACACGAAGTTGCTGAACCAGGCCGTGCAGGAGCTCCGGGAGCAGCGGAACGGAGAGGCCCCGACCCAGGCCGAGGCGAAGGAAGACACGCGGGTTGACCTGCCCCTTTCCGCCCACATTCCCAACGGCTACATCGGCCATCTGCCCGTGCGGTTAAACGTATACCAGAGACTTATGGACCTGAGAAGCCAGCCTCAGATTGACGATATGCGGGAGGAACTGCGAGACCGCTTCGGCCGCATGCCCAAGGCCGTGGACAACCTCCTCTACCTGGTATCCCTGAAGATCATGGCCCAGGAGATGGGCGTTCAATCCATAGCCTCTTCGGAGACGGAAATAAACATCACCCTCAAGGAGAGCGTCGGCGGCGCCAGACTCGTGCTGGAGCGGACTCTGGGAGGGTGGGCTTCCGTGGGCAACCGCCAGATACGGCTGAACCGTCGGGTGATGGGGTCTAAATGGCGGGCCGTGCTGGACGTAACGATGCAGCGACTGAAGGAATTCCAGGAGAAGCTCTCAAGCCTCCCCGTGGGGACAGTCTGAGGGGACGGGTGGTTCGCGAATCGCCGACAGCGAGTCAGGAAGAAAGATGACCTTGGGCTACGAGATTCTTCACTCCGCTGCGCTGCGTTCAGAATGACATTTGGGGACGAGGAGGGAGAGGCTGGATTCCGGCCCCCCGTGTCAGAGCACGAGAACAGGCTTTGCGCCAGAATGACGGAAGGGATAGGCCAGTTATTTTCAGGCGAAGGCGCCTTTCCTCAGCAGGTCAACCAGGGTGGTGAGGCTGGCGATTCGTGGGCAGTCCGTAATTTCCGGATGCCAGTGGCCCCTGTCCAGCAGAACGGCGTGCATGCCTATTCCTCGCGCTCCACCAACGTCGGAATGGTACTGGTCTCCCACGTGCACCGCTTCACTGGGGAGTATACCGACTTTCTCCAGGGCGGCGTTGAACATTCGCGGGTCGGGCTTCTCGGCTCCCACCTCCAGCGAGGTTACCAGCACGTCCAGATTGGGGGCGACGCCCAACTCCTTCACCAGCGTGCCCAGGTCTTCAACCAGGTTGGAAAGGATGCCTGTGGAGATCCCCATCTCTTTCAGCCTGGTCAACGTCGGGGCAACGTCGCGGAATAGAGCGAAGCTCTTCGGCACCGTGGCTCCCACCTTCCACACACTTTCCGCAAGAGCCAGACTAACGTCCAGCCCCGCTCCCTTCAGGATCAACTGCTCATAGTGGGAGAAGAACCGGTTGCGTTCCTTCTCCGACCGCAGATAAAGCGGGCGTTCGTGGTTCTCACGGCTGAAGAGTTCGTCAGCCTTCGCATAACCCTTCAGTATCCCCTCTTTTTCGGCGAACAGCCCCACCTCCTGGCAGGCCGCCGCCTGTATCTCCTGTACGGGCGGCCAGAAGTAGGCTAGCGTGTTGTAGAAGTCGAAGAAGACGGCCTTAATCATGGGCTTTTGCTGTTCACGCTAACGCGGGCTTTGGGTAGCGGGGATGGATTCCCGCCTGCGCGGGAATAACGGATGCAGGGCGGCGGGCGTTGTGGTCACCGGGGGACGGGCAGTTCGCGAACCGCCCCTACCAGAGATGGGTGTGGAAGGCAGGGATAGGGGATTCGTTGGCATTTTAGGCTACGCCTCCCGGGCCAGGGACAGCCCCCACACCGAATCCGCCGACGCTCCCCACAGGGCCTTGGCGCAAGCCGCCATGGTGCTGCCCGTTGTTACCACGTCGTCAATCACCAGAACGGACTCACCCTCAACAGTTGCGGCTGCTGAGAAAGTCCCCTCGGCTATGCGCATCCGGTCGGCCCGCGATGCGCGCTGCACCTGCGGCGGCGAGTCTACAGCTCGCTCCAGAACGCCCTCACCTATGGGAATGCCGGTCAATTTGCCCAGTTCGGCGGCTAAGAGCCCGGCTTGATTGTATCCGCGGCTCCTCTCCCTGCGAGGGTGCATGGGCACGGGGACAAGCAGAGTGGCCGGAATACGCGCGGCCTCCAGGCGAGAGGCCAGAAGGCCTGCGATCTCCGGGGCCAGGGCGCGGTAGTTTCGATACTTGAAGGCGTGAGCGGCGGACCGGATGACGCCCTCGAAGGGATACACCGCCCGGATGCCGTTGATGGGCAGGGGCGACCTTGAGCATCGGCGACACCGGCGGGCTTCTCCGGGCTGGGCGCACACCTCGCAATATGCCTGCAATTCAGACATCCCGGCCAGGCATTGACGACAAATTCCGCTGCCTTCTCTCCGGCAGCCAACGCAGTACATGGGAAGAAAAAAGTCCAGAGCGGCCTTGCCCGCCCTATTCAACAACCCGGCTTCCATGGGGCTAGGTGCGGAACCGGACCACGCGGTAGCCCTCGGCGTATTCGAAGCCCGCCTTCTTCCCCATCTCGGCGCACCAGCGTCGGAGCCAGCCGACGTTCTCGTCTTCCGAGAGTCCGCCAAGCTGGCTGCGGTGGCATTTCAGGGCCTCCGCCTTCAGGTCCATGCTTTCGGTAATGTCCACGTAGGTCTCTATCTCTTCCGGGCCCCAGAACATCAACGTGCCCGTCTTGTGGGGAACCAGCCCTTCCGCCTCATGCTCCGGGAAATGCAGCCGGTCGCGGGCGTAGGGGAAGACAGCGTCCTGGGTCACCTGTCCCACTATCCGGTGGTCGCGGTGGAAGTAGAAGGAACGGCGATAGGGGTCGGGGCAGATAACCACCTCGGGCCGAAAACGACGCAGCGCCCGCACCAGATGTCCGCGAAACTCCCGGGTGTCCTCCAGCTCGCCGTCGGGGTAGCCCAGGGCCACCACCTCCTTGACGCCCAGGGTCTTCGCCGCCTCAAGCTGTTCCCTGTATCGTATCTTCGCCAGTCGCTCCGGCGTCATTTCCGGGTCGTCCGTGCCCTTGCTGCCGTCGCTGCAAAGCACGTAGTAGACGCTGGCTCCCTGGCGTATCCAGTTGGTCACGGTGCCGCCGCAGGAAATCTCAGCGTCGTCGGGATGGGGAGTAACCACCATCGCAGTTCGAGGAACCTCCACCACAGGCCTCCTCCACAGGTTGGGTTGTTAGTGACAAGCTACTCTGCTACAATCTCAATTCGCTGTCAAGACGACATTTTCGGCCCAAGAGAAGGGCAGCAATGCCCCCTTTACTGCGGCGAATTCGGGGACAATGGGCCCCGCATTTCCGGCAAATCCGGGGAGGAACATCCCCGCCAGCCTGACGAGAAAACAATCCTTTGACCATACGCAATTTCCGGTGGGAAGACGTACCCGCCCTGGCAGAGTTGGACAACCGGCTGCTGCAATCCCCTCATGCAACGCCGGCCCCCAAGCAACGTTTCGTCACCGAGTTTCTCGGCCAGCCGAATCTGAACCCGGAGAAAGACCTGTTCCTCTACGAATCCCAAGGAAGCCTGCAGGGGTACGGCCTCATCTTCCCCGAACCGGCCATAGGCCGCAGCGTTCTGATGCTGAAAACCCACCCAGATGCGGACGCATCCACCGTGGAAGAGGCGCTGCTGGATACAGCCATCCGGCGGGCGCGCAGGCTCGGAGCCAGCGTCTTCCAAATTCAAACAAAGCCCGACTCTACCCAGAGCCGGATGCTCATGCGTCGCGGATTCCGACACGTCCGCACCTACTGGACCATGGGCTGGAAAATCCAGGACCTGCCTCCCGCCGACCCCCCGGAAGGCTGCACCTTTCGCAGTTACGGCCAGGAAGGCGACGCAGAGGCGCTCACAGCCATCCAGAACGCCGCCTTCGTAGGGAGCTGGGGGTTCGCTCCAAACACCCCCCAGGAGATTGTCTATCGCGCCGAGATGAGCGTCACCAGCCACGACGGAATTCTTTTTCTCTGTCAAGGGGAGACCGTCTGCGGGTACTGTTGGACGTACCTTATGGAGGATGCCTCCAAGCGGGTGGGAATCATCTTCATGATTGGAATTCACCCCGACTATAGACGGCGTCGGCTGGGCAAGCCCCTGCTTACGGCGGGACTGAAGTATCTTGCATCACTGGGGGTAGACCACGTGGAGCTGGAGGTCGATGGGGCGAACACTCCAGCCACCAGACTATACTTCTCCCTGGGCTTCACCAAGGACTCCGAAAGCTACTGGTACGAGACTAACCCCAGTCCTGACTAAT
Organism: uncultured Dehalococcoidia bacterium; assembly: GCA_951812825.1. Classification (GTDB taxonomy): domain Bacteria; phylum Chloroflexota; class Dehalococcoidia; order Lucifugimonadales; genus JAPULR01. Next base: position 2,258,081 of record OX638324.1, on the reverse strand, counting down.
CCCCACGGTCCTTGCAGTTCTCCAACCCTGCTTGCCCGTTTTCGGGCTCCTCCTCCTTACCTTCGATCGCCTCCGGCGTCAGCACCCCGCCGGAAATCACAATTTTCATAGCCTCATCCACGGTCAGGTTGGTTGAGGTAACCTCATCCTCCCGCACCAGGGCCAGGTACCCGGAGGTGGGAATGGGGGTTGTCGGGATGTACACAGCCACCAAAGGGTCCCCATTGGGGGCTTTGAATGTAGAGGTGGCAAATCCTATGGACTTGATTCCTATCCTGGGAAAGTCCAGAAGGACAACCCTGCTATAGTGCTTCTCTATGCTGCTGGGGCCAAGGGCATCCACCGTCTGCTTGGCGGTCCTGTAGATGGGCCTCACAATCGGGATTAAGTTTGCCATCGAGTGTCCAAAAGATATGAGCCGCCGCCCGATTACATAGCTTCCCACGATTCCCACCAGATAGAGCACCACGATGAAGCTGACTATGCCAACTCCGGGGACGTGCCTATCGGTTATTCCGTCAATTAGCTGCACCAGGGGAGGATCAATCACGTCGAACACGAACTTGACTATCAGGTAAGTGGCCCCGAGGGGCAGCAGGATGAGGAGGCCGGAGATTATCTTTCCACGAAAGTGGCCTCCAATTGACCTCAATATACCCGCCGGACTGGGCATTGCCTCCTCCAGACCCTGGTTGCGATACCGTGCATTATATTGCCTTAAACGGCTTATGTTAATTCTATGTTAAGCCGTAAAGCTCCAGAAACTTTCCGGCGGCCCTATCCCAACTCATGGCATCCGCCGTCTTAAGGGCTGCGTGACTCAAGGAATCTCGCAGTCCCTCGTTGAAGAAGATCATCTCCAACGTGTCGGCGAACCGCTCCGGACAGCGCCAGGGAAGCAGGTAGCCGTTGCGTCCATGCTTCACCACCCATGGCAACCCGCCCACGCGGGTTGCCACCACCGGCGACCCGCAGGCCATCGCCTCCAGCGCCACCAGGCCGAAGCTCTCGTAATAGGAGGGCACCACGCAAACGTCGGCAGCGGAGAAGTAATCAGCGAGAGTGTAACGAGGCACCCTGCCAACGAACTCTACAACGTCGTCAAGGCCCAACCTCACCGCCATTTCAGCCAGTCGACGCGGCTCCGGCTCCGTTGCCGGATCCCCCCCGACAATCATCAGCTTGAACGGCACATCGCCGTCCATACAGGCCGCAATATGGAGCAGAAACTCCACGCCCTTCAGCGGCTCGATGCGCCCGACGTAGAGCGCGACCTTCTCCCCGTTCAGCCCCAACCTGCGCCTCGACTTCGCCGCATCCTGAGGTCTAAACAGGGACGTGTCCACGCCGCAGTGCACAACCTTCAACCGATTTCTTGATACGCCGTAAAGCTCCGCCATTGCGTCCACTTCGTGGGGCGTAGAGGCGGTAATCCAGTGGGCGGAGCGCATGATGTCTCCCTCGGCACGGCTCCTGTAGTCCGGTTCGTTTTCACCGGCGCGGGCTCTACGCTTCACTTCCGCCAGGGTGTGAAAAGTGGCCACGTGGCGCGCTCTGCTGCTTTCGGCCAGGCGGCGTCCCGCCAGGGCCGAAAGCCAGTAGTGAGAATGCACCACGTCGTAGCACACCCCACTACGATTCTGAAATTCCAGGACGTTGCGCGTAAAAGGCTCAACGTGCGGAAGCAGGTCTTTCAAATCAGCGTCCGTTGGGCCTCCCTCCAGGTGAATTACGCGCACGTTTTCGTCGTCGGGAAGACCGTCCTCGTCTGCCCCGGCGTGCTTGCGCGTGAAGACGTCTACGCCCACGCCAAGGGCGCCCAGCCGGTTGGCCAACTCCCGGACGTAGACGTTCATGCCGCCAACCTTGCCTGCTCCGGGGGCCATTGCCGGACAGCTGTGGAAGCTGATGAGGGCCACCCGGGGTTGCGACTGATTATCATGCGAATGAGAGAGGCCCTCTTTCTCTCTCCCTGAGGTTGCCATGGTGGATGTCAAGGGCGGGTTACCACCATGTTGAAGATGGGCTTGTCTATGCCCCCCAGGTGGTACTTGTACCGCTCGTTGCCCCGGAGGAAGTCGTAGTAGCTCTTGCCATCCTCAATGGCGCTCTTGACGCTGAGGGCCTTGAGCAGCAGTCCCACGCTGTAGTAGCCGAATTCCGGGTTGAAGCCGCTGTTGTAGAGCAGGCGAGAGCCGCCATAGTCGAAGGTCATGGCCGAGGCTACCCGGGATCCCTGAATTTCCATGAAGAAGAGGCTAAGCAACCCCTCCCGGCTGAGGGACGATGCCAGCGATCGGAAAAATTTTTCCCTCTGGGGAGTCAGAAATTCGGCTTTGTCGTGGCCGCTCATGGCGAGGAGTTGCAGGAAGTCGCCCATGGCGGCATCCACTTCCTGGGTATCCTTCAGCGAGTACCACCGCACCCCCTCCGCTGTGTCCAGCCGTCGCAGCTTGCGCCGGAGCTCGTGGCGGTGCTTCTTCGACAGACCTGCGACGTACTCCTCCCACTCCCCGGGGAGTTGGCGGCCCGGACATACCTCCTGCTGGACGATATCTACGTCGCAGCCCCTGGAACGCGCCGCCTCCGGCAAGAGCGTGAGCGTTGGAGATTCTCTGGACAGGGAAAAAAGATGCAAGTCAGACCATCCCGACTGTTCCAGATAGTCCAACAGCGCATCGAAGAATGGACGCTCTCGACCGGGAAGAACAACGAAGTCGTTGTAGTCGCAAAGGTCCTCGTCGCCCACGAAAGTCATCGTGTCGCCGTCCCTGCGCAGGGAGGCCATGCCCAGCGTCTCCTGTCCATCGACAAACTTCAGGATCTGCGGGGATGCCCCGTCCCCAACCTCGCTCATCCAGACCCGCTGCCATTCCAGGGTCTGGAAGGGGGAATTCGCCACGCTCTGGGAAAGAAGACGCTCCCATTCGCCGGCGGCGGCGTCGAAGGAACCTATGCGGCGGACCTCAGTCACCCTAGCGCCTCTGCATCAACGACAGTAATTCTTTGGGGTCGGCCACGCTGTCCGCGAAGGGTCCGCGGAGGGCCGTGGTGACAACCCTGCTGCCCGGCCTCTTTACGCCTCGCATCACCATGCAGAGATGCTCAGCCTCTATAAGTACGGCTGCGGAAGCGGGCTGCAACGCATGGCAGATGGCGTCCGCCAGTTGAGAAGTCAGGCGCTCCTGCATCTGAAGCCGCTTCGACGCCACGTCCAGGGCGCGGACCAGCTTGCTGGCGCCCGCCACCTTGCCCCTGGGCACGTACCCCATCTGCACCGTGCCGAAGAAGGGCAGCAGGTGATGCTCGCAGATTGAGAAGAATTCTACGTCTCTCAGAATGACCGCACCCTCGTGTTCTTCCTCAAATACAGTGTCGATGGCGCTTGCGGGGTCCAGACTCACTCCGCTGAAGATATCTTTGTAGAGGGCGGCAACCCGCTTCGGCGTGTCTCGAAGCCCCTCCCGCTCCGGGTCATCCCCCACCGCCCGCAGAATGCTGGCGACGCTGGCTCGTATCAACGGGTCCGAGTCCATAGCCTAGGCGGCGAACTCCAGCAGGGCGGCCTCCACCTCCTCCAGGTCGGAGGAGACTTCCTTGACGCCGGTGCTGATGACGCTAACGGCGAGCTCAGGGTCCTTGAGGCCGGAGCCGGTGATTACGCAGACAACGCGCCGGTTTCGCAGGTCCATGCCCTGCTGGTGCAGCTTGATGATTCCGGCCACGCTGGCCGCCGACGCCGGTTCGCAGAAGATGCCCTCGCCGGTGGAGAGGAGGCGGTAGGCGTCCATGATTTCCTCGTCCGTTACCGAGTCGATGGCGCCGCCGGATTCGTCCCGGGCGTTGATGGCGCCCTGCCAGGAGGCGGGGCTGCCGATGCGGATGGCGGAAGCAACGGTTTCGGGGCTGGCCACGGGGCGGCCTTCCACCAACGGCGCCGCGCCCTGGGCCTGGAAGCCCATCATGCGAGGCAGGGATTGCGACTTGCCAGCTGCCTTGTATTCGTTAAAGCCTTTCCAGTAGGAGGTGATGTTTCCCGCGTTGCCGACGGGGATGCAGAGGAGGTCCGGGGCGTCTTGCAGCCGGTCGACAATTTCGAAGGCGGCAGTCTTCTGCCCCTCGAGACGCACGCGGTTGACGGAGTTGACGAGGGTGAGGGGCTGGCGTTCGGTGATGGTCCTGACGAGGGATAGGGCCTTGTCGAAATTGCCGTCGATGGCCAGAATTCGGGCTCCGTGGGCCTGGGTCTGGGCCAGCTTGCCGAAGGCGATGTCGCCCTGGGGCACCAGCACGGTGGCGGGCAGTCCCACGCGTGCGCCGTACGCAGCGGCAGAGGCGCTGGTGTTTCCCGTGGAGGCGCAGATGATTCCCCGGCTGCCTGCCTCCATGGCCTTGGCCACGGCCAGCACCATGCCACGGTCCTTGAATGATCCGGTGGGGTTGCATCCTTCCAGTTTGAAGTAGAGTTCCGGGCAACCGATCTCCTCAGCCAGCCGGTAGGAGCGCACCAGGGGCGTGTTCCCTTCCCCCAGGGTAATCATGGGCGTATCTTCGCCCACGGGCAGAAACTCCCTGTAACTCTCCAGAACTCCCCAAGCCATAACGCCCGGCCCTCAGACCGGAAGCTCCTCCAAACGGATCATGTTGTTTACCACTTTTACCACATCCAGCCCGTCAAGCAAAGCCAGAGAACGCTGCACCGCCGCTTCCCGGGCCGGATGAGTGGTTATTACGATTTCCGCCGTGCCCGCCGCCGCGTCTGCGTCCTTCTGGATGATGGACGCAATGCTGATGTCCAGGTCGCCTAGAACCCTCGTAATCTGGCTCAGCACCCCGGCCCGGTCGGGAACGTTCAACCGAAAATAGTAGCGAGTCTCCACGTCCGACATTGCCTTCACGTAGAAGTCAGCGTCATCGGGGACTCTCCTCAGGGGACGGCCGCCCGTGGCGAGCATCCGGCCCACGTGGACCAGGTCGCCCAGAACGGCGCTGGTGGTGGGGTCGGCCCCGGCGCCAAGCCCGTGGAAAAAGGCCCGGCCCACCGGCTCGCCCGCCACCTCGACAGCGTTGAACACGCCCCCAACCTTGGCCAATATATGGCCCTCCGGTATCAGCGCCGGATGCACCCGAACTTCCACCCCGTTCCGTTGGGCCTTGGCGATGGCCAGGAGCTTGATGGCATAGCCCAGCTCCCGGGCGTATCGGAAGTCCCTGGCGGAGAGACCGTCGATGCCCTGCCTGAAGACCTGCCCGGGGTCCACCTTCGTGTGAAAGGCCAGAGAGGCGAGGATGGAGAGCTTGTAGGCGGCGTCCAGGCCGGAAACGTCCTTCGCAGGGTCAGCCTCGGCGTAGCCAAGCTGCTGGGCGCGACTGAGGGCTTCCTTCGCATCCATCCCCTCGTCGGCCATGCTCGACAGAATGAAGTTGGTGGTGCCGTTGATGATGGCGTGGATGGAGCTGATGTCGTTGCCCAGCAGGTCTTCCGTCAGCGAGCCGATAATGGGGATTCCGCCACCGACGGCCCCTTCGAACCGGAGACCAAGCCGCTTCTCATCCGCCAGGTCCAGCAGCTCCGAGCCCTGCTGCGAAATGAGGTCTTTGTTGGCCGTGACGACGTGCTTGCCCTGGACCAGCGCCCTTCGGACGTACTCGCCCGCCGGCTGTTCGCCGCCAATAAGCTCCACGACGATATCTATGCCGGGGACTTCCAAAACCTGGGTCGGGTCCGTGGTCAGCACGCTGTGGGACAGGTTGGGGCGTCGCGGCTTATGCGGGTCTCTGACAAGCGCCCTGACCAGCTGAACAGGCGCGCCGACGGCCTTGGACAGGGCGTTCCGCCGTTGCTGAAGGGCAAGGGCTACACCGCTGCCGACGACTCCCAGCCCCAGAAGGCCAACGCCAATGGGCCGGTTAGGGTCCAATGCTATTTGGTTGTTGGGGCGCCGGGGTCTGTCCCCTCTTCTGCTCGGCCGTCTGACGCAGTTGTTCCGCCGCCCAGGCATAGATGCGGCTGTCGTACTTTACCCTCACCCACTCTTCGCTAGTGCCCTCTTCGAACTTATCCTCCAACCAAGTCTGGAGGGCAATGTCCTTCAGCCTCTCGGTCCACTTGGCTTCCACCTGGCGCACATCCGGCCCGTCGACAACCTTCATGAAGTACATGAAGCCGCTGCTCTCCCAGGGATCGCTGATTTCGCCGATTTCAAGGGGTTCAATTTGTCGATTCCCCACTTCGCCCCCGTATAGGCGGGGTTCCAGGTTGGGGTAGGTCCCTCTGGGAATCCAGCCCACGTAGCCATTAGGTTCCGTGTATCTCTGGTCGAAGACCATGCTGTACTCGTAGGCCACGGCCTCGAATTCCTCCTCTTCGAGGCGTTCGGCAATGAGTTGAAGGTCCTGATACTTTGCCGGGTCGCCCATCGCCGGGTCAGGCCGTACGGGCGTACGGAGCCAGTAGACCTCCAGGTGCTCCGCTTCCGTAGGCACACCGGCTCCGATGGCTTCGCGCATTTCGTAGAAGTAGAGCCGCTCTTCAATCAGCCGTCGGAAGTCGGCGTCGGAGATTCGATTGAAGTTGAGGTAGGAAGCGTACCGCTCCTTGTACTCCCGCTCCTGCTGGTCCTCGGTGACAATCTCGCCCGGGGTTGGATCGGGAGTGAAGATGGCGCGAATGGTTTCATCAATGTCATTCTCCGTGAACGACACGCCGAACTCGGGAGCGCTCTGCTTCAGGAGCTCCATTTGCACCCAGCCGAGGCCAAAGGGCCCGGAGGTAATCTCGATGTCCGGGTTGTAGAGCACACGGAGGATGGAGGTGAGGTCCACGAAGGCGCCGGTGTAACCCTGGCTGGCCTGTATCATTCGCACCCGCTTCACGAGATCGCCCTGGTTGAACTGAACGTCGTTCACCACGGCTGCTTCCACTCGCGGGGGTCTGTAGAGCTGGGTGTACCAGTAGGCGACCGCCACGCCGGCGATGACCAGAAGGCCGATGCTCAGGAAGGCGAGGGCAAGTCGATTCTTCGAAAGTGTGCTCTGCTGCCGGACGCGCCTAATCCGTCTGTCGTCGGCCTCCGAGGGGCCGCCTCGTCTGCCGCGCCGCTGTGGTGATGCCATCTACGCAACTCCCAAAGGCCGCCCAAAGAAGAAGAGGGGCCCGGTGATGCTTGAATTACGCTGCTGCGGCAAGAAAGGTTTTCTAGGCCATTACACGGCCATGGTCGGGGCTGAGGGGCAAGAGCGCGACGATGCGCGCCCGCTTGATGGCCCGGGAGAGGGCGCGCTGGTGCCGGGCGCAGTTGCCCGTCTTGCGGCGGGGGTCGATCTTGAACCTGTCGGAAAGGTATCTCCTCAACCGGCCCACGTCCTTGTAGTCGATGTACTGGATCTTATCCACGCAGAAGGCGCACACCTTCCGTCTGGGAATGTAGCGGCGTCTTGGCCTGCCACCCGGTCTACCGCCTGGTCTAAAGGGGGGTCTGCTGGTCATCTGTTAATCGTCTCCTTGATATAAGCCGGCTTCACTGCTAGAAGGGCAGGTCGTCCGGGTCCATGTCTCCGCCGCCACCGAAGTCGTCCCGAGGCCGGTCTCCGCCAAAGCCGCTGCCCCCGTCCGTATCTCGCCCGGATAGGAAGACAACGTCATTGGCGTTAATCTCATTTGTTGACCCTTCCCGTCCGTCCGGGGATGTCCATTGCCTTACCCAAAAGCGGCCTTCGACACATACGGGGCTTCCCTTGGTGAGATATTGGTTAACGTTTTCACCCAAGCGACCCCAGGCCGAAACCCGGAACCAGTTGGTCTCATCCTGCCATTCGCCGTCCCGACTTCGGGAACGCCGGTTTACGGCAACAGAGAACTCCGTGACTGCATTCCCATTGGGGGTATAGCGCATTTCCGGATCTCTACCAACGTTGCCGATTATAGTTATTTTGCTCAGGCCGCGTACCATGCTCTCCTGCTCCTCCTCTCTAACTCCCCAAAACTACCCCGGCAGGGGGCTTCCCGGTGCGGGACTCGACTCTTCTTCAGCTTTCGGGGCTTCCTTCTCCTCAACCTTTATGGGCGTCTCAGTTCGCACGACCATGTGCCTCAACACCTGCTCGGAAAGCAGAAGAGGACGCTGGATGGCGTTCACCTGGTCCGGGTCAAGGTCGAACCGGTATAGGTAGTAGACGCCCTCCATATAGTCTTGTCCCGCCTTCTTGATGGTGTAGGCCAGGCGACGGGTTCCCCACGCGTCTTCCTTGGCGATGGTGCCCCCGTTAGTGGTAATCAACTCCCGAACCCGCTCTCGGGCAGAGGAGTCCTCCTCCCGGCTAAGGGCGGGATTCAACACCAGCATCAGCTCATAGTCCTGTTTCAATGCACCCTCCTAGAAGTCGGCGGTGATTATAGCATTTTTGCCCTATGTACTCAACAGGGTTAGTCGTCGATGCCTGGCACCGGAAAGCCTCCCGCCAACGCCTCCGCTTCCTCCCGTATGGAGTCAATCGCTGCTTCATCGTCCCTGGCGGCCAGAGCGCGGACTATCATCCGCGCCGTCTGCTCCATCTCCTCCGTACCGAAACCACGAGTGGTAACGGCGGCGGAACCGATTCGGAGACCGCTGGTCACGCGTGGCGGCTCCGGGTCGTTGGGAATCTCGTTCTTGTTGGTGATAATGGACGCCCGCTCCAGCACTTCTTCCCCTTCGTTGCCCTTCACTCCCAGCGGGCGCAGGTCCACCAGGCAAAGATGATTGTCCGTGCCGTCCGACACGATTCGAAGCCCTTCTTCAGCCAGCGTTGCCGCCATGGTCCGGGAATTCTCCACCACTGCACGGGCATATTCGCGAAATTCCGGCTTCATCGCCTCTCCAAAGCACACGGCCTTTGCGGCGATGACATGCATGAAGGGACCGCCCTGGGTGTGGGGAAACACCGCCCGGTCAATCCTTCGAGCGAGTTTAGACTCGCAGAGAATGATGCCGCCACGGGGGCCCCGGAGGGTCTTCTGGGTGGTGGAAGTTACCACGTGAGCGTAGGGGAACGGAGAAGGATAGGCCCCACCGGCAATCAGCCCGGATACGTGGGCCATGTCCACCATCAGCCGAGCACCCACCATGTCAGCTATCTCCCGAAACCTTGAAAAGTCGATGGTACGCGGGTATGCCGTGTAGCCCGCCACAATCAGCTTTGGCCGGTGCTCCTTGGCCATTCGCTCCACCGCATCGTAGTCGATGGTCTCCGTCTCCCTGTCCAGCTCATACCCCAAGAAGTTGTAGAGCTTGCCGGAGAAGTTTACCGGGCTGCCATGGGTGAGGTGTCCGCCCTGGTCGAGGCGCAGCCCCATGACCGTGTCGCCGGGCTGGAGCAGCGCAAAGTAGACGGCCATGTTTGCCTGGGCGCCGCTGTGGGGCTGCACGTTGGCGTGCTCCGCGCCGAACAGCGCCTTGGCGCGCGCCCTGGCCAGCTCTTCGACCTCGTCGACGAAGCTGCAACCGGCATAGTAGCGGCGGCCGGGGTAGCCCTCGGCGTACTTGTTGCTCATCAGGTTTGCCTGGGCTTCCAGGACTGCGCGGCTGGCGTAGTTTTCCGACGCAATCAGGACGATGTTCGTCCGCTGGCGCCGATTCTCCCGCTCGATTATGTCGGCTACCGCTGCATCAACTTTTCGAACTGCCGTCATTTTGCCCCTTCTCCGGCGCTCGCAAATGTGACCGTTAGTCTAAGTGGGGCCGCATTTCCTGTCAACGAATGGGCCTGCGGAGGGGCCTCAACCGCACACTCCGCAGCAGGGGCGAATATATCCTGTTGACACAATCCCCCTCTCCCAGCATCATTGACTTGAGGGACAAGAAAAACTTCGTCCGCCATTCATTGCTGAAGACTTGGGAGGGTGCACAATGCCGAAGACCCGCCCTTGGAAACTCGCAAGATTCCTGTTCCTCCTCGTCTTCGTAACCTCATTTCTCCTGGGCCTGGCCGGACTTGCCCTCGCCCAGGAACGGGAAGGCCCCACTGCCCTGGTGGCCGATGTGGACGGCATCATCAACCCCATCTCCCAGCGGTACATTTCCCGCACGGTGGAAAAGGGCGAGGATGAAGCTGCCGAAGTGGTAATCATCCTGCTCAACACCCCGGGCGGCCTTCTCTCATCCACCCGCGAGATCTACGAGTCCCTCCTCAACGCCACCGTGCCCACAGTGGTCTACGTTTCACCCGCGGGGGCGCAGGCGGCCTCGGCGGGCACCTTCATCACCGCGGCGGCCCACGTGGCCGTCATGGCGCCGGGCACCAGCATTGGCGCAGCCACGCCCGTGGGCAGCGGGGGCGAAGACCTGCCGGATACCCTGGCGGACAAGGCGACGAACGCCGCCGCCGCTGATATTCGGGCCATTGCCACCCAGCGGGGTCGCAACATACAACAATTGGAAAACACCGTTATTCTCGCGATGTCCTTCTCCGCCGAAGAAGCCGTCAACCTCAACGTGGTGGACTTCCTCGCCAACGATCTGGATGATCTGCTCATCCAGTTGGACGGTATGACCGTAAACGTCGGCGAAGAGACACGTACCCTCACAACGGCAAACGCCCAGGTTGAGCGCCTCAACATGGGACTGATCAACCGCGTGCTCTTCATTCTGGCGGACCCCAACATCTCCTTCATCCTCCTCAGCCTTGGGGGACTGGGACTGGTCGTAGAGCTCTGGAGTCCCGGCCTGGTCATTCCGGGGCTGACCGGCGTGGTGTTCCTGGTCCTGGCCTTCATCAGTCTGGGGAATCTCCCCGTCAATTGGGGAGGTGTGGCCCTAATCCTCGTCGGCTTGGCGCTGATTGGCCTGGAGATATTCGTATCCGGCTTTGGCGTTTTGGGCATCGGGGGCATCATCAGCTTCATCCTTGGAGGTCTGCTCCTGTTTGCGCATTTCGGCGCGCCGTCGCCAACGGCGCCTTCCCTGGGGGTCAGCCCCTGGGTCTTGTGGCCGACCGTTGCCGTAGTTTCCATCATCGGCGTCTGGGTGATTACGACCATAGTACGACAACACAAGATGGAAAAGGTGCTGGACCTCTCACCCATTGTCGGCTCCGAGGCGGTGGTCACGTCGGCGTTGGAACCCAGGGGAACTGTGCACGTCAATACGGAAATATGGACAGCCTACTGCAACTATGGGACAATGATTCCAGTGGGTGGAAGGGTTCGGGTGGTCGCCGTTGAAGGCGCAGTCCTGAGAGTTTCCCCCATCGAGGATACGGAAGACCCTTCCTCATCATGTGAACGGAAAGAATAGGGAGGACGACATGCCCTTTGGACTAACGGTTGTAAGACAGTTCGAGAAGATGGTTGTGCTCAGATGGGGACGCCTGGAACGGGTTTCGCAGCCCGGCCTCCGCTTCGTGGTGCCCTTCATGGAAGACGGGAGAAAGGTAGACCTCCGCGAGCGCGTGCAGCGGGTACCCACCCAGAAGTACATTACCAGCGACAACGTGGTTGTAGACATGGACTTTGTAATCTACTACCGGGTGATGGAGGAGCAGTCGGAAGCGGCCGTGCTAAACGTGCAGAACTTCGAGGCCGCCGTCGTGAACCTGGCCCTATCCACCCTCAGGGCCGTCATAGGCTCAACCTCCCTGGCATCCGCCTTGGCGGAGAGGGAAAAGGTGCGGGACGCCCTGCAGATTCGGTTGGACGAGGTAACCGGACGCTGGGGCGTGAAGGTTAGCCAGGTGGAGATCAACGAGATAGACCCGCCGCCGGGCGTCAAGGCCGCCATGGAGCGGGAGAAGTCCGCCGCCGCCATCAAGACGGCGGACATTACCGAGTCCGAAGGCAAGAGGCAGGCCGCCATCAACCGGGCCGAAGGCGAGAAGCGGTCCGCAATCCTGGAGTCCGAGGGCAGGCGCCAGTCGGAGATTCTGGAAGCCGAGGGAGACCGAGAGGCCGCTATTCTTCGCGCCGAGGGTTTCAGCACTGCCCTCGACCGCATCTATCAGGTAGCCTCCAACGTGGACAACAAAACAATGAGCTTGCAGTATTTCGAGGTGCTCAAGGAGATGGGTTCCAGCGCCTCCACCAAGTTCATATTCCCCATGGAGTTCACCTCCATGTTGCAGCCCTTCCTGAATCTGGGCGGAGGCGGATCGGGGAACGGTAAGGACCAGTCCTCTTAGCCTTCCGGCAGCGACAAAACACAGGCTTGCAAATCAATTGGGGGCGGCTTTACTGCCGCCCCCGATGCTTTTCAGGATTGCGCTAGAAGTCCGCCCCGTCTGTCCCAACCGCAAACTTTCCCAGCAGCTCCAGAACGGCCGCGTGCGGCTCCATGTCTCCCCCCTCTACCCGATCCACCAGCGATTGCAGGGCGGGACTGCGGGCAATCTGCCGCTCTATCCTCCTGACCAGCCTATCGCGGAGCATCTCCGAAAGTTCCGCGGAGCGTCGCTTCCGCCGCCTCTCCTCCAGTGCGCCCGATTCCGACAGGAAGTTCCGGTGTTCCTCAATCGCATCTGCCAGTTCCTCGATTCCCACGCCGTTCACTGCCTGGGTCTCAATCACCGGCGTCTTCCAAACAACGTCGGTTGGCGACATTGACAAGAGGGAGCGGACGTTGGCGGTCATCTGTTGCGCGCCGGGCCGGTCCGCCTTGTTGACGACGAATACGTCGGCAATCTCCATCAGCCCCGCCTTGAGGGTTTGAACGGCGTCTCCCGCCTCCGGCACCAGCGCCACCACCACCGTGTCCGCGACCCCCATCACGTCCAGCTCCGTCTGACCCACACCCACCGTTTCCACCAGCGCCACATCCTTCCCGGACGCCTCCAGCAGACGAACCACGCCCTTCACCATTCTGGGCACGCCACCGTGGGCGCCGCGGGTGGACATGCTGCGGATGAACACCCCCGCATCCAGGTAGTGACCCTCCATGCGGATGCGGTCTCCCAGCAACGCACCGCCTGAATAGGGACTGGAAGGGTCCACGGCCAGGATTCCTACGGAACAGCCATGACCACGATATTTCTGCGTAAGCCGAGCTATGAGGGTGCTTTTGCCCGCTCCCGGCGGTCCAGTTATGCCCACGGTATAACCATTGCCCGTGTGGGGGTGCAGCTGGGCCATAATCTGAGCCGCAAGGGGATTATCCCGCTCCAAGAGGGAAATGGCCCTGGAAAGGGCGCGCTTGTTTCCCCTGTGAATCTGTTCTGCAAGTGGATGCATAGGGACGCTTTCGTCTAGTAGAGTGCTGGTTGAAGCCAAGAAAGAATCTAGCACCGCCCCAAAACAGCGTCAAGGAAGGTTCTGCCGATGCAAGGAATACGCCTGGGCTGCGCACCCTCCCCGAAACAGCCAAAGTCACACGGAAGACGAACTAAGTTCCACCAAAGAGGGTATTGACAGACGATAACGGTTAATGTATATAAGAATGCAAATTAGTCTACACTAACTCTAATAGGAGTCTGTACATACATAGGTGAATCCAGGAATCTATTCTTTAACGCAACCCTAGTTATTAGTTTGAGGAGAGGATGCCCATGACCCGGAAGAACCTTTACGGAAATAATGGCCCTGCACGACTAATCTCCCGGTGTCGAAAAGTTCCCGTCCGGGCGGCCTTGTTTTTCGTCCTGCTAATGCCCCTGCTTGTGGGAATTATCGCTGCGTGCGACGGCGACGGTGATGATGAAGCGAAATCGTTGACCATCTACTCAGGCCGCAGCGAGTCCCTCGTCGGTCCCATTATCGAGCAGTTCTCAAACGCCACCGGCATCGACGTCAGCGTCAAGTACGCCAGCACCTCCCAGATGGCCGCAACCCTGGCCGAGGAGGGCGACAACACCCCGGCAGACGTTTTCTTTGCCCAGGACCCCGGCGGACTCGGAGCCATCGAGGATATGCTTCAGATCATCCCCCGGGACACCCTGGACAAGGCGCCGGCCTGGGCGCGTTCTGCGGAGGGCCGCTGGGTCGGCATTTCCGGCCGGGCCAGGGTGGTTGTCTACAGCACTGACAACATCTCGCCCGATGATATTCCCACTGACATGTGGGGATTCACCGACCCCGCGTGGAAGGGGCGCATTGGCTGGCCTCCCACCAACGCCTCCTTTCAGACCATGGTTACGGCCATGCGCCAGCTTTGGGGTGACGAGCGCACCCGCCTGTGGTTGGAGGGAATCCAGGCCAACGAACCCAAGGTGTATGAAAAGAACACCCCCACCGTGGCAGCCGCCGGCGCCGGCGAGATTGACGTGGGATTCGTCAACCACTACTACCTGTACCGCTTCCTCGCCGAAGAGGGCGAAGATTTCGCCGCCCGAAACCACCATCTCACGGCGGGCGGGCCGGGCTCCCTGATTATGGTTGCGGGCGCGGGCATCCTCTCTGCGTCGGACAATTCCGAAAACGCCGCCAAGTTCCTCGACTTCCTGCTTTCGCCTGTTGCCCAGCAATACTTTGCCGGTCAGACCTACGAGTACCCGCTGGTGGAGGGCGTGAACGTCAACCGGCTGCTGACGCCCCTCTCGGAGATTAACAACCCCTCCGTGAGGATGGGAGACCTGGCCGACCTGAAGGGGACCCAGGAGATGCTGAGAAGCGTGGGCATCCTTCCCTGATCCGTTGAGACAACACCGAAAGCCCCTGCGGGGATTGCCCATCACCGCCCTTTCCCCGCAGGGGCACTTTTACCCTGGATTACGGAGGTCATTTGGAAACGCCTTTGCAAGAGCCGAAGGTTGCGAGCCGTTCGCGAACGGCTCGCAACCAACTGCATGATATAATCCGCCAAATCCACGCTAGCTAGAGGCCGTAGCTTTGATCCTTCGTCATGGCGTCCGCTAATGAATCCGGGGCGGGCCGCAAAAGCGGTTTAACCCGCCCCCGGGCATCTCGCCGAGCGGGTCCCCACCCGGTCCTGCTGGGCGCCGCCGCCGTGGTGGCCGTCGCCATCGCCCTTCCACTGGTCTACCTGTTCATCCGGGGAGTCGGGGCGGGCGCGGAGTTCTGGGAACTGCTCTTCAGGCTTCGCACACTTCAGATAGTCATCCGCTCGGCCCTGCTGGTGGCTGCGGTCACCGGGGCCTGCATCCTCATTGCCGTCCCCCTGGCATGGCTAATCACCCGAACGGACCTGCCCTTTCGAAGAGTCTGGGCCATCCTGACGGCGCTGCCCCTTGTAATCCCCAGCTACATCGGGGCGTTCCTGGTAATAGTGGCCCTTGGCCCCAGGGGCATGCTCCAACGTGCGCTGGAGGGCCCCTTCGGAATCGAACGTCTGCCGGAGATATACGGCTTCCCCGGAGCCCTGCTCACCCTGACCCTGCTCAGCTTCCCTTACGTGCTTCTTCCAGCCCAGGCCGCCCTTACCCGGATGGACCCATCCCTGGAGGAAGCCTCCCGCAGTCTGGGCCATTCCGCCTGGAGCACCTTCCGACGGATCACCCTTCCCCTCCTACGACCCGCCATCGCCTCCGGCGCCCTGCTCGCGGCTCTATATACCCTGAGCGACTTCGGCGCTGTATCTCTCATGCGCTACGAGACCTTCACCTGGGCCATCTACCTCCAGTACAACTCGTCCCTGGACAGGATCCTGGCGGCGGGCCTATGCCTGGTGCTGGCTCTCTTCGCCGCCGGCATCCTTCTGGCGGAGTCGCGAACCCGCACCCAGGCCGCCTATCATAGAAGCTCCTCCGGCGCCGCCCGACCGGCCAAACCCCTTCCCCTCGGCCACTGGCGGCTACCCGCCCTGGCATTCTGCGGCGGCATCGTTCTATTCGCCCTTGTGCTGCCCATGTCCGTCCTGGGCTGGTGGGTTGCCCGGGGCATCTCCGCCGGCGAGTCCGTGCCCGACCTTTGGAGTGCGACTGCAAACTCCGTAATCGTCTCCGCCGTTGCCGTCCTTGTTGTCCTGGCCGCGTCCCTCCCTGTGGCCCTCCTCTCCATCCGTTTTCCCAGCCGGGCCAGCGCACTGCTGGAACGGGCCTCCCACGTCGGCTTCGCCCTTCCGGGCATCGCCGTGGCCCTTTCCCTGGTCTATTTCGGCTCCCAGTTCGCCCCCGTCCTCTACCAGACGACGGCCCTGCTGGTCTTCGCCTACCTCGTCCTCTTCCTTCCAGCGGGAGTGGGCGCTCTACGCACCTCGCTGCTCCAGATCAGTCCCCGATGGGAAGAAGCGGGTCGCAGCCTGGGCAGAGGCCCGCTGGCCGTCATTAGCACCATAGATCTGCCCCTCATGCGGCCCGGACTGATCGCCGGGGGGAGCCTAACTTTCCTGCTGATAATGAAGGAACTTCCCGCGACGCTAATCCTGGGCCCGGCGGGATTCAAGACCCTGGCCACCTCGGTATGGTCTGCTTCTTCGGAAGCGTTCTTTGCGGAGGCAGCGGCCCACGCTCTTGCGCTTATACTGGTATCATCAGTGCCCATGGCTCTCATCATCGTTAGACAGCGCTGGCAAAGCCAATGAGCGAAACCGTACTTAGCTGCGCCGGTCTCTCCAAGTCCTACAGCGGCGTTTCCGCTGTTAGAGACCTGAGTTTGGAGGTCTCACGGGGCGAGCTGCTGGTAATTCTGGGCCCCAGCGGCTGCGGCAAGACCACCACCCTCCGCATGATGGCCGGCTTCGAGTGGCCCGACGCCGGGACCATCGAACTAAGCGGTCGCACCGTCGCGGACTCACAGACCTTCATCCCGCCGGAAAAGCGCAAGATAGGCATGGTCTTCCAGGAGTACGCCCTCTTCCCTCACCTTAACCTGGAGAAAAATATTGCCTACGGGCTTCCATCCATCCGCAAGACCGTAATCTCCAGGAATCCGAACCGGATGATGGAGCATCTGCGACTTTCCGCCCGGGTATCGGAGGTGCTGGGATTGGTTGGCATGAACCATCTGATCAAGCGGATGCCCCACGAGCTGTCCGGCGGGGAGCAACAGCGCGCGGCCCTTGCCCGGGCCCTGGCGCCCAGGCCATTGGTGCTGCTCATGGACGAACCCTTCTCCAACCTGGACGCCAAGCTGCGCGAACAGGTGCGAGACGACGTGAAGCGTATTCTTTCCCTAACCGAGGTTACTACCATCCTGGTCACGCATAATCAGGAAGAGGCCCTCGCCATGGCCGACCGCGTGGCAGTGATGAACCGCGGTCGCCTGGAACAGGTGGGCACGCCTCAGATTGTGTACCAGCGACCCACCACAACCTTCGTCGCCAACTTCGTCGGCATCGCGGGTTTTCTGTCCGCCACCTACTCGGACGGCCAGCTACACACCGCCGCCGGGCCGGTAAAGCGGGACTCGCCGCCCAGATACTCTCGTGACCTGGAAGTGATGGCCCGCCCCGAAGACCTGACTTTTGAACTCAGCGACGAAGGCAAGGGACGGTTGATATCCTCCGCTTACCACGGGTCGTACACCCTCTATACCATCATCATGGACAACGGAGAAATCGTGTACTGCATGAAGCCTACCCTGGAGTCTTACCCGGAGGGCACAAGCGTCCAAGTGGGGTTCACCACGGACCGGGAACTACCCTGCTACCACCGGGGTCGGCTGGTCTAGCCTGCCCGCTTCCCCCACCAACTACCGGAACTTGGACTCCAGCAGCTCCACGTCTTCCGGACTGAGGTTGAAGTATCTGGCCTGGGGATGGTGCATCACAAGGGCGCTCACGGAACCCTCCGGCTCCATCATGAACCCCTCCGTCAGCGAGACCCCGATGGTCTTCTCGGGCTCCAGCAGCCTCCATAGCTGCTCCTGGTCCTCAAGCCTGGGGCAGGCCGGATAGCCAAAGGAGAATCGGCGGCCCCTGTAGTTGGCCTTGAACAGGTCAAGGTTGGCCAACCCCTCAGGGTCCGGGAAGCTCCAGGCCGTCCGCAGCCGTTTGTGCAGAAGCTCCGCAAAAGCCTCCGCACCCTCCAACGCCAGCACCTGCAGTATGTGGGACGCCAGGTAGTCCCCCTTCTTCTGCCATTCTGCGGCCAAGTCCCGGACCCCCGGCCCAACGGTGGTGACGAAGGTGCTCACGTAGTCGAGAGTGCCGGCGTCTCTGGACAGCACGTAATCGGAAAGGCACAAGCCGTCGCCGCCCGATTGACGCCCAAAGTGGAACCGCTCCAGCACCCTTTCGCCGTCGCTGGAGAGAATCAGGAGGTCGTCCTTCTCCGAGGCGGCGCGAAAGAACTGGTAAACGGCGTTGGCGGCAATGTCTTTCCGTTCAATCATCACGTCCTCGACCCGCCTGACCCGTTCACGAAGCTCCACCGCCTTTTCTTCCCCTGCCTCCAACGCATCCATGAACCGACCGCGAAAGCCAAGGTGTCTGACGTAAAGCATCACCGGATTCACGTACCTGAAGATCTCGGCGAGGTCGAAGTCCTCCAGCAGGTGTCGCCGCAGGTCCGGCGGGGTTGGCGCTTCCACTACCGGCGCAATCGTCGAGCCTGAAGAACGGGGCCGCGTCGTCCGGGGTCTGGTACTCCGCGACGCCTCCTCCTTCTCCATCACCTGAGTCTCTCTAACGAGTTCCGACGCCAGCCGCTGCCGTTCGTCGGCGTCCGCTAGGCGATGGGCCAAGTCAAGGCCCGACATGGCATCCCGGGCGTATCCCACCACCCCCCTGTGGCCCGGCGCTATCCGCAACCGGGTAAACCGGTTCGTCAAGGCGGCACCGCCGACGAGGACGGGGCAGTCAACGCCTGCTTCGGTCAGATCCCGCACTGTCTCTACCATCATCTGCGCCGACTTGACAAGAAGCCCCGACAGCCCAATCATGTCCGGCCGGTGTTCACGGTACGCCTGAATCAGGTCCTGGGGCGGGACCTTGATGCCCAGGTTGATGACCCGATAGCCGTTGTTGGAGAGTATTATGTCAACTAAGTTCTTGCCGATGTCGTGAACGTCCCCCTTCACCGTGGCGAGGACGATGCTACCGCGGGTTGCGGCTTCCCCGCTCTCCATCAGCGGCTCAAGATAGGAGACCGCCGCCTTCATCACCTCCGCCGAGCTTAAGACTTCGGCGACAATGAGCTGGTTCAGGCCGAACAGCCGCCCCACTTCGTTCATGCCGTCCATCAGCGGCCCGTTGATTATCTCCAGCGGCGAACGTCCCTTCAGCGCCTCCTTCAAGTCCTCCTCCAACCCCTCTCTTATCCCCTCCACGATGGCCGAAGACAACCGCTGGTCCAGGGGCATTTTCTTCCGCTCAGACTCAGGCCGCTGCACCCGTCGTTCCCGGAACCGCTCGGCGAACGCAGCGATGGGGTCTTCGCCGCGCCACCAAATGAGGTCCTCCGCCAGCCGTCGCTCATCCTCGGGAATCGACGCGTACCGCACCAGTCCCTCGGTGTTGACGATGGCCATGTCCAGACCGGCCTGAACGCAGTGGTAGAGCATCACCGAGTTCAGAACCTCCCGGCCCGCGGGGGGCAGGCCGAAAGACACGTTGGAGATGCCCAGCACCGTTCGAGTCCGGGGCAGATTCTCCTTGATTAGACGAACCCCCTCCACGGTCTCCACCCCGGCGCCCTCGTAGTTCTTGTCGCCGGTGCCGATGGGAAAGACCAACGGGTCGAAGATGATGTCTTCGGGCTTCACCCCGTACTTCCCCGTCAGCAGATCATAGGAGCGCTGGGCAATTTCCAGCTTCCGCTCCCGGGTTATTGCCTGGGCCTGCTCCTTGTCGTCGTCTATGCACCCCACCACCAGCCCTGCGCCAAAACTCCGCGCCACCGGCACCACCGACGCGAAACGCTCCTCCCCGTCCTCCAGGTTAATGGAGTTGATGATGCTCTTGCCGGGGGTGTGCTTAAGCGCCTCCGCAAGAACGGCGGTGTCCGTGGAGTCAAGCATAATCGGCGCCTTGACCTTCCCCACCAGCCCCTTCAGGAACGTCACAACGTCCGCCATCTCGTCGCGGTCCGGGTCCTGCAAGCAGACGTCCACTACGTGAGCGCCCCGGCGGACCTGCCGGCGTCCAATCTCCGACGCCTCGTCGAACTTCCCCTCACGGATGAGTCGCTTGAACCGGCGGCTGCCCAACACGTTGGTGCGTTCGCCCACCAGCACCGGTCGGATGTCATCATCAACAGTCAGTGTGTCCAACCCTGAGAAGACAACGGCTCGCCGTTCAGAGACCCTTCTGGGCGCGGCATCCGCTACCCCTTTCAAGAGCGGCTTCAGGTGCTCCGGCGTTGTGCCGCAACAACCGCCAAGGACGTTTACCCAACCCTCCCGCACAAATGAAAGAAGGGTCTGAGAGAAGTGTTGCGGCGTCTCGTTGTAGTTTCCGTCCTCGTCGGGCAGCCCTGCGTTGGGGATCACCGACACGGGAAAGCGGGAGATGGACGCCAGCGTCCTAAGGTGGTCCCTCATAAATTCCGGCCCTGTCGAGCAGTTCATCCCCACCCACAGCAGGTTCCGGTGGCTCACGGAGGCATAGAAGGCCTCCACATCCTGTCCACCAAGGGTAGTTCCCATGGTCTCGATGGTGCACTGCACCGCGACTGGGATATCCACCCCCAGCTTGTCGGACAGGTCGTCGATGGCGGCCAGGGCGGCCTTCACGTTAAGCGTGTCCTGGGAAGTTTCCACCAGCAGCAGGTGCGACCCCCCTTCCCACAGACCCAAAGCCTGCACGAAGTAGTGCTCCCGCAGCTCGTCCCAAGTGACGCCGCCCGTTACCGATATGGAACGAGTCGTTGGCCCCATGGACCCTGCCACCAGGCGAGGCCGCTCCGGCGTCGAAAACTCGTCCACTACAAGCCGGGCGTTTCGCGCCGCCGCCTCGCTTATCTCCCGCGCCTGGCGGCCCAGGCCATACTCGTCCAGAACCAGCGGGGTGCTGCCGAAGGAATTGGTTATGACTATGTCTGCCCCCGCCTCCATGTAGGAGCGGTGGATGTCCTGGACCAGGTCGGGGCGGAGCAGGTTCAGGTACTCGTTGCAGCCTTCGTACTCCGGCCCGCCAAAGTCCTCGGCGGCGAGGTCCAACGCCTGAATGCGGGTCCCATTGGCGTCGCCCGCCACCAGGATCCGCCGCTCAAGCAAGTCTGCGAGACGTTCCCTCTGCTCGGTGGAATTCACTCTTACCTTCCATCCTCCAACCCAATCCTGCCCTCAGGAAGCCGGAGTTTTTCAATTCCAAGTATCAATAGTAAGCGCAGAATCAACCGAGGCACAAGGGCAGACCCCACCGTTAACAAAACACCGGCGATGTGCAATAATGGGTTCGTTCACTAAACCTTAAACGGAATTTTGAATCGCTATGCCTAAAAGCTTCTGGATGGTGGTAAAGAGTCCGGCAAACTTCCAGATTGCCAGGAAACGCAATTTCGACATGGTGGGCCTTCTGGCCCAGCACCGGCGCAAGGTCCAGCGCATGGCGCCAGGGGACCGGGTGATCCTATACATCGCCCAGGACAGGTACTTTGCCGCCTCCGCCTCCGTAACCAAGACCCTGAACATAGACCATACGCCCTTATGGAAGGTGGAGGGCGGCAGCGATTACCCTTATCGAGTGGGGATCCGCCCCGACGTGGTGTTGAACCCGTCCCAGTACATCGACGCCTATCAGATAGCGCCCCGCATGGACTTCACCCGGCGGTGGACGCCCGAATTGTGGTTCCTGGCGTTTCAGGGCAGCCTGCATCTCATCTCCAAGTTCGACTTCAACATGGTGGAGGAGGAGATGAAGAAGCAGAAGCGTGCCCGCAGGTACCGAAACGCCGCTAAAGCCGATATGAGGCCCGCGCCGGAGTCCGGCTGCAAGCTGGAAGACCCCGGGCCCATGAGCCGCCCCCTCAGCCGCGCCGGGTGGTGAAGGAAAGCCGGCCTTCCCAAGACTTTCATTCCAGCGCGACGCCACACGCCAGCACAACCCCAACCCCTTGGCCAGCGCAAGTCTGACCTCTGCCGAAACGCGCCCGCCTCCAGAGGTACAGTTTGTATCTCTATAGTGCTAAAATGAAGCTAATCCACGTCCGGGAAAGGTGCAGATGCCGCAGGAAAACATCGTCATACGGGGCGCGACCCAGCACAACCTCAAGAACGTAAGCCTGACCATTCCCCGCGACAAGCTTGTTGTCATCACCGGCGTTTCCGGCTCCGGCAAAAGCTCCCTTGCTTTCGACACCATCTACGCCGAAGGACAGCGCCGCTACGTGGAGTCCCTCTCCGCCTACGCGCGGCAGTTCCTGGGACGGATGGACAAGCCGGAGGTGGAGTACATCGAAGGGCTTTCCCCCGCCATCTCCATCGACCAGAAGGGGGTGTCCCACAACCCCCGCTCCACCGTGGGCACCGTCACCGAGATCTACGACTACCTACGCCTCCTCTTCGCCCGCGCCGGGCGCCCCCACTGTCCCGGCTGCGGCGAGCCCGTGGCCCGCCAGACCGTCCAGCAGATTGTGGACTCCATCCTCAGTCTTCCCAAGGGCACCCGAATCATGGTGCTGGCCCCCAAGGTGCGCCGTCGCAAGGGCGAGCACAAGGACGTGTTCAGCGAAGCTCGCAAAGAGGGGTTCGCCCGCGTTCGCGTCAACGGAGAGGTCATGCGCGTCGAAGACGCGGAGGCCCTGAACCTGGACAAGCGCTATTGGCACTACATAGAACTGGCCGTGGACCGTCTCATCATCGACGAACATCTGGAACTGGTCCGCGTCACCGATTCCGTCGAAACGGCCCTGCGGGAGGGCGGCGGCGTGGTCCAGATCACCGTCGAGGGCGGCGAAGAACTCGAATTCTCAGAGCAGTTCGCCTGCGCCCGCTGCGGCACCGGCCTGCCAGAAATAGAGCCCCGCACCTTCAGCTTCAACAGCCCCCACGGCGCCTGTTCCGCCTGCACAGGGCTGGGCTTCAAGCTGGAGGTGGACCCGGAGCTGGTGCTTTCCAACAAGGAAATTTCGCTGCGGGAAGGCGGCGTCCTCCCCTGGTCGAGGGCCGGCTCCTCCAGCCCCTGGTACAGCAGCATGCTGGAGTCCATGGCCCGCAACTACGGCTTCTCCACCAGCACCCCCATCCGAAAACTGTCCAAGCAGGCCATCGACCTCATTCTCTACGGGAGCCAGGGCGAGACTGTCACCATCAAGCACACCACCCAGCGAGGCCGCGTCTACAGCTGGAAGACCAACTTCGAAGGGGTGATCCCCAACCTGGAACGCCGCTTCCGCGACACGGACTCCGACTACATCCGGCGCGAGATCGAGCGATACATGGCCGCCCGCCCCTGCCAGTCCTGCAAGGGCCGTCGTCTGCGGCCCGAGGCCCTTTCCGTCAAAGTCGACGGACGGGGAATCATGGACGTGTGCGCTCAGCCCGTCACCCTGGCCCTCCAGTGGGCAAACGCTCTTGCCTCTGAGAGTTCAACCAACGGCGCCGTCCTACCCCTTTCGGTCCGGGAGAAGGCCATCGCCCGACCGATTCTCAAGGAGATCTTCAGCCGCCTTCAGTTCCTGGAAGACATCGGCCTGGGATACCTCACCCTTGACCGGTCCGCCCGCACCCTCTCCGGCGGAGAGGCCCAGCGCATCCGGCTCGCCACCCAGATAGGCTCCGGCCTCACGGGCGTCCTATACGTCTGCGACGAGCCGACCATCGGCCTGCACCCCTTTGACGACAACCGCCTCATCGGCACCCTCAACCATCTGCGCGACCTGGGCAACACCGTTATCGTCGTGGAGCACGACGAAGCAATCATGCGCGCCGCCAACCACATCGTAGACTTGGGGCCTGGGGCCGGAGAGCACGGCGGCGAAGTGGTGGTGACGGGCACCATCGACGACGTTATGGCTTCCGAAAAGTCCCTCACCGGCCTCTATCTCAGCGGTCGCAAGACCATACCCATTCCCGACAGCCGGCGCAACGGCAACGGTTCCGCCCTGGAGGTCAAGGGCGCCCGCGAAAACAACCTCAAGAGCGTCAGCGTCAAGTTCCCCCTGGGACGGCTGGTCTGCGTCACCGGCGTCTCCGGCTCCGGCAAGAGCACCCTGGTCTACGAGATTCTCTACAAGCGCCTCGCCCAGGCCATCAGCCGCGCCAAGGACCGACCCGGCAAGCACGACGCCGTCACCGGCATAGACCTGCTGGACAAGGTCATTAACATCGACCAGTCTCCCATCGGACGCACTCCCCGCAGCAATCCCGCCACCTACACCGGCACTTTCACGCCCATCCGGGATCTCTTCGCCAGTCTGCCCGAATCCAAAGCCCGCGGCTACAAGCCCGGCCGCTTCTCCTTCAACGTGAAGGGCGGTCGCTGCGAGGCCTGCAAGGGCGAGGGGTACACCCACGTGGAGATGCAGTTTCTGCCTGATGTTACCGTACCCTGCGAGGTCTGCAAGGGACGTCGCTACAACCGGGAGGCCCTGGAAATCCGCTACAAGGACAAGAGCATCGCCGACGTTCTCGGCATGACGGTCTACACCGCCCTGGAGTTCTTCCAGAACATCCCGAAGATTCGCAACAAGCTGGAGACCATGCGAGCCGTGGGCCTGGGCTACATCCGACTGGGCCAGCCCGCGACTACCCTGTCCGGCGGCGAGGCCCAGCGGGTGAAGCTCTCCACGGAGCTATCCAAGCGGGCCACCGGCAAGACCCTCTATCTGCTGGACGAGCCTACCACAGGCCTGTCCTTCTCTGACTGTGCCGCCCTGCTGAACGTGCTGCACCGGCTGGTGGACGCGGGCAACTCCATAATCCTCATTGAGCATCACCTGGACATGATCAAGAACGCTGACTGGATTATCGACATGGGCCCCGGTCCCGCCGACGAGGGCGGAGAGGTCGTTGCGGAGGGGACGCCCGAACACATCGCGACGGTGGAGTCCTCCCACACCGGCCACTACCTCAAGGCCGCGCTGGCCCCCACCCGCCAACAAGTCCCCGCTCCGGTGGACTAGAGAAAACTCGACGATTCATGCGACCCGTCTGGTAGGGCCGGTTCGTGGACCGCCCTCCCTGCTCAGCCTGTAGTGAAGTCCCTTGTACGCACCCTCTCTCCGATTCCATCCTCTATGAAGTGACCCACCAAATCGGAGATGATGTAGATAGCCTCTTCGGGGTGTCGCCCCAAGCCCTGCAGCCGGGTAATTCTGTGATTTCTGCCATCCACTTGTCTGGTTCAGTGGAAATTGGCCAATCATTCACTTGCACGGTAAACCTGTATCTTTTAACCATAAACTGCGACGAAATGGCACTCCTGCCCTAGGAAGCCATAGGGCAGTGTGCCTAACCAAGAATCTGCTTTCAATCATCCTGCATATTGGGTGTATGATGTTATTCAACATGAACCTACGGAGGCCCCACAAACCATGACTTCCACAAAAAAACGAATAGGCCTTGCCATCACCGGCTCACCATCCGAAGCCGTCGCCCAAATTGAGCGGGCGGAGGAGCTGGGGGTTGACGCTGCTTGGCTCACCACCGGCGGCGCCCGGCCTGACGGGTTGACGATTTTCGCTGCGGCAGCCGTCAAGACCAGCCGCATCCTGCTGGGCACGTCCATCGTTCCCACCTGGCCGCGGCACCCCATCGCCGTGGCCCAGCAGGTGCAGGTTCTACACCAGCTAAGCGGCGGTCGATTTCGTCTGGGGATGGGGCCGAGCCATCGCGACGGCATGATTCACGCCTTCGGGGTCAACTTCCGCGCTCCCCTGAGCCATCTGCGCGAGTATCTGCGCATCCTGAGGGCCCTGCTGCAACAGGGAGAGGTGGATTTCGAAGGCCGCTTCTACACCGCTCGAGGCGAAATCGACGCTCCTATCGATGTCCCGGTCATGGCCTCGGCCCTCCGCCGGCGTTCCTACGAGCTTTGCGGCGAGGAGGCCGACGGCGCCATCAGCTGGGTGTGTCCGTCGGCGTATCTCCGCGACTCGGCACTGCCCGCCATGACCGCTGCCGCCCAGCGCGCCGGACGGCCCTGCCCACCTCTGGTCGCCCACGCCATCATCGCCGTAGACGATGACGCCAACGCCGTGCGCAACGCCGTGCGCGAACAGATGGCGCTGTACGTGACGCTGCCCTTCTACGCCCAGATGTTTGTCGACGCCGGATTCCCGGAGGCGCAGTCGGGCAAGTGGAGCGACGGCATGATCGACGCCGTGGCCATCCACGGCAGCCGGGAGCAGGTGGCATCGGGCGTCCAGAGGCTGTTTTCCTACGGCGTCACGGAAATCATAGCGTCGCCGGTGCTGACCGGCCCCGACGCCAACGCATCCTGGGAACGGACGGTGTCGGCGCTGGGAGGGATAAGGTTAGTGTAGGAAGAGATTCACCCTCACCTCAATCCTCTCCCATCAAGGGAGAGGAGGTCTAAGCGTGTTGGAGCCAGCGGGCGGCGTCCTTGGCATGGTAGGTGATGATCATGTCAGCCCCCGCCCTACGGATGCCCGTCAGCAACTCCAGCGTCACCTGCTCTTCGTTTATCCACTCGTTGGCGGCGGCGGCCTTCACCAGCGAATACTCCCCGCTCACGTTGTAGGCGGCGATGGGATGGTCGAACCTGTCCCTCGCCCGGGCAATGACGTCCAGGTAGGCCAGCGCGGGCTTCACCATCACGATGTCCGCCCCTTCGTCGATGTCCGCCTGAATCTCCCGCAGCGCCATCCGTCCGTTGGCGGGGTCCATCTGATAGCTGCGCCTGTCACCGGACTGTGGTGCCGAGTCCGCCGCCACCCGGAAGGGGCCGTAGAAGGCGGAGGCGTGCTTGGCAGCGTAGGCCATGATGGGCAGATGCCCGAACCCTCCATCGTCCAGCCCGTCCCGGATGGCCGCCACCTGTCCGTCCATCATGCCCGAGGGGGCCACCATGTCAGCGCCTGCTTCCGCATGAGAAACCGCCGTTTTCGCATAGAGTTCAACGGTGGCGTCATTATCTATCCGTCCATTGCTGATGACGCCGCAGTGCCCGTGGTTGGTGTATTGGCAGAGGCAAACGTCCGTAATCACCATCAGGTTGGGAATGGTCTTCTTGATTACGCGGATGGCTTCCTGGATGATGCCGCCGCTGTCGTACGCTTCCGACCCAACCGCGTCCTTGCGCGCCGGCAGGCCGAACAGGATGACGCCCGGAATGCCCAGTTCTGCAACTTCGTCCACCTCGTCCAGCAGCTTGTCCAGCGACAGATGATACGAGCCGGGCATGGGGTCAACCGGCTCCCGTTTGTCCCGGCCATGGGTAACGAAGATGGGATAGATGAGGTGGGATACGGCCAGACTGGTCTCCCGCACCATGGACCGGAGGGAGTTTGTCTCCCTCAATCTTCGCAGCCGCGTTGTGGTAGATGGCGACATTATCGGCTTAAGCCTCCGAATTAGAATCCAGGTAGTCTTTCAACGCATTCACCAGGCCCGCCACTGTGTGTCGACGGGCCACCACGTCCACTTTCAGGCCCAGCTCCCGCGCCTTTAGCGCCGTCACCGGGCCTATGCAGGCTATCAACACGTCCTTCAAGGCCGAAGAGTCTCCATCAAGTAGCTCAATCAGGTTCTGAACTGTGGAGGAACTGGTGAAGGTCGCTATGTCAATTTTACCACGGCCCAGTAGCTCCCTGGCCTTCTCCGACGAACCTGCAGGCGTCAACGTGCGGTAGGCGATGGGCTGGACCACCTGCGCACCCAGGCTCTCCAACGCCCGCGCCGCGTCCTCCGGCGCAATGTTCGTGCGCGGCATCAGCACCCGTGCGCCCGCAACGCCATGCTCCGACAGCCCCTGCACCAGCCGCTCCGTGGTGTATCTGTGAGGCGTAAAGTCGGGGACGACCCCCCGCTGTTCAAGGGCGGAGGCCGTAATCGGCCCGATGGCGCAGATCCGGCTGCTGCCAAGAGCTCGAGCGTCCATGCCCAGCTTGTTCAGCCTGTTGAAGAACGCCGCCACGCCGTTCACGCTGGTGAACACCACCCAGCCGAAGCTCACAAGATCGCGCAAAGCCTCGTCTAGGGATGAAAAATCCTCCGGCGGCGCAATCTCTATGGTCGGCACCTCTATGGCCTCCGCTCCCTCATCGGCGAGCATCCGGCTCAGCACAGACGCCTGGGTCCTGGAACGCGTGACCAGCACCCGCTTGCCGAATAGCGGCTTCTCCTCGTACCACCCGATATCTTCCCGCAGCGCCACCACTCGCCCGATGACCGCCACCACCGGCGGGCCCAGGTCTGCGGCCCTTGCCCTCTCGACGATGTTCTCCAGGTTCCCCGCCACTGTTTTCTGGTACGGTTCCGTCCCCCACTGAACCACCGCGGCCGGCATTGACGACGGCATACCTCCCCCCAGCAGCCTCTCCACCACCCTCGGCAGCGTCCCCCAGCCCATCATCACCACCAGGGTTCCTCCCGTCCGGGCGAGCGTACCCCAGGGGATTGCGGACTCCTTTTTTGCTGCATCCTCGACGGCGCTGACCACGGTAAACGAAGACGCGGCCTCTCGGTGGGTGAGGGGTATCCCTGCGTATGCGGGTGCGGCCACGGCGGCGGTGACGCCGGGCACCACCTCGAAAGGTATCCCCGCCATTGCAAGCACCTGCGCTTCCTCGCCGCCTCTGCCGAAAACGAAGGGATCTCCCCCTTTGAGCCTCACCACCCGCTTCCCCTCGTGGGCTTTGTCAATCAGGACGGTATGGATGCTCCTCTGTCCCGCGCCGCTCTGGCCCGCCTGCTTCCCCACGTCGATAAGCTCTGCGTCTTTGCGGGCCTCTTCCAGCAGCCGGCGGTCCACCAGCCGGTCATAGGCCACCACGTCGGCTTCCCGTAGACGCTGCAAGCCTTTGATGGTAATTAACCCCGGGTCTCCGGGGCCGGCCCCCACCAGCGACACCACACCCAAGGACTCTACCATTGGCGAAAACTCCATCGTGGAGGGTCGATAGTCGTTATACGCGAAGAGGGGGTGTGAAACGAAAAAGAGTTCACCGGCCGCTTCCCGGCACCAGGTCGCCGGCGCCTCTTTCGATGAGCTGCTGCACAGCCTCCATCGCCAGTTCGTGGGGATTCGAGGCCAGACCCCGCGCCTTCGTATAGTAGGACTGCTTACCATCCGTGGAAGCCAGAAACGCCTGCATCACCATAGTTTCTCCCGCAACTCGCGCGTAGGCCGCCGATGGCTCCTGGCATCCGCTGCCCAACCGCTCCAGGAAGGCCATCTCCGCCATCACTGCCCGGCGCGTCGGTGCGTGGACGATGCCCCGCAACAACCAGGAAGTTGCGTCGTCATCCGTTCGTACCTCTACCGCCAGCGCGCCCTGGCCCGGCGCGGGCACGAACTTATCAGCAGGTAAATACTGGGACACGCCATCCTCAACGCCCAGCCGGATCATCCCCGCTGCCGCCAGCACCACCCCGTCGTAGTCATCCCCCGTGGCCTTCTCAATGCGGGTGCCCACGCTGCCCCGCACGGGCAGAACCTCCACCTGCGGCGCCCATCTCTTGAGTTGGGCTGCCCGTCTGGGGCTGCTGGTGCCGATTCTCGCCCCGTTGGGCAGGTCTTCCAGGTTTGCGTTCCAACGATTCACCAGCGCGTCCCGTGGGTCCAGACGCTCCGTAACAGCGCCGATGGTCAACCCCGGAGCCAGCTTGGGCGGCAGGTCCTTGTGGCTGTGAACGGCCATGGCGATTTCCCCCCGCAGCAGCGCCTCCTCAATCTCCTTGACGAATATGCCCACCCCCAGGCTGCGGAGGGGGGCTTCCGCAGCCCGGTCTCCCGCCGTCCGCAGCACCTTCACCTCGAACTCCACCTCCGGGCGCTTCTCACGCAGCTTGTCCACAACTTCTTGCGTCTGAAGCAGCGCCAGCGGCGTCCCCCGAGTCCCGATCACCACCCTTTTCACTACGATTCCTCGCCGGACAGCTTTCGCAGGATATCCTTCAACGCTTCCGCTTCCCGACCCTCACGCACCGCTTCGACCAACTTTCTGTCGATGACCTCCTGCCACCGGTCGGGCGGGATCTTCCATCCGCGCCGCTTCACCTCCATGCGCGCCTTCGACAGCAGCCCGGCAATCTCGGCGTAGTCAAGCAGTTCGTTCTCCTGCATGGACTCCCGCAGCTTGCGGGCCAGGGCGGGGCTCGCCCCCGACGTGGAAATGGCAAACGTCACAGGCCCCCGTTCGACGATAGACGGCGCGATAAACATGCATAAGGGCACGTAGTCCACCACGTTAAGCAGCACCCGTTCTCGTTCCGCTTCCTCCGCCATGAGCCTGTCCACCTCCAGGACTCCCGTAGCTCCGATGGCCAGAAACGCGCCTTTCAGGTCACCTTCACGATATTCCCGCCGCTTCCACTCGAAACGCCCATCCACAGCCCACTCTGTCAGCGCATCCGTAGCATCGGGGCTGATGAGCACGACCTCACAGGGATGCTTCATCAGATTTCGAACCTTGCCCTCGGCAATTGGCCCGCCCCCCACCACAACACACCGCCTCCCCTTCAGACTGAGGAAAACGGGATAATAGGTGGGGAAAGAAGACTCAGACAAAGTACCGAACGCGAGTCTTCTTGTACTCCCGGGTGCTGTAGAGAAGCAGATACTCGTCCAACCCCGTAGCCTCGGCAATCTCCGTCACCGACTCCTCGCAGCCCTCCGGAGTGGTGGCGTGGATCATAGTGAAGTGGGTATAGGGCCAGTCTGGAAACGTCGGACGCTGGTAGCAATGAGTGACGGTGGGATGGGACGCCATTATCTGACCCACCTCCTCGGCCCGCTCCTCGTCGACCTTCCAGACGGCCATGGCGTTGGCCCGAAAGCCCGCCCTGCGGTGATGCAGCACGGCGCTGTATCGGCGCATGAATCCCCGTTTCTGAAAGTCGGCGGCTGTCCGGTACATCTCGTCATTGGAAAGCCCCAAGCGTTCTGCCATGGCGTCGAAGGGACGAGAGATCATGGGCAGGTCTTCCTGAAGCTCCCGGATGACGCGAATGTCGAACTCCGAGAGGGCCACCGCCTTGTTCCAGTCCTTAGACACACCCTTGTCGTACCCATCGGGACTGTAGTTGAAGGCCGCGCTCTTTCGGTTCACCATGTCGAAATTGACACCAATCTTGAAGAACCGGATAGTCGGCATCAGGCGGTGTTGGAGTGCCGCCGTACGTGCTGCCATCCCGTTCACCGTCTCCTCCAAGTCCTCGTTGGGCGCTACTGCCAGAGTGAACCACAGGTTGTAATAGGAACCCTCCCGGGCGTAGTTGTGGCTCACGCCGGGGTGCTCGTTTATGACGAGTGCAGCGTTGTGCAGTGCTTCACGCGGAAACGCCATAGCCACCAACGTTGTCTTGTATCCCAGGCGTCTGGTGTCGAAGATGGCGCTTATCTGCCGCACCACGTTGATCTTCCGCAGACGGGCAATGCGCTCCAGGACGGCAGCTTCGTCGATGCCCAGCTCCTCGCCTATCTGTACGTAAGGCTCGTCCACCAACGGAAACCCCGACTGGATGATGTTCAGCAGCTTCCGGTCGAGGATGTCCATGTCCGACGGAGAGTTGCTGATAGCGGTTGCTTTGGCTGTTTTCGTGACGGATGGATCCAAGTTTAGTGCGGTCCTCCCTGACGATTTATTCAATTGTACCAAAACTATCCCCTCAACCGTGTATACTGAAGCAGGGAAGATTCATCATCCCCTAGCCAGGAGCCATGACCCGCCGATTATCAGACGCCAAGGACGCCCTCTTTCTGAGGCTGAGCGGCCAGGTCCGCGACAGCCCCGTGCTCACGGCTATGGCCGAGGTCCCTCGCGAACTGTTCGTCCCGCCGGGACTCCGCCACCGCGCCTACACCAATGAGCCCCTGCCCATCGGCTTCGGCCAGACCATCTCCCAACCTCTGATGACGGCCCACATGACCAGCGTCCTCCGGCCCACCCCCACGGACCGGGTGCTGGAGGTGGGAACGGGCAGCGGGTATCAGGCCGCCGTCCTCGCATTGCTGGCCCGCCGGGGCTCCGTGGTAACCGTTGAGCGCATACCCGCCCTGGCGCGCCACGCCGACGAAATGCTCCGCTTCCTGGGCCTGACCAACGTCCGGGCATTGGAGTCCGGCCCCACCCTCGGGTGTCCCGAAAAAGCCCCCTTCGACGCCATCCTCGTCACCGCCGCCGCACCCCGGTTGCCCCACTCCCTCGTCGACCAGCTAGCCGTTGGCGGCAGGCTGGTCATCCCCGTAGGCAGCCGTGAGAACCAGGAACTCGCGCTTGCCATCAGAACGGGCGAGGGTCTGTCCATCAAGTACAGAGGCGGCTGCCGTTTCGTACCCCTCGTAGGCGAGGAAGCTTGGCCCCCGTCCTCTGGGCAGCATGGCCTATAGGGTAGCTATCGCCTCACAAGAATCGAGTGTTAGCCCATCTTATGGGAATCCATTGAAGCCTCTCCCCTTGGATTGATATACTTGCATAGGCGTTTCCCCACCCCAACGAGAGAGTGAACGTGACCACAACGGCCCCCACAATATACGAGACTGTCATCGGACTGGAAGTCCACGTCCAGTTGAAGACCAGGAGCAAGATGTTCTGCTCCTGCCGGTCAGACTACCAGGGCGCGGAACCCAACTCCCTGGTCTGTCCCGTTTGCCTGGGAATGCCCGGTGTGCTCCCCGTCATCAACAAGAAGGCCGTCGAGTACGCCATCGCCACCGGCCTCGCCCTCAACTGCAACATCGCCACCCGCACCAAGTTCGACCGGAAGAACTACGCCTATCCCGACCTGATGAAGGGCTATCAGATCTCCCAATACGACATGCCCATCGCCTACGCGGGACATCTCGACGTGGAGACCAACGGCGAAAAGCGCACCATCGGCATTACCCGCGTCCACATGGAGGAGGACGTGGCCAAGCTAACCCACGTCCGCAACTCCACCGGCGAGACCTTCAGCCTGGTGGACGTGAACCGCTCCGGCGTGCCCCTCATGGAGATAGTCAGCGAACCGGACATCCGCTCCCCAGAGGAGGCTCGACAGTACCTGACCACCCTCCGCTCCATCCTGCGCTATATCGGCGTTTCCACCGGCAACATGGAGGAGGGAAACTTCCGCTGCGACGCCAACGTGAGCATCCGCCCCATGGGCGACATCGAGCTTGCGACCCGCACCGAAATCAAGAACGTGAACAGCTTCCGCTCCGTATTCAGCGCCCTGGAGTACGAGGTGGAACGACAGCGGCGCGTGGTCGAAGACGGCGGCCGCATCGTCCAGGAGACCCGCGGCTGGCAGGAAGATCGCGCCGTCACCGTCAGCCAGCGCAGCAAAGAACACGCCCACGACTATCGCTACTTCCCCGAGCCGGACCTGCCCGAACTTCTGCCAGACCCCATGTGGGTGGAGGAGATCCGGGCGTCCCTGCCGGAACTGCCCGCCCAGCGTCGCAACAGATTCGTCAGCCAGTACGGGCTGCCTCTCTACGACGCCGGCCTTCTCTCCGCCAGCCGGTCCTCCGCCGAGTTCTTCGAGGAGGCGGTGAACGACAAAACAGGCGCGTCCGAACACAGAGCCAAACGGGTCAGCAACTGGATGCTGGGCGAAGTTTCCAGACTGCTCGACCACGGCCTCGTCGCCATAGA
The DNA here is from genome assembly GCA_951812825.1 of uncultured Dehalococcoidia bacterium. Classification (GTDB taxonomy): domain Bacteria; phylum Chloroflexota; class Dehalococcoidia; order Lucifugimonadales; genus JAPULR01. Next base: position 2,224,577 of record OX638324.1, on the reverse strand, counting down.
CGAGTCTCTACTGAAGCCCGCCCATCTCGGCCAGCTTTCAGACCTGGTGGAGTCCGGCGACCTCAGCAACTCCCTCGCCAAGACCGTACTCCAGAAGGCCTTCGAGACAGGCAAGGCCCCGAAGCTCATCGTCAAAGATGAGGGCTACTTGCAGATTAGTGATTCATCCGTGGTCGAGCGGGCTGTTCAGGAGGCCCTCGACCAGAACCCCAAGGCAGTTCAGGACTACCTTGGCGGCAGAGAGACCGCCGCCAAGTTCCTCGTCGGTCAGGTGATGCGTATCACCCGCGGGAAGGCCAATCCCGCCATGGCCAACAAGCTTATGCAGCAGAAACTCAGCAACCTACAAAATACCAACGGGAGCGCTTAGTTGGAAACCATCCTTAACTTCATTCAGATAATCATCTCCGTGACCCTCGTGCTGGTTATCCTCTTTCAGGTGAGGGACCTGGGCAGCGGTCTTTTCGGCAGCGCCAACTCCACTTTCCGGGTGCGCCGCGGTGTGGAACTGGTACTGTTCCGGTCAACAATTGCCCTCGTGCTCATCTTCATTGTCGTCTCTATTATCAGAGTGAGGCTGATCTAGGGACGCGGCCTTGCCCTCTCCCAGTCCCGTCATCACCCTGACGACGGACTTCGGTCTTCAGGACCCCTACGTCGGCTTGATGAAGGGCGTCATCCTACGCATCAACCCCAGCGCCGAGATAGTTGACGTCACCCACGGCGTGACGCCCCAAAACGTCCTGCAAGGCTCTTTCCTCCTCCACCACAGCCACCGCTACTTTCCCAGGAACGCCATCCACGTGGCAGTCGTGGACCCCGGCGTCGGCACAAATAGACGCGCCATCCTGCTGGAAACGCCTGTGGGACGCTTCCTCGCCCCCGACAACGGCCTCCTCACCCACGTCCTTATTCACGGACTGGACCTGCCCTCGACAGAGGGCGGCTCCGTTGAACTGCCAGCCGGCTGGAGGGCCTACCACCTGACCAACGCAAACTACTGGCTTCAGCCTCTCAGCCACACCTTCCACGGCCGGGATATTTTTGCCCCTGTTGCAGCCCACCTCTCCGCGGGCGCGGCCTCCTCGGAGTTGGGCGACGAAGTAGATAGCCTCCGTTGCCTGCCCATGTCAACGCCCCACTGGCGGGGCGACTTACTACGCGGAAGGGTCGTACACGTGGACAGGTTCGGCAACCTCGTCACGGATATCCCCTCGTCACTCCTGAAACCCGAAACCACTCCCCTCGATCCTCAGAGGGGCGCCCCTTGTGGGCGCCCCTCTCTCCTTAACGTCCAGATAGAAGCAGGCGACACGGTTATCCATGGCCTGAGCGACAGTTACGCCGAAGCAGACGGTCTGCTGGCCATCATCGGCAGCTTCGACACCCTGGAGATTGCCCTGAAAAACGGAAACGCCGCATCAATGCTGTCCCTTGCCCCCACCGACACCGTTATCGTCCGCCGCAACCACTAACCTCTCAGACCCCCTACAACCCCAGCTTACCGGGATTCATGATATTCTGCGGGTCCAGGGTCATCTTCATCGCTCGCACCACATCCAGGCTGTAGCCCATCTCCCGAGGCAGCAGGTGCGCCAGCTTCACCCCCACCCCGTGGCAGTATTCCATAATCCCCCCAAAGTCCTGCGCCAGCTTCAGCGCTTGCTCAACCGCCTTGGGCATGTCCTCAGGCCGGGTATCCGTCCCCGGCACCAGCACCATCGAAAACAGCTCCGGCTCCGTCCAGATGGCAAACTCCGTCGCCCGAATGTCGTACTCCCTGAAGATTTTCTCGCATTGCAGCCGGTACTCCAGCACCCTCGACACCGGCAGCGCCACGTGCAGATAGTCGAAGGATCGGCCCTCAGGTCTGGGCTTGTCCCCATCGCTGGAATCGGCCAGGCTATCCCGATAAGCCTCCGCCACCTGGTAGCGGGTGTCCCAGTACAGGATGGCCTCCGTCGGGCCCATGTCCCGTCCCTTGCAGCCGAGGCATATTTCCGCCGAACGACGCCTCTGAGCCTGCACCAGCTCCCTGAAACCCTCGAATACCATGTACAGATGGACTCCCTCGAAGTCGTCGGCCAGGTCCACCACTGCGGGTCTAAGCCCCAGCGCAAACATCTCCGACACCGCGCCGAAACCATCCTCGAAGGTCTGAAACCTGAACGTTGAAAATACCCGCTCCTCCGGCTGCCGGTACACCCTCAGCGTCGCCCTGGTGATGATGCCAAACACCCCTTCCGATCCGATGAACAGGTGGTTCAGATTCGGGCCGCTGGAGGTTTTCGGGACGCTTCTGGTTGCTATCACCTGGCCGGTGGGCATCACCACCTCCAGCCCCAGCACCTGCGCGCCCATAGGGCCGACGGCGGCGGCCCGGTAGCCCACGCCGTTGGTGGAAATTGCCCCGCCCACGGTGGCGATCGGCACGCTCCAGGGGTCGTGGCCCAGCATAAGGCCCTGCTCGGACAGCGCCGACGCCAGATCTTCCAGCATTACCCCCGCCTCCACCGTGGCCGTCATGTCCTTTGGACTGACGTCCAGGATGCCGTTCATCAACCCCATGTCGACGATGATCCCGCCTCGAACCGGCGCTAGCCCGCCCATGACGCCGGTGCCGCCTCCATAGGGGATAACGGGAGCGCCGAAATCCCTGGCCGCCTTCACCACCCACGACACTTCCTCCGTGGTCTTCGGCCTCACCAGCACATCGCCCCGACGTTCGAGGAGGGGCGCGGCATCGAAGGCCCGGCTGCGACTCAGCGCATCCCGGGAATAGCGGCGCAACTCCGCCTCGTCAGTCACCACACAGGAAGGTTCAAGCAACCCCTTCAGTCTGTCTATCAAGTCCCAGTACAGCACTTCAATACCTGCGCGTTGGCCGCAACCGGGATGTTTCCACAAAAGTCGTACCACCCGGCTGCAGGCCCAAGTTCTGAGCTGCTATGACGGGCGAAAACGCCAAGCCGTGCCGTCGGCGGTATCCTCTAATGCAAAGCCGATTTCGCCGAGACTGGAACGTATAGCGTCCGCCAACTGGTACTCACGGGCCTGCCTGAGCTCCCGCCGAATGGCCAGCAGAGTCTCCACAATGGTCGCGCCGTCTTTGTCCTGCAGGTGCGCCTCCACCCATCCCGCCAGCTTGTGCTGCCCCGATGCGTTCAGCTGCGACCCCGTTTCCCGAAAGAGACCCAACAGCGCCTCCAGGGGCAGGGATTGTCCCTGGTCTTCCGCCGCGAAGGTTAGCCCCAGCACCCCCCCCAGCCGTCTCAGGCTGGCCTGGGCGGCATCCACCGACTCCCGACGTTCCCTGGCCCGGTTTATCTCCCGCGCCAGGTCGAAGAGCGCCCCCATCGCCTGCGGCGTATTCAGATCGTCGTCCATGGCACCCGTGAAACGGTCTTCGAAGGGGTCCGCTTCCAGATGTCCATTTTCTGAACTCTCTGCCCCGGGACGCATAGCGTTGCCAAGACGTTCAGCGGCCCGCTCCATCGCGTCCAAATTCTCGTCGCTGTAGTTCAACGGACTGCGGTAGTGGGAGCCCAGGAAAAACAGCCGCAGGGCGTCAACGCTGTGACCCTCAAGCGCCTGCGAAACGCCAACCAGGTTCCCCAGCGACTTGCTCATCTTGCTTTCGCCCATCCGTATCATCCCGTTGTGGACCCAGAAGCGGGCGAAGGGCGTCACGCCCGTATAGCTTTCGCTCTGGGCAATCTCGTTTTCGTGGTGGGGAAACACCAGGTCCTGGCCCCCGCCGTGAATATCCAGCGTCTCTCCCAGATGTTCCAGGGCAATGGCGCTGCACTCGATGTGCCAGCCCGGTCGTCCCGGCCCCCAAGGACTTTCCCAGGCCGGCTCGCCGGGCTTTGCCGTCTTCCAGAGGGCGAAGTCCATCGGGTGTTCCTTGCCCTCCAGCGCTTCCACCCTCGCACCGGCAATCATGCTGTTGATTGAACGATGACTGAGCTTGCCGTATCCCTCGCAACCGCTCACCCGAAAATACACGTCCCCGCCGGACTCGTAAGCATGTTCCTTCTCCACCAGCTTGCTGATTATCTCCTGCATCCGGGGGATGGCCTCCGTGGCCAGGGGATAGACGTGGGCAGGCTTGACTCGCAGGCGGGACAGCTCCTCCGTGTACTCTTGGATGTAGCGGTCCGCAAGCTCCCGGTAGCTGACACCTTCCTCGGCGGAGCGTAAGATTATCTTGTCGTCAATATCTGTAAAATTCTGGACGTGCTGGACCTGAAGGCCCTTGAACTCCAGATATCTGCGCAGCACGTCGAAGACAACGGAACTGAAGGCATGCCCCACGTGGCTGGATGAATAGGGCGTGATGCCGCAAACGTACATCTTCACCCGCTCTCCGGCTGGTGCGAACTCCTTCTCCACGCCGGAAAGGGTGCTGTACAGTCTCACGACGTGGCCTCCAGCATTGCGACGGCGTAGGCCGCCAGACCCTCTCCGCGTCCGGTGAAACCCATGTGGTCAGTGGTCGTAGCCTTGATGCTCACGTTCGTCTTGTGTGTTCCCAGGGCCTGCGCCACGTTCTCTCGCATATCGTCGATGAAGGGCACCAGTCGGGGCCGCTGAGCCAGTATTGTAGCATCCACGTTAACCACCCGCCACCGGAGAGCCTCCACCAGAGAAGTCGTTCGTTCCAACAACACCAGGCTTGATATGCCCTCAAGCGAAGGGTCGCTGGAAGGAAAGTGGACCCCCTTGTCCCCCAGGGCGGCGGCGCCCAATAACGCATCCATGATGGCGTGCACCACCACGTCGCCGTCGCTATGACCGGAGAGACCCTTTTCGTAAGGGACCTCAACGCCCCCAAGAATCAGCGGCCTTTCTTCCACAAGGGGATGGGCGTCGAATCCCATGCCCACCCGCATACTCACAGGGCTGCACTCGTTCCGGGACGCGTCATCAGCGCCTCCGCAACCGACAGGTCCTCCGGTGTGGTCACCTTCACGTTGCGATAGGACCCGAAGAACACCTTTACCTCCACGCCCAGGCTCTCGACCATGGCCGCGTCGTCGGTGAAATCGCCGTTGCATTCTTGATGGGCCTTCATCAGCGTTTCGTAGCGGAAGATTTGCGGCGTTTGCACCTGCCATAGCGTCTCCCGGGGAGGGGTCTCCAGCACTGCGCCATCATCCGAGACAACCTTGATGGTGTCCTTCACGGGCACGGCGCAGACCGCCGCTCCCGTTTCCGCTGCGGCCTTCAGCCCCCGAAGCACCAGCCGCCCGTCCACCAGTGGCCGGGCGGCGTCGTGCACCGCTACCCAGTCACACTCGCCCAGAGCCTCCAGGCCGGCCCGCACCGAGTCTTGACGCCTCTCGCCGCCTCCGCACATGGCCTTCACCTTGCCCATTCCAAAGGCGGTCGCCAGACGACGCGCCTCCCTCAAACGCTTCTCGGAGAGCACCAGCGCAATGCTGTTCACCTCCCGCATCATCGCAAAAGTCTTCAGCGAATACGCAATCATCGAGAGTCCCAGTATGGGCGCAAAGACCTTGTCCATCCCGCCCATGCGCATACCCCTGCCCGCGCCAACAATCACAACCCCCACAGTGCCGCGGGAAGGCGTGTCGTCCGTCGTCATCTATAGACGCCCCGCGGCTGGGCAAAGATAATGCGTCCCGCCGCCGTCTGAAGCACCCGCGTGACGGTCACTTCCTGAATGGAGTTGATGAAGCGCCGACCCCCTTCCACCACTACCATGGTCCCATCGTCCAGGAACGCCACCCCCTGCCCCAGCTCCTTCCCCTCCTGAATAATGTTCACCGCCAGGGTTTCCCCGGGCAGAACCACGGGCTTGAGAGCGTTGGCCAGCTGGTTCACGTTGAGCACGTGGACCCCGTTCAGTTCCGCCACCCGGTTGAGGTTGTAGTCCGTGGTGAGAATGTACGCCTTAATCTCCTTGGCCATCCGCACCAGCTCCGTGTCCACCTCCCCGCCCCGCGGCACCTGCGCGTCCGTAAACTGTATCGGCAGGTCGTTGTTCCGGCGGAGATTCGCAAGCACCTCCAGACCTCGTCGTCCCCGCGTCCGCCTTATAGAGTCGCTGGAATCGGCAATGTGCCGCAGTTCGTCCAGCACAAACTGTGGGACGATTAACGATCCCTGGACGAAGCCCGTTTCGCTCAGGTCTCCGATCCGCCCGTCGATGATTGCGCTGGTGTCCATAAGGATGCGCACCTTCGCGCCGGTCGACGGCCTCGAACCTCCCCCCGCTCCCGGCAGTATCAGGTGCAGATCCTGCTCCCTATGCAGTCCTATGGAAAGGCCCACAAAGGCGAAGGTGCCCATGATGATGAAGGGAATTATCCAGTTCAGCTCTCCCGGCAGCTGGAAGAAGGGGATGGAGACAAGGGCCGCCACGATGAGACCCACGACCAGCCCCAGTGTACCGGAAACTATGGTGCTCAAGGACACCCTGGAGACCTCATCCACCGCCCTGGTCAAGGTGTCAATCAGGCGTGGCCCGTAAATGCCCCCCGCGATGCCGCTTACCACGGTGATGGCGGTGATTGCGAGGCCCCAGGGCAGATAGCCCTCACCCTCGTTGGAGGCTGGCGATAACGCAAGGCTAATCTGCCATCCAATGACAGCAAAGACCACAAAGGATGCAAGCCTTACAAACAACTAACCAGCTACCTAACTACTCCTCCCGTCCACCCCTGGGGCCTGAGGGAAATCCTGAAGAAAGCGAATAGTGCATTGGCAAAGCCGATTTTTCTCAAGCCTGAGCGTGGTGAGAGTTGAAAAATAGTGCTTTCTCTAGCATAGCACAGGCGGGCAAGATTATGAATAGCCCTACCCACCCACTACTATCCCGGCGCAGGCGGAAATCTTTCTTCTTCCTTCCTCCTTGATGGGGGAAGGCTAGGATGGGGGTGAAGCAGCCGCCACCGGTGAGGCGGCTTCCTTCCTCTGGAAGTCCAGGCAGCCGTCCTGCAGGCCCACCGTTATGGTGTCGCCTTCATCCAACTCTCCCGCCAGCAGCATCTTGGCCAGCGGGTTCTCCACGTACCTCTGCAACGCCCGGCGGAGGGGTCTCGCACCGTACACCGGATCGTAGCCCTCGTCGACCAGCCAACCGAGGGCCTCATCCGTCAGTTCCAGCGTTACCCGCTGCTCAGCCAAACGGCCCTGAATGTCCTTGGCCATCAGCTTGACTATCTCCCGGATCTCCTCCTGCGTGAGAGCGTTGAAGACGATGATCTCGTCAATCCGGTTCAGGAACTCCGGGCGAAAGGCCCGCTTCAACGCGTCCTGCACCGTCGACTTCAGCCGCTCCTCGTCTAGAACGCCGTTTTCGCCGGAACGAAATCCCACGGAGGACCTGTTGGCCATGCTCGTGCCCAGGTTGCTGGTCATGATGATGACCGTGTTGCGGAAGTCCACCGTGCGACCATGTCCGTCCGTCAGCCGCCCGTCTTCCAGTATCTGCAGCAGGATGTTGAACACCTCGGGGTGGGCCTTTTCAATCTCGTCGAACAGCACCACGCGGAAGGGACGGGCGCGAACCGCTTCGGCAAGCTGACCCCCTTCTTCGTACCCCACGTAGCCCGGAGGGGCGCCCACAAGCCGCGACGCCGTGTGCCGCTCCATGTACTCCGACATGTCTATCCGCACCATGGCTTCTTCGTCGTCGAACAGATACTGGGCCAGCGCCCGGGCCAGCTCCGTCTTGCCCACCCCCGTGGGCCCGAGGAAAATGAAGCTGCCGATGGGGCGTTTGGGGTCCTTCAGCTTGGAACGGGACCTTCGGATAGCCTCCGAGATAGCCTGCACCGCCTCGTTCTGGCCGATAATCCGCTCGTGCAGCCGGTCTTCCATGTGCAGCAGCCGCTCCGCCTCACCCTCCAGCAGACGGGCAACGGGTATCCCCGTCCAGTTCGTGATCAGCTGGGCGATGTCCTCCGCTCCTACTGTCGGCTGTTCTTTATTCTCCGCCTTCCAGTGCTGCTTCTCCCGCTTGTACTCTTCCTCGCATTGCAGCCTTTCCATCTTCAGCTGCGCCGCCATCTCGTAGTCTCCCCCTTCTGCAGACGCATTCTCCCGCTCTTCCAGGCCTTTCAGCTCTTCCTCCTTCGCTCTCAGGTGGTCCGGAGGACTCTCAGCCGCCAGTCGCAGCTTGCTTGCCGCCTCGTCCAGCAGGTCTATGGCCTTGTCCGGAAGATGCCGCTCCGTCAGATAGCGATGGCTCAAGCTCGCCGCCGACTCCAACGCCTCGTCCGTAATGGTCACCTCGTGGTGCTCCTCGTATCTGAGGCGCTGGCTCTTCAAAATCTGGACCGTATCCTCGACGGATGGCTCCTCTAGGTAGATGGGCTGGAACCGGCGCTCCAATGCCGCGTCCTTCTCAATATACTTGCGGTACTCGCTCATGGTGGTAGCGCCGATGGTCTGGAACTCCCCCCGCGCCAGCGCGGGCTTCAATAGATTGCTTGCGTCGATAGCCCCCTCGGCTCCGCCGGCGCCCACCATGGCGTGAATCTCGTCGATGAACAGGTATACTTTGGGGTCTGCGTCCTTCACCTCGTCGATGACCGCCTTCAGCCGCTCCTCGAACTCCCCACGGAATTTCGCGCCTGCCACCAGCCTGCCCATGTCCAATGCCTTCACCCGGCGTTTCTTCAGACTGTCCGGCACGTCCCCGTCGGAAATGCGCTGTGCCAACCCCTCGGCGATGGCAGTTTTTCCCACTCCCGCCTCGCCGATGATCACCGGATTGTTCTTCTTTCGGCGCATAAGCGTCTGCATAACCCGCTTGATCTCCTCCTCCCTGCCCACCACCGGGTCCAGCTTGTCCTCCGAAGCCAGGTCCGTCAGGTCTACGCTGTACCGCTCCAACGAGCGGTACTTGCTCTCCGCCCGCGCGTCCGTCACCCGTTGGCCCCCCCGAACTTGCTGAAGGGCCTGGTACACCCCTTCCTCGGTGACGCCCGCTTCCTCCAGGATTCGGGGACCGCTGGGATGCTCTTCCTCCACCTTCGTCGCCGCAAGAAGCAGATGCCCCACGTCGATAAATTCGTCCTGCAGCCGCGACGCTTCGTCGGCAGCGTACTCCATCAGACGGGAGGAGCGAGGCGTGGGGTATACCTGATTGGAGTCGAATGCGGTCTTGGGCGCTGTGGCCAGCACCGCCTCTACTTTGGTTCTCAGGTCCTCCTTGGACACGCCCATACTCTGGAGGATCTCCTCCATCGTCCCGCCCCTCTGACTAAGAAGGCCAAGCAGGATGTGTTCCATGTCCCACTGGCTATGACGGTACTGCCGCAGCAGATTTTGGGAGATGCTCAGGGCTTCCCGCGCCCTCTCTGTAAAACGTTCCGGACCTAGCACCATCAGGATATCCTCCTCCGGGCCGTCCGTCTGCCGGATTCGGCCCTGGACTTCAACCGTCTAATCTCTTGCTTCAACCCCTCATTCTCCGCCTGCAGCTCCCTGATCTGCGCCATCAGCCGCAATGCCACCTCCGCCCCTGCCAGATTCACCCCCATCTCCTCCGTCAAAGCCTTGATGCGAAGAATCCTCTGCACGTCCAGCGGCGAATACAGACGCTGCCGGCCAAGAGAGCGCGAGGGGGAAAGCAGCCCCGCCCGTTCATAGTATCTCAGAGTCTGGGCGTGCAATCCTACCATTCTGGCTGCAATACTGATGACATAGCACGGTTCCGCGCTGTGGTCTCGCTCAAAAGCCATATTCCTATCTCCTTGCAGATCTCAGGTCACGAAGCTGCTGGAACAGACCCCGTTCTTCTTCACTCAATCCCTTGGGCACAATCACACGGGCCTTCACGAAAAGGTCGCCAAACCTCGTCGGATCGTTCAAGTGGGGCATCCCTCGCCCCCCGAGCCGGAAGGTCTGCCCGTTCTGCGTCTCCGGTGGAATCGTCAGCTCCACCCGTCCCCTCAGCGTGCCCACGGAAACGCTGCCTCCCAGCACTGCGTCCAGCATCGGCACATCCACCTCCCCCCAAAGGTTTGCCCCCTCTCGCCTGAACCGCGAGTGCGGAAGCGCCGTCACCTTTAACCTGATGCCTCCGCTCCCGCCATTGTCGTAGGCAACGTTGACCCGCGAGCCGTTGTCCACCCCCGGCGGTATCTTCACCTCCAGCTTCTGCGTGACCCCCGATGCAGACGGCACACCCAGCAGCCTCGTCGTTCCTGCGTAGGCCTCCTCAAGGGTGACAGACACGGGGTGCTCCACCTTTACGGAGGCAAAGCCGCGGTTCCTCCCACCAAAAAGCCCGTCGAACAGGTCGGGTCCCATCCCGTCGAAGACGCTGCTGCCCCCCGTCCACGTGGAACGCCACACGAAAGGCCCGGCAGGGTCCCCGGCCTGCTGGAAGTGATCCGCGTACTTCCACCGTTCTCCGTACACGTCGTACTTCTTGCGGCTCTCCCCGTCGGAAAGTACCTGGTACGCCTCGTTAACCTCCTTGAACTTCGCCTCCGCCTCCGCATTGTTGGGGTTCACGTCCGGGTGGTGCTGGCGCGCCAGCCGACGGTACGCCTTGCGGATGTCTGCATCCGTTGCTGTCTTTGGAACGCCTAGTATGTCGTAGTAGCTGGCCATTTCGACCCTCTCAGGACCACAGGCTTGTGCCAGTTTTCAATCTCATACCCTTACTGATATTGTAGTGATAATATAGAGCTTAGTCAACTAAATTGCGTGCATATAATTATGTAAGTTAGCAATATTCTAATAAGTATACTTGACAGTAACTTATCAACTATGTATAATCACTATTGTCAGTTACGGAAGCCCAAATGGGTCTTCCAAGACAAAAAAACTCAGGAGGAAACTTAATGGCTATCCAGCGCTGGAACCCCTTCCATAACCTTCGCAGAATGGAGCGCGACGTGTTCAGGATGTTCCCCCACAACTACGGCCTTATGCCCCGGCACGGCACTCCCGAGAACGCCCTTCCCATGGATGCCTTCTACACCGACGAGTCCCTGGTTCTGCGGGCCGCCGCTCCCGGTTTCAAGGCCGACGACGTGGACCTCAGCATCAGCGGCAATTGGCTCGTAATGAAGGGTCGCAAGGAGTCCGAGGAGAAGCAGTACGTCATGAAGGAGCACGGCTTCAACGCCTTCCAACGCACCATGCGGCTGCCTCGGGGCCTACAGCCCGAAATGGCGGAGGCGTCCTTCGAGGACGGCATCCTCACCATCACCATTCCCAAGAGCGAGGAGACCAAGGCCCAGGTCCACAAGATCGACATCAAGTCCTGAGGCGGCTTTAACGCGGCGGGAACCGCCCCCGCCGGCGCTACGACAGGGGAGGGATTCGACGAATCCCTCCCCTGTTTTCGTTTCATCCCGATTCCGCCAAGCCGCCATTTCCGTCGAAGGCGGGAATCCATCTTCCGCCGCGTCGAAATGCGTCAACTCCAACCCCTTGCAATTGACAGAAAGCGACTCGCCTGCTACTATCCCCAACCGTTAACTACCACCCAAATGGCACAGCCCACCCTGCGAATAAGCTGCAAATGTCTTTCGTAACCGCCCTAAGATGTCGTGAGTGCGCCCGGGAATACCCCGTGGAGGCTCTCAACGTGTGCGACTTCTGCTTCGGCCCCTTGGAAGTCGCCTACGACTACCACGCCGTCGCCAGGGCCACCAGCCGTCGCCGCATCGAGGACGGCCCCCTCACCATCTGGCGCTACAAGGACCTGCTCCCCGTGGACGACGACAACGCCGTCGACATCCACGCCGGTTATACGCCCCTGATGAAGGCCAACAACCTGGGTAAGGTCCTCGGCCTGGACAACCTCTATCTCAAGAACGACAGCGTCAACCCCTCCTTCTCATTCAAGGACCGGGTCGTCTCCGTTGCCGCCACCAAAGCCCTTGAATTCGGCTTCGACACCCTAAGTTGCGCCTCCACCGGAAACCTCGCCTGCTCCGTCGCGGCCCACGCCGCCCGCGCTGGGATGAAGTCCGTGGTCTTCATCCCATCCAACCTGGAGGCCGGTAAGGTCATCGGCGCCGCCATCTACGGCCCCACCATCATGGCCATAGACGGCGGCTACGACGAAGTCAACCGCCTCTGCAGTGAAATCGCCGATAGCTACCACTGGGCCTTCGTCAACATCAACATGCGCCCCTTCTACGCCGAGGGCAGCAAGACTCTCGGCCTGGAAGTGGCCGAGCAGCTTGGCTGGCGCTTCCCCGCCCACTGCGTCGTCCCCGTGGCCTCCGGCGCCCTCCTCTCCAAGATCAGGAAGGGCTTCGGCGAAATGGTCGACGTCGGCCTCATGGAAGGCCCCGTCCCCACCCGGATGTACGCCGCCCAGGCCGTCGGCTGCTCCCCCGTCGTCGACGCTTTCAATGCCGGCGAAGAGATGGTCATGCCCGTCCGGCCCAACTCCATCGCCAAGTCCCTCGCCATTGGCAACCCCGCCGATGGCATCTACGCCATCCAGACCATGAAGCAGTCCGGCGGCGCCGCCCACGGCGTCCAGGAGGAAGAAGTAGCCGAGGGCATGAAGCTCCTCGCCGAGACCGAGGGAATCTTCACCGAGACCGCCGGCGGCGTTGTCATATCTGCTCTCAAGAACCTGGTCAAGCGTGGCCTTATAGGCAAGGACGAACTCACCGTCGCCTTCATCACCGGCAACGGCCTCAAGACCCAGGAGGTTATCAGCGACGTTGCCCAACCCCTGACCATCAAGCCCACCATGAAAGACTTCGAAGCGGCCCTCAACGGCCAAACCCCGGTGCGGAGGTAAACGATTTGGACAAGCAGCGCGTGAAATTTACCTTCCCCACCGCCCTTGTAACACAGCCCATTATCTACAACCTGGGCAAGAAGTACGACGTGGTCACAAACATCCGGCGCGCCGACGTTCGCGACGAGATGGGCTGGGTCATCCTCGAGCTGGAAGGTTCTCTGGACGAGATTAACCGCGGCGTCGCTTGGGTCAGTTCCCTCGGCGTCCGGGTAGACCCCATCGCGGGAGACGTGGTAGAAGGCTGAAAGTCCCATTCCACCAACCCGATCTTAGCACCCTTCCAGTCACTACCGCACAGGCGGGAGTCTAACACGTCAACTCCGGCTCTGGTATAATCACATCGCAATAGTCAACCCTTTCGGTTCTAAGGAGGTTACCGGCTAATGGGAGTTATGGTCCGGGTGCCCACACCCCTTCGGCGGCTTACCAATAATCAGGACAAGGTCGAGGTGGAAGCTTCCACTATCGGCGAGTTCATCGAAAGCATGGAGAGCGACTATCCCGGCTTCAAGGAACGGGTCATGGACGAGTCCGGACAGCTCCGCTATTTCGTCAACATCTACCTCAACGGCGAGGATGTCCGGTTCCTCCAGGGCGTGGACACCGCCACCCAGTCCGGCGACGAGATTAGCATCGTACCCGCAGTAGCCGGCGGGTAGGATTAAGGCCCGCTTCCAATTGCGCTGTATCCTATTCGATCCTCCGCCCAAACAACCACCGCCTCGGCAATAGCCACAGCATCCTTGTAGGCCTGCTCAGACACCGGTTCATCAAATACTGGATATCGAAAGACGCCAGCATATTCAGTTAATGCGTCAGCCTGACGGACCTGTTCAGTCCGCTTCTCCCCGAACGATTCAAGCATGGACAACAGGCGACTCAGGTCATGAATGTACGGGAAGTCAATCCCGCGCAAAATCATCACCGAATTTACCGCCTTCTCCGCTGCTTGCTGGGCATGAAAGCAATGTCCTTCCAAGTAAGCCCCGGCAATGCGGTTTTTCGCCATTGCCAGATCCCTTCTGGCACGGTTAATCCACTCCCGGGGATCGTCAGGCGGAAAGCGTTCAGGCAGCGTCATACACTACAATTCCATCTTTAAGGGCGGGTTTAATTACCAGAGCGTGGCTGTCCTTGTATCTCTCAATGTCTTCAGGGCTCGCCACCACCAGATCAACGGCGGCTTTGACGCCATAGAGCGCACGGCGAATGCTGGCACCCAACTCCCACTCGTTAGACGTCGATTTGATAATGAGAAAGTCCATATCGCTGTGCGGACCCGCCTCGCCGCGGGCCGTGGAACCAAAGAGAATAACCCTTTCCGGTTCCGCCGTGTCTACGATTCGCATAACGATTTCAGCGAGGTCGCTTCGCGCCTTGTCCGACAACGACAGCCCAACCTCTTTCATTAACTTTGCCCCTTCCCCACTACCCCATTCCTCAAATATACCTTGTCGCCAAACCCTCCTCAATCCACCCTAACCCCCAACCCTCTCCCGCATCCACCGTCGCTTCTGCGCCATCCGCGCCGCTTCGTCCGTGGGACGGTATCGCCCCAGGAAGTCCTCGGCGAAGTCATCGAAGTCCCCCGACACAATCCGACACCGCATCTCCTCCATCAGCCGCTGCACGAACCGCAGGTTGTGGATGGACGCCAACCGCAGACCCAGCAGTTCCTTCGCCCTGAACAGGTGGCTGATGTACCCCATTGAGAACCCGACGCACGCCAGGCAGTCGCACCCCTCCTGTACCGGCCCCTTCACCCTACTGTAGCGAGCCGCAACCACGTTTATCCTCCCTTCCGGCGTTAACAGCGCCCCGTTCCGCGCCACCCTCGTCGGCAGCGCGCAGTCAAACATGTCCATCCCTCTCGACACACCTTCCACCAGGTCCTCCGGCGACCCTACGCCCATCAGGTAACGCGGTCTGTCTACAGGCAGCAACTCTCCCGTAAAAGACACCATTTCGTACATCTCCGCCTTGGTCTCGCCCACCGCCAGGCCGCCCACGGCATAGCCGGGAAAGTCCAGCCCGGTGATGAACTCCGCCGACTCCCGCCGCATCTCCTCCGAGACGCCGCCCTGCACAATCCCGAACAGCGCTTGTCGACTGCTCTTCCACGCGTCTCGACACCGAGCCGCCCACCGGTGCGTCCGCTCCATGGCCTCCCGAACAGCTTCCTCCGACCCGTCGGCGGCCACGCACTGGTCCAGACACATCATCACATCCACCCCCAACCGCTCCTGGTAGGCCACCGCCGACTCCGGCGTAAACCGGTGCAGGCTCCCGTCTAAGTGGGACCGAAAGACCACCGCATCATCTGACAACTTCGCCATCGCCCGCAGGCTGAACGCCTGAAACCCGCCGCTATCCGTCAGAATCGGTCCCTTCCACCCCATGAACTCATGCAGACCACCCATCTCCTCTATGACCTCGATGCCCGGCCTCAGATACAGATGGTAGGTGTTCCCGAGGACGATACCCGCCCCCAACTCCTGAAGCTCCTGCGGCGTCACCCCCTTCACGCTTCCCTGAGTCGCCACGGGCATAAACGCCGGCGTGTCCACGGCACCGTGGGGCGATTCAATGACGCCTGCGCGCGCACCACCGTCGGTGGCATTGAGGACAAGAGAAAATCCCGACGCCGTCACACTACCTCCAGACCCTTCATAATTAGCTGAATGCCGATTGCCAGCAGCGCCAGCGAAAGCAGCTTCAGTATCCAGCCACCCTGGAAGAACCGCGAAACATACACCCCCATCTGCGCCCCTGTAACCACCCCCACCCCTATCAGCAGTGCGCTCCATATGTCCACGTTGCCGTCTATCACGTGCGCCACCGTTCCGATACTGGTGTAGATTGCCTGCGTGAATACCGACGTGGCCGTGGCGATGATGACCGGGAAGCGGAACAGATACACCAACATAGGCGTCCTCACCGGCCCGCCCCCCATGCCAAAGAAGCTGGACAGAAACCCGAACAGCCCGTTGGTTGCCACCGCTCCCGGCTCATTGTACAGATAACGGAATGTTCCCTGATCCGACGTCTTGATCCGCCGGATGGTGGAGCCGAAGGCCCGGGCCCGGGCCGGTCTCCTGATGCCCCTCATCTCTCCCGGCTGTGGAGGCTTCACCTTGTATTCCGGACGAAGCATAACGTAGAGGCCCAACAGGCTCAGGAAGGATCCGAATATGATCTCGAAGGGCCCTTCCGTCACGGCCTTCAGTCCCAGAATCCCCAGCAGAGCCCCGGGAATGGCGGCCATGCTGAACAACAGCGCCGACCGTAAGTCCACCCGCTTCAGGTACAGGTACGAAACGGACCCGGAGATGGAAGCCAGCGCCACCGTGAACAGGCTGGTCCCCACCGCCACGTTGTGGTCCATGCCAAACAGGATGATGAGCAGCGGCGCGACGATGAAGCCCCCGCCGGAGCCGATGAGCACCCCGTAGCCGCTGGCGCAAAAGCCCAGCGCCACCAAACCCAAAGCCGCCAGTAAAGTCAGTTCACCCAATCTGCGCCGTCCCCCTTGTCCTTCAGGCGGGATTGGCGGCTACTATACATGACCGCCTATGACCGCCGCCAATTCCAGCTGCGGCCCTCAAATGTTATAATCACTCCATGGAATTGAAAGAATTGCACCCATGGAACGTTACCCCCCAGGAAGCTCGTAGCATCCAGCAGCAGCTGTCCCAACAGGTCCTGAGAGAGAACGAAGTCCCCATAGGCGCCCGCCTCATTGCAGGCGTCGACATCTCCGGCATCAACCGGAAGGGTTTCGCCACCGGCGCTGTCGTCGTCCTAGATGTCCCCACCTTCACCATCCGCGAAATCCGCACCGTTCAGGCCGTGCCTCCCATGAAGTACGTCCCCGGCCTCCTCTCCTTCCGGGAAGTCCCCGTCCTCGTCAAAGCTCTGGAGACCCTGGACACCACCCCCGACCTCATCATGGTCGACGGACAGGGCATAGCCCACCCCCGTAGATTCGGCATCGCCAGCCATCTGGGCCTGCTCATGGACCTCCCCTCCATCGGCTGCGGCAAGTCCATCCTCACCGGCAAGCACGATCCCCTGGAAGAACACCGGGGAGCCCAGGCCCCCCTCATGGACCGCCAGGACCACCTGGGCACGGCCCTCCGCACCCGCACCAACGTCTCCCCGGTGTACGTGTCCGTTGGCCACAAGATTGACCTGGATACCGCCGTCCGGTGGGTCCTTTCCTGCTGTCGCGGCTATCGATTGCCGGAACCCACCCGCCTGGCCCACCAGGCCGCCGCCGGACGCCTGGCCCCACCTTCGCCCAATGGCGCGTCGGCCGGCTAAATTCCCTAGAAACCCCATCGGCAAACTTTGGAGAAGCGCAAGTGCAAGAGTTAAGACATAAGCTCCAGGAGATGACCCGTAAGGTCGACCAGGTGCTGGAGCATCTTTGACGTCCCCTCCAAGGAAGCCGAGATTGCGCGCATAGAAAAGGAGTCCTACAACACGGACTTCTGGCAGGACCCCAACAAGGCCCAGTCGCAGATGCGGCGACTTACCCACCTCAAGGACACCGTGCGGACGTGGAAGGACCTGCGCGAGCAGGGCTCTTCCCTACTGGAACTGGTGGAGATGTCCCTGGAGGAGGACGACGACTCCCTTGCCCAGCAGCTGGCCGAGGAATCCGACTCCTTCTTCGCTGACCTGCAGGAGAAGGAGATGGAGCTCACCCTCTCCGGCCCCTACGACCGCCGACCCGCCATTCTTTCCATCCAGCCCGGCGCGGGCGGCGTCGACTCCCAGGACTGGAGCCAGATGCTCCTGCGCATGTACCTCCGCTGGGCCGAGCGCCACGGCTACAAGACCCAACTGCTGGACCTCTCCGATGGCGATTGGGGTGGAATCAAGAGCGCGGCGGTCGAGATTTCCGGCCCTCTCGCTTTCGGCTACCTCAAGGCGGAAAAGGGCGTGCACCGGCTGGTCCGCCTCTCCCCCTTCAACAGCGATCACCTCCGCCACACCTCCTTCGCCCAGGTTGTCGTCTTGCCCACCGCTGACGAGGAGGACTCCGAAGTCGAAATCCGCCCCGAAGACCTCAAAATCGACTTCTTCCGCTCCAGCGGGCCCGGCGGGCAGAACGTCCAGAAAGTCGCCTCCGCCGTCCGCCTTACCCACCTGCCCACCGGCCTCGTCGTTTCCTGCCAGACGGAGCGCTCCCAGCACCAGAACCGGGAGTACGCCACCACCCTGCTGAAGGCCCACCTGCTCCAGCTGCGGCTGGAAGAGCGCGCCAAAGAGATGGCGGAGCTTCGCGGCGAAAGAATCTCCGCCGAATGGGGAAGCCAGATAAGAAGCTACGTCCTCCACCCCTACCGGATGGTCAAAGACCACCGCAGCCAGCACCAGGTGTCCGACGCCAACTCAGTCCTCGACGGCGACATTGACGGCTTCCTGAAAGCCTACCTCCTTGCCACCGTCGGGAAAGATGATACGACGCCGCATGGTACAATGGACAAGTAGTGCGATTCACAAGCAACGCACTGAGACGGTTCTGGGAACATAACGATGCACGTCGGCTGCCGCCGGACATGTTGGACCGCATCTCTGACTTGTTGGACGACCTGGATGCAGCCCAACAACCAGCGAACATGAACCTTCCTGGTTTGCGGTTGCACCAACTTGCTGGAAACCGGCGCGGAACGTGGAGTGTCCGAGTGTCCGCAAATTGGCGGTTAACCTTTCGCTTCGAGGGCAACGAAGCCATAGACGTTAACTTGGAAGACTACCACTAGGAGGAGCCATGACTTTACGCAACCCATCACATCCTTCGGTGAGCCTCCGACGAAGCCTTGAGTCAGAAGGTTGGAGCGCGGAGCGTTTCGCCGCTGAGCTTGGAGTTACCCCCGGCGCGGCTTCACGGCTGTTGAAAGGGGATTGTGGAATAACCCCCTCCGTGGCTCATGCATTGGAGCGCATCGGTTGGTCAACCGCAGATTTCTGGATGCGTCGGCAGGCCAATTACGAAAAAGCCCTGGCTCGGCTCAATGCTGCGGCGAAGCCCACCTCCTAACTTACGCCGCCCCCTCACCTCTTCCCCATCGCCATCTGACGCGATTCCGGCAGCCCACGAAGCTTCATCATCGCCGCGATTCCCACCGCAGGGCCAATGGCAAGGAACGCAAACGCCCAACCCCAACCGGCAGCATCCTCCATCAACGGCACCAATCTAATGGTCACGATGGTCAGCAGGAACCCCAACCCCGTCTGAAACGTCAACGCCGTGCCCCGGTACGCTTCCTCGGATAGCTCCGTCATCCCCGTCGAGAACTGCGCCGAGTCCGCAATCACAAACACTCCCCACGTCAGCGCAAGCACTACAATCAGCCACCCCCAGTCCACGCCGACAAAGCCGATGAACAGGGCAATGCCCCCGCTCATCAGCATCGCCGCGCTGGTCACCAGACACCGTCCCCACCTCTCCGCAAACCACCCCGCGGCAAAGCTCCCTATGCCGCCCGCCAGAAACACCAGAAAAGCTATCAGCCCTGCCAGCCCCAGCGAGTCACCCAACAAGCTCCCTGACCCGAACACCGCCAGCAGGTACGTCGGAATCCACGCCCACATGGCGTACAGCTCCCACATGTGCCCCAGATAGCCTAACAGCACCAGCCGGGATGCCCGGTCCTTGACCACGCGGACGACGAATCGGGGGTTGAACCTGGGCGCTGGAACGTCGAAAGGCCCATCCGCAACCAGGAAGTACACCACACCACCCGACACGATGGCCAGCGTCGAGCTCACGAACAACGTCGTTTCCCACTCAGCGGTGAAGATGGCGCTCAGCAGGTGGGGAGAGCCGGAACCCAGAGTCAGCGCTCCCACCATCGCACCAATGGCGAGTCCCCGGCCCAACCGGAACCACCCGGCGATAATCTTCATTCCCGGCGGATACACGCCCCCAAGAAAGGCCCCTGCCAACACCCGCATCAACACCGCGTAAGCAAAGTCCTGGGGGAGGAAGACTATGGCCACGTTCACCACGCCCGCGAGGATGGAGCAGACGGCAAACAACGTCCGGGTGTTTATCAGGTCCGCCAGGTTCGTGAGGGCGATGATCAGCGTCCCCACCACAAATCCCAGCTGCACTGCCATGGTGAGCCATGCCAGGTCGTCCTGGGAATAACCCCGCTCCGCCTCCAGCGCGGGTGCGATGGCATTGGCGCTGAACCAGACGCTCAGGCTCAACAGTGTCGCCAGCGACATCAACGCAAGCGCACGCCACCTGTCGGGCGATTCCTGGTTGGCTAACGACTTTTCAGATGGATGCGACGCCAGGGCGCTTCAGCCTCCGATGCGTTCTGCCCATCACCATACCAGCGACGGACAGCGCCAAGTGTACAGAAGCAGCAGAAGCTAGACTAGCTCCCTGGGACGAAGGAGCGCTGTGAAGGGCTGCTTTGTGGGCCTGCCTGCTGGTCCTGGCCCTCTCTAGCCATCTATCAGGGAATCAAGGAGGCTGCGCCAGTTCTTCGAACTCCCGTAGCCCGCACGGGAAAGAATAATCCCGTTCGAGTCCAGCACAACCGCCGTCGACTGCCGGGTTATTCTGTAGCCATTCAGCACGTCGCCGTCGGCGGGAATCATCGGCCAGGTGTAGCCGTTATCCTCCGCGAAGGACCGGATTCGACCCGCGTCCTCGCCCCCATCGGTGCCGATGGCGATGAAGTGCAGCTGGCTCTCATAGTCTGAGTACACGCTCTTGAGGCTCCGGAACTCGGAGCGGCACGCAGGTCACCAGGTGGCAAAGTAGTACAGAACTACGGGGCTGCCCCGCAAAGCGGACAGCGTAATCTGTTCCCCATCCACAGTTGTCAGCGAGAAGTCCGGACCCTGCTGTCCCACCCTTGATCCCACCTCCACCGATACCACCGTAGGTTCGGGTGTGGGCTCGGGGGTAGGCTCAGGAGTCGGTTCCGGCGTTGGCTCGGGCGTGGGGCCAGGAGTAGCAGCAGCCGTCGGGGATGGAGCTGCTGCAGGGGTGGGCTGCGGCGCTGGTGGCGGAGTTGCGATGGACGGCACGGGAGTTGCCGTCGCCGGTGCAGGCGTTGCCACAGCCGTCGCCGCCGGGGTGGATGGCGCGGGCGTCGCTGCTGCCGCCTGGGTCGGCGCTGCCGTGGGCGCAGCCCTTGTCGCGGCGGCTTGCGTGGGTGTCGATGGCGCGGGTGTAGCTTCTGCGGTTGTCGGGGCCGCAGTTGGCCTCGACGGAGCTACCGTAGCGGCGGCGGCAGGTGGCGGTGCCGGAGCGGCTGCCGTCGGTGGCGCTACAGTCGGGACAGGCGCTGCCGTGGGCTGGGCAGTCTCGTCTGTGTCTACAACTGTAACGTCCCCACCGCAAGCAACGAGGACAACAGCCGCCGACAAGACTGTTGCCAGCATCAACATACCCAAAATGCGGGCATTCACGTACATCACAAACCTATCTACGCCCCATACAACCTGTCGGATTCATCGAATCAAAGGTCTTGTCAACCAACCCTGGCGATGTTGTTTTGCAAATCAGGAGTACCAAAAAATTGTAATTTAGGCAGCCATCAAAGCCTCGGCAGTTGCTTTGTCAGGCTACCTTTGAGACCGGTCCGAGGCTTGCGTCATCGGTCAGCTTTCTATGAGACCGTCGAAAAGGCTGCGCCACTTGTCCGCCCCGCTAAAGCCGCCTCTATCCACGATGGCGCCTGAGGAGTCCAGCACCACCGCCTGTGCCTGATAGGTAATCCCGTAGTCGTCGTTGGCGCCCTTGTGGTAGGGGGCCATGGGCCAAGTGAATCCGTTGGACTCGCTCCAATCCCGAATCTTGGACTCGCTTTCGCCCCCGTCCACGTCGATGCCTATGAAGTGAATTGCGCCTTCATATTCGGGATAGACCTCTGTCAGACTCCGCAACGCGGAGCGACATTTGGGTCACCAGGTGGCGAAGTAGTAAAGGACGACGGGGCTGCCCCGCAAGCTGTACAGGTTGATCTCCTCGCCGTCCACCGAGGTCAGCGTGAAGTCCGCCCCCATCTGCCCCACCTCGTGCCCAACGTCGACACTGGCTGCGGGGGCCTGTGTCGGACCGGGCGCGGGCGTCGGGGTTGCCGCCGGAGCAGCGAGCATCGAAGGCGCCATCGTGGGCGCGGGCGCAGGCACAACCGTCGCGGGCGTGTCGCTGTCGTCATCGCCGCCGCAAGCCGCAACGATAGCCGCCATCGCCAAAACGGTCGCCAGCATTATTGCAGTCAATATTCGCGCTTTCACGTGCATGACAATCCTATCTGAACCCAATTTAACCGGCCGGATTCATGCAATCCAAAACTTCTGGCGAGCAATGCGCTGGGCCTCTAAATGCCGGAGGGGTCTACTCCAGCATCCCTTCCTCTTCCAGGAAGGCCGCCAGATTGGCAATCCCCTGCCGGATAGTCTCGTGGGTCAAATGCCCGTAGCACAGCCTCAGGTAGTTGTAAGCGTCCTGCCCCGGCGAGAAGTTCGTGCCCGGACCGTAGCTGATCCCACGCTCCCTCGCCTTGGCCAATGCGGCGGCGGTGTTGGCCCCCTCCGGCAGCTTCAGCCACAGATACAGCCCCCCGTCCGGGTCGCTGCCCTCCGCCCTGGAGCCAAAGTATTCTCCCACGGCGGCGACGGCTGTGTCCTTCTTGGAGCGGAAGATCTCCCGCAACTCCTGAACGTGCTCGTCCAAGTGGTCTTGCAGGTAGTACATGGTGGCCAGGGCCGAAAACTGGCTCGGCGTCGCCCCCAGGTGAATCGCCTTCACCGCGTCGATTACCGAAGGCGGCGCGGCCATGTATCCCAGCCTCATCCCCGGCGCGACTATCTTGGAGAAGGACCCGCAGTAGAGCACGGACCCTTCCTGGTCCAAAGACTGAATGGAGGGAGAGTTCTCCCCCGCGAACCGCAGGTCTGCGTAGCAGTCGTCCTCGAAGATGGGAAGCCGGTGGCGCTGCGCCACGTCGAGCACGTCCTGCCTTCGACCGAGACTCATGTCCGTGCCCGTGGGGTTCTGGAAGGTGGGAATGGTGTAGAGGAACTTCGCCCGCTGACCCCGGTCCTGCAGGCTGGTTAACACCTCGTCCAGCGCGCTGGGGATAATCCCCTCTTCGTCTATGTCCACGCCGATGAGCCTTGCCCCGTGTCGACGCATGATGCCCATGGTGCCGGAGTAGCTGAACTTCTCCAGAAGGATGATGTCCCCCGGGTCCGTCAGCAGCTCCACGTACCGCGCCACTGCCTGGCCGGAGCCGGTGGTGAGCATGATCTGGTCGGGCGACACGTTCATATCCCGCTCCCGCTCCAGCTTCTGGGCGATGAACTCCCGCATGGCCGGGTGCCCCTGGATGTGGGGATAGTAGACCAGGTCCTTGCCCTCGTCCTTCAGGGCGCGGCCTAGGGCTTCGTGCAGTCCGTCGGCGGGAAAAGAGTCCGGGTCCGGGAAAGCCGTAGTGAAGTCGAACTCCACGCGTCCGCCGCCTGGAGCGGCCTTGGGCGCGGGCGGAATTCCCCTGGCAATGCGGTCGGAAAAGTCAAAGGTGTTGGCAGTCATGGACCCTCCAAAAAAGTGCGTCAAACAACGCCGCAAGTATACCACCCCACCCAACATGGGGCTAGCGGAGTTGGAGCCAGCAGCGATACACCAGCCTATCTTTCAGCCCGCTCCCGCACCCTCTCTTTGTGCGCTTCCAGGTCTTCAACCAGGAATTCCAACTTGCCGCCTATTTTAAGTAGATGAATCCAAAGGTCTGGGCCGGGAGCGAGTGTCTCATTTTCTCCCGCCCTACGGATAACTCGGCACGTCGCGAGCAACACCGAGAATTCTTCAGACTCCTCTACTCTTGTCGACAGGGGAGAGCAGGAATCGGCAACTGGAACATCAAGCTCAACGTGCAGATGGAAGCTGTTCCAGCGTTTCGCCAACTCCGCAGCGTCCCTCTTGGCTGCGTCTGGATCAAAGTAGTGTAAGGCAATGACTGTCTCTTCAACGCCGTCCTGCACTCTATATCCAAATAGGGCCAAGCTGTAAGGCGATAGCTTGTCCCAAGCGTCGGGTTCCGTGAGGTGCATATCGAGGGCGTCCAGTCTAAATTCACAGCACCCTGAAGTTGTTATGTCGCCGAGACGAATGTTAAACCTGAAACTGCCAAAAGCATTTTCCGCTATCCAGTCTGGGGTTACGAAGACCCCGCCTATCATACCTCTGCCCACAACACGCGACAGAGCCAAATGAGGCAGGCTTTCCAACAGACTTGCAGATCCCTCCTTCTGAACATCAATCAGGCTCTCGATAATTGACGTAGCCGGGGCTGTGAGGATGTGATTGTCCATTATCGCGACTCTGTTCCATGAAGCCTGAAGAAGGCGCATGGGATGACGACGGATGTCGTATCTAAAGTCTTCATATATGCGCCAATAGCGGGTCCCGTTATAGGTCGTTTGCTCAAAGCCCTGCTCAGCAAGCCCTCTCAGCATGCCATCTGCGTCTGAAATGCCCTCGAATATCATAAAGCGCGGAACTTGACCGCCACGGTAATCGCTCCAGATGCCCAGGTTGTACTCCCATATCAAATAATTGAACTGCTCTTCCAGGAATTCTCGATCTCGCCCTGCCACATCAGGATAAGACCCCGACGTTCCTTCAAAAAGGCGGTTTCTTTGTCTCTCGTCCAACCCTTGGTACTCCTGATAGCTTCGGGGGATTGGCACACCGGTCACGAGTGCTGATGAGGCATGATCAGAGAATTCGATGAGCCTGTGGGCATATTCAAGTGGAACCCATGACAGAGCAAGTTCAAGGCGGGATTGCGGTATGGGAAGTGTAGTTGGAGTGGGAGTGGCTGTTGGGACGGGAATGGGTGCATTGGTGGAGGCGGGGTGCGAGCAAGCGTTGGCTACAAACGAAACAAGGGCAACGGAAATTATTGCAAGTACAGCGGCATTGGGACAATTGCGGGCGACATTATGTCCCATGCGTGGGCACAAAACAGAAATCCCCCCTATTCTCATCCGCTACATGCGGTCTTGAAGTCGGAGGATACTACACTACGGCAAAGTGA
This sequence comes from uncultured Dehalococcoidia bacterium, assembly GCA_951812825.1. Lineage (GTDB taxonomy): Bacteria > Chloroflexota > Dehalococcoidia > Lucifugimonadales > JAPULR01. The sequence goes on along the minus strand of OX638324.1, from coordinate 2,199,737 downwards.
TGTTATTGAACACAAACGGTCCAGCCACAACCCCAACTCCCTGTATTTGTAGGGTTAATTGATTCGCATTTGGAGAGGGAAAGCCGGCGAAGGAAAGTTGTTGCCATTCTATGCTGTCTTCATTCTCTGACCACCGAGTGCGAGTTCCTATCCACTTATACTGCTGAGGTGAATTGTCACTTAGGGTAACTACGAGAGGCGCCAGGAACGTATCAGAAGCTCGAGGGGAATACAAGCCACTCACCCCCCACCCCCTCCCCTTTCCCACCCCAACCCGTTGTGCTATACTCCATTGCTGAGCTTTTGCGCTTCAATTTGCGTCTGGATTTCCATTCTAAAGAAGGAACAAGGTTAGCTTTCATGGTCCAACAAGTACAGAATCCGCCGATTCGCCAGCAGCAGCGCCCTCCCATCACCATGAAGTCTCTGCTGGAAGCAGGCGTCCATTTCGGGCATCAGACCCGCCGCTGGAACCCCCGCATGAAGCAGTACATCTTTACCCAGCGAAACGGCATCCACATCATCGATCTTCAGAAGAGCCTCCGCTACATGGAAAGGGCCATGAACGCCGTCCGCGACCTCGTCGCCGACGGGGGGGAGATCCTCTTCGTCGGCACCAAGAAGCAGGCCCAGGAGTCCATCGCAGAGCAGGCAACTCGCTGCGAAATGCCCTACGTCAACCAGCGTTGGCTCGGCGGCACCCTCACCAACTTCACCACCATCCGCAAGCGCATCGACCACATGCTCGAGCTGGAAGCGAGGAAGGAGCAGGGCTACTTCGACAACATGATCAAGAAGGAGGCCCTCAAGCTGGAGGAGAAGCTCAAGCGTCTCCAGAAGTACTTCGGCGGCGTCCGAAACATGACCAAAATCCCCGACGCCATTTTCGTGGTCGACATGCCCAAAGAGAACATCTGCATCGCCGAAGGTCGCAAGCTTGGTGTCACCCTCTTTTCCATTATCGACTCCGACTGCGACCCGGAGCTGATCGACTTCCGCATCCCCGGTAACGACGACGCTATCCGCTCCATCCGACTCATCACCACCCGCATCGCCGACGGTGTCGTCGAAGGCCTGGCCGAAAGGCGCGCCAGAGAGGAAGAGCGGCTGCGGGAGGAGCAGGAGTTGGCCGAACAGGCCGAAGCTGAAGAAGGCGACGAGCCCGTCAACGTCGAACTCGACGTCAACGTCGCGGAGCTGGAGGCCGCCATGACGGAAGCCCCGGCCGCGCCGAAACCCAACTAGACACAATTACTGAAGTTTAGGAGTTGACCTTGGAGGTTAGCGTAGACCAAATCAAAGCCCTCCGCGCCAGGACCAGCGTAGGAATCATGGACTGCAAGCGCGCGCTGGAAGAGTCCGGAGGGGACCTGGACAAGGCAGAAAACATCCTGAAGGCGGCAGGGCTCGCCGCCGCCGTGAAACGGGCCAGCCGCGAAACCCGGGAAGGCTTGGTCGAAGCCTACATCCACCCCGGCGCTCGCCTGGGTGCCATCGTAGAGCTTGGCTGCGAGACCGACTTCGTCGCTCGCACCCAGGAATTCAAGGCCCTGGCCCACGACCTCGCCATGCAGGTGGCCGCCATGGCCCCTCAGTACATCCGGGACGAAGACCTGGATGAGGACGAGACCCGTCCGCCGGAAGAAGTCTGCCTCCTCAAGCAGACCTTCATCAAAGACCCCAGCAGGCGCGTGGAAGAGCTCGTCCAGGAAACCATCGGCAAAGTTGGGGAGAACATCCGAATCAACCGGTTTTCCCGCTTCGCCCTGGGCGAATAACGCGTACCATGGCGGGCTCCGTCTATAAGAGGGCCATGCTCAAACTGAGCGGCCGGGCCATCATCGGCAAGTCCGAATTCGGAATCGACGCCGAATCCGCCAACTACGTTGCCAGCCAGATAAAGATAGCCCAGGACCAGGGCGTCCAGATGGCCGTCGTCATCGGCGGAGGCAACATCTGGCGGGGGGCAGAAGCCGCCGCCCAGGGCATGGACCGCTCCACCGCAGACTACGCCGGAATGCTCGCCACCGTCATTAACTCCCTTGCCCTCCAGGACGCCCTGGAACGTCAGGGCCTGGAGACCCGCATCCAGGTCGCCATCGAAATGCAGTCCATCGCGGAGCCATACATCCGCCGAAGGGCCATCCGTCACCTGGATAAGGAACGCGTCGTCATCTTCGCCGCCGGCACCGGAAACCCCTATATGACCACCGACACGGCGGCCGCCCTCCGCGCCATCGAAATCGGCGCCGAAGTCCTGATTATGGCCAAAAACAACGTCGACGGCGTGTACGACGCCGACCCCAACAAGGACCCCGCCGCCAAGCGCTACGAGAGGCTCGACTACCTGGAAGCCATCAATCTCAGGCTCCAGGTCATGGACAACACCGCCCTCTCCCTCTGCATGACCAACAATCTTCCCATCATCGTTTTCGACATCTTCAAGCCCAGCAACATGGTTTCCATCCTGCAGGGAGACCGGGTTGGCACCACCATTTCGGAGGCAGCACAAAATGTCCACGTCTAACAGCACCGACACCCCAACCCCGGAGGACGTCCTCAAGGATGCCTCCCGCCGCATGGACATGGCCATCGAGTTCCTCAAGCGGGAACTCCAGTCGGTACGGACCGGTCGGGCCAGCCCTGCCATCGTCGAGAACCTGACCGCAGACTACTATGGCGTGCCCACTCCCCTAAACCAGATGGCGACCATATCCGCCCCCGACGCCCAGCTCATAACCATCCAACCCTATGACCGCACGGCTTTGCGTGCCATCGAAAGGGCCATACAGCAGTCCCCCACCGGCCTCAACCCCTCCAACGACGGCGCAATCATCCGCGTCCCCATCCCACCCCTCAGCCAGGAACGTCGTGAGGAACTCGTCAAGTCCCTCGGACGGAAGGTGGAAGACGGAAAAGTCGCCGTCCGCAACGTTCGACGCGACGCTCAGGACAAGCTCCGTTCCCTGGAGCGCAGCAAGGATATCTCCCAGGACGAAAACAAGCGCGCCCAGGGGCAGCTCCAAAATGCCACAAACAACCACGTTGAGGAGATCGACCGGTTCTGGAAGTCCAAAATTGACGAGATGATGACCGTCTAAGGCCGGATTACGAGCGGCGGGAGCAATAATCCAATGGCCGAAGAGCCGGGTGCAGCATTTCCCCTGGATGCTAATGGCCGCGATGCGGCCGAAATCCCCCATCACGTCGCCATCATCATGGACGGCAATGGCCGCTGGGCCGAAGACAAGGGTCTCCCCCGCCTGGAAGGCCACCGCGCCGGCGTCGAGAAGATCCGCTCCGTCCTCGATGCTCTCGCTCGCCGCCGCGTCAAGTTCGTCACCATCTACGCCTTTTCCACCGAAAACTGGAACCGCCCTGACGATGAAGTCGAAGGCATCATGTCCATCCTCCGTGATGTCATCCATCAGGAGACCCGGGCGCTCCACGAGCAGGGTGTCCGGGTCGTCCACCTTGGCCGAAGCGACCGCCTTCTTCCGGACCTGCGGGAAGCAGTATCCCAAGCCCAGGACCTGACCCAACACAACACCGCCATCACCCTCTGCGTGGCCTTCGATTACGGCGGACGCAGCGAAATCGTCGAAGCCGTCCGGCAGATAGTTCGCAGCGGCGCCAAGCCCGAAGAAGTCGACGAAAAACTGCTCAGCAGCCATCTCTACACCCATGACATCCCAGACCCGGACCTCATCATCAGGACCGGCGGCGAATACCGCCTCAGCAACTTCCTCCTCTGGCAGTCCGCCTACAGCGAGTTCTACACCACCACCGTCCCCTGGCCGGAGCTGAGCGCCACCCACGTTGAGGAAGCCATCTGCGCCTACGGCCGCCGGAAGCGAAAGTTCGGCGCCCTGACCCCAGACCCTTAAAATGCAACAACCTCCCCCTCCTGCCTCCCATTTCATACTGAGCGTAGCGCAGCGAAATCGAAGTATCTCGTCGCTGGAACCAACTCCTCCTCCCGTGTCCTCGCGAAGGTGGGGGCCCACTCGTTACCCCCCAACCCACGCAGACCCCAGCCAGAAACCTAACCCGTGCCTGAAGCAAACCCCATGAAAGCCCGCATCCTCGTCGCCATCGTCGGCATTCCTGCGCTACTTGGCGCAATCTGGGCGGGCTTCCCCACCTTTACAATCGTCGTCGGCGTCGCCGCCCTCATCGGCATCTGGGAATTCCACCGCATGGCCAAGGGATGGGGTGCCGCCCCCTACTGGCCCTACGGCATCCTCTGGACCGTCCTCTTCGTTGTCCACGCCCAGCTGGCCGCCGACCACGGCAACTTCTCCATATTCCTAATCGCCGGAGGACTAGCCCCCCTCCTGGTCGTCGCCCTCATACGCAGAAGCCGCGCCAGCTTCCAAAACTGTCTCCACACTGCCCTCGGCCCCCTCTACGTCGGCTTCCTCCTCTCCCACGCCCTGCTCCTCCGAGAAGGCGCCGCCGGACTGGAAGACGGACGCGACTGGCTCCTCTACGCCCTGTTCGTCACCTTCGCCGCCGACACCGGCGCCTTCTTCATAGGCAAGTTCCTGGGCCGGAACAAGATGGCCCCGGAAATCAGCCCCGGCAAGACCTGGGAGGGCTTCGTCGGCGGACTTGCTGGCGCCGCAGGAGTCTCCGTCGGCCTCACGGCCCTGCTCGGCCTGCCCTGCTCCCTCCCCTGCCAGATAGTTTTTGGACTCCTTCTAGGGACAGTCGCCCCCCTCGGCGACCTTGCCCAGTCCTACATGAAGCGACGGGCAGGCGTCAAAGATTCCGGTGTCCTGTTGCCCGGCCACGGCGGCATTCTCGACAGGATGGACTCCCTCCTCGCCACCCTTCCCGTGACGTTCTACGTGGCTGCTTATATAATTGTGTGAAGGGTTTCATCGAAACCCACCCGCCCCACAGGAGAATTGCTTGACTGCTAAAGGCCTCGTTGTCCTCGGTTCCACCGGCTCCATCGGTCGGCAGACCCTGGACGTCGTCCGTGCATTCCCGGACCGGTTCCGCGTGGTCGGCCTGGCCGCCGGCAGCAACGTGGACCTTCTGCTCGCCCAGGCCGCCGAGTTCAACCCCACCCTCCTCTACACCCCGTCGCCCGCATTCACCAGGGACATGCTCGGCAACGCCGAATTCACCCCCATGGAGGAGATGGTCTGCCACCCCGACACTGACATCGTCATGGTCGGCACCGTGGGCCGCGTCGGACTCCTCCCCACCATCCGCGCCCTCCAGGAGGGGAAAAAAGTCTGCCTTGCCAACAAGGAAGTCATCATCATGGCCGGCGAAATGGTCAGCAGCCTCGCCCGCGACGGACAGGGCGCGCTGCTACCCGTCGACAGCGAGCCCAGCGCCATCTGGCAGTGCCTTCAGGGAGAGGGCAAGAAAGTCCGACGCCTCATCATCACCGCCTCCGGCGGCCCCTTCCGCACCCGCCTGCACGAAGACCTCTCCGGCGTCACCCCCACCCAAGCCCTCAACCACCCCACCTGGAAGATGGGCCGCCGCATCACCATAGATTCCTCAACCCTCATGAACAAGGGCTTCGAAGTCATCGAGGCCCGCTGGCTTTTCGATGTCCCCTGGGAGCGCATCGAAGTCGTCGTTCATCCCCAGAGTCTCATCCATTCCATGGTGGAGTTCGAAGACGGCTCCGTGAAAGCCCAGATCGGCCCCCCCGACATGAAGCTCCCCATCCAGTACGCCATGCTCTACCCCGAGCGGCAGCCCAACGACGGTATCCCCCGTCTCGACATCACCCAGGCGATGTCCATGACTTTCGAACCCATGGACCCTGCCCTCTATCCCTGCTTCCCCCTCGCCCTGGAGGCCGGACGCAAGGGCGGCACCTACCCCGCCGTCCTCTGCGCCTCCGACGAAATCGCCGTCGAGCAATTCCTGGCCGGAAACCTCGCCTTCACCCACATCCCCAAGGTCGTGGAAGCAGTCCTCGAGCGCCACGAACCAACTCCCGCCGACAACCTGGAAGACATCCTGGGCGCCGACAAATGGGCCCGTACCGCAGCCCTGGAACTGGCCTCAACCCTCAAATGAACCCACACATCGCGACTATCGGCAGAGCGCCGAATAATGCCCACGTCGCACTCCGCCAAGGGAAAAAATAATGCTATTCGTATTCGCCATGATAGCAATGGTCGTCGTCCTCGTGGTCATCCACGAACTCGGCCACTTCGCCGTGGCCAAGTTCTTCAAGGTGAAGGTCAACGAGTTCGGCGTCGGCTTCCCTCCCAAGCTTTTCGGCTGGAAGAAAGGCGAAACGGAATACACCCTTAACGCCCTGCCCCTCGGCGGCTTCGTCCGTCTGGAGGGAGAGGATGAGTCCACCGGCCCCCGCAGCTTCTCCTCCAAGTCACCCGGCGTTCGCGCCGCCATCCTTGGCGCCGGCTCCTTCATGAACGCCGTCCTCGCCGTCGCAATCTTCGCCGCCCTCTTCATGATTCCCCGCGACGTTACTGTCGGCGACGTTGTTATCGAAGACGTAAGCCCCAACTCCCCCGCCGCGGAAGTCGGCATCGCCCCCGGCGACAGAATCGTCGCCGTCGACGGAGACCCCGTCGACAGCATCAGAGACGTCTCCGCCGGCATCACCCGCAACCTGGGCGTCGACCTGTCTCTCCAACTCCAACGCGCCGGCCAGACCCGCAACGTAACCCTCATCCCCCGCTGGCGCCCGCCCGAAGGCGAAGGCAACGTGGGTGTGCGGTTGGGCCTGGAAAATCAACGCACGGAAACCCTCTCCTACTACCCCTGGGAGGCCGTCGGCAAGGGCGCGCTTCAAGTAGTCGAAGTCCTCACCCTCACCTGGCGTTCCATCAGCCATTGGCTCTTCCGCGACGCCCCCACCCCCTTCTCCGGCCCCGTCGGCATCGTCAGCGGCTCCAAGGAAGCCGTCGATATCGCCGGCCTCGACGCCCTCATCCCCCTCGCCGCCCTTCTCAGCATCAGCCTTGCCATCTTCAACATCCTCCCCATCCCCGCCCTCGACGGCGGCCGCCTCCTCTTCGTCATCATCGAAATTATCCGTAGGGGTAAGAAAATCCCCGCCGAAAAGGAACGCCTGGTGCACATGCTCGGCTTTGCCCTTTTAATCACCATAGTTCTGATGGTAAGCTACAATGACATTGCCCGCCTCATCAGAGGCGAACGATTCATAGGTTAAGGCCAATGTCGACTTACACGAGAAGCTACACGTCACAAGAACGGGTTGCAAGGGAAAGAAAAATCGGGCGGTACCAACAAAATTTGGGAGTAATCTGAATGGCCAAGCGCCGGGTTACCAAGGCAATCTACGTAGGCGACGTCAAAATCGGCGGCGACGCTGAAATCGCCGTCCAGTCCATGACCAAGACGGACACGCGGGACGTGGCCGCCACCGTCGCCCAGATCCGCGAAGTGGAAGAAGCGGGCTGTGACGTTATCCGCTGCGCCGTCCCCGACATGGAGGCCGCCAAGGCCATCCCCGCCATCCGCTCCCAGATAAATATCCCCCTCATCGCCGACATTCACTTCCACCACCAGCTTGCCCTGGAAGCCATACAGGGCGGCGTCGACGCTCTTCGCCTCAACCCGGGCAACATTCGCGACCCGGAGAAGGTCAAGCAGGTCGTCATGGCAGCAAAGGAACGCCACATCCCCATCCGCATCGGCGTCAACTTCGGCAGCCTGCCCCCCGTCGGCGGCATCGGCAAGTCCCGCGGCTTCTCCCGCGTCATGGACATGGTCAACCAGCTCCCCAAGGCGGGCGAGGCCGCGGCAGGTCAGTACAACGCGGTCGACCACATGGTGGCCACCGCCCTCTGGGAAATCGGCCTGCTGGAGTCCCTCGACTTCGACCTGATTAAGGTCTCGCTGAAGGCCTTCGACGTTCCCACAACCATCCAGGCCTACCAGCGCCTCGCCAAGCTGGTCCCCTACCCCCTCCACCTCGGCATCACCGAGGCCGGCACCGTCAAGTCCGGCTCCATTCGCAGCGCCATCGGCCTCGGCTACCTCCTCTACGACGGCATCGGCGACACCATCCGGGTGTCGCTGAGCGGACAGCCCCGCGAAGAAATTATCGCCGGCTACGAAATCCTCAAGTCCCTCAACCTTCGCCAGAAGGGCACAACCCTCATCGCCTGCCCCAGCTGCGGCCGCGCCGACGTGGATGTCATCAAACTCTCCAATACCGTCGACGAACTCCTTCAGAAGGTGGACAAGAAGATCAAGGTGGCCGTCATGGGTTGCGAGGTCAACGGCCCCGGCGAGGCCAAGGACGCCGACGTGGGCATCGCCGCCGGAGCCGGACGCGCCGTCATCTTCCGCAAGGGCCAAAAGGTGAAAGTGGTCCCCGAAGCTGAAATGCTCTCGGCCCTCATGGCCGAGGTCGAATCCCTCCCCGGCTAACCCCGCCCCACACCTCGCCGTCCGTCATCAGCATTGCTGTAGGAATTTGTAAACTTGACCTTGCTTCTCATATAAGGGATTCCGGAAGCTCTTCTACGACTATCCCAAACGCTCGGACTTCTGCTGTCAACACGTGGAAAAACTCGACGGTCTCTTCTTCCATGTTGACGTTGCGAGTCTTCCATCCAGCATCCAACCACGCGTCCTTGAGGGCATGTTCGGGGCGCCGGCTGTTACTCAACCATGCACGATGTTTTCTAGCAGACCGTGGGAGCGTCCCATGAATAATTGTTTCTACATTCTCAAACGAGAGAACCTTCTCAGTGATATCTTCACCATGGAGGCCCTGCAAGTAGCCCATCAATAAGGTCCTTTGTATCCATTGAGTATTAGAATTCTCCATTAATTCCTCCCCAGCACCATGTGAAACTCCAGCGCGCTGATCTGCCGCCCCTCCCGGATAGACGCCACCGCGTACTCGATGCACATCCGCGCGAACCCCGGATACTTCAGCACCGCCGACCCTACAATCACCTTCGGATCCAACTTGTCGGGGTCCACCTCAAGCCGGTCTTCCTTCCGGCGGTCCAGGCTCATAGTGACAGCCGTGCCCGCCATAGCCTCTATCTTGGCCTTCATCTTTTCCAGAAATTCTTTGTCTTCCATACCGATGAACCGTCAGAAAAATGGGCAATCTGCCCTTCAATTTCGATTATAGCACAGGCCCCATCCAACCCTGCGAAGGGGCAGTTCTCGAACCGCCCTTCTTCCCCCTCCACTAGCCCCCCAGAAGAATCTCCGCCACTCGCCTCGACTGAACCACGGGCGCCATGTGCCCCGACTCCAGCTCCACCACGTCCGCACCCCTCAGCGACACCGCATACCCCCTCTGCCGTTTTGCCGACAGAAACTTGTCGTTTGTCAGCGCCACGTAAGTCAACCCAACGTGGTCAGGAAACTCCAGCGCAGCCATCGGCGTCACCCACGGCTGGTACGGGTCCGAAACCAGCCGGCCCGCCCGAATTGACGCCTCCTCCGCCCCCACGTCGTTGTACAGACTCTTCGCCAGCAACGGGTTAAGCGGCTTGAACCCCTTCTCCATCAGCCGGAAGGGTATGGCCGACTTCCGGGTCAGGAAGGAAAGCTCACCCATGGGCTGCGACCCTTCCCTCGGCAGCATCCCCCCAATGAACACAATCCTGCTCAACACGCTTCCCAGCGCTTTGGCCACCTGCGGCGTGAACGTGGCGGCGAACGAATGCACCACCAACGTCACGTCCTCCAGCAGCTTCACCCGCGGGGGAGTCACCACCGCGTTGACGTAGTAGTCGATGGTTATCCGGCTGATGTCGAAGGACCGACGCGAGCCGTGACCCGGCAGGTCCACAGCCGTTACGTCGCCCACCTCGGAGCCATTACCGGCGTTGTGCAGATGACGACATACGTCGTCCCACATGGATGCATCGTGCCATTGTCCGTGAACAAGTAGAAAGTTCGTCATATCTCTCGCAGTGCTGTTTGGGTTGCGGCCAGGAGTTGGCCGTCCTGTTCCGGCAGAACAGTGCGCGGGTCCATCAAGACCCGCTCGTTTTCGATTCGGGCCACCACGGGCGTCGACTGCTCCCGTAACCGCGCTGCCAGCCCCGTCGCTCCGCCGGGCACGTCCTGGCCCCATATGCACAGCGCCCACGAGTCCAACGACTCCCCGGGCAGGCTCCCGCCCCCGATGGTCGACTTCGCCGGCTGGACCGTCGCGTCTCCGCCAACGCTCTCAGCCCACCTGGTGGCCCTTTCGCGTAACTCTTCGCTGGTTGCCGAAATCATTCGCCAGACGGGTATGGCTTGCAGCGCCTCTTCCTTCACGTAGTGCAGCAACGTTGCGGTGGTGGCCGCGAGGCTCATCTTATCTATTCTGAACGCCCTTGCCAAGGGGTGTTTCGCCAGCAGGCCCACCTTGTCCTTCGACCCGACAACTATGCCTCCCTGCGGCCCGCCCAGCAGCTTGTCCACGGAGAAAAACACCAGGTCCGCCCCCCCTCGGACACTGTCCTGCGGCCTCGGCTCGTAGGAGAGTCCAAAGGGTCGGGTGTCCATGAGACACCCGCTCCCCACGTCGTGAAGCACGGGCACTCCGTACCTGCGCCCCAACTCCACCAGTTCCGTAATCTCAGGCGCGTGGGTAAACCCCACAATCTTAAAATTGCTGGCGTGGACCTTCAGCAGCGCCCCCGTATTCTCCGTAATGGCCGCCTCGTAGTCCCGCGCGTAGGTCCGGTTCGTCGTCCCCACCTCCACCAGCCTCGCCCCGCTCTGCTCCAACACGTCCGGGATGCGGAACCCGCCCCCAATCTCCACCGCCTCTCCCCGCGACACGATCACCTCTTTGCCCGCCGCAACCGCCGAAAGCCCCAGAAGCACCCCGGCGGCGTTGTTATTGACAAGAAGCGACGCTTCCGCGCCCGTCAGGTGGTTCAGCAGCCTCTGCAGATGCCCCTGTCTTGACCCTCTCCGACCCGACTCCAGGTCAATCTCCAGGTTGCTGTACCCCGCCGCCGCAGCGTTCATCGCGGCCACGGCCTCGGCGCTGAGCGGCGCCCGCCCCAGGTTCGTATGAATGATTACGCCCGTCGCGTTGATGACCGGCCTCGGCTGAATCCGGCCCATCCCTCGTACACGCTCAGCGGCCCGATTTGCGATCTCCTGGAACGAAGCAACATCCCCCCCGTTCAATGCACGCGCACGCGCTTCCTGGACGCTCTCTCGAACGGCGTCCGCCACCCAATGGTGGCCGTACTCGCTGCTAAGCGACTTCAACGGCTCGGAAGCAAGCACCCGTTCGACGCTGGGAAGATTTCTAAGGGACGAAGTCATCTCTACGGAGTTATTCTAGCACACCCCCCACTCTGTCATTCTCAGCGCAACGAAGAATCTCGCCTTCCCCAAAGTGACAACTTTCCCTTGCCACAAACCCGCGCCCCATGCTAATATCCTGCGTATGGAACATATAGACGAAATCATAAGGCCACCAGAGGCTCCACTGAACTCCTCCTCCGCCCCATCCATCGCCTTGTCGAACCCATGGCCATCCAGCGTCCCTACCCCTACTGTTTATGCCCCATTCGTTTTCACCACAGCAATTAACGAATCCCCGATTACGAAGGAAAATACCCTTCGTTTCCACCACAGAAAATAACGAATGCCCAAAAACGAATAAACCTTACAACAACAACCGGCCCGCTATTTCGGACAGATGCCTGTCCAATGAAAACGGACCCGGAATCCACCTTCTCCCTGACCCTCGATGGCAGAAGGTTAGACCTGCCCTGAGCTTGTCGAAGGAATGGGGGCGAACCCTGCCCCCACACCTAATACGCCGCCCAGTGCAGCCTCTTCCTGTCCAGCGCTATCCGACGGAACCCCTCCGCAAACGGCAGCCCCGCCCGCTTCCCGATATTCGCCGCCCTCCGGCGTGTCCGCTCCCGCAAACGCTCCGGCTCCCGCATCTGGCTCACGTGCCTGCTCAGCGATAGCGCCTTCGCGTCCACCGTCTCGGAAATATCCACGTACGTATCCGGTCGCTCGCTTCCCCACATATAGATCTCACTGACCTGGTGCGGCTCCAGCCCCTCCTCCGCAATCTGCTCCGGGAAGTGGTGCGGACTCCAAGCGTAGGTGAACACAGCGTCCAGCGCCACCATCCCGCTCATGCGGTGGTCCCTGTGGGTGTGCGAAGTAGTGCGAAACGGGTCGATGCACATCACCACTTCCGGCTTGTGACGCCGTATCTCCCGCACCACCTGTCGCCTGACCTCCAGCGTGTCCTCCAACTCTCCGTCGGGGTGCCTCAGAAAGACCACAGACTCCACCCCAAGGACCTTGGCGGCGTTCAGCTGCTCCTCTTCCCGAATTGTCGCCAAAGCGGGCGACGTCATCGCCGGATCGCTGGAACCTTTATCGCCGTTAGTGCACAACACGTACACGGCCTTCGTCCCCTGCTTCGTCCACATGCCCACCGTGCCCCCGCATCCGCCCTCGGCGTCGTCCTGATGCGGGGTCACGAGAAGTACCGACCGGGGCGCTCTATCCATACGAAGAAACTCCTAACCGAGAATGGCTTTCAGATGATACGGAATCCACCCTCCCACGGCAACCCCGCCAGCCCATCCCCTTTTGATATCAATTTGCGGTTCAATTAGACTGTTGTGGATGCGCAAGACTATCAGCGAGTTGAAGCAAGTGGACGAAGCAACCGAATGTCGACGTTGACAAGACAAGACCGCAGCCACGAGAGCGTGTTGAATGTCACGCTGGCTCGAATCCTGCGCGAACAGTGCGGGCTTGACGCGGCATCCGAGACGCTGCACGGCGGCCCCCAACCTGACATTCTCATCCGTCTGGAGCAAGGGCCCATCGTCGTAGAGACAGAGATTGAGCCCGCTTCAACGGTTGAGGCAGATACCCGACACCAAGCGGGATACCCTCCATGACTTTATCAACCGAACTGTCAAGGATGAAGCAGAGGCTATCTACACCAACGAACTCCGTAGCTACCTTGGCATTGCAGGCCACAACACCCGTCACGAAACGGTCAATCACTCTGAAGACGAATGGGTTGTGGGTGACGTTCACACCAACTCCATTGAAGGTGTCAGGTCCCTCTTCGAGCGTTCGCCCATAGGCGCATTCCACAAGGTCAGTCGGAAGCACTTGGGACGGTACTTGGAAGAACTGGAATGGCGTTTCACCAACCGGAACAACAACCATATCTTCCGTGACACCCTCCAACGTATCGTTAAGACGAATCATCTGACTTATCAAGAGTTGACTGCATAGCATCATATTCCACATTTTCCAGAAAACCCGGCACATCGCCTATTGACTTGGCATATCGTTTTAGTTCTCTAACCCGTACTCGCGTGTCTTTGGGAATCGGATTCCCAAAGTACAATCTAGCGAATGCAAATAGGGATTCCGTTTTTTCGTCATAGCGCCTGTGCATCTGCAAAGAACCTTGAGATATTGCGTTTCGGAAAATCTCAATTCTATCTTGCACCTCTGGAGGCACCGGCCTTTGGAATGGAATCTCAAGCCACAAGAAGGCGGCTTGCTCTAGGGTTATCGAACCATCCTTGGCCATCCACACGTTAAGTCTTTGAGGTTGCTTGCTAAACGAAACTCCCGATTGCCACAGTTTCCAACTGCGTGGGCGGCGCGACATGATATCGGGCCACCACAAAGCACTAGCTAAGACACCCAACGCTGCAAAGAAGATGCCAAAACCAAGAGGCGTGAGCAGAATCTTGAGTAGCAGATGCTCAATCGTAGCAACTACCGCAACCCCAGATAGCAGAATGGCAATTTTCTTGAGCGCTTCCCGCACCCGCCCATACTACGTCACGCCCCTTCTTATGTAAAGTAGACAATTGCCATTCCAACAGTTCGCAAGCAGGAAGAGGCAGAGGCAATAAGGGGATGCTGGAGACTATGACGACCCTGGATGTCCGGAAGCTCCAGCCGTGGCAGTTGGAGGAGGCGGAGGCCATCTGGCGGGAGTTTAAGGGGGGGGAATTTCAGCCCTTCTACAAGTGCGCCGTCGACCCTGTACGCATCGCCCTCGACGAGCGTCTCGTCCGAGACATGCTGGGGCTTGGCGAGGATGCCGTCGCGTCCGTGGCCAGGCTGAGGTTGCTACTGGCGTCGGAGCCGTCGATATACGGGGGAAAGAAGCCCGCGCTTCCGTAGCGACGTCAATCGCGGGCAAGCGTGGTTCGGCAACCTACCACCCCAGCGCGTAGCCGTCCCGACGCGGGTCCGCCCCGCCGTGGAGCGCCCCCTTTTCCGCATCCACCTGAATCATCATCTGGCTCCCCGTCCCCTCCCAGTCGCCGATTATGTTAAGCTCGTGCCCCTTCCCTTCCAACTGCCGACGCACGTGCGGCGAGAACCGGCCCTCCAGCCATAGCTCGTCGTCGCACGTATGCGGGTACGTCGACTCCGTCGGGTTCTGCGTATGCCTCCACCTTGGAGCCTCCACCGCCTCCGCCACCGTCATCCCGAAGTCCAGAACGTGGGTGATCACCTGCAAATTCGTCTGCACCTGCGTGTCCGCCCCCGGCGTTCCGCACACCAGCGCCAGCTGACGCCCAGCGTCGGTCTTGCGGAACACCATCACCGGGTTCATCGTATGCCGCACCCGCTTCCCCGGCTGCAGGCAGTCCACGTGGTCCTCCTCCAGGTGCCAGTAGCTCATCCGGTTGTTGAGAAGCACCCCCGTCCCCTCCGCGACCAGGCTCGACCCGAAGGCGCTCTGCAGGCTCTGAAGCTGCGACACCGCGTTCCCCCACCGGTCCACCACCGCGAAGCACGTCGTGTCCTCCACCGGCCTGCCCACCTTGTTCACCGCCCGGGGCGCAGACCCCGCCGGTTCCTGGTATCGCCACGGGTCCCCCGCCTCAACGTCGACTGCCGCCCGCTCCGGGTCTATCGACTCCGCCCGCCGTCGGGCGTATTCCTTGGAAAGCAGCCCCGGAATCGGCACGTCCACAAACTCCGGGTCCGCCAGGTACGCCTCCCGGTCCGCAAAGGCTAGTTTCTTCGCCTCCACCATCACGTGGACGCTCTCCGGCGTGTTGCACCCCATCGACTTCAGGTCGAAGCCTTCCACCAGGTTCAGTTCCTGAAGCAGGATGTGCCCGCTGGAGTTCGGCGGCGCCTCGTGGACGGTGTACCCTCGATAGTCCGTGAATATGGAGTCCTGCCAGCGCACCCGAAAGTCCGCCAGGTCCCTCATCGTCAGAAGCCCCCCCTGCGCCACCGCAAACTTCGCGATGGCCTGGGCGATTTCCCCCTCATAGAAGACCCCCGCCCCTTCGTCGGCTATCTTGCCGAACGTCCGCGCCAGGTCCTTCTGATAGAGAATCTCCCCCGCCCGCAGGGGCCGACCCTCCGGCGCGAATATCGCCGCCGACGTGGGAAACTCGCACAGCAACTCGTCGGCGGCGATGGCGTCGGCGACGGTGTGACTGACGGGAAATCCCTCCTCCGCCAGCTCGATGGCGGGCTCCAACACTTCTGCAAGCGAAAGCACTCCGTAACGTTCGTGGGCCTCCGTCCAACTCCGCAGCAGCCCCGGCACCGACGTCGAAAGAACCCCCTTCAACGGAATCCCCTCCGGCAGATAGCGCTCCCGCGTGGCGGCGTAGGGGGCCGGCCCCGTCCCGTTCACCACCCTCACCGTGTCGTCGGCGCGCATATACACCATGATGAACCCGTCGCCGCCGATGCCCGACATCAGCGGTTCCACCACCTGCAGCGCCGCCGCAACGGCCACCGACGCGTCTACCGCGTTGCCGCCCTTCTGCAGAATCCGCACCCCCGCCTGCGACGCCAGCGGATGACTGGCCGCCACCATCCCCCTCCGCCCCATAACCACCGGACGATGCGCCGAATACTCAATCCCATGCGGTGAAAACCCCATGCCAACCCCCCAAAACTTTTGGCCTCAGCATAGGATGAAGCCTGCGGGAAAGCAAGCGAAAGTCAACACAACTCTTGTGAACGGCTCAAGTCCGGTATGGTGGGGCCTCCTCAACCAAAGAATAACATTAATGTGTTATTGTCTAGGCTAGAAACTGTTTGCTAGCCTCTCAAGGCAAATTCGCATTTAGAGGGTTCGACAAGCTTGCTACGGAAAATTCTCACCGTGGCAGCAGCCCATACAAGCGAATGGCTACAAAATTGTTAGTGCGGTTTGAGTAATGAAAAAGCGGATTCTGGGGCTTCCTTTGATCCTTACGATCGCGGCTTTGATCGTAGTGGTGTCTGTCAGCGTTATCTACACTGAGGGAGACGGTGAGGTGCAGGGGGAACCGGGAATTAGCGAGTCCACGCGGGGTCTAGATTCCGACGTCGTCAAGCAGCTTCCCATGTCAAATGCGGCGGATGAAATATACCGGCTTTGGAATTCAGCGGGATACCAGGACTTTGCCGGAATCAGCTTCGACAACGATTCGTGGACGGTAGTTCTCTACTGGAAGGACGGAACTCTCCCAACTAAGATGGACACACTCGTTACCGAATTGAGAGAAACCGTCCCGATCCGTGTCGTGAATACGACCCATTCCCTAGAAGAAATGCAAACAGAGTCGAAGCGGCTGCTTGGACTTGGAACCATGGATGGGGTGGATGTCAATGAAGCAGGTCCGAATGGGGACTTCTCAGCCATAAGAGTAGGGATTGACATGAGTGGCGACCTAACACCGGAACAAAAGATTGAGGCAGCGAGGCAGGTCATCACAAGTACCTACCCCCTCGAATTCATGGTGACACGAGAGCTAGTGCCCAATCGATCCCGTTGGGACGATTCCTAACCTTTCTACGGTGGGGCTGCAATCGACTACTCCTTGGGGTAGGGGGACTACTTTTATTGCTCAACTGGCTTCGCTGTGACAACCGATTCGGACGAAGAGGGGATGCTGACGGCGGCACATTGCCACTACGGTAGGGATTACAATACACCAGAAGGTGATCTTTACGTAGGAACTGTGTCAAATCCTAGTTCTTGTACGAACGATGCGAGCACTCTGCTAGGTGAAACGTATTCACCACGTGTCTATGGCGGTGATTGGGAAGGATCCTCTTCAGTCAGCGTCGCTGGATGGGAGTATCCAACTGTTGGCCAATACCTATACGTCTCCGGCGGATTGTCAGGTGAACACAGGGGCAGGGTAGAGTCCACCTTCCAGTACATCGACGGAGCGTGCGACCCGTATAGTACCGGTCCAGGCTTTTGGACGGAAGACCAAGAAGGCGATGGATCGGCCGGCGAAGGAGACAGTGGAGGCCCAGTTATACGCTACATCAACAGCAGTACTGTGAAGGGTGTTGGCCTAATCAGCGCGGGGGATACAGACGAAGAGGCCGACTGCGAAGGATATGACGGCGGTAGGGAATGCCATTCCAGAGTCTGGCACTCAAATCTTGGTTCTGCGATTAACGCCTTAGACGTTACTTTACAATAACGACAGCCAGGCGGTGGAGACTGTGGCAGACATGTGTACTGTATCAACACGGCGTATGGTATCAATCACGGCTTCATGTATGATCCTTTCTACCCATTTGACCGCGAGTTTTTTTGAGGCGGGAACTGCTTGACGAAGAATTAGGGATAAATATTGCCACCGCCTGAACATTAGAATACACTGGCCCCCGCGTGCAATATGCCCAGGATGAGCACACGGGGGCCAGGTATCACTCTACGTTAGGGTGTAGCTGACCACAGGGAGGGAAACCTTATGACCAACAAATCCGGTTCAAGAGGATTATTATCGGGCCGTCTGGGACCACTAATTGTCGTAGCTGTGGTGACTGGGCTGCTGGTTCTCGTCGCCTGTTTCATGGTTTGGCATACCCTTGGTGGGGGGGCTTGGTTTAGTGAAGTGAAGGTAGTGGAGGCGATATTGGTTTCCCCGAAGAGACTCGACCTTGAAGTCGCCTCCTGCAACGGATCACCTCGTGCGTCTTTTTTGGAGACGGTCGACCATGTGCGGGTTAAGGTGAAAGCCTTCTCCACTCCCTTGCGAGGTGGTGAAGACTGCCTAGATCTCGTAAGTATTTATCTTCTAGAACCACTGGGCGATCGGATCGTCATTGACAGGCACACCGGGCAGATTTTAGAGGTCATCCCAGTCATCAGATGAATTCCACTGAGATGATCGCACTCCTTGACCAAAGGTCGGCACTTGGGTGCATTACGGTGGGACCGTTATGCATTCGCGTTGAGTGTCCGGTGTCCTCAGTGGTCCCCGAAAAACAAGTATCTGTGAAAAGGACTGTCGTTGCATACGGACGCCTTTAGTTGAAGGAAAGTAAGGACTCGAACCTGGCGTTTAGGATGAGAAGGAAGTTGCAATCACTGATCTAAGGTCGGTTCTTCGCTTCATGAGCGAAGCTTCATTTGGTGTCTATGCTGTTGACATGAGCCAGAGAATTATCTTCTGGAACCTTGGGGCCCAGAAGATACTGGGCCATCGGATGAAGGACGTAATTGGAAGGAAATGCTACGAGGTTTGCAGCAGCCTCCCTGTTGAAGGGTCAGAGCCGATTTGTATGCTAGGTTGCCCATCTATCCAACTTGCCAAAGAGGGAGCAATCCCATCTATAGAAAATGTCCGCATGCTCTGTGCTTCGGGAGAGCGAAAATTAGTTACAGTAACTCCAATGGTGTTGCCGCTGGATCAAGAGAGCGGCAACAATGTCCTAATCCATCTATTGTGCGAGACGCAAGAGCAAGATTCTCTATGGTCCGACAAATTTTCCGAGAATATCAGGGGATTCGTAGGGCCACCTGGCCCAGATGGTGGCGATGAAATTGCGATCCTAACTGATCGTGAGCGTAGTGTGATGCGATTAGTTGGTTTGGGGTACGAAACAGTACAAATTGCCAGGATGCTCGGAATCAGCAAACACACGGTTCTGAACCACATTCGGAACGCCCGAGTAAAGATGCAAGCCAATAATAAACTAGAAGCAGTGTTGACAGCCCTGTATCATGGGCTTCTTTAGCCAGTTGTTGGCCAACTTATAGGGCCGCACTGATTTGACTATTGCCAGCATCCTGCCAATACAGATTCGGTGTATGTCGTCGACCGGAGAGAAACAGTAGAGGAGGACCATTGTTGTCGAAATTGGTCTTCTATACGATAACCGGGTTGGTATTGTCCTTCATTAGCTGGAGCACGACTTCACACTCCGCGGTTACCGGAGACTACGTATTGTCGTTTATTCTTCCTGGAATGATGTTCTACGTTGTAGGAAAATTCTTTGTGGATCGATGGCGGCCTGCGGACAGCCCGCAGGATATACATGAAACTAAACTATGGAAATTACCTCTTAAGACCACACCCGGAGGTTTGTGGCTTCGAGTAGGATTGAACACCATCTTCAATATTGGTATCTACTCAGTCATTGCTTCCATTCTGGTGTTTACTACAACGGCTCATCCTGTGTTTATGGTATTGCTGGGCTCACTCTTTCTGCTTCGCATTCCACACTTATACTGGAGTATTCGAGGACGCTACGACTGGGCGACGAGTCCGAATTCGACAAGTGCTTCTTGTAGCGTCCTGAAGTACAGCGGAGGTTCTCAGGTGGACCGAAAGACTAGATGGTTGATACCGATAGGCATGGCAATTGTGGGGACTGCACTAGCCGGTGCAGGGTTGCTTGTGAGTTGATTCGTGCGAAGGATATCAAAGCTCGCTCGCATTTTCCGTGCTTCCTGCAAAAGGGAGATTGGGTCGCATCTTGATGGTCTAGGAATTGCACCCGTAATTCGAGAAGTGCTAGGCGCTACGACTGTTTTCCTTACGTTCTTTTTGGCTCTACACTTCAGCATCCAGAACTTCATAATTGATGGAGCAAGCATGAGCCCCACGCTTGAAAGCGGACAGCACATTCTTGTTAGTAGGTTGCCCTATTTCAGACTAGATTTTGGAGTGCTCCGAGACAAGATTCCACTTGGGAAGACGTCTGAGGAAAGTGAACCACTCTTTAGCTCTATATCTCCTAGTTGCGGCGATGTAATAGCCTTAACCTCGCCGTTAGACCCATCAAGGCAATTGATGAAACGGGTCATCGGAGTGCCTGGAGATTCAATTGAACTGGTCAGTGGGCAGGTAATCAGGAATGGGCAACAGTTAGATGAGACCTATGTTGTGAACAACGACAAGCGCAGTATGAAGTTGGTCAAGGTGCCCGAAGGATCCTTTTTTGTGCTCGGCGACAATCGGCCTGGATCCACCGATTCACGCGACTGGGGCTTCGTGCCAGAGGAAAGCATAATTGGACGGGCATGGTTCGTCTACTGGCCTTCGGACAGACTCCAGTTCCTTCATGCGTTGTGGTAGCCGCTGGTTAAGACCGAACCGTGTTTGTGTTGACACCCAGCAAAAGTGGTCTATTACGTCAGCGAAAATGGGACTACGGTAATCCTTCCCAGGCCCACTCACCTTCCCATCCCCCAAACCATCCTGGCAACAGGTTACATCGGCGGCCGACTCGTCCCACGCACGCTTCAGCAAGACCGCCCCGTCCGCGAGTCTTCGTTCGCAAACCGCCCCAATCAACGCAAGGCTGGCCCCCCAACCCAAAAAGAAGCCCCGCCGTTATGGGGGTGCAACGGCGGGGCTTCCTGTCGCGCTAACGCGCCCGGATTCTTTGTCCCTGCGGCTCTACTGATACACGGGGACGGTGTATTCGTGGTAACGGTACGTCCCGAAGTTGGAGAAGTTCACCGTGTAGTCTTCCAGAATGTCGGGATTGTACGCCACCTGCGAGAACACCCAGACCAATGGAATGGTGAACGCCTTGTCGTGCCATGCGTCGCCAAAGACAATGGCGCCCGCGTCCCTCTCCTCCACGCTGGTTGCCGTGCGGCATACTTCCTGTAGGGTGTCCACCTCTTCGAACTCGCGATATCCCACCCCGCTGTCGTGAGGGAAGCCGAACTGAATTCGGTTGCATATCGGGCTGTAGCCCGGGGACGCCCCGTACATCCAGCTGGAGTCCTTGCCGGACTGCGCCTTGGCGCGGAATTCTCCAAAGTTCTGGTCTATCTCCAATTTGGCAGTGACGCCCACGGCGTCAAAGTACTGGATGATCTGCTCGCACATGGATGGCCAGTCAGGGATGACCCGATGGGTGCGCAGACAGTTTATCCGGGTCTCAAAGCCGTCCTCGAATCCCGCGTCGGCCAGCATCTGCTTGGCCGCTTCGGGGTCGTACGGATACGGCCAACCGCCGTCCTTGCCCGTCCGGCCGTCAGGCCCGGGAACGGGCGCCCACCGGTCCTGCCAGTCGGAACGCCACGTGGGGTACTCGTCAACCAGGGGGAAACCCTCGCCGTTATAGAAGACCTCGTTCAATTCGTTGCGGTCGACGGCATAGTTCAGGGCCAGCCGTACTTGCGGATTGCGTATCGGGTCGTCCGGGTTGTAACCCTCTGGCGAACCCTTTTCACGGCCGTTGGGGGGCGGTTCGCCCGTGTCCGGGTCCACGTAGTTCATCTCCCGATAGTAGATGAACGCGATGGCCTGGTTCACGCTGGGCAGAGTCGCCTTGCTGACGGAGAAACCGCCGCCAAGAATCTGCTCCCGCTGGTCCGCCACCAGGGGTATTATGTGGGCCTCCTTGCTGAAAAGCATGGCAAGCCGTGTGGCAGGTTCCTGAATCTGCAGGTACTCCAATTCGTGGAACTCCGGCGTCTGCCTCCAGTGCCCTTCCACCCGTTCGTGCAGATACGACTGGTCGACCTCGTGGCTCACGTAGGACCAGGGTCCCGTGCCGACGGGGTCGGCCTGATAGCCTTCCTCTCCCCCTACTGCGTCCCAGTGGTCGCGGCTCAGGATGCCGGACTCCCAAACGTCCGACACGTTGAAGGGCAGTTCCAGGTTCACGTTCGGCGTATGGGCGATGACCGTGTAGTCGTTGACCACTTCCCAGTCTTCGGGGTCGCCGAGAAGGCCGTGCCAGCGTCCCGGGCTTCGGGTCAACGTGGTCGGGAAGTCGCCCGTGTCGCCAATCAGCAAGTCCCACGTCATGGTCAGGTCCTTGGCGCTGAAGGTGAAGTCCCCGTAAGGCTCACCGTCTTTGTAGAAGGGGACGCCTTCCCTCAGTTCGAAGGTCCAAGTCTTGCCGTCGGTACCTGAATCCCAGGCCAGCGCAAGCTCCGGCAGCTCTTCGTTACTGCGAATGTCGTGGCCAATCAGGTGCTCGTACTCCGGCATCTTCGCCCACGAAACCTGACTGCCTGGGTAGGGTATGGTGTACTGCTCGCCGTCCACGGGGTTGGCCGTGATGAGCCGCGCCTCAACGGGGACCCTCTCCGCCATCGTGGGCGCCGGAGTAGGCGCTGCGGTGGCCGTAGCGGCTGGCGCCGCTGTGGCCACCGCCGTCGCCGCGGGCTCTTCGTCATCACCGCAAGCCGCTATCACAAGCGCCAGCAGGAGCAGCAATGACACAACGGCTACGGCACCCGGAATTCGCAATACGGAATGGGTAAATTTCTTCCAACCTCTCAAATTACATCCTCCTCAATTCATACATTATTGTTGTTAACTCAAGTAGTATTTAGTTGAAACGTCGATATCAGCAAGGCTAGACTCGCTCCATATCTTTGTCAACCTATGGAATCAAGCCATACTCAGCAACCCAATGCCGACAATTCGGGATTGATGAAATCACCATTCAGCTATAAACTAGGCTTTATCATGTTTGGTCGCTTATCGGTAGTAACAACTATAGCGGCGATCACTTTTATTGCGGCACTTCTCACCGCTTGCGGAAGTTCTACGACTAACGGCCCTGATTCGACCCAGCCGTCACAGGCAAACCAGTCCGCTCCTACCGTCCAGCCGGCCACCGAGACTCCCGCACCCACCAGACTTTCAACTTCTTCTCAGGAGAAGCTCTTCCTGAGTGCTGACCAGTTCGACGAAGTAGAGGTTGAACTGGTCGCGGGTGATTTGCTTCGCGTCGTGTACACTTCAGAGGTAAGCATCAGTCCAGGGCTGGGTGGCACAGGGCACCAGGAGCGTGGAGTGCAGGTGGCGGTGCTCGACCCTAATGAAGAGCAGCTGATAACGACGGATGAGTCTGCGGACAATTCCGTGGAGGTTGCCGCGGAAGTTACGGGCATCCACCGGATTGTCTTCATAAACCCCAACAGGCTGGAAGGGTTGAACGTCAACCTGGAATATTTCATCAACCCCTAGCAAGCGCACCAACGGGCATTCCCCCATATCCAGTCCTTTGAAGAATCTCGGCAGCTCATCCCCCATGCCCAAAACCATCCTCGTAACCGGCGCCACCGGATATATTGGCGGTCGGCTTGTGCCGCACCTTCTGGGCCAGGGCCGTTCCGTCCGGGTCATGGTGCGCAGCCGGCGCCGCGTCCTCTCCCGGCCCTGGAGCGGTGATGTTGAAATTGCCGTCGGCGACGCTCTCAAGCCTGAAACCCTCCCGGTAGCCATGCAGGGCGTCCACACCGCCTACTACCTCATCCACAGCATCGCCGGCCCCTCCGGCTTCGAGGAGCTCGACATCAAGGCCGCGCGCAACTTCGGCGATGCCGCGAAACAGGCAGGTGTCCGGCGCATAATCTACCTCGGCGGACTCGGCGATCCCCGGGCCGACCTCTCCCCCCACCTCCGCTCCCGTCAGCACACTGGCGACGCCCTCCGCGAAAGCGGAGTTCCCGTCACCGAATTTCGCGCCGCCGTCATCGTCGGCTCCGGCAGTATCTCCTTCGAAATGATCCGCCACCTCGCAGAGCGGCTCCCCGTCATGGTCTGCCCCAAGTGGGTCTACTCCCGCATTCAGCCCATCGCCGTCGACGACCTTCTGGACTACCTCGTCTCCGCCCTCGACACCCCAGAAAGCCGGGGACGGACTATCGAAATCGGCGGCGCCGACGTTACCACCTACCGCGGCCTCATGCTCGGCTACGCCCGCGCCCGCGGCCTCCGTCGCTTCATGGTCCCCGTCCCCGTCCTCTCCCCCCGCCTCTCCTCCTACTGGGTCCACTGGTTCACGCCCATTCCCGCCAAGATCACCCACGCCCTTGTGGAAGGACTGCGAAACGAAGTAATCGTCACCAACAACCTTTCCCAGACCATCTTCCCCCACGTGAAGCCTCGGAACTATTCCGCAGCCATCCTCGGGGTGATTCGGGACCTGGACACGGGGCGAATCGACACCTCATGGAGCGACGCCATTGACGTTTCCGACGATTCGGAAAGCCACGTCCGCATCGAGTCTCGAGAGGGAGCCATAATCGAAAGTCGCCGTGTTCTTGCGAATGCCGCTCCAGCGGAAGTCTACAAGGTCGTCGCGGGCATCGGCGGAAAAAGGGGCTGGTTCTTCGCCAACTGGACGTGGAGCCTGCGCGGAATGGTGGACCGCTTCCTCGGCGGCGCCGGCCTCCGCAGGGGACGACGTCACCCCGACGACCTGCGCGTCGGCGACGCCATAGACTTCTGGCGCGTCGAGGCCATCGAACCGGACCGGCTCATCCGCCTGAGGGCCGAAATGAAGCTTCCCGGCCGCGCCTGGCTCCAGTACGAATTCCGGGAGACCCCCAACGGCACGACCCAGCTGGAGCAAACCGCCGCCTTCATCCCCAGGGGCCTGCCCGGCCTTCTCTACTGGTACGGCCTCTACCCCGTCCACTCCTGGATCTTCAGCGGCCTCATCAAGGCCATAGCCCGCCGCACCGAAAACTAGCAGGGGCCGGATTGATTCCGGCCCCTGCAACAATTTTTTTGCAACGCGATTCCCTACTCCGGTGCACGCCTCGTCGCCGTCACGTTCCCCGTGCGGAACCACACATCCTCCGGCATGTCGTCCGGCAGGTATCGCACCCTCGGCGACACCTCCCGTCCCGTCACCGTGATGTATCCCACCTCCACTCGGCCGTCTTCCAGCCGCCTCGACCGTATCTGCCCTATCACTTCCTCCTCCACCAGCACGTCGCTGGTAATCACCCACTCGTCTACCTCGGAGTCCGCGGCCAGATGCCGCATCTCAGGGAATATCTGCTCCCCGTTGCTCAACTCCACCCCATGCTCTATCCTTCCGTCCTCCACCAGCCGCGACAACACCCGCAGCCTGTACGGCGCAGGTCTCTCAGGGGGCGGTGGCGGCGCTATGTCGAATAGCTCAAGGAATGCACGGCTCTCGCCTATAAACAGGTTCGCAAAGAACTGCTCGTTCTCTTCATCCGCTCCATCAGCGCACAGCACCGCGTCCACCGCCATCTCGTACATAGGCAAAGCCACCCGCATCTCCGTGTCCGCTGTAAGCATCCACCCCAGGTCCTGCACCTCCGCCCTCCTCAGTGGTACCGCTATGGACGCCGGCCCTCGACACGAGTACATATCCTCGTACTCCTCCATCATCTTCTGCACACCCTCGTCCTCCCAACCCATCTCAGCGCCACGAGCCGCCTCCACTATCTCCCCCGCATCTACCATCGGCGCAATCACCTTTTCCCCATAGGCAAGCTGCGAGTGCAACCCGAAGGCGTCACTGAAGCTGATGGGCGATGCATCCCCTACCCGGCTCTGCAACCCCTTCCACGTCGCCACCAGCGACACCGCCCGCGCCGACGCCGTCTCAGCCATCCCAAGCAGCAGTTCTTCCACCTCAACAGGGTTCACTGACTGCCCGTCCAGCAGGGGCATCCTCATTCCGGCACTCTTCAGGGCCGTGGAGTACTGGTTCCCAAAAAGCTTCATCAGATCCCTGGACGATGGACTCGGCGCGCTCGTGGCCTCACTCTCTCCCATCGTCGGCAGACTGCCCACCGCAGGCCTGTTGAAGATGCCCTCCAGCATCTGCGTCTGCACTCCCGCCGCATAGAGGGCCTTCTCCCTCAGCTCCTCCGCCACTTCTGCCTCCGGCGTGATCACGGAGGTCACGGTCGTCGTCACCTCCCCTTCCGCGTCCGCCACCGCCGATACCTTGTACTCCAACCCGTCAACGCGAACCTTCATCGGATCAAATTCGTAGCCGCTCAAGACCACAAGGTTCCGCCACAGACCGTTGAAACCGACCTCATTCTCCTCTTCATCATAGGTAACAATCGCCACGAACACCCACGACGGTCCGGTTCTGTTGAGCGTCACCTCAAAGGGCTTGACCTCGCTTATGGAAGTGCTTGCCTCGCTTGCCACCTCTGGGCCGGAATGATAGGAGTCCCCGGGCTTCCAGAACCCCTCCGCCGCCTCAACCGAATTTCCGGACTGGTAGAAACTCGGAGCCACCACGTACATCCACCCATTGCCCCCAATGTCGGCCAGGTCCCCAAGCCCCAGGTTGCCCACGCGGTAGTGCACGTCGAAGGGCGCCCCTGTGTATACGATGTCGGGGGCATGAGTCTCCTCCACCTTCAACTGGAAAGTCTCCAACCGGGCAGCCTCGTCCACAAGCTCTACCGTGATGGTAAAGTCCGCAAAAAGAGGTTGCAGGTCCCTCTCCAGGTAGGTAGTCGCCTCAATCATATACGCCCCGGCCTGCATATATTGCTCAATGCGTGAATTGAGGCCGTCTCCACCATCGTCGTTGGCCCCAATTATGCCGGTGGCGGATGCCAGGGAAAGCACCGGATCGCCATGCTCAGATTCAAGGTCAATGCGCACGCGACCGTCCTCCGGCAGCACGAATGAATATCGGTACGCGGGGTGCGCGGCCACGAACGTGGAGCCGCAGGTTTCCAGCGACCAGGAGCCCTCCTCCGTAAGATTCGCGTCCGGGCCAAGCGTGCCCAGATGGATTGTTTCGCAGCCCTCCACATAGCTGACGAAAAGGGTGAAGTCCGCCTCTCCACGGCCCCGTCCCCCCACCGTTGTGGCCTCCACCAGATATGCTCCGGGAGCCAGATCACGTTCCAACCTGGCGTCCAGGCCCGCCCCACCATCATCGTTGTCGGTTATCCTTCTGCCGTCTTCCGACATAAGGTACAGATGCGAGTCGCCTTCGTCAGACTTTAGATCAATCCTGATACGACCGGCTTCCACAACTTCAAAGCGGAAGGTGTGGGCATCGCTGCCCGCCCGGAACTTCGACTCGCAGTCCTCCGTGGTCCAGCGTCCCGCGGTCTCCAGACGGCTGTCCGAGTTCGAATCTAGGGTGCCCAGGTCCGCCACTTCGCATTCTGAGTCACTCTGGGCCGAAACCTCATCGAATCCCCGAAGCGTGAACGCGGCTGCCACAAGCGCGGCAACCACAACCGCCAGGATCATCGCCCGCACACCAACCCTCTGCAAAGTTATCCGAGTGCCTTTAGCAACCATGTCCGAAACGTACGGCAAGACGGCCCCCTATCTCTATGTTCGTTTGCATTGGTAAGGCCACAGTTCCCAGAAGCTGCGGCCCAGCCTCGAATAGCGATTCACCTATGCGGCGAAGCTGAAATGCACGGCTGAAATTATACCACCGGCGTCACGACCAATTGTTGGCCGTTGTTAATACGTCGTATCCCTGAACGTTAGTTGCTTATCGCACTTCGCTGGACCCACGAGCGTCATACAGACTTGCGAACCCAAGCTCCGCATAGCAGCCGCTGCGTTCGGCTTGCCGCCTCCCACCTCCGCCTACCTGACGGTTGTCGAATCGCTTTCCGACTCGTCCATCGTGACGCCTTCCACGTCCTCCAGCGCCTCCACCGGAAGCCGACGCTGCTGGCGCAACTCCTCAATCCTGTCCAGCGGCCTCTCCAGCGCCCGCTTGCGGGTCCCTCGCACCTGGTCGAAGGCCTTCTGCGTCGAGTCCAGCCTGTTGCCCAGCGTCGTCACGCTCTGCTGGTACCTCTGCCACTGCTCGTTGAACGCCCCCATCAGCGAGATTATCTCGTTGGAGGTCTGCTCCATGGCGAAGTTGTCCACCGCCTGCCTCACCACCGCCAGCACGCAGTACAACGTTGACGGGGAACACCAGATGACCTTGCTCTTCAACGCGTCGTCCAACAGGCTCGGGTCATTCTCGTGGATGAACGAGTACACGCTCTCGTTTGGAATAAACAGCAGCACGTAGTCCAACGTGCCCTGGGAGGTGTCGATGTATCCCCTGCTGCTGACCTCCTTAACCTTCTGCCTCACGTCCCTCAAGAAGGCGGAACGGTCCGAGTCCTCCTCCGACTCCAGGTATCGGACGTAGTTGTCCAGCGGAAACTTCACGTCCATGTTCAGCTTCTCTCCCCTCGGCAGCAGAAAGCTGAAGTCGGGCCGAGAGCCGTTTGCACCCATGGTCTCCTGCTTCCGATAGTTCACCCCCTCCTTCATGCCCATCAATCGCAAAATATCCTCCGCCATCCGCTCCCCCCACTGACCCCGCGCCTGTGAACTCGACAGCGCCTCCCGAAGGGTACCCGTGGACGCCGTCAGCGCCGCCGCCTGCTCCCCCACGTTCCTTATCTGCTCGGCCAGCTGCCCGAACTTTGCCTCCCGGTCCTTCTCAATCCCCCTCACCAGGTCCGAAACCCTCGTCAGCTCCGACCTGATGTTATAGAGCTGCTGGTCTATCAGCGCCTTCTTTCCCTCCAGCTCCTGGGACCCCGCCGAAGAGTGTCGGGCCAGCTCCCGCTCCAACTCCTCCCTCGACTCCCGAAGCGCCGACTGCGTCAGACTCTGAAACTCCAGCTTCAGCCTGTCATCCAACCCCTTCGCGCCAACCTGACGCAGCGCCACAACCAGCGCCACCGCCAGAACCACCACCCCCACCCCCAAAACCCCAACCAAAATCTCCATAAGACCCCCTCCACTATAGTTTCATTCTCAATGTGGTGCTCTCTATTTCCAAGACCTAGTGAACGTTAGTCAACGCACAACCCACTACATAGAGTTCAGTTTGGAATTGCTGGAGAGAGGCAACACCTGAATCTCCCTGGCAACTCGTAATCAACATTCATATAATGCAAGCAATTTACGACTCATGGGTCGGGAAAGCATTGAAGGTTTCCCGTGTCCTAACAACTCCCAAATAGGATTTTCTATTCAATGATAGGGAGGTTGCACTAATGCCATTCTGCTCCGCCTGTGGCCATCAATACCAATCTTCGACGAGCTTCTGTAGTTCTTGCGGGAGTCCGTTGGGTGAGCCACCATCCCCAAGACAGAGTGATTCAGCACCGAAAGAGAGAACTAGCTCACTTCGAACTACAACTATGGTGCTCGGACTAATCGCCGCTACCCTTCTCCTATTGGGAGGATGTGTCGGGTTTGTAACTGGTTCGGTCGCGCAGAGTTTTGAAGAGGTCTTTGACACTGAGGTCTCAGACTCTAGCGACGGTGTTACTTCGACGACGGAAGACGTGGCCAATGCCGGTGCATTCGCTGTGTTGGTTTCACTCCTCCTCTTTCTCGGTGCAGGGCTGGCAAAAGTCGCTCTCAGGACGTCTTTGATACTATTGGCAATCATTCTACCCATGTTAATCGGCCTAGTTGCAACCGACACCACTTCCCTCTTCGCTGCCACCTATTATCTCGCAATAATTCTGACCGGCACAGGTGTCGTCCTCATGTTCCTTGCTTATAGACGCAGCAGGAGCGATCGAAGCCTTAGCAAGTGAAATGAGTCTCAAAATATTGAGACGAACACAGACTCCGAGAATCAAGTTGCCCCCCTACCCCGTCACCGCCCCCTCCGACGCCGACGACACCAGCTTTGCGTACTTCGCCAGCGCCCCCGTCGGATACTGCGTCTCCCGAGGCTTCCACGCCGCCCGGCGACGCTCCAACTCCTCCTCAGAAATTTCCACGTCCAGCCGCCGGTTAGGCACGTCCACCACCACCGTGTCCCCCGTCTCCACCAGCCCGATGTTGCCTCCGACAGCCGCCTCCGGGGCCACGTGACCCACCATCAGCCCGTGGGTCGCCCCCGAGAATCGCCCGTCCGTCATCAGCGCCACCTCCTCCCCCAGACCCTGACCCATCAACGCCCCCGTAACCGTCAGCATCTCCCGCATCCCGGGCCCGCCCTTAGGCCCCTCGTACCGGATGACAACCACGTCTCCCGCCTTGATCTCCTGCGCCTGCACCGCAGCGAAGGCATCTTCTTCCCTGTCAAAAACCTTTGCCGGTCCCCGCTGATACAGATGCTGCTTGCCCGCAACCTTCACTACCGCCCCCTCCGACGCCAGGTTCCCCTTCAGTATCGCCAGTCCCCCCGTCGTACCCAGGGGCGAATCCACCGGCGACACCACCTTCTGCGGTCGGTCCTCGTATACGTCCGCCAGATTCTCCGCCACCGTCCGGCCCGTCACCGTCAGCGCGTCACCGTACAGCAGCCCGGCGTCCAGCAGACGCCTCATCACCACGGGAATTCCCCCCTCCCGGTGCAGGTCTGCCATAACGTAGCGTCCTCCCGGCTTCATGTCCGTGATGTACGGCGTACGCTGGCTGATCTCGTCGAAGTCCTCAATGGTCAGCGAAACCTTCGCCTCCCGGGCGATGGCCAGCAGATGCAGCACAGCATTGGTGGAGCCGCCCATGGCCATCACCAGCGTTATCGCATTCTCGAAAGCTTCCCTGGTCATGATGTCGCGAGGCCGTATCCCCTTCTTCATTAGATTAAGCAAGGCCTCTCCCGCAGCCGCTGCTGCCTCGTCCTTACGTGGGTCCTCCGCCGGAACGGAAGCGTCCCCCGGCAGCGCCATCCCCATCGCCTCTATGGCCGACGACATGGTATTCGCCGTGAACAGCCCGGCGCAGGAGCCCGCCCCCGGACACGCCGCGCACTCCACGTCGTGAAGCTCCTCCCTGCTGATGCTGCCCTTGGAATATGCCCCCACCGCCTCAAACACGTCCTGAATGTTGATGTCCTTGCCCCTGTGTTGGCCGGGCATTATCGTCCCACCAAAAACGTGGATGGCCGGAATGTTCAACCGAGCCGCCGCCATCATCGTCCCCGGCATATTCTTGTCGCACCCCGCCACAACCACCAACCCGTCGAACCCCTCCGCAAACGAGACAAGCTCAATCGAATCGGCGATAACCTCACGGCTAACCAGCGAAGCCTTCATCCCCTGCGTCCCCATCGAAACCGCGTCGCTGACCGTCAGCGTGCCAAACTCGAAAGGCGTACCTCCCGCCTCGCCAATGCCCCGCCTCACCGCCTGAACCACCCGATACAGGTGCACGTTACAGGGCGTAACGTCGCTCGCCAGGTTGGAAACTCCCACAAAGGGCTGCTCCAACTCCTTGTCCCCCAGCCCCACGGCCCTCAGCATCGCCCTCGCCGGCGCCCTGTCCGGCCCGTCCATTATCACGCTGCTGCGGGCTCTCATATTCACCTTGCCGTTGCCGCTCATGCCTATCACCTTCTAAATTAACTGCTTCAATTATAGGCAACCCCCAAAACCGAAACAACGACGCCCCGCATACCCTTCCGCCAACCCATCCGTCATTCCGGCGAAAGCCGGAATCCATCTTTTCCCTTCCCCCGACCCTTTCCGCTATAATGGCCCAAAATTCCACCCCAGGAGCCGACATGCCCATACCCAAAGTCTTCATCGCCCGCCGCATCTTCCAGGAAGCCCTCGACATGATCTCCGCCGAGGCCGACGTTGAACTCTGGTCCGACGAACTCCCTCCCCCCTACGAGACCCTCCTCCAAAAGGTCGCCAACGTCGACGGCCTCCTCTGCCTCCTCACCGACAAGATAGACGCCCAACTGATGGACGCCGCCCCCAACCTCCGCTCCATCAGCCAGATCGCCGTCGGCTTCGAGAACATCGACGTAGAAGAAGCCACCCGCCGCGGCATTCCCGTCGGCTACACCCCCGGCGTCCTCACAGGAACCACGGCAGACATGGCCTTCGCCCTGCTCATGGCCGCCGCCCGACGCCTCGTGGAAGGCGCCGAAGCCGTCAGGGCCGGCAAGTGGAAGACATGGCATCCCCTCCACTACCTGGGTCCCGACGTTTTCGGTGGCACCCTCGGCATCCTCGGCATGGGCCGCATCGGACTGGAGATGGCCAAGCGCGCCCAGGGCTTCGACATGCCCATCCTCTACTACGACGTCTACCGCCGCCCCAAAGATGTCGAAAAGCAGTACAACATGACCTACGCCCCTATAGACACCGTGCTCAGACAGTCCGACTTCGTCAGCGTCCACGTCAACCTCACCCCGGAAACCTACCATCTCATCAGCCACCACGAACTCCACCTGATGAAGTCCAACGCCGTCCTCATCAACGCCGCCCGCGGCCCCGTCATCGACCCTGCCGCCCTCTACCTCGCCCTCAAGGAAGGTCAGATAGGGTTCGCCGCCCTCGACGTTACCGAGCCGGAACCCATCACCATGGACGACCCTCTCCTCACCCTGGACAACTGCATCATTGTCCCCCACATCGCCAGCGCCAGCGTCCCCACCCGTTTGCGGATGTCCACCATGGCCGCCGAAAACCTCCTAGCCGGACTCAACGGCCAGCCCATGCCCAACTGCGTCAACCCGGAAGTCTACGAGAAGTAAGCCACCCATCTCCCTCTCCATCAACGCCATGCCTAAACCCAAAGCCCTCGTCACCCGCGCAATCCCCCAGGAGGCCCTCGAACTCGTCGCCGCCCGCGCCGAAATGGACGTTTGGCCCCACGACGAACCACCCGACCCCGTCACCCTCCGCCGGATGGCCGCCCGCGCCGACGGCATCCTCACCAACATAATGGACCGCATCGACGCGAATCTCTTCAACGCTGCACCCAACCTCAAGGTCGTCAGCCAGATGGCCGTCGGCCTCGACAATATAGACGTGGCGGAAGCCACCCGACGCCGCATCCCCGTCGGCTACACCCCTGGCGTCGTCTCCAACGCCACCGCCGACCAGGCCTTCGCCCTCCTCCTGGCCGCCGCCCGCCGACTCACCGAGGCCGAACGCTGGGTGCGAAAGGGCGGCTGGAAGATCGCCTTCCATCCCCTCTTCTGGCTCGGCGCGGAAGTCCACCAGGCCACCATCGGCATCATCGGCATGGGCAGCATCGGGCTGGAAATGGCCAAGCGTGCCCGCGGCTTCGACATGCGTATCCTCTACTACAGCCGCACCCGCAAACCCGAAGCCGAAGCCCTCTACGACATGGAATTCACGGACATGCCCACCCTGCTCGCAGAGTCAGATTTCGTCAGCCTCCACGTCCCCCTGACCCCTGAGACCCACCACCTGATCAGCGCCAACGAATTAGCGCAGATGAAGCCCACCGCCATCCTGGTCAACGCCGCCCGCGGCCCCGTCGTCGACCCCACCACCCTCTATCAAGCCCTACGCGACAAGACCATCGCCGCCGCCGCCCTCGACGTCACCTCCCCGGAACCCATCGACCCCAACGACCCGCTCCTGACCCTGGAAAACCTCGTCGTCGCCCCACATCTCGGAAGCTCCACCGTCAGGACCCGCACACGCATGGCCGTCCTCGCCGCCCAAAACCTCGTCGCGGGCCTGGAGGGACGCCCCCTCCCCCGCTGCGCCAACCCCCAAGTCTACCCCTGACCCCCTGACACCCTTCCCATCCAGCCCCAATTCCTCTATCATTACCCCCCACATGACCGACTACGTCATCCAAACCGACGGCCTCACCAAGCGTTACGGCAACATCCTCGCCGTAGACGAGCTCTCCATCCAGGTCCGCCGCGGCCACGTCTACGGCCTCCTCGGCCCCAACGGTTCTGGCAAGACCACCACCATGGGCATGCTCCTCGGCCTCCTCAGGCCCACCGCCGGTACATTCTCCCTCTTCGGCGAGACCGATAACCAGGAAGCTTCCCTGCGTCGCATTGGCGCCGTCATCGAGACCCCCTCCTTCTACCCCTACCTCTCCGGACGCCGTAACCTCGCCTACTTCCAGGGCATCTCCCAGCGCGGCGCTCCCGACGAGATCCACGGGCTGCTGGACCAGGTCGGCCTTGCAGACCGCGCCGACTCCAAGTTCAACACCTACTCCATGGGCATGAAGCAGCGCCTCGGCCTCGCCTACTCCCTCCTCGGCGACCCCGACCTCGTCATCCTGGACGAACCCACCAACGGCCTCGACCCCGAAGGAATGCTCGAAGTCCGTGAACTCATCCGAAGCCTCGGCGACGGACAACGCACCGTTCTCCTCTCCAGCCACCTCCTCAACGAGGTCGAGCAGGTCTGCGACAGCGTCACCATCCTCTCCAAGGGGAAGCTCATCGCCCAGGGCACTGTGGACGAACTCATCCACTCCGCCGGTCGCGAGCAGGTCCGCATGAAGACCACCGACAACGCCAAGGCCCGCTCCATCCTCGCCGCCCTCGACTGGGTCGAAGAAATCACCGCCGATGAAGACTCCCTCATCGTCACAGCGCCGCTGGAACGCACCGCAGAGCTATCCGCAGCCCTCGGCCGTGAGGAAGTCTACGTGGTCGAGACAGCACCCATCCAGATATCGCTCGAAGACTACTTCCTGCAGGTCACAGGCGACCAACACGAGGCCTGATGATCTCCCACGTTCTTGGCCTAACCCGCTGGGAATGGTTCAAAATCCGAAGGCGCTGGCTCCCTTGGATCCTCCTCGCCATCGCCATCCTCATCAGCCAGGTCATCCTCTGGGGTTTCTACGCCGCCTTCCACCTCACCGACGGCTCCATCGGCGATCTCATACCCCCTTATGAATACGCCAGCAATCAGGGAGTGATTGAAGTCACCTGCGAAGAACTCCTGCAAGGCGCCACAGTGGAGCA
Source organism: uncultured Dehalococcoidia bacterium (assembly GCA_951812825.1). Taxonomy (GTDB): domain Bacteria; phylum Chloroflexota; class Dehalococcoidia; order Lucifugimonadales; genus JAPULR01. The sequence goes on along the minus strand of OX638324.1, from coordinate 2,165,084 downwards.
GAAAGCCTCCGTTCTCTCCCCCCAGGAACAGGACGACTTCTTCACGGGACTCCATGAGTGGACCCCCTCCTGCGAAGGCTACACCACCACGGACGAAAGCCGGGCCTTCTTCACCCTGCCAGTTAGTGCGGCTCTATCCCTTTTCATGCTCTTCAGCTTCGAGACCGGCGCCTTCGGCATAATCCTGCTGCTCATACTTACGGCCTCCGCCATGGGCTCCGAGTACGGTTGGGGCACCCTGCGGGCTTCAATTGCCAGCGGCCCGGGTCGCGCCCAGTTCCTGGCCTCGAAGATGCTTGCAATGGTCTTCATCGGCGTCGGCGCAATCCTGGTCATAGTCCTCATAACCACCCTGACCAGCCTCCTTGCCCTACTCATCCCACCCGCCGAAAGCGGCAGCATCTTCCTCTCCGGACAATGGGGGAACGCCTTTGTCTTCCTCGGCAAGACCATCTACGCCATAATCCCCTTCGTCGCCATTGCCACCTTCCTCACCATCCTCACCCAGTCCAGCGCCGCCGGCATCGGCCTGTCCCTGGGCTACCTGATTGTCGAATGGCTGGTCCTACCGCCCATCCTCCGCATCAACGACACCTTCGAGAAAATCAACGAAGGTCTGCTCAACCAAAACGTCATCGAGTGGATGTTCGCGGGTAACACCCAGGCAGCGGAAACCCTGGACATAGCCAGAACCCCCGACACCCTCCAGGGCTTCCTCGTCATCCTCGCCTACACAGCCGTCTTCACCGCCGCCGCCTTCTGGCTCTTCCTACGCCGCGACATCACCGGCGCCAAGGGCGGCTAACCCCTCCCATGTCCTCGCGGATACGGGGCCATCTTCACCCTATGTGAACCCAGGAATCCGTCCCTACCCAACCGCCATTGAAGTTACCTGCGCCGGCGCACGTACGCCAGCGAAACTATCACTACCAACACGGCAGCCCCCACAACTCCGGCGACGATGGGAACTATCGGAATCCCACCTCCTGGAACGGTACTAGCCGTCAACTGACGCGATTCCGTGGACAAGATGTCCAGCTCCCACACCAGTGCCCCGTCCTCGATGCGGTCGGCGTTGTGCTCGGCAAGTCCTCCAGGAAGCTCCACGCGCACCCGGAACCAGGCATCTTCGAGGAACATCGCCGCAAACTCATCCATTCCACCCTCCGACCCATCCAGGCCCGTCAGGCCCATCAGGCCCCCGGGGTCCTCACTGCTCGGAATCAACATGGAGAAATGCCAGGCGCCATCCTCATCCTTGCTTATTGTGGGAACATCAAACGGTTGGGAATCGTCCTCGGCGGAATCCCCCAGCGCGCCGAAAGCCCCACTCACCTCCTCCCAGTTGGAGAAATCGTCGACCGGCACAGAAATGATGACGCCCGTAAAGCCGTCCTCCTCATAGTCCTGCACCTCAGCCCCCGAAGGCAGGTCTCCAAATTCATCCATTAAGCTGAAATCATCGCCCTCCCCCGCAAGGTCTGCCATCGCCACAACTTCGTCCTTCACGGCGACCTGGTAGCTGATAACCCCCGACCCGTCCTCATTCACCACGAACCCGATCTCGAAACGAACGCACGCCATAGTAGCCAGCCCAACCAGTGAAAGAACCAACGCCAGCCGAATAGTCTTCATCCAACCCTCCTCAATCACGGGCCTTTCAGCCCAAAATTGAACGTAGCACTTCAGCCCGCGCGGTTTCAATAGAAATTTCCACACCATCCTCAACCATTCCGGCGCCGCAGGTCTCAGCCCCCTATCCTCCTCCCCCATCGATCCCCCATTTCCTGTATCATACCCTCAGCAATGAGCGCCAACCCGCCAGACTCCTCCCAACCCACCCTCAAAGACCTCCCCAGCCCCCAGCGACGCATCATCCGCGCCTGGTGCATGTACGATTGGGCCAACTCAGCCTACGCCACCAGCGGCGTGGCCGCCATCATCCCCGTCTACTTCGTCTTCCTCTTCAAAGAGTCTCTCGGAGACGAAGCCACCTTTCTCGGCATCACCTTCACCGGCAGCTCCGTATGGAGCCTTGCCATCGTCGTCTCCGTCCTGACCGTTGCCCTGACCTCACCCCTCCTTGGCATCCTCTCCGACCGCATCCCCATCAAAAGGACCCTCCTCTGGATATTCACCGTCGTCGGGAGCCTCGCAACCTTCCTGATATTCTTCTCAGCCTACACCGGCCAGCCCTGGGCCTGGCTGCTAGGTGCCTTCATTCTTGCCAACATCGGCTTCTCCGGCAGCCTGGTCTTCTACAACGCCTTCCTCCCCCACGTCGCCCCCCGTCGCCTCTGGGACAACGTTAGCAGCAGAGGGTTCGCCTACGGGTACGCCGGTGGCGGCATCCTGCTTGTCATCCACCTGGTCCTTATCCTCATCACCCAGGACACATCCTACGAAGACCTGGCCGCCCGCGCAGCCATAGCCTCCATCGGCATCTGGTGGTTCGCCTGGGCATTGTGGACCCTCCTCATCGTCCCCGAACCGCCCATCCACAGACCCGCCCACGGCCTCACCTTCACCTCCGCCATCTCCCTATCCTTCAGGGAGATCCGAAACACCGCCCGTCAGATCAAGCAATTCAAGGTGGTCATCAACTACCTGGCCTCCTACCTCCTCTTCAACGACGGCATACAGACGGTCCTGGTCATCGCGGGCGCATTCGCCGCCGACACCCTCGGCATCGGCCTCGCCTTCAACATGGCCACCATCGCCATCATCCAATTCGTCGCCGTCCCGGGAGCCATGGCCTTCAGCAGGCTTGCCTACCGCACCTCCACCAAGTTTGCCCTCGGCGTCTCCCTCCTTGCCTGGATTGTCATCGTCCTCTTCGGCGTCGCCCTCGCCCCCCTGACTCCCACAGACCACGCCAACCACGACTTCCAGCTGGAATTCAACAGTCAGGCCAACGAATACCGCGTCGCATCCGTTCCCGGAGGCTGGGACGAAGAAGACCGCCTCCAATGGCAAAGAAACGCTTGGGCCCTCCAACCGGACGACGCCCTGACTGCCCAACAAGCCCGCGACCTGCCTCAGGCCTTCCGAGAATCAGAGGACTCCAAATACAGCCTGTCCTTCCTGAACGGCCCAATGGACGGACAGGCGGCCCTCGGCCCTGTTCATCCCTCCATCCTGGGCGACGGCCCCCTCGACTGGTGGCCCTCCTCCATCCGCAACATTCTTTGGAAGCCCCTCGGCATCGACGTTGGATTCCAGTGGCTCATTCTCGGCGTTCTGGTTGGACTAATCATCGGAGGCAGTCAGGCCCTCGCGAGGAGCCTCTTCGCCCAGATAACCCCACCCTCTCGCAGCGGCGAATTCTTCGCCTTCTTCGGCTTCATGAGTCGCGCCTCATCCGTCCTCGGCCCCATCCTCTACGTCGTCGCCACATCCCTGATCGACACCCGCGCTGCCGTCACGGCCATCCTGCTGATCATCGTTGCCGGTGCCCTGCTCCTCCGACGCGTCGACGTGGAAGAGGGCGCCCGCGCCGCCCAAGCCGCCGAACCTACCCCACCCTCACCCTAGCGCCCCTTCCCCTCTTCACCCTTCCCCCTTTACTCACATGTCATTCTGAGGAGGCCCCGCGACGAAGAATCTCGCCCCCGGAGCCATCGACCCCCTAACTCCTCCGATTCTTCTGGTGACAGACCGCCCCAACCCGCCCTCACGGCCTACCCCAGATGCTCTCCTCTAGCCGCCGAAAGAATATGTTCCAAAACGTCATGGCTCGTCACGGTTCCAAGGAATTTCCCACTCTTCTCATCGATGATGGGCGTCACCGTTACTCCCCGCTCGGTCATACTCTGCAACACGTCCTCAATGAAGTCGTTTGTGTGAGCAACCAGGGGATCGTGCCTCAGCACGTTCCTCAACGGCACCTTGTGCCACTCTCCCCTCGGCAAGTATCTGAGCTTACTCAGCGAAACGATGCCAACAAAGTTGTCCTTCTCCGTCACTACATAGTCATCCTGGTAGGAGTTCGCCCACGTGTCAACAAATCGCCTCACCGTAATGTCCGGCCTCGGATAGGAGCGAGAGGGATCCAGGATCGCCCTCACCCTCACGCCGTCCAGGGCAAAGTTGGCCAGCGAAGCCGGAACTACGTTGGGCAGCCTCACGTGTTTCGGGTCCCGTGCTCTCCTGATTGTGAAGTCAATTATCGGTGGAATAATTAGAATGTAGCAGAGCATTACCAGCACAATCAGTGAAAACACTTCCTCGCTGATGTCCCCGTCCTGCAACAGCACCAGCAGCAGCGCAATCTCCGCCACCCCCTTGGCCATCAGTCCCGCTGCCATGGGTAGGGCAATCTCCAACCGGGCCATATACGAGCCAATGAAGGCTCCCGCCACCTTCGCGGCCAGAGGAATCAGCACCAGCGCAACAATGGTCCACGGCGGAAGGTTCACGAAGTCCAGGCTGAAGTACAGACCCGCGGAAGCGAAAAACAGCGGAACGAACAACCCCCCGGCCACACTCCGCATCCCAGGCATAATGTCAACTTTCAACTCGTGGGGCAACCCCGAAAGGGCCGCTCCGAATAACAGCGCTCCGATCGTCCCGTGAAGCCCAATCTGCTCGGCAAGAATCACCATCAGGAACAATCCGCCCAGCAGCAGCCCGAAGGATAGCTGGGGCACGTTGAAATACTTCTGCAGAAACATCATCAGAGGCGGCGCCACCTTTCGCGAAAGAATCCACGTCACAACCGTGAATCCCGCTATCTGACCCAGCAATAGGAGCACCCTCGCCGCGCTCGGAACCGTCGCTTCGCCCTCACTATGCTCGCCTATAGTAAACCCGACAACCAGCAGCGCCATCAGTTCCGCAATTACCACCGTAGAAAAAATCTGTATCCCAACAGGCTTGCTCAGGTGCCCTCCGTCCGACAACACCTTCGCCACCAGACCCAGGCTCGACAGCGCCAGCACTCCCGACAACGCCAGCGCCGCGGTGAAGCTCAACCCAAGTTCGAAGTCGATTATTAAGTCCGTCGTTACCACCAACGCCCCCAGCATCGCTATCAACAGCGACACGATCGCCGCTACGAAGAACCGCCCCTGTATGGAAGCCACGAAGGCGGAAATGTCTATCTCGTCCAGGCCGATCAGGAAGAAAAACACAAAGATGCCGATGCTAAGCAGCACGCTCAGCTCTTGACTGATCTCAACCACCCCCAACACCGGTCCCAGCAGGACCCCAGTGGCCGCATAGGCAATGACCGAGTTCAGCCCGAACCTGCGACCAACCCCCTCAGCAAGCTTGGCCACCACCACCAGGAGGCCAATGGAAAGTATTGCTTGAGCTTCATGGCCCATACCTATGGCTTATATTCTCCCTTCCACGATTTCCGGCATCCCAGTGGACCCAACTGTGGTCGTCGTTTCCTAATCAACCTGGGCAAGCAAGCTGCGCAGCTCCCGGACGCCCACGTTCCCTCCGCTGATGATGCAAGCCACCGTGCTCCCCGGTGGGACCGAAACCCTTCCGGACAATAGGGACGCAACGCACGCCGCTGCCGCAGGCTCCACCACCAGCTTGCACCTCTCCATCAAAACAACCATCGCATCTAGTATCTCCTTGTCCGGAATCCTGATTACCTCATCCACAAACTGCTGCACGTGCGCCAGCGTATACTCTCCCGCAAAGGGCGCCGCCAGCCCGTCCGCCACCGTTTCCCGCTTCTCCAGCGTCACCGGATGCCCCTTTTCCAGACTGCGGCTAATCCCATCCGCCCCCTCCGGCTCCACTCCCACCACCCTCACCGAGGGCTTCTGCAGCTTAATCGCCGCCGCCACGCCGGAAATCAACCCTCCGCCCCCAATGCCCGCCACCACCACGTCCACCTCCGGCTCATCCTCAAGAATCTCCAGACCCACCGTACCCGCGCCGGCAATTATCTTCAGGTCGTCGAAGGAATGCACCATCGTCAGGCCGCCCTCCCGCTGGACCGCATCTGTCGCCTCCCCCAGGTCCCCCTCCGCCAGATGCACCTTCCCACCGTAACCCTCGGTAGCGGCAATTTTCGTCCGACTCGCCCCCGCCGGCATCACAATGAGCGAAGAAATCCCCTGCTGCGTCGCCCCATAAGCCAGGGATTGAGCGTGGTTGCCCGCCGAAAGGGACACAACCCCGCTTGCCTTTTCCTCATCGGTCAACGCATTCAGCTTGTTCAGCACTCCCCGCACCTTGAAAGACCCCGTCTTCTGGAACAGCTCCAGCTTCAGAACTATCCGCGCCCCAATCCGGTTGCTCAGATACTCAGACCCCATCATCGGCGTACGGTGGACCAGCCCCTTCAAAAAATCTGCCGCCTCTCGTATTTCCTCTAGAGTGACTATCGAAACAGATCCAGCCATTTCTACCGATCTCCTTTCTCCAACAACGCCTCTGAAGGCCCGCGCTCAATGCCCTTCGACGCCGACTCTACCCCTCGCATCACTCGCAGCACGTTCTCTCCCAATATCTTCTTTATCTCATCGTCCTGGTACTCCCGGCGAATCAACTCCGCCGTCAGCAGATGATACTTGGACACGTCCTCCAGCCCCTTCGGCAGCGATTCCGTTCCATCAAAATCACCCCCTATCCCGATGTGGTCGATCCCCGCCACGTCTCGAATGTGGTCTATGTGGTCCGCCACGTCGGCCAGCGTCGCCTGCGGCCTCGGATTCTCTTCCTTCCAACGCGCCAGTCCCGCCTCAACCGCCTTCCCGTCCCCTCCCATATCCTCCAACATCAACCGCTGCCGCTCCACCTCCAACGCCTTCTCATAGTCGAAGACCCTGTCCGAAACAAACGCCGAAACGAACGTCACCATCACCACCCCGCCGTTCCCCGGCATCCTGGTCAGCACGTCGTCGGGCACGTTCCTCGGATGCGACGCAACGGCCCTCGCCGACGAATGGCTGAATATCACCGGCGACTCCGTCGCGTCCAACGCGTCGTGCATCGTCTCCGCCGATACGTGGGATAAGTCCGCCATCATCCCCAGCCGGTTCATCTCCCTCACCACCTCCCGGCCGAAGTCCGTAAGCCCGTGCGCCGCCGGCGCGTCAGTGCAGGAGTCCGCCCAGGGGATGTTCTTGTTGTGAGTCAGCGTCATATACCGCGCCCCGAGCCTGTAGAACATCCTCAGCGCCCCAATAGAACCGCCAATGGAATGTCCCCCCTCCATGCCAATAAGCGACGCTACTTTACCGCTCCTGAATGCCTCTTCCACTCCATCCGCGGTCAGCGCAAGCCCCAAGTCCTTCGGATAGGCGCGAAGCATGTTGTACACCACGTCTATCTGCTCCATCGTCGCCTGCACCGCGTCGGCGCCCTCCAATTCGGTGTTCACGTACACCGACCAGAACTGCCCCCCGACGCCACCCTCCCTCAACCGCGGAATATCCGTGTGAAGCCCTACCTCTTCCTGCCGCTCGGCGATGTCAATTTTGGAGATCGCCCTCTGCGACTTTAGGCGGTACTGCCACGGCAAGTCGTTGTGCCCGTCAATGAGCGGCGTCCCCTGATGCAAAGCTTTCGCCCGCTCCAGAAATCCCTCCAAGCCCTCGCTGCCTGCTCTCATGCTAGCCTCCTGCGCAAGTCCAATTCCTTCCAAACGTTTAGCAGTATACTCAACACCTAACAGTTGTGCTACCCACCCACTCTCTCTTCTGGTATACCCCCGCCAATTCCTGTATATTGGGGATACGCCTCATTAGAAGTGTTAATCACCACTAACGAGAATCTCGGCGAACGCGTCAGCCGCCTCCAAGGTGGCTACGCACACCTCGCCACCAAGGCCGACGTAGATTCTCGCTTTGCGAGGACGGAGGCCCAAATCGCACAATTGGAGACCCGAATCTTCATACGCATGAGCGGACTCATCGTCATCGCTTCCGCCGCCGTAGTCCGCCTCCAAAACTCCTGGTATGACCGCAATCCCCACCTTTTCTAAGGAACGTCTACGCCATGTCTAACCAAGAACTCGCCTACTCCTCCGCCACCGACCTCCTCCAGCTTATCTCCGACAAGCAGGTCTCCCCTGTAGAGCTCACCCAACTCTTTCTCGACCGGATCGAACGAATCGACCCCCAGCTTAACTCCTTCCTCATCGTCACCCAAGACCAGGCCCTCGCCGACGCCAAGGCCGCCGAGGATGCCATCATGCGGGGCGACAAGCTCGGCCCCCTCCACGGCCTCCCCATCTCCATCAAGGACACCCAGATGACGAAGGGCGTCCCCACCACCACCGGCTCCCTCCTCTTCAAAGACCGCATCCCAGAAAAGGACGCCGCAGTCGTCGAGCGCGTCAAGAACGCCGGCGCCATCATGCTGGGCAAGACCAACACCTCCGAATTCGCCCTCGTCGGCATGTGCGAAAACCGCCTCGGCGACCACGGCCGCAACCCCTGGAACACCGACTACACCCCCGGCGGCTCCAGTGGCGGCGCTGCCGCCGCGGCATCAGCCTTCCTCTGCCCCCTCTCCACCGGCGGCGACGGTGGCGGCTCCATCCGCATCCCCGCCAGCCTCTGTGGCATCTACGGCATCAAGCCCACCCAGGGCCGCGTATCCGGCTACACCGGCGTCGAAGGCGGTCCCCCCGCACCAAACCTCTTCGGGCAGCAGGGCCCCCTCAGCCGCACCGTCCGCGATTCCGCCCTTCTCCTGCAAGTCCTAGCCGGCCACGATCGCCGCGACCCCAACTCCCTCCGCCACAAGACCCCCAACTTCCTCGACTCCCTCGACCGCGGCGTCAAGGGCCTCCGAATCGCTTGGAGCGCCGACTACGGTTTCGCCTCCGTCGAAAGCGAAGTGGTCAAGATCACCTCCGACGCCGCCAAGGTCTTCCAGGTCCTGGGTGCCTACGTGGGCGACGCAAAACTCAAGATGGACGACCCGTACCAGGCTTTCGGCCCCATCTACGAGTCCAGCGCCTTCTTCAACTACGGCCATAAGCGCCACACCCACGGCCACATGATGACCCACTATGCCCGCGAGTACCTGGATATGGGCTCCAAGGTCACCCTCGCCGACTACTCCGAGGCCCTCGGCAGGCGGGACCAGCTTAAAGCCCAACTGGCCGACGTCTTCGAAGACTACGACCTCCTCATCTCCCCCACCCTCGCCATGCCCGGCGTCCCCGTCGGCCAGTTCCCGGAGCAGATAGCCGGCAAGCCCTCATACCCCCACAAGTACTTCAGCTTCCACCCCTTCACCTACCCCATCAATGTCGTCGGCCACCCCGCCGCCAGCATCCCCGCCGGCTTCGCCGACAACGGACTCCCCGTCGGCCTCCACATCGTCGGGCGAATGTATGACGAAGAAACCGTCATCGCCGCCTCCGCCGCCTTCGAGCACGCCCGACCCTGGATAGATAAGCGCCCCCCTATCTCCTAACCCCTACCCATCTTGTCCCTGCGAAGGCAGGAACCCATCCCCTCCCTCTTCCCGTAGGGACAACCCGTGCGGTCACCCGCTCCGCTCCCCTTACCCCCCAACGTTGACCCCCCAACCCGCCGCCTCCTATAATCGCCGTTAAACTCCAATCCCCCCAACCACCCACGGAGGCCCCATGCCGTCCCACCTGACCCTCACCGTCGGCAACGTCCAGATCGTCGCCCTCACCGACATGAGCTTCCCCTTTCCCATGCCCCTGGACGAGCTCTGGCCCGAAGTCCCCGTAGAAGCCTGGGACGAATACCGCCGGCGCTACCCAGACACCTTCCGCGACGACCTCATGCTCATCGAAATCGGCTGCTACCTCATACGCACCCCTCAGCAGACGATCCTCATCGACACCGGCTACGGCCCCGGCCCCATCGAGTCCATCGGCGGCCTCGAAGGCGAGCTCATCGACCACCTCAAAGCCCAGAACGTCCAACCCCATGAGATCGACACCGTCTTCCTCTCCCACCTCCACAGCGACCACGTCGGCTGGAACACCATCGAGAGTGACGGCCAATACGTCCCCGCCTTCCCCAACGCCCGCTACGTGGTCCACCAGCAAGACCTCGACCACTTCCGCAGGCCGGACATCCAGGCCAACCAGTCCATCCCCTTCATGGGCCCCTCCGTCGAGCGACTCGTCGACCTCGGCCTCCTCGACACCCTCACTGGGGACAAAAACCTCACCCCGGAAGTCCGCGCCGTCCACACCCCCGGCCACACCCCGGGCCACATGAGCGTCCTTGTCTCTTCCGAGGGCCAGCAGGCCCTCATCGAGGGGGACGTTTTCGTCCATCCCGCCCAGATAACCGAGCACGAATGGAACTGCCACTTCGACTACGACTGGCCCCTCTCCAACGTCACCCGCCGCGCCATGCTCCGGACCGTCGAAGATAAAAACATCACCGTCGTCGCCTGCCACTTCCCCCTCCCCGGCTACGGCCACGTCGTCCGCGAAAACGGCAAGCGCTACTGGAAACCCTCCGCCTGACCCAAATCACCCAAAAGGAAACGCCATGCCCAACACCGACGCCCAAACCCTCCTGAACTCCGTCGACTCCGCCGCCATGCTGGACCTCGCCCAGGAAATGGTCCGAATCCCCAGCTTCAAGACGGAAGAATCAGACCTTGCCCGCTTCCTCGCCGAATTCCTCGGCTCCCGCGGCTACGACGTCGACCTGCAGGAAGTAGACCCCGGCCGCTTCCAGACCATCGCCACCCTCAAGGGCGCGGGCGGCGGCAAGTCCCTCATGCTCAACGGACACATAGACATGGACCCCCTCGCCATGGGCTGGAACCGGGACCCCTGGACTCCCTCCGTGGAAGGAAACCGCATCTTCGGCGGCGGCATCCGCAACATGAAGGCCGGCGTCGCCTCCATGATTACCGCCGCCGAGGCCGTCCGACTCTCCGGCACGAAACTCAACGGCGACCTCGTCCTAGCCTGCGTCGTCGGCGAGCTTCAGGGCGGCGTCGGCACCTCCCACCTCGTCAAGAACGGCCCCCTCGCCGACATGGCCGTCGTCCCCGAACCCTTCGGCTCCGAAAACGTCGTCACCGTCCACGCCGGCGTCCTGGAAATGGCCGTCCACGTCCTCGGCAACTCCCGCCACATCAGCCGCAAGGAGGAGGCCGTCGACGCCATCGCCAACATGTGCAAAGCCGTTCCCGCCATCGGCAACGTGGACTTCACCTACGAGCCCCGCGCAGACCTCCCCGGCCTCCCCCGCATCAACGTCGGCGCCATCATCGGCGGACGCGGACGCGACTACGACCTCCGAGGCCCCAACTTCGTCTCCGACTTCTGCACCGTCATCGTCGACGTTCGATACCTCCCCGGCATGACTTCCCAGTCCGTCAAGGCCGACATCCAACGCGCCTTCGACGCCATCGCCGCCGCCGATCCAGACTTCCGCTTCGAAATCGAAATGCCCCCCGACCCCAAACACAAGGTCTTCCGCGTAGTCATGGAACCCTTCGACCTCCCCCGTGACGAGTACATCCTCCAGTCCGTCCTGCGCCACTACCGCACCGTCACCGGCGGCGAACCCGAGGGTCTCGGCGCCGTCCTCCCCTACTCCTACACCGGCGACGACACCTGCCACCTGTGGCAGGCCGGCGTCCCCTGCCTCCTCTTCGGCCCCGGCGGCGGCTCCGAGTCCGACACAATCCCCGACGAATACATCCGCATCTCAGACATGGAAGAAGTAGCCAAAGTCCTCACCCTAACCGCCCTCGACGTCTGCAACCTCCCCGCCTAAGCCCCGTCTTACCATTCCCTACTGTTACGCGTCGATAGCCACCCGTCCCCCCTCAACCACCCCCTCACAAAGCCATCCGCACCAACATGGAACCCCTCATTAACTCATCCCGAGTCACCAGCGGCACGTCGTGAACAACGCTCGTGGCAGCAATAATCTCATCCGCCGGATCGCTCCTGAAATCCAACCGCGTCGACGCCAAGGCCACCTCAAAATCAATCGGCCACACGTGGACCCGGCTAAGCGTACGCAGCACTTCCCGATCGCCTAAGTCCACCTCAACCCTACCTAACTGCACCAGCTTCGCCAACTCCCACAACACAATCGCCGAGACGGACCACCTATTCCGAGCCAAGAGACGCTCTTCCTTTGAACGCAAATCGCCATTCAACGCGAAAATCAGGATATGCGTATCAAGATTGACCATTGGCATCCCATCTGAGACCCGTTGAGAAAACGTCCCCCTTCACCTTCAGCTTGTGCTTCAGGCTGCCAATAAGGTCCGCATCCCGACTCTCGTACGGAAGTACCCTCGCAACCGGCTTTCCCCGCTTAGTTACCACCAAACCTTCAGACTCCAACGTGTCCAACAACGCCAGACACTGCTCTTTGAATTTCGCCGCACCAATCCGCTTCATAACTGCCTCTTACCCTTTATATAGACACATTATATAACTGGCCAGTTAAATTGTCTACATATGAATCCTCTATAGTCTTCCACCCCACCCCCCAAACTGCCATTCTCCCCATTGCCTAGAATCCCCACCCCCTGCTACCCTTCCCCCATGCCTTACTCGACATACGAACAATCAATGCAGTCCCACCCACCGAAACCACGCTTGACGCCCCCTTCGTTTGCAAAACTTTTTTCAAACGACTCCCCACGCCTGAAACGAATAATCTCAGGCACAAACTGATACCCAGTCGATTACCAAATCGAATCGACTCCAGGCACAAACTCCCGAAAACGAATCTCCCACCCTCACCAATCCCCGTAATCGGATACCCCAACCGTCAAAAATGTAGTATATTGGTGACAATCCTCACCTCGGAGGCCCCCATGGAATACAACCTCGTTTCCGGCGACTCCCACGTGGACATGAGCTGGCTCCCCGGCGACCTCTTCGTCGACAACTCGCCCCAGTCCCTCAAAGACCGCATGCCCCACGTGACCGCAACTGAAGAAGGCGAACGCTGGGTCGTCGGCGACCAGGTCCTCGGCGTCGCTGGCGGCGCGGGCTTCAGCTTCCTCCCCACCCTCAAAAACCGCTTCCGCCGCATGGACCGCATGATTGAAATGGGCTTCCTCGACGGCATGGCCGAAGGCCGCTACCATCCCACCGATCCCGACCTCCGCATGAATGACATGGCCCTCGACGGCGTAGACGCCGAAGTCCTCTACGGCATGACTTCCGCCGGCATCCGCATCAAAGACCCGGAAATCGTCGAAGCCACCTTCCGCGTCTACAACGACTGGGTCGCCGACTTCTGCAACCAGCGCCCCGGCCGCTGGTACGCCCTCGCCTGCGTCCCTGTCCACGACCCCGTCGTCGCCGGCGAGGAACTCCGACGCGTAGCCGCCCTGGGCCTGCGCGGCTCCGACCTCTACGTCGGCGGCACCGTCAAACCCATCTACGTCCGGGACGGCTACTGGGACCCCCTCTGGGAAGCAGCCGCCGAAACCCAAATGCCCATCTCCTTCCACATCGGCGGGGGCGGCGGCATCAAGGTCCAGCCCCCCGAAGAAGAATCCAACTTTGAAGATGCCTATCTTTCCGGCGCTCCCTCCCAGAACCAGCTTGCCTTCCAGGCCGCCAGCGCCCCCCTCGGCCAGCTCGCCGGCTCCGAATGGCTCGTAAGCGTCATCATGAGTGGCGCCTGCCAGCGCTTCCCCAACTTCCAGTTCGTCCTCGGCGAATGCGGCGCCGGTTGGGTCCCCTTCGTCATAGAGCGCATGGACATCAAGTACACCGACGGACTCCTCGACCAGAAATTCGACCCGCCCCTGGACCTCAAGCCCAGCGAATACTGGTACCGCCAGGGTGCAACCACCTTCCAGCAGGACCCCTGCGTCGGTCACATGGCCGAATACATCGGCGTCGATAACCTCATCTGGGGATCCGACTACCCCCACCCCGATGGCGTCTGGCCCGACTCCCGACAGGTCATCAAAAACACCATGGGTCAGCTGGACGATGACGTCGTCCGCAAGATAACCTGCGAGAACGCCGTCAAACGGTACCGTATGGGCCAATAACCTATTTTCAACTAGGAGGTATTACTATGTATAAGGGATTTAAAGTCATCGACGGAGATGGTCACATGTACGAACCCGTCGACATGTGGGACAGGTACGTGGAGCCGGAATTCCACGCCGACCGCCCCATCATCGACCGGGTCTGGGAGCGTGCCCTTCTCACCTACAAGGCCAGCGAGCATATCCCCGGCGACCAGTTCGCCGGAGCACTCCGTGCCAAAACCCTCACCCAGGACATCCCCGTCCGCTTCACCCACGGCTACAACAACTGGTGGAGCGTCGAGAGCCGCATTGAGGACATGGACCGCGTCGGTTGGGACCTGCAGGTCTGCCTCGCCACAAACGCCCAGGTTGCTATGACCGTTTCCTTCACCAACGCCCCCCTTGGCGCAGCCCTCTCCCGCGCCTACAACAACTGGGCCTATGAGTTCTGCGCCACCAACCCAGACAGGCTGAAGTTCGTCGCCATCGTCCCCGGTGGCAACATCGAAGAATTCGTCAAGGAGTCTCGACGCGCCGTCGGTGAGCTTGGCGCCGTTTCTCTTCAAATGCCCAAGCCCGTGGACGGCACATGGTGGCATCAGTCCGATTACGACCCCCTCTGGGAAGCCGCCGAAGAACTCGACTTCCCCCTCTCCCTCCACGGCGGCGGCCCCGGCGGCCCCCAGTCCTCCGACCGCTACAACCAGCTGGACGGCGCTTTCCGAGCCCTCTCCCAGGCCATCGGATTCCCCTTTGAAAACATGATCTCCATCGGACATTTCATGTACGGCGGAATCCTCGACCGCTTCCCCAAGATGCGCATCTCAATCCTGGAGGGCAACGCCGGATGGGTGCCCTTCTGGCTTAACCGGTTGGAAAAATGCTGCGAGGGCAGACAATCCGTATTCTTCGACGAGACGCCCCTCAAGGCGACCCCTCAGGAATACTTCGCCCGCCAGTGCTACGTCGCCGCCGACGCCGACGAACCCTCCATAGGCTTTGTCATCAACTACATCGGCGACGACAATATCATCTTCAACACCGACTACCCCCACCCCGACGCTCCCGCCCCCGAAGAACCCGTACCCAACATGCTGGAGCAGCCCATCTCAAACGAATCCAAGAAGAAGATCCTCTGGGATAACTCCGTCGGCCTCTACGGCCCCCGCCTCCTCAGCGGACGCAACTAGACAAGAACAGCGGCATCCTACCATCTTCTCCCTTCCCCCTTGGATGGGGGAAGGCTGGGATGGAGGTGACCCCCCACACCAACCCCAACCGGGAGGGGCGGGTTTGAAACCCGCCCCTCCTCAAAAGACCATATCAGAGAGGAGATATCCATGAAGCAAGGTCTAAAAGTCATCGACGGCGACGGTCATCTGCAGGAACCCATGGACATGTGGAAAAACTACATGCCCCAGGCCTTCGCCCACCGCGCCCCCAACATCATCGGCCACACGGGCAAGATTATCCACACCTACGGCCCCTGCGAGATCTACCCCGAGGGCAAGGTTATCGCCTCCGACGAGTCCACCTTCAGTCACATGGAAGAGCGCTACGGCGACGCATACAGGTCCTGGTGGTCCATGACCGAACGGCTGAAGGACATGGACAGTGAGGGCATCGACGTTGCCATCGCCTTCCCCACCAACTGCCAGCTCCTCGGTTCCAACGTCTGGGCCAAGGACCCCGAGCTTCACGCAGCCCTCGTCACCGCCTACAACGACTGGGCCGCCGACTACTGCAGCGACTCGGACGGACGCGTTATGGCCATCGCCCACGCCACCTCCGCAGACGTAAAAGCCGGCGTAGCCGAGATATACCGCATGGCCGAATCCCCCCACATCGCCGGCATCTTCCATCCCTCCATGGATATCGACAACTCCTGGGGCGACGAGGACTACGAACCCTACTGGCAGGCCCTCGAGGAAACCGGCATACCCGTATGCTGGCACGGCAGCGCCTCCCACCCCCTCGCCCAGTCCTTCGACCCCATCCGCAAGAAGTACGGCGCCCTGAACCACGCCCTCATGCACCCCGTCGGCGCCATGCTCGCCCTTGGTGGCATGATCTACGGCGGCGTCCTCGAACGCTACCCCAACCTCAAAGCCGCCTTCTACGAGTCCAACGCCGGCTGGCTGCCTTTCTGGCTCGCCCGCCTCGACGACCACGCAGGAGGACGGCAGGGCGTATTCCTCCGGGAGCACGAAGAGTCCACCGGCAGCGCCGAGTTGATGCCCTCTGATTACTTCAAGCGCCAATGCTTCATAGCCTGCGACGCAGACGAAGGCGCTCTCAAGCAGGTTGTTGAGTACATGGACGGCGAGAACATTATCTTCAACACCGACTACCCCCACCCCGATGCCCCCTTCCCTGGCGCCGTCGATGCTTTCCTCGACCAGCCCATCTCCCGGGAGCACATGAAGAAGATTCTTTGGGACAACTCGGCCCGCCTCTACGGCGACAAAGTTCCCCAAGCCTAGCTAACCCCCAAACCCGGAAAATGAAGAAGGGGCGGTTCAAGAACCGCCCCTTCTTATTGTTGACGTGTATTAGACCTCTTTCACTTCTTATTCGCCTGCTCTAGGCCCGCCCGCTTCCCAAAAGCAAGGGGCCTCGCCTGATTTAATGGCGAGGCCCCTCTGATATTTTCCGTCTTTACGAGCTATCTGCTACCGATACACCGGCACCGTAAACTCGTGATGGCGGCTGGGCCCAAAGTGAATCTGGTCCGAGGTGTAGTCGGCGACCACTCCCGGGTTAATCGCCACCTCCGCCCTCACCCAGAACAACGGTATCGCCCAGTAGTAGTTGTAGAACCAGTCGCCTATCGCCTGCGTCGCCACCTTCCTCGCATCCGAGTCCACAATCATCTCCCACTCGTCCGTCAGCCCTCTCAACTCCTCGTCAGCAGGTGCGTTTATCCCACCATAGGGCTCGCCCTGAATGGCGCGTATCCACTGGAAGTCCGCCACCGCCGAGCCGCGGAAAAGCAGTATCTTGTTCCTTGCGTTCTTCGTTCGATATGTGGTTGCCAAATCGCCGAAGTTGGTATCCCTCAAGTTTGGACGCAGCCCGATATCCTGGAAGTAGGGCGCCATCGCCTCGCCAATCTCTGGCGCTTCAGGTATCCCCGGCATTTTGGCTACGATAAACTCAAAGTCGAACCCCTCCGGATATCCCGCCTCCGCCAGCAGCGTCCTCGCCCGGTCTGGATCGTAGGGGTAAGCGTTCCACTTGTAGATGTCCTGGAACGGCTTGATCCCCGGTACCGGCATGGGCAGCGACTTACCCTGGTAGAAGACCTCGTTGATGGTGTCCCGGTCGATGGCCAGGTTCATCGCCTCCCGCACCCGCACATCCGTCATTGGCTCGCTCAGGTCCCGCTCATCCTCGTAATAGAGTCCGCCAATTATCGCGAGCAGCGCAAAACTGGGATTGGTGCTGGGCACTCTTATGTAGCCTCGCTCCTCCACTGTCGGCATCAACGACTGCTGAACGGCGGCAATGTGAGCCTCTCCCGTCAGCAGCATGGCCATCCGGGTGGCGTCCTCCAGCACGTAGAAGATCTGAACCTCGGGGAACTCCGGTGTCTTGCGCCAGTGATTCTCCACCCGCTCATAGAGGATGTACTGGTTCGTCCTGAACTCCACAAAAGTGAACGGCCCTGTGCCTATGGGGCTCGCCTGGTATCCGTCATCTCCTACGGCGTCGTAGTGATCGCGACTGCTGATAAAGAAGATGTTCTGGCCGCCCAGCTGGTAGTCTGTAGTCACGTCCACCTTGTTCTGATTGAACGTGATGTCGTAGTCGCCGCTGATGTCGAAGTCCTCCACCGTCATTTCCCTACAGCATGGAGAAGGCCATGAGTAGTCGTCGGCCTGGTTCTTTTCAAAGGTGAATACCACATCATCGGCTGTCATCTCGTACGTCGTTGCCTGCCTGTTCTGATAGAAGGGAACGCCCTCCCGGAGCTTGAAGTTCCAGGACCTTCCATCCGGTGCCATGGACCACTCCGTCGCCAGCATCGGGTACAACTCTTGCGTCACCCGATCGCTGCCCAGAAGCGTTTCATACATCGGAAATAGCGGCCCGCCGGAGCTCTGGAAACCCTTCCAGAACACAGTCATCTGGTGGGCCGGCGGCGTCATGCTGACCTTCAGACGGGAAGCCGCAATCATCGGCGGGGCGGTCTGCGTCGGGGGCTGGGTCCGCGTTGGGTCAGGTCCAAACCGCGGACGCGCCGTCGCTTCCGCCGTTGGTGCTTCGGTAGTGGGCGCCGGCGCCGCCGTTACCACCGCCGTTGGGCCAGGAACCATCGTCGGCACCGGCGTGGGCGCCGCAGTGGCCTCAGGCGCCGCAGGCGTAGCAGCAGGTGCCGGGGCCGGCGTGGGTGCAACCGACGTAGGCGTGGGAGTTGCGGCCACCTCCACGGGTTCATCTCCGCCTGTGCATATCGCACTGATTAAGACTATTATCGCAACTATTCCAACCAGAATGTGTAACATGTCTCTCTCGGACCTGCCCTTTCGTCAATGTTCAGCACGGCCCACTCGCCCGCATCATTCACTCGTTGCGGACTTGAAGTCACGGGCAAATCTCACGCCCGTCACAACTATGTTATGAGCCTAAGTCGATTCTAGGTTTGGCCAATTCTGGCTGTCAATAAGTTATGTAACCTAGTTGAAGCAAAGAATCCCCTAATCGGCCGTCTCCAACATATCAAGAACGCGTCGATTTTCCGCCAATATCCTTGCACTCCACACCCTCCTCCCAAGACGCGGCGAACGCCACGTCCGCTCCATGGCTCACCGCAGAGAATTTACCCTACGAAACGCCCATTGCAAAAGGCAAAAATCAACCCCGGCCCGTGTAGGGCATCTTCGTCGCCATGATCGTCATGAACAATATATTGGCGTCCAGTGGCAAGTTCGCCATGTGCGCCACCGCCTCCGCCACGTGCTCTGTAGCCATCACCGGCTCCACCATCACCGATCCGTCCGCCTGCTCAATCCCCTCCTCCATCCGCGCCGCCATCCTTGTGGCCGCGTTGCCCACATCTATCTGACCGCAGGCGATGTTGTACTTCCTCCCGTCCAAAGCCGTCGACTTCGTCAACCCCGTCATGGCGTGCTTGGTGGCCGTGTACGGCGCCGAGTTCGGACGCGGTGTTTGCGCCGAAATCGACCCGTTGTTAATGATGCGACCTCCCATGGGTTCCTGATTTTTCATTATCCGCATCGCCGCCCGGGTGCACAGAAAGGCCCCGTTCAGGTTCACGTCCACCACCTGCTTCCACTGCTCGAAGCTGAGCTCCTCCACCGAAAGCGGCGGCGCCCCCATCCCCGCGTTGTTGAACAGCAGATCCACCCGCTCGAACTTCTCCACAACCTTTGCGAACAGCGCATCAACGTCGTCAGGATTGCCTACGTCCGCACTCACCGCCAGCGCCCTTGACGACGGCATCCCCGATTCCTCCACCACGGCCTCAAGCCGCTCCAGACGCCGACCGCACACCGCCACCGAAAATCCCTCCCTCCACAGCGTCAACGCGCTGAGCCTCCCTATTCCCGTCCCACCCCCTGTTACAACGGCAACCTTACCTTCTTCACTCATCGGTTCATTCTCCTAACCTTCAAATCTCCAACACCCTGATCCCCCTCCTCTCTTCGCCCTTCCCCCTTGACGGGGGAAGGTTCGGATGGGGGTGATTTCCCCTTTCACCGCCACAGCCCCCTCCTGATTCCGCGAATGCCGGAACCCACACTCCCTACCAACTGCCATCTCTCTCACCCAATCTCAGGCCACGTCGAAAGCCCACCCACGTCCCCCTCCATTCCTGCCTCCCGAATCATCCCCGCCTGCGCCTCCCGCACCCGCGCAACAACCTCCTCCTCGTCCACAAGAACCGCCCGACCTTCCCTCAAAATGACCTTCCCACCCACCAGCACCGTATCGGCCATGTTGTTCAAACCCGAAAACACCAGGTTGTTCACCAGCCGCGCCCCCGGCAGCAGATGCGGCTGGTCCAGCCGGAACGTCGCCACGTCCGCCTCCAGCCCAGGCTCCAGCGAACCCACCCTGTCCCCCATGTCCAGCACGGCAGCCGCCTTCACCGTCGCCAACTCCAGCGCCTCCTCCGCCGACCCCAAGTACCTGTCTCCAAACCGCACCCGCTGCATGTAGATCGCCATCTTCATCGCTTCCCACGGATTCTGTCCGTTGTTCGTCGCCGAACCGTCCGTCCCTACCGCCACCCTGGCGCCCAGCCGCCCCATCTCCCAGATGGGCGGCACACGGTTTCCTCCCCGCATCACCGTCAATGGACAGTGCGAAACGTTAACCTGGTACTTCCCGAAAAGCTCCACCTCCTCATCCAGCAGTCCACTGCAATGAATAGCCAGCATCTCCGGCCCCAGCACCCCCAGCTTTTCGGCATACTGCACGCTTCCCATCCCCACCTTCGCCATCGCCTCCTCCAGTTCGTCGCTGGTCTGCGCCAGGTGAATGTGCCACATCTTCTCCCGCTTAAGCGCCCATTCCCTCATCGCCCTGACCGTGTCCGGCTTGCACCGGATGATAGTCGTCGGCTCCGACGTAATCATGATCCGGTCCGAATCGAACTCTGCTTCCAGCCTGCCCAGGTCCTCCAGCACGTCCTCCGTCCTCTCGATGAACTCAGCCGGCGTGAACTCTTCCTCATCGCTGATCCCTCGCGACACCACGCCCCTCATCCCCGACTGCTGTATCGCCTCACATACCCCGTCCGTCGAGTCCTGATGAAAGTGCGTCCAGTGGTTCTCCTGCGTGGTCGTAACGCCATACTTCAGTAACTCCAGCAGGCTCGATGCGGCGGCTGCCCTGGCCCGCTCCCTCGTAAGCCCCTGCGCCAGCCGAAGCAGGTTGTCCCTCGAAACCCGCTTGTGGTCCAACAAGCTCCGGTACACCGACTGGTCCAGATGATCGTGGGCATTGACGATTCCAGGCATCACCACCATCCCAGATGCGTCTATCCGTTCCCGGCCCTCGTACCATCCCTCCCTCAAAGGCCCCACCCCCACTATCTTTCCCCCGTCCACCGCCACGTATCCCGGATTGAAAATCCTCCGCTGGGCATCCATGGATATCACCACGCCCCTATCGATAACAAGGTCAACCTTCTTAACTCTGCCCTCTGCCATCAACGCGCTCCACAATCTTCAGCCCGGAATAGACGAACCTTAACACCCCGCATAACCAGCGGCAACTTCCCCATCCTCCCCCCAACTTGGTATCATTGCCCTACCAAGCAGGAGGAACGCCCCATGCGCAACGGATTCAAGGTCATCGACGCCGATGCTCACATGCAGGAACCCCCATACATCTGGGACAACTACGTGGAGGCCGAGTTCTACGACCGGCGTCCCGTCGTCGAGCACGTACAGAACCGCATCATCTTCCGCTACGAGCCCGGCGAACTCTTCCCCGGCGACTCCGAAGGTCTCCCCACCTCCGTTTGGAAGCGACGCCCCAACCAGCTATACGTAGGGTTGCGGAAAAAGTATGGCCAGGCCTACGACCACTGGTGGAGCGCCGAAAGCCGCCTCAAAGACATGGACAAATACGGCTGGGACAAGATGGTCTGCATCCCCGGCCACGGCTCTGCTCCCCTCCGCCAGACTGATAAAGACCCCGACCTCATGTGGGCGCTGGCCCGCGCTTACCACAACTGGGCCCACGACTTCTGCAGCGCCGATCCTTCCCGCCTCAAGATGGTCGTCGAACTCCCGCCCTACGATCTCGAACGCGCCGTCGAGGAGACCCGCCGCGCCGTCACCGAGTTGGGAGCCATAACCGTAATGATGCCCCGACCCCGGGAAGGCCAATTCTGGCACTATCCCGAGTACGATGCCTTCTGGAACCTCGTTACCGAACTCGACATCCCCGTGACCTTCCACGGCGCGGGCAGCGGCTCCCCCCACGCCGGCCAGCGCTACCGCGGCCTCACCGGCGCCCTCTTCGCCCTGAACCACGCCATCGGCTTCCCCATGGAGAACATGATCTCCATGGGCCACCTCATCTACACCGGCATCCTCCAGAAGCACCCCACCCTCCGCGCCAGCTTCCTCGAAGGCAACGCCGGCTGGCTACCCTTCTGGCTCGGTCGCCTCGACGACCACTCCGTCGGTCGCCAGTCCGTCTTCTGGGACGACAACAATCTCGAATTGACCCCAACCGAGTTCTTCAAGCGCCAGATCTTCGTGGCCGCCGACGCCGACGAAGAGGCCCTGCCCTCCGTCATCAACATCCTCGGCGATAGCAACCTTATCTGGAACACCGACTATCCCCACACCGACGCTCCCGCTCCCCACGTTGCCCTCCCCGAACTCCTGCACCAACCCATCACCGACGAAAACAAGCAAAACATCCTCTGGAACAACCCCGCCCGCCTCTTCGGCGACCGCATCCTCACCTGACGGGCCTACCCTAAGTCGACAACACCGGCTTTTTCGGGTGGCACGATTAACTTAGTTTGGTATCCGCTTATGCAGGAGCATATTCGAGGCAAGACCTGCATACCCGCCGCCCATAAATGTTGCCCGTAAAGTCCTCGTCGCGAGCCATCTGGACGAGTACGCCCCAATCAGAAGTGCCGTAGTGCTTTCCATTCCACCCGCAGGCAGTAGGCTTGAGGCGTTCTGTTCGAACGGCCAAAATTGTCGAATGATGAAAGACCCTCTCCATCTCAATCTGATGCTGGCGTTCCTCAGATTGGTTCATTCTTATTCCCTCCGGGCAGTTCCCAATTTTCTTATGCAACGTTGGGATAATCTGATCCCCCTAATACCGGGACAGCGCGTTCTCCTCTTTCGTCATGAACTCCAGCAGCGCAGGCTTCCCCCCTGCCATCGCCGCCTGCGCCCTCCCTAGGGCCGGGACGATCTCCGACGGATCCGTGATGCGCTCCCCGTAACCCCCCAACGCCTGCGACAGGTCCGCGTAGTTGCCGTACAGGTTTGTAAAACCGAACCGCTCCGTCGCCACCGGATAATTGACCGAATACCCGCTCAGTACGTGATTGTTGAACACCACCAGCAGAATCGGAATCTCCAGCCGTGCCGCAGTCTCGATGTCCATCCCCGCCATCCCTATCGCCGCGTCCCCCATAATCGTCACCACCGTCTTCTCCGGCGCCGCCAGCTTCGCCCCCATGCTCAACCCCACCGAATACCCCAGCTGGCTCGAATTCCCCCAGCCCAGATACCCCCGAGGCACAATCGCTTCGTAGAACGGTATCGTCTGGTCCCGCGGGTGCCCCGAGTCGTGCGTCACAATCGTCTGCGTCCTGTCCAGCGTGTGCATCAGATCCCAGATGATGCGGTACGGATTGATGGGAACCTCGTCGGATGTCAATCGCGGCATCCACTCCTCCAGCCACTCCCCCTTCACCCGCGCAATCTCTCCCGTTGGCTCCGACTCTCCCCGCCTACCATCCTCCCCCGTCAGCCGCTGCACCTCGTCAATTAGCTGACCCAGCACCAGCTTTGCGTCCCCGATGACGGCATGATCGATGCGATGCTCCTTGTTGATGTCCCTCGCATCCACCGTGCACTGCACCATCGTCTTCCCCGGGGGTACCCCAATGGACGCCAGGTTGGTCGTGAAGCTGCAACCTACGCCGAACACCAGGTCAGACCTATCCAGAAAATGACGTACCATCTTGGTCAGCGTGTTGGCCCCCGTCCCCAGCGCCAATGGATGGTTCTCAGGGAACGCGCTCTTCCCGATGTTCGTAGTCATCACTGGCGCGTTGGCCAACTCCGCCAGCGTAACCAGCTCCGACGAAGCCTCCGCCCACAACACCCCCTGTCCGGCGTAGATCACCGGACGCTTGGCGTTAAGCAACGCCCTTGCCGCCTCCCTCACGTCTGCCGGGTCCCCGGCGCTGTGGATGTGCCCCACCGGACGGTAGTCGAACGCCTCCTCGGATATCTCCTCCTCCCCCACGTCCGCAGGCACCTCCACCATCACCGGCCCCGGACGCCCCGACCGTAGAGCAGTGTACGCCCGACGCATCATCTCAGGCACACGCCCAGCCTGGTTCGCCTGCGCCCCCCACTTCAGCACCTTGTCGTAGGCCTCAACGGCGGGGAAGTTCGGAAGCTGTTGCGTCCTGTCCCTCGGAGGCCCCCCCGGAATCACAAGAATCGGCACCGACTCTGCAAATGCGTGGGCCACCCCGCCGTAGGCGTTCTCGATACCCGGCCCCGACTGCGTCACCACCACCCCCGTTCGACGACCGTTGGTCACCCGAGTAAACCCGTCCGCCATGTTTACCGTCGTCCTCTCCGTCCGCGACATGATGGGCCGGATCCCGGCAATCGCCGCCGCCTCGATAAGCGGATTCGCCGGATAGCAGAAGAGAAGCTCAGTCCCCTCCATCTTCAGCACGTTGGCCAGGGCAGTATTTCCACGCATAGCTCTCCTCCTAAAACGATGTGACCGCTTGGCCTAGTCTAAGCCCAACACCACCGCACGGCAAACACCCACCTCCATCCCCTCTTAGCCCTTCCCCCTTGATGGGGGAAGGTTCGGATGGGGGTGACACTCCCCCTCCCAAACCCTACCGCCCTACAAACTCCGGCATCACGTCCTCGGAAAACCACTCCAGCTGCTCCAACACCACCGACTCCGGCGTCCCCACCGGATGACTCACGCTCACCCTCTCCAACCCCGGCAGACGTTTCTCCAACCCCTTCAGCTGGTCGATAACACGGCCCGGCGGGCCGCAAAGCACCGCCCCCGCCTCGATGGCCTGCGCCATCGTCGGAAGACCCGCATTCGGCGCAGTCTCCGGGTTCCCCATCTCCTCTATCTGCTCGTCCGAAAGAGCCCGTACCAGCCGCAGCGGCCCGAACATCTTGATATTCTCCTCGTAGAACTTGGAATAACGCTCAATCCCCTCCTCCACCGTGTCCGAAAGGAAGAAGTGGAACCCGATGCTCAGATCCTCCCCCATCGCCTTCTGGTTCCCCGCCCTGGCGTGGGCCTGCTGCCACGCGATCACCGTGTTGTCCATAGCGCCGCCTTCTGCCACGCCCCCGCCAATAAGCCCCTTTATGCCGTGCTTCACCATGAAGTCCAATCCCCGCGGCGTTGCGCTCTGGACCGGCTGCCAGCACTCCAGCGGCCTATAGATGGGCCGAGGAACCAGCGTCAACTCCTTCAGATCGTAACCCCGATACGGCACCTCCGGCGGCAGCTCATAGTATTCGCCCTTATGAGAAAACGGCCTCTCCGTCAGCGCCCTCAAGATGATGTCCACCTGCTCCTCGAACAGGTCCCGGTTCGCCCCTTGGTCCAGCAGCGGCGCGCCGAAGGTCTCCACCTCACGCGTGTGATACCCACGCCCCACGCCGAAAATCACCCTGCCCTTGGTGAAGATATCCGCCTGTGCGTAGTCCTCCGCCAGCCGCAGCGGGTGCCACATCGGCGTGATGTTGAACCCGCACCCGAAGTTTATCCGCTCCGTCTGGTGAGCCAGATGCACGCTCAGCATCAGCACGTTGGGGATGCACTCGAACCCCTCCGGCTGGAAGTGGTGCTCCGCCAGCCACAGCGTGTCATACCCCTTCCGGTCCATCAGCTGGGCGATGGCCAACGACTTGTCGAAGGCCGTCGCCAGGTACTCGTCGGAATAGGACCGGTCATTCACCGGCGTCCCGCTATACCCCACGTTCTCCACGTCCACGTGACCGGCAAACAAGCTGTCAAACTTCGTAATCATCGCAATCCTCCTCCAAATCTCACCCTCTACGCCATAGAGGATGAGGGTCTCTTCTCCCTTCCCCCATGATGGGGGAAGGTTAGGATGGGGGTGCACACCCAACCTAATAACTATCTCCCCAATAGCAACAATACGCGAACCACCCGTCTTCCACCACCCACATCAATTAGCCCCCAACCCCCAACTATAGTAGTATGTAGTCACATCAATTACAAAGGAGCATTCAATGAAGGCCATCAGAAGGGCGGAAGTAACTTGGGAAGGCAATCTCATTCAGGGCAAAGGCGCCCTCGACGCCGCCACCAGCAAGGCGTTCGCGTCCCTGCCCGTGACCTGGGCATCCCGGTCCGAAAGAGCCGACGGTCGCACCAGCCCCGAGGAGTTGATTGCCGCCGCCCACGCCAGCTGCTACGCAATGGCCTTCTCCCACGGCCTGGACGGAGGTGGCGCCACACCGAAGAAGCTCGAAGTCAGCGCTGAAGTCGTCTTCGCAATGGTCGATGGCGGCCCCAAGGTGGTTTCCAGCGCCCTGACCGTGAAGGGTTGGGTCGACGGCATCGACGCTGCCGGTTTCGCTGAGGCCGCCGAAGCGGCCAAGGACGGCTGCCCCGTCTCCCAGGCCCTCAAGGGCAACGTGGAACTCAGCGTAGACGCAACCCTGGCTTCCTAGACCGGCGACTTACCCATTCGTCTTTCCCGCGAAGGCGGGACCCCATTTCCCGCCATCCGCCACAGACCAAGAAAGCAACTATCCCATCGTCAAGGGGGAAGGCTGTGACGAGGGTGAACCCCTACCCTCCGGCCAAGCTGCTCTGAAGATCTGAAACCGCCTCCCGGATGGTCCGACGCCGTGTCCCGGACCTCTCCATCGGCCGCTGCCCCGGCAATCGCGGATTAGGCGTAGTCTTCACGCAAATCAAAGCTGGCCCTTCCGCGTTCAAAACCTCGTCTATCCGGCCGTCAAAGTCCTCCAGGTCGTCGAAGTCATACCCATTCACATACCCCGCATCCTCCGCCATCCCTGAGAAGGAAATCTCGTTCTGGCCCGGAATCGGCTGCCCGCCCGTCGTGGCGTACATCCCGTTCTCCAGCACGAAGTGGTAGAGGTTCTTCGGCTTCATGTTGCCGACCGTGGTCAATGTCCCCAGGTTCATCAGAAGACTCCCGTCCCCGTCGAAGACGATGACCTTGGTGTCCGGCTGGGCCAGGCAGACCCCCAGGGCGAAGGAGGAACCCTTCCCCATCACCGTCGGCGATACGTCCCGGGCAGGCATGGTGCTGATCTTCGGCCAGGCCACGCTGGCCCTCTCCACCGTCACGATCACTGCGTCTCCTCGACGCTTCTGAATTATCTCCATCATCTGTTCCTGGCTAAACATTCCGTCTCCCTTCCGTACCGAAGCGCCGACGAATCCCACGTCCGGCATCGACGTTTCTCTGCGTCTCCTGACCGCAGTGTAGAGACGAACCAATCCCCCGTCAAGCAAAACGACCCGCCGCCCTCGTCTCGCCGTTTCACCACGGAATCCCCCAACCCCCGTGCCACCCCCTTTTGACATAGTCCCACAGGCTGTGATACTTTATCCATAGAGCGGAGTTGATGCTAATACAAGTACATAGGACTCAACGTCGGGCGCACACCCTGGGGTGGAGCGCCCCTTCTTTATGCCCCAACCTCTCTCCACTTCAACAACCCGGAGGCCCTTTACATTCTTCGACCAGTAATTCGCAAGTTCACCACCCTATTCGTTAAAGAGACACCCAAGTCTCAGCCAACCAAGTCCGACCCTTCGGAAGATACTTCACCCTCTGAACCCTCGACGACCGTCGCCACCCAAACCCTTCCCAGCGCGCCACCCCCTTCCCCATCCCATAGCGCCAACGGCTCAAATTCCCAGGCAAACGGACACAGGCCCAAGCG
Source organism: uncultured Dehalococcoidia bacterium (assembly GCA_951812825.1). GTDB lineage: Bacteria > Chloroflexota > Dehalococcoidia > Lucifugimonadales > JAPULR01. The sequence continues at coordinate 2,137,452 of OX638324.1, read as the reverse complement.
CCGCCGCCGTCGCCGCCGCAGAGGAAAGTCCAAGCCACAAACGGCGCCCGTTGCATCCACGAACGGCGCAGTCCAGACCGATGTTGAAAACTTGCCCATATCCCTGAACTTCGGCGAGATAACCGTCTCCGCCCCCGTGGCCCGTTCCCTCGCCGCCATGGGCTACGGCGAACCGACGCCCATCCAGGCAGAGGTAATCCCCCTCGTCAAATCCGGCCAGGACGTCGTCGGCCAGGCCCAAACCGGCACCGGCAAGACCGCCTCCTTCGGCATCCCCCTCGTGGAGATGGTCGACACCCGGTCGCCCGATATCCAGGCACTCATCCTCACGCCCACTCGTGAACTCTCCATGCAGGTGCGGGACGAAATTCTACGCCTGGGCGAATACCGGGGCGTCAAGACCGTCGCCATTTACGGCGGGCAGTCCATGAACAAGCAGCTCACCGCCCTGGACCGTCCCTCCCACATTATCGTTGCCACACCCGGACGGCTCATGGACCACATGGAGCGCGGCACCATCCGGCTCAACGAGGTGAAGACGGCAGTCCTGGACGAAGCGGACCAGATGCTGGACATCGGCTTCGCCCCGGACATCGCCTACATCCTGCGTCGCACCCCACGCTCCCGCCAGACCCTCCTGTTCTCCGCCACCATGCCCGGGCCCATACGCAGCCTCGCCCATCGCTACCTGCGCAACCCCGAATGGATTAGAGTCGGCGGCGAAGCAGAGCCCGTCAAGGAAGTTCGACAGGTCTACTACGAAGTCGCTGAACGAGACCGCACCAGGCTGCTTGGCAATCTCCTGAAGGCGCCGGACTCAATAACCCAGGCCCTCATTTTCCGACGCACCAAGGTTGGCGTCGACAAGCTGGAGCGCAATCTCCGCCGAAGTGGCTTCGACGCCCAGGCCATCCACGGAGACATGACTCAGTCCCAGCGCAACAGCGTCATCAAGCGCTTCCGCGCCAAGGAGCTTCGCATCCTCGTCGCCACAAACGTGGCATCCAGAGGCCTCGACATCCCCGCCGTCTCCCACGTCATCAACTACGACGTGCCCGACAACCTGGAAGAGTACGTCCACCGCATCGGACGTACCGCCCGCATGGGAAGGCCCGGCACCGCCATCATCTTCGTCTCGGAGTGGGACTTCGACACCCTGGACCTCATCCAGTCCCACGTCGGCAACCAGCTGGAGCGGATGGCCCCCGCCTAACCCTTACAAGGCCGCTGCTAACTCAGCGACACCCTCTTGGGACGGTAATCCCTGGAATCCAGACAGGCGTCATAGACTTCCTTCTCAATCGGACGCCACGTAGTCCCCGGAACCCCTCTACGCGACCGGCTTCCTGGCCCCACCGGATACCATGACTCGAACGACAACATCCTGCTCTGACCCTTGGCTATCTGCTTGGCTAACCGAACCGCAGGGCCAAAGTCTGAGTCTTGGCTCACTATTAAAGCTGCCTCGTATCGAGCCTCGTATGTAGCCTGGATCAAATCAATTGCCAGGCTAACATCCACCCCCTTCTCTTGTCCCCCAACATTCACCCTACCCCTGTAGACGTAAATTCCCTGATTCAACAAGAGCCTTGTTTTGCTCGACCAGAAATCGTGCCAGAATGCCTGTTTAGTTCCCATCCTTGGATTGGGCACACCCGTATAGAATCGGATCTCGGAGAGGATGCGACCACTTGTAGCATTAGCCAAAGCATGAGCGAGTTTATCGACGTCATAACTAGGCCAACTATATTCGGACGATGCCTTAGATCCCCAAGCATCCTTTGCTAGGTGATACAGATTCTGACCGTCTATGAATACGATTATGCGCATAAAAAAAACACCCGCCCGGGGGCTATGGTCGAAACCACAGCCGCTGCGGACGGGGAGTAAGTGAAAACTATGATAATGGTTGTACATCCCTCTGTCAATCACTCCAAAGTCTCGAACCTGAGAACGCTCCTTCAGCGCAAGTCTCGCTCAAAAAAAACACCCGCCCGGTGAATATGATCAAAGACCATAAACGAGCGGACGGGGAGCAAGTGCAGCCAAAATACCACTCAGCAGAACGCCTGTCAAATCTAAATTCCAGCGGCGCCCTACAGAATCAATCCCTCCCCCCTACCTCACCGCCAGCAGGTCATAGGCCAGCGCCAGCATTATCTTCGTCCCGCTGACCAGACTCTTCACCCCGATGGACTCGTTCGTCCCGTGAACGTGGTCCAGCATAGGATCATCCTCCGGGTGTGAGCCGCTGAACCCATAAGTGACCGTCCCCAGCGGACGCAGGAAGCGCGAATCCGTAAACCCCGTCGAAATCGAAGGTATCCAGTTCAGGTCCTGGCTCTCCAGGCTCAGGCTCGTCGCCTCCTGGATGCGCCGGGCAAAGTCCGTCTCGTAATCGGAGCTGTTCGGCACCGCCATATAGTCGATGTCTACCTGCACCCCGTCGATCCCCTCCAGAATCCCTTCCAGCTCCCTCCGGGTATACCCGTCGTCCTGGTGGGGAAGCGTCCGCACGTCGCACGTAATCCGGCACATCTCCGGCACACTGTTGGACTTGATCCCTCCCTCAATCATCGTAGGCGTCAGCGTCATCCGCGAAAGCGCCCTCAGAATCGAACTAAGCTGCCGGTTCCGGCTCCCCACCTCCTCGATAATCGCATCCACGTTCTCCGGCGTCGCCACGTCCTCAATCGCCATGCTCGACAGGTAGTTGAAGATAGACGAGGAAGTATCCCGCTCCGCCTCGTAGGCTTCCAGCCGCTTCAGAATCTCCGCCACCTTGAAGTTTGCGTTATCCCCCAGCCACGGCGTCGAAGCGTGGGCGCTCGTCCCTTTAACGTCCAGCTTCACCTCCAGCCTTCCCTTCTCCCCCACTCCCAGCAGGTACGTCGTCGTACCCGCCACGTTCAGATGCGTCCCTCCCCCCTCGTTCACCGCCAGCGGCGCCCGAATCTTCTCCGGATGGTTCTCCGCTAGCCAGCCGAACCCGTACCGCCCCCCGCTCTCCTCGTCGGCCCCCGACGCCAGCGTCAGGTTGTCCGAAAGCTGCACCCCATTGCGCTGCAGCAAACTCATCGCCATCATCTGGCAGGCCAGCAGCCCCTTGCAGTCCGACGCTCCCCGACCGAAGACCCGTCCCTCGTCCACCTCCGCCCCGAAGGGATCGTAGTCCCACTTCGCCGCGTCCTCCACCGGCACTACGTCCAGATGCGACATCAGCAGCAGCTTGTTCTTCCCCGACTCGCCGGGCATCTGCGCAATCAGGTTCCCCCGGTCCTTGTCCGACTCCAGTATCTCCGACGAAATGCCCCGCTGCTCCAGCCACTCCCGGCAATACTCCGCCGCTTCCGTCTCGTTGCCCGTGGGCATGAACCCCGTATTCACGGAAGGTATCCGCACCAGGTCTCTATGGAGAGAAAGAAGCTCATCGAAGTTCTGATCAACCTGTGCCAGCATTGCGTTCAACTCGGACATGGAATGCCTCCTAGCCTATTTGTGTAATCGCCGACTCTGTCGGGTGCCCCGCCTACCCCTTCAGCAGCCCGCCGGCTGCCCCATTCGGAGATTCCGTGAAGAATCTCTCTCCGGGACCGTAACGGCTCCACCTGCCCTCGCGGTATAAGGTAACGTTCCCCTCTCCCAACACCTCCCAACCCCCGTCGCTGAACAGGCAGCCGCTCTGCGCGTCAATCCCCAGCACGTTTACCCCCTCCGGCAGCGCTCCCTCCAGGCTCGCCGAAACCTCCCCCGGGTCCCGTCCCTCGTGATGCGGCAGCACCCCCACGCCGGGACACACTCCCAACCCCTCCACCCACTGGCCCCCTTTCGGCGACCGCATATACTCTCCCATCACCATCGCCCCTGCGCTGGACCCGGCCAATACGCCCCCCTCTCGCCTCCACTCCAATATCCGCTCCAACAGCAGCGATCCCTTCAACACCCCCAGAAGATGGTCCGGACTCCCGCCCGAAAAGTACACGTGAGAAAACCCTTCCAGCGCCACCGCCAGCTCGGGCACGTTCGCGTCCTCCGCGTTGACAACCATCAGTGGCAGCGCCCGCGCTCCCAGGCTCTTGAAGTACGAAACTCCGTTGGCTGCTGCCAGATCCGGCCTGCCCTCAGCGGCCGCAGCCGTCGGAATCACAAGCACCGACGGACTGTCGGAACCCGAAAGTTCCAGCAGCGCCGTGTCCATCCCTCTGCAGCCGGAGCGAAACTCGTCGCCCCCAGCCAGCGCAATCGATCCTGACATCGCCCTATCCTATCAGAACCGTTACTTGTTGACGACAATATCGCCTTCCCCCTATCCTTGAATCACCCCCTACGCTGTAAGGAGACTCCTTGAACGAAGATCTCTCCCACATCCTCGAAGTCACCTACCCGGAGATGGCCTGCACCGGCTTCCGCTTCACCGAAGGCCCCCTCTGGGGCCCCGACGGCTTCATCTACTTCGTGGACATCCGCCGGGATCTCCAGCTGCGTTGGAGCCGCGCCACCGGCACCCAGATAGTCCGCACGGACTCCGGCGAAGGCAACGGCACCACCTTCGACATTAATGGCCGCATGATTATGTGCGAAGGCAGCCGCCGCCGCGTCACCCGCCAGCAGAACGACGGCACATGGGCCGACATCGCCAGCTGCTACGATGGCAAGCGCATCAACCGCCCCAACGACGTTGTCTGCCGCTCCGACGGCACAATCTACTTCACCGACCCCGCGGGCAGGCTCCCCGCCCAAGAACGTGAACTGGACTTCGCCGGCGTGATGATGATTGCCAACGACGGATCACTCTCCGTCGCTACCGACGAATGCGAGTACCCCAACGGCCTCGCCTTCTCCCCCGACGAAAAGACCATGTACGTCGCCATCAGCCGCCTCGACGAGTCCTGCATCGACGAGAAGGAACGCAGCGAAGTCTGCCCCCACCAGTACATCCGCGCCTTCGACGTTCAGCCCGACGGCTCCCTGACCAACAACCGCATCTTCGCCGACATGTCCTCCGCCGAAGACGGCGTCCCCGACGGCATGAAGGTGGACGTGGACGGCAAAATCTTCTGCACCGGCGCCGGCGGCTGCTGGGTTTTCGACTCCGACGGCTCCCACCTCGGAACAATCAAGCTCCAGGAGGTGCCCGCCAATCTGGCCTTTGGCGGCCCCGACCGCCGCGACCTATTCTTCACCGCCCGCACCTCCGTATATCTGCTGCGCACCCACCGGCCGGGCCTCCCCGGCCATCCCTAGCCCCACCAAAGGAGACACCCATGACCACCATCGCTCCCAGCTATCCCGAAGTCGGCGACCTCTCCCCGGACTTCACCCTGCCGTCCCTCCACGGCAACCTCATCTCCCTCTCCTCCTACAGGGGCAGGAAGGTGATCGTCTTCATGTGGGCCTCCTGGTGAGGATGCCGCGGTCAGCTGCCGGTCTGGCAGCAATTCTTCACTGAGCACGGCGGAAAAGACGTCGTTATCCTCTCCGTCGCCGTCGACGCCCAGGGCGCGGACAAGGCCCGCCCCTTCGTCGAAGACGCCGGCGCCACCTTCCCCACTGTCATAGACCGCAACAACCTCCTCAGCCGCATCTTCGGCTTCAAGGCCATCCCCAACGCCATCTTCATCGACGAAGACGGCGTCATTCGCTACCTGAAGTATTCCGGCTTTGACATCATCAAGTCCAATTACAGGCAGATAGCCGCGACCTGGGCCGCCACCGGAGAAACGCCTCAACAGGACTCCCCCAAGGACGCCAACGTCACCGATTCGGAAAGCAGCCACTCCGAAGCCGTCCGGCTCTTCGACCAAGGCTTGTCCCTGTACAACGCCGGACAGGTGGAGAAGGCCCTCGTCCTCTGGAGAAAAGGCGTGGAGCTGGAGCCCGACAACTTCGTCATCCGAAAGCAGATCTGGGCCGTCGAAAACCCCGACAGGTTCTACGAAGGCGACGTCGACTACGACTGGCAAAAGGGCCAACTGGTCCGCGGCCTCTAACCCCCCTCTCCGCTCCCTCTTTCCTCCTCTCCCATCGTGGGAGAGGATTGAGGTGAGGGTGGAAGCGCTCCAAACACAATCTATTGGGATCCACCCCTCCCCGTTCCCTCGCGAATGCGGGGGCCCACTCTTCACCCCTCTACCCACACGTCATCCCGAACGTAGCGCAGCGAAGTCGAGGAATCTCGTTGCCGTAACGGCCGCCCCTACAACTCCCCCTTCACCACCCGACCGGACTGCATCACCACCTTCACATTATCCTGGTCCTGCAGAATCCGAATGTCTTCCAGCGGGTCCCCGTCCACGATAATCACGTCCGCCAGCTTCCCCGCCTCCAGAGTTCCCACCTCGTCGACGATGCCGAAAAGCTCTGCGTTGTTGCGCGTGGCGCAGATCAGGCTCTCCATCGGCCCGAGCACCCCCGCCTGCAGCTCCAGCGAAAGCGCCCTGCCCTCCGCGTAAGGCCCGAATACGTCCGACCCGGACCCGATCTTCAGCCCAACGGACTGCGCTATCTCCAGGCTCTGGGCCCCCACGTCCCGCACGGCGTTTATCTTCTGCAGCATCGACTCCGGCGCTCCGTTCTTCCGCCCGTACCTGCTCGACATCTCGAAGATGGCCAGCGTCGGCACCAGAAAAACGTCGCTCTCCTTCATCAGCGAAGCCGACTCTTCGTCCATGAAGTTCCCGTGCTCAATCGACCGAACCCCTGCCTTCACACAGTTCATAATTCCCTCAGGAACATACACGTGGGCGCAAACGTACTTCCGCACTGCCCGCGCCTCGTACACCGCCGCCGCCAGCTCCTCCACCGTGTACTGCGGGTCCTCCACCGCGTCCGTGGGCGAAGCTGCCCCGCCGCCCGCCATAATCTTTATCTGGTCGGCCCCCGTTCGCAGCTGCCACCTCGTCGCGTACCTAACCTGGTCCGCTCCGTCCGCAATCGACGAGCCTGCCATTAGCGGGTGGTCGTGATGCTCGCTCCGACGGTCGTGTCGCAGCCGGTGGTCCCCGTGTCCCCCCGTCTGCGAAATCGGCCCGTTGCTCACGAACATCCGCGGCCCCGGAATCATCCCCCGGTCCACCGACTCCTTGAAGCTCCAATCGCATCCGCCCGTGTCCCGGATCGTCGTGTATCCCTGCATCAGCGTATTTTCGATGTTGCGCGCCACCGAGTACGCGAAGACCGCCCCGGGATGCTTGTCCTCGTACTCGGCTATCCTCGCCTCCAGCAGCGCCATGTGGGCGTGAGCGTCCATCAGCCCCGGCATCACCGTCCGGCCTCCCACGTCCACCATCCGGGCGTCACGAGGAATCGACACGCTGTTGGCCGCCCCCACGTCCTGAATCCGGCCGCCGCTCACCACAAGCGTCCCCCCCACAATCGGGTCCCTGCTCGTGCAATCGATAATGTTGGCGTTGCAAAGCGCATAAGTGTTCATATTTATTTACACCCGCTTGGAATTTAAGATACAATGACATTACCATAAAGGGTAATGCGAATGTACGTCTTTTACCAACTGGGTAGTGCTGTACTACCAAGACTATTGGTTGGCTGGTCTCAGAATACCGCATAGTAGCATCTACAAAGGGAGAGATGTAATGAATGTCGATAAGCAAGCAATTGAAGTGGCCATGGAACTAGTTAAGGCAAACATCAGTAGGTCTAACACACCTTATAAGGCTCTGGCTCTTGCACAAGACTTTAAGATCATACACAAAGCTGTGGCAGATTCAATAAAAGAGAACTACGACTTCTTGAATAAGCCATAGTGGGCATCACAATATCGGCGCTCAACCGGTAGGGGCGGGTTTCAAACCCGCCCTCTCTACTACCCAAAAATCCCCAACAAACCTGTCCCGCTACCGCGCTACTGCGTCCTCAAACGTCCCCTTATCCAGGTCAAAAATATGCTCCCGCGCGCCATCGCCGCCCATCAGCAGCGCCAGGCAGACCGGCTTGTCCCCCTGCGCCCACTGGCGATGCACGTTCTTCGGCGGGTCGTACCAGGCCCGCACGTCGCCCCGCGTCATCTTTCCGTCGGACACCACATTCAGGTGGGAGCGCCCCGGCTTGTCGGCATCGTCCTGCCGCTCCCACACCGTGAACCGTTCCTCCCCGTGAATGACGCACTCCACGCCCCAGCGATAGTGACTGTGCACCGGCGTCGGCTCGTCCGGCGGGAAATACGTCACGGAAAGCTGGAAATCGCCTCCCTCCTCCTTATGGAGCCATCGCCCCGTAAGCCCACCCGGATTCTCCGCCGGCACCCCCTGAGCGGTAAGATCGCCTCCCTCCATCACCAGCCGCCTCAGGTTCGCGCCGATAGCCTCCAGCGCCTCCGGCCCCGTCCCCACCTTCTGGATAGTCTTGTTGACAAACCCCACAAAGTCCTCAACCGAATACGTAACTGCTTCAGAACCCATTGCTGTCCTTACCTCCCTCTTAGTTCTCAAACTAGCATGACGCAACCAATCACCCAATTGGCCGCCTGAAGGAATAAATCACACCCTCTGATTGTACTGGTAGTGGGAATCCCCCTGTTCCAGATGCCACTGGCCGTAGAACTTGTTGACGTGGGGCAGCAGCTCCTGCGCCACCTCAATCCTCTCCAGCTCAGCTTCGCTCAACTCCCGGGAAAGAAAATCCTTTAACGCCCGCCACACCTCGCTCTTGTTAACCCTCGTCATCTGCCGCCCCTGCATCAGCACCTCGCCGTCCACAACCACCGTGTCCACGTCCACGCCCCGACCCCGGTACAACAGCGCGTCCACCACGTTTGCATCGGCGTCAAGGTACGGCTCATTGATATGGTTCATGTCCACCAGCACCGCGTCGGCCCGCTTCCCCGCCTCCAGCGTCCCCACGTCGTCGCCAAAGAAAGTCGCTCTTGCACCATTCTCCGTCGCCAAACGCAGCACCTGATGTGAGGTCGGCGCAGGACTGTACACCCCCGGCTCCCGGTGAATCTTGTGCACCAGCCGCATCTCTTGGATCATGTCGTTGTCGTCGTTGATCCCCGCCTCGTCTATGCCCAGCGCCACCCCCACGCCACTGGCCAGCATCGGATTCAGCGGCGCGATGCCGCTCTTCAGCCGAAGGTTGGAGCTGGCGTTATGGCAGACCATCGTCCCCGTCTCCGCCAGCGTCCGAATGTCCGAGTCCGTGATCCACACCCCGTGGGCGCAGGAGACCTCCGGCCCCGTAAACCCCAGGTCCCGCAGGTGCGCCAGCGGCGTCTTCCCCCACGTCCGCATGCCGTACAGCTTCTGGTAGAAGCTCTCCTGCAGGTGAATGTGCACCCCCGTCCCATGCCGGCCTGCCGCCTCCTTCACCGCCGTCAAGAACCCGTCCGAGCACCACTGCACGTTCCCGGGACTCAGAAACACCCGGATTCGTGGATCTTCTCCAAAGTCCCGGCTCAGCCCCTCGAATAGGGCGATGTACTCTTCAGTGGACATCTGGGTCTCCACCAGCCGATTCTTGATCCGCTCGGCCAGGTCCTTGGGTATCGTGGCCAGGAACTTGTCATCGTCCTCGTAGGCCACCCGGTTCTGGTCCCGGTGCGAGAAGGAAAAAGCCACCCGCATCCCCGCGTCCTGGTACGCCTGCATTACGTGGGCGCCCGATTCATGGAACCCGCCGCCTTCCGTCTTCCGCCAGGTGGCGTGATTGTGCATAACCGTGGTAATGCCCGCCTCGATCATCTGAATGGCGCAGTATAGCGTGTCCAGGTAGTTGTCCACGTCCCGGTTCATCGTCCGCACCACAATCCACGGCTCCAGCGCCAGGTCCGGGCTTCCCAGCTGGAAGGGCGTCAACCCCACGTGATGATGGGCGTTCACCAGCCCCGGTATGACGAGATGCGTACCGTCTCCCACCACCTCATCCGGCGAATACTTCGCCTTCAGATCATCGAACCTGCCCACTTCGACGATAGCGCCGTCCTCCTGGTAGACGGCCCCGTCGTCGACAATTTCGCTGGCGTTGTCGTCGATCACTCGAGTAATTACGTGCTTGCTCCTGATGATGGAGGAGGCCATGATTCTCCTTTGCGGTTCGGGATGCGCCGCCCCAGTATAACAACCATTTAGACGCTTCCGGTAGGGGTGGGTTTCAAACCCACCCCCATGTCATTCTGAGGAAGCTCCGCGACGAAGAATCTCGTTGCAGTAGAGAACCATCGGAAAACGGAAGAGTAAAGAGGGCCTGTAAGCCGGGTTCTGTATCCCCGTAGGGATGGCGACCATCTATCTAGCCCTTCCGGCCCTCATAGGACCGAATTCGCCGGTTCTCCGGCGACGACGTTGCCGTCGGGGTCGTGCGGCCTACCCGGGGATGGGCCGGGCGCCCGTATCCCCCTATTTGGCCTTGCTCCGGGTGGGGTTTGACCGCCGCCGCGTCGCCGCGGTCGGCCGTGAGCCCTTACCTCACGATTTCAACCTTATCCCACAGCGTGAGACGGTGTGTTTCTGTGTCACTTTCCGTGACCGCCGCCCCGCAGGACGGCCATCCCTGGGCGTTACCCAGCACCCTGCCCGGTGGAGCCCGGACTTTCCTCTCCGCCGAAGCGCAGCGGCCGCCCGGCCCTCCAACTCTTCCGCCCCAAATGTACCACGTCCACCCTCCCCAAAACCACCACCCCTTCTCCCACAATCACCCGTTGGCAAGGGAAAGAAAAATCAACTGGCATAAAGAATGCTGCTGCAGCTTCCGCACTGCACCGCCTCGTCCCCAGAACGCGCCCGCTGTATCGAATGCGTTGGCAGCGTCACGCCGCAGGCCCGGCACAACCCCTGCTCCACCATCGACACCGCCCTCCCTTCCTTCGCGCGACGCACCCGCTCGTACACCCCCAAAGAATGTGCCTTCACCCCCTTGGCCACCTGCCTCCGCTGCTGCTCCAGGCCCCCGATCCGCGTCCGAAGTTCCCGCCGCTCCACCTCCATCCCATACTGGTCCTCCGACCAGGCCGCTTCTTCCCGGACCAGCTCCTCCTCCCCCTTCGATACCTGCTGCTCCGTCTCTTCCAAACTGACCAGGTTCTCCAGCGCCTCCTCGTCGACCTCCTTCAGGTTCCTCTTCACGTTTTCTAGTTCCCGCCCCAGGTCCTGGAGCTCCCTCGGACTCGCCACCGTGCCGCCGTAGAGTTTTGTCTCCACCGCATCCAGCCTGTCCTTCGTAGACTTTGAGCTGAGGTCCAGGCTACGCTGCTTCCTATCCAGGTCCCGCATGCGGTCCCGAAGCTCCTCCAGCGCCTCCTCCCTGCGCTTCAGCTCATCCCGGTCTCCCAGGCTGCACTCAATCTCGGAGACCCGGCCTTTCGCTTCGTCCAAAAGGAGGTCCAAGTTCTGCAAATCGTACAATATCCTGGATACAGCCATAACTCTCCATCCCCCCTCTCCAGTCGAGATTGTAGATACCGGCAAATTCGGTGTCAACAAACCCTCCCATTCCCCTCAACTCGTCCCATAAAGTGGGCAGTGCGGCAACCAAGATGTTACAATTTGTGGGTAACGCATAGGTGAATCCCTTGCTTCGCATATACAACACCCTCAACAAGCGCGTTGAACCAGTCTCCACCGTGGAGCCCGGCGTAGCCCGCATCTACACCTGCGGACCCACCGTGTACCGCTACGCCCACGTGGGCAACCTGCGCTCCTACCTCATGGCAGACTGGATCAGGCGCGCCCTTGCCGAGGGGGGCACGAAGGTCATCCACATCAAGAACATCACCGATGTGGGCCACATGCGGCAAGAGCAGCTGGAACGAGGCGGCGACAAGGTTATCCTGGCCGCCCTGGCCGAAGGAAAGACCCCCGGGGAGATAGCCGACTTCTACACCGAGGCCTTCCACGCCGACGAAGCCAAGATGAACATCCTCCCCGCCGACGAGTTCCCCCGCGCCACGGGCCACGTCCCGGAGATGCTGGACGTCATCAGGCGGCTCATGGAGAACGGCTACGCCTACGAAGCCCAGGGCAACGTCTACTTCGACGTCGCTAAGTACGAGCCCTACGGTCAGCTCTCCGGCAACCTCGGCCACGATCTCATGGAAGGCGTCCGCGTCGAAGCCGACCCCCTCAAGCGCGACCCCAGGGACTTCACCCTCTGGAAGGCTGCCGAGCCGGGCCGCGACGTTAAGTGGGACTCCCCCTGGGGCGAAGGCTTCCCCGGCTGGCACATAGAGTGCTCCGCAATGTCCACCCGCTACCTCGGCCGGGAGCAGGACCTTCACACCGGCGGCGTGGACAATATTTTTCCTCATCACGAGGGCGAGATCGCCCAGAGCGAAGCCGCCTTCGGCACCCGCTACGTTCGCCACTGGGTCCACGGACAGCACCTGCTGGCCGACGGCGTGAAGATGGCCAAGTCCGCCGGCAACGAATTCCTCCTCGCCGACCTGGAACTGCGCGGATTCGAACCCCTCGCCTTCCGCTACCTCTGCCTCACCGTCAAGTACCGCCGAAGGCTGAACTTCACCTTCTCCGCCCTCAAGGCAGCCCAGCGCGGCCTCATCCGCCTGCGGGACCGGGCCTGGAACTGGCAGCGCGCCGACTCTCGCGTAAACGGCGCCGACGGCTCTGACGGCCAGCAATGGGTAGAAAAATTCCGGGAAGCCGTGGAAGACGACCTCAACATGCCCCGCGCCCTCTCCGTTACCTGGGGCATGGCCCAATCGGACCTCCCCGGCCATCGTAAACTGGAATTGCTCCTCGAAATGGACCGGATCCTGGGCCTCGACCTGGCCCGGGTACCCCACTCCTACCCCCTGTCCCAGGAGACCCTCAACACCCTCACGGACCGGGAAAGCTACCGTGCCCGCAGCAGCTACGAACGCTCCGACCGCATCCGCGACCACCTCGGCGAGCAAGGCTACCAGGTGCGGGACACCCGCAACGGCCCCATGGCCCGCCCCAAGACCTCCTTCGAGCTGGTGGAAGAGCGCTGGCCCTCCGTTTCATCCCCCAGGGAAGCGCCATCCTATCTCAACTCTCCCTCAACTAAAGATTTCTCCGTGGTCGTCACCGCCAGCGACTATCTGGACGACGTAAAGCGCTGCGTCAACGGCATCCTCCGTTGGAGCTCGAACTCCGACGCCGAAATCGTAGTCGTCGACAACGGCTCCACCGACGGCGCCGCCGAGTGGTTGGAGGAGATGCAGAATCGTCACGAAAGCGTCCGGGTCCTCCATTGCGACCACCAGTTGGGCGAGGCCCAGGCCAAGAACATCGGCCTGGCCCTGAGCCGCGGCCGAATAATCGTCATGATGGACACTTCCGTGGAAGCCGTGGGCGCTTTTCTCCCTCGGATCGCCGAAAGCCTTAAGCACGACGAGATAGGCGTCACCGGCCCTTGGGGCATAATCTCCGAGAACCTGCACCACTTCCACGAAGAGATGACGGAAGGCGACGCCGACGCCATGCAGGGCTACTGCTTCGCCTTCCGCAGGGAGCTGCTGGCGGAAACGGGCCTCCTCCGGGAGTGTTTCCGCTTCTACCGCAACCTGGACCTGGACTTCAGCTTCCAGTTCCGGGACCTGGGCTACCGCATCCTTGCCGACGGAGACCTGCCCCTGGTACGCCACGAGCATCGCCAGTGGGCCAGCCTGGGCGAGGAAGAGCGGGACCAGCTGAGCCGCAGGAACTTCCGCCACTTCTTCAAACGGTGGGGCAACCGCAAAGACCTGCTGGTTTCCAACACTGCCAGCCAGTCTGCAGCGAACTGAGGTCAAGCAATGACTTCCAAGGGTAAAAAGAAACCGGACTGGGATAAGGAGAGCGTGCGCGCCCTGCGCAAGCATCTCTCTCTGACCCAGATCCAGATGGCCAGGGAGCTGGGCACCCGCCAGCAGACCATCAGCGAGTGGGAACGTGGCATGTACAAGCCGCGAGGAGTCTCGAACACGGTGCTCGACATAGTCGCGGAACGGACGGACTTCCGCTACAACGCCTCTCCGGACAAACCGTCAAAGACAGACGAAGACGCCGAGTCCGGCTAACCCCTCGGCCCCATCCCCTGAACCCCCTAACGGATCCTGCCGCCGCCAGGCAATTCCCCAACTCCGCATCCCCCAAGGTGGCTTTCTTACACGCATCCATGTAAACTTCACCCATGCCCTCCCACACACCCCCCTCCCGGTCCAAACGCAAGAAAGCCCTGCAACGCCAGATTCCTGAGGCCCTGCTGGCCCGCCTCTGGCGCCAGCGCGCAACCCGCCAGCAAGACCTCAGGACCACCGAAGGCCGCAGCGTAAGGATCCTCTACCCCGGCCGCAGAGGCACCGAAGCAGGCCCGGACTTCCGGGACGCCCTCATCTACAGGGAAGGAACGGGCCTGGTTCGGGGGGACGTGGAACTCCACCTTCACCCCCGGGACTGGGACCGCCACGGCCACGCCTCCGACCACCGTTACAACGGAGTGGTCCTTCACGGCGTCCTCGCCCCTCCCGGTGCGCCGCAGCCCCTGCCCAACGGCGGCGTAGCCCCCGCCGTGGAGCTCAGCCCTCTGCTGGATCCAACGCCCAAGACCGTCCTCGCAAATCCAGGTCAACACCCAGTCCTATGGTCACTGCTCAAATCTCACGGCTACCACAAACCCGCCGGTAAAACTGAAGCTCTTCTACTCCTGGAACGGGCAGGAAGGGCGCGCTTCCTGCAAAAGGCTTCCTCCTCAGCGTCCCTTATGAAGGAGTTGGGCACGGAAGAAGCCCTGTACCAGGCCCTCATGGAGTCCCTCGGCTACAGCGAAAACCGGGCCGGATTCCTGGAACTGGCCCAACGCGTCCCATACAAAGCCCTCATGAAAGCCATCAACGGCGTCCCACAAACAGACCGCCTCCTCCGAATGCGGGAAATTCTTCTGGAAGCAGCAGGCTTCGGAAAAGGGGAAAATCAACCGGCCCACGTCATGGACAGCCGGCAATGGCGTCTCTTCAGAATACGTCCCGCCAACCATCCCTGCCGCCGAATTGCCGGCGCCGCCGTCCTCCTCCACCGGACGGCCACCCCCGGCCTGTTGGACTCTGCAACCCAATGGTCGAGCAGCAAGTCCTTCAAATCCCTTCTTCAGCGCCTCCCCGTGACCGACCCCTCGGGCCGCCCCGCCCTCATTGGCCGCTCCCGCGCCCTGGACATAGCCGTCAACGTTTTTCTACCCCTCATGCACGCCCATGGCCTTCACCAGCAAAATCACTCCCTTAGCCGGAATGCACTGGGCCTGTTCATGTCAGCCCCCAAGCTCCAGCCTAACCGAATAACCCGCGAGATGGAAAAAGTCCTCTTCCCCAAGCCCTGGCGTCCCCTGGGAAACGCTGCCCTCCGCCAACAGGGACTCATGCATCTCCACCGCCTGATACAGGGAGAGGGCTGACCTCCTTGTGATACCATAGACGCCATGAACGAGAACCCCGGCAGTATGGCGCAGGACGGCCACTCCTGGCCCAAGGGCATTAGAGAGGTGCATCTCCTCGAAGACGAGCGCGTCGTGGGCCTCCTCGACGGCTCCTCCGGCCTTGTGGAAGTCCCAACCATGCAAGGCTCCCTCCTCGCCCTCACCGATAAGCGGGTTATTTCCCTTATAGAAGCAGAAGACCGGCGGGAGACCCACGTGGCCTCCATTAAAATGGTCCAGGGCGTCTCCATTCGCGCCCATCAGAGACCCCAGAAGCCCCTCATCCAGGGCGTCGTCCTGATCCTCGTCGGCATCCTGGTCTACCTGCTGGTGGGCACCTTCAGCACCGGCATTCCCGTCAACGCCGGCATCACCATCGGCGCCCTCCTCGGCGGCGCCGTCGCCCTTCTGGGCCTGATATTCATCGCCAAGTACCTGTTCTGGGAGAAAGGCGGCGAGCTGATCTTCCAAACGGGCGGACTGCAGCTAACCTTCCTATACAATTCGGAAATAACGGCCCTCGCCGTTCCACAGCTTCTGCGCCGGTTCTTCCAGCTTCAGTCTGGCCAGAAAGCGGAACCCCTCTACCCCCACTCCGCCGCTCTCGGATGGCCGCCCCTGCTGAGAATGGCGCCGGAACCCACCCCGCCAGCCCCGCGGAAGGCGCCCGCCGCTCCGGCCGTGCTGCCAATACCCCCAACGAAACGGACGCCAGACCAAAAAAGGCGACTCCGACGGTGGATCTACGCCAACCGCGCCTCTCGCGGCTTACTGCCCAGGGCATACCTTGCCCGCAAACGACCACCTCGTATGCGACGTCTGGCAATTCTTAGACGCAGGCGCGACGGTGTACTCCGCAACCGCCGGCTGGACTCCCGGCGACTATTGCGCCTCCACCCGCCCCAGGCCAACGGACGCAACGGCGTACGGTCAACTCGCAGACGTCTGGCAAAACATGCGGCAAGGTAGGTTTTTCTACCAACTATAGACCCCGTCAACGTCGTCCCAAGGGCAAGAAAACTAACCCAAACCAAGCGATGGGTCCACCTCAAGGGAAAAATCCCCCTCCGCTCCCCGGCCCAACTGGTAGTAGGCGCAGGCGGCCACCATAGCCCCGTTGTCCGTGCACAGAATAGGCGCTGGAATCATCACCGGCAGCTCCGCCTTGGCTCGTATTCTCTCTCTCAGCAGCCGGTTGGCCGTAACCCCTCCTCCAAGAATCACCCCTCTGGCGCCGTAATCGGAAGCCGCCTTCAGCGTCTTCGTCGTCAGCACGTCTACCACCGAATCCTGAAAGGCTCCCGCCAGCTCTCTCACCAACTCCTCCGTCTCCTCCTCCTCCAAGCCCCCCGGCGGATAGATCCCTGCCGCCTGGGCCCTGTGCAGAAGCGCCGTCTTCAATCCGCTGAAGCTGAAATCAAGAGTCCCCCTAATCCACGCCCGGGGCAGTTTTTCTTCTCCTGACGCGCCTTCCGAAATCCGCTGGATCTCCGGCCCGCCGGGAAATCCCAGCCCAAGCACCCTGGCCGCCTTGTCGAAGGCCTCTCCCGCCGCGTCGTCCCTGGTGCGTCCCAGCAGCCGGTACTCCCCGTGCCCGGACATCAACACCAGGTCCGTATGCCCGCCGGAGGCAATCAGGCACAGCAGAGGAAATCCCACCACCCGGTCCGGCGGCTCCTCCTCCAGCCAGGCAGCGTACACATGCCCCTCCAGGTGATTGACCCCCACCAGCGGCAGCTCCAGCGTCAGCGCCAGCGCCTTGGCCGCGTTCACCCCCACCACCAGCGCCCCCGCCAGCCCCGGACCGTGGGTCACCGACACCGCGTCCACCTCCTCCCAACCCACCCCGGCATCCTCAAGCGACTGGTCAACGATGGCCCCGATGGTAACCACGTGCTGACGGGAGGCCAACTCCGGCACCACGCCCCCGTAGGGCCTGTGTATCGCCACCTGCGACGAGATAACGTTCGACAGCAGCTTCCTGCCGTCCTCCACCACCGCCACCGCCGTCTCGTCACAGGATGTTTCTATGCCCAGAATCTTCACCCCAACAGTATAACCCCCAAAACTGACCGCAGAAAGGCCGCATCCGGCCCTTCTCTGACAGCCCCCTCCTTTACAGCTGAATTTCCCCTCTGCTATCATCACAGAGTAGTGGAACGTACGGTTGAACCCTCCCATTCGGCGTGAATTAGATGCTTGAGGGCAGCGACTATCTTAAACTTGGCCTCCTGGTCCTCTTCCTCGCCATTTCCGCCTTCTTCTCCGGCTCGGAAACCGCTTTCCTTGCCCTCCAGCGAGTTCGCCTCATGCATCTGGTCCGCTCCGGCGTCCCTAGGGCAAGGCGCGTCTTCCGACTGACGGAAAACCCGGAGCGCTTCCTCTCCACCGTTCTCCTCGGCAACAACCTGGTCAACACCGCCGCCGCCGCCATCGGCACCGCCATCGTCATCTCCCTCCTCGGCAACGTGGGATCCTCCATCATCATCGCCACCGGCGGCGTCACCCTGCTTCTCCTCATCTTCGGCGAAATCGTGCCCAAGACCTTCGCCGCCCGACACGCCGAGCGCGTTGCCCTCGCCGTCGTGCGCCCCCTGCAGATCATCGAATGGGTCCTTTTCCCCCTGGTTCAAGCATTACGACTCCTCACATCCCCCATCACCAGGCTCACCGGCGGCTCCAGAAGACGCTCCCTCGTCACTGAACAGGAGATCCGCAGCCTCATCACCATCGGCAAGGAGGCGGGAGCCGTGGAGTCCTCCGAGGCCGAGATGCTGGAGAAGGTTTTTCACTTCGGCGACGATCCCGTGTCGGAAATCATGACCCCCAGGCCGGAAATCGTCTCCATCGAGCAGCACACCACCCTCCGCCAGTTCCTCGGCATCTACGCCGAGCACTACCACACCCGCTTCCCGGTCTTCCTTGACACAGTCGATAACGTAATCGGCATCCTCTCGGTAAAGGACGTTCTCAAGGCCCAGGGGGATGAAAACCTGCAGATGGAGGACGACGTTACCAACCTGCTCAGGCCCGCCCATTTCGTCCCGGAAACCAAAACCGTGGGCAGCCTATTCTCCGAACTCCAGGCCCAGGGCCAGTCCATGGCCATGATCGTCGACGAATTCGGCGGCATCGCCGGCCTTGCCACCCTCAAGCAGCTCCTCTCCGTCATCGTCGGACCCGTGGGCGAGGAGGGCCAGCCCTTGGAAACCCCCTACGCCTCCGTGGACGAAAACACCTTCATCCTGGACGCCGGCATGGCCATCAGCCAGCTCAACAGCCAGCTTGGCCTGGAACTCCCCCTCGGCGAATACCAGACCCTGGCCGGTTTCCTGCTGGAGCGGCTGGGCCACGTGCCCGAGGTGGGCGAGCACCTGAACTTCAACTCCCTCCGGTTCACCGTCCAGCGCATGGAAGGCGTCAAAATAGAAGAGGTGGAGGTGCTCCGGCTCGCCCCCGTGCAAGAACGGGACCTCCAGTGAGGCTCATTCTCGCGCGCCACGGAGAGACTGCGTGGAACCGGGAAGGCCGCAACCAGGGCCGCAGCACTACGGGACTCAACGCCGAGGGTCTCCGCCAGGCGCGAAACCTCGCCCAATCCCTTCGCAAAATTCCCATACGTGCCGTCTACTCCAGCCCCCTCTCCCGGGCCATGCAGACCGCAGAGGCCGTCGGCCAGATCCTCTCCCTGCCCGTAACCCCTCTGGACGGCCTGATGGAGATGGACCTGGGCAGCCTGGACGGCTTGACCAACCAGGAAATGCATCGCAATTTCCCCCACCTTCTGGACCTGTGGCGAAAGGACCCCTCCTCCTTGCAGATGCCCGGTGGCGAGTCCCTCAAAGATGCCCAGCAACGTGCCTGGCGCACCCTGGAAGATATACGACAAGAGACCCGCGAAGGACACGTCGTCGCCGTCACCCACAACTTCGTCATCGGCGTCATCGTCCTGCGTGCGCTGGGCTTGCCCCTCTCCGCCTTCCAGCGCATCCGCATCGAGCTGGGTTCCTTCACTACCCTGGAACACGTCCGCAACCGCTGGCAACTCATTTCCCTCAACGAGACCCTACACCAGCGCGGCGAATAACCGGCCCATGCAACCCCGCCGCAAACTGGAAAGCGTCCTGCGCAAAGCCTTGCAGCGTGCCGGGTTTCACCGCGGAGCCACCCTCGTCGTCGCCTGCTCAGGGGGCCCCGACTCCACCTCCCTCCTCCACGCCCTCCTTGCCCTAAGTCCCACCCTGGGCCTCAAACTCCACGTCGCCCATCTGAATCACGACTTCCGCGGACAGGAGGCCGAGGACGACGCTGAATTTGTGGCTGCCATGGCCGGGAAATTGGGGCTTCCCTCCACCGTCGATGAGGCAGATCCCATTGCCTATCAACGAGAACGGGGCATCTCCTCCTTCGAAGAGGCGGCCCGCGAGGTCCGCTACCGCTTCCTCACCAACCTGGCCAACATCATCGATGCCGACGCCATAGCCCTGGGCCACACCGCCGACGACCAGGCCGAGACCATCCTCATGCACATCATCCGGGGGGCCGGGCTGCCCGGCCTACGCGGGATGCAGGAACTCACCCCCTGGCTCGACAGCCCAAAAGGCCGCGCCGCCATTCTTTTCCGTCCCCTTCTGGAAGCAACACGCAAAGAGACCCGTGCCTACTGCCTGGAGCTGGACATACCCTTCCGGGAAGACTCAACCAATCGCTCCCTCCGCTTCACCCGCAACCGCATCCGTCTTGAGCTGATGCCCGCTCTTCGTGAATACAACCCTCAAGTGCTCCAGGCCCTCGTCAGAATCGGCCGCGCCGCCACCGCAAGCAGCGAATTCCTCAACGAACAGCTGAACCTCCAGTGGGCAAAGATATTCTCCAAAAAGGGGCAAAATACCTCTCTGGACACCGCAGCCCTCAACAGCCTCTACCCCACCCTCCGCGCCATGGCCCTCCGCCGCGCCTTCGCCCTGGCCAGCGGCAGCCTGCGCCGCCTGACGGAGACCCACGTGAAATCCATGCTGGCCCTGGCCGAGGGCCCCGCCGGCAAAATAGTCCACCTGCCCGGCGGGCTCGCCATGCAGTCGACTTATGACCGCCTCGTCATCGGCCCACTGCACCACTTCGACACCACCGGCGCCTCTCCGGACTACGAATATCAGCTGAAAGTCCCAGGGACCAGCCGCATCCAGGGCTCGCTCATCACCGCCGGACCTGCCCCCTCCAACATCGACCCCAAGACCCTCGGCCCCACTGCCGCCATCTTCGACGCCGACAAAATCGGCGACCGCGTCATTGTCAGAAACAGAAGGCCCGGCGACTACTTCCAACCCCTGGGAATGCCAGGACGAAAAAAACTCAAGGCCCTGTTCATAGACCTGAAAGTTCCCCGTGAACTCCGCCCCTCAACACCCCTGCTGGTGTCGGAGAAAGGTGTCCTCTGGGTATATCCCTACCGCACGTCGGAGCTGGCCAGGGTTGACGAGTCCACCCGCCGAAGGTTCCTCGTCCGATGGGAGTCCGCTTCCTAACCCGGGCCCTTCCCCGGCAAGGCGTCTTCCCTCATCGGAGGAACCCCACCTAAGCGAAGACGCAGCAGACCCTTCACGTCTTCCCACAC
Source organism: uncultured Dehalococcoidia bacterium (assembly GCA_951812825.1). Lineage (GTDB taxonomy): Bacteria > Chloroflexota > Dehalococcoidia > Lucifugimonadales > JAPULR01. The sequence goes on along the minus strand of OX638324.1, from coordinate 2,116,454 downwards.
CGTCTTTACCACGTTCACCCTGCTGTTCGCGTCCTCCACCCACTCCACCGGCACCTCGCGGATTCGATATTTCCACTTGGATGCAATTATCAGTAGCTCCGTATCGAAGAACCAGTGATTGTCCTTCACCATGGGCACCAGAGACCGGGCAGCCCGCCGGCTCAGCACCTTATAGCCGCACTGCGCGTCCCTGAAGGGCGCCAGGAACATCGCCCGTATCATCAGATTGTATCCCCTGGAAAGCACCTCCCGCCGGAAGGAGCGTTGCACCCGCGCCCCCTTCACGTGACGGCTGCCAATGGCCACGTCGTAACCCCTCTCTATCGCCCGCACCAGCCTGGGGAAATGGGCAAGGCTGGTGGAGATGTCAACGTCCATATAGCTCACAATGTCCGCCATGCTCTCCATCCACGCCGCCCTCAGCGCCCTGCCTCTGCCGCGCTGAGGGATATACATGTAGCCGATGCCGGGATAACGCTGTACCAGCATCTCGCTCACGGAACGTGTCCTGTCCGTGGACCCGTTGTCGGCGATGACAATGCGCCACGGGTTATCCGTCATCTCCTGCTGCAGGAAATTGTGGAGAATCACAATTCCCCGCGGAAGACGCTCTTCCTCGTTCAGTACGGGGATTACTATGTCAATGGAGGATGCCATACTCTTATATTACTTTATCATACTAAACAAGAAATTCGGTTCTTTGAATCGTTTTCTTAACCACTTTCGCCCTTCATGGGCGGTTTCCGGTGGTTTTATCCACCAAAATGCCTTCCCCTTAGTCCTGTCCAACGTAGCGCTCTATCCGCTCCACGTTGTACCCCGTGGACCCCATCAGCAGACTCTCCACCGCCACTCGCGCCGTGTCCAGGCTGGTGTAACAGGGAATGTTGCTCTCCGCCGCCGCCCTGCGAATGTAAAACCCGTCCCTCAACGTGGTCCCCAGTTCCGAGACCGTGTTGATGACGGCCTGCACCGTTCCGTCGTTGATTACGTCTACCACGTTGGGGTGGCCCTCTCCCAGCTTCTCAGGAGTCATCGTAACCTCCGCCCCCACCGCCTGCAGCATCGCCGCCGTTCCCTCCGTAGCGTACAGCTTGCAGTTGGCTTTCACCAGGTCCCTGATTAATCCCAGCGACTCCGCCTTGTCCCTGTCTGCGATGCTCAATAGTATCGATTGGCCCCGCTCCATCGTCAAATTCGCCGCCGTCAGCGCCTTCGTCAGCGCCGCCGGGAAACTATAGTCCACCCCCATAACCTCGCCCGTCGACTTCATCTCCGGCCCCAGGTACCAATCCACCCCCACCAGCTTCGACATGGAAAACACGGGAGCCTTCACCGCCACCATATCCCTGCGAGGCCACAGCCCCCCCTCGTACCCCATCTCCCGCAAGCCCTTGCCCAGAATTACCTGCGTGGCAAGACTCACCATCGGCACGTTCGTTACCTTGGAGAGGAAAGGCACCGTGCGGCTGGAGCGGGGGTTCACCTCCAGCACGTACACCGTGGTCTCCGTAGACTCCTCCGCGGGATGGCTGGGACTGCGGTATGCCGGCCCTCCGACAATGACGAACTGCACGTTCATCAGCCCCTTGATGTTCAGCGCCCTCCCTATCCGCGTCGTATAGTCCACCATCGTCTCCGTCTCACGCTCCGTCAGGTTCAGCGCCGGATAGATGGCCATGGAGTCCCCGCTGTGCACCCCCGCCCGTTCGATGTGCTCCATGATGCCGGGAATCAGCACCACCTCCCCATCGCAGATGGCGTCCACCTCGCACTCCTTCCCCTCCATGTACCGGTCTATCAGCACCGGCCGTCCGCTCTCCAGCGCCACCGCCTCGTTCAGGTAACGGATAAGCTCTCCCGCGTCCCGCACAATCTCCATCGCCCGTCCCCCCAGCACGTAGCTCGGTCGCACCACCACCGGGTACCCGATGTTCTGCGCCACCCTGAGCGCGCTCTCCGCCGTCGTCACCGCCGCTCCCGGCGGCTGCGGAATCCCCAGCCGGGCCAGGAATTCATCGAATCTGTGCCGGTCCGACGCGATGTCGATGGCGTCGGCGCTCGAACCCAGAATCGGCAGCGCCGCCTGGTCAAGCACCTGGGAAAGATCAATCGCCGTCTGCCCACCAAACTGCACCACTGAAGGCGGCGGCCCTTCCTCCAGAGTCTCATTCTCGATTATGTCCTGCAGGCTCTCCCCGTCCAGCGGCTCGAAGTACAGCCTGCTGCTCGTATCGAAGTCCGTCGACACCGTCTCCGGGTTGGAGTTCACCATTATCCCCTGCACCCCCTCTTCCTGAAGGGCCCACGCGGCATGAACGCTGCAATAGTCGAACTCTATCCCCTGTCCGATTCGAATGGGGCCGCTTCCCACCACCAGGGCCTTGGCCCCCTCCAGAGGCACGGCCTCATTCTCCTGTTCGTAAGTGCCGTAGAAATAGGATGTAACCGCTTCAAACTCCGCCGCGCAAGTATCTATCATCTTGTACACGGGCCGAATCCCCCACTGCCGACGTATCTCCCGAACCCGGGGCGGCAGCAGGTCCGCCAGCACCCCAATCTGCTCGTCGGAAAACCCTAGCCGCTTCGCTTCCCAAAGCTGTCCCGGCCCCAGGTCCTCCGCCAGAAGCCGCCGCTCCATGGCCACAATCCGCGCGAAAGCATTCACGAACCACGGGTCAATTCCGCTCAGTCTGGATATCTCCTCCCACCCCAACCCTCGACGCAGCGCCGCCATCACCGCCCACAGCCGGAAGTCCGTAGCCTCCCTGAGAAGCTCCTTTGCAGTAAACTCCCCGCCGCTGCTCCATTCCGGGTCTTCCCACAGCAGCGTCCGCCCTCCCACCTCCACCGACCTTACCGCCTTCTGAAAGGCCCCCTCGAAGGACCGGTCTATCGCCATCACCTCCCCCGTTGCCTTCATCTGCGTAGAAAGCCTCCGGTCTCCGGCGGAGAACTTGTCAAAGGGCCACCGCGGTATCTTCACCACGCAGTAGTCCAGCGCCGGCTCAAATGCCGCCTTCGTCTTCTGCGTAACCGCATTCGGTATCTCGTCCAGCTGCTTCCCCACCGCAATCTTCGCCGCCACCCGGGCTATCGGGTACGCCGTCGCCTTGCTCGCCAGCGCGGAACTCCGGCTCAGCCTCGGATTCACCTCTATGACGTAATAGGACGAGTCAGGATCCCACTGGTTCCGAAGCGCCTCGTTCACCATCGGATGGGGCCGGAGGGCGAACTGGATGTTGCACCCTCCCTGAATCCCCAACGCCCGGATGATGCGAAGGCTGGCGGACCGCAGCATCTGATGCTCCTTGTCCGTCAGCGTCTGGCTGGGAGCCACCACAATGCTGTCTCCCGTGTGCACCCCCATGGGGTCCAGGTTCTCCATGTTGCAGATGGTTATGCAGTTGTCCGCCCCGTCCCGCATCACCTCGTACTCCAGCTCCCGCCATCCCTCCAGCGAGCGTTCCACCAGCACCTGTCCGATGGGGCTTGCGTCCATCCCCTCCTTCACCACCGTGTGAAACTGCTCTGTGTCGTACACCATGCCTCCGCCCGTTCCCCCCAGCGTGTAGGCCGGACGCACCACCAGGGGCAGACCCAGGTTTTCCAAAGCCGCCCGCGCCTCCTCCTCCGAGGACACCGTAACGCTGGGCGGCGCCGGCTCCCCCATCTCTATCAGCAGTTGCCGGAACTCCTCCCTGTCCTCCGCCATCTTGATGGTCTTCAATGGCGTCCCCAGCAGCCGCACCCCGTGACGCTCCAGCGCTCCGGCCTCCGCCAGATCCACCGCCAGGTTCAACCCCGTCTGCCCTCCCAGCGTCGGGAGAATCCCGTCCGGCTTCTCCTTGGCGATAATCCGCTCCACCACGTCCACCGTCAGCGGCTCTATGTAGACGGCGTCGGCGATTCCGTGGTCCGTCATTATCGTTGCCGGATTGGAATTCACCAGCACCGTATAGACCCCCTCCTCCCGCAGCGACTTGCAGGCCTGGGTCCCGGCGTAGTCGAATTCTGCCGCCTGTCCGATGACAATCGGCCCTGAACCGATTACCAGCACCTTGTTAAGCTTTTCGCTCATATAATCCTTTCCATCCCCTCTAACGCATTCGTCATTCCGGCGAAAGCCGGAATCCAGTCCTCCTATCCATCCACCATTATAAAACTAAACCCCCGCCGGTGGTGGCTCGGCGAGGGTTTGTCCCGATTATATCTTGAAATCGTCACTCGACGGGTATCAACCCCGGCAGCTGGATGAATCCCCTCTCCTGCATCCCGTTCAACATCTGGCAGATGAAGTTCAAAAACAGCTTCGCTTCCAGGTCCGACCATCCGCCCTGTTCCCTCTGTATTTCGCGGTGAGGGGGTACCAGCAGACTGGTGGTGTATTGATCAATCTTCTTAACCAGTATGAATCCAATCGGGTCCGGCTTCAGAAACGGATTGGCCAAAACCTTGGGCCTGACCAGCAATTTCCACTCCGAGCCTATGATCCCCCGGCCAGAACTCACGCTGAATCCGTATTCGCCATACTGAAACGTGGAAACGCAGTCATCTATGAAATCCACCAAGTCATAGATTTCCGAATCCACATCTACCTCTATACCCTGCTCCACAAGAAAATGGTTGTACAAAATCCTACCTCCATCAGTTCGGCTCCGGCCCTAACCGCCCTTCGCAGCCGGCCCCAGCCAATTTATGCGACTCACGTAAATCGAGAGCAATGCTTTATTCTGATACCTATTTCGTGCATGCGCCAAGGAAAGTGGCTGCCTTTTTTCTCCCGTTTCTACCTCCACGCTCTTATCATGTCCAAAACCCCCGCCTCTCGTCATTCCGGCGAAGGCCGGAATCCAGCCCCCCTTACCATGTCTAAAAACCTGTCGAAGATGTACTCGTTGTCCCGTGGCCCCGGCGAAGCCTCCGAGTGGTATTGGATAGTCATTATCGGCATATCCCTGTGCACCAGCCCCTCAATGGTGTCGTCGTTCAAATTCACGTGGCTCGCCATCAGCCCCTTCGGCAGCGTTGCGGCATCCACCGCGTAGCCGTGGTTCTGGGCCGTGATGTACACCCGCCCCGTTGCCAGGTCCTTCACCGGGTGGTTCGCTCCCCGGTGCCCGAAGGGCAGCTTGAACGTTCCCGCTCCCAAGGCCCGCGCCACCACCTGATGCCCCAGACAGATGCCCAGCGCCGGCACCCGCCCCAAAAGCTCCGACGCCGCATCCACTGCGTAGCCCAGCAGCGCCGGGTCTCCCGGCCCCGGCGAAAGCAGCAGCCCGTCCGGCTTCAACGCCAATATCTCCTCCGCCGAAGCGGCAGCGGGCGCCGTCAGCACCTCGCATCCCCGGTCGTACAGGCACCGCAGCACATTGTTCTTCACCCCGTAGTCCGTCACCACTATCCGCGGCCCCCGCTTCCCACCGTTTTCCCGCGAAGGCGGGACCCCATCTTCTCCCCTCCGTCCCTCCCACCGGTACACCTCCGGCGTTGTCACCCGAGCCACGTGGTCCACGTCGTCGTACCGGGGCGTCTTCCCCCATATCTCCGCCGCCCTGGAAGGCGAGTCCAGGACGATGACCCCCATCATCACTCCCTGATTCCGAAGCCGGCGCGTCACCGCCCTCGTGTCCACCCCGAAAATCCCCGGCACGTTCTGGGCCGACAAGAACTCGTGCAGCGTTGAGGCGTTCGTCCCGTTGCTCGGCGTCAGGCAGTGCTCTCGAACCACGAATCCAGCCACCTGCACCTTCACCGACTCATTGTCTGCGTCGTTGATTCCGTAATTCCCCACCAGCGGGTACGTCAGCACCACAATCTGACCCGCAAACGATGGGTCCGTCAACGCCTCCTGGTAACCCGTCATGCTGGTGCTGAACACCAGCTCTCCGTACGAGTCTCGCTCCGCCCCGAAGGACTCCCCCTCATAAACGGTCCCGTCTTCCAGCGCCAGATAAGCCCGACGTTTCGTCACTCCGTCACCTCGTAGACCCTTCCTGAACCCTCCGGCTCCCGCACCGATAGCCCATACCGCTGTGTGCGAGCCTCCTCCTCGTCGGCGAAGAAACGGAACTGGTGAAGCTGGTGCTGCGAAATAAATCTCAGCCGGCCTATCGGCTTGTAAATCAACTGCCCGCTCTGCTGCACTCCGTAGAAGGCCGGGGCGTTATGCCACCCGCAATACTTGCACGCAAACGTGAGGTCCCCCTCCTCCCCCTGCATCACCGAAAATCCCGGCTCGCACCCCTGCGGCTCCTGGTTCACCACACACGTCCCATTCTGGCACTCAACCCCCTGCGCCCTCACCGTTCCGTCCTCCGAGTCCGTCCCGTCGCCCTGTCCTTCCGCCTTCTTCCAAGGCCTCAGCCCCAGCGCCAGGCTGAGCAGCGCCATCCGCACCGGGACGCCGTAGCCCGCCTGTACGAAGTATCTGCTGCGATGGTCCTCGTCCATGTCGTAAGAAATCTCGTCCACCCTCGGAAGGGGATGCAGCACAATCGAACGCGCAAACCGGCTTCTCATCGTATCCCTGGTTATCCGGGGATATCTCCCCCCAGCCTTCCCCTCCTCCTTCAACCCAGCGTCCCTTTCCACCTGTTTCCGAGTCACGTAGAACACCAACTCCGACCCGGGGGAAATCTGCAGCCGGAAGTTTGGCTCGTCCTCCAACAGTGTCCTCTGATGCGGTCTGCTCGGCGTCATGTAGATGGCATCCAACGACGACTCCCCATTCCCCTCCAGCCCGCTGCCACCATAGAGAGCCTCAAAATCCCCCGGCGGCACCCTCTCTATCTGCCGGCCGTACTGAATCTGAATCTTCGCCCTCACGTGCTCCGGCAGACCCAGACCCTCCCCCGGCACGAAGAAAAGCTCCGCCCCGAACCGCAGCAACCCGAAAATCAGCGAATGCACCGTCCTGCCATGCTTAAGGTCCCCGCACAGCGCCACCCGCAGCCCCTCAAGAGACCCCTTCTCCGCCACAAGCGTAAACAGGTCGCACAGCGTCTGCGTCGGATGCTCGTGACCCCCGTCTCCCCCGTTGATAACCGGCACCGAAGCGTAGTCCGCCGCCAACCGCGCCGAACCCTCCCACGGGTGCCGTATCGTAATCACGTCGGAATACTTGCTCCAGATCCGAATGGTGTCCACCAGCGTCTCCCCCTTCTCCATGGAGGAAGAACCCGACCCCACCGTGGAGATCACCCGTCCCCCAAGCCGGTTCATCGCCGATTCGAAAGAACCCCGCGTCCGCGTGCTCGGCTCGAAGAACAGGCTCGCCATTATCAGTCCCTGCGCCACCGTTGAATGCCCCCGGATGTCCTGGGCCATCTCCCGCGCCAGCTCCAACACGTCCACAATCTCCTCAGTGGACATGTCTTCGATGCTAATCAGCCCGCCCCGGTACATCCCTAACCCCCCTCGCCCCTCAGCAGAGCCACCTCATCCCGCCCGTCCACCTCCCTCAGCCTCACCTGCACCCTCTCCTTGCGAGATGTCGGAAGGTTCTTTCCCACGTAATCCGCGCGAATGGGAAGCTCCCGATGCCCCCGGTCCACCAGAATCGCCAGCTGCACCAGCCGGGGTCTCCCCGCCTGCACCAGCGCGTCCAGCGCGCACCGGGCCGTCCGACCCGTGTAAAGCACGTCGTCCACCACCACAATCTTCCGCCCGTCCACGTCCAACGACGGCGAAGGACGCCCACCATTCTGGCTCACTCCATCGTCCCTGAACGGACTCACGTCCAGACCCGCCAGCGGCGGCGCCATCCCCTCCACCTCACGAATCTTCGACGCCAACCGCTGCGCCAGGGGCAGCCCCCGGGTCAGGATGCCCACCAGCGTCAGCCCATCAATTCCCCTATTCCGCTCCAATATCTGGTGAGCAATCCGCCACAGAACCCTGTCCAGCCCGGCGCCGTCAAGAATCGTCTTCTCCGGCGTCTCCAAACGGCTGACCTGGGCCGTCAATCTGGCCACAAAAAACCCCCTTGCCGGGTCGACAAGGGGTGCGCAGATATGCCCTTCGCGCAGGGCCTTCCTTGTCAACCTCGCCGGGCTGAATTAAAGGTTGGTCCCCAATAGGAGTCCGCAACCCAGTGTACCACACCCCCCAAGAAACACAACCACCCCTCCTCTTTTCCCTCACTCCCCCATGTCATTTGGAGGAGGCTCCGCGGCGAAGAATCTCGCCGCCGTGACACACACCCCTCCAACCGTCATTCTTGCGCATCCCCCGCCCGCGCGAAGGCGGGGGATGCGGGGTGATTCCCCCCTCACCAACTCCCCATACACGCCGTTCCCGAACCGCCCCCCCTGAAGTGCCAATTCGCTCCTTGCCAATAACCCCCTCCTCTGATAATATTCAATCAAATGTTCCTCAACACCTTCCAAACCCTCACAAACTTCCATCCGCCCCCGCATTCATCTGCCCTCACTCATCATCCGATTCCCTCACTTTTCCCAGAAACGAAAAACCAATGCCAAAACCCCAAAATCCACGCCTGAAACACCCCCACATCCCCCCATCTTCGTTCCCTGATTCCAATCAACTCCATGCTTGAAACGAATCCTTCGCTCCTCACAAACGAATCCCTCAAATCCACTCAACCTCCCACCTTTTCGGCAATGGCTAATCCCGCCCCCTTCAACCCTCCCTCCCATCCCCTTCTCAATTGCCAATTGACAACCCCTATCGTATAATGACCCTACTAGAGTTCTACAGCTGTTTTACAAGGAGCGGACATGGCAACTGGCAAGGATAGACTCAACGGCTCGGAAAACGCTCAGACCGGCACCTGGGAAGTGAAAATCGGAATGGCCGAACAGCTTAAGGGCGGCGTCATCATGGACGTCGTTACCGCTGAACAGGCCAGGATTGCCGAAGACGCCGGCGCCTGCGCCGTCATGGCCCTCGAACGCGTCCCCTCAGACATCCGCAAGGACGGCGGCGTCGCCCGCATGTCCGACCCCACCAAGATTATCGAAATCCAGGAAGCCGTCACCATCCCCGTCATGGCCAAGTGTCGCATCGGCCACTTCGTCGAAGCCCAGGTCCTCCAGGCCCTCGGCATCGACTACATCGATGAGTCCGAAGTCCTCACCCCCGCCGACGAAGCCCACCATGTCTGGAAGCACGACTTCACCGTACCCTTCGTCTGCGGCTGCCGCGACCTCGGCGAAGCCCTCCGCCGCATCAGCGAAGGCGCCGCCATGATCCGCACCAAGGGCGAAGCTGGCACCGGCGACATCGTCGAGGCCGTCCGCCACAACCGCACCGTGCAAGGCGGAATCCGCAAAATCATGAACATGTCCGAAGACGAGCTCCCCACCGAGGCCAAGAACCTCGGCGCCCCCTTGGAACTCGTTCAGGCCGTCAAGCGGCAGGGCCGCATGCCCGTCGTCAATTTCTCCGCCGGCGGCGTGGCCACGCCCGCCGACGCTGCCCTCATGATGCAGCTCGGCTCCGATGGCGTTTTCGTCGGTTCCGGCATCTTCAAGTCCTCCAACCCGCCCCTCATGGCCAAGGCCATCGTCGAGGCTGTCACCCACTATCAGGACGCCAAGATCATTGCTGAGGTCTCAAGGGGCTTGGGAGACGCCATGCCCGGCCTCTCCGTCAGAGAGATGAAGGAAGAGGAACTCCTCGCCACCAGGGGCTGGTAGTAGACCTCTGACCGCAGCGCAAGTGCAAGAACCAGTGCTCACCGTGGGCGTGGTTGCCGTTCAGGGCGATTTCGCCAAGCATGTCGCCCTCCTCAAAAAGCTGAACGTCTCCACCCGGGAAGTGCGTCTGCCCAAGGATCTGGAGGGCCTGGACGCCATTATCATGCCCGGCGGGGAGAGCACCACTTTTCGCCACCTCTTCGACCTCTACGGCCTGGCCGAACCCATCGCAGCCCTCGCATCCTCCGGCGTCCCAATATGGGGCACCTGCGCCGGCATGATTATGATGGCCTCCGAGCTTGAGGACCACCGTCCTGAGCCTCTTGGCCTCATGGATGTCACCGTCAGCCGCAACGCCTACGGACGCCAGGTGGACAGTTTTGTCATCGATATCAACTTTCCAATTCTCGGCGCAGAACCCTTCCACACCGTCTTCATCCGCGCCCCCGCAGCAACCCGCATCGGCCCCGACGTTCAGGTCCTGGGCTCCCTTCCCGACGGCACCCCCGTCGCCCTCCGCCAGGGCAATTTGCTCGTAACCTCCTTCCACCCCGAACTCACCCGGGACACCCGCTTCCACCAGTACTTCCTCAGCCTGATAGAGCAGTCCACACCAGCGAATAGCCCATGATTGAACAGCAGACCCGGCAGCTTGAACGCCACATCCAGGACGACCTGGACCTCCTCCTCCAATGCCTTCCGCCACGTATCGTAGGACCCCTCCGAAACATGCACGACGTCAGCGAACTCCTGGAAGTCGTCCTCGATCTGGCCCGTCCCCCTGAGGCCCGGTTCCCCGACGGCGACGTCATTCTGGACATGGATGAAGTCTCCCCTGCCGACCTGGACTACGTCACCTCTCGCATCAGCGAATTCGGCGACGATAACCGTTCCGGCATCGAACGCACCCTCCACCGCATCTCCGCCATCAGAAACCGCAAGGGCAGGATCCTCGGCATTACCTGCCGCGTGGGAAGGGCCGTCTTCGGCACCATCAAGACCATCGAAGACCTCGTCTTCTCCGGCAAGAATATCCTCCTCCTGGGCCGCCCCGGCGTCGGCAAGACCACCATGCTCCGCGAAGTCAGCCGCGTCCTCGCCGACGCTGCCAAGAAGCGCGTCATCGTCGTCGATACTTCCAACGAAATCGCCGGCGACGGTGACATCCCCCACCCCGCCATCGGCCACGCCCGCCGCATGCAGGTGGCCTCCTCCAACCTCCAGCACGCCGTCATGATTGAGGCCGTCGAAAATCACATGCCCCAGGTCATCGTCATCGACGAAATGGGCACCGAGCTCGAAGCCGCCGCCGCACGCACCATCGCCGAACGCGGCGTTCAGCTTATCGCCACCGCCCACGGCAACTCCCTCGACAACCTCATCCTCAACCCCACCCTCTCCGACCTCGTCGGTGGTATCCAGACCGTCACCCTCGGCGACGACGAAGCCCGCTACCGCGGCACACAGAAAAGCGTCCTGGAGCGTAAAGCCCCTCCCACCTTCGACGTCGTTGTCGAAATCCAGAGCTGGGACACCGTATCCGTCCACGACAACGTGGCCAAGGTCGTCGATTCCTGGCTCAGAGGCTACGCCCTCGTCCCTGAAGTCCGCCGCCTGAACCATGCCGGGCAGGTGATAATGGATAGCGCGACAAGGCCCGTAGCTTCTCCCCCATCTTCCGTTCGGGCAGGCCTTCTGCCCACCGGAAAAGAAGCCGCGAACCCATCCTTGGTCGAGGACTCCCTCGCCCCCCGCATCTTCCTCTTCGGCGTGGGCCGCGACAAGCTCGAACAGGCCGCCGGCAACTCCGGCGTCGACGTGGAAATCGTCACCGACCTCAGACACGCAGACCTGATCCTCACCACCAAGTCCCACTACAAGCGCGGGTCCAGGGTCGTCCGCATCGCCGAAGAGTCCGGCACCCCCGTCCAGGTCATTCGCAAGAACACCGCCGCCCAGGTGCAGCAGTTCCTCCGAGGCCGGCAGAGTCGCAGCAACGGCGACCAGAACCTCAACGTCGCCCTGCAGGAAGCCCACCAAGCAGCCCAGAGCGTCCTGGACGGCGAGGAGTACGTGGACCTTTCCTCCCAGCGCGCCTACGTCCGGCGGCTCCAGCACCTGCTCGCCCAAAAGTACAACCTCGGCTCCCTCAGCATCGGCGTCGACCCTCGCCGCCACGTGCGGCTCCTCCGCAAATAGGAGGCCAGTAGTGGCCCCCTTCATCGTCTTCGAGGGCATCGACGGCTCAGGTAAGTCCACCCAGATTGAGCTCTTGAGCCAATCCCTCATTGCCAACGGCCATGACCCCCTCGTCACCCAGGAACCCGACGGGACGCCTCTGGGAGAAGCGGCAGGTCGCTGGCTTCGAGGCTACCCCAACCTCTCCCCCGTCACCGAACTCCTCCTCTTTGAAGCCGCCCGAGCCGAGCACGTGGAGAAAGTCATCCAACCCGCCATCGAAGCCGGCCGCATAGTCCTCTCCGACCGCTTCGCCCCATCCACCATGGCCTACCAGTCCTACGGACGCGGCTTGGACGCCAGCATCGTGGAAGATTTAAACCGCCTGGCCGCAGATGGTCTGAAGCCAACTCTGACCGTGTTTCTGGATGCGCCGATAGAAGCGGCCCGCTCCCGAATTGAACCTGATTCCCTGGACGTGCTGGAAAGCCAGCGGCAGGAATTTCACCAGCGCGTCCGCCAAGGTTACCTGGAAATGGCCGCCAACAACCCCGAAACCTGGCTCACCATAGACGGAACCCTCCCCGTCGACACCATCGCCGAACAAATCTGGGCCCGCCTCCAACCCCTCCTCTAACGCCACAACGCCTGTAAACCCCTTCCCCCTAGACAGGGGAAGGCTGGCATGGGGGTAAAAACCCCCCTACATATCCATCACCACCTTGATGACCCCGTCCGCCCGTTCCTCGTACATCACAAAAGCCTCCTGCACCTCCTCCGCCTTCATCCGGTGCGTCACCAGCATCGAAGGGTCCAGCCTCCCCTGGTCCACCATGTGCACCACCTGCCGAACGTACTGCGGCATCGTACCCGCCCTCGCGCTCGACGTCCCAATCATCGTCAAGTCCTTGTTCCGTATCTGCTGGAAGTCAATGGCAAAATACTCATTATGCGTCATCCCGAACCAGATAACCGTCCCAAACTTCTTCGCCATCACCACCGACTGCCGCACCGTCTCATGCTCTCCCGCCGCCTCCACCACCACGTCGGCCCCCTCGCCCCCCGTCAGCTCCTGGATGGCGTCCATCACATTCTCGTAGCGCGGGTTGATGGTCCGCGTAGCCCCCAGCGACTTGGCCACGTCCAGTCTATAGCCCTCCAGGTCCACCGCAATCAGCTCCCGGCAGTGCATGCCGCTCAGGAAAGTCGTAAAGCTCAGCCCGATGGCCCCCTGACCCAGCACCACCACGTTCTTGTCTATCACGTCCCCTATCCGGCTCACCGAATAAAGTACCGTGCCCATGGGCTGGCACATGATCCACGTGTCCATGGACCCCTCGTCCGGCAGCGCCACCAGGTTCTCAGGCGGCACCGCCAGGTACTCCCGGAATCCCCCCTCCGAGTAGGGGAACACAATCACCCGCTGACCCACGTTGATCTCGTCGCAAAGGCTCTCCTCCACCACCCCCGCGCACTCGTGGGTGGGCCTGCCCGGATGCAACGGGTATCGCGCCTCGTCCATCACCGCGGCAAAGGGCCGTATGTCGCTTCCACAGATGGATATCTTCTCCAGCCGCACCAGCGCCTCCCCCTCCCTCGGCGAAGGCTCCTCAACCTCAACAAGGTCCATCCTGCGTGGCCCCGTCAACTGTCCTGCTTTCATTGCCAGCCCTCCAATTCTCCTGCACTCCCGGCTATTCTATCCGAAATAAAATATCCCAACAATTCGCTCGCCCCTAACCTCCGGCTGCGCCGGAAGATTGAGGCGCCTCTGCCTTTGGCGTTGAGGGCAGCACTCTATGATTGAACGCCACCAGCGCCCCCGCCAGTATTATCCACACCACCACCACCGCCGAAGCCTGCAAGCCCCGGAAATAATAGTCCTGTGCCTCCGCCTCGCTCAGCAGCGCAATCCCCGCCGGAAGCACCAACCCCAACGCCGACGCCGCCACCGTCGCCCCCAGTGTATGCCCCACCTGGCGCGTCGTCTCGATCATCCCCGAAGCGAACCCCCGATGCTCATTACCCACCGAATTCATAATCACGGCATTGTTAATAGTATTGAAGATTGACGTGCCTATGGAAGCCGGAAAAAGCAGAAACGGCATCACCCAGAATGGTATCTTCAGCGCGAACATCCCCATCAGAAAGATCCCCAGGGCTATCAGGCACAGCGCAATGGGACGCAGCAGGCGGGGTCTATATCTATCGTAGTACCAGCCGGCCAGAATAGGCACAAACAACCCCATGCTCTGATGCGGTAGCAGCACGTATATCACGAACAGCGGCCCGTAGCCGAACCCGTTTTCCACCAGAATGGGCACTAGCGTCATAATCGCCAGCATGGAAAGATGGAACGTGGTGTTGGAAAAGAGCGCCAGTGAAAAGTGCCGGTTCTTGAACTGCCTCAGGTCCACAAAGGGCTGCTTAACCCTTCGTTCGTAAATGATGAACGCCACCAGCAGCACAATCGACGCGATGTGCATCGGCACGTGCCACGACACTGCGTCGCCGCTGGTGAAGGATTCTTCCCCGGGGTGAAGGTGGAGTCCGGACAAAATAAGCGCCCCAATCATCCCAATGAACAGGAAGGCGCCCCCGAAGTCCACCGGCCCTTCCCTGTCCAGCCTTTCCTCCCCCTTCTGCCGGAGCAGCGGCAGCCCTGACCAGATTGCCACTATCCCCAGAGGTATGAACGAGAAAAAAATGTACCGCCAACCCAGCCACTGCAGGAATATGGCAAAGGCAATGAGCCCCACAAAAGTCCCGAACCTCGCCGCCGTAATCGGCACCGCAAAGGCCCTGCCCCGCTCCTCCGCCGAGAAATTGCCCGCCAGAATAGCGTTGGCGTTCCCCGTCACCAGCGCCGCCCCCAACCCCTGCACCCCCCGGAACAGCAGCAGCTGTGTGAAGTCCATGGCAAACGCCGCCGCCACCGCGCCCAGCGTTGTTATCACTATCCCATAGAAGAATATCCGGCTGTGCCCATACCGGTCTCCCAGCTTTGCTGCCAGGTACACCGTCGCGCCCAGCGCCAGCAGCTCCGCCACCAGCACCCACGCCGCCGTCTCAACGTCAATCAGGAAATCCTCAGCGATGCTTGGCAGCGCAAGCGCCACCGGAAAGCTTGCAACCTGCACCAGCAGGAAGGTGGAACACAGGGCCAGCATCACCTGCCTGCGCGCCGGGGTGTCCAAGACCTCCCGGTAATTGGATAATAGGCCCAAAAGCGCCTCCCGTCAGACTTCCGCCGCCACCCCTATTGAATTCCAACGATGATAACAGCGCGACACCCAACCCCACAACAACCCAAACCCCCTCACCTCTTACCCCTTCTCCCTTCATGGGGGAAGGTTGGGATTGGGGTGAACTCCCCCTTACCCTGAGCCTGTCCTGGGCCTGTCGAAGGGCAAACATCCCGCCGGACGCAAAAGAGCCGCCCCACACTTCCAACTGTGGAGCGGCTCTCCCTAATTCAGTTCACAGGCTTAAAGGGTGCGTAGTACTGCTACAACCTTGCCCCTGGTTTCTACGTTGGAGGCCTTGGTATAGATGGGTTTCATGCGAGCGTTCGCCGGCTGTAGCCTCACCTTTCTGCCCTCCTTGTAGAAGCGCTTCAGCGTGGCTTCCTGCTCAAGCTTCAGCCACGCCACCGTCATATCCCCGTTCTTGATCTGATGGTTCGGATTTATGAGCACTATGTCCCCGTCATCGATCAATGCGTCAATCATCGAGGTGCCCTTGACCCGCAGCGCGTACAGGTCCTTGTAGGTTTCCGCCATGTAGCGCGGCATCTCTATGCTCTCAAGAGGTTCCTGGTCCCAGCCTTCGCTGGAAGGGCCGGGAAGAGGCTCGCCCGCGGCAATATAGCCCATCACCGGAATCTGCGGAAGGAACCCCGCGGCGCGGCCCTTCTCATCCAGCAATTCAATGCCCCGCGCCATTTCCGGCCTTCGCCGAATCAGACCGTCTCGCTGCATCAATCTCAAGTTGTAGTCAACAACCGACGTGGAACTGATGCCGCAGGCAAACTGGATGTCTCTCACCGTAGGCGGGAAACCGTTTTCAGACATGAATTCCCGGATGAACCGGAGCATACGCTGCTGTTTCTCAGATGTTTTCTTACTTCTTTTCCTCATATTTATCCTCTGAACGGGGGTTCTTATGAAAGTAACACAACCTTATCCCAATAGTCAATACAAGAAATCAACTCCCGGGAAATTGCTATTCTGCAGACGCGGTGTTCAACCGCTTCATCAATCGGGACTTCCGTCGGGCGGCGTTGTTGGGATGAATAATGCGCCGCTTCGCCGTCTCGTCCAGCGCCTTCAATGCGCGCTTCACGGCCGCTTCCCGTTCGTCCTGGTCCGACTCTTCGATGGCTTTGACAGCCTTCGCTATGTAGGTTCTTGTGGCTGACCTTACACTGCGGTTGCGCTCCTGCTTCCGCAAGGAAGATCGCATTGATTTCTCAGACGGCAATGGTACCTCCGGAGGGTGACGTTTGTTTGACAGATAGTATAAAGCCTGCGTTCCCCCTTTGAAAGGGGCTACTTCTTGGATATGCTGAATGGGTCGGTTACTATTCTGCCCGCGCTCAGCATCCCCTTAATGCCGTCCAGTTTGGCGAAAATCCGGCCCATCTGCTCCAGCCCCGTCGTATGCAGCGTCAGGTAGATGGTCACCGTTCCGTCGGATCTCTCGTCCGTGAGGACCTCGGCAATGTTCACCTTCTCCTCGGAAACCCGGGCCGTAATGTCCCTCAGCAGACCAACCCTGTCCCGGGCCTTGATCTCAATCCGAACGGGATAGAGCTTCTCCTCCTCTCCCCAATCCACGTCCACAAGACGCTCCCGCTCGTCTTCGTTTCTCACGCTGTGGCAACTGGTCTTGTGAACAGTAATGCCTCTCGATCGCGTGATGAAGCCGATTATCCGGTCGCCGGGCAACGGACTGCAGCACTGCCCGATCCGCGTCAGCAGGTCTCCCACTCCCAATACCTTGATCCCCGAACCGGGACTTGTGAGCGGAAGACTGCTCGACCGCTGCTCCTGCACCTTCCGCTCATCCGCAGTTAGCCTGTTGATCACCTGGTTGATTGTCGTGCCGCCAGAGGCAAGGGAGATGAGAAACTCCTCCACGTTGTCCATCTTGAAGGTCGCGGCCAGCGCCTGTTCGTCGATCTTCATGTTGAGACGCCTGGCTTCCTTCTTCAGCAGATCCCGGCCCAGCTGTATGTTAGCCGTTCGCGACTGACGCCGGAACCACTGGCGAATACGGCTGCGCGCGCTGGCAGTGCGTATATATCCCAAATTGGGGTTTAGCCAGTCAAGGCTGGGCCCCCGGGCAACTTTCGTTGTCAGAATCTCTACCGTGTCGCCGTTCTGAAGCTGGTAGTCCAGGGCCATCAGCCGCCCGTTCACCTTGCCCCCTATGCACCGGTGTCCCAGCTCCGTATGGATGCGGTAGGCGAAGTCTATGGGAGTGGCCCCTGAAGGAAGCTCCACAATGTCCCCCTGGGGCGTGAACACAAACACCTGGTCCTGGAAGATGTCCGTCTTGACGGACTCCAGAAACTCGTCAGTACCCTGCACGTCCCGTTGCCATTCGAGAAGCTGGCGCATCCACGTCATCTTCTGCTCGAACTTTGAATCGCTGGTGTTGCCTTCCTTATAGTGCCAGTGGGCGGCCACCCCGTACTCGGCAAGCTGATGCATTTCGTGGGTGCGTATCTGCACTTCCAGCGGAGTAGCGCCCTTGCACATCACCGTCGTATGTAGAGACTGGTAGAGGTTCTCTTTCGGATTGGCCACGTAATCGTCAAACTGCCCCGGAATGGGTCGCCAGAGATTATGCACAACCCCCAGCGCGTTGTAGCAGTCGGACGTGGACTTCACAAGAACCCTCAACGCGTAGAGATCGTAGATGTCCCTCGTGCTCTTGCCTTCGCTTTCGTACTTCTGGCTCTTCTGATAGATGCTGTAGATGTGCTTTGGTCGCCCAAGTACCTGCGCCTTCAAATCATGACTTTCCAAAGCGTCAACCAGAATCTGGCGCTGCTCCTCAATGTAATGCTCCCGCTCTTCCCGTCGCGTAGCCAGCATTTCGGAGATTTCCCTGTATATGTCAGGCTCCATGCAGTGGAAAGAGCGATCTTCCAGCCGCCACTTGATGTCCCAAATTCCCAGCCGGTGGGCCAGTGGCGCGTAAATATCCATCGTCTCCTGCGCCATTGCCCTCTGCTTGGGCGGGGCCAGGGCATCCAGCGTCAGCATGTTGTGCAAACGGTCCGCCAGCTTGATGAGCACCACCCGCACGTCTTCCGCCATCGCCACCAGCATCTTGCGAAGGGTCTCGGCCTTCAGCCGGTCTTCCGGGGGCTGGCTCGACACGTCGGCCAAATCCACCAACTCCATCCGCGTCAGCTTGGTTACCCCATCCACCAACTTGGATACGTCCGGACCGAAATGACGACTGATATCCTGTGATGTGACGTCGCAGTCCTCCACCACGTCGTGAAGAAGCGCGGCGGAAAGGGTTGTCGCGTCCAACTGCAGGTCCGCCAGGAAGAGGGCAATGCTCAGGGGATGCTCGATGTAGGGTCCCCCCGAAGCGCGAAACTGGCCCCGGTGGGATTGCTCCGCAAATTCGTAGGCAGACTCCACCAGTTCGCTCTTCTCCTTGGGAAGATACTTACTGGTCCGTCGAATTAACTGTCTCAGGCTCGGCGCCGTTGCCGTCTTCAATGTCATATCCCTATCATATTTGTCCGTACGGTTTTCGTCCAGTCTACGGGAAAGGTCCTTGGCTGAGGAATTTCCACCCCAATCCCTTGCTTTCACAAGGGCAAGCGCCAGTCTTCCTCGGTTATGAGTAGTAGGGAGTTTTGCCAAGGTTCAAGCCTGGAACGTGAGGTGGTATACTTTTTCTGTTCCGCGGTCAGCCAATCCAACACCGGCGAAGAGAAGATACATGCTCGAAACCAACCAGCCAGACTTGCTGTTCTCCGACGCCAGTAGCCTGTATGACGACGCTTTGGAGATCCTTGAGCAGGGTCGGTTGCCCAACGCCTCCGAGAAGGCGTGGGACGCCACAAAGCGGGCAACCGGTGGTTTGATTTTGGCCCGCACCGGAAGGGAACCCCGCACGTCAGGCCAGACTATTCGGCAGCTTCAGCAACTGCGTAGGCAGAACCCATCCCTGGAACCATTGCGTTTGCAGTATGCCCTCCGTCAATCTTTTCTACATGGAGCGTGTTTCTACGACGGGATTCTGGAGCCCGCTGACGCCATTATCGCCGACGTACGGGAAACCCTGGGATACATCCGGGACGCCGAGGCGATGGCAGTTGTACAGGGCAGCTAGAGGCACCAAGGACATAGGGCCTGCCGAGCAGAAGTATTGGCGATACGTGGAAGACAAAGCGTCAACTCTTGCCCGCCGCCACGGCTTTGGCCGCCTCGACACGCCCGTCTTCGAAAGCTCGGACCTCTTCCACCGGTCCGTCGGAGCGGGCACCGACATTATGGACAAGGAGACCTACACCTTCCTCGACCGGGGTGGAGATTCCCTCACCCTGCGCCCGGAAGGCACCGCCCCCGTTTGCCGCGCCTTTCTGGAAGCGGGCATGCACAGCCTGCCACAGCCCGTGCGTCTCTACTACTTCTGCCCCGTCTTCAGGTACGATAGACCCCAGGCCGGGCGCTACCGCCAGCACCACCAGTACGGAGTGGAGATACTGGGAGACGGCTCTCCCCTGGCCGACGCCGAGATTGTCGACATGGGCTGGACCCTCACTTCCGACCTGGGGTTGGCCGGACTGAGCCTCTTCATCAACAGCATCGGCGACTCAAATTGTCGCCCGGGATATATCGACGCCCTCCGCAGCTACTACGAAAGCGTCCGGGAAGACCTTTGTTCAGACTGTCGCCAACGTTGGGAACATAACCCCCTTCGCCTTCTGGACTGCAAGCGCGACTCATGCCGCCCCCTCCAGGAAAGCGCCCCCAGATCTACGGAGCATCTCTGCGACGAGTGCGAGCAGCACTGGCGCCGCCTGCAAACATACCTGAACGCCCTGGGCATACCCTACACCGTCGACCACCGCCTCGTGCGCGGCCTCGACTACTACACCCGCACCGTTTTCGAGATTGTCCCCCCCGGAGCGGGCGCCCAGGGCACAATCCTGGGCGGTGGCCGCTACGACGGTCTCATCGAGCAGCTTGGAGGCCGCCCAACCCCGGGCGTGGGCTTCGCCACGGGTATGGAGCGGCTGATCCTCAACGTCCAGAGTCAAGGCGTCGAAGTAGCCGGTGAGGAGATACCCAGATATTACATCGCCGCCCTCGGCGAGGACGCGGTGGAACCAGCCTTAGAGCTGGCAGCCGCCATGCGCAGGACCGGCGTGGGCGTCATACAGGGAGCATGGGGCCGGAGCTTGCGCGGTCAAATGCGGAACGCCAACTCCCTCGGCGTCTCCACCGTCCTCATCATCGGTGAGGACGAAGCGAAGGCCGGCACAGTCACAGCGCGTGAGATGGCCACCAGGGAGCAACTGGTTATCGCGCGCGAAGACTTCCTGAAGAGGCTCGCTTCCTAGCGAAGTCGGCGTCCGCCGTATCTCCCGCCCCGGATGATGATTACCCCGCTGCTGCCGCTTGCCCGCCCTCCGAAATAAGCTCCAATAGTCCCCAGCAGCCCGGCCCAAACGGCCAGTATCCCCACCACCCAACTCAGGATCTCCTGCGCCGAAGCCCAGACTCCGAGCGACTCCAGCGCAAGCGCAGTCAGAAATGTCGGCGCTGCCATGAAGAACGCCATCAAGACCCCGATGCCAAGGGCCTGACCGGGTGTCGCCCGCGCAACCCCGCCACCCACGTACCCCCCAACCAACGGCCCTAACGGACCGGTGATGAAATGCACTATCGGAATCATGAGCAGCAGAATGCTCAGCCCGAACCCTATCAGCGCACCCTTGACCATGGGCCCCACTCCCGCCGCTAGAGACCTTCGCTTCCCGAAGACACTAACTCAGCGCCTCCTTCATCACCGCACCAATCAGCCCCGGCGAAGGTACCACGTGGGCGCCGGCGTCCCGCAGAGCCTCATTCTTCGCCTCCGCCGTCGCATCAGAACCCGTGATAATCGCCCCGGCGTGCCCCATCCGCTTTCCGGGAGGCGCAGTCGCTCCCGCTATGAAAGACACCACCGGCTTCGCAAAGTTTTCCTTGATGAACTGGGCCGCCTCCTGCTCCATGCTACCCCCAATCTCCCCAATCATCACCACCGCGTCCGTATCCGGGTCCTCGTTGAATAACTCCAGCACGTCCACGAAGTTCGTTCCTATCAATGGGTCGCCGCCTATGCCTACGCAGGTGGACTGGCCCAGACCCAACGCGCTCAACTGGCTCACCGCTTCATACGTCAGCGTGCCGCTCCGTGACACCACTCCCACCCTTCCGGCCTGATGAATGTGCCCCGGCATTATTCCCACCTTGCACTTCCCCGTCGGCGAAATCAGCCCCGGACAGTTGGGCCCCAGCAACCGGCTTCCCCGCCCTTCCAGGTATCTCAGCACCCTGGCCGAGTCCAACACCGGCACCCCCTCCGCAATGCACACAATCAACCCTATCCCCGCATCCGCCGCCTCAATCATCGCGTCCTGGGCGAATGGCGCCGGTACGAATAGAAGCGAAACCGTCGCCCCCGTCTCATTCGCCGCCTCCTCCACCGAATCGAAGACCGGCACCGAATCGTTGAATACGGAGCCTCCCCTTCCCGGAGTCACCCCCGCCACCACGTTGGTCCCGTACTCCATGCAACGGGTGGCGTGGAAACTCCCCTCTCGTCCCGTTATCCCCTGCACCAGCACCCGCGTATTCTCATCAACCAGTATGCTCATCTTGCTCCTTAGCCGCTTAATCTATTCGAAGTGCAGTGCCCTAGCCTAGAGACTCTGCCAGCCGGGCTTCCACGTCCAGCAGCGTCTCTGCGAAGGACACCTGAAGCCCCGACTCGTCCAGCACCGCCCTCGCTTCGTCCACCTGCACCCCCTGCAAACGAATCGTCAACGGAATCTCCGACTTCGTTTCGTCGTAGGCCCGCACGATTCCCCTGGCTACAATGTCGCTCCGAAGTATCCCGCCAAATATGTTGACCAGAATGCTCTCCACGTCCGGGTCGGAAAGCATGATGTTCACCGCTTTCGCCACCTTGGCCTCATCAGCTCCGCCGCCTACGTCCAGGAAATTCGCGGGAGTGGCCCCCGCGCCACGCACCAGGTCCATGGTGGCCATAGCCAGCCCCGCCCCGTTCACCAGGCAACCCACGGAGCCGTCCAGCTTCACGTAAGCAATGCCATACTCAGAGGCTTCCACCTCCAACGGCGTTTCCTGCTCCGGGTCTCTCCAATCAGAAAAGTCCTTATTGCGGAACAGGGCGTCATCCTCCAGACTCACCTTCGCATCCACCGCCACCAGGCTGCCGTCCTTAGACACCACAAGCGGGTTGATCTCAATCAAAGTCAGGTCCCGCTCCATGAACAGCTTGTACATCGCGGCCATAATCCGCGCGGCGCTCCTCTGCTGCCCGGCGTCCAGACCCAAACCCCGCGCAATCCGCCGAGCCTGAAAAGCCTGCAGTCCCACCGCAATGTCCACACCCTCGCGAGCGATAGCCTCAGGTTGGGTCTCTGCCACCTCCTCAATCTCCATCCCACCTGCGGCGCTGGCAATAAACACCGGCCCCTGGGCCGACCTGTCTACCGTTAGCGCCAGGTACAACTCCCTCTCCACCTGGGCGGGTTCCTCCACCAAAACCCGCTGCACGGGAACGCCCTCCGGCCCCGTCTGCACCGTCACCAACCGGGTGCCAAGCAGCCCCCGGGCGTACTCCACACCCTCCTCCGGAGAGTTCACCAGCTTCACTCCGCCCGCCTTGCCCCTGCCTCCTGCGTACACCTGGGCCTTCACCACCGCCGTTCCGCCCAACTCCCGGCAAATCTCAGCAACTTCTTCCGGCGACGAAGCCACCCGCCCCTTCGGAACAGGCACGCCAAAATTCGCCAGCAACTCCTTGGATTGATACTCGTGGATCTTGATGACGCTACCTCCCGCCCAAAATATCAGCGCATATTCTAACACACCTAATCCCTTCCCCCTTCTCCCTCCCCCTCGTCGGAAACCTCCCCATATCCCCCTCACTAGCGCCGTCTGACCCCTTCCCCCTCAACGGGGATAGATTTGAGCCTGCCCTGAGCTTGTTGAAGGAATGGGGGGCGAATCCCCTTCATTGACGCAGCCCCCCATCTCCGGTACATTCACCAACACTCACACTTCCCCATTAATAGGAGAAAAAATGACTGGCAAGGAGACCGTTGGATTCGTTGGACTGGGCATCATGGGCCTGCCCATGAGCCTGAACCTCCTGAAAGCAGGCTATCCCCTCACGGTGTACAACCGCACCACAAGCAAGACCGCAGAGCCCGCCTCCAAAGGCGCTGCCGTCGCTGACTCTCCCAGGGAAGTCGCCCAGCGCTCCTCCGTCGTCATAGTAATGGTCAGCGACTCCCCCGACGTTGAGGAAGTTGTCCTCGGTGAGAACGGCGTCATCGAAGGAATCCAAAACGACGCCATAGTCATAGACATGAGCTCCATCGCCCCCTCCGTTACCCGCCATATCGGAGGTTTGCTCGCCGAAAAAGGCGCCCACATGCTGGACGCCCCCGTCAGCGGCAGCTCCTGGGCCGCCGCTGATGGCACCCTCTCCATTATGGTCGGCGGCGAACCCGATGTCTTCCAACGCTCCTTGCCCGTCCTTCAGGCCATGGGCACAAACATCATCCACATCGGTCCCGGCGGCATGGGCCAGGTATGCAAACTTGTCAACCAGGTCATGGTCGCAGGCACTCTCGCCTCCGTCTGCGAAGGCCTGCTTCTGGGCGCAAAGGCGGGCGTCGACCTCGACAAGGTCTTCCAGGCCGTCACCGGCGGAGCCGCCAACTCCTGGCAGCTCGAAAACCTCGGCTCCCGCATCCTCCAGCGCGACTTCGATCCCGGCTTCTCCGTCAAGCTAATGCTCAAGGACCAGCGACTCGTCAACCAGGCCTCCCAGGAAATGGAACTGCCCATGCCCGTGTCCGCCGTGGCCCGCCAATTCTTCTACCTGCTGGCCCAAAAGGGTCTCGGCGAAGAGGGCACCCAGTCCTACATCAAGGGCCTGGAAGAGATGGCCAAAGTCACCGTCCAGGGCAACCAAACCACCATGCTCTAACCCCCTCGACATTGCTCCATCCCCCTACAACCCGCAAGATAGACTAGAGTTCCCAACGAAGGAAGTAACCTGAGGACAGTGAAACAGAAAATCAACATACCAAAGGTCACCATCGGCTCGGAAGGACAGATAACCCTCCCGGAGGAGGCGCTGGAGGCCCTTGCTCTCAAGCCGGGAGATCAGGTCAGACTGTTCATCTTGGAAGGCGAATTGCGTGTCCTACCCGTTCGCTCCCTGGAGCAACTCGCTGGTTCGCTACGTTACGACGGTCCGCCCGTATCTCTGGAGCAGATGGACGAGGATATTGCCAAGGCAGCGTGTGAAAGTGCTGGCGCTCGATACTAATATCCTGGTTCGGTATTTTACCAATGACATCCCCACACTGGCTGGAGCGGCCAGGTCCCTCATTCACAGTCTGACCCCGGAGAATCCCGGCTTCATTGGGAGGGAAGTCGCACTCGAGACAGTCTGGGTTCTCGAAAGGTCCTACGGATTCACCCGCACGGAAACTGCCAACGCTCTGTTGTATTTACTGGACAATGACGGCATAGTTGTTGAAAACGCCGATGACGTTGCAAATGCCGCCGAACTATACGTTCAATCACCCACTAATTTCTCAGACCTCCTCATCCTCGCCGACGCCAAACGCGCGGGCGCAAACCCCCCTACACCTTTGACCGCAGACTCGCCCGACTTGACGGAGCCGCCCTCCTGACAGTCCCACAACCCGGCTAGCCATCTCCCCCTAGTCCCCCAACCGCCCTGCCACAATATCCCTGTCTCGCTCGAAGGCCAAAGGCGGCATTTCCCCCACGTCGAAGAAGTCCACCTCCATCACCTCCTCCCTAGCCTGCGGTTCGCCCTCCAGAATCTCCCCCGCATAGACCACCAGCACCACCGGACTTCCCTTCTCAGAAAACACCCCCACCAAGCGGGCGACCCTCGTCCGCAGCCCCGTCTCTTCCCACACCTCCCGAACCGCCGCCTCCTCCACCACCTCTCCCCGGTCCACGTAGCCGCCCGGCAGGCTCCACAGACCCAGCCCCGGCTCCGTAGCTCGTCGCACGAGCAGCACCGCTCCACCCCTCTCCAGAATCATCGCCGTAGCCAGTTTCGGGTCATAATAGACAATCCGGCCGCAGTCCGGGCAGACTGGCCGCCTCACTCCCTCCACCGAACTGTCCCTGAGGCGCCCGGCACACTGCGGACAATATCTGTCTTCAGTCGTCATCTCCAAGAAGATACCACAGCAACCATGCAGTTGCCCCACCCGTCCTTCTGGTCTAAAGTACCCAGAAATACGCCCCGCTCTGTCGCAAGCCATCTCATGTAGAGGAAAGCCGAGTCTGTGAATCTGAAAGTTAGCCCGTAATGAAAAGCGCTCCCTCCCAAACCCGGACCCTCGAGCAGGAACTGCGTAAGCAGGTCGAAGGGGAGGTGCGCTTCGACGACTTCTCGAAGGTGCTCTACAGCACCGACGCCAGCATCTACCAGATGGAACCCGTCGGTGTCGTCATTCCCCGCCACAAGGACGACGTCCTCGCCGCAATCGACGTCGCCCGCCGAACCGGCGTCCCCATCCTCCCCCGCGGCGGCGGCACCAGCCTCGCCGGCCAGACCGTCAACCACGCCATAGTCCTCGACTTCTCCAAGTACATGGACTCCCTCATCGAGGTGAATCCCCACGAACGTTGGGCCCGAGTCCAGCCAGGCATTGTTCTCGATACCCTGAACGGCCTCCTGGCTCCCCACGGCCTCAAATACGCCCCCGATCCCTCCACCTCCAACCGCGCATCCGTTGGCGGCGGCATCGGCAACAACTCCTGCGGCTCCCACTCCGTCATCTACGGCAAGACCAGCGACCATGTCTTGGAACTCGACGTCGTCCTCGCCGACGGCTCAAAAGCCCGCTTCTCCGACCTGGCCCCATCCCAGCTGGAAACCAAGCTTTCCGGCAGCGGCCTCGAGTCTCACATCTACCGCGCCATTCCCGAAATTTCCCGACAGCACAGCGATGAAATCGCCTCCCGTTACCCCAACATCATGCGCCGGGTCAGCGGATACAACCTCGACCAGTTCCAGAACGGCGACAACGTAAACCTCAGCCAAATGCTCGTCGGATCCGAAGGCACCCTCGGCGTGATCACCGAAGCAAAAATCAACCTCGTTCCCACGCCCAAAGCCACCGCCCTCTCCATCGCCCACTTCGATAGCCTGGGCGAGGCTTGCGACGCCACTCCCACCATCCTCGAGCACTCACCCGCCGCCGTCGAGCTGGTCGGCGAAATGCTGCTGGAACGCACCCGCAACTCCCCCACCTTCTCCCGCCGCATGACCTTCGTCAACGGCCAACCCGGCGCAATCCTGGTTGTAGAATTCACCGGAGACACCCCAGCAGAGGCCGCCGACAGGGCCCGAAAACTCAAAGAAAACCTCGCCCGCCGTCGTCTCGGCTACGACTGCATCACCATCCTGGACAGCGCTGGCCAGGCCAACGTGTGGGCCGTCAGAAAGGCCGGCCTCGGCCTGCTCATGAGCGTCCGCGGCGACGCCAAGCCCATCCCCTTCGTCGAAGACACCGCCGTCGACCCCGAGCATCTCGGCCGGTTCGTCCGCCGCTTCGATGAAATCGTCGGCAACCACGGCACCACCGCCGGCTACTACGGCCACGCCAGCGTCGGTTGCCTCCACATCCGCCCCCTCGTCAGCCTCAAGACCCAGGACGGCCTCGACACCATGGCCTCCATCGCCTCGGAAATCGCCGATCTCGTCCAGGAATTCGGCGGCTCCCTCAGCGGCGAACACGGCGACGGCATAGTCCGCGGCGTCTGGACGGAGAAGATGTTCGGCCCCAAAATCTACGACGCCTTCCGCCAGGTCAAGCAGGCCTTCGACCCCGACGGCATCATGAATCCCGGCAAAATCATCGACACCCCGCCTCTCACCGACAATCTGCGCTACGGCCCCCGCTACAAGACCCTCACCTTCCCCACCCAGCTGGACTTCTCCGCCGACGACGGTTTCGAAGGCGCCATCGACATGTGCAACGGCATGGGCGCCTGCCGCAAGCCCGACGGCACCATGTGCCCCTCCTTCATGGCCACCCGCGACGAGGAGCACTCCACCAGAGGCCGCGCCAACCTCCTCCGCGCCGCCATCTCCGGCGCCCTCCCCCCGGACACCCTCACCAGCAGCCGCCTCTACGAAACCCTGGACCTCTGCCTCGAATGCAAGGGATGCAAGGGCGAATGCCCCTCCAACGTAGACATGGCCAAGCTCAAGTATGAGTTCCTCCACAACTACAACGCTGCCAACGGCACCCCCCTCAGGGCTAAGCTCTTCGCCCACATCAACCGCCTGAGCCGCCTCGGCAGCCGCTTCGCCCCCCTCGCCAACCTCGCGTCCCACACCCCCGGCCTCCGCTGGCTGCTCCACCAATTCCTCGGCATCCACAAGCGACGCCCCCTCCCCTCCTTCGCCCGCCAGTCCTTCCCCAGCTGGTTTAAGAAGCGAACTCCCCCCACCAACGCCCCCCGCGGCCCCGTCGTCCTCTTCAACGACACCTTCATGAACTACAACGTCCCCGAAATCGGCATCGCCGCCGTGGAGCTTTTGGAACTCGCCGGCTTTGAGGTTATACTCGCCAACTCCCGCTGCTGCGCCCGTCCCATGATCTCCAAGGGTCTGCTCTCCGAAGCGAAGGCCAACGCCCGCTTCAACGTGGACCTGCTCGCCACCTACGCCGCCCGTGGCGTTCCCATCGTCGGCTGCGAACCCAGCTGCCTCCTCACCCTCCGCGACGAGTACCCTGACCTTCTCCGCAACGACGCTTCCAAGGCCGTAGCCGCCAACTCCTTCCTCATAGACGAATTCCTCATGGACCTCCACCGCAAAGGCGAACTGGCCCTCAATTTCTCCGATACGTCTAAGAGAATCCTGTTCCACGGCCACTGCCACCAGAAGGCCCTCGTCGGCGCCACCGACTCCCTCAACATCCTCAACCTGCCCCCCAACTTCACCGTAGAGGAAGCGAAAACCGGATGCTGCGGCATGGCCGGATCCTTCGGCTTCGAAAAGGAACACTACGACATATCAATGGCCATCGGAAGCCAAAAACTCTTCCCCCTCGTCGAATCCAAAAGCGACGATTGGGAAATCGCCGTCATGGGCATCTCCTGCCGCCAGCAGGTCGAACATGGCACCAGCCGCCGCCCCCGCCACCTCATCGAACTCCTCCGGGACGCCCTCCTCTGACCCTCTCCCCCTCCCTCTTAAGCCTTCCCCCGCGAACGCGGGAGCCCACTCTTAGCCCCATCCATCCCATTCGCCCAACCGCCGCGCCCAGCCCCCTCCGTCATTCCGGTGAATACCGGAATCCAGTCCCTCCCTCCCCCTCCAACACGTATCACTCCCTCTCACCTCTATGACCCCCATCCCCAAAAGTGACATTTTGCCCATTGCCACCAACCCCCACCCCCTGCTACCCTCCATCACATGAAAACAATAGAACAATTGTATAAGGAATTTGAGAAATTGCTGGACATCCTCGGCATCCCCAATGAAATCCCCAAAGGCTCCTTCTACGACTTAAGCAGCGACCAAGAGCCCGCCGGAGACGTGGACCAGGAAAAAAACGCAAGCGTGGCGGCCAGCCCGGCAACCAGAACGCCCGCAAGCACGGCTTCTACTCCAGGCACTTCACCCCTGAGCAGGCGAAACAGCTGGAAGACGCCGACGACCTCAGGGACCTCGGCCCGGAAATCGCTCTGCTACGCGTCAAGCTCGACGCCCTCCTGGACGGTCTTGAACTTTCCACCGAACTCCTCATACGTGCCATCAATCCCCCCCAAGGCTCAGAGACGGTACATCTATGGTTAGGGCAACCTTCGTTTTCACCACAGTAAATTTCGAATCCCAAATTACGAAGGAAAATACCATTCGTATCCACCACACAGCAAAACGAATCACACCAAAACGAATCATCCTACAACAACAACCAACCCCCTAACCCACCAGGTCCCTCACCCCACGCACCACCAGGATAATCCCCACCGCCAGCAGCACCCACGCCAGCACAAGCACCAGGCTCCGCACGCTGACTCTCCCCGTGTATCGCGCCCCAATGTACGACCCGATCATCCCCGTCGACCCCATCGCCAGCAGCAGCGGCAAATCCACCTCCCCGTGAATCCCGTGGCCCGCGAACCCGAAAATTCCCAACGCCGCCCCCACCACCAGGTTGGAGCCCGCCGCCCGACGAGGATTTATCTTCAACAACCGAATCATCAGAGGCAGCCGCAAGCTGCCGAGAATCAGCCCCACTCCCCCGCCCAGCAGCCCGATGGCCGCGCCGCCCGCCGCCGCCAGGCTTCCGCTTTTCTTCGTCAAAGCCTCCTCACCCGCGCCTTCCCCGTCCGACTCCCCTCCCCTTCCTGCCGCAGCCAACCGTCGACTCAATCCAAAGAACTCAACCCCTTGCCACAGCACCAGCGCCCCCGCTACTGCAATCAGCAGCCCCTTCGGAAACTCCCCCGCATAGAACCCCCCAAGGAAGCCCCCAACTATTGAAGGTATCCCCAGCCACATCACCACCCCCCAATCAATGCGACCCTCCGTCACGTGCCGGTATCCCCCCGCCATCGCCGACAGCGCGCTCGTCAGGATGTTGGTGCCCGCTGCAAACTGCGGATTCATCCCCATCAGCAGCAACCCCGGCAGCCGCATAGTACCCAGCGCCAGCCCCACAAAGCCTCCCAACACTCCCACCCCGAACGACAACATTGCCAGCAGCGCAAGCTGCCACAACGCCAGGTCCGTGGTGAACTCAATCACCGACTACCGTTCCCTTTCTGATTCTGTCCGATGCCGAAACACCTCCACCCCCGCGCCTGCTACAACGCTGCCCTTTATGGGCGGACGGACTTTCATCACCCGCACCCTCACACTCTCCACGTCATAAGTATCCAGAATCTCACTGGCGATTGATTCGGCCACCGCCTCAACCAGGTTTCTCCCCGCACCCTCCATGTGGCGCTTCGCCACCCGGTACAGGTCCGTGTAGCTCACGCTGTCGGCTATGTCGTCGGACGCTCCCGCCCTGCTCAGGTCCAACTCCGCCTCCAGGTCAACCTCGAAGGGCTGGCCCAGCGCCCGCTCCTCCTCATTCCGACCATGATAGCCGTAGAACTGCATCCCCTCCAGAATTATCCGGTCACTCACTGCTCTCTTCATCCTCCAACACCACCGCCGTACCGTACGCGAAAAGCTCCGTGGCCCCGGACATTATCACCGACGTTGCCAGCCGCACGTTCACAACCCCGTTGGCGCCCATGCTCTGTGCCTGCTCAATCATCCGCCCCATCGCCTCCACTCTGGCCTCTGCCAGAAGCTCCGAATACTCGACAATCTCACCCCCGAACAAGCTCTTGATGACGGCAACTATGTCGCGGCCCAGGTTGCGGGCCCTCACCGTGCTGCCCTCCGCCATCCCCAGCATCCTCACAATGCGCTTCCCCACCACCGTTTCCGTGGTAACAGTAATCATCAGGCATCCTCCATCCTGGAAATCTCTTCCGCCAGTTCCAGCAAATTGTAGGCCCGCTTCACCACCGGCACGTCCACCATCTCTCCGTCCAGCGCCAGCGCTCCCCGGCCCTGCGCCGTCGACTCCTCCCACGCGGCAACTACTCTGCGGGCGTGCTCCAGGTCTTCCTCCCTGGGCGTGAATACCGCGTTTATGGTCTCCAGCTGCGCGGGATGGATGGCAAACTTCCCCTTGTATCCCAGCTTCGCCGCCGACTCCGCTTCCTTCCGAAGCCCCTCAGCGTCCCGAAATCGCACGTAGGGCGTGTCCAAAGCGACAATGCCAGCCGCCCGCGCCACAATGGGAATCATAGCCCGTGGAAAAGCCACCTCCTCCCCGCCCTCCGTTCGCTGCAATCCCATATCGTTCGTAAAATCCTCAGCCCCGAAGGCCAGAGCAACCACTCGACTCGAAGCTGCCGCAATCGATGATGCCGAGAGAACGCCCGCCGCGCTCTCAATCCACGGGATGATCCTCACCACACCCTGGGGCATTCCCTGGCGGGCTTCCTCCACGCTCAGCAGCCGTTCACACTCCTTAATGTGCCACGGCGAGTCCACCTTCCCCAGGCTAATCCCGTATAGCTGCGGGCACACAACCCCACGCAGCTCCTCAGCCGTCCTCCCCGTGTCCAGAGAGTTGACCCGCACCATCACCTTTTGCCCCAATTTTGACAGGATCGGCACCAGCTCCGCCACCAGTTCCCGCGCCGCAGACTTCTCGTCCGGCGGCACCGAGTCCTCCAGATCAGCGACCAACGCATCCGCACGAAACCCCCTGGCTTTCTGAAGCATGTCCCGGCGGTTCCCCGGCACGAACTGCAAACTTCTCAACAACTCCAACTAACTTCCTCCTGAGCGCACCATTCGCTTCCATGACCACCTTCAAACCCACCGCCATCTGCGACCGGCCAAGTATAGCACCCAAGAGTCACCCACAAACAAGCCGTCTTGAGCCTGGAGATACGGGAAGCCGCCCCCGACGTACCGACCGGAAGCCTCCTCAGACAGCCAACAGCGTAATCAGATGGAATGCTTGGCGATAGACCTCTCCAAATCCATACCCGTGCGCCGTTGACATACGCCTGACCTTGGTACAAAAATAGGTATCCCTAACTCCAAGCGAGGGCAGTTATGGTAAGTAAAGATGATTTCCGGGGTGGCATGGCCCGGTTCGCCACCGGCGTCACCATAGTTACCACCCTGGACCATCAGGGCAACCTCCACGGCATGACCGCCAACTCCTTCACCTCCGTCTCCCTCACCCCTCCCTTGGCCCTCGTCTGCGTGGACTTCCGCACCCATACCCACAACTACATCAAAGCCCTCGGCGCCTTCGGGGTAAACATCCTGAGCCAGGAGCAGGAGGAGATTGGCGGCTATTTCGCCCGCAAGCCCCAGGACCGTATGGGAACTCCCTTCCAACACCACCTGAGTGAAATGGGCTTGCCTGTCATCCAGGGTTCCATCGCCTACTTCGGCTGCCGCGTCGTCGATGCCCACGTCCATGGCGACCACACCATCTACATCGGCTCCGTGGACGAAATGGCCCTTGGAAACAAGGCCAACCCGCTACTCTACTACGAGAGCCGCTTCACCAACCTGGGACAAGCCTGACCCCCACCCCAACCATCGCCTCCCGCGTAGGGGCGACCCTTGTAGTCGCCCGCACCTCCTTCCCCCACTCCCCTCCGTCATCCCCGCGTAGAGCCGGCCCTGCGAAGGCGGGGGATGGGGGTGACTCCCCTACGCTCTATTGTGCCCGTTCCTGAAGCAAGCTATCGAAGCTACCTGGTCGTCCTCACCGGGTCGCCAGATGATCACGCCGCCCGCAGTTCGACTATACGTCGATATCCCTTCCAGGTTGGTGCGGTAGACCTGCGACTGTTTAGAAACCACGAATATCTCGTCTTCTTCTCCCTCGCGCACAACCCTGGCATCCACCACCGGCCCGGTCTTCTCGGTGACGCGGAAAGAAATTACCCCCTGTCCGCCTCTCTGCTGTGTCCTGTTCCTCACAACTGTCATCAGTTTGCCTATGCCATTGGCGCTGATAATCAGAATCTTATCTCTGGGCATAATGGCTTCCATCCCGACAACTTTGTCGCCGCGCAACAAGTGTATGCCCTTCAGTCCACCCGAAGTACGGGACCGGATCAGCTGCTCATTTACCGGGAAGCGGATTGACTTGCCGCCAGCGGTAAACAGAATAACCTCCTCCTCTTCCTCGAGCTCCCTGACGGATATCAACTCATCCCCCGCGTCCAGTCGCATGATGATCAGTCCGTTGCTCCGTAGGTTGGCCAGATTTCTCAACTCCAGTCCCTTCACCTTGCCATTGCGCGTGCCCAATACGTACCTGCTGTCCAGGTCCAGCTTCGAGGTGGATACCACCTCCGTAACCCGCTCTCCGGGCACAAGGTTGATGAGATTTACCAGTGGAGTGCCCCGGGTTGTCCGCGACGTATCCCCCACAATCTCAAAGCAGTCCAGACGGTACACCCTCCCCCGGTTCGTGAAGAACAACAGCATATCGTGGGTGTCGGAAACCAGAAGATGCTTTACCGCGTCGCTTTCCCGGGTCGTCATCCCCCGCTTGCCCTTGCCCCCGCGCAGCTGCGAACGGTACGTCGTCGTCGGCATACGCTTGATGTACCCACGCCGGCTGATGGTAATCACCACCTCCTGATGCTGCGTCAGGTCCCTCAAAGATATTTGCCTGGGCTCGTCCCGGATTATCTTCGTCCTTCGAGGATTAGCATACTTCTTCTTCAGCTCAAGGGTCTCGTCCTTAATGACGCTCAACACCTTCGCCGGGTCCGCCAGCAGCTCCTCCAGCTCGCCGATGGTCTGCAGCAGCGCTTCGTATTCGTCCTCCAGCTTCTGCCGCTCCAGCGCGGCCAGCCGTCGTAGCTGCATGTCCAGAATCGCCTGCGCCTGCTCCTCCGTCAGCCCCAACTCCACCATCAAGCTCTCTCTCGCCGCCTCCACGTTCTCCGCCCCGCGAATGAGCTTGATGACCATGTCCAGGAACTTGATGGCGATGCGCAGACCCTCAAGGATATGCGCCCGCTGGTTGGCCCGCTTCAGCAGGAACTCCGTCCGCCGGACCACCACCACCCGCCGGTGCTCGATGAATAGCTGAAGCATCCGCTTCAGGTTCAGCACCTGGGGCTGTCCGTCCACCAACGCAAGCATCGTGGCGTTGAAGGACGACTGCATCGGCGTGTGCTTGTACAGGTTGTTAAGCACCATCTGAGGCTGGGCTCCCCGCCTCAGGTCCACTACCATGCGCAGACCCTTCCTGTCCGACTCGTCCCGGATGTCCGAAATGCCCTCTATCTTCTTGTCCCGCGTCATCTGGGCAATGCGCGCCACCAGGTTTGCCTTGTTTACCTGGTACGGAAGCTCGGAGACCACTATCCGGGAGCGGCCGTTCTTCAACTCGTCGATATCCGCCTTCGCCCGCATCACCACCCTTCCCCGGCCCGTGGTGTACATCTGCTTGACGAACTCCCGGTCCTTGCCCACCAACGCCATCGCTCTCGTCGGAAAGTCCGGCCCCTTCACAACCTTTAGCAGGTCTTCCACGTATGCGTCCGGGTTCTCAATCAGATAGCAAATGGCGTTGCATATCTCCCCCAGGTTGTGGGGCGGGATGCTGGTTGCCATCCCGACTGCGATTCCTGCTCCCCCATTCACCAGCAGGTTCGGCAACCGGGCGGGAAGAACCTCCGGCTCCTGGATGGAATCATCGAAGTTGGGGGCGAAGTCCACCGTGTCCAGCTGGATGTCCGCCAGCAACTCCTGGGCGATGCGAGTCAGCCGCGCCTCGGTGTACCGCATTGCCGCCGGTGGATCGTCGTCGATACTGCCAAAATTCCCCTGGCCGTCAATCAGCGGATGACGAAGAGAGAATTCCTGTGCCATCCGTACCAGGGCATCGTACACCGGCCCGTCTCCGTGGGGATGGTACTTGCCCAGCACTTCGCCCACTATCCGCGCACACTTCTTGTGGGCATTCGTGGGTCCCAGGCTGATCTCGTGCATGGCGTACAGAATCCGCCGCTGCACCGGCTTTAATCCGTCTCTGACGTCCGGCAGCGCCCGCGACACGATGACGCTCATGGCATAGTTCAGATAGGACGTCCGCATCTCGTCATGGATGCGTATGGGTCGAATTCTCTCTCCAGGAGTGGTTACCATCTACTTCTTCACCTCTTGCTCACCGGGCATATGCACAAACCTGCGCCCCGGTGATTATGTATACTGCTCCCTCGCACATTCTATCAGCCGCTTCTGCGCCCTCTCTATATAGTGGCGAGCGAATTTTGCCCTATACAGGCGTGAGCGCCCTCTGTGCCGGCCATGGGCAAAGCTAAGGAACTGTTCGGGCGAGAAAAAAGCCCTCTGCCCTCTCAACAAACGCCTGAAAGATGCCGCTGAAGCCTCGCGGCAGTTCTTCCTCTGTACTCAGGTCGGCCCGGAACCCGATCACCCAATCATGTTCCCCACTCTCCAACCCCTCCACCGCCCCGTCCTCAACGTCGTAGGCGGAAGCCAGCAAACCGGGCGCCCGATGACTCTCCATCAGCCGCGGCGAAGTCCCTGCCCCTCCGAGCCGGAAGAACCCCCCCGCTCCCAGAATCGCCGCCGTCTTGCTTCCGGGCGAAACGTATACAGTCCTTCGCCCCGGCTTTTCCGAATCCACGCCATCCCCTGCCTCCGTTGACAAAACCTCGGGAGGCCTTCCCCCAAACACTTCATTTAGCAAAAATAGTCCCTCGCCCACCGCCAAGATCGGCATGTTCAAATCCAGGGATCGAGCCAATATCTCCCGATGCCCCTGAGCCCAGTAGCAGACCCAATCCTTGTTGGCAAGACCGTTTAGGGAATCCCCCAACCCATCACCCAAAACGTAGATGCCCGCCGCTCCCGTCTCACTCAGCAACCCGGGCCCGGCTTGCGGCCCCGCTTCCACTAGTCGTAGTTCCATATCGCCTCTGTGAGGTAAACCCGTTTTGGAACGCGCTTTTCCTTCACAGGAGGGCCTCAAGATAACGATTACCATGTTATGTAATTATACTAAAGCTGGAACAACTTTACCATTCGCCCCTCAAAGTTCCCTTTGCCAACACCTCCATTAATTGGTATGCTAAGCAACGAAGTATGCATAGCCTAACGGAAGTGCTGAGTATGGCGTCCACCCCATGACCCTCAAATAGAGAAATCGCGAAGGAGTTAGAAACTACGTGGCACAAGTTACGGACCTGCCCCTCAATAAGGCTTATAGCCAGTACGTAAGCGGACTCAAGGCAAACAGAAAGAAGGGTATCTCCCAGGACCTCAACAGATTCGTACGTTGGTGTGGCAGTTCCGGCCCCATTAGCGGCCTTACCCCACAAACCGTGGCTTCCTACTGCGAGTGGTTGGGCCGCAGTGGCGGTGACGTCGCCAAGAAACTGGACCCTGTCAAGAAGTTCCTCACCTATCTCAAGAACGAAGAACTGGTCAAGGTCAGCCTTGCTACCCACGCCCGAGTGCCCAAGAACAAGGCCCTCGCCAGAATCGCCAGAAGCCAGAGGGCCGCACCGGACGTTGCAGAACTCACCCAGGAGGGCTTCAAGCAGCTCACGGAACAGCTGGAAACCCTCAAGGCCGAACGCACCAGAGTCGTCGGCGATATTGGTCGCGCCATGGCAGACAAGGACTTCCGAGAAAATGCCCCTCTTGACGCCGCCAAGGAGCGACAGGGCCTCGTAGAATCCCGAATTCGAGAGTTGGAGCAGACCCTCAGTTCCGCCGTCATCACCGGAGGCGACTCAACAAGGAAGATCCAGCGAGTGGCTATCGGCAAGAAAGTGATCCTGAAGACCACAAGTAACGGCCGCAAGTTCTCCTACCTGGTCGTGCATCCTCGCGAAGCCAATCCCGTGGATGGCAAGATCTCCAGCGAGTCTCCCGTCGGCAAGGCCCTTATGAACCGGCAGGCAGGCGAGGAGGTACAGGTCATCGTCCCTAAAGGTTCCGTCCAGTACCTCATAGAAAAGGTCACCGGCTAGCCCAAACTAGCCCCTGACCGCCGGCACTCCTACAGCAGCCCTTCCACCACCTCGCGCACCTGCTCCGGAGGAACGTCCCGACTGGTCGTCGCTCTCCCCACCTCCTCCAGCAGCACCCACCGAATCGCTCCCCCCGTCGACTTCTTGTCCAAAGACATCGCCGAGAAGATCTGCTCCACGTCCAAACCTTCAGCCTTCAAAGGCAGATTAAAACGCCGCAAGAGCTCTCCCTGACGTCTCACCACGTCCCCGTCTATCATCCCCATCCGCCGGCTCAGCTCCGCCGCACCCATCATCCCCACCGACACCCCCTCCCCGTGCATCCAGTCGCCGTATCCGGTGGTAGCCTCAATGGCGTGGCCAATGGTATGTCCGTAGTTAAGCAGCACCCGCTTGCCCAGAGTCTCCCGCTCGTCCTGCGAGACAACTTCTGCCTTGATGGCCATGCTCCTCCTGATAACCTCCGTGGATAGCTCCGGCTCCAGTCCCATTAGCTCGGATGCGTGGTCTTCGAACACGGAAACCAGGTCCGCATCCATGATGAACCCATGCTTGATGGCCTCCGCCCACCCCTCCGATAACTCCCTTCGACCCAGAGTCGTCAGCGTATGAGGGTCCGCCAGCACCATCTGCGGCTGGTAGAAAGCCCCCACCAGGTTCTTCGCCTCCGGCAGGTTCACCGCCGTCTTTCCTCCTATGGAGGCATCCACCATCGCCGCCATGCTCGTGGGCGCCTGGACAAAGGGCATCCCCCTCAGATAAGTAGCCGCCACGAAACCCGCCAGGTCTCCCACCACACCACCGCCCACGGCCAGAATCGTATGCCGTCGCTCCGCCCGTCGACTCGCCAGCCAGTGATAGATGGCGTTCGCCATCTCCCAGGACTTGCTCTCCTCCCCCGCCGGAATGATGAAGCAATGGGCCTCTATCTCCGCACGCTGCAGGGAACGCTGCGCCTGCCTCCCGTAGAGGGGAAACACGTTGTCATCCGTAATGATATACACCGGACCGTCAATTCCCGATGCCCGAAATCCCTCGCCAATCCGGTCCAGCAGCCCCCATCCAACCCTGATGGGACAGCTTCCCCTGGAATGAGTAACCACCGCCGCCAACTCCGGGTCGCCGTCACCGGAGGAATCCATGCGCCCTCCCAACATCTGCCACGCCCTCACCACCTCAGCCGCCACCTGCCCTTCGCTCAAATCATCCGTCTGCACAACCCACTGGGCCAGCGAGTAGAAGGGTTGCCGTTCCGCTTTCAGGCTGCGTATTCTGGCGAGAGGATCATCCCCCGCCAGCATGGGGCGCTCCTCCGGAGACCTGCCCTGCCCTTCCGTAGACAACCGCTGGTAGATCGTCTCCGGCCGGGCCTCCAGCCCCACTACCAGTCCGCTGTCGAAGAGCAGACGCCGGTTGTCCGCATCCATCAGCACTCCACCGCCGGTGGCAACAACCCGTCCTTCAGCATCACAAGCCCTGATCAGCGCTTCTTTCTCCAAAAGACGAAAGAACTCCTCCCCCTTCTCAGAAAAAATCTCCCCAATCTCCTTCCCCTCCCGCCGGACGATATCCGCGTCCGTGTCCGCCAGTTCCCACCCCAGAATGCGCGCAACCTCGGCGGCAACCCTCGACTTGCCAGTACCAGAAAAGCCGGTGAGAATGATGTTCCGACGGCTACTCATGGACCAATTCATCCATCATGGTAACTAGCGGGGCCTGGCCGCCTCAATGATCTCCCGTTGGTGTGCCTGCTGCAGCTCATCCGCTATCCGGTTCGCAATCCGCTTGAGCCGATACTCCAATATGCTTCGTAAATGACTCCCCTTGTTGTAGTTTGCCGGGCCTATCTCCCGTACTCTCTTAGCGTCAAGCAGCCTTTGGCAAATATGCAATGACTCATCATCGCCAGGGTCATAGACCGCCAAAGCCACCCCTCCCCGACTGCTGACCACGGCAAAACAGGGTACATCCGTAGGCCCGTCTCCAATATAAATCATGTTGCGGAAGGGAATCCGCCTTTCTTCCTCCGGCATGTGATCGTTAACGTCGTGGGATAAATCCACATACTCGGGCCCCTTGGAGATTCGAAACAGGTACTGGGTCTTCGCAGTGTGACTCACCACCCGCTTCGGCCAAAATACCTTTCCTTCCCTATCTTCGTCCAACTCGCAGCCGAAGATGGCCTCCACGTGTTCGCTGAGAGGGCTTCCCGACAACACCTCCTTTAGCCCTGACGTCACGATGTAATGCTCCAACGCAATCCCATGCCGAACGTACTTCTCGTCTTCCAGAAAACCGCTCAGCCCATTAAACACCTCCGGCACTCCCGGAAAGAACTCCAGCTCCCTGCCAAATTGCTGCAAGTCTACGTTGGAAAGCTGACGGAAGTCCGGGTTTTCGAGCAGCAACCGCAGCCATGCCAGCTCGTCCTCATAGGCACGCACGTCACGAAGCCGGTTGGTTCTCAGCCAAAATTCATCCGCCTTCACACCAATGGCGGGAAAGATGACGTCGTTCTGCATGATGACCGGACTCAGAGTCCGGTCGTAATCGTAGACCACGGCGATAACGTTTTGGGGCTGTGTCATCAATAACTTTCCCTAATCGGCGCTGACCCCCGTACCCCACTTCCTGGGCCTCACCGTCTCCAGGTAGGCCGCATAGTTCCGGCGTGTCTCCGATACGTTGTCCCCCCCGAACTTCTCCATGAAGGCGTCCGCCACCACCAGCGCCACCATCGCCTCCCCGATAACTCCGGCGGGGGGAACCTGGCAAACGTCCGAGCGTTCGTAATGGGCCTGCACCAGTTCTCCCGTATCCAGGTCCACTGACGGCAGCGGCTTCACCAGGGTCGAAATGGGCTTGATGGCGAACCTCGCCACCAGCGGCATCCCGCTGGTCATCCCGCCCTCCGTCCCCCCGGAGCGATTCGTCTGCCGCTGCCACGGCCTGTCCGGGTCCGTCACCGGGTCAATCACGTCGTGCACCTGCGACCCGCGATAGTTCACAGAGTCCCAGCCGTCGCCAATGGAAACGGCCTTGGTTGCGTTTATGGACATCAATGCCTGGGCAATGCGCCCATCCAGCTTCCGGTCCCACTGCACGTGTGACCCCAGCCCGATAGGCACCCCGTAAACTATCACCTCCACAACGCCGCCCACCGTGTCGCCCGCTTCCTTGGCCGAATCTATGGCGTCCACCATGCGCGGTTCCGCTTCCGGGTCTGCGCACCGCACCGATGAGGCCTCAACCCGCTCCCAGTCCACGTCCCCATTGACCTCGGCCCTCACGCCGCCAATTATCAGGGAATGGCTGCGAATCTCCATGCCGAACTCCTCCAGCAAACGGCGCGCCACCGCCCCTGCCGCCACCCTCGCCGCCGTCTCCCGTGCGCTCGACCGCTCCAGCACGTCCCGAACGTCGTCGTATCCGTACTTCATCGTCCCGGGCAGGTCCGCATGGCCCGGCCTGATGCGCGTGACCCGCTCAACTTCCTCCTCCACCGGATTAACGCTCATCACCGTCGTCCAGTTCACCCAGTCCCGGTTCTCTATCGTCATCGCAATGGGGCTGCCCAGCGTCCGTCCGTGCCGGATGCCGGATACCACGTGGGCCCAATCTTTCTCTATCTGCATCCGCCCGCCACGGCCGTGGCCTCGTTGGCGACGCGCCATCTCCGTCCCGATATACTCTTCGCTTATCGAAAGACCGGCCGGCATCCCCTCTACGATGACCACAAGCCCCTGCCCATGGGATTCGCCGGCGGTAAGAAACCTAATCATATCTACCCCTTGATACTCTCTTGCTGCTTGGCCAACGCCGTTTGCGCCGCCTCAAACATCGCCTTCACCGGCGCCGGACTCCCCATCCACGTCTCAAATCCTACAGCTCCCTGGTACACCAGCATGGACAGGCCTCCGTACACCCTCGCCCCGGCCCTCACTGCCTCCCGCATCAACGGCGTTTCCGGTGGATTATACACTAGGTCGTAGACCACGGCGTCGGCGGAGATATCCGCCGTCCTCAAGGGAGAAGCTTCAGCCGCGGGTGAATGAAGCATCCCCATTGTTGTACACTGGACTATCAGATCAGCCGACCCAGCCGCCCGCCTGAAATCGCTGGACTCCAGCGAAACTACCCTGACCCCACCCCCAAAGTGTCGCCTCAGGTTATCCGCCAGCCCATCCCCACGTTCCCGTGTGCGATTCGCGATGGTGAAGTCCGCCACGGCCTCTCCGGACAGTGCCATAACCACCCCCCGTGCCGCGCCTCCCGCTCCAATTATCAACACCCGTTTGTGATCGAAGGCAAAGCCTGCCTCCTCCCGCAAAGCCCGGACGAAACCGGTTCCATCCGTGTTGTACCCAACAAGCCGACCGTCATCGTTCACCACCGTATTCACCGCCCCCGCTCGTTGCGCCTCCTCAGACACCTCGTCCATGGCCGCCATCACCGCCTCTTTGTGCGGCACCGTGGCGTTGAAACCCAGAATCTCCCCGTCGGAACTACGCACTTCCTCCAGAAAGTCCTCCAGTTTCTCAGGCGCGACTTCCCACGCGTCGTAGGTCACGTCCAAGCCATACTCCTTCATTCCAGCGCGAAACATTACAGGCGACATTGAATGCCCCAACGGATATCCAATGATGCCCAAACGTCCTCTCATTGCCGGCGTTCACTGTCCAGGTATGACTGCAAAATTACCGCCGCGGCCGCCGCATCGGACCGCCCTTTCTCCCTTGACGGCTTTCTTCCCGCAGCCCGCATACGGCTCTCAGCATCGAAGGTCGAAAACCTCTCGTCCCACGTGGACACCCGGACGCCCCCGTCCGCCTCCAGACGCTGACAAAACTCATCTACAAGCTGCGCCTGCACCCCCTTCCTTCCTTTCAACGTGAAGGGCATGCCCACCAACACCGCCTCCGCTCCCCATTCGCGGGCTTTCTGTACCACAGCCTCCACGTCTGCCTCCATTCCCTTCCTCTCGATGTAGCCCCGCGGCGAAGCGAGTATTCCCATAGGATCGCTCACCGCCATCCCGATTCTGCGAGACCCTACGTCCAGCGCCAGCAGCCTCAGGACTTCACCTCCCGCTCCACCAGGCCCACCACGTCGGCGAGAGCTTGCGGCAGCACGTCCAGTCGCCGACCACCCGCCTGTGCAGATTCGGGCCGGCCGCCCCCGCCGCCTCCCAACTTCTGCGCCGTCTCCCGGACAATGTTCCCCGCATGTAGCCCCCGCGCCACCAGGTCCGGCGTCACCATAGAAACCAGCAGCGGCCTTCCATTCTGCGCCATTGCCAGCACCAGAACCCCACTTTCAAGTTTCGCCCTTAGCCAGTCCCCCATCTCCCGAAGCGCCTCCACGCTGCCCGCCGACGTTCGTGCCGCCAGCACCTTCACCCCCTTCGCTTCCCTCACCTGCCCCAGCAGCCCCTGGGCCTCCATCCTTAAATTCGCCCGTTCCAGCTGCGCCACCTGCCTTCTCAAGGCCCGCATGTCCGAAATAAACCCCTCTAACCTCTCCTCCAGGTCCGTCATGGGAGTCTCCAACTGACCGGCGATGCGCTGTAGAAGTTCCGACCTTTCCTGGAAAAGTTCCACCGAACTCTGTCCGGTAACCGCCTCAACCCTTCGCATCCCCCCACCAATGCTCGACTCTCCCAGAACGAACAGCGGCCCCACTTCCCCCGTTGCCTCCACGTGGGTCCCTCCGCAGAGCTCGACGCTGAAGGGCTTGTCGTTGTTGCCGCTCGACATCGTCACCACCCGCACGCTGTCGCCATACTTATCTCCAAAGAAGGCCAGCGCCCCTGCATTCACCGCCTCGGCGTAGGTGGTGACGTGGGTGGCTACCAACATATCCTGCCGCACCTTCTCGTTGGCCAGCGCCTGAATCTCCCGCATCTCTTCCCTCTCCACAGCACCCACGTGAGAAAAGTCGAAGCGTAGCCGCTCCGGCGTCACCAGTGAGCCCGCCTGCCTCACGTGAGGCCCCAGTACGGCCCTCAGCGATGCGTGAAGAAGGTGGGTGCCGCTGTGGTTCTGTGCCGCCGCGTGACGGCGACTGGCATCTACCTGCGCCGACACCGGGTCCCCTAACGAAATATCCCCCTCCGACACAACCCCTCTCTGCACGATAAGCCCGGCCGTCGGATTCTGCGTGTCCTTAACCGTGATTACCCCGTTCGGCCCGGTGATGCTGCCTGCGTCCCCCACCTGTCCCCCGCCCTCCGCATAGAAGGGCGTCTCTCGCAGCACAACCTCCACCTCCTGGCCGTGGGAGGCGCGTCCCACCTGCTCCCCTCCCACCAACAACGCCGTCACCTCTGATCCGCGCTCCAACGCTCCATATCCCACAAATTCCACCGACTCCGAGTCCAACTCCTCAAATCGCGCCTGAATCTCCATCCCGCCCGTAGAGACGTGGGCCGCCCGCGCCCTTTCCCGGTGAGCCTCCGCCTCCCGTTGAAACCCCTCTTCGTCCACCCCTAACCCCCTCTCACGCGCTATCTCCTCCGTCAACTCCCGCGGAAACCCGAACGTGTCATGAAGAACGAAAACCTCCCTACCCGTAAGCATCTCCGTCAGCCTGCTCTCAATGGGAAATGACGCGGCCCCCTCAACAGCCGCTTTGGCCTCCTCCAACACACCCTCCAACAAGCTCTGTGGCCGGACGAAGCCACCCACCTCTTCCACCAGAACCGAAACCCGCTCTAACGCCTCGGACTTCGCTTCGTCGGTCATGGGCCGTTGCCCATCGAAAATCTCCCGCAACCCCAAATGCAACGGAATTAACCCCTCCTCCAACATGGGCATCCCCACCTGGATAGTCTGGTTGAAACGCTCCTCCTCCAGTTTCAACACCCTCAATATGAACCCCCCGTTAGTCTCCAGGTCCGGGTAAGCCTCGCGGAAGTTGTCAATGGCGGCTGACGCCATGTCTTCCATGAAGGGTCGCTCCAGCCCCAACCGTCGACCATACCTGACAGCCCGACGGATAATCCGACGCAGCACGTACCCGCGTCCCTCATTGCTGGGGACAACCCCGTCGGAAATCAGGAAGGATGCCGCCCTCCCATGCTCCGCCACCACCCTCAGCCCATAGTCCGTGGCCTGTTCTCCACCGTAGACCTTCCCCGAAATCTCCGACGCCTTCGCCACCAGCGGCTCAAAAAGGTCCGTGTCATAGATGCTCATGTGTCGCTGCATCACTATGGCCGCCCGCTCCAACCCCATCCCCGTGTCCACGCTGGGCGCCGGCAGCAGCGTGCGCTCGCCCTCCAAGTCCTGGTAGAACTGCATGAACACCAGGTTCCACAGCTCCACTATACGCTCGCACTCGTGATTGGGATGACACCCCTCCTCATAGTCCCCCAAAGGGTCTACCATCGGCTTGCCGCATCCAAATTCAGCGCCAAAATCGTAGTGAAGCTCGCTGCACGGCCCGCAGGGCCCCTCCAGACCCGCCGGCCCCCACCAGTTGTCCGCGTCCCCGTAACGGTAAATCCGCTCCGGCGGCAGCCCCACGTCCTTGTTCCAGAGTTCGTAAGCCTCGTCGTCGGTGTAATGCACCGTCGCATAGAACCGCTCCGGCTCCAACCCGAATCCCTGCGATTTCGAAGTCACAAATTCCCACGCCCACGCAATCGCCTTCTTCTTGAAGTAGTCGCCGATGCTGAAGTTCC
This sequence comes from uncultured Dehalococcoidia bacterium, assembly GCA_951812825.1. Taxonomy (GTDB): domain Bacteria; phylum Chloroflexota; class Dehalococcoidia; order Lucifugimonadales; genus JAPULR01. The sequence goes on along the minus strand of OX638324.1, from coordinate 2,072,016 downwards.
CAAGCATCTCGAACATCGTCAAATGGGTGTGGTCCCCCACCTCGTCTATGTCCGTCGTCCGAAAACTCTTCTGGCTGGACGTCAGCCGAAGGGAAGGCGGCGTCTGCTCTCCCTGAAAGAAGGGCTTGAACGGCACCATGCCCGCGCTGGTGAACAGCAGCGTCGGGTCTCCCGAGGGCACAAGCGAAGCGCTGGGCATACGCAAATGCCCCTTGCTTTCGAAATACCTTAAAAACAACTCCCTGATTTCGTCGCCCGTCATTCCAAATCCCGCGTTTTCAAAACTCTATATCCAGTGTAGTCCGCTGCCAATAGCAGGACAAGAGGCCACACTCTCAATTGACCCCAAACCCGCCATGAAATAGAATTAACCAAATAGCGGTTCAGGAGGTAGGATGCAGTCAAGCGTTATCAGGAAAATGGAAAAGGCACGGCAGTACGCTGAGCAGAAGGAGCGGGTTGACATCAGCTCCATCAAAGCCACATTCCGCGGCAATCATAGCGACCACCATGTTTCTTTCAGCGAAGGCAAGTGGTCCTGCTCATGCGAATTCTTTTCCGTCTATAGCACGTGCAGCCACACCATGGCCCTGGAACGTATTCTGGATCCGATGCTGACAGCACGGTTTTCCCCGGCAGCATCTTCGTAACCCTTATTCGTAACGCCTGAAGACGATGCAGGCGTTCTGCCCCCCAAACCCGAAGGCGTTCGACAACGCTACCCGCACGTCTGCCTTCCGCGCCTCGTTGGGCACGTAGTCCAGGTCACACCCCGGGTCTGGAAATTCGTAGTTAACCGTCGGATGAATCACCCCGTCCGTTATGGTCCGAATGCAGGCCACGGCTTCCAGCCCGCCCGATGCTCCCAGCGAATGCCCCACCATTGACTTGGTCGAACTCACCGGTATCTTGTAGGCCCGTTTCCCGAACAGCCCCTTGATCGCCGTCGTCTCCACCACGTCGTTCAACGGCGTCGAGGTGCCGTGGGCGTTGATGTAATCAATCTCCTCCTCCGACACTCCCGCGTCCTCCAGCGCCCACTTCATCGCCCGGATAGCGCCCTCGCCCGACTCCTCCGGCTGCACCTGATGAAAAGCGTCTGACGTGCACCCGAATCCCGCCACCTCGCACAGGATATCCGCTCCCCGGCTCAATGCGTGCTCTTCCGTCTCCAACACCAGCACCGACGCCCCCTCCGCCGGCACAAAACCGTCTCGCTCCGCGTCAAAGGGACGGCTCGCCTTCCCAGGTTCCTCATTCCTCGTGCTCAGCGCTCTCATAGTGCAGAACCCCGCTAGACCCAGACGGCTAATCCCAGCCTCTGCGCCGCCCGTCAGCATCACGTCCGCGGCCCCCCGGCGAAGAGTCTCCGCCGCCTCTCCGATGGCCTGATTGGATGCGGCGCAGGCTGTGATGACTGTGGAGTTATACCCCTTCAACCCCAGCGTGCGGCTGATGTTCGATGCCGCCATATTTGGCAGCGTCATGGGAAAGAAGAAGGGAGACACCCGCATTCCCCCTCGTTGTATCATCACACGGCATCCCTCCTCCGTGGTCGGAAATCCGCCGTTCCCGTTGCCCAGCAGCACCCCGTACCGGTGGGATGTCGCGGGATCTATCCCCAATTCAGCGTTCTCTACTGCCTGTAGCGCCGCCGACACCGCCAGCTGCGAAAATCGCGCCATTCGTCGATACTCCCTTCCCTGTATGTGCTTCTTGGGGTCGAACCCCTTAACCTCCCCCGCAATCTGGCACGGAAAATCCGAAGGATCGCATAAGGTCATCGGCCCGATCCCCGACCGTCCCGCCACCAGCCCCGCCCAGGATTCTTCCACTGAAAGCCCCAGAGGGGAAAATGCTCCCATGCCCGTAACCACCACTCGCCGTCTCTTCATATACCGCTGCCCCTCGTCTCAAGAACTGATGACGCCATGTCAAACTCTCCGTAAAGCTCCGGTTCAATGCCCAGCGCTACTTCCCTGACCTCTGCGGCAAGGAACAACGATCCCGTGGCTACCATATACCCGTTCTTCGACACAAGACTTCTGGCCTTCTGCACCGCCCGCCATGTGTCCATCGACTGGTGTACCTCAAGCCCGCGCATGGCGAAGCCCTTAACTAGCTCTGCGAGCGACGCGGCGCGAGGATGTCTCGACTGGGTCACTACCACCACCGGCATCAGTGGCGCCAGCGCGTCCATCATCCGTCCCAAGTTCTTGTCTCTGGACGCTCCAAAGACAACCACCGGTCGCCTGCCTTCAAAGAACTTCTCTAAAAATCCTGCCAGTCGCTCCATGGAATCCGGGTTGTGTGCCCCGTCGCACAGCAAGGGCGGGTCCCGTTCCAAGACCTCCAGACGGCAGGGCCACTTCACATTCTCAAATCCCCGAAGGAATGCGTCAACGCCAACCTCCCACCCCCGCTCCATCAGACACTCCAGCACTCCCACTGAGACAGCGGCATTTTCTAGCTGGTGAGGTCCGAGAAGAGGCATTGTAAACCCATATTCTCTCAGTCTTCCGCTAATGGTAAATGACTGCCCTGAAAGGTCTTCTTCCCCTGCTGTTAAGGCGATATCTCGGCCCACCTCCAAAAGGGGCGCGTCCTTCTCAATGCACACCTGTCGAATCTCCTCCATCGCCGGCGGCGACTGTGGCGCCGAAACCACCGGCACCCCGGTCTTCACGATCCCTGCCTTCTCCCGCGCGATCATGTCCACTGAATCGCCCAGGATGGCGGTGTGGTCCAGGCTGATAGACGTTATCGCGCACGCCTCGGGCGCCACCAGATTGGTGGAATCCAGCCGTCCCCCCAATCCCACCTCCAAAACCTGGAAGTCCGCACAAATCTCCCTGAAGTGAATAAACGCCATCGCCGTCAATGTTTCGAAAAGCGTGACCTCCCCATAACGCCCGTCCTCGCTTACTTCGCAAACTAAGGGCCGTACCCGCTCCACCAGCGAAGCAAACTCCCTCTCCGAAACCGGCTCCCCATCCACGCTGATGCGCTCCCGGAAGGTGTGCAGGTGGGGTGAAGTAAACGTTCCCGTTCTGTACCCCTGCCGCGTCAGCACCGAGGAGACCATGACAGTGGTGCTGCCCTTGCCTTTTGTCCCCGCCACGTGCACCGAGGGAACTACGAGATGCGGATCGCCCAGCCGCTTAAGCAGTGCTTCCATCCGGCTCAGGTCGAACTTGACGCGTGGTCCTCGCGGCCCGCGAAACCGCTCGAAGTCCACCAGTCCCAGCAGCAACCCAAGGGAATCCCTGTATTCCAACGTCACCTGCCGCGCCCATAAGGGGGCGCGTCAATTATACTCCACCATTGCATTTCTAAGGGCTAACGCCGAACTTAATCCTTCAACCGGGGGCAAAGCCGCATGGCGTTCTCCCCCAGAATCTTCCGCTTGGCTCTGTCCGAAAGCCCCGGCCACTCCACCACCTGGTCCACACCCGTCGGCCACGCCGTGTCTCCGTGGGGCCAATCCGTCGCGAACAACAGCACGTCCTCCCCCACCACGTCCACCACCGACTCCAACGTCGTCTCCCAAGTATCGATCCCGTGGAAATATCGTCCGCTCTTCACCATCTCCGTCGGGGACCGTTTCAGGAAGGGCACGTGGTGAGGCGAAAGCACAAAATGGCTGTCAAACCGGTCCAGGATGGCCGGAAGCCAACCGGCCGCCGTCTCCACAATGCCCGCCCTTAGTGTGGGAAACTTCTCCAAAATACCCCCACCAATAATGGCGCCCATTGCTGCCATTCCCGCCCACGGATTGCCCAATCCATGTTGCAGGAACCAGGCTCCCCGAAGGTCGAAGGTCCCCGGGCCAAAGGGAGGCCTTGCCGTCCCGCCGTGGACCAGAATAGGCAGGTCCGTCTCCTCCGCAGCCTCATAGATCGGATACAGGCTGCTGCTGTCCAGCAGCAGGTTGTCCGGCCCCTGCGGAGAGAAATAGATCCCCACCAGGTTATCGTCCTCCTTCGCCCACCACCGGATGTCGGACGCAGCCGTTCGGGCGTCCCTCAGGTTCGCTACCAGCGTCCACTTCAGCCTCTCCGGAGCCTGCGAGCAGAAATCTCTCACCCATCGGTGATACGCCTCATACAACGCATTCTCAAACCCCAGGTCGTTCAGGGCGCAGTAGCTGGACACGTGAGTTGGATACAACACCCCCATGTCCACATGGGCGGCGTCCATGTCCTCCAAACGCGCCTTTACGTCCCAATTCACCTCTGGACGGATAGACGGCAGCTCACCCCTGTCCGGCCTTCCGAAGTTGGGCCGTCCGCCGGACCCCGGCTGGAGAATGAACTCCCGCGGCGCAAGGCCGAAGGAGTCCGACTGCCCCAGCGCATTGTCCGAGACCACCGGCGCAAGAATGGCATGACGGCTGGCCGCCAGGGCCCCCTTTCCCCCCTGACTGATATTCTCCTCAATGGCCCGCTTCAGCCGGTCGAAGTCCTCCTCGTAGGAGGGATCGACGTACCCATTGTACATCTCATGCGGACGCTCCATTATGTGGGAGTCCATGTCTATCACTTTCCAGCCGTTCCAGGCCATGTCTCTCTTCCCTCCGTTGCTTACTTTATATCGATATCGCCTAAGGCTTTGCCGCCCACCAACCCCAGCTAGTCTATGAACGCACCTTCGAAGCTGTCAACGCCGGCCGGCTAATGGTCCCTGATATGCTCAGGCATCCGCCCAAGCAGCATCTTCACCCCATCTCCCCAGGTGACTCGGCGCACGTAGGTGATATTGCCCCTGACTGGCCTGGGACTGAACCTGAACTCCCCCTGCACCGTATCCTTTTCTGAATAGTTCGGCACCTGCAACATGGCCAGCTGGTCCTTAGTAACTGGCGGTTTCGAAAACAGTTTCTCCGTGAGCCAAACCGGAAATCTCATCAACGCTACCGGAATATGCAGCTTCCAACGTTTGGTGCTCATGGTAAACGCAACTTCGTCCACAACCTGGTCGTAAGTCAGCCGTTGAGGTCCGCCAATCTCCACTCGCCTGTTTCTCAATCGCGGATTGTCGACGGCGTTAGCCACACAGCGCGCCACGTCATCAACTGAAATCGGCTGAAACTCGTTCTTGCCGTTGCCTATCACCGGAACTATCGGCATGGTCCGGATCAGCCCGGCCAAGGCGTTCATGAACTCGTCTCCCTCCCCAAACAGCAGTGAAGGCCGCAATATCGTGTAAGGGATTCCGCTGCTGAATACCAACTGCTCCGCCACCCATTTGCTGTATAAGTACCGCATAGCTGGATTCTCCTGCGCCCCGATAGCGCTCATATGCACAAATCGGCGAACACCCCCGTCCTCCGACGCCTTCAATACGTTCCGGGTTCCCTCCACGTTGATGCGGTAGAAAGTCGCGCCTCCCCGCTCTTGTATCACCGCCACCAGGTGGACCACTTCCTCAAGGTCGTAGAAGGCCGCCCTCAGCGACGCTGGGTTCGTCACACTCCCGTAGTGAACGTCCACCCTGTCCTGGTCGAACATCACCTCGGCGCCGGGAGAACGAACCAGACAGCGGACGTCCTTGCCCCTGTCCAGCAGGGCTTGTACCACCCGCCGGCCTAGAAAACCCGTTGCTCCCGTCACCATAACGGTCATAGAACGTGTCCAACCTGCACAAGAATATAAGTCCAGTGTAAACCACCATCCCCATGGCTACAATCCCTTGTGCCCAACCTCCTGTCCCCTTATACCATCTTGTAAATTTAGTCCCGCTTCAGCCTTGACCCATCCCCGTCGATATAATATGTTTGTCTCCCTCCCACCAGCTATGTTCACACATCTCCACGTCCATACCGAATACAGCCTTCTTGACGGCATCAGCCGCATTCCTCAACTGGTGGAGCAAACCTCCAAGCTGGGCATGGACTCCCTGGCAATCACCGACCACGGCTCACTCTACGGCGTCGTTGACTTCTACTCAGCCGCCCTGGATGCGGGCATAAAGCCCATAATCGGCTGCGAAATCTACGAGGCCAAGAACAGCCGCAACATCAAGGACCAATCCGAAAAGAGCCCCCACCACCTCACCCTGCTGGCCCGGGACAACACCGGCTACAAGAACCTCCTCCAACTGGTCAGCAAGGCCCACTTGGAGGGGTTCTACTACCGCCCTCGCGTGGACGACGAACTCCTCCAGCAGCACAGCCAGGGCATCATCGCCCTCTCCGGCTGCCCCAGCGCACAGATCCCCCGCCTCATCACTGAAGGACGGCTGGAAGACGCCGCCGCCCGCGCTCACTGGTACCGGGAAGTCTTCCAGGACCGCTTCTATCTGGAAGTCCAGCAGCACAAGGGCGTCCCAGGCCTGGACGACATCAACCAGGCCCTCGTCGCAATGAATCGCGAATTCAACATACCCCTCGTCGCCACCAACGACAGCCACTACACCCACAGAGAAGATTCCGTCCTCCAGGACCTGCGCATCTGCATTCACACCAACACCACCGTCCACGACGACTCGCGCCTCAAGATGGACGACGATTCCTTCTATCTGAAAAGCCCTCAGGAAATGGCCGCCCTCTTTACGGATTTCCCCGAAGCCGTCTCCAACACCCAGCGAATCGCCGAGTCCTGCCACGTCACCCTGGAGTTCGACAATCTTCACCTTCCCAAGTACCCCGTTCCCGGCGGCGGAGACGCAGACGAATTCCTCACCAAGCTCTGTTGGGAAGGCCTGGACCGCCTCTATCCCACCCGCACGCCCGAACTTGTACATCGACTGGAGTACGAACTCGAAGTCATCCGCCAGACCCGTTTCGCCAACTACTTCCTGGTGGTCTGGGAAATCGTGTCCTTCGCCCGCGAGCGCCGTATCCTTCTTGCCGTCCGGGGCAGCGCAGCTGCCAGCCTCGCCCTCTACTGCTTGGGCGTCACCGATGTAGACCCCCTCGAACACAACCTGGTCTTCGAACGCTTCCTCAACGTAGAGCGCAAGGAGATGCCGGATATAGACTTGGACTTCCAGGACGACCGGCGGGAAGAGATCATCAACTACGTCACCCAGCGATATGGCACTGACAAGGTGGCCCAGATTATCACCTTCGGCACCTTCGGACCCAAAGCCGCCATCCGAGACGTGGGCCGGGCTCTGGGCATGAGCTACGCCGACACTGACCGCATCGCCCGCCTCATCCCCTTCAAGGTGGACGGCCTCCGTGCCGCCGTAGACAACACCCCCCAGCTCAGGGAGATGTACGAACAGGACCCGGCCATCACCGACCTGGTGGACAAGGCCGTAGGGCTGGAGGGCATCGCCCACCACGTCAGCACCCACGCCGCCGGCGTTGTCATCTCCGAAGAACCCCTCACCGAATACATACCCCTCCAGCGTCCGGCACGCAGCGGCGATGAGTCCGAAGTCGCAATGACCCAGTTCGCCATGGACCCCATAGCCAAGCTGGGACTCCTCAAGATGGACTTCCTCGGCCTCGCCAACCTCACCATCCTGGACAGAACTCTCAAGATGCTCAAGCAGACCCGCAACCTGGACTTCGAACTTGAGCAGATCCCCTGGGACGACGACAAGACCTTCCATCTCCTCTCCTCCGGCAAAACCAATGAGGTGTTCCAGCTGGAAAGCGCCGGAATGCAGCGCAACATCCGCGAACTCAAGCCCTCCTCCCTGAGCGACGTAGCGGCCATGATTGCCCTCTACCGTCCCGGTCCCATGGAGCAGATCCCTACCTTCATCGAAGCCAAGCATGGCCGATCTCCCGTCAAGTCTCCCCACCCAAGCCTCGACGAAATCCTCAAAGATTCCTACGGTGTAATCGTCTTCCAGGACCAGGTGCTCCGCCTCCTCCAGACCTTCGCCGGCTACTCCCTCGGCGAGGCCGACATCGTCAGAAAGGCCATGGGCAAGAAGATCCCCGAACTCATGGCACAGGAGGAGGAGAAGTTCATAAAGGGCGCCATGGGCCAGGGATACACCCATGAACAGGCCCAGGCCATCTTCAACCTCATAGAACCCTTCGCCGGATACGCCTTCAACAAGGCCCACAGCGTCAGCTACGCCCAGATCTCCTACTGGACCGCCTATTTCAAAGCAAACTACAGCCTCGAATACATGGCCTCCGTCCTCAACTCCCGGCGAGACAATCCCGATAGAATGGCCAGCGCGGTCAACGAGTGCCTGCGCATGGGCATCTCCATCCTCCCGCCCGATGTCAACAAGAGCAATGTCGAGTTCACCCTTGACCGGGACGCTGACAACCGGGAAGGAATCCGCTTCGGCCTCTCCGCCATCAAGAACCTTGGCGAGTCCGCCGTCGGGCCCATCGTGGAGGAGCGCACCGGCAAAGGCCCCTTCAAATCCCTGGCCGACCTTGTGCGAAGGGTGGACCTGCGCGGCCTCAACCGTCGCTCCCTGGAAAGCCTGATAAAAGCCGGCGCCTTCGACAGCCTGGGCCGTCGCGGCCCCATCTTCAACGCCGCCGCCGCCATCCTGTCCCAGTCCCAGATGGAGGCCCGAATCCGTCAGTCCGGCCAGACCAGCCTCTTTGGCGGCGCCAGCACAAAATCAGAAGAATCCCTGATCTCATTCGACCTCAGTGGTCCCGATACGGAAACTTTCGAAAAGGTTGCCTGGGAAAAAGAGCTTCTGGGCGTCGCCATCACCTCCAACCCTCTCAATAAATTATTGGCGAACGTACCCGCCGGCTTCATCTCCTCCCTCGACCAGATGGATACCGACATGGAGGGCAGCAATATAACTATCCTAGGTCAGCTATCTTCGGCCCAGCAGCGGCTCACCAGAGACCATCGTCCCTTCCTGAACGCCTCCATTGAGCTCCTCGGCGGCGACGTTGAAGTCATCGCCTGGTCCGAAGTCCTCGAACGCACCCAAAGCCTCTGGAAGGAAGGCAGTATGCTTCAGGTAGAAGGCAAAGTCGTCGTTCGGGGCGAAGAAGTCTCAATCTACTGTAGCAACGTCCGGGAATACGACCCAGACAAGAAACCCCTGCCCGCCACTAACGGCTCTGCCAGACCCCGCCGCCCGGCAGCATCGAAGCCCGCTACTGCTTCCAACGGCTCATCCAAGCCCAGCCGGCCAAACGGAGCTCCCAGAGCGGCTGCCAGCAACGGTTCGCGCCCACCTGCAAACGGTACGCCGGAGCCCGTCCAAAACCGCACCTTGCAGCTCACCATGGAAGAGTCCGCCAACCAGGAACAGGACGCCAGCCTTCTCAATGACACCGTAGCTGCGATGTTGGAATTCCCGGGGGATGACCGGGTGCTTATCAACATCCTCTCCAACAGCAAGCAGATACGCATAGACATGCCCTTCGCGGTGAAGTTCTGTCCGGAGCTTCAGCAACGGCTGGAAGACCTCCTGGGACCCGAGAGAATCTCCGTCCAACCCGACGCCCCCTGAACCTCGCCCGTGCCACAGGAGTCTAAACCTATGAAGTGGGTCGTCCTCACCACCGCACCTAACGAGTGGACCGCCCACATCTGGCAGGGAATCCTCAACGAGTCCGGCATCCCCATAGCCATTCGCGGCGGCGATGTTAACCCCTTCCTTGGCTCCTCGCCCTTCCCCGTCCGGCTCCTGGTGCAGGAACACCAGAAAGAAGATGCCCTGGAGATTCTCCAGAACCAGCTTGGCGAAACCGACCCTTAAGCTTTCCTCACGGAATCCCGCTGCGCCATTCCCGCCTCCGCCCTGAGCAGCCGCTCCTTCACCACCAGCCCTCCCGCGCCGTAGCCGTGCAGCCCCCCGCTGCTCCCAATCACCCTGTGGCACGGCACTACCAGAGGCACCCGGTTCCTGGCCATCGCCTGCCCGGCCGCTCGATACGCCCCAGGCCTTCCCGCCGCCGACGCAAGCCATGCGTAGCTCCGCGTCTCTCCCAACGGAATCTGTCGGCACGTCTCCCATGCCGCTCGATGGAAGGGAGGCGCTCCTTCCAGGTCCAACGCAATCCCATCCAGCGCCTTGGTGTCTCCATCGAAGAAGGCCAGCAGCCCTTCCCTAACCTCCACAACCGCCGCCGGGTCTTGCGACGCCCCGTTCAACCGAGGCGACAACTCCTCAATAGCCTCATCGGGCGACCGCCTCATCGACCCAAACATCAGCCCCTTCTCGGAAACCACCGCGGCGTACCATCCAAAGGGCGTCGAAAAAACGTCGTAACGCAACTTCATCAGCTTCAAACTCCTCTGCCTCTGCCATTATACCGCCAAAGTCAGAGATTAGAGCCAGCCATCAACCCCCAGTCCCGGGGCGACCATCTTCCGTCCTCAATCCCCCAATGCGGTTGACTAAAGCCCCGTTTCCGCTTAATCTCAACTTAAGCCAGCCATTCAATCAAGGCCAATACCGCCTGCAGAAGGAGGACGCTATGGTACCGGAAGTAAGACTCACCGACGTGTCTCGCGAAGACGTGGAGCGGATGGCGAACTGGCTCCAAAACCCGGAGGTCATGACCATGTGGTACGGCGCCGATGATGATGGCGAGCCCCTCCACATCGGCTACTCACCCAAGACTTCCATCCAGGCAGGCGACGAGGAATGGGAGCGCATCTTCAACGACCCTGACAGGAAGATATTCTCCGTCTACGACGCCAACGAAGGACACATCGGCGAAGCCCAGATGCTCATTGAAGCTCCCCTCCACGAAGCTCAGCTCTTCCTGATAATCGGCCGCCAGGACCTCTGGCTCCACCACTTCGGCTCCGCCGCCCTGCTTGAACTTCTCGACGTCACCTTCTCCACCTACAAGCTCCACCGCGCCTGGGTCGACGTCCCCGACTACAACATCCACGCCCGGCACATGTGTGAAAGGCTTGGATTCCTCCTCGAAGGCCACCTCAGAAGCACCCACCCGAAAGACGGCGAGTGGTACGACTCAACAGTGATGGGTCTTTTGGAGCAGGAGTACTTCCGGCGGCGGCCCCGCCTGCTGGAAGAGGCAAAGGTCCCCGTAGACTAGCCCGCCCGCCCCTACGTAGTGGCGCGTCCTCGCCGGATTCCACGTCCCGGCAGCGCTCCCGTATGCTCAGAATCCCTCACCACCACCTGGCCGTTCACTATCACGTAGTCAATCCCCACCGGGAACTGCTTCGGTTGCAGCTTCGTCGCCGGAGCTTTCACCGTCTTCGGGTCGAACACCACAATGTCCGCCCTCATCCCGTCAATCAGCAGCCCCCGGTCCGGAATCCCCATCCGCTGCGCAGGGAAGGAAGTCATCTTGCGGATGGCCTCCGGCAGCCTCAGATGCCGCTCCGCCCGCACAAACTCCGCCAGCACCACCGGAAAGCAGCCGTAGCTTCGGGGACTCGGGTACTCTCCCAGAAGTATGGCGTCGCTGGCAATCATCCCGCAGGGGTGCGACACAAAGTCCGGCAGCGTCTGCGGGTTAGTGCCCAACCCAACAATCGAAATCCCCAACTTCTCCTCAACTAGCAAATCGAAAAAGACCTCCGCCGGGTCCTCCCCGCGCAGCTCCGCGATGTCCACCGGACGATGCCCTTCGTAGACCTTGTTTTGCGGCTGCACGAAATGCGTCAACCAGCTCTCCTCCAGCCGCACCGGCGATATCTCCCTCTTCATCCTGGCCCGCGCCTCCGGGTCCTGCAGCGCCGCCATCAGCGCCTCCGGCCCGCCGTCCTTGGCCCAGTTCGGTATGGCGATAGTCGCGCTGGTCCCGGAGTAAGGGTACGTATAGCAGTCGAAAGTCACGTCCATCCCCTGCTCCCGCGCGTCGTCCACCAGGTCCAGATAGTCCCAGTGGCTCCCCTCTCCCTGCGTGCTCTGCCGGTAGTGGGTGAGATGCACCGCCGCCCCGCTTCTGCGCCCAATCTCCAGCGCCTCATCCCACGGCGCCAGCAGGCTCACCTTCTTCATCTCGGTCCTCGTGTGGGTGTGGTAGAATCCCCCGAAACGTGCCACCGTTCCCATCAGCGCCGCCAGTTCGTCCGTATCGGCGTAGGCCCCGGGCGGATAGTCCAAGCCGGTAGAAAGGCCCCAAGCCCCTTCCTCCATCGCCTCCCTTGTCACCGACTTCATCTCCTCCAGTTCCGTGCCTGTCGCCGGCCTGTCGTTCCAGCCCACCCCCCAGATTCTCACCGGCGAATTGCCAAGAATGAACGCCACGTTCACCGATACCTTGTTGTCGTACTTCCCCAACTGCTCCGCCACCGTGAGCCAGTCCGCCGGCAGAGGCGGGTAACCGTTCAGGCCCGCGTCCAGCCAGATGTACCGGTGTAGCTCATCCTGCGTCTTGAATGGCGCGTGGGAGATGCCGTCAATCCCCACCAGCTCCGTGGTGACCCCCTGGCGGACCTTCGGCTCGTGACGCGGCTCGCCCAGAATCGTCAGCCCCGTGTGACAGTGCAAGTCGATGAATCCGGGACAGACCACCTTGCCCGTTGCGTCGATGGTCTCCGCCGCCTCCACACCGGAAGCGTCGCCCCGCAGGATACGCACCGTGTCTCCCTCAATCCCCACTGCAGCGTAATACCCCGGACTTCCCGTGCCGTCAATTACCAAGCCGCCCTTAATAAGCAGGTCCAGCATCCTTCACCTCCAACGCCCAAGGCATCATCCTGCCCTGGGCCACCATCATAGCACAGCCGCGTTCCCCAGGAACGAGTACACAATGTTGACCGTACCCACTACTATGAATATACTTTTCGCATTAAGCTCCGCTGTCTCAAAAGGGGGTTCCGTGTTCACACGCATTATCGTTCCCTTCGACGGTTCGAAGCGCTCCGAAGCAGTGCTGCCGTACGTCAGGCTTCTGGCCGGCGCCTTCGAATCGGAGGTCTCCCTCCTGCGGGCCGTCGAATTCGACGAAAACTCCCTCCCCGTTGACTATATTGGACCCATGGTCGAAATCAAGGCTAACGAGGCCCGCGAGAGGCTGCGAGAACGCGCCCAGAGCTATCTTGCCAACCTCCAGCTGAGTATTGAGGATGTCCAGGTGGACCAGGTTATCTCCTTCGAAGATCCCGTCTCTGCCATAACCACCGAATCTAGCAAAGACTTTCTCAAGACCCTCGTGGCCATGTCCACCCACGGCCGTACGGGAATTGGACGCCTCATCGTCGGCAGCGTTACCGACCGGGTCCTCCACAACTCCTCCAACCCCATGCTCATCGTCCGTCCTGAGATTGATGAAGACCGGCTTGAGCGCGAGTCCTGGAGACAGGGAGAATCTTTCTCCATACACCTGGAACGCCCCGACATTCCCGCCCAGGATTTTGAAGGTCCCGCAGAAATCGACACCCTTATCGTGCCCTTGGACGGCTCGGAAACCTCCGAAAAGTCCCTTGCTACAGCCATCGATCTCGCCGGCCGGATCGACGCCAAAATCCTTCTCCTCCGCGTGGCCTCTTCCACCATGCAAATGTCCATGGCCAGCGAGTGGCCCGCAGGCTATCCCGACATGCTCACTGCCGTTGAGGACGCCTCCAAGGGCTACCTGGTGCTCAAAGTTGAAGAGCTGAAGCAGCAGGGCCTGGAAAATATAGACTTCATTGTCCTCGTGGGCGACGCCGCCGCCAACATTGTTGAGACGGCTGACCAGCACGCCAACAGCATGATAGTAATGACCAGCCGCGGCAGGGCCGGTCTGGGGCGGGCAATCATGGGAAGCGTCGCAGACCGCGTGGTCTCCACCTCCACCGCCCCCGTCCTGCTAGTACGCCCCGACTAACCCCGCCCTCAACAAACCCCTTCCCCATTGATGGTGGAAGATTTGAGCCTGCCCTGAGCTTGCCGAAGGGATGGGGGTGAACCCCCCTCGGAACATCATCCGTTAAACCGTCACCCTTCTATACAGCCACGTGGTCACTATCATCAGCACGCTCACCATCGCAACCGTCACCCAAAGCCCTGTCAGAATCACACCCATCTCCCAACCTTCCACCACTATTGCCCGCATGGCTTCAGTCACGTAGGTAACCGGATTGGCCTTCACCGCAATCCTGAACCAGCCGCTGAGCAGGTCCTCCGGCATAAAGGCCGTGGTCAGGAATACGAACGGGAAGAACAGGACGAAGGACGACTGGGTCGCCTGAGCATTTTTCGTCTTCAACGCAATGATGATGCTCAGACACGCCCAGGCCAGACCGAACACCGCGGCAAATCCCAAGAGGGCCAGCACCCCCAACACCCCCGTTTTGAAGGTAACCCCCAAAGCCAGAGCAATCACCACTATCACCACCCCCTGAAACATGGCCCGCGTCCCTGATACCAGCAGGCTGCCAAACAGGATCGAGAACCGGTTGATCGGCGCCAGCAGCAACTTCTCGAAGTAACCGGACATTACGTCCGTCAGCAGGGCGAAGCCCGAATCTCCTCCGCTGAACACCACCGCCTGTACAATTATCCACGCCACCAGAAACGCATCGTAGTCCCCCGTCGAGAATCCCCCCAGCTGCGTCACCTCCGTAAAAGTGGCCGCGAAGAGCACGTACAGGACGCCCGAAATGAAGAGGGGCGGAAGAAAGGTCGCCGGCATCAGCCAGACCCTCAGGTTTCTTAGGTAGATGTAGTAGGTTTCTCGAAATACTGCCATTTCTATCTCCTGCTAACCCCCATCCATTGGCCCATCACCCGGTTGAATTCATCCCCGCCGGCTTCCTCTTCCCTGATTGTCCGTCCCGTATGCTTCAGGAAAACGTCGTCTAAAGTGGGCCTGGTGAGGGACAGATTCACGATGGCGATATCCTCCCTGCCCAGCGCCTGAAGCAGGCTGGGAATAGCCGCCCCGCCATCCTTCACGCTCACCGACACGCTGCCGTCTGTGGCAAAAGCTTCGTCCACGTACTCCAGTGGTGTAAGCAACTCCAGCGCCCGTTCCGCTTGGCCATGCCGCTCGGCTTCATCCTCACCCGCAACCGTCAACACCACCAGGTCGTCCCCCACCTCGGACTTCAACTCCGCCGGCTTGCCTTCCGCCACAATCTCTCCCCGGTCGATTATGGCTATCCGCTCACAGAGGTGATCAGCTTCCTCCATCATCTGCGTGGTGAGAAAGATGGTAATTCCCTCCCGGTTAAGCTGCTCCAGATGCTCCCAGATGGCCAGACGACTCT
This sequence comes from uncultured Dehalococcoidia bacterium, assembly GCA_951812825.1. Taxonomy (GTDB): domain Bacteria; phylum Chloroflexota; class Dehalococcoidia; order Lucifugimonadales; genus JAPULR01. The sequence continues at coordinate 2,056,942 of OX638324.1, read as the reverse complement.
GAGGGTCCAGCCCGGTGGTCGGCTCGTCCAGAAAGAGCACCGCCGGACGATGCACCAACGCCGCTGCCAGGTCGATGCGCCGGCGCATCCCGCCGGAGTACGCACCCACTTTCCGCTTTGCCACGTCCGTTAGCGCCACCAGCTCCAGCAGTTCCTCCGTCCTGGCTTTCGCCTCCCTGCGGCTCATCCCGTAGAGAAGCCCCTGCATCACCAGAAAGTCCCAACCCGTCGCCAGATCGTCCAACCCCACCTCCTGCATGGCGAACCCAATGGTACGCCGCACCTCCTTCGGGTTCCGCGTCACGTCATATCCCCCCACCATCGCCAGGCCGGAGGTTCTCCCCAACAGCGTTCCCAGAATCTTCATCGTTGTGCTCTTTCCTGCCCCATTAGGCCCTAGGAAGCCGAAAAACTCCCCCTGCTCCACGGAAAAGTTCACCTCATTAACGGCCCTGGTCCCGCCCGGGTATACCTTGACCAGGTCCTCAACCTGAATGATCACGTTGCTATTCGCCAAAATCACTTACCTCTCGCGTCCGTTACCGGTAGACGCACCTTTACTTCCAAGATGGTTTTGCTTCTATTGAAACCCAAGCGCCCTCGCAATTGAAGAACAGGGCCTGATATTCTGGCACAACATTCGTTCCGGTCAAGGGAAAGCGCGGTCAAAGCCCTTTGATTCCCTAGCCAACTCTCCTCTTGAACAACCCGAAAAACCTGTCCTGGTACCGTTCGAACAGGTCCCAACGGTCAAGTTCCTGCTTCAACTCCGTTGGGTCCTCGCCATGCTCCGCCCGCAGAAACAGGGACTCTATCCGATGAATGGCCGCCCTCGGAACGCCGTGACGCGGGTCTGGACTCATCAGCCCCCGGCTGCCCAACTCGTCCACGTTGGCCGAAATAGACGCCATTGTGTACTCGAAAATGAACTTCAGCAGGGACACGTCCCACAACTCGTCCACGCCCCGAATCACGGCTGAATGGCTCTTGTCGTCGCTTTCAAGCCGGTTGTTGATCCGCTCGGCAATCTCCCGGGACGTCCCCTCCACAATGTTCATCTCACCCGGCTCGTTGGAGTAGCTGTACAGAAGTCCCGGAGAGTTGGCCCCAACCTGGCGGGCCAGATCGTCGAAGTACCGATAGGCGTCGTCCCCAAAGCCTTCCAGCCGGCTCATGTAGCCCGGCGTGACCACCGACGGCCGCTGAGCCGATACCCGGCCCTCCCGTACCACTGCTTCCGGAGACCCCGGAATCACCTCGCTGTAGGAAGGCTCCGTTACTACGTAATAGTCCAGCTTCGTGACGCCAAAGGTCAGGAGCAGTTGCCGTGGCGTCCTAACCACCTCGGTGCGCGCCGCCGCGTCCATCAGACGCCGCAAGTCCCCGTCGTAGTCACGCATCTCAGGCCAACCCCAGCAGCTGCTTCCTGAAATCCTCCAGATGCTGCTCATACTGCAAGTCCATCTGGCTGGAAACGGACAGCCACTGTTGTTGAAACTCCGGCATCGTCTCTACGTTTACCTGCATACCCTGCGCCGGCTGCCCCATCTGCCGCGCCATGGCCCCCATCACCTGGGTCTCGAACTGCGCCTTCAACTGGGCGTAGGCCTGCTCTCGCTGCGGCATGCCGAACTGGCGGTACTGGTCCGTCACGTACTTGATCCGCTCCAACAATTCCTTGACCTCCGCCTTGCCGGTAAGCAGCCGCTGAATTCCCTCAATGACTCTCTCATTCGTGTAATTTGCGCCGTCCGATTTTGGAAGCTGCAGGTTGGAAACCAGAGCTTCCATCATCCCCTTCACCAGGTAGGCCCGACGCTGGGACGGCTCCCCTTCAATAGTCGTGAAGGGCGCGCCCTGCCCCTTTAGGAACGCTCCCGCCAGCCTGCGGCCCCTCGGCCCCAGCTCCCACTCCAGCTTCTGCTCTTCGTCTGGCTCCTCCAACTCCATCGCCCGCTCCATTGCCAGCTCAAAGGCGCTCTTCATCCGATTCATGTCAACCTGCACCACGAGAATCTTTTCCTACAACTATAGTATATCAACCCACCGGCGATTCATACACCTCATACCGAATCGATCCACTCTCCCTATCCCCACAATTGACTACCAGCCCCCTTTATGCTATCTCTTGATGCAACTGCCGCAAGCAAAGGAGAAAGCCCTTGGAAAACGTAGGAAAGAAGATGGTAGAGGCCGCCCAGAAGGCCGTGCCAAACGTACCCTTGAAGGAAGCCCACGACCGGCTCGCCGCCGGAGAAGAAATCGTCATCCTCGACGTTAGAGAACCCAACGAATGGGCCGAAGGTCACATAGAAGGCGCAACCCTCATTGCCCGAGGCCGCATCGAAGGCAGCATCGAGAAACAGGTGCCGGACAAAAGCGCCTGCATCATCGCCCATTGAGGGGGTTCCGGTAGAGCTGCCCTGGCAGGGCAGACCCTTATCCAGATGGGCTACACCAACGTCGCCTACATGGAACCCGGCTTCAGCGGCTGGAAGAAGGAATATCCCTTCGTAACCCCATCCGACGACTAACGGCCCCTTCCCAATTTCCCTGAAACGCGTGAGGGCGGGTGTAAAACCCGCCCTCTGTCGTGTTCGCTATATCAGCCTAGGCCGTTGACCTCACCTAACCGTCTGACTCCTCAATCGTCACGCTGACGATGTAAACGTCCTCCAGGGGACGGTCCGTTGGCGACGTGGGAGTCGTCGCAATGGCGTTCACCACATCCTGTCCCTCTGTGGCCTTGCCGAAGATAGTGTAGTTGGGCGGAAGGCGAAAGTCATTATGCATTATGAAAAACTGGCTGCCGTTTGTGTCGGGGCCTGCATTTGCCATAGCCAGCGTGCCAGCCAGGTACTGCCTGTTCACAGGTTCGTCATCGAAGCGATACCCTGGGCCGCTCATTCCCGTGCCTGTCGGATCGCCTCCCTGGATCATGAATCCGCTGATGACACGATGGAATATAACCCCGTCGTAGAACCCCTCCCTCGCCAGAAACACGAAGTTGTTGACCGTCTTCGGCGCTTCATTCGCAAACAATTCAAGGACTATGGTTCCCTTGCTGGTCTTCACCGTCGCCGTATACTGCTTGCCCTCGTCGATAACCATGTCCGGGTAGCTGTCGTAACTCTTGCTCATAACTTCGGGGCGTTCCTCCGTTTGCTGCATAATTTGCGTGGGAGCGGGTGTTGGGGCAACAGGCGTCGCTACGGGCGTAGCCTGCAGAGTAGGTTCCTCGTCACCACCGCAAGCCGCCGCCAGTCCCAGCGCCAACCCTGCGATTCCTACCAAAAGCACCCGCTTTAGTGACATCACGCGTCCAACCTCGTTTGTTTCGAAATTCATCGTCGGCTAGTCGGTCTCCCTCGGCCTCACCTCCGGCTCGATGGGAAGGGCCTCCATGCCCCCCTCGTACAGGTTCCACGGCTCGAAGGACTCCACGAAGGCCTTGGCCTCCTCCATCGACACCAACCCCTTCGTCGCCCTCCCCGGATCGTAGCCCGTGGTCGTAGCGAAGGCGTCAAAGCCCCGCTTCGTCTCCCGCACCGCACCCAGCGATGCAATCTGACCGTTGAGAGCGTCCAAGATCAACTCCTGGCCCCTCCGTTTATGCTGCCAGTATATCTTCATCATCCACCTCCGTATCCACGTTTGCGTCCCACCATCACCTCTCGCTGAGAAAAAACTCCATTACCGCTCAAGCGTCCACGTCTCGGAGAACGCCAGCGATGACATCGCCTCCGTCCCCGGGTGTTCGCTCGAAAGGAAAGTCGTCCCTATGGCCGGCGTACCGTTGAGGGCCAGACGCGCCCCCGCCGAAGCAATCATGCAGGCATAGACGCCGTGGGGCCGTCCGGGCCTGCTGTTCGGCGGAGGATTGATCATGCTCGGTTCCTGAATGTCGTACCAGGTAAGCGTAATCTCCTCGTCCTCCGTCATGATCCTCTCCGTCCAGAAAGACCGCACGTCGCCGTTCGCGTCGAACTCCGCCTCGATGACGTCCAGGGAAAGGTCCCCGAAAGGCTCATACTGACGGAACACAATCTCCCGCTGGAACCACCGGGCCATCGCGATGTTGTCCGAATATATCCGCGGCTCGTTGTCCGTAAGGTCGCTTACGATGAACAGCGCGTTGCCCGGCCCCGCCGGAGACATCACTACCTTCCAAAGGCTCGTCCTGCTCGTCAACTCGCCGTCCGGGCTGAGCGCCAGCCGCACGTAGGGATTCTCCCCCGTCAGTATCACCCTGTTTGGGTCCACCCCGTCTGCCATTGGTCACCTCCGATTTCTTCTGGACTCTCCGCACACATCTCTCTGCTGAGCGAGAAATGGACATGCCCGACGATTCCGACGCCCATTCTATCAGCCAGCGCGTACATTCGCCACCAACCCACGCCTCCTCTGGCATTAGCCCAACTCAACCCTTAACATTGGCGGCACGTAATTTCCGGCGAGGAGGAACCACGACGCTCCATGCCCTCCCAGCACGACCGCAAGCGCGAGTCCATCCGGCGCATGCTCGAACCCCGCTCCATCGCCGTCGTTGGCGCCACTCCCCGGCCCCAATACGGGGGACGTTTCCTCCGCTCCGTGCTGGAAGCTCAGGATAAAGTCAGGGTCTACCCCGTCAATCCCCGCTACCAGGAAGTCCTAGGCGTCCCCTGCTATTCTTCCCTTGCAGACCTGCCTGAATCCCCCGACCTCGTAGGCATCATCGTCCCTTACCACCAGGTTCTCCCCGTCCTCAAGCAGAGCGCCGACGTTGGAGCCGGAGCCGCCATCGTCGTCTCCGCAGGCTTCGCCGAGCGCGGCAGCGAAGACCGAAACCGTCTTCAGGACGAAATCGGCTCCTTCGCCGCTGCTTCCGGCCTCCGCGTCTGCGGCCCCAACTGCCTCGGCGTCGCCAACGTAACAAGCGGCGTCTGGCCCAGCTCCCACGCCCCGGACCCGTACCTCCAACCAGGCCCCGTCGCCCTCGTATCCCAGAGCGGCGCCACCTCTTTCGGCCCCCTTGCCACCCGCGCCGTCGAAATTGGCCTCGGCTATTCCCACGTCATCTCCACCGGCAACGAAGCCGACCTCGAGGCTTCCGACTTCATCGACTACCTCCTCGACGAACCCCACGTCCGCGTCGTCGCCTGCTTCATTGAGGGCCTGAAGGACGGCCGGAAGTTCCTCGAGGCCGCAAAGAAGGCCCTCCATCTCGGCAAGAAAATCGTCCTCATCAAGGTAGGACGTTCCGGCGTCGGCGCGAAGGCCGCCCGCTCCCACACCGCGGCCCTCACCGGCTCCGACGAAGTTCACAACGCCGTCTTCCAACAGTTCGGCGTCTCCCGCTGCGAGGACTACGACGACCTCATCCAGACCGCTCATCTCCTCGCCTACGCGCCGCCTCCCACCGCCGAAGGCGTAGCCGTCGTCTCCCACTCCGGTGGCATCAGCTCCCTCATCGCCGACCACCTGGGCAATGCCAACCTCCCCCTGCCACCCCTAACCGAGTCAGCCGAGGCCGGGCTGAACCGTATCCTTTCTGGCTTCGGCTGGGCCGCCAACCCCGCCGACATCACCGGCGTCGCCAGCCGCGCCGAATTCGCCGACGTCCTGGCCCTGCTGGAAATGGAACCCCAGACCGGAGCACTCCTCACCGCCACCGCCGGAACCCCGTCCCAAGCCCAAATCGTCATCGACCTGAAGTCCCAGACCTCCAAGCCCGTCCTCTTCCTCTCCACCGGCGGCGACAATACGGAAGAAGGCCTCGCCATGCTGCGAGAAGCCCATGTGCCCGTCTTCACCTCTCCCAGCCGCGCCGCTAAGTCCCTGGCTGACCTCTTCCGTTATCACCGGCGCCGTCAGAAGTTCCTGAACTCCCAAACTGCGCCCGCGCCCTCTGCGAAATCCCCACCCCCGCTTCCCAACAGGCCAACAACCCTCACCGAGCACGACGCCAAGAACCTCCTGTCCCAATGGGGCATCCCTGCAACCAAAGAGGTCCGAGTCCACAGCATCCAGGAAGCCCTCGAAGCCGCCAAAACCATCGGTTTCCCCGTGGCCCTCAAGCTGGAGTCTCCGCACATTCCCCACAAGACCGAGGCAGACGTTGTACGACTCAACGTGCAAACCCCACGCGAACTGCATCGTTCCTACGGCGAAATCCTCGCCAACGGCCTCAGATTCGCCCCCAAATCCAAAGGCGCACCCGTCCTGGTGCAGGAGATGATCGAAGGCGGGGTTGAGACCATCGTGGGCATCTCCCAGGACCCTCAGTTCGGCCCCATCCTTCTCTTCGGCATGGGCGGCATCTTCGTCGAGGTATATAGAGACGTAGCCATGCGCGCCTGCCCCATCACGAAGTCCGACGCTGAAGAGATGATTTCCGAAGTTCGCGGTGCCAGACTGCTCCAGGGCTTTCGCGGCGCCCCCGAAGCCGACGTGGACGCCCTCGTCGACACCATCATGTCCATATCCCGGTTGGCCGGCGACCTTGCCAACCGCAAGCCCGAGTTGGACGTCAACCCGCTCATAGTCCTGCCCAAGGGCCGGGGCGTCAAAGCCGTCGACGCTTTTCTCACCCTTTCCTCTTCCCCCTCGATGGGGGAAAGCTGAGATGGGGGTGACCCACTCATCATGTCCTACGCCCAACCGCCTCCCGCTTCTGCCTGTCCCGCTCCCGGCAGCTGACCGCCCGCCGGAGCACGTCCTTGGCCCACTCGTCCACTGGAACGTCAATCATCCGCCCCTGGTAAGGCACCGCCGCCGTCCCCCGTGCCACCCCCTCCGCAAACACCCGTCTCACCTCCGTGTAGTACGACACCTGATCTCCCGTCGGACTGAAAGCCGCATTCAGCGGCCCCACCCAGTCCTGCTGAGGGAACAGCGCACCCTTGAACCCCAGGTTCCGCGCCCTCACCCCTTCTTCCCGAATCTCGCCCTCCGATAACGTTGGCGAAAGCGTGCTTACCGGATGCGGCAAATCCAGTGGCTGCACCCCCGCCGCAATGGCCTCCACCACCACCCGACCCCGTGCATACACCAGCGCGTCATAATCCGCCTGCGGCACGATCCCCATGTCTTCGCACAGTGCGGCTTCGTCCAACACCGTCTGCCTCACCCGATCGCTGGAATCGACGATCTCCCGCACGTTCCACACACCCGCCGCCGTTCCCAGCACCGGAATCACTTCCAGCGCACCTCTGCTCAACCCCCGGTAAGCCTCCATGGACTCCAGCAACGGCAGCAGCCGCTCCACGTCCCCCGCCGAGTCCACGTCGTACAGCACAACGCCCGCGATCCCCGGCCACACCCCCGCCTCCAGCCGACGGTCCACGTCCTCCTTACCAACGCCTACGAGCACCTCCGCCCCACCGTAAGCGGCGAACCCTATGCTTATCCTAATCCACTTCCGGGCCTGCTGACTTAGCCCATCATCCGCCATCTCCCTCAGGTCAAGCGTCACCGCGTCGGCCCCCAACCGCCACACCCTGTCCACCCCCTCCAATGACCTCAGCGAGACCAGCAGGTTTGTCCGGCGCACCAGGTCAATCAACGGCGCTGCCTCAACCATTGTCCGCCCCCATCGCCCTGGCTGCGGTCTCTTCCTTCTCCCGGTCGCGTCCCTCGCATAGCTCCGCCCACTCCAGCAAGTCCCGCGCCCGTCTCGCTTCGTACCAGTCAACCACCGTCCCCTCGACAGCCGCCCACGCCCTACCCGACGCCGACACCTTCTCGTACATCTCCAGCACCCTTCGCGCCACTTCCACCTCCTCAGCTGTTGGCGTAAGCCCCCGGTTCTGCGGCTCCACCACGTTGGGATGCAGCCCGCCCCCCATCCGGAACCCCAGCTTCCGCGTCGCCTCAGCCACCCGGAAAGCGTGGTCGCCGTCGCTCACGCTCCCCGACGGATTCGGCATATACGGCGTCGAGTGGACCTCCAGCCCCGCCACCCTTGCCGCCAGCTCTAACTCCCCGCTCCCGTACACGAACTGGTTGAAGTCCACGAACATCTCCACCCCCAGGTCCCGCGACATGTCGTAGCCTCCCCCTCCGCCAAAGTCTGTGATTCGCGGGCTGGCGGCGGCAATCTCCAGCGCGTTTGCCACCCCCAGAGCCGTCTCCACATTGGCGCCTATCTCCACGTGTCCCGACGGAATGCCCCGTTCCTTCTCCAGACGCGAAATTATCCGGTCCACCAGCCAGATCTCCCGCGCCGTCTCCGCCTTCGGATAATTGATCCGTTTCAACCCCGGCCACACCGAAGCCTCCAGGTCCTCCAACACCAGGTGGTGATTGATCCGCACCCACACCTCCGCCCCTCCCTTCGCAACCATGTCAATAGCCTCCCGAACCAGAGTCCGGGCATGTGCCTTCTCCGCCGGAGGCACCGAATCCTCCAAGTCCAGGATGATGAAGTCGCAGCCCCTAGTCCACGCTTTCTGAACGAAGCGAGGGTTGTTCACCGGCATCGTAAGACCGGACCTGCGCACCATGCCGGAACTCATCCACCCTCCTCCCAACCTTGCCCGTCGAACCCTCGATTAAGCGCCTTTGCCTGCTCTCCCAAAATACAAAACGCCCCTCGAAACCCAAGGGCCTTCCCTCTAATCGCTGCCTCATAAGTGTCCTTGGGGGAAGCCATCAGCCCCCTCGCCGGCGGACGCCACCAAGCGCCCAATGGCGTTACCCCCGCGGCCCCCGCTGCGATAATCAGCCGCTGCATCAAGAACGGCAGCAGGTGAAACTCCCCGTCGGGGCCCGGCCTCAAGTCCATCACCAGGTCCACCCTCCCCGGGCTGATCCCCCACACTCTAGGACTGGTCTGAATCAACTCCATAGCCCGGTGATTCCCCAACGCAGTGTCCAACGACGCCACCACCTGCAGGCTTCCCGCGGAAATGCCCTGCCGCTCCTCCAACCGGCTCAGAACTGCATCCGCCTGCCGCACCTGCGCCTTCCACTCCAACCTCGGTATCACAATCCCGCTAACCCCCAGTTGGATCCCCGCTTCCAACTCTTCCGCCATCTGGTTCACGTTCACCTGCAGGAAGACCTCTACACCATCCGCCTCCAACGCCCTCTCCACCACTCCGGGTAACCGCTTCACCGCCTCGGCATTTGCCTCCGGCAGAACAAGCTCCACCATATCAATAACCAGCACGTCCGGCCCGTGGCCAAGTGCCTCGTCAACCGCCTCCTCGAAAGGAGGAACCAGCAGCCATGAACGTCGTTTGGGACTAGGCAAGTTGCCCCCTCTGAGGTGCACGAGTCCCATCCACACCCGCCCTGTCAAGGATTGCTACGTTGCCAACCCGAAATTCGTCACGCTTCATCCCGCTAGAATAACCCTGCGTCCTAACGCTGGCAACCGCATTCCCGCGCCCCGTGGTTGCCCGTCCTCAGAACTTGCGTTAAAGTTGAATCAACGGCTTTCGCAAAGCCACTAAGGAGAAAAAACCCTCTATGGAAGAATTCACACTCAGCGACGCCCGAGAAGTCGCCGATTCCCTTCTGGAAAACCTGCAAAAGGTCATCGTCGGAAACGAACAACCCCTTCGCCTCGGCGTATTCGCCCTCCTCTGCCAGGGACACGTGCTCATCGACGGTGTGCCCGGCGTCGGCAAGACCATCTTCGCCAGGAGCATCGCCCTCTCCCTCGGAGGCGCCTTCAAGCGCATCCAGTGCACCTCAGACCTTCTCCCCACCGACATCACCGGCGCATACATCTTCGACCAGCGAGACCGGGAATTCCGCTTCCGCCCCGGCCCCATCATGGCCAACATGGTGTTGGTGGACGAAGTTAACCGCGCCTCCCCCAGGACCCAGTCAGCCTTCCTGGAAGCTATGGAGGAGCGACAGGTCACCGTGGATGGCGTGACCCAGCAAGTCCCCCAGCCCTTCCTCCTCCTGGCCACCCGAAACCCGGCAGAGCACGGAGGAACCTTCCCCCTGCCCGAAACGGAACTCGACCGCTTCATTCTGCGTCTCCGCCTGGGCTACCCCACCGTCGAGGAGGAAGCGGACATCATTGAGCGCCAGATGCCCGCCCACCCCATCGAAAGCCTCACCCGGGTGGTAACCCTCGAAGAGATGGTCCTCTCGCAGAAAGCCGCCCGAACCGTCTTCGTAGACCGCCTCGTTACCGACTACGTGGTGGACCTGGTGAACGCCACCCGCAACAGCCCCGCCATTCATCTCGGCGCATCGCCCCGCGCCTCCCTGAGTCTGGTCGGGCTAGCCCAGGCCCACGCCCTCCTGGATGGACGCGACTTCACCCTCCCCGACGACGTCAAAGCCGTTGCCGTCGCCGCCCTCAGCCACCGCCTCGTGCTCACCGCCGAGGGCCGCGCCGAGGCCACCGAAGAGCAGATTGTCGAGAAAATCCTCGCATCCACACCGGTGGAACGTGCCGGCCGGATGCAGCGATTCCCCTTCCCCACCGTTCGCAGCCAGTCTGGCTGAAGCTTGAGCCCGACTATCAACCCGCCCCCAAAGTTACGAGCATTGGCCCTCGAATGAACCGACCCTCCCTTCTAACGTTGGCGATAGTCCTACCGCTAGCCGTGCTTCTGCTTGCCCTGGCCCTCGTCACCGCTTACCGGCCCCTGTACTTCCTCCTCTACTTCGGCTTGCTGCTGACAGGCCTGAGCTACCTCTGGTCCTGGATTCAGACCCGCGGCCTCGAAGTCATCGTGGAGACCCTCAGCGCCCGGCCCCAGGTGGGCCACCCCTTGCACCTGCGCGTTACCATACGGGAGAAACTGGGTATTCCACGCCTGGGTCTGCGACTAAGGATGTTGGACCTGTCCACCAGAGAAGATAACCTCACCCTGAATCTGAAGCCCAGGTCCATTTCCCAACATACCCTCATGGCCCATCAGGACCGGCGTGGACTCAAAACCATCGGCGCCGCTGAAATAGCCGCTTCCGACCCCTTTGGCTTGACCACCATTAGCCGCTTGGTTGGGGAGCCGCAGACTATCACCGTCTACCCCCAAGTGGTTCCCCTGGTCGCCGGACTCTCCGTGGGCGCCGCCGCTTTTGGCGACGTGGGCCGCGCCAGTCTCATGCCGGGCGCCAGCGCCTCCGCCTCCCGCGTACGGGAATACCGCCCCAGCGACAGCCTCAACCGCATCCACTGGCCCACCACCGCCAGGACCAATCGTCTCATGAGCAAGGAGTTCGACAGCGGCGGCCACACCGCCGTCTGGCTCATCCTTGACCTCCAGGCCTCCCGACAGATTGGCGAAGGTCTCGAAAGCACGGAAGAATACGCCGTAACCATCGCCGCCTCCCTGGCCGTCAGCCTCATCGAGTCCCACCAGAACGTCGGCCTCATGGTCCACGGGGAATCCCTCCACTCCATCGTTCCCCAGCGGGACACCTCCCAACTCTGGACAATTCTGGGCACCCTCTCCCGAATTGAAGCCAAGGGCGACGTTTCCCTCTCCAATCTCCTCATCAAAGCGGGTCGCGAACTCCCCCAGGGCAGCCTTGCCGTCGTCATTGCCCCCGGCCCCATTCCCGGCAGCCCGGGCGCCTTTCAGCACATGTACCGCCGCGGCGTCACCGTCCTGCCCGTCCTCCTAGATTCCGGCAGTTTCCACGTCTCGGCCAACGGCGATTCCCTCACCTCCACCACCGCAACCACCTCCTACGACGGCTACGTCATCCGACGCGGCGACCATCTCTCCCACTCCCTCGCCAACGTCATGGACCGCCTCGTCTACTAGCCCAAAATGCAAAACCCTCTGCCAAATCCGACACAATCCCTCAACCTGCCCTACGGGCCTCCTACGTCCTCCTGGCGTTCCCAGCCAGTGGAGAATCCTCACCCTGAAAAAAGACCTCTCCCCAACCCCAAGGAAACCCTCGGACTGGTCCTCCTCGCCCTATCCCTCTACGCCGCCTTCAGCACCATCGAAAACGCCAACTGGGTGCGCGGCCTCCCGCCGCTGATTGTCCCCATCCTCGCCGCCCTCGCCGTCGGACGATTCGTCGCCGGCAAGAGCCGCCCTATAGGCTACACGGTTGTCCTCGCCGCCGGAGCCGTCGTCACCTTCAGCCTCGGCCTTCCCTTCCTCGATGGCGGCGCACACACAGTCTTCGGCCTACTCTTCCTCACCATCGCCTGGCTCACGACCCACCTGGCCCTCCATCTTTCCCGAACAGCGTTGCCCATCCTCATTCCCCTCCCCGGCCTCCTCCTCGTCGTCATCGCCCTCGCATTCCTGCACAACACCTACTTCTTCCACCTCCCCCTATTCTTCATCGCCTCCACCCCCGCCGTAGCATTCTTCCACCTTCAAAGACGGCCCGCAATCGGTCGCAAGATTCTCCTCCCAGCCGCCGTGGCTGCTGGCATGGTGCTTTCCCTTGCGACCTTGGCCTTCACCTGGCCAACTCCCTCCCCATCAACCCCCGTTCGACCTGCCCAGGTTACTACCCTGGAAGAGCCTGTCCTCGAACTTCTGGAATCCGGCTCCGGCCTATTCGAGAACATCCCCAGCCGCAGGAACTGGCTGCGGTTCGACCTCCAACCCGTCCTGCCCTTCACAAGTCCCCTGGAACTGAGCGACACCCTCGTCATGCGCGTCTCCTCCCCGGAAGCCCACCGGTGGCGCGTACGCGTCTACGAAACTTACACTCCCCAGGGCTGGATCAGCGTTCCCGACCCTCCCCGCACTCCCGAGGACATCCCCTCCAAATTCCCCGCCCCTGCAACCCAGGCCTCGCGGCAGGAGCTCCGCACCGAAGTCCGCATCTTCTCCTCCAACACCCACGTGGCCACCGCCGGCCTCCCCGTCCGCTCCACCGTGTCCGGCCTCCGGGAACTCTCCCCCCAACCCGCCTTCAACCTGTACCTGAACGAACCCGACCCCTTCTACCTCCCGCCCGACATTGCCCCGTTGAGAGAACGCATCCTCGACAATTCTATCCCCACCCTATCCGACCTCCGGCTCAACATGGTGGACGACGAACTCACCTTCACCTTCCCGCCCCGGGCAGACACGCCCCTTCAGGAAAACAACCTCGTCCTTCACCGCTTGGACGCAGAAAGCTTCCCCACCACCGCCCTCACGTTTTCTCGCAGGCAAAACCCGCCCCGAAGCTACGCTTCCATCGGTTCCGTATCAACCGCCACCCCCCTCCAGCTTCGGGACGCCAGCCGCGGCTTCGGCGAGGGAGGCATCGTCTACCCCAACTGGATTTCCGACCGCTACCTCCAACTGCCTACCAACTTCCCCCAACCCGTCCGAGACCTGGCCCAACAGCTTGCCCAGGACCACGACAACGTCTACGACGTCGCCATGAGCATCCAGGAATACCTTCACGTGCTCAAATACGATGAGCAGATCGTACCGCCGCCCCCGGGCGTCGACGCTGTGGAGTGGTTCCTCACTAATCAGCGCGTCGGCTTCTGCAGCTACTTCGCCTCCTCCATGATTACCATGCTCCGCTCCCTGGATATCCCCGCCCGCCTGGTCGTGGGGTTCGCCCCCGGTGAATGGGACAAAGACCGAGATGCCTGGACGGTCCAGACTAAGCACTACCACGCCTGGCCCGAGGTCTACTTTCCCGAATACGGCTGGGTCGAGTTCGAACCCACCCCCTCTGGCGTCCAGCCCAGCCTGGAAAACCTGGGCTTCCAGTCCACCGCCGTAGGATCCGCCAACGCTGGCCTGATCGACGAATGTTTCGGAGACATCTTCCTCTGCGAAGAAGAACTCGACCCCACCGCCGGCGACGATGACTTCCGCCTGGACGACATCGACTTCATCCCCCGCGACCTCAACACCCCACCCTCCGCGGGCAGCAGCCCCCTGGACGTACTGTTCCGTCCCTACGTCCTGTGGCCCCTCCTCGGCCTTCTCCTCGTAGCCCTCGTCTATCTCGCTGCCAACCTCTATCTGCGATTTCTCACCAACCGGCTGGGACTCCCCGTTTTCGCCTTCGCCGGCATCACATTCCTCGCTGGACTGGCAGGACATCCCCGCAGCCACGGCGAAACCCCCACCGAGTACGCCGCCAGACTGTCCGACCGCGTGCCTCGTTTTTCCGGACCCATCGAGGCTGTGGTCTCCGCCTACGAAAGAACCACCTACGGGCCAAACAAACGCCTCGACCAAAACGCCTACGACGATCTACGCTGGTCCTGGCGAGTCCTCCGTTGGCCCTTAGTCCGGCTGGCCCTCCGCAGGCTTCTCTTCCTCAAACCCGGTTAAGCCCCGCCTGGCTTGCCCTCCCGACCCCCATCCCTTCCCTTTTCCCTGCCCACTGCTATACTAAGGCCACCCCAAAATGACCGGAAAACGCCCCGGCTACTGTGGTCTAATTATGTCAAATCACCTGAAAGTTAGAATCGGCTTCGCCCCCGGTCCCTTCCCGCCGGAATCCGACGGTCATGATCTCCTCCGTAACCTCGTTTGCCTTGGTGAAGAGCACGGCTATGACTCCATCTGGCTGAGCGATCGCGTCGTCGGAGGCCGCTTCCCCCTGGAACCCGTCGTCGCCCTCTCAATGATCGCCGCCTACTCCGACACCCTCAAGTTCGGCACCAGCGTCATTGCCCTACCCCTCCGCAACCCCGTACTCCTCGCCAAGGAGCTTGCCACCCTCGACTACCTCTCCAAGGGAAGGCTCCTGCCCGCCGTCGGCCTCGGCCAGGAAGATCCCGTGGAATATGAGGCCTGCGGCGTCGACAAAGCCGGACGGGGCAAAAGGGCCGACGAAGCTATCCACGTAATCCGCCGCCTGTGGGAGGAGGAAAGCGTCACTCACCACGGCAATTTCTTCACCCTCAACCAAGTTTCCATCGTACCCAAGCCCGTCCAGGAACCCTCGCCGCCCATCTGGATCGGCGGCAGAAGCAAGGCCGCCCAGCGGCGCACCGGACGGCTCGGCGACGGCTGGCTCGTTTCCCAAGCCACCCCCGCCGAAGTCAACGAAGGCCGAAAGCTCATCTTCCAGACCGCGGCGGCGAACAACCGCGTGGTAGACGAAGACCATATCGGGACCATGTTGGGCTTCTACATCACCTCCGATACCCAAAAAGCCGCCGAGGTTGCCAGCGAGCACGTTTTCGCCCAAAGGCCCAACGTACCCTTCCGCCAATACTGCGCTCTGGGCCCACCCGAAACCGTCGCCAAGCTCATACAGGACTACGTGAACGCCGGCGCCAGCAAATTCGTCGCCCGCCCCATGTGCGCCGCAAACGAGGCTCAGGAGCAGTTGGAACTCTTTGGTCGCCACGTGCTTCCCGGCTTCCATAACACGCCTCTCAACTCCTCCAATCCCAACCCCTCCACGGCCTCGCATAAGCCTGATTACCCTTGACACCTCGAAAGCTTGTGTGATAGTTTTCACGTGCCCATTACAGGGGCCTAAACGGGACTCTTACAGGTGAGTGATTAGGCGGTGCAATGCTCCCGGATCCCATAGCCATCGGCTCTCTTGAATGGAGAGAACTTGGCCTATTGCTTCACAATCTCTGGTTCTATCTCCTACTGATAGTATCTTTTGCCGTGACCATGCTCACTGCCCACGCCATCATTCCATCCCTCATATCCACCGGCCATCTGCCCAGAAGCGTGGGACTCCTCCGCTTCTCCCTTACCGTGGCCGCCCTTATAATCCTGGCCTTTGCCCTTACCGTGCTCTCCCTGGCCGTCAACCTGGCCTACGTCCTTGAGGTCATCTATGACCGGTTCTGGATATAGCATGAACCGCCTCCCCCTCACGCCATCCCGTCATTCCGGCGCAAGCCGGAATCCATCTTTTCCCTCCCCCCTCAATGGGAGAAGGCTGGAGCACAGCCTGAGCTTCTCGAAGGGATGGGGGTGCCTCTACAACTCCCGTAACCCCTCCGTACTGACCACAGAGTGCGGGCAATGATCCCCAAGTTCATCACCCCCAAGATGCTCATCATCCCCATCGCCCTGGGTGGACTTCTCACCACCGCCGTCGTCATCCTGGTGGCTATCTTCCTCCTCCGCGCCTGGTTCTCCACCCCTATTCAGATCTTCGGATTCCCCGGCCCCCCCGAGCAGCCCATCGCCTTCCCCCACACCGCCCACGTAGACATCGAAGGCATCAACTGCGCCTTCTGCCATCGCAACGTCACCAAGGGAGACGCCGCAACAATCCTGCCCGTGGAAGGCTGCCTTCTCTGCCACTCCACCGTCCAGGGAGAGAACGCTCCCCCGGAAGTGGCCAAAGTCATCGAGCACTACAACAACAATCGTCCCATCGACTGGAAGCGAGTTCATCGCTTGCCCGACCACGTCCAATTCTCCCACGAACCCCACGTGCGCTTCCTGACCGAAGTGCAGGGCCTCGAATTGGAGGCCGCCTGCGCCACCTGCCACGGTGACGTGCGCGACATGGTGGAAGTTGAACAGGTCCGAAGCCTCAAGATGGGCGACTGCGTGGACTGCCACAGGGACAACGAAGTCTTGACCGACAACCCCGATATCACAGATTGCACCACCTGCCACTACTAGGAACAGCCAGCGAATGAAAATTAGCAGAAGAAACTTCCTGAGGCTGGCCAGCTTCTCCACGCTGGGGGCGGTGGCGTGCAACTTCTTTGACGAGCGTGAGTTCATCTCCCAGAGCCCCGTTCAGCTGCCTGAAGACCTGGTTACCGGCAGGGACAACTGGTACGCAACCCTCTGCCGCCAGTGCTCCGAAGCCGAAGGCTTGGTCGTCCGGATCATGGAAGGCCGTGCCAAGAAGGTCCAGGGCAACCCCCAATACCCCACCAATCTCGGCGGCCACAGCATCCGTTGCGAGGCCGGACTCCAGAACCTCTACCACCCCGACAGAATCTCCGGCCCGCTGCTCAGACAGGGAGCCCGCGGCACAGGCCTTTACAGTCCAATCTCCTGGGACCAGGCCCTCGACCTCCTCCGCGGCCATCTCCAGGCCCAGACCGACCGCAGCCGTGTCCTCACCGTCACAGGCCCCCTCCGCGGCAGCATGGCCCACCTCACCAGCGCCTTCACAGACGCTTACGGCGCCCGCCACATGGCCTTCCAGCCCATGGAGGACGCCGCCTACGACCAGGTGATGCAGGACGTGCTGGGCCAGCAGACAAGCCCCACCTTCGACTTCAAGAACGCCAACTACGTCCTCTCCTTCGGCGCCGATTTCCTCGGCACCTGGAAGGCCCCAGTCCAGTTCTCCAAGGGCTATGGCGAATTCCGCCAGGGCCTTGGCCGCCGAAACCGCGGCACCCTCGTCCAGGTGGACTCCTGGTTCTCCCTCACCGCCGCCAACGCCGACACATGGGTGCCCATCAACCCCGGCATGGAAGGCATGCTCGCCCTCAGCATCGCCCAGGTCATCATCTCCGAGGGGCTGGCGCCCCAGGATCGAATCAACCAACTCACCGGCGGTCAGGGCTCGTCAGCCCTCGACGCCTACGCCCCCAACATCATTGCCCAGCAGTTGGGCGTTCCGCCCCTCCACGGCACGGAACCCCACGAGGTCATCCGTGAAATGGCACGAGGCTTTGCCCGCAGCGGCTCCCGCAGCATCGCCATCGGCGGCTCCGGCGCATCCGCCCACACCAACGGCGCATTCAACCTCGCCGCCATCTTCGCCCTCAACTTCCTCGTCGGCAGCGTCGGCGCGGAGGGCGGCGTCGTCTTGAACCCGCCCGCGCCGGTGCCGGAACTGGCCAAGACCATTTCGGCGGCCTCCACCGGCGAATGGCATCGCACCGTCGCCGACATCTCCAATGGACGTACCGGCGTGGTTATGCTGCGCGGCGTCAACCCCGTCAACGACCTCCCCGGAGACATCGGCCTCCAACAGACCCTGAACCGTGACGATATCTTCGTCGCCACCTTCTCCTCCTTCATGGACGAAACCGCCGAGATGGCCGACCTGATCCTCCCCGAAAGAACCCCCATGGAAGATTGGGGCGACGATGTTCCCTCTCCCGGCCCCGGCTTTGAAGTCATCGGAATGCAGCAGCCCGTGGTCAACCCCCTCCCCGGCATGAACCCCATGGGCTTCGCCGACATTCTGCTACAGCTCTCCCGGGAAATCGGCCTCGATGGCGCTACTCCCCTCAACATGCCCACCTACCACCACCTGCTCCAGGACCAGGCCCGCAAGATACAGGCGCTGGAACGCGGCTCCGTCCAGAATGCGAACTTCAACTCCTTCTGGAACAGCCTTCTCCAACAGGGCGGCTGGTGGGACAGGGACGCCACCGCCGACTCCGACCCCTCCATGCCCAACCTGGCGGAAATAGCAAGCCGCGCCAGCCAACCCATAATCACCGGGCGTACGGATGGCAACACCTTCAATCTCATACCCTTCCAGACCGTCTCCCTCGCCGATGGCAGCGGCGCCAACCTCCCCTGGCTCCAGTCCAGCTCCGACCCCCTCACCACCGTCGCCTGGACCACCTGGGTCGAGATTAGCACCCTCGTCGCCGACGCCATCGGCCTCAAGGAAGGCGACTTCGTCCGCGTGGAAGGCGCCAACGGACGCTCTTTCGTCGCCCAGATATATCATCATCCCGCCGTGCCGCCCAACGTCATCGGCATCCCCGTTGGCCAGGGCCACACTGCCTCCCTCCGATACTCCAAGGGAAGGGGCGAAAACCCCCTCCACCTCCTCGGACTGCCCCTGGAGGAACAGACCCAATCCCTGGCATGGGCCGGCACCCGCGTTAGAATAGTCCCCACGGGAGAAAGCTCCCCCATACCGAAGTTCGAAGGCATTGTTCCCGCCTTCGTTCCCAATCAGGAAGAAGCTATAGTCAAGGTAACTAGAGGATAGAAGCACACTAAGGGAAATGCGCTAAGAGATGGCCGAAACAAAGAAATGGGCAATGGTAATAGACCTGGACCGGTGCACCGGTTGCCAGGCCTGCGTGGTGGCGTGCCAGGCGGAGAACAACATCCCCATCAACGAGGAGAAGGACTTCCTCTCCCGCCGCGCCAAGCAGTGGATTCGCATCGACAGGGTATGGGAGGGCACCTGGCCAAACGTCAAGGCCCGGTTCATCCCCGTGCTGTGTCAGCACTGCGAAAACGCCCCCTGTGAACCTGTATGCCCCGTCTATGCCACCTACCACAACAGCCAGGGCCTCAACGTCCAGGTCTACAACCGCTGCGTCGGCACCCGCTACTGCGCCAACAACTGCCCCTACCAGGTACGCTTCTTCAACTTCCACGACCCGGAATGGCCCGACACCTTCTGGAACCAGCTCAACCCGGACGTTACCGTCCGCAGCCGCGGCATCATGGAAAAGTGCACCTTCTGCATCCAGCGCATCCGCAGGGCCGAACGCACCATCGAGGGACGGGACGGCGGAAAGGTCAACGACCAATCCCTCAAGGCCGGCAACTACATGCCCGCCTGCGTTAACGCATGCCCCACCAACACCCTGACCTTCGGCGACATCAACGATCCCAACAGCGACGTTTCACGCCGCGCCCGGGACCCCCGCCACTACAAGCTCCTCGATCACATCGGAACGTCCCCCAGCGTCATCTACCTCAAGAAAGTCGACCCGAACGCACCCGAGGAAGAGGCCCATTGACCACCACCGCCGATAACAACCGGGACCGGGTCCAGATCACCGTAGACGGGCCTGAGCTCAACTCCCGCATGGTCACCGAGCAGGTGTCCCGGGACTTCTTCAACGTGACCAGGAATTACAGGTGGCTCGTCGCCATTCTCGGTTCCGTGTTCGTCATCGGCATCATCGCCCTAATCCTGCGCTTCCTCGACGGTTTCGGTGTTAGCGAGCGGGCCCAGTGGGGCTACTACTCCGCCATGTTCGCCTTCCTGCTCATAACCGCCGGCTCCGCTCCCCTCGTCGCCGTTGGCCTCCGCTGGACAAAAAACCACTGGCGTCGTCCCTTCTCCAGAGTCTCGGAACTCTACGCCGCCGTGGGACTGCTGACCATCCTCTGGTTCCTCCCACTAATGGCCCTGCTCCCGCCCCTTGAGGGCCGAAGAAGCCTCTGGGTCTCCGACGAATTCATAGGCGTGCCCCTCTGGTGGGACTTCTTCGCCGTCCTCGGACTCGTCGTCTGCGGCCTGACCCTTCTCGTCCTCTCCGCCATCCCCGACATGGCCGTCCTCGCCCGCCACGGCGACGATGGACCCCGCGCCCGTCTTCTCCGAAGCATCTCCGGCTTCTGGCGCGGCTCCCAGTCCCAGTGGAACTATCACCGCATCGGCCTGACCGCCCTCGGAGCCTTCTATTTCATGCTGCTGATCATGGTCCAGACCATGATCAACGTTGACTTCGTTATGTCGCTGGTGCCGGGTTGGAAAGACTCCATCATGCCCGCCCACCAGGCCCTCACAGGCCTTCAAACGGCCATCGGCCTGGTTCTCGTGACCACCTTCATCTTGCGGGCCACCGGACGATACAAGGACTTCATCCCCATGGAGTCTTTCTGGTCCTTCAGCAAGATTCTGCTCGCGCTGTGCCTGCTGTGGGCCTACTTCTGGTTTGCCGCCCTTATCACCTTCTGGTACGGACGCACCCCCACCGAGCTGAACGTGCTGTCAACCTTCATGTTCGAGTCCTACCGCATACCCTTCCTGCTGAACTTCTTCTTCAGTTTCCTCATACCCTTCCTCATACTCATCTGGAACCCAGTGCGAAAGAGCGTCCTTGGCCCAACCCTGGCCGGAGCCTCCGTCCTCATCGGCGCCTTCTTCATGACCATCAGACTCTACGTGCCGGCATTTGGCATCGAAGACGTAACGGGCCACACCCTCAAGGCGGTTCAGCCGGCCATCCTGCCCGACGTTCTGGACATATTCATAATCCTTGGCGGACTGGCGGGTGCCGCCCTGATATACCTGCTGGCCTCCAGAATATTCCCCATCCTCTCCATCTGGGAAGTGAAGGAGGGCCTGCTCTACCAGCGAGTGCGGCCCCTCCTGCGAAGTAAATTCCTGGTGCTGGGCAAGCCAGATTAGGAATTAGGAGCCGAGTTGCAAGAAGGTAAAATCCTAGGCTACAGGCGAATAAACCGGGACCTGCTCCGGGGCGTCTTCGAGAACCCGGTCAAGTACTGGGCAATCGTCCTATTCCTGGGACTCGTCGTCCTCTTCGCCGTCGGCGCCGCCGGGTTCATGGTCAACCGCGGCATCGGCGTAACTGGCCTCAACCGTCCCGTATTCTGGGGCTTCCTCATTACCAACTTCGTCTTCTGGATAGGCATAAGCCACGCCGGTGTCATGCTCTCCGCCATCCTTCGCCTCTCCAAGGCCGAATGGCGTCGACCCGCCACCCGCGCCGCAGAGGTCCTCACAATATTCTCCCTCATGACCGCCGTCCTCATGCCCTTCATCCACACGGGCCGGCCTTGGCGGCTCATGTACTGGGTCTTCCCCTACGACTTCTCCCGCGGAATCTGGCCCGATATCCGCTCCCCGCTGGTATGGGACCCCTCCGCCGTCAACACCTACCTGCTTTCCAGCATCCTCTTCGTCTTCATAGCCCTCGTCCCGGACCTCGCCGTCATCAGAGACCGGAGCTCCGGCATCCGGCGCATAGCCTACTCAGTCCTGTCGTTGGGCTGGCGCGGCACCCCCCGCCAGTGGAAGCTCCAGGCCATCGCCGGCATCCTGCTTTCGGCCCTGATCCTCCCCGTATTCGTCTCCGTCCACAGCATAGTGTCATGGGACTTCGGCATGGCCGTGTCCGTCAACAGCTGGCACTCCACCATCTTCGCCCCCTACTTCGTCATCGGCGCCGTCCATTCCGGCGTCTCCGGCGTCGTGACCGTCATGATCTTCATGCGCTGGCTCTTCGGCTGGGAGGAGTACGTCCGCAGGGAGCACATCGACGCTCTAGGTCGCCTGCTCATAGTCATCGCCATCGCCTGGTTCTACTTCTTCGCCATGGAATTCCTCTTCGGCATCTACGGCCAGGAGGGCGACGAACTAGCCACCAGAAGCCTGCAGATCTTCGGCCATCCCTGGGGCTGGCTATTCCTCACCTTCATCATCACCGCCTTCTTCTTCCCCGTACCTCTCTGGCTGTTCCGAAATGTGCGACGCAGCTTCCTCTGGATGACCATCACCACCATATCCGTAAACGTCGGCATGTGGCTTGAGCGGTTCATCATCATCGTGCCCGGCCTCGCCCGCAAACAGATATTCACCCAGTCCTGGTACACCTACGCCCCAAGCCCCATCGAAATAATGATAGTTGCGGGCACCTTTGCCCTTGTCCTCATGTTATTCCTCTTGTTCGCCAAGGTATTCCCGCTCATACCCATATTTGACATCAAGGAAGGTCAGATATTAACCGACGAAATCAAGGTCGGACGCAGACGCGTCCCCGCCGTAATCAGAGAAGAGTAGAATCGCCCGAGGTGCAGTAATGGCTACGCATTCCGTCCTGGCTCTCTACTCCAACGCCGAATACGCCGCCGAAGCCGGCGAGGCGCTGGACAATGCCGGATTCTCCAAGGAGGACTACGAGTTCCTCACCGATACCCCCTACCCTGAAGGCGCCCTTGGCGAGCGTCACAGCAGCCACCGCCTCTACGTCTTCCCCTTCGTCGGCGCCCTCATCGGCCTCACCGCCGCCATTCTGCTCACCTCCGGCACCCAGCTTGCCTACCCCCTCGTCACCGGCGGCAAGCCCATCCTATCCATCCCTCCCATGGCCATCATCACCTACGAAGGCACAATGCTTGGCGCCATCCTCTTCACCGTAATCGGCATCATCTTCGAGTCCAGACTCCCCACCACCAAGAAGCATATCTACGATGACCGCATAACCGAAGGCCTCATCGGCGTCGTAGTCGACTGCGATGACAATACCGTAGACCGGGCCGAGCAGATCCTCACCCAGGCCGGAGCGGAAGAGGTACGACGGGAAGCAGCATGATGTTGAGACCCCTCCAGGGCATTAGAGATCGCCTCCGCCGTCGTCTACTCTCGACACCGGTGAGATTCGGCCTGCTGGTCGTAATTGCCAGCCTTGTAGGCATTGGCTGCGCCCAGGGCAGCTACCCCGTGGACATCTTCTACGAGATGCATTACCAGCCCTCCCATCACTCCCAGCAGCCACCCCGTCTCATGCCCCCCGCCGGCGCCGTTCCCATCACTGGCAAGGACGTACCCCTCTTCGCCCAGGTGCATCCCGACGAAATAAACACCATCGAGAACCCCATGCCGGAGCAGGGCATCGAAAAAGGCGCAAAGCTCTACGCCATCAACTGCGCCATGTGCCACGGAATGGATGCTCTGGGCGACGGTCAGGTCCTCACAACAATGATCGAAACCTACGGCTACACCCCCAAGCTCAACGTCAACCTCACCCTCGTCAACGTCCTCGGCTACTCCGACGGTCTCCTCTACACCACCATAACCAACCGCGACGTCCGACCGGAGATAGCCTCCCTCGCCCCCGGTGACAGTGTCGTCATGCCTCAATTCGAAAAGCTGCTCACCGCCGAAGAGCGGTGGATGCTGGTCAACTATCTCAACACCCTGGGAGGGCCCTAAGGGACTCCCCAGCCGGCTGGGCCTCTCATGCACCCTCAGCCTATCGGCCTCCCCAGTCTTCTCCTGGCCTTGGTTTCCATCGTTCTTCTCATCGCCTTCCTCCCCTCCTGCGCCGAAGAACGTCCCCCAACCCTGGAAGAACGCGCCCAGAGCGTCGACCAACGCCTCATATGTCCCTACTGCCCCGCCGAGACCATCGACCAGGCCCAGGTCCCCCAAGCCAGAGAAATGCGCGCCTTCGTCCGTGAGAAGCTCGCCGAAGGCTGGACGGAGCAGCAGATCCTGGACTACTTCTCTGCCCCGGAGCGCTACGGCCTTCGTGTACTCGCTGAGCCGCCCAAGTCCGGCTCAACCCTTACAATCTGGTTGCTGCCCCCCGCTGCATTCCTTTTGGCGGGAGCCACCCTGTTCTTCGTCCTCCGCTCCATGAAGCGAGGCGATTCTTCAGCATCGGACGGCCCTCCTGCAGGCCAGCCACCGGGCAGCGCCAACGAGATGACCAAATATCTCGAACGAGTCGACGCCGAAATAGCCGCCCGAACCGGCTCTATCCTGCACCAGGTTCAAAGCCCCAACACGCAACCCCAATGTCATTCTGAGCACAGCGAAGAATCTCCCTCCGTCCATCGTTCCCGCGAAGGCGAGAACCCACCCTCTCCCGCCAAGGGCAAGAAAAATGGCTGAGCTTGGCCTCATAACCATCCTCCTGGCCCTGGCCCTCGCCGTCTACGGGATGCTCGCCTCCGTCATCGGCCAGATGCGCGGCCTTCCCGCCCTCGTCCAGAGCGGTCGCAACGCCACCTATCTCGTGGCCCTCGCCCTGATCATCTCCTCCTTCAGCCTCGTATCCGCCTTCCTCTCCAACGACTTCCAGGTCCGCTACGTCTTCGAGCACAGCAACCTCGCAATGCCCCGCATCTACACCTGGGTCGCTATCTACGCCGGCAACGAAGGTTCCCTCCTCTTCATCGCCACAGTCTTCGGCATCCTCGCCGCTGCCGCCGTTGCCTTCGCCCCCCGACGATTCCTCCCCAGCCTCCCCTACTCCAACGCCGTCCTCATGCTCATCCTCGTCTTCTTCCTCTCCGTCCTGGCCTCCCTCGCCAACCCCTTCATCACCCTCGACTTCACCCCCGCCGATGGACGCGGCATCAACCCCCTCCTGGTGCACCCAGGCATGTTCGCCCACCCGCCCATGCTCATGACGGGCCTCGTCATGGTCAGCATCCCCTTCTCCTTCGCCGTCGGCGCCCTCCTATCCAAACAGGTCGCCGACCAGTGGGTGGACGTTGCCCGCGTATGGGGCATCATCGCCTGGGCCACCCTCGGCACAGGCCTCCTCCTCGGCTCCTGGTGGGCCTACACCATCCTCGGCTGGGGCGGCTATTGGGCCTGGGACCCCGTCGAAAACGCCGGCCTCATGCCCTGGCTCGGCCTCACCGCCTTCATCCACTCCATCATGGTCCAGAAGCGACAGGGCATGTTCCGCATGTGGAACCTCGCCCTCATCAACCTAACCTTCGGCCTCTCCCTATTCGGCATGTTCATCAACCGCGGCGGCCCCGTCCCCTCCGTCCACTCCTTCGCCGCCTCCTCCCTCGGCTGGGTATTCCTCACCTTCATGATTGTCGGCACCATCGCCCCCTTCGCCCTATTCTTCATCCGCTACAACCTCA
The DNA here is from genome assembly GCA_951812825.1 of uncultured Dehalococcoidia bacterium. Lineage (GTDB taxonomy): Bacteria > Chloroflexota > Dehalococcoidia > Lucifugimonadales > JAPULR01. Next base: position 2,031,764 of record OX638324.1, on the reverse strand, counting down.
TCAAGAGCGCCCGCCCCCTGGAATCCAGCCTCTCCCGAGAAGCCGCCTTCCTCGTCAACAACCTCCTGCTTCTCGGCGTTGCATTCGTCACCCTATGGGGCGTCGTCTACCCCCTCGTCTCGGAAGTCTTCTCCGGCTTCACCGTCACCGTTGGCGAACCCTTCTACAACCAGGTCAACGGCCATCTCTTCCTCGGCCTCATCTTCCTCATGGGCGTCGGCCCCCTCCTCCCCTGGCGACGCGCCGCGGGTGGCGCCTTCAAACGTACCCTCCTCTATCCCGCCATAGCCGCCCTTGCAACCCTGGCAATTCTCGCCATCGCCGGCATCCGAAACCCCTACGCCCTCGCAGCCTTCACCCTGTTCGCCCTGGTGACCGCTGGCATCCTCCAGGAGTGGTTCCGCGGCGCGAGAGTCCGACACAGACGCGGCGAAACATACCCCCTCGCCTTCCTCAGGCTGATGGCCTCCAACCGCCCCCGCTACGGTGGCTACGTGGTCCATCTCGCCGTAATCGTCCTCGGCGTAGGCATCGTCGGCTCCTCCTTCTATGGCACCCAGCGCGACGTTCTCCTCTCCCCAAGCCAGTCCGTCACCGTGGAAGGCTACGAACTCACCTACGTCGAATCCCGCACCGTCCAGCAGGCGGACCGTCGTGAGTCCTTCTTCACCCTGGACGTGTCACGAAACGGCCAACCCCTGACCACCCTGGAAGCCGAGCGCACCTTCTACCCCGAATTCAACATTAGCGCCACCCGCGCCGGCATCCGCTCAACCCCCGTGGAAGACCTCTATGTCGTCCCCAGCGAAGCCCGCGAAGGCGACCCCAGCATCGGCTTCCGCATCTTCGTCAACCCCCTCGTCTGGTGGATGTGGCTGGCCGGCCCCATAATGATTCTCGGCACCGCCATAGCCCTCTGGCCCTCCCGCAGCTCCACCCCACCACCAGCGCCCCCTGTCCGTTCCTCCGCTCATCGCGCCAAGGCGCCCGTCCGATGAAGCCAACCAACGACTTGCAATCACACCCAAAGAGGTCGAAACAGTGCACTACCTGATAGCCCTGCTGCTCGCCCTCCTGAGCATCCTCGTCGTCTCCTATCCCCTGCTGAAAGCACGACAGCGCGAGACCATTCCTCCTGAACCATCGGATACCCCGCACCAATTGAGCAGAAACATCGAATCCGTCTTCGATGAAATTGACCAGCTCCAGATGGAGTTCGAACTGGGGACCATCGAGCCTCAGGACTACCAACGCCAGATGGACGAACTCCGCCGCGCCGCCGCGGAAACCCTGCGCGCCTATGAAATGGAGACCTTCGGCACAACAAAAGACGCTCCCACCCCTGAAAACCTCGACGACCTGCTCGAAGAACGCATTCGTCTCCGCCGACGAACCCTGCGAAACAACAACGGCGAGTCCCCGTGAACAAGCTTTTTCTTCCCCTGTCCCTGCTTCTTGCCATTACGGCGACTGTCATCCTGCCCTCCCCTTCCACCACCGCCCAGGAAACCACCCAGCTCAACGGACGGGTGGTCAACCTCTCCGCCGGCGGACAAACCCCCGACGGCCTTGAGGTCATCCTCCACGTCTTCACCCCCTCCGGCGGCGTCGACACCCACACCACTGTCACCGACCCCGAAGGCGCCTTCACCTTCCCCAACATCCCTTCCGCCCCAAACGTACGCTACGCCCTCACCGCCGTCTATAGAACCATCACCTACGGCCTGGAACCAGAAAGCCTTCAATCCCCCGTGGTCCTGGGCGTCTACGAGACCACCAGCGACCTTGCAACCCTGAACGTCGACTCCCATATCCTCATAATCCGTGAAGCCGACCCCACCGAAAATCTGGTTTTCGCTGCCGAAGTTGTCCTTATTTCCAACCCACAAGACCGCGCCTTCCAGCCCATCCTCCAGCCGGCCTCCGCCATGAACTTTCTAAGGTTTACCGTCCCCCCCGGCTCGGCAGCCCTTCAGGTCCAGTCCGACCTGCCCCAGGGCGACGTTATGGACGTGGGCACTGGCTTTGGTCTCACCGCCGCCGTGCCCCCCGGCACCCATCAGGTCTCCTTCAACTACACCTTCCCCTACAAAGACGGTCGCGCCTCCTTCTCTCCCACTTTTCTGCAAGGGGCCTCCATCTTCCGCATCCTCATCCCGGAAGGTCTGGGCGAGGCCAGTGGATCAAGCATGACGGAAGCCCAGCCCACCAATATCGGCGAGACCACCTACCGGGTTTGGAGCGTCCCCAACCTCTCCCAGCGCGCTTCCCTGGACATCCAACTATCCGGCCTTCCCCAACCCTCCCTCTGGCAACGCACGTCGAACGCCGTGGAAGACAACCGTCTCCTCGTCATAGGAATCCCAGCCCTTGTCGCCATAGTCCTCTGCCTCATTCTCCTGTACAGCCTTCGCCACAGAGCGCAGGCGTCTCTCTCAAACTCCGACACTCAACTCCTGATCAACGAGATTGCCCGGCTCGACAATCTCCACGCAGACGGTCACCTGCACGAGTCCGAATACCGCCGAAAACGCACGGAACTCAAGCATCGCTTGCGTACTGCGATAGAATACGAAGAACCCGCGCCTTAGGAGAATTTCCCTGAGCACCCGCCAAAAGTGGATACTCCTCCTCGCCGCGACTCCCGCCGTCGCCCTCTTTGCCCTGCTCGGATGGGCCCTCGTCCGCACTGGCGGCACCCCCGGCGGCCTCGGCGTCAACGCCGAGCTCGGGGAGATACCCACCGATACCAGACAAGCCATCTCCTTCTCCCTCCTATCCCTCGACGGCACATCAACGCTAAACCTGGAGGACTACCGCGGCAAAGTCGTCATGCTGGATTTCTGGAGCTCCTGGTGCCCACCCTGTCGCGTCGAGGCCCCTATCCTCTCCCAGGTCTACCGCGAGTACGACGGCTATCCCGTAGAGTTCATTGGCATCGCAATATGGGACGACGCGCAGGCCATCGGCTCCTTCGCCAACGAGTTTGCCGTCCCCTATCCCCTTGTTGTAGACGCCAAAGGCCGCGTTGCCCTAGACTACGGCGTATCCGGCATCCCCGAGAAATTCTTCATCGACGAAACCGGCGCCCTCCAGCGCAGTTTTGTCGGCCCCATGAGTCCGGAGGCGTTGCGCAACATCCTCAACGAGATGCTAGATCATGAATGACCCATCCGGCCCTACAACCAGAAGCCGTATCGCCCTAATAATCAAGCGGGGCGGCCAGGTCAAGCTCCTCCTGCTCGTCCTCTTCATCATCTTCCTCGGCGCGACTCACCAGGGCAGGGCCTCCGTCAAAGCCGCCATGTTCATCCCCCACGTCTTCGATGCGCCCATCAAACCCCTGGAGTGGTTCACCCCGTCACCTATCCGGGAGCGCGTCTCCTTCCCCATTCCCACAGGCGCCGCCATCGGCGACGTCTACCGTCCCCCGGGAGAAGGCCCCTTCGCCGCCGTTGTCCTCTTCCTGGGCGTCAATCCCGCCGGCGCTGACGATGCTCGTGTCATCCGCCTCGGCGAAGCCCTCGCCCGCTCAAACATGGCCACAATGTTCTACTGGTCCCCCATCATGGCCGATGGACGCATGGTCCCCGAGGATATACAAAACCTTGTCGCCGCCTTTGAATACCTCTCCAGTCAGGACTTCGTAGACCCCAACCGGGTCGGCATCGGCGGTTTCTGCGTGGGCGCCAGCTACAGCATCATGGCCGCCGCCCAGGAACCCATCCGCGACAAGGTTGTTTTCGTCAACGCCTTCGGCCCCTACTTCAACATGCCCGACCTCCTCACCTCCATCGCCTCCCAGACCCGAAGCTACGGCAATCTTGTCCAGCCCTGGCAGCCCGACAAGCTCACCCGCGAGGTCTTCGTGACCCACATGACCGAAGACCTGCCTGATGACGAACGTCTTCTTCTCCAGCAGGCCTTCAACGTAGGCGCACCCATCCCTGACGACATCACTAAAAACCTCTCAGACGAAGGCGCCGCCGTATACGCTCTGCTCAAAGGCCTTCCCCGGGAGCAAGTCGAAGCCTACCGCGCCCGAATGCCTGCCGAAACCCTGGAGCGGGGCGATAGAATCTCCCCCAGCCAGTACATCCACGATCTGAAGGCCCAACTCCTCATCATGCACGACCGCGAGGACGATCTGGTCCCATCCTTTGAATCCAGGCGTCTCAGCGACGCCCTCGCCGACCGTGACAACGTTCGCTATACCGAATTTGGCCTCTTCGATCACGTCACGCCGGAGATACGCCTCGGCCCTCTGGACACCACCAGAGAGCTCAGCAAGCTCTTCCTCCACCTCCACGGCATCCTCATGCAGGCCACCTAACCCCCCAACGCTGAACCCCTTCCCCCTCTCACTCCCACATGCCATTCTGAACACAGCGATGCGAAGTCAAGAATCTCGCCCTTAGAATCAACTCTCTCCCCCACACCTCCCTTGTTCCCGCGAAGGCAGGAACGCGCTTGCAACCAACTCAAAAAAGAAGGACGCCCTCGATGGGCGTCCTTCCCGAACCATTTCCCGTATCCGTTGAGGCCCTACACAGCCGCCCCCTGAATCAGCCGCTCGCCATATATCTTCACCGAGTTGTCCCACAGAATCTTCCGCTTCGTTTCATCAGATAGCGGCTGCTCCATCATGTTAGCCAGCGGTTCATCCGTCGCCGGCGCGTCAGGGTGCGGATAGTCCGTGTTGAACACGATGTTGTCGTCCCCAATGTAGTCCACCACGTACTTGATGGAAGGTTCGTCGGCGTCGGCGGCCACGGCGCACTGTCGCAGGAAGTACTCCTGGGGCGTCAGGCCCAGCGGATGCTCGTCGAAGAACACCGACTGACGACCCTCGCAATACTTCTCCAGCCGGTTTAGCCAGAAGGGCACCCAGCCGGAGTTCGCCTCCAGGATGAGCAGTTTCAGCTTGGGGAACCTGTCCAGAATGCCGCTGTACATGAAGTGGCCCAGGTTGATCATGTTCTCGAAGGGGAAGCCGATGGTCTCACTGAGGGCAATGAACGCTCCGTCCAGTGGCTGGTAGCGCGCGTTAGCCGCCGGAGCCCCGCTGGAACTGCTTTCACCGTGCACGGCCAGCGGCACCTCCATGTCCTGGGCCGCCTCCCAGACGGGCGCGTAGTCCGGGTGATGCCACATCTTCTCCGGTATGGCGGTCGGCAGGAAAATGGACACCGCCCCAAGTTCTGCCACGGCGCGGCGGGTCTCGTTCAGCATCAGCTGAGGGTCCTGACCCGTGACGACGGCCGCAAACTTGATTCGCCCGGGGTCGCCGGTGCAAAAGTCGTAGGCCCAGTTATTGTAGGCTCGGCAGAGCGCATCGGACAGGTCCGGCTCCTTGTAGGAAGGAGCGGCTGCGCCGTTGGTGGGCAGGCATACCTGAATGTCCCAACCCTCCGAGTCCATGTCCTTCAGGCGGCTCTCCAAACTCCAGCTATCCCTGAAGGCGTGGCCGAACTTGTCGTCCATCATGGAGAAAAGAGCCTTGGACTTGAGGGCGTTCATCGTCTGCTCGCCCTCGTATTCCAGGATCGTCTTGCCGTGCACCTGCACAACCCGCGGACGACGTTCCTGAAAGGCAGGTTCTACGTAGTTATCCCAGATATCCCCGGGCTCGTAGAAATGGGCATCTGCGTCGATAACCTTAAATCCGTTTCTCATGGTGGCGCCTCCCTAACTGGTAATGGGTTTAGCTGAGCTCCATGTTGTAGAGCTTGATGACGTTATCGCGGGTAATTTTCTTCTTGATGTCCTCCGACACCCCGGCAAAGTTCTCGTCCACAATCTTGTGGGAGTTCGGGAACGTCGAGAGGGCGTGGGGATAGTCGCTGGCCCACGCGAAGTTATCCTCGCCGTAGAAGTCCGTCATGCGCAGGCCGGTCGGATCGTCCATGTAAGTGACGAAAAGCTGTCGCTTCGCATACTCGCTGGGCGGCATTATCAGGTCCGTCGGGTTGCTGTAGGCGTGCTTCGTATAGAAGTGGTTGGCCCGGTACAGGAAGTGGGGCACCCAGCCGATGTCGTTCTCAGCCGACACCAATCGTAGATTCGGATGGCGCTCGAGGGCTCCCGAGAACATGATTTCAGCGAAGGATCGCTGCACCTCGTGGATGATGCTGATGGCGCGAAGGTAGTGGTTCTTCTTGAATCTACCTACCACCCGACTCTCCGGACCGTGGCCTGTCAGGATGTGCAGGCTGATGGGCATGTCTAGCTCGGCGGCGGCGGCCCAGAAGGGTTCGAATTCGGGATCGGCGTAGGTGATGGGGTCCGGCGGCGACGCCATGATGAGCGCGCCCCGAAGGCCAAGCTCGGAGCAACGGTAAAGCTCCTTCACTCCCTCGCTGATGTCGAGCAATGAAATCATCCCCAAGCCAATCATCGTCTTGGGGTCATACGAGCAATACTCGGAAATCCATGTGTTGTAGGCGCGGAACAGGGCCTGCTGGAACGGAGCGTCCGTGAGCCGAAAGAGGCGGAATCCCAGCGTGGTGTAGAGAATCTCGGCCTCAACACCGTCCACCTCCAACTCCTTGAGCCGCTCCTCAGGAATATAGGCTCCCAGCGGACAACTTTCCTCCACCGAGGCCGTCTCCAGAAACTTCTTCAGTTCCTCCGGGGTCGCCCCGGCAGTGAAGCCGCCCCCAACCTTCTCCGGCTCCTGGCCGGGCATGACGAAGAAATCGCCTTCCAGACCATCAGGATTTGTGACAATTCGTGGGGCGCGATCCCGGAACTGCGGATCTATGTAGTCAACCCACATATCCCGTGGCTCAAAAACATGAGAGTCCGCGGATATCAGCTTATAATCAGGCATGCCCTTCTCCTTTGCCTATGTTTTCTTGACTGGCGGTGGCCCCGGCGACTTCCCTGATTGCGGGGTTCTGACGGGAATTTGCTTCGGCGGGACTCCGTACTTTACTGGTGGCATCTCAACTGCGCGTCTCACCTCAGGTCCCGTACGAGACTTCGCATCGTCGTTGCCGAGGTTGTTTTTGTTTGACATGATACGACTCTCCTGTGCGATTTGATTATATCACGCGATGTCATGGATTGTAGTGGCGCCCCAACCCTTAGACGCCGACGAAAAGGGATTGTAAAAGTAAGTATAGACCAGAACGGACTTTACAGTCGCATCTACAATGAATTCGCAAGCTTCTTGATATGACTCGCCGGGTTCTATGACCAACGTGTGATCTCTCCAAGACCGATGCACCTCGTCAATGACTGGCCACAGTATGTCCTCATAAGTCCGGTCTACGAAAACCTGTGCATGGAGAGCCGCCACATCCTGGTCTTCCATGGGCGCAATCTTCTGGAGGAGGAAAAGACCTTCAATCAGATCTACCTTGACCTTTGACCTATTGTGTAGACTCACGGACACGTCAATATGCACATAGCTCTCCCCAATCCGCCTGTGCGAAACCTTCTGCGTGATGGTCAGATGAGGCGCAAATACTCGGAAAATCTGCAGCTTGAAGACCGCAAACGCGGCCGCTATCGCTATGGCTACCGCCGTGACGATCGCCTGGAAAGTCCTGACGGACTCTCCAAAGGTGTCTCCAGTCAACCACATGCTCACCATGATGTAGCCGACCAGTAGCCCAACGAACGAGGCGGCCCACACCAGTGCCTGAAAAACGCTATTCCTGTCCATCAGCCTTATGCCAACAGCGGCTCCAACTCCCACAAGTTGGCGTTATCCTGCACCCGTTCGCCCCGCTCAATCTCCTTGATCAGCTCCACCAGCTTATCGTTCATTGGCGTTGCCACCCCGTGCTCCGCACCCTTCTGAACGATCGGCCCGATGATGTAGTCCACCTCCGTCGGACGCTTCCGAACCGCCACGTCCCTCCACGGACCCGAGTACACCTTTACGTGCCCCTCGAAGGCGGCTGCCATCTTGCCAAACAGGGGCAGCGCCACCTCAGGGTCGGCCCTCACCAACTCCGGCGGATTGAAATGGTGCTCATTCAACGCCTCCAGCTTCACCCCGTCGGCCTCCGCCACCTCCACTCCCTCCTTGAACAACCCCAGCAGAATCGGTCGATTCCTTTCCGTTCTCAACAACTCTACGACGGTCGAGGTCCCCAGTGCGTTGCCGATATAGAAGCACCCCCAGATTACCTTCGACCACAGATGTCCAAAGATGTTGGGCGTGATTGTCGTCTCGGCCACGTTGTCCAGCACTTTCTGAAGCTCCACTATCCTCTCCGTCATGGAACCGTCCAACTCGCCGATGCGCATCGGCCCGTCCCCACCGTACAGAATATGCCCCGGCTCGATGTAGTCCCCTCCCCAATTCACCAGGCACCCCACTGTCCGCTGCGCGCCGATCAGGCTCGCAATAAGCTCCTCGTTCAGACCGTTCTGCAACGAAACCACCGTCGTCTCAGGGCCTATGTGAGGCATAAGAGTTTCCATGGACGCCGCCGTATCCTGCGCTTTCGTGCACAGAAACACAGTCTCCAGATGCCCCTCCATCTCCTCGGGCAGCAGCGCCGGCGCACGCACCCGCTCCTCGCTCACTCCCGTCACAAGTAGCCCCTCCCGGTTGATTAGGTCCACGTGCTCCGGGACCTTGTCAACGAAGGTCACGTCATGGCCGGCCATGGCCACTTTCGCTCCGGTAATTCCTCCAATGGCTCCCGCCCCGTATACGGTGATGTTCATGGGAACTCCTTTCCTTTTTGAACGGCGTCCTACAGTGCAATCTTGTCCGAATCAGGATTGGATTATGTGTCCTTAACACAAGCGAGGTCAAGCCGAACTCCACAATTCCAGGTCACAATCTACTGAATTGATACCCCGTATGTTAGAGTTGGCGTAACTCCAACCGGAAAGTAGGACGGCAACGCTTTGGCAGTCCCAACGCCCATCCTGGAAGTACGTGACCTGGTGAAGGACTTCGGCGGCGTTCGTGCGCTGGACCATTGCACCCTAGACATCGAACCCGGCCACATCACGGGCATCATCGGTCCCAACGGCGCCGGTAAGACCACCCTCTTCAACGTCGTATCCGGCGCCATGCGCCCCACCGGCGGCAGCATAGCCTTCTACGGGCGTCGCATCGAAGGTTGGGGTATGCACCGGACCTTCGGCCTGGGCTTGGTCCGCACCTTCCAGATCCCCCGCGAGATGCAGCGAATGACCGTCATGGAAAACCTCATGCTGGTTCCGGCTCAGCAGATGGGCGAAAAGCTCTGGGCCTCCTGGTTCCGGCCCGGCAGGGTAGCCCAGGATGAGGACCGCATATCTACCCAGGCCCGTGACGTCCTGGAAATGCTCACCCTGTCCCACCTCGCCGACGAATACGCAGGCAATCTCTCCGGCGGTCAGAAGAAGCTGTTGGAGCTCGGACGCACCCTCATGGCCGAACCCAGGATGGTCCTCCTCGATGAACCCGGCGCCGGTGTGAACCGCACCCTGCTGCGAAACATCTCCAAAAGCATCCTCCTGGCCAGCGCCGAACGAAACGTCACCTTCGCCATCATTGAGCACGACATGGGCTTCGTCATGGCAATGTGCGACCAAATCATTGTCATGGCTAACGGCGCAGTCATCGCCAAGGGGACCCCCACGGAAATCCAGAACAACCCTCTGGTCATGGAAGCCTACCTGGGAGGATTGAACCGTGGCTCTCCTTGAAGTCTCCGCGGTGGTCTCCGGATACGGCCAAACGGAGATACTCCACGGCGTGTCCCTGACCATCGATGACGGAGAAATCGTGACCATTATCGGCCCCAACGGCTGCGGCAAGTCCACCCTAATGAAGACCGTCGCTGGCCTGGTGAACGTCTGGGATGGGACCGTCAACTTCCGTGGTAAGGACATATCCTCAACGCCTCCTGAGCAGATAGCTCGAACCGGTCTATGCTTCGTCCCCCAGACCAGAAACGTCTTTCCCACCCTCAGCATCCGCGAGAACCTGGAAATGGGCGCTTTTCTGCGAAAGGACGACTTTACCTGGCGCATCGAGGAAATGTACCGCTTCTTCCCTGACCTCGCCCTTGACCCGGGCCGCAGGGCAGGCAGCCTCTCCGGCGGGCAGCGGCAGATGCTCGCCATTGCCCGCGCGTTGATGCTGGACCCAACCCTGATCCTGCTGGACGAGCCTTTCGCAGGCCTAGCCCCCGCAATGGTCTACCTCGTCCTGGACCGAGTCCTGGAAATCAACCGCAGCGGCGTTTCCGTGCTCCTCGTGGAGCAGAACGCCCGCCAAGCCCTCTCCGTATCCAACAGGGGCTACGTCCTCGTCTCCGGCGAAAACCGCCTGGAAGACAAGGGCAGCGCCCTGCTGGACAACCCGGAAGTATCCCGTCTCTATCTGGGCGGCTGAAACGTGACCCGCCCGCTCGAAACCAGGCTGTCCCCCCTAAGCAGGCTCGCCGGCCCTATTCGACGCCAATGGTCTCCCGGCCACACCACCGTGGCCATAGTCCTCGCGGCGTTGGCAATCGGGCTGCTGCCCTTCGTCCACATGGGCCTCGTCGTAAACGGCGTCTTCCTCGGCGCCATCATAGCCCTTGGGGCCGTGGGCCTCACCCTCATCTACGGCATCCTCCACTTCGCCAACTTCGCCCACGGTGACTACATGACCATGGGCGCCTACGTGGCCCTCTTCCTCACGGCCAGCTTCTTTCCCTGGCTGGGCGTCACCAGTGATGGTTTCGGCCCCTTCACCTTCGGCTTCACCCTCCTCATCGCCCTTCCCGTGGCAGCCATTGTGGTAATTGCAGGCGCCATCCTCCTGGACAGGTTCGTCTACCGTCGACTAAGAGACAGGGGGGTCAGCGACCTCTTCATGAGCATGTCCTCCATGGGCGTGGCCATCGCTCTCAGAGGCTTGGTTCAGATGATATGGGGCGGCGACATTGAGACATACCCTCGTGAGTCCAAGCAGGTCTTTCATCTCCCCATGGACGTTCGCATACCCCCAGACGCCATCTTCATTGCCCTGATGGCCGTAGCCCTGGTGGTGACAGTCTACCTGGTCCTGACCCGCACCAGAATCGGCAAAGCTATGCGGGCCACGGCGGACAACCCGGAACTGGCCCTGGTCAGCGGCATAGGCACCCGCGGCGTCACCTGGTGGACATGGGGCATCGGCGCGGCTCTGGCAGCCACGGCGGGCGTCCTCCTCGCCGTGTTCCAGGGCCAACTGCTCCCCATCATGGGCTGGAAATTCCTCATACCCGTGTTTTCCGCTGTCATTCTCGGTGGCATCGGCAACCCCTACGGAGCGCTGGCGGCGGCCTTCGCCATCGGCGTAACGTCGGAGGTCTCCACCCAGTGGATGAACCCCAGCTACAAGCCCGCGGTTGCCTTCGCCATGATGATCGCCGTCCTGCTGATCAGGCCCAAAGGCCTCTTCACAATGGCGGGCTCAGGACGTTGAGAAGGGAGGTGACGAAGTGGAGCTAGCCGGCGTTCTCAACTACCTGGTCGGCTTCTTCATCATGGTTGGAATCTACGGCATCTTCTCTCTGGGCCTGAACGTCCAGTGGGGATTCACCGGCCTATTCAACGCCGGCATCGCCGGTTTCTTCGCCCTCGGAGCCTACACCACCGCCCTCCTGACAACCCCCGCGCCCGACGCCGCTCAGGTGGAGGATTTCATCTTCGGGGGCAATCTCGCCGGCCTGCCCTACCTGGACTGGGGAATCGACTTTTGGTTCATTCTTTCCCTCGCTGCCGTCGCGTTGGTTTGCGGAATCGTCGCTTACGCCGTCGGCCGTCTGACGCTGCGACTCAGTGGCGACTACCTCGCCATCGCCACCCTCGGAATCGCCGAAGCCGTGCGGCTGATGTTCCTCAACGAAAAGTGGATCGCCAACGGCTCAAAGGGCCTCTACCGGATACCCGAGTTCCTCGGAGACCTGGTTTCCCCCGCCAACTACGACTACCTCTTCCTGGTCGTGGTACTGGTCGTACTCGCGCTGCTCTATCTCGCCGTGCAGCGCGTGGTCAATTCCCCCTGGGGACGCGTACTGAGGGCCATCCGGGAAGACGAAGTGGCGGCTCAGTCCAGCGGGAAAGACGTCTACTCTTTCAAGCTCCAAGCCTTCATCCTCGGCGGGATAATCATGGGCATCGGCGGCGCGCTGTACGCCCATCACGTGCGCTTCATCTCCCCCATCACCTTCGACCCGCTCCTGGCCACCTTCGTGATCTGGGCCATGCTCATGGTCGGCGGCTCAGGAAACAACCGTGGAGCCCTTCTCGGCGCCTTCGTCGTGTGGGGCATCTGGTCCGGCACCCAGTTCCTCCCCTGGTTCTTCGCCGACCCCAACTTCCGCTTCTTCATGATAGGTGTCCTGATAGTCGGGGTGATTCTCATAAGGCCCGGTGGAATCCTGGGCGAGACCCGAAGGGTATCGAGGGTGGTTGGGGCGTCGTCCCATACGCCTGTCAAGGAAGGTGGGAATCCGAAGGAGTAGGGGCAGGTTTCAAACCTGCCCCGGTAGTTGCGGTTAGGATTAGGGTGGACGCACAAATGGATTAGGGCAGCTCAAACCGCCCAGTGGACTTAATCTCCCCGCCGGAAATGGTCCAGATCTCGATGGTGCCAACAACGTCTCCGTTCTCGTCGAACTCGATGTCTCCGCCGGCTCCGTTGTAGTTGATGTCCTCCCCCTCGGCAATCAGCTCCAACGCTCGCGCAATTTCAGCCCGGCCGGGGCCGATAACCTCGCCGGGAGAATTCGCCACGTCCCGGAACGCGTCGCGGATGGCCCCGGAGTCGGTGTTCGTCCCAGCCTTCGCCGCTGCAAGGGCGACGAGAATCGTGGCGTCGTAGTGCTCCGCCATGAAGGGATGGCTAACCTCCACTCCATAGGTCTCCAGGTAAGACGTTTCAAAGGCGTCCTTTGCCGGGCTGCCGGGACTGCCCTGGACAGTGCCCATCGTGCCCTCCAACGCAGCCCAGGCATCGATATCGTCAATCCACTCGGAGCCCTTTGTTCCGTCGGCCAGCAGGAAGCGACTGGCATAGCCGCCCTCCAACGCTTCCTGCACGTAGACGGCGGCTTGGCCCGTATAACTGAGAGCGGCGAGACCATCGATGCCGCCGGCAGTAGCCTTGGCAAGCTCAGAAGCGTATGTGGGCTGCACGTCTTCGTGAGGCACCTTCGCCGTCACCGTGCCCCCAAGGGCGGTGAAGCTCTCTTCTAACTGGTCGGCAAGCCCCTCGCCGTAGGCATTGTTCAGGTACATCACGCCGATCCGGTTGAATCCCTGCTCCCGGGCGAGACGCGCCAATACCACCCCCTGCGAAGCATCGGAAGGCGTGGTCCTGAACACAAAGTCCCCGTCCTCCAACACGGTGATGCTGGGAGCCGTAGACGCGCCGGAAATCAGAAGCGTCTCCTTCGGTATGGTAACCGCGTTGGCAGCTGCAATGGTCACGCCGCTGGAAAGGGCGCCCACAATGGCCACGACTCTTTCCACGTCGACAAGCGCGCCGGCCGCGTCGACCCCCTGCACCGGGTTCACGCCCGTGTCCCGGCTTACGATCAGCACCGACTGACCGTTCACGCCTCCGGCGCGGTTCACGTGCTCCGATGCCAGCTCCACCGCATTACGCAGCGGCGGCCCGAACTCCGCCAGCGAGCCGGTGAAGGCGTTCAGGTTTCCAATGATTAACGGCGACTCCTCCTCACTCTCCGCCTGACACCCCGTAGCGGCTAGAATAAAAACCACAGAAAGAATTGTGAGGGCTAGACCAAATCTTACGAATCTGCTCATGTTCACTCCCCGTTCTGTAATCTGGGCCTATCGGGTTATGTAACCATATACTCCGTATCAAATCAACGTAAACTTGGGCTCGGCATTGCGGTAACAACCCTTCCAACCCTCCGTCTGCCCTCCACCAGGTTTCATCAATGCCGAAACGGACAACCCCAACCCCCTCCCTTTGAAGCCCTATAGATCGAGGACCCGCCCCTGTTCGTCCACGTCGAGCGTCCGAGGCGATCGGGGCAGTCCCGGCATAGTGACGATGTTACCCGCAACGGGATAGATGAATCCCGCTCCCACCGAAGCCCTCACGCTCCCAATCTGGAAGGTGTAGCCGGAAGGACGTCCCTTCAGCCGGGCGAGGTGCGATATGGACCGGTGCGTCTTTGCCATGCACACCGGCAGATTCCCCCAACCCAACGCCTCGTAGGCGTTCAACTGCCGGCGCGCCGCCGGGTCCCACGCCACGTCCGCGGCATTGTAGACCTTCTGCGCGAGCGCAAACGTTTTCTCCCTCAGGCTCGCGGCCCTGGGATAGAGATACGTTACCTCACTTTCCTGCCTTGTCGCCTCCACCACGGCCTCGGCAAGCTCCACGCCTCCCTCGCCCCCTTGCTCAAACACCCTGCTTTCCGGGGCGGCAAATGCTCCCGCGTCCATCGCCGCCCGCTTAACCAGCGCAATCTCCTCCGGCGTGTCTGGCGGGAACACGTTCACCGCCACCACCACAGGCAGCCCGAAGGACTTGACCAGCTCCACGTGGTGTTCCAGGTTTGCCATGCCGGCAATGACCGCCTCTTCATTGGGAATCGAAAGGTCCCGCAACCGCACCCCGCCGTGCGACTTCAGCGCACGCGCCGAGGCCACCAGCACGGCGGCCTGGGGCTCCAGGTCGTTGAATCGCGCCTTGATGTGCATGAACTTCTCAAAACCCAGGTCAGACCCGAATCCCGCTTCCGTAATCACGTAGTCCGTATAGCCCAGCGCCAATCGGTCCGCGATGACGGAATTGCACCCGTGGGCAATGTTCCCGAACGGCCCCGTGTGCACGATTACCGGCTGTCCCTCCGTCGTCTGCACCAGGTTGGGCTGTATGGCAAAGCGCAACAAGGACATCATCGAGCCGACCGCCCCCACGTCCTGCGCCGTGATCGGCTTGTTAACCGAGTTGAACCCCACCACCATTCGGCTGAGCCGGGCGCGTAAGTCCTCCAGACTGCTGGAAAGCGCCAGAATAGCCATTATCTCCGATGCCGTCACAATGTCGAAGCCCGTTTCCCTCAGCGGAGCGTTTACCTGACCTCCTATGCCTGTAACCACGCTTCTGAGGGCCCGGTCTTCCATCTCCAGAACCCGCCTCCACGTAATGCCGTAAGGGTGAAACCCGGGAATCTGTCCCCGCTGGACGGCGTTGTCCGTCATCGCTGCAACCAGGTTGTGGGCCGACCCGACGGCGTGGGCGTCGCCCGTGAAGTGGATGTTTACCTCGTCCTCCGGCTCCACCAGCGAAGCGCCGCCCCCCGTCCCGCCCCCCTTGATCCCGAAGATCGGTCCCAGCGAGGGCTCGCGCAGCGTTGCAACCACCCGCTTCCCCAAAAGACCAAGCCCCTGGGTGAGGCCCACCGTCGTTGTCGTCTTTCCCTCCCCCGCCGGCGTCGGCGTAATCCCCGTGACCACCACAAGCGCGCCTCTGGAACCCTCCGCCCTTATCGCCTCCAGAGATATCTTGGCCTTGAACCTGCCGTATGGTATGACGTGGGTCGGATCCAGCCCCATCCGCTCCCCAATTTCAGCTATCGGCTGCATCTCAAGTCATCGCTCCACTCGTGCTATTGGCAAAAACGCGCGTGTGCGCCCGCCCATCATAGCACGCCGGACTACAGCTAGCACATAGCGACGGAATTCGTTGATATTATATCTCATTCGATACATTGTATCTATTTTGCTTGACCTTTTCGTCGGTTTATGGCAACTTGTGGTGCGCCGAATCGCTGCAATGGCGGACTTCGTAAACTAAGCGTCGGCGAAATACTATATTAAAGGGGGGAATATGGTAACTACCGACCACGTGCATGATACCCACGAGTGTGACAGACACGAGCATCACGCCCACGTCCACGACATCCACGAGTGCGATGAGCATGAGCACCACGCCGATAAGCCGGGCCACGTCCACAACATCCACGAGTGCGACGACCACGAGCACCACGCTCACGTCCATGATGTCCACGAGTGCGACGAGCACGAGCACCATGGAGGCGAATCAGGCCACCTCCACAACGTCCACGAGTGCGACGGGCATGAGCACCACGCTCACGTCCACGATATCCACGAATGCGACGAGCATGAACACCATGCCCACGTCCACGATATCCATGAGTGCGACGAGCATGAGCACCACGCCGATAAGCCGGGCCACGTCCACAACATCCACGAATGCGACGAGCATGAGCATCACGCCCACGTCCACGATATCCACGAGTGCGACGAGCATGAGCATCACGCCCACGTCCACGACCCCCACGAGTGTGACGACCACGAGCACCACGCTTAAGGGCCCCTGGACTCGGCTAATCTCTAGGGCGTCGTTGGTCTTCCTGACGAACGGCGCTTACTGAGGACGAACATCCAAAAGGCAGAGGGCAAAATGCCCTCTGCCTTTGCCGTTTCTCGCAATCGCCCTTGTGGGACTTTAGCTTGACAAAAAGCAGGGCGCGGGACATATGTCCCGCGCCCTTTGGTTCCTCCGCCTTAGGGCTGGATTGTTCGTCTCGTCAGAAGGGAAGAAGCTTCCTCACGGGACTTCGCTTCATTGCTACCAGATGGTCCGCATGATCAAACTCCGTGCAGCCTTCCACGTTCTGCTCCACCTGAATCGTAACGTGGCTGATGCCGTGCTTCTTCATCGCAATCTCCCTCAGCCGCCGAAGCAGGGGATCCACCTCTTCTGTGGAGAGTTCAGGGTCCAGCAGAATGTGACAGGTCAAAGCGTCGTACCCTGAAGAAATAGTCCAAACGTGGACGTCGTGAATCACCGTCACCCCCTCCTGATCCTCCATGTCGCCGCAGAGGGCGTAAACGTCAATGTGTTCCGGCACAGCCTCCAGCAGCACGTTGAACACCTTCACTACCAGCCGCCAGGTGCTGACGATAATAAGAATGCCAAGCAGTATGCTGAGGATTGGATCAACTATCACCCAGCCCGTGGTGACGATAATGATGCCGGAAATTACAACTCCAACGGAACCTATGAGGTCCGCTATGACGTGCAGGAACGCGCCCTCCACGTTCAGACTCTCTCCGGCTGATCGGTGGAGGACGAATGCTGCAACAATGTTCACTACCAGCCCGATAGTCCCCACCACCAGCATGAGACCACCCTCGATATGCGGCGTGTCCTCAAAGATGCGGTGATAGGCCTCGAAGAAGATGTAGGCGGCTATCACCCAAAGGCTGAGGGCGTTTAGCATCGCCGCCAGGACTTCGGCGCGGTGATACCCAAAGGTCCGTTCCACGGAGGCAGGCCGCCCGGACACCCAGAGAGCAAACAGGGCCAGGGCAATGGCCGCGGCGTCCGTGATCATATGGCCGGCGTCAGCAATAAGGGCCAGGCTGCCGGACAATATCCCGCCAATGACCTCGACTATCATGAAGCCGCCGATTAGCACCAGGGCTATTACTAAGCTGCGCCTGCTGGTTTCCCTCAGATGCGCAGAGTGGTCATGTCCCTCATGCCCGTGGTCGCCGTGATCGTCATGCCCATGCCCCTCGTGGTCATCATGCCCGTGGGCGTCACCCCCGTGCTCGTCATGAGCACTATGGTCATGCCCATCATGGCCGTGATCATCGTGTTCAGGAGTTCCGGAGGCCCTTGCCATAGCTCATCCCCCCCCAAGAAGTAGCAGCAGCAATGTATTTTCACACCCTCGCATTCTACAGTTGATTGAAATTCCTTACAACGTTATGTGAAGACAGCCTTTGAGAATATTGAAAGCTCCAGTCCCCCGGTTCTTCAATCACTCCCTGCTTATCCGAAACTCAGTCCGGCGTCCCGACCACAACTACGACTGAATGAGCCCCTCCTGTGGCATCGTCCACGGCAGCGCGTAGAAGGGCGCTATCTGCGGTGCCTTGGGGATGGGAATATCCTCTATAGGCACATCGATTACAACCGGGGCCTCCCGCGCCAGCGCTTCCGGAATCAGCGTCTCCAATTCCAGCGGATTGCGGGCGCGAACGCCTACAGCTCCGAAAGATTCGGCGAACTTCACAAAGTCCGGATTGCTCAGATCCGTCTCGTAAGTGCCTCCAAACACCTCGTTCATGTCCTGAGACACGTTGCCGTAGGAGTCGTTGCGGAAGATCACGGTGACCACGTTTATGCCATATTTAACCGCCGTGGAAAGCTCGGAGGCGTTGAACATAAAGCCGCCGTCACCCGCCATGCAGAGAACGGCACGATCGGGTTGCGCTACCTTGGCGCCCAGGGCTGTAGGGAGAGCGTAGCCCAGGTTATAGACGTAGCCAGGGTCGATGAAGGTCTTGGGATGGTTCACCTGGTAGTGGGTGCGGGCATAGAATCCTAGCTGGGTCACGTCCCACGCGATGAGGGTATCGTCCGGCGTACTCTTCTTTACGGTTTCCATGATGCGGTACTGCGGCTCTATAAGCCGGATGTTGTGGTACTGGATAAGGCGTCGCGCGGCGGCCACGGCTTCTGCAGGGGATGGTCGGGGCGATTCGCTCTCCTCCAAAACCGCGGGCAGAAGGGCCTCCAACGTTGCGTGAGCGTCGCCGTGAAGGGGAATGGCGTTGGTCTGAACCTTGGTAAGTTCATTATGGTCTATGTTGATGTTTACGAGGGTGGAATCGTTCCCGGCGGGGTTGCCTAGGGAGAAGCGCGCGCCAACGCCGATGACCAGGTCGGCGGATTGCATCACGTCGAACAGCTGGTTCATCTCCTGTATCTCGCCGCGGGGACTGAAGCAGGAGCCGTAGCAGAGGGGATGACTATCCGACATGACCCCCTTGCCGCCGTTGGAGGTGATCACCGGGATGTTGGTGGCTTCCGCAAAACGAAGAAGGGCGGCTTCCGCGTTGGCACGGGAGACCCCACCGCCAGCGTAGATGATGGGAAGCTTCGACTCGGCTATCGCGGCAGCGGCTCGGCGCAGCAGCGACGAGCCAGGGACGATGGGCGACACCGGCGCCGGTTCCAGCAGTTCCACTTCCTCCCGTTCCACCGCCACCTCCGGGGGAATTTCGATGAGCACGGGACGAGGCCGGCCGGTCCGCATCTGGCGGAAGGCTTCGTTGACCGCGGCGGGGACCTCCCGGGGCTGCGTGACCATGCGCTGCCACTTGGTGACGGGACGGACGACCTCGCCCTGGTTGGATATTTCGTGAGGCACGCCTATATTCTTCCCGATCAGTCCTCTCGGAATCTGTCCCGCAATGAGCAGAACGGGGGATGAGCGGGAATAGGCGGTGGCAAGACCGGAGGCGGCGTTGAGCAGGCCGCAGCCTGGGACCACCATGGCCACGCCGGGCCTTCCGGAAGCCCGGGCGTAGCCGTCGGCCATATGGGCTGCCGCCTGTTCGTGGCGGGTGGTTATCATCCCCACGCCGGACTCATCTCGCAGTCCGGCCGCCAGACCGTAGATCTCAATCCCGGTGATGCCGAAGATAACGTCAACGCCCTCTTGGACCAAGGATTTTGCCAAGGCTTCTCCGCCGCTCATCTTCATTTCGTCAACTAACCCTTCGCATTTTTTGCAGGATACACCGTCAACCACCCGCCTTCATCCTCGTACCGTCATTACGGCCCAACGGACTCCCCGGACAGGTTTCCAAACTTACCAAATAGAGAGAAGAGGCCCGCTGGCTGCGGGCCTCTTCTGAACATCGCTGAATCTACTGTGCCGGGAAAACTCCCTATTGGTACACAGGTATCGTGTACTCGTGGTATCGGATCGGTCCCATGTGCAGCATGTTCACCTGGTATTCCTGCACCACGTTTGGGTTAATCGCGGCGAAGGCGAAGATCCAGGTGATGGGCGCGCTTACGTGGTTTTCAACCCACCAGTCGCCCAGACCCTGGGCCAGCTGAAGCCGCTCGTCCAGGTCCGTCGACTGGGTGCACGCCGCGTAGTAATCGGAGATCTCCTGGTGGTCCCAAATCGTCCGTCCGCGCTCGTAGTACGAGAAGCTCATGGCCACGCAGATGGGGTCTAGGGACGGCGACACCAGGTAGGAAGTGTTGGACTGATCTCGGGCCGCCCACATGCCCAGCACGTCTCCCACAGGCACCGTCACCAGCTTGGTCCTGACTCCAATGGCTTCCCAGTAACCTCTGATCACCTCGCCGATCTCGCCCTGCTCCTGAATGACGGACTGTCCGCTGGCGGCTACCAGCGTAGTCTCGAAACCGTCTGGGTATCCCGCCTCCACCAGCAGTTCCTTCGCCCTGTCCGGGTCGTAAGCATAGGGCCAACCGCCGTCGCGACCGGTCTTGCCATCGATCCCGGGTACCGGAGCCCACTCGTCCTTGAAGTCATTCCGCCAAGGCGGGAAGTAGTCCACCAGTGGGTACCCTTCCCCTTCAAAGAAGGTATCGTTGATCTCGTTGTAGTTGATAGCGTGGTTTAGTGCGCCGCGAGCCTTCGGATTCCGCAGCGGGTCGTTGGGATCGTACCCAACTGTCGGCCCGTGAGCAACCTGGCCCGGCGCACTTTCGCCCGTCTCCGGATTCACGTAGTTGTCCGGCTTGAAGAACGAGTAGCGGATGTGCGTGTGCACGGCGGGCAGGGTGCTCTTGGATATCAACATTCCCCGCTCTTCTGCCTGGTTATGCAAGTCCCTCGGAATGGCAGAGATGTGGGACTCTCCACCAATAAGCATTGCCAGCCGAGTGGCCGACTCAGGTACAAAGATGAACTGGATCTCCGGGAACTCGGGGGTGATTCTCCAGTGGTTCGGCACCCGCTCGTGGATAACGTGCTCATTGGTCTTGAGCTCGATATAGCTCCAGGGTCCCGTGCCGATGGGGTCCTCGAAGTAGCCGTCTTCGCCCTTCTCATCCCACCAGTCCTTGCTGCTGACGCCTGTTGACCATTCGTCAGAAAGCAGGAATGGCAAGTCCAGCGAAACCTGGGCTAGGCGGACCACTACCTGGTAGTCATTCACAATGTCGGCGTCAACCGGTATCCCGAACTCGGGCCGTCCGGTCCTTACCCTCTCGCTGACATCTCCTGCGAAAATGCCGAAGGAATGCACCGTGTCCTTGGCGCTGAACTCAATGCCTACGGGTTCGGCGTTCTTGTAGAACGGTACGCCTTCCCGAAGGTTCCAAGTGTACGTCTTCCCATCCGCCTCCATCTCCCAACTGGTTGCCAGCTGAGGCTCCTGCACGTTGGTCTTCGGATGATGCCCTACCATGTGCGAGTAGATCGGCATAATTCTTGCGTCAATCTGGTTGGCCGCGTGCTGCATGGTGAACTGGTAGCTCGGCGTGGGAATCGCCACCTTCAGCCGTGACTCTACCGGTTCTGGAGCCATCGTCGGCTCTGGTGTGGGTGTCTCTGTCACCTCGGGAATAAATCTCTGTCGCGTCGGCGTTGGTGGCGCCGTTGGTGCCGGGGCTGCCGTTGGCGCCATCGTTGGCGTCGGGGCGGGCGCTGCTGTTGGCGCCATCGTCGGGGCGGGCGCGGCCGTTGGCGCCATCGTTGGCGGCGGCGTAGCAGCCATCGTTGGCGCGGGGGCAGGCGCTGCCGTCGGCGCTGCCGGTGCCTCCGGCTCCTCGTCATCTCCTCCGCACGCAACAATGAAGACGGTCAGCAGGGCGGCCAGCGCTAGCAGGCCTACCGGCAACCATCTCGAGCGTTGTCTTAGGATTCTCATGAGCATCTCCTTTTCTTCCCTAACTTCTTGGCGTGGCTAATCCCCATAGGAAAACTCCACGCGTTTACCCCCGTGTTAGCTTGAGCGGTATATTATGGACACGCTTCTCCATTGTCAACAACGACAGACTCCCTGCAGGCGTTGCCCTAAACCAGGTTGTCCTCCCGCATCGCCGCCAAACACTCCTCGAAAGCAGCCAGCGTCTTGTCCACCTCCGCGTCCGTGTGCGACGCCGAAACGATGAACCCCCGACCACCCATGACGTCCACCCCTGCGTTCAGCATCCCCCGCTTGAAACCCTGGGCCGCGCCCGGCTTGGCCGCCGCGTGAACGTCATGCGAAGATAGCTTCCACATCTCCTCCGGCTCGCACTCCACCCCGAAGGCCACCATCACCAGCGAACTGACTCCATGGGCCACTCCCGCCACCTCCATCTTCCCCATCACCTCGTTCAGCCCTCGTCGCAGCCTGTCCGCCATCTCATCCGCCCGCTCGTTGATCGGCTCACGAGCCAGCATCTCCAGGCAGGTCGCCCCCGCCGCCGCCGATAGCGGATTGGCGTTGAACGTACCCGGATGCGCCACCCGACGGTTGTTGTCCCACTCCGCGTCTCCCGTATGGGCAATCATGTCGATCACGTCCGCCCGTCCTCCAACCACACCTCCCGGCAGCCCGCCCGCCACAATCTTCGCCATCGTCGTCAAGTCCGGCTTCACCCCATATCGCGCCTGCGCGCCGCCTCTCGACACCCGGAATCCCGTCACCACTTCGTCCAGAATCATCAACACCCCGTACCGCTCCGTCACTTCCCTCAAATCATGAAGGAAATGGGGCAAGCGAAGGGGATACTGGCCCATGTGCGCCCCCGTCGGCTCCGTAATCACCGCCGCCACGTCCCCGTCCGAACCCAACGTCTCCTCCACCGCGCTGATGTCCCCGGAGGGCACAACGATCATCGACTCCCACGTGGAAGCCGGAATCCCGCCCGTTCCGCCGTCCGAACCCGCGCTGGCGTAATCGCTCCAGCCGTGGAAATGGTCCTGAAACTTCACAATCTTGTTCCGGCCCGTGTACGCCCTCGCCAGACGCATCGCCATCATCGTGGCCTCCGTGCCGGAGCTGTGAAACCGCAGCTTCTCCACCGATGGCACCAGCTCCCTGATGGCCTTCGCCCACCGCAGCTCCAGCTCCGTGTTCCCGCCCAGATGCGTCCCACGGCTAACCTGCTCCGACACCGCTAGCGTTATCGCCGGATGCGAATGTCCCAGAATCAACGAACCGTGCCCACAAACGTAGTCCACGTACTCGTTCCCGTCCACGTCCCACTTCAGCGGCCCCTGCCCGTGCGTCATCACCACCGGGAACGGCATCACGTACCGGGTATCGTGCGTAACCCCGTCCGCAAACACGTCCGCCGCTTGACGAAACGCCTCCGCCGACTTGGGGTGCTTCAGAATATATCTCTCGTCGATGACGCTCATAACGATACCTCTCGCTCCCTCTCTTCCCCTCGATGAGGGAAGGCTAGGATGGGGGTGAATTCCCCACAACCAATGACGTCGTCCAATCCTGAAAGGAAAGTCTCAAGCCTGGGGAACAACAGGGCGCAATGATACAATATCGGCATCTTGCCCTCAAGGAGCGCGTAAATGAAGAGCTACTTCACCCATCTCCAGTGCACCTGGTGTGGAAACGAATTCCCCCACGAAAAGCCCATCCGCACCTGCCCTGACTGCGGAAAAGTACTCTTCGCCCGCTACAACCTGGACGCCATCGGCAAGAACACCTCCCGCGACGTTTTCAAGGACCGCGCCAGCAACATGTGGCGCTTCTTCGAAATGATGCCCGTCATCGACCTCGAAAACCTCGTCACCCTCGGCGAAGGCGCCACCCCTCTCATGCGCGCCAAGAACCTCGGCGCGACCCTTGGGCTGGAGAATCTCTACATCAAGGACGAAGGCCTCAATCCCACCGGCTCCTTCAAGGCCCGCGGCCTCTCCGCCGCCGTATCAAAGGCCAAAGAGGTCGGCGAAATGCGGGTAACCATGCCCACCGCCGGAAACGCCGGCGGCGCCCTTGCCGCCTACGCCGCCAGTGCCGGAATGGAAGCCACCGTCTTCATGCCCCAGGACGCTCCACTCGCCAACCAGCTCGAATGCCGCGCCCTCGGCGCACGACTCATCCTCATCGAAGGCCTCATTAACGACGCTGGCCGCATGTCCCAGGAAATGGCAGCCAAAGAAGGTCTCTTCGACCTCTCCACCCTCCGCGAGCCCTACCGCGCCGAAGGCAAGAAGACCATGGCCCTCGAACTCGCCATGGACCTCGGTTGGCGCGCTCCAGACGTTATCGTCTATCCTACCGGCGGCGGCACCGGCATCGTCGGCATGCACAAAGCCTTCCAGGAACTCCAACAGCTTGGATGGATAGACACACCCCAGCCCAAGTTCATATGCATTCAAGCCGAAGGCTGCCAACCCCTCGTCAAAGCCTTCCACGATGGCGAAGACTCCGCCGAAGAATACCCCAACGCCAGCACCAACGCCGCAGGCCTCCGCGTCCCCGCCGTCTTCGCCGACTACATCATCCTCAAAGTCCTTCGCGAGACCGGCGGTACAGCCATCGCCGTCTCCGACAAGGAAATGGTCGACGCCATGACCGAAATGGGGTCTGCAGAAGGCGTCTTCCCCGCCCCGGAAGGCGCCGCCACCCTCGTCGGCCTCAAAAAGCTCCTCGACCAAAATTTCCTAACCGGCTCCGAAAACGTAATCCTCATGAACACCGGCTCCGGCTACAAATACATGGACCTCCTCTAAGAATGGATACATCATGTCCCACCTCTTAACCCCTTCCCCCTCGATGGGGGAAGGTTGGGATGGGGGTGATGCCCGCAGCCGAGAACAATCTCCTCTGTATGGGCCGTTCGAGAACGGCCCACCACTGCACAAAGTCGTCAACGCCATCAAGAGAGCTGCAGAGGTTGGCAATTCTCCTCTGGTAGTAAGTGTCGACGGACGCAGTGGCGCAGGCAAAACCACCTTCGCCTCCCTTGTAGCCAATGCAACCTGCGCGACGGTCGTGCCGGTAGACGACTTCTACGCAGTGGCCATCCCCGATGCTGCGTGGAATCGCATGACCCCCAAGGAGCGGTGGGCAAACGTATTCTGCTGGCAAAGCCTCCGCTCAGATGCCATTGAACCAATGCTCTCCGGTAAACCTGGGCGCTGGTATTCGCTCGACTTTGCCGCAGGACCACGCAATGATGGCACTTATGGCAAAGAAACCAACCCTACCGTACTTCCATCGGCACCAATCATAATTCTCGACGGCGTCTACTCCGCCGGCCCTCAGCTTGCCGACCTGGTCAACCTGGCAATTCTCGTGGAGGCGCCGGAACAGCAACGCCGTGCTCGGTTAGTCAGAAGGGAGGAGGCGACGTTCCTCGCTCAATGGCACGCCCGCTGGGATGCCGTCGAAGATTTCTATTTCTCCCAGATTAGACCCAGAAATTCCTTTGACCTCATTGTGTCCACCTAACAAAACACCCCCTCCATTCCGTGTCCTCGCGCATGCGGGGACCCATCTTCTCCCCTCTTGCCCCTAACGTCAGGCGAAGAGTTGCACGAGCAGTTACAATAACGCCCATCCTAGCCTACCAAGGGAAAACAAAAATGACCCGACAACCCCGCCTCCAAAACAAAGTCGCCATCGTCACCGGCGCCGGAGCCCGCGCCGACGTCATGGGCAACGGCAAAGCCGCAAGCATCCTCTTCGCCCGCGAAGGCGCGAAAGTCCTCCTCGTCGACAACGTCGAAGAGCGCGCCACGAAGACCCTCGAGGCCATCGAAGCCGAAGGCGGCGTTGCCAGCGTCTTCGTCGCCGACGTTACTGACGAAGCACAATGCCGCAACCTGGTCCAGGCCGCCCTCGACCGCTACGGCAGCCTCCACATCCTCCACAACAACGTCGGCATCAACGGCCCCGGTCGCGTCACCGAAGTCCCTCAATCCGAATGGAACAGAATAATGTCCATCAACCTCACCAGCATGATCCTCACCAGCAAATACGCCATCCCCGCCATGATCGACTCCGGCGGCGGCGCCATCGTCAACGTCTCCTCCATCTCCGCTATCCGACCCCGCGGCATGACCCCCTACACCGTCTCCAAGGGCGCCATCATCCCCCTCACCCAGGCCATGGCCATCGACCACGCCCCCGACGGCATCCGCGTCAACTGCATCCTCCCCGGCCCCGCCTACACATCAATGGTCGCCGGTGGAATGTCGACAGACATGCGCGAAGTCCGCCGCCAAGCCTCCCCCCTGAAGGTCGAAGGCAACTCCTGGGACATCGCCTACGCCGCCCTCTACCTCGCCAGCGACGAAGCCCGCTGGGTCACCGCCGTCGCCCTCCCAGTCGACGGCGGCGTAACCATCGACTCCCCCCGCCGTTAATTTTTCCCTTGAATGCAATTGCTACGAAAATCGAACAACGACCCCTTCCCCATCTGGTAGGGGCGGTTCGCGAACCGCCCGATTCGCTGCCCACATCCCTCTCTCCATAGGGACAATCCCTTGTGGTTGCCCGTCCCCCACCCCCTAAATCCCCCTCGGAGGAACCATGCTAGACCGCTTCAAAATAAAGCAACAGGACACCGTCCGCGTCGAAGAAGCCGCCCTGCGCCCCACCGTTGAGGCCATCTTCCGCAAAGTCTCCGTCCCCGACGATGACGCCCGCATCGCCGCCGACGTCCTCGTCTCCGCCGACCTCCGCGGCGTCGACACCCACGGCGTCTCCAACCTCCTCCGCCAGTACGTCCAGCGCTACCGCGAGGGCGCGCTAAACCCCAACCCCAATATCCGCGTCCTCCGCGAGTCCCCCTCCGCCACCACCGTCGACTCCGACAACGGTCTCGGCATCATCACCACCCCCAAAGCCATGGAAATCGCCATAGCCAAGGCCCACAACACCGGCGTCGGCATGGTCACCATCACCAACGACAAGCACCTCGGCATGGCCGCCTACCACGCCATGATCCCCCTCCGGCAGGACATGATCGGCGTCTGCATGACCAGCTGCCCGCCCACCGTCGTCCCCACCTTCGGCAGCATCCCCCGCCTCGGCACCAACCCCATCGCCCTCGCCGCTCCCGCCGACAAGGAGCCCCCCTTTGTCTTCGACGCCGCCACCAGCGTCATCCCCGATAACAAGGTCCACATCGCCCGTCGACTCGGCGTAGACCTTCTCCCCGGCTGGCTCGCCGACGACGACGGTCGTCCCGTCATGGAACCCACCCCCGCTCCCTCGCCCCACCGCCTCCTCCCCCTCGGCAGCGTCCGAGAGACCGGCTCCCACAAGGGCTACAGCCTCGCCTGCATCGTCGACATCCTCTGCGGCGTCCTCTCCCTCAGCGGCTTCGGCGCCGGACGCGGACGCGGCGCCTTCGCCCACTTCGTCGTCGCCTTCGACGTGAAGGCCTTCGCCGACGCCAGCGAATTCAAGGCCATGATGGACGATTACATGCGAACCCTGAAAGCCACTCCCCCGGCCCCGGGTCACGACCGAGTCCTGGTCGCCGGCCAACTCGCATGGGAAGCCGAGCAGGAACGCCGACAAAACGGCATCCCCCTCCACCGCGAAGTCGTAGACTGGTTCAACGGGATCTGCGACGAACTGGACATCGCCAAGGACTTCTGAGGGTCGACATTCTTTGGTCTACGGAAACCGGTATACATCTTTTCCGTTGGCCTTTGATGGGGAAATGTTCAGGATGGGATATCTCCCACCACCAACCTCCCAGCCCAGTCGTCTAGCTTCAATAACGTCGAATCCACCACAGGCCCCACCCTCCTGACTCTACAGAGTATCCAATCTCCTCTGGATGAACCAGGAGAAGTATCCATTGTACTTACGTTGCAACTCCTTCTTCATCCAGTCATTCCCTGTGATGATCTTCCGGCAGGTTTCAGTCCCGCAATTGCACTCAATCGCACCAGGCTCATCGTCAATCATGGCATAATCAATTGTAAGTTCCTCGTCCGTTCCGATATCCCGCAAAGCCACGAAGACTATCTGACCCTGGATTCCGACATTAGGGTCGCACGAGTGATTGAGATGCGTCATGCCACCCTCGCGCTCCATCATCGTGGTCGGCCCAATAAATAGGTCTTGCGTAACCTGAATCTCCGAGGGGCCCCAGAAGAACCTCCACGTCGTCCCGCATACTACGAGACATGACGTAGCCTCCCTTGACGACAACAATTTCACCCTTGGAAATGGTCTCGCGGGCAAAAAGACCTCGCCCTTCGATTTCGCTGTTGCGCTTTTCGGTTTTTGGAGAAAAGTAAGTTAGGTTAACGGTAATGCTCTATACTCATATACGTTGGTCTCTTTAGTTTCCACGGACCTTCATAACATCTGACCTTACGGTATCCGGTCCTTAAACCCAAACCCCGTCAACGCCACAAGCGTCGCTTCCTCCCGCCCAATTCTCCCGCTCTCCAGCAGCGCCTCCAACCCCGCCAGAGCCGACGCCGACGTCGGCTCTACGAACAACCCCTCGTCAACGCTCATCCGACGCTGCCACCGGACAATCTCCTCCTCCGCAACGGCCACCGCCTCCCCGCCGCTGTCCGACAGCGCCCCCAACACCTGTCTCAGCCGCGGCGGACGCTCCACCGCAATGCCCCCCGCAACCGTCGCAACCCCACCTTCCGGCGGCATCCAGTCCTGCCCCGCAAACGCCGCCGCAATTGGCATGCACGCTTCCGACTGTATGCAGTGCAGCCTGGGCATCGTCCCCAGCCCCCTGAACCCCTTCCACGCCCCTATCAGCAGCGACCCGTTCCCCACCGGAAAAAGCACGTGCTCCGGCGGCTCTTCCATCTGCGACGCAACCTCCGTAGCGAAGCTCTTCGTACCCTCGATGAACAGCGGACTCAGATTGTGGGATGCGTACACTACCCCTTCGTCCAGGCAGTACTGCCGGCACGCCGCCGCCACCGCCGACCGACCTCCCCCAACCTTCACCACCCGCGCCCCGTAGAAACTTATCTGCTGCAGCTTCATCGGAGGCGCAGACTCCGGCGCAAGAATCGTCGCCTCTATCCCCGCCTTCGCGCAATACGCCGCCACCGATGCCCCCGCGTTCCCCGACGAGTCCTCCGCTGCGCTCCGTATTCCCGCGCTCCGCAGCGTCGAAACCATCACCGCCGAACCCCGGTCCTTGAACGAGCCCGTCGGATTCAGAAACTCCAGCTTGGCATACAACTTCTCCATGCCCAACATCCGTCCAACGTTCACGAGACGAACCACCGGCGTATTCCCTTCCCCCAAACTCACAGGGTTTGCAGGCCACTCATACGTCCCCTCCGCCACGTCCAGCGGCCCCCGACAATCACGACACGCTAGGACCGAAAAAGAAAACTCGTCCCTGTACCCACAACCGCGGCTGCAAACAACTTCCATATGCATAGGTGGCAATATATCCCCCTCCGACGCATCAGCGCAACAAGCCCGGTATTTCAGTTATTCCCCACTTGGTGATAAACTGCACTATCCCTCAACCCTATCCTGGAGACCCTTTGGCAGACATCTCGAAAACTAGGGAAGCCCAACCACCCGAACCGGGCCTCCAGCAGCCTGAAACCCCACCACAGAAGCCGTCCCGGTTCTGGTCTGGCCGCAATTTCAAATGGTGGGCCCTGGCCAGCGTCGCAACCGGCACCCTCGTAACCGTCGCCGACATGGGCGAGGTCAACGTCGCCATGCCCACCATCGCCGACGAATTCGGCAGCAACCTCTCCACCGTCCAATGGCTCGCCACCGGCCACCTCGTCGCCACCAGCGCCCTCCTCATGCCCATGGGCCGCCTCTCCGACATGATCGGACGCAAGCGCGTCTATCTCTGGGGTCTCATGATCTTCACCCTCGGCTCCCTCCTCGCCGCCTTCGCTCCCAACCTCTCGTTACTGATTCTTTGCAGAATCCTCCAGGGCATGGGCGTCGGCCTCGTCCACGGCAACCAGATGGCCATCATGACCTCCATCTTCCCCGCCGAAGAACGCGGCAAAGCCCTCGGCATGCACATGACCCTCGTCGGCAGCGCCCTCATCATCGGCCCCGCCATCGGCGGCATGATGATTGACGCCTTCGGCTGGCGTTCTATCTTCTTCCTTAACCTCCCCCTGGGCGTCCTGTGCACCCTCGCCCCCTTCCTCATCCTCGACGAAAACGCCATCACCCAGTCCCGCATCAAGGCCAGGTTTGGCGACTTCGACTTCGTCGGCTCCTTCCTCTCCTCCGCCGTCCTCGTCCTCATGGTCATGGGCCTCGCCAATCCCTTCAGCCTCCCCTACCTGACAGCGAGTGGCCTTCCCCTCCAAGCCGCTAGCCTGCTTCTTATGGCCTGCGCCGTCTTTCTGGGCGCCTTCGTCCTCTGGGAAAAAAGGGCCACCACCCCCATGCTGGATCTGACCCTCTTCAAGATCAGCATCTTTTCCTTAGGAGTCTCCGCCCGCTGCCTCTCCTTCGTCGTCGCCGCCCCCGTCCTCTTCCTAATGCCCTTCTTCCTCCAGGGCGTTCAGGGCTACTCCGCCGGACAGACAGGCCTCATTATGATGACCATTGCCGTCGGCATGGTCGTCATGGGCCCCATCGCCGGCCGACTCTCCGACCGCTTCGGACCCCGACCCTTCACCGTCGGCGGCGCCCTCACCTCCATGACAGGACTGCTCATCCTCTCCCAGGTCGACGGTAACACCCCGCTGCTCCTGATTATGCTGGCCATCATGCTCCAGAGCAGCGGCATGGGCGCCTTCACCGCCCCCAACGCCAGCAGCATCCTCAGCGGCGCACCTCGCCGTGCCTACGGCGTCGTTTCGGGCTTCGTCCAACTCATACGCACCGGCTCCACCGTAACCGGCATCGCCATCGCTACCCTTCTCATCACCGCAGCCATGACTTCCGCCGGCCTGGAGGCAACCCTCGAAGGCTTCGACGAAGGCGTCAGCCTTGAGGTTGGTAACGCTTTTACCTCCGGCCTCCGGCGCGTCTTCCTGATGATGGCCACCCTCCAACTCGCCGTGGCCGTCCTCTCCCTCATCCGGGGCCGTGTAATAGAGGAAGTAGACTAACCCCCACCCTCTTTTCTTGTTCCTGCTCCTTCAAACGCAGGAACCCACTCTCTACCCGCGCTCCATCCCAATCACATCACCCCCCTCTCATCCTCCCGGCGGCGTTCGCCCCTCCAATTCTCCCGAACACCGCCCCGTGCATCAACCCCGAAGCCCGCAGGCTGTCGAAGTAGAAGAACCCGCCCACAATCTCCCCCGCGGCGAACAGACCCGGGATAGGCCGGTCCTCTCCGTCCAACACCTGCGCCCGCGTGTCTATCTTCAACCCGCCAAAGGTGTACGTAATTCCCCCCATCACCCGGTACGCGGAAAACGGCGGCTTGTCGATAGCCCGCGCCCAGTTGCTCTTCGGCGGCTCTATCCCCTCCGTCCCCTTCCCATCCATCCTGGATGGGTCGAACTCTCCCTGCTGCACTGCCGCGTTGAACTTCCCAATCGTCCCCTCCACCTTCGACCTATCCAGCCCCATCATCTCCGCAAGCTCCCCTATAGTTGACCCCCTCACCGCGCACGCGCTCCCGTACCTCTCCTCTAACAGCGACTCCGCCTTTGCGTCGAAAACCTGGTACGCAATGCCCTCCGGCTGCTTCAGAATCAACGCTCCCATCTCCACGAAGTTGTTCAACGCGAAGTCCGACCCCTCGTCCACAAACCTCTCCCCGTCCATGTTCAGCATCACCCCGAACGGGTAGGACCGACGCGGCAGTCTGTCCACCGAGTCCGGGGACCCCGTGTCCGGTGCGTCCGCGTCGATGGGAGTGCCGTGATACCCCGTCCACTGCCCAGCCGTACTTGCCCCAATCTCCGACGCTGCCCGGTGGCCGTCCCCCGTGTTGTGCCTCGAACCTCGCACCTTCGCCCCTCCCCAGTGCCCCCCCAAGTGCTCCGCACGCATCTCCGAGCTCGCCTCGAAACCCCCACACGCCAGCACCACCCCTCCGGCGCCAATCTCCTGCACACCATCGGCGTCCTCCGCCACCACCCCAGTCACAGCCCCCGAATCATCCGTCAGCAGCCGCAGCATCTTCGTCTCATAGACCACCTCCACCCCGTGACGACGCGCCGCCGTGTAATGCATCGCAATCAATCCAGGCCCCGACCCCACCGCACTCGCCCCCACCCGCACCCCCGGCACCACCCTCGCTCCCCGTCCGCTCAGCTCGAATTCAATCCCCTGTCCCCGCATCCACAGCACCGTGGGATACGACTCTGCAATCAGCGTGGCCAGCAGTTTCGGATTCGTCCGACCCGCCGTCTTTTCCAACATCTCCCGACGGTAGTCCGACTCCGTGTACGGGCTGATAGCGTCCTCCAACCCCTCCAGCACAGACGGGTCCGCCAGCAGCGGCCTCAGGTCATCCGCCCCGTTGTGCGTGAACCGAAACCCCCCGCCCGTGTACGGACAGTTCCCGCCCCTCTCCTCCGGCGCCGCCTTCTCCATCAGCAACACCCGCGCCCCCATCTCCCTGGCCGAGAGCGCGGCGCACATCGCCGCATTGCCTCCCCCCACCACGATAACGTCAAAGTAAAGCCCGGAATCTTCAGCCATATGCTGCCCCTATCCCTCAGATTCGTATTCTCTGATTAAGCCTGCCATTCGCTCCACGTATCAATGAGCGATAGGCCGATCAGCTTCAATCTCATAGTCCTCCAGGTTCCCATGGAAGAAATGCACGTGGAATTTATCGGCGAGCCCAAATCCGGCTGCTATGAACGGGTCGTCATACTCATCCGACAGCCGCGTGACCGCGTTCTTGTTGGCCCGGTGTGTCCGATACTCCCAACCGCGCTGCTTCGCGGCGGCAATTACCACCTGCGAAACCGCCCCACACAGATTCTCGGCGCCCTGCCTCGTATCCCCAGACGCAAATTCCTCGTCGGACCGCGCCAGAAACGCCCAAGCCTGCGCCACGCATTCCTCTACGCCGGTCTCTCGTTCCGCAAACATGGTCAAACCCTCCAGCCGCCCGAGTTTAACACGTCTTTTCTCTCTTTTCGTCACTCCTGCGATAGCAGGAGCCTGCGGTTGGGCAGGGATGGCGGTCAACTGCCTGAATCCCCATTATTCACCCCTAGCCTATACGATATCCTGAAACCGAAACACAATCACGCCTAATAGAACCGGCCCAATAAACTGCTCTGAGTGTATAGTTCAGGATTGCTTATGGCATAGCCAGCACTGTCACATTATGATAATATCGTCCCGCGAAAATTGCCCGCCTCTGAACCCCAAATAGGATGACTCACCAATGAACGGCAACGACTACATTATCTCCGCCAACCAGGTATTCAAGACCTACACCACCGGTCGCGTCCACGTGCAGGCCCTGCGTGGAATCGACCTCCACGTCCAAAAGGGCGAAATGGTCGCCATCATGGGGCCCAGCGGCTGCGGCAAGACCACCCTGCTAAACTGTCTCTCGGGCCTCGACTCCACCGACTCCGGCGAAATATTCGTCGAAAGTATGCAGCTTCATCAGCTGCCCGACGACGAGCGGAGCGACTACCGCGCCCAACGCATGGGCTTCATCTTCCAGCTTTACAACCTGCTACCCGTCCTGACCTCCGTGGAAAACGTGGAGATGCCCCTCCTCGTATCCGGGGTCGGCAGCCAGGAAGCCCGTCAGCGTTCCCTCGAGATGCTCGCCCAGGTGGGCCTCGCCGATTGGGCCCAGCATCTCCCCGCCGAACTTTCCGGCGGCCAGCGCCAGCGCGTCACCATCGCCCGCGCCCTGGTCAACGATCCCGCAATCATCTGGGCCGACGAGCCAACCGGCGACCTGGACAGCGAGAGCACCCAGGATATCATGGACCTGCTCCTCTCCCTGAACCGGGAGAACAGCCAGACCTTCGTCCTCGTCACCCACTCCCAGGAGGTGGGCGAAATGGCCCACCGCATCGTGCGAATGAGGGACGGTCAGGTCGTTGACGACGGCTTGGGATCAGTTCGTAGAACCGGACCCATGAGGCCATAGAGCCAAGTGCAAGAACTCTTCGGCCTCTCCATGACCCTATTGATGGCCATCCTGTTGGCCATCTTCCTTGGCATCATGGCCGTCGTGGGCTTCCTTGCCTGGCGTCACCGCATAATGCTCAGGCTTGGCCTCCGTAACATCCCCCGCCGTCCCGCCCAGACCGTCCTCATCGTCGTCGGCTCCATGCTCAGCGCCGTCATCATTACCGCCTCCTTCGCCACCGGCGAC
The DNA here is from genome assembly GCA_951812825.1 of uncultured Dehalococcoidia bacterium. GTDB lineage: Bacteria > Chloroflexota > Dehalococcoidia > Lucifugimonadales > JAPULR01. Next base: position 1,997,776 of record OX638324.1, on the reverse strand, counting down.
ACCATAAGCTCATCCATCCGCAACGCCAGCGTGGAGGGCCTCGGCACCGTCGACGAAATCCTCACCCCCGCTCGCGGCGCCGAAGACTTCCGCTCCGCCTACATAGACAGTAGCCGGTTCGACCGGCTCCAACAGGAGCTCGCCGGCTTCGACGACATCGACGGCATGACTCCCTATATTTCCGAAACAGCCCCCACGCTGAACCTCCGCGCATCCCTCTCCGAGGGTCAGGCCCGCATCGTCGCGCCCGACCCTGACACCCTTCAAGGCTTCGGCCAGTTCACCCTCCTCTCCGGCCAGGCCTACCCCCTTGACAGCCTGCCGCCGGGCGGCGTGCTGGTAAACGAGGAGACCGTAGACGATCTCGACGCCCAAGTCGGCGACACCCTGCGCCTGTTCCTTCAGGAAGGGTTCGTAGACCTCCGTGTGGAAGGCGTTGTGCAAAACGGCGGACTCGCCGGCGTAAACCCCACCATCCTGATGCCCCTTGGAGCCGCCCAGAGTATCTACGGCAAAGAAGGCCGTATAAACACCATTGCCATCTCCAACCGAGGCGGCAATGTAAGCGGCGTAGACCTTTCTCACGACGTTGCTACCACGCTCCGCATCCACTTCGCAGACCCTCAGGTAGTTGAAGAACTCAAGCTCCTCCTGAGCACGCCGGAAATCCTGACCCTCATAGAAGGTCAGGAAGCCGGTCTAACCGGGGATCAAAAGGAAGAATTGGGCATCCTACGCCAGGAGCTTGTCCGCCCTGAAGTCTCCAACGAGCTCATTCGAGTCATTTCCGACGAAGACGTCCGCAGTGGGGTCATGGACGCCCTCGCAGACGGCGGCCTCACCCAAGCCGAAGATGAAGCCGACACCCTCTTCCGCAACCTGTCGGAAATGAACGTCTTCGAGGCCAAGCGCTTCTTCCTGGACCTCTCCGACCAGGCCGCCAGCGGCGTAACCGCCCTGTTCATCCTCCTTGGCCTCTTCTCCGTCGGCGTGGGAGTCCTTCTCGTATTCCTCATTTTTGTCATGCTCGCCGCCGCTCGGCGAACGGAGATGGGCATGGCCCGCGCCGTCGGCGCAAAGCGCAGTCACCTGGTCCAGATGTTTATCTTCGAAGGCACCGCCTATAACCTCGTGTCTGCGGCCTTGGGCGTCACCGTCGGCCTCGGGGTCGGATACCTGATAGTTGCCGCCACCAATCAGATTCTCGGCGGAACCAGCGACGAGTTCGAATTCGCCTTCACCTTCGAGCTTCGAAGCGCCATCGTGGCCTACTGCCTCGGCATGATTATCACCTTCGCCACCGTCGCCGTTTCCGCCTATCGCGTCAGCCGCATGAACATCGTGGAGGCTGTCAGAGGCCTGCCGGAAACCGTCACCGCCACCAGCGAAGGTACCCTCTCCGAACGGCTTCTGGGTGTCGTCAAGGCCGCCGTCCGCCCCATCCTCTTCTTGTTCGCCGCCATAAAAGACCTGCTCGGCGGAAGGTTCCTTGGCACCCTGCGATACCTCGCCGGCGCTGCTATCTGGCTGCTCATCCTCCCCTGGTTGGCAGACGTAGCCGTGGCCCTGGTCAGATTCGCCTGGCCCTACGTCCTGCGTGGCTGGCTCACTATTATCCTGGGAATGCTTCTCATCCTTGGCGGAGCCGGCCCCTGGAATCAGGCCGCTCCCTTCGTAATCGGCGCAACCTTTGTCATCATCGGCGCTGGACTTTTGCTCCGTCACGCAATCTTCCGGTGGTCGTCCCTGGCAACGCTGCCCGGACTCCTGACTCTGACAGGCGGCGGTGTCCTCCTCATCTACGGCATCGCCATCGGCTCATTAACTGATGTCCTGATCGGCCCAGTCCTCATCGCCATCGGCGCGGCAATGTTTCTTACCGGCTGGAGCAATAGCGGAAACCTGCGCCCGGAATTCATAGATAGGCTGGCCTTCACGTTCATCGGCATCCTCAACCTGGCATGGTGGGTGCTTCCTTTCGACACCTTGGAACCCGTCATTGGCACTCTGGATTCCGATATCGAAATGTTCTTCGTTTCAGGCGTCGCCATGGTCGCCGCCGCCGTCTGGTCCCTTATGTATAACGCCGATCTGCTTCTAAAAGCGCTCACCTTCCTCACCTCCGGCATTGGCAAGCTTCGCCCCGTCCTCGTCATCGCCGTTGCCTATCCCATGAGCGCCAAATTCCGTACCGGCCTGACCCTCGCAATGTTCGGCCTGGTAATCTTCACCCTCATCGTCATGTCCGTCCTCACCGACGCCTTCGGCAACACCCTCGCCGACACGGACTCCGTAACCGGGCACTGGGACGTGGAGATGCAGGTGAATCCCAGCAACCCCATCCACGATATCGAAAGCTCCCTGGCCGACGTGACCCAGCTTCCCCCCTCCACCTTCGACGCCGTCGGCGGGTTCGTCACCGCCCCGGTGGCCGCGCGACAGGCAGACGCCGACAGCCCCCGCTGGAAGAACTTCTCCATTCAGGCGGTCGATGCGGCCTACCTCGACGCCACCGAGTACGACCTGCATCTCATCGCTGAAGGCTACGGCCCAACCGAAGAGGATGTCTGGCAGGCCCTCCGTGACAATCCCAACCTCGCCGTGGTGCGATATTTTGCCGTTGGGGACAGCGGTCAGGAGGAATTCGGCGCCTCCTCCTCCTCCTTCAGACTTGAAGGCGTGTCCATTGAAGACGAAACCATCTCCCCCATTGACGTCCAGGTCCTCGAAACCCAGACCAACACCCAGGTCAACTACACCGTCATCGGCGTCCTGAATCTTGTCGCGGACAGCGAAGCAAGCATGATTGTCAACAAGCAAAGCGTGGACGAAGCCCTTCCCTTCCCCGTGCCTGTCACCACCTACCGGTTCAGGACAGCTCCGGAAGTGGACGTAAAGCAAACCTCCAGAACTTTGGAGTCCTCCTTCCTGGAGCACGGAGCGGAAACCGTGACCCTCAAAGAGGTCATCGACGAAGAGGTTGCGGTAAACAACGCCTTCAACAACCTGCTCGTCGGCTTCATGGGAATGGGCCTAATAGTCGGCGTCGCCGCCCTCGGTGTCATCAGCCTGCGGGCAGTGGTGGAACGCCGGCAGCACATCGGGATGCTCCGCGCCCTCGGCTACCGCCAGGGAATGATCCAGCTTAGCTTCCTGGTGGAAGCATCCTTCGTCTCCCTGCTTGGTGTGGGCATTGGGGTGGCCCTTGGGGCTATCCTATCCTTCAACCTGGTGGAGGGCTTCCAGGACCAGATTCCAGGCCTTAAATTCTCCATGCCCTGGCTGCAAATAGGCATCATCATAGCCATCGCCTACATATTCGCCATGATCACAACCTACCTGCCCGCCCGCCAAGCCGGCCGCATCCACCCCGCAGAAGCCCTCCGCTACGAATAACCCCCTCCCCTACTTCTTCGGGAAACTCGACTCTATCATCCGGTCGATCCGCTCCCCTATCTGCTCCCCCATCTCAAACATCTTCGACTCGTCGGAACCGCCGGGCCCCTCGGCAAAGTACTCCGCCGTCTCCTTCTTCTTCATCATCGCCGGCATCGCCTTCCCGAGAAATTCGTCATCGTACTTCGCCTTCTTCTGCATCTTATAGTTCACGCGAGATATCAGGCGCACCGTATTCTCGCCCTTGCAGTGCTCGCACCGCGCCGACTCAGGGATGTTGTACCTGTCCCGAATCAGCGACTCGCTGATTTTCTTGCAATCGTAACAGCCGTATTCAATCAGAGGCATGACGACCTTCCAAATCCACTTTGTTGTACTAAACTTGTAGCACAGCCGCATTTTTCGCGTCAAGACCACCACCCCTTCGGTTCCTGCTAAGGCAGGAACCGATACCCTACCCACACCCTACCCAGCTGGCATCGCCTTCCCCTCCACCCACATGTCATTCTTAGGAGACCCCGCAACGAAGAATCTCGCCTTCCCCAAAGTGACAACTTTCCCTTGCCACAAACCCGCGCCCCATGCTAATATCCTTCGTATGGAACATATAGACGGAATCATAAGGCCACCGGAGGCTCCACTGAACTCCTCCTCCGCCCTATCCATCGCCTTATCGAACCCATGGCCATCCAGCGTCCCTACCCCTACTGTTAATGCCCCATTCGTTTTCACCACAGCAATTTACGAATCCCCGATTACGAAGGAAAATACCCTTCGTTTCCACCACAGAAAATAACGAATGCCCAAAAACGAATAAACCTTACAACAACAACCGGCCCTCTTCCGTAGGGACTACCCTTGTGGTCCCCGCTCCCCTCAATGCCCTCTCTCAGCCATATACCCACACCCCCAAAAGCGAAGGATCCCCGCCTAAGCGAGGATCCTCCTCCAACTGCAAAGATAAACCGGAACGGTTTCTAGGCAGCCACCCTCTCACCGTACAACCGCGCCGGATTGTCCCACAGAATCTTCCGCTTGCTCTCCTCCGGAATCGGCTGATTCAGAAAATCGGGCAGTGCCCTGTCCGGGTCCGGTGCGTCCGGGTGCGGATAGTCCGTGTTCCACAACAGATTGTCCGCCCCAACCAGGCTCACAACCCCCGGCAGGCCGAACTCGTCCCCGTCGCACGCCACGAACACCTGCCGCTTGAAGTATTCGCTCGGCGGCATCGTCATCGGATTCTCGCTCGGCGCTACGAACACCGCCTGCCGCCCCTCGGCGTGGTCGTTCAACCGTCCCAGCCAGAAGGGCACCCAACCGGCGTTCCCCTCCAGCATCGACACCCGAAGCATCGGATACCTCTCCAGCACGCCCGTGTAAATCAGGTGGCCCAGAGAAATCATATTCTCAAAGGGAAATCCAATGGCATGCTCAAGCGCAATCAGCGTACCGGGTACGCCATGGTAGCGCATCCCCGTGTGCGGCGAACCGCTCTGCACCCCGTGGAAGGAGATCGGAACGTCCAGCTCCACCGCCAGCTCCCAGAAGGGCGTGAACTCGTCGTGGTGCCAGAATACGCCGTCCTTCGGCTTGGGCATCATCACCGTCACCGCCCCCAGCTCCTCCACGGCCCTGCGAAACTCAATCAGCGTGTTCTCCATGTCGTAAGGCGGCACCGTCGCCACCATCTTCAGCTTGTCCGGGTCGGCGGCGCAGAAGTCGTGCGACCAGTTGTGGTAGGCGCGAGTCAACGCCCACATCAACGCTGGGTCCTTGCCCTCCAGCTTCAGCGGCTGCGCCCCCGTTCCCGGAATGCACACCATCCTGTCCCATCCGTACCGCTCCATGTCCCTCAGGCGGCTCTCCGGACTCCACCACTCTTCGTAGGCCTCGCCGTACTTGATAGGCTGCCTCTCCAGAATCTCCGTCGGGCGCAATCGACCCATCTGGTCCTTCCCCTCGGGCTGTGCCGGATACAACTCGCTGTCTTCATAGTCGAACATCAACCGGTATCGATGCTCTTTGATGATGGGCCTGCGATCGTAAAACTCCGGCTCCACGTACTTGTCCCACACGTCAAGGGGTTCCTGCATATGGGCATCTGCGTCAATCACCTTAAAACCGTTAATCATTGGCGACGCCTCCCTGGTAGATTTGACTGGAATTATAGATTGGGCAAGAATGAGCGTCAAACTTCCCCCATAGCGTCTCCAGGTCACACCGCCAAATCCCGTCCCCACCGGCGCCGGAAAAGATCCCATGAAGTATCGGCTGAGTCTCCTTCTTCTTCCCTTGGCCGCGGCCCTTGTTTTGTGGCCCGCTCCTGCCTGTACCCAGGAGGATCCCACCTCTCCCACCGTTGTCGAGTCCTTCCCCGTCGGCCGCCTTCCCAGGGACATCCTCTACGACGGCCAACACGTCTGGGTGGCCAACATGGGCTCAGACACCGTTTCCAAACTCGCCCTCGACGGCCGGACTCTGGGAGAATATCCCGCTGGCACCCTCCCACAAGCCCTAGCCTTCGACGGACAAGACCTCTGGGTGACCACGGCCATCGGCGAGGTCCTCAGATTCTCCACGGACGGCGAAATTCTGAGCAGCATCGAAGTTGGCGGCATTCTCACCTCCGCCGTGTTCGACGGACAATTCCTATGGGTGGCCAACACCATCAGCGGCGATGTGACCAGAATTCATCCCACGGATGGAGTCGAGGGCGTCTACGAAGTGGGCGTTAAGCCCGTAGACATGCTCTACGACGGAAAGCATATCTGGGTGGCCAACCTCGGAAACGATACCCTGGTGAAACTCGACGACAATGGCCGCGTCCTCCTCACCACTTCCGTCTCCCAGCCCGGCGCAATTGCCTTCGATGGCGAAAACATCTGGGCAACCAACACCGGTTTCCCCGTCATCCCCGGTTCCACGATGACAAAGTTCGACACCAATGGCCGGCAGCTCGGCGTCTTCCCCACCGACTCTAACCCCAGCGACATCCTCTACGCCGCCGGTTCCATCTGGGTGGCCAACGCCCTCAGCGACTTCAACGTCACCGGCACAAACCTATCCAGAACTTCCCCGGACGGCCTGTCCCAGGGAGCCTACCACGCCGGCATCGAGCCCCGGTCCCTGGCCTTCGATGGAGACAACCTGTGGGCGGTCAACAGAACCGATAATACCGTCACCCGGTTGAGCGCCCACGGCCTCCCTCACGAACCTCCCGTAGAAGCTGCTTATACGCCACCGGTGGAGCGAGACCCCGCCTTTCCCAGAGCCCTCGCCAAGGCGGGCATCGACCCCAACCACGACATTCACCCCTGGTATACAGACTTCTCAATTCATTCCGTTCCCTATGACGAAATAGGGCCCGGCGGCCCTGGACGGGACGAAATCCCACCCCTGGATAAACCCAGATTCGAGACCGCTTCAGAAGCCGACGCCTGGCTCAATGACAAAGAACCTGTTCTAATCCTGGAACTCAACGGCGACGTCCGCGCCTACCCGCTGCAGATCCTCATCTGGCACGAGATAGTCAACGACGTTGTGGCGGATGCGCCTGTGGCCGTTACCTACTGCCCCCTCTGCAACTCCGCCGTCGCCCTCCTGAGGACCCTGGACGGCACCGTCTACGATTTCGGCACCACCGGCTACCTGCGCCACCTGGACCTCATAATGTGGGACAGGCAGACTGAGTCCTGGTGGCAGCAGGTCACGGGAGATGCCATCGTCGGAGAGCTCACCGGCAAACAATTGGAATTCCTGCCCACGGCCATCGGTCCCTGGAGGGAATTCAAGAATGCCTACCCAAACGGCAAGGTTCTTTCGCAAAATACCGGCTTTGGCAGACCATACGAAGAAGGCCTCTACCCCGCCTTCGACCAAATTGAACCCAAAACTCCCCACGAGGAAGGCCCCGGCGGCATCAGCCTCCCCGTCACGGAAAGGGTCGTTGGCGTAACAGTTGACGACGTCAGCATCGCCTTTGACTACAACACCCTGGCTCACAAGCGCGTAGTCAACCACACCGTTGGAGAGACAGACGTGGTCGTCTTCTACGAGCCGGAAACCTTCTCTCCCTTTAAGAATACCGACGCCGGAGCGGACTACAGGTCGGTGGGCGCTGCTGGAGTCTTCTCACCCCACCTGGACGGCCGAAAACTCACCTTCAAGTACACCAATGGCGCGATTGCAGACGAGCAGACGGGAAGCAACTGGAATCTTCTCGGCCAAGCCATCAAAGGCCCTCTGGTCGGTCAACGACTTGATCCCCTCCTCCACGTCGACCTCTTCTGGTTCGCCTGGCTCGCCTTCAACCCCACCACCCAACTCTACACCCCCACCCCTTAACCGCCATGCACTCCTCCAAGCCTAACGCTACCCAATAATGGCAAGCGTAACCGAAAACCCCGCCATCCCAATCACGCCCAGGACAACACGAAAACCCGGCTTCTCCAGATGCCCCACGAACTCCGGCGCCCCTTCCTTCCTCGCCACAGGCAGGCCATCTCCCTTTCCCATGTCGCAGATAGCCCAACTCGTCGAAAATAGCGACGACCCAATCCCCGTCATAAGCAATACTTCAGGCCAGAAAGCAAATTCCAGCAGGTACAGAGCGTATGCTGTCGGGAAGCACAGCGCCAACCCCCACAACGAATGCCCTCCCTTTGGAAAGAACCGGCTCAACCCATAACCGGCAATCGCAAATATCCCCAATACAACCACAGCGCCTGCAATCAATTCATCCTCCTAATCGATAATCGCCTCAACCATTGTCCCCCTCCCCCACACTCTCCGCCAGAATCTCCAGCAGGTCCTTCACCTTCTTCTCCGACGCCTCACCCTTCGCCTCAACCCCCTCCTCCAGCATCTGCAGGCAGAAGGGGCACGACACCCCCACCGTCTCCGCCCCCGTCTCCAGAAAATGGTCCGTCCTCACGTGGTTGATCCGCGTCCCCCGGCTCTCCTCTATCCACATATGCCCGCCGCCGGCCCCGCAGCAGAACCCCCGCTCCCGACACCGCGGCTCCATCTCCACCAGCTTCAGCCCGGGAATAGCCTTGGCGATCCGACGCGGCTCGTCATAGATCCCGTTATGCCGCCCCAGGAAGCACGAATCGTGGTACGCCACATCTCCCACCACCTGGTTCACGGGACGCAGCCGCCCCTCCCGGATTAGCTCATCCACCATCTGGCTGTAATGCACCACCTCAAAGCTGCCCCCCAACTGCGGGTACTCGTTCCGCAGGGTGTTGAAGCAGTGCGGACACGTCGCCACCACCTTCTTTACCTGGTAACGGTTCAGCGTCTCGATGTTCTGCTGCGCCATTATCTGGAACAGGTACTCATTCCCCATCCGACGCGCCGGGTCCCCCGTGCACCGCTCCTCCTCGCCAAGAATGGCGAAGTCCACCCCCGCCCGCTTCAGCACCCGCGCCATCGACCGCGCAATCCGCTGACTCTTCGCCTCCAGCGCCGACGTGCACCCCACCCAGAACAGCACCTCCGCCTCCGGGTGCTCCGAAAGCGTCTTCACCCCCAGCCCCTCCGCCCACTGCGTCCGCGAAAACTCGCTCCCACGCCACGGATGCCCCCGCTGCTCCATGCTCAACAGCGCGTCCATCGCCGACTCCGGCATCTTGGATTCCTCAAGCACCAGGTGTCGACGCATGTCCATAATCGTCGGCACGTGCTCCACCTCCACCGGACACTCCTCCATGCACGCCCCGCAAGACACGCAGTCCCAGATAGCCTCCTCCGCCACCACGCCCCCAATCAGCGGCTTGCCATCGGACGCTTCTCCACCCGCCCTGATATCGTCCCCCACCTCCAGCAAATGGTCCTTGATATCCTCCACCACGTGCATCGGCGAAAGTATCTTCCCGCTTATATTCGCCGGACACGAGTCCGTGCACCGGCCGCACACCGCACAAGCGTACCCGTCCAATAGCTGCTTCCAGCTGAACTGCTCCACGCTCCCCGCCCCAAAATGCTCCGCCGTCTCCAGGTCGATAGCCTCCATAGCCCCCGTAGGCTTCAACGACCGGAAGAACGCGTTAAACGGCGTCGCCACCATGTGCATGTGCTTGGAGAACGGTATGTACACCGCAAACCCCAAAATCAACAGCAGGTGCGCCCACCAGAACAGCCCGTGAAGCAGGTTCGCCCCGTCTATCCCCAATCCAGCGTCCGAAAACAGCCGGCCCAACGCTCCGCCCACAATCACCGACGACTCCGGCCCCTCGCCCCCCTTGGCCACGTAGAACGCCTCCGTCATCAGCGTACTCAACATCAACGCCCCAATCAGCGACACGATGACAATCGCGTCCTTGCTTCTGGTCAGATCGAAACTCAGTCGATGCGGCTTCACCAGCCACCGCCGGACCACCGCCCAAACCAGCGCAGACAAAATCACCAGCGACACAATGTCCAGGTACATCGCGTACGCCCGCGCCCCCGCCTCCGTCAGCAGCGTCTGCGAAAATGCCCCCCACGCCGAGTCCCCGAATATGAAAATCACGTAGCTGAGCAGGAACGATAAAAACCCGAAGAAGATGAGCACGTGCCCAATCCCCGCCAGGTCCCTCAGCGACACCCTCTGCACCACCTTCCGCTGCCCCACAAAAACCAGCAGGAAGTTGACGAATCGACGCAACGGCCTGTCGAATCGCGCCTCCCACCTCCCCAGCAGCACCAGCCTCACCACCCGCGTGTAAAACAACGCCCCCGAAACCCCCAGCGTCGCCGCTAAAGCCACATACACCCCCACCCAAATCGGCACAACCCCAAAAATCGAATCCGGAGGGACCATCCACCCTGCTCCTTAAACAAAATCGCTCAACAATCAACGTCCGAAGTAGTTTAACACCATCCCCCACCACCCCCAAAGTGACAACATTCCCTTGCCACAATCCCAACTCCCCTGCTAACCTGCCCATATGAACAACTCAACTCTCCCAAACACAACCCATCCCTCACCACCCCAACCCTGCCTCCTCGCAACGAAATCAAATTGACACCCTATTTCATCCCACCTCCAAATATTCCCCCAAAATCGCGAGAAACGAATATAGATCACCAAAATCACCAGTTCCACGCCTGACAATCCTGAAACGAACCCCTCCTTACTCCCCTCGTTTTAGATAACTTGTCTCACTAAACGCAACCGAAGCTCCCACACCCACCCTAACCCCACCATTTCTATTGACACTGCCAACACCCTTTGCTAGCATTCCGTACATCGTCTAACTATGTATTCTTCGCGCGCGCCAGGGGTTATCGTTCAACCTATGTCTGCACCCCAAAGCGTTCACTCCACAAAGGACCGCCCCAGGCCTCCAGGACCGCTCACCCACTACGGCGGCGGCATCCAGTCGGCCTTGGGCGAAATTCTTCCCAACGGCAGCCTGCGGCTTTCCGGCCCCTTCCGCTATCACCTCGGTTGGGCCGACCAGCAGGGGCGTTTCCTCGACGCACCCCAGGACCCCGGCAAAGCCGTCCGCCCCGCCCTCTGCCTCTTCGCCTGTCAGGCCCTTGATGGCTCGTGGGAACAGGCCATGCCCGCCGCCCTCGCCCTCGAACTCGTCCACAACTTCTCCCTCATCCACGACGACATCCAGGACGGCGACGAAATGCGCCGCCACAAGCCCACCGTCTGGTGCGTCTGTGGCCAGCCAAAAGCCCTCGCCGTCGGCAACTCCATGCACGCCGCCGCCTACCAAACTGCCCTCGCCCTGACACAGAAAGGCGTCTCCCAGCCGAAGGCCCTCCGCTGCTCCCAGCTCCTCGTCGAAAGCAGCCTCTCCATGATCAAGGGCCAAGTCCAGGACCTCCGGTTCGAAGACTCCCTCGACATCAGCATCGACGCCTACCTCGGCATGATAAGACTCAAGACCGGTGCCCTCATCACCTGCGCCCTCCAGATGGGCGCCCTCCTCGCCACCGACGATATTGCCCACGTCAACGCCTTCACCGACTACGGCCGCAGCCTCGGCAGAATGTTTCAGATCCGCGACGACGTTCTAGGCATCTGGGGCGACGAAAAGACCACCGGCAAGGCCGGACGCTCCTCCGACAACGACATCCGAAGGAAGAAAAAATCCTTCCCCATCGTCCTCGCCCTCCAGAACGCCGACCAATCCGACCGCCGCCGCCTGGAGCAAATCTACGCCAGGCAGACCCTCGACCAGCAGAACGTGGATGACGTCCTCGGAATCCTCGAAGCCGTCGGCGCCCAGGAAAGCGCCCAACACATGATCAACAGGGAAGCCACCCTCGCCATGGACGCCCTCGCCTCCGTGCCCCTTTCCGACTGGGCGCGGGAGGAGGCCCAAAGCTTGGTGAACTTCCTCGCATCCAGAGATCACTAGAAGGGAACAACCTTTGACCACCACAACCGAAAAACCCCAAGAGATCCTCAAGCCCTCCAAACGGCCCATTGAGATGTCCGTGCGCCTCGCCAAGTACATGCTCACCCAGAAGATCAAGGGCCGCAAACGCTTCCCCATGGTCACCATGCTCGAACCCCTGGAGATGTGCAACCTCTCCTGCGTGGGCTGCGGACGCATCCGCGAGTATAAGGCCATGATGAGTAAGATGATGCCCGTCGACGAGGCCATCGCAGCCGTTGAAGAGTCCGGCGCCCCCATCGTCTCCATCGCCGGCGGCGAACCCACCATCCACCCCCAGATCGCCGACATCATCAACGAGCTCGTCCGCCGCAAGTATTTCGTCTACTGCTGCTCCAACGGCCTCCTCATGGACCGGGTCATGAAGAAGATCAAACCCTCCAAGTACTTCTGCTGGGTCGTCCACATGGACGGTATGGAGGAGAAGCACGACGAGTCCGTAGACCGCAAGGGCGTCTTCAAGAAGGCCAAGGCCGCCATCGCCAGCGCCCTCGCCCAGGGCTACCGCGTCTGCACCAACACCACCATCTTCCGCGGCAGCGACGTGGAAGACCTCCACGAACTCTTCCGCACCATGACAGACATGGGCGTCGAGGGCTGCATGGTCTCCCCAGGCTTCGACTACGAGGCCGTCGCCGACCGCGAGCAGTTCCTCCACCGGGCAGAGTCCGAAAAGGTCTTCAAGGAAATCCTCGACCCAGACCGCTCCGAAGGTATCCGCTTCTACAACAACCCCCTATACCTCAACTTCCTCCGTGGCGAGCGCGACTACCAGTGCACCGCCTGGTCCAACCCCACCTACACCATCATGGGCTGGCGCCTCCCCTGCTACCCCCTCGCCGATGAGCACGTCGACAAGATGAGCAAGGTCATGCAGCCCGAGGTCTGGGACAAGTACGGCGTCGGCAAGGACCCCCGTTGCGCCAACTGCATGATGCACTGCGGCTTCGAGTCCGCCACCATCTTCAACGCCATCACAAGACCCAAGGACTGGTTCACCCTCATCCGCTCCGGAGCCATAAGCAAGAGCGGCATTACCGCCGCTTAGGCCGACCCCTGCAGGAAGTAGAACAACTTGATTGCAATAGTAGCAGCAATGAAAGACGAGGTTCGCAGGCTCGGAAGCCTCAAGCGTTCCTCCAATGGCCAGGCCTCCGTCACCGTCACCGGCGTGGGCAAGGAGAAGGCCCTTGCTGCCATCGCCTCCCTCCTCGAAGAGTGCCCCCGCCCCTCCATCGTGCTGTCCATCGGTTTCGCCGGCTCCCTGTCCGACGAACTCAGCATCGGCGACCTCGTCCTCGCCCGCCGCCTCCTCTCGACCGACGGCTCCCCGCCCCTCGATGTCAACCGACGTCTCTTTCAGCAGGCCGAAGACGCCATCCTGGAAAACGCCATCCCCTACGTCCGCCGCGATACCCTCACCGCCGGCCGCCTCGTCCGCATCCGTAGCGAGCGGGAACGCCTCGGCCAGGAGTTTCACGCCCAGGCCGTCAGCCTGGAGGACTACTGGGTATGCAGCGCCGCCGCTCAGGCCGGCGTCCCCTTCGTCTCCGTCCGCGCCATCTCCGACACCACAGCCCAGGAGCTCCCCCCCTACGTCGAAGAGATAATGCTCCAGCGCGAAGCGCGCCAGGGTATGCGCGTCATCCTCGGCTCCCTCGCCAAGCCCGGCCGTTTACCCAAGCTCATGTCCCTGGCAGGCGCCGCCAAGAAGGCCCAAAAGAGCCTGGAAAAATTCGCCAAGACCTTCGTCACCCAGGCAATCCACAGGGGAGTCCCAAACCCCGCCTAGCGGGGACTGGTTATGAAAGTCCTGGTAACAGGCGCGACAGGCTTTATCGGTGGCAACCTCGCCAGGACCCTCGTTGACCGGGGCTACGACGTACGCGTCCTCGTGCGCCCGAACAGCAATCCCCTTGCCCTCCAGGACATCGACGTGCAGCAGGCCCCCGGCGACCTGCGAGACAGGGAGTCCCTGGCCCACGCCCTCCAGGGCTGCCACGGCCTCTTCCACTGCGCCGCCATCTACACCTTCTGGAGCCGCGACCCCGCAGAGGTCTACAAGGTCAACGTGGAAGGCACAAAAATCATCCTGGAAGAAGCCCAACGCGCCGGCGTGGAAAAGGTCGTCTACACCAGCACCGTCTCCACCATCGGCCTCCCCAAGAAGGGCCTCGGCACCGAAGATACCGAAGTCCGCCCCCGGGACCTCGTCGGCCACTACAAAAAATCAAAATTTCTTGGCGAGCAGCAAGCCCTCGCCGCCGCCAATAACGGCCTGCCCGTAGTGGTAGTCAACCCCGCCGCCCCCATCGGCCCCTGGGACGTCAAGCCCACCCCCACCGGCGGCATAGTCCTGGACTTCCTCCGCGGCAACCTCCCCTTCTACGTCGGCACAGGCATGAACGTCGTCGACGTGGAAGACGTAGCTGTCGGCCACGTCCTCGCCATGGAAAAGGGCGTCCCCGGCCAGCGATACATCCTTGGGAACCGCAACATGACCCTCCTGGAAGTCCTCCTCACCCTCCAGGCCCTCACCGGCGTCAAAGCCCCAAGGGTAAAACTCCCCATCAACCTCATAATCCTGATGGGCATGATCGACTACCTGGTGGAAGGAAAACTCCTCAGGCGAAGACCCCGCATCCCCCTGGAAGGAATGCGGGTCGCCAAAAAACCCATGTATGTAAGCAGCGCCAAGGCAGTCCAACAACTCGGACTGCCCCAGACCCCCGTGGAAGAAGCCTTGGAAAAGGCCGTCCGGTGGTTCCGGGACCACCGCATAACGTAAAACAGGAGACGTGAATGACGCAGGCGACTTCAAGAATTGACGAGCACGTTCGGGAGGCCGCGGCGAAAACCGTCGCAAGATCCCAGCAATACATGCTCGGCATCCAGAACAAGGAAGGCTACTGGTGGGGTGAGCTCGAGTCCAACCCCACCATGGAAGCCGAATACCTCATGCTCACCCATATCCTCGGTGCGCCCAACCCGGAACGATGGCGAAAGATCGCCAACTACATCCTTGCCCGCCAGCAGGAAGACGGTTCCTGGGCCCAGTACTACGGCGCTCCGGGCAACCTCAGCACCTGCGTCGAATGCTACACGGCTCTGAAAATAGCCGGCATCCCCCCCAACTCTCCCGAGATGACAAAGGCTAGGGAATTCATCATCTCCAGGGGCGGCGTGGAAAACACCCGCGTGTTCACCAAAATATGGCTCGCCATGCTCGGCCAGTACCCCTGGAAGAACCTGCCCGCCATGCCCCCGGAAGTCATGTTCCTGCCCACCTGGTTCCCCGTCAACATCTACGAGTTCTCAAGCTGGGCCCGCGCCACCATCGTCCCCATGACCATCATCCTCACCGAAAAGCCCACCGTCCCCATCCCCCAGTCCGCCTCCATCCCGGAACTCTTCACCTCCAACGGTCACGCGCCGCCCTCCAACGGTCGGCCCGCCCCCATTGCCAGCTGGCGCACCCTCTTCAACGGCGCGGACAAGGTCCTCCGCCTCTACGAAAGGATCCCCATAAAGCCCGGCCGCGACAAGGCCAAGAGCCGCGCCGCCCGGTGGATCCTCTCCCACCAGGAAGCCGATGGCTCATGGGGCGGCATCCAACCCCCCTGGGTCTACTCCCTCATCTGCCTCAAGCATCTCGGCTTTCCCCTGGACCATCCCGCCATGAAGAGAGGCCTTGAAGGCTTTGAAGGCTTCGCCATAGAGGAAGACGACACCTGGCGCGTCCAGGCCTGCGTCTCCCCTGTTTGGGACACCGGTCTCGCCCTCATCGCCATGCTCGAATCCGGCGTCCCCGCCAACAACCTCGGCATGGAGGCCGCCGCCCGCTGGCTCATCGACAAGCAGATTCTCCGCGGCGGCGACTGGCAAGTGAAGGCCCCGGAAACTCCTCCCGGAGGTTGGGCTTTTGAGTTCGCCAACAATAACTACCCCGACATTGACGACGTAGCCGAAGTCCTCATGGCCCTGAATCTGGCCAGGCTCCCAGGCGAAGAGGACGGTTGTCGCACCGCCGCCATCCAGCGCGGCGTCGACTGGCTCCTCGGCGTCCAGAGCGCCAACGGCGGTTGGGCCGCCTTCGATAAGGACAACGATCGCACCTATCTGAGCAACATTCCCTTCGCCGACTTCGGCGAATCCCTCGACCCCCCCAGCGTCGACGTCACCGCCCACGTCATCGAAGCCCTCGGCAAACTGGGCTACGACCGCAGCTTTGAGCCCATCCGGAAGGCCTACAACTACATCCGCGATGAACAGGAACCGGACGGACCCTGGTTCGGTCGCTGGGGCGTTAACTACGTCTACGGCGCCGGCGCCGTCCTCCCCGCTCTCCAGTCCATCGGCGAGGATATGTCCCAGCCCTACGTGCGCAACGCCGTCGCCTGGCTCATCCAACACCAGAACCCTGACGGCGGCTGGGGCGAAAGCTGCGGCTCCTACGTCGACCCCGAACTCCGAGGCCGTGGCCCCAGCACCGCCTCCCAGACCGCATGGGCCCTCCTCGCCCTAATCGCCGCCGGTGAAGCCCACTCCCCAACCGCCCTGAACGGCGTCCGCTATCTCCACGAAACCCAGCAGGCCGACGGCTCCTGGGACGAGCCCTACTTCACCGGCACCGGCTTCCCCGGCTACGGCATCGGCCACCGCCCCAAAAAGCTCCCCGACCCCGGCGATCCCTCCTATCAGGACCTCGACATGGGCGCCGGCTTCATGATCAACTACCACCTATACCGCAACTACTGGCCCCTCACCGCCCTGGGCCGCTTCCTCAACGAAGGCTGAACCGTGGCCTCCCTCCTCCTCTCCGATTCCCGCCCATGGACCGTTGAGGAGGCCCTCGCCTACTGCCGCAACCTCACCAGGACCCACTACGAAAACTTCACCGTCGGCTCCCTCCTCCTGCCCAAAGCCGTCCGCCAGCACGTCTCCAATCTCTACGCCTACTCCCGCACCGTCGACGACCTCGGCGACGAAGCTGAAGGCGACCGCCTGGACCTCCTCCGCCAATGGCTGGAGGATCTCGAACGCTGCTACGACGGCGCCCCCAGACACCCTGTCATGGTCGCCCTCCAGCACACCATCCAGCGCTACCGCATCCCCCGGGAACCCTTCCTCAAGCTCATCCAAGCCAACCGCATGGACCAGGAAGTCTCCCGCTACCAGACCTTCGAAGACCTCCTCCACTACTGCGACCACTCCGCCAACCCCTGCGGCCGCCTCTTCCTCTACGTCTTCGACTACCGGGACGAAGAACGCCAGCGTCTGTCCGACTACACCTGCACCGCCCTCCAGCTAGCCAACTTCTGGCAGGACGTGAATCGCGACTGGGCAATGGGCCGCGTCTACCTCCCCATGGAAGACCTGCAAGCCTATGGCGTCTCCGAGGAGCAGATCGCCAACCGCGCCTTCGACGACAACTTCCGCCGCCTCATGTCATTCCAGGTCGAACGCGCCCGCGAGATATTCCGCCGAGGCGCCCAACTCCTGGACCACCTCGAAGGCCACGCCAGGATCGACGTCGCCCTCTTCACCCGCGGCGGCATGGCCGTCCTGGACGCCATCGAAAAACAGGACTACAACGTCCTCGCCTGCCGCCCCAGCCTCTCCCGCTTCAAGAAGGCCTGGCTCCTCCTTGGTACCTGGACCTCCATGAAGCTGGGCAGGACCCCCCGGTTCTAGCCCCCATCGCCGGAGCCTGTCGGACTAGCCCCATGGTCACCCTAACCGACGCCTACAAAGAGTGCCGCCTCATCACCAGGCGTGAGGCCAGGAACTTCTACTACGCCTTCCTCACCCTCCCCGCCGCCAAGCGCCGCGCCATCTACGCCGCCTACGCCTTCTGTCGCCACTGCGACGACGCTGTCGACGAAGTCGCCTCCCTTGACGACAAGCAGGCCGCCCTCCAACAACTCACCGCCCGCCTCGATGCGGCCTACCGTGGCCTGCCGGACGGCCCCGTCTTCACCGCCCTCGCCCACACCGCCCAGACCTACGAAATCCCCCAGTCCTACTTCCAGGACCTTATCCGCGGCGTCGAGATGGACCTCGCCAACAACCGCTACCGGACCTTCGAAGACCTCCGCCTCTACTGCTACCGGGTCGCCTCCGTCGTCGGTCTCATCTGTCTCCAGATATTCGGCTACAGCCACCCGAAAGCCAGGGAATACGCCGTCGACCTCGGCCTCGCCATGCAGCTCACCAACATCCTGCGGGACGTCCAGGAAGACCTCGCCCGCGACCGCATCTACCTTCCTCTGGAAGAACTCCAACGCTTCGGCTACTCGGAGCAGGAACTCAAATGCGAAGTCCGCAACAACGCGCAACGACGCCTCATCGCCTTCCAGGTGGAGCGCGCCCAATCCCTCTTCCAAAGCGGCGCAAAGCTCCTCCCCTATCTCTCACCCCGCAGCCGCGCCTGCCCCGCCGTCCTCGCCGCCATCTACACCCGCATCCTCCGCCGCATCTCGTCTAACGACTACAACGTCTTTGGTGGTAGAATCAGCCTGAGCGGCCCCGAAAAGCTCCTCGTGATGACGACCACATGGCTAAAGAGCTTACTCCCCCTTCCTCATCCAGACCCCGAGCAGTGATTCTTGGCGGCGGTCTCGCCGGCATGGCCGCCGCATGCCACCTCCTCGACGAAGACTGGCAGGTCACTTTGGTTGAGAAACGCCCATATCTCGGCGGACGCGTCTTCTCCTTCACCGACCGCGAATCCGGCCAGGTTGTCGATAACGGCCAGCACGTCTTTCTCGGCTGCTGCACCTACTACATCGACTTCCTGAAGAAGATCGGCACCTGGGATAGGGCCTATCTCCAGGACCGCACCATGGTGGAGGTCGTCAAACCCGGCGGTCCCTCCAGCTCCATCGCCGCCGGTCGTCTCCCCAAGCCCCTCCACATGCTCCCCTCCTTCCTTGCCTACAGGCACCTCGGCCTCTGGGACAAGCTCACCACCGTCTACGGCCTCCTCCGCCTCAGCGTCACCGACCGCGCCAATCCCCATCTCCAGCAGGAGACCTTCGCCCAATGGCTCCGACGCCACCGCCAGACCCAACGCTCCATCGATAACTTCTGGGACCTCATCGTCAAGCCCTGCGCCAACGACGGCGTTGAAGACGTCTCAGCGACCATGGGCATCATGATCTTCCAGGATGGCATCCTCAAAAGCCCCCGCTCCTCCCGCATCGGCTACGCCCGCGAGGGTCTTTCTACCCTCATGGGCGAAGCCGCCAAAGCCTATCTCGAAAGCAATGGCGCAACCCTCATCACCGGCCACACCGCAACCTCACTCCACCTTGACGAAGACTCCCAGGCCGACGATCCTCCCATCGCCGCAATCCAATTCTCCAACGGCAAAACCCTCCAGGCCGACGCCTACGTAAGCGCCCTCCCTCTCGCCGACCTCCTGCCCCTGCTGCCCTCCAGGCTGGCCGATAACCCCTTCTTCGCCCCCCTCGCCGCGCTGGAAACCGCCCCCATCGTAAACGTCTACCTCTGGTACGACAGGCCCGTCATGGAGCAGGACTTCGTCGCCCTCGTCGATTCCCCCCTCCAGTGGGTCTTCAACAAGACCGCCATCATGGGCCATAACGGAGTCCCGGGACAATACGTCACCGTTTCCCTCAGCGCCGCCTTCAATTACGTCAACCAGCCCAAGCAGGCCGTACAAGAAATGTGCACGGAAGCCATGAAGGAAGCCTTCCCGAAAGCAAAACTTGCTCGTGTGATACATTCTCTGGTGGTCAAACAAGAAAGGGCAACCTTCCGCTGCCTTCCCGGCTCCCACCGCTCTCGACCCAAGCCCCGGACCCCCATCGGCAACCTCTTCCTCGCTGGTGACTGGACCGACACCGGCTGGCCATCCACCATGGAAGGCGCCGTCCGCAGCGGAGTTTTCGCCGCCCAGGCCGTCCTGAAAGCACAACGAGAATGAAGGCCCTCGTTCTCGCCCCCTTCCACCCTCCAACCCTGGCGGCGTTGCGAGACCTCATGCCCGTTGACTACGAAAGCTGGACAGAAACCCGCCAACTCCAGCACCCTGAGGAACTCGGCCTCCGTATTCAAAGGGAAAGAATCACCCACCTCATCATCGAAGCCGATTTCGTCTTCGAGGAACTCTTCCAGTCCGCCACCGACCTCCGCTTCGTCGGCGTCTGCCGCGCCGCCCTTAACCACGTCGACCTCGACGCCGCCACCCAACACGGCGTCCTCGTCGTCAACACCCCCGGACGCAACGCCCGCGCCGTCGCGGAACACGCCCTCGGCCTCATGCTCGCCCTAGCCCGCCGCATCCCTTACCTGGACGGCTACCTCAAGTCCGGCCGTTGGGAAGACCCCGTCGAAGGCTACGTCAACCACCGAGGCACAGAGCTTGAAGGCCACACCCTCGGCATCATCGGCCTCGGTGCCGTGGGCCGAATCCTCGCAAAGCTGGCCAACGCCTTCGACATGAACGTCCTGGCCTACGATCCTTACGCCGGAGCCGAAGGTAACCGCCGGGACAATGCCCTTTTTGTCCCCCTCGATCAGCTCCTCCAGCAATCAAACTTCCTCTCCCTCCACGCCCCCGCCACCCCCGAGACCACCGGCATGATTGGCCCAGACCAGCTTGCCGCCCTACCGACCGGCGCCTTCCTCATCAACACCGCCTTCTACGAAATGGTCCGCGAAGACGCCCTCGTCCAAGCCCTCGCCACCGACAAACTTGCCGGCGCCGCCCTCGACGTTCACGAGACCCACCCCATCTCTCCCGCCAGCCCCCTCCTCAATCTTCCCAACGTCATCCTCACTCCCCACGTTGCCGGAGCCACCGAGGGCACCGTCCGGCGTCATTCCCAAATGATACTCCAGGACATTCAGCGTCACCTGCAGGGCAAAAAACCCCTGAACCTCGCCAACCCCAAGGCGTGGCAGACCCTTGTCTCCTAACTTCCTCGCCCTCGACTTCGGCACCAGCGCTCTCCACTGCATGGTCGCCGACTCCCAAGGCCGCCCCTTGGCCGACTGCCACACCCCCATCCGCTACTTCACCCCCGAAGGCGAATCGGAACTCACCCGCGAATTCTACCCCCAGGAGCAGCTAAACGCAGCAACCCGACTCATCGCCCGTACCCTCTCCCGCGCCAACGTCGCCCCCTCCCACGTGACAGCCGTCGGCATAACCGGCCAGCGCCACGGAATCGTGGCCATAGACGACAGCGGGCGCGAACTATTCGTCAGCCCCAACGTGGACCTCCGCGCCGCCTTCGAGGGTGCGGTCCTTCAGGAAGAGTTGGGCGAGTCCCTCTACCAAACCGCGGGACAGTTCCCCGCCATGCTTCTCGCTCCCGCCAAACTCCGCTGGCTGCAAAACAACCGGCCCGCCGAGCGCCAACGGGTGAAGCACGTCCTCACCATCGCCGGCTGGCTCGCCCTCAAGCTCACGGGAATCCCCGCCTGTGAGCCCTCCCTCGCCTCCGGCGTCGGCCTCCTCCACGTCCCTGCGGTCAACCGCGACAACCCCACCCTTACCAAGATGGGCATCCCACTCTCCCTTCTTCCGCCCCTCCACACCTCCGGCGCCGTCGTCGGAAAAGTTAACCCCAACGTCGCTCGTCGGTGCGGCCTCCCCCCCGGCTCCCCCGTCACCCTCGCCGGCGCCGATTCCTCCACGGGCCTCGTGGGCATGGGCCTCACCCGTCCCGGCCAATCCGGCCTCGTCGCCGGTTGGAGCGCCACCATCCAGACCCTCACCCATTCCCCACAACCCGACCCCCACGCCAAAGCCTGGTTCAGCCCCTCTCCCATTCCTGATCGCTGGATATCCGAGGCGAATCTAGGCGACGCCGGAAACGCCCACCGCTGGCTGAAAAACCTGCTCCTCGGCCCCCACGCCACCTTCAGCGAAGCCGACGCTCTCGCGACCTCCGCCCCCGTTGGCAGCAACGGCTCCCTCGCCTACCTCGGCCCCGCGCCTCTAACCGCCCCGGAAGCGGGTCTCAACAGGGGCGGCCTCCTCTTCCCCACCCCCTTGCAGTACCGCGAACCCGCCCACGCCGACACCCTGCGCTCCTTCTGGGAGTCCCTCGCCTTCGCAATCAAGGCCAACCTGTCCACCTTGGAACGCGCCTCTAATCAGACGTCCCCCGTCCTCCACCTCGGCGGCGGCATGGCCCGCAGCAGCCTTTTCGCCGAAATCCTCGCCAGCGTCCTGGCCCGAAAAGTCCGACGCAGCCCCGTCTCCCACGTCAGCCTCATGGGTGCCGTCGCTGCCGCCTCCGTAGCCGCCGGACTTCGCTCCAACCTGGCCGATGCCGCCGAAGCCTTCGCCCCCCAATGGGTCGACGCGGAACCGGACCCCTCAGACGCCCTCGAATACGAGGATTACTACCAACAATGGAAACTCCTATATCATAGAGTCCAGCATTCCTGAGATTCACCCGACCGGAGAAAACAGTATGCCCACCATGAGCGCCATCCCATCGTCCCCGGGTCCCACACCGTGACTACCCAACGCTGGCAGTCCCAGCGCGAGACCATAACGGACGTCTGCCGTTCCCTCGTCCGGACGGGCCTCGTTTCCGGCTCCAGCGGCAACGTCAGCCTCAGGCTGCGCAACCACCCCCACGACCTCGTCCTCATCACCGCAAGAGGCGCAGACCTCGACGACCTCGGCCCCCACGGTCTGTCCATCATAGACATGGTCGGCGAACCCGTTGAAGAAGAACTGCCTCCCTCCTCCGAGTCCGCCCTCCACCTCCGTATCTACCGTGGTAGACCCGACGTCGGATGCGTCATCCACTCCCACCCCATCTACGCAACCGTCGCCGCCGTCGCCGGACGCGAAATCCCACCCCTCATCGATGAGGTCGTCATCAAAATCGGCGGCCCCGTCCCCGTCGCGGAATACGGCTTTCCAGGCTCCGAGGAGCTTGCCCAAAAGTCCCTCGCCTCCTTGGGCGATGGCATGGCCGTCCTCCTCCGCAACCACGGTCTCATTACCGTCGGTCGCACCCCCCGGGAAGCCCTCGAAAACAGCCTCCTGGTCGAGCGGCTCGCCCGGATTTTCCTGTATACTACCCTACTGGGCGCAGCCCACCCCCTTCCAGAGGAAACCGTCGAACTCGAAAAGGAGCTGTACCGCATGAAGAGAGCCGCCGAGAGCATGGATAAATAGTTAATGGTTCGCATCACAAATTATGGCCGCATTAGTTCGACCGAGTCTCTGGTCTGGTGTATCGGAGAAAAAAACTGATGGTGTCTATTCCAGGCTTCATTCTCAGACGCCTCTACGTTAAGGGCAGCCTCCGCAACACCGATTCCGGCTTCGAGTTTCAGATCCTCAACAAGCTCGGCTCCGGCCAGGCCCGCCGCCTCCTCCCCCTCACCGTCGACGGCGACGATCTACCGTTGGAAGACTGCGCCTTTCACTTGGAAGGGGAAAAAATATCATTTCAGGAAGTATCCAAAGAAAAACCCTTCGCCATGGCCCTCAACAAAGCCACCCTCATCTCCGCCCGAGACATCACCCTCAGCGAAGGCTCCCACACCATCGGCATGGCCTTCGAAGTCGGCGGCTTCGGCGTCCTCAAGTTCGACTTCGTAGACACCGTCTAGCATGACCGCCGATTCCTCCGTCTCCGTGGTCGCCGTCACCGGAGCCTCCGGCTTCATCGGCTTCCGCTTCCTCCAGGAATTGGAATCCATGGACACCCTCGACAAGCTCGTGGCCATCGACCGCAAACCCCTCCCCAGACCACTGCACAACATCCACTCCCACCGGCTGGATGTGAGCCAGCCCCTCGCCCAGGCACTCCAAAGAGCCTCCGTAGACACCGTAGTGCACCTCGCCTTCAACCTTCAGGAGGGGCGCACCCCTGCGGAAGCCGAAGCCATCCAGAGCAACAATCTGCTCGGACTGGAAAACCTCCTCAGAGAGTCGCTCCGAGCCAGAGTCAAGGCGATCATCTATCTCAGCAGTCACACCGTCTACGGCGCCCACGCCGACAACCCCGTCCCAATCACGGAAGAGCGTCGTCCGAATCCTCTCTCCGGCTTCCAGTATGGCCAGACCAAGTTCCACAGCGAGCAGCTTCTGCTGAAATTCGCCGAGGAAAACCCCAACGTCGTCGTCACCATTCTTCGATGCTGCATGGTCATGGGGCCGGAAGGCGGCAGCCGCGTCACCCAGGGATTCGATAAGCCCGCGCTGCTGAAGATTACAGGGTCGGACCCTCCCCTCCAATTCATCCACAGCGTCGACCTCGCCCGCATCCTGGTCATACTAAGCATCAATCCCCAACCCGGCATATTTAACGTGGCCGGCATGGACGTCGTAAGATACAGCGAAGTTGCAAAGATGATGGGCAAGCGCCTCATATCCCTCCCCTCGTCCTTCGCCTACCCCGTCGTCGACGCCACATGGAACGCCGGCGTCCAGAAAGAGTCCTCCTCCATAGGTCTGAACTTCATCCGCTATCCCGTAATCATGGCCACCGGCAAGCTCAGGCAAGCAACGGGCTACAAGTTCCGATACACCGCCCGCGAAGCCGTCACCGCTTTTGCCGCCAGCAATATGCTCTTGCGCCAAAAGACCGCCGCTGTCATTTCCCCTTGACGCAATCCCAGAAATGTGCAATCATTTGGCTTAGATAATTGTCTAGTCAATGAGTCGACAATTGCCAGTTCGCAAGCTGAATGCAGGGCAGCCGCCCTTCCCTCCCAATCACCGTTTTACGGCCTTTCCTGTACCTATTCTGACCCGCCCCCTCCCCAAAGTGCGAAGATGACCATCGCCAACCAGGAACTGAACACCATAGCCGCCCAGGAATACCGCTACGGCTTCATCACAGACATCGAGGCGGACGTCGCCCCCAGGGGCCTCAACGAAGACATCGTACGCTGGATCTCCGCCAAGAAGAACGAGCCGGAGTTCATGCTGGAATGGCGTCTAAAAGCCTTCCGTCACTGGGAAAAGCTCCAGGCCGAACAGCAGACCCCCACCTGGGCCAACGTCCACTATCCCCCCATCAACTATCAGGACATCATCTACTACTCCGCACCCAAGGCCAAAGAGAAGCTCGAAAGCCTCGACGAGGTAGACCCGGAACTCCTCCGCACCTACGAGAAGCTCGGCATCCCCCTGGAAGAGCAGAAGCGCCTGGCGGGCGTGGCCGTCGACGCCATCTTCGACAGCGTGTCCATCGCCACCACCTTCCGCGAGGAACTGGCCAAGCACGGCATCGTCTTCTGCTCCTTCTCCGAGGCCCTTCAGAAACACCCCGACCTCATCCAGAAACACCTCGGCTCCGTTGTCCCTTACAGCGACAACTTCTACGCCGCCCTCAACGCCGCCGTCTTCTCCGACGGCTCCTTCTGCTACATCCCCAAGGGCGTCCGCTGTCCCCTGGAACTCACCACCTACTTCCGCATCAACACCGCCGAAACCGGCCAGTTCGAGCGCACCCTCATCATCGCCGAGGAAGGCAGCTACGTCAGCTACCTCGAGGGTTGCAGCGCTCCCATGCGGGACGAAAATCAGCTCCACGCCGCCGTTGTCGAGCTCATCGCCCACAAGGACGCCGAAATCAAGTATTCCACCATCCAGAACTGGTACCCCGGCGACCAGGACGGCAAGGGCGGCATCTACAACTTCGTCACCAAGCGCGGCAAGTGCGCCGGCTCAAACTCCAAGATATCCTGGACCCAGGTCGAGACCGGCTCCGCCATCACCTGGAAATACCCCAGCGTCATCCTCCAGGGCGACAACTCCATCGGCGAGTTCTACTCCGTCGCCCTCACCAAGGCCAAACAGCAGGCAGACACCGGCACAAAGATGGTCCATATCGGAAAAAATACCCGCAGCAAGATAATTGCCAAGGGCATCGCCGCCGCCGAGGGCAGCAACACCTATCGCGGCCTCGTCCGCATCGGGTCCAGGGCCGACAACGCCCGCAACTTCACCCAGTGCGACTCCCTCCTCATCGGCGACCGGTGCGGCGCCCACACCACCCCCTACGTGGAAGTCCTCAACAATACCGCCCACCTGGAACACGAGGCCTTCACCTCCCGCGTCGACGAAGACATGCTCTTCTACTGCAACCAGCGGGGCCTCTCTATGGAAGACGCCCAGTCCCTAATCATCAACGGCTTCTGCAAGGAAGTTTTCCAGAAGCTCCCCTTCGAGTTCGCCGTCGAAGCCACCCGGCTCCTCGAGTTGAACCTCGAAGGCACAGTAGGTTAGAAATATATGCTTGAAATTCGCAATCTCCACGCCTCCGTCAACGACACCCCCATCCTGAGAGGCATCAACCTCACCATCCAACCCGGCGAGGTCCACGCCGTCATGGGCCCCAACGGCTCCGGCAAGAGCACCCTCGCCTTCGTCCTCGCCGGCAGACCCGGCTACGAAGTCACAAGCGGCAGCGCCCTCTACCAGGGACAGGACCTGCTGGAGATGATGCCCGAAGACAGGGCCCGCGCCGGCCTCTTCCTCTCCTTCCAACACCCCGTGGAAGTCCCCGGCGTCCGCCTGGACCAGTTCCTCCGCGCCGGTTTCAACGCCGTCAGCAAGAGCAGGGGCCTCGAAGAACTCGACCCCCTCAAGTTCGACCGCCTCCTCCGACGACGCGTCAAGACCGTCAACGTAGACCCGCAGATGACCCGACGCTCCGTCAACGAGGGCTTCTCCGGCGGCGAAAAGAAGCGCAACGAAGTCCTCCAGATGGCCGTCCTCGAGCCCGCCCTCGCCATCCTCGATGAACCCGACTCCGGCCTCGACGTGGACGCCCTCCGCTCCGTTGCCCAGAGCATCAACGACCTGCGCACCCCCGAAAACGCCCTCCTCCTCGTTACCCACTACCAGCGTATCCTCAACTACGTAGTACCCGACAGGGTCCACGTCCTCGTCAACGGTCGCATCGTCAAGTCCGGCGGCAAGGACCTGGCCCTCGATATCGAAGCCAACGGCTACGACGGCTACGAAGAAGCTGCAAACCCCACCCTCGCTCAGCCCGCCAGCCCATGACCACCATCGCCGCCCCAGAGGCGATCCCCTATCTCCGGTCATTCGAGTCCCTGGAACAGAACGGCTACGGCCAGCACCCGGATTGGCTCCAAGCCCTCCGGCGTGACGCCATGGACGCCTTCACCGCCCTCGGCTTCCCCACCGCCCGTCGCGGCAACGAGGAGTGGAAATACACCGATGTCGGCCCCATCGCCCGCGCAAGCTTCCGCATCCCCACCCAATCCTGCCATTCCGAGTCCATCGAAGAATCTCTCGCCGACCGCGTAGACTCCCTAACCGACCCCAACTGGCATCGCCTCGTCTTTATTGACGGGTGTTTCACCCCCCACCTCTCCTCCCTGCCCAATATCGCAACCGTCTCAAACCTCGCCGACTCCCTGGACTCCCACACCCCCCTCATCCGGCAGCACCTCGCCCGCCACACCCCTTATGCCAGCCACGCCTTCACCGCCCTCAACACCGCCTTCCTCCACCAGGGCTCCTTCCTCCATCTGCCACCCGAAACCTCGTTGGATCGCCCCCTCCATCTGATATATCTCACCACGGCTGCCGAAACCCACACCCTCTCCCAGCCCCGTACCCTGGCCGTCATCGGCCGCGGCAGCAAAGCGACAATCGTCGAGACCTACGCCGGCCCCGACGACACCCCCTACCTCTCCAACGCTATCTCTGAACTCATAATCAAAGAAAACGCCTCCCTCGACTACTACCGACTCCAGCAGCACGGCGACGAAGGCTACCACGTCGGCACCACCCAGGCAGTGCTCGGCGATGGCGCCCACTTCTCTTCTACAACCCTCGACCTCGGCGGCGCCCTCGTGCGAAACAACCTCAACGCCCTCCTCGATGCCCCGGAAAGTAGCTGCACCCTTAACGGCCTCTATCTAGCTGGCGAAACCCAGAAGATCGACAACCAGGTCATTATCGACCACGCCAAACCCCACACCAACAGCCGCGAGCTATACAAGGGCATCCTAGGCGGTCGCGCCCGCGCCGCCTTCCACGGCAGCATCACCGTACGCAAGAACGCCCAGAAGGTCGACGCCAAGCAGGAAGACAAGAACCTCCTCCTCTCCGACAAGGCCCAGGTCAACGTGAAGCCCGCCTTCTGGATATACGCCGACGACGTCAAGTGCGGCCACGGCGCCGCCAGCGGCCAGATTGACGAAAACAGCCTCTTCTATCTGCGTAGTCGCGGCATCGACCATGAACAGGCCCACCGTTTGCTCGTGCGCGGCTTCGCCAACGAAATCATTGAAACCGTCGGCTGCCCCAGCGTGAAATCCCTCATCAACAACTTGGTTAAAACCAAGCTGACGGAACTGTAGGAAGCAAGAATGCTGGACGCTGCGAAAATCAAACAGGACTTCCCCATCTTGGCGAAGCTTGTCTACGGCAAGCCCCTCGTCTACCTGGACAACGCTGCCACCTCCCAGAAGCCCTCCTCCGTAATCCAAACCCTCGTCGACTACTACGAGGGATACAACTCCAACGTCCACCGCGGCGTCCACGCCCTCAGCATGGAGTCCACCCAGCGCTACGAGGAGGCCCGCGAGAAAATCGCCCGCTTCATCGGCTCACCGGGCTCCGAAAACCTCATCTACGTCCGCAACACCACCGAGGGCATAAACCTCGTCGCCAACACCTGGGCCAGGGCCAACGTCAACGACGGCGACGAAATTCTCACCACCGAAATGGAACACCACAGCAACCTCGTCCCCTGGCAGCAGCTAGCCAAGGCCAGAAACGCCACCCTCCGCTTCATCCCCGTCACCGACGAAGGTACCCTAGACCTTTCAAACATAGACTCCCTCATCAACCACCGGACCAAGCTCGTCGCCATGACTCACATGTCCAACGTCCTGGGCACCATCAACCCCGTCAAGGACCTCACCGCCAAGGCCCACGCCGTCGGCGCCCACGTCCTCATCGACGCCGCCCAGAGCGTCCCCCACCTGCCCGTAGACGTCACCCACCTCGACTGCGACTTTCTCGCCTTCTCCAGCCATAAGATGCTCGGCCCCACGGGCATCGGCGGCCTCTATGTCAAGTCCGATACTCTCGAGCAGATGGAACCCTTCCTCACCGGCGGCGAAATGGTCCAGGAAGTCACCTTCGAAGGTGCGACCTGGAACGACCTGCCCATGCGCTTCGAAGCCGGAACCCCCAACATCGCAGGCTCCATCGGCCTCGGAGCCGCCGTCGACTACCTCGAAGCCCTCGGCATGGAAAACGTCCACCAACACGAGACCGAAATCACCCAGTACGCCCTCCAGGCCCTCAAGGAACTCGCCGAGGAGTTCACCTTCTACGGCCCCACCGATCCCGCCCGGCGCGGCGGCATCGTCTCCTTCTCCTCCCCCCACGTCCACCCCCACGACCTCGGCACCATCCTAGACCAGGCGGGCATCGCCATCCGCGCCGGCCACCACTGCGCCATGCCCCTCGTTCGCGACCGCCTCGGCGTCGCCGCCACCGCCCGCGCAAGCTTCTATATCTACAACACCACCGAGGAAGTCGACCTCCTCGTCACCACCCTCAAGGACGCCCTCCGCTACTTCAGCAAGAGCCTCTCCCTCCCCTAGACCAAAAGCCCCTCCCCAGCCATGCAAGAGATGCACCCAGCCCACCTCGACGACCTCTACCAGGAGGTCATCCTCGACCACTACCGCAACCCCAGAAACCACGGCGAAATCCCAAACCCCCACGTCTCCTCCCGTGGCTTCAACCCCTTCTGCGGCGACGAAGTTTTCCTCGGCCTCAACCTGGACGCCAACCAGAAAATTGAGTCCGTCGCCTTTCACGGCCAGGGTTGCTCCATCAGCCAGGCCTCGGCATCCATCCTCACCACCCTTGTCAAGAACAAGTCCCTGCCCGAGGCCGAAGACCTTTCCCAGCTATTGAGGGAACTGCTCCGAGGCAAGGAACTCTCCGACGACGAACTGGACCAAATCGGCGACATGGAAGCCCTCCAGGGCGTCCGCCAGTTCCCCATCCGCGTCAAGTGCGCCCTCCTCCCCTGGGCCACCTTGGACGACGGCATCGCCGACTACCGCAGCAACATCTCCCCCTAACCCCCTCCCTTGCTCTTGTCCCCACAAAGCGAGGTCTTTGAATAACCCTCATTCCGGCGAAAGCCGGAATCCAGAATCCCCACCCCCATACCCACATGTCATCCTGAGGAGGCCCCGCGACGAAGGATCTCGCCTCCAAAGCAGTCCCCCATCCACCTCCTGGTTCCTGCGAAGGCAGGAACCCACTGCTCAGCCCAAGCCCGTTCCACCATAGATGCTCCTATCTCCCCACCCACGTCTTCGCCCAGAAAATATACTCCGCCGCCGCCGTGTTAGGGTAAAACCCGCTGACCGCGTCCTGCATCACCCAAAGCGTACTCCCGCCGCCCAGGGTCACCATATACGCCTCCCCCAGCAGCCGACGCTGTATCTCTCGGACTACCTCCCCCCGCTCCGCGCTCTCGAACCCCAACTCCTGCTGCGCCTCGATTAGCCTGTCCAATTCCCCATCGTTATGCCCCAAAACATTCCACTGACCCCCGCTGTGCAGAGCGGAAAACAGGTACCCATTCGGCCCCGAAGAAGGAAGTGACGGTCCCAGAAACATCTGGTAGTCCTTCTTGCGCCACACCCGCTCCGAATACTCCACCGGGTTCAACACCGCCAGCGACGATACGAAACCCGTCTCCATTAGCGCCGCCTGCACCCTTCTGCCCAACGCAACCTGCTCATCCCCGAAATCCGCAACCACCACCTCCATCGCCTTCCCCTGAACATCGGCGCCGGATTCGCCCCCGAAGTAACCCTGCACCGTTTCTTCATCCAGAAGCCAGGACCCCTCCACCACCGGCATCCCCACTCCTGCAATATCCTCATCCGCCAACGGTCCTTCCAGGTAGTCCCCCGGTCGCAGCGAACCAAACACCGCCCTCCGCACCTCTCTGTCGTCAAAGGGCGTCCTTCCCGCATTCATCGCCAGCATCAACCCCAAACCTCCCTCCTTGGACACGACGGTCTTGCTGGGAAATCCCCTCGACTCTAAGAGCTCCCACTCCCTCGCCTCCGCGTCATAGACATCCAACTCCCCCGTCACGAAAGCCGCCAGACGGGCCTCGGGGTCCTTGATCACCCGGAAGGTCAACTGATCGGCGAAGGGCAGCCCCACCTCGAAATAATCGGGGTTGGCCTCAAACTCGCTGCCAGCGCCCTCCACCGTCCGCAGCCAAACCCACGGCCCCGTCCCCACCACCGGCCCCGGTTCCAGCGACCCCGACGCTATCACCACCTCCGGGGCCACCACCTTGCTCCGTCCGTCCGCCAGCGCCAGCAGAAAGTCCGTGTCCCAGTACCTCAGCTTCACCCTCACCGTAAGCTCGTCCGGGGCCTCCACGCTCTCCACTCCCTGCAGCAGCGGGCTGTTGGGCCATCCCGAAGTTCTCTGCCGGTTATAGCTGAACACCACGTCCTGGGCGGAAAGCTTCCGCCCGTTCACTGGCGCCAAGTCCTGCCAGTTCACGCCGTCCCGCAGCCTGAACTCGTAGACAAGCTCCTCGTCCAGCCGCCAGCTTTCGCACAAGTCGCACTCCAGCAGCAGGCTCGGCTGCTCGATCTCCTCCCCCGTCCTCAAACGCAGCATCCGACTGTACCCCACCCCGGGCCCCCGCGCCGCAAGCGTCGGCGAAACGTCCTGGTGAACGTCCAAATGCTTTACGTCCGCCCGCGCCAGAGCCACAATATGCCCTCCGTGTTCCCCCGCCGGAAGCGTCGACGATGGCCGGGAGACCACAGGCGCAGCCGTAGCCGTCGGAACGACTGCGGCAGCAGTCTCACTGGGTGTGAAAGGAGGCGTTGACTCATCCGATGAACCACATCCCACAACCGGCGCCAGCAGCAGCAACAGACCCCCCAGCCACAAAATCCCCCGTTTCGCCTCAATCATCGTCTGTCATCACCATCTCTTGCCTTCTAGAATCCCCACACCCGCGGGCAATCCAAAGATACTATAATTGAAGGTGCATATTACACCGCAGGAAGGCCAAATGCCGCCACTAGTCGACTCCCACACCCACCTCGACCACTACGAACCCGCCGAAATCCCCGGCATCCTCGAGCGCGCCGCCGAGGCCGACGTTCGACTCATGGTCTGCGCCGGCACCACCCTCATTTCCACCCGCAACTCCGTGGCCCTCGCCAACGAATACCGCCCCATCTACGCCGGCGTGGGCTTCCATCCCGCCGACCTGCAGGGCCCCATTACCAACGCAATCTACGACGAATTCAAATCCCTCGCCGAGAACAACCCCAAGGTGGTCTGCGTCAGCGAAATCGGCCTCGACTTTCTCCCCACATCCCCCGACAGGGAAATCCAACTCCAGGCCTTCCGCGCCCAGATACGCCTCGCCCTTGAACTTAAAAAACCCATCGTCTTCCACTCTCGCGAATCCCACCCCGAAGTCCTGCAGACCCTCCGCGAAGAGGGCGCCGACGCCGTCGGCGGCATCATGCACTACTTCCAGGGTGACGAAGCCACGGCCCGCGAGGCCATCCACCTCGGCTTTCGCATCTCCCTCGCCAAGCCCCTCCTCCGTCTCCCCGAACTGCAGCAGGTCGCCAAGTCCCTCCCCCTGGAGCACATCGTACTGGAGACCGACTCCGCTCCCCAGCCCTTCAAGAAGTACCGCCGCAACTGGACAGAACCCCGCCACTTAGTCGACATCTCCGAAAAGCTAGCCGAACTCAAGAATCTCTCCGTAGACGAGGTCGTCGAAACCACCACCAACAACCTCCTCCACATCCTCAACCTGGACCCCACCGTCCTCGAACCCAACGAAACCCCCTAACCCCCTCCAACACCCGTAGGGGCGATTCGCGAACCGCCCGCCCCCGCGAAGCCGGTAACCAATACTCAACCCCTACCCAATCGCATCGCCCAATCCCAAACGTCATCCTCGCGAAGGCGGGAATCCACCTTCGCCCCCTCTCCTTCTTTTGCCCTGAGCTTGTCCAAGGGATGTGGGTGTCTCCCTAACCCTCCCAACTCCAGTCATCCCCGTCCCCGCGACCAGACCGCCGTGGCGAAAGCCACCCGTACAGGAACCTCGCCCCCAACACCGCTGCCACCAGCAGCACCGCCGCGCCCAGGAACACGCTCTCGAGCTGCACGAAAAGCATATCCCCTCCACCTTCCCGGCTGCCCCCGCCGTCACCCTGCGGTCGACTGTCATCCTGCGCAACGTCCCTCGCCTCCCCCTCAACCGAAGGCTCATCTGGCGGCACATACCCGGAAGCCCCCATCCACTCCCGCTCCAGCCCGTCCTGGTCGAACCCATACGTCTCCATCAGCGCATCGTCCATGGACAGACCATGCCCGAATTCCCATAGCAATTCCCTGAACTTCTCAGCCCCGTGCTCCTCAATCAGATGCGTCACCACGCTCTCCGACTTCCGGTAGAAGTAGCCGATCTCCGACACACTCCCTGGCATCGCCTGCATCCCCCGCAAAGGAATCCGCCCCTGCCCCCGTCCCTCCAGAGACCGCGCAGACGATGCCCTCGACCCCGGTTCCGAATAGCTGGCGAACCCCTCGTTCAGCCACGCTGGAATCGGCGGCGATGGATCGTGCATCGCCGCGTCTAGCATCAGATGCGCCGCCTCGTGAACTATCAACCCCTCCTTCAGCCCGATGCCCGCGAACAGGTTCCAGTCCGAAAACGCGAACCCGTGAAATATCTGCTCTTCGTCGATGGTCCTGCTCAGCCGCGGAAATGCTCCCCGCACCTCTCTCTCGTGGTTATAGATCACCCCCAGCATCGGCTTCTCCGGCCCGTCCCCCAACACTTCCTCCACCCTTGCCAGCGATCCCTCAAGTGTCCCCGCAAACCTCTCCACCCGGCTCCTGGGTAAATCATGGTACAGCAGCACCAGAGGCCCGGCCGTCACAGACTCCCAGCTGAACCGAGTGTCCTCGTACAGCAGGCTCTGCAACGGCGTTTCGGAAACGTTGCCCGCCGCGTCCTTCACCGTGTAGAAATACTCCAGCGAGGCCAGCGGTGGAATGTACGTCGCCCCATCCGTCTCAAGCAGATGCTCCGCCTCAATCCTCGTGCTCGGCTCCAGGTCCAGGTACACGTAATTCCACGGCCCGTCGTTGGCGTTCCGGAAGTTCAACCTCACTTCAACTATTGGCGCCTCCGACTCCACTTCCACGCTGAACGTCACCCCCTGGGAAAAGCGTACTCGCGCCTCCTGCGAAAGCACCTCCGGCCCTCCCCCGGCCCCCTCCACGACAAACACCACGCTCCCCATCAGCAGCGCCAGCACAATGACGACGACTGCCAACCGCCGCAGACTTATCAAAACAGTGCCCTTTCCGTAGATATCCATCAATCTTCCCATTTCCCTACTAGTATACGAAACATCGCCGCCAAAGGCTTCACCACCCCCTTCTTGTTCCTGCGAACGAAGGCCCGTGCCCGCGGAGGGTACCCTTTGCATAACCGTCATTCCCGCGCAGGCGGGAATCCATCTTTCCCTTCCCCCTCTCTCCCCCTCCCCATTGCCAAACAACCCGCCAAACCCTTAGCCTAGATACCCACATCCCCCCAAGGAGCGCGCCTCGTGGTCACCATCCCCGAATCCTACGTCCAGGAAATTATCTCCCACGCCAACGAAGAATTCCCCAACGAATGCTGCGGCGTCCTCGCCGGCTCCAGGGACAAATTCCTCAAGCGCTTCCCCATGACCAACGTCGACGCCAGCCCCTACCGCTTCAGCTGGGACCACAAGGAACTCTTCCTCGTCTGGCGCGAGATGGAGGACAACGACTGGGAGCACCGCGCCGTCTATCACTCCCACACCCACAGCCCCGCCTACCCCTCCGACACCGACGTCCGCCTCGCCGGCTGGCCCGAAGCCTACTACGTCATCGTCTCCCTCCAGGATAGAGACAACCCCGTAGTCCGCGCCTTCCGCATCCAGAACGGCCAAATCTCCGAAGAAGACGTCGTCCGAACTTAATCCCCCAATTGCCCAAACCCGCCCGCCGTGCTAGTCTAAGGAAAATGCCCCCCGTCCAGGAACAGCCATGAAAGAAGTCATCCAGGAAGCCATCAACCTCCTCGAAAAAGGGGAGCACTGCGTCCTCGCCACCGTCGTCCGCACCCGCGGCTCCACCCCCCAGAAGGCCGGCGCCAAGCTCCTCGTCCGAAAGGACGGCTCAGGCGTCGGCACCCTCGGCGGCGGCTGCGTCGAAGGCGATATCTGGTTCGCCGCCAAGGAAATCATGCGCTTCAAGGGCGGCCCCGAGTTCAAGGACTATTTCCTCAACGAAGAAATCGCAGCCCGCGACGGACTCGTCTGCGGTGGCTCCATGTACTTCTTCCTCGACCCCCTCTGGAACGACACCGACTTCCTCCCCTTCGCCAAGGAAGCCCTCCAAGCCTACGACGGCGGCCCCGTCCTCGGCATCGCCACCGTCGTACGCTCCCCAAACGCAGACCTCCTCGGCGCCCGCTTCATGGTCCGTGAGGACGGATCGACCCAGGGCGCCCTCGGCGATCCCGAACTCGAAAAGCTCGCCCTCGCCGCCATACATCAGGTCTCCAGCCTCGGTAAGAACGACACCGTCCTAACCTCCGACGGCACCGAGCTCTTCGTCGAGGGCTTCACCACCCCGCCAACCCTCGTCATCATGGGCGGCGGTCACATCGGCAAAGCCACCTCCACCCTAGCCGCCACCCTCGGCTTCCGCATCTACGTCGTCGACGACCGCCCCGAGTTCGCCAACGCCGAACGATTCCCCGAGGCAGCCGGCGCCGTCATAGCCCCCTACTCCGAGGGCCTCGCCCAGGTCCCCATCAACGCCAACACATACATCGTCGTCGCCACCCGCGGCCATCGCCAGGACGACTACGCCCTCGAAGCAGCCATCGGCACCCCCGCCACCTACGTCGGCCTCCTCGGCTCCAAGCGTAAGACCCTCCTCATCTACAAAGATCTGCTTGAGAAGGGCCACGACCCCGCAGTCCTGCGAAGCGTCCGCTCCCCCATGGGCCTCGACATCGGTGCCCTCACCCCCGAAGAGATAGCCGTCAGCATCATGTCGGAGATAATCATGGTTCGTCGTGGCGGTCAGGGCGGCAAAATGCAGATGGAAGACCGCTACTTCAACCGTGCCCTGGAGCAAGCTAAGGCCTCCCCGTGGCCAGCGTCGGCGCCGTCCTCCTAGCCGCCGGCCTCGGACAGCGCATGGGCCGCCCCAAGGCCCTCTTGCCGTGGCAGGGCCTCCCCCTGGTCACCTACCAGATAAGGACGCTCCGACGCGCCGGCCTGAGACCCATAGCAGTCGTCCTCGGCCATCGCGCCGCCGATATCAGCCCCCACGTCGACAACGAGTACGGGGCCTCCATGCTCCTCAACCCCTTCTATCGAAAGGGAAAAACAACCTCCCTCAAGACCGGCCTCAGGGGAATAGACCCCAACAAGGCCGACTCAGCCCTCATCCTCAACGTCGACCAGCCCCGCTCTCAGGAAACCATAGAATCCATCATCAACCACCACCAACGCAACGCCTCCCTCATCACCATCCCCACCTACAACCGCAAACGCGGCCACCCCGTCGTTGTCTCCCTCAAGCTTATGGCTGAACTCATGGCCGTCACCGAAGCGCGCCAGGGCCTCAAAGCCGTCATTCGCACCCACGCCAAAGAAATCACCCTCGTAGAAATGGACACCAACCAAGTCCTCCTCGACCTCAACACCCCCGAAGACTACCAATCCGCCCTCAAGAACCACCCCCACCCCTCATAAACCCCTTCCCCCTCGACGGGGAAAGGTTTGGATGGGGGTGAATCTCCCACTCTCCCTGATCTGTCATTCTGAACGAAGCGCAGTGAAGAATCTCGCATCCCTAGCAATCCACCCCTCTCCTGCCCTCGCGGATGCGGGGACCCACTCTTCACCCCCAACCCACTGCCCCTAACCCATAAGCACCCGCGCCGCCCCGTCCGTAATCCACGTAATCAACCTCGGCGCAACCCCCAATGCCAGCACCGACACTGCACTCACCGCCAGTGCCAGCCCAAACGCCACAGAAACCCCCAGCTTCTTCCCGTCGCTCGGCTCCCCCATATACATCAACCGCACAATCCGCAAATAGTAGTAGGCCGAAATCACGCTGTTGACCACCCCAGCTATCGCCAGCCACGCCAGCCCGCTCTGCACCGCCGACGTGAACAGGAATATCTTGCCGATGAACAACCCCGTCGGCGGAATCCCGATCAAGGACACCAGCGCAAACGCCAGCGCAAACGCCAGGAACGGCGACCGACGCGACAGCCCGCTGTAGTCGTCAATTTCCCGCGTCTCCAGCTTGTTCGCCACCACCATCACCACAAAGAACGCCGTCAGATTCGTAACAGCGTACGCCCCCAGGTAGAAAAGCAGGCTCCCCGGCCCTGCGGCTATGCCGTCCCCATCTATCCTCGACGCCACCGCCGCCAGTCCCACCAGCATATAACCCGCGTGGGCCACCGTGCTGTACGCCAGCAACCGCTTGATGTTGCTCTGCACCATCGCCATCAGGTTCCCCAGCGTCATCGACACCACGGCCAGCACCGCAAACAGCATCGACCAGTCCAGGTCCACCGACGGAAACGCCGTATAGAATACCCTCATCAGAATCGCAAACCCCGCCGCCTTGCTCGCCACCGAAAGAAAAGCCACCACCGGCGTCGGCCCGCCCTGGTACACGTCCGGCGCCCACATGTGGAAGGGTGCCGCCGAAATCTTGAACCCAAACCCCGCCACTATCAGAATCACCCCCACCAGCAGCGCGATGCTCCCGAAGGGAATAGAGGCATCCATGGGCGTCGCCAACGCCGCGCCAATCTCCGCCAAATACGTCGTCCCAGTCACCCCGTACACCACCACCATCCCGTACAGCAGCAGCGCCGAACTCACCCCGCTCAAAACCAGGAACTTCAGCCCCGCCTCGCCCGAACGCGAAGTCATCCGGAACGTCGTCAGCGCTATCATCGGCAGCGCCGAAAGCTCCAACGCCACGTACAGCGTTATCAGCTCCGTCGCCGCCGCCAGCAGCATCATCCCCGTCGCCGAAAGCAGTATCAGCCCGATGAACTCTCCACGCAGCCCCGGCATCCGACGTGTATAGTCCACAGAAGCTGCCAGCAGCAGCCCCATCACTCCCACAATCAGAAACTTGAAGAACAGCGCGAACTTGTCAATCGAAAGCGCCCCCATCACCCCAACCAACCTCCCGTCCGCCTCCGACGACACATCCACCCACAGCACAATGCTCAACGCCAAGGGCAGCGCCAGCCCCGCCACCGCAACCAGCGTCAGCAAACCCTTCCGACGCACCACCAGGTCCAGCCCCATCACCAGCAACGCCAGCCCCACAAGGCTGATCTCGGGAGAAAGCAGATATACGTCGTGACCTGTCATCGCCCTATCCGCCCAACACCGCTGTTATCGGGCCTAACCCCGCGTCAAATACATCAGTGAGAAGGGAAGGAAAAACTCCCACCACCACAATGCTGATAACCAGCAGCGCCATAGGAATGCGCTCCATCAGATTGCTCGGCCCCACGTGTGCAAACCTCTCCCTCGCCGGCCCGAACAGAGCCCTCTGCAGCATCCACAGAATATATCCCGCCGCAATCACAATTCCGAATGCCCCAAGAGCCGTCAGCCACGGAAACGCCTTGAACGCCCCCAGGAACACCAGAATCTCCGACACGAACCCGCTCAGCCCCGGCAGACCCAACGACGCCAGCCCCCCAATCACGAAGGCCACCGCCAGGAACGGCATCCGCTGCGCCAACCCGCCCAGGTCCGGGATGTACCGGGTGTGCGTCCGCTCGTACAGCACCCCCACGCACAGGAACAGAAGCCCCGTTATCGTCCCGTGGGTGAACAGCTGCATCGCCGCCCCCGTCAGCCCCAGTTTGTTGTACGTCCCACCCATAACCCCCACAGCCCCAATGCCCAGCACCACCAGCCCCATGTGACTCACGCTGCTGTACGCAATCAGCCTCTTCAAGTCCGTCTGACGCAGCGTCACCACGGCGGCATAGAGTATCGTCACCACCGCCAATACCGTCAGAATCAACGCATGATCCACAGTCATGTCCGGGAACATCCCCACCGTTATCCTCAACAGCCCGTAGCCCCCCATCTTCAGCAGCACCCCCGCCAGCATCATGCTCACCGCCGTAGGCGCGTCCGTGTGCGCGTCCGGCAGCCACGTATGCACCGGCAGCAACGGCAGCTTCACCGCAAACGCTACGAAGAAGAACCAGAACACCACCGAAATCGGTATCACCGTCCGAGCCAGGTCCGCTCCGCTCTCCGCCCACCCTATCATGTCCAGCTGCGCGCCCCCGTCTGCCAGGAACAGTGCCAGTATGCTCACCAGCATGAACGCGCTCCCCAGGAACGTGAACACCAGGAACTTCATCGCCGAGTATTCCTTCCGTCCCGACCCCCATATCGAAATCAGGAAGTACATCGGAATTAGCTCCAGCTCCCAGAACAGGAAGAACAGCAGGAAGTCCAGCGATACGAACACCCCCATCACCGCCGTCTGCAGCACCAGAAGCCAGACGAAGTATTCCTTCACCCGCATCTTGATGCTCCACGACGCGAGAACGGCGCACAACCCCAGCAGCCCCGTCAACAACACCAACGGCGCGCTTATGCCGTCCACCCCCAACTGGTACTGCGCCGTGAACACCTCCGTCGATATCCACTCGAACCGGTCCAGCAGCTGGAACCTCGATCCCCCGTCGGCGTCGTAGCGAATAAACACAAGGGCCGCCAGCACAAAGTCCGCCACCACCACCGCAAGCGCTGTCAGCCGCACCCGCCGGTCCGTCCGCGCCAATGCCAGCAGCAGTATCGCCCCCACAAGGGGCAAAAAAACCACCGCCGTCAACATTCCGTCAAACGTGCTCAAACCTACCTAACCCCAAACAAGATACGCCACCAGAATCACTACGATTCCCGAAGTTATCCCCACCCCGTAGAACTGCGCCTGCCCGCTCTGCAGCCGCCCGAAGGCCCAGCCCAGGTTGCGGGAGAACCACCCCGCCGCATCCACCACGCTGTCCACAACCTGCTGGTCGAACCACTCCAGGAACCCTCCCAGCTTGCCGTAGAACCCCTTCACCACCAGCTTGTCCTCGTACAACTCGTCGAAATAATACTTCGCCTCCACCGTCCGGCGAACCGGCTCCACGGCCTTCTCTACACCCGGGTCTACCCTCTTACCCTTCACGTACATCGCCGTCGCGAGCCCTATGAACCCAAGTGCCACGATTGTCGTCACCGCCGCCAGCATCGAATTCAAAGGCAGCGCCTTGCCGTGCTCCACCACCGGCGGGACCACAAACTCGCTGAACCAGTGGACAGGAATCCCCAATAGACCCGACTGCGGGTTGACCAGATACCCCCCAGCCACGGCCCCCACCCCCAAAATCGCCATCGGCGCAACCATCACCCACGGCGACTCCGCCAGATGCACCTTTCCTCCATGCGAGTCCTCTGCGGGTATCCCCTGCTCCTTCTCCTCCGCTTCTACTCCCCCCCGGAACTGCCCGTGGAACGTCATGTACATCATCCGGAACGTATAGAAAGCCGTCGCCGCCACGCTCACCGCCAGCATCAAAAACACCGCCATCTCCACAACGGAACCGCCCTTCCACGCGTATCCCAGAATCTCGTCCTTGCTCCAGAACCCCGCCAGCGGGAATATCCCCACCAGGCTCAACGACCCTATCATCATCAGCGCATACGTCCACGGCATTATCCTCCGCAGCCCGCCCATGTACCGCATGTCGAATGTCCCCGTGGCGTGGTTGACGCTCCCCGCCCCCAGGAACAGCAGCGCCTTGAAGAATGCGTGCGTGAACAGATGAAATATTGCCGCCCCGTACGCCCCGATCCCCAACGCCGCCATCATGTACCCCAACTGGCTTATCGTCGAATAGGCCAGCACCCGCTTGATGTCCTTCATCACCAGCCCCATGCTGGCCGCGAACAGCGCCGTAAACGCCCCCACCAGCGCCACCGCCGCCATCGCCTCCGTCGACGCCTCGAAAACCGGGAAGAACCGAGCCACCAGGAACACCCCCGCCGCAACCATCGTCGCAGCGTGAATCAGCGCGCTCACTGGCGTCGGACCCTCCATCGCGTCCGGCAGCCACACGTGAAGCGGGAACTGCGCCGACTTCCCTGCCGCGCCCGCAAATATCCCCACCGCAACCCACGTCAGCCCCAGCCCGCCCAGCGCCGCCATCGCCCCCGACGTTATCAACGGCGCCGCCGCCTGAATATCGGCGATGCTCAACGGGTCAAGCCCCTGCTCCATGAACGCCGCCCGGTTGAAGAACAGATACAAAATCGCCAGCAGAAATCCAAAATCCCCGATGCGCGTCACCAGAAACGCCTTCTTCGCCGCCGCTGCCGCCGCCGGACGGTGCGTCCAGAACCCTATCAGCAGGTACGAACCCAACCCCACCAGCTCCCACATCACGAATAGCTGGATGATATTCCCCGCCATCACCAGCCCGATCATCGCCGCCGAGAATAGCGACATGAACGCGAAGTACCGCACGTATCCGGGGTCGCCCTTCATGTATCCGTGGGAGTACACCTGCACCATCAGGCTCACGGACGTCACTACCACCAGCATGATCGCCGTCAACGAGTCCACCATCAACCCGAACCGAAGCTCCACCCCCCCTACCGTCAACCACGTATACTCGTCGAAGATATGCGTCCCGTTCTCGATAACCGAGGCCAAAGTCCACACCGAAAGCACAACCGCCGCACCCAGCGCCGCAACAATCGTAAACATAGCTAGACTGGGCCGGTCGTTCAGGAAGAGCCTCACTACAAGCGCGTTGACCGCCAACGCCCCTACTGGCAGGAGGAAAATCGCCCAAACCGCCCCTTCCGAAATCACCTCACCACCCCCCTCTCATGTTCCCTCTCCACCCACATGTCATTCTGAGGAGGCCCCGCGACGAAGAATCTCGCCCCCGAAACCGAGTACCGTTCCATCTTCACCCTTCCCCCTCGATGGGGGAAGGTTTGGATGGGGGTGAATCCCCCTTCACCGTACTCAATCAACCCAGCCATCCTACAGCTTCCTCAAAATCTCCTCGGCCACGTGCTCCCGACCCCGCGGCACCATCACCCGAAACACCACCCTCTCCTGCCAGTCCAGAATATCTCCCTCCGGCAGCAGCCTCACCGGCAGCCCCTCAGCCTCGATCACCTCTTTCCACATCTCAGCCACCGTCAGGTTTGGCGCCTTCATAAAGTCCACCCACATATTCGCCTACCGGTTCATCAGATTTGCTTGGCTTATGTCCACCGTCTCCCGGCTACGGTAGAACGCTATGACTATGCCCAGCCCCAGAGCAATCTCCGCCGCTGCCACCACAATGATGAACAGCGCAAAAACCTGTCCCGTCAGCAGCGTCTGCAGCACGCTCTCCGTCGCCACCCCCGTCTGGGCCAACGCTTCCCGGCTCGCCACGTACCGCGACATCGTCACCGCCGCCAGAATCACCGCCGTGAACATCAACTCCAGCGACATCAACACCGTGATAACGTTCCGACGCGCCAGCGCCCCATACAGCCCGATGGCAAAGATTATCGCCGAGAGCACCAGAAACTTCTCCAGGTCCACCCTACCTCTCCCTCACCAGCGATAACGCCCCAATTATCGACGCCAGCAGCAGCGTTCCCGCAGCGCCGAACGCAAGCGCGTAGTTCTCCAGAAGCAGCTTCGAAAGCGTGAACGTGTTGTCCCGGAACGCTGCGTCCTCCACTGCCGTCCCACCCACCGCCGGCAAGTCCGCAATCAGCCTCCAGTCCGTGTCGAAAGCCACAAACGCCAGCGCCACCAACAGCAGCGCCGGAAGCAACACTGCTGCGAACTGAAGCCCGTTGGGCAGATTTCCTTCCTGCACATTCTGCGTCAGCATAATCGCAAAGATAATCAGAATGCTGATGGCTCCGGCGTAAATCAGCACCTGCACTATTCCCAAGAACTCCGCCGCCAAGAAGAAAAACAGCCCCGCCACCGTCAGAAACACCAGCACCAGCAGCAGCGCCGAGCGAAACACGTCCCGCAGCAGCACCACCCCCAGCGCCCCCACCACCGCGACCGCCGCCAGCGCCCAGAATATCAGGTCCTGGAACAGCATCTACTAGCTCCTCGCCTCCCCGTCGCCCTCTTGGGTCTTGTCCCCTACCCGGGCAGGACGGAACTTAATCCGCGCCCCCGCCTTCTCTCGCTGGTGCCACTCCCACTTCTCCCGCCCCACCGCGCGCCAGTCCAACGCACTGTCCTTGTGAGGGTCGTACCCGGAATCCTCAAGCTGAGGACGGAACCACGTGCTCGGCTTCTTCACCGCCTCCCGAAGCTCGTCCACCGTAATCACCAGGTCCTGACGCTCATACCGACCCCGCTCGAACCCGCTCCCCATGAACAGCGCGTCGTAAGGACACGCCTCCACGCACAGCCCGCAGAACATGCACCGTCCAATGTCGATGTCGAAAACGTCGATGTCGTAGTGCCCTCCCTCTTGGGGAGACCTGCCGCCCTCGCTCGTCACAATCTTGATGATCCCCAGCGGACAATACTTGGCGCAGGAAGCGCACCCCGTACACCGCTCCTCATACCAGGCGAACTCCTCCCCCCGAAACCGCGGATGCTGAGGAATACGCTCCTCCGGATACTGGATAGTAAACGGCGGTCGTATGAAATTCTTAAGCGTCACCATCAGGCCCTTTGCCAGTCCAAAGCCATACATCTAGTCCACCTCCATGGTCCGTGGCGAAGGCGCGATGTTCTGGAACACCGGCTCCGGCACTCGCACCTTCTCCCGGCTGAAACGTCCGAATATCCCTATCGCAATCAGCGCCACCGGTATGTTTATCGCCGCCATTATCCACAATTCGTTTCGGGTCAACTCCCCGGGCACGTCGCCTTGGTAGAACCCGAAGAAATACACCTGTACCGCCGTCACAAGGAAGTTTATCAGCGCCAGCGGCAGCAGGAACTTCCACGCAAACGCCATTATCTGGTCTATCCGCAGTCGCGGGAACGTCGCCCGAATCCATATGAACAGCATCACAAACCCTGCCAGCTTCACCAGGAACCAGAACGCCCCCAGCTGGCCCGACCAGAACGGCCCCGACCATCCCCCCATGAATATCGTCGCCAGGAACCCGGACGCGGCCAGCACCCCCGCCATCTCCGCCGCCTGAATCAGCGCAAACTTAATCCCGCTGTACTCCGTGTGATACCCCGCGATTATCTCCGACTCCGCCTCCAGTATGTCGAAGGGCGTCCGGTTGAGCTCCGCCGAAATCCCCAGCATGAACACCAGCGCCCCCAGCGGCTGCACCAGCAGAAACGGCACCGTCTGCGCCTCCACCACCGACACCAGCGACATCGATCCCACTATCAACACCACCCCCACCAGCGACAGCACCAGCGGAATCTCGTAACTGATAAGCATCGCCACCCCCCGCATCGCCCCGAACATCGCGTACTTGTTCGCCGACGACCACCCCGCCATGAAAATCGCAATCGTGCTCATGGAGCTCACCGCGATGATGTACAGAATCCCCACGTTCAGGTTCACCAGGTACGTATTCCGCGC
Source organism: uncultured Dehalococcoidia bacterium (assembly GCA_951812825.1). GTDB lineage: Bacteria > Chloroflexota > Dehalococcoidia > Lucifugimonadales > JAPULR01. The sequence continues at coordinate 1,953,240 of OX638324.1, read as the reverse complement.
GAATGGCATCACCGCCAGGCTCAACAGCAGCGCCATCAGCATGATAATCGGCACCAGCGTGAAGGCCAGCCTGTCCGCGGCGTTAGGAACGATGTCCTCCTTGATTATCAGCTTCAACAGGTCCGCGATGGGCTGGAAAATCCCCCACGGTCCCCACCGGTTCGGCCCCCGACGCGCCTGGAACCGCGCCAGCAATCGACGCTCCGACCACACGAACACCGCCGCCCCCAGCAGCGCTGCATTGACCAGAATGAACATGATGACGAATCCCGCCGCAAAGTACGCCGCCCACTCAAATCCCCCCGGCAGCAGCCCGTCCCCGCCGCACCAGCTTGCGTTTCCCTCGTTGCCGCCCAGGAAGCAGTAGACCTCCCGGAACACCACGTTTTCCTGAAGGAAAGGCGTCATTAGCGATCAACCTCTCCCATGTTTATGTCAATGCTGCCCAGCGTCACAATCATGTCCGCCAGCTTCCACCCCACCAGCAGCTCCCGCAGCACCGTCAGGTTTATCAGCGAAGGCGACCGTATCTTGCACCGGTACGGCGCTATGCTTCCGTCGCTCACCAGATAGAAGGCCAGCTCTCCTTTGGGCGCCTCCACCCGTCCGTAAGCCTCCGCCCCTGCCGGTGGACGCAGCACGAAAGGCAGCTCCGCCCGAACCGGCCCCTCCGCCAGCGGCTTCTCCGCCTCGCCCCTCCGCTCAAGAACCAGGTCTATTGCCTCCGCGTCGACATCCGCCCTCACCGGCCCGGGATGTATCTCATCGCGGCACTGCTCCACAATCCGGAGACTCTGCTTCACCTCCTCGATCCGCACCCGGAACCGGTCGTAGTTGTCCCCCCGTTCACCCACTGGCACGTCGAACTCCAACCGGTCGTAAATGTCATACGGGTCCATCTTTCGCCAGTCCCACGCCACTCCGCTCGCCCGCAGCACCGGCCCGCTTACCGAACTCGCAATCGCAGACTCCGCCGAAAGCACTCCCACGTTCTTCGTCCGCACCAGCACAATCTCGTTTTTCATCAGAAGCTGCTCCAATTCCTGAATCAGGTGCGGCGCCTCCTGCATCAGGTCGTCCAATGCGGGCCAGAAGTCCGGCGGCGCGTCGCTGAACACCCCGCCCGGCCTCATGTAGCTGACCGTAATCCGCGCCCCGCACAGCATCTCGAACAGGTCCAGAATCTTCTCCCGGAATCGGAAGCAGTACATCAGCGGCGTCGCCAGCGCCCCCAGGTCCTGAAGCAGGAACCCTGTCGCCACCAAGTGGCTCGCCGCCCTCTGCAGCTCCGCCGCCAGCACCCTCAGGTACTGTCCCCGCAACGGCGCCTCCACTCCCAGCATCTTCTCCACCGCAATGCAGTAGGCCTGATTGTTCGTCATCGAAGCTACATAGTCCAGCCGGTCCGTCAGCGTCAGCACCTGCACGTAGTTCCGCTCCTCCGCTAGCTTCTCCGACCCCCTGTGCAGGTAGCCGAAGACCGGCTCCACGTCCACAATCACCTCGCCGTCGAAGGTCACCCGCAGCCGCAGCACTCCGTGGGTGCTCGGATGCTGCGGCCCAATGTTTATCGTTACCGGTTCGGTGCGAATGGCCATCGATGCCTCAGTACGTCACCACGTCTTCAAAGTCCCTGCGCTGGGGATGTCCGGGAAATCCCTCCCACAGCATTATCCTCTTCAGGTTCGGATGCCCCTCGAAGGACACCCCCATCAGGTCATAGATCTCCCGCTCCTGGAAGTCCGCCCCCGGCCACACCGCAACCACCGATTGCGCGGTCGGAGCCTCCCGCGAATACAACCGCGTCTTCACTACCGCGCTGTGATTGTGTTCAAGCGACGTCAGATGGTACACGACCTCAAAATATTGAACGTAGTCCACTGCGGATACCGAATTCAGAAACTTGAAGTCCAGGTCAGGTTCATCCCTCAGAAACTCCGCCACCTCCCGCAAGTCCGAAGGCTCAATCCACAGAGACTCGCCCTTCCACTGGCACACGGCGTCAGGAAACTTCTGCCGCACGTATCCCGCCAGCTCCTCGCCCTGAACCGCCCTCGTCATTACTGCCCCGCGGGCCTTCCCTTCAGGCTGTACCGCTTGATCTTCTCGTGCAACTGCATAATCCCGTACAACAGCGCGTCCGGACGGGGCGGACATCCCGGCACGTACACGTCCACCGGCACAATGTGATTCACCCCCGGCACCACGCTGTAGCAGGAATAGTACGGCCCGCCGCTCGTGGCGCAGACCCCCATGGAGATAACCCACTTAGGCTCCCCCATCTGGTCGTAGATGCGACGAATCGCCGGCGCCATCTTCCACGTCACCGTCCCTGCCACAATCATCAGGTCCGCTTGCCGTGGCGTAGCCCGGAACGCCTCCATCCCGAAGCGCGCTATGTCGAACCTCGACATCGCCGTCGCCATCATCTCGAAGGCGCAGCACGCCAGCCCGAATGCCACCGGCCACAACGCCGACTTCCGCCCCCAGTTCAACAGCGCGTCCACCGACGTTACCATCAGGTTGCGCTGGAGGTCGTCCGGCACCTGAATCAGCGGCTCGGGGTAGGGCCTCTGGTGGGTATGCCGCATCTCCTCGATGACGGCCCCTTCCTCAAAGTCCAGCTTCCGCGTCAGCGCCTCCAGTGAAAGACCGTTTTCCGATTCCATTACCCTAACTCCACTCCAAATCGCGCTTCCGCCACGCGTATATCCACCCAAAACCAAGTATGGTGATGAACGCCGCCATCTCTATGAGCGCAAACAGCCCCAGCTTCCCCATCCGCACCGCCCACGGGTAGATGAAAATCACCGCCACGTCGAAGATGACGAACAGCAGCGCGTACATATAGTAGCGAAAATTGAACTGCGTCCAGCGCCCCCCAATCGTCCGCATCCCGCACTCGTAGATGTCCTGCTTCACCGCCGTCGGCTTCTGTGGCCGAATCCCCAGCCGGTAAAGCATGAAGGAAAGCACCAGCATGCTGGTTGGAACAATGAACGCCACCACGACAAAGATGGCTATCAGGCCGTACTGGCGGAAATAATCTTCAAGCACAGATTGCCCACCTGAAAGGGGGATACCGCAATATAGCACACGCAATCCCCCATATCAACAAAATCCATAGCTTACAGAAGGCTTTGCTAGTCAGCATTCGCCCTCCGAAGCGCAGGCGGTTAGAAGCAAGAATTGTTAACGGTACGCCCTCTAATCGCTGGCAATAACTTCAGGAATCGAATGCGGAACCTTGCCATCAACTGCCTTTTCCTGTTGCGACGATCTCATTCGCTCCGCCAACGCCAAAGCTCTCTCTTGTATCCTTATACTGGCATCCTTCAGTCTATGGACATAATGAGGATTGTCCCCGACATGGTGAACTAACCCATTTATTACCACAGTCTCCCACGCTCGTTCCCATGCAACACACGCTTCAAGAAATCTCTCGACTTGCTCTTGTGTGGGTGGGGCTGAACCCTTGGCATAGGGACTCTTGGTATACTGACGCCATCCTCCGACGCGAACGTGCTCAAAGGCTTGTGCAGGGCTCGCATCTGGATTCTTTACCAGATAGGGCACCATCTGAGTAGACAGAAATCTACCGCTGATCTTGTTAACTACGGCATACTCAGCCACTTGAGCTTGGTTCTTTTGTGGTAGACGGCCCACTGAATGAGCAATAGTGAAGTTAATTTGACCCTTTTCAAACATGCCCTGAACTCGCGGATGCAACTTCAACACCCTTACAAGCTGGGGCCAATCCGGTCCACCACCAAGCTTGTCTCTAAATGAATCCCATTTATCCGGCAATTCAAGTATACCCAAATCGACAAATGACTTCTTCAAAGCAGTCAACTTAGTCTCTGGGTCGAGAGATCTCGTTTGCAGGACTCGACTTACCTTCTTAAATGTCAGTTCTTCCGGAGATGGTCTTGGAACAATCTTAGCTCGCAGGGTCGGCTGATTCGTCAGTTGAGCGGCGCGCCATCTACGTTCACCATCATGCAGGTCAAAAAACCCCGCCCACGAAGTATCGTTAATAAGGATCGGGAATACCGTAATCTCATCTAGCTGTCCCACCTCAACCATGTTCCTCCCCAAGTCGATAAGGTCGGCATCATCAAACTCCTGTCTAAGGTTTTCGGGGTCCGGCTTTATCAATTCACATGGTACGTGCAAAATAGAGCCATACCACTCTTGCAAGGGGCGTAGAACGAGGGCTTCCAAATCGTCGATTCTCACAATTCATCCTCCGTCCATTCTACAGATTAGCCAATCTTTGTTGTGCTTGTTGCAAAGCCAATTGAGGTGCGTTATTTGGTACTCCAGTTTGCAGCATCACCCAAGAGGTTAACTGTCGGCCCAACGAGTCCTGTGCTTGCCGTAGCCTTCTACTCAGCTGTTGGATATTCTGGGCGTCCCTCTGAAACTGAAATCGCATAGGACGATTCGGGAGCACTGGAATAATCTTTTGAATTTCGGCATATTGAAGACCATGAAAACCAGACAGAATCTCCCCGAGGCTCCCATCCTCAATCATCCTTGCTTGAAGATCCTGCAATGCAGACCAATCTTGCCCTTGAATCGCCTGTCGCTGCTCATTGATGTTGTCGGCAGTTCGGACACTTCTGGTCGTAGATTCGCGAGTGTCTACGTCCCTACTTCTGGTTCTTACCATTGAGGCTAAGTCACCAGCGAGCAATGGAACTGTCTGTGGTTGCCCCGATTGAGGATTTATCCATACATACCATGTTGCCTTATATATGTAACGGTTTCCAAAAGGCATGGCGTTGAAGGTGAAGTAACCTGGAGTCCTTTTGCGAAATGCTTCTCTCCCAGCTCGCTGGGCATTCCTAAACAGTTTCTCGTATTGTTCTCTGGGAAAGCGCCCACCTGGAGTATATCCTAAGCGCACCTGCAAAATGTCATCTAACGTTGCACCGAAACGCCCGCGCGCTAGATATAGGCCGATCATGAGATTTGCGCGCTGCGTTCGAATGGCTGGAGGCAATTAAAATACTCCTCTTTGGGATTAACTCATTGGTTACCCATATGGATAACACGTTATTGCGAAAGCATGCAGAAGATACTCACGGTGGGACGCTAATGTTACCAATCTGCTATCGATATGGGAAGATAGGTATTGTAATTGAACTACCCAGTGGAGATATACTGAAAGGGCTAAACTGTCCACCAAGCTTGCCACGACCTCTAATCCACTTCCGAAAATGTTCATAGACTTGCACACCCACACCGCCGCCCACTCCTACGACTCCATTCAGTCGCCGGAAGAACTCGCCCTGGAGGCCAAGGGCCTTGGACTGGACGGCATCTGCATCACGGAGCACGATGCCTTCTGGGACCCCGACGACTTGTCCCGCCTCGGACGTCGATACGGCATTCTCCTCCTCCCCGGCTGCGAGGTGAACACGGAAGATGGCCACTTCCTCGTCTTCGGCCTGAACGAATACGCCTTCGGTATGCACAAGCTCCCCTTCCTCTATGAGCAGGTGGAATCCGCCGGCGGCGCTCTTGTAGCCGCCCACCCCTACCGTAGGCGAGGCGTCGGCCAACTCGCATCCGCCAGCCAGACGTCCATCCTCCGGCAGACGGCGAAGGAAAAGACCTTCCGTTACTGTCACGCCATGGAGACCCTCAATGGCCGAGGCTCCAGGGTCGAAAACGCCTTCTCAATTAAGCTCGCCCATGCCGTGTCCCTGCCCGGCGTAGGCGGAAGCGACAGCCACTCCCCCGGCGACCTGGGCATGTGCGCCACCCAATTCAAGACCAGAATCAACGACCTCGACGATCTCGTTTCCGCCCTGCGCTCCGGCCAGTGCACCCCCACCGTCCCCGAAAAAGCCTCCCAACCCAGTCCGTCTTCCCGGCGTCTCCGCAAGCGATTCTGGGAATTCCCCCCGCTGTAACCCCCTCCCTTCTTCACCCCTCCCCCTTGCACCCCACATCTCATCCTGAACACAGCGAAGCGGAGTGGAAAATCTCCCATTCATCGAGCGCCAATTCCCAAACTTCCCACCCTGGCAGGGGAAGAAAAACCTACCGCAACACCGCCGCCCGCGCCACCAGCAGCTCCAACGCCAGGTCCTCATCCTGCCGGCCCTGCTTGATGGCCAAATCCATCTCCAGCAGACAAGCATACAACCCCTTCAACCGAGGCCACGAAAACCTCCTCGACTGCTCCAGCGTCTTCCTCACCGCAAAATCCGCCCGCAGCTCCAGCCGCGCCCCCATCTCCCCCCGCGGAACCCCCGTCTCCACCAGCTCCTTCGCCACCGTCACCAACCGCAGTTGCCGCGCAATCATCGCCTGAATGTACGGCAACGCCGCCCCGTCGTCCCGCAGCTTCCGCAGCAACCGCAGCGCCAGAGATGGATTCCCCTGGACGATTGCGTCCACCGCTGCGAATATACTCGCCTCCCGCACCTGCGCCACCATCCGACGCACGTGCCCCTCGTCTATCTGCTTCTCCCCTGCGTACAACGACAGCTTCTCCAACTCCGAGTCCAACAGACGCAGATTCGGCCCCACAAACTGGTTCAGCAGGCGTAGCGCCGCTGGCGAAATGCTGGCCCCCTTGGCCTTCGCCCTGTTACGAATCCACCGAGCCAGCTCCTCCCCCCGCGGCACCGGCAGCCGCCTCACCTCGGCGCTCCCCGTAAGCCCCCGCAACAAGGGGTTGTTCGCCCGCAGCATCTCATCCGCGAAGATGAGGCATGTCGTCGAAGGCACCTCCTCCGCATACTCTCCCAGTCCTTCCCATCGGGCCAACCGGTTCCTCGAAGTGCCTCCACCCCTGCCACGCGGTCCCCGCGCTTCGAAGGACCCCAGCAGCCCTTCCACCACCACCAGCCGGTGGTCCGACAGGAAAGGCATCGCGTTGCTCACGGCCTGAATCTCGGCCAGCGACACCGAATTGCCGTTTAGCTTGTGCGTGTTGCTCTCCAGCAGGTCCTCCGGCCCCAGCCCCCGTCGAATCTCGGCCAGCGACTCCGCCACCAGAAAAGAGTCCCCATGCAGCACAATTACCGCCAACTAAACATCTCCCCCATAACCAAACGTTGCGGAAATCTTAACCCAAAAGACTCCCCTTAGCGACAGCGCCTCTCTTGTGACACCTTCCCGTTGCCCAGATGCTTCCTTATCCGATATCATTGCACCATGAATTCATGCCCAGACATAAAGGAATACGCTATATCGCCAACACCGGTTAGATTCCTCGATTCTTGCAGGAAACGACTCCCCACGCCTGAAACGAATCGGCTCAGGCACGTTTTGATACTTAGTCGAATATAAAATCGAATCCCAAGCACGTCTGTCGTTTTCTTAAACGAATAGGTTCGCATTACATACTAAGTCTCACTATTGGATTCAACCCACCCCCTCTGGCAAATCCCTCCGCTGAGGGTTATCCTGCACCTACCATGGAAGTCGCCCTCATCGGCCTACGCAGCAGCGGCAAAACCACCCTCTTCAACGTCCTCACCGGCGGCGCTCAAAGCCGCCCCAACGCCCAGGAAAGAGTGGTCAAAGCCATAAGCAAAGTCCCCGACTCCCGCCTCGACGACCTCGCCCGCCTCTTCAACCCCACCAAGATAACCCCCGCCGAAATCACCTTCTGGGACCTGCCGCCTCCGCCTTCGTCCGACCAGGGCTTCGGCTACTTCCAAGGACAGTCCCTCAACGCCCTCCAGGGCGCCGACGCCTTCATCCGCGTCGTCCGCGCCTTCCTGGACCCCACCGTCCCCGAGGCCGCCGGCCCCCCTACCCCGGAGTCCGACGCCACCGCCATGTCCGACGAACTTATCCTCGCCGACCTCGCTATCCTCGAACGGCGCGCCCAACGCGTCGACGACAACATGAAAGGCGCCCGCGGCCGGGAACGCGACCTCCTCATCAGAGAAAGCGCCCTCCTCAAACGCGTCAGTGACGAAATGGAAGTGGGCCAACCCCTCGCTTCCCAACCCCTCACCACCGAGGAGTCCGGCATCCTCGCCAACTACAACCTCCTCGGCCACAAGCCCGTGATGACCGTCTACAACATCGGCGAAAACGCCGCGTCTCAGACCCAACCCGACGCCTACCCCATCACCATCTGCGCCGGCCTCGAGTGGGAATTTGCCCAGCTCTCCCCCGAGGACGAGCATGAATTCCGCGAGTCCATGGGCGTCCAGCAGTCCGGCAAAGACCTCCTCCTCGCCAAAACCCTCACCCTCCTCAATAGGGTCACCTTCTTCACCCACGTCTCCGAAGAAGTCCGGGCATGGACCGTCATGGATGGCTCCGACTCCGCCACCGCCGCCGGCACAATCCACTCCGACATGGAACGCGGCTTCATCCGCGCCGAAGTCGTCTCCTTCGACGACATGATCGCCTGCGAAACCATCGCCGAAGCCCGCCGCCAGGGCCTCCTTCGCTCCGAAGGCCGCCGCTACCCCGTCCAGGATGGCGACGTCATCACCTTCCTCTTCAACGTCTAACCCTACCCCCACTCTTCCCCCCAAACCCCCCATCCTGATATCCTTGAACCACCTCAACCTCTGGAAGCAAACATGTACGTCGTCGGCACCGCGGGCCACGTGGACCACGGCAAGTCCACCCTCATACAGGCCCTCACGGGCATAAACCCGGACAGGCTCCCCCAGGAGCAGGAACGGGGCATGACCATCGACCTTGGCTTCGCCTGGCTAACCCTTCCCTCCGGCCAGGAAGTCTCCATTATCGACGTCCCCGGTCACGAACGATTTGTCCGCAACATGCTCGCCGGCGTCGGCGGCATCGACATGGCCCTCCTCGTTGTCGCCGCCGACGAAGGCGTCATGCCCCAGACCCGCGAGCACCTCGCCATCCTGGACCTCCTCAACGTCAAAAGGGGCCTCGTCGCCCTCACCAAATCCGACCTCGTCGACGATGACCTCCTCGAACTCGCCCAAATGGAGACCGTCGAAGCCCTGGAAGGCACCGTCCTCGAAGACGCCGCCATCCTCACCCTCTCCGCCACCACCGGTCAGGGCCTCGACCAACTCCTCCGCCAAATGGACGCCATCCTCGCCGAAACCACCCCCCGTGCCGACCTCGGCCGTCCCCGCCTCGCCGTAGACCGCTCCTTCACCGTCTCCGGCTTCGGCACCGTCGTTACAGGAACCCTCATCGACGGCACCCTAACCGTCGGCCAGGACATCGAACTAGTCCCATCCCAACTCCGCGGGCGCATCCGCGGCCTCCAGAGCCACCGCCAGAAGCTCACCGAAGCAGACCCCGGCCGCCGCCTAGCCGTCAACATCTCCGGCGTCTCCTACGACCACGCCCAGCGCGGCGAGACCGTCACCATCCCCGGCTGGCTTCAGCCCACCACCATGCTCGACGCCAAGGTCAAGCTGCTTGCCGACGCTCCCCGCCCCATGAAGCACAACGCCCGCGTCTCCTTCCACTCCCACGTCAGCGAGTCCAGCGCCCGAATCCGCCTCCTCGACTCCCGCCAGCTTCAGCCCGGCAACGAAGCCTGGGCACAGATCCACCTTACGGAGGCCCTCCCCCTCGTCAAGGGCGACTTCTTCGTAGTCCGCGACACCGAGACCACCATCGGCGGCGGCAAGGTCGTCGACCCCTTCCCCCGCCGTCACCGCCCCTTCACAAAATCCGTGCTTAACAGCCTCCAGGCCATGGATGAGGGAACCCTGGAAGAGCTCATCCTCGGCGCCGTCGAGCAGTGGGGCCCCTGCAACCTCACCACCCTCGCCCAGCGTAGCAACCTCACCCTCGCAGACGTCCAGCCCGCCATCGAAGACCTCGCCAATTCCGGCAGCGTTACCCTCCTCGGAGGAACTCACCCCGGCCCAAACTCAGAAGTCTACTCCCACCGTGGCTGGCAGCGCCTCGTTCGCCAGATCGCCAGGACCCTCAGGGACTACCACACTCTCCATCCCCTCCGCAGCGGCATCCCCAAGGAGGAATTCAGAAATCGCCTCGGCGTCCCCTCCACCGCCTTCCCTCAGCTTCTCTCCCGTCTCGTCGACGACCAACTCGTCGACGAAGACGGCGCCGTAGTACGCACCCCCGGCTATCAGGCAACCATGACCCCCAACCAGGAACGCGCCGCCCAGGCCTATGTCGCCCAGCTCCACGCGAACCCCTTCTCTCCACCCACCGACGCCGACGTCAGCCCCGAGCTTCTAGCCCTCCTCATCGACCGCAAGCAGGTAGTCAAAGTCAACGGCTCCGTAATCTTCAGCGCAGACGCCTACGGTAAAATGGTAGATGCCGTCACCAAGCACATCCAGGACACCGGCAGTATCACCGTCGCCGAAGCCCGCACCCTCCTGAACTCCAGCCGGAAATACGTCCTCCCCCTCCTCGAATACCTCGACCAGCAGCGAATAACCCGCCGCACCGGCGATACCCGCACCCTCCGCTAACCCCCCCTGTTCCCCCTCACCCCCACATGTCACCCTGAGCGCAGCGCAGCGAAGTCGAAGGGTCTCGTTGCAGGAACCATCCCGCTCCGACGCAAGAGCGGCTCTTGTGGTAGCCTGGCACAACCCACGTCCCTCACCCGTAGGGGCGGTTCGCGAACCGCCCTCCCCCTCTTTTATCTGAGAAGGCCCCGCGACGAAGAATCTGGTGGCGGGGGGACGCTATCCCCTCCCCCTACAACCTCACCACCTCAGCGTTCCCCACGTGGGCATACCTCCCCGGAAAACACGTCAGAATCACAATCTGACACTGCTTCCCCGCCACGGCAATCGCCGCTCCCATGCTCTGCAGCCGCTGCGGGTCGCTCCACCCCAAGGCGTCGTCTATCATCACCGGCGCCCCGCCGTCCTCCGGGCTGACAATGGCCGCGCACGCCAACCGGCTCAACACCCCCAGCTGCTCCCTCGCCCCCGTGCTCAACTGGTCCACCTCCAACGTCACCCCGTCAAGCGTCCGACCCACCACCCGCAACTCTTCATCGTCCAGCTTCACCTCAAACGTCGGCCCGAACACCAAGCCGCCCAGCCAGTCAATCCGCTCCTTCAGCGGTTTGATGTTGCGCTGGTTCGCCAGCCGGCGGTGCTTGTCAAACGTCTCCTTCAACAGCTTCGCGGCCCTTGCCCGGCTCTCCTCTCCCTCATGCTCCCGCTGTGCCTGCTCAAATCGACTCACGGCTCCTTCGTAGCTGCCGTGCAGGCCCATCTCTCCTCGCAACTCCAGGCTGGCCCGAATCTCGTGTTGGCGGCCCTCATTTGTCCGCAGCTGCGTCTCGAGGCGGCCCTTCGCGTCGGACACGTTGTCGAGCCTCGCCCTCAAGGAATCCGGGTCTGCCGCCTTCAGCCTCCCCTTGGCCTCTTCCAACGACTTTATCGAGACTTCAAACACCTGCTTCGCCATGTTCAGGGCGACCAAAATGTCCTCGTCGCTTACACTCTCTCTCGCCGCCGCCAATCGCTCCGACGCTTCCTTCTGCCGTCCCCGCGCCACGTCGACCCTCGCCGCCAGCTCCGCTTGTTGAAGCCTCACCTTGTTGAGATACTCTTCCCTTTCCTTCCACACCGTCTCCCGCACCTGCAATTCCCTTTCGCAGTCCTCCACCTTCCCCGACGACTCCCTTGCAATTCGAAGTGCTTCGTCCAGGTTCACCGGCATAGGCGGGCCCTCAGCCCGCTGCTGCGGATACGAGACTACGTTTGCCTTGAGACTCGCAATCCTGCTTGCCATGAATTCCGCCGTCCAGTCCCTCAGTTCGCGCCTCATTGCCGCCCGTGCGTCATCCCGGTTTCGAATCGCGTCCCTTCGCGCTTGTTCCGCCCTCCTCGCATCCTCAAAGTCGGAGACTCCAACCCTGGCGCATAGGCGCAGATACTCTTCGTGAACACCGCGACGCTGCTGCGCCAGAACCCGCGCCTCAGGCGCGGCGCTGACCCTGAATCGGACCACGCCGGGCACAGACAACTCCACCCGATCTTCAACGAGAATCTCACGCCTCTCATCTGTCTCCAGCTCAAACTCTTCGTCGTCAAGTCTGAGTGCGATGTCCGAAAGCGCCGTGGCCTCCACCTTCGCGGCGGCGCTCTCCACCGCCGCCTGGGCCTTCATGTCTTCGTTGTAGGCGCGTTCTATGTCCGCCAGAACTTCCTCGTTCACCTTGGCCGATTCCAAAAATTCCTCGGAATCCCTGAGTAGCTGCCTTGCGTCCTTGTAACGTTCGTAACGCTCGGAGATTAGCTCTTCGTCGATTTCGTCCTGAAGAAAGTTCCTGTCCCCGAATGCCCTGTCCTGTCCCTCCCTGGCACGGCGCAGCGCATCTGCGGCCGCCTTCAGGCTCACCGCAGCCTCTTCGCTCTGTCCTGTGGCAGCAAACAGGGCGGGGGCCGCCAGTTCCGCCTCCGCCTCCAGGTCGGTCAGCGCCTTTGCACCGTCTTCCAGGTCGTCCTTCATCTCTTCCCGATGCTGATGCTCCCCCAAAGCCTGCTGACGCTTCGACGAAGCGGCCACGTGGACAGCGTCTATCCGCTCCAGGTCCGTCTGCAGCCGGTCGATGGCGGCCCATTCCTCGGTCAGCTTACGCTCACTCTCCGCAAGCTCCTGGAGCGTCTGGGCGATTCCTCTGGCTTCCTCCGCCAGCCGCACCATCTCCGCCGCGTCTCCCTCGATTTTGTCCATCTGCTCCTTCAGGCCTTGGACCCTCTCCCGTGCCTCTTCCACCTCTTTCGCAGCCGCAATGCGCTTCCCTGTCACCCTCCCCGTCGCCGTCCAGTACCTTTCGAATTCCACCCCTATCCGCTCCACCAGATCCTCATCTTCGGCATCGGATGCATCCCCGTCCGTTGCGTTCTCCAACGCCCTCCTCATTGAAGGAATAGAAAAGCTGGGCAGCTTCAACTCCGTTCCCTGCTCAATCTGAAGCGCGAGGCGCAAATCATCGTCCAACGTTTCCCTCAGTATCGCTTCAAGCCTGTCGTGCGCGGCCCGCCCCGTGTGATTTTCGCTCTGCGGCGCCGTGACATTCAGAGTCGTGGTCGGCCTGCGAATCCACCGCTTCTGGTACGTCAATACGTAAGGCCCCGTCGACATTTCGATCTCGACTTCCGGCCCTTCGTCCCGATCTTCCGGCTTTGCGCTCTGGATCTTCCTGTGTCTGGACGAATCCGGGTATTCGATTGCCAGCTCCAGCGCCTCAGCTATGGAACTCTTCCCCACCTCGTTCGGCCCCTCCACAATCGTCACCCCGCTCTCGGCGAACTCGACCTCCCTGTCCCGCACCCCGCGGAAGTTCCGCAGCCGTATCCGATGCAACTTCATTCTCGCGCCCCCGCCAGCCGGTACAGCAGCGCCAACGCGTCCCGGGCCACCAACGATTCCTCCCCAGACTCCGCGGTAGCCTTCTCGCTAAGTTCCTCCAGCGCCTCCCGTGCAAACCCCGACAGCCCGATCTCCTCAACATCCACGTTATTGGGCATGACCGCCAGATCGCTGCGACTTTCCCACGCGTCCAGTGCCGCGAATCGGTCTGCCATATCCTCTAGAATCCCGTCTAGCCGCGCCTTCTGCGCCAGCGATACCGTCCCCACCAGCCCCAGCTTTACGATGCATCGCTCTTTGTTAGGCTGCGACTTTAGCCAATCCTCCAGCGCGTGCAAGTCATCATCCTCGCTCAACTGCCATTCGCGGCGGACGAACCGCCAAGTCCCCACCTGTCGCGCACCAACGTTGGCGCCGTAGGCGTCCAACTCCGCCACCAGCACGTGCCCCGGATCAACCTCATCATAGTCCGTCGGCTCCGGCGCCCCTGCATACCACACCCGCCCCGTCGAACCCACGTCGGTCTTGGAGTGCCGATCCCCAAGAGCCACGAACTGAATTAAGCCCGCTTCAACCTTCTCCTCCAGTCTTGCGAGACTGATAAGCCTCGGATCATCCGGGTTTGGAGACATGGAGTCCACCACCCCATGTCCCACTACAATGCGGATAGCGTGCGTTGCCCCCAACCCCCGGCAGGCCTCCGCCACCAGGTCCGTAGTCGGATGCTTGTTCCGCCACGGCGCCGCGATCAACTCCACCCCCGGAACCGGCTGGACCGTCCCCGACCCGTCCAACACCACCACGTTGTCAGGTCGGTGCTTGGTAAAGGTCGGAGACCTATATATCGACGCAGCATCAAGCGGGTCATGATTGCCCGGCAGCAGGTAAAACGTGACTCCGGAAACCGCCCCCATCCGCTCCAAAGCCCGCGTCAATACCTGCCGCTCCACCTGGTTCGACTCGAAAACGTCCCCGCACACCACCACAAACTGGCACCCCTCGTTAATCGCGATGCTCCCTATCTGCTCAATGGCATTCAACCGGGCGTCATTGAATCGCGCCTGCGCCTCCCCTTTCAGGAAATGCCGCGTCATCCCAAGCTGCCAGTCAGCCGTATGCAGAAACTTCACCATGTTATGATTATAGTCACTTTTACCTTCATTGCCACTCCTTTCCAACCCCCACCAACAACTCCACCACCCCCACTAAATTCGCATCCAATGCGGAAGGATAGCCCCTTGCAAATCCTCGACTTCATGACAAAAGAAGGCCACGAGCAGCTCCTCGTCTGCACCGACCCCGCCGTGGGCCTCAAGGCCTTCATCGCCATCCACGACACCACCCTCGGCCCCGCCTGTGGCGGATGTCGAATCTGGCCCCACCCGACCGAAGAAGCCGCCCTCGAAGACGTCCTCCGCCTCTCCAGGGCCATGACCTACAAGTCCGCCCTCGCCGGGCTAGACCTCGGCGGCGGCAAAGCCCTGATCATCGCTGATCCTCGCGTCGACAAGACCGAAGCCCTCTTTCGCAGCTTCGGACGCTCCATAGACACCCTCGGTGGAAAGTTCATCGTCGCTGAGGACGTCGGCGCCACTCCGGAAGACATGGTCCACGTCGCCAAGGAGACCGACCACGTCGTCGGCTTGCCCCTCGAGCACGGCGGCAGCGGCGAGACCTCCATCATGACCGGCCTTGGCGTCTACCTTGGCATGAAAGCCTGCGCCCAGGAAAAGTGGGGCAACGACTCCCTCAACGGAAAAACAATCGCCATCCAGGGCTACGGCCACGTCGCCGAAAACCTCGCCCCCTACCTCATCGCCGAGGGCGCCAACCTGGTCGTCACCGACATCTTCCCCGACGCCCTCCAACGCGCCGAAGCCCTCGGCGCCCGCACCGTCGCCCCCGACGACATCTACGACGTCGACTGCGACATGTTCTCCCCCAACGCCCTCGGCGGCGTCATCAATCCCCACACCATACCCCGCCTCAGGTGCCCCATCATCGCCGGTGGCGCCAACAACCAGCTGAGCTCACCGGAAGACGCGAAGACCCTCGCCCGGCGCGGCATCCTCTACGCCCCCGACTACGTCATCAACGCCGGCGGCATAATCAACGCTTCCTGCGAGGTCGGCATGGCCTACGACGAAGCCCTCGCCCGCCAAAAGACCGAGGGAATCTACAACACCATCCAGCGAGTTCTACGAATGGCTGCCGACGATGACATCACCACCGCCCAGGCCGCCGACCTCCTCGCCGAAGCCCGTCTCCAAAAAGCCCGTCAACCATAACGGCTCGACCCACTCCCCTTCTTCTGCCCACCTACCAGGCTCAAAAGAGCAGGCGCCTCCTCTGAGCAGACTCCGTCCTGAGCACACGCGCCTTTGACTCACGACATCTGGGACCCATGCGGACCGTACTCAAATTACAACTAGGCTATCTCTCCAATCGCCGTCAGGGCAATTATTCCCGCTACCGCCACCAGTACGTACACAATCCTAGACAGCCCATTCACCTCTCCAAACTTCATCCCGCCGCACACCAAAGCCACCAGGTCTAGCTTGAACAAGGCCGCCAGACCCCAATTCACCGCCCCCACAGCCGCAAGAACAATCGCTATAATCTGAATTATCTCCACAGTCCACTCCTCCTTAATCTATTTGGTATAGACGTAATTTAATATCCTTGATAGAATATGTCTAATATCATCTACATCTGCACTCCACGTTAAGGAGGTCCCCACCCATGGATATCGGCTTCCGCCTGTCTGAAGCCCGCAAGAAATTCTTCGAGGCCGCTGTCTTTGGTCAATCCGCTCAGGCCCACTCCATTATTGACCAGGCCCTCAGTCGCGGCGCAAGCCTGTCGGACATCTACCTGAACATTCTCCAGCCCTCCCAGATTCGCATCGGCGAACAATGGGTGAATGGCGTCATCAACATCGCCCAGGAGCATGTCGCAACCTCCATCACCCTGGAGGCCATGGCCCTGCTCCGACAAAAGGTCCAACCCCCCGCACCTCTGGGATTGCGGGCTATCGTCACTCCCCTCGAGGGCGATCAACACTCCATCGGTGCCCGGTTCGTGGCCGATTTCCTCATTATGGATGGTTGGGATGTCGACTTCCTCGGGAACGCCACCCCGGCCAGGGACCTCGGCGAATATGTTGCCTTCCGCAGCGGGGACGTGGTCCTCCTCTCCTCCACCTTGCCCGAATTTCTCCCCAATGCCAAGGCCGCCGTCGAATCCATCCGCGCCTTTGGCTCCCCTGGCCCAAAGATAATCCTCGGCGGTAGGTCCCTTCTCCTGGCAATGCCCAATGCTGACTCCATCGGATGTGATGCTCTCGCTATCTCCGTCTTCAATGCCGTTCAGCACGCCCGCCGCCTGGTCGGACTCTCCGCCAGAAAGCTGTCACTCCAGCAACACCTGGACTTCCTGGGCCGCCGCATCAAAGCCATCCGAACGTCCCAGAAGATTACTCAGCAGGAATTGGGCGACCTATCGGGCCTCGACCGCACCTACATCAGCTCCATAGAACACGGGCGTCAGAACCTCACCATCGGCGCAGTCCTGAAAATCTCAATCGCCCTGGACGTGCCCATTGACCACCTCTTGTCGGCTACTTCCTGACCCTTCCCAGCTGCCGACAATCTTCCAACCCCTCAGGCCCTAGGAATACCCCAGCCGGTCCAAATGCTCCTCGTCCATCCCAAGGTAGTGCCCCACCTCGTGCAGCAGCGTCTTCCTCACCTCCTCCGCCACCTCCTCCCTCGTTCCGCAAATCCCCTCAATTGGACGCTGGTACAGCGTAATCTTGTCCGGCAAAAAAGGCAGATCATCCCCCCGCTCCAGCCGCGGAACCCCCATGTATAACCCCAGCAGTCCGTCGGCCCTCCCCGTCCCCGTATCCGCCAGCACCTCTTCGCTGGGCCACTCCTCCACCACAATGTCCAAATTCTGAAGGTATCCTAACAACGCCTCCGGCAGCCCCTCATAACAGCGGACCACCATCTCCTCGAACTCATCCTCGCTCAACCGGATCACGGATCAATGCCCAGTCGCGACCGAATATCCTTCAGAATGTCCAGATTCTCTTTGTCCGGCCCGCTCCGGTTTATCCCCGGCACCTCCAGGAAAAACGGCACGTCCCTGAACGCGGGGTGCCGCATGATGTTCTCGAACCCCTCAACCCCGATGTGTCCCTGCCCGATGTTCTCGTGCCTGTCGACCCCCGATCCAAGCGGCTGCTTCGAATCGTTGGCGTGCACCGCCGCCAGCCGGTCCAATCCAATCTCCCTGTCGAACTCGTCCATCGCCGCCTCCAACCCCTCCTTCGTCGAAAAGTCGTATCCCGCGGCAAAACTGTGCTGCGTGTCCAGGCACACCTTCACTCGTGGACTCCCCACCGTCTGAATTATCTGCCCAATCTCCTCGAACTTCGACCCGATGTGCCGCCCCATCCCCGCCGTATTCTCGATAGTCAGCCACGGCCCCTCCGGCGAGTCCTCCAGCACGTCGATTATGCTTTCCACCGTCTGCTTCAGAATCGCGTCGTAGCCCCTCCCCATGTGACTCCCTGGATGAAATATGATTCCGTCCGCGCCGATGTCGTGGGCCAGGTCCATGTAGTTCTTCAGCGACTTTATCCCCATCTTCACGTTGCGGGTCTTGGGGCTGCCCAGGTTTATCAGGTATATGCAATGGAAGAACACCGAGTCGATCCCGGAACCTTCCCGCTTCTCCTTGAAGGCCGCCATATTCTCCTCCGGCGGCATCTTGAACGACCACCTCTGAGGCGCCGACCCGAATATCTGAATGGCCTCACAGCCGATGTCCACCCCCCTGTCTATGGAAGTGTCGATCCCGCCGGAGGTGGATACGTGCGCGCCAAGCTTCATCTGACCTCTCCTTTTCCCGTCATTCCTAACTCCATTCCCTCACCCCGAACGATTTTCCCTCATCCTGAACACTTTCTTGTCATTCTGAACGAAGTGAAGAATCCAATTCTGCTAAGATTACCCTAAACCCCTGAGAGTCCCTCTTGAGCAATTATCAACCAACCCATCCAATCCCCGCAACCCGCCCCGTCCCCTTCTTTTTTCTGAGGAGGCCCCGCGGCGAAGAATCTGGCGGCGGCGGGGTCCCTTCCCTCTCTCCTCTTGTGCCCGCGGAGGCGGGTACAGAAACCCATCCCCGTCTTCGGCCCCACCCATAACCGCCCCATGAAAGCCCTCATCCTCCAACAACCATCCCCCTTCCCCCGCCTAACCGTCGCAGACCTCCCCATCCCCTCTTTGGGCGACTCCGACGCCCTTGTCCAAGTCAAAGCCTGCGGCCTCTGCCACCACGACCTCCTCGTCATGAACGGCGCCCTCCGACGCGGCGTGCAGATACCCCTCATCCCCGGCCACGAAGTCGCCGGCGTCGTCATAGCTGTCGGCCCCAACGTCACCACCCTCCGCCCCGGCGACCACGTCGTCCCCCTCCTAACCGACGCCTGCGGACGCTGCCACTTCTGTGCCCGGAATCTCGAACGACTCTGCCCCCAGGGACAGGCCATCGGCCACGGCATGAAAGGCGGCATGGCCCAACTCCTGGCCGTCCGAGAAAACACCCTCGTCAAAATCCCCAAAGAAATCCCCTGGCCCCAAGCATCCCTCCTCGCCTGCCCCATCGGCGTCGCCATCAAGGCCGTCGAAAACGCCCAAATCCAGCAGGACGAAACCGTCCTCGTCACCGGCGCTTCCGGCGGCCTCGGTGCCCACCTCATCCAACTCGCCAGCCTCCGCAGCGCCCGCGTCCTCGCTGTCACCTCCGACGAATCCAAGACCCCCGCCCTAGAAGCCCTCGGCGCCTCCGACGTCATCCCCACCGGCGAGCTCCACTTCTCCGAAATCGTTCTCGCCCTCACCGAAGACCGCGGCGCTAACGTCGCCCTCGACACCGTCGGCTCCCCCCTCTTCCCCCAAACCCTCCGTGCAATCGCTCCCAACGGCCGCCTCATCCTCCTCGGCGAAGTCGCCCGCGCCAAAGCAGAACTCCCCCTACCGGAAATCATCTTCCGCGAGCTCCAAATTTCCGGCTCCGTCGGCGCCACCCGCCATCACGTCGAGCAAGCCGCCCAGCTAGTCGCCCAAGGCAAAATCGTCCCGACAATCTCCTACACCCTCCCCTGGACCCAATGGAAATCCGCCCTCCAACTAATACAACAACGCCGCCACGTAGGCCGCGTAGTCCTTGAATTCACTCAACCATGACATCAGGATATACAATAGATCCGTCAAAGCCCTTCATTGGTGCAACAACAAATGGGTAACCTAGTTAGATTCCTTTCCCTCTTTGCGGCCTTCTTCGCCGTCGCCGGGCTGTTTCTAGCTCTTGGTGTGTTCCGTGACTGCTCTCGCAACGCCTCCGAAGCCTCCATCGCCAACGAGATTCGAGATATCCCGCCCTCCTTCAACATGACCGACAAACAACTTGTGCAGACCTACAAGACCGACGAACAATCCGCCGTCGCCACCTACAATGGCAGCGTCGGCATCGTTAGGGGCAGGGCATTTCTGGTTCATGAGTTCAATTACTTGCACTTAGATAGAGACGCAGCCTGGGGCGTCCGCTGCTACCTTTCCGATGAGGAGATGGCCAAGCTCCGAGGCCCGCTGGAAGACAATAATGAATTCTATATGCTGAAAGGCAAGGTCAAAGGCGTCAACGACAGACACCTCACCATCGACCTCCACGGCTGCATCGTCCAAGACTCTACATAGCCTCTTCCGTCCTGGCTTGCGAACTCCTTCCCCCGCCATTTCCTGCCGCTCACCTACCAAAAAGTTCGTTGCGGACTTCATGTGACGATATTCCCTGATGCGTGGCCACCAGAGAAACTATCCTCCAAGAGTCCCGACTCTAATAAAGCGATGGCGTGGCACCGTAACGCTATAGGTTGCTCCGCCTACGATTACGACCAATGTCACATGGCCGCCCCTCTGCCGCACAACCCTGCATCCAAACCGACGACGCAACAGCGTCGCCAGATAATCGCCCGAGATATCTCTAGGCAGTCTCACATCGCCAGAGCTTCGTCCTTTACGAAACGCAGACGGACTACCTTCGGCGCGAATTCCTCTCCAAAGTGGCAGAGCACGGCATCCTTAACCATCGCCTTGAGATGGGCCCAATCATCCCCCTGCGTGAATATTCCGTGCCCTCGCGATCGAGCGTCAAATCCTCCCTCTACCGCCTCCGTCACTTCAAAGACAACCTCTTTCGGCGTTCCCATCTCTTCTTCTAATCTTCGCCAAGCGAATTACGGGCCTCGCCCCTCGGATCTCCTGCATATTCATTCTGTGGTGACATCCAATAACGGGCAATCCAAATGAAACCGGGATTCATATCTGACCCATCCGACGTGGGCCTCTCCCCCCTTATAGCGCACCTCCCCGTTTGACGCTACAATATCCCCATCACCTACACCTCAAGGGGAAAAGAAATGACCGTCGCCTACCAGGAAAAATTCATCACCCTAAACGGCGTCCGACTCCGCTACCTCGATTGGGGCGCCGAAGGCAAAACCCCCCTCATCTGCATGCACGGCCACGCCGGCCAGGCCCACATCTGGGACGAATTCGCCGAAGCCATGTCCTCCCACTTCCACGTCTACGCCCTCGACCAGCGCGGCCACGGCGGCAGCGGCTGGGCCGTCGACGGCTACGCCCGCCAGCGCTTCGTCGAAGACCTCGCCGCCTTCATCGAAGCCCACGGCATCACCAAATGCGTCCTCGCCGGCCTCTCCATGGGCGGCTGGAACGCCCTCCTCTATGCCGACGCCCACCCCGAAATGGTCGACCGCGTCGTCATCGTCGACATCGGCCCCGAGCGCAGCCAGGAAGCCCTCCGCGCCCAGCTCACCCGTTCCCCCACCCCCACATTCTTCTACAACTTTGAGGAAGCTTACCAGTGGCACCGCGCGGGCAATCCCTGGGCCGACGAGACCCGACTACGCAAGGACATCGCCAACAAGATGGTCCAGAAGTACACCGGCATGTGGGAGTGGAAAGCAGACCCCGCCCTCTTCGACAACACCCTCCCCGACAACCAGGACCCGGCCTATATCGACAACTACTGGCGCATTCACCGCAACCTTCCCTGCCCCGTCCTCGAGGTCCGCGGCAAGGAGAGCATCCTCCTCTCCGACGACATTATCGAACGTATGAAGCAGGCAAGCGACCTCTTCACCTCCGTCGACGTTGAAGACGCAGGCCACGTCGTAACCGTCGACAAGCCCCAGGCGTTCATCGACGCCACAGCCGCATTCCTCGGCCTCGCCGCCGAGGAGGGGGAAGCGACTCCCGAACCTTCCCCCAACGACCTCACCACCGACGACGTTCGCGCCATGGGCAAAGCCGTCGGCCTCGACATCAGCGATGCGGACTTGGCGGAAGTCACCCACGTCCTCAACGCCATCATTGAGTCCATCGACGTCATCAATCCCCCGGGCATCGAGTCCGTAGAACCCCTGCCCATTCTGCTTCCAACCAAGGAGGGCTAGCATGGACCTCAAGAACCTTCCCTTCCTCACCGTCGCCCAACTCTCAGAAAAAATAGCATCCCGCGAAGTCTCTCCCGTAGACGTGGTGGAGGCCTATCTCGACAGGATCGAAACTCTCAATCCCGTCCTCAACTCCTACATCACCGTCTGCGCCGACGAAGCCCGCGCCGACGCCGAGGATGCCGAACGCCAAATCGCCCGCGGCCTCTATCGCGGCCCCTTGCACGGCATCCCCTTCGCCTCCAAGGACCAGTGGTGGACCAAAGGCGTCCTCACCACCGCCGGCTCAAATATCCTCCGCGACTTCGTCCCCGACGAAGACGCCACCGTCCAGACGCGCCTGAAAGAGGCGGGGGCCATCCTCCTCGGCACCACCAACCTCACCGAATACGCCATGGCTTATACATACCACTACCCCTACGGCACCCCAACCAACCCGTGGGACCAGACCCGAATGCCCGGCGGCTCCAGCGCCGGTTCCGGCTCCGCCACCGCCGCCTTCATGTGCGCGACCTCCCTCGGCGAAGACACCGGCGGCTCCATCCGCGGCCCCGCCGCCTACTGCGGCCTAGCCGGACTCCGCCCCAGCCAGGGACGCGTCAGCCGCTACGGCCTCCTCGGCTCCTGCTGGTCCATGGACACCATCGGCCCCATGTCCCGCACCGTCCGCGACTGCGCCATGACCATGCAGGCCATCGCCGGCCACGACCCCAAGGACCCCTACACCTGGCAGACCCCCGTCCCCAACTACGCCAGCCTCCTCGACGGCGACGTCTCAGGCATCCGCGTCGGCATCCTCAGAGAAAAAGTCTTCAGCGACCACGTCATCCCCGAATTGCGCGACGCCGTCCTACAGGCGGGCGATATCCTCAAGGAAAGGGGCGCTTCCGTGCAGGAAGTCTCCCTACCCGGCGTTCTCAACGGACGCGCCATCTCCAGCCCCATAACCTACCTGGAAGGTGCAACCGTCCACCACGCACGCATCCGCGGCCCGGAACTTCACCAATACGACCACAACATGCGCATAACCCTCCTCCTCGGCAGCCTCATTCCCGCCCAGACCTACTACAAGGCCCAGCGACTCCGGGAAATGATGCGTAACGACTTCCTCGAATTGATGACCAACGTCGACCTCCTCCTCTTCCCCACCGCCGCCGACGTCGCCCCTCCCCTCACGGACAAACCCGGCCTCGGCACCAAAGAAGAGTTCATGTCCGAGATGTTCTCCCCCCGGCGCACCCTCACCTCCCTCTCCAACGTCGTCGGCGCCCCCGCCATGTCAGTCCCCTGCGGCTTCAAAGACGGCCTACCCCTCGGCCTCCAGATCCTCGGACGTCCCATGGAAGAAGACCTCGTCTTCCGCGCCGGCCACGCCTACCAGCAAGACACCACCCACCACACCCACCACCCACCGATTGCCTAGGTTGATGTAGGTTTACGCTGACCTGAGTGAGAGGATATCCCCTACGATCATATAGGTGTAAATGACGTATCGGTCAGCTTCTTCCTTTGTCACACTTGCGTGCGACCCCTTCTGAGTTGCTGCGAAAATTGCGTCCAGCCGATTACCAATATAGTCCAGGTGTGACCCTGTTATTTCCTTAAAGCGGCGGGATTCAGACGAATCTTCGATGTATGCCATAAGTCTGTTGATGTATCGATCGGCTCCAAGCTTAACTTCAACCTCTCTGCCATTAACATTCCGAGTACGCGCCTCTTTCTGTGCGGGAAAGACAACATCTGCTAGATCCTGGAGGACTCTCCGGCAGCTATGTACCGCATTAGCCCAATCTTCAGGGTTGTCCGATCGAAGGTTTTCATAGGCCGCCGTCAGCTTCTTTACCGTGTCGGGTATTGCAAGGCCGATTGACGAATCAACACGCGAACGAATCCGGGTGAACACATCCTCGGCGAGGCTAGAGAACCTAATCTCATAGTGCTTGCGAATGGCATAGTCGTAGATGAAAGTGCGTCGAGAGGCCAGGACCCTGATGGCACTCTCCATGTCTTGTAGAGCCCATTTCCCTTCGTAATGGCCTGGCAATTCAAGCCCGGAATGGAATACAGCTTTCCCCTTATCTACGGCGTTCTCTAGATTTTCTGTGGATTTCGTCGATCCGCTGCCAGCACTGTATCGCACGAGGGTCTGCTCAACCCGAGAGTCGTTTAGGATTAGAGCCAAGCGTAGAGCCTTCAACTCAATGGCGGACAGGGGTGACCGACTCAACTCAATGTCCTTGATGATGTCACCGGACAAGGTTTTCGCTTCCTCTAAGACTTGGGCAGTGACGGGAATCGTGGGTCCAGTGGATTCTGAGCTAATCATCATTAACATTAGGTCCTAGGAACCTGTCCCCATTGAAGTGTATGAGGTGGTCTGGAATCTCTGCAATCCAAACCTCAGTCTCCCAAGCGATGTCATCTGCGTGCCGCTTGAATTGCCGGAAGTCAGGGAAGGCGCTGACGTAAACACGAGTAGCCGTGCAGTCCTCCAGGGTAGCTTCCAGTTCCTGAAACCGCTTGGGATTCACCGGGCCATGAGACGTGACGGCCTCAATGAGGAACAGCCAATTCCTCTCCTCGTCATAGAGCACAATGTCTGGGAGTTTGTCATGTTCGGAAATTGGAACGCCAAGCCGGGCCAGCATATCATTCTCCAAATGCAAGAGCTTGTCAGCGGCGTCTCCGAGATATAACAGCATCGCCCCTGGTGCGAATTTCGGTCCAAAGTTGTTCACTACCGAGACCTGCAATTCGTTGTGCATCCCCGGAGACAAGCGAATTTCCTCACCTGTCGAGGTGCGAATGGGTATCTCCCGCATCCGGCGGCGGCGCTGATATATCTCTAGCAGAACTCCATGACTGGCACGAAAACTGCTCAACTTGGATGCCCAACTGCTGCTCTGGTAGAGTCGGAGCAGAGTCAACGCATGGTCAGTGAGTCCATAATGCGTCCTTGGACTGTTGGTGGGCAGGTCAGGGGCATCGGGATTCCGATCAACTATCCGCGCTTGCACAAATTGATGAATGACTCGACGCCTTACCGTTTCCCGTGTGTTCTCAGCATAGTCCTTACCATACGCATCCCTCATAAAGCCGAGGATTTCGTGGATCGTGCGGGACGGCTTAGCGGCTTGGTTCCAAGCGTCATTTTCGGATAGGCCAGTAAGAGCTAGCAGGGTTAGGCAGGACATGTCATTGCGCTGAGTCGGTGGCAACCCTAGTTGCTCCAGTATGTCCCGCGCCTCATCAATCTTACTCATCTCGCCGCCAACTCTGGCCTCATAGAAAGTTCAGGGGAGAGATTCAGAGTCCTAGCGACGAGAACATCGAGAGCGGAGAGATCATCCGCCGAGACGAATCGTCTCAATGCTTCCTTACCGATTGCACGAATGTCCCGTTCAGCCGGAAGCGGCATGGCTCGTAATTCCGTTGCGCTGACCTGTGTATTGCCATTTGAAATTCGGAAGAACCGGTCCAAGAATGTCGAATTAAGGAGGGCCGATAGCCCATAGGCCAACTCTTCATCTAACTCTCTCAACACGCCACGAACATAGTTCAGGTGGTTTTCTAGTCCTATCAATTCTTCCTTCAGAACACCCCGACTCAAGGGAGCTGCCACCAGCCGTCGCTTCTCCTCCTTCGCGCTGAAGCGACGGACAAGGACATAGGTAGCATCTGGCACCAACAGCTTCATCGACTCCGGCAACACCTTGATCCATTGAGGTTTCTCTGCTATCGGCGAGGGCCAGTCGGTTTGCATAGGGTGGACGTGCTGCATCCACAGCAAAGGAGCAGTGCGACTCCCAAGTTGCCTATGGGTCAAGAATTGAGTAGCTCTGAACGGAACCACAGGGCCTGTGGATACTTCCAAGCCAAGAGAATGGAGAGTGTTGGGCCAAGCTCGCATGGCCTTCACCAGCTCCAAGTCCTCCACGCAAAGGGGAATAGAAAGTTCTTTGTTCTGACTCGCCAAGTCAAGTACGGAGTCAATGTTGACATGAAGGCTTTGGCGTTCAGAGAGGTCGTGTGCCGCTTTACTGTGAGACACGAGCACTTGGCCCTCATCAAAGGGCTCGCCTTCAATACGCAGCCGGGCCCCTAATACTAAGCTCTCTTGGAGCACTGTCTGTTTCCCAAATACATCCTTCCTGGACTCGAAGAGATGAATCGCAGTAGGGGCAACTTTCCGGAAGAATACATCCCGGAACTTCCTAAAGTACGGTCCGGAAGCAAAGCTCCGTGGCACGATATATACCAGTCTGCCATCAATTGAGAGGAGCTCGGCGGAGATGGCCATGAAGATGGCGTAGATATTAGGCTGTCCGTATACTACGGAGGCCCATGCCACTGCCCTCGGATCGTCCTTCGCAATCTTGAAGTATGGCGGGTTGGAGATCACCAGGTCGTACTCGGCGTCGGGTCCTCCTACTCTTCCCCACAGCCTGTTCTCCGACTTGGCTCTGAGCGTGTCCGCATGCGTCAATATAAAGTCTCCGTGAGTGACGCTAAATGTCAGCCTCACGCTACGCTGGTCTAACCATTCCTGCGCGAAGGCCAGAACGAGGCGGCTAAGATCGGCTAGCGATTGGTCTATCTCGTAGGCATCAATGTGCAACCTCTGCACGGTTCCACTGCGGCTAGCCGCTTCGCAGACGGCAGCGGCCAGGATACCCGTGCCACTTCCAGGGTCTAGGACGCGCATATGCGGCTCCGAATAGGAAGAGTACCCGGCCATGAACCTTGCTACAGTGCCAGGTGTCAGATAGTGACCGCCATTCTTTCTATGGTTGTGCCCGGAGAACGACAGATAGGCTTCTCCAAGGGCTTCGGCGTACCCCAATGGGCTTTGGCCTTCGGCTGGCATGGCGATGGTCGCAACCATTCCCGCCAAAACACTTACACCTGTACGTTCGGTTGATTTCATCTATCTTGGGTGACGTCGCCAGCGATTATTGTGTAGACACGCACCTTTTGTAAGACGCCTCTGGCAGACGGCGCAGTCATCGGAGATTTCACGGCTCAATCCTGTCAACTAGACACCATTACGCAGTGTACTATAGCATCGGCTCAAATGTCTCTACTATGTACTCGTTCAGTACATGTGAGACAGATTAGAAGGGACCAAGGATGGGTGGCACTGGAGAAGATACTGCAAAGGGGTTAGTCCGTCCAGGGAGTGATGAGGTCGGAAGGTGTCGTAGATTTGCTCCCATTTGAGCAGAGCCCGGTTGAGGGTAGAGACATCCAGTTCGCCATCATAGAGCTCGTAGAACTCTTCGGTATGAGTACGCTGGGCCCGCTCCACATGGCCGTTGAGCTTGGGAGAGCGCGGCGGCAGTATGAAGAGTTTGATATCGAACTTCTGGCAAGCGGTCTCGAAGTCCGCCATGAACTCGGAGCCTCCATCCACCTGAACTGCCTTGATGGGGAAGGGAAACCGTCGCCGCATGGACTCAAGGAACCGGGCCGCCAGTGTGGACGTGGCCCTTGTGTGCACCTCCAGCACGTCCCACCTGGAGACCATGTCCCGAGCGGTGAAGTGTTTGAGCACCATGCCAGGCAGAGGGCGCACGTCCAAAGTGTCCACCTGCACGATGTCCCCCGGTTCTATGACCTGATACTCCCTCGGCTTCCGTACCCCATAGGGACGCGGACGCGTGCGCCTACGGGCCGATATACCGTCACGGGGCGGCTCTTTCAACACCCCACGGGCCTTCAGGCGAGTCAGAATGCGGCCCACCATGGACGTGGACACCTCCCAGCCCTTATCCCTGAGCAACGGCGCCAGCTTGTCCTTCCCCCATCTAGGATACTCTTCCCTCAGCTTTAGCACTGCCCTAGCTAACTCAACAGTCCACGTAGGCCGCCTCACCCTCTTGGGTCGCCGACTCTTGTCTACTAAGCCCGCCGGCCCTTCCTCCCTGAGGGCTTTGTCCCACCGGTACAGGCTACAGCGTGACAGTCCCAGTGCCTCTGCTGCTTCCGATGCCGTCACTCCCCGTTGCCTCAACCTATTCCAGCCACTCACCCACCTCATCCGATCTTGCGCTTTCAACGTCAGCTGTGCTGGTGTCCTCTTCGAAAGCTGATAGAATGATTTGGGTAGTCCTACTACCCTCATGAAAGGGACCTCCTTCGGTCTATCTCACCCAAAGGATGGTCCCTTTCTATTTCCCTTACAACTCCATCCGTCTCATATCTATCTGAACGAGATCATACTAGTCCCCCACCCCCCCCCCCAAAGGAGCCCCCCCATGCCCAACCCCTCCCCCGAAAAATCCCACGCCCTCCAATGGGTCGACGACAACCAACAATCCCTCTCCGACTTCCACCGCCAGATCTGGCGCCACGCCGAGCCCGCCTGGCGCGAATACCGCTCCGCCGCCGCCTTCTGCGACATCCTCGAGTCCGAGGGCTTCCACGTCGAGCGCGGCTCCGGCCAAATGCCCACCGCATTCCTCGCCACCTACGGCTCCGGCGGCCCCGTCCTCGGCACCTACGCCGAGTACGACGCTGTCCCCGACAACTCCCAGCAGCCCGTCCCCTACCAGGCCCCCCGCGACGGCCTCCACCCCTGGGCCGCCGGCCACACCGACCCCCACTCCTCCCTTGGCGTCGCCGCCCTCGCCGGCATCCTCGCCGCCAAGTCCGCCATCGACCGCCACAACCTCAAAGGCGCCATCGCCATCTTCGGCGAACCCGCCGAAAAAGTCTGCGGCTCCAAGCCCGTCCACGCCGCCAAGGGCTACTACGACGACTTCGACGCTTTCATCGCCTACCATCCCCACCCCACCAACACCACCATCTGGGACACCCACTGCGGCTCCTACTGGAGCGCCGTCTTCACCTTCGAATGCCACGACCCCGAGGCCTGGGTCGATCCCGAACTCCTCTCAGGCCCCAACCATCCCCACTCCGCCCCCCGTTGCCCCGGCGCCCTCGACGCCCTCTGCCTCATGTACACCACCACTAAATACACCAAGGAGGCCATGCATCCCCACACCGGCGCCTGGACCCTCAACGAGTTCATCATGGCCGGCGGACAGTGCACCTCCGACAACCTCCCTCCCCGCTTCAGCCAGATCCAGTACGCCTGGCGCTCCCCCAACCTCGACATCCAGCAGCGCATCTACAACGTCCTCGAAAACAACGCCCGCAGCGCCGCCGAGGCCACCGGCTGCGAAGTCTCCATCCGGTGGGTGACGAAAACCCGCGTCGGCCTCCCCAACCACGCCATGGCCCAGCTGACTTACGACAATCTCGCCCTCGTCGGCCCGCCCGTCCTCGACGAAGACGCCCGCGACTTCGGACGCGCCGTCCAGCAAAACCTCGGCCTGGACCAGATGGAAAACCCTTTCACCGACGAATGCCAGCAGCTGATCTCCCCCACCGACTTTGAAGCCCAGGTCCGCCAACAACTCCCGCCCTGGCAGGCCAACTACACCTCCGACGATTATGTCGACTACACCTGGCACGCCCCCACCGTCCGCCTCCACACCGCCCGCCCCTCCCTCAAGCCCCCAACCCCCGGCTACCTCTATCCCGCCTGGGTGCGAAACGCCCTCGGCGGCGTCTCAAGCTGCATCGACCCCGGCATGTTCGTCGCTGCCAAAACCATCGCCACAACCCTCGTCGATCTCCTCACCCAACCCGATCTGCTCGCCAAAGCCCAGGAAGAATTCCGAATCCGCACCGGCGGCGGCATCGGCGGCGACAAATGGGTCGCGCCCCTACTCCCAAAGGACTTCCCCCCACCCATCGACCTCCGCTGGCCCGAATACGTCGACACCCCCCGCGGCCGCGAATGGTGGCTCCCCACCCCCATAGCCTGAACCCTCGCACTTGTCGATAAGGAGCAAAATTGCTTAACAGAGATCGCCTACAGAAGGCGCAGTCCCGCATGAGGGAAAGAAACATCGACGCCTACCTCATCCTCACCCACGACGACTATATCTACTTCTTCGGCGAGGACCGCTTCCAGCCCCGCGCCGTCATCCCCGCCAACGGCCCTCCCATCGTCGTCACCTTCCAGGGCGAAGAGGCTGAGGTCAGAGAGTCCATCGGCGTCGACGACGTGAAAATCTTCGGCACCGTCGGCCAGCAGATTAAGGACGTCGTCGGGACAATGCGCGAAATGGCCGGCAACAACGGATCAATGACCGTCGGCGTCCAGATGTGGTTCAACACCCCCGCCTTCCTCCTCAACCTCTTCCAGCGCGCCAACCCCAAGATCAAGGTCGTCGACATCGCCCCCGTCATGGACGAACTCCGTCTGGTGAAGGACGAGGAAGAAGTCCGCCTGATCCAGGAAGCCGCCCGCATCGCAGCCGTCGGCATGAACACCGCCGCCGCTTGGCTGCGACCCGGCATCTCCGAAAACGAAGTCGGCGCAGAAATAGAATACGCCATGCGAAAGGCCGGCGGGCACGGCGTAGCCACCCCCGTCTTCGTCAACTCCGGCATCCGCTCCGGCTGGCTCCACGGCACCGCATCCGACAAACTCGTCGAAGAAGGCGATCTCGTCGTTGTCGACGTGGTCCCACGCTACCAGGGCTACTGCGCCAACCTATCCCGCACCTTCGTCGTCGGCCCCCCAACCCCTCAACAGCAGGAACTCTTCGACGTTTACCGCCGCGCCCAATCCGCGGGAATCGCAGCCGTCAGGCCCGGCGCAAGAAACGGCGACATCGACGCAGCAGCCCGCAAGGTCTTCACAGATGCCGGCTACGGCGAATTCTACATCCCCGGCATCAGCCACAGCATCGGCTTGGACTTCGAAGAAAAACCCCGTCCCACCATCCACCCCGCCGACTTCAGCTTCAAGCTCGTCGACGGCATGACCCTCACCGTTGGCCACTCCGTTCTTTCCGTCCCCGGCATTGGAGGTGTCCGCATCGAAGACACCTTCCTCCTCACCAACGGCCAGCCCCAACCCTTAACACATTGCAACATCCCCTTCCAGCTACCCATAAACCCCTAAGCACCGAAACTCCCCCTCTCCTCCTCACCCTTCCCCCTCCACCCAATTTCATTCTGAGCGCAGCGAAGCGAAGTCGAAGAATCTCGACTCCACTCTCCCCCTAGTCCTCGCCCTCCCCCGGCCCGAACCCCGGCGGCGACATCTTATGCCACGGCGTCGCCTGCTCGTACAGGTGCCCCGCCCGCAGCACCATCCCGTCCTCGAAGGGACGCCCAATTATCTGCATCCCCATCGGAAGCCCCGCCTCCGTAAACCCGCAATTCACCGATAGCGCCGGACACCCCACCAGGCTCGCCGGATGCGTGAAGCTCCGACGGCCAAAGAAGTTCACCTTCATGTCCTCCGGGCTGGCCAGACCCGACGGTGGCGGCACCGTCGGAGCCACTGATGGCGCCGTCGGATACACCATCAGGTCCACGTCATCGAACGCCGCCAGCATCTCCTCCCGCCAGTAAGCCCGAAGCTGGTTCGCCTTGTAGTACGTCTGCGCCGGTATCAGGCTCGCCATCAGCAGCGTCAACCGCAGCTCGTTCTGGTAGTCGTCAAGCCGCTCACGTATCCACTTGTGGTGAATCGACGCCGCCTCAACCAGTTCCCCCACCAGCGAGAACGCCGCCGTCTCCGGAATCAGCGGCAGCGAAATCTCCGTCACCTCAGCCCCCAGTTCCCGCAGCACCTCAATCCCCTTCAGCGTCGCCTCCCGAATCTCCGGCATCACGTCATCCGTGTGCACCCGCTCCACCACCACGCCCACCTTCAAACCCCGAATGTCCCCCTCCAACGCCGCCGTGAAATCCTCCACCGGTTCCCTGCTGGTGTACCTGTCCTTCGGATCGTACCCCGCTATCGCCTGCAACGTAATCGCGCAGTCCGCCACCGTCCTCGATATCGGGCCGATTACATCCTTCGACCAGCACGCCCCCAGAAGCCCGTACCGGCTCACCAGCCCGTAGGTGCTTCGGAATCCCGCCAGCCCACACGCCGCCGCCGGCCCCCGCACCGATCCTCCCGTATCCTCCCCCAGCGACGTTGCGCACATGAACGCCGCCGTCGCCGAAGCCGAACCCCCACTGGAGGACCCGGCGAAATGTCCCATACTCCACGGGTTGTACATCATCCCGTAGGGATAGTAGTGGTTCGTCGTAATCGCAAACTCCGTAAGGTTCGTCTTCCCGATGATAACCGCCCCCGCCTCCTTCAGCCTCCACACCACCGCAGCGTCTTCTTCCGGCACAAAGTCCCGTAGCACGTTAGACCCCGCCGTCGTCAGCACCCCCTTCGTCCACAACTGGTCCTTAATGGCCACCGGCACCCCGTGCATCGGCCCCATATATCCGCCCGACCCAATCGCCACTTCCGCCGCCTGTGCCGCCTCCATCGCCTCGTCCGCCATAACCGTAATGTACGAATTCAGCGTCGGATTCAGCGCCTCGATGCGCTCAAGGTACGCCTCCGTCACCTCCACCGGCGACACTTCCCGGCTCTGGATCATCTCCGAAAGCTCCGTGGCCGTGAGGAAAGGAATCTCTGACTTTTTCATCTATCGCCCCTTGCAAAATTGCCGCCCCGCACCCAACAAAGGCAGCCTCGAATAGACCCCTATCTTAGCAACATAACCGCCCCCCGTCATTCCACTCCCCCCCATTGTGACAACTTTTCGTTGCCACAAACTCCCCTCCCCTGCTAACCTTCCCCCATGAAAAACCCCATCCCTGCCAGCCCTCGCCAATGCGGGGACCCTCCCCGTCATTCCGGTGAAAACCAGAATCCAGAGCCAACGCTCAACCCATGTTCGCGCACCCCAACTCCCCTTGGTACACCCAATATTTTTCGAAACGAATCCCACGCCTGAAACGAACCCTCTCAGGCACGAATTCGATTTCCCTAACGAATAAAATCCACGCCTGACCCGCTCAAAACGAATACACCCATCCCCAAGGAGAAAAAGACATGAATGAAGTCCACCGCCTCGACGGCCAGACCGCCATCGTCACCGGCGCCGCCCAGGGCATCGGACAGGGCATCGCCCTCGTCCTCAGCGAGGCCGGCGCCAACATCGTCATCGGCGACATTCAGGACGCCTCCAACACC
This sequence comes from uncultured Dehalococcoidia bacterium, assembly GCA_951812825.1. Classification (GTDB taxonomy): domain Bacteria; phylum Chloroflexota; class Dehalococcoidia; order Lucifugimonadales; genus JAPULR01. Next base: position 1,920,322 of record OX638324.1, on the reverse strand, counting down.
CTCCGACAAATCGAGCAGAACGGCGGACGCGCCGTCTCCATGCTCATGGACACCAGCATCCCCTCCGACGCCGAGGCCCTGGTAGAGCTGGCCCTCAGCCAATACGGCACCCTCGACGTCCTCGTCAACAACGCCGGCATCGACGCTCCACGCGGCACCATCTGGGGCCTCTCCAATGAAGAATGGCAGCGCACCATCGACGTTAATCTCAGCGGCGTCTTCTACTGCACCCGCGCCGCCCTCAAGCCCATGCTGGCCGTGGGCAGCGGCTGTATCGTCAACATCAGCTCCCAGGCCGCCCGCGCCGCCGGCGACCCCAACGGCTCCCCCGCCTACAACGCCAGCAAGGCCGGCCTCATCGGCCTCACCGTCGCCTCCTCCGCTCAGGCCGCCCCCAAAGGCGTGCGCGTAAACGCCATCATGCCCGCCCTCGTGGAATCAAGAGACTTCGGCTGGTCGCCCGAAGAGCGCGCCGCCCAGATAAGACCCTACCCCCTGGGCATCGGCAAACCCGGAGACATCGGCCAGGCCGTCCTCTACCTCGTCAGCCCCGCCTCTCGATGGGTAACCGGCACTGCCCTCCACATAACCGGCGGCTACGAAAGAAGCGGCCCCTGGTTCTAACCCTCGTGTTCCTGCGAAGGCCGTAACCCCCTCCCCCCGGGCCCCGTCTCCAACGTCCGCCGCAGTGACCCTAAGCTCGCGCCCTTCTCAACCGACGAATCGGGTTCACCATCCGGAAGAACTGCCCTATCTCCCCCATCTCCCACATCACCAGGAACTGGCTCGCTATGAATATCGAGCTGTACGTCCCTGCAATCGTGCCTATCAGCAGCACCAGCAGGAACTCCCGCAGCGTCGCCCCCCCAATCAGAATCAGCGCCAGCAACGCAAACGTCGTCGTCAAGCTCGTCCCCAATGACCGCCCCATGCTTTCCATGATGCTGATGTTCACCGACTCCGCCAGCGGACGGTCGATGTCCCTCGCCACATTTTCCCGAATCCGGTCAAACACCACAATAGTGTCGTTCACGCTGTACCCCGCCACCGCCAGCAGCCCCACCACGAACATCACGTTCACTTCCAGCCCGATGATCTTCCCCAGGATCGAGAATATCCCGATGATTATCAATACGTCGTGCACCAGGGCCAGCACCGCCGCCACCCCGTAACGGAACGACCCGGGTATGTGCCGGAAGGCCCACGTTATGTACAGCAGTATCCCCAACGCCGCCACCATCACCGCAATCACCGCGTTCCGCACCGTCTCCCCCGCCACCTCCGGCGATACCGTTTCCACCTTGGAGATGAAGTCCACCGGCGCAACACTATCAGCAAGAACGGCTTGAATCTGGTCTCGCTCCCCTTCCCCCAGCTCCTTAGTCCGTATGAACATCGTATCGGAGGACAACTTCTGGACCCGCGCGTCGCCATGCCCGGCTTCTCCCATAGCCAGCCGTACTGGCTCCTCTTCCACCGTCTGCTGGAACGTCACCTCAAAGGCGGAACCGCTCGAAAAGTCGATGCCGGGCTGAACCGCCGGCGGAATGATGAGGGAGATGATCCCAGGCACCAGTATCAATGCCGAAATCAGGAAGTACCACTTGCGCTTGCCGACTATGTTCATGACTGCCCCCCCTCCCCGAACCCGTCGTCCCGCCTGCGCATCCCCTCCGGCGTGAACAGGTTAAGCCGATTTCCCAGTCCGGTGAAGGCCAAAAGCTGCAGGAAGTTCCGGCTCACCATCAGCGCCGTGAACATGCTCACCGCCACGCCTATCGCCAGCGTAATGGCGAAACCCGTGATCCTCGGTTCCCCCAACTCCCGTCCAAAGAAGAACAGTATCCCGCAGGTGATGAACGTCGACGTGTTGCTGTCACGAATCGCCGGCCACGCCCGTCGGAACCCTATCTCCATCGACGATAGCAGGCTCCGGCCTGCCCTCAGCTCCTCTTTCAACCGCTCGAATATCAGAATGTTGGCGTCCACCGCCATGCCTATGGAAAGGATTACCGCCGCCAGCCCGGAAAGCGTTAGCGTCACCGGCGTCATCTTGAACACCGCCAGCACCAGCGCCGAGTAGATAATCAGGGCCGCCGCCGCTACCAACCCCGCCGCCCTGTAGTAGATGACCATAAACAATATAATCAGGCCCAACCCCACCAGCGCCGCCTTCAGGCTCGCCTGCAACGATTCGCCGCCCAGGAACGAGTCCACCGTGCTCTCCCGCACCAGGTCCAGCGATACTGGCAAGCTACCCGATTCCAGCTGGATAGACAGCGTCCGCACCCGGTCGAAGGTAAAGTCCGGCCCCTCGATGAACCCGGTCCCGCTGATAATCGGCTGACGCACTACCGGGCAGATGATGCTCTCCCCGTCCAGCAAGTGGGCTATGCACTTCGTCTGACCTCCCGCAATACGGGTAGTGAAGTCTCGGAAGATGCGCGTCCCGTCCCCGTCGAACACGAAGTTCACAATCGGCAGCCCCGTGGTCGGATGCGACCCCCCGAATGCCTGTACTAGGTTGTCGCCCGTCAGGGATTCCCCGCTCCGCCCCACGGCTTCCTGGTCCTCGAATTCCGAGCAGTCCGCGTTAAGACAGGTCCGCTCCGCAAACACAAGCTGGGCCGTCTCGCCAATGAGCGCCTTCGCCTCTTCCACGCCCCCCGTGGCGAAGAACGTGTATATCGGCAGCACCGATGCAGCCAGGTTCCGCTCCACCTCTTCCTGCTCCGTGCCGCTCAGTGTCCGCACCCTCACGTTGAAGGCTACTCCGGGCGTTGCCACCGCCTCCACCTCTTCCTCCCCGTGTCCAAGTCCCACAATTACCTCTGAAACTTCTGCAGGCTGGAAATTCTCTGCAAACACCACCTGCATCGCCTGCAGATTTTCGTCGTACTCAAAGGACTCTAGCGTCCCCAACTCCTCTTCAAGCGCGGTACGGATCTCCTCCCTACCCTCTTCAGTGATCCCCTGAATCCGGATGTCGAACACCCCGGGAACCGTCGCAATCTCGGCGTCGCTCACCAACACGTCCTCGAAGCCCAACTCCCCCATGGCATTCTCTACCGTGGGCCTCGATACCCTCCCCTTGAACACCACGTCGATGCTCGTGTCTTCCACGCCTGGCAGTTGCACCAGCACCCTGTCCTCGCCAAAGAGCTGCACGTTCGGTTCCGTTATTCCGAAGGCGTCCACCCGACGCTCAATCGTATCGATGACCCCTTCCATACGGTCTGCGGTGGGGTCTTCTCGCGTCAACTGGAAGAGCGACAAGGCTCCCACCTGTCCCGACACCTCCCCTTCAATCGTCAGGTCCCTCTCCTCGTCCAACTGCGAAAGGGCCACTCCATGCTCCCGCCCTCGCGACTCGATGACCGTCGCCTCCGAGAAGCCCAGGTCCACCATCGCCGTTTCCATCACCGCCTGCTCAACGCCCGCAGCCAGGGTCAAGTCGATTAGCGCCGACTGGATGTTTGTGGAGTTGATCTGGTCGATTCCGATGACCGCGTCCCGCAACCCCTCCTCCAACGCGGTGAACGCCTCTTCGTCCAGTGGGTCCAGCGTCGCCGTGAAATTCTTCCCGTCCACGTTCACTATCCGCGCGTCCGGGTACTCCATTTCGTTGAATGCTATCTGCAGTTCGCCCTCATCCGGCGGACGCCGGAAGAAGACCCACACCGCCTCCACCACCCCGTCCTCGTCCCGCACCACCTGAAGAGCATCCACTGGGAACAGTTCTTCCAGCTCCTCCCGCATGGCCTCTTCCGCTTCCTCATCGATGTCGGGAAGCTCACTCAGGATGAATACCTGGCTCTGCACCGTCGCCACCAGCACGTCCTCGTATCCCAACCCCCTGACCGCGTCACCCAGCGCTCCTTGGCTGGGCAGCGCCACCAAGCTTACGTGAATCTGCGTTCTGTCCTCTATGGTGGACTCATAAGTTGTCGCCGCGCCCACCTCCACCTGCAGCTCCTCCATGAAGCCTGCCACGCCCTCATCGTCGATGCCGGGCACGTCCAGCGAAAACTCCTCCCGCTGGAACGTCGTGATTACCACGGAACCCAGGGCCAACTCGTCCAGTCCTTCCTTCACTTCCGACTCGGAGACGGGCTGTTCGAACGTCGCGTTGATATTGACCGGGCTGTCCGCCTGATAGACCAGGTGCGCGCCGCCCCGCAGGTCCAGGCCCAGCGTCAGGCCCAACGGCCCCGTCCCGCCTCTGTCAAATGAGTCCCCCGGCAGGTCCACGTCCTGGTTCCATAGCACCAGCACGGCCAGGATGAACATGACCCCAATTATCAGGAAGATTCTCAGACTTCTACGCATGAGCGTTCACTACCATGTATCGTCTTCCAGGCGCGCCTGTACCCAGGCCAGCCCTTCCTCTCTTGAATTCACTTCCAAAGCCGCCCGCGCCTCCTCCAGCCCCTCCAGCAGACGGCGAAAGATGGGCCCCGGCTCAAGGCCGAATACTTCTATCAAATCATGACCCGTCAGCAACGGCTCCCTCTTCTTCGATCCCCTCGGCGCCGCCTCCCGGCGTGATTCCGCCACCACGTAATTCACCAGCCCCACGCGCCGCAGCCAGTCCTCCGATTCCAACATCGGCCCCCGGGCCGCTAGGTAGTCCGCCAGACTCAGATACAACACCGAGTACGCCGACTCCCCCATGTCCCGGAAGAACCTGTACATCGCCCGCTGACTTGGCCTCTCCAATTCCTGGCTCATCTGCGTCGGCCTTAAGTGCGCCTCCACCATCGCAGAAACGCTCCTCACTCCCCGGGCGCTGACGCGAAGACTTCGCAGCCGCTCTTCCGCCACCGTCGCTCCCTGCTTCGGATGACCCAGGAACCGCGTCCTGCCCGAAGCGTCAACCGCCTTCGTCTGAGGCTTGGCAATATCGTGAAATAGCGCCCCCAGCTTGAGCAAAGTGCGCCGGCTGTGCCCGTCGCTCACCACCTCGTCAAAGTGGCTCTCCATCTCCTCGTCCCACACGACCGACGACAAATGCGACGCTCTCCCGCACGAAGCTCGCTCCGTCACGTCGTGCGCCGCCTCCACCGCCTGCACCGTATGTTCAAACACATCCCAGTAGTGCTCCTTCGGCTGCGTCACACCCTTCGCCCGCTCCAGCTCTGGCACAATCCGGCACAGCAGCCCTAGATCATCAAGCAAGTGCAGCGTCTCCGCCGGTCCCTCCAACGACAGCAAAGTGAGGAACTCGTCCCTCACCCTCTCGCTGGCTACCGAATCAACCAGATGCGCCTGCTCCCTGATCTTCGCAGCCGTATCCCCATCTATGTCGAAACCGAAACTTCGCGCCAGCCTGACCCCCCGAAGCAGACGGCTGGGGTCTTCCTGGAAAACCCCGTCGCTCACCATCCGCACCAACCCACCCTCCAGATCTTCCCGTCCTCCAAAGGGGTCGATGACAGCCTGCGTCCATTCCTCCCTACCCGACATCCCTATCGGCAGTGCCATCGCGTCGATGGTAAAGTCCCTGCGCCCCAGGTCCTGCTCCACCGACCCGTCCATCGCGGCCAGGTCCAACGTCGGCCCGCCATCCCTGGAGACCACCCGCGCAATCCCCCGTACGGGGTCCAGCGGCACGAAACTTCCGCCCAGCTGCCGGGCCAGATCCCTGCCCAAGGCCAGGGCGTCTCCCTGAACCGCTGCATCCACGTCGTGGCTCTCCCGCCCCATCAACGCATCCCGTACACAGCCCCCCACTAAGAACGCCTCCACCCCGCGAGAGACAAAAAACTCCCGCAGCACGGCGGCGCTGGATGCAAGCGGCGCGTTAGTTCCTGAAGCTGGAAGCCTGTGAGCCCCGGGCGAAACCGTTAATTGCTGGATGAAGCAGCCTCCGTTGCGTCCCCTTCCAATTCCCCCTCCGCCTCATCCTCGTCATGCTTCCACATCTGGTCCTGGCTCACCAGCCGCTCCACGTACAGGTGGCCGTCCAAATGGTCCGTCTCGTGCTCCAGCGCTTGCGTCATCAGATCACCCTCCGCCTTGATGCGAAAAGTCTTTCCGTCCAGTCCCTGCGCCTTCACGTGGACCTTCTCCGACCTGAGCGTACACCCCGAATACCCCGGAATGCTCAAGCATCCCTCCGTGAGCTCTCTCGAACCCTCCCGATGCACAACCTCAGGGTTGACGAGCACCAGGGCTTCCTCGTCCTCGGGAAGCTGGATTACGGCAATGCGGAGCGGTACGCCAATCTGATTGGCGGCCAGCCCCACCCCTTGAGCGTAATGCATCGTCTCTATCATATCCTTCACAAGCCTGCGAATCCCCGCATCTACCCGCTTCACCCGGATGGTCTTCCGACTCAACACCGGGTCTTGGGCGGAAACCAGCGGTCTCACAGCCACGTTCTACTCTCCTACTGAGGAATGGTTGCCGTCAGCCTCCTTGAAAGGCCTCAAAGATTATAGACATTCGCCTCAACGGGTGTAAAGCCGCAACCCACATTCTAAACGTCACGGAGACGTTACCGGGTCCACGTCCACCGTCCAGCCCCTGGGCATTCCCACCTCATCCAGCAGGTCGTGAAGGTCACCCCCTGTACCCCTCAGAACAAGATGCCACCGGTACAGCCCCCGAATTCTCCGAGGCTGCGTCGGCGCCGGCCCCACCACGTCCACCCCCGCGAGGCCGCGCCCGTAAGCCGTGCTCCGTAGAACCTCCGCCATCCTCTTCGCCTCCTCCTCGCACGCGTCCCCCCTTATATTCTGGTGCACCAGCCGGATCAATCTGCTGAAGGGCGGATACCCCAATTCCCGACGATAGGCAATCTCCCTCCTGTACATGCTCGAAAAGTCCTGCCGTCCCGCTGCACGTATTGCGTAGCTCTCCGGGTTGTACGTCTGGATGACCACCAGTCCCGGCGTCGTTCCTCTGCCAGCCCTTCCCGCCACCTGGCACAACAGCTGAAACGCCCTCTCCCCCGCCCGGAAGTCCGGCCTATGCAGTGCCACGTCTGCCAGCACCACCCCCACCAAGCTTACGTTGGGCACGTGAAGCCCCTTCGCCACCATCTGCGTACCCACGAGCACCTGCGCCTCCCCCGATGCAAACGACTTCAGCAGTGCCTCATGTTCCCCTCCCCGTCCTGCCGTATCGCTGTCCCAGCGCACCACCCCCACACCGGGCAACACCCGCTCCAACTCCTCCACCACCCTCTGGGTTCCCACCCCCAGGTATCGAAGCGTCCTCCCGCCGCACTCCTCACATGTCGCAGACGGCCTACGACGCCTCCCGCACAGATGACACAGCAGCCCCCGCCCTCGATGGTAGGTGACCGCCACGGAACATCGACGGCACTCCAGGGCCGTTCCACAATCCCTGCACTGCACCACCGACGCCGCGCCCCGCCGGTTAAGAAACAGAATCGCCTGCTCCCCCCGACCAACGCACTCCGCCAGCGAGCGGGTCAACCGACGACTGAAGGGACTGCGGTTCCCCTCCTTCAACTCCTCCCGCATATCCTCGATAACTACCCTCGCCAATCCCGTCCGCACACCCTCTGACTGCGAGGCCCTTTGAGCCGCCTCCTTCCGATCCGACCCGCCCTCCCCCAAAGACCCTCCGTTCTCAGGCGATGCCGCTCCTATCCGGTAGGACAGCTTGAACAGCCGGTGCCGCCTTCCCCGCAACGCATGATAGTAGGTGGCCACGTCCGGCGTTGCGCTTCCCATCAGCACCGGCGCTCCCGAAAGCTGGGAAATCTTCCGCGCCGTCTCTCTGGCGTGATAGCGGGGAGCCAAGTTTTCCTCCTTGTAGTTCCACTCGTGCTCCTCATCTATGACAATGATCCCCAAATTCGGCACGGGAGAAAACAGCGCGCTCCTCGGCCCCACAACCACGTCGTAGACCCCCGCACGTATCCTCCACCACCCATCGAACCGCTCCTGCAAACTCATACCGCTATGCAGCAGCGCCACCCTTCCCGGAAACCGCTCGTTAATCCGCTCCTCCATCTGCGGCGTCATGGAAATCTCCGGCACCAGCAGAATCCCCCTCCTTCCCATGCTTATGCACCTCTCCAGCGCCCGCAGGTAGACCTCCGTCTTCCCACTCCCCGTAACCCCATGAAGCAATACACTGCGCGGCGCCGCCCTCTCATTTCCAAACAGCCTCCGCACAAAGCCCACCACGCTGCTCTGCTCCGACGTAAGCGTCGGCGCCAGCCCCAACTGCAAATCCAGACTTCTTCGCCGACCATCACCCCGCACCCATTCCTGCGCCACCATCCCCTTCTCAACCAACCCCCTGACCGCCGACGTACCAAATCCTTTCATCGCGTCGGCGTACGAAATCCCCTGCGGCTGCTTCAACGACTCTGCAAGCAACGCCGCCTGTCTACGCGCGCCCCTAAGGCGCGCAAGCGCCTCCTTCTTGGACCCTCGCCCGCCAACATTAGGCAACAAATAGCGTTCATACCTGGGCGCCGTCCGCGGTCGAACAATCTCCCAATCCCGCTCCAGGATTCCCCGCCGCACCAACCGGTCCAGAGACGCCCCCGCCTTTCGACCCAGACCTCTCCCAACCACCCTCTCCGCCCTTCGCCCACCCTGGGCCACAATCTCGTAAACTGCCGCTTCCTCACCCGTCAGGTCGGAGGGCGCGTCCCTGGAAATTCCAACGTGAGCGCGCACCCGGGTTCGGAATCCTGGAGGAAGCATCAAGGCCGCCGCCTCGAACAGCGACGAAAGATAATACCGGCTCAACCATCGCGCCAGCTCCAGCCCCCACGAAGGCAGCAGCGCCCCCGGCGCAATGGTGGAAATAACCGGACGCGTCGTCTCCAGCGAAGTCTGCTCCGATGTCTCAAAGACCATCCCCTGCACCGGCCGAGGCCCAAGCGGGACCCACACCAGCTGTCCGGAAGAAACCTCCAGACGAGGTGGGACGCTATAGGTCAGGGTCCGGTTGACACCCAGGGGCGCATCGACGGCAACCTCTACGTATTTCACAATACGCCACCCATCCAGCGCGGCTGCGCCCCTACAATGAAAATTGACCTTTCTGAATCCGCCCTGGTGAGCACTCGCCCCCCGTGTCCTCGCGAATGCGGGGACCCATCTCCCCTCCCCTGCGGCGCCTCCCCTTCTATCGTAGGGACGTCCCTTGTGGGCGCCCTGACCCCTCCCGGATCTAGTAGCGGCCCCGCTCCTTGATTCGAGCGGCTCGTCCAAAGCGGCCACGCAGGTAATACAGCCGGGCTCGCCGCACCTTCCCCCGCCTCACCACCTCCACCGACTCTATCCGGGGCGAATAGAAAGGAAAAGTGCGCTCCACTCCGATATTCTGAGTGACGCGACGCACCGTGAAGTTTGCGCCGGGGCCTCCCCCCCGCCGCTTGATTACTACTCCCTGGAAGGCCTGAATCCGCTCCCGCTCCCCTTCTCTCACCCGATAGTTGACCTTCACTGAATCTCCCGGGCCAAACTCCTGAATCTTAGGGTTCGCCTGTACGTTGATTACTGAACTAACCGCCATGACCGTTCTTCTCCATATTGCGCTGCAAAAGGATATTCTACCGCCCCCAACCCACCCCAATCAAGCTAATGGTCTCCCTACCCCTCCCTCTTCCACCCCAATCCCTCCAGAAACTCCTCATCCTCCCTCCCGCCGCTCCCACGAAAGCAAGGGCCTACGGTTGGGCAGGGCCGGGAATCGTTCACCCCTCCCGTCATTCAGACGAAAGTCGGAATCCATCTTCCCCTCCCTCCTCAATCGTCTCTCAGTAGACCATCTCCCGTGCGCCTCTTCCGGCCAAGTTGAAAAACACTAATCATAAATTGGCGAATGGTATACTTATCTCTGCATTTTCGACCTGAATTTCACCGTTACGACTCATAACACCGCAAAATGCCATGCATAGAATAGGCTACGTACCCACAATCGCGACAATCGTCATGCTCGTCCTCACCACGGCAGCGTTGCTGCTTGCCTGCCAGTCGGCTGGCGAGCGATCTCCCACAGCCAACCCCGTCGCACTCGATCCATCACCCACCACCACCCTGGTCCCATCTCCGGCTGCAACAACGGCGCCGTCGACGCCCACGGTAGCGCCGACCACAGCCACAGCCACCCCATCTACTCCCACTTCTCCGACACCCTCCGCAGCTACTCCTACCCCAAACCCCACGTTTACACCAACGTTGACACCTACTCCCACCGCAGTTTCTACGCCTAGCCCTACCATCGTTCCCACCCCTACCCAGGCTCCGACGCCCACGCCTGCTCCCGCTCCGACACCCGATCCAACTTCAACGCCCACCACCACTCCTCCAGCTTACGCCGCAGTCTGGAGCGGCTTATCTGACACCGACTGGCTGGAACAAAACAAGCCCGCACTGGCGACCGCCATCACTTCCCTGCCCTGGGTCGCCGACGGCATAGACGATGCCGAACGGCAAGTCGTACAGCAACTCGTGGACATTGAAGTCTTGCTTGGTATAGACTCCACCCCCGCTCTGGCCAACAAGTCCTGGATGGAGGACGGTCTCGATCAGCACGAGCTAGAGGTAGTGGAAACTCTTGTGGGGCTGGCCCAAAACGCGAAGGAAGCCGCTGCCCAGATAATCTCCATGCCATTCCTCGCGACTGTCGACGACACCGACGTCGATGCCGTGGTCACCCTCGCAGCGATGGCGGAAAGGCAACGTGGGCTGTTCGATGGAATTGTGAGCAAGCCCTGGTTCCAAGACGGCGTTAATGGCATCGAGGCCAAGCTGTTGCAGCAGCTCGGGATCCTCAGAAAGAGATCAAAGGCGGCTTCCCTTCGAATTGCCACCCGCGCAGACTCACCAAGACCTGGTTCTTTCTTCGAAGATAGCCTTGCCGCTCGCTACGACGTCGACAACAACGGCGCCATAGAACACGCCGAGGTCATCTCCGCCTCGGCAGACTATTTCGATGCCTACCTAGCTAGCGATGAATTCCTGCATATCGTCGCCCACTACGCATTTTCCGAAAGCTTGATTCCCACGCCTACGGCAACCGAAGTGATAACCGCCTCAGGCTGGTACCGAGACGGATTGACCAAAGGCGAAAGTAGGGTTGCCGGACTGATGCGTCCAACAGAGGAAAAGGCACCTGATTTTGCCGCGAAACTGGCTTCTGCGCCTTGGGTTACTGACGGCCTGACGGACTTTGAAATCCTCTATGCCATCAGTCCCCTTTTAAGCGTGGGAGGTGCATTTCCTGACCAAACGCCCAATCCTCAAATTGCCAAGCTGATTCTAGATCAGATTCCATATCCCCCTGAGTTCTTTGACATCATACTAGTTAGTAACCTTAGCCGTATGTCACGTGAGTATTCAGTCTACGATTGGGAGACCCAAAGTGAGTTATTTCGTGTCCCTGAAAGCCTAAGCCGTTTCCTTTCGGAGCCTTGGTTCGCCGACGGTTTAGACCAAAAGGAGCGAGTGTATCTGGTTGCGGGATCCGGCAGTGAACACCCAATTGACTCCAGCACCATTGAGACTAAGACAATTGAACTGCCCTTGGCAGGCACGGTCAAACTCTGGGTCTTAGGGCACCACGAGTTCAATGTCGAAAACACTCTTTCAACAATGGAAAGGGCAGTCAGAGGCTCCGAGGAATTTTGGCAGATTCCCTTTCCCCTCAATCACGTGATCCTCTACGTAACAGAGTCTGGAATCCGTGGTCGCCATTTAGGTTTCGCCATGCAATTGGACGAATATGACGGCGAAGTTCCGCAGTGGAACATGTTTCACGAAGTGGCCCACTACTATTTCTTCCTAGGACCGAAATGGTTCAGAGAAGGCGGCGCAGACGTCGTCGCCCACTATACTTCCAACAACGGCAATCTCCCAGACCCTGTTTTCCCGGACTATTGCTCTGCGCAAGGTCTCCAGAGTCTACAGGACTGGATTGAGCTTGACGGCGGGTCTGTTTGGGACTCCTGCAGCTACCGCATGGGAGAACATTTCCTGTTGACCCTGCACGAGGTCATGGGTGCGGATGCATGGCTGTCAGCCCTAAGGGCTTTCTATCTTGAATTCTATAATGAAGGTCTCCAAATGGGCGCAGGCTCTACTTGGATTTACGAGCCTGACGACCGGGACGTCTACCGCGTCTTCCTTGAGCACACGCCGCCCCACCTAGTAGAAGATATCAGGGATGTATTCAGACATCTGCACGGGGGGCCCTTCACAGACCAGGAAGGCTAGATCACCCTTCCCGTCAACTCGATCCGCCCCTACCCCTCCCTCTTCCACCCCAATCCCTCCAGAAACTCCTCATCCTCCACAGAAAGCGCCGCCTTCGACAGCAAGTCCGGCCGCTGCCGCAAAGTCCGCTCCAACGCCCGCTCCCGACGCCATCGCCCTATCTCCCCGTGATTGCCGGAAAGCAGCGTCTCCGGCACCGCCCAACCCTGGTATTCTGCCGGCCTCGTGTACACCGGATGTTGCAGCAGCCCCGAAGTTATAGAGTCGCGAGTCACGCTCTCCGGCTTCCCCACTACCCCCGGCAACAGACGCACAACCGCATCCGTCAGCGCCATCGCCGCCAGCTCCCCACCCGTAAGCACGTAGTCGCCTATGCTCACGTCGTCCGTAATCAGATGCTCCCGTACCCGCTCGTCCACCCCCTCGTAATGACCGCACAGAATTATCAGGTACCTCTGTCGGGCAAACTCCTCCACCATCTTCTGGTCCAACAGCTTCCCCTGCGGCGAAGTCAGAATCACTCGCGTCGTAGCCATCTCCAGCTGCGTAATCCCCGCAAGAATCGTCTCCACGCCCTCAAAGATCGGCTCCGGCTTCATCACCATCCCTGAATCCCCCCCAAACTGGTAGTCGTCCACCGTTCGATGCCGGTCGTGGGTGTAGTCCCTAATGTTGTGAAGCTGAATATCCACCGCCCCCTTGTCCACAGCCCGCTTCACAATGCTCTCGCCAAAAGGCCCCTGAAACATCTCCGGGAACAGCGTCAGAATGTGAACCTGCATGAAAGAAAAGCCGCGTTAGTGCCCCGTGGGATGACCTTCAGCCCTGTCCTTCAATATCTCCAGGGCGTGAGGCAGCACCGGTAGAATCACCTCCAAACACTCCTCCACCGCCTTGGGACTGCCGGGCAGCGTAACTATCAGCGTATGTCCCCTCGCCCCCACCACCGAACGGCTCAGCATCGCCATCGGGGTCTTGCTCAGCGTCTCGGCCCGCATCGTCTCGGCCATCCCCGGCACCTCCCGATCAATCACCGCCAGGCAAGCTTCCGGCGTCACGTCGTAGCGCCCCAGCCCCGTCCCTCCCGTGCTGACAATCAGGTCCAATCCCTCATCATCTGCCCACGTCCTGAACCGGTCCTCTATGACCTCCTGCACGTCGGCAATCATCTCGTACCGCTCTTCCTTAAATATAGGAGGCGCCAGTATCCGGCTAATGGCCATTCCGCTGGTGTCTTCCCTCTTGCCCTGATGGCCGCTGGTGCTGATGGTAAGAATACCCAAACTAAACATAAGCCGCTCCGGTTCCTATGGTAGCACGCCCTTCACCAAGGGGACAATTTCCCTCCATTGGACGGACCTTTCCCATCTGCGGCTGTCTTCCACCAGGGGCATTTCCATAGCTGGCCCACCATTTATTGTCCCCGCCGGAGGACCCGAGCAACATGACGGCCCAGATAAAACGATGCAAAATTCTCAAAATAACATAAAACTCACATAAAAATAATCTGAAAAATACTTGAAGCATTGTTCGAGTCGATGTTAACTTACCTACATTGCTTGGGGAAGGCGGGTGTGTAGGCCGAAGTTAAAGTCTCTTTCAGACAAGCGGTTGCGTCCTCAACAAGGATGGCGCCACAAATTCGGGGATTTCCTTGCAGGAAGTCCTTGAATGTTGGAAGAGACCGGGCCTGCAGCGCCACTCTTGGGAATTCTACTTCAGGAGTGAGCAGTCCGAGGGCACATATCATAGGGGCAGGAGGCCAGGTGACCTCTACCATGGTGAGAACCGCTACGCTGCCAGGGTCCGCCTTAGAAGGGTCGAGACTTCCCATGGATGACGTTTCCTTCGTCCACCAACCGGTTCTATTGAAGGAAGCCATCGATGCTTTGGCAGTGCGACCCGGCGGCCGGTACGTCGATTGCACCGTCGGCGGCGGCGGTCACGCAGAAGCGATCTTGCAAGATTGCCTCCCCGGTGGTCACCTGATCGCCATCGACGCAGACCCGGCGGCCCTCGATTCCGCCCTGGCCAGGCTCGACCGGTTTCAGGATTCCCTCACCCTCGTCCACGGAAGCTACGCGGATTTGGGCGAGGTCCTCCACCGCCACCAATTTGGCCCGGTGGACGGAATCATCTTCGACCTCGGCCTCTCCTCCCTTCAACTGGAGGCATCAGGCCGCGGCTTCAGCTTCCGCCGGGAAGAGCCCCTCGACATGCGCTTCGACGCAACCACACCCGGGCCAACGGCGGCAACCATCATTAACCGCAGCAGCGAGCAGGAACTCGTGCGCCTCCTCCGCACCTATGGAGAGGAGCGTCGTTCTCGCGCCATCGCAAAGGCACTGGTAGAGAATCGGCCCTTCAAAAGCGCCGCACACCTGGCCCAGGTCGTCACTCGCCGGATCGGACCTTCCCGCGGCGGCATACACCCGGCCACGCGCACCTTCCAGGCTCTACGCATCGCCGTCAATGGCGAGTTGAACAACCTGAGGTCCGGACTGCAGCAGGCCGTAAGCGCCCTCAAGCCCGGAGGTAGGCTGGTCGTCATCAGCTACCACAGCCTGGAGGACCGCATAGTAAAGGAAACCTTCAGGACGGAATCCCAAGACTGCATATGCCCCCCGGAACTCGTCCAGTGCATATGCGACCATCAGGCACGGTTAAGCACTATTCATCGGAAAGTCATTACCCCAACGGTTCAAGAAAAAGTACGGAACCCTCGTAGCAGAAGCGCGCGGATGCGAGCTGCACAACATATCAAGGCTTGGTCAACATAGCGACAGGTTGAAAGGAAGGCTCATGGCAAAAGATATCTTTTATACCGCTCTAGACATTGGCACCAGTAAGGTCGCCACCGTGGTAGCCCAGGTGGGACCCGACGGGGAACTCAAGATTGTGGGCACTGGTTTGGTTCCTTCTCAAGGCGTGGTCAAGGGCCAGATCGTCAACGTGGCAGAGGCTCAGGAAGCCGTTCAGGCATCTCTTAATGAGGCGCAGCGGTACATGGGATACCGCATCCCGTGGACCTACGTCAGCATTGCCGGAGCTTCCACCGCCTGCTTCAACACCACCGGTGTCATCCACGCCGACACCAACGGAGACCCCATTACCGGTGAGAACGTTGAGCAACTCGTTCAAAGCTCCTATCCCCAGATTCCGGAAGACAAGCAGATCCTCCACGTCATGCCCGTCAACTACGTTGTCGATGGCTATCGCGGTGTCCGGAGCCCTCTCGGCCTCCACGCCGGCAGGGTTGAAGTCGAGTCCCACGTCGTCATGGCCGACCGGGACGCGATCCGACAGACCCTCCACGCCGTGGAGGACTGCAACGTCCCCGTTCGAGACGTGGTCCTGTCTTCCCTGGCCTCCGCCGAGGCCACCCTGTTCCAGGATGAGAAGGAGATGGGGGTCGTGCTCGCCGATATCGGCGCCGGCACAACCGACCTCGCCATCTTCAAAGACGGCAGCCTCTGGTTCGACACCTCCATTCCCGTTGGTGGCAACCAGTTGACGCGGGACCTCTCCGTTGCTCTGGGAATGCCGTACTACTTTGCAGAGGATCTCAAGGACAAGTGGGGACACGCTTCCCCGGATATTGAACAAGCCGGCGAGGAAGTGCTGCTGCCCAGCTTCCAGGGTCAGTCCCGCAGGCTGATCCGCAGGTCCACCTTGTGCAAGCCTCTGATAGATCGCTTACAGGAGACCCTGGGTCTTATCATGCTTAGGGCCCAGCAGGCAGGCTTGCGCCGCCTCCCGCCCGGAGGTGTCGTCCTAACGGGTGGGACTTCAAGAATTCCCGGCTTCCAGCAAATGGCCACCGAGACTCTCGCTTGCCCCGTCCGCGTCGCCGCTCCCGTCGGCATCCGCGGCTTCAGTCCGGAGCACAACCAGAACGCCTTCTCCACCGTCATAGGGCTGCTGCTTTGGGGCATCAAGCATCAGAATCGCTCGGGCGTATTCAACAAGAGCCGGGATCAATATGGACCCTCCCGTGGGTCCAACGCCTTCTTCCAGCGTATCAAGAAGGCCGTCAAAGTCAAGTAGCCAAAGTCAAAAGGGAAACCCAATAATATTATTAGAGGAGGAGTCATGGATCACCATACAGATCATCAAGTGGAGGACCACGACGCGGTCTTTTCACTACCCGAGGGCAAGCCTTACGGCAACCCCGTCATCCGCATAATCGGGGTTGGCGGCGGCGGCAGCAACGCCGTCAATCGAATGTTTAGCGACAGAGTCGCCGGCGTGGAATACTTCGCCATCAACACCGACGCCCAGCATCTTGCCCTGCTGGACGTGCCCAACAAATTGGCCATCGGTCAATCTCTTACCCGCGGCCTCGGTGCCGGCGGAAACCCTGACATCGGCCGGCAGGCTGCCGAAGAGAGCCGCGAAAAGCTCGAACAGGTTTGCCAGGGCGCAGACATGGTCTTCCTGGCCTGCGGCATGGGCGGTGGCACCGGCACCGGCGCCATCCCCGTCGTAGCCCAGATTGCCAAGGAATCCGGCGCTCTTACCGTCGCCGTCGTCTCCCGCCCCTTCTCCTTTGAAGTGCGGACCCGTCGCAAGAACGCCGACGAAGGCCTTCTTCGCCTGCAGGACCACGTCGACACCGTCATAACCATCCCCAATGACAAGCTCCTCGACATGGAGCGTCAGCGGGAAAACCAGACCGTTTCCTGGGACGACGCCCTCCGCTTGGCGGACTCCGTCCTCCAGCACGGCATCCAGGCCATCGCTGAAGTAGTCATGGTCACCGGCGAGATTAACGTCGACTTCGCAGACGTTCGGTCCATCATGCTCAACGCTGGCCCCGCTTGGCTCGCCATCGGCACCGGCTCCGGCGAGAACCGGGCCCTCGACGCCGCTCGTATGGCCACCAAGAGCCCCTTGCTAGACATCGCCATCGAGGGTGCCAAGAGAATCCTCTTCGTCATGACCGGCGGTCCTTCCCTCTCCCTCCGCGAGATACAGCAGGCCTCCAGCGTCATCGAAGAACTGGCCGACCCAGAAGCCAACGTCATCTTCGGTACCGTCAAGGATCCCAAGCTTACCGACGAAGTGAAGATTACCCTAGTGGCCGCTTCCTTCCCCATGCCCGAGGAGAACATGATCCAGCGCCAGGAGGAACTTCGGAACCTTCTCCGCCAGAGCGTCAGCCAGACCGGCGACGACCTGGACGTTCCCAGCTTCCTGCGCAAGGAGCAGGTCTCTCGCTCCCGTGGGCTCTTTGGCTAGGCAGCGCGCCCCTAGTTCCTTTCTTTCTGAGGAATGTTCCCAGGGTTTAAGGACTACTAGCCCATTGTAGAGGAGACCCACGACACCTGGGAATCTACCGAGGCCCCGACGCATGCGTCGGGGCCTCTCGATTTTCTCAAAATTACCTTAATCTCCACCTTTCTAACATTTCTTCCCGTCCCGGCCCCCGCCTTCTTCAACCAATCTGGCGCAATTCCGCTGTCTCACCCTTCGTCGATTTCGGCGCCGGTTTCCGTAATCTGGCATGAATATCGAATTTTCCATGCCCTGTAATTAGGAGAATGCGTCTAATTCCTCGTTGACGCCTCCTCCGGATTCATAAAATTTCCGGAAGTCCGTATAATCGACCCTTGGCGTTGACGACACAGCCTATCTACTATATATTGTGTGTTCACACCGCCTCTATACTCTATATAGATATGGCTTCCGCACCGTGCTGCGTTTAATCCATTGCGCATCTGGAGCGGACTCGATACCGCTGGGGAGAGTGCGGCTTTGAATCCATCCAGGAGCGTACTGCTGGACCCGCACAGTGCAATGTCCATACTGCAACGGCGTAGACTCCAAAGTCACAGATTCCCGCTCGGCGGAAGACAGCATCCGCAGGCGACGGGAATGCGCCGCCTGCGGCCTTCGCTTCACCACCTACGAACGCATCGAGGCCGCACAGCTTCATGTGATAAAGCGCGATGGTCAGAAGCAGGAATTCGACAGGAGCAAACTCCTCTCCAGCATCCTCATCGCCTGTGCCAAGCGCCCTATCCCCTCCCGTACAATCGACCGCATTGTGCAGGACGTGGAAAGGCAGCTTCACTCCTTTGGACGCCCGGAAGTACCCACCGTTGCCATCGGCGAGATGGTCATGGAGCATCTCCGCAGGCTGGACTGGATCGCATTCGTCCGCTGGACAAGCGTGTACAGGGACTTCCAAGACTTGGAGAGTTTCGAGCAGGTGGTCGAAGACCTTAGGAAGCGGGAAGGTCAACCCCAGGACTCTATTCAGCTTACCCTCATCGACCCAGCGCCCGCCAAGGCCAGGCGAGCCAGAGGAAGGCCCCGCAGCCGCTCCAAGGGCGCAAACAACGGGAAAACTTAGCAATTTTTCATAGGTGTAGTTACTTGAAAAAAGGAAGCAACATACAGGCATCCGCCATAGACGCAATCATCCCCCTGGTTGTCCCGGAAGAAGGCATCACTCGCAGCCAACTGGCAAAAGTACTCAAAATAAGCTACTCCCAGGCCACCCGCTCCCTGGAGCTGATGTGGCGTCATCGCATGCTCAGCCGTCGCATTCGCAAGTCCCAGTACGTCTATCGCCTGACCGGCGGCAGGGACCACTTGGCCAACGGCATAACCAGTACCATCTACGTCAACTAGCACGTTTGGAATCCTGCAAGTCCATTCCTGAGCACTATTCCTATTCCTAATCTTCAGAAA
The DNA here is from genome assembly GCA_951812825.1 of uncultured Dehalococcoidia bacterium. Classification (GTDB taxonomy): domain Bacteria; phylum Chloroflexota; class Dehalococcoidia; order Lucifugimonadales; genus JAPULR01. The sequence continues at coordinate 1,901,411 of OX638324.1, read as the reverse complement.
GGATGCTATGACTACTCTACAGCTAACGCAGAACGCCAAAATCGTCCTCAAGACCCGCTACCTGCTGGGGGATGAAACGCCGGAAGACCTCTTCTGGCGCGTAGCCCGTGCCATTGCAAAGCCGGAAGACCCCAGCCCCCACGGCCGAGACTACTGGGCCCAGGAATTCTACGACCTTATGGCCACCTGCCGGTTCATGCCCAACTCCCCAACCCTCTTCAACGCCGGTACCGGCCAGGGCACCCTATCCGCCTGCTTCGTCATCCCCGTGGAAGACACCATGGAAAGCATCATGAAGGCGGCTTCCACCTCCGCCATGATCCAGAAGTTCGGCGGCGGCATCGGATATTCTTTCTCCAAGCTCCGCTCCCGGGGCAGCCGGATTTCCACCACCCACGGCAAGGCCTGTGGCGCCGTCGCCGTCCTGAAGATGCTCAGCGCCCTAAGCGACATGATTACCCAGGGCGGCAAGCGCCACGGCGCAAACATGGGCATCCTCCACGTCAGCCATCCGGAAATCTTCGACTTTATCCACATGAAGGACACCAACAAGGACGCCCAGAACTTCAACGTTTCCGTCGCCATTACCGATGACTTCATGCAGGCCGTGGATCGCGACATGGACTGGGACCTCATCGATCCCGGCAGCCGCGAAGTCGTCCGTACCGTTCCCGCCCGCAAGATCTGGGATGAAATCATAGACTCCGCCTGGAAGACCGGCGATCCCGGCCTCTATTTCATAGACGAGGCCAACCGCAACAATCCCACTCCCCACCTCGGCAGCCTCGACAGCACCAACCCCTGCGGAGAAGTGCCCCTCCTGGGCTTCGAAGCCTGCAACCTGGGCTCCTTGAATCTGGCCAGCTTCGTAAATGACGGCGTTTTCGACTACAACGGTTTGGCGGAAACCACCCGCACCGCCACCCGCTTCCTGGACAACGTCGTTACCGTAAACCACTTTCCCATCCAGGAAGTGAAGGACGCCGTCGAGAAGACCCGCAAGATAGGCTTGGGCGTCATGGGTTGGCACGACGCCCTCATCAAGATGGGCATCCCCTACGAGTCTCCTGAAGCCTTGGACGTCGCCGACCAAGTCATGGGCACCATCAATCACGTTGCCCGCGAGACCTCCATAGAACTCGCCCGGGAGCGGGGCGCGTACCCCGCCTGCCGGGAGGACATGCCCATCCGCAACTCCACCCGCACCTGCATCGCTCCCACTGGCACCATAAGCGTCATCGCCGGCGCATCCAGCGGCATCGAGCCCATCTTCGCCGTCGCTTTCGTCAAGAACGTGCTGGATGGCAAGCAGCTGCGAGAGGTCAACCCCTACTTCGTCGAAATGGCCAAGGCCGGCGGCTACTACAGCGAGGAGCTTATGGACGAAGTGGCCCGCACTGGCTCCGTCCAGAACTCCGACGCCGTGCCTCCCCACGTCAAAGAACTCTTCAAGACCTCCCTGGAAATCGACTACAAGGCCCACGTCAACATGCAGGCCGTCTACCAGAAGCACACCGACCTGGCCGTCAGCAAGACCATCAACATGGCAAACGATGCCAAGATGGAAGACGTCCAGCAAGCCTACCGCATGGCCTACGGCTCCAACTGTATCGGCATCACCATCTACCGGGACGGCTCCAAGCCCACCCAGGTCCTCGAAGTCCAGTCGGCCAAGGACAAAGAGGCTGCGGCAACGCATGCCTTCCCCACCCTGACTACGCGGCCGCGTCCCACCCGGATGCAGGGCATGACGGAGCGGGTGCGCACCGGTCACGGCAACATGTACGTCACCGTCAACTTCGACGAGGAACTCAGGCCCTTTGAAGTCTTCTCCTCCACCCTCGGCAAAGCAGGCGGCTGCGAGTCAGCCGGCATGGAGGCCATTTCCCGCCTCATATCCCTCGCCCTCCGCTCAGGCATAGACCCCATGGAGATAGTGGGCCAGCTCAGGGGTATAACCTGCGTACCCGCTTGGGACCAGGGTATCCTGGTCGGTTCCCCCGCCGACGCCGTCGCTCTGGCTTTGGAACGTCATATCCCAGGGTCCGTCCGCGGCCAGGGGCGTCAGTCTTACGCCACCCAGCTCCAGATGGAAACCGCCGAAATCTCCCAACCCAGGGCGGCCAACGGCAACGGCGCCCACCTCCATGACACTGGTTCTAGGTGCCCGGAGTGCAACGGCTTGACAATCTTCCAGGAGGGCTGCCAGGCCTGCATGTCCTGCGGCTGGAACCGGTGCGAATAACGCCGAACTGAGGTGTCAATAGTCGAACGGGATAGGCCCGTCATTGCCATCACCATGGGAGACCCCTGCGGCATCGGCCCGGAGGTCATCGTCAAGGCGCTGGCCGAACCCGAAGTCCACGCCCTCTGCCGCCCCATAGTCGTTGGCAGCCTGCCAGCGCTGGAAGACGCCCTCGCCCTGACCGGCGCCCCTCTCCACACCCACCCCATCGGAGCGTCGGAACAGGCGGATGACGATCCATCGCTAGTCAACATCATCGATCCTCAGAACCTGGACCACGACGAAATCACCGTCGGCCAAATCTCTCCTCCCTGCGGTCGCGCCGCCATGGAGTGGGTCACCGCCGCAGCCCACCTGGCCTTGGATGGAAGCGTAAAGGCCCTCGCCACCGCCCCTGTAAACAAGGAAGCCGCCAGCCTCGCCGGTTACAAGGCCATCGGCCACATGGAGCTACTTCAGGAAATCACCGGTGTGACCAGAGTCGCCACCATGCTCATCTCCGGCAGCCTGCGGGTCGTCCATCTCACCACCCACCGCTCCCTCCGCGTGGCCTGCGATTATGTTACCCACGAAAGAGTCCTCGAAATGCTGGAACTGACCCACGACACGTTCCGCAAGTGGGGATTCCCCACACCCCGGATCGCCGCCGCGGCCCTCAATCCCCACGCCAGCGACGGCGGCCTTCTGGGCGACGAAGAAGCATCCGCCATCGCCCCCGCAGTGCGAGACGCCCGGGGGCAAGGCATTCTGGCCCAGGGCCCCATTCCCGCCGATATAGTCTTCCACCAGGCCATCCAAGGGGTCTACGACGTCGTCCTCGCCATGTACCACGACCAGGGCCACATCCCCATCAAGGTCCACGGCTTCGAACAGAGCGTCAGCGTCAACCTCGGCTTGCCCTTCGTCCGCGCCTCCGTCGACCACGGCACCGCCTTCGACATCGCCGGCAAGGGCATAGCAGACCACACCAGCATGGTGGAGACCATCCGCTTGGCATCCCTCCTCAGCACCGGCCAGGGCCTGGCCTCCAGGGACTAACAACCCGCGAATTGGCGCTACTATACGACTCCTCAGGAAGTCATTTACAATCTTGCTGACTGAAGTCTATACTTAAAAGCACCACCCGCCGGAGAAGATTGCCAATGGAAACTTGTACTGATTTCCTTTTTGCCCGACCATCATTCCTGGAAGGTGTTGCTCGGATTATGGACGTGGGCGACACCCTGAATGAATACAACTCTTCTCCCAGTGCGCAGGAAGCAGACGCCATCGCAATTTCGTTGGATTGGTCCATGGTCGGCCAGGATATTGACTGTGCCATTGACGCGTATGAATCTCAATCAGAGGCTTAGCCGACTGTCAAGTGGTGTACAGTCCCATCCATGCCTAAACCTGAAAAGAACCCACAGATTCACACGGAATAGGAGCCTGCCGGTAACAAGGCTCCTGTTGTTTCATCAGAATCTCTAGAGGTCAAATCCTGGCAAGGACCCATTCCTCCCCCAGAAGCTCTAGCGCAATACGAGGCGCTGCTTCCTGGATCTGCTGACCGGATCCTTAGCATCGCCGAAAAGCAAGCTGACCATCGCATGACACTCGAGACTACCGTAATCGGCAGTGATTCTCGCAGGAGTTGGGTTGGGCTAGCTTTTGCGTTCATCATCACTTTGACCGCTTTGGGCGGGGCAATATTCCTCATATATCACGATAAGAACGTGGCTGGCCTCATCATTGCAATGTCCGCCTTGGCTGGACTGGTTGGCGCATTCGTCTACGGCACCAATGCCCGCCGAGCGGAGCGGAGCAAGAAGGCCTCATCATTGCCCCCGGCTAGAAGACCTCGACCCTAAAGATTAGATCCAATCCTCATCAGGGTTATCCCACCGCATAGGGATACGCCGCCCACAGTGCTATAATAGTCGGCAACTCTAGCTGAGCGGTGTCATGAACCTATCCTTCATCGGCGGCGGCGCCATGGCCGAAGCCATGATTCGCGGCGTTCTTTCTCAATCCCTGGCCAAGCCGGAAGATGTCTACGTGGGCGAAATCTCGGAGGAGCGTTGCCGCTACCTCTCCGACGCCTATCGCATCTACGCTTCCCCCCGCAACGAAGTCGCCGCCTCAAAAGGCGAACTCCTGGTTTTGGCCGTCAAACCCCAGAACTTCCAGGACGTGGCGCCCGAGCTCCGAAACCTTCTCTCTCCCAACCAAACCGTCCTCTCCATCATCGCCGGCCTTTCCATGTCCACCCTAACCGGCGAACTCGACCACGCCGCCGCCATTCGCGTCATGCCCAACACTCCAGCCCAAATCGGTGAGGGAATGACCCTCTGGCTCTGCGCCCCGTCCGTCTCGGAAGACACCGCCTCCCAGGCCGAGGCTATCCTCGCCACCCTGGGCGATCAGATACACGTGGACCGCGAGTCCTACATAGACATGGCCACCGCCCTCAGCGCCAGCGGCCCCGCCTACGTATTCCTGTTCATAGAGTCCCTCATAGACGCTGGCGTCCACCTTGGAATGCCCCGCCCCATGGCCAGCCGGCTGGCCCTCCAGACAGTCCTCGGCAGCGCTCGGCTTGTCCAGGAGACGGGGACCCACCCGGCGGAGCTCAAGAACATGGTCACCTCCCCTGGCGGCACCACCGCCGCTGCCCTAATGGCCCTGGAGGAGGAATCCTTCCGTGCAACGGTTATGAAAGCCGTCGTTGCCGCCTACCGCAGGTCCATCGAATTGTCAGAGGAGTAGCCAGTGTCCACCTTAGAAATCCTTGCGTTCCTGTTGGACGCTTTCGGCTTCCTCATTTTCGGTCGCGTCATCATCTCCTGGCTGGTTGCCGCCCAGATTATGGCCCCCACCAACCCCATCGCCAGCATGCTCTTCAGCGTAACCGAACCCATCCTTGCCCCAATAAGAAACGTAATCCCCCGCGTTGGCATGTTCGACTTCTCCCCCATGTTGCTCATAATCTTCCTCTTCGTAGCCTCCAGCATTCTCCACAGCAACAGCTAGAAGACCATCCACTTTTCCGCCTCTCGCACTCTCCGAACTCCGTTCACCCCACCCCTGGCCCCATCGCCATTCTTGCAATTAGGCCCCTTGCTTCGTATTATCTTGTGGATGTTTCTGGATTCGTACAATTGCACTATGGAAATACGTTCCTCGTACGAGTTAAACTTTCCTTATCCGGTATCGACCAAAGCCGCGACGTTTGGCCCTCGATCGAACCTCCGCGGACACCGCTCAACAATGGCCAAGTGCGGCTAGAGGCAATCCCACTCCCTTCTCCCATTCTCCTGGCCTCACTGCTGGGTCTCCTAACCACCTTTCCCACCTCAGCCGCCCCGGCCAATGCCATCGCTGGAACCATCGAATTCCTCGACTCCACAGGCGTCACCTCCATCTCCTACGTCAGCCTCAACGGACCAGCGGCCACCGTCGGAATCCAACTCCGCATCACCGACAAAGACCTCGACGTCGTCATCAAGCGAGAGGGCGACAACGCAGACGTCCTTGACTCCAACCGCCTTTCTTCAGGCCACGTTCAACCCCGGGATGGCGAGACCTGGTTCGACCTCCAGGACATGAACGACGACGGCAGGACCGACCTCAAGGACATTCGCGCCCTGGACGACGAAGGCAACAGCACCGCCACAGGCACGGAAAGAATCTCGTACGACAGCAACAACGGCATTCTCCGTGTACCCCCCAACACCGTCAGGCTGGAATACTGGATCAAGACCAAGACCACCCTCGGTGCCGGTTCGGCTTCACCACAATCCGGCAGAGTCCGACAGGGAACGGCCGCCTATCCCTCCTTAATGAACGGCTCCAACATCCCCGTCCCGGGGGGCCACTCCCTCCTTCCTACAGGCTACGGCTGGATTGACGTGTTGCAGGCCCGATTCCCCGGTATTAAAGAGCGCCAGGATACGACATTAGTCGAACAATTGCTCAAAGCCAACGTGAGGGCCTATAACGAGACCCCCGCCAACGCCGAAGAGGGAGACCTCCGAATTGACGCCTTCTTTACACCCGCCGGGACCGACGGACAACCCCCGGCCACCGTGTCCTTCAGCGTCTTCAACGGCACAAGCATCGGCGAGCCGGGTGAACTTGGTTTTCGACCCGCCGCTGTAGTTGGCGTAGGCCCCGGCAACCAGGACTCCAACGTCATAGTGGAGTACGACTACTGGGGCAGCCCCAACAGCGCCCACCCCAACCCCACGCCCCTGGCAGAGAATTCCGCACCCCAAGGCGCCGGCGTCGTCACGGTTAGCACTTACGCCGCCCCCAGAGGCATCAACGTAGCCCTGGAGGAAACCCACGCTTCCTCCGGCATCTTCGTCGCAACCATCCTCATCTGCGAAGCCGGCCACGCTGACTGCAAGGCGGAGCAGACAGATGCCATCAGAATGCCCGTCTCCAAGGAAGGTGATTCCATTGAAGTCATCTACCAGGACGAATCACCCACCGCCAAACGGTTTGCAGCCCTGCCCATGCACGTCCATGCTCCTTTCCTGACCAACTTCTCACCTCCCACCGATACCGCCGGAAGGGAGGACGAACCCGCCGTTTCCTTCTGGGCTACCGATGTCTATTTCGGCGTGACCAAAGATGCCGATGACATTGACAGCATCTACATTCTCGCCGGCCTCTACGACCTCGACTCCCAACGTGCCGCAGACGCCGTAGTCTTCGAACGTGACGAACTTAACCTCACCTCCATCGCCAACGGATACGCTGTCAGCGTGACTATCGACGAAGGCAGAAACGATACCAACAAGCTGGACACCCGGCAGCTGACCGACGATTCACAGTACGAAATACGCTGGTGGGCCCTCGCATCGGACCTTGCTGGCAACGTCCGCGTCAGTGATTCCGATGGCGATTCTAATTGCACCATCCCCGCCACGGACTTCCACATCTTCAAATTCGATACCGAACGCACTCAACTCCAAGCGAACGCCCTGATTGCCGCCCTGGAAAAGACCATAGACTTCGAAGAAGGCTGCGATCCCCATGTCATCGGTGTCGATACCGCAGATCCCTCCCTCGAAAGAGCCGTAACCGGCTCCTGGTTAGACGAAGACGACGTTGAAATGGAAGGCCCGGATGCCCTTCGAACCAGCATCGCCGCCGTTTTCGATGAGGACGTGGACTGCTCCACCATCTCCGCCGAAGGCTTCATGATAGATGACGCAGTCCCCAACAACGTCACCTGCAATGGCTCCACCGTGTACCTGACCGTGGACGAACTTGCCTCCGGCGCCACCCCTACAATCTCAGTGGCCGAAAGTGCCGTTTCAGACAGGGCCGGCAACCCCGTCGAAGCCGGTTCAGTCACCGCCAAAGACAGCATCCCCGCCAAGCTCACCGTCAAAGTAACCGGCGCCGGCGCAGGCGGTTCCCGCCCCGTAACCAGAAGGGCCATCACCATCACCGTCGCTTCCGACGAACGTCTCTTGAGCAGCCCCATTGTGACCATCAACAAAGTCGGCGATGACTATTCCCTCGTCCGCCATAACCAGGGAGAAGCAATCGCCTCGGGCGAACCCAACCGGTGGGTCTACACCACGGCCCCTCCCAAGAACGGCCTCTACGCTGTCCGCGTATCCGCCATAGATTCTGGAGGACGAATCCAGTCCGTCGTAGGTTTGGACGAGATCGACTTCAGCGCCGCCTCCCTCAAGGACCCTGAGGCCGTCCTATTCGAGGTGGACGCCAATCTTCACCCTCCCACTTTCTCGCCGGAAGACAAAACCGAAACCGATAACCCCAACACCTTCATCAGGATTGCCTTCAACCGGGAAGCAGCGGAATACGGCCTCACCGAAAGGGCCGACAACGAAAGTCCTCCGCCCCCAAAGACCAGAAAAGCAACCGCTGACCCGTCCCTTGTAGATCTGAGCTTCGATACCCACAAGACAGTTACGCTGACCAGTGCCATCTTCGACGGCAGAGATGTAACGGACATGGTAGATACCAGGGACAACCTGGTATTCATCTACTATCCCGGTGGTCTGGATTTCGGCGACCACCGGCTGGAATTGGAAGCCAGGGACACCGCCGGTAACTGGTGGTCCCACACTCTGAACTTCACCGTAATTCAACGGCAGCCCTTCAAGCTGCCCATCAATCCCGGCCTCAACCTCGTATCCCTGCCCGCCGACCCCGTGGAGGCCAGCATTGACGATGTATTTGGCGGTGACCCGGAAATAGCCACCGTGTTCACCTACGACAACTCGACTAAACAGTGGTTGACCGCCACCCGTCGTGAAGGCGGTCCCTTCACTGGCGACCTCACGACCATCGTCGCAGACCACGGCTATTGGGTTGCCTCCGAAGGCCTCGTTAACTTGGAAGTTATGCTTCTACGGGGCGACGAATTAGTCATATTCCCTCCGAACATCCACGTGCACAAGGGTTGGAACCTTGTCCCGGTAACGGACACCCAACAGCGGGCCGCCGGAACCGCCGTCAGCGCCGCCAAATACTTCGCCAACATTCAATCCGCTGTTGCTTTCGGCTACGATTCTACAGAACAAAAGTTGACTCGGCTCTCCGCCTCAAAGAACTCTAACGACCATGTTTCCGTAGGCTCGGCCTACTGGGTCTACGCCAACGAGGACGGCGTAATCGTCCCCTAGCCCACCCTCAACCTTGACTGCCTCCCCCTACCCTGTCTACAATGCCCTCACCATCAACTCTGGGATTTGCCATGTATCAGAAAGAGCTCCTCAAGGGCAACACGGAAACCCTCCTCCTCTCCCTCCTGACCAAAGAGCCCATGCACGGCTACCGCATCGTCAAGGAAATCGAACAGCGCAGCCTGGGCTACTTCCAGTTCAAGGAGGGAACCCTCTATCCCGCCCTCCACCGCATGGCCGCCGCCGGCCTCATCGAAGGTCAGTGGGGCATCGGCTCCACTGGCACCCCTCGACGCTACTACTCCATCACCGTCAAGGGCCAACAGGTCCTGGAAGAGCGTATGGAAGAGTGGCGCCGCTTCTCCCGTGCTATCAATCGGTTCATGCCCGCCTGGGGAACCTGAACCTTCATGCAGCCCAGGAAAAATTCACGCCGGAGAGGCTCATACCTCTCAAACTTGGCCAGGCGCCTCCATCTCGCCCCCAGCGATAAGGACGACATCCTTCGCGAGATGGAAGGCCACCTGGAAGAGCGCACCGCCGAAATGGAAAAGGCCGGTCTGCCCCCCCCAGAAGCGCGGAGAAGGGCCTCCCAGCACATGGGACGACCGGGAGCCGTGGCCGGTGACCTCTATGCCGTCCACAGCCGCGGGTCCTGGCGGGACATCCTCCTCGCCACCCTGCCTCATCTACTCTTGGCCGCCCTATTCGCCCTCCACCTCTGGACGGAAATCCTCGTCCTCATGGTCGCCATGGCCCTCTTCACCTTCATCGCCTACCGGGGATGGAAGAACAGCGGTGCCAAGTGGACCTATTCCTGGCTCGGCTACTGCCTCGCCGCCCCCACCATCTCCTGGATAATGGCCTTCATGGCCCTCGGCTACGCCGGTTACACCCTCCTGACCAGGGGCAGCCTCCCCTTCGGCATCCCCCTCCTGCTGGCCCTCATCATCTACGTGCCCATCAGCCTCTGGATACTGGCCGGCGTAATCATGCGCCTCGTCAAGCGCGACTGGCTCCTGGCCTCCTTCACCGCCCTTCCATTCCCCTTCCTCACCTCCTGGATCCTATTCCTGAACTGGCAGGGCTTCCTCTGGTCCGGCTCCTCCAAGATTCAGGAAACGGACATCGACCGCGTCGTCGTGTTCCTCGCCCTCGCCGTTACCACCGTCATCTTCTTCAAAGTGGGCCGTCGGCTCGTGCAGATATCCCTCCTCACCCTCTCCACAGCCCTGATGGTCGTCTACACCGTTGTTGCCATCCCCCTGACCTTCGGCATTCTGGCCGTCATACTCGTCATCCTGTCTTCCGTCGCCTTCCTCTTCAGCCCCGCCATCCTGGATGCCCTTCTGGCCCTGCGCAACTCCTCGCGTCGAGGCGTCCGCCGTGATCGACAAGTGGTGACCCATTGGTTCACCCTTCCAAGCTAGCCATCGTGGTAGACAGCAGCTGCTGTCTGCCCCCCCGTCTGCTGCAGGAAACCGGCGTTATCGTCGTTCCCCACCAGCTCATCGCCGACGGCCAGGTGTACCGCGACGGCATTGACCTGAACACTTCCGACTTCTACCTCATGCAGTCTCGTAACGGCTCCGTCATCACCACCTCGGGCCCCAACCCCCAGGCCTTCCTCGAAGCCTTCCGAAGCGCGGCCCAGATGTCCCAAAGCATCCTCTGCATCACCCTCTCCCCCCGCTTCAGCCCCGTCACCTACGACTCCGCCAGGATCGCCGCCCGCCTCGCCCTGGAAGAGCGCCCGGACCTGAACATTCACGTCTTGGACAGCCGCGCCGTTGCCGGTTCCCAGGGCTTCGTCGCCCTGGAGGCCCACCGGGCATCCAAGGATGGGCTGAGCCTCCCCGAAACCGTCGCTCGCATCGAAAAACTCGTGCCCCGCCTACACCTCCTGGCCTATCTGGACACCCTCAAGTATCTGGGCAGGAGCGGCAAGATAACCAAGGCCAAGGCCTGGGCCGGAACCCTGCTCGGCTTCAAACCCCTCGTCGAACTGAGCCAGGGCGAAGCCACCCTCATTGCCAGACCCCGCAGCAGCCCCAAGGCCATGGAACGGTTGCTTGCCATCGTTTCCCAACGCACCGCCGGAAGTCCCTCCCACGTCAACATCATGCACGCCAACGCCCTCGAAAGAGCCCACCTCCTCCAGAAACAGGCCCTCCGGTCCATCAACTGCCGCGAGATCTTCATCAGCGAGTTCACCCCCGTCATGGGCGCCCACACCGGCCCCGGCCTTATCGGCATCGCCTACTACACCAACGACTAGCCCCCGCTAAACCCATCCCCTTCTCTCTCGTAACCCACGCTCTCGTGTCCTCGCCAAAGGAGATCTTTGCGTAACCCTCATTCCGGCCCCCGAGCCGGAATCCAGTCCCCTCCCTTCCCCCTTTGCCATCTTGCCCATTGCCGTAAACCCTCCTACCCTGCTACTATCCCCTCAGAACATCCATGCACATTAACAAAGCACCGCGCAAATACACGCTACCCCCATCCCGTCATTCTGGCAAAAAGCCTGCCCCCGTGCAGTCGTGGGCCGTAATCCAGACCCCCAAAACCCGACTCGTTCGCCCAACTTTTTTTAAAACGACTCCCCACGCCTGAAACGAATAATTTCAGGCACGAATTGATACCCAGTCGAAAATCAAATCGAATATTTTTCACGCCTGAGACCTCGAAAACGAATCCACCCCCTGACCCAAGTCCCACTTCTGGATAATCTCCATCCAATCCACTATCATTACCCCACAAACCCTCAGGAGAACGCAATGAACATCAAGGTTCTGCAAGAAGACGTCACCAAGGTCAGCACCCCCGCACTCATAGTCAACATCTTCGAAGGCGTCAAGAGCCCCGCCGGAGCCACCGGCGCCGTCGACCAGGCCCTCGGAGGCGCCATCACCCAGCTCATTGACGAAGGCGAGATCCGCGGCAAAGCCGGTGAGATGACCCTCATCCACACCTTCGGCAGAATCGGCGCCGGCCGCGTCCTCGTAGCCGGCCTTGGCAAGCAGAAAAACTTCTCCGCCAACACTGTCCGCAACGTCATGGGCGACGCCTGCCGATTCCTCCGCAGCCGCAACATCTCCAGCGCCTGCACCATCGCCCACGGCGCCGGCATCGGCGGCCTCCAACCCCAGTCCGTCGCCCAGGCCATGGCGGAAGGCTCCATCCTGGGCCTCTACCGCTTTAAGCACTACTTCTCCTCCAACGGCGACGATGCAGAACTGGCAGACCTCACAGTCGTTGAGCAGGAAGAGGCGAAAGTCGCAGAGCTTCAGAAGGGTCTCCGCCTGGGGACCATCACCGCCGAAGCCTCCTGCCTCGCCCGCGACATGGCCAACGAACCCGCCAACGTCATGACCCCCACCCAGATGTCCGAAGTCGCCCGACGCGTCGCCGACGCCGAAGGCCTCGAAATTGAAATCCTCGACCGCGAAGACATGGAAGAGAAGGGCATGGGCGCCCTCGTCGGCGTCGCCCGCGGCAGCCACCAGCCCCCCAAGCTCATCGTCCTCAAGTATCGCGGCAACCCCGACAACCCCGCAGATAACCTCGGCATCATCGGCAAGGGCATCACCTTCGATACCGGCGGCATCTCCATCAAGCCCGCCGCCGGCATGGAACGCATGAAGGGCGACATGTCCGGCGGTGCCTCCGTCATCGGCGCCATGCAGGCCATCGGTCGCATCCGACCCAGGGTCAACGTCACCGGCATCGTTCCCGCCACCGAAAACATGCCAGGCGGCGATGCCCAGCGCCCCGGCGACATCGTCCAGACCATGAACGGCAAGACCGTCGAAGTCATCAACACCGACGCTGAAGGCCGCCTCGTTCTTTGCGATGCCATGGCCTACGCCAGGGAACTCGGCGTCAACCGCATGGTCGACATCGCCACCCTCACCGGCGCCATCGTCGTATCCCTCGGCAAGATATGCACCGGCGTCATGGGCAACGACCAGGAATTCATCGACCAGCTCATAAACGCCAGCGAGGATACCGGCGAACGCTTCTGGCAGCTCCCCATGTTCGACGAATACCGCGACACTTTGGAGAGCACCTTCGCCGATATGATGAACGTGGGCGCCGACCGGGGCGCCGGCTCCATCACCGCCGCCAAGTTCCTCTCTGAATTCGCCGAAGGCATCCCCTGGGCCCACCTGGACATCGCCGGCACCGCCGGCAGCACCGCAGAAAAAGGCTTCCTTGTCAAAGGCGCCACCGGCGTCCCCGTCCGCACCCTCGTCAACCTCGCCCTCGCCGGAGAATCCTAACCCCCACCACACACCTCATTCCGGCCCCCCAGCCGGAATCCATCCCCTTCATGCCCACAGGGCCGACCCTCGCGGTCGCCCGCCTCCCTCGTCATTCCCGTGCAGACGGGAATCCATCCCCCTCTTCCGTAGGGGCGGGTTTCAAACCCGCCCTGCATTCCCTGGCAAACCAACAGGCATCCCGTAGGACCGATTCGCGAACTTACCTCCCCATATGAGAGACCCTTTCGTCGCCCTGAGCCCCCATCCAAATGTCATTCTGAGGAACGAAGCGACGAAGAATCTACCCCAACCTTGGCGAAAAACTCAAAAAGGCCTTATAATTCTCTACTGCCACACAGGTAACCCAACGCGGTGAGCGTAGCCAAGTGGTCTAAGGCGCCTGGCTGTGGCCCAGGAGATCGTGGGTTCGAATCCCATCGCTCACCCCACTATGCATCGACGACCACCATCCGCCGCGCGCCTGTAGCTCAACGGATAGAGCACTGGGCTTCGGACCCAGGGGTTGCAGGTTCGAATCCTGTCAGGCGTGCCACCCCTACCCCTCCTCTCTACGTTGCCGCCCGCCCATTATGCAATTGTACTTATCTAAACATCCTTCGAGACACAAAAAGATACCCCAATGCCTACCATAGATGATTTCGTAAACAACCGATGGGCAGACGCAAAAGAAGCCCTAATCCAGCGAGACCCTGAGTACGTCCGCAAGGTCGAAGACCTAGTTAAAGAGGATGAATCCAAAAGTCACTTGATTGTTCTCAGTCCAGAAGCGATACCTACATTTGAAGTCAAAGAAACTCCAAGAAAGCCGCTTACCACAAAATGGCACAAGCTATTGGAATCTTGTTATGAAATGACCATGCAGGCAGACATCATTCGAGTGATAGCAACCAGTTTGACGGGGAGTCAAATCAAACATGCACCGAATGAAATTGCAGGACGGTTGTTCTTATACCATTTTCGCTCGTTTCCCATCCACGTAAAGGTCCTATTCGAACGTGCGCACGATGTAATCAGAAAATCTGCGGAAGTCTATCTGAGTAACCGAAGGTCAATTGAGCAATTGGCTGTGCGTTACAGGCAGGCCATAAACCAAGAAACGCCTGATTTCCTAAATGAAATCAGGAACAGTTATGTACATGCGAGAAAGCAGAATTGGGCAGGAAAAGTTACTGCGGAACACAGTTGGGAACCTGCTGTTGTCATTGGTCAAACTCCTCGGATTGCACTTGAAGCGTTGTTGTATCCACAACTAGGAAGTCAGTTTAAGTCCGGCAAGTATGCCTACTTTGCCGATGCAGCAGAGATTATTCTAGAAGGCTTTGGCACAATCCTTCACAACTTTGAAGACGACCTTATTGCCAACTACAAGCTCAAGTACCCGATGTCCAGTGCACAGTAAGACATCTCAACTCAGCTAACCCCTAGCCCCCTACCCCTTCTTCGGCATAAACGGTATCAGCCTCTCCGCCAGACCAAGCATATTCCTGCTCTGCACCCAAACCTGTCCCTGACCACTGAACTTCATCACCAACCCTTCGCCGCCCGCTATCAGCGACCGGATTCCCCCCACCTTGCCGATGCTATACTCCACCCCGTCCGTAAACGCCACCACGTGACCCGTATCCACCACCAGCTCCTCGCCAATGTCAACGTTCAGCTTCTTGATAGCCCCGTAGGAATCAAAGAAAACCGTCCCTCCCGCTCCATGGGCAAACGCCCGCAGAAAAAACAGACTCTCTCCGCTGAACACCCCCTTCAACCCCTGAAACTGCGTGTCCGTCTCCACATTCTCCGTACACGCCAGAAACGAACTTCCCTGCAGAAACAGGTTCTCCCCGGGATTCAACGGCATCGAGTGAATATCCCCCGGAATCGGCGGCGAAATGCTCACCCATCCCCCCGTCGCTCCTGCGGTGAAAGTGTTGACGAAGAAAGACTCCCCGCCTAACATCCTCTTAAGGCCGCCAAACAGCCCTCCGCTGCCCATCCCCGTCTCCATCTCAACTCCCTGCTGCGCAACCATCGCTCCAGGCTCCGCCTTCACCCTCTCGCCAGGCTCCAGCTGGAGCGTGAGCATAGTATAAGCAGGACTGAACTCTATCGTGCTTTTCATTAGTGAATTCCTCTTTCTAACGCTGCAAATTCGGGCACTACCCCATCTAATTCTAGCATAGGAAACGCCTTAACCCCTTTGCTCCCGAACCATCCCCCAATCTCGCCGTTCCTTCCCACCCCAACCAACTCTCCCAACCACCGTACCAAACCCCTTTTGGCCCCAAATTCCTCCAAAAAATGCCGTTTATGTTAAGTACGCTTGTTTCCTTTCACGCTTTTTGGGTTGACTGCTACCATCAACGCTGTTATAAAAGGGGAAATAATGCAGGAAACGCTGAACGTCAGGCCCAGAGACCTATTCCATTAGGTCTTCCCCACCGAACTCTCATCCATCGTCAGCCCGACTGGGTTGCGCATCGGTTCTCCCTTCTCACTGCTGGCGGACTCAAGCCCAGCGCATTGACGCCCCCCGAATCCCCGATAACGCATGCAAAGCAATAACGTAAAGATAAACGTCAAAGAACTCTGGCACGTTTTTGGCAATAACCCCCGTCGCACCCTCCAGCCCGAGTGGCAGGACAAGAGCCGAAGCGAAATTCAGGAAGCCACCGGCTGCGTTGTAGCCCTGCGAGACGTCAACCTGCAGGTTCAAGAAGGCCAGGTCTTCGTCGTCATGGGCCTCTCCGGCAGCGGCAAGTCCACCCTCGTTCGCTGCCTTACCCGCCTCATCCGTCCCACCAGCGGCCAAGTCTACTTCGACGGCGAAAACGTCCTGGACTACTCCCAAGATGAGCTAATCGACTTCCGCCGCCAGAAGATTGCCATGGTCTTCCAGCACTACGGCCTCCTGCCCCATCGCCACGTCATCGACAACGTAGCCTACGGGCTGGAGATTCGGGGCATGGAGAAGGAAGAACGGTATGAAGTTGCCTCAAATGTCATCGAAACCGTAGGACTCAAAGGTTGGGAGAACTACTTGCCCAGGGAGATGAGCGGCGGAATGCAGCAGCGGATCGGCTTGGCCAGAGCCCTCGCCGTCGACCCCGAAGTCCTCCTCATGGACGAACCCTTCAGCGGCCTCGACCCCCTCATCCGCCGTGAAATGCAGGACGAGCTAATCACTCTGGAATCCCAGCTCAACAAGACCATCGTCTTCATCACCCACGATCTCAACGAAGCCCTCAAAGTCGGCGATCGCATCGCCATCATGCGCGACGGCGAGATAGTCCAGAACGGTACGCCGGAAGAGATCGTCACACTCCCCGCCGACGACTACGTCGCCGAGTTCGTCCAGGACGTTTCAAGGGCCAAGGTCATCCAGGTCAACGCCGTCATGCAGCAGCCCGACGCCGTCGCTTATCAGTGGCAGGGCCCCCGCGCCGCCCTCCATCTCATGCGCACCAACGACATGGACCACCTTTTCCTCCTGAACAGGGACCGGGGCGTCGAGGGCATTCTCACCGAAGACCGCGCCGCCTCTCTGGCCCGACAGAAGGTTGAGCGCCTGGAAGGCGTGGAGTTGGACGAGGTTATGACCACAGACCCGGACGACTACATAGAAGATATCATCCCCCTCGCCGCTCAGACCCACCACCCCATCGCCGTCGTCGGCCCCAACGGACGGCTCGTCGGCGAAGTGCACCGCGGTGCGCTTCTCGCCGGCATGTCCGACACTCCGGAGGAGGAGGGCTAATTTGGCTAGATTGAATTCCATGCAATCCGGAGAATCGCCTGGCCCCCTTAAGGTCGCCACACAATTTGTAAGTCGATTCAAGAAGTGGTTCATCGGCGCCGGCGCCGTCCTCGCCATTCTCTTGGTATCCCTCATAATTTGGGGGCCCGAAATGCAATTCCCAACCACGGTCTCCACCGTTCAAAGCTCTGGCGATTCCCCGGTAGAGTTGAAGAGAACGGTGCGCCAGGTCACGGGCAACGCCATTGACGACGCCGTGGACTGGTTGACGGTTGAAGCAAGTTGGCTTTTTGACAGCCTGAGCACCGCCATTATCCACTCACTCGATACCATTGAGAAAGTAATCAAGTGGGTCCCTTGGCCGGTCATGGTGGCTGCCTTGGGCCTGTTCGCCTACTCCGTTGGCCGATGGAGCCTTTTGTCGTTCACCGTTGGGGCTCTTCTATACATGGGCTTCATGGGCCTCTGGCCAAACACCATTGACACCATAGCCCTCATGGTTGTGGCTGTCGCCATCGCCGTAGTTATCGGGCTCCCGCTTGGAGTACTGATGGCCCGCAGCCGGACAGCCGATAATCTGATGCGGCCCATTCTTGACGGTATGCAGACCATGCCCAGCTTCGTCTATCTTCTTCCAGGCATCCTTTTCTTTGGATTGGGCAAACCCGCTGGAATCTTTGCCACCCTCATCTACGCATCCCCTCCCGTAATTCGCTTGACCAACTTGGGAATCAGGCAAGTCTCCCAAGAGACCGTGGAGGCGGCGCGATCCTTTGGCTCAACACCGTTGCAACTCTTGACCAAGGTGCAGATTCCGATGGCCCTGCCCACCATAATGGCCGGCATCAACCAGACCACCATGATGGCCCTGGCCATGGTCACCATAGCCAGTATGGTCGCCGCCGGTGGACTCGGCATAGATGTACTTCGCGCCTTGCAGAAGAACGAGCCCGGCAACGGGTTCATAGCGGGCTTCGCCATTGTATTCCTGGCAATAATAATAGACCGGATGACACAGGCTTTTGCCCAAAGACAGCAGAGAACGCTGAGCGTTGGTTGACAACGTACAAACTATTGAACTTCAAGAATAGCTCAGAGTGGTTTGACAACCCAAAAACAGAAGGAGGATTCATGTTAGCTACAAGGTTTACAAGGTATCTCATTATAATTGGCGTAATGACGGCAATGTTCGCCATCGTCGTAGGCGCCTGTGGCGGCGACGACGATGCGCCGGAGCCTGCTCAGAGCGGCGTTAGCGCCGAAGAGCTGCGGCAGATCGTTTCCGAAGAGGTCGCCAAATCTCAGCAGCCGGCACAACCCCAGGTCTCCATGGAGGAGATCGGCGCCATGGTGGAAAACGCCATGTCTGGTCTAGCCGCCTCTATGGAAGGCGTATCCCCCGAGGAAATCCAGGGCATGGTTGAAGGCGCTGTTGCCGCCGCCGCCGCCCAGGGCGCTTCCCCGGAAGAGATCCAGGCTATGGTCGAAGGCGCCGTGGCTGCTGCTACCGAAAACGCCGTAACCGGCACAGATGTCCAGACCGCGATTACTCAAGCAGTTACGGCGGCCCAAGCCGGTATGCTCACCAGCGAGGACGTTGACAAAGCCGTTTCCTCTGCCGTCATGCAGGCTGCAGAAGGCACCCTGTCGGCAGCTGACGTTAGGTCCATATTGATGGAAGGCGCTCAGGACGCGCTTACTGAAGAGCAAGTCGCTGCCATTGTGGCTCAGGCCCTGCAAGAGCGAGACGCAATGATGACGACGAGGGAAACTATAATCTTCTCTGACCTGGACTGGACCAGCGCCCAGGTACAGAACCGCATTGCCCAGTACATAACTGAGTTTGGTTACGGATACCCCACTGACGTGGTATTCGGCTCCACACTTCCACTGTTCAATGGCCTTCGTGCCGGCGACACCCACGTAACTATGGAGATTTGGCTGCCCAACCAGGACGAAGCCTGGGCCGAAGCCCAGTCCATGGGTCAGGTCGTCGCAATCGGCGAGAGCCTCGGCAAGGACTGGCAGTCCGCCTTCGTTATCCCGGCCTACCTGCAGGAGGAGTATCCTGAACTGGATAGCGTGGATGACCTTAAGGACGACCAGTACAAGACGCTCTTCGAGAGGACTGGGTCTGGAGGCAAGGCCGTCTTGGTGTCTTGCGTTCTGGGTTGGGCCTGCGATGGAGTCAACACCGCCCAGGTCTCTGGTTACGGACTGGACGACTACGTGGACATCCTTAGACCGGGCGACGGCTCAGCTCTCAACGCAGACCTCTATGGCGCCTACGAGCGCCAGGAACCCTGGCTCGGCTACCAGTGGGGCACCAACGCGCCTGCCCTTATTCTGGACCTGGTTCGGCTTGAAGAGCCTGCCTACACTGACCAATGCTGGTTTACCACCAAGGCGTGCGCCTATGAAGATGCGACCATTCTGATCGCCGTTGGTCCGGACGTCCTACAGCGCGCCCCCGACGTTGTATCGATGCTCCGTAACTGGACCTTCAACATCGAACGGTACAAGGCCGTCGCCGCATGGGCGAATGATAACCCCG
The DNA here is from genome assembly GCA_951812825.1 of uncultured Dehalococcoidia bacterium. GTDB lineage: Bacteria > Chloroflexota > Dehalococcoidia > Lucifugimonadales > JAPULR01. The sequence continues at coordinate 1,881,928 of OX638324.1, read as the reverse complement.
ACGCGACCAATAACGACGCCGCCCTCTGGTGGCTCAAGGGCAACGAGGATGTCTGGAGCACTTGGGTCACAGACGAAGCCCAAGCATCAATCCAGGCGGCCCTGGCTTCCGACAACATCCCTCAAGGCTGGCCTGAACAGTAGGCTAAGCCCAACCAACAACTGAATACGGACAACCAGAAGGGCGCCCCAATTGGGGCGCCCTTCTTCATTAGCACCGCACCCTCCCCAACAAACCGTAGGGACGGTTCGTGAACCGCCCGATCCCTCACGCAATGGCTCCGATACACCCCTAAGAAGAGTGCCGCAACACCAGCAAATCGTCCGTCAGCCCAAGCTCCGACCGGCCCACAATCTCCAGGCTCCGCTCCGCGTTGGGCGGCATCAGCGTGCACGTCCGCACGTCCCGATAAATCCGCTCCAGCGGATAGCGCCGGTGCGCCACCCGGCCGCCCGCCAGCTGCAGCGCCTTCGAAGTCACCATCAACGCCGCCTGCGTCGCCAGATACTTGGACCGCGCCGCCAGAATCGCCCGCCGGATCGGGTCCGCGTCCTCCTCCCACCGGCTGGCGCTGTCATACAACACCCCACGCGCCCCCTCCAACGCCAGCGTCATCTCCGCCACACCCCGCTGCACCACCAGACTGTGGGACAGCATCTCTGGGTCCGGCGCGTACCGGCTCGTCTTGCTGTGCTCTACAAAGAACTCCAGCGCCCTCTCAGCGGCCCCCAGATACACCGCGGCGTACCCCAGCCCGAAACCCTGACCCACCCCCACCCGCTCCGACAGACCCGGACGTCCCATCACCGCCTTGGCCTGCACCCGACACCCATCGAAAGACACACTCGGACTCACCGTCCCCCTCATCCCCAGGGTATTCCACTCCCCCATAATCTTCAGCCCCTTAGCGTCACGGGGAACCATCGCCATTGTCACACTCCCGGGCCCCTCCATCCCCTCCATGCTGCAATGCACCATGTACCTATAGGCCCCGCCCGCCATCGTGCAGAAGTGCTTCTGCCCATTGATGACAAACCCGTCCCCATCCCGCGAGAGAACCGTCTGCACCACCCCGGAACCCCCTCGCCGTCCGGGTTCGCTGCCCCAGCTGCCGAACATCCTCCCCTCCTCCACCACCTCCGGGTACAGCCACGCCTTCACCTCCGGCGTAGCAAGCGCGTCGATATACCGCTGCACCACCGAGTGCATGTGCACCGTCATCGCCGTATTGGTGCAGCCCTGGGCCAACGCCTCCACCACCATCACGTAGGAGAGCATCTCCAGGCCCAACCCCCCGTAGGCCCGCGGCACCGCCATTCCCAACAGTCCGTTTTCCCACAGGGCTTTCCAGCTCTCCACCGGATGAGTGGCCGTCTCGTCGTAATGGGCCGCCCTCGGCTCCAGGTGCTCAGAAGCCACCCGCTTCGCCGTCGCCACCACCAAACGCTGTTCGTCAGAAAGGGCAATTTGCATCGTCTCTACCTCCACCGCAAAGTATAGGGCCTCAACGATGGCTCCTCCAGCCCCGACTGCTGAAGCTGGTTACAATCGCCCCGCAGTGGTAGAATCCCCAAGTACGTTGACCAAACCGCCCATTGGAGGAAGTCGGTGGAACTGGGTCTCTTCTTCGAATTCTACCTCCGGCCCGACGCCACCCACGCCGAGGCCTTTGAAGAAGCCTTCAGCCAGATAGAAATGGCCGACAGGCTCGGCTTGGACAGCATCTGGCTGGCGGAGCACCACTTCTCTCCGGGCAGGTCAGTCCTCTCCTCCCCCCTCATGATAGCCAACGCCGTCGCCAACCGCACCCAACGTGTCCGCGTCGGCACCGCCGTGGAAGTCCTGCCCCTGGGCAACCCCATCCGGCTAGCCGAGGAGGTCGCCACCCTGGACCACCTCTCCAACGGCCGGTTCGAGTTCGGCATCGGCAGGAGCGGCTCCCCCACAGGTTACGTGGGCTACAACATCCCCTACGCCGAAAGTCGCGCTCGCTTCTACGAAACCCTGGAAGTCATCCGCAGGGCATGGACCCAGGAATCCTTCTCCTACAAGGGCGATTTCTTTCACTACGACAACGTTTGCGTCATCCCTAAGCCCCTCCAGGACCCCCACCCGCCCATCCGCAACGCCGCCACCTCCGCCGTAACCTTCTCCATTTCCGCCAAAATGGGCATGCCCATCTTCATCGGCGTCAGGGGCCGGTCAGACCTCGTTCAGGAGCGGGTGGACATCTACCGCCGAGAGTGGCAGGAAGCAGGCCAGTCGGGCAAGCCGGACGTGGCCCTCCGCATCCCCGTCTACGTGGCCGACACCATGGAAAAGGCCCAGTCTGAACCCCGGGACAGCACTTTGAACTTCTTCAAGAACACGGTGGCCACTCTGAACTTTCCGGTTCCAGGTCTCTCCGATGAAGAAAACAGGGAGCGAGTTGACCGCGGCGAACGAATGAAGCGTATCTCCTACGAGGAAATTCTGGAGACCGATACTGTCTACGGCACTCCCGAGTTCGTTACCGACCGGCTGCTCCAGCTTCAGGAAGAGTTCGGCCTCAACTCCGTCATCGCCGAAGTTACCTTCGGCGGGATCATCCCCCGCGATCGCATAGAAAACTCAATCAACCTGTTCGCGGAAAAGGTAGCCCCCAACCTGCGTTAGCCCTCCCCAAACCAGCCTTCAACCTCACCCCCGGGCGTAGCTCTTCAACTCTATCGTATTGCCTTCCGGATCCAGCACGTAAATGGAATCTCCATAGCCGTGCGCGCCCCACCTCCGACCCGATTCCCCCGCCATCTCCACTCCGCGGGCCTCAAGCTCAGCCGCCAACTCCTCCAGGTCCCCCTCCACCACCAGGCAGTAGTGGTCCACGTTATTGGATCCCGGCATTCGGGCTTTAGGTACAAGATCTATCAATGAGTCTGCCGAAATCCGCACCGAAGGGAACGGGACCTCCCCTCGACGGAATTCATCAACCCGGAGCGGCTCCATCCCCAACACGTCCGAATAGAAGGACAAGGCGGAGTCTATGTCGTCAACTCTGAGGACCAAATGGTCGAAACCGCTAATCTTCATTGCATAACCCCTCACAATATAGACAATATTTCAAACTAAATTCAAATTTTTCTTGATTTTTACTTGACAAAACAACCAATTGCGATTATGTTACTTCCTGTCGGTAGTTTACCAGCGGAAACATTCTCCGTACAGACCACACGGCAAAGCTGCCAACGCAGGTACCAACCAATGAGTGGGACTCCTTCCGTTGCGGGCCTCTGCCCTTAGCAACCTCCTCTAACCCACGACGCTGGAATTTCGCTTCAGGAGGTGAGGATGAGTTTAGACGAAGACTGGGGAATTAAGGCGTCAGCTGGAACCCTTTTGAATTTTTCGGCTTAGATAATTAAGCCATCTGATACAGGAGTCAACACAATCAGCCATGATGACAACATCCATAAAACTGCTTACCGATGGAACCATAAAGCGGGACGGCGGCTGTATGTTTGGTCATCTTCCTAAAACTATTTGGGAGAACCGCATTACAATCGACCGAAAAAACCGAATGACCCTCAACCTCAACTGCCTGCTCATTCAACTGGCGGGCAAGAACATCGTCGTAGACACCGGTGTGGGATCCAAGGAGATGGACGGGTTGCGAGGACAGTACGGACTAGGCCCCAGCAAGCTCACCAAGAGTCTCAAGAGCATGGGAGTAGCCCCCAACCAGGTGGACATTGTAATACTCACCAATCTTCATTTCGACCACAGTGGCGGATGCACCAAGCTCGACCGTACCGGAGACCTCATTCCCACCTTCCCCAAGGCTACCCACTTTGTCCAACGCACCTGCTGGGAAGAAGCTATCAGCCCCAGCGAGAGATTCAGCAGCGTCTACTTCGAGAACAACTTCAGGCCCATCGCTGAATGGGCGCAGCTGGAGCTCATGGACGGCGACACCGAAATCCTTCCGGGCCTGAACGTAACCGAAACCAACGGCCCCGCCCGCGGACATCAGATTGTCACCCTCAACCACGGCGGTGAGCGCGTCGCTTTCCTCGGGGACCTGGTCCCCACGGCCCACCACCTGGACCTGCCCTCCATCCCCTCCTTCGATCAGTACCCGGAGGAAACCCTGGAGCAGAAGCGGGAGATGCTGGGACGCGCCGAAAAAGAAGGCTGGCTCATAATCTTCTCTCACGGCACGGACCGGAAGGCCGGCTACCTGGAAAACTACAACGGCAAGACCTTCCTCAGGCCCATAGAATTGTAGTCCATCGCCTCAATTCTCAGCTGAATTACAAGTGCGGGCTCGGCGTCCAAGTGCGCCGAGCCCACATTTTTTCCCTTGCCACTAGATTCTTCGACGTCTATGGCGGGCCGGATGACGTCTCGCTCAAACCGCCTCCCCTATTACCACCTCCCCTTTGACCCCGGTCAGGCGCACCCTGCTAATCTCGTTCACCATCAAGTCATCCAGCGCCGCTTCCACCCGCAAGTAATTGTCCGTCAACCCAACCAGCGCCCCGGGCTTTACCACCCGCTCCCACAACACGGGCCGCACATCCCCCAACGCCCTGCGCCGGAAGCCTCTCGCCTTGCCCTTCGCCAACTCCAGCATCTCCCCCTTACGCCTCTGCTTCACCTGGGGCGGAATCAAGGAGGTCATATACGCCGCGCTGGTACCCGGTCTCACCGAATAGGGAAACACGTGCATCCCCGCCAGGTCCAACGACTCGCATAATTTCAGGCTCCGCTGGTGGTCTTCTTCCGTCTCCCCCGGAAACCCGACAATCACGTCCGCCGTAACGGAGGCGTGCGGGAGGGCCTCGTAAATGTCCGCAACCGTCCGCTGGTATTCCTCTGCCGTATATCTCCGCCGCATCCGGCCCAGCACCCCGTCGCTCCCACTCTGCATCGGCATGTGAAAATGCGGACAGAGCCTCGGTTCACGCCACAACTCCAGCAGCCCTGCCGTAATTTCCTGCGGCTGTAGAGAGGATACCCGGAGCCGTTCCACATTCGTTTCCGCCAAAATTTTCGCGACCAGGCCCTTTAGACCGTCCGAATCGGGAAGATCGAATCCGTAGGAACCCAACTGCGTGCCCGTAAGCGCCACTTCCCTGAACCCTTCTCGCACCCGCCGTCTCACCGTCTCGACCAGCTCCTCCAGCGGAATGCTCCGCTCCCTACCCCTCACCTTGGGCACGATGCAATAGGCGCAGACCTGGTTGCACCCCTCCTGAATCTTCACCATCGCGCGGGTCCGGCCCAAACTCTCCTGCGCGACGATGTCCTCCGAACCCTCCCCGCACGACACCGTCTCGACTGTTCGTACCCGCTGCACCTCCGCCACAATTCGCGACTTTTCGAAGTTGCCTAACACCAGATCCACCCCGGCGATGCTCCTGAGCTGGTCGGGCATCCTCTGGGCGTAACACCCCGTGGCCACCACCGTCATGGCCGGATTCCTTCGACGGGCAGCCCGCAGGGCCTGCCGGGCCTTCGCGTCGGCCACGTGGGTAACCGTGCAGGAGTTCAGCACGTACACGTCCGGCCCATCCGAAAGCGATACCACTCTGTAGCCCGCCGAAACAAACCGGCGCGCCAATGCCTGGCTGTCCGCCTGGTTCAGCTTGCAGCCGTGGGTTTCAATCGCCACGGCGCCCTTATTGGAATTAACGGTCAAACTCTCCGCCTGCAATCAAAGGAATTAGTCGGCATATAATAGCACTTATGTATTCTTGGGTAAAGTGAGCGTGTCACAACCTACGTCAGAAACACAAACAATCCCGTCACCCCCCACTTGTGGAAACCTGACCCAAAATATGATATCGTATGCCATCTGAACAATCTATCAACACTTCAGCCGCGCACCTCGCCGGAAATGTCGGATGCGCGGCGCTCCCAGCAGTTTGCTGTAAGATCCCCTATTTCATTGAATCATCCTTATCTGTATAATACGCCAGTCTATTAGGCGAAGAGAAAATCATAGCTGGGGGCAATTCACCCCTTCTCTGACAATCTACAAAGGATAACCGGAGGTTTCTCCAGTGTCTCGAATTAAACGAGTTGTCTTGGTGCAACCCAGGTCTCCGGGCGGTAACTTCGAATTCGTTGCCATCCCCAGGCAGGGAATGCTCTTCCTCTCAGGCGCCCTCGCCCAGTGGGACGGGCCCTACTTCTACGACCGGGAAATCTGGTTCGAAGACCGCAGCGGCAAGATAGACCCCGATAAGGACCTCGAGGGGGTCGATGTTCTCCTTATGTCCGCCCTCATCAACGAGGTCCCCCGCGCCTACGAAATCGGCCGCATGGCCAAGGAATTCCACCCCGACCTCATCACCGTCGGTGGCGGCCCCCACATGGGCCCGCTCCCCGACGAGGCCTTCCGCGAAGGCAAGTTCGACGTTATCGTCCAGCGCGAAGGCGAGGACATCATAGGCCAGCTCCTCGACGTGCTGCTTACCTTCAAAGGCGACGAGCGCGACAAGTGCCTCGCCAAGATCCCCGGCGTCACCTACCAGGTCGAAGGCAACACCACCCAGACCCGCCGCGTTGGCGTCATCCCGCCCGATCTGGTAGAACTCCCGGACTTCTACTCCATCCGTGACCTCACTCCCTCCAAACCCATGGCCGGCGGCGTCATGGAAACCGTGCGCGGCTGCACGGAAAGCTGCACCTACTGCCAGGTCATCCAGCAGTTCCTCGGCTACCGCATGGTCAAGAGAGACGTAGAACTGAAGCGGCTGGCCCAGCTGCGCGAAATGGCCTCCGACGGCCTTATCCACACCAACAGGGAAGGACGATTCAGCGTCTTCCTCTCCGACGACCTCCACCCACCGCCCCTCCGCGCCGTCAAGTACCGCAACGAGCGGCTGGAGCGCATCAAGGGCTGGAAGGGCCACTCCGACGACATGTACATCATCTGCCAGACCCGCGCCGAAATTGGCCAGGACCCGGAACTCTCCCACGCCCTGCAGGAAATCGGCATGGAGATGCTCTACGTCGGCGTAGAGTCCTCCGACGCCAAGAACCTGGAACTTGTCAACAAGCGCCAGGACCCCGGCCAGGTCTACAAGGACCTCATCAACCTGAACGATATGGGCTTCAGCATCGTCGCCATGACCATCATCGGCCTCCCCTACGACACCGAGGAAGGCATCATGGAGATGGCCGACTGGGTAACCCAGATAAGCAGGTATCAGACGGCCAATCTGCTAACGCCCCTGCCCGCCACTTCCAACTGGACCGACCTGGTCCCCCTGGACGCCAACGGCGAAGTTCTCGGCGAGGGGCAGATGCGCCCCTACCACCTCTACACGGGCCGCCAGTTCGTGCACCAGGACCCCCGTTGGGGCATGGAAGAGTCCCGCCGAATCTTTAACAAGTTCCACTCCAAGCTGAACCCCGTGGACAACCTCTACGCCCGCCTCTTCCGACTCATCGAGCGCTATCGCATCCGCCTCGCCGCCAAGGGCGAGGAGCTCTCCGGCATCATCACCTACCGGCGGAGGGAACTGGCCGCCACCAGCAAGGAACTCAAGGGATCTATCTCCACCCGCGTCAACGAGATTGGCGAGGCCATCAAGGACCGTCTCGACTCCTCCAAGAACCGCATTCTCACCAGCGGCTCCCTCAAGATGTCCCGGCCCAAGCCTGCCCGCCAGGAGTAGCCCACAACGTTACCCGCTGCGGCCAATCCCGCCAGGCTTGGCGCTCTTCCTACAATCTAGACCCACATATTTCGCATTATTAGTGTTGCTTTAGATGGATAGTGAGCGAAACCGCGTTTTCGTGACCGGCTTGGGGATCATCAGCCCCCAGGGCTTGGACGCGCCTTCTTCCTGGGATGGCATCAAGTCAGGAGTATCCGGCGTCGCCCGCATTTCCGCCTTCGACACCGAAGGCTTCAGCACCCAGATCGCCGCCGAAGTCAAGGGCTTCGACCCCGAGGCGCACATGGACAGAAAGCAGGCCCGGCGCACGGACCGGTTCACCCAGTTCGCCGCCGCCGCCGCCCGAGAAGCCCTCGCCCAAGCCAACCTTCACAACAACAACCACGTGGATAGATACCGCATGTCCGCCCTCGTGGGCAGCGGCATCGGCGGAATTCTCACCCTCTCCAGCCAGCAGGAGGTTCTCTCCAACCGCGGCCCCCGCCGGGTTTCTCCCTTCCTAATCCCCATGATGCTTGGCGACATGGCCGCCGCCCATCTCTCCATGATGACAGGCGCCCTCGGTCCCAACTTCTGCACCGTCTCCTCCTGCTCCAGCGGCGCCGACGCCATCGGAGCCGCTGCCGGGCTCGTAGCCCGCGGCGAAATGGACGTGGTGCTCGCCGGCGGCAGCGAAGCCCCCATCTGCCCCATTGCCGTGGCCGGCTTCGGCAACATGCGCGCCCTCTCCCGCCGCAACGACGAACCCCAGAAGGCCAGCCGCCCCTTCGACGCCGAACGGGACGGCTTCGTAATCGGCGAAGGCGCAGCCATCCTAGTTCTCGAAAGCCACGAAAGCGTCCTCAGACGCGGCGTTAAGCCCCTGGCAGAGCTGGCAGGCTACGCCTCCACTTCCGATGCCTTCCACGTCACCGAACCCTCCGAGACCGGCGAAAGCGCCGCCAGCGCCGTCAAGCAGGCCCTCCGCCAGGCCGAGGTGGAACCCTCCGAGGTGGACTACGTCAACGCCCACGGCACCTCCACCCCTCTCAACGACAGGCAGGAGACCATCGCCATCAAGCTCGCCCTTGGCGAAGACGCCTACCGCGCCTCCGTCAGCTCCACCAAGTCCATGACCGGACACCTCCTGGGAGCCGGCGGCGCCGTCGAAGCGGGCATCTGCGTCATGGCCATGCAGGAAGGCGTGGTGCCACCCACCATCAACCTCGAAAATCCCGACGTCGACTGCGACCTGGACTACACCCCGGACGCTGCCCGGCCCAGGTCCATCAGGGCACTAATCAGCAACTCCTTCGGCTTCGGCGGCCACAACTCCGTCCTCGTCTTCACCCAAGCCGAAAATCTCTAGCCATCCTACGCGCCTTCGACCCAAGCACGGATGCAATCATACGTCCGAACGTCCGGCAGGGCAGCCGCCCGACATTCGTTCCACCCAGACCCGGCTCACGCTATGACTAAGTCCTGGCGCCTCCAAACGCCCGCGCCTCCCGAATTTGCCCGCAGCGTCGAACTGCCAAAGGTGGCGGCCCAGGTCCTCTACAACCGCGGCATCGCCACGCCCGAGGAAGCCCGCGCCTTCCTGGAAGGCCCCCCGGAACCCTTCCACAACCCCAGCCTGCTCCCTCAAATGGCCGCTGCCGTGGAGCGGCTGGCCCAAGCCATCGGCTCTGGCGAGACCATCGGCGTGTTCGGCGACTTCGACGCCGACGGCGTCACCGCCACCGCAATTCTTGCCCAGGGTCTCGGCGCGCTGGGCGGCCACGTAACCCCCTACATTCCCCACCGCATCACTGAAGGTCACGGCCTGAACGTCGAAGCCGTCCAGGCCCTCAGACACTCCGGCGTCTCCCTAATCGTCACCGTCGATTGCGGCGTCACCTCCCACCAGGAGGTCGAATTTGCCGCCGACCTGGGCCTTGACGTCATCATCACCGACCACCACACCCCTTCAGTCACCCTGCCTCCCGCGCTGGCGACAATCGACCCTAAAGTGCCCGGCTCCGACTACCCCTTCACGGAACTCACGGGAGCCGGCTTAGCTATCAAGCTGATTCAAGGCCTCTACCGGCACCTGAACAAAGCCTGGCCCCGCAACCTGCTCGCCCTCGCCGCCATCGGCACCGTTGCCGACCTCGGCCCCCTCCAGGGTGAAAACCGGGCCATCGTCACTGCCGGACTCCAGCAACTCCAACACACTGGCAACGCCGGCCTGAACGCCCTCTACCGTCAGGCCAAGCTCTCTCCCCGCGACATCGACAGCGGCGCCATCTCCTTCATCATTGCGCCCCGCCTCAACGCCGCCGGACGTTTGCAGCACGCCATCTCCAGCTACCGTCTCCTGACCTGCGACACCGCCGGCGAAGCCAACGCCTTGGCGGAAACCCTGGAAGACTTCAATCGGGAGCGCCAGCGCAACACGGAAGCCGCCTGTGAAAAGGCTCTGGAAATGGCCGACCCCGCCGAACCGATAATCCTCCTTGCCCACGAAGACTTCGACCCCGGAATCTCCGGCCTCGTTGCCAGTCGCATGGTGGAAGCCTTCCACAAGCCCGCCGTTGTCATGTCCCTCGACGGCGGTCTTGTCCGCGCCAGCGCCCGCAGCGTCCCCGCTTTCAACGTCATCGCCGCCTTCGAACAGTGTCGGCCCCTGTTCCAGCGATTCGGCGGGCACTCCATGGCCGCCGGTTTCGTCATGAGCCGCGCCAACCTTGAGGAACTTCGAGCTAAGCTGACCTCCATCGCCCGAAAGACCCTCGGCGACCGCTTGCCCGCTCCCACCCTTCAGATCGACGCCGAAGCGCGCCCCATGGACCTCATGGGCGAGACCTACAAGAGCCTTGCTGCCCTGGAACCCTTCGGCTACGGCAATCCCAAGCCCGTATTTCTCGCCCCGCATATGAAGCTTCAGGAAGCCAAACGGGTCGGCGGGGAGGGGCAACACCTGCGCCTCAAGCTATGGGACGGACGCGCTTCCTGGACCGCCTTCGCCTTTCGTCAGGGAGTGCGCCAACTACCCGAAAACGGCTTGATGGACCTGGCCTACTCCCTCTCCATCAACTCCTGGAGAGGGCAGCGCGTCATTGAACTCAGGGTGGAGGATTTTCGGCCTTCCAAGTAGGGTTGAGGCCGACGCTCTCTCTACTCCTGAGACTCTTCTCGGATGCGCCGCCGCTGACCCGGCCGGATAACCTGGGCCTTCGATATCAGCACCGTTACCGTAATCGCCATCACAATCAGCGAGATTATCTGCGCCATGTCCAGCCCGACTATCCACACCTGGTCCTGCCGGATGAAGCTGATGAAGAACCGCCCCAGCGAGTAGAGCGCCAGGAAGGCCACGAAAACCATCCCGTCGGGCCGCAGCTTGTTGCGCAGGACGAACCAGAGAAATCCCAGAATCGCCACGTCCCATATCATCTCGTACACCACCGCGGGATGGGAGGGCGTCAACGACGACCGGCCCTCCGCGATGTTGCGGTACAGCGCCTGGGTCTTATCGTGGGTGTAGACGAAGCCCCAGGGCATGCTGGTGACACGGGCGATGTGCTCCCCGTTGATGATGTCGCCAATGCGCCCGATGGCCATCGTGAGAACAAGAGCGGGAGCCGTAAGGTCCGCCAGCTTGCCCACGGAGGGCATGGGCATCCTTTCGATGCGCCCAAGGAAGAAGAGGAACCTGTTCCAGAAGTTGATAAGCCCGTCCCGGTTCCGCACCAGCGCGTAGATGGCGCCCCCGGCGAAGCCTCCCAGCACTGCGCCGTAGATGGCGATGCCCCCTTCCCAGATGTAGAAGACGCTGAGAGGGTCGTTCTGGTACACCCGCGTCCAGAAGTCCACCACGTGCACCAGCCGCGCACCGATAATGCCGCCCAGGATGGCCCACACCGATACCGAAAGAATGGTGTCCGGCGGAATCTTCTCCTTATTGGCCCAGTAGGCCACCAGGGCCACCGCAATCACAACACCCACAAAGGTGAAGAACCCGTGCCACGTGAGCACGAAGGACCCCAAGGTAATCATATCCGGATCCATGTCTATCCGGATGGCGTTCAAGATGCCTATCATTGTTGAGTTCCCCTCTGGTCAAACCTGAAAAGACCGCAGATAGTCTAGTTTTCTTCAATGCCCAGCGTCAAGTGAGGCGAGGAATCCCTCGTCTCCGCCAGGTATGCCCGATGGCCGAGACGCGCCAGCCTGTCTCTGATGTGCCGCCCCTCTCCTTCATCGCCCACGAGCGCATACAGGGCCGGACCGCTCCCCGAAAGGCTCACGTGGCGAACTCCCGCGTCCTCCACGTCCCGCATCACCCGGTCCAGGCCGGGGAAGACGTCGAAGGCTACCGACTCGAATACGTTGTAGAGCATCTGATGAGAGAATTCAGCCCGCTCCACGGCGTCGACTAAGACCCGCGTCACCTTCCCATCAGTGTAGGACTCCCTGTCCAACAGGCCATACATCCGGCGGGTCTTTTCCTCCACCCTCAACATAGGACACACAATCACCAACCACTGTGGGGGAAGGGGTCGGAGCCTCGTCAGCCGGTCGCCTCTGCCGACACCCAGTGCGGTTCCTCCGCCGACCAGGAAAGGAACGTCAGCCCCCAGGCCCCGGCCCACCTCTTCCAGTTCCGTTACGGACAGGCCCAACTCCCACAGGCGATTCAAGGCAACCAACGCAGCTGCCGCGTCGCTGCTGCCCCCACCCAACCCCATCGCCTCCGGTATACCCTTCTCGATGCTTATTAGCGCTCCACCTGCATATCCCGTCGCCTCCTTGAGCGCCTGCGCAGCCCTCCAGGCCAGATTGTCGGGGCTGGACAAACTCGGAACGGAACACTCCACCGAAATCTCTGCATCCGCAACGAAGGTCAACCGGTCATGCAGGCTCACCGTCTGCAGCGCCGTGACCACCTCGTGATATCCGTCGTCACGACGACCCAGCACCTCCAGCGTCAGGTTAACCTTGGCGTAGGCCAGCGCCGTGACGCCCTCCGAGACCTGCCTTCCTCTCGCCGCCGTTGCCGACGTCAACTCCCGCCGTCCTCTTCTTCCGCCACCTCCGGCATGTGCTTGTATAGCGAAATCCACTCCTCCACCGTCAGCGTCCCCGGCCTGCGTCGGGCATCGATGTCTGCGCTTGCCAGCAACGCTGACGCTTCCGCCCCATCGACCCTCAACCCCTGGGTAAGGGAGTTCCGCAGCTGCTTCCGGGGCGCGGCAAAACCCGCCCGCACCAGTTGGAAGAACCGGGACTCGTCGTCCACCCGCTTCCGCGCCTCCGGCTTCACGTCGATGCTCACCACCGCCGAGTGCACCTTCGGCGCGGGCCGGAAAGCCCTTGGCGGCACGCTGCACACCAGCCGCGGCGAGCCGTAGAACTGCACCGCCACCGAAAGCACCGTCATCCGTCCCGGCGACGCTGCCATCGAAAGGGCCACCTCCTTCTGCACCATCACCACCAGCCGAGCGGGCTGACGCTCCATCTCCAGGAACCGCCGTACTATAGGGTTCGCCGCATAGTAGGGAAGGTTGGCCACCACCTTGTACGGGCCTTCGAAATCCAGGTCCGCCGTGCGGGCGTCCGCCATCAACACTTCAAGGTTTGGCGGATTGTCCAGCTTCGTTGCCAGGCCACCGGCAAGGGTCTCGTCAATCTCCACCGCCACCACACGGCGGGCAAGCTTCACAAGCTCCCGCGTGAGGAACCCCCTGCCCGGGCCCACCTCCACCACCGTGTCCTCCGGCGAAACATCGGCCGCTTCCAGGATGCGTGAGAGAACGCGGCGGTCCGTAAGAAAATGCTGGCCAAGGGCCTTTCGGGAGCCCCTGTGCCTGCGAGAAGTTGGAGTTAAAGGCCGTGCACCTTCCTTCGACACAATCAATGAACGTATCCGGCTGATCAGGCTCAGGCCAGGCTGCCCCACGGCGCCCGAAGTTGGCTGCTTACCGTTGCTTCCTTCCGGACCTGGCGGGATTCACAGGACTTCGCCGCGTGGGACCCAGCCCTCAGCACCCTTTCAGAGAATAGAGGTACATTGATCTAGCCTCGGGAAGGAATTCAACCCCGCTATAGCGGATTGCGGGTCCAGGGCACCGCTAGCTCCCCGCCTAGCACAGCCTGAGTTAATGTTAGGCTTGCCCGGCGTCGGGTGTCAAACGCCCGACGATTTCCCGGGGGTGTCCGGACGGGAGGAGTGCGGCCACTTTTGTGATACGGCGTATTAGGAACGAGTGGGAAACGAGTGACTCGTTTCAAACCGGACAGCTTTGGGAGGCAACTCGATTTTGAAAACGAGTATGGGACGTTTTCGGGAGATGCAGGCGTGAAATCGCCGATTTTGGACTCGTTTTCTCGTTTTGGGCGTTTTGGGAAGATGGACTGAGCGCATGTATCATGTTTGCCCGGCGTGTCCGGTTTGAGGAGGAGGATGCGCCGGTGTGGGGTTTTTCGTTCATGTAGGGAGGATAGCAGGATGGGGAATGTGTCGGCAACCGAAAAGTGTCACTTTCGTAAATAGCGAGGTGCCCCTTTCGTTGTTTCAGGGTGGGGGTGATGTTAGAATTGCACATATGCCAGATTTTCCAGCCATCAGAAAGGCCGTCATTCCCGCCGCCGGCCTGGGCACCCGCCTCCTCCCCCTCACCAAGGCCGTACCCAAGGAGTTGCTGCCCCTCTTCGACAAGCCCCTCATCCAATACGCCGTGGAGGAAGCGGTAGACTCAGGCATCGAGGAGATAATCCTCGTCACCTCCGAGGACAAGGAATCCCTTGAGCAGTACTTCCAGTCCAATCCGCAGCTGGAACAATCCCTGAAGGACAAGGTCCCGCCTGAACTGCTGGACCAGGTGAAACGGCTGGGCAGACTCGCACGGGTAAGCAGTGTGCGACAGGAACAGCCCCTGGGCCTGGGCCACGCCGTCCTCACCGCCCGCGACGTGGTGGGCGACGAACCCTTCGCCGTTATTCTCCCCGACGATGTTGTCTTTCATGAGACCCCCGCGCTGGCCCAGATGCTGGAGGTATACCGTCGAAGGGGCGGCGGCGTCATCGCCGTGGAGCAGGTCCCGCCGGAGCGGGTTAGCAGCTACGGCGTCGTCGATCCGGAATACCTCTCAGACGGAGAGTCGCGCATTCTCGGGCTGGTGGAGAAACCGCCGCCGGAAGATGCACCCTCCAACCTGGCCATCGTGGGCCGGTATATACTTCCATCAGCCGTCTTCGACGCACTGAAACGGACGAAGCCCGGCGCCAAGGGCGAGATTCAGCTAACGGACGGCCTGGCCCTTCTGCTGGAATCTAACCCCCTGTTTGCCTATGTGCTGAAGGGCGAGCGCCACGACGGCGGCACCCCCCTGGGCCTGCTGAAAGCCTCCCTGGCCCGCGCCCGGTCCCTCTCTGAATACCGGGACGAAGTCCTGCAATCGATACAAGTCCACGCCCATCCCTGAACTCTGGAGGAGAACAATGACCACCCTTAAGCAATCAATCCTCGACTCCGCCAAGGAGCTTCAACAGGAGCTCGACACCATCCTGGAGGGCATGGACTACTGCCTGGACTGGAAGCAGGACGACGACGAATGGTCGCCCCGCGAAGTCCTCTGGCACATCCTGGAAGACCCGGAGGGCGGCATCCCCAACACCGTCGCGGGCATCCTTGACGGCTCACGGACGGAGATAGCCATCATCGCCGACGAGACCCATCTGAACGACGAACGCCAGGCCATGGACATGGACCAGATCCGCACCGCCCTGACCGAATACTTCGACACCCTGGATTCCGTCCTGGCCGACGCCACCGACGAAGACATCGCCGGCAAGACCGCCTCCTGCTGGTTTCCCCTGCGCAACCACCGGGAAGACCGCACCGCCCAGAACCTGCTGGAGGGCCTTTTCCTGAGCCACTGGCGGGACCACCTTGGGCACCTGCGCCACGTCCGCGAGGACCTGGGCCTCGACTGACCCACCGTTTCACCCCCATGCGGGCGGTTCGCGACCCGCTCCTGCGTAAGGAGGGAGAAGCGGGGCTCACGGCCTCAACCCTTAACCTAACCTTAACCTATGACGCCTGCCGCACTGCTAACATCAAATCAAATAGAAAAGAGAATGGATAAAAGAAAAATATGAATCGTTGGATGAACAAACTCTCCTACCACTATCAGAAGATGCGCCACCTCTACCCGGACGACAAGCTCATCGTCCTCTTCGACATCGACGGCACCATCGTTGACACCCGCTACATGGTCCTCCACGCCCTCAACTCCTACGACCAGATTCACGGTACCTCCTACTTCGACGACCTGGCCATATCCCACGTCACCATGCACGAGGACCGGGCCGAGGACCTGCTCGACAGCCTGGACCTGCCCGCCTCGGTGCGGGAACAGGTCGGACTCTGGTACAGAAGTACCCGCTGGTCTTCCAAGGCCATCCTGGAGTCCCACCGACCCTACCACGGCGTCATGGAAGTCATGCGATGGTTCCAGTTGCAGCCCAACACCTACGTAGGTCTCAACACCGGCCGCAACGAGACCGTGCGCCAGGACACCCTGCGCTCCCTGAACTTCCTGGGGGAAGAATACAAGCTGGAACTCTCGGACCACCTGCTCTTCATGAACCAAGGCCTCCCGGACCGCAGCGTCCCCCAGGTGAAGGTGGACGGGGTGAACTATTTCCGCAACCTGGGCTATCGCGTCTTCGCCATGATTGACAACGAGCCGGAGAACCTGCAGGCCATCTCGGAGATGCCCACGGCCGACGACGTGATGCTCCTCCACGCCGACACCATCTTCCTCTCCCAGCGGCAGCGGCTCCCCCAGGCGTCCATCTCCGGCAACGTCTTCGACCTGACGGAACTCGCCGTTCAGTCCTCCCTGCCCCGCCACGTCCAGTTCGTGTGGCACGGCATCAACGAAGAGGACAACCTCTACGAATTCATGCGGTCCAACGTCCAGTGGGGCGAAATGGACGTCCGCATCCACCCCAAGACCGACCAGCTGGTCCTCCATCACGACGACTTCGACGAATCGCCCTGTAGCGTCCAGGACCTGCTCCTCTTCGATGACGTTCTCGGCAAGCTGAAGAACGCCGGCAAATCCCTCAAGATAGACCTCAAGGAAAACGCCGCCATCGACCGGGTCATCTTCGCCATCGAATCCACCGGCATCGAGCACTCCCGCCTCTGGTTCAACGGCAAGATAGAGACTCTGCACCCGGAGGGCTTCCGCCGGCTGTCCCTGGCCTTCCCCACCGCCACCCTCCAGTGCCCCATAAACTTCATGGTGCCCCTCATGAATACCCTGCCCGAGCGGGCCAAGACCCTGCTGGACGAGTTCGCCTCCTGGGGCATCAACCGGCTGTCAATTAAGTGGGACACCCCTACCATGCAACGTGTCCTCGACCTGCTGGACGACTGGGGCTTCGGCCTGAACATCTACAACGTGCCGGACCTGCAGGCCTTCCTGCGGGCGGTGCTCATGCAGCCCCGCTCCGTCACCTCCGACTTCAACTTCCCCAAGTGGAGAAACTACGGTCGCGGTTCCGGTGGAGAAGTCAGGCATCTTAGTTATTCCCGAAAGCCTGCTCTTTCCCTGGCATCCTGACCTTCAACGGTTCTGCCTACGCCATCAGGGGAACCGACTTCTTTTTGTTCCGGTTCGTTGCCCTGTTGAAAGCAACCGATAGCACGGGGCCGGCCAACCCGAACTTGACAAAATGAAGCTCTTATGACAATTATCGTTGCAATAACATACTTCTCGGACATGCTGTAAGGGCGCAACCGCGACACCCGGCCCGCCTTCCACGGAAGGCAAATTGGTTGGAGGGGTGGTTGCCCAGCAGGTGGGCGGGGTATCAACGGGCAGCCCCGGGTTGCATGTCTGGTATTCCCGGCGGATCTAGAATCCGCTTCTCGTAAAGGAGCCGCGGTTCGGGCGCCATTGGCGCCCTCCGCTTAGCCTCCGGAGTTACATCTTCACACTGTTCAAGGGCGTCTGTCTCAGATGATGCTCGCTCGAACGATTGCCGAAGAGTCTCGAGCTATTCTGCCGTCTGCGCTTCTGTTTGGCTGCCCGAGGAGTCACTATTGACGCTGGAGGTAGCATATGGACACCACAACCGATTCCGGCCGCATGCTGCGGTCAACCGATGACTATGGAGCATTCTACAAGAGGCACGCTGATCGGTACGCATTCAACCAGATTGCACGGGTACAGCGCATCTGGGCCAGTTCGTCTCATTCACAGCTGAAGGGCAATCACTCCCTGATAAATGCCCTGGTAAGGCTGGCCCCCGGCCCAAAGGGCCTGGACGCCGGATGCGGCGCGGGCGCCGTCGACGTGGCTGATCTGGTGGGTCGAGACATGGACGTCGTCGGCATCGACGCCGTTAAGGACAACGTGGAGGCGGCGCTCCGGCTGCATCCCTTCCTTCAAGGTCGCGTAAGAGTGGGCGATCTGTCGCGACGAATGGCCTTCCGGACGGCCACCTTCGACTTTGTCATGTGCAACGCGGTTATCCAACACCTGAGTGAAGACCACGTCTATGCGACTACCCTTCCCGAGCTGTGCAGGATCACCAAGCCGGGAGGCGTACTCCAGATGGTCTTCAAATGTGGCAGCGGCACGGTCACGATACATGACCCGGACTACAACGACGTCAGGTCCTTCCGACTTTTCGACGAGCGGAGGGTTGTAGGAGCGCTCCGGGCCCACGGCATGGAACTGGTGCCTGCCACAGACCGTAAATCCCTCGGGGGATTGATGTATTATGTCAACAACAACGGCCTCAAGCACTGTGCATTCTGGACGCGCAAGGTAGCCTAGTACGTCGTAAAGATATCAGTTGCAAGCTGGATTTAGGTTGCCCGATCGTTTAGACGGATAAAGAGGTCCAAATAAGTGAAACTTGGCGCCCACGTCCTGCTCTTCATCCTCGCCTTCGTAGTTTTCTACTTCGGCCTGGGAGTCGGCCTGGCGTTCAACCCCGCCCTCGGCACCCTCCTCTGGCTGATCGCCGCTGGCATAGCCGTCGCCAACATACTGTGGATAGTCCGCGCCAAGAAGTAGGGATCCACCACGGTGGGACGTGGATGGAAGGGGCAAAGCTCCCCCCATCCGCTCATACTGAGCCTTGTCGAAGGGTGAACGTCTCCCGCGGGGCGCCCTAATAGGCGCCCTTCCTTCCGCAACCTCTACTCAGAATCCTTAGAACCGGAATCGTCCCCGCCCAGCAAGTCCAGTCCGAACCCTACGCATTCCGCCATCCCAAGCGTGAACTCCAACGCCACCGGCGACGGCAATCCGGGCATGGTGCCAGACGTTTCTATTTCCAGAAAAGCCTCCAGCAGCGCTGGCACGTCTATAGTCGCCGTCAGGTCCCGAACACATCCCTGTCCCTCCTCGTCCAGGGCGTCCCCCATGCTGAGGATGATTGCCGACGAGTAGATGTCCCTGGCCCTATGCGGCTCCAGGCAGAGCAGGAACCGCAACTCGGACGCCTCCACCACGTCGGATTCTTTCACGACGGTCCATCCCAACATGGCCTGCAAGTCCCCGCCATCAATTTCGGCTGTGACGCAAGCCTGCTCCGTAGAAGTCACAATGTCGAACACGTCCTGCCAGGTGACGCCCACGTCCAACTTGAACGACGTTGGGTCGGGCGAAGGCGTTGGAGCCAGAGTAGCCGTCGGCTCCGGTGTCGGCGGGGGTGTTGGCGCCGGTGTGGTGGGCCGAGGTGTCGGCGCGGGCGTTGGCGCCGGTGTTGGTTCAGGGGTGGGACGCGGCGTAGGGGCCGCCGTCGGCGGGGGAGCCGGGGTGGAAGGCGGCATAGGGGCCGCCGTCGGCGGGGGAGCCGGGGTGGAAGGCGCCGCCGTGGGCACAACCGTCGGCGGGGGAGTTGACGTCCCTTCCTCCTCGTCGCTCCCGCCACCGCAGGCCGCAATCATTCCCGCCAACACGCTCAACAGCGCGGCCGCCAAAATCAGCCTTCCAAGCCAACCTCGCATCCTTGCCAACATGACGGTTCCTCCCCTGTCGAATTTCTGCACCACTCTATCAGACGCGCCCCCCTGATTACTTCCCATAATAGGCGCAACATTCGCCAACTTTGCCATCGCCCGCCACTGCCTTATACTATTCTTAGGCGGGCGGATGGGAACATCGAAACCGCCACCGTCTCAGAAGGAAAACCATGGAACTCTTGAAACGGGCCGCCGCCATCTACCTCTTGGCCGTCGCCGCCGTTGTCGTCGCCCAGATGTCATATCGCCCTTCTACCGCAACGTCGTGGACGTTGGCGACATCTGGCAGGTGGTGAACTGGTTTATGGCCGCATCCATCATCATCACCCTGGTTGTGCGATTCCACGACAAGGTGCAGCTGGACAGGGAAGACGACACCCGCCTTTCCCGCAGATATCTGGAGACCTGCGCCGGCCTGATAGTTAGCGTGTTCCTCGCCCTCTGGTTCTTCTGGAACTGGGGTGACGAATATATCGCTTCCGCCGGGAAAGGGAGCCAGATCAACCTGATTATCTGGTCCTTCATCAACCCCCTCTTCGTCGTCGTGACCGGGCTGACCGCCTGTCGCCTGTGGAATCGCCCCTAGCCTCTGAGATCCGCCCACAAAAGCCCCACTCGCCATACTTCGGCCCGATTTACTCCGACGAAAAACGAGACTCCATGCACGGTCTACGCCTTGAAACTCGAAAGGCTCCTAAACGAAAATAAGAGGCCTTCCCCCACAAGCAATGCCCCGCTTGAAAGTGTGAGAGCCGCCCCGGTTGCGACGCGGAAACGGACACGACCAACCCCAAACTGAGGAGCCGAATTAGTGCCGGATTTTCTGGCAATCTTCGACATTATCGCCATCATTCTGCTGGTGCCCGCCCTGGCCTCCGGCATAGTGGCCCGCACCCCCCTTTCCTTCCCCATCCTCTTCATGGGCCTCGGCATCCTCCTGGGCGGAAACTTCCTCGGCTTCATAGACGTTGACGCCCACAGCCCCATCCTGGAAGTAGTCGCCACCTTTACCCTCTGCCTGGTCCTCTTCCTCGACGCTATCAACCTACAAATAGACGAGCTGGGACGGCGCTGGCTCATTCCCGCTCTCATCCTCGGCCCCGGCACCGCCATTATCATCGCCCTTGGCGCCGTCCCCCTTGCCCTCATGATAGGCTTCGGCTGGATTCTGGCCTTCCTCGGCGGCGCCATCCTCGCCTCCACCGATCCCGTCGTCCTCCGCGAGTTGATGCGAGACCGGCGAATTCCCCGCTCCATCAAGCAGATACTTAAGATCGAGGCGGGCACCAACGACCTGATTGTCCTGCCCATCATCCTGATACTCATCGCCGTCGGCGAGCCCCAGGGCCGCGACGCGGGCCAGTGGTCCGCCTTTCTCGTGCAGCTCCTCATCATGGGCCCCGCCATCGGCGCCCTCATCGGCGCCATGGGGGCCATCCTCATCAAGCGGATTGACGCCCGCCTCAACATCCGCACGGAGCATCAAGCCCTCTCCGGCATCGGCATCGTCCTTCTTGCCTATACCGCCGCCACCTCCGTGGGGGGCGACGGTTTCCTCGCCGCCTTCGCCGCCGGCCTCGCCGTCTCCGTCACCAACCGCCGCCTGGTCAACTCCTTCACCCAGTACGGCGAGGTGACCTCGGAAATGTTCATGCTGTTCGCCTTCGTTCTCTTCGGCGCCACCCTCTCCACCATGATGCAGGGGACCAACGTGGTTCTCTCACTGGTCCTCGCCGGCATCGTCATCTTCGCCATCCGCCCCCTGGTTCTCAGCCTTGTGCTGGCCCGCTCCCGCATGAGCTTCGAGGCCAAAACCCTCATCGCCTGGTTTGGACCCCGGGGTCTCAACTCGCTGCTGCTGGCCCTTCTGGCGGTACAGGCCAACGTGCCGGGAGCGGAGCTACTGCTGGCCACCGTGGGCATAGTTGTGCTGGTTTCCACGGGCATCCACGGCGCCAGCGCCACTCCCATCAGCACCTGGTACAGGAGGCGGGCCAAGGAGCAACATCTCGTGGAGGAACGGACGGCCACGGCGGACAGCCTGATAGTTCACCAAGGCCCCAGCGTGATGCTGATTACGCCGGAGCAGCTCTACCAGCTGATAATGAGTCCTCAGCCGCCCATGATTCTGGACGTGCGGTCTCGCGCCACCTACGAAAGGGCCGAGGGCCGGATACCGGGAAGCGTCCGCGTGGAGCCGGACAAGATCGACCAGTGGGCGAATTCCCAAATTAGCATCGAAGGACTGGTGGTAGCCTACTGCAGCTGGCACCGGGAATCCAGCAGCATCCACGCGGCCCAGGAGCTGAACGCCTGGGGCATCACCGCGTCCACCCTCTCCGGCGGCATCGACGGCTGGGCCGTCCGCTACCCCCTGGAGACCATAGACCCGAGAAGGTAGGGGGCATTGTGCTTGACACTATTAGTGTGCTGTACTATCATTCCTAAGTGATACGAGGCTACCGCAACCACGATACCCAGGAAGTCGCAGAGCGACGAAGAGTAGCCAGGTTTCCGGCGGACATTCAGCGTAGGGCACAACGAAAATTGATGATAATCAACAACGCCATCGACCTGAACGACCTGAGAGTGCCTCCGGGGAACCGTCTTGAATCCCTCTCTGGGGACCGGACCGGTCGGCACAGCATTCGTATCAACGACCAGTGGCGAATCTGCTTCTTCTGGGACAATGGCGACGCCTACCAGGTGGAGATAGTCGATTACCACTAAGCATCAGAGGTGACCATGACCGTCGAGGCTACCCACGAGCCCGAAAGACTTCCTCCCATCCACCCTGGAGAAATCCTCAACGAGGATTTCCTCCAACCCATGAAGATCACCCAATACCGGCTGGCCAAAGCCATCGGCGTCGACGCCCGACGGATTCACTCCATCGTTCACGGCCAGCGGTCCATCACCGCCGAAACCGCCCTGCTATTGGCCCGCTACTTCGGAAATTCCCCCACCTTCTGGATGGGCCTCCAGAGCCAGTACGACCTGGAGGTGGCGGAGGACCGGCTGGCGGAGAGGTTGAGAGGGGTGGAGGCTTACGGGCGCTAGACCCTCATATGCACCACCACCAATTAGAGGTATAAATAAGTTCCCATCCCGGTTTTGAGGGAACCGCAGGTGTCCAAATATCGTTGCCACCGTCTCCATATTTCACTGACGAATGCAGCTTGTCATAGACCTTTGAGGTAATCTGAGTCGGAGCCCCTGATCCATCAGACAACTTTGCTGCATAGTTAGCTGCCCTGCCAACCCAAACCAAATCATTGTCTCCCCTGACACCGATGCGGGCCACGAAGAGGTTGCTTGTATCAATGCCAATAACGTGCCTCACTTTGAATGTTCCACTAGAGTAAGAGTCACCAATCGCGGGGTTGATGATTTTTTCCACGGCATAGTTGATCATGAGAGCAGTGCGAGCAGCGTCAGTATTCTTGGAATCGCCAATATAAACCGCCATGATGCGGTCGCCATCATACGCCGTAATCTCTCCCCCTTCGGATCGAATGACCCTGGCGGCGCATGTTAAAAAGCACTTATAGGCTTCCGCAGCGAAACAAGCTTCTTTCTCGTCAACCAAGCTGGTAGAGCCGCTAAGGTCTGCGTGCAGTACCGTGCCATCCAACAACATCGCGTCGTTCCCTAGACGTAAGTCCTCTGGATCAGGGACGTCGCGTCCTTCTCGTGTTGTCCAATCTTCGCTGAGGATTTTCCTGACTTCAGAGTTCAAATCATCGCCGAGTGCCCGTGGATTATTGAGCCATCCTGCACTGCCTCAATTAACCCAGCTTCCCCTACTAGTGCCGACTGATTTCCTAGTGCTTCAATCGAATAGTAGCGTCCGTCTTTACCTGTAAATCGTTCAATCATCATCGAATCAAGCGGGAGCAAGTATTCCGTAAACTGGGGAAGGGGAGACTCGAACTCCCACGCCTTTCGGCACATGATCCTAAATCATGCTCGTCTACCAATTCCGACACTTCCCCACAGCTAAGCAACCGCCCAATATGGTACTACTCCGCTGACTCCGTCGGCAATGCGCCGTTGGGTTGGGTGCCAGGGAGGGGATTCCGGCTCAGGGGCCGGAATGACGGTGCAGAAGGTCCCCAACATAGACAATCCCTTCACCTTGGGATATGCTGAACTTACAGAACATTCCAACCCCGGAGGTGCCCCATGCAGATCACCCTCAACCACACCATCGTACCCTCCCGCGACAAAGTCCGCGCCGCCGAGTTCTTCGCCAAAATCTTCGGCCTCACCTACGAAGGCTCCCACGGCCACTTCGCCCCCGTCCAGGTCAACGACACCCTCACCCTCGACTACGACAACCGGGACGAGTTCGAAGCCCACCACTACGCCTTCCACGTCACCGAGGACGACTTCGACGCCATCTTCGGCCGCGTCAAGGACGAAGGCATCACCTACGGCTCCGGCCCCTACAACAGCGAAGACATGGACATCAACCATCGCATGGGCGGCCGCGGCGTCTACTTCAAAGACCCCGATGGCCACCTGCTGGAGCTCATGACCCGCGTCTAACCCCACCACCGCCAACTGAATAGAGGGAGCGAAAGAATGGACGATATTAGCCTGGCCTTTACCCCCGCCTGGAGACAGCGCGACATGATCGCCGCCAAGCAGGTCTCCCCCGTGGAGCTTGTCGAACTCTACCTGCGCCGCATCGATGCCCTCAACCCCCAGCTCAACGCCTACCTGACCGTCGTCGGCGACATGGCCCTCGGCTGGGCGAAGGACGCCGAAGCGGCCGTCATGCGCGGCGACGACCTCGCCCCCCTTCACGGCGTCCCCATCTCCATCAAGGACCTCAACGCCACCAAGGGCATCCGCACCACCAACGGCTCCCTTATCTTCAAGGACGACGTGCCCGACGCCGACGACATCGTCGCCGAGCGAATCCGCGCCTCAGGCGCCATCATCCTCGGCAAGACCAACACGCCGGAGATGGGCCACAAGGGTTCCACCGAAAACCGCCTCGGCCCTCCCTGCCGCAACCCCTGGGACACCACCCGCACCCCCGGCGGCTCCAGCGGTGGCGCCGCCGCCGGACAGGTCGCCGGCCTCTCCGCCCTCTCCCAGGGCAGCGATGGCGGCGGCTCCATCCGCATCCCCGCCTCCTACTGCGGCCTCTACGGCATCAAGGGCACCCAGGGCCGCGTGCCCAGCATCACCACCGCTCCCGGCGGCTGGGGCCAGCTCGGCCAGAACGGCCCCATCACCAGCACCGTCAAGGACTCTGCCATCCTGCTCCAAGCCCTCTCCGGCCCCGACGACAGGGACCCCCTCTGCATTCGCACGCAACCCCCCGATTTCTCCGCCAACCTGGGCAAGGGCGTCATGGGACTGCGAATCGGCTGGACGCCCAACTTCGGCTCCGCGCCGGTGGACCCGGAAGTCCGCGCCGCCTGCGAAGCCGCCGCCCTAGCCTTCCAGGACCTGGGCGCCCACGTGGAGGACGCCAACATCAACATCGACTACGAAGAGGCCTTCGACACAATGGACACCATCATGTTCTCCGACCGCGCCGCCAACAATGGCGTCCACCTCGAAGAGAACGCCGACCTGCTGGACGATACCCTCCGCCCCCTGATTGAAGAAGCCATGACCTGGTCGGCCCGAAAGCTCGCCTTCGCCCTCCGCAGCTTCGAATGGCATCGCTACAACTTCGCCCGCATCTTCGACAAATACGACCTGCTTCTGAGCCCCGTCATGGCCACCCCCGCCTTCACCATCGGCGAGCCTCCACAAGTCATCGACGGTCAACCTGTCCAGAGCGAATTCTGGGGCTTCAACCCCTTCAACTTCCTCATCAACATGAGCGGTCAGACGGCTGCGAGCATCCCCGGCGGCTTCACCGAGGGCGGACTCCCCATCGGCCTCCACATGATCGGCGACAAGGGCCAGGAGCCTCTCGTCCTCCAAGCCTCCGCCGCCTACGAGGAAGCCCACCCCTGGGCCCACCTCCACCCCCCGGTGTCTTAGGGGGTAGCGAAGCCGTCCTTAAGCCGCCGGTTCGTCCTCGGTCTTGCCCCCCTGCGGGTAGTGGGTGTTAGCATCGTCGCCGTTGGTCATTTCGGCCAGCAACTTCTTCTTCATGTCGTCGATCCGACGATGCCGCTTCGCCGAAAACCCTTTCGTCAACCTTCTAAAGGGATAATGTCCACTCATTCCAACCACCGCCTAACCCTTCGGCGGCTCGATGGACAGCGGAATCCGGATCATCTCGTGCCCGTCTATGACGGCGTGGACGGAGCAGTTGGCGTAGCGCGGGAACTCAACGTTGTTAAACCCTATTCTGATGCGTCCCAGACTCTCCAGCCGGCCCTGCCGTGGGCTGGATATCGACATCACCGTCCGAATCTCCGGCGTCAGATCCTTCCCGTCCTCGTCGATGAGCCGCACCGTCAGCTCCTTATCCCCCGCCTCCGCGATGCTCGCCCGAATCTGCGCAACCAGAAAAAAATACGGATGCCGCGCCGGCGCCTGTTTCGCATAGATGGTGTCGAAGCCGATGCCCAGGGCGTTTATCTTCCCCGATATCTCGGCGTGGTCGCACAGAAAAGCAAAATCCACCTTCATGTTTTACCCTCAACTAAGCAAATGTTTGGCGTCCCTCAACAACATCTCCCGCCTTCAGTCGCCCAGACTCTCCCAGTCCACGTTCTCCTCGAAGGCCGCAGCGGCCCGGTAAAGGGTGGCCTCGTCGAAGGCCCTCCCCACCAGCATAAGCCCCACCGGCAGCCCATCTGACTTGCCGCACGGGATGCTCAGCGCCGGATGCCCCGTGGCGTTGAAGGGCGCAGTATTTGTCAGCATGTCCCACGCATTGTCCAGCAGGGCGCGGCTGTCCGCATTCGAAATCACCCCATGGGCCTTCATCGGCGTCGTGGGCATCGCCAGCACGTCGAAGGACTCGAATGCCTTGTCGTAGGCCGCCCTCCAGAGCCGGCGCAGGTTCTGCGCCTTGGCGTAAAACATCCCGTGGTACTCCGTGTTCAGGTACGTCCCCGTCAGCAGCGTCACCTTCAACGTGGGCGGCAAGTCCTGGCTCTGGGCCAGCCGGAACTTTCCCAGGGCAGACCCCAACCCTTCGTTGTACAACCCCTGCCAGCCAAAACCCAGCCCGTTGGCGTTGAACGTCGCCGTCGCCTCTCCCAGGCTGATGCCGAAGAAAGTCGGATGGTACGTCAGATGCTCCGGGATGGAGACCTCAGATACCTGCGCTCCCAGCCCCTCCAACTCCGCAATGGCCAGCCTGACGCCGTCGTTCACGTCCTGCTCCGCCCCATCCTGCACGAACCCTTCGGACACCACACCGACCCTCAGGCCCTCGACTCCTCCGGCTAACGCTTCCGTGTAAGCCGCCGTCCTGACCTCCCTCTGCCTCGGGTCCATCGGGTCCTTCCCCGCAATCACCTCCAGCATCAACGCATTGTCGGCCACGTTCCGCGTCATCGGCCCCGTGTGGTCGAAAGTGCTGCCGATCCCCACCACCCCCGTGTACGGCACCAGTCCGTAGGTAGGCTTCATCCCCACAATCCCCGACCAGGACGCAGGTATCCGAATGGACCCTCCCTGGTCGCCCCCCAACGTCATGTCCACGTCGTCATAGAACAGCGCGGCGGCGGACCCTCCCGACGATCCCCCCGCCAGATGTCCGCTGCTGTGAGGGTTCAGCGTGGGCCCGTAAGCGCTCGTATCCCCTGCGCCGGAGAAGGCGAAGTCGTCCATGTTCAGCACGGCGGTGATCTCCGCCCCCGCGTCCAGCAGACGCGACACCACCGTTGCGTCCATGTCCGGCACAAACCCCTTCAGCACCAGAGAGCCGCACGTCATCGGAATTCCCGCCACGCAAATGTTGTCCTTCACCCCCACCTTCCGCCCGGCGAGTCTGCCTGACGCGGCCCCAGCCACCCTGCATCGACGCACGATGGCGTTGAACGGGTCCTCCTTCCGCGACGGCCTGTTGCCCGATCGACGCTCCCCGTGCCTCACCACCGGCAGATTCGAGGGCATCTGCTCCACCTTGCGAAAGTCATCGAACAGATCGCTGATGATCTCGTGAAAGTCCTCCAACTCCTTGCCGGAGAGAGTGAAGTGGTTCATCTCAGCCAGTTTCTGAAGCATCTCTCTAGTCGGCGGTCTAACCGTCATGGGGGGCCTCCTTGTGTGAAGCATTCCAGAATTGAGTGGGACTACAAAGTCCCCAAGGTCTTTCAATCAAGCAAAGTTATTATGCGACCAGTTGCAGCGAATTTGAAATCCACCTAGATGGAGCCGAAGCAGATTCAGCAGAATGAAGAAGATTCGAACAAAATAGGGTTGCAATTCCCGCTCCTGTTCCACAGAAACGCAGGAATTGCACGCCGTTCGTTTATCGCAGGCTAGCGCGTCCTGCAGTTACACCCTTGTGCCTTCATCACCGGCAGACGGTAATTCTTCTACGTCTCCAACTTCGCAGAATCTGCCAATAGTCACTTCCCCGTAGGGAAACTCCGCGACAATCTTCAGCTTTCCTCCCACCGCTTCTACATGTGACCGTAGATTGGAAAGGTATTCGTCTGCTCGCTCCTCAATATTTGCGGGGGTAGTATGCTCGACGTCTAGTCCATTCGCCAGGTCACGCTGGGCAAGGGCACGAGCCCTTCGCAACTCATGAAGAGCCATTTCATTACGTATCTCTCTCTTAGCTTCGTCAACGCGACGACGCATGTCAGGAGAGAAGCTCTCTGTCAATTCGCTCCAAGAATGTCGTCCACTCATGGAATCAGCCCTTCCTTCCGAAGTTCGTCCATGTGCTCGTCATATAGAGCATCTGCCCTGGGTACGAATTCATGGTAGAACCTATTGTTGCCTGTTTTGTCGCCACCCATCAGCGGAATGGCGGCGCGCCTGGGATCAAAGGCGTAGAAGACTCGCAGTGGCCTACTTCCGCTCTGAATCCGAAGCTCCCGCATCCGCCGGTGGCGGGAACCCTGTATACCAGATAGAGTAAGGGAAAGGGAGAAAGGGTCCCATATCCACAAGTTGGTCGACGACTGCCGCTACGGACTCTTTTTGCCCTTGCAGGAGGTCAAAGTACCAATGTGCAAATTCATCTGTATACTCTACCTCCCAAGCCACGGTTCCATTGTATTCCCTAAGGCAAATCCGACGCAAGCGCTCCCATCCCTCGGATCGCAGAGTAGTCCTCTACCCCTGGAATGAATCCCTCGAATTGTGGATAATCTCACCTAGTTTTCCAATTAGAGCATCTTCATATCCAACCATCGAGGTGATTCCCTTGCCTAACGCCACCACCGAACCACAATACGACGTTATCATCGTCGGCGCAGGCTCCGCCGGGGGCGTCCTGGCCTCCCGCGTCTCTGAGGACCCCAACCTCTCCGTCCTTCTTCTGGAGGAAGGCTACGACTATCGCACCCTCGGCGAGACCCCCGAGGACGTGCAACGCTACCAGATGCAGTCCGGCCCCAGCATCGAGCCCCGCCACAAGCGCGAATTCGCGGCCAGAATCAACAGCAGCCAGGGGCGCACCAAGCACATGTGGCGCGGCCACGTCGTCGGCGGCACCAGCGCCGTCAACGGCGCCTTCTACCTCCGCGGGCTGCCGGAAGACTTCGACGAATGGGCCGAAATGGGCAACCCGGAATGGTCCTTCGTCAACGTCCTTCCCTACTTCCTCAAAATGGAGAACGACGCTGATTACGGCGGCGACTTCCACGGCAAGCGCGGCCCCCTTCCCATCCACCGCCTCCCCCTGGAGTCCCTCCTCCCCAGCGTCCAGGCCTTCCACAAGGCCTGCGTTTCCGCCGGCTACCCCTACTTCCCCGACATGAACCACCCCGAGGCCCACGGCGTCGGCATGCTCCCCCTCAACAAGGTCGGCGGCGTCCGAATCAACACCGCCGTCGCCTACCTGAACCCCGTCCGGCACCGGGTGAACCTCACCATCAGGGGCAGCGTCAACGTGCGCCGTCTCCTCTTCGATGGCAAGCGCTGCATCGGCGTCCAGGCGGAAAGCGGCGGCGAGACCTTCGACGTCACCGCCCGCCAGACCGTCCTCAGCGCCGGCGCCATCGGCTCCCCCTTCCTCCTCCTCCACTCCGGCATCGGCCCCGCCAGGGACCTGCAGACCCACGGCATCCCCGTCATGCACAATCTTCCCGGCGTGGGCTTGAACCTAAGAAACCACCCCTCCGTGAACGTCACCTACCGCGAGCGTCCGGCGCTGGAGCGCGACTACCTCACCAACCCCATCCTGCTCCGCTACAGCGCCGCCGACTCCCACATCCCCCGCGACATGACCATAACCCCCGACTACCGGGCCCTCATCGACGGCGTTCCCCACGTGAACTTCAACGTTCACCCTGAGCTTCCCGAAAGCGCCGGCCGCCTCTACCTCACCTCCGCGGACCAGGACGTCCCACCCGCCCTAGACTACGAAATCTCCCACCCTCGCGATCTGCTGCGTATGCGAGAGGGCGTCCGCCTCAGCATCCGCCTGGCCGAAGACCCCGCCTACCGCGACATCCTCACTGAGAGAGTGACGCCAACCGACGCGGACCTCATCAACGACGACACCCTGGACAAGTGGATGCTCAATAACATGAGCGCCGCCCAGCACACCTCCGGCACCTGCAAGATGGGCCCCGCCTCAGACCCCAACGCCGTCGTCAACCAGTTCTGCTCCGTCCACGGCATCGAGGGACTGCGCGTCGTCGACGCTTCAATCATGCCCAACGTCGTCCGCTCCAACCCCAACGCCAGCACCATGATGATGGGCGAACGCGCGGCCCAGTGGGTGCGGGAGAATGTGACGGGCTAGAGAATTTCCCGCGCCACCGGCGGATAGTGTGGCGCGCCCCACGGCTCTCCGGGGTTTCCCACCATTATCTGAACGAACCGCGGAATCAAAAACGCCACAATCCTCCGTCCGTCCCGCACCTGCTCCCGATTGACCGAGCTTCGCCAGGTGGCGCCCCCATGAATCAATTGGTTTCGCAGCACGTACAGCCTGTCAAACAAAATGCTGAGTATCTTCGCCGTATCCTGTTCAGCCAGCGCAAGCCCCGCTGCCCGCTTGCTTCTCTCAAAGGAATCTTCCCAATTATCGTGTCCGGGCGCCCCGTTTTGGTATTTCCAGAACGGCTCGAACACGTACCGATTATTCAGAAAAACACGAATCTCCTGGGAGAACCTCTCCCAAATCGCATCGTAGACTACGTTATCCTCATCCAGCCCGACAATCTTCCCGAAATATTCCCGAAAGGTCTCCCGCTCCGGCGTCCATTCGACTTCAGGCTTGTCCTCGGCATAGATGGCATTGAACGCAATCCAGTAGAAAATGAAGGCTGCGTCTTCATCCTCCCCCTCCATCTCCGCCCGTGCAATCCAACTCAGCCCTCGGTACGTCCGAAGCTGAAGGCCCTCCGGCAGTTGGTCCCTGGACTCCTCCCACTGAGCATGAAGAGCTTCGTAGGTAAGATCGCTGTTGGCAGATGGGTTTTTCATGAGACCTCCAGGCAGGTGCCCAATCTTCCGGACCGTCGCCAGGGAGAACCGCTGTCGAGCAACCCCGGTTTCCCTACCAAAGAGACGCCATCACGGATGCAATGCTCTCTTTGGCGAGCGGCTATCCGCCTAAAAACGGCAGATGCTTGAGACGATGATATCTAAGGGTGAGCGAGACGCAGTGCTAAAGTTCGTCCACTGGCAACTCATCGTTTTCGTCAAACACGATGGCTCTCTTTCCCTCAAACGTGAACACGTCGCCATAGAGTTCTTTGAAAGTGCTGACCAGTTTGGTGTTGCAGTTGAAGTAAATCGCGTACTGATTCGGCGCCCTGTCTTTCCAGTCCATTCTCAACGTGCTGCCGCCCTTGGTCAGATAGCTGGGCTCTCCCCACTTCAGCGTCTCCTCCAGTTTATCGACGCCCTCCGTCTCCGATGCCGTATCGATCACCAGTTGCCGCAGGCGCATCATCCTCTTGCGCATGGACTCAGGATAGCTTGCGAATACTCTCGCGACTTCAGGGTTCTCAATCTTTGACACAGGCCCCCCAATCCTCAGTCACATCTTCAAAAAGTGACCCGCCTCGGACTCGAACCGAGAACCTACTGATTAAGAGTCAGTTGCTCTGCCAAATTGAGCTAGCGGGCCGCCGATTTGAGATTATACCACGAAGCGTTTGCGCCTACCTACCGTAGCTCAGCCGCTCGATCAAGTACGGATGCAACCCAACCACCCGCATTCGCTCCTGCGTCACCGAAACGTCGTAGGCCACCCGGTGATGCGCCAGCCACCCCTTCTCCACGTCGTACAGCAGGTAGCTGGCCCGCCGGTCTCCGTCCCTGGGCTGCCCAACGCTCCCCGGATTGGCGATTATTCGACCTTCGCCCAACTCCACACCCTGCCCATCCATCAACACGTCGAAACGCGGCATCCCCTCCGCCTCCGCACAGACAAAGGGTATGTGCGAATGCCCCACCAGGCAGAAGCGCGTGGACATCCGACGAAATGTCTCCATCGCCGAAGGCCCGCTCACCAAATACTCCCACAACGGGTCCCGCAGGCTGCCATGCACCAGCGAAAACCCGTTCCTGGCCGCAACCTTGGGCAGCCCCTCCAGAAAGGCCACGTGGTCCGCCCCAAGCTGCTCCCTCGTCCACAATGCAGACTGGGCGGCGTAGGTGTTGAAGTTTTCAATGCCAATCTTGCCGAGGGCGGCGTAGTCATGGTTCCCCGCCACACAAAGCAGCTCCTGCTCCGCCAGAACCTCTATGCACGGCCCCGGGTCCGGCCCGTAGTCCACCACGTCCCCCAGGCACCAGACCGCGTCGAACCCGCCCTGTTGTTGAGCGTCCTCCAACACCCTCTCCAGAGCCTCAAGATTGGCGTGAACGTCGGAAATTATCAGCGCGCGCATCGTCCTTTCATCTTACACCTTGAAAGCCCCAACCCCTAGCCTCTACAATCCTTGAACCATGAATCCAAGCACCGCGACAATCGCCAGCGTGGGAGAATTCGGCGCCATTGACCGGCTCACCCGCCGCATCCTCGCCCGCCGCCAGCGCCCTCCAACTCCCAGCGAAACCGCCCTGCTGGTGGACACCGGCGACGACGCCGCAGCCTGGCGCAGCCCCCCCGGCTCCCACCTGATCACTACCGACACCATGGTGGAAGGTGTCCACTTCACCCATACAACCCTCTCATGGGAGGATGTAGGCTGGAAGGTTATGGCCGTCAACGTCAGCGACGTCGCCGCCATGGGCGGGCAGCCCCTCTACGCCCTAGTCACCCTCGGGCTGCCCCCCGAATTTCCCCTCAGCGCCCTCGACTCCATCTACGACGGCATGCTGGACATGGCCGAAGAAGGCCGCTTCGACATCATCGGCGGCGACATGGTCAAGTCCACCACCCCCTTCATCACCGTCGCCCTCGTCGGCGCAATCGAACGTGCACCCATGACCCGAAACGCCGCCTCCCCCGGAGACCTCGTCGCCGTTACCGGCCCCCTCGGATCCTCCGCCGGCGGCCTCGCCCTGCTTCAGGACGGAACCACGACCACCGACGACGCCGACCCCCTCCTCCAGGCCCACCGCCGTCCCCAACCCCACCTCGCCCAGGGCCAGATCCTCGCCCATGAGGGCGTAACCTGCGCCATGGACGTCAGCGACGGCCTCCTGGCCGACCTCTCAAAACTCTGCCTCGCCAGCAACGCCGCCGCCCAGGTAGAAGCCCACCGGCTCCCCGTCATCCCGGCCCTCTCCCGCCATTTCCCCGACTCATACCTTGAAAAAGCCCTCTCCGGCGGCGAGGACTACGTGCTCCTCTTCACCGCACCACCCGACACCATCAATCGTGCCATCCACTCCATTCCCGAAGCCGCCGTCATCGGCGAAATCGTAGACGGGGAGGCAGGCCGGGTCACAGTCGTTGACGAAAACGGCGACGACGTTACCCCCACCCAATCCGGCTGGGACCACTACCGATAGATGCTCGCCTGCCTTCGCATAACCAGCCGAAACGCCGATGAGACCCACGCCATCGGACGACTCATCGGCTCCAACGCCCGGCCCGGCGACCTTTTTCTCCTCACCGGACCCCTCGGCGCCGGCAAGACCTGTCTCACCCAGGGCATCGCCTGGGGCCTCGGCGTCAAGGAGCGTCCCCGCAGCCCCACCTTCGTCCTCCTCGCCCGCTATAGTGGACGTCTCACCATCCACCACGCAGACCTCTTCCGCATCGAAGGCGCCGCCGACGCTCTAACTCTCGGCCTTGACGACTGCCTCAACGACGATGATGTCTGCATCGTCGAATGGGCCGACCGCGCCCCCGAGCTTTTCGTCGAACCCTCCCTCCGCATCGAAATGGACCACCACCCCAACGAGAACGACACCCGCACCATCACCCTGCAAACAGACCACAGCCAATACCAGCCCATCCTGAACGCCCTCGCAGCCAGGGAGCGCCGCTAGATGCTCCTCGCCATCGACACCTCAACCGCCAACGCCGGCGTCCTCCTCTGGGACGACAACCGCCCCGTCTACTCAATCGCGTGGCGCTCAGCCTACAACCACACCAGCCGCCTCATGCCCGCCGTCCGGCAGACCCTCCAGCAGGCAGACATCAAGCCGCGAGAGCTTGACGGCATCGCAGTAGCCCTCGGCCCCGGCGGCTTCAGCGCCCTGCGCGTCGGCATCAGCGCCGCCAAAGGCCTCGCCCTCCCCTGGGGCACCCCCCTCGTCGGCGTCAGCACCCTGGAGACGGAAGCCTACCCCTACGCCGAAACCGGCAATCCCGTCTGCCCCCTCCTCAACATCGGACGACGCGACATGGCTTGGGCGGTCTATCAGAGAGTTAGCGGCGACTGGCAAAAGACCCAAAACGAGGATATAACCCCTAACATCGAACTGGCGAAAACCCTCCCCACCAACGCCATCATCTGCGGCGAGGGAACCCTGACCGCAGCGCCCCTCCTTCGGGAATCCGACACCCACTTCCCCCGCGTAATGGAATACCCCGGCCCCTCCCTCCGCCTCTGGGCCTTGGCCCACCTCGCATCGGAGAGGCTGCACAACGGCGAGTCCGCCGACGCCACATCTCTACAGCCCCTCTACCTGCGAAAGCCCAGCATCACCCCACCCAATCACCCCAAAAGGGTGCAACGTTGACCATCCATCACCACACCCCCCTCTCCGTCATTCCCGCGTAGGCGGGAATCCACCTGCCCTTTACGTTCCCATGCGAAGACCTAATCTATAACCACAGGAGGAACCGTGAGCGAAGACACTCAGCAGACCCTGGTCCTCATCAAGCCCGACGGCGTTCAGCGCGGCCTGGTGGGCGAAATTATCTCCCGGATCGAGGCCAGAGGCCTACGCATTGCCGCCATGAAGATGACCCATCTGGACATGGAAACCGCCTCAAACCACTACGGCGTTCACCGGGAACGCCCCTTCTTCAAAGGACTGGTCGACTTCATTATCTCCAGCCCCCTCGTCGCCATCGTGCTGGAAGGCCCCAACGCCGTTGACCTGGTCCGCCGCACCATGGGAGCCACCAACCCTGTCGAAGCCCAACCCGGCACCATCCGCGGCGACCTGGCCATCGAGATCGGACGCAACCTCATCCACGGCTCGGACTCTACGGAAACGGCAGCCTCGGAAATCCAGCTATTCTTCGATGCGGCTGAGATTACAACCTACGAGCGCGACGTCCAACCCTGGATTACCGAGTAGCCGCCGCCCGCCCTGGACGCCCATCTATCCCACTTGTGCCAAGGAAGAAGTGAAATAGGCAAAAGATGGCTCACATCTGATTTTGGCGTCACCTTCACATCAGTTGTTGGAGAAATAACACTTGCTACAGAGGGTTGGCTGTTTTCTGATTAAGAGGGTTTCAGTTTTGAACAAGGGATATTGATTTAATCTAGGTTTGGGTAACTTTCTGTGTCTGCCCAAATGGCATCGAACGGGGGAAGCATGAACAAGGTACTGATTCTGGTAGTGATACTTGTGGCCTGCGCCACGCTGTCGGGATGCGGCGAAGGGAGTGCTGCCCAGCCGGGGCCGGAAGGTCCTGCAGGGCCCCCTGGTCCTGTTGGGTTGCAGGGTGAGCAAGGTCCAACAGGACCAGCTGGAGACACCGGGCCACAAGGCCCGCCTGGGGCAATGGGCCAAAGAGGTCCCGCCGGAGAAGTTGGGCCTCAAGGTCCACCGGGCCTGGACGGCCCGCCCGGCTTGTCAGAAGAGGTTATTTGGCCTGAGTTACGGTTCGATATGACCGTCTCTCCAGAATGCGCCGGACGCATCCTTGAGACGATTGAATACCGGGGGACCGATAGTGAAATCAAGCAGCAACAGGCAGCATTTGAATATCTTTTCCAACTGCCTGCCCGCTATATGACTGACAGTCATATAGATAGAATACGTAACTGGATGGAGGAATATGACGAGAACGATAAGCAACTGAGAGAATCTCCCGATTGTATTAGCGATTACGAGACACTGGAGTCTTTCCGTGATGTTCGTGCGGACAATCCAATGGGGCAGTGGCGAGAAGATGTGCTGGATGATTGGTGGCGTTGTGCTCAGGATCCGGACAATTGCTCCGATGTCTTAAAGGCGGTGCCGCCGACTTGGTTTCCGGAAACACAACCACCCCCTTCCCCTTCCTCGTCCGGGTACACGTGGTGGTATTGGTAGC
Source organism: uncultured Dehalococcoidia bacterium (assembly GCA_951812825.1). Classification (GTDB taxonomy): domain Bacteria; phylum Chloroflexota; class Dehalococcoidia; order Lucifugimonadales; genus JAPULR01. Next base: position 1,845,501 of record OX638324.1, on the reverse strand, counting down.
GATTCCCGTCAAGGTAGAGTGCATCTCCCTACCACGAGGCAAGGCGTAGTACGGGAGGCAACTGGATACACCAGATTGTTGTGATATGCCCGTTGGACAATCTCCCTTAACGGGGGGAAAGTTGGGATGCCCCCTTCGTCAGGGGCAAAAATTATTGGATCCTGACCACCTGGGGCGCCTTGTTCCAAAGCTCCTCCAGCCGGTAGTAGTCCCGCTGCTCCGCGCCGAAAATGTGCACGATAACGTCGCCAAAGTCCAGGAGCACCCAGCCGGAATCCCCCCGTCCACCCTCCCGGTTGTTCAGAATCACCCCCGCCAGCTTCAACCGCTTCACCATATCGTCCCGCAGCGCCCTCGCCTGCCGGTCCGAGCCTGCCGTCATAATCACAAAATAGTCAGCAAAAATCGCCTGACCCCTTATGTCAAGCAGCACTATGTCCTCCGCCTGCAGGTCGGATGCAATGTCTACCACCCGGTGGGCAACTTCCGTCGGATTCAGGGCAACCTCCTCCAAGGGCCTTTGCTCCATTATATGTTCCACCTCCATTTGCGGCAACGTAACCCCGCCCCCCTTACGCCAATTACCCCCCTCTCAATTCCTTTCCCCTCGAAAGCGACCTTGGCATAACCGCCATCCCCATCCCTATCTCTTGTTCCCTCGATAGCGGAAACCCATCCTCTCTCCCCCTACCTCCTCAACCCCCATTCCTGCTCCATCCGTCATTCCCGCGTAGAGCCTGCCCCCGCGAAGGCGGGGGCGGGAATCCAGTCCCCCCAATGTCATTCTAAGGAGGCCCTGCGACGAAGAATCTCTCTACCCCAGCCCCAAAATTTGCCTAATCCGCAATCGGCGTGTACCATCTTCCTTCAACTGAATTTGCTACTCTGGTCAAACAGCCATGTCCACAGCCAACCCTTCCCTGACTTACGCCAACTCCCGGATAGACGCCGAGATGCAGGCCATCCTCGACCGTTATCTGCCCGGCCGCCGGCCCATGTCCGTGGACGACTACGACTGGAAAACCATCAGGCCCGAGACCGTCGACCGGGACTTCCTGGAAGCCGTCGGCTTCGTGACCCTCGTCGAGGCCAACCCCAAGGACCCCGGCGGCCAGATCATCAAGGCGGCGGACCGCAGCAACGCCCCCTGGCTCCGACGCTTCATCACCCAGACCTGGCTCCCCGAAGAGGGGATGCACCACGCCCCCTTCAAGGAGTACCTCATCCGCTCCGGCGCCTACGACGAGGGCTTTCTCGACGACGAAATCGCCAAAGTTGTCGATAGGGGGTTCGTCCACGGCGCGGGATACTCCGAACTCCAGGCCACCACCTACGGCTGGCTTCAGGAGCTCATCACCTGGCGCTTCTACGACTCCATGCGGGACTACCTGCTCTTCCAGGCTACCGACGAAAACCCCGCCGACCCGGTAATGGTGAAGATTTTGGCCGATATCGCCAAGCAGGAGAACTTCCACCGCCACGTGTACCTCACAGGCGCCAAGACCGTCCTGAAGCACCAGCCGGAAAGGAAGGGCGAAGTCGTAACCGCCGTCGCCGAATTCCTCATGCCCGGCCACCACATGGCCCCCGACTGGCAGCCGAAGGCCCCCGTCTGGTCTGAAAAGTTCAACTTCCCCCTCAAGGGCGTCATCCACGACATCGCCCACGGCATGGTGGAACTAACCGGCCATCGCGGCCTCGGCCAGGCCGCAATCCTCTACGGCGCCCGCAACCACATTCACTGGTACCTGAGGCCAATCGTCGCCCTGCTGCGCCTCCTCTCCCTCCCACCCGCCTCTCCCGTGAACCACCTCGCCGGACGCCTCATCGCCCGCGCCTTCTAACCCCCCTCTTCCCCCCCTCAACCCACGCTCTATCCCCAAACTTGCCGTCACGCAGTGACCCGAAAAGTGCCAACTTGCCCCTTGCCACAAACCCACACCCCCTGCTACCCTCCTCTACATGAAACATTTAGTCGTATTCAACAACTCAAAGAATGACTCGTCCAACTCCTTCTACGCGCCTTCCATGCCCTCGCCAAACCCATGGCCGTCCATCGTCCACATCCCTACGGTTAAATCCCCATTCGTTTTCACCACAGCAAATTACGAATCTCCGATTACGAAGGAAAACACCCTTCGTTTCCACCACAGAAAATAACGAATCCCCCCGAAACGAATCAAACTCACCACAACAACATCCCGTTGAAGCCCCCACCGCCCCTGTGCTAGCCTAATCCCTGCCATGAACAACGCCCCCAACCCCAACTCAAAGGTCATCGTCGCCATGAGCGGCGGCGTCGACTCCTCCGTCGCCGCCCTGCTCCTCAAGCAAGCCGGGCATGACGTCGTCGGCGTCACCATGAAGCTCTTCGACTATCCCGCCGAGAACGCTGCCACCTACAACAAGGGCTGCTGCACCCTCGACGACGTGGAAGACGCCCGCCGCGTCTGCCACATCCTTCACGTTCCCCACTACGTCTTCAACCTCCAGCGCGAGTTTCGGGCCCACGTCATCGACTACTTCCTCGCCGAATACCAGCAGGGCAAGACCCCCCATCCCTGCATCGCCTGCAACGACCGCATCAAGTTCTCCTTCCTCCTCCGGCGCGCCCGCTTCCTCGGCGCCTCCCACGTCGCCACCGGCCACTACGCCCGCATCCTCCCCGGCGAAGAAGGCTGGCGTCTGCTCACGGGCCTCGACGGCTCCAAGGACCAGTCCTACGTCCTCTTCGGCATGAACCAGGACCAGCTCAGCCAAACCCTCATGCCCGTCGGGACGTACCCCAAGGACGAAATCCGCCGCATGGCCGCCGACGCGGGCTTCCCCAACGCCCACAAGCCCGACAGCCAGGAGATCTGCTTCATACCCCTGGGCGACTACCGCAGCTTCATCCAGAAGCGCGTCATCCCCAAGCCCGGACGCCTCGTCAACAGCGCAGGTGAGACCATGGGGACTCATAAGGGCATCGAATTCTACACCGTCGGACAGCGCCGCGGCCTCGGCATCACCTCCCCCAACCCCCTCTACGTCACCGCCATCGACCCCGACAGCAGGGACATCACCATCGGCCCCGAAAGCGAACTCTACAGCGACACCCTCTGGGCCTCCAACGTCAACTACATCCAGGGCAAGTCTCCCTCCCCGGGAATAAGAATCTCCGTCAAGATCCGCTACAAGTCCACCCAGACCCCGGCCCGCCTCCATCCTCGGGACGACCACGCCCTCCTCCGCTTCGAAGAACCCCAGCGGGCCGTAACCCCCGGCCAGGCCGTCGTCTTCTACAGGGACGACGAAGTCCTCGGCGGCGGCCGTATCTCTCATCCTCCAAAGCCGAATTCCCGAAAACCCGTAGGGGCGCTTCGCGAAGCGCCCGCACCCCCCGACACAGCAATACTATCGTTAGACGGTGGATTTGGGGCCAATGCCCTCCCTTGACCTGGAGCAGGACCTCCACCGCCGCGGTCACACCCTGCTGGCCGGCGTCGACGAGGTAGGAAGGGGCGCTCTCGCCGGCCCCGTCATGGCCGGCGCCGTCATTCTCCCCCCCAACCTGGACCCCTCCGCCCCCTGGCTCAACGGCATCGACGACAGCAAGAAGCTCACCCCCATGCAGCGAGAGCAGGCCGCCACAGAGATTCACCAACACGCCTTGGCTGTGTCCATAGGCTCCGCCGGCCCAGAGGAAATCGACGAGCATGGCATCGTCGCCGCCACCCGCCTGGCCATGGTCAGAGCCGTCAGCGGCCTGTCCCCCCAACCCCATCACCTCCTCGTCGACTACATCTCACTGGACGAGTCCGGCCTCCCCGTCACCTCTGTCACCCGCGGCGACAGCGTCAGCTACTCCATCGCCGCCGCCGCCATCGCCGCCAAAGTCGCCCGGGACCGCCTCATGCACCACGTTGACGAACGCTGGCCGGACTACGGCTTCCACAGCCACAAGGGCTACGGCACCCGGACCCACCTCCGGCAGCTTCATCTGCTCGGCCCCGTGCCCATCCACCGCTTCACCTTCGCCCCCGTCCGCAGGGCCCGCCTATTCCACCCCAGGCCAAAACCGTGCCTTCGCCCCTGAGCCGCATGGGAAACTTGGGCGAAAGGCTCGCCCGGCAACACCTCCTCAAACTTGGCTGCCGCATTCTTGACACCAACTACCGCTGCCAGTGGGGAGAGGTGGACATCATAGCAAGCAACAAGGACGCCATCCTCTTTGTCGAAGTGAAGACCCGCCGCTCCACATCCTACGGCGTTCCCGAGGAATCAATCACCCCCGCCAAGACCCGGAAACTCATCGCTGCCGCGGAGACCTACCTCGAAGAACACAACCTGTCCGACAGCCACTGGCGCATCGACCTCATCTCCGTGGAGATGGACGGATTGGGCCGCGTTCTCCCCCTGCGGCACCTCCGGAACGCCATCGAGCGTCCCCTCTGCTGACCCGTCGCAATCCGGCGTGTGCTAGAATACCCACGACCCAATCATGCCTTCCCGAACTCAGCAAACCGCAGTCGAGAATTCCCCAAATACCCCTTCCCCCTTGATGGGGAAAGGTTGGGATGGGGGTGACGCCCCCCAATCCGCCCCCACCACCGCGCTGTAATGACTCAAGCTGACCTCCTGCGCCTGCACGTCAGCGGATTGCAGCGCTCGTGCATCGCCCTCAGCAACGCCGCCGAACGCTTTCTCTCCCACAGTTCCGCAACGGCCAAGGCCCTCTACAACCTCGCCGCTCGGCTTCCCGGCCCCCTGGACCCCCAGGCAGACGCGGAAAGCCCCCAGTCCGTCGCCCAGTCCCTCGCCCTCATCCACAGCGCCCGGGCCTCCCTCTCCTATCTCACCGACGCCGGACAGTTCAGCGATCTCGGCCTTCGCATCGCCCAGGGCATCCTGGCAACCCTGGAAACCCTCCAAGCCGACTTCGGTCCCTTGCTCCGCATGGACGCCCGGCGCAGCATACGCGGCCTATATGTTATTATTGACCCCCTGGTTACAGCAGGCAGACCACCGGAGTACATAGCCGAAGAAGCCCTGGAAGGCGGCGCAAGAATTCTTCAACTTAGAGACAAGACACGGGACAAGGGCCTCTCCATCGGCTTGGCCCAAACCCTCAACCAACTCTGCCGCGAGAAGGACGCCCTGCTTATCATCAACGACCACGCAGACCTTGCCGCCGCCGTCGACGCCCACGGCGTACACGTTGGCCAGGAAGACCTGCCCGTGGAATCAGCCCGTAAGGTGCTGAAGGACCACCAGATAGTCGGACGGTCCAACCACCACGCCAAAGAAGCCCTTGCCTCCCAGGCACGGGGCGCCGACTACATCGCCGTCGGGGCCATGTACCCCACCGGCTCCAAGGACCAACCAATCGTCGAAGGTCCGCCCCTGGTCAGCGCCGTCAAGCGCGCCGTAGACCTTCCCGTGGTCGCCATTGGCGGCATCACCGCCGAACGCTCCCCGGAGGTCGTGAAGAGGGGCGCCGACGCCATCTGCGTCATCAGCGCCGTTGGGCTCGCCCCCAATCCTCGGGACGCCTCAAGCCGCCTCGTCCAAGCCATCCTTGACGCCGGAGGGAGCGCCTGATGCCCTCCCTATACGCCGACTCCTTCGCAAAACTTTCCGACGCTTCCCTTGAGACCTTCACCCGGCGTCACGACGCCCGCGAGCGCGGCCTGCGCATCTCCCGCCAGGTCATCCGCCTCTCCGCCAACGCCATCCGCGCCGTCCACCGCTCCGAATTCGACAACGCCCGTGAGCTCATTGCCCAGGCTCGGACCGACCTGAAGGGGTGCGTCTCCATTCTGGAGTCCAACCCTGAAATCTATCATGCCGGATATATGGCCGACGCTCGCAAGGAGTTCAGCGAAGCCAACATCACCCTCGCCCTCCTCTCCGGTGAGCCCCTGCCACAGCCCAACGAGATAGGGGTGGACACTACCGCCTACCTCAAGGGCCTGGGAGACGCCGCAGGCGAACTGCGCCGCCACATCCTCGACTCTCTCCGTTGGGACCGGTGGGAACGCTGCGAGGAGGTCATGGAAGTCCTCGACGACATCTACTCCCTCCTCGTTACCGTCGACTTCCCGGAGGGCGTCACCATGGGCCTGCGCCGCACTACCGACATGGTCCGCGGCACCCTGGAGCGCACCCGCGGCGACTTCACCCTCGCCCTCAGGCAGCGCTCCCTGGAGGAGAAACTGGCCGCCTGGACGGATAACAGCCAACAATCCGCGAGCGGCGAGTAAACCCAATCTTCACTAAAAGGAGCAGAGTCAAAACGTAATGGCAACCTTTGTAATAGCAGCGGTGGCGGGGGTCACGGCCCTCGTAGTTGCCGTTTCCCTTGCTATTCGCGTCATGCGGGCCAACAAGGGCAACGTTGAAACCATCGCCATCGGCGCCGCCATCCAGAGCGGTGCCATGGCCTTCCTGAAGCGCGAGTATCTGGTGCTGCTGCCCTTTGTGCTGGTGGTGACCGCCGTCCTCTGGATAGTGATCGACATCATGCAGTTCGACTCCCTCGTCCCCAGAACGGCCATAGCCTATCTGGCGGGCAGTCTCACCTCCGCCCTCGCCGGCTTCCTGGGCATGAGCATCGCCATCCGCGCCAACACCCGCACCGCCGCCACGGCCCAGACGGGCCTGAACCCCGCCCTGCGGGTTGCCTTCAATTCCGGCGCCGTCATGGGTCTCACCGTGGTGGGCCTTGGCATCCTCGGCATCACCATCCTCTACCTCATATTCCAGGACATCACATACGTCGCGGGCTTTGGTCTTGGTGCGTCCTCCATCGCCCTATTCGCCAGGGTTGGCGGCGGCATCTACACCAAAGCCGCCGACGTGGGCGCAGACCTGGTGGGCAAGGTGGAAGCGGGTATACCCGAGGACGACCCCCGCAACCCCGCCGTCATCGCCGATAACGTCGGCGACAACGTGGGCGACGTTGCCGGAATGGGCGCCGACCTCTTCGAGTCCTACGTCAGCTCCATCATCGCCGCCATCGCCCTCGCCGGCGCCGCCGTCACCATCGTCTTTACAGGCGGCGAGGCGGGCCAGACCCTTCCCTTCGACGACGACCTAGTAGTCCTGCCACTGTTAATCGCAGCCTCCGGCATCGTTGCCTCCGTGCTCGGCACTTTCCTGGTTAGAAGCAAGGAGCAGGCGTCATTCTCGGACCTGCTCTGGTCCCTTAGAAGAGGTATCTTCGGCGCCGCAATCATCGTGATGCTTCTCTCCCTCGGTGCTATTATCTGGCTGGATATCCCGCTCCAATGGAACGCCTTCGGAGCCATCGTCGCGGGCCTGGTCGCGGGCATAATAATCGGACTCGTTACCGAGTTCTACACCTCCTACGACTATCCCCCCACCAAGGCCGTCGCAGAGGTTAGCCAAACTGGCTACGCCACCGTGGTAATCAACGGCCTCGCCACAGGCATGATGAGCACCCTCATCCCCGTTTTGACCGTATGCGCCGCCATCATGGTCGCCTTCGAGCTCTACAGCTTCTACGGCGTGGCCCTCGCCGGTGTGGGGATGCTTTCCACCCTGGGCATCACCCTCGCCACCGACGCCTACGGCCCCGTGGCAGACAACGCCGGCGGCATCGCCGAGCAGGCCCACCTGGCCCCCGAGGTCCGCCAGCGCACCGACGCTCTCGACGCCCTCGGAAACACCACCGCTGCCACCGGCAAGGGTTTCGCCATCGGCTCCGCCACCCTCACCGCCCTCGCCCTCATGGCCACCTACGCCATCGCCGCCAACCTCTTTGAAGGCGGCGACGAGAGGAACCTGCTGCTCAACCTCCTGGACCACCGCACCCTGGTGGGCCTCCTCATCGGCGGGCTGCTCCCCTTCATCTTCTCCGCCCTCACCATGCAGGCCGTGGGTCGCGCCGCCTTCTCCATCGTTAGAGAAGTTCGTCGCCAGTTCCGGGAGATTCCCGGCATCATGACCGGCGAACGACAGCCCGACTACATTCGCTGCGTGGACATCAGCACCCGCGGCGCGCTGCTGGAGATGATCGCCCCCGGCGTCATGGCCGTCGTGGTCCCCATCGCCACCGGCTTCATCCTGGGCAAGGACGCCCTCGGCGGGCTGCTCATCGGCGCGGTTTCCGCCGGATTCCTGCTGGCCATCACCATGGCCAACGCCGGCGGCATCTGGGACAACGCCAAAAAGTACATCGAGCTCGGCAACTTCGGCGGCAAAGGCTCCGAGGCCCACAAGGCCGCCGTTGTTGGCGACACCGTCGGAGACCCCTTCAAGGACACCTCCGGCCCCTCCCTCAACATCCTGCTGAAGCTCATGGCCATCGTCGCCCTCATCTTCGCGCCGGTGCTGAAGGACGCAACGCCCCTTTTGGGTGGCTAGGGTGGACGCTCCCCAAATTCGTCATTCCGGCGAAAGCCGGAATCCAGCCCCCTCTCCCCTCCAGCGAAAGCAGTAGCCTGGGGCGGGGCTGAACGGGCTTGGCATCTCTTTCCGTAGGGTCGACCGGCCGGTCGACCTCCCACTCCCTCACCATCTGGAATGACACGTTCAACCCTGCAAACTGCACAAAACCTGTATAATGGTAGCGACGATAATCGCCACCCCCGCGGGCGTAGCTCAATGGTAGAGCCCCAGCCTTCCAAGCTGGTTATGTGGGTTCGATCCCCATCGCCCGCTCCACCCAATCCCATCTCCAACGAAGAAAATCTCCGCTGCTGAGCATATGACGCGATACCTCTTCCTCATCGCTATCACCCTCCTCGGCCTCCTCTTTCTGCTTGCCGTCCTAACCTGCAGAACCCGCGGCTTTCCCGTATAGTCTCATCGAAATCTCGACCATAACCCCACTCCAATGACATCACCCCAGCCCAAGGAAAAATTTGCCAACGTCAACGGCCTCCAGTTCCACTTCCGCGACTGGGGCGGCCGCGCCTCCCCCATGCTGCTCCTCCACGGCCTGGCTTCCCACTCCGGCATCTGGGACCTGGCGGCCCCCATCCTCGCCCGCCGCGCCCGCGTCCTCGCCCTGGACCTGCGCGGCCACGGCGCCAGCGCCAAGCCCGACTCCGGCTACGACTTCGACACCGTGGCAAAGGACGTCATCGGCTTCTGCCGCATAGTCGGCCTCCGCCGTCCCCTGGTGGCCGGCCACTCCTGGGGCGGCAACGTCGCCGTTCATCTCGCCGCCAACTACCCCGCCGAATTCTCCCGGCTGGTCATGGTCGACGGCGGCTACATCGAACCCTCTTCCCTCCCGGCCTGGAACTGGGAAAAGGCTCGCGAGGAACTCTCTCCGCCCAAATTTGGCCAGGTCACCATCCAGCAGGTAACCGACCGCATCAAGAGTGGAAGCCTCGCACCGTACATGTCCTCCGCCATCGAGAAGATTCTGGCCGCCAACTTCTACGTGACCCCGGAGGGCTACGCCCGGCCCAATCTCAGCCGCGAGAACCATATGAAAATCGTCAGAGCATTGTGGGACCACAAACCCTCCCTGCTATTCCCCCGTGTCCCATGCCCCGCCCTCATCCTTCCCGCCCGAAAAGACAGCCCCAACCCGTCGCGAATCGGCCATCAGCAACGCCTCGTAGACCGGGCCGAAAGCCTGCTCCCCAACGGCCGCGTGGTCTGGCTGGAAGACTCCATCCACGATGTTCCCCTCCAACGTCCCAGAAGGGTGGCGCAGCTCCTGCTGCACTTCGCCAACTCCCTCTCCCACCCACCATAGCGCCGCACATCAGCCCCCACCACTCACCCTGAGCCTGCCAAAGGATCCCCCATGCCTGCAAAAAACCACCCAAAATCCTGAATCAGACTTGCCAATTTCCGCCCAACCCGACACGCCACAAGTTTGACACTCAACTTGGGCGCTGATATATTAAATAATCGCCCTTGGAGGCAGTGCGTCTCGGCGAATTACGTCAATCCATTCGAGGTTTAAGCCACCGTCAAGGGTAGGTGTAAGAAAGTAGACGGCAGAACAAACCCAACCATCCGCACAGCCAAAGTTGCGTAAACCCCGCCGGAGCTGTGGGGGGCTCTGCACAACACAACAATCCTCACACAATTGGAGATAACCTTGGTTGGAAAAAATCTTATAGTACGATTCGCCGGTGAAGGGGGCCAAGGCGTTGTAACCTCCGCCGAAGCCCTGGCCCAGGCCGCCACCCAGGCCGGCTACTACGTCCAGACCTTCGCCACCTTCCCCTCCCAGATCCTCGGCGGTCCCACCTGGACCCAGACCCGCGTATCCACCTCTCGGGTCCTCAGCGCCGGCGACGAACTGGACGTGCTGGTCGCCTTCAACCAGGAAGCCTACGACAACCACGTCGAAGAAGTCCGGGACGGCGGCGTAGTCATCTACGACTCTGACCAGCTTGAGTTGGAGGACGCGGAGCACAGCTTCGGCATGCCCTTCGATAAGCTGGCCCGCTCCACCGGCAACAACCGCGCCGCCAACATGGTCATCACGGGCGCCATCGCCCGCCTGGTCAACATGCCCCACGAATACCTGGAGGAATTCGTCGTCCAGCGCTTCACCCGTGGCCGCGACAACGACAAGCAGATAATCGAATCCAACATCAAGGCCCTGGCTCTGGGCCGCGACGAGGCCGCCGAAAGCGGCTTCTACCTCGGAGACATCGACAGAGCCGAAAAACCACCAGGGCAACAGCTGCTCATCAAAGGCAACGACGCCGTCTCCCTTGGATCAGTCGCCGCCGGCGTCAACTTCTACGTGGGCTACCCAATCTCGCCCGCCACCCCAATCCTCCTCTGGATGGAGCGCAACCTCATCGGGCCAGACAAGTTTGCATACCAGGTGAGCTCCGAGATTGAGTCCATCGCCGCCATCCTGGGCGCAGGCTTCGCCGGAAAGAAGGCCATGACCGCCACAGCCGGCCCCGGCTTCAGCCTTATGAACGAAGGCCTGGGCCTGGGCTGGATGGCCGAAATTCCCATTGTCGTCGTCAACGTCCAGCGCGGCGGCCCCGCCACCGGCCTCCCCACCAAGACGGAGCAGTCCGACCTGCTGGCCTGCATCGGCCCGGCCCATGGCGACGTAAACCTTCCCGTTATCGCTCCCGGCACCGTGGAGGAATGCTTCTACGCCGCCGTGGAAGCATTCAACTGGGCAGAGCGATATCAGGGCCCCGTAATCCTCATGAGCGAGATGTCCCTGGCAGAGCGGACCTCGAACATCCCCAAGCCAGATCTGAGCAGTCTGAATGTAGAAAATCGCCAGATCTACTCCGGCCGCAACGGCTACATGCGGTACGAAGGCGACTCGGTTTCCCCCATGCCCATACCCGGTCAGCCCGGCTCCTACGTAGCCAACGGCAGTGAGCACGACCCCTTGGGAGACACCACCCACCTCCCCATTCGCCATGTACAGATGACGGAGCGACGCTTCAACAAGCTGAAGGTGCTGACCAACGGCAGCTACGAAAGCAGGAACGCCGACCAACCCATAGCCCTCATGCCCTGGGGCGGCTCCAAAGGCCCCGCCCTGGAAGCCTACTCGGAGCTCATGGAACAGGACGTCGACCTGGCCTGGTACTACACCATGTACCTCAACCCCCTCCCAACGGCCCTCCTCGAGGAACTCCGCAGCAAGGAACTCGTCCTCGTGCCAGAGCTTAACTTCCAGGGCCAGTGGGCGTCCGTCCTCCGATCCCAGGGCGTGAAGGCCGAGGCCATCACCCAGTACACCGGCCTCCCCTTCAAGGTCAGAGACCTGGTGGAGCGTGTAGGCGGCAAAGTCAAATCCATCCAAAAGGGAATGGTAACAGTATGAGCGCCAAGAACCCTGAATACGACTTCAAGTGGTGCCCCGGCTGCGGCGACTTCGCCGTTCGCCGCGCCCTCGAGCAAGCCATGTCCGACCGCATGACCAACTATGAGATCCCCATTGAAAACAACGTGGTCGTCGCCGGCATCGGCTGCTCCGGCAACCTCGTCCACCTCCTGGAAGGCGACCAGCCCTACGGCTTTCACGGCATCCACGGCAGAAGCCTTCCCATAGCCATGGGCGTGAAGATGGGACGCCCAGACCTCAACGTGGTCATCGTCGCCGGCGACGGAGACTTCCTCAGCATCGGCATGGAGCACATCGCCCCCCAGGCCGCGCGAAACCTGGACGTTTGCGCCGTAATCATGGACAACGCCGTCTACGGCCTCACCAAGGGCCAGAGCTCACCCACCACTGAACTGGGCGAGACCACCAGCTCCACCCCCTACGGCAAGATGGAAGCGTCGGTGAACCCCCTGGCCCTCTATCTCACCCTGGGCGTCTCCTTCATCGCCTCGGGCTTCTCCGGCAAGCCGAGAGAGCTGGCCGACCTGATAACCCAGGGCATGGAGCATCCCGGCTTTGCCGTGGTCCACGTGCAATCCCCCTGCACCACCTACAACAACACCTACCAGATTCTCAAGGGGAACCCCAGAAAGGGCATCGCGCCTATTCTCTGGGACCTGCCCGACGACCACGACGCCGCCGACTACGACGCGGCCCACTCCGCTATACGCTCCGGCGGCCTGCCCGTCGGTGTCATCTACCAGGACACCGACCGTCCTACGCTGACTAAAACCGTGGAAGACACCCTGGCGAAGGTAAAGCCCATGACCACCCAGCAGATGGTCGACTTCTACGAGATTCGCTAACCTGCCGGACACCCGATAAAACAGCAAGGGCGTCCATCGTGGGCGCCCTTTTCATGTCCCTTTGCCTAACCGTCATTCCGGCCTCCGAGCCAGAATCCATCCCCTCTCGTCATTCCCGTGTAGACGGGAATCCATCCCCACCCGGTCAACCCTAAGCAGACGCCTCCAACTCCTCCAACGCCTGGTACTTGGACGGGCAGAGAACGCTCACCGTTTCGGCGTGGAAGGGCTGACCCTCCAGATAGCTGCCCTGCAGGATAATCTCCGAGTGTTCGTTGAAGAACAGGTCCGGCACAACCCCATCGTAGGAGGCGGGCAGCATCTCCTCACCGGCGTGCAGCGTAAACGTCGCCATCGTGCCGCCATCCTCCCTGGCGAAGGACTCCGGCACCAGCTTGCCCTTCACGCGGACCGTCTTCCCGTCCACCTCTTCGGAGTTGGCTTCAAGCTCATCCACGGTGAAGTAATAGCTGGTGCTGCCGGGAAAAGCAGCATATATCAGATAAGCCACCGCCAGCAGCAGCACCACCGCTATCAGAAACAGCCGACCCCTCCCGCCAAGGAGACCCCGCCCTTCAACGTCGGCGTTGAAGCTGTTTTCTTTCTTCCCCTGCGTCAAGTGCAACCCTCTCTATTCACGTCAGCCTTCTGACGCGTCGTCTAGCCTCATATAAATGGTATCCTGCCACGTTCGGCCTGGCAAGCGGCGCTACATCCCCCCGCCATCGCCATCCCCATCCCTCCCCCGCATCTCCTCCCGAAGACTCTCCATCTCCTGCTCCAGTTCATCCTGCCTGCGCGACGTAAAGAATACGTACACAAAGAACACCGCCCAGGTTATGGCGAAGGCGGCAAATAGGTACGGAATGTTATGGGCCGGCGTTGTTATCAAAGCTATCATTTATCTCTGTCCTTCCGCCATAAATTCGGCGTCTTCTCTCATCTCCCGTACACCCCGCTCCACCCTCTTCAGGGACACCCTCTGCCGCAGCAGAAAGCCGAACAGCAGGGTGAATGCGATTACCGACACCAGCAGGGCTAACCGCATGTCCGGATGCAGGTCTCCTTCCAGCGACAGCCCCCCCAACACCAACCGCTGGTGTTGGGTGCGCCACCAGTCCACCGCAAAGTAGACGATCGGCACGTCGATGAACCCGACTATCCCCAGCACCGCGGAGAACCTCGCCCCCTGGGAGCGGTTGGCGCTGTACGCCCGCAGCATCAGATACCCCACGTAGATCAGCCAAAGCACCAGCGTCGAGGTCAACCGTGCGTCCCACGTCCACCAGACGCCCCAGGTAGGCTTGGCCCAGATAGGCCCCGTAATCAGCACCAGCGTCGTGAAGATTATCCCCAACTCTGCGGCGGAGCTGGCCAGATCGTCCCACTTCGCCGTTCGCTTCCACAGGTACATGATGCTGCCGCAGAACACGACGAAGAAGGCCAGAAAGGCGAGCCACGCCATCGGCACGTGAATATACATTATCCGCTGCACGTGCCCCGAAGTCGCCTCCGTCGGCGCGAACATGAAGGTGAAGAACATGTTCGCCACCATCACCGCCGCCATGGCGACCAGTGCGATATTCCATCGAAGCCCTCCTCGGGCGCTGTTAGCTACAGAAGCCATTTCGACCGCCTCGCATTCCGCTCAACATCGTCCTTAAACCTTACTCTTCCACCACAATACTGAAAAGCCACGGACACACCACCAGGAACACGGCGTCGAACACGGCTATAAGCTGCAACCAGCGCCCCGTCGACACCACCGCGCCACTCCCGCCAATGGCCGCGCCGGAGGTCTCAACGGCCCCGATTATCACCGGCGATACCAAAGGGAAGAATAAAATCGGCAACATTATCTCCCGCGACCGCACGTTGGCGGCCACCGCAGCGAAGAGAGTCCCCACGGCGGCGAAGCCCAGGGTCGCAAGGACTATCGCCCCCAGAAGCGTCGCCGAAAATGCGGAGAAGTCGAAGAACACCGCAAAGATGGGCAGCAGCGCCGCCTCGATAACCACCATGAAGATAAACATCGCCAGCATCTTGCCGAAATAGATCGAGTCCCGGCTGACCGGACACAGCAGCAGCGCGTCCAGGGTCCCTTCCTCCTTCTCCGCCACGAAGGCCCGGCTCATGGCCAGCACTCCGGCAAAGGAAAAGGCGACCCACAGCACCCCCGGGGCCAGCACGTCCACCGTTTCCGGCGTGATGTTCAGGGCAAAGTTGAAGATGACCACCAGCATCACGCCAAAGACCAGCGCCGTGGCCACCACCTCCCGGTTCCGCAGCTCCAGCAATACGTCCTTCCACGCAACCAGCAGCGCAGGGCGGACGAACTCCACCACGGTTTTCACTGCCCCAACTCTCCGTATGTCCGCCTGAATTCCCCTTCGTCCAACCCCTCTTTGAAGGCTTCGTAGGCGATGCTTCCACCACGAAGCACCGCGACCCTCTCCCCCCAACCCAGCCCCCACTCCACGTTGTGGGTGGCCGCTATGATGGTCCGTCGGCGTCCTGAATCCATCTCCCTCAGCGATTCCATCCCCTCCAACGCCCCCTGGTCCAGCCCCGATTCCGGCTCGTCCATCAGCAGAATGGGAGGGTCGTGGAGCACCGCCCGCGCCATGGCCAACCGCTTCTGCATCCCGTGCGAAAGTGTCCGGACCCGCTGACCCCGCCGAGCTTCCAACCCCACCTGCGTGAGGACTTCCCCTACCCGCTCGCCCACATTCTCCAAGCCATACATCCGCCCAAAAAAAGCCAGATTCTCCTCACAGGTCATATTCCGGTATATCATGGGGTGGTGCGCCACAACGCCAATGCGGCGGCGAATGGAAGCTGCGGAACGTGAAGTTTCCAGACCCGCTATGCGGATGCTCCCCCTGTCCGGCCTGTATCGCGTCGCCAGCAGTCGGAGTAGCGTGGTCTTGCCCGAACCGTTGGCCCCAAAGATTACGAGGCTTCCGCCCCACCCAATCTCCATGTCCAACCCTCGCAGCACCGGCGGCCCGCCGAATCCTTTGTACAGAGCCTCCACCCTTATGGCAGGCTCAATCTCTTCACCACTCACGGGAATACCCACTGACATTCACTGTAATAGGACGAAAAAAACACGCCTTCGGCCATTCCGGGAGACTTCGTGAACTGGGCCGACGCTGGCATAACGGGCCGATGATACTCAATTGTGGATGACCGCGCAATTGAACCAACTCCGGCAAGCGCCTTCGCCGCCAACCATGCCAGGAATTGACACACTGAGTTTGACATCCTGACCCCTGCAAAAGTACCATTTACCTTCGCAATTCCACAGGAGAGAACCCTTGCTTTTCAAGAACCCCTCAAAAATCAAGAAAGCCCCCATCAAGGAGGGCGTCCCCCCGGGCCAGTTCGTAACGAAGAAACTGCCCGTCCTCACCTACGGTCGCAATCTTAAGATAGACATCAACAAGTGGAAGCTGAACGTCATCGGGCTGGTGGAACAAGAGATAGAGCTGGACTTTGAGCAGTTCTCCAATCTGGAATGGACCGCCGTATCCGCCCCCTTCCACTGCGTAACCCAGTGGAGCAGGTTGGAAAACACCTGGGAGGGGCTGCTGTTCACCGACCTCGCCAAACTGGTCTCCCCCAAGCCGGAAGCGAAATTCGTCATGGCCCACTGCTACGGCGACTACTCCACCAACCTCCCCCTGGAAATCCTCATGGACGGCTCGTCCCTCCTCGCCCACAAGCACGACGGCGCGCCTCTGAGCGACGACCACGGCGGACCGGTACGCCTGGTAGTCCCGCAGAGGTACGGCTGGAAGAGCGCCAAGTGGCTCCGCGCCATCGAGTTCATGGCGGAGGACAAGCCCGGCTTCTGGGAAGTTCGCGGCTACCACAACAACGGCGACTTCTGGAAAGAGGAGCGTTTCTGGCCGGAACTCATGTGAGCCGCGATAATCCGACCTTCGCCTTCACTCCCGTCGTCTAGCCCTTTGACTTGGACGCTGGTGCATCCGCCCGCCCCACCTTACCCAACCGCCCCCCGTGGAACAGGTACTGCTGCGCGTAACCCGCATACCGTCCAAAATAGTCGTGCGCCCAGTGCACAATGTCGTCGTATTTCATGGTCTTCCCGTTCAGGTACCACTCCTGCACGGCCCGGCTGACCCATCTGTCGATGGGGAAAGCCTCCAGCTTGTCCAGCGAAAACACCAAGACGCAGTCGGCAATCTTCGCACCGATGCCCGGCAGTTCCGTCAACCGGGCCCTGGCTTCCCAGTAGGGCAGCCTGCGCACCTCCTCCAGGTCCAACTCGCCCTCCGCCACCTGAATGGCGGCGTTGGCCAGCCACTTGGCCCGGAACCCCAGGGCCAACTCCCGCAGGGCGTCCTCCCCTGCCTCGGCTATCCTGTGGGCCGGCGGGAAGGTGCAACGCACCCGCCCGTGCAGCGAACGCGGCTCCCCGAAAGCGTCCGCCATGGATTCCATGTTGGCCGCTATGCGGGGAATGTTGGACGTGGCGGAGCAGATGAACGCCGACAGACACTCCCACGGCTCCTGCCGCAACAGTCGCAGCCCGGAATATCGACGGATCATGCCGTCCATTCGGTCGTCCCGGTTTATCTCCTCGTAGATGGCGGGCAGATCGTCGTCCAGCCGAAAATAGCTCCCCAACATCGCCTTGGAGGCTGCCGATAGCTCCGGGTCGGAAAAAATCTCTATCCCCTTCGGTACCTGCCTGACCTTAAGCAAGCTGCCGTACACCACCCCCCAGTAGACGTCGCCGTCCTTCTGCCAGCGATGGGCCTGTCCGCTCTCCAGGGTCGCCCCCAAGTCCAGCGGCGGCGGCGCCTCCAGAAGGAACGGTCCCCCCTCTACCACCGTCTCACACTCTCAACAACTGATGCCACGGGGCCTACATTCCTCGTGCACTCCGGCAGCGCGTCCAGGAAGTGCCTGCCGTAGTATCCGTTAAGCACCCGCCGGTCAAGCACCACCACCGCGCCCCTGTCCTGCGCATTGCGGATGAGGCGTCCAAACCCCTGGCGGAAACGGAGCACCGCCTGTGGAACGGCGAATTGCTGGAAGGAGTCTTCATACTGTTCGCTCCTGGCTGCGAACACCGGCTCCGTGGGCACGTTGAAGGGCAGCCGCGCCAGAATGAGCACCTTCATCACGCCGCTGGGCATGTCCACCCCCTCCCAGAAGCTGCTTGTTCCCAACAGCACGCTCTGGGGGTTCTCCGCAAACCGCCTCATCAACCGGTGCGGCGGGCCGTCCACCCCCTGCGCAAGCACCGTAATGCCCGAATCCTCCACTGTGCGAATCAGCGTTTGCCGGGCTGCCCTGAGGGCGGCGTGGGAGGTGAACAGCGCCATTGTATGCCCACCGGCGTCCCTCACTATCTGGCTGATGCACCTCTCCAGTACGTCGCGATACCCCCGGGCGTTGGGGGGCGGAATGTCCTCCGGCACCGCCAATAGCGTAGACCTCTTGTAGTCGAAGGGCGAACCGACTCTCAACTCATCCGCTGCCTCCAGCCCCAACCGGTGCCGGATGAAGTCGAAGCTCCCCTGGGCGGTGAGCGTAGCGCTGCTCAACACCACGCACTCCTTCTGGTCGAAGAGATCGGACCGCAGTGTAGGACCCACGTCCAACGGCACAGAATTGAAGACCATGTTGGAGTCCCGCTCCTGGCTCAGCCAGTCGATTCGCTCGTTATTCACGTCGGCGCTGGCGACGGTGCGCAGATTCTCCCGGACTTCCCCCAAGTCCTCCAACCAGCTGCCCAGGTCGGAAAGAAGGGTATCCCACGGGTCGGAACCTTCAACGGGCAACGCGTCCAGGTAGCGGAACAGCTCCTCCACCCTACCCTGAATCTGCCGTATCTGCCCGTCGCAGTTCTCCCAGCCGATCTCCACCTCCGACCATCCCGGCTGCGTCCGCGCGCTGCGACTAACCCGCAGCTGCACCCGCGACTCGTACTCGTTCCGGTGGTTCATCACGAACTCTTCCGACAGTCCCCACATGGCCTCCCACCTCTGCCGCAAACCCGGAACGGCTTCCTGCACAGCAGCCGCCAGCTGCTGAAACCGGAGCGTCTCCTGGGCGGAAAGGCGCTGGGTCCGAAGAATTATCTGCGCCTGATCCACGTATCTGGCGATGCCGTCCAACTGCTCCTCAAGCCAGTCCTGGGAGACCGAGAAGCCGAACTGACGCGTTGCCTCCGCTTCCAGATGATGAGCCTCGTCCACCACCAGATGGTCGTATTCCGGGATGAGCCCCCCACCCCTGGCTAGGTCCGAAAGCAGCAGCGCATGGTTCACCACAATCACGTGGGCGGCCTCCGCCCGTTCCCGCGCCGCTCGCAGGAAGCACATGCCCTGTCGAAGGCCCGGACAGAACCCCTTGTCGCTGGCGGAAACCCGGATCCACGACTGCCAGTCCCTCCCGGCCAGGTTCATCTCCCCCCGGTCGCCCGTGGGCGTGTCCTGAAGCCACACCAGGCACTTGCTCAGCAGCCGCGCGTCGTCGATGGTCAGGCTCTCGCTTCGGGACAGATTCGTCCAACGTCGGATACAGAAATAGTTGGCCCGTCCCTTCAGGCTAACCGCTCGTAGCTGTCCTTCGGAAATCTCCCCCGCCTTCTCCAGCGCCTCCTCCAGAGCAGGGATGTCCTTCTGAAGCAGCTGTTCCTGCAGGTTGATGGTGTTGGTGGAGACGACCACACGCTGCCCGTTTGCGACGGCGTAGAGGATGGCGGGCAGCAGGTACGCCACAGACTTCCCCACGCCGGTGCCGCCTTCGACCATCAGGTGGCCGCCCTCACGGAAGGTCCGCGCCACGGCGGAGATCATCTGCTTCTGCTCGGGGCGATATTCGAAACCGGGGAAGAACTTCGACAGCAACCCCTCGGCAGAAGCCATCGCCTCCACCCGCTCCACGTCCAACGACTGTTCCTCCTCAGGACGCTCCGGCGGCGACGGCTTCGTCAGCCGCTCCGAAAGATTAAGCGCGTCCACCGGCCCGGCCAATACGGGGGCGCGAAGAAGAGCGTCGTTCCCCAGCAGGTCCCCGAAGCTCCAACCCGCGCGGTGGGCAATCGCCCGAATTCGCTCCGCCACCAGCGGGTCCAGCTGCCTGGCCTGCTCCAGCAACGTCAGAAACACCTGCCGGGTCACGCGGGCGTCATCCAGCGCGCGGTGCGGGCTGTCGGGGTCAATGCCCAGGTTTTTCGCCAGTAGTGACAGCGAGTATTCGGACGCTTCCGGCAGCAGCACCGAGGCCATGTCCCACGTGTCGTAGGCCACGTTGGGCATCGGCAGGCCGTTCTCCCTCAGGAAGCCGACGTCAAAGGCCACGTTGTGCCCGATGACCGGCACGTCCCCCAGGAACTCTTCCAACTGCACCGACACGGGGGCGAAGGGCGGGGCCTTGTCCACGTCCGCTTGCCGGATGCCCGTAAGTCTCTGCACAAACTGGGGTATCTGCGCGTAGGGGTTCACGTAGGTCTCGAATTCGTCCAGCACCTCGTCGCCGCGGAACTTGACCGCGCCGATTTCTATGATGCGATGGCGTTCCTTGTCCAGCCCCGTCGTCTCGAGGTCGATGGCGGCATAGACGCGCTCGTCGGCGTTCACCGAAGGACTCAACACGGCGCTGCCAAGATTCCCGCGCCCGCTTCAGCCACTGAAGGCCCGGACGGCGCCGGTCCTCAGTCCGATGGCCGCGTAGTACCTGCCATGACGCAGGGCCTGAATGAACTCCTCCTCGGAGCGCACGTCGTCCTCGAAGACGGTGAAACAGCGCCCCAGCCCGTGGACCGAGTGGGCGTCGCTTCCGCCCGTCCCTCTCATTGCCAGGCGCTCCGCCACGCCGCGGGCGAAGGCGTTCTCGCTGTCGATGGTGTTCCCGTTCGCCACCTCAACGGCGTCGGCAAATCCGAAGACCGCGTGCTCCGACGCCTCTTCCACCGTGTCGGGCATCGTAGGAGAGTCCCGGTACAGGTACGGCCTCCTCAGGCCGCCCGGACTGTGGATGCCCCGGAAGGGGTGGGCGGTAATCATAAACCCCTCCGCCCCGTCCACCACCCGCCGCAGCTCTGCAATTCGGGAGATGCCGGAAACGTATTCGTCCATGCCAAACACCAGCACGTGGCCCATCTCCGTGTCCACCTCCACCCCCCGAATCAGCAGCAGATCGTGCTTGCGCGCGAAGGCCTTGAACTCGTGCTTATCCCACAGGTTGTTGTGTTCCGTGATGCAGAGTCCGTCCACACCGAGGCGCCTGGATTCCGTCACCATATCATCCGGAGAAAGGTTGCTGTCGCTGCTGCCTCGGGTGGTGTGGACGTGAAGATCAATGACCGTTGTCATGCGCCGGGCTATTGTATGGCCCAGCTTCTTGATCCGTCAATCCGGTCAAACCCTGCACGCAAACTCCGAACAAGGATAAAGAATCCCTGTGTTAAAATCACCAGCGATTAGACAATAGCATGAGGATTGCTATGCAAGAACCAATTGATACGTTCCTTAATCATCTGGTAGTTGAAAAAGGGTTTTCTCATAATACCCTAGAGGCATATCGCAACGATCTGTACCAGTTTTTTGACTACACCAAGAAGACTCTGCCCTTCGTAAATGGCAGGTCCACCTGGAAGCAGGTGGACCTGAATCACCTCACCGAATACGTCTTCAACCTGCGCGGCAAGAACGGTTACGCCGATAGCACCGTCGCCCGCAAAGTGGCGGCCATCCGTTCTTTCTTCAGCTTCCTGGTGCTGGAGGGTCTCGTCGAAGACGACCCCAGCGAGTCGCTCAGCACGCCCCGGCCCGGACGCACCCTCCCCAAGCATCTCTCCCAGGATGAAGTCGCCAGACTTCTGGAGCGGGCCAAGGAGCAGCGTTCCCCGGAGGGTCAGCGCGACTGGGCTATCCTGGAGATTCTCTACGCCACCGGCCTTCGCGTGACGGAGCTGATTTCGCTGAATCTGGACGACGTGAACACCGCCGAGGGCTACGTGCGCACGCTGGGCAAGGGAGGCAAGGAACGCATGACGTACCTGCATCCCGAGGCGACGTTTGCGCTGAAGTCCTACCTGAAGAAGTCGCGGACCAAGCTGGCCAAGTCGAAGAAGGAGAAGGCGATTTTCCTGAATCGACGGGGGGAGCGTCTCACCCGACAGTGGGTGTGGGCGATCATGAAGAACAGCGCCAAGCGGGCCAACATCGACCAGAAGATAACGCCCCACGTGCTGCGACACAGCTTCGCGACCCACCTGCTTCAGGGAGGCGCGCCCCTGCGCTACGTGCAGGAGCTTCTGGGCCACGCCAGCATCACCACAACCCAGATCTACACCCACCTCACCAACGACCACCTCCGCGAGGAGTACGAGAAGGCCCACCCCCGCAGCTAGTCCAAGTTACGCTTTCCCTACTGTGATATCATCCTGGGGCTATGGCGCGACAGACTGAGCCTTCCGCCAACAACGCCCTTGGAAATCTGCTTCAGGCCATGATGGGCCGGAGCACCGTGCGCTCCGAAAACACGCAAGCCATCGCCGGACATCCCGGCCTGAAGCCCGACATCCTCATCACAGCCGCCGGTCGTTCCCCCGTGGTCATCGAAGCGGAGGTCATGCCGGCGGCCAGCGTCGAGCAGGAAGCCAAAGACCGTCTCGGGCTGGAAACCACGGTAGACGGGCGCATCATCGAGGCCGTAATCGCTCTCCGATATCCGGAGTCCCTGAGGCAGTCCGACGACTTGCATGCCGACCTGAAGGAAGCGAGTCTCTCCTACTGCGTCTTCACCGAGGAGTCCAAGGATACCGTCACCCGCTTCCCCGAGTCCGGCTGGCTGGACTGCTCCGTCGAGGACCTCGCCGCCAAGTGGTGCGCGGAGCCGTCGGTACATGGAGGGAAGAAGCGCCCTAGTAATGCCAAGCTGGTAATCTAGGGCATCCCCCAAACTGCCATTCTCCCCATTGCCCCAACCCCCCCTCCCCTGCTACCATCTATCCATGAACCGAACCAACGTATTCCTCCACACCGCCCAGAATGCCATGCATTCTCACAAAATCCACGCTTCACCCGGAAAATTTCTTGAAACGATTCAATTCCCCAAATTCCCCCACCTCACACCTGAAAGCCCTCAAAATGCCCAATAATTCTCCCCAAAATCCCTCGAATCCACGCATTGTTTCCCTCAAACAACCCGTTGTTTCATCCTTTGTTTTGGATACTGGATATCACTAATGTGGCCCCATCCTTCCATCATACTCGATAAGCCAGTCCCCCCGGCAACCATTACCCTCGGCCCGGCCCCGAAATGACGGACGATGGGGGTTTCTGGTAGACTTGGGGTAAGGCCAGACCCGCTCTTGCGGCCCCGCATACCCTGATTCTCGGGAGGCTCCCATGGCAGTTGTAACCCTGAACGGTCAGATCGGCTCCGGCGGCCCGGAGGTCGGACTCCAGGTCGCCCACTACCTCCACGCCGACTACGTCGACCGTCTGATTCTGGCGGAAGCGGCCAAGCGCATCGGCGCCACTGTCCAGGCCGTGGCGGGCAAGGAGTCGGAACTGACCCGACGTCGCGACCGGCTCGGGCGGTTCTTCCAGAACGTGCTGGAGCGCTCCGCCATGTCGGGAGCCGGCGGCGAACCCTACTTCGGCCCCGGCGTCGACGTCCTGCTCTCCCGCGACTACTACTCCGAAGACGCAGAACCCATCACCCTCGCCCACGAGGTGGACGACGATAAGTACATCGAAGTCACCACCACCGTCATCCAGAACCTCGCCAGGGAAGGCAACGTCGTCATCGTCGGGCGGGCCGGCAACCTCATCCTCAAGGGCGAGCCGGGGGTCCTCCACGTCGGCACCGTCGCGCCCCTGGAGCACCGCATCCACACCATCATGGACCGGGAGCACCTGGAGTACGACGACGCGATGACGTTCGTGGAGGAGCACGAGAGGGCGCGAAAGGCCTTCTTCTCCAAGTTCTTCGACGTGGACACGGACGACCCCAACATCTATCACATGATTATCAATATGGCCGACTTGAAGGTGGAGACGGCGGGGGAGATGATTGCCCACGCCGCCCAGGACCTGACTCACTGACCCTATAGGAGAGTAAACCCACCCATGGCTCGCAAGAAACGCGGCAAGAAAGTCGCAGCAAAACAGGCCCAACTCAGCCAGCGAAAGAAGCGAGGGCGCGGCCCATCCGGCATACCGACAATGACGGCGGCGCAACGTCGTCGGCAACCCGCCGATAGCTCTCAGCCGTCCACAGCGTCTGAAGCTATGCCCGCCCAGCCCGCGCCGGCAACCGCTGTCGCGCCTGCGGCCTACACCGCCCCACAAGCCGCCGCGGTCACCGCCCGGCAGCCTCTGGTCTACAGCTACGTGGGCATGGAGATGCGGCGTATTCTCCTGCTCAGCGGCGTCATCATCGCCTCCATCGTAGTCCTCAGCTTCTTCCTGAACTAAGGCATCCCCATGGCCATTCCCTCCCTGGCTAACCGGCTTCGCGTCACGCCCGTCGGCCCCGGCGTCTACCAGATGAAGGACGAACAGGGCAGGGTGCTGTACGTCGGCAAAGCGGCAAACCTCAGGTCACGACTCCGCTCCTACTTCACGCCGGCAGCCCACCACGAACCCAAGATCCGCCGGATGCTGACAAGAGTGGCCGACTACGACTACATCGTCACCGACTCGCCGGCGGAAGCCCTCATCCTCGAGAACACCCTCATCAAGAAGCACCGGCCTGCCTTCAACGCGAGGCTCAAGGACGACAAGACCTACCCCTACATCAAGATCGACCGGGCCGAGGAGTTTCCCCAGATCTACATCACCCGTCGGGTGGAGAACGACGGCGCCGTCTACTTCGGCCCCTTCGCCACCGCCCACAGCATCCGCAAGACCCTCGCCCTGCTCAAGAAGCTCTTCCCCTACCGCTCCTGCACCAAGGTCATCACCGGAAATGACGCCCGCCCCTGCCTGGAATTCTTCATAAACCGCTGCGCCGCCCCCTGCACGGGGGAGATAGACAGAAAGAACTACCACAAGATAATCGACCAGGTGGTCCTCTTCATGGAGGGAAAGACGGAGCCGGTGCTGGCCGACCTGAAGAAGAAGATGCTCGATGCCTCCGACGCCCTGGAGTTCGAGCGCGCCGCGGTCCTTCGCGACCAGACCCGCGCCATCGAGCGGGTGTCGGAGGAGCAGCAGATCAAGACGGCTTCAGCGAGGGGTCACGACCTCGACGCCATCGGCATGGCAACCCAGAACGACCAGGCCTGCCTGGAGGTCTTCTTCGTGCGGAACGGGAAGCTCATCGGTCGAGACACCTTCGTCATGGACGGTACCCAGGACGACCCGCCGGAGCGGGTGATGACCGGCTTCGTCAAGCAGTTCTATCAGTCAACGCCCTTCGTGCCCAAGCGGATCCTGTTGCAGCATCCCGTGGAGGAGGCGGAGGAGATCCAGCAGTGGCTGCGAGAGAAGCGGGGAGGGGCAGTGACCATCCGCATGGCGCAGCGGGGTCCCAACCGGAGGCTGGTGGAGATGGCCGCCGCGAATGCCGAGCAGCAGCTTTCACAGATGCGGATCAAGTGGTGGAGCAACACCGACGCCCTCCAGGAGGCCATGACGGAGCTCCAGGAGGAACTCAATTTGCCAGCGCTGCCTCGGACAATCGAGTGCTACGACATATCCAACATCCAGGGCAGCCATCCCGTCGGCAGCATGGTCACCTTCGAAGACGGAGCGCCGCGAACCTCTCGATATCGTCGCTTCAAGATAAAGAAGGTTGAGGGCATCGACGACTACGCCATGATGCAGGAGATGCTGCGTCGCCGTTTCAAGAAGCTCGCCCAGAGCCACGGCAAGGGAGTCTCCGGGCCCAATGGCGTGGACGGCTCCTACGCCGAGCGACCGGCCAAGGGTTGGGACAAAGCCCCGGACCTGGTCATCATTGACGGGGGCAAGGGGCACCTCTCCGCCGCCCTGGAGGTGTTCCTGGAGCTGGGCATCGACTTCATTCCCCTCTCGTCCATCGCCAAGGAAAACGAGTGGATCTTCGTGCCCCAAACCCCGGAACCCATTGCCCTCTCCAGACGGTCGCCGGCGCTTCACCTGGTTCAGCGTGTACGTGACGAGGCCCACCGGTTCGCCGTCACCTACCATCGGAAGCTGCGAAGCAAATCTTCGACCCGATCGTCGTTGGACATGGTGCAAGGCATAGGTCCCAAACGGAAGCGCATGCTCATGCGTCGTTTCGGCTCGCTGAAAGGCATAAGGAAGGCCACACCGGACGAAATTATGACAGTGCCCGGAATCACTCGCAGCCTGGCCTTGCGCCTGAAGCAATCCATATAGGCCTCATCCGGCATGAAACCCGGAATTTTACGGCGGATACAGCCTTGATTTTACCCCCCAATCCGTATATTTTGAATAAAGGGGGGGAACACGCTTAAATGCTCAAGGTTACAATCACTTTTCCCAGCGGAGTCACAATTACGCTGGAAACCACGGAAGAAGACACATACGGCGAAGTCATCGCTTCCACCCGTGAATACCTGAGTACAGACGGCATTGCGCCATCGACAAACGGAAGCCAGTCCAAGCCTGTAATCCAGGAAGAACCATCCAGCAACGGCAACGGACATCTGGCCAGCAGGCCCGAATTCCTGGAGTTCTGCCAGCTAATGGCTCCTTCGGGGGACATGCGCAGGGTGGTGGTGGCCGCAGAAGGAGCAAAGCGCTTCCTCGGAATGGACAGGATCTCCTCCCAGGAGCTTGGCCCCCTCTTCGATTTCCTTCAGTGGCAGCGCCCGAAAGACTTCGTGCAGACCCTCCGCAACGCCGGGCGGTCCGCCTTCCAGTGGCTGGAGAGGTCCCCCGGGAATTCCGGCTACTACTCCGTCACCGACCAGGGACGGCGCGAGATTATCATCGAGGAGACGAGCGACGCCGTCGACTAGAATCGACCTCTCCGCCCCTCGTTTGACACCCCCAGGCGCCCGTGCTACCTTTCATCCTTCACTGCTATGGACGTGATTATCCGAAATCCAGTCAGGCGAGAACTCCAGCTTCAGGGCAGCCGTAGAGTCAAGCAGCTTCTGAAAGAGCTGGATCTGAATCCTGAGTCTCACATTGTAATCAGGGGCGAATCCCTGCTCACCGGTGACGAGATGCTCCGTGACCAAGACCGGGTGGAGATTCTCTCCGCAATCTCCGGAGGCTGACCATTGAGGTGCATCAAGTGCCCCGTAAAGGCCAGCGTGGAGCTACGACGGCACAACTCCTCCTTCTGCTCCCCCCACTACCTGGAGTTCGTCCGCAACCAGCTTGCCAGAAACGTGAAGCGTCTGCGGATGTTCGCCCCGGAAGACAGGATTCTGGTGGCCATATCAGGGGGGAAGGACAGCCTGGCCCTATGGGACCTGCTGCTGGAAGCCGGTTACTCGGCCGTCGGCCTCCACATCCAACTGGGCATCGGCGAATACTCGGTCCGTTCGGCGGAAGTATCGCAGGACTTTGCCCAGAGCCGGGGGGCAGAGCTTATTGAGTTCAGCCTGGACCAGGAGCTTGGCATGGGTGTGCCGCTGCTTTCAAGGGTGCTCCGAAGGCCGCCCTGTTCGGGATGCGGACTGAACAAGCGCTACCTCTTCAACAAGATTGCCCTGGAGCGTGGCTTCACCGTTGTCGCTACCGGCCACAACCTGGACGACGAGGCGGCGACGCTCATGGGAAACGTGCTGCGCTGGCAACGAGAACAGCTGGCCCGCCAGTCGCCGTCGTTGGAGAGCAACCACCCGCAGATGGTCCGGAAAGTGAAGCCTCTCTACACGCTGACGGAGCGAGAAACTGCCAGCTACTGCCTGATTAGGGGCATTGATTACGTGGTGGAGGAGTGCCCCAACGCCAAGGGCGCCCACTCCCTTCTCTACAAGGACATCCTGAACCGCATCGAGACTGAATCCCCCGGGACCAAGCAGCAGTTCTTCCAAGGGTTCCTCGCCAGGATGCGCCCGGCACTCCAGCGAGAACAGACGGTGGACTTGTTGGCGTGCGAAGAGTGCGGACAGCCAACTACCGGCGAAGTCTGTTCATACTGCAGAATGAAGGATCGAGTCCAAAACTACATAGCCGTCAACGCTCCAAATGGAGCATCCCGCCGAGACACTTAAGCCCGGCTGACAAGCGGCGGCAACAGGTAATTCCCGGAAACGATGCAGTAAGTTAGTCCCAGCCACTAGTCCTTAGAAGAGTAAGGCGCGGCTCACGTGAGCCGCGCCTTATATTTTCGACGTAAGCCGGGTTTAGGCTGAGGCGCCGTTGCTTCCGTTTGATGCGCTGGGCCCATGAAACAGATGACAAGCGACGGTGTGCCTGGGCGCCGCTTCCAGAAGGACTGGGTCCTCCGTCTGACACCTCTTCATGAGCTCCGGGTCCGCCAGGGCCATGGGGCACCGTGGGTGGAAGCTGCAACCGGAAGGAGGGTTGATCGGCGAGGGGACCTCGCCCGGCAACACGATCTCTTCCCGCACAATGTCGGGGTGGGATGGAAGGGCTGCGGAGAAGAGCGCCTTGGTGTAGGGATGCAACGGATTCTGGAAGAGTTCTTCCGTATCCGCGTATTCCACCACGCGGCCAAGGTACATCACCGCCGTCTGATGGGCCATGTACCGCACAGTCGCCAGGTTATGGGCCACCAGCAGGTAAGCAACGTGCTGCGTCTCCTGCAGGTCCTTCAACAGGTTCATTATCTGAGCGCGGATGGAGACGTCCAGTGCTGACACAGGCTCGTCCAGGAGAATCAGCTTGGGATAGGACGCCAGACCGCTGGCAACGGCTATCCTTTGCCGCTGGCCTCCGCTGAACTCATGGGGAAAGAGGGATGCCTGGGCGGGATGGAGCCCGACCATGTCCAGTAACTGCTCGACCCGCTCGGTCTTCTCCTGACGGGTCACGCGCCGGTTCACCACCAAGGATTCAGCAATGATGTCACGGGTCCTCATCCTAGGGCTGAGGGATGACCAGGGGTCCTGGAACACCGCCTGCACCGTGGCCCGGTAGTCTTTCACATCCTGGCCCTTCAGTTCATGCACGTTCTTGCCGTACATCAGAACGCTGCCGTCTGTGGGTGTTTCCAGTCGAAGGATGGTCTTGGCCGTAGTGGTCTTGCCACAACCGGACTCGCCCACCAAACCCAGGGTTTCGCCATCCTTAATGGTGAAGTTAATTCCGTCCACGGCCTTTACGTGGCCGATGGTCTTCATGAGGAGCAGTCCCTTGGTTACAGGGAAGTGCTTCTTGAGGTTCTTTACCTCTAAGAGGTCGGGTTCGTTTGCCATGTCTCGTCTAGCCTCCAACAAGCTGCTCTTTGGCTCTCTCCTACCTGATAGTAGGGAGGATATTCTTCCAGACACCGATCTTGCATGTACCGGCACCTGTCCGCAAAGCGGCAACCTACCGGCAGGTCGTACAGAGCGGGTGGCTGGCCCTCAATCTGATAGAGCCTGTCCACTCTTTCTTCCATCTTGGGCACGGAGCCGATCAGGGCCTCCGTATATGGGTGAGAGGGATTATTGAAGATGCCCCTCACCGGCCCTTCTTCCACCACCCGGCCAGCGTACATCACCACCACCCGGTCACACATTCTGGCGACTATACCGAAGTCGTGAGTGATGAAGATGATGCTCATTCCCGTCTCCGCCTGAATGTCCTTCAGGAGGCGAAGGTACTGGAGCTGAATGGTAACGTCTAGGGCGGTAGTTGGCTCGTCGGCGATGATGACCATCGGGTCGCAGGCCATGGCTATGGCTCCCACAACCCTTTGCTTCATGCCGCCGCTCATCTGATGGGGGAAGTCTTCCAGCCGGCGACGGGGAGCCGCCACCCTGACGTTGCGCAGGGACTGTTCCGCTTCCAGCTTGAGGTCTCGCTGTAGCTCTCCGCGGTGCACCAGGGCTTCCACCAATTGGTTTCCGATGGTGTAGACCGGATTAAGAGAAGTCTGAGGGTCCTGAAGGATCATGGAAATCTTCCTGCCCCTGACCTCGCGCATGTCCTTCTCGGAGCGCTGGAGGATGTCCTCTCCGTCCAGGAGAATCTGCCCATCGATGATACGAGAAGCGGGCTTGGGATTCAGCCGCATGAGCGAGAGGGCGGTCATGGTCTTACCGCAACCCGACTCGCCGACGATGCCGAGGGTTTCGCCCTGCCTGAGGGAGAAGCTGACGCCGTCCACGGCCTTCACCGTTCCCCAACGATTGAAGAAGTAGGTATACAGATCCTTTACTTCAAGGACAACCTTGTCCGAAATCTGCGTAGTCAATTTATGTCACCTGCCTAGTCTTGGGATCCAACTTGTCACGGGTCCAGTCACCGAGCAAGTTCAGGGAAAGGACGGCCACGAGGATACAAAGACCTGGGAAGAAGGAGACCCACCAGTTGGCCACAATGAGCTCGCGACCGTCGGCAACCATGACGCCCCAGGCGGGTGTAGGCCTGGGGATGCCGGCGCCGAGGAAGCTGAGGGATGCTTCGAAGAGGATGGCCGTGCCCAACTGCAGGGTGGCCACGATGACCAGGGTGTTGAGCACGTTGGGGAAGATGTGCATGAAGATGATCCTAAAGTGGGACGCCCCCGCGACTTTGGCCCTCTGGATGAAGTCCTGGTTCTTCACACTGAGGGTCTCACCCCGAGCCTGGCGGGCGTAGAGCGCCCAGTACACAAGGGCGATGACTGTCACCACCGTCTGGAAGCTGGGCCCCACGACTGCTACGAAGACAAGGGCCAGCAGAATGGAAGGAATGGCCAGCTTGATGTCCACCAAGCGCATGATTATAGCATCCACCCATCCGCCCACATAGCCGGCAAGCAGGCCCAGAGTTGTTCCAACTATCCCGGCGAAGATGATGGCTATCAGTGAAACGGAGAGTGAAATCCTCGCGCCGTGAATCATGCGGGTTACCAGGTCCCGGCCAAGCTTGTCCGTACCCAGCCAGTACTTGCTGGAGCCATCGGGGGTCAGCTGGCGAACCTGGTTGGGCTGGGCCAGAATTGCGTCTTCAGTGCCGTCAATGCGGATGTCCTGCATTGTGGCGACGCCAACCATGGGTTCCACGATGTTCCCACCGGCGTCTTTGACCTCTATTGCATCTTTGGCCTGGCGGCCCTGGATGGTGGCGCCCAAGGGAGTGAAGGTTACTTCACCACCGTTATCGGTGCCCATGAAGGCGACTCCGCTTTGAACCTCTTCACCGGCTACGAAAAGGCCACCACTGTCAAAGGTAACGGGATTCTTTACCACCACCAACCCGCTAGCCAGTTTTGACATGTCCTTCGGGTCTGCCGTTTCCACGCCACCCGGATACACCAGCGAACGGCCCAGCTTGATTACGTCGCCGTCGCTTCTGTATTGAATGATGCCTACAACGGGTTCGCCATTGGCCACCGGCGTACCCTGACGGGTAAGGGTGGCCCCTTCAACAAGCTCGCCATTCTTGTAGACTTCAACCGCGTTCAGGTCAACTCCGCCTCTCAAGGATTGTATCTTTGCCTTAATCCAGGCAGGGGGCACAAGCCTATCTTGCAGAGTTCCCACCTCCGGGTCATAACCCCAAGCGTTGCTCCAGACGTTGGCGAAAAGCGCGGGGAGCACCAGTACAAAGACAATTATGAAGATGGGAACCAGGGGCAGCCTCCTGGCATCCTGTAAGGTCTTGACCAGCCTGGGGGGCGAGTACCAAGATCTTGCCTTAGGTATTGAAATTGCCATTTTCTTCTATTCTCCGAGGCTTCTAGTTGTAGCGGATGCGGGGATCCAGGTAGGCGTAGAGGATGTCTACGACCAGGTTGGACGCGATGAAGATACTAGCCATGAACAGCACCACCGCCTGCACCACCTGGTAGTCTCTGGCCTGCACCGCTTCCACCGCCAGCAGACCGGTCCCGGGCCACGCAAACACCGTCTCCGTCACCACGGAACCCGTCAGCAGGAATCCGGCCACGAGGCCGAAGTAGGTCAGGGGTGCGATGGCCGCGTTCCGCAGACAGTGCTTCCAGATGACCTTCCACTCAGGCAAGCCCTTGATGCGAGCCAGCTTCACGTACTCGCTGTCCAGCACCTCAAGCATGGCCGAGCGGGTCAGACGCATCAGCGCCGCCACGTTGAACCAGCCCAGGGTAATGGCGGGCATGATCATGTGGGTGATACCCCCTCTGCCAGAGGTGGGCAGCCAGCCAAGCAGGACGGCGAACACCCACATTAGCACGATGCCCAGCCAGAAGCTGGGGAGGGATTGCCCAAGGAGGGCGATTATCTTCCCTCCGTAGTCGAAGGGGGTGTCCTTCTTGGTAGCCACAAGCATACCGATAGATAGTCCGAGGGCGGTACTTATTGCCAAGGTAAAGGCCGCAAGCTGTACCGTGGCGGGGAACTTTTCAAGGACGATATCAAGGGCGCCGCTGCCCCATTTCCAAGATTCGCCCCAGTCACCTTGCAGCACGTTCTTGGCGTAGATGAGGTACTGGACTACCATGGGTTTGTCCAGGCCCCATGCCTTTTCAACCCTCTCGAAGTCCTCAGGCGTTGCTTCAATGGGCAACATGAGGTCGAGCACGTTGCCACTGAGACGGGTGAGGAAGAAGACCAGCATCGAGACGCCGATGAGCGCCACTATTGATTGGCCAACCCTAAAGATAAGATATCTCTGCATTTCGCATGCCTCTCTTAGGTTCTAAAGTGCAGATTTCGATTCAGGGAATCCTGCCTGGGCCGAAATCCCGAGCGAAATAATCGCTCGACGAGTTTGCCTTAACGAATAAAGTGGGCGTTAGGGGAGTAGGGTACACCGCCCAAAGGGTAGAAATACTATAAATCGCCCCCTTTGTCAAATCCTAAACAAACCGCGCCAACTCTATTCAGTTACGCCACAGCTTCCCAAACAGATTGTTTGCTGAAAGATTGCATGACTCTTGGCTGGATTCGGGCGGACACATTATGGGGCGCTGAGGTTAAATGTGGGGCCGGCTTAGTCGCCAGCGACACGACTGCTCGTAGGCATAGCCCAGTCGGATGAGGGCCGGCTCGGAGAGGGCCGGTCCCATCAATTGCATCCCTACCGGCAGACCATCGGAAAAACCGCAGGGGACAGAGATGGCGGGAGTTCCAGCCATATTGGCCGAAATGTTGCAAATGTCGCTCAGGTACATCTCAAGCGGATTGGCTGTCTTCTCGCCCAGACCGAAGGCTACGGTAGGAGACGAGGGGGTTACCAGGACGTCGTACTTTTGAAAGGCCTCGTCCAGTTCCCGGGATATGAGAGTTCGGACCTTCTGAGCCTTCAGATAATAAGCGTCGTAGTAGCCTGAAGAAAGGGCGTACGCGCCGAGCATGATCCGGCGCTTGACCTCCGGCCCGAAACCCTCTTGACGGGTCATTTCCATGGCATCCCAGATACTGGCCGCCTCACTGTTGGAGTGGCCGAATTTCACGCCGTCGTAGCGGGCTAGATTTGCCGAGCATTCGGAGGGCGCGATGATGTGGTAACAGGCGGTGGCGTACCTGGTACTGGGGAGGGTGGTCTCCTCCACGGACACGCCCAATCCTTCGAGAACATTCAAGGCAGTGTTCACGGCCTCCAATACCCCCGGCTGAGTACCTTCTCCAAAGAATTCTTTGGGCACCCCCACACGCATGCCATTCGCCTCGCCGGTCAGGAATTTTGAATAATCCGGGATGGGTGTGTTTATGGAGGTAGAGTCCCTGGGGTCGTAGCCGGCCACGGCGTTCAGAACCAAGGCAGCGTCGGCTACGCTCTTAGTCATGGGGCCAATCTGGTCCAGGGAGGATGCGAAGGCTATAAGTCCGTAGCGGCTGACCAGGCCGTAGGTGGGCTTCAGGGCGACGATGCCGCATAAGGAGGCCGGCTGGCGGATGCTGCCGCCCGTATCGGAGCCAAGGGCGTAGTAGACCTCATCGGCCGCCACTGCCGCGGCGCTTCCACCGCTGCTGCCCCCGGGCACTCTTGAGGTGTCCCAAGGATTCCTGGTGGGATAGAAGGCAGAGTGTTCCGTGGAGGAACCCATGGCGAATTCATCCATGTTGCCCTTACCCAGCAGTACGCCGTGGTTGGCATAGATCTTCTCCATAACGGTGGCGTCGTAGGGCGGAAAGAAGTTCTCCAGCATGCGGGATGAGCAGGTTGTGCGAATTCCCCGGGTGCAGATGACGTCTTTGGACTGGAAGGGGATTCCGGCAAGGGCCGAACCCTGGTCATAGCTCCGGTTATCGTCGACCTGACGGGCTTGCTGCAAGGCCAACTCTCCGGTGACCGTGACAAAAGCGTTTATTTTAGATTCGACCTGACTGATGCGATCCAGACAGGCTTGAGTAATCTCCACGGAGCTTGCATCACGGTTGCGGAGCAGGTTGTGGACCTCCTGGAGCGTCAGGTTATAGAGGGCAGGCAAGGACTACTCCTCCAACACTGCGTTGACGCGAAAGAATTCTTTTTCTCTGAAGGGAGCGTTGGCGAGGGTGGACTCAGGTTCCAAGCCATCAGACACGCGGTCATCCCGCATGATGGAGGTCAGACCCGCCGAGTGGCTGGTGGGCGGCACTCCTTCCGTGTCGACCTCCTGAAGAGCCCTCACGTGTTCCAGGATATCGGAAAGCTGCCCACGCAGGTATTCAACCTCATCGGGGGAAAGGGCGATGCGGCAGAGCGCGGCCATGTGCAGCACTTCCTTTTTGGTCAGGGCCATTGGGGTTTCCTCAGCCTAGTGTTAGTCGACAAAGCGCAGATTAGTCTAGCAAAGGGCGTTGGGTGTCACAAGAAGCGGCGGTGCTCCCGATGGGACGGGTGAGGCAAGTGGGTGTTCAGGGACTCTCGTCGGTTGGCTCCGCAACCGGCTCCGGGGGAGGGGACGAAGGGATGGTGTTGAAGCGGTTCATGGCTCTATCCATGCCTTCCTCCAAAAGAGAGTCAAGAGCGGCGGCAACTCGTTCCACAACATCGCGCACGACGGTCAATTCTTCCTCTCGAAAGGGTTCGAGGACGTAGCGAATCCAATCGTCGGCGCTTTCAGGTTTGTCGATTCCCACGCGCACTCGGGGGAACTTGTTGACGCCTAAGACGTTGATTATGGAAGCCATGCCCTGGTGTCCGGCGGCGCCGCCACGTGGTCTAAGCCGGATGGTCCCCAGCGGCAGGTCCATCTCGTCGTAGATTATCACCAGGTCGGATGGTTGAGCGCGAAAGCGGGCCAGCAGGTAGCGGACGGCTTCCCCGCTGTTGTTCATGAAGGTGCGTGGCTTGGCCAGAACCACCGGTGTGCCAGCCACTTCTTCCTGCCCCAGAACGGCGTGTTGACGACGGTCCGACAAAGCCACGCTCCATCGTTCTGCCAGACGGTCGATGCAGAGGAAGCCCACGTTGTGGCGAGTACCGGCATAGCGGGGGCCGGGGTTGCCGAGGCCGACGATAATTTTGTGCCGTGGGGATTCTACCGGCGGGGCAGGATGGATTCCCGCGCAGGCGGGAATGGCGGTTGGGGTGGGATCGTCTGTAGGTTGGGCGTCGGTGTTGTCGTTGGGGGCGGGGATTGGCTCTTCACAATTGCGATCGGATTGAGACATGAGCCTACCGAGCAGCGACGTCAAGGATTTGAAGAAGCGCATTTTCATCGATGATCTCTGTGCCCAACCGCTCGGCGGTGGCCACTTTCGAGCCGGGGTTCTGGCCCACCACAAGGTAGGTGGTCTTGCGGGTGACGCTGGAGGCGGCGGCGCCACCGAGGGACTTGATTCTGGCCTGGGCGCGAGACCGGGACATGCCGGAGAGGGCGCCAGTAATGCAGAAGGTCTGTCCCTGTAGGGGCAGAGGCTCGGCTGATTGGCCCTCCTCCGATTCTTCCCGCTCCAGCTTGACCCCCGCTTTTTGTAGTTTGTCGATGACGTTCCGGTTGGACTCCACGGCAAAATGAGCGACGATGCTGGCGGCTATTTTGGGGCCTATTCCTTGTATTCCAGTGAATTGCTCTTGGGAGGCTTGGGCAATCTCGTCGATGCCGTGGAATCGAGAAGCCAGCAGGTCGGCGTTTTCTGAGCCTACGTGGAGCACACCCAAGGCGAAGAGCACCCGCGACAGGGGTCGGGACTTGCTAGCTTCGATATTGTCCATGATTTTCGCGACAAGCTTCTCACCCATGCGATCCAGTTCAAGAAGCTGCTCTCGCTTCAGGTAGTAGAGGTCCGCCAGGTCCTTGACCAGACCCTGTTCTATTAGGATGGCACACCACTTCTCGCCGAGGCCGTCGATGTTCATGGCCCCCTTGCTAACGAAGTGCTTGAAGAGCTCGAAGAACTGGGCGGGACAGGTGGCGTTTGGGCACCGGTGTTGAGCGTCGTCCTCCGTCTTCACGACTTCCGTGCTGCAGATGGGGCATTCGGAGGGCATTTTGAATTCGGGCAATTTCTCGGTGCGGCGGGACAAGACAGGGCCGACAACCTTGGGGATGACTTCGCCAGCCCTTTCGACGGTGACCCAATCGCCAATGCGTATGTCCTTGCGGTGGATGTCCTCCTCGTTGTGGAGGGTGGCCATTTTTACGGTTGCGCCACCAACTACTACGGGCTCCAGCATCGCGAAGGGGTTGAGGCTGCCTGTCCGACCGACATTTATTCCTATGTCTCGCAGCTTGGTGACGGCCTGTTCGGCGGGGAACTTGTAGGCGATGGCCCAGCGGGGTTCTCTGCCAACGAATCCGAGCTCCTCCTGATATTGGAAGGAGTTGATCTTAACCACCACACCATCTGCGTGGAAGGGCAGGTCATGGATGCCTTCCAGCCACCGGCGGTAGTAGTCCTCTACCTCTTCGATGGCGCGGCATAGTCGATTGTGGGGACTGATGCGGAAACCGAGGCTTCGCATCTTCTCCAACGCGTCCCAGTGGGTGTCGGCCGCGGTTCCGTTCTCTTGGCCACCGTCATCCCTATCTCCCACGGAGTAAACGTAGATTTCGAGATTGCGTGAGGCCGTCATTGCCGGATCAAGCTGGCGAACGGAACCGGCGGCGGTGTTGCGGGGGTTGGCGTAGAGGGGTTCGTCGTTTGCTTCCCGCTCTCGGTTGAGCTTGGCGAAGGCATCCTTGGACATGAACACCTCTCCGCGAACCTCCAGGCGTCCGGGAGCGACGCCCAGCAACGCCAGGGGGATGCTGGAGATGGTCCGGAGATTATGGGTGACATCTTCGCCCCGGTAACCGTCACCGCGGGTGGCGCCCTGGACCAGACGCCCCTCTTCGTAGGTCAGGGAGACGGCGAGGCCATCTATCTTGAGTTCGCAGACCATGTCGAAGGCGTCGACCCCAAGGAGATTTGAGACTCGGCGATGCCAGGCAGTCAGTTCATCGATGTTGAAGGCGTTGGCCAAGCTGAGCATGGGCTGCCGGTGTTTCACCTGGGCAAAGCCCTGAATGGGGGGCGCGCCAACCCGCTGGGTGGGGGATTCGGGAGTCACCAGGTGGGGGTGTTGCTCCTCCAGTTCCCGTAACTGCCGCATCAACTCATCGAACTGGGCGTCGGAAATCTCCGGATCGTCCAACGCGTGGTAGCGATAGTTGTGGTGGTTTATCTCTTTTCGGAGTTGGTCTACACGCTGTTGAATCTTGGCGTCCATTGTTACTGGCCTCATTGGGCGGGCTTCAACCCCGCCCTTACGGAAGAGAGGTTCGGTGGCGAGATTCTTCGCTACGCTCAGAATGACATGGAAGGACGTGACCAGGAAGAACCATCAGGTTGCCCGTTGAGTTAAGCCGTTGGTAATGGCCCGCTCGGCCTGCTTGCTGTATTGGGCTATGTAAGTCTCCAACCGGATTATCTCGCTTTGGGCATCCTCATTGGTGTCGTCGATAAGCTGCTTCCTAAGCTGGACGAGCTGTTCCCTGGCCGACTCTACGCGCTGGACGAGAACGAGGGCCTCAAGCTCCAGCCTGGCTTGCTCCATGATGGTGAGAAGGTGACGACGCTGAGTTTGGGAGTGGAGGAGACGCTCCTCGATTTCGGCCATGGAGCCCAGGGCAAGGTTAAGGGGGGCGCGACCGTACATGGCCTGACGTGGGATGCGCTTAAGCTGGGTCTCGAACTGGCGGATCAGGGCCTTCAGCTGGTCATTGCGGGCACGCATCTCCGCCAAGCTGAGTTTCAAGGCTGCCATGGCCCGGTTCATCTGTGTCACGGCAGGCGCCTCCTTCCGGTTTCCGTGGCCTTGGAGCATGGAACTCCATCCGATCCTATCCAGGAACCCAAAGTCTCTATTATGTTGAGTGAATTATAGGGGAGTCTGCAGAGAATTTCTTAGAATCGGCGTGACGAATTAGGGCGATTTAGGCGTGGGTATCGGGCGCCGAATGTGGAAAATGCTTGGCTTAAGCCCTAAAACCCATTGCCTGAAGGGTCTTGCCCAGGGCTTCCAGACAGTCGATGATATCGGACTCTGCCACGGCGCCCAGATGCCCGATGCGGATTATTTTCCCTTCCAACTGACCCAGACCGCCTGCAACCACCACGTTGTGCTCCAGGTGCAGGGTGTTCACCAACGCCTTCGCATCGATGCTTTCGGGTACGCGGACGGCGGTGATGGTGTTGGAGGCGCAATGGTCCCGGGGGAGGAGTTCCAAGCCCAGGGCCTTAACGCCACGACGGGTCATGTCGGCGAAGTAGGCGTGGCGGGTGTAGGTCTCCTCCAATCCTTCACCCAGCAGAACGTCCAGGGACCGGTCGAGGGCGTAGAAGAGGGAGAGATTGGGGGTGAAGGGGGTCTGACCCTTCTCGAGATAAGACTGGGCGGCTTCAAGGTCGAAGTAGAAGCTGGTAGCCGTTGCGCTCTTGCGGGCCTTCCAAGCCTCCGGGCCGAAGCTGATGAAGGAGAGGCCGGGGGGTGTGAGGAAGCCCTTCTGGGAGGCGGTGGCGACGACGTCGCAGCACCACCGGTCTACGGGGAGGGGCACGCAGCCGAGGCTGCTGA
Organism: uncultured Dehalococcoidia bacterium; assembly: GCA_951812825.1. Classification (GTDB taxonomy): domain Bacteria; phylum Chloroflexota; class Dehalococcoidia; order Lucifugimonadales; genus JAPULR01. The sequence continues at coordinate 1,806,826 of OX638324.1, read as the reverse complement.
TGGCGTCTACGAGCAGAAGTTTGTCGAACTCTCCCTTGACCATAGCAGCTATGGCTTCCAGGTCATTGACGACTCCGGTGGAGGTCTCATTGTGGGTGACGAGGACTGCTTTGACGTCCGGCTGAACCTGGAGGGCCTGTCGGAGGGTTTCTAGGTCCACGTCGGTACCCCACTCGAAATCGAGGCGGGTTACGGAAGCGCCCACGGCTTCGGCCATGTCGGCGTAGCGGCTGCCGAAGGAGCCGGTGACGGCGGCGATGACTTCGTCGCCGGGGGAAAGGGTGTTGACGAGGGAGGCTTCCAGAGCGCCGGTGCCAGAGGCGGTGAGGATGTAGAGATCGTTGCCGGTCTGAAAGACTTGCTTGAGCCTTTCGGTGACGCTGAACAGAAGCTCCTTGAACTCCGGCCCACGGTGGTTGATCATGGGGCGGCTCATGAGTTCCATGATTTCTTCGGGGCAGGGAGTTGGGCCCGGAATTCTGAGGTTCTGCTTGGGGATGTTCACGTGGCCTCCTTTTTTGTGGGGGGTTCTGCTACGAGGGTGAGATTCTTCGTCGCGGGGCCTCCTCAGAATGACATTTGGGGGCGAGGGGTGGAAGGGGGGAGATGAATCGTCATGGGTGTCATGGGGACTGGTCCAGATTTGCGAGGCGGGCGAAGCGGCGGCGTCCGACCCGGATTACGACACCGTCACGCAGTTGAATCCAGGGTTCGCAGTGGCGTACCTGGTCCACTTCCACCGCGGACTGGGCGAGAAGGCGCTTGGCTTCGCCTTTGGACTTCGCGAGTCCTGAGGCCCAGATGAGATCAGCGATGGAAACCCGGTCTCGTTGCTCGGAGGAGTTTATCTGCCTGGTTCCAACGTCTGCGTCGTCGGGGGAAATACTCACGGTAGAGGGAGATATTTTGAACCCAACCTGGGGGATGTCCTCGGGAAGCTGCCGACGCTGCACCGTCCGTTCGAAGTGGGCGCGCGCTTCCAGAACGTCCTGTTGGGGGTAGAACTGACGCGTTATATCGGCGGCCAGTTTCTTCTTCAGGTCCATGGGGTTAGCAGAATCGGCGTCCAGCGCCCTTCGCATCTCTTCAACTTCCTCTGCTGTAACGTCCGTCAGATAATCGAAATAGTCCAGCATCAGGGTGTCGGAGACGGACATGAGCTTGCCGAACATTTCCTGGGGAGGCTCATCCACGCCAATGTAGTTATCAAGGCTCTTGCTCATCTTCTGTACGCCGTCGGTGCCCACCAGAAGGGGCATGATAAAGCACTGCTGGGGCTTCTGGCCCATCATAGACTGAAGCTGGCGACCCACCAGCAGGTTGAACTTCTGGTCCGTGCCGCCGAATTCAACGTCGGACTTTATGGCGACGGAGTCGTAGGCCTGGAGGAGGGGATAGAGGAATTCCGTGATGGCAATGGGGCGGTTGGCTTTGTAGCGGCGGGCGAAGTCGTCGCGCTCCAGGAATTGGGCTAGGGTGAAACGGCGGGTGAGGTCCAGAACGGTGGCGAGGGTGAACTTGCCGAACCATTCGCTCTGGAGGACAGTTTCCGTCCGGTCCTTGTCCACCACTCTGAAGAACTGGTCAAGGTAGGACTGGGCGTTGGCCATGACCTGTTCGTGGGTAAGCATGGGCCGGGTGGCGGACTCGCCGCTGGGGTCGCCGATCTGAGCCGTCCAGTCCCCCACGATGAGAACGACTTTGTGGCCAAGCTCCTGAAGCTGGCGCAGCTTGCGGAGGCCGATGACGTGGCCGAGATGGATGTCCGGCCTGCTGGGGTCGAAGCCCATTTTCAAACGGAGGGGTTGACCTTCCTGAAGGAGATTAACAAACTCCTCCTCCACTATTATCTCCACCACGCCCTTACGCAGCACGTTTTGAAGAACGACGTCATTGAGCTTCATTGGCCCACCACCTTATGGGAGAGGACGGCTCGTGCCTGTTCCACGTCCATATCCATCTGGCGGACCAGTGCATCTACGGATTCGAAATACTGCTCGTCGCGGAGAAGCCGCACGAACTCGATGTCAATGGTCTCTCCATAGAGGTCGCCGTTGAAGTCCATAACGTAGACTTCAACGAAGCGGGGGCCGCCGCCAAAGGTGGGGCGGACGCCGATGCTGGTGGCGGAGGGTCTTTTTTCGCCCCTGAAGGTGGCCCAGGTGGCGTAGATGCCGTGCTTTGGGGCAAGAATGCTTTCACCGAGGGCGAGATTGGCGGTGGGGAAGCCAAGGTCACGGCCTCGGCGGTCACCCTCGACTACCACACCCCTAAGGGAGAAGGAGCGGCCCAGCATTTGGGCGGCATCGACAACCTGACCGTCGCTGATCATCTTGCGCAGGACGCGGCTTCGGATAGGCTGGCCGTCCACGGCCCTGGGTTCCAACACCTGCACACTGAAGCCCAGCTCACAACCCATGGCGCGTAGAGCGGGAATGTCGCCTTCCCTGCGATGGCCGAGGGCGAAGTCCGGGCCTACCACCATCACTTTCATTTTCAGGTCTACAACCAGCATCTCGACGAATTCTCGCGCCCTGATGGATGCCAACTTCCGGGTGAAATCGAGGGCTACGAGGTGGTCAACACCCTGGGCTTTGATGAGGGCCTTACGCTCCTCCCAGAGGGTGATGTATTCCACCTGCGCCCCGCGGACAAGGACGGAGCGAGGCTGGTTGCGGAAGACAATGGCGCAGGTGAGAAGGTCCTCGGAGTCGGCGGTCTTCTTGAGGCTTCGGAACAGGTATTGATGGCCCCGATGGACTCCATCGAAGGTGCCAATAGTCACTGCCGTGCCTTTTGAGGGGCAGACGCCCTTTAGCTGATGGTCAACGGACACGTGGGTCTATTCCAGTGCTTGTTTTGTTTGCGAAACTCATACGAGGATAGCGGATGGGCAACGGATATCGATGGTAGCACAGAAGGGAAATGGGTAGCAATGAGAAAGTGTCAGTGAGGAGCTGGATTGTCAGGCACGGACACGCCGCAGAACACGTGCGGCAGCATCGTAGTCTCTGGTTCCCCGAGGACCTATGGGAGGCACCAGGTAAAGGGAGTCAACTCCTTTCTTTCGGAGACCCTCCCAAACCTCCACGGCTATGTCTTCGCCGGAACGTCCACTTTCCATCTGTCGTTGGTATGGGGGAGGAACGGGTGAGAAGGCGACTTGGCCAGGCCGAGGGACCTGCAGTCCGTAGAAGACAGGGGCCTTGAGGGGTCCGCCGACAGAGTCTTCGTAGGCCGTACGAAACGCCTTCACGCGCTGGGGGTCGAAGACGGGCTGGGTGACGAAGAAATGGGCGCCGGCTTGCACCTTGGAGTGGGTGAGACGCGCTGCGGCCTCAATACTTCCACTGAGGTCTATGGCGCCTCCTATGCAAAGGTCAGTGGCACCTTCCAAGGGACGACCACGACGGTCAAGGCCCTTGTTCATACCCCGAACTATCTGCATTAATTCCGTGGGGCGCATGGCGCCGACGGCGCCGGCCCCAGGGCGGTGGGTGGCGGGGAAGGGGTCACCGCCGAGAACTAACACATTCTCCAATCCGAGAGTTGCGGCGCCCAATAGGTGGCTTTGAAGGGCGAGGGGATTCATGTCCCGCACGGCGAGGGTGAAGAGCACCTCTCGTCCGGTGTGCTGGCGGATTGCGTGGGCGGTCATGGCGGAGTCGGAGCGAGGGACTCGGCCGGGATTGTAGTTACCCGAAATGAAGTCGGCGTCCAACCTGCGAGCGTCTTCCAGGAAGTCGAGGGATGCGCCGCGGGGAGGGGAGAAGTCGCAGATTACTAAGGGTCTACGTCCCTTTGATTGGTATGCGTCGGTTATCTTTGCCACGGCGACCCTTGTGGGAATGGTAGCACAAGGGGAGGAGGGGAGGGGCTTGGGTAACTGCTAAGTGAGACACCCGCTCCACCCAAATTACCCACATTCCTCGCCTTCGCGAGTGCACGGGGGATTGGACGTTAACCTGCGGCGAGATTCTTCACTCCGTTTAGCTGCGTTCAGAATGACATATGGGTAGTGGGGAGGGGAAGAAGATGGATTCCGGCTCGGGGCCGGAATGACGGCAATGGGGAGGTCTGCGGGAGCTTGGAGTCAGGGCGGTGATATAATCCCTGTCGCTATGGAGAATCGGCTTTACAAGGATCTGGCTCATCTGTGGCCGTTGCTTGACCCACCGGAAGAGTACACTGAAGAAGCGTCTTTCTGGCGTCAGGCACTTCGGGGGAAGCTGGGAGCCGGCAGGCACAAGGTGTTGGAGCTGGGAGTTGGCGGCGGCCACCTGCTTTCTCATCTTACGGGCGACGTACAGGCGACGGCGGTGGACATATCGCCACAGATGCTAGCCCACTCCAAGGCGCTGAACCCGGACGTGGAGCATCATCTGGGGGACATGCGCTCGGTGCGGTTGGGCCGAAAGTTTCAGGCCGTGCTAATTCACGATGCCATATCCTACTTACTCACGGAGGAAGACCTCTCCGCCACCTTTGCCACGGCCCGTGCTCACCTGAACCCCGGCGGTATCCTTGTTACGGTGCCGGACTGGTTCTTGGAGACCTTCAGCGGCACCACGGTGGAGTATCGAACCCGCATAAAGGATGACATGGAGTTCACCTACATCCAGTACTCCACGGACGTGGACCCGGCGGACTCAACGGTGGAGACGGTGTTTGTTTATTTCATCAAGAAGGACGATCAGTTGGAGGTGGAGGTGGACCGGCACGTAACGGGCATATTTCCGCTGGCTACATGGCAAGACCTGCTGGCAAAAGCGGGCTTCGAGGTGGAGACGAGGCCGTATCCAGTCTACGACGACGGAGGGGAAGGCTACCTGCTGGTGGCGACCCTGCGGGGCGACCAAGGTGTTTGAGGGGCAACCAGCGCGTCAGGAGAGGTCGATGATGTCCAGGGACGGAGCAGCGTCGATGATGCCTTTCTCAGCAGCCAGCCGGTACAGGGTTTCCAGGGCCTTTCGCCCCTCTTCCCCAAAGTCAACGGTGTCCTCGTTGACGTACATTTTCACGAACCGCCGTCCGGTTTCCCGGTCGATGCCGCGTCCGTATTGGAGGGCGTAGTCGAGGGCGTCGTCCTCGTGGGCGCGGGTGTAGATGATGGCGTCCTGGAGGGCTTTGGCGACCTTCCAGCCCAGGTCTTCGCCCAAGCGGCGGTGAACCATGTCGAGGCCGAGGGGGATGGGGAGGCCGGTCTTTTCAAACCACCATTCTCCCAGGTCCAGCACCCGGTGAAGCCCCAATTCCTTCGAGCGTATTTGACCCTCGTGGATGAGGACTCCAGCGTCGACCTCGCCGCTTTCGACGGCTTCCGTGACGGCGTCGAAGTTGAGGAAGACGGGTGTGAAGGGTGATTCCATATATATCTGAAGGAGCATGTAGGCGGTGGTGTGGCGACCGGGGAGTGCGATTTTCTTGCCTGCAAGTTCACCCGCATCCATAGGAGTCTTGGAGACGAGGGCGGGGCCGTAGTTTCTTCCCACGGAGGAGCCGCAGGGCATGATCCGGTAGTGCTGCGCCACCTCCGGATAGACGGCGGCGGAGATGGCCGTGACCTCCAGATCCCCCCGCCTGGCACGCACATTGAGCGCCTGGATTTCCTCCAGGACGTGCTCAATGCGGTAGCCTTCGAGGGTGACTATCTCCTTGGCCAGGGGATAGAACATGAAGGCGTCGTCAGCATCTGGGCTGTGACCGACTCGAAGGATTTTCATAGACGGTACTCCTTAACGGCGTTGCGATGGGATGGGTTTCAGGAAGCCGGGGCGGGCTGAGGGACGGACTCGTCGAAGCGGGCGACCACATCGTACATAGTTGTGCGCTGGGCGGGGACGAAGCCTGCCTCGCTGATGAGGGTCTTGACCTCATCTACGGTGGTGCGGTTGTAGAAGCCTGCCTCCTGCATGACGTTTTCGTCGAAGAGGGTGCCGCCGAAGTCATCGCCGCCGAAGTGGAGGGCGACCTGGCCGGTCTTCTTGCCTTCGGAGAACCAGGAGGCCTGGATGTGCCGGACGTTGTCGAGGTAGAGGCGGGACAGGGCGATGATGCGTAGATAGCGGTTGGGCCCGGCTTCGGCGCCTATGCGCTTATCGAGGGCCGTGTTGGCCTTCTTGAAGCTCCAGGGGATGAAGGCGGTGAATCCGCCGGTCTCGTCCTGGATGGCGCGAACGTGTTCGAGGTGCTCGATGATGTCTTCGTCATGCTCCAGATGGCCGTACATCATGGTGGCGGTGGTGCGAAGTCCGACACGGTGAGCCTCCAGGTGCACCTGGGTCCACTGGTCGACGGCGCCCTTGGGGAAGAGGCGGCTTATTTTGTATTTGACGGTGTTGGAGAGGATTTCCGAGCCGCCGCCGGGGATGCTCTCCAGGCCGGCCTCTTTGAGTTCTACCAGGACGTCGTGGACGGAGAGGCCGGAGACCTGGCTCATCTTCATGACTTCCGGCGCGGAGAAGAAGTGGGGATGAACCTGGGGATAGCGGCTACGGCATTCGCGCAGGAGGGCCGTATAGTAGTTGAGGGGGAGCTTGGGGTTGAGGCCGCCCTGCATGAGCACAGTGGTGACGCCCTTTTCGGCGGCGAGGCCTATCATGTCCATTACTTCATCTACGGAATAGGTATAGGCATCGTCGTCACGATCAGTGCGGTAGAAGGCGCAGAAGGTGCAATAGGCGTCGCAGACGTTGGTGTAGTTGAGGTTGGTGTCGACGACGAAGGTCACGGTGGGCTGCGGGTTGAGGCGGTAGCGAACTTCCTGGGCCAGGGGGGCCAGGTCCAGGAGGTTGGCGTCGCGGAGAAGGAAGAGGCCTTCGTCGCGGGTGATGCGCTCACCGGCGGCTACTTTTTCTCGAATATCGTTAAGCATTTGATAGACTCCTGGCGTCGAAGCTTGATGCTCCGGCTTTAAGGTTGTTCATATTCCGACCAGACGCCCGGCGCTGGCTGTTTGGCCCGAATCGGGTGGATCGGGGGGCAGCTGCGATAGGAGGGTACGGAATCTCTGGATGGACTTTAATTCGTCGTCGCCGAGGTGGTAGTGGAAGCTGCGGACGTATTCGATTACTTCCCCGAAGGTCATGTTGAGGTCCTGGCGGGATGCGGCGATTTTTTCCACGTCGGCGAGTCCGTTTTCGATGGAGCGGGAGAGGAGAGACTCCAACCAACGGACTTTATCGTCGTCCACGTCGCGGCGGACGACCCAACGGGCGAAGACGAAGGGCAAGCCCGTCCACTCATACCATTCTTCTCCGAGGTCGTAAAGGTAAGGGTAGCCGGAGACACCTCGGCGATGCCTCAGCGCCTCGTCGCCGATGAGCAGAAAGGCGTCATTGGGGCCATCGTTGAGGTCTACGTAGCTGCCGGGAGTGACGCGAAAGCGCATGGTAAGGAGCGTCTTCATGAGGCGGACAGAGGTAGAGGTCTCGCCGGTGACTCCGACGACTGCGCCGGTCAATTCATCTATGGGTCGCTTGGAGAAGAGGAGGATGCTTCGGGCCTTTTCAACGGTGGAGATGCAGAAATCTCCCAAGGGCTTGAAGGCATCTTCCAGCTCGAAGCAGGTGACCAGGGGCACCGGGCCGGCATCCAGCCCACCATCGGAGGCGGCGTTGGATAGGGCGCGTGGGACGAGGGGCGCCATCCCAATGCCCGGTTCTCCGGCCATGCCGTAGTAGAAGACCTCCGAGTTCAGGTAGGGGATGCGGCCGATTCTAGTTGTCATAGACGTGAATCACGTTGTAGAGGGCGTCGCGTTCCACGGGGACCTTGCCGGCGTCGGAGATGAGGTTGATCATGCGGTCACGGGTGAGGCCGATGGGGCTCTTGGCCTTTGCGGCGTGGGAGATGCGCTCCCGGCCGATGGTGCCGTCGGTGTCGTCGGCCCCAAAGTTGAGGGCGATGGAGGCGGTTGCCTCGTAGATAGTAATCCAGTAGGCCTTGATGTGAGGGAAGTTGTCCAACATCAGCCGGGCGGCGGCGATGGTCTTGAGGTCGTCGAAGGGGGAGGCCTGGCGGGCCACAAGCTGGGTGTCGCCGGTCTGGTACTCGATGGGGATGAAGGCGAGGAAGCCGCCGGTATCGTCCTGAAGCTCGCGGAGCAATTCCAGGTGGTGCACGCGCTCTTCAAGGGTTTCGACGTGGCCGTAGAGGAGGGTGGCGTTGGAGGGGATGCCGAGGCCGTGGGCGATGCGATGAATCTCCAGCCAGCGCTGGGGGGTGGCCTTGCCGGGATAGAGCATCTTGTGCATGCGGCTGGAGAAGACTTCCGCGCCGCCGCCGGGCATGGACTGGAGACCGGCGGCTTTCAAACGGGTGAGGGCCTCCTCCGGGGGAATCTTCCAGCGGCGCCAGAAGTAGTCGATTTCCGAGGCGGTGAAGGCCTTGATCTGGCAGTTGGGGTACCGCTCATGCATGGTCTTGACGATGTTTTCGTAGTGCTCGAAGGACCAGTCGGGGTGATGGCCGCCGACCATGTGGGCCTCGCGGATTTCGTCGTCGAGGAGGCCCAGGATCTGCTGCATGGACATCTCGTAGGCGCCATCATCGCCCTTCTTTTTGGCGAAGTCGCAGAAGCTGCAAGAGAGGACGCAGACGTTGGTGGGGTTGATGTGGCGGTTGAGGACGAAGTAGGCGCGGTCGCCCCACATCTTAGTCTTCACGTAGTCGGCCATGCGGCCTACGGCGGCGAAGTCTTCGGTCTGAAAGATGCGAAGGCCGTCCTCGAAAGAGAGACGCTCGCCAGCCTGGACCTTCTCCCAAAGGGGAATGAGGGACCTATCGCGGAAGCCGATGCCCTGGTAGACCTCTGAGTAACTCATGATTGTTCACCTCCAACTAGAGAGTCCTGTGGGACGCGTTGCGATTCGAGGAGTATCTTCTTCAGTTCCGGCAGGGCCTCACGGACGGGGTCGGGGCTGCCGGTGTAGAGCCAGCGAATGAGGACTTCGTTGATGGCTCCAACCCAAAGATATGAAGCGATCCGGGTATTGACGGGCCGGATGGAGTTTTCGGCAACGGCCCTGTCCAGATTCTCTTCAATGAGGGATGCGAAACCGGAGTATATCTCCGTTCGCTTCTGCTCAAAGGCGTTGCCCATGCTGTATCCCTGGACCAGAAGGAGTTTGGCCAGCCGACGACGCCTGCCCAATAGCTCGAGGGCAGTGGTCAAGGCTACTTCCAGCCGGTCGATGGCCCGTTCCTGCCGGGCTATTCTTTCTTCAATGCGGCGGACGAGTCGTCGACCCAGGTGGTCCATGACGGCAAAGAAGAGGCGTTCCTTGCTGGGGAAGTGGAAGTAGAGTCCGCCCTTAGAGACGCTGGTGCGACGGACAATTTCGTCCATGGCGGCATCGTGGTAGCCCTTTTCGGCGAAGACGGCCTCGGCGGCTTCCATGATACGGTCTCTGGTTTTGGGTTTGGGAGGCACGTTTCGGCGTTCCTTTCGCTAACCGACCGACTGGTCGGTATTTTAGGGGAGAGGAGGGATTGTGTCAACGTGTTTGCCTGTTTGGAGACGCTGGGATAGTATCGCAGGAAGCCAATTCTGTGTCAGGAGGCAGCAAGTGAGTGAGTCAGCGGCTTTTGTTTATCATCCTTCGCTGAGCCAGCACGTGCTGAGGCAGGACCATCCGATGCGTCCGGTACGGTTGCAGCACACTTACAACCTGCTCGACGCCTATGGGGCCTTTCGGGATGCCGGCGTTATCGCTCCAAGAGCGGCGACGGTTGCGGAGTTGGCGACTTTCCATACTCGCGAGTACATTGAGGCCGTGCAGCGGTTCAGCAGGAATGAGGGGCTGCATGAGATGGCCCGGTTCAACTTCAGCCTGATGGGGGATAATCCCATTTATCCCGGGATCTATGAAGCGGCGGCGCTGAGCACGGGGGCAACGATGGTGGCGGCAGAGATGATCGCGGAGGGGAAGGTGAGGGCAGCGTTCAACATATCCGGCGGGCTGCATCACGCCGCTGCCGGTCACGCTTCAGGGTTCTGCGTGTTCAACGACCCGGTGGTGGCGATCAAATACTTTCTGGGGCGGGGGATGAAGGTGGCCTACGTGGACATCGACGCGCATCATGGGGACGGGGTGCAGGACGCTTTCTACGATACGGACTCCGTGCTGACGATATCCACCCACGAGTCGGGGCAGTTTCTGTTTCCAGGGACGGGTTTTGCGGAGGAGATTGGGACGGGGGCGGGAAGGGGATACGCGGTGAATGTGCCACTGTTTCCTTATACAGGGGACGATGCGTATCTGTGGGCCTTCAACGAGGTGGTGATTCCCCTTATTCGCGCCTTCAAGCCGGACGTGCTGGTGACGCAGCTTGGCATTGATACTCACCTACGGGACCCGATCACCCACTTGAGGCTGACTTCCAAGGCGTTTACGGGGGCAGTTCAGGCCTTTGCCGACCTGGGGCTGCCGTGGCTGGCGACGGGGGGAGGTGGGTACGACTTGGGTGCGGTGGCCCGATGCTGGACGCTAGCCTATGGAGTAATGTCGTCCAAGGAATGGGGTCAGGATATACCGGCGGACTACGCGGAGGAGCACAGCCTGTATGGACTGCGTGACGACGTTCCGGCGTCGTTGGAGGGGGAGCTATCGGCGCAGGTGGAGGGATACGTGGAAGCGTCGGTGGAGACGGTGAAGGGGCTGGTGTTTCCGGTTCACGGGGTTTAGGAGGGACCAGGGGCGGATCGCGAACTGCCTCCACTGGGGAGAGTGTTTTCGGGCACGGGATTCTGACGCCCATCCCCGTATCAAGTACGGGGCAGGCTCCTGCCTTCCCCCATTGAGGGGGAAGGCAGGAGAAGGGGTGGCCGGAGGTTAGTTTACTTCTTTGAATTCGCCTTCGACGGTGCCGGGGTCGGGATCGGGATCGGCGGGGGGTGCGTCTCCGGGCTGCTGGGGGTCGCCGGGGCCGTCCGACTGGGAGTATACGGCCTGGCCCAGCTTCTGCAAGGCATCGTTCAGGCCGGTCATTGCGGTCTGCATTCCTGCAACGTCGTTGGCCTCGATGGCGGCCTTCAGGGGCGTGAGTTTTTCTTCCACTTCGCGCTTGAGGTCTTCGGGGATCTTGTCGGCGTTGTCCGCCAAGAGTTTCTCAGTGCTGTAAACCAGGTTGTCCGCCTGGTTGCGGGTTTCCACCTCGGCGCGCTTACGGAGGTCTTCTTCGGCGTGGGCCTCGCCCTCCCGCACCATCTCATCCACCTGTTCCTTGCTGAGGCCGGAACTGGCTTCAATGACAATCTTCTGCTCCTTGCCGGTGCCCTTGTCCTTGGCGGATACGCTGAGGATGCCGTTGGCGTCGATGTCGAAGGTGACTTCGACTTGGGGCACGCCGCGGGGAGCGGGGAGGAGTCCATCCAGAATGAAGCGGCCGATGGACTTGTTATCGGCAGCCATGGGCCTTTCGCCCTGAAAGACGTGGATCTCCACGCTGGTTTGATTGTCAGCGGCGGTGGTGAAGGATTCGCTCTTGGAGGTAGGGATGGTGGTGTTGCGGGTGATGAGGGAGGTGGCGACGCCACCGAGGGTCTCCAGACCGAGGGTCAGGGGAGTGACGTCGAGGAGAAGCAGGTCCTGGACATCGCCCTGGAGTACGCCCGCCTGCAGGGCGGCGCCGAGGGCGACGGCTTCATCGGGGTTGATGCTGCGGTTGGGGTCTTTGCCGAAGATGGTCTTGACCTTCTCCTGGATTATGGGCGCGCGGGTCATGCCGCCGACGAGAATGACCTCGTCTATCTGGGAAGGGTCAAGACCGGCGTCCTTGATAGCCTGCTGGCATGGGCCATCGGTCCTGTCGGCCAGGTCGGCGACCAGCTGCTGGAACTGGCTGCGGCTGAGGGGCTTGAGCATGTGCTTCGGGCCGGTAGCGTCGGCGGTTATGAAGGGGAGGTTAATCTCAGTTTCCATGACGCTGGAAAGCTCAACCTTGGCCTTCTCTGCGGCTTCGCGCAAGCGTTGGAGGGCCATGCGATCCTGGCTGAGGTCTATGCCGGATTCGCTGCGGAACTCGTCGATGAGCCAGTCCATGATGCGCTGGTCGAAGTCATCGCCGCCGAGGAAGGTGTCGCCGCTGGTGGACTTGACCTCGAAGACGCCGTCGCCCATCTCCAGTATGGATATGTCGAAGGTGCCGCCGCCGAGATCGTAGACGGCCAAGGTCTTGTCGCCTTCCTCCTTGCCCACGCCATAGGCCATTGAAGCGGCGGTGGGTTCGTTGATGATGCGGAGGACTTCAAGGCCGGCGATCTGGCCGGCGTCCTTGGTGGCCTGACGCTGGGCGTCGCTGAAATAGGCGGGGACGGTGATGACGGCCTGGCTGATTTTTTCGCCAAGCTTGGCCTCGGCGTCCTGCTTCATCTTCTGGAGAATCATGGCGGATACCTGGGGCGGGGCGAACTCGCGGCCACCCATTTCGACGTAGGCGTCTCCGTTGTTGGCCTTAACTATCTTGTAGGGAAGGGCGTCGGCGGCCCTTTGAGTCTCAGAGTCGTCGTGTTTGCGGCCCATGAGCCGCTTGACGGAGAAGATGGTGTTCTGGGGGTTTGTGACGGCCTGTCGTTTGGCCATCTGGCCCACGTATCGCTCGCTGGAGCGGGGATTGACGGCGACGACGGAAGGCGTGACGCGGTTGCCCTCGGCGTTCTCGACGACGACGGGTTCGCCGGCCTCCACCACGCTGGCCACGGAATTTGTAGTACCCAGGTCGATGCCCAAGACCTTTGCCATTTTTTGTTCCTCCTTAGCTGTCTGAAGCCGGGTCGGATTCCGGCGCTGGGGCGGCACCGTCGTTAACGGCCACCACCACCTGGGCAGGCCGGAGCACCCGGTTGTGAAGTTTATATCCGTTGCGGACCACCATGAGCACGTCGCCGTCCTTTTGGTCCGCGGAGCGCTGCTGGGCCAGGGCTTCGTGCTCTGCAGGGTCGAAGGGTTTGCCCAAAGCATCTATGAACTCCACGCCTTCCGATTCCAGCAGGGTATGGAGCTTGCGGTTGATGAGGCGGAATCCCTCCAGCCAGGAGTCCGACGATGGGCCGTCGGAGGACTGCTGGAGAGCGAGAGTCAGCTCGTCCAGGATGGGCAGGAGACGAACCAGGAGACGCTGGTTTCCGTACTTGAGGAGGTCCGCCCGTTCCGTCTCCATGCGGTTACGGTAGTTGACGAGGTCGGCCTGAGCGCGAAGGAGCGCGTTCTCAAGGCGATCTTGCTCCATGCGGAGGGACTCGGTATCTTCTGTCGGGGCGAGATTTTCCTGAGCCTCGCAGGAATCCTGGCTGTTTTCCATATCTCGTCTTTCGCTCATGAGCGCCACAGGCTCAAGGGCAGGTCCAGCTCACGGAAGAGCCGCTCAATTTCCCGGTCCACACGGACGTTCATAGCTTGATGGCCCTCGTTGGCCGTCAGTCTTTCGCGCATCTTCATCAGCTGGTCGAGGAGGCTGAGGATGAAGCGGACGCCGGCGAGGTTCATGCCCATGTCGGTCTCCAGATAGCGGATGAGTCGAAGCTTTTTCAGGTCGCTCTCGGAGTAGAGACGGAGCATACCGACGGTACGGCCCGGATGGACCAAACCCAACCTTTCGTATTTGCGAAGGGTTTGGGGGTGCATCTGGAGGAGCCGGGCGGCAACACTGATGATGTATACGCCCTGCACTTCGCGGCGATTGGGAGTCTGCCTGCGGTTGGCGCGGCTAGTATGGTTTGGGGATGGCTTTATGGAAAGGTGGTCCGGGCGTTGTCTGATGGGGACGGAGCGGGGGAGGGTGTCTGTTCCCTCCTCCTGCCGGGTTTCCGATTGAAGTCTGGTTTGTCTTTCTCTCATTGAATCCGATTGGGAGCCGGTGCCGTAATTAGTGTATTCATATCTTAATATTTGATACAATATGTGTCAAGTATAATAATGTCAATGAATGCAGGGATACTGATACGTCGGGTCCCGGATTGGAGGGCAAGATGCTACTACTCAAGTCCTGCCCCAAGTGCAAAGGCGACCTTCTTTTGAGAAACGACTTCGACGGCTTCTTCCTGAGCTGCATCCAATGCGGCTACGCGAGGGATTTCCAGAATTCCCGCAGGGAAGAGCCCACGCCCGAAGAGGTGAAGATACTGGCCGGGTCGGCCACGGGCTAGCATCATTGAAGAGGCGACGTTGGGCATGGGCCTAGACCGTCATCTCTTTGAGATCATCGGCAACGGTTAGGCGGGCCGCAGTTACTGCCTGTACCTCCTCCGGGGTGTAGCCAGGGGCGATTTCCCGCATGAGGAGTCCTGCTTCGGAAACTTCGAAGAGGCCGAGATCCGTGGCCAAGAGCTTGACGACGCCCCTAGCGGTTACGGGAAGAGTGCAACGCTCCAGGACCCGGGGGGTGCCGTCGCGGAGGGTGTGCTGCATGGCGATGAAGACTCGCTTCGCGCCCACGGCGAGGTCCATGGCTCCGCCGATGCCGCCGCCGCGGCGGCCCTGGGTCTTCCAGTTGGCGAAGTCGCCGTTTTCCGCCACCTCGTAGGCGCCCATTACCGTGAGGTCGAGCATGCCGCTGCGGATGATGGCGAAGGAGTCGGCGTGGTGGATGATGGAGGCACCTTCGACGAGGCTGACGTACTGGCCGCCGGCGTTTACGAGGTGATGGTCTTCCTGGCCCCTTGGGCAGATGGATCCATAGCCGATGACGCCGTTTTCCGAGTGGTAGATTATCTGCTTGTCGGCCTGCTTGTAGTTGGAGCAGAGGGTGGGGATGCCGATGCCGAGGTTAACGAGCCAGCCGTCCTGAAATTCCTGGGCGAGGCGGTTGGCCATCTGCTGGCGGGTTAGGCGTTGCTTTTGGGGCATTTTTCGTTGCCTATTGGTGTTGGTGGAGCCAGTCCAGGAATTCGTCGAAGCCTGCTTTGCCGCTGGCGACGTCAACGGCGAGGTCTTCCACGGAAGCGTCCAGATTCAACATTACTCCGTTGGCTTTAAGAAACATCCAAGTGCTGTATATGCCCGTCCTCTTGTTACCGTCCCAGAAGACGTGGCGGGCGATGATGCACTCCCCTAAGGCCGCCGCCTTTTCCATGAGGGTGGGGAATTGGTCTACTCCAAAGACTTCATTGCCGATGAGAAAGAGGGTGTTTTCGAGACTCTCGCGACTTCGGAGATTATCAGTGCCGACATATTGACCGCCGTATAACCTGATCACGTCTTGATTGATTCTGACAATGCGGGAGACGCTTGGAATCCTTATTTGTCGGCTAAGCTCTTCCATATCGCGTCGTACTTCTCGATTCCCTCCTTCATGAGAGCCTCGAATACGTCATCGGGTATCGGGACGTATTCGGTCTTTGACGCGTTGTTCTCAGTGGCGCGGTTTTCGTTCGTCGCTATTGGCTTCTTGTTCTTCTTTGGATCAACTGCTCGTACCATTTTCTTTGGCTCCTGATCTTATGTATCCGTGGAGTCCGCCATCAAACGATAGCACATATTCTCAATCGCGGTAAATGGCTTCTTCGTGGATGCCGTCTGGGGGGATGTGAACGACGCGGTCTACGCAGATGCCCGGGGTGTGGACGTGGTCTGGGTCCATGGCGCCGAGGGCGATAATCTGCTGCTCCACCTCGACCAGGGTTACGCGGGCGGCCATGGCCATGATGGGGTTGAAGTTTCTCTGGGAGAGGCGGTACTGGAGATTGCCGAAGGTGTCGCTGCGGTAGGCCCGGATGAGGGCGTAGTCGGCGTGGAGGGGGTATTCGAGGATGTATTCTTTGCCGTCGATGACTCGGTGTTCCTTGCCTTCGGCGAGCTCGGTGCCGACGCCTGTGGGGGTGTAGAAGGCGCCGATGCCAGCGCCCGCGGCGCGGATTCGTTCCGCCAGAGTTCCCTGGGGGACAAGCTCACCTTCAGCCTGACCGCTGTTGTAGAGTTTTTCAAAGTGGGTGGCCTGCGAGGGGTGGGGCGCTGCGGTAAAGGAGCAGACGACTTTCCGGACACGTCCGGCCTCGATGAGGGCGCCGAGGTCGACGCGGTGATCGAAGGGGCCCGCGCCTGGATGGTTGGAGATGGCGGTCAGGCCCGTTGCGCCCTGTCGGAGGAGGGCTGCGATGAGATTTCGGGGCGTGCCGGGCCCGGCGAACCCGGGCACCATGATGGTGGAGCCGTTGGGCACGTCTGCGACGGCTTCGTCGAAAGAATTGTAGACCTTGTTTCGCAATTTGAACCTCGGTGTATTTTGGGTCTCATTCCCAGGCTGGCCCTAAGATATTACCCCACTGGGGCGCAGCGCGTCACGGGTGAATTGTCACAAACTGAGGGTGGATTATGTCTTGTTTGTGGTGCACAATGGGTACAGCACTTCTACCTGAAAGAGAGAACTCAATGTCCCGATCGTCATACTTCGGAACAACAGCGGCGCCGGACTTCCCCGAGGGCCTTGCATGGCTCAACACCCAGCGTCCCATAAGGATGGAAGAATTGAAGGGGAAGATAGTAATTCTGGACTTCTGGACGTACTGTTGAATTAACTGCATGCACGTTTTTCCGCAGTTGCGGAAACTGGAGAAGAAGTACGAGAAGGAGCTGGCCGTGGTAGGGGTTCACTCCGCCAAGTTCCCGGCGGAGCGGGAGACGGAGAACGTGCGGATGGCGATTCTGAGGTACGAGATAGGGCATCCCGTAATCAACGACAGCGAGTTCCGGGTGTGGCAGTCCTTTGGTTGCAGGGCGTGGCCGACGTTGGTGTTCATAGATCCCGAGGGGAAGATAATCGGCAAGCACGAGGGGGAGATTCCCTACGACGCCTTCGACAAGCTGCTTTCGGCGATGGTGCTGAATTACGAAGGGGCGGACATTCTTGACCGGACGCCGCTGGACTACCGGCTGGAGCAGCCGCCGGAGGGGGCGCTTTCCTTCCCTGGGAAGGTGCTGGCGGACGAGCAGCGGGACCGGCTGTTTATTTCCGACTCCAACCACAACCGGATTTTACAGACGACGCTGGAGGGGGAAGTGACGCAGGTCATCGGCGGGCTTACCCCCGGCTTCCAGGACGGGGACTTTGTGGTGGCCGCCTTCGACCATCCCCAGGGGATGGCGCTGAGGAGCAACATTCTGTACGTGGCGGACACGGAGAATCACGCCATTCGCCGGGTGTACCTGAACGACGGTTACGTGGATACGATGGCGGGGAACGGGAGCCAGGGGCCTTTTGGGAACCAGGGAGGATCGCTGAACGAGGCAGGGCTGAACTCTCCGTGGGACCTGACGGTGCATCGTGGCACGGTCTATGCGGCGATGGCGGGATATCATCAGCTGTGGGCATTGGACGAGTTGACGCTCCGGGCCACGCCGCACGCGGGGAGCGGCAGGGAGGACATCCACGACGGGCCGATGAAGTCGGCGACGCTGGCCCAACCGAGCGGGATAACGAACGACAGCAGCAGGCTGTATTTTGTCGACAGCGAGACGAGTTCGGTGAGGATGGCGGATATATCCCTAAGCGGGCGAGTGACGACGATTGTAGGGCGGGGGTTGTTTGAGTTTGGCGACGTGGACGGGATGGGGACGGAGGTGCGGCTGCAACACCCGCTGGGGTTGTGTCTGCACGACGGGGTGTTGTACGTGACGGACGCGTACAACCACAAGATAAAGAAGATATATCCTGAGAACAGGGCTTCCTACAGCTTCCTTGGATCGGGGGAGGCGGGGTTCGACGACGGGGTTGGCTCGTCAGCCACGTTCTTCGAGCCGGGGGGTATTACGGCTGCTCACGGGAAGCTGTACATTGCGGATACGAATAACCACGCCGTACGGGTGGCGGACATTGCCTCTGGGGAGGTGAGGACGCTGGAGATAACGGGGTTGTAGGGGGAGGGGATGAGGGGCGGTTACGGCAACGAGATTCTTCGTCGCGGAGCCTCCTCAGAATGACATGTGGCTTGGGGGGAAGGGTGAAGAGGGAGGGGACGGGCAGTTAGGGGGTGGGGATGCCTTCGCGGGAGAGGAGTTCGTGGAGCTGGGCGAGGGTCTGGTTGTATTCGTCGAGGGGGAAGCCGTCGACGGAGGCTTTGAGTTCGCCGGTAAAGCCGTCGACGACGCCCATTTCCACGCATTTATTGATCCGCTCGGACTCCTCCTCCAGGGTGGGCAGCAGGTTTTTTCCGGTGAGCCTGGAGAGGGCGGCTGTAAGTCCCCATCCGCCCCAGTTGGAGACGCTGGTAATGATCAGCTCGTTGCAGGCAGTCCAGGCGGGTTCCTGGGGGAGACGGGGGAGGGTGGGGATGGTGTCCCGGAGGAGGCCCATGCCGATTTCGTTGCCACCGTCGCCGATGCCGACGGTGTGCTCGTGGAGGTCGAAGAGGGCGTCGACGCGGGCGGTGTGCTGGGTGATGTCGACGGAGCGCATATTTCGGTAGATGCCGTCCCGGGAGGGGCTGCAGCGCTCGATGGAGATCAGTAGGGAGGGGTCTATCCTGTCGAGGAGGCCCTGGGCGAATTCGCGGCTTGCATCGGGGCCTGCGATGGGAAATTCAACGACGGCGGCTTCGGGGCCTGCGAGGGTCTGCATGACTTCGCCGCAATATTTGTCGGTGACGTAGACCACGTCGCGGCCGAGGGATTCGAGGGCGTCGCCGATGGCGAGGGCGCCGGGAGGACCGTCGGTCTCAACGGCTTCGCCGTAGAGGATGTAGAAGCCGGTGGTGATGAGGGTAGTGCCGGGCCGGTCGAGGACGTATTGGGCGGCCTGGGTGCAGAAGTCTTCGGGCAGGTAGGGACGGAGGGCGGCGATGCCCCTCTGGTCCTTCTGCAGGATGATGTCTTCGATGGTGAGGTCAGACATTGTTCTCCTCTTGCTGGACGAATGGGGTTCTAGAGGGCGGCGAGGTCGGTGTCTCGCATATTGGTTATGTACATGTAGCCGGGAGCGTGGGTGATCATGAAGGGGGGCTTGGACTCCAGGGCGACGGCTTGGGGGGTGACGCCACAGGCCCAGAAGACTGGTTGCTGGCCTTCCTTGAACTCCGAGGCGTCGCCGTAGTCGGGCTGATGGATGTCGGCGATGCCGATGTCCTGGGGGTCGCCAACGTGGATGGGGGCGCCGTGGGCGCCGGGGAACCGGGAGGTGACCTGAACGGCGCGGACTATTTTGGTGTGGTGGATGGGGCGCATGCTGACGACCATGGGGCCGGAGAAGCCGCCGGCGGGGACGGTGCTGATGTTGGTCTTGAACATGGTGACGTTCTTGCCCGTTTCCCAGTGCCAGAGGGGGATGCCGGCTTCTACGAGGGCGGACTCGAAGGTGAAGCTGCAACCGAGGAGGAAGGAGACGAGGTCGTCATTCCAGAGGCTTTGTATGTCGGTCACCTCATCGACGAGTTCGCCGTGGCGGAAGATCCGGTAGCGTGGGACGTCGGTGCGGATGTCGGAGCCGGCGCTGGTGAGCTTGGGCTCGAACTGGCCGGGGTCCATGACTTCGATCAGGGGGCAGGGCCTGGGGTTGCGCTGGCAGAAGAGGAGGAAGTCGAAGGCCTGGGCCTTGGGCAGGACCACCAGGTTGGCCTGAACGTAGCCGGGGGCGAGGCTGCCGGTGACGCCGTCGTATTCGCCGTGTCGGATGAGCTGCCAGATGTCGGGCGGAGATTTGGGAAGAGCTTGGGTTATCATCTTTTTCTCCCTTAACTGATGATGTTGCTTAGATGAAGTTGTCGGGGTCCATTCCTCTGCTGGAGCGCTTGAGTCCCTGGGCCACGGCCTGATAGCACTCCCAGATTTGCTTGGACGGTGGGCGGGCGGCCTCCCGGTTGGAGATTATCCAGTAACCGTCGGGGAAGGCCATGATCTCCACGTCCACCCCAGATTGTATCAGATGGGCCTTTACTTCGGGGTCGCTGGTCATGGGTTCGAGGACGACGGGTTGCAGTTCGTTGTACCAGGAGACATCGAAGGCGCGACCGATGAGCTTCAAGGAGCGGAGGCGCTTGGAGCGGAAGACCAGGGAAGGGGTGGCGAGTTTAAGGTTGGGGTCGTACACGCCGTACCAGACGCGGTAGTAGAAGGGCTGGCCGAGGGTGCGCATGAAGAGGAGGTCACCGGGCAATCTGCCCCTGTAGTTGCCCTGGACGACGTTGGCCCAATCGATGTGGGGGTCCTGGAGATGAATGAGGCCGATGGAGATTTCGTGATTTTCGCGAAAGAGCTCCTCGGGGCGGCCTTTCTGGGCCTCGTGGGCCGAGATTCCTATGGCGTTGAGGTGGTTGCAGAAGTCGCTTCGCTTCTGCTGATGGTTGCGAACGCCCCAACTGTGAAGCCAAGCGGCCACGGAGCCACCTCCCGGAAAGGGGGATTATACCCCTAAAGAGGTTGGAGGAGGAAGGGGGTCGCTGCGTGACGGCAGTCATTGCATGACGGCAGGTTTGGGGAGTTGGGCTTGGGGGGCATTGCGTGACGGGAAAGGATGTTGAGAACGGGGGTGGGGGAGAGCGGTTCGCGAACCGCCCCTACCAGGAGGTGTGATGGCGTGGAGTAGTTAGAGGGGGAATTGGTGGTTGGCGGAGGCGGGGGTGATGGGGATGTTGAGGGTTTTGGAGAGTTCGGCGAGTTGGTGGGTGATGGCTTTTTCGTGGCGGGGGTCACGGTGGACGGCGACGATTTGGGGGAGGGGGAGGCCTTTTTGCTGGGCGGAGAGGAGTTCATCTGCGAGGAGGGAGGGGGTGAGGTGTTGGCTGGCGCGGGCGCGGTCGATACCGTCGTTGGAGAAGGTGACCTCTACGAAGAGGTATTGGGGCGGCGGGGTGGCGGATAGGAAAGGGAGAAGGCCGCCGCCGGTGTCGCCGGTGAAGGCGGCGGTGGCGGAGCCTTTTCGGACCAGGTAGCCGACGGCGGGAGCGCCGTGGGGCACGGGGAGGGGAAGAATTTGGAGGCCGAGGAGGTTGAAGGGGCGCTCGGGGGCGATGGGGTGGAGCCGATATTTGGGGCGTTCCGGGGTGGGACGGAGGGTGAAGTTGGGGTAGAGGAGGCCATCGAGGAGGTGGGTTGTCAGGGCGTCGAGGGTGTCGGAGAGGCCGTAGAGGTCGACGGTTGCGCCGTTGTCCATGGTATGCAGGCCGAGACTGGGGATATCTCTCACGTGGTCGAAGTGGCGATGGGTGAGGAGGATGGCTTTGAGGGAATTCTTTTCAGGATCGGTGAGGCCGGTCATCAGACTGCCAGCGTCGATGGCGAGGGAGTCGTCGACGAGGAAGCAGGTGTGGCGGGTGTGAAGGGTCTCCAGGTTGTGGGCGCCGAGGACGCGTATTTTCATTTTTCTTTCCCTGGGGCATCAACGATGATTGCACCTTTTATGTTAGCTGATTGGGGCGCTTGTTGTTGTAGGGATTATTCGTTTCCCGGGCATTCGTTATTTTCTGTGGTGGAAACGGATGCTATTTTCCTTCGTAAACGGGGATTCGAAATTTGCTGTGGTGAAAACGAATGTGGCACTAACCGTAGATGTATCTACGCTGGATGGACATGAGCCTGGCGAGGGCATTGACGGAGCGTAGGAGGAGTTCGGTAGAAACTTCCGGGTCGTCTAGGAGGGAGTTGAGCCTGACGCGGAGGAGGGCGATTTCCGGGCCGAGGTCTCTGAGGTCGTCGGCGTCTTCGAGCTGCTTCACCTGATCGGGGGTGAAGTGCTTTGAGTAGAAGCCGTGCTTGCGGGCGTTCTGGTTGCCGGGCTGGCCGCCGCGCTTGCGCTTTTCGCCCTGGCCCTCGTCGGAGGCGGGATCTGGGTCGCTGCTGAAGTCGTAGAAGGATCCCTTTGGGGGTTCTTTGGGGATGCCGAGAGTATCCAATATTTTGTCAATCTTGTCCATTTGCTGCCACATCCGTTCTATATGTTTCATGGGAAGGAGGGTAGCAGGGGGTGGAGGTTGGTGGCAATGGGCAAAATGTCACAACGGTAGGAGGGGGAGGATTCCGGCCTCCGCGGGAATGACGGAGGGGTGGTTGGTGTATGGGGAGGGCGGTGGTAGGATGGCGGAATGAAGATGGTGCAGGGCAGCGCAGGGGGCCTGGAATACGTGGGGGTCTATCCGGTGGACTATCAGCCTGAGGGCAAGTATCCGCTAATTGTGCTGCTGCATGGTTTCGGGGCGAATATGCACGATCTGGCGGGGCTGGCTCCGTACATCGACTCGCGCAGCTATGTGTATCTGTGTCCGAACGGGCCTTTGCAGGTAGACCTGGGGCCGGGGTTTACGGGTTACGCGTGGACGCCGTTGTTGGGGGAGAAGGCTGTGCAGGACGTGCATTGGGCGGAGGAAGCGGTGATGGGGTTCGTTACGGAGATGATGGGGGTCCATGGGGTGGAGCCGGGACAGGCGCTGCTGGGGGGATTTTCGCAGGGGGGCATGATGACGTACCAGGTGGGGTTGCCGAGGCCGGAGGTGTTTGCCGGGCTGGCGGCCCTGAGCGCCCGCATTGACGAACGGGGGGAACTGTTCGGGCGTCTGCCTGAGAAGAGGGATCAGGCGATATTCATAGCGCACGGGGTGCACGATCCTCTGATTTCGGTGGATGCGGGACGGGAGTCCAGGGAGTTCTTGGTGGAGGCGGGGTATGATCCGGTCTATCGGGAGTACCCGATGGCGCACCAGATTACGGAAGGGGTGATTGAGGACCTTTCGGATTGGGTCAGGGAGACGCTGCCGGCGGGCGGTCAGGGGTGGGGATAGGGGGTTGGGCGTTGGGGGGGTTAGGGGGTTAGTTGGGTGACGGCTGAGACGAGCTTTTGGATGTCTTCTTCGTTGTTGAAGGCGTGGGTGGCGGCCCGGATGCAGGAGAGTTCGGAAACCGGGCGGACGACTATGCCGTATTCGTTCCAAAGCTGGTTGACGGCGTCGGTGGACGCAATTCCTTCTATACGGAAGGAGGTGAGGCCGCAGGAACGTGCGTCGTCGGTGGGGGATAGAATTTCGACACCGGGGACTTCCGACAGGGCCTGCTTGAGTAGGCCTGCGAGGGAGCGGGTCCGGGCTTCCACAGCGTGGGAGCCCATCTGATGATGGAAGGCGACGGCCTCGACAAAGCCCGCAGCCAAGGGGGCGCTGGAGGTGGTGAGGAGGAACTTGTCCATGGTATCGGTGCTGGGCTGGAAGCCGCCATGTTCGTCGTAGGAGGCGACGGCGCGTCCTGATACGCGGGTGGGGGAGACGGAGGGGATCAGGTCCTGTCGGATGAACAGGGCGCCGGTGCCGTCGGGGCCGAGGAGCCACTTCTGGCCGGGGATGGAGTAGTAGTCGCAGTCCATCTCTCGCAGGTCGAGGGCGATGTGGCCCGCAGTCTGGGCACCGTCGATAAGCATCTGCACCCCCGCATCCTTGGTGAGCTTTCTCAGACCTTCCGCGGGCATACGGAGGCCGCAGGTGTACTGGATGTGGCTGAAGAAGAGGAGGCGCGTACGAGGGGAGATGGCCTCGGCGACGCGGCTGATGATTTCCTCGTGGGTATCGGTGGGGTTGAGGTCGAGGACCTTGAGGCGGACGCCGTGGCGTCGGGGCAGGAGGTAGGCGGGGATGAGGACGGAGCTGTGCTCGAGACCGAAAGTTATGACTTCGTCGCCCTCCTTCCAGTCGAGGCCGTTGAGGACTAGGTTCAGGCCGTCGGTGGTGCACTGGGTGAGGAGGATTTCGTCCGACGAGACGTTGAGGAGGGATGCGGCAGCTTTCCGGGCGTTTTGCTGAATTTCGCGTCCGCTCTGGTAGACGGGAGGGCTTGTGGGGCCGTTGAAGCTTTCGTACTCCACGCGGTCCTTGACTGCCTGGACGACGGACTTGGGAGAGGGGCCGTCCCAACCGGTGTTGAGGTAGACCATTTTCCGGGTGGCGGGAACCTGTTTTCTAATCGACTGGACGTCCACTTGACAACTCCTAATCAGATTGGTGGCTCAATGATAGCACTTGGGACGGGGGATGGGGGAAGGCGGGTTCCTGCCTTCGCGAGAACAAGAGGAAGGAGCACCCCCATACCCGCCTGCGCGGGGGCACGGGAGGGGAGGGTGTGTGGAGGGGTGGAGAGTTGCGTTACGGGCGGTCTTGCTTCAAAATAGACAGGTTGATTAAATGCAGAGCCGTCCTTTGGGGAACCAGGCCGCGCAGCAACGTCATAATATGGGCAGGAGAACCCGAGGATGAGCCAAGAAGAAAACAGCCTCCCAGCGTCCACGTGTCCCCATTGCGGGGCGATGGACCAGGAGATGGGAGCAGTGTGCGAGGGGTGCGGCCGCCTGTTTGCGGAGGGCATACCCGATTATGCACAGCGGATGCCGCGGCGAGGACTTTTCGGGCGGCAGGGCCTGATTTTCATGACCCAGAACAAGTGGTTGCTCATTGTGCTGATCGTGATAACGGCCGGGGCGCTAGTATGGCATAACTACCACATTGTGCCCAACCCGGTCTCTCTGGTTAAAAACAGGCCGACCACGGACCTTACATCCCAATCCGAGCCGGGCCAGTGGGCCATGGCGTCGGCGAATTACGAGCGTACCAGCTATGTTCCGAACCCGCCTTCGCTGCCGCAGGGGAATCTGCTCTGGTCATCGGAGGAAGGGTTAATCGACAGTCAATCGCTGCCCGCGATTGTGGACAATACGATATACGTGGGCAGCCGCTTCGAGTTCATGGCCCTGGACGCCAGCACGGGGGAGCAGAGATGGCTACGGGAGATGCGGGGTCTAATCAACTCGTCGCCGGCCGTGGCGGGGGACTACGTGTACGTGGGGTCCACGGACACCGAGGTATGGGCCTTCGACAAGAATACGGGGGACACGAGATGGACGTTCCCAACGGGGAACTACATCAGCAGCGCCCCGCTGGTCGCCAACGGATTCCTGTTCATCGGGTCAGGCGACCAGAGGATGTACGCGCTTGACGCGGCCACGGGCAGGAAGTTCTGGGAGTACCGGACAGGGGAGCTGATAACCACGCCTCCTTCGCTGCACAACGGGGTACTGTATTTCACGTCCCAGGATGACAGCCTGTATTCCGTGAACTACCGGACGGGAGAGGGACGAATGCAGTTTCGCACCCGTGGAACGGCGTCCTTCGAGCCGCCGGTGATATCCCACGGGCTGGCATACATGTCCTCCTCCAACGACATTCTTACGGCGAAGGCGGGAATACGTGAAACGCCGGGCCGGTGGTCTCGAGAGAGGATATGGAGAATCCTGTGGGTGCGGTGGGGATCGCCCATTCCGACGCCACCGCCCCAGCAGGGAACCAACTGGCGATGGTCGCCGCAGGACGGGGCCTTCATAACATCGTCGCCGGCGATAACGGAGGATACCCTCTACGTGGGGGACTCCGAGGGGGTACTCCGGGCGATGGAGCCAACAACGCCCGAGGAGTTATGGGCCTTCCAGGCGGAGGGCGCGATTCGCGGGTCGCCGGTGGTGGCCGGCGACATGGTGTATTTCGCCACGTTGGAGGGGATGGTGTACGCGGTGAACCGGGTGACGCGGCAGGAGGAATGGAGTCTATCGTTGGGATCGCCGGTGATGCTGTCGCTGGCGCTGGCGGAGGGGAAGCTATTTGTGAGGACGGAGGACGGGCGGATACACGCGATAGGTTAGGGGGCGGCGCCAGCCCTTTTATCACCACATATGTTGACTATACACCTATTATGGTGTATTATAGTTGCATGACTCCTGTTTCGCCCGGCACGTATCGGTTCCGCAAAGAAAGCCTCGTTGACATTCGTAGACGGCTACGGCTGTCACAAGCGCAGTTTGCTACAGAGCTAGGAGTTCCCAAGAATACTGTTTCTCGATGGGAAACGGGAGCCACTACGCCGAACGCAGATGCCTTGGCCAAAATCTATTCAGTAGCAAGGGAAGGAGGAATTATGCCAAAGTTCTTCGCCCCGGAGAAACCTAAAGTCCGAATTCGAGATAGGGCGCTTGTGTATTGGGACTTTGACAGCGTAAACCCTTATGGATGGAATGTAGATCTAAGGGAGTGGGATAACTTCATTGAAACTGAGGTATACAAAAGAATGCCGGAGCCGTCTCACGAACAGTTCAAGGTGTTCGCTGAAGTCAGCAACAATCAGGTCTTGGGCAAGTTACAAGATTTAAATTGGAGCATCTGGGGCGGTGACTCCGACATGGTACATCACGCGCTGAGTGAATCTGGGCAGGAGACGGATGATTCGGCAGTGTTTCTCATCACCGCAAACGCTTCCCATGCTGAGCTAATTGGATGGTTGAGAGACGACGGAGTGCTCGTCTACCTAATGGCACCATCCACCGCCGATGAAGTGCTCATCAGTGCAGTAGGCAAAAAACGCTGGATCAACCTTGACGGACTCCCGGGGTTGCCCGTAGTGTTCAGGCTAGACTCGCCATTCGGCTTTTAGCCACGTCGCTGGGTATACCAATAGCAACAATCGGTGCCGTCTCATATCGGCGACTGATCCATCACCTGCCGAAACTCTAATAGCACTCAGAACAATGTTGGAGGGATTCACCCCCATCCTAACCTTCCCCCCCAAGGGGGAAGGGAAAAGAGGGGAGGAGGGGTGGGGGTTACCAGTGCCAGATGGCGTCGTGGGCATCGAAGAGGTCTGCTAAGCCGTCCCGGCCAACCAGCGTGATGCCTTCCACCAGTTCCGACTCGTTGATGCCGCGGTCTTCGACGTCTTCCCTGACGACGTAGGTATCGACACCGGCGCCAACGAGACTCTGCACGTCTTCATCCAGCTTGGGCGGGTTGGAGAGGGGGACGCCGCCGATGGTTATGCCGCTGGCGTCCTGGCCGCGGACGGCGTAGTTGACGGCGTTTGAGCGGAGGAGGACGGAGATGTCTGCCCCGGCGTTCTTAAGGATGTGGGACATCCAGAGGATGGTATCGTCCTGTTCCTCCAGGGTGCCGTGGTAGGCGCGTTCGACGATGGAAAGGATTTTGGACATGGGGCCCTCCTACTTGGTGCCGATTACCAGGGTGTTGGTGCTTTCCTGAGTCCAGGCGAAGAAGTCGGCCGGGGCGCCACGGCGAGCACCGTCTATCCAGTTGCCGGCGCCGCGTTCGTCGACGCAGAGACCGCAGTTGATCCAGTCGACCTGCTCGGTGGCGAGGAGGCCGGCGATGAAGCGGGAGCTGGAGGGGTGGTCTTCTTCTTCGGCTGTGGTGCCCTTGACGGGATTGGGATGGGCTTCCTGGTCTTTCATGGTGAGGTTGACGGCGCCTTCGTAGGCGAAGATGTTGACCTGGTGGCCCTTTCGGACGGCGGCGTCCATGATGCGCATGGCCGTGGTGGTGGTCTCAGCCTCGTAGGGCGGGTCCATAAGGGCGATGGTGATGGTTGCCATAGCTGCTCCTTGGTGTCAGATAGCTGCGATTGGGGGCTGTTGAGAGTGTCCTCAGTGCCAGAGGGCCTTGGTGTCTTCCTCGGCCAGCAGGTCTACCAGGAAATCTACGTCGGCCACCTCCACGCCGCCAACCAGAGGGGTGGGGGGGATGCCGCGCTCGCGGAGGGAGAATTCGTCGGCGAAGACCCGGATGTCCTGTCCCTGCTGGAAGAGGTGGTTGAGGGGGTTGCTGCGGACGCCGGGGCGGGTCACGAGGACGCCGTTCTGGATGAGGAAGAGGGTGACGTTGTTGCCCTTTCGAGCGAGGTCCGCCGCCATGTCGTACATGTAGCGGGTGTCGCCGTATTCGAAGGGATCGCGGGATTCGATGAGAAGATAGTTAGCCAAGGAACACCCCCGCAAGGCGGGCAGGCGCCCATCCGGGACGCCGCCGTGGGATAGGTGGATTATAGCAATTTTGAACGCTTGGGGTCAACGCAGGGCGGGAGACGGGCGGAGCGTGACTGTGAGTTTCGTGTAGTATTGGGATTATGGAATCGGGATTTCAGGACTACTTCTTCGAGCGGATGGATGAGGGAGACGACGCGCTCTTCTATGGGGAACCGCGGCTGGTCGTGCACATAGATGATGGGGCGATTCGGGAGGTTGGCCGGATATTTGAGGGGTTGCTGCCTGCCAACGGGGTGATTCTGGACCTGATGAGCAGCTGGCGATCGCACCTGCCAGAGGGCTTCTTGAAGGAGCGGATGGTGGGGTTGGGGCTGAACGCGGTGGAGATGCGGGATAACCCGCAGCTGGACGATTACGTGGTGCACGACGTGAACCGGGAGCCGCAACTGCCCTTTGAGGATGCGAGCTTCGACGGGGTGATTCTGACGGTGTCGGTGCAGTACCTGACGCGGCCGGTGGAGGTGTTCCGGGAGGTGGGTCGGGTGTTGAGGCCGGGGACGCCGCTGGTGGTTACGTTCTCCAACCGGATGTTTCCGACGAAGGCGGTGCGGATCTGGCAGGCGTGCAGCGACGAGCAGAGGATGACGCTGGTGAAGATGTATCTCCAGAGGGCGGGAGGGTTTGAGGGAATCCGTGGGGAGGACCGGAGTTCTGAGCCGAAGGGGTTTACGGACCCGGTGTATCTGGTGACGGCGAGGAGGGGGGAGGGGGATGGATTCCGCCTCCGCGGGAATGACGGAGGGGGTGGGGATGTGACAGGGCGCGGGGGTTTTGTGCTATGCTGAGGCGCACTTGCTTTTTGGCAAATTACGTTCATGAAATTCGTGGTAGTTCAATGTCAACGGGTGGTGGAGTCGAAGTATTTCGAACCCATCATCATCACCATCATCGTTTTGAACAGCGTCCTATTGGGGTTGGAGACATCGAAGACCCTGGAAGAGCGGTTCGGCGATCAGATGCGCATGGGGAACCAGGTGGCGCTGGTCATCTTCATCGTGGAGGCCATCTTCAAGATGGTAGCCCTTGCGCCGGGCTCGTACCGATACTTCCAAGATGGGTGGAACGTCTTCGACTTCATCGTCATCGTGGCGGCACTGATTCCGGCGACGGGGCAGTTCGCCGTTATTGCCCGCCTGGCGCGCCTGCTGCGGGCGCTGCGGTTGATATCGGCGGTGAGGGAGCTGCGGCTGATCATTTCGGCGCTGGTACGTTCGATTCCCAGTGTGGGGCACGTGATGGTGCTGATGGGGATTATCGTCTACATCTACGCGATCATGGGGTACCACTTCTTCCACGCCCACGACCCGGAGAACTGGGGCAGCTTGGGGTTGTCGCTGCTTACACTGTTCAACATCATCACGCTGGAGGGGTGGATAGAGGTGATGGCGGTGGCGATGGAGCTGAACGGGTACGCATGGATATACTTTGTGAGCTTTGTGGTGGTGGGGACGTTTGTGGTCATCAACCTGCTCATTGCCATCATCATCAACAACCTGGACGAGGCGAAGCTGGAGAGGCTGCGGGACTTGGAGGCGCCGGTGACCGTCGACGAGCTGATGCGAGAGATTCGGACGACGCGGGAGTCGCTATCGCGGCTGGAGGCGAGGCTAGGGAAGATGGATGGCTTGAGGGAACGCCGGCGGGAGTAGGAACGGGGTTGGGGGCTAGAGCCAGTGGCGGCCGTTACGGAGGACTCGGGCTTTATCGTGGTTGGGGAATTTACCCTTGTTCCATCGCACGGCTGCGACGCTTTTCCTGAGGGCGGTTTCTGCCCAGGGTTCTGATGCACCGTTGGGGCCGTCGCCCCAGAATTCGTGGGGCGGGAGGATGATGTCGCCGTCGACGGGGTCGCCGGAGAGGACGTAGCGGTTCTGGTGGGCGCAGAGGACGGCGAGGGCGCAGAGGAGGGCGGCGCGATGGTCGTGGTCGACGACGGATTCCAGGGGGGTCTCCAGGGTGCGGTCGGGGGCTAGGGATTCGATGAGTTTGTGGAGATACGTCTCCAGGTCAACCGCCACCATCCAGAAGACATCAGAAGCGTTTCGGTTCAGGCTCAGACTGTGAAAGGCGGCGCCGGGGAGGAGGACGGAGAGGAAGGCGTTGGGGAAGACTTCCAGAATGCGGGAGGGGTGGACCGGGTTGGGATGGGTGGAAGGGGCGAGGGTGAAGTGTACTTCCTCCTGAAGTTTAAGGACGAGTTTGGCCAAGTAGGTCGCGTGGAGGTGGAGCTGCTGGCCTGAGGGGGCGCTGGTGGCGCCGGGCTTGCCTCGCTTAGAGAAGACGCCGCGGGTCAGCAGGGCATCGGAGCTGCGGTGGTGGGGGACGACGCGGAGGCCGGGGGTGAGGGGGCCGTCGATGCCGACGCCGAGGAGGTGGGCGCCACGAGGGACGAGGCAGCGGAGATCATGGAGGCGCTGGGGTTCGGCGGCGCCGGTGTTGAGACATTGCCAGCGGATGGTGGAAGGGGTAATTGTCAGCAGGCAGAGGCCGGTGGAGCGTCGGGTCTTTGAGTAGCCGACGTCGATGCCGAGGGCGTATTGGGTGTTTTCCTGGTTTGCACAGCTTCGCATTGCGCCATTCTACTTCACTTGGTTAATGGGCGAGCCAAATGTGAGTGGAGCGTTGTTTGGGTTTTGCCGGGTGATTTTGGGTGCATTATACTTGGGACTTCCACGCAAACGAAGGCGGAAGGTGAATAATGGCTGAAGGGGTGAAGGATGCCAGCTAAGAACCTGGGCATAGAGAATAACAACCTGTACATCGGCGGGGAGTGGGTGGATTCGACGGGCGGGGACAGCTACGAGGTGAGGAATCCGGCGCACCGTCACCAGGTGCTGGCGGAGGTTCAGTCCGCGGGGATTGAGGACGCGGAGAGCGCCATCGCTGCGGCGAAGGAGGCGGCTGCGGGGTGGGCATCCACGCCGGCGCCGCAGAGGGCGGACGTGCTGTACCGGGTGCACGAATTGATGCGGGAGCGGTTCGAGGAGTTCGCGCGGCTGATCACGCTGGAGGAGGGGAAGTCGCTGCCGGACGCGCGGGGGGAGGTGCAGCGTTCGTTGAACATCATTCAATACGCCGCGGGAGAGGGGAGGCGGATGTTCGGGTACACGACGCCGTCGGAGTCTCGGGACACAGTAGCGTATACGCTTCGTCGACCGCTGGGAGTGGTGGCGGTCATCACGCCGTGGAATTTCCCGCTGGCTATACCGGCTTGGAAGATGGCGCCCGCGCTGATATGCGGCAACGCCATCGTTTTCAAGCCGGCATCTTCGACGCCGCTGAGCGCGATAAAGTTGACGGAGACGTTTGTGGAGGCGGGACTGCCGCCGGGGGTGTTGAACCTGGTGACGGGACCCGGGAGGTCCGTGGGGGACTACATGGTGAACCACCCGGACATTGCGGGGATATCTTTCACGGGGTCGACGGAGATCGGGGCGAAGCTGTATTCGCAGGCGGCAGCGACGCTGAAGAAGGTGCAGTGCGAGATGGGGGGCAAGAATGCGGTGATTGTGCTTTCGGACGCGGACATGGAGCAGGCCATCGGGTCTGTGGCGCTGGCGGCCTTCGGGTCTACGGGGCAGCGGTGCACGGCGACGAGCCGGGTGATTGTGGAAGAGTCGGCGTTGGACAGTTTCCTGGAAGGGCTGGTGGAGCGGACGAGGGGTATGACGGTGGGGGACGGGTTGGACTCTTGCGACGTGGGGCCGGTGGCGAGCGAGGGGCAGTTCGAGAAGATTATGGAGTACATTGGGATCGGGCAGGCGGAGGGGGCGAACCTGCTGCACGGCGGGAGGGCATTGACGGAGCCGGAATTCAGCGAGGGATTGTACATTGAGCCGACGATATTCACGGAGGTGGACCCGGGGATGCGGATCGCCCAGGAGGAGATTTTCGGGCCGGTGCTGACGGTGTTCTCGTGCCGGGACTTGTCTGATGCCATAGAGATTTCCAACGACGTACAGTTCGGGTTGTCGTCGTCCATTTACACCAGCGACGTGAGGAAGGCGTTCCGGTACATCGAGGGGGTGGACGCAGGGATGGTGCACGTGAATGCGCCGACGCTGGGGGGCGAGGTGCATCTGCCCTTCGGCGGGTCGAAGGCGTCGGGGGTGGGGCCGCGGGAGCAGGGGACGGAGGCGGTGAACTTCTTCAGCGAGGTGGTGACGGCGTACGTGGACTATAGTGGGGGA
This sequence comes from uncultured Dehalococcoidia bacterium, assembly GCA_951812825.1. Taxonomy (GTDB): domain Bacteria; phylum Chloroflexota; class Dehalococcoidia; order Lucifugimonadales; genus JAPULR01. Next base: position 1,774,856 of record OX638324.1, on the reverse strand, counting down.
ACATAGGCGGGCCGGGTAGGGGCGAGGTACAGCCGTGTGGTCGGTACAGGTGAACATCGAGGAGCACGAGGTGTTTCGTCCGAGCGAGATTATCGCAGACCTGCGGGCGGCGGCGGAGGCGTTGTACTATCCGTTCAAGGTGGTGGGGTTCTGGGACAGCCATGCAGACATGCACCTGTGTCCGCAGGAGCAGCGGCGGGAGGAGTGTCCGCACCGGCTGTCTGTGGATGATGCCAGGTACGTTGACTACGAGGAGATGGTTTCGCGGGACATGGGGGCGACGCTGCGAGTGGAGTTTCCGCATGCGCGGGTGAGTTTGTATATGCGGTAGGGGATCTATCAGGAGTTTATAGATGCGTGAAAAAGGGAATATTCTGGATGCGCCGTATAAGAGGGTTGAGCGGCGGGAGGTTGCGGTGGTGGGGGGTGGCATTGTTGGGGTTTCGGCGGCTTATGCGGCGGCGGTGAGGGGAGAGGGGAAGGTGCGGGTCTCGTTGTACGAGGCTTCGGAGGTGGGACATACGGGGGCTGCATCCGCCGATTTGAACAGAGTGTTTCGCTTTCTGAGCGGGCCGGACCCAACGCTGACGGTCTGGTCGGGCGAGGCGCGGGATTTGTGGGTGGCGTTGGGTCGGGAGTGGGGGAGTCCCGTATTTCATCAAACGGGGTTGGCGCTGCTGGTGGAGCGGGGGGACGGAGTTGAGACGACGGGGGGACACGTGTACCCGTACGATAGCGCAGCGTCGTGGCTTGAGGATGCGCTCCGGTGCATGGACGAGCACGGGGCCCCGTACCAAAGGGTGAGCCCGGCGGAGTTGGTTGAACGCTATCCACAATTTCGAGGGGCGGCGCTGAATGAGGCGGTGATAGATCCACAGGCGGGGTACGTTGAGGCGTCGAGGGCAGTGGCGGCAACGCTGGATTTGGGGCTGAAGGCGGGGGTAGAGTACCATCCGGGCGTTGAGATAACCTCGGTGGAGTCGGTTGGGGACGGGTGTCGATTGTTGGCGGCGGATGGGCGGGAGATGCGGGCGGACGCGGTGGTGGTGGCGGTGAACGGGTGGACGGAGGGGCTGCTGCCGCAGCTGAAGGGGGCGTTGACGCTGACGGAGCAGCCGCTGATATACCTTCGGCCGCCGGAAGATTCGTCGATACTGATGCCGGGGAATCTGCCCATGTATATATCTTTGACGTCGGACTGCTACGGGTTTCCGATTGTGGGCGGGGAGTTGAAGATTGCCGACGACAATGCCTTTCGCACCATTGGTCATCCCGACGAACGGCAGGACCCGCCGAGGGAGCACCTGGAGAGGGTAGTGTCGACGGTGGGGAAGTTCTTGCCCTCGGTGGCGGGGGCGGTCGTCGAAAGGACGCACACCTGCTTCTATGACAGGTCCAAGGATGGCCGTTTCCTATTGGACGCGCTGGACGGGGAGGCGCGGATAATCTACGGGTGCGGGATGAGCGGGCGGGCGTTCAAGTTCGGGCCGGTTTTGGGGGAGAGGCTGGCGCGATTCGCGGTTGAGGGGGAGAGGCCGTCGGACATCAAGGAGTTCCGGGCGCGGTAGATTTTCTTGCCCTTGGGGGAAGATTACGCTCATTCGAATAGGGAATTATATTTGTGTAACACAGCTTAGGTGATAGTGCTTGCCGGTTCACAAGGTACGGTTGGCGAAATGCGGGGGCATTTTGCTAGAGTCATAGCGGTGTTAGCCGTTGGATTACGTGTCGGATTCCTTTGGTAAGATGATCGTGATTTTCCCTCCAATTGTTTGAGTCATGTCTCGTTCAGGTTTCGATCGGCCGTATGAAATCCAGCCACATCGCCGGCACCATAGCTTGGTAACTTCCCCGCCATTTAGGACGCGTTCGGAAAACGACTCACGCGCCATGCGACCACAATTCCTACAGGGCTGTTTAATCCTATTTGCCATGTCTTCTTCTCCTGTGATGCTCAGGAATATCATTCCCTTTCGAATTAGCCCAGCCTGAGTCGGGTAGAGTAGAGAGATAGCTGGTCAGTCGGAGGGTTGGTGTTTGCGGATCAACTCCACGACGCGGGAGTCGATGTCATCGATGCTGCGGCCGCTGTCGAGGGAGGCGAGGCCGAGGTGGGCCTGGCGGTTGAGGTATTCCCAGTCGGGGGTCCTGTAGAATTCCTTGCGTAGATCGCTAAAGAGGGCATCTATTTCTTTTTTAGTGAACATTTCTCACCTCTCGCGGGAGTTCTTGGGGAGTCCCGTTATATGCGACGGGCCGATGGAACCAAGATAGTTTTGGGAGTGTGGGCTGTCAAGGCGCAAGCAACTGAGACTTTAGCCAAAGTCGGCTAGACGATGTTCAATTTGGTCTTGCGAGAGGCCGTCAATTGCCAAGAGTTTTCGGCGGGAGCGGGCCCCGCGCAGGATAGTGAGGCTGGAAGAGGGAACGCCAAGCCGCTTGGCCAGCAGTTTCAGCATGGCAGTGTTGGCACGGCCGCCGGTGGGGGGCGCTTTGACACGGACTCGCAGGACACCGGCTTTCCAGAACCCAACTACGCCATCGTTAGAAGCGCCGGACTGGACGGAAATGGCGATGCGGGCAGTTTGACGCTTGGTCATGCGAGGACGTTGTAGCGGTAGCGGGAGGTGAGGAGCCTGCCTTCTTCGAAGCGGCTGGCGCGGAGGGGTGTGATATCCAAAGTTGAAGCGCTGCCCTGGGTGACCATTTCGGCCATTAGCTGACCGACCATCGCGCCGAGCTTGAAGCCATGACCGCTGAAGCCGACGGCGCAGAAGAGTCCATCCACGCCCGGGACGCGGTCGAGGATGGGGTGCCAGTCGGGGGTGATGGTGAAGAGGCCGGACCAGCCGCCGCGGAAGTAACCGTCGGCGATGGCGGGCATCCGGTGGACCAGCTTGGCCATGGAGTCTTTTACGGTCTCAGGGTCGACGCCCTGGCTGTAGTCGTCGACGGTCACGGAGTCTTCGCCGACGCCGATGACGGTAAGGTCGGTGGAGTGGGGGCGGAAACTGAGCTCCTGGAGAATGTCGCCAACGATGGGGTGGGAGGGGAGGGTCCGCTCCGGCCTGCGGACCATGATGACCTGATGCCGGATGGGTTCGAGGGGGATGTGGAAGCCGTGGGGTTCGAGGAGGCGAGGGGACCAGGGACCGGCGGCGACGAGGGCCGTTTCGGTGTGGATGACGGAGCCGTCCTGGAGGGTGACGGAGCGGATTTTTCCGTCTTCGACATCCACAGAAGACGCTGGGGAACGCTGACGCACCTGAGCGCCGTTTTCCCGGGCGGCTTCGGCGTAGCCTACGGTCACGAGGTAGGGGTCGGCGTAGCCGGACTGGGGCTCGAAGGCGATGCCGCCGGCGTCGGGAACATTGAGCATGGGGGCGATTTCCAGCAGGTCTTCGGGGGAGACGACGGAGGTGTCGATGCCCAAGCTGCGCTGCATGGCGACGTTGTCTTCCATTGCGTCGCGGTCTTCGGGGCCGACGATGACGGCGTATCCGGTGTTGGTGAAACCGGAGGGGTGGCCCGTTTCGTCCTGAAAGTCGCGATATCGTTTGAGGCTCTGCCAGGCCATGGCGGAGGTAATGGGGTTGGAGTAGTGCATGCGCAGGATGGCCTGGGAGCGGCCCGTGGAGCCGGAGGCGAGAACGCCCTGCTCCAGAAGCAGGACGTCGCGAACACCCATTTGGGTCAGGTGGTAGAGGATGCTGCATCCCATGACGCCGCCGCCGATGATTACGACTTCCGCCGTGTTGTTCATGAGGGCCTCCATCTATCAGGAAGTTTCTGTGGTTATTATATTTGTCTGCGGGGCGGAGGTCACTGTTTGACTTTGGCCGAAGGAAGATTGAAGATTTAGGGCACAGCACAATTTCGCAAGGGCGGGTGAACGCAATGGTTGTAGCACCGGAATCCGTCGGCATGACCTCCAAAGGGCTGGAACGAGTCAAGGCGCTGTTTAACGAGCAGATAGAGCAGGGGTTGCATCCCGGCGCGGCGATGGCCGTGTACCGGCACGGGAAGTTGGTGTTGGACATCCACGGGGGTATGGCAGACGAGGAGGCGGGGAAACCGGTGAATGAGGACACTCTCTTCGTCATCTTTTCCTCAACGAAGCCGCTGGCGGCCTTCTGTTGGCACCTTCTGTGGGAGCGGGGACTGCTGGAGATGGGGGACTGGATCGGCGACCGGTGGCCTGAATTTCGCGAGGGGGGGAAAGAGGACGTGACGGTGAAGCATGTTCTGACCCACACGGGGGGCTTTCCCGACACCCCGGCGGAGTTGACGCCGGACAAGATGGTCGACTGGGATGCGTGCGTGGCTGCAGTAGCGAAGGCCCCGCCGCGATTCCGTCCGGGTGAGGCTATTGCTTATCATTCGCTGAACTTCGGATGGGTGGTGGGAGAAGTGCTGCGTCGGGTGGACGGGAGGCCCATCAGCCAGTTTCTGCAGGAAGAGGTGACGGAGCCTTTGGGGATGAATGACTTTTACCTGGGGCTGCCGGCGTCGGAGGAGGGGCGGGTGGCGAAGCTGTACGTGTCGGAGGAGATCGAGACGCCGGAGGTGGTGGCTGTTTTCAACCAGCCAGCGATACACCAGGCGGTGATTCCCGCGGCCAACGGGATCAGCACGGCGCGGGACCTGGCGCGCTTCTACGCGATGTTGGGGATGTCGGGAGAGTTGGACGGGGTGGAGGTGATTCGGTCCGGGGTAATTCGGTACGTTGCCGCCGTTCAGGAGGAGGGGAAGGACGTGCTTTCAGACAACGAGGTGAAGTTGGGCTTGGGGTTTGCGGTGGACGACCCGCGGATGGGGAGTCAGAGGTCTTCGGGCAGGTACAACCACAGCATCGGGCACAGCGGATTCGGCAGCAGCGTCGGCTGGGTGGACCTGGCGGAGCGGCTGGCGGTGGCGATTATCACCAACGGGGTCCGGGGGGAGGAGTCGAACGAGGAACGGCTGAGGGCGCTTTCGGAGGCGGTGCGGGACGCGTGTGTTTATTCGTAGATTGATGAGGGGTTGGGGGTAGGGAAGCATGGCTAGGGTACTTGTTACAGGCGGTGCTGGATTCATGGGGTCGCACGTAGTCGGCGGTTTACTGGCCAAAGGGCATGATGTACTGGTCGTGGACAATCTCTCTACCGGGATGCCTTCAAACCTGCCTGATAACGTCGAGATTGTCGATATCGACATAGCCGACGATGGATTTGTGAGTGTGGCGAAGGCCTTCAATCCCAACGTAATCTCGCACATGGCAGCGCAGTCGTCTGTTTCAGTTTCCATGAGCAATCCATGTCTGGACGCACGAGTGAACATATTGGGCGGGCTAAGTGTTTGCCGGGCTGCAAAAGAAGCAGGGTGCGAGCAGGTGCTCTACGTCAACACCGGAGGAGCGCTGTACGGAGAACCCGAATATATGCCGTGTGACGAGGATCACCCCATCCGCCCCATTAGCGGGTACGCCCTCAGCAAGTGGACATCGGAATGCTACTTCCGCATGATGCTGCCGGACTCGATTCCACTAAAGGTGTTGCGATTAGCCAACGTTTTTGGACCAAGGCAGAGCCCGCACGGGGAGTCGGGGGTGATATCTATCTTCGCGAGAAAGATGTTGGACGGCGACGTCGTCCAGATTTTCGGGGACGGCGAACATACGCGAGATTACGTTTACGTCGGCGACTTTGTCCGGGCCCACGACATGGCGATGAGACACGCTAGATCGCTGACGCTCAACTTCGGGACCGGCGAAGGAACGTCGGTAAACGAGGTATTTCAGCAGCTAAAGTCCCTGACCCGGTACGGTGAATCCCCAGTCTATGGAGACGCACGACCCGGCGACGTGCGGCACATTACCCTTGATTCTTCGAAGGCAAAACGGACTCTAGGATGGGAGCCCAGGGTTGGGCTACTCGAAGGGCTGGAGAAGACGGTTGCCTACATGAGAGGCTGAAATGCGTAATGTCTGAAGCGGGGGTTAGATGTTGGGGGGGAGGGTCCGGGAGCCGCCGTCGACGATGATTGTTTCGCCGCTGATGTAGGCGGCTTCGTCGGAGGAGAGGAAGAGGATGGTGTCGGCGATGTCTTCGGGACGGCCGATGCGGCCCATGGGGTGGGTTTCGGCAATCTTCCGCAGGGCATCGGCGCTGCCGCTGCTGCCGCGGGCCTGGGGGGTATCGACGGTGCCGGGGGCGATGCAGTTGATGCGGATGCCGCGCGAGGTGTACTGGCTCGCGGCGCCGAGGGTGAAGTGGATGACGCCGGCCTTGCTGACGGCGTAGGGGAGGGAGCGGGCGTAGGCGGAGATGCCGGCCATGGAGGAGATGTTGACGATTGCCCCGCCGCCGCTTTGCTCTATGACGGGGATGGCGGCCTTGCAGCAGAGGAAGAGGCCGCGGAGGTTGGTGTTCATCATCAGGTCCCAGTCGCGCTCATCGATTTCGGCCAAGGGTGGCGATAGGAGGAGGACGCCGGCGGCGTTGACGAGGATGTTGAGGGCGCCGAAGCGGGAGACCGTATCGTCGACCATTTGCTGGACCTGGTCGGTCTTGGATACGTCGACGGACACGGAGGCGGCGTGGGGGGTGATCTGGTGGAGTTCGGCGAGGGTCTGGGCGGAGAGGGCGGAGTTGCGGTCGGCGATCATGACCTTCGCGCCCTCGTGGGCGAATCGGAGGGCGGCGGCGCGTCCGATGCCGGAGGCTCCGCCGGTTATGAGGGCGACTTTGTTTTTCAATCTACCGGTCACGCGAATACCTAGCTGAGGGATTCTTCTATGAGGTCGTTGAGTCGGCCTTCTACCGCCTCGTAGTCGACGGGCTCAACGGGGACGGGGAGCTGGTCTATTTCGTCCTTCAGGGGGCCTTTCAGCACATTGGCTTCCGAGTCAGTGAGGTCCCACTGGTCGACAAGGTCGTCGGGGCTCCACTGGGCGATCTGGCGGAAGCCGTAGTCTTCGACGGCACGCTTGGCTATTTCCTTGAGCTTGTCCATGACAATTCCTTCTGAGTGTTGTGGGGGTTGAGCGATCAGAGGCGGCGTCCGGCGGTGCGGGCGCCGCCATCGACGACGTAGGTGGCGCCGCTGACGAAGGAGGCTTCGTCGGAGGCGAGGAAGAGGATGGCGTTGGCTATCTCCTCGGGGCGACCGATGCGGCCCATGGGGTGCTCCAGAGCCGCTTCCTCGAGAGTCTGGGAGCTCTGGGTGCTACCGCGGGCCTGGGGGGTGTCCACCGGGCCGGGGACGACGCAGTTGACGCGGATGCCCTGGGAGGTGTACTGGCCGGAGATGACGGAGGTGAGGTGGATAACACCGACCTTGCTGATGTTGTAGGGGAGGGAGCGGGTCCAAGCGTCGAGGCCTGCGGAGGAGGAGATGTTGACGATTGCTCCGCCGCCGTTCTTGAGCATGACGGGGATGGCGGCCTTGCAGGTGAAGAAGGTGCCCTTGAGGTTGGTGTCCATGATGAGGTCCCACTGGCGCTCCTCGATGTCCACCAGGGGCGGGGTGAGCATGAGGATGGCGGCCAGGTTGACGAGCACGTCTACCCGGCCGAATCGTTCGACGGTGGCGTCGACCATGTTCTGGACCTGGTCCCACTTGGAAACATCGACGGAAACGATGTCCGCATCGGGGGTAATCTTCTTGACCATGGCGAGAGTCTCCTGAGCGCCGTACACGTTGCGGTCGGCGATCATGACCTTTGCGCCCTCTTCGGCGAACCGGATGGCTGTGGAGCGGCCCATGCCCGTGGCGCCTCCGGCCAGGATTGCAACTTTGCCAGCTAGTCTATCGCCCATCCAAGAACACCCCTCGTTACGTAGATAAGGGTAAGAACCCTTTAATCAGGGCCATTATAAGTTGGGGTAAGGAGCGTCGCAAGGCGGGAAACCGGAGCGGGACACCCCGGGCACCCCTCACCTCAATCCTCTCTCACCAAGGGTGAGAAGGTAATGGAGTCGTCCTTTACCCTCATTGGCAATGGGAGTAGAATGCCCAAATGGAAGTCCTAGAAAATATAGGCTGGATACTGCTTTACATTTTCGTGACGACATTCATACCAGCCATTGTGGTGTTGCTTGCCAGTTTCCTCACGGGGCTGGGCTTTCTGATTCGCGACCTGAAGTACGACCTGAACAAGGCACTCAATAAGCGCAGGGAGGCGAAAGAGCAGGGGGGAGGGGAGAGCGGGTAGAGGTGAAGGCGTACGAGGCGGTGATTTTCGACCTTTTTGGCACGCTGATTGACTTGCCGGACTATCCCGAGAACAGGGACGAAATGGCAGATGTTCTCGGGGTTGATGGGGATGAATTTGCCAGGGAATGGGCGGACGCTATGCATGAGCTTATGACCGGCGGATTTTCTTCCATCGAAGCGGCTCTGATACACATATGTGGAAGGCTAGGAGTGAATCCCGGCGAAGATAGAATAAGGGCCAGCGCGAGGCTACGGCTGGAATTCTCGCGGGACTCTATCATTCCACGTCCGGGAGTGGTCGAGACTTATGCTGCCTTGAATAGCAGGGGGTACAGGGTCGGCTTGATCAGCAATTGCATGGAAGAAGTTTCCCTGGTGTGGGAATCGACGCCATTTGCGTCCATGTTTGACGCGGCGATTCTCTCGTTTGATGTTGGGCTGGCGAAGCCGGACCCTCGGATTTACGCGCTGGCGGCGGAGAGGCTGGGAGTGGTCGCCGAGGACTGCCTGTACGTGGGGGATGGGAGCGACGGCGAATTGAGCGGGGCAGAACAAGCGGGGATGACGGCGGTGTTGATGCGGGCACCGTATGACGAGGCGGACGGGGGTCGGGAGAGTTGGGAGGGGAGGAGGATTTCCAGCATTGCGGAGGTGTTGGGGTTGGTGTGAGGGGAGTGGGGGCGAATTTCATGCGATTGCAGCCGGGGATAGGGAGTTGGCTCGACATGCGGCGGGAAGAGAATGGACAGGGGGAAAGCGGCCAGGTGTGAAGAAGTACGAGGCGGTGATTTTCGACCTTTTTGGCACGCTGATTGACTTGCCGGACTATCCCGAGAACAGGGACGAAATGGCAGATGTTCTCGGGGTTGATGGGGATGAATTTGCCAGGGAATGGGCGGACGCTATGCATGAGCTTATGACCGGCGGATTTTCTTCCATCGAAGCGGCTCTGATACACATATGTGGAAGGCTAGGAGTGAATCCCGGCGAAGATAGAATAAGGGCCAGCGCGAGGCTACGGCTGGAATTCTCGCGGGACTCGATCATTCCACGTCCGGGAGTGGTCGAGACTTATGCTGCCTTGAATAGCAGGGGGTACAGGGTCGGCTTGATCAGCAATTGCATGGAAGAAGTTTCCCTGGTGTGGGAATCGACGCCCTTTGCGCCCATGTTTGACGTGGCGATTCTGTCGTTTGATGTTGGACTGGCCAAGCCGGACCCTCGGATTTACGCGCTGGCGTCGGAGAGGCTGGGAGTGGAGGCCAAGGACTGTCTGTACGTGGGGGATGGGAGCGACGTCGAGTTGAGCGGGGCAGAACAAGCGGGGATGACGGCGGTGTTGATGCGGGCGCCGTATGACGAGGCGGACGGGAGTCGGGAGAGTTGGGAGGGGAGGAGGATTTCCAGCATTGCGGAGGTTTTGGGGCTGGTGTGAGGGGAGTGGGGGCGAATTTCATGCGATTGCAGCCGGTGATGGAGAATGCGCGAAACTGTAACTGATTCAAAGGGACCGATGCAGACCGCTCCCAGTGGGGGAATTGTATTGGAAATCGGGGCGGTAACACTGGATGTGGAAGACATTGAGCGGGAAGGTGCTTTCTGGGGAGCTATGCTTGGGGAAGAACCGGGGCCGGTGCGTAGCGGGGGTGGGTGGTTGACGGTAGGTTCCCTCGACTCTACGACATTGCTCGTGCTGCAGAAGGTGCCCGAACCCAAGGTTGTGAAGAATCGATGTCACATGTGCTTTGTTGTGCCAGATGTTGATGACGCCATGCTTCGGATAGAGGCGCTCGGAGGCAGGAGAATAAGCGAGCCTCGACCGGGTGGAGGAGTCACGATGGCCGACCCGGAAGGCAACGAGTTTTGCATCGGTTCCTTCCGCCGGAGTAAGGATGGAAAGCGGATACCGCTGGGGTGAGGGCCGTCCTGCCGTTGGAGAACCTTGCATAATGGCTAGTGAGGGATCAATTTCGGCAAGATGGGGAAAGGGACGAGATGCTAGGGGATCGGCGTTGCGTTGGCGTCAGGTTTGGGTTGAGGGGGAGGGCGTTTCGCGAACCGCCCCTACGAGGGAATGTTGTGGTGGGTCGGGAAGGTTGGTTTGAAACCAGCCCATACCGGGTGCGTGGCGTGGGTTATTGATATCGACCCATTCAGGCTGGCGAGAGCTTCCTGGATTTCGCGGCGGGTTGGTGGGTCGGTTTCCGTCCGAAGGGCGCGTTGGAGGGCCGCCCGAGCGTCTGTGCCGCCGAGTCTGCCCAAGGCCCAAGCGGCGTGGCGGCGGACGAGGGGTAGTTCTTCGGAGAGGGCGCGGATGAGGGTTGGGACTGCGGAGGGGTCGGAGGAGTTACCGAGAGCTACGCAGGCGTTGCGTTTGAGTCCGGCCAGCTTGGCGCGTTTGAGGGGGCTGTTCGAGAAGCGTTGGCGGAATTCGTCCTCGGTCATTTCGAGCATCTCAAGTAGCTGTAGGGTTGTGAAGCGCTTTTTCTTGAAGGCCTGCTCGCGGGTGTAGAGGGCTTTGACGTTGACGGGGCAGACGTCCTGGCAGATGTCGCAGCCGAAGACCCAATCGGACATGAGGGGACGGATTTCAAGGGGGATGTCTCCGCGGTTTTCGATGGTCTGGTGAGAGATGCACCGCTCGTTGTCGATGACGTAGGGGGCAGGCAGGGCGTCGGTGGGGCAGGCTCGCAGACAAAGGGTACAGGAGCCGCAGTTTTTCTTCAGGGGAGCGTCAGGCTTGAGCTCGAGGTCCGTGACTATTTGGCCAAGGAAGACCCAGGAGCCGTGGCTGGAGGTTAGGATGTTGGTGTTCTTGCCGAACCAGCCGACGCCGGCACGCTGAGCCGCCGCCCTGTCGAGCATGGGCCCGTCGTCGACGTACCAGCGGGCTTGTACGTCCCGGCCGAGACGCTCGGAGAGACCGCGAACGTAGAGCTTGAGGCGTTTCTTCATCACCTTGTGATAGTCGTCGCCCCAGGCGTAGCGGGCGACGCGGCCTTGGAGGGTTTGGGGCGGGCCGTTGGCGGGGAGGTGGTAGCTCAGCGCCACGGAGATGATGCTGCGGGCGCCGGGGAGAAGGCGTTGGGGGTCTGTGCCGCGCTCCACGCGCGCCTGGTTGAACCAGGGGAGGCCGTCCATGAGACCTTCCCGCAGTCGCTGGAGGGTTACGCGCTTGTGGTCTTCGAAGGTATCGGCGGAGGAGATGCCGACGAGGTCGAAGCCGATTTCGAGGGCGTAGTCCTTGACAAAGTCTTCGAGGGAGGCGGCGTCATTCAACTCCATTGGAGGATGTGGGCTTCCGTTGGTTGAAAGTGGGAGGGGCAAGGGAGTCTCGCGGCGCAGGCTACAGGGGCTTGCGGGAGGCGTAGCCTTCGTGGACGCCGTGCCAGAAGGCGATATCCTCTTCTCCACGGATCCAGCAGAGGAAGATTTCCTGGCCATCGCGATGGGAGAGAAAATCCACGAGGCCGGATTGAATATGTCGTACGATGATGCCCCGGTCCGTAATCTCTCGAGCCAGAGCGGTGGTCCTGGTCATGGCCTCTTCCACTGCCTCCTGGGAGGCGGAAATCTCCTTTTCCATGCCGCCCTTGCCGTTGCTGTGGCTCTTTCTGTAGATGTCGACGGTGTCCTGCTGGAGGCGGCTTTCCTCTTCCCTGGCGACGTCGATTTTGTCGAATTGCTCGGCGAGCCAGGGGAGCATGCTGCGGGCTTCCTGGAGGGTGAAGTAACGGTTAGCCATTGAGGAAATACTATAGCACGGGCGGGGGGTGATCTGCGGACTGGCGGATTAGGCTGCCGGTGTGGGTGTGAACGGGGAAATCCGCGGCCACACTTCTATCTGTCGAGCCTGGGGCGGGCGATGAAGAAGCCCCAGATGACGACCAAGCAGATGAAGATCAGGGTTTCGATGCCGCCGGGCCAGGGGGAGAGGTCGATAACTATGGAGAGAAGGGCTACGGGAAGCACAATCCAGAGAAGCCACCGCTTCAACGTGGTCATGTTGACGTTATCCATGGACTCCCTCCGAAGATTCGTCGCTTTTGTCTGTCGGCGCCGCTATGGAGCGGGCCTTGGTGCCGGGGGCGGGATTCGAACCCGCACACCGATCAAAGTAGCGGATTTTAAGTCCGCCGCGTCTGCCATTCCGCCACCCCGGCCTTTTTGCCCTGGTAGATGCCGTAAAGATTCGTTGGCCTGCCAACACCGGGGAGTGGACACCGCCAACGCTTGGGTTTGGCAATCCGAGAGGGGGAAGGAATTGGAGGCGACGGGCGGAATCGAACCGCCGAATAGGGGTTTTGCAGACCCCCGCCTTAACCACTTGGCTACGTCGCCCTCTTGCCTAGCTCCTTGGTGCCGAGGGCGGGACTTGAACCCACACGAGCTTTCGCCCACAGCCCCCTCAAGACTGCGTGTCTACCAATTCCACCACCTCGGCACGGCAGACAGGAAATACTATATCAGAAAGGGTGGCGGCACCGAAAGGGTACGCAGTATTATCCAAAAATATGGGACGGTGTAGAAACTCCTTTTTGTGGAGGTTGCAGGGCGAGAGACGGATGTGGGCATGCCCTCCCGTGGATGGGTGGTTGAATTTTATGGCAGGAGCGGGAGGATTCGAACCCCCGACCACTGGTTTTGGAGACCAGCGCTCTGGCCAGACTGAGCTACGCTCCTGTGGCACCCCTGGAGGGATTCGAACCCCCGACGCGCGGCTTAGGAAGCCACCGCTCTATCCTCTGAGCTACAGGGGCTAATGGTGGAGATAGGGGGAATCGAACCCCCAACCTCGGCATTGCGAACGCCGCGCTCTCCCAATTGAGCTATATCCCCGCGGGTCGCGGCCCTTTGTGAGGGCCGAAATTGTTCCCCTCCAGTGCGTGGGATTAAAGGAAAATGCTATCTCACGGCGAAAGGGGGTGTCAAGGGAGAGGGGGTACGGGGGATGGAGGGGGACTTGGACAAGGCTCCGTTGATATTCAATCAACATTGTTGGATAATTGTTACCCAATTGGAAATTCTTTTGAGGGCTTGGGGGAAAGTCGAAATGCCATTAGCACGAGAAAGTGGAGATCAGTTTCAAGACGCGTAGGCTCCAAAGGATCTTCAACTCTCGTCGGAACCTGCAGAGGAGGTATGGGGTTGAAATGGGGAGGGTAATTCAGAGAAGAATGGGAGTATTGAACAATGCTCCCAGTTTATCCCACGTTCCGTCGACCCGTCCGATGCGGCTCCACCAGTTGACGGGCGACAGGACAGGGCAGTTTGCCGTTGACCTAGCACATCCGCACCGGCTTGTATTTGAGCCGAACCACGAGCCTCTGCCGATGAGAGATGACGGGAGTTTGGACAGGAGCAGAGAAACCGCAATTGTGATTCTGGAGGTTGTCGACTACCACTAGGGAGGGAAACTATGGCCAGAGAGACGTACACATATCAGCCGGACTATGCCGTGCCTCCGGGCGAAATTCTTGGTGAGCATTTGGAAGCATTGCAGATGTCTCAAGCCGAGTTGGCGAGACGGTGCAATCGATCTCCCAAGCTGATCAGCGAGATAGTTTCCGGGAGAGCGTCTGTCGAACCTGTGACGGCGGTCCAGCTTGAGAAGGCGTTGGGGTTGGACGCCCGGATCTGGCTTGGAATAGAGGCGGATTACCGCCTCTTCCTGGAGCGTGAGGCTGAGAAGTTGGAGGCGGAGAGACAGAAGGCCTGGGCAAAGAACTTTCCGATCAACGAGTTGGTAAAGAGGGGAGCGATTGCAAAACCGGCCAAGGGAGAGGACAGGGTAGGGGCAATTTTGCGATTCTTCGGCGTTGACAACGTTGACGTGTGGGAGGCGAATTATGGGGATAAGCTGCTTTCCAACGTTGCTTTCAGACACTCCCCATCCTTTACCAGCGACAAGTATGGCCTGGCATCCTGGCTTCGGCTGGGGGAACTAGCGGCAGGAGAGCTAACCACGGAGGGATACGACAAGTCGTCGTTCATTAATGCCCTCCATAGAATTCGGGCCCTAACGGCGGGGAGGAATACGGAATCCATAATAGAGGCTCGGCGTCTTTGTAGAGAGACAGGAGTGGCTCTGACCATAATCAAGCCATTCCGCAGGACATCCCTGCACGCAGCGACGCGTTGGATTTCTCCCAGGAAGGCACTAATCCAGTTGACGGCGCGTCATTTGCGGGATGACCAGCTCTGGTTCAGCTTCTTTCACGAGGCTGCCCACGTTTTGCTCCACGGCAAACGGCGGATATACGTGAAGACAAATGACAATCAGACTCAAGAGGAGGAGCGAGCAGCAAATCGTTGGGCCGCTGATTTTCTAATCCCTCGAGGAGACTGGAGGCGGTTCTCAGACGCCCGCGACTTCGGCGCCGGGGATGTTTGCGCATTCGCTGACAAACAGGGCGTAGCACCGGGCATTATCGTGGGACGCTTACAGTACGAAGACAAGATTCCCTGGAGCGCCCTCAATCATTTGAAGACGAAATTGGAGTGGACCGGTTAGAACGCTTGACGGATTGGTCTTCTTGCGCCGGGGCAAAATGGCTGATGGCATCCGATATCAAATCTGAAAGGGGGATCAGGTTTGTATTATGGGTAGTTTGATTATGACCAATTGTGGCACTTGGCGTTATGCCCCTCTTTCGGCTGACGCTGTGGACAGGGCTGATTGGGATGATCATCGCGTGGGGAGTCTTCATCATGCAGACGGCCTCGAATCACATGGTGGTTCAGGAACAGGGGCCGGGCAACAAGCTATGTGCAGGACCTGGCGCTAGCGGTTTACAGCGTTGGTGACGCACTGCACATTGGATTCCTGTCAATCTCATGGGTTGCGTCCATTTTGATGGGACTCGGTATCGCTTCCAGTTTCGGGGAGATGAGCGTGTTGAAAGCGGCCACGTACGGGCTGGTGCTGGTGGGTGTGCTTTTGCTGCTTATCTCAAGCAGCTCGCTCACTATGGGGCTGGCGTGCTATTTCGTGATTGGCAATCACACTTTTCCAGGCCCGTCGGGAGTTGCTGCCGGACGACGCCTAGGCGAAGAATAGCCATTGGGAAACAACGAATTCTTGACACCCAGTTTCCGCAAGGGCTATCATTACGCAATTCGGATTCCTGCATATCAATTACAAAAACTGAATAGTAGGGTCTAGTTTTTCGGAAGGACGGTGACAATCTTGCCGAACTTTATTGCCGCCTTCCTCTCAGCACTGACAGGCAAAGGCATCAAGGCCGCCAGGCTAGAAGCTCAGCAAATAATCGAGGAGGCCGAAGAGCAGAAGCGCAAACTCATACTAGAAGGGCGAGAAGCTGCCTTGAAGCTCCGGTCGGGCGCTGAAGAGGAAATCAAGGAGAGACGCCGCGACCTGCGCACGCAGGAGAAGCGCCATCGACACAGAGAAGAGAACTTAGAGAGCCGGGGTCAGACCCTGGACAAGCGGGAAACCGCCATTGCAACCAAGGAGGCGGGCGTAGAAGAGGAAAAAGCCCGCCTGGAAGAACTCAAGAAGGAGCAGGTTGAACAGCTAGAAAGGATTGCCGGCCTCTCATCCGAGGAGGCCCGCGGAGTGGTTCTGACCCGAGCAGAACAGGAGATGAACCACGATTTGGCCAAGCGCTACTACGAGTTAGAACGGCAGATGAAAGACCGGGTGGACGACGAGGCCCGGAAGGTGATAACGCTGGCAATTCAACGGCTGGCCTCGGACGTGGTGTCCGAGAGGAGCACATCCCGCGTGGCCCTGCCCAGCGATGGTATGAAGGGACGCCTGATAGGCCGAGAGGGCCGCAACATCCGCGCCATGGAAGCCGCCATGGGCGTGGACATTCTGATAGACGACACGCCGGAGATGATTACCATCTCCTGCTTTGACCCCATTCGCCGGGAGATCGCGCGGATTGCGCTGGAGAAGCTGATCCAGGACGGTCGCATCCACCCAAGCCGGATTGAGGACATTGTTCGCAAGGCCCAGGTTGAGGTGGAGGAGGTCATCCACAAGTCAGGCGAGGAAGCCACCTTCGACGCCAACGTGAAGGGGCTCAGTCCTGAACTGAAGAAGCTTCTTGGCAGGTTGAAGTACCGCTACAGTTACGGGGAAAACATTCTCCAGCATTCGGTTGAAGTATCCCTACTGTCTGGCATGATTGCCTCTGAAATGGGCGCAGATGTTGAAGTCGCCAAGGCCGGCGGACTGCTTCACGACATTGGCAAAGCCATGACCCACGAAGTGCAGGGCAGCCACGTAGACATCGGCGACGACATTGCTGAGAAGTACGGCATCGACTCCGAGGTGCGCAGGGCCATCGTGGAGCACCACGAGGACGACCGGGGATCCGTGGAGGCGCTCATCGTGGCCGCCGCCGACGCCATCAGCGCGGCGCGTCCGGGGGCCCGCAAGGAGAGCCTGGAGCAGTACATTCAGCGGCTGGAAGCGCTGGAGGGTGTGGCTACCAGCTTCGACGGAGTGCAGAAGGCTTACGCCATACAGGCAGGCCGCGAGGTGAGGATTATTGTCAGGCCGGAGCATATAGACGACTTCGAGGCCGCCGTGCTTGCGCGGGACGTTGCCAAGAAGGTGGAAGAGGAGCTGATCTACCCCGGTCAGATAAAGGTGACCGTGGTGCGGGAAACCCGCAATATTGAGATAGCCCATTAGCTGCCTCCAGACGCTGGATGATTATTCGCCATGCCAAGCGCATCCTTCAGCGTCAATAGGAGGAATGCTGTCTTCACGGGTAGCGAGTCCGCACTCATTCGGGGCTTTTGGACCCACAAACCCAACGGAAGAGAGGGTTAGTTTCCCTTGCGTGTGTTGATGATTGGCGACGTGATGGGCAGTCCGGGCCGCAAGGCGGTCCAGAGTCTGCTGCCTTCTCTGAGACAGGAGTATGGCCTTGATCTGGTGGTGTGCAACGGAGAGAACACCGCGGGAGGCCTGGGAATCACTTACAAGACGGCGCAGCAGCTATTGGAGGCCGGCGTGGACGTGCTTACGACAGGCAATCATATCTGGAAGAAGAAGGAGATAATTCCGCACATGCAGGAGGACCTGCCCATTGTGAGGCCTTCCAACTTTCCACCGGGGGTGCCCGGAAGAGGGCATCTCAGGGTGGGGAACGTGGTGACGCTGAACCTGATGGGGCGGGTGTTCATGGAGCCGCTTGACTGTCCCTTTCGGGAGGCGGACCGGGTGCTTGCGGAGGTGGGAGGGCCACCGGAGACGATTGTGCTGGTGGACTTCCACGCGGAAGCGACCTCGGAGAAGCAGGCGTTGGGCTGGTTTCTGGACGGGCGGGTGAGCGCCGTGGTGGGTACGCATACCCATGTGCCAACGGCAGACCACCGGATAATGCCGGAGGGTACGGCCTTTGTTTCCGACCTGGGGATGGTGGGCCCGATCAATTCGGTAATCGGGACGGACCCCAACGCGGTCTTGGAGAAGTTTCTAACGCAGACACCGCAGCGGTTCTCCGTGGCGAAGGGGCCGGTGACCTTCAACTCCGTGCTTGTAGAGATAGACGATGAGACAGGCCGGGCTTCCCGCGTGGAGCGGATAGACCGGCTGGTGGAGTGAACGCTTTGGCGACTGTAGACCTGCATTTGCACACAACTGCTTCCGACGGGCGATTGTCGCCTACAGAGTTGGTGAAGCTGCTGGGGGAACGAGGACTTCGGATTGCCTCCATCACCGACCACGATTCGACGGAGGGGCTGTCGGAGGCCTACGTGGCGAAGGAGCAGTTTCCCGACCTGAGGCTGATACCGGGTATTGAGTTGAGCACGGAGGCGGGGGACTCGGAGATACACGTGCTCGGGTATTTTCTGGACTGGAAGGACAGAGAGTTTCAGCGGGTTCTGTCTGGGTTCCGGGAGGGACGGGTTGGGCGGGGGCGGGCCATGGTCAACAGGCTGGAAGAATTGGGTCTTCCCCTAGAGTGGGAGCGGGTGCTGCACTTTGCCGGCGACGGAGCCGTCGGACGACCTCACATTGCGCTGGCGATGGTGGAAAAAGGATACGTGCCCGGGGTGAAGGATGCGTTCGATCTGTACCTGGGACGAGATGGCCCTGCCTACGTTGACCGGCAAAAGCTCAGCCCGGTGGACGCCGTCGGCATCATTCGGGGAGTGGGGGGCGCGGCGGTTTTGGCACATCCATCTTACGTGAAGAACCTGGATGCGCACCTGGTGCGGATGAAGGATGCGGGGCTGGCGGGTATGGAGGTGTATTACAGCCACTACCCGCCAAAGACTGTCAGGAAGCTGCGGGAGATCGCCAAGCGGTTCGACCTGTTACCGTGTGGAGGCAGCGACTATCACGCCCTCGGACAGGACGACGAGAGGCTGCCAGGGCACATCGGGCCGCCGGAAGAGGTGGTGGAGGCGCTGCGCGCCAGGTGCGCCCGCGGGGCCGCCAGCCCGACGGAGGACTAGGGTAGGGAAAGGCCCCGCGTCGTGGAACTGGCTCTGCTATTCGTCTATTCCTACCTGGTGGGTTCCATACCCACAGCCTATATCATCGGCCGGTTGGTCCGCGGCATCGACATTCGGAAGTACGGAAGCGGCAACGTGGGCGGCTCCAACGTGTACGAGCACGTGGGGAAGCGATGGCTCATACCGCTGGGTTTTTTTGAGATATTCATCAAAGGGGCTTCCCCGGTATGGGTTGGAATTGTATTGCTGGACGTGCAGGTGGAGGGGCCGACGGGGGTCTGGACCGCGAACTTTCTGATGGGGTTCGACCGGAGCACGCCCGCGCTGGCCATCGCCAGCCTTCTGTCCATCGTAGGTCATAACTGGCCCATATTCCTGAAGTTTCAGGGGGGGCGCGGCATTGGGACGGCGGCGGGAGGACTTCTGGGCATGGCGTTCTACCAGCTCTGGTTTTTCATCGCCGTGGGGCTGCCGGGGTATTTCATACGCCGGTCCGCGTTGATGGTGCTGGTGTCCCTATTGCTGCTGCCTTTGTGGTCGTTCCTGCTGGGCCAATCCGCGGTGGTTATCTGGTACTGCTTTGGTATGATTGGGATAATAGTCCTGAGGCGATTGACGGCAAATGGGAAGCCCTATGTGCCCGGCTACTCAACGACCAGGGTGCTGTTGAACCGGCTGATCAGGGACCGGGACGTGGACGACCGGGACGAGTGGGTAAGCCGTGCGCCCACTTTCACCAAGGATTCCGAAGGCTGAAGGGGATATGGAGTACCAGGAGACCGTAAACTACTGCGCTACGCACCCAAACGTGGAGACGAGGCTGGCCTGCGGCAGGTGCGAACGGTTCATCTGCCCGCGGTGCATGATTCAGACGCCGGTGGGGAGCCGGTGCAACGACTGTGCGCGGGTGCGTAAGCCGCCGGTGTTCGACGTGAGCTCAATGCAGTATTTGTTGGCGTCTGCATCGGCGGTGGGGCTGGGGGGCATTCTTGGGGTAGTTGGAGCTATTCTGCGCCTGGAATTCGGCCATTTCCCGTTTGTGACGGGGATTTTGGCAGCCGGGATTGGGTATCTGCTGGGAGAGGCCGTGAGTCGAGTGACGAATCGGAAGCGGGGGCTGGGTCTTTCTCTCATCGCAGGGGCCGGGGTAGCCGTCGCATTTGCCGTAGCAATGGCGGTTGTTCAATTGCGGCCCATAACGTATAGATACGACTTCCTGGACATTGGGTTCGCGCTGCTGTTTCTGGGGCTGGCGGTGTATTTTGCAGTGAGCCGGGTGCGGTAGATCGGGGCTTGCTGTCAGATAGTTTAGTCAGAGACTTCCGGTGCCTTAGATAGCTCCGTCCAGAGGCGTTGGGTGGTGTCGGCGGAGGTGCGGTAGTTGAAACCGCGTCGGCGCAGATAGCCCATCATCCTGGTATGGAAGGTGCGGCGGTCCAGGCCGGAGAGTCGTCTGAGGAATTTGGCGGCGACGCGCTGGGCCATTTCTTCTTCGTCGAGGCCCTCTAGGGCGTTTTCCGCAACCTCGCCTCTTACGCCGCGCTGGGCCAATTCCTGACGGATCATGAACCTGGAGCGGGGGGCGTGACGTTCGCGGCTGTTGCGCCAGGCTTTTGCGAAGGCGGCATCGTCCAGCAGTCGGGACTCTTTGAGGCGCGCGACAGTTTCTTCCACCTGCTGAGGGGAGAAGTCTTTGCTCAGGCGGCGGCGGATTTCCGCTTCACTGCGCCCGCGGTAGGAGAGGAAGCGCAGGGCAACATCAAGGGGACTCCTGGGAGTCTTGCGCCGCCTGGAAGGCGTCCTGTGGCCTCTCTGAGAGGGGGTAATGGTATCAGTCGGCGGGCGCGGCGGCGGGCACGGGTTCAGACTTCTCACCCCGGATAAGGGCTTCAATCTCCAAGGCCATGGCGTCATTTTCCTGGAGGAACTGCTTGGCGTTTTCCCGTCCCTGACCGAGGCGTGTCTCGCCGTAGGAGTAGAAGGAGCCTCGCTTCTGGATGAGGCCACGATCGGTGCCCAACTCGAGGAGGTCGCCGGTCCAGCTGATGCCCTTGCTGTACATGATGTCGAACTCGGCGACACGGAAGGGGGGCGCGACCTTATTCTTGACGACGCGGGCGCGGACGCGGCTGCCAACCATTTCGGAGCCCCTCTTGAGGGCCTCCACCCGGCGCAGGTCGATGCGGACGGAGCTGTAAAACTTCAGCGCACGGCCGCCGGGGGTAACCTCCGGGCTGCCGAACATGACGCCGACCTTTTCGCGGAGCTGGTTAATGAAGACGACGGCGGTGTGGGAGCGGTTGATGGCGGAGGTGAGCTTGCGGAGGGCCTGAGACATGAGGCGGGCCTGCAAGCCAACGTGGGTGTCGCCCATGTCGCCTTCGATTTCGGAGCGGGGGACCAGGGCGGCAACACTGTCGACGACTACCACCTGGACGGCACCGCTGCGGACGAGGTACTCGGTAATCTCCAAGGCCTGCTCGGCGTCGTCGGGCTGGGACACCAGAAGGGAATCCACGTCGACGCCGCAGTTGCCGGCGTAGATGGGGTCGAGGGCGTGTTCGACGTCGATGTAGGCGGCGATGCCGCCCTGCTTCTGGCTCTCGGCCATGACGTGGATGGCCAGGGTGGACTTGCCGGCGGATTCAGCGCCGTAGATTTCGGTGACGCGGCCCTTGGGGATACCGCCGACGCCGAGGGCGAGGTCAAGGGCGAGGGAGCCGGTGGGGATTACTTCCGTGGCGTGGACCGTGTCGGACTCACCGAGCCGCATGACGGCTCCACGACCGTAGTGTCTTTCAATTTGAGTAAGGGCTATTTCCAGGGCATTTTGTTGCTTCTTTGCCATTTCGCCTCCAATGGCGATATATTAACACATAATTATAAGAACAGCAATTTTGTTTGGCAGAAAATAAGGCGGTCAGCGAACGGTCTACATTGGTTGAGCGCAGTAGGAGGCGGATTCCCGTCGCCGCGGGGACAAAGGGGGCTTGGAGGCGATCGTTTAGGAAATCGACCAGGGGGGTTTGAGGGGAAGGAGGGGTGCGAAAGCGCGGGAGCGGGAGAGGGGGATTTGTGGCAAGGAAAGTTGTCACTTTTGGGAGGTGGGTGTTTGGCGGCGAGATCCTTCGACTGCGCTCAGGATGAAATGTGGAGGGGTGGTTGGGTTAGGGTTTGGGGGTGTATTTTTGGCCGAGTTCGGTTTCCCAGCGGAGGTAGTGGATGGTATCTGCGTAGGAGCGGTGGGGACCCATGACCACGACGTCGGTGGGCGGGGTCATGACGCCGGAGAGGCCGGTTTCGATATCCAAGCCAACACTTCGCCAGGCTTTCATGCCTCCGTCCAGTACGGATACGTGGGAGTAGCCCAGTTCTGACAGGGTCGCGCCCGCGAGGAGGGAGTCGAGGCCGTTGGCGCAGGTGACGAGGATGGGTTGGTTTTTGTCAGGGGCGACGCCGGAGATGGTGTGCTCGAGCCAGCCGCGGGGAGTCCAGCGGGCGCGGGGGAGGTGGCCGTCGGCGAATTCGGGGCTCATTCCTACGAAAATCGTGGCTGCGAACTCCGTGGTTGCGGCGGTCTGAGGAGAAACCAGCTTTGTCTTCGACTTGGCATCTTGAAGGCCAAAGGGGTGGGATGTGGGCATTCCAGCTTCCAGATTCCAGTTCTGGTCCGCCCACTGGATGACGCCGTTCTGGAGGGCGTAGACGTTGGGAAAGCCCATCTGGCGGAACCAGGAGGCGACGAGGGTTGAGCGGACGCGTCCGTCGCAGGTGAATACGATGAGGCCGTTGCGGACGGGGGCAACATCGTCGGCCCTCTGGACGGCCTGGCCGCCGGGGAACCAGCGGAAGCCGGGGATGTGACCGCTTCGGTATTCCTCCTCGCGGCGGACGTCGACGAGATAGACGGTTTCGCGGTGGGTGCGGGCCATGACCTGCCTGAGTTCGTGAATGTCCATGAACTGGACGCCGTCTTCCATCGCCGCCTGTCCAGCATAGGTGGCGGCGCGGGCTTCTCCTTCTTCGGAAACGGGGGGTAGGGAGAGACTGTCGGCGCCGGTCTCCAACTCGAGGCCGGCGAGGGCCCAGCCGGCGGTGCCGTTCTTGAGGCCGAAGACGTTGGGGACGCCCATGCGCTGGAGGGCGCGGGCGCCGATGATGCTGCGGGTGCGACCGGCGCAGTTGAGGATGACGGTGGTATCGGGGCCGTGCTCGTCGAGGATGTCGGTGACGTGAAGAGCAAGCTCCCCGTTGGGGACGCTACGTCCGCCGGGGATGCTGAAATTCTGGAACTCCTCCGGGGTGCGAGTGTCCATGATTACGAGCTTTTCGCCGGAGTCGATACGGCGCTTGAGTTCGATGGAGTCGATTTCGGGAACGCGGTGCTCCACCTCCATGCGCTCGCCGAAGTCCTTGCTGGGGACGTTCGTGCCCCACTCGGTGGGGAAGTCAAGGGAGGTCCAGCGGTTGATGCCACCTTCCAGGACTGAGACGCGAGTGTAGCCCATGCGCCGGGCGGTGGTGGTGGCGAGGGAGGCCTGCTGGCCGGCGTCGTCGCAGAAGATCAGGGACGCGCCGCGGAAGGGGACGAGGGCGGGGAGGTCGTATTCGACGCGGTGACGGGGAAGGAGGCTGGCGCCGGGGATGTGGGCGCTGTTGTAGCTGCCAGCGTCACGGACGTCGAGGAGGGCGAATTCCTTCTGGGAGGAGAGGAGGGAGCGGAGTTCGTGGGCGGTGGTAAAGGTGGGCATTTTTTCTCCTTAGAAAGGTACAGGGATGGCGCGGCGAGGAGCGGCGGTTCGCGAAGCGGCCCTCAGGGTTGATGGGGGGAGCGGGTCGGATTCGGGGGCGAGATTCTTCGTCGCGAGGCCTCCTCAGAATGACATGTGGATGGAGGGGGAAGGGAGAAGAGGGGGGTTATTCGTTGTTGGCCTTGCCGGAGACGTAGGAGTGAACGCGGCCGGTTTTGAGGTCGAACTTGGACCTCTGGAGACCTTCCAGGGACCTGCCGTAGACGTGGATCTCGACGGTGGGCAGGTGGGTCTCGTTGTCGATCTGGTGAATTTCGTCCACTTCAGGAATGAGGAGGGAGATTTCGCCGGGCTTGGAGAGGGCGACGCGGTCCTTTTCCAGGACGGCGTATTCCTCGTTGGAACGGTCGTCGAGGCGACGGAAGCGGGTCTCGGCGAGGACGTTTTCCATGACGCCGATCATGCCCCAGGTGCGGTGGTCGTGGGGGCCGATGTGGTCGCCGGGGCCCCAGATGACGGAGGAGATTGCGAGGCCGTTTTCGCCCTGGTGGAGCTTGTAGCTGCCGTGGCGGGCGCGGGGGCCGCGGCCGAGGGGGCGGCGGTACTCCTCCGGGATGGCCTCCGGGTTGCGGATTAGGCGATCCAGATAGGTTGAGCCTTCGTTGAAGATACGCTGCTGGTCGGTGGTTTTGGCGAGAAGGGCGTCCATGTCCTGGATGAATTCTTCGAGGGAATACTTGACGGCGGCCATAGGGCACCTCCGGGGGATAGGGTTAGGTGGATGTTAACACGGGGTGAGGGGAGGGGGAAGGGGGTGTAGTTACATTACAGGTTCTTCAAAATATGGTCTGCAATTTGCACCTCTATTGGCGCACCCCTTGGGTTACCTGCGGCAAAGAAGAGTTCAAATAATGGGACGTTTCTTGAGTTTCTTAGGGTTCGTGAAGATTGGGCGACTTTGTGGAATACAGTGCCCAACCTCTCCTTATATCTTGCCGCAATTTGCTCGCTGCTCCATGTTCGTTCTTGCCCGGGTTCAGTGCTGAATAAGGAAATCTGGTAAGAGTCCTGATATCCCTCCATCCAATATTCGAGTCCACCAAAGATGCGATTTAGCTGCTCTTTCCACGCTTCTCTGGGTTCCCTATCTGTTGGCATCAATCGAGTGACGGCCATACGCGGAAAGAGAATCCAGCAGTCAATCTTATTGGTCTTTGCGATTGCCTCTACGGTCGGCCAATAGACTTCAGTTGCATACGGATCTAGGAAAACAACGGCCCGATCGAATGCTTCAATCTCGTTGCAAAACTTAGGGATTTCGTCGTTGGCATCTCCATGAAGGACTGTGATATTGCGTCCTCGATACGTGTTTGAAAGCGTCATCAAATCCCCTGCTGCCTTCGCATCTTTCTCGATGAAAACCAACCTATCAAAGGGTCTGTCTACAATCTCTAAGGCAATCATCGGGGAGCCGCGGCGGAATTCGTGGAACTCGGCGTATTCGTCCACAAATTCAGCATATGAACCAGGGCCGGCGAATGCATCAACGTAAATCAAAGTGAATCGTTGGTTCTTCAGGGCAGTAGTGTATGCATCAAGATAGGCGCGAAGAATCGCCAGCTTCTCCTCGGTCCAGGGACCGCCGAATCGATGAGTGGACAACTTAATTTGCCGCCGCGGCGGGCATTTGAGTCCAGGTTTGGCCGTCTAGGAGGGCTTGAGTGCCGGAGCGTTTGCCTCGTTTGCCGCCGAGTTGTTTGAGGAAGAAGGCTGCATTTGCTTCTAAAGTCTGGTCTCGTATGGTTCTTGCCCAGTCCAGGTGCATGGGACGGGCGGAGCGACCGCTTTCGCCGCCGACTATTACCCAATGAAGATCACCGTTATTGAGCCACGGGCTTAGGTCGACCGCTTCGAGGAGGGGTTCGGCGGAGACGAAGCGGGTGGGTGCGGGGATTCGAGCGAGCACGGTAATCCGGGGGGCGTATTTCTGGCTTTCCACGGAGGTGCCAATCCATACGCCCGCAGGCCATTCGTTGTCATAGCGAGTCCGGTTTTGGTCCCACCAGGCTACAGCTCTGCCTGGACGCTTGGTGAGAACCTGAAAAATGTGGCCGCGACGAGTCGCTTGTTCCATGACATCGAAAATGCCGGTGACGAATTCGAAAGGGACTTCGGGGTGGAAGACATCGGACATGCTGTTGACGAAGACGTGGCGGGGCTTTGCCCAGTGGAGGGGAGCATCCAAACGTTCGTGAAGGAGTTGAATTTCGTCCGGGGCAGCTTCGTAGCCGTGAACACCCATTGCACGTAAGCGGGGGTAGAGCGCAAACATGTAGCAGTTGTCACAGCCCGGGGACACGCGAGTGCAGCCCGTTACTGGGTTCCAAGTCTCATCCGTCCACTCGATTGTCGATGACATACAACATAACCTCTCTTGCAGAAACTGATGTTTGCATGGATGGTCGTGCGCTGTCAACACCTGTATTTATGGGATGAGAGAGGTTTGGGACGGTCAGGGTGTGTTGCCCTGGAGTATCAAGAACGGCGGCTCGACCAGAGGAAGGGGGAGTTAGAACTGGCGGTAGCCGTTGACGATGGGGAGGCGGCGGTCTTTGCCGAAGGCCTTGCCGGTGATTTTCACGCCGGGCGGGGACTGGCGCCGCTTGTATTCGTTCCGGTCGACGGCGGACATGACCTGTCGGACGGTTTCGGGGTCGTAGCCGAGGGACACAATGTCCGCATAGCTCTTGTCTTCCTCGACGTAGGCTTGGAGGACGCCGTCCAGGACGTCGTAAGGGGGGAGGGAATCTTCGTCCTTCTGGTCGGGGCGCAGCTCGGCGCTGGGAGGCTTTTCGATGATTTCCCGGGGGATGACGTTAGTGGGCGAGCCGTTCTCGTTGCGCCACCGGCACAGTTCGTAGACGAGGGTCTTCGGCACGTCCTTGAGGACGGCAAATCCGCCCGCCATGTCGCCGTACAGAGTGGCGTAGCCCATGGCCATCTCGCTCTTGTTGCCGGTGATGAGGACGAGCCAGCCGAACTTGTTGGAGAGGGCCATCAGTAAATTACCGCGCAGTCTGGCCTGGAGGTTTTCCTCGGCAACGCCGTCCTGGGTGCCGCGGAAAGCCGGCGACAGCATGTTGAGCATGGCCTGATGTCCGTCTTCAATGGGGATAGTCAGCATCTCAAGGCCGAGGTTGTCGGCGAGGGCGGCGGCGTCCAGCAGACTGCCTTCGCTGGAGAAACGGGAGGGCATGGCGACGACCTTGACGTTCTCCGGGCCGAGGGCGTCGGCGCCGACGCAGGCTGTGAGGGCGGAGTCGATGCCGCCGGAGAGTCCCACGAGGACTTTGGAGAAGCCGTTCTTCCTGACGTAGTCGCGGGTGCCGACGACGAGAGCGCTGTAGACTTCGGAAGAGCCTTTCAAGACGGGAGCGATTGTCGTCTCATCCAGAGGAGGGCGGTCCCCGTTATAGGCGCCGGACACGTGAATGACTGAGCTGGCCGTCGAATCCTGGAAGTCGATGGGTGGAAGGGGCCGCTCATTGGGGAGGTGCAGGTCCACGACTAGGAGGTCTTCCTCGAACTCTCTTGCGCGGGCGATGAGATTGCCGCAAGGGTCGAAGACCAGACTGGCGCCGTCGAAGACAAGTTCATCCTGTCCGCCGACGGCGTTGACGTAGGCCACGTGGACGCCGTTGTCTATTGCGGCGCTTCTGACAATGTCTTCCCGCTCCCGCTGTTTGTCCATGT
The DNA here is from genome assembly GCA_951812825.1 of uncultured Dehalococcoidia bacterium. Classification (GTDB taxonomy): domain Bacteria; phylum Chloroflexota; class Dehalococcoidia; order Lucifugimonadales; genus JAPULR01. Next base: position 1,747,713 of record OX638324.1, on the reverse strand, counting down.
GGTAGGGGGATGCGCTGATGTTGATGATGACCTCGGCGCCGGCGCTGCACTGGCGAGCAGTGGGGCCATCGGCGAACCAGATGTCTTCGCAGATGTTCACGCCCACGCGGACTCCGCCGATTCTGAAGACGGGGAAGCTGCCGCCGGAATGGAAGTACCTGTCTTCGTCGAAGACGCCGTAGGTGGGCAGGCGGTGCTTGCGGTACAGGCCGGCCAGGCGGCCCTGGGCGCCGATGGCTGCGGCGTTGTAGACGCGGCCGCCAAGGGGGTGAGCGTAGCCGATTACTGCTGCAAGGCCATGGGTCTCATCAACGGCCTGATAGACAGCTTCCACATTGTCGTGGAGGAAGGCGGTGCGGAAGAGAAGGTCTTCGGCGGGGTAGCCGGTTACGGCCATCTCCGGGAAGGCGACAACGTCGGCGCCCACGGCACGGGCCTGGTCAATGAATTGCAGGATACGCTGAACGTTGCCGTTCAAGTCTCCGACAACAGAGTTCATCTGGGCGAGGGCGACGCGAAGGGTGCGCATTTTTCTCCGACCGGGTAAGTGTTATTGATAAGTGTAGCATAGGGGAGGAGATTGGCGGATAGGTGTCTGGGGCGGTTAGAAGGCCCCCTGATACTATTAAGATGGGAGAATCTGGAAATAGTGGTGCGTGCGGCTGGAATTGAGGCGGAATTATAGAGGGTCGGCTGTGAATCGGGTGGGCCGGATGTGGTTATTGGGGAACGGGAAGGAGGTGGGGATTTGGATGTCGAGGTGCATTGAACGGGTTGGACGGGGCGTGGTATTCTTTGGAGTAATCATTTCACTGATAGGGAGGCCCCATGCCAAAGCTAGGACCGTTGGAATTGGGAATCATCCTGGCCATTGTGCTGGTGATATTCGGGGCCGGACGTGTACCGGAGATAGGCTCTGCCCTGGGGAAGGGGATTTCGGCGTTCAAGCGGGGAGTGACGGGCGAGAGCAAGCCTGAAGAGAAGGTTGAGGAGGCTTCGGTGGAGGTCTCGGAGGAAGCGGAAACAAAGAAGTAGGCGTCATTCGTCTACGTTGGTCGGGCCCCCCGTTTCGGGGGGCTTTTTGGTTTGGGGAGTATGGGTTCACGAACTCAACGAGAATCACCCTCCATACTAACCTTCCCCCATCGATACGTAAGGGATCAATTGCCATGCCACCTTCCCGGCCAGGGGAAGGAATTGTCTACCAGATCTATTCTTGTTCGGGGGAAGTGGCGGGCTTGCGGCCAACGAGTTTGGAGAGGAGGATGCCAAGTTCGTAGAGGACTATGAGGGGTATGGCGACGAGGGACTGGTTTATGGGGTCGAAGGTGGGTGTGATGAGGGCGCCCAGGACGAAGGCCACGACTATCCAATGGCGTCGCCACCGGGCGAAGCCAGCGGCTGAGACGACGCCAAAGCGGGCGAGGATCAGCATGACAAGGGGGGTTTCAAAGACCACGCCCATCCAGAAGAGGAGCATGGTCATGAGGTTGACGTAGCTGCTGATTCGAACGGTAGGCTCGGCGATATTGCCGCCGAAGTTGATGAGGAAGTTGATGGCGGGGGGGATGAGGACCAGGTATCCGAAGGCGGCGCCGGCGGCGAAGGCGAGGAGCACGGCGGGGAGGAAGGCGTAGAGGTAGCGTTTTTCGCGGGAGGTCAGGCCGGGAGAAACGAAGAGGATTATCTGTGACAGGACTATGGGAAGGGCCAGCACAATCCCCGTGACGATGGAGACCTTCATGGCAACGCCGAAGGGTTCCAAAACGTCGATGAATACCAGGCGGCCAGGCTCCTCGGTGAGGGTATCGGCGGGGAGGAGGAGGAAGTCAATTATCCAGCGATGGAAGACGAAGGCTGCGATGGTGGTGACTATGATCGCAAGGGCCGAAATCATCAGCCTTTTGCGGAGTTCGAGCAGGTGGCTCTGGAAGGGGGCCTGGCTCACGGGCGGTCCTTCGCCTGAGGAGGTGCACCCTTCCGGTCGTCGTCATCGTCATCCAGCAGGCGGGTGAACTGGTTCATGGCGTTCCGCAGTTCCGAAATCGTCTTGCCCAGACCCTTGGCCACGCTGATAAGCTGCCGCGGGCCGAGAATGATGAAGGCGAGGAGCAAGATGACGATAAGCTCCATGCCGCCAATACCAAAGAAATTCATTCCTTTTTCCCTTGTTTGCGAAGGTGCCGCCGGCATTCGGCGGGGAGGGAGAGGGACTCCACGTTGAACCGCAAGTCCCTGAGCAGGCGGGCCATGGTGCATAGGGGAAGTCCGATGACGTTTGCGCGGCATCCATCGACGCGGGCGACGGGATTGAGGGTCTGGTCCTGGACTCCGTAGCCGCCCGCTTTGTCGAAGGGGCTGCCTGAGGCGATATACTGGTCGATTTCGGACGCGGAGTAGTTTCTCATCAGGACGCGGCTTTCGCATAGAGAGATGCGGAAGTTACCTGAATCGCCGTCAACGACGGCAACGCCCGTCAAGACGCGGTGGGCGCTTCCGCGGAGGCTCATGAGCATTTGACGAGCCTGGGAGGGGTCGGCGGGTTTGCCGAGGGCGCGACCCTCCAGGACGACGAGGGTATCGGCTCCGACGACGGGGCCGTTGGGGTGACGGTCTGCGGCGGCCCGGGCCTTAGCGAGAGCCAGGCGGAGGACGGTGTCTTCGGGAGATTCTCCCGGCTCCGCGCCCTCTTCGACGTCGGGCGTTATGGCTTCGAAGGGTACTTCGAGGTATGTAATCAGGTGTCGGCGACGGGGGGAAGAAGAGGCCAGAAGCAGGTCGTCCAGAGGGCGGCGAAGGGTCAGGACGGCGACGCATTCGACGTGGTGGGTCTGGGGGAACATGTCGAGGGGGGTGACGCTCTCCAGGAAGAAAACGTCCCTGCAGAGGATTTTCAGGTCGCGGGCGAGGGTTGCGGGGTCGCAGGATACGTAGACCACACGTCGAGGCTTGAGGCCGGCGAGGGACTTGAGAGCCGAGGGGTGGCAGCCCTTGCGGGAGGGATCGAGGATGACGCCGTCGGGCGACGCTTGAAGTTGGGGGAGGGCTTCTTCGGTGCGGCCGAGGAGGAACTCGACGTTGGGGAGTCCGTCGGCGTTGGCTTTGGCGTCTTCGACGGCAGCGGGGGAATCTTCGATGGCGATAATTCGCTTGGCGTAGGGGGCGAGCAGCAGGGCGAAGGTGCCCACGCCGGCATAGGCGTCGACGAGGGTTTCGTTGCCGGAGAGCTTCAACCCTTCCTTCACAAGGTCCACCAGTCGTTCCAATTGCCTGATGTTGACCTGGAAGAAGGAGGGTGAGGCGATGCGGAAGGTGCGACCGCGTAGGGACTCCGCGTAGGTTTTCTGGCCGGTGGCTACGGGAACGTCGGCCTCCTTAAGAGTGGGTTGGACGAGGTAGTCGTCGGTATTGACGCCCCAACGTACGGAGAGCTGGGTGGTCTCGTCGCAGCGGCCCTGGAGCTGCTGCAGGACCTGGTTGACGCCTGGGTCCATTAACATGCACTCTTCGACGGTTACGTGTTGGCGGGTCTCGCGGTTAACGAAGCCCAGGGAGCCGTGCTCGCCGACGGTGAAGCGGGCGTGGTTGCGATAGCCAAGTTGGTCGGGGGAGGGGACTATCGACTCGACAGGAGGATTGGCGAAGCCGCCGACGCGTTGGAGGGCGTCGATTACGGCGTCGGACTTGTACCGGAGCTGTGCGTCGTAGTCCACGTGCTGCCACTGGCAGCCGGTGCAGGGGCCGAAGTACGGGCAGGGAGGGTCGACGCGGTGGGGAGAGGGTTCGACGACTTCCAGGACGCGGGCGGCGACGTAGTGTCTTCTTTCGCGGAAGACTTCGGCGATGACTTCCTCGCCGGGGATGGCGCCGAAGACGAAGACGCGGTGGCCTTCGACGACACAGGTCGCTTCGCCAAGCCGTCCCCAGGAGTCGGGGCGCAGGCGGAGTTTCCGGCCAAGGAGGCCCGTTCTTCCCGTCATTCTAGAGCTTTTCAACAATGTGTGATTCTACTCTCGCTCACTTGGCTTCACATTCGCCGTCTCGTTGACCGATGGCTAGCGTGGGTATAAACTGAAATATCAGAGGGGACGCATACCCCGCTGAAGATGTATACATTAAACCTTACACTGGAGGAACCGATGGCGAAACCCTTTGCGGTGAACGATGCTGAATTCAATGAGAAGGTAGTGGAGGCTGAGCTCCCCGTACTGGTGGATTTCTGGGCGGAGTGGTGCGTGCCCTGCAAGATGATTTCCCCAATTGTGGACGAGCTGGCGGAGGAGATGGACGGGGTGATGGACTTCGCAAAGGTGGACGTGGATTCCAGCCCGATTACGGCGGTGACGTACGGGATTCGCAGCATTCCGGCGCTGCTGATCTTCAAGGGCGGCAAGCCGGTGGAACAAATTGTGGGCGCGGTGCCGAAGGGGCAGCTGAGGAAGAAGATTGAGGCGGCGCTGGCCGGTTAGCTAACTTCGCTCCGCGCCGGGTTGTGGATTCGGCGCGGGGGATGACATAGCGTCCCGTCGGTGAAGATGGGGCGGCAATTGACGATTTTCGGGAGTGGATGGGGCCCGGTGGCTCCTGCGGACTTCAAATCCGTTGTATCCCGTCACAACCGGGATGGGAGGGTTCGACTCCCTCCCACTCCCGCCAAGAGGGTTATCCATAGTCACACAGCGGATATGATGGCATGGGGGAAGTGGGTACGGGTAGGAGCGGTTCGCGAACCGCTCCTACCAGAGGGGAGGGCAAGGAGGCGGCGGTAAGATTGGGTTGCTTGCCGTGGGTTTTCCTCGGTTTAAACAATGTTGGGTCCTCCCAGAGTGGACGGCCCTGAATTCCCTTCTTACTCTACAGCGTCACCATAGGTCAATCCAGGGGATCGCCTGATTAGTGCGCTGCCGGGTCAGGAGTCACTACAGACAGACAAGCCCAACGCGTCAATGTCGTTTCTCTCCACAGTTGTCAAGGCTTGCGGCACACAGCCCCTCAGCTGGTTGCCGGAGAGCCACAGCAGTCCCAAGTTGGGAAGGGTGCCCAGCTCGGGCGGTATCTCACCACTCAGTTGGTTGTAGCCGAGATCAAGATAAGTCAGGCTGGAAAGGTTGCCTAGTTCGGGCGGAATCACACCGCTCATTTGGTTCTCGGACAGATCCAGGCTAACCACGCGTCCCTCGCCATCCGTCTCTACGCCATACCATTGGCCGAGTGGGACTTCGTCGTCAAACCAGTTGGTGTTGTTCCTCCAGTTGTCGCCGTCGGTGACGGTGTAGAGGATTTCCAGGACGTCTCGGTCGGTTAGGGTTTCAACCACCTGGTCTGGTGGAGGAGGCGTGGGGGAGAACTCCCCACAGAGCGGCAAGCCCAACGCGTCGATGTCGTTATGGCGCACAGTCGTCAAGGCTAGTGGCAGGCAGCCGGTGAGTTGGTTGCCGGAGAGATTCAGCTTATTCAGGTTGGAAAGGCTGCCCAGCTCCGGCGGTATCTTGCCGCTAAGTTGGTTGCCATCGAGATACAGCCAAGTCAGCCTGGAAAGACTGGCCAGTTCAGACGGTATCTCACCACTCAGTTGGTTGCCGTCGAGCCACAGATAAGTCAGCCTGGAAAGGCTGGCCAGTTCAGACGGTATCTCACCGCTCAGGTGGTTGTCGCGGAGATCCAGCTTAGTCAGGTTGGAAAGGCTGCCCAGCTCGCGCGGTATCTCACCGCTCAGTTCGTTGTCGTCGAGATCCAGCTCAGTCAGGTTGGAAAGGCTGCCCAGCTCAGACGGTATCTCACCACTCAGTTCGTTGTCGGCGAGCCACAGCGTATACAGGTTGAAAAGGCTGCCCAGCTCAGACGGTATCTCACCACTCAGTTCGTTGTCGTCGAGCCACAGCGTATACAGGTTGGAAAGGCTGCCCAGCTCAGACGGTATCTCACCACTCAGTTGGTTGTCGCGGAGACTCAGTTCAGTCAGGTTGGAAAGGCTGCCCAGCTCAGGCGGTATCTCACTACTCAGTTGGTTGTAGCCGAGATCAAGATAAGTCAGGCTGGAAAGGTTGCCTAGTTCGGGCGGAATCACACCGCTCAGTTCGTTGATGTTGAGATACAGCCTAGTCAGGTTGGAAAGGCTGCCCAGCTCAGACGGTATCTCACCACTCAGTTGGTTGCCGTCGAGCCACAGCCTAGTCAGGTTGGAAAGGCTGCCCAGCTCAGACGGTATCTCACCACTCAGTTCGTTGTCGTCGAGCCACAGCGTATACAGGTTGGAAAGGCTGCCCAGCTCAGGCGGTATCTCACCACTCAGTTGGTTGTCGTGGAGACTCAGATAAGTCAGGTTGGAAAGGCTCCCCAGCTCGGACGGTATCTCACCACTCAGTTGGTTGTCGCGGAGACTCAGTTCAGTCAGGTTGGAAAGGCTGCCCAGCTCAGGCGGTATCTCACCACTCAGTTGGTTGTAGCCGAGATGAAGCTCAGTCAGGTTGGAAAGGCTGCCCAGTTCTGGCGGTATCTCACCCTTCAGTTGGTTGTTGCCGAGAGCAAGGTAAATCAGGTTGGAAAGATTGCCTAGTTCGGACGGTATCTCGCCGCTCATTTGGTTCTCGGCTAGATCCAGGCTAACCACGCGTCCTTCGCTGTCCGTCTCTACACCATACCATTGGCCGAGTGGGACTTCGTCGTCTAACCAGTTGGTGTTGTTCCTCCAGTTATCGCCGTCGATGGCAGTGTAGAGTATTTTCAGGACGTCTCGGTCGGTTAGGGTTTCAACCGCCTGGTCTGGTGGAGGAGGCGTGGGTGCAGAGGTAGATGTAGGGGCAAGAGTCGGATCATGAGAGCAGCCGACAAGTAGGATGGCGAGGAGCACGGGAGCTGCGAACAGCAGACCAATTGCTGACCTTTTCATGATTATCCCCCGGAAAGCAACAATGGATTCTGTACTGTTCGCCCACGTTGTTTCACGATTACTTACGATGTTGGGGAATATAATAGCATAATCGGATGGCGGCAATAGGCGAAGTCTTGTTCTGGCAATTCTCTTGCCAAGAGTCATCGACTGATAGTTTGCTACGTCGTCGCGCAGAATGACCAAAAAAGGGTACTAAGAGCATTCATTGGGGTCACGCCGGGTTGGCAAGGGTATCCGGTTCAAGCCGGTGGAGAAGTGCTCGCCTTGGCTGTCCCTGGGCGTGGGAGCACAAGGATTTTTGCTCGTCCTTGTCCCCGACGGTGTTGATTGCAGCAATTACCGTGCTTGTATCGAGACAGGGCTAGGGAAAGGATGGGGTCACGCCTCCGCGGGAAGAGGAGTTGGGGGATGAAACAAGAAGGAGTGGGGTTTCGTTGCTTGCCGTGGTTTGGCTGCTCTGATACTCTGAGCTTCAATCTTTGAGCCGGGGGGCTGATGGCGGATTCCTCCCAAATTCGCGCTTCTCTATTTGTGACTTGCCTGGTGGACCAGCTTTTTCCGGAAGTTGGCGAGGCGGTGGTGGGCGTGCTGCGGGGTCAGGGGGTGCGGGTGGACTTTCCGCCGGGTCAGACCTGCTGCGGACAGCCACTTTTCAACTCCGGTTTTCGCAAAGACGCGGCCGAATTGGGCCGTCGGGTGCTCGACGAGTTTGAGCAGAGCGCCTACGTGGTTGTGCCTTCGGGGTCCTGCGCTTCGATGATGAAGGTGTTCTACCCGGAGATTTTCCGCGACGACCCTGTGTATGGACCGAAGGCGAAGGCGTTGAGCGAGAAGGTGTACGAGTTCTCCCAGTTTCTGGTGAAGGTGATGGGTGTTGAGGACGTGGGGGCAAGCCACGAAGGCAAGGTTGCCTACCATCCATCGTGTCATTTGCTGAGGGAGTTGGAGGCGAAGGAAGAGCCGGTGACGCTGTTGGAGGGAGTTGAGGGGCTGGAGCACGTTCCGTTGGAGGACGCGGATACATGCTGCGGCTTCGGTGGGACGTTTTCGGTGAAATACCCCGGAATTTCGCAGGCGATGCTGGACGACAAGGTGGACAACGTGGTGAAGAGCGGGGCGTCGACGGTGACGGCCTGCGACGCAAGCTGCCTGATGCAGATTCGGGGCGGGCTGAGGCGTCGTGGGGTGGGGGTGGAGGCGCGTCACCTAGCCGAGATTCTATGGGACGGCAAGTAGATGTCAGGACGAATGCAGCGTTATGAATCGGCCCCGATAGGGGGTTTTGTCCTCTTGAGGGGGAAGAAAAATGTCTGAGGTAAAGACACAGGAATTCCGTCGGGCCTCCGCGAAGGTATTGGCTAACGCAAAGCTACAGTCGTACCTGGGCCGCTCCATGGGGACCTTCGACGGGGCGAGGGCTGAGGCTATCGAGGAGATTTCGCCCGAGCGGTGGGAGGAGCTCCGGCAGCAGGGGCGGGAAATCAAGCGGCATACGCTGGACAACCTGGACTACTACCTGGAGATGCTGCAGGAGCGAGTTACGGCGAACGGCGGGCACGTGCACTTCGCCAAGGACGCGGCAGAAGCGCGGGCTATTGTGGGCCAAATCGCCCAGACGCGGGGGCTGAAGCTGGCCATCAAAAGCAAGTCTATGGTGTCGGAGGAGATGGGGTTAAACCCGTTTCTAGAGAGCATCGGGACGGAGCCAGTGGAGACGGACCTGGGAGAGTACATCATCCAGCTTGCGGAGGAGACGCCCTTCCACATCATTGCGCCGGCGATGCACAAGTCCAAGGAGGAAGTTTCCGAGCTATTCGGGGAGAAGATTGGACGTCCCAATTTGCAAGACATTGAGGCCATGGCGGGCGCGGCGCGGGAGGTGCTGCGGGAGAAGCTGGTGAGCGCGGACATGGGGATTACTGGGGCGAACTTCCTGGTGGCGGAGACGGGCACGGTGACGCTGATAACCAACGAGGGCAACGGACGGTTCTGCACGTCGGTGCCGCGGGTGCTGGTGTCGATAACGGGGATGGAAAAAGTCGTCCCATCGATGGAGGACCTGGCCACTTTTATCAGGCTGCTGCCGCGGGCGGCCACGGGCCAGCGCATCAGCAGCTACGTGACGCACGTCTACGGGCCGAAGCGTCCCGAGGACGAGGACGGGCCTGAGGAGTATCACCTGATAATCGTCGACAACGGAAGGTCGAAGCTGCTGGCGGACCCGGACCTGAGGGAGGCGCTGTACTGCATCCGCTGCGGGGCGTGCCTGAACACTTGCCCGGTGTACCGGAAGGTGGGGGGACACTCCTACGGCTGGGTGTATCCCGGGCCAATCGGGGCGGTGGTGTCGCCGGTGCTGGTGGGGCTGGAACGTAGCAAGGACCTGCCGAACGCATCGAGCCTTTGCGGCGCCTGTAAGGATGTATGCCCGATAAAGATTAACATTCCGCACATGCTGTTGAAGCTGCGTTCCCAGATTTCAGAGGGTTCTCCGACTAGTTCAACGAAGGCTTCTTTCGTCGATCGGATTACGTCTAAGGGTTACCGTCGGCTGATGAGCAGTCCTCGGCTGCTGGGGATGGCTCGGACGCTGGGGCTTCTGGCGCAGTGGCCTTTTTCCAGAGGGTCGTTCATCCGGCGGATGCCGATTCCGCCATTCTCTCGCTGGACTCGGACGCGGGACATGCCGGCGCTGGCGCCCAAGAGCTTCCGCCAGGTGTGGAAGGAACGGCTGGAGGAAGAGGGGCGATGATTGAGGGTGTGGGGACGCCGTCGGAGCAGTTTATAGCGTCGGTGAGGGAGGCGTTGGGGCGGAAGGCGGGGCCGCCGGAGCGTCCCTATGCCCGGATGGTGGAGGAACGAGCGTCGGTAGAGGAGCGGGCAGAGGCGACGATGGAGCGGCTGTCTGCAAATCGACGGGCAAACGTGGACGAATTGGCGCGAGTGGCGTCGCTGCGGGGGTGGGTGGTGCACCGGGCGGAGGGGGTGGAGGACGCCGTCGGGTACGTGTACCAGCTGGCGCAGAAGTTGGAGACGCGGCGGGTGGTGCGGTCGGTGGAGGATGTGTTTGGCGATGTGCCGCTGGACGACGCGCTTACGTCGTTGGGCGCGACGGTGCATGTGATGGCGCGAGGGGATGAAAGCGCGGGAAGCTTCGACCCCGCAGACGCCGATCTTGGCGTCACGGGGGTTGATTACGCGATTGCGGAAACGGGGACCGCCGTCATTCTGCCTCGGCGGGGCGTGAGCCGGGTTACGTCTCTGCTGCCGCCGGTGCACGTGGCGCTGGTGAAGCCTTCGCAAACGTTGGAGGGTCTGGACGACCTGTATTTGTTGAGGAGGCTGGCGTACCTGCGGGACGGCGTGGATGCGGGCAGCTACATGAACTTCATCACCGGTCCCAGCCGGACGGCGGACATCGAGCAAACGCTGGTCATCGGCGCCCACGGGCCAAGGGAAACGCACATGGTGATTCTGGACTGGGGGTTGTAGTGGGGGCGGACATGGGAATCACCCCCATCCTAACCTTCCCCCATCAAGGGGGAAGGGAGAAGCTGGATTCCGGCATTTGCCGGAATGGCGGTTATGCGAGGGTCTACGTCCGCGAGGACAGCGAAATGGGGAATGCCAACACAAGGCGAAGATGGATCCCCGCATACGCGAGGACACGGGAGAGTGGGTAGCTTATGCCGATGAGGGTTGGGTTCGTGCAGTACCGGATGAAGCTGCTGCAGGAGGAGTTGGAGAAGATAATCGCCATGCTGCCGCAGTTGGGGGTGAGGCGGGCGATTCTGCTGAATCCGCTCTACCCGGGGACGGTGGAGCCGGACACGCCGCTCAAGCTGGTGATGATTATGGAGGACGACCGGCCTTTCGTGCGTAGGCCCGACTTCTTCTACAGCCATCTATCGCCCTCGGTGGCCGTGGACTTTTACCCTTACACGCCGGAGGAGTTTGACGAGTTGGGCGCTACGGACTCGAATTTATGGAGGGCCCTTAAGATGGGGGAGGTGGTCTATGATGCCTAACCGGAGGTCGGAAGGGGACCGGTGGCTGGCCCAGGCGGAGCGGGACCTATCGGACGCCCGTCTGGCGCAGCAACACGAGCGGTTCAACCTGGCATGCTTCATGGCGCAACAGTGCGGCGAGAAGGCGATGAAGGGATTTCTGTACGCCCGGGGCGCGGAGGATGTTTGGGGGCACTCGCTGGCGGACCTTTGCGAGGACGCGAAGATGTTCGAGATGCTGTTCGACGTGCTGAAGGCGCGGGCAATCTACCTGGACAAGTACTACAACCTTACGAGATATCCGAACTATCTGCCGGGAGGAATTCCCGCCGACGTGTTCGACCATCTGGAGGCGGAGCGAGCGTTGGAGCTGGCGGAAGAGGTGCTGGGATTTGTCCGGGATAGGCTGGCGGAGGAGTAGAGGCGCAGCCGTGGGGGTGAGCCGGACCAAGGCGTGGGAGTACGCGGAGGGGATTCTGGACATTCCCAAACGGCGTGTGCCGGTGACGCTGCGGCACGGGAAGAGCGGGATGGTTGTGTTGCACCAGGGTCGGGTGATGACGCGGTGCTACAACTCGCGGGTGGGCAGGGTGGCGGCTCGCTACGTGGCCGAGGCCCTTGGGGTGGAACTGCCGCGGATGGGGGAGTCGGTGGAGGCGGCGGTGAGCACCGGGGTGTTGTTTCGGGCAATTTCGATATCGTCGCTGGACTTGAGGAAGGCTGCGACGCATCCGATTCTGGCGCGGATGCTGGAGGAGGCGCAGTTTCAGCGGGGGTGAGAGGGTATATTTTACCCCCATCCCAGCCTTCCCCCATCATGGGGGAAGGGGTTAATTGGTGGGGACAAGAAGGGTCTTAAACCTCTATGGGGGTGTCGTCGCGGTTGCCCCATTCGGCCCATGAGCCGTCGTAGTTGCGGGCGTCGGGGTAGCCGAGGAGCTTGAGGACGAAGGTGCCGTGCGCCGCACGGATTCCCGCCTGTCAATGAGCGTCGATGCGCTTGTCGGGGGTTATGCCGTTGTCCTCGAGAACGCGGCGGATTTCGGAGGCGGGCTTGAGCAGGTGGGTCTTGCCGTCGACTAGCTCCAGCCACTCGAGATGAACGGCGCCGGCGATGCGGCCCGGCCTGCGGTTGCCGCGGGTGGTTGTGCCCTCGTATTCGCCTCGGCTTCTGACGTCCCAGACGACGGCATCAGACTTGTTCATGTCCTCCATCAGCTGGTCTGCGGTCACCATCATGGAGTCGTCCAGGCGGGGGGTGAAGGTTACCGCGGGGGGATCTCCGGCTGGGAAATCGGATATTTGACGTCCTTCCGAGAGCCACTTGCGCCAGCCGCCGTCCATGACCTTGACGTTGGTGTGGCCGTAGTGATGCAATGCCCACCAGAGGCGGGCGGCGTAGAGGCCACGGGAGTTGTCGTAGGCCACGACGAGGGTGTCGTCGCCGATGCCGAGGGACTCTGCCAGCTGCTTGAATCCCTCGGGGCCGAAGATGTGGAGCCGGTTGGTGTCCGGGTCCTTCTGGTAGTGGTCCTGCTGAAAGACCGCGCCGGGGATGTGGGCGCGCTGGTACTGATCGGGCACATCGCAATCAACGACGCGAATGCCGGGTTCTCCCAGATGCTCAGCCAGCCATTCGGTGCTGGTTAGGAATTCGGGATGTTCAAAATCGGTCCGTTCACTCATGCTGCTCTCCAGACTCGCTCCACCGCAATGAGAATCACTGCGGGCGAATAATCTCGTATAATCATCCCCGACAATATGCTACAAATCCAAGCCGGAGGCAACAGAGAATGCCAAATCCCGTGATTCATTTTGAGATTCAAGTCAAGGACCCGGAGACCGCCCAGGAGTTTTATCGAAAGATGTTCGACTGGGATATCAACGCGGACAACCCGATGAACTATGGAGTGGTGGACACCAAGGCAGGGGGGATCAACGGCGGCGTGACTGCCGACCCGGAGGCGCCGCGGGTGTTGCTCTACGTGGGGGTGAAGGACTTGCGGGCTTCCCTGGACAGGGCGGAGAGCCTGGGCGGGAAGACTGTTGTGTCTCCGACGGAGATTCCGGGGGTAGTGACCTTCGCTATGATGTCGGACCTGGAGGGGAACCAGATTGGGTTGGTGCTGGACGATGGGGATGGCGGGGGACAGGGTTAATTCGCTTCCTTCTTGCCCATGCAGTGGCACATTCATATACTTGGCCTACAGACGGAAAAGGTCTTCACTTGATTTCGGGGAGGTAAGAACCCATGGACATCGAAGAAGTACGCAAACTGCTGGGAGCTACGGGGGTCACGGTGTCGGAGGAGCGGCTGAAGGATTTGGCCGAGACGATGACGATGTACCGCCCCAAGGTGGACGCGCTCTACGAAGTGGACGTGGACGACGTGGAGGCGGCGGGGGCTTTTCAGCCCGAATGGACGGGGGAATAGGCAAGGGATTTACGCATCTCGGCAACGCATGCCCTGCACTGCCCTAATCAATGGGGAAGAGGGGAGAAGATGGACTCCCGCCTTCGCGGGAGAAAGGAAGGGAGCGGGGTAAGGGGTTAAGAGGAAGATTAGCTACCTGAGCCAAACACAATTTGAGGAGCGAATAGTATGTCGCAGCCATCCACGGAACTATACCACCTGACCATACGGGAGGCGGCGGGGCTGATTGAGTCGAAACAGCTTTCGCCGGTGGAGCTAACCCAGGCGCTTCTGGACCGCATCGAAGCCATAGACGGGGATATCAAGAGCTACATCACCCTGTTGAGAGACGGAGCGATGGAGCAGGCGCGGGCGGCGGAAGCGGAGATTCAAGCCGGGAACTATCGGGGGCCGCTGCACGGCATCCCCATGGGGCACAAGGACTTGTACGACACCAAGGATGTCCTGACGACGGGGCAGTCGAAGCTCTACGAACACCGGGTGCCGACGGAGGACTCGACGGCCATAGCCCGCCTAAATGACGCTGGAAGCATTCTGTTGGGGAAGGTGGCGATGTTCGAGCTAGCCATGGGCGGGCCGGAGACGAGTCTGTTCGAGCAGACGCTGCATCCCTACGGGGCCGAAATCGCGACGGGGGGTTCGAGCAGCGGGTCGGCGACGGCGGTGGCGGCGGGGATGGCGATGGGGTCGCTGGGTTCCGACACGGGGGGGTCCATTCGGGGGCCGGCGTCGTCCTGCGGCATCGTTGGGCACAAGCCCACCTACGGGCTGGTGAGCAGGTACGGGGTTCTGGACCTGAGCTGGTCGCTGGACCACTGCGGGCCGATGACGTGGACGGTGGAGGACTCGGCGCTAATGACGCAAGCCATCGCGGGCTACGACCCGAAGGACCCGGCTTCGGCGAATGTGGCGGTGCCGGACTACTCGGAGGCGCTGCGGGAAGACGTTAAGGGGCTAAGGATCGGCGTGCCGGAGCACTACTGCTTCGGAGAAGAGTCGGGGACGGACGAAGAGGTGGAGGCGCTGGTGAAGAAGGCGCTAGAGGACCTGGAGAGTTTGGGCGCGCACGTGGAGCCGGTAACGATTCCCTGCCTGGAGTACGCGCCGCAGGTGAACATCGTCATCATCATGAGCGAGGCGTACAGCATCCACCTTCCCAACGTGAGGACGCAGCCTGAGAAATTCGGCGAGAACTTCATCAAGCACCTGTACACGGGCGGGCTGTTTTCCGCCAGCGACTACATCCAGGCGCAGCGGGCGCGGAGCGTGATCCGGCGGGAGTTCCACGAGGTGATGAAGAGTTACGACCTGCTGGCGCTGCCCATGGGCCACCGGGTGCCGGGGAAGCTGGAGGACTTCGAGCCGGGGTCTTCCCTGTACGGCCCGAGCTTCATGGCGCCGTTCAATCAGACGGGGATGCCGGCGATTTCCATCCCGTGCGGGTTGAGCAAGGAAGGGCTGCCGGTGGGGATGCAGCTGGCGGGGCGGGTGTTCGACGACGCGACGGTGTTCCGAGCGGCGTATACGTACCAGCAGCACGCGGGGCATTATAAAAAGAGGCCGATTGCGTGAGGTGGGTAGATTTCCGTCATCCTCCGAATGCAATCAAGCGCGTTAGAGCAGACGAGGCTAAAGAAGCAAATTAAATGCCCAGAGTACCCAATGCGATTCGTATTTCAGATTAGGGTCAAGAAAGGCAAGACACTGGAGGAGTACGTAGAAGCCTGGAAACAGGGCAGCGTGATAATGCAGCGAATGGCAGGAGCGCGTGGCACAAAACTACATAGATCAATTGGCGATCCTGGATTGCTACTCGCAATAGCGGAATGGGACTCAAAGGAAGCGCGAGATTTGGCCATGCAAAAGCTACGGAATGATCCCGATCCGATGATAAAGGAGATTTTAGGCAGGGACCTGGAGTTTGGTGACTTCTCGCTAGTGGGCGAGTTTGAAGAGGCCGAATGGACTGTAGAATCCGAGGGCGCCCAGGAGGCTATGCAAGAAGGATAGAATGGCGGTTGGGAATTAATGCAAACTGAACGGGCGGGCGGTTCACGAACCGCCCCTACCAAAAACGGCACCTTTAGTGTCGGGGGAACTGGATTCCGGCTCGGAGGCCGGAATGACGGCTATTCAAAGATCTACTCGCGCTAGAATAGTTTTTCCCCATAGGAATGGCTTTCAACACGCATCGGTAACGCAATTATCAAAGTAAGGACGGGTGAGCAGACTTGGGTGAAGCGAACGGCGGCGCAGCGGGTATGAGGACGGCTCTGTATGAGAGTCACATGGGGCTGGGGGGGCGGATGGTGCCTTTTGCGGGATGGGAGATGCCCGTGCAGTATGCGGGGATATTGGCTGAGGCTAACGCCGTTCGGTCGAAGGGGGGCATCTTCGACGTTTCCCACATGGGGCGCATCTACGTGTCCGGGGCGCAGGCTACGGAGCTGATGGAGTGGATTCAGACAGGGCGAATTGGAAATTTGAGGATAGGGCGGGCGCGGTATTCGCTCATCTGCGACGAGGCTGGGGGGATAATGGATGACACGGTCTCGTACCGGCTGGAGGAGGACCGGTATCTGCTCATCTGCAACGCCTCAAATCGACCCGCAGTGGTTGAGTGGCTGGAGCGGTGGAGGAGGGAGCGGTACTCGCAGACGACGCTGGAGGACGTGACAACGGACACGGTGATGATTGCGGTGCAGGGGCCGGACGCGGCGTCGCTGGTGGACGGGATGAGTGGGGACTCTCCCTCCAGCCTGCGCTTTTTCGCAAGCATGGAGGCGGCGGTGCTGGGGCGGAGCGCGTTTGTGGGCAGGACGGGGTATACGGGGGAGGATGGGTTCGAAATCGTATCGGACGCTCGGGACGGGGCTGACCTTTGGAAGGCCCTACACGAAGGCGGTATGGCGCCATGCGGGTTGGGGGCGAGGGACGTGCTCCGGCTGGAGGCGGGGCTGCCGCTTCACGGAAGCGACATCGATCTGACTACTACGCCGTTGGAGGCGGGGTTGGGGCGGTTCGTTCGGCTGGGCAAGGAATTTGCGGGGTCGGAGGCGCTTCGTCGCCAGAAGGAAGAGGGGGTGGAGAGAAGCCTGGTGGGGCTTTTCTCCGAGGGCCGCAGCATCCCCCGGCATGATTATTCCATCCTGTCAGAGGGGAAGTCGGTGGGTCGGATTACGAGCGGGAGCTACTCCCCAACTCTTGACAGGAATATAGCCATGGGCTATGTTCAAACGCGGTTATCCGAGGAGGGCCAGAGCCTTCAAATTGACATCCGGGGAAGGCCGACAGGAGCCATGGTCACCAGCCTTCCCTTCTACAAGAGAAAGTAAGACGGAGTAGGGTCTACCAAGTTAGAAGCGTCGCGGATTCCGCCCGTCTTCTTCGCAACATTTCAACGACGGAAGGGATATGAATCCTAGGGACAGGAAATACTCCAAGGAACACGAATGGGCCTTAGTTGACGGCTCCGGCCTGGTGGTGGTGGGCATCACCGACTACGCCCAGGACCAGCTTGGGGACGTGGTGTACGTGGAGCTTCCCAACGCCGGTACCGAGGTGGAGCAGTTCGGAAAGATGGGGGAGATCGAGTCCGTGAAGGCCGTTTCGGATATTTTTGCCCCTGTAGGCGGCCAGGTGGTGGAGGTCAACGGAGAGCTTGAAGGTCAGCCGGAACTGGTGAACGACGATCCCACCGGTGGCGGCTGGATGGTGAAGGTGGGACCGGAAAACGCCGACGTAGAGATGGCCAACCTGATGTCGGCGGAGGAGTACGAGTCCTTCCTGGAGTCTGAGGCGCACTAGCGGTGAGCGACAACGGCTCCGTTCCTTTCCAGTCTCACTACATGCCCAACACACCCGCACAACGCGCGGTCATGCTTGAGGCGTTGGGGCTGGACTCCATAGACCAGCTATTCGAGGACATTCCGTCGGAGCATCGCAGCCCGTCGCTGAACATTCCACCGCCCACATCGGAGTTGGAGCTTCGCGCGGAACTGGAGGCGATGGCAGGGGCGAACCGGCACACAGGGGCACACGCGTCCTTCCTGGGGGCCGGGGTCTACAATCACTTCATACCCAGCATGGTTAAGCCGCTGATAACCCGGGGAGAGTTCCTGACCTCGTACACGCCTTACCAGGCGGAGGCGAGCCAGGGGACGCTGCAGGTGGCCTACGAGTTTCAGACGATGGTATGCAGCCTGATGGGGATGGAGGTGGCCAACGACGGGATGTACGAGGGGGCGTCCAGCCTGGCGGAAGCGGCGCTGATGGCTTGCAGGGTGACGGGGCGGGAGGAGATCTGCGTATTGAACACCGTGTCTCCCACCTATAGAGAGGTGGTGGAGACGTACGCGCTTCCGCAAGGGCTGAAGGTGACGACAATGGACGCAGTGAGGCCGCGACTCCCTGAGGGGGCCGCCTGCCTGCTGACGCAGTACCCGAACTTCTACGGCTACATGGAGGACCTGGAGGCGCACAAGGTGGCGGCACAGGAGCGGGACGCGCTGCTGGTGGTTTCGACGGACCCGGTGGCGATGGGGATGTTCCGGCCACCGGGGGAGTTTGGCGCAGACGTGGTGACGGGGGAGGGGCAGGCGATAGGTGTGCCGATGAGTTTCGGCGGGCCGTTTATTGGACTATTTGCAACGAGGAAGAAGTACCTCAGGCAGATGCCCGGACGCATTGTGGGGCGGACGGTGGACTCGGAGGGGAAGACGGGCTACGTGCTGACGCTGCAGACGCGGGAGCAGCACATCCGGCGGGAGCGGGCGACAAGCAACATCTGCACCAGCCAGGCGCTGCTGGCCCTGGCGAGCGCCATCTGCGCAGCGGCGCTGGGCAAGCAGGGGCTTCGGAGGGTGGCGGAACTGAGCTATCACAAGGCCCACTACGCAGCGTCGCTCATTGGACGGGTGGCGGGGTATTCCTTCCCGATACGCGGTACGTTCTTCAAGGAATTTGTAGTGAAGTGCCCGGCGAGTCCGAGCGTGATCAACGAGCGGTTGCTGGAGAGCGGGATCATCGGGGGGCTGGACATCAGCCACGTGATGCCCGACTGCATGCTGCTGTGCGTGACGGAGATGAACACGCGGGGGCAGATTGAGGCCCTGGCCGGGGCGCTTTCGGAGTTCAGCCGATGAACACGGTGGATAATAATCGCAAGCTGTTGATGGAACAGAGCGTGCCAGGCCGGGTGGGCACGGTGCTGCCGGACCTGGACGTGCCGGAGCAGCCGCTGCCCGGTCAAGAACTGTTGCGGGATGAAGTGGACTTGCCGGAGATTACGGAGCCGGAGATAGTCCGCTATTTCACGAACCTGAGCCGGATGAATTTCTCCATCGACACCCATTTCTATCCTCTTGGCAGCTGTACGATGAAGTACAACCCCAAGATCAACGACGAAGCGGCCTTCCTACCCGGATTTGCCGCCATCCATCCGCAACAGCCCGTCGGGCAGGTGCAGGGGGCGTTGGAGCTGATGCACCACCTGCAGAACTACCTGGCGGAGATTACGGGCATGGCGGCGACAAGCCTGGCTTCGCTGGCCGGCGCGCAGGGCGAGCTGTGCGGAATTCTGATGATCCAGAAGTACCACCGGGACAGGGGCGACGGCGACCGGCTGAAGATGCTGGTGCCGGACAGCGCCCACGGGACGAATCCTGCGTCGGCAGCGATGGCGGGCTTCAGGGTGGTGTCGATACCCACGGACGAGAACGGCAACTGCGACCTGGAAGCGCTCAAGAAAGAGGCCACGCCGGACCTGGCGGGGATGATGATAACCCTTCCGAGCACGCTGGGGCTGTTCGACCCGACCATTGTGGAGGTCAACCGACTCATCCACGAGGCAGGGGGGCTGGTGTACGCCGACGGCGCAAACATGAACGCGCTGCTGGGGCGGGTGAAGATGGGGGACTTGGGTTTCGACGTGATGCACCTGAACCTTCACAAGACCTTCAGCACACCCCACGGCGGCGGCGGGCCGGGAGCGGGGCCCGTTTGCGCCCAGCCTAACTTACAACCTTACTTGGCGGCGCCGGTGGTTGAGAAGCGCGCCGAGGAGGGGCCAGAGCGATTTGTGCTTTCGACGCCGGAGAAGACCATCGGGAAGGTTTCGGCGTCTCACGGCAACTTCGGGGTGCTGGTAAGGGCGTACACCTACATTCGCACGCTGGGCGACGCAGGGCTGAAGCTGGTGAGCGAGAATGCCGTTTTGAACGCCAACTATATTCTCGCCAAGCTGAAGGACAAGTACCTGCTGCCCTTTGATCGTCCCTGCATGCACGAGGTTGTGCTCTCAGCGAACTGGCAGAAGGCCAAGGGTGTGCGAGGGCTGGAGACGGCGAAGAGGCTTCTGGATTACGGATTCCACGCGCCGACGATGTACTTCCCGCTGACGGTGGACGAGGCGCTGCTCATCGAGCCGACGGAAACCGAAAGCAAGGAGACGCTGGACGAGTTCATCGAGGCGATGAGAGCCATCGACCAGGAAGCGACGGAGAATCCGGAACTGGTGCAGAACGCGCCCCATACGTTGCCGGTGCGCCGTTTGAACGAAGCGCAGGCAGCACGACGGCCGGACCTGCGATGGGAGCGAAAGGAGTAGAGCCATGTCGATTATCGACCACCGAGAAGCCGAGGAAATTCCTTGGCGGCCCAATTACCGGGTGTGGTCCGTGGCGGGGATAGACCAGGGGGTGGACTGCACCCTGCACTACAGCACCATCGAGCCCGGGTACGGTGCACCGCTGCATATCCACGAGGTGGACGAATTGATTACCGTACTGGAGGGGCAGGTGGAAGGGCGGATCGGAGACGACAAGGCGACAGTTATGCCCAACCAGACGATGGTGATTCCGAAGGGGATTGCCCACAGCTTCACGGCATCCGGAGATGGAACCGCCGTAGCGCTGGCCTTCTTCCCGTGCAGCGACGGGATGCAGAACACGACCTACGTGGAGGGGGAGCCGCCGGCAGCGTATCGGAAGTGATTCCCCCCCGGGACTGCGGAGTCGGGCCCAATTTGAGTAGTTACACACCGGCGACGTTGCAACGTCGCCCTACATTTACAGGAGGCACACAGAGATAATGGCAGCAGAAATCGGACAATCAGCGCCGGAATTTACCCTGCCCGACCAGTCGGGCAACCAGGTTTCCCTCGGCCAGTTCAGGGGGAACAAGAACATAGTCCTGTCCTTCTACGTCTTCGACTTCACAGGCGGTTGAGGGACCCAGGTCTCCTCATTCAACGGGGCGAACGCCCAGTTTGAGGAGAGAGACGCCCAGGTGTTGGGCGTCAGCTGCGACAGCCAGCATTCCCACCGCACGTGGTCGGAGTCCATGGGGGACCTTCAGTATCCCCTGTTGGCGGATTTTCACCCCCACGGGGAGATGTCACGGGCATACGGCCTTTTCAACGACGCTATCGGGACGCCCAAACGGGCGATAATCATCGTGGACAAGGGCGGAACGGTGAAGTTCCGGAGGGAGTACGCGCCCGGCACCCTGCCCACCCCGGAGGAGATCCTCGGGGAGTTGGACAAGCTGTAGAGCCAACAGATCCCAGGGGATGTGCGATGACTGAGACGTCCATGGGCGCGACCGCGGTAGATGACGACTTCCACGGGCCCTTTCGAGACGGAGGTCTTGCCCTTCTCATCGACCGTAAGAGGCGGCGCTACCTGCTGCACCTGCGGGAGGACGGCGCATTTCACACCCACATGGGGTATCTGGAGCACAAGACCATCATCGGGCGACAGCCGGGGGAGTGGTTTCAGACCAACAGCGGACACCGATTTCTGGCGCTGAAGCCCACCCTTTCCGACTACATCCTGGAGATGAAGCGGGCGACCCAGGTCATCTATCCCAAGGACGTGGGGGCAATCCTGATGCTGGGGGACATCTTCCCGGGCGCGCGGGTGGTGGAGGGGGGCTTCGGTTCCGGGGCGCTGACTATGGCGCTACTGCGGGCCGTGGGGCCGGAGGGGAGTGTCACATCGTATGAAAACCGGCCGGGGCAGGCGGAGAAGTCGATGGGTCGGATACGGCCTCTTATGCCTAAGGGGGCGGCCTTCAACGTTCGGGAGGCGGACATCTACGAGGGCATAGAGGAGCGGGAGGTGGACCGGCTGACGCTGGACTTGCCGGAGCCGTGGCGAGTGGTATCTTCCGCCGCTGAGGCGCTGGCGCCGGGGGGGATATTCCTCAGCTTCTTGCCGACGACGCTGCAGGTGCACCGGCTGACGTTGGAGCTTCAGGGGCACGGGGGATTTCAGCTGGTGGAGACGGTGGAGCTTATGCTGAGGCCGTGGCACGTTTCGGAGCGGAGCATGAGACCGGACCACCGTATGGTGGCGCACACGGGATTCATCACCACGGCAAGGAAGTGTGAGCCGAGGCCGGGGGCAAACAGTACCTAAGGAGAATGAGGACAGGAACACACTGTCGCGTTACGGACACATCTAAAGAGCGATAACTCAGGATATCCCGAAAAGCGCACAAGATGAGACGTGAGCTACTGTATGCGGGAATAATGATACTCTGGACGGCGATGCTGATTTTCGGCATAGCAGTCTTCGCCCAAGCACACTTAGATATGGGCGGCTTTGTAACCGCGCTGTGGATGCTCACGCTGTTCGCCTTCGGGTTCCGCATAGGAAGGGTTGGGGAACGGGAGACATTGAGGGAAGTTAACGTGGTGGGCCTTTCGCTAACCTTGTTAGGGGCGCTGTCTTTGGTATTAGCGGGAAAGTTGTTGCTTCGCCAGATTCGGCTGCACATGGCGGCAACGCAGGTCAGGCTGCTGGTTGACCAACTTTCGGCCTTGATGTTGACTGGACTGACAAAGAATGAATACCGGCATCCAACCAGCCTGTGGGCATCCGTAGCACGTGTGCATTCGTGGGTTTGGGCAACGATGCTATTCTTCTCATTTCTGTTTCTCATGTATATGCATCTGGTTTCCGGACTAAGAGGATGGCTATTCCTGCTTCTGGGAGCCGGAGTCTTGTACGCTGCGTTTCATGTGGGAAGAAGTGGATTCGGGGGGGCATTCTTCAGCTTCATGAAGGCTATAACATCCTCACGTTCCCGGAAGAGACACGGGCGAAGAAGGTGACTACCATGTATGATATCGAGAAGACACATGGAGGGATAACGATGAATAGAGAGAGCACCCTCAAGTTTCTGGGACAGCACGTGCAGACGGAGGTGTTGATGCGGCACCTGCTGGGGGTGGAGGCGGCAATGCGGGGCTACGCTCGGAAGTATGGCGAGGACGAGGAGGAGTGGGGTATTGCCGGGCTGGTGCACGACTTCGACTGGGAGATCTGTCCTACGCCGGAGGAGCACCCCATGTTCGGGGCGGGACTGTTGCGGGAGGCCGGCTTCCCGGAGCACATCGTGAGGGCGGTGCTGACCCACGGCGACCACACGGGACTTACCCGGGACTCGCTGATGGAGAAGACGCTGTTTGCGGTGGACGAGCTTTCAGGATTCATTCGCGCCGTGGCGCTGGTGCGACCGGGCAAGAGTTTGGACAACCTGAAGCCCCGCAGCGTACGGAAGAAGTTCAAGGACAAGAGGTTCGCCAAGGACGTAATCCGGGAGGACATCATCAACGGGGCGGCGGAGATGGAGTTGAACCTGAACGAACACATCGCCTTCGTCATTGAGAGCCTGAAGCCGGTGGCGGACCGGTTGGGTCTGCACACAGAATCGCAAACGTAGTCCTGCGGGAAGCGGCGGTCGAAGTTCAGAGCGGATAGAACTTCGTTGGACCGGCGCCGTAGGAGGGGTACTGACCCTGGAGGAGGGGGACGTGGCGGTCGGTCAAGAGAGGTGGGGCTAGTTGTTGAGCCAAGTCTTGCAACTCCGTGGAGGGTTGAAGTCCCCATAAGGGAGTGTCGCCCACGTTCTTTGCCTGTACGAGAACTTTGAAGTCTCCCATGCCGTTGGGGCGTATGAGTTGCAGCATTCCCATGCGGTTGGAGTCTCGCTGCTGCTGGGCGAGTCCGAGGGTTGGGAGGCGTGCGATCCAGCGTCGGAGACCGAGGTTGGAGAAAAATTGGGCTTGGGTCAAGTAACCTGCGTTTGTCAGTCCCAGTTTCTCGCCAAGGGCCATCAGGGTGGTGAAGTCCACCTGCGCGGTCATGTCTTGTTGTCCAAGCCGGACGTAGGGATTGTCGGTTTGGGTGTGGCGGTAGAAGGTGGTGAGGGTACCGCGGAATCGCTTTTGGGAATAGAGTTCGGCGGCTTCGCGGCCATAGTCGATGGTGAGTAGGTAGCCCTGCTTTAGTGCTTGAGCGGCTTCGCTTAACCACAAGTACATGGCCAGGTTAATCTCGGCTCGCTGACCTTCGGCTAGATCGATATCCAGGCTCTCAAGTCTTTGGCTGAGGGCAGGGGTGGAGGGTTCGTCCAACTCCTCGACGAATTTGCCGTCCTTGAGGGTTACGTAAACCTCCAGAAACTGTACGTCACGTTTTTCGACGACGTGGACCGGGAAGGCGTCGAGCAGCTCGTTGGATAGGATGCAGCCAACGAGGTTGGTGAGGGGGAGTCCGTCAGTGACAAGAGGTTGTACGTTTGCGCCACCGGCATCAGGGTTAGGAGAAGGGTCAAGGGAAATAAAACGGAGGGAGCGGTGGAAATCATCAGGGAGGGACGTGGCAAAGCCGGTTACGTCGCGGCTGAGGAGGCCGCTGCCGGCGCCCGCTTCGACGATCCAGAGGGGATGGGGGCATTCCAGCAGCCGCCACATCTGGTATAGCTGGAGACACAGGAGGGCACCGAAGGCGGGATGGGCGCCGGGAGCGGTGTAGAAGTCGCCGCTGGCGCCGGTGGGCGACGGGCCTCGATAGTAGCCGCCGTTGGGCCAGTAGAGGGCCAGGTCCATGAATTCGGCGAAGGTGATTTTGCCCTTTGTCTGTATCCGATGGGCGAGTTCTTCTTCGAGAGTTCTGTCCATGCCTATACCACTAGAGGCGGATTCACGACATCGCCTAGCTATCGTACGGGGAAGATTTGGGGAAGCCCAAGTTGGTGAGGATTTTGGATATGGAGTAGCTGCGGTTGAGGGCGTAGAAGTGCACGCCGTCGACGCCCCAGTCCAGAAGCTCGCGCACCTGCTCGGTAGCAATCTCGATGCCCAACTCCCGGGTTGCGTCTTTGTCGTCGGCCAGCCTTTCCAGCTTTGCGTCGATTTCCGGTGGGATGGTTGAGCCGCAGAGGGCGGTAAACCGGCGGATCTGCTGGGTGTTCAGGATGGGGAGAATACCCGCAAGAACCGGAGCGTCGATGCTCGCTTTTCTGGCCCTATCCATGAAGGAGTAGAGGAAACGGTTGTCGAAGAAGAGCTGGGTTATGAGAAATCGCGCCCCCATCTGAAGCTTCAGCTTGGTGTACTCCAGGTCACGCTCCAGGTTGAGCGACTCCTGGTGCCCCTCCGGGTAGCAGGCGGCGGCAACGTCGAAGGAGAAGTTACGGCTGATATGGCGGATGAGGTCCGAGGCGTGACTGAAGCCACCCTTTACGGGAACAAAGTTTGTCTGGTCTCGAGGGGGATCGCCGCGAAGGGCGATGATGTTTTCGATGCCCGCCTGCTCCAGGCGAGTGAGGACGCCGTGGATCTCGTCCTTAGTCTGGCCGACGCAGGTGAGATGGGCCATGGGCAGCAGGTTAGTTTTTCCCTTAACGCCGGTGACTATCTCCTCAGTGAAGGCCTGGGTAACGCCGCCGGCGCCGTAGGTGACGGAGATGAAGTCTGGATTGAAGAGGGCGAGCCTCTGGATGGCCCGGAAGACGGCGGGAATGCCCTGCCGGGTCCTGGGGGGATAGAACTCGAAGGAGAGGGTACGCTTCGCCTTCAGAATTTCGGTAATTTTTATGTGTAGCCTCCGCCGCGCTCTCTTTGGAAGCGCCGGAGTCTATTTTAGCATTGGCGGGGGTCTCAGGTGGATGATCACGGGGGCGGCTCTTTTCTTAGCGGGGGGGCTGTGTGATAATCTGTAGCGGCGTATCACGTCTTGGTCCATGAAGCGAGAGCCGAGACTTTCGCCCAGCACACAAACCTCGGAGGCCAGAGCCTTTGCAGTTCAATTCCCGTCGTTCGTCAGTCCTGGCCACCAATGGAATGGTGGCCACAAGCCAGCCTCTGGCGGCCATGGCGGGGCTGCAGATGCTGATGAAGGGTGGCAACGCCGTGGACGGGGCGGTGGCGGCGGCGGCGGCGTTGAACGTGGTGGAGCCGATGTCCACGGGCATCGGCGGGGACCTGTTCGCGCTGGTGTGGGACGCTTCCGACAAGAGCATTAGGGCGCTGAACGCCAGCGGCCGTGCGCCCGCCGCAGCCAGCCTTGAGGAACTGCGCGGCCAGGGACATACTTACATTTCCAGCCTTTCGCCATATGCCGTAACCGTGCCCGGGTGCGTGGACGGTTGGGATACGCTGATTGCAGAGTGCGGAGGGATGCCCCTTTCGGAGGTTTTAGCGCCGGCCATTGAGTATGCGACAACGGGCTATCCGGTTTCGCCGGTCATCGCCGCTGCGTTTGCCGCCGGGCTGCCGAAGCTTACCAGATTCCCTTCCGGGAGCGAGCTTCTGCTTGACGGCCGAGCGCCACGGATGGGAGAGGTTATCCGTCTACCCGAACTGGGACGCTCTCTAGAAGCCATCGCAGAGGGGGGACGGGACGCTTTTTACCTGGGGGAATCTGCCCGCCGGATAGCGGCTTACGTGCAGGAGCGTGGGGGATGGCTGACAAAAGAGGACTTTGCCGGCCACACGTCGACGTGGGACGAACCCATCAGCACAACGTACCGGGACGACGTGACGTGCTGGGAGTGCCCACCGAACGGACAGGGGATCAACGCTCTGATGGCCCTGAACATAGCCGAGGGGTTCGACCTGCCTGGCATGGGATTCCAGTCGACGGCGACCTATCATCATCTGATCGAGTCTATGCGGCTGGCCTTCGCCGACGGCTTCCGGTACGTGGCGGACCCTCGCCGGGTGGACGTGCCGATCGACGGCATGCTTTCCAAGGAAAGGGCGAAGGGTCGCCGGGACCTGATTTCGTCGGACCGGGCGATGGCATCGATGGGCTACGACTCCAGCCTAGGGGGATCTGACACCGTTTACGTGACGTGCGTGGACGGGCAGGGCAACGGGTGCTCCCTGATAAACAGCCTGTTCCACGGCTTCGGCACCGGGCTGGTGGCTCCAGGTACGGGCATTGCGCTTCAGAACCGGGGGAGCAACTTCTTCCTGGAGCCGGACCATCCAAACGCACTGGCGCCGGGGAAACGCCCCTTCCATACCATTATTCCGGGCATGGCCACGCGTGGCGGGGAACTCTGGCTGAGTTACGGCGTAATGGGGGGATTCCACCAGGCCCAAGGACATTTGCAGGTGATAACAAGTATGGTGGACTTCGGCCTGGACCCACAATCGGCCCTGGACGCGCGGCGTTTCAACGTGAACCTGGATGACACGACGACGCTGGAGCAGGACGTTCCAAGGAAGGCCTTGGAGAGTCTGCGATCTATGGGGCACCGGATAACGCCGGAGAGCGGAGGAGCGGGGGTTTTCTTTGGCGGAGGACAGATCATACAGCGAGACGCGGAATCGGGAGTGCTGACTGGAGGGTCGGACCCGCGGAAGGATGGAGGCGCGGTGGGGTGGTGACCCCTTCGCATCACTCATTCCATCAAAGGCACTAACCAGAATATCGACAATACAGCAATCGGAGGCTCGGAAGACCTTCGATAGAAGCGAATCTAAAGCAAGCATGGGAGGAGAGATGTCTCTACAAGGCAAGGTAGCACTGATAACGGGAGCAAGCGAGGACCCTGGAAGCCAGGTGGCGGTAGCGCTGGCGCGGGCAGGGGCCAAGGTAGCGGTGGAAGGGGTGGCCGGGGTTCAGGAGAAGGTGCTGCGGACGGTTGAAACCTTTGGCGGCGACGCCCTGCCCGTCCGCGGGGACGTGCAGGACGAGTCGGACGTGCGGCACATGCTCTCAAACGTAGAGGCCGTTCTGGGGCCGGTGGACATTCTGGTCAACGCCTCCGGGATGACCCTGGACAAAGACATCGAGGATGCAGGCGTGGGAGAATGGGAGCAGGCGGCAATAAGCAAGGCCAGGGCCGCTTTCATCTGCAGCAAGGCGATTGTGCCAGGGATGAAGGAGCGAGGGATGGGTCACGTGATATCGATAGTCTCCGGCGCTGGTGAGGGAACGGCAGGAGGCGCAGCAGAGCAGGCTCTTTCCGGGTTTACCAGCGCTTTGGGCGATGAAGTGGAAGGCTCCGGCGTGGTTGTTGCGCAGATAGAAGCCGGTTCCGCCGGTTCGGACGAGGTGGCTGAGGGAGTGGTCCTGCTCTCCGGCAGGGCTTCGTCTTCCTCAAATGCTGCGCTCCTGATAGGCGGGTAAGGCACGACGATTGCCTCAGATCACCAGCCATGGAGTTTTTCTGTATTCGACAGAATATGCATCGGTTGGGAATTTGCTGGTGAACGCCATAGATATTAAGTAGGGAGAATTTTCTGTCCCATACGGTAAGGGCATTATTGAGAGAATTGCTGATAAATGCCACAGTTTTGAATAGGGAGAATTGAAATGAAGGACCCCTTGGGCGGTATGCATTGGATGCTGGTTACTCCCTTCTTTGAGAACGAGGAGTTGGACCTGGATTCCGTTGGCCCGGTGGTGGAGAAGGCCGCCTCCACGGGCTGCACGGGGGTGGTGGTTCTGGGGGAAATGGGGGAGTGGAGACGGCTGCTGGACAGCGAGCGTCCGGCGGTTCTGGAGCGGGTGATGGAGGCGGCCGGCAACCTGAAGGTGACGGTGGGGACCACGGCGGCCAGCACCTATGTGGCGGTGGAGCGCGCGAAGGAAGCGGAGCGGATGGGGGCCGCGACGGTTATGGTATCGCCCCCGCCTCTGGGCAAGCCCAACCCGACGGCGGTGACGGCCTTCTACCAGCGCATCGCCGACGCCATCGACATACCGCTGGTAGTACAGGACTTTCCGCAGGCGTCGGGGGTCCACATGTCGCCCCAGTACGTGGGAGAACTGGCGGACGCCATTCCATCCTTCCAATACCTGAAGCTGGAGGACCCGCCGACGCCCAACAAGATCACCAGCATTCGCAACATCACGGGGGACAGGCTGGGGATTTTCGGAGGACTGGGGGGCGTTATGCTGTTGGACGAGCTGCGGCGCGGCGGCATCGGCGCGATGACGGGTTTCGCCTATCCGGAAGTGCTGGTGGAGGTCATCAAGCTGTACGACACGGGCAACCACCAACAAGCGATGGACGTGTTCAACAAGTTCCTGCCGTTGATTCTTTACGAGAACCAGGAGGGGATCAACCTGAGCATCCGGAAGGAGGCGGTAAAGCATCGGGGCATCATACCTTCGGCCAAGGTGCGGCATCCCGCGGGGCCCATAGACCAGACAACCCGGGACGAGTTGATGCAGCTTATTGAGGAGCTGCGGCCCTGGGAGGTGGGGTAGTTGCGATTGGGAAGCGAGGAGCGTACTTCGCAGGGTGAAGACGACGCTAGACGGGGGAGAATGTTGTCGGATGTGTGAATCACCCCCATCCCTTCGACAAGCTCAGGACAGGCTCAATCTTCCCCTATCAAGGAGACCATTGCGTAACCACCGAAACGCATCCAAATGGCCGTATGGGAATACTCTTTTCATAGCTAAATCATGGGATTCCGGATTCCGGCTTCCGCCGGAATGACGGTTATGCAAAGGTCTGCTTGATGGGGGAAGGGGTTTGTAAATAGGATCTGTCATGAATGAAGAGGCTCTAGACCGGCATCTTGGGGATATGGAGTCCTTTGCCGTGGGGATCACCCGAAAGGCGGGGGGCATTCTGCTGGAACAGTTTCGCAAACCCCTGGTCGTCGAATACAAGTCGAAGGACAACACCAATCCGGTCACCGACGCAGACCGACGCAGTGAGGAGTTTCTGCGAGAGGCCATCCTGACGGAGTATCCCGAACACGGGGTGCTGGCCGAGGAGGGCTCCCAGGTGGACTCGAAGTCGTCGGACTTCATCTGGGTGCTGGACCCTCTGGACGGAACCGTCAACTACCTTAACGGCCTCCCCGTGTTCGGGGTTTCCGTGGGGGTGTTGTACAGGGGAGAGCCGGTCCTTGGCTGCATCTTCACCCCCTCGCCCACGCGAAGCGACGGCAGCGTGTACCACGCGCGTAGAGGCAACGGCGCCTTTCGGGATGGGGAGGCAATCCAGGTTTATGAGTCGGAGAGCCCGCAACGGGGGAAGATTACCGTGTTTCCGTGGTCCTTCGCTGCACTCTACAACCAGAAGAGGGGATTGAAGGGACGCATTGGCGAGCTGAGGAGTCCCGGCAGCGTGGCCTACGAGCTGGCGATGACGGCAAGCGGGGTCATCCAGTACGCGATCTTTACGAGTCCGTGGGTGTGGGACGTGGCCGCCGGAATAACGCTGGTGACGGAGGCGGGAGGCGTGGCCCTCTACCCGCAGAGGGGCGGCAAAGGGTGGGACGCCTTCCGGAGGTTCACCACATCCGAGGGCGCGGAACCGGACGCCGAGGGGTTGAAGAAGTGGAGGTCATCCTGGGTTTTCGGGGGGACGGAGATGGCCCGGTACGTGACGGAGCATCTGCAGCCCCGGTCGGGGCTGGCGTTGAAGTTCAGGCGGTGGAGGCGCCGCTGGTTCTGACGCTGCTTTGCACCAGCAACCTTAGCTGATGGGATATTCGCAGTCACCATGCATTTGAATCAGGCCCCGTTTTCACAGCGCTCCCAAAGTGGAATATGGGCGAATTGCGGGAGAGAATCTTCCTCGTTATTGCGGTAGTCTGAATTAGATTTTGACCGCAAGTCGTACCGGATTTCATTGACAATAACGGGCATGGATTCACGATAATACATTCTAAGGTCTAGAGGTGGAAAACCCTTGGAAATTGGCGAGTTACGGGATAGAAAACGGTAATGAAAGTTGGCCTTGGGAGACTGCCTTTTAGAGCGAATACAAGACGGGAAAAAACGAGGAATTCAAGGAAACGTGCGGAATGAGATTGCGGTAGGTTGCACAGGCGATAGGTACACGTGCAAGCTCCTTAAATCGTCGCCGGAAGCCGGATGAAGACCACTAAGGATGCACTTTTGACGTCCCATTAATTCGGGGCGACTGCGTGTGTTAACGGCACACACAGAAGGAACCATTAACCGGTAGACGACGGCTCTTGCCGCTTCCTTATCCGTGCCCAGGCTCAAATGAGGAAGGAGAAATTAACATGCAAGGTGAGGTATACGTTGTCAATTCGGGCAAGGGCGGTGTGGGCAAGACCACGGCCACAGCCAACGTAGGCTCGGCCCTTTCCCTCAGGGGGAAGAGGGTTGTTCTCATAGACGCCGACATCGGCTTAAGGAACCTGGACGTAATCATGGGCTTGGAAAACCGTATTGTCTATGACCTTGTTCAGGTCATCGAAGGCGTGTGCCAGGTGCAGCAAGCAATGATTCGAGACAAGCTGACGGAGAACCTGTACGTAATTCCCGCCGCGCAGACGCGGGACAAGAGCGCGATTTCGTCGGAGCAGGTCAAGGAACTGTGCAACAAGTTGAGGGAAGACTTCGACTACATCTTCATAGACTCCCCCGCCGGCATCGAGCAGGGGTTCAAGAACGCAATGGAGGCCGCGGACAAGGCGATAGTGGTCACAACACCTGACGTGGCGGCGATTCGCGACGCCGACAGGGTAATCGGTTTCATAGAAGCGGCCGGGCTGACGAAGCCCGAGCTGATCATCAATCGTGTTCGCCCCGGCATGGTGCGCCGCGGGGACATGATGACAACGGAAGACATTCTAGACCTTCTCTCCGTTCCTCTACTGGGCATTGTGCCGGAAGACGAACATATAGTGGTGTCTGGCAACCGGGGTGTGCCGGTGGTGCACGACAACCGGTCAAGCGCCGGCGAGGCTTTCCGCCGCGTGGCGGCCCGAATTGAGGGAGAGGACGTCCCCATGCTCAAGCTGGAGGTAAGCTATGGCATCTTCACGTGGATCAAAAAGATGGTGGGGTTCAAGAGACCAATGGGCGCCAAAGCTTGAAGCTCTAAAGGACCTGGTCAAGAAGTCCCCTTCCATGGACGATCTGAAGGAGATTGCCAAGAAAGCTCCCTCAATCGCGGAATTGCGGGATAAGGTGAAGCAGTCCAAGACCCTGGACAACGTGGGGGGCATGGTCAAGCAGGTCTTCGAGAGGAAAGAGGCGAGCAGGCAGAACGCGCACAGTCGCCTGAAGGCAGTCATGCTCCAGGACAGGACTACGATGACCGCCGATGCCCTGATGGACCTGCGGAACCATATAATTGTGCTACTGGCCAACTTTGTTCCGGTGGACCGTCGAAGGCTGGAGATGGACATCAAGCAGTCCGGGGAGTCGCTGGTACTGACCGCCAACGTGCGGGTAGACCTGGAGCCGCAGGAGCGCATGGCAAACGGCAACGGAGACTTCGAGGAGCGGGATTGGCTCCTTTCTCCCAAACGGACCGCCGCACTTCGTCGCGACATGCTGGACACGGTGGGCAGCTACATGCCGATATTTCCCGATTCCGCGAAGGTACGGGAGGAGCACTTCAGCACGCACATTATGGTGTACACTAGCTTGAGGATCGCCGACGGGGTGGGCTTCGACGAGAATGCTCAGCAGGAAATGTCCGTGAGCTTCAGGTCGGGAGAGTTCTAGACCGGGACAGCAGCATTGCCCCGTTGCGCGAGGCCAAGACTGCGCGCAGCGAGGAGGCATCAATGCTAGACCTGCTAATTCGAGGCGGACAGGTAGTCACTCCCACGGGCGTGGGCCAGTGGGACGTGGCCGTTCAGGGGGAGAAGATAGTCGGCGTGGTGCTGCCCGGCTCTCTGGGCAGCGAGGCGGCTGAAGTCATAGACGCAACGGGGAAGATAGTGGCGCCCGGCGGCGTCGAAGCGCACACCCACGTGGGATTTCCCCACCGGGACAACATCTGGGGAAACACAACCACGGCGGGCCCGGAGGACCTGTCGCTGGCGGCGCTGTGGGGCGGCACGACGACGATGATGGACTTCGCCATTGCAACGCAGCCGGGCAGCGACGACGTTCTTGCGGCAGTGCACACCCACGCGGACCTGTTTCCGGGGCGGATGTACATCGACTACTCCTTCCATTGCAGTTTCCACGGGCCTTCGACGACTACGCGGAACATTCCACGCATCAGGGAGCTCATTGAGGCGGGCTTTCCCAGCATCAAGGTCTACACCACCAACCACGCACCAAGGCCGAACCGACCTATAACGATGATAAGCACCGGCCAGCTGGTTTCGGTGATGGAGCAGGCGGCGGAGCACGGGGGCATCGTGGCCATTCACGCCGAGGACGACGAAGTTGTGCAGTGGAACTACGAGCTGGCGCGGGAGCAGGAGGAGTGGGCCTGGTACTACCTGCCGAAGATCAGGTCAAACCTTTCGGAGGACCTGGCGGTGAGGCGGGCCATCATCGTGGCGGAGCATACGGGCGCGGCGATGTACATCGTGCACACCAGCGCCCGGGAGGGGGTGGACGCCATCGCCGAGTCGAGGGCCAAGGGTCATCCCGTGGACGGAGAGACTATTCTTCTCTACTGCTCCTTCAACTCCGAGAACTACAAGGAACACGACGGGATGAAGTACCACACCTATCCCTCGACCAAATCTGAGGACTCCAGGCTGCGGCTGTGGGACGGGCTGCACCGGGGAGACCTGAACATCCTAGCCACGGACGCCATCGGCACGAGCTACGCCGACAAGATCAAGGGCCGCACGGTGGTGGACGTGCAGGGGGGCAACATCGGCATCGAGATTCGGATGGGAGTGGCCTATTCGGAGGGAGTTGTGAAGCAGGGGATGTCCCTTGAGAGGTACGCCGCCATCACTTCGACGAACCCGGCCAAGCTGCTGGGTTTCTACCCGCAAAAGGGAGCGATAGCGGCGGGCAGCGACGCGGACATTGTGGTCATCGATCCAAACGAGCGGAGGACCATCGCTATGGAGCAGCTGCACATTGGGGACTACAACCCGTGGGAGGGCTGGGAGGTGCAGGGATGGCCAACGGTGGTGACGCTGCGCGGCAAGGTTATGGTGAAGGACGGACAGTTCATGGGTGATACGAGCCAGGGGCGACTGATACCGCGCAAGCTGAGTTCGGCGGTGCTCAAGGGTCCCATAAGCTAGGTGGAGTCTTCTTTCCTTGACACCCCCAAACCCCACTGATAGGCTGTGCAAGCCTAGTGCCCCACCGGATTGAGGCCCAGTCGATTGCCGGAACGGGAGCGCCATTTCCCAACGCCAAGTTGTTCTGCTTTTTCGCAGAAGTGAGTGCAAGGGTCAGTCCTCACCTCCATAGAGAGAGCGGAAGGAAAACGTAAAGGAAGAGCAGATGGTCCAGAATAGTTATCCGGAGCTAAACATTCCGGCCCGGGTGCTTCTCAGCACCGGCCCCGTTAACGTACATCCAAGAGTCTACAAGGCGATGCAGACTCCCGTCGTGGGATACGGCGAGGCCGTGTTCATACCCATCATCGACGGTATAGCCGCAATGCTTGCGGAGGTGTTTCAGACCAAAGAGTCGCTGACAATGGCTCTCTCGGCCACGGGTTCGGCGGGCATAGAAGCGGGGATGGCGAGCGTGTTGGAACCGGGAGACGTGGCGGTCATCGGCAACTACGGCTTCTTTTGCGAGCGGATGATTGAGATGGCGCGTCGACAGGGCGCGGAAGTTATCACCGTGGATGGGGAGTGGGCAAAGCCGCTGGACCCGGCGGCAATGGAGGCTGAACTCAAGAAGCACAAGTCGGTGAAGCTCGTCGGGATGGTCCACGCCGAGACCTCCACGGGAGTCAGCCAGCCTTTGGCAGAGATATCCAGGATGGCAAAGGAGCACGGCGCTCTCATGTTTGTGGACGCGGTTACGTCCTTCGGGGGCAGCGAGGTGGCCGTGGACGAGTGGGGAATCGACTACATTTCCAGCGCATCGCAGAAGTGCCTGAGCTGTCCGCCGGGGCTTGCGCCCGTGGCGGTC
This sequence comes from uncultured Dehalococcoidia bacterium, assembly GCA_951812825.1. Lineage (GTDB taxonomy): Bacteria > Chloroflexota > Dehalococcoidia > Lucifugimonadales > JAPULR01. The sequence goes on along the minus strand of OX638324.1, from coordinate 1,713,279 downwards.
AGCCAGAACGCACTAGAGACGATGAACAATCGGAGCACCTCGCCTTCCACCTGGTACCTGAACATTCCCCAGATCGCCGATTACTGGGGCAAAGACCACGTTTATCATCACACTGTGCCAATCAGCAGTCTTTACGCCCTCTACGAAGGGCTGCGAGTGATACTGGACGAGGGGCTGGGCCCCCGTTATGAGCGGCACCAGCGGAATGCCGCGGCTCTTCGCGCCGGTCTGGAGGCGCTGGGGCTTTCAGTGATCTCCGACGAGAATCACCGGCTGGCACAGATTACCCCAGTGGCCGTTCCCGAAGGCGTGGACGAGGCCCGGGTGCGGGCGCGGCTGGCTAACGACTATCTCATTGAAATCTCCCGCGGGCTGGGCCAGTTCGCCGGCAAGATCTGGCGCGTCGGGCTGATGGGAGAGGCCAGCACGGGCGCAAATCTGCTGCTGCTGCTCTCAGCGCTGGAGGAGATTCTGCCCAAGGAGGGCTACGAGGTCCCGGCCGGGGCCGGGGTAGCCGCCGCAAGCAAGGCCCTCGCCGGTTCCTAGAGACCAGGGTTAACGGCATCTTTGCAAGGGACGGTGCCCCGTCCAAGATCGCCCGGCATCCGTAATAGTTGGAGCATTGGTTGACCACTTATCGAATTGCAGTCATTCCCGGTGATGGCATCGGCCCTGAGGTCATCGACCAGGGTCTGCACGTTTTGAAGGGGCTGGGAAGGCGTTTCGACTTCGGCTGGAAGTTCAGGAGCCTGCCCTGGGGTTCCGACTACTATTTCAAGCACGGACGGATGATGCCGGAAGGCGGGTTGGAAACGCTTCGGCCCTTCGACGCGATCTATTTCGGCGCGGTGGGGCATCCCGAGATCCACGATCACGTGACGTTGAACAACCTGCTGCTGCCCATTCGCCGCGGATTCGACCAGTACGTGTGCATGAGGCCAGGCCTTTTGTATCCGGGGGTGAAGTCGCCACTAAACGGGAAGAAGGCCAGGGACATCGACATGGTGGTGATCAGGGAGAATACGGAGGGGGAGTACGCCAACGTGGGCGGCTTCCACTACGAGGGGACGCCCCAGGAGATGGCGGCGCAGACGTCGGTGTTCACCCGGCACGGCTGCGAGCGGGTTATCCGATTCGCCTTCGAGCTGGCCCGGCGGTCGGACCGACGGAGGAAGGTGACGTCCGTCACCAAGTCCAACGCCATGGGCTACGGGATGGTGCTATGGGACAGGGTGTTTGAAGAGGTTTCGGCGGAGTTTCCGGACGTGGCAACGGAGTCGCTGTTGGTGGACGCCGCCTGCATGGACTTCATACGCCGGCCGGAGGACTTCGACGTGGTGGTGGCGAGCAACCTGTTCGGGGACATACTGACGGACATAGCCGCAATGATAACGGGCAGCATGGGGCTGGCGTCCAGCGGCAACATAGACCCGGAGCGGCGTTTTCCGTCCATGTTTGAGCCGGTGCACGGCAGCGCGCCGGACATCACGGGCGAGGGGCTGGCCAATCCGCTGGCGGCGATACTTTCGGGGGCGATGATGGTGCGGCATCTGGGGCAGGAGGAGGCCGCCGACGCCCTCGAAGCGGCGGTGGTCCAGACGCTGGAAGCCGGGGACGCGCTCACGCCGGACCTGGGGGGCAAAGCGTCTACGGAGGAAGTGGGCGATGCGGTGCTGCAGGCGCTCAATGGGCGAAACAACGGCGTTCCAAGGATATGGTGGGTGTACGAGAATTTACCAAGGCGGCGGGGACGCATCCACTTGGCCAGTTGCTCGTTCTGCAACGATGGCCAGGGGCTTCACGATTCGACGGCGCCAACGGGTCGCTGGTATGGGCCTTTCACGACTACAGATGCGGCCATAGAGCAGGCGTTGCAAACCCGCGCAGAAGACTTGGGAGGGTGCGGGGTTTGCCAGCCGGGGGTGGGAACCCTGAGGACAAGGTAGGGGCAGTTACTCCACCATTTCCGGCTTCACTGCCGCCGCCCAGGCCTGCAGCCCCCGACGGAATGCGAGCATTCCCATGGGCATGACGACGGCCTGCAGCGCCTCCAGGATTTCCTCGGGCGTCGCGCCTTCCTTCAGCGCCACCTCAACGTGGGCCTGAATCTGCTCCACATCGGCCCGGAGGGCGGCTTCGACGGCAATTTGCAGCAGCTCCTTGGTCTTCCTGTCGAGGAGGCGCTGGCTGGTGTAGGTGTACTCGAGGAAGGGATCGTACTTCTTCACCCATTCAAAGTCGACGGCGGCCATAATGCGGTGCATCTCCAGGACGTAGCCCCGCTTTCGCCCCATCTCTTCCAGGTATTCTTTCTTCTCCTGCATGGTCATTTCCGTTTCCTCCATTCGTTTCATCTATAGTCCGGCGGCGGGCATCCACAGGGGATGCCCCTCTGAAAGCCGCCCCACTGCGGTGAACCCTTGCTCGCCGATATACGGGCAAGTATAGTCAATCGCGAATGGCATGACAGAAATAGAGAAGCTGCAACAGAAGATAATCAATTGCACTCGGTGCCCACGGTTGACGGAGTATCGCCAAGAAGTAGCGCGGAAGAAGCGGCGGATGTACATCGAATGGGAGTATTGGGGGAGGCCGCTGCCTGCCTTCGGCGACCCGGAGGCGCGGGTGCTGCTGCTGGGGCTTGCGCCTGCGGCCCACGGGGGCAACCGCACGGGGCGGATGTTTACGGGAGACCGGAGCGGGGATTGGGTATTCGGCACGCTGCACCGGTTTGGGTTTGCAAGTCAGCCCGAATCAACGCACCGGGAGGACGGACAATCGTTGAAGGGGGCGTACATCACAGCGGCGCTCCGGTGTGCGCCGCCACAGAACAAGCCCCTTCGGGAGGAGTTAGCCAACTGCCAGCCGTACCTGCTGAGGGAGTTGGAGTTGCTGGATAGAGTGCGGGTGGTGGTGGCGCTGGGGCGGATAGCCTTCGACGCCTACTTGCGGCTGTTACGGGAACAGGGGCATTCGTTACCTACGCCGCGGCCCAAGTTCGGGCACGGAATCGTACACGAGATGCCGGATGGACGGCTGCTGGTTTGCTCCTATCACCCCAGCCAGCAGAATACGCAGACAGGTCGGCTCACCCAGGAGATGTTTGACGGGGTGTTCAGGAAGGTGCGGGGGATTTTGGGAGAGGGGTGAGGGTGGGGGCGTAGTGTTGCTGCGGCGGCAAGGTCCTTCAACTACGCTGCGCTTCGCTCAGGATGACATGCGGGATGGGGATGGAGAGGGGAGGGGTTACTCCAGCAGGCCTTTGATTTTGCCCATGAGCCCTCCGGAGGTGGACTTGCCGGATGCGAGGCCCTTCAGGAACCCGGCCCACTCGCTCTCGGCGGAGTGGACGCGTTTCAGGTCCTTGATGCGCTTTTTCATAAGATCCAGCACACGTTTCTCCTCGCCGGCGTCTAGCCAGAAGCCGTGGCCATCAACACAGAAGTCGATGGGCAGGTCGTAGGCGCGGTAGTTGAAGGTGGTCATACGCTTGGCGCACTTGGGGCAGGAGATGACGCTGGCCCGCTCGGCGTAGACCATGCTGCCCTTGACGGAGTCGTCGGCCAGGACCCGGTCTTCGAGTTCGTCCAACTCGTGGTAGTCCAGCCACATGCCCTGGCAGTTTCGACAGGCGTCCACCTCTATGCCCATGTGGTCTTTTACCATCAGGTGGTGGCCCTTGCAGCGTGGACATTCCATGGCAGACCCCCTTCAGATTAAGCGATTTTGTTAGTTTAATGCTACCATAATTGCGCCCTACCGGGAGATTCTTGAGGAGATGGGTAACGGGGGTTGGGCAGTTGGGTAAGGGATGAAGAGTGGTCCCCGCTTTCGCGGGGAACGGGGAGGGGGATTATTCGTTTTGGGGGATTCGTTGTTTTTTATTGTGGAATCGAATGCTGGACCTGGGCAGAGAAGGGCGTCCATTTGTGCTAGTGGGGAGATGATAGCAGAGGAGGGGGCTTTGTGACAAGGGAATGTTGTCAGTTCTGCGGGGTGGGGTGGGTCGTGAAGCGGCGCGTGCGGTAGGGAGTGGCAGAATCAGGCGTAAAGGGCAACGAGATTCTTCGTCGCGGAGCCTCCTCAGAATGACATGTAGGTGAGCATGGAAGAGGGTGGGGGTCAGCGGGTGGCGAGGGTTTCTTGGACTTCGGCGAGGGACTCGGCCATGGTGCGGAACGGGAAGGGGGGAGGGTCGACGGGGTGGATGACCTTTATGGAGACGAAGACGGGGCCAGTTTCCATCAGAATATCCTCAAGGGAGAGGGCAAGGTCTTCCAGGTCTTCTATGCGGTGCACCGAGGGATAACCCGCCTCTTCCGCCAAGGCGGCGAAGTTGATGTCGCTGATGCCGGGGATGGGTGAGCCGCCGGTGGAGCGGTGGCCTGCATCCTCCAGAAGGAAGTGGACCAGGTTGGGCGGCGCGGAGGCAGCGGTGGTCAGGAGAGCGCCGGGGTTGGTCCGGAGAGCAGCGTCGGTATCCAGGATGAGCACTTTGGCGTCGGGACGGGCGAGGGAGATGCCGAGGGCAACGTCGGCGGCTTTGTCCTGGCAGTCGGTCAGGTCCACGTCCAGGTCGCGGCGTTCAGATAGGGCGCTCCAGTGGCGGAGGGCGGCGGAGGCGGAGACGACGACGGCGTCGCGACGGCGGCTATTGATCAGCCGGGCGGCCTCAGGGGCGGGAATCAAGGGGTTGGTGTATCGGGGCCTCGACGGGCTCGCGCCATGAGCCATGCCCCAAGAAGGATGAGAATGCCGCCGCCGAAGCCGGGGAGGGGGCGCCCGTCGAGGAAGGCCAGGTAGAGGAGGTAGAAGCCTGCGCCCATGGTCAGGATGCCCAGAATAGGGGCAAAGACGGCGTTCAGCACGGACTTGAGCATAGGGTCTGGCAGCCTTTTATTCGGAGAGGGCCTGACGCAGTTCCTGAACCGCCGCGTAGGTATTTCGCGTGGGCCTGGGCCTTTGGCCGATGGGGGTGTTTTCGATCTCAGGGGTGATCTTCAGGTTGACAAGAACCGGCCCCTGCTTCTGGAGAATTTCGCCTATGCCACTGGCGAGGTCTTCCAGGTTGTCGAACTCGTAGGTGGCGGAGTAGCCCGCGCCCGAGGCCATCTCTTTGAAGCTGACTTTGCCATCGGCGGGGATAGGCTGGCCGCCGGTGACGGCGTAGCAGCCGTTGTCGAAGACGAAATGATAGAGATTGGCCGGCGCCCTTTCGCTGATGGTGGTCAGGGTGCCGAGGTTCATGACCAAGCTGCCGTCGCCGTCGAGGATGAGGACATTGCGGCCAGGCTGGGCGAGGGCGAGGCCCAGGGCGAAGGAGGAGGCCTTGCCCATGGCTCCGCCCACAGGCACGTCCATAGTCTCGTCCCGGGAGACGATGGGCCAGCCGAAACGGGGGTTGCCGGCGCCCATGGTGGTGACGACTATGGCGTCGTTTCGATTCCGCTCAATAACGCGGCAGGCGTCTAAGTTGTCAATCATTCTTTTTCCCCTTGGGAGCCAAATTTGGCGCCGGTCAGCGCCTCTGCCTGCAGGGCCTGGTAATGAACCCCCGGAAACTTTCCTACAATGCCTTCGCCAAAGAGGCGCTCCGGTTCAGGCCCAAAATCTAAGCGCCGAATTCGGTGCCGACCAGAACGGCGACGGGCTTGGAATCTCGCTGGGCCTCGTTCATGGCCAGGGAGATGCGGTCCGCATCGTCGTCGGTTTCAACCAGGTAGTAGTTGATGCCCCAGGCGTGGATGATGTGCTCGGTGAACTTGGCGGCGGAGTCGCGAACGATGCCGTGACGGTCCCAGCCCCTATAGCCAATAAGCATGACCAGGGGCTGATCTACGTCGAGGCCCAGGCCACGGATGGAGTCGCCCGACTCGAAGATGCCGGTGTTCTGGATGAGGGCCACAGGCTTTTTACCGCCCACCCAGAGGCCGGCGGCGATGGCCATGGTCTCGCCCTCTCTGGAAACGGGCACCAGCTCAAGGGTGGGGTCCGCCATAAGCTGTTCGTACATGAAGTTGGTCTCGCTGTCAGGGAGCCACACCACGTGGGTGACGTCGTTCTTCCTGAGTTCCGAGAGTATGGCGTGGGGGTGAAGGACTGTTTCGGCCTGCTCCATGGCTTTTTCTCCTGCGGTGGTGGGGTTCAAGATAAACAATACGGGATTTTGCTCATACTACCAAGGGGGATGGCGTGGGTCAACAAAGACAGCTAGTTCTTCAGTTTCTACCACCTCCAGCCTGGAATTTCCCCAGCTGTATCGCCTATCATCGGAGGTGTGGGGCGCAGTCTTGTTGTTCCAACTTCAACACCCGCCGGGGAGGTCTGCCATGCGTATCGGAGTATTGACGGGAGGGGGCGACGCCCCGGGCTTGAATGCGGCTATCCGCGCCATTACCAGGAAGGCAGTTGCGGAGAGGATAGAGGTCATCGGGTTTCGCAACGGGTGGCTAGGTGCTCTAACAGGTTCATGGTTGCCCCTGAACATCCAGGCAGTCACCGGGATTCTCCCACGGGCCGGGACGATTCTGGGATCCTCTCGCACCAACCCCTATACGAGAGAGGATGGTCCGGCAACGGTGAAGAGGCAGTTGGAGGAGCTTGGGGTGGATGCGATGGTGCCCATTGGCGGCGAGGATACGCTGGGGGTGGCGGCGCAACTGTCTGCGGAGGGTGTGAAGCTGGTAGGGGTGCCCAAGACCATAGACAACGACCTTTACGGCACCGAATTTTCCATTGGGTTCGATACGGCGGTGGAGGTGGTCAGGGACTCGCTGGACAAGCTGCATCCGACGGCGGAGGCCCACGACAGGATTATGGTGGTGGAGGTGATGGGCAGGCACGCGGGATGGCTCGCCACCGTTGGGGGCCTTGCAGGAGCGGCGCACGCGGTGCTCATTCCCGAGCAGCCTTTCTCGTTGACGGACCTGCTCCAGCGAATCCGGAGACGGCACGAAGAACTTGGGAAGATGTTCAGCCTGGTGGTGGTGTCGGAGGGCGCCAAGTGCTCCGATTGGGGTGCGGAGGTGACCGGCAGCGACCAGGTGGACGAGTTCGGACACGTGCGGCTGGGCGGCATCGGACACCGGCTGGCCGTGGAGATGGAGGCCCGCACGGGATTCGAGACGCGGGAGGTGGTGTTGGGTCACTTGCAGAGGGGAGGCAGCCCCTCGGCCTTCGACAGGGTGTTGGCGACGAGGCTTGGGGTAGAGGCGGTGAAGCAGGTGCAGGGGGAGAATTTCGGCGTGATGGTCGGCTTGCAGGGTGGGCGAATCACGACGACGAATCTGCAAGAAATCCGGGGGAGAACCCACGACTTGGATATGGAGTTGTACGGGCTGACAGATTTGTTTTATTAGGAAGGATGGGAGGCTGGCAACTGGGGAAGGGTTGGATGTGGCGAGGAAGATGGATCCCCGCCTTCGCGGGGATAGCAAGGTTAGCGGAGGTAGTTGAAGCGGTAGACGTCTTCCATTGCTTCCACCACTTCCAGGGATTCCCGGGCGGCGTCCTCGACGGCGGCGTCACCTTCCTTGATACACCGGCGGAGGGCCTTCTTGGCCAGCGAGCCGCCGATGGTTCCCACGGCCCTGATGGCTGAGAGCTGCACCTGCAAGTCGTCGTCATCCATCAGAGGTATGAGGTGGGGGACTGCGCCTTCTTCCTCCAGTTGGGCGCAGGCGTTGGCGGCTTCGAATCGAAGGGGCGGGCTGGAATTTTTGGTCTCTTTCACCAGACACTCCAGCCAGTGGGGGTCTCCGGTGCGACCCATGGCGTAGAGGGCGCTGCCCTTCAAGGCGATGTCGTCGCTGGCGTAGGCCCAGTGTATGTACTCGTTCACTTTGGGGGAGTTCAGAGCGGCGGCAGACTCCAGGGCGCGGCGACGGACCGTCATGTCCTCCTCCTCGTCCTGCAGGGCTGCAAGGAGACACTCCTCAATGACAGGGCCGTCCTTGGGGAGCAGCTTGCCTTGCTGAGCGAGTTCGGAGAATTTGCTGAGTGCCACGGCGGCGGCAGCGCGAACGGACGACGAGGGGTCGTTGGCCAGCAGGTCGCAGAGGGGGACAATGAGCCGACGTTCTTCGTGCTCCCAGAGACCTTCGATGGCCCGCTGACGGACTCCTTTTTCATCGTCTCGAAGGCAGCGACGGAAGACAGCGCTGAAGTCCAACTCCGTTCTATCCTGGCTCATGTCCACGAGGCGGTCCAGCATAGGGAGCTTTCTATCCGGAGTGACGGTTTTCCAGGCCGAGGCGAAGTCGACGATTTCAGAAGCGGACAGGTCGCTCAGGTGCTCCAGATGGGAGGCGGTTGGGTCTTCTTCGGCAGACCTGATGGCTTCCAGACAAAGTTCCAGGGACATGGCTTGCTAACCCTCTAGTTTGTGGTGGCCACGGAAACGCCGCCGCAATAGATGCTGGGGGTCTTGAAGGACCCTCCCAACCAGGTAGCATCGCTGCCCAATCCGCGCAGCTCCTTGAGGACTGTGTAGACGTTTCCGTTTATGACGGTGTTCTTGAGGCGGCCCGTGATTTTGCCCTTTTCGATGCGGTAGCCGAGAAGGACGTTGGCGTTGAATTCTCCGGCGAGGATGTTGCTCTGACCCGCGCCAAGGAGGCGTTCGACGACGATGCCATCCTGAATGTCGGCAATCATGTCGTCGAAGGCCACGTCCCCGGGAGGAACGATGCCGACGCTGACGCCGGGGGAGGGGAGGGAGTTGAGGCCGCGGTGGGCGCTGCCGGTGCTGTGGGTTCCGGCCTGTCCGGCGGTCTGGAGGTCGTAGAGGAAGTTGCGGATGACGCCGTTTTCGATGAGGGGCATTCTGGAGGAGGGAACGGCTTCGTCGTCAAAGGCGCGACTGCCGGGGACCATGGACATGGTGGGGTCGTCCCAGAGGCTGAACCCTTCGTCCAGGAGCTTTTCGCCCAGCTTGTCGACAAGGGGAGAGGAACCCTGGAGGATGGACTTGCCGTTGAAACCGGCAAGGAGGGGAGAGAGGAGGGCGCCGCCCACGCCCCGGGGGGTGAAAACCACGGGGAGTTCGCCGGAGGCGGGGGAGGCGATGTCGCGTCCACGTTCCAGCTGGGTGAGGACGGAATCGACGAGGGGGTCCGGGTCGGTTAAGGGGCTGCAGGAGCGGTCGCCATCGCCGAGGAAGAGCATGTCGGTGCCTTTGATGAGGGCGCCGCCCACGTAGGCAGAGAAGCCGCTGCGGGTGTATTCGGCGGAGGCGCCGTTGGAGTTGAGCAGCCTGAGGGTGGAGACGCTGCGGGAAACGCTTGCGTCGCAGAGCAACTCCGGTTCCACTGCGCGGACGCCGTCTATGAGGCGCTGGCCCAGCTGGATCATGTCCTCGAGGGACTGGGACTCCACGGCGTTGTCGTAGAGGGGGATCGGGGTGAAGTCGCCGGGGCCGGGAAAGTCCATGGCGGCCTTGGGGCCGAAGGGGACGGTCTCCAGGGCATTTTCTACCAGGGAATCGGCGCCGTCCCAATGGGTGGTGGAGGAGAAGCCTATTCTTCCGTCCTTGATGAGGCGCAGGGCCATGCCGGAAGAGTCCCGGCCCACGAGGGACTTGAGCCGGTTGGCTTCGAAGACCACGGGGCGACTCCAACCGGAGATGTGGAAGACCTCCGCCTGGTCGGATACGGCTTTGGCGCGCTCCAACACCTGCTGGAGAATTTCGTTAACTTCCGCCAATGAGGCACCTCTGAATTCGGATGTGGGGGCTGCCGTTGGAGACGGGCAGGGGGGACTGGCCGCCCTTGCCGCAGCCGCCGCCCTGGTTCATGCTCAGGTCGTTGGCGACGGCGTCCAGGCTTTCGAGGGTGGTGAAGAGGTTGCCGGTGAGGAGCACGGGGCGGCAGAGCTCTTCCACCTTGCCGTTGCGGATTTTCCAGGCCTCACCGGCGGAGAAGGTGAACTGCTCCATGCTGGTCATGCCGCCGTACCAGTTGCCGACGTAGAGGCCGTCTTTGACGTCGCCTATTATCTCTTCGGGGGAGGCGCTGCCGCCTTCGATGAAGGTGTTGGTCATGCGGACGATGGGGGGGAACTGGGGACCGATGGCTCGGGCGTTTCCGGTGGGGGCTTCGCCCATCTTGGCGGCGGTCTCGCGGGAGTGGAGTCGTCCCACCAGGACGCCTTCCTGCAGCAGATAGCTGCGGGTGGCGGGCACGCCTTCGTCGTCGTAGCCGTAGCTGCCGCGAAGGTTGGGGACGGCGGCGCCGTCGACGACGTTCAGGTGTTGGCCGCCGAAACGCTTGCCGAGGACCATGAGCTCCTTCATCCGATCGTCTTCGTAGACGTGGTCGGCCTCGGATAGGTGACCGAAGGCTTCGTGGATGAAGACACCGGCGAGGACGGGTTCGAGGACGACGGTGTACTCGCCGCCCTTGACCTGGGGGGCTTTCAGTAGCTCCACGGCGCGGCGGCCCACCTGGGCGGCTTCCTCGTGGAGGCCTTCGACCTCGGAGAAGTCGCCGGCGGCGCCGAGGCTGACGCCGGACTGCTGGACTTCCGCGCCGTCGCGAGCCACGGCGTTGAGACGCATGACCACGTCGAGGACCGTCTGGTCAAGATAGGTGCCCTCGGAGGTGGCGAAGACGCGGCGGCGCTTGGCGTCGCCGTAGCCGACGGTGGAGGTGGAGATGCCGGGGGCGCGCCAGATTTCCTCCACGTACTGGTCCAGCAGCGCTTTCTTGTCCTGGAGGGAGATTTGGGAGGGGTCTTTCTTGACGGTGGGGGTGACGCAATCGACGACGGGGTCAACGGGGGCGAGGGTAACGGGTTCGCCGCCGACGAGGCGGGCGTTGGTGACGGCGGAGCTGACTTTGTCTCGCAGACCTTCGAGGCTGTTGAAGGAAACGAAGCCCCAGCCGCCGCCCGCGAGAGCGCGGACGCAGCCGCCGCCGGTGGTGGTGCGATTGACTTCCTCCAGCTCTCGCCCACGGTAGCGGAGATGGGAGGACTGGTTCTGGTCGACGCGCAGTTCTATGTATTGGGCGTCGTGGCCCATGAGAGCGTCGGCGACGAGGTCATGCAGATGGTGGTTCATGTTTGGTGTCCGTTCTTCCGAGGATAGAGGGTGGGGTAAGACTATACCACAAGGGTTTGGGGACGGACATAGAGAGGTGACACACGGGGTTCTGAATGCCATGTAACTCAGATTAGAACCCACCCCTTGAGGCGTTTGGTGGGGGGTGCTAGAATCCGGCCATTGTGGCACGAAGCAGCAACGCCAAGCCCAAGCCCAGGAAACGACGGAATGTGGGCAAGAGACGTCCCAGGAAGTCGATACTCAAGCATCTCAGCGCGCAAGGGATAATTGACAGGCTGGGGGGCGACTACGGCCCCTTCGAGCACGCCCGACAGATCGACCCTGCCGAAGAGCTGGTCTTCACTATACTTTCGCAGCACACCTCGGACATCAACTCCGGGAGGGCCTTTCGTCAGTTGATAGAGGAATTTGGGACGTTGGAGGCGGTGGCCGCGGGGAGCATCGAGCGCATCTCCAAAGCCATCAGCAGCGGCGGTCTGGCGCGCATTAAGGCGCCTCGAATCAAGACCATCCTGAACATCATCCTGGAGAAGCGGGGCAACCTGGACCTGAATTTTCTGGCCGAGATGCCGCTGGCCGACGCAAAGGCGTGGCTGCGGGAACTGCCCGGCATCGGGCCGAAGTCTGCGGGGGTGATTCTCTGCTTCTCTCTGGGGATGCCCGCGATGGCGGTGGACACCCACGTGCACCGGGTGGCGATACGGCTGGGTCTCATAGGCCCGAAGGTGGGAGCGGATGCCGCCCACGACCTGCTGGAGGTGATGGTGGAGCCGGACCAGGTCTACGCCTTTCATACGGCGCTGATCACCCACGGCCGACGGACCTGCAAGGCCCCCCGACCCAGGTGCGACGAGTGCGTTCTCGCTTTTGGCTGTCCCTCCAGCCAGCTGCCAACGGTGGCGAATTAAGGGTAAGTTACAAACCGCCCGCCCCCGTCTTTCCCTTCACCCCCATCTCAATCTTCCCCCGTCAAGGGGGAAGAGGCAATGAGTCAGCAGCTTTACCCCGTGGGCAGGGGCGGCTTATACTTTGCGTCACCCCCAAACGAGGTTCAGCAGTGACTGCAGTGACTAAGATAGGAATCATCAACGTCACCGGATACGCCGGCTCGGAGCTGGCCCGAATTCTACGCAACCACCCGGAGGTGACGATTGCCTCCGTGACGGGACGCAGCGCGGCGGGCCAGCGGCTGCCGGAGGCGGTGCCCCACCTGTGGGACATCGACCTGCCAATTACCTCCACGGTGGAGGAGTCTGTGGACTTCGTATTCTCCAGCCTGCCGAGCGGGGCCAGCGCGGAAGCCCTCGCGCCCCTGGTGGACGGGGGAGTGAAGGCGGTGGACATTGCCGCCGACTTTCGAATTCGGAGCGCGGAGGGGTTCAAGGCGGCATACAAGATTGACCATCCGGCGCCGCATCTGCTGAAGCGGGCGGTCTACGGACTGCCGGAGATCAACCGGAGTCGCATCTCGGGCGCGTCGCTGATAGCCAACCCGGGATGCTACCCGGAGGCGTCGATTCTGGCGCTGGCGCCAGCGGTGCAGACGGGGCTGGTGGAGTTGGACGCGATCATCGACGCCAAGTCGGGGATTTCGGGTGCGGGACGGGGCAGCATCACATCCAACCCCATGTACCACTTCGCCGAGTCCAACGAGAACGTGCTAGCCTACGGGCTGGAGGGACACGGTCACCAGCCGGAGATTGCGCAGGAGCTGGCGTCGCTGGGTGGGTCGGACTCGGCGAAGGTGACGTTCGTGCCCCACCTGATTCCAATGACGCGTGGAATCTTCGCCACCTGCTACGCGCCGCTGACGGACCCATCGACGACGCGGGAGGCGGTGCAGGCGACGTACCAGGAGTTCTACGCCGGCGAACCGTTCACCCACGTGACCGCCTCACCGCCACGGACGAAACAGACGACGGGCTCCAACCTGTGCCTGGTATACCCCACGGTGGACCCGCGTACGGGGAGGCTGATTGTGGTCAGCTGCCTGGACAATCTGGTCAAAGGAGCGGCGGGGCAGGCGGTGCAGAACATGAACCTGATGCTGGGACTGCCGGAAACGATGGGGTTGGAGTCGCTGGCTCTCTGGCCGTAGCGGATCATTGGGCGGAAGGGTGGTGTTCCTGCAACGAGACCCTTCGGCTCCGCTGCGCTGCGCTCAGGGTGACATGTGGGTAGGGGGGCAGTGGAAAGACCCACGCTGCTTTTATAGAATAGAGGATGGAACTTCAACAGTAGTGCCCCGGTAGATTGACCAAACAGGAGGTGGGTCTTTGGCAACTCGAGTTGGCATTAACGGCTTCGGGAGGATTGGACGACAGGTGCTCAGGGCGGCCCTGGAGCGCCATCCTGAAGATCTGGAAGTGGTGGCGGTCAATGACCTGGCCGACGCAGAGACCAACGCCCACCTGTTCAAGTACGATACTAACTACGGGACCTATCCGGGCAACGTAGAGACCAAAGACGGTTCGTTGATAGTAGACGGGGCTGAGGTCCGGGCTTTTTCCGAGCGTGACCCTTCACAGATACCGTGGATGGATGCCGGGGTGGACCTGGTAGTCGAATCGACGGGGATCTTCACAGACGCGGCCAAGGCGGCGGCGCACCTGGAGGGCGGCGCCAAGAAGGTCATCATCTCCGCTCCGGCCACGGACGAGGACATTACACTGGTGCTGGGGGTCAACGACGACGCTTACGACCCTGCGGAGCACCAGATCATATCCAACGCTTCCTGCACCACCAACTGCTTTGCGCCAATGGCCAAGGTGCTCAACGACGCCTTTGGCGTCGAGTACGGGTTGATGTCGACGGTGCACTCCTATACCAACGACCAGAAGATTCTGGACCAGGTGCATGGGGACCTGCGTAGAGCGAGGGCGGCGGCGGAGAACATCATTCCCACCAGCACGGGCGCGGCGAGGGCGGTGGGCCTGGTGATTCCGGAGCTTCAGGGGAAGCTCCACGGTGTAGCGTTCCGGGTGCCGACCAGCACCGTTTCTGCCACCGACTTCACGGCGGTGTTGAAGCGAAAGGTGAGCGTGTCAGAGATAAACAACACCTTCCGGGAGGCGGCGGAGTCGGGGGCGCTGGCGCCGGTGCTGGAGTACTGCGACGCGCCGCTGGTGAGTGGGGACTTCAAGGGCAACCCCCACAGCTGCATCTTCGATTCTCTCTCCACCATGGTGATGGCGGGGGAGATGGTGAAGGTGCTGGGCTGGTATGACAACGAGTGGGGCTACGCCTGCCGCACAGCGGATTTGTGCGTTTTCATGGGCGAAAAAGGCTTCGGCACCCCGGACGCACAGTAGGGGCAATCCACTCGCAGGTTGACGGCGTTGTTGGGCGGGGCTTAGACTGCGAGCATCCCAGACACGGCCTTTAGCGGTCGTTTTATCGTTCAATTTAGGAGGACGTAGTATGTCTTTAACCCTTGCGGATGCCAACCGGATTATTGCGGGAGCCTTTGCCAAGGCTTCTGAATTCGATATCAAAATCAGCTGTGCCGTGGTGGACGCCGGAGGCCGTTTACTCGCCTTCCAGCGGATGGAGGACGCGACATGGGCCAGCGCCTACGGTTCCCAGGGCAAGGCGATAGCGTCGGTGGCCTTCGGTCAGACCAGCGGGGCGCTGGGGAAGAGAGCCGCCGATCCCATCATGACCGGGATTGCCGCAGCTGAGGGCGGACACATGATTATGAGCCTGGGCGGCGTACCGATAATTCGAGACGGAAGGCCCATTGGCGCCTGCGGCGTGGGCGGCGGCACGGGCGAGGAGGACCAGGAGTGCTCCCAGGCGGGGATTGCCTGCCTGTAAGCGTCTAATCTCGCAACGGTTCCTCGCCCAGTTCCACAGCGACCGGTCCGGCGATTGCCGGGAAAGCGGATCATAATGCGTGTCAAATGAAGGAGAGACCATGGCGTATTTTCTTGTTTGCGTAGAGTGTGAAGCCCAATACGACGGCAGCAAGTACCGTCTAAACTGCGGGTTGTGTGGGGGGCTGCTGGATGCTAAATACGACACGCCGGCCACGGTGGAGGCGCGGGTTGTGTCGGGAGCGCAGGGCACCGCCCGCTTTCTGCCGACGCTGCCCATAAACGACGCTGCCAACCTGGTGACCATGGGGGAGGGGAACACCCCGGTGGTGCCGCTGCCGAGGGTGGGGGCACAGCTGGGCGTGGCGAACCTGAACGCCAAGATGGAGTATTTCAATCCCACGGGTTCCTTCAAGGACCGGGGGAACACGGTGCAGGTGTCGGTGTTGAAGGACACGGGCGTCGGCGAGGTGGCGGACGCCACGGGCGGCAACGCGGGGCATTCGTTTGCCGCCTACTGCGCGAGGGCGGGCATACGGTTCCACGGCATCGCCAACGAGACGAACGCCGACAGCCGGAAGGTGCACGCCATCGGCCTGCACGGGACGGACATTCACTGGGTGGGGGCGGGGAAGACGGCGCGCAGCGAAGGGGCGCGGCGATTCGCGGAGGACGCCGGGATTCTCTTCATGAACTACGGCCAGAATATCTACTTCATCGAGGGCCTGAAAACGCTGGCCTACGAGATCGCGGAGCAGATGGACCCGCTGCCGGACCACATCATTGTGCCCATTGGCAACGGCTCCATCTACCAGGGAATGTGGCGGGGCTTCCGGGAGATGCTGGAGGACGGTCGGGTTGCGCGAATGCCCAGGTTGCACGGGGCGCAGACGGTCGAGACGCAGCCGGTGGTGGCGGCGTTCGAGGGGCGGGTGTGGACGCCCTACGAGGGGGAGGCCGCGAGCCGGGCGAACGGCATCGGGGTGACGAACCCGCCGCGACCGAAAGCCCTGCTGGAGGCGGCCGAGGAGTCGGGCGGGAAGTTCGTGGCGGTGACGGAGGAGAAGATCCTTGACTGGCAACGGCTGTTGGCGTCGATGGAGGGGATCATCGTCGAACCCACGTCGGCCATCGTGCTGGGAGGGCTGGAAAACCTGCTTGCCAGCGGGGACGTTAAGCCTTCGGACAGCGTGCTGCTGCCGCTGACTGGGTTCGGGGTGAAGGAGCCGATACCGGGGTATTAGGGTCTTCGGCGACTAAGCGCCGCGCAGCCCCCTGAAGCCCGATCCTCGCAGAAGCATTAGCCCCAGTGCAATCAGCAACGCGCCCAGTGCCACCAGAAGCGCCATCGCCCAAAGGGGCGGCGACAAGCCACCCGTGTTGGGGGGCTTCATGGTCTGCAGCGTGTAGGAAATGCGGTCAAAGTATAGAGTTGTCAGACCCTCAAATCCGGAATCGGTACCCACTATGAGCCACATCCGTCCTTCACTGTCCGTTTTTACGGGCAAGGGCCGACCTGCATTGTCCATTGACTTGATGCGATACTCGTTTCCCATAACGTCGGGGTGGGCGACGTTTCCAATTACCAGCATAGCCTCGCCTTCGCCGGACTGGTTACCCTTGTCAATGTTCATTCTCAGATACTGATTGCTGTCCGGTCCCGCTTCGGGTTCGATTGCCGACGCTCCCGCCTTAACGAAGACGCTCTCTCCGGGGGAGCCTCCAATGCCAAAGGAACCGGCGGCGACGTTGGTTGCCAGGTCGACCGAAACCTCCACCAGGTAAGTAGCATTCCCACGCAAGCCTCCGACCTGGGTCTTGAGGTACATGAATAGGTCGTCGCTCCGGTTGTGTCCGC
This sequence comes from uncultured Dehalococcoidia bacterium, assembly GCA_951812825.1. GTDB lineage: Bacteria > Chloroflexota > Dehalococcoidia > Lucifugimonadales > JAPULR01. The sequence continues at coordinate 1,696,544 of OX638324.1, read as the reverse complement.
GAAGGTAGTAGGCGTTCCCTTCCAGCCCATCGGGAAGGGGACGATGGCCGTGGTCAAGCTCGAAGATGGACTGTTCGTAGTCCACGGGTAGGTCTGCGAAACCTGGAGTCCAGCCCTCGGCGTCAGCCTCAAATGTGAAGTTGAACTCCGCCGTTTCAAGATCCTGCGCCCGGGCTACTGAGGCACCAATCAGAGTGGCCAAGAGCATCGAAGCTGCAACCGACAATAGCAGTCGGATGGGGAGATTTCTTGCCCAAGTCCAGCGTGAGATTCCCAAGGTCATTCACTCCTTGCCCAAGTCCATCAGGTGGGAAGAGATGGAGAGAGCGAACTGTAACACAGTATCTCCGGTGCATTTACGACGCCAGGGAGGATGCAGTTATGGCCGGTTCCCGTTGGGTGGTGAGGGGGGAGTTGCCAACTTAGCAGAGCAGTTCGGCAAATCAGTCCCTTGGCAATAGGCGAACAGCCTCTGTCCTGACTGACGATTTGACTAGCACACTGACCCAAGCTTCCAGTCTCTCTATATTTTCACCACACTAGAAAGCTCCTCTTGTGCTATCCGCATTTCCTCATTAGCTTGCTGATATCTGGCGTGAACTTTTCTAAATTGCTCCAGCTGTTCAGGACTGGGCAACCTGATCTTGATTCTTGAAAGCTGTTCAAAATTAAGGTTCGATCTGACCGCACCATGTTTCGAATCATAGGCATTGATTAGCTGCAAGTAAGGCTTTCTCTTAAGGATATGGTAAAGATACTCAGGCGGTAGACGAGACGGGCACTTTGGGCGAAATACGACATAGATACCACTTACGATGCCGCCTTCTAGTTCCTCAGTGACAAGCCCCAAGGACCCAACATTTACTCGATGCGGGTTGTATACCAAATCGCCGGCCATTACTTCGATATACGACTGCTTTATGTCACTGCCTAGGCGTGCTTCGTTGAGAAAAACTCCAATAGTGTTACTCACGCCTAGAATAGAAAAAGTCTCATCTGGGTAGTCGGAAGGTCTAAAGCGGTTCCCACTTCGTTCAACGTGTTGTCCTAGAAGAACCCCTTCTTCAATTTGGGGAGTTGCATCGATATAGTCGTATAGCCATAGCGAGTTGCTTTTGTTCTTGACCTCGTTTAGCGGGATGATGGCTGTATCGGTTGGCGGGATCTGACTTAGTTCTTCTTCATCGAAAACTTCAAGAACCTTGGGCAGATCATTTTCAGGGCGTGACACTTTCCTTGCTCCTAGAGTGTGGCCTACCTTCCTCACGACAAAAAAGAAGGCCTTTGTCCGACTACCATCTTTCTTGAAGTATATGATGCTGGTCTTGGTTGGCGTATATGGTTCAAACAATCTGCGTGGCAGAGAAATCACAGTAAGATTCTTAACGGAGTTCAACAGGATTTCACGAACGTTGCCAACATCCCCACTTTTAGTCAGGAAATCCTCCTTGACCAAGAAGGCCGCTCTACCACCTGGATTGAGTGCTCTCAGACAGTGCTGAATCGCGATCGCGTCGCCATTCTTTGATGGTATTCCATACAGGTTGCCATGCCTAGTCGATTGAGAATATGGAGGATTGGTCAGTAGAACATCGTACTTACTGTCTTTTGGATGAGCAAAACTGTCTTGCTGGACAACATTACTGTGCCCATCTCCATACAGGATCATATTCATTCGCGCGACTCGTGCCGTTACTGTGATTTCTGAGCCATAGATTGTGCGTTCTTCCAAAATACTTGAGAGTTCAGGCGTCAATTTGGTGCGTAGAGCTATGTAGCGGAATGCTTCAATCAAGAATCCTCCGGTGCCACAGAACGGGTCGTAGACCTTCTCCCCAATCTTTGGGTCTACCATACTAACCATCATTCGGACTATATTGCGCGGAGTAAAGTATTCCCCGAGATCCTTGATTGTTATCCCTTGGTAGGCATTTTTTAAGAAATATTCGAAAGCATCCCCTTTGACGTCAGCGTCCGCGCCACTGAAATTAAGCAACGACAGGTCTGCGACAATGTCATCAAAAATTTCTGGGGAGGAGATGGGAAAACTGTGGCCAAAAATCCCACCATATAGTTGATTCATGGTCGGCCAAACCACGTCATTGACGTAGGTTAGTCGGTCCCTTGGTAACATCTCTGAAAATACCGACCATCGTATGTGGCGGGGTATTTTGGACTCCGTTCCAGACTGTTCCCTAAGTTGTGATAGTTCATCCATTAATTTGAGAAACAATATGTCGGAAAAGGCGCCGAACCGTTCTAACCCAGCTTGCAACCCCGCTTCTCGGAGATAATTGGCTTGCCGCTTGAAAATACGGAGTAACGCCTCACGCGATAACTGAATGTGTTCCGGCGCTGAGAGTATCTCAGGCCCCTCATTGACGAAGCGGAGGGCTGTATAGTGGTCAATGAACTGGCGGACATCCTCACCGTCAACTTTCAGTGCTCGTCCATTATGGAGATAACGTGTCGCGACAAAAGTATCGTTGTAACCAAAAATGAGAGGAGCTTCTAGGGGCTCTTATTCTCTCACAACATATAGTACAGGTTGTGTAGAATGATGGATGAGAAGAATAGCAATACGAACGATCATAGAGACATGGAAGGCAAAGGGAGAGAATCTATCGGCGACAGCTCGGGAACTGGGTATAGACCGGAGGACGGTAAAAAGGTGGGTGGACCGGGGACGACAACCCTGGGGATACGTTCGGTGGAAAGGGGTAGAGCGCCGGTCCACGGCGCCCAAGCGTCCCAGGCGGGCACTGGTGGGCGAAGCTGCCCTTTGGGTACGCAGATTAAGGGAAAGGACGGGCTTCTGCCGGGAGAAGCTGGCGGTCATAGCCCAAAGGGAGGGGGTAAAAGCATCGGCGTCTACCATTCACAGGTACCTGCTTCGGAAGGGTTTGATCCGGCCCAGCACCAAGAGACGCCGTCCCCGATACCAGAACGGTATGGTCATGAGGCCCAGTAACTGTCCAGGATTGGGCTATCTACAGATGGACGTGAAGTATGTTACGCCGGAGCTTTCCGGGTTGCCCTACACCTGCTACCTGTATGCGGCCCTGGACATCTCCACCCGCTACAAGGTGGGCCTCATTCTCCCCAAAGTGGATGAGTCAAGTGCTCTCCTGGCTCTGTACCACGCTACCGGGAACCTGCCTTTCCCTGTGTGCTACGTGCAGACGGACAATGGCTTGGAGTTTCAGAGGCGGTTTCATGCCAAGTGCCAGGAGATCGGTGTGGAACACTTCTACATCCACAAGAGTTCTCCCAATGAGAACGCAGTGGTGGAGCGCAGCTTCCGCACCGACGAGGAGGAGTTCTTCTTCTGGCTGGAAAATCCTCCCCGTGACTATGGCCAACTGAACTCCTGGTACCAGAGCTTCCTCTACACCTACAATAACATCCGCCCTCACATGGGCATCAATATGCTTACTCCCAAGGAGGCTATCTCCCTGTACCTTAAGTCTTGAGAGAATAAGGGGGGCTTTGCATACCTATCTTCGGCTTGGTTTAGGGCTTTCTCCAACGACGCTCCAGGTCTCTTAGCCTCTATGACCGCAATTGGTCTCTTCGTTCCCTTCTCATACAGCACAAAATCAGGGAAGGTCAGGGTCCCATTTGCCTCTATTATCTTTCGTTTCTCGGCGTCCGACTTTGTGCGTTGCTGGGTCACGTTATTCGACGGGTCCTTTTCATCAACCACCCAACCCAAGTTCTCCAGCTGATTACAAATGGAGTGAACCACAGAAGCTTCTAGCCGTGTTGGATATGTCATGTTTAAGCTCTCATCTTGTGCCCGTAGACTATCACTCTATCCCCGCTGATTTCAACGACGATTCTATCGAGATTTAGTCTGTCAACGCGGTCTCTATGGCCTAGAAATGATTTCTTAAGGGAATTATATGTTTGTGGAAACCGGTCTCAGCTTCCAACACGACTCGGAGTCCCTCAACATTGGCCACAATATCCAGCTTCTTGCGACCAATCCTCCGTTCGTAGTCGCAGTCGACCCCTCGCTTCCTCAGCAGCACAGAGAGGGCGCGATTCTTGAAGTCTTCCTGCTTCTTCGTGGCCATTGGCGAATTATAGACGATTGAGAGAGAGACAGCCCAACACCATTGCCATATGCAATTCAAACCCATGCCTCTCCCTTTCCAGCCGACAGCCGAAATGCCGCCGTGGTTCTCCCAACGCTGTATAATAAGCGTCGGTTTGCGGCTTATGACTACGCTTGAACATAGAAGATATCGGCTTGGCGTCGACGTGGGGGGCACGTTCACCGACGTGGTGCTGACGGGGCCGGACGGACGGATGTCGGTGCGAAAAGTTTCGTCCACGCCCGGGCGGTATGACGAGGGAATCATCAGGGGTATTGGCGAGGCCTTGGAGGAGGCGGGGGTGACGGCTTCAGACGTGGTGGAGGTGTGCCACAGCACCACTGCCGCTACCAACGCAGTGCTGGAGCGCAAAGGGGCGAAGGTCGGCCTCATCACCACCAAGGGGTTTCGGGACGTGCTGGAGGTTCGCCGTCTTCGGACGCCAACCCTGTACGACCTTTTCTACGAGCCGCCGGACCCTTTGGTGCCACGCTACCTGCGGCTGGAAGTTGACGAACGGTTGGACGCCGGAGGGCAGGTGCTGACAGCACTGGACCCGGACGAAGTGCGACAGAGGATTGAAGAGCTTCTGGCGGAGGGAGTGGAATCGTTGGCGGTGTGCCTCATCAACGCCTATCGCAATCCGGTACACGAACGGGCCATCCGGGAGGTGGTGCAGGCAGAGTCCCCCGAATTATTCGTCAGTCTCTCTCATGAGGTGGTGAGCGCCATTCGGGAGTACGAACGGACCAGCACCACCGTCGCAAACGCCTACCTGATGCCGGTGATGAACACGTACCTGAGGTCGCTGCGGGACCGGGTGTCGGCGATGGGGATAGACGCGCCGATTCTGGTGATGCAGTCCAGCGGGGGGATGATGACGTCGCACAGGGCGGGGGAACGACCCGTTTTCTCGTTGGAATCGGGGCCGGTTGCGGGCGTGTCGGGGGCCCTACACCTGTCGAAGAAGCTGTCGATGCCAAACCTGCTGACTTTCGACATGGGGGGCACTACAACCAAGGCAGCGGTCATCGAGGAGGGAGACCCCCTCAAGTCGATGGAGTACGAGATTGGCGCGCCAATCTCCAAGGGGAGCCGGCTTCTCAAGGGAGGCGGATATCTGCTGATGGTGCGGGCGGTGGACGTGGCGGAGGTGGGGGCCGGCGGAGGTAGCCTGGTGTCGTTGGACGCTGCCGGTTCCTTCCACGTGGGGCCTCAGAGCGCAGGGGCGGAACCGGGTCCCATCTGCTACGACCGGGGTGGGAAAGAGCCGACGACGAGCGACGCGAACATGCTACTGGGATACCTGAACCCGGAGCACCTGCTGGGCGGATCTCTGAAGGTGAATCTGGAGAAGACGCGGCGAATATTTGACGAAAAGGTGGCCCGACCGCTGGGGTTATCAGTGCTGGATGCGGCCTATGGGGTGCACGTAGTAGCCAACGCGGCGATGGCGCGGGCGATGCGTTCGGTGACCACGGAGCGGGGCCGGGACGCGCGGAACTTTTCGCTGGTTGCATTCGGGGGGAGCGGGCCGTGCCACGCGGCGGCCTTGGCGCGGCAGATGGGTATCAACAGGGTCATTGTGCCAACGGCGCCGGGGTTGTTCAGCAGCCTGGGCCTTCTGGCTGCGGCACAGGAATATGAGTTCGTCCGCAGTTTGATGATGGTGACGGGAGATGGGGCGGTCGATGGGTTGGTGTCAGGGTTCAGTGCGTTGGAGGATGAGGCGGCGCAGGTATTGCGCCGGGAAGGGTACGACCCAAAACGGCTTACGTTCCAGCGGTATGCAGACCTACACTATGCGGCGCAGATACACGAGTTGACGGTGCCCGTGCCGGACTCCGACTCCGTGCAGGAACTGAAGGAAGCCTTCGGGCAGGAGCATCAGCGCACCTATGGTTATCGCTCCGACAGCGAGGCGATAGAGGTGACCAACATTCGCGTTGTCGGGCGGCCCGACGTTGATGCATCGTCCGAGTTGGAAATGGAGTCCATGGGCGCGGCCCTCTATGACGCCGGCGGAGCCAGGGGACGGCGCAAGGCCTATTTCGGCCGGGAGTTGGGCCTTGTGGAGACGGAGATAATCACACGGGGGCATCTGTCGTCGGAGGCGATTCCCGGACCTGTAATCGTGGAGGAATACGACACGACTATTGTCGTTCCTCCAGGGTGCAGCGTCAGGCGGGACGAGGGATGGAATGTAATTTTGAGTTGGGGGCAAGAGTCTTGAGAGAGCATACCTTCGACCCTATTACGTTCGAGGTCATTCGAAACGCGCTCCAGTCCATCACCGACGAGATGATGTTGACGGTTCAGAGGACAGGCAGGTCTCCGACCACGACGCAGGCCTTCGACTTCTCGGCGGCGTTGTGCGACACCAACGGGGACGTCTTGGACCAGGGATTGGCCATTCCGATTCACATGGGGGGCATCCCCGAGACAGTGCAGGCCGTGCTGAACAGGTTTGGCGGGGATATTCATCCCGGGGACGTGATGATTCTGAACGACCCTTACTCCGGGGGGCTGCATCTGCCGGATATTTTTCTCGTGACGCCGATAATCGTGGAGGATGAGATTTTCGGATATGCGGTGACGGTGGTGCACCACATGGACGTGGGAGGCCGGGCTGCGGGGAGCATGGCCCACGACTCGACGGAGATTTACCAGGAGGGGATCCGCATCCCACCCATGAAGCTGTACGACAGGGGCAAGCTGAACGAGACGCTGGCAGAGATGATTCAGCTTAACGTCCGCACGCCGGAGGTGGTGATGGGGGATTTCGCCAGCCAGATTTCTGCCAACGGGATGGGGAGCCGGGGCATTCTGGACCTGGTTGAGGAGTACGGCACGGAAACGTTGAAGTTCTACCTGCGGCAGCTGATGGACTATAGCGAGCGGATTACACGTCAGGGCATATCTGAATGGCCCGACGGAGTCTATCACTTCACCGACTATCTGGACGAGGACGGGTTGAGCGATGACCCCATCCCTATTCAGGTTGCGCTGCACATAAAGGGCGATTCGGCGCTTGTGGACTTCACGGGAACGTCGCCGCAGACTCGCGGGGCCATCAACTGCGTGTTGAGCCAGAGCAAGGCGATGGCCTATTGCGCCATCCGATGCGCCATTGGCGAGGACATGCCGAACAACTCCGGCTGCTTCCGTCCGGTGGAGGTGGTTGCGCCGGAGGGGACGATTACGAACATGCAGCATCCGGCATCGTGCGCCGCCCGCGGCGTGACGTCGTTTCGTCTAGTGGACGCGGTGTTGGGGGCGCTGGCCCAAGTGGTGCCGGAGCGGGTGGCAGCCGCGCCGGAGGGCGGAACGTCCACGGGGCGCTTCGGCTTCCGACAGCCGGACGGGACTATCCGGGTCTTCTACGACAACGTTTTCGGCATACGCGGTGCGTGGAACAGCGGCGACGGCCGGGGCGGTGTGGCCAGCGTGGGCGCGAACGTCTCCAACGTTTCGGTGGAGATCATCGAATCGCAGGTGCCATTGCGGTTGAGAAGCTACGGATACGTACCCGACTCGGGAGGACCTGGGCGACACCGGGGCGGGCTGGCCCTTGCGCGGGAGTGGGAGGTGCTGACGCCGGAGGCGACTATTACGTGGAGGTCGGACCGTCGTGCCTTTCCGCCCTACGGGCTGGAGGGAGGCGGCGCAGGCAAAGGGTCGTCAAACATTCTCAAGCGCGACGATGGTGAAGAGTTGCTGCCGACGAAGATCAACACGGTGCTTAAGCAGGGGGACGTGTTCCGTCACCAGTCGCCCGGGGGAGGAGGCTACGGCAACCCGCTGGAGCGGGAGCCGCAGGCGGTGTGGTGGGACTGGCGCAACGGGAAAGTGACGTCGGCGCACGCCCGCGAGGCCTACGGGGTGGTGATGGACGAGGCCGCGGGGGTGGTGGATGAAGAAGCGACGGCTGCGCTGCGGCGGGAGAGGGGTTAGGGGCGGCGTGGCGCGGATGACGGGTCAGCGGGCGCTGGTGGAGATGCTGCGTGCCGAAGGTGTGCGGTACGTTTTCGGGAATCCGGGGACGACGGAGCTGCCCTTCTTGGACGCCTTGCAGGACGCGCCGGAGATTCAGTACGTGACCAGCTTGTTCGAGGGGGTGGCGGCGGGGATGGCCGACGGTTACGCTCGCATAACCCAACGACCTTCCTTCATGAATTTCCACATTTCCGTGGGGGTGTCCAACAGCATTGCCGTCATGTACAACTCGTGGCGGGGCGGGACGCCAATGGTGATAACGGCGGGGCAGACGGCCGCCAGCTTGCAGCTTCACAACCCGACGCTTTACTCCAACATGGTCAACGTGATGCGGGAGTACACCAAGTGGGCGGGAGAGGTGGCCACGCCGGAAGACGTACCGGCTATTGTTCGACGGGCTTTCAAGGTGGCGGCAACGCCTCCAACGGGGCCGGTTTTCGTGTCCTTTGCGTGGGACTCGATGAACAGAGAAGCGGAGATGGACATAGCTCCTTCCGTCGACCACTACTTCCGGGTGCTGCCGGACCCAAGAGCGGTGGAAAGGGCGGCTCGGCTGCTATCTGGCGCGCAACGTCCGCTGATGCTGGTGGGCGACCGGGTGTCGCAATCGCCGGGAGCGCCGGCGTTGGTTGCCCGGCTGGCGGAGCAGATTGGCGCGCCGGTGTTTGCCACGAGCTTTTCGGAGGTGCATCTGCCAAGCTCGCACCCCCACTATATGGGAACCTTCGATACAAGTTGGCTACACCGGAACATGAAGGAGAGGTTCGACGCCGCGGACCTGATTCTGGCCATAGGCACGGAGGTTATGGTGCAGTCGATTCCCACGCCGGAGCCTCCCTTCAGCGGGCCGCCCAAGCTGGTGCACGTGGACTGCAGCGACTGGGACATGCAGCGTTCCTATCCGGTGGCGGCGGGGGTGTTGGGAGACATTGCCGGGAGCCTGGAACAGCTTTCGCAGACCCTCTCGGAAAGGATGACGGCATCGGATACAGAAGCGGCCCGCGAGAGAAGAAGGGCCGTGGAGGAAGAGAAGCTGCGTCGACGAGAGTCGTTTGACGCGTTGGTGAACCGGCGATGGGATGAGTCGCCCACCTCGCCAGAACGATTTGCGGTGGAGCTTCGAAGGGCTTTGCCGCCGGACGTGCTGGTGTGCGACGACTCTATCACGGTGCGCAGCGCGTTGATGGGGGCGTTGAACTTTGACGAACCCGGCTCGCTGGTGGGGGGCCGCGGCGGGAGTCTGGGTTTCGGCATGGGCGCGACGTTGGGAATGAAGCTGGCAGCGCCGGACCGTCCGGTGGTGGGGATTATTGGAGACGGGACCGCGATGTTCACCATCCAGGCACTGTGGACGGCGGCGAATTACGGGATTCCGGTTGTGTGGGTGATTTGCAACAACGGCAGCTACAAGGTGCTGCGGGAGAACATGGCCCGCTATCTGACGGGACGGGAGCGGGAGAGCAAGTACATCGGGATGGACTTTTACGACCATCCATTGGATTTCGCCGCGATGGCGAAGTCGTTTGGGGTGAAGGGGATACGGGTGGAGCGTCCTGAAGAGTTGGGGCCGGAGCTCAAGGAGGCGCTGGAGTCCGGGGAGCCGCGGTTGATCGACGCAATTCTGAACGACGATTTCGACCCGGAGGCTATTCAGGGGGCTTGGGGCAGGTGGTGGGAGGGGAGATAGTATTCTCCCTGGGCTACAATTCAACGGGGGGTGTCAAAGCATGAATTCTCTATTGGTCAGGGGCAAGTACGTCATCACGAAAGTGGTCGGTCGGGACGACGCCGAAATCATCACCGACGGGGCGGTGTACGCGGAAGATGGGTGCATCGTCGAGGTTGGGGATTACCAATCGTTGCGGGAGAAGCATCCGTCGGCGGAGGTGGTGGGTTCTTCGGACCACGTGGTTATTCCGGGCCTGGTGAACGACCACGACCACGTGGGATTTTCTGCCATTCAGCTGGGGGTGCCCCACGCGCCGCTGGAGCTATCCGGCATAGGCCGCATCGGCTCGCGGCAGCTGGACCCGTACCTGGAGCACCTGCACGGGGCGATTGACATGCTGGAGACGGGCACGACGACGGTGCAGATAATGTACACGCCGGGGAGGGGAACAGCGCCCATAGACGAGGTGTCGACGGACAAGGTCATCCGCGCCTATCAGGATGCGGGGGTTAGGCTTTCGTACGCGCCGAACCTGCAGGACCAGAACTCGATGATTGCGGGTCCGAGGGGTGGTGAGAAGGAGTTTCTTGGGCGGCTGCCGGCGGAACTGGGCCGTCGTTTCGAGGCGTTCATGGGGAAGAGCTACGTGCCGGTTGACGAGATGGTTGGACAATCGGAGGACCTGTTCAAGAAATACAACGGTGGGCCCGGGGCGCGGACTATCATCAACACCTCGCCCACCAACGTGCAGCGATGCTCCGACGATCTGCTGATGGGGCTAAAGGCGCTGTCGGAGAAGTACGAGACCACGAGCCACATTCACCTGGCGGAGACGGTTTACCAGCGGCTCTTTGGCCAGCGCATCTACGGGACGACGCCGTTGCAGCACCTGCGGGACATCGGATTTCTGGGGTCGGACGTGGTGTGCGGTCACAGCGTTTGGGTGACGGACGAGGACATGGAGGTGTTCAAGGAATCGGGGGCTGCGGTGTGCCACAACGCCAGCTCCAACTTCCGGCTGCTTTCCGGCATTGCGCCGGTGCACCGGTTCGTGGAGGAGGGGATTCCGGTGGCAATCGGCACGGACGACATGGGGATGAACGACGACAAGGACATGTTTCAGGAGATGCGGCTGGCACTGAAGATTCACCGTCTGCCGATGGTGGAGTTCGACCCGATAACGCCGGCGCAGGTATTCAAGATGGCCACGGAGAACGGGGCCGACGCCAGCGGGTTCGGCGGCCACGTCGGAACGCTGGAGGCGGGCCGCAGGGCAGACATGACGCTGGTGCGTCTGGCCCGGCTGGACCAGCCGTACCTGAACCCGGACGTGTCGGTGCTAGACGCGCTGGTGCATCGCGCGCGGGGTGTGGACGTGGACGTGACAATCGTCGACGGGGAGGTGGTGATGCGGGAAGGCCGGGTGACGCGGGTGAACAAGGCGGAGGTGTACAGCGAGATTCGAGCCAACCTGGACAGGCCGCTAACGGAGCAGGAGCGGGAGCTGGAGGCGATGGCGCAGGAGGTGGGGCCCCACCTGAAGGCGTACTACGAGGGATCGGTGTTGGAGGAGTTGCGGCCGTTTTCGGTTTATAACGCGCGGTAGGGGAGGGACGTGTCTTGTTCGATACTGTCTCATGGTCTAGTATAGACTAGATTTGTGAGTCTCAGGAGGCGAGCTGTGGTCACCTCCCAACCTAATCGAATATGGACCGTTGCCGAGGCGAAGGCGAAATTATCGGAAATCCTACGACTTGCGGAGACCGTTGGACCGCAACGCATCGGAAGACGTCGTCCATTTGTAGTAGTCCCTGCTGCAGAGTGGGAGTCAAAGGTTAATCCCCGCAAACCTTTGGGCCAGTGGCTGGTGGAGAACATGCCCAGGGGCACGAATCTGGAAGTACCTGACAGGAAGTCCAACCGCCCAATTCCCTTCCTGGACGAAATGGGCGAATGACCGGCTTTCTGCTGGACACAAACGTAGTCTCAGAGTTAACGAAATCGAGGCCAAATCCAGCGGTTGTCACTTTCCTCTCGGAGAATGAAGACCTGTGGCTTTCGGTGATTCTTGTTCACGAGATTGAATATGGTCTACATCTGCTTCCCCAAGGTCGACGTCGGAACCGCTTGCTCAGAATACATGCGGGGATCCTTGAGACCTATTCAGATAGGATCTTGGCCCTCGATAGGGTAGCAGCAGAATGGTCTGCTAAGTTCAGGGATCAGGCGCGATCCGCCGAGCGCGCCATCGACTTGGGGGATACCCTGATTGCGGGGATAGCCAAGTCACACGACCTGATGATAGCAACCAGGAATACTGCGGACTTCGACCACCTTGAAGTTGATACAGTCAATCCTTGGGAATATATCCCGTAGTGATTGGACGTAGCCGCGGGGCACTTTCCCTGTGGGGAAGTTGGGTGTAAGCTATTGGCCTAGTTGAAGGTTGAGAGGTGCATCGTGTCCATCATTGACCAGCGTTACGAAGAGAAGTTTCCGGCCTCGGCGCGGATGTATGAGAAGGCCGTGGGTTACTTTCCAAGCGGAATAACCCATCAGAACCGGTTCGCCGAGCCCTTTCCGATCTACTTCAACAGGGCTAACGGCGGGGTCAAGTACGACCTGGACGGCAACGAGGTCATTGACTACGTGATGGGCAACGGGTCGCTAATACACGGTCACAGCCACCCTGAGATAGTGGCCGCCATCTCGTCACAGGTGGCCCAAGGGACGCACCTGGGGGGCAACACCCCATTCGAGATGGAGTGGGCCGACGCGATTATGCGATTGGTGCCATCCGTGGAGCAGGTGAGGCTTACCAACTCGGGCACCGAGTCCACGTACCTGGCCATCCGTCTCGCCAGGGCATTCAACGGTAAGCCGAAGATACTGAAGTTCGAAGAGCACTTCCACGGCTGGCACGAGTATGCGCTGCCATCCCAGGGGAACGCTCCACCCGCTTCCGTACCACAGGCTATTATGGACATGGTGATAGTGGTCCGGCCCAACATCGAGGAGGTGGAAGAGGTCCTGGCGAAGGACCCGGAGGTGGGGGTGGTGATTCTGGAGCCAACGGGCGCCCACTACAGCTGCTTCCCCCTCCAACCGGACCCCTTCCTACAGCAGCTTCGCGAAGTGACGGCCAGATATGGCGTGGTGCTTCTATTCGACGAGACCATAACCGGATTCCGCATATCCAAGGGCGGGGCGCAGGTGCGGTACAACGTTGAGCCGGACCTGACCACCTTCGGCAAGATTGTGGCCGGCGGGATGCCCGGGGCCGCCATAGGAGGCAAGGCGGAGATAATGGAGATGATGTCCTTCAGGGGAGAGCCGGACTGGGACAACCATCGCCGAATCGGGCAGGGGGGCACCTTCAACGCCAACCCTCCCACGGCCATAGCGGGCATCGTGGGACTGAAGATGATAGAGGAGCGGCCCGTTAACGAGCGGGCCGACGCGCTGGCGGCCCGCCTGAAGGCGGGACTGAACGAGGCGTTCGTACGGGCGGAAGTGCCCGGCTTTGCCTACGGAATCGCATCGCTGGTCAACCCAATGATCGGGATGGAACCCACGGGCGACTACGAGACTCCCGTCATCAGCTACGAAGACCGGCGGGCCCACATGACGGGCAAGCGCAAGGGGTTCCTGACCAAGGCCATGCTGACCCACGGGGTCCACGTAATGGGCGGGCAGGTGTTCATGGTGTCGGCGGCTCACACGGAAGAGCATATCGACAGGACGATCCAGGCCTTCGAGGACTCTCTGCGGGAGTTGCGGGAAGACGGGATTGTGTAGCGCCCGATCGGGAGGGGGTTCCGTAGAACGCCACTTCACCGCCACCGGCTACGTGGTCCATACGGGGCGGGTGCTGCTCCACTGGCACGCGAAGGTGAAGGCAATGCTTCCGCCGGGCGGACACATTGAAGCGGGCGAGGACCCGGTGACTGCCGTGCTGCGGGAGATCCGGGAGGAGACGGGGCTTGTCGCGGAGGTCATCCCCAGGGAGATGCCTGTGGACGTTGCGTATCCCCGTCAGCTTCCACCACCGGAGACGATAATGGTGGAGGACATCGACGACCCGATGGCCGGGCCCCACGAGCACGTTGACCTTATCTACTTTTGCCGGCTTCGGGAGGGGGAAGGGGATGGGATAGCGAGACTTCGGAAGGGTTGGCGGTGGGTATCGGAGGAGACGCTGATTGCCGGGGACGCCGTTTCACTGGGCGGCGGGGTGGAGGTCACGCTGCCGGAGGACGTGCGGCAGTTGGCGTTGGCGGCGCTGCGGCGGGCTGGGGAGGTGGGAAGGGAAGAGATCTGAGGCAACGGAGATTCTTCACTTCGCTGCGCTACGTTCAGAATGGCATGTGAGGAAGGGGAAGGGGAAGGGGTTTAGAGGCTAGCCGCTGCGTTCCACCTCACGACGGAGTTCTTCGAGGAAGTTGGCGGTGGCGCGGCGGAGGACCAGGCGGGAGTAGACGGCGCCGATGAAGTGGGAGGCGTTCAATGGGAGGATGAGCCGCGTCCGTTCGGTTACTCGCGTTCCTCCTTCGTGGGACTCCAGGGTAATAACGCCTACGCTGCGGGTAGTCCTGCCCCGGAACTTGTTGACGGCGTGCTGGACTAGCTTGTGGGGAGGGTCGACGTCGTCGACGGTCAGGGAGATTTCCCCATGTCGGGATGAGGCGAGGCTGATGGGGTCGGCGCCGACGGAATAGGTGGACGACAGGGTGGTGTCGGGGGAGATGGCGTTTGCGGGACGTTCAACGGTCAGGGCGATGCCCCAGAGGGAGCGGAGGAAGGCGCCGCGCCCGGCGATGGTAAGCACTACGTCGAAGACCTTCTCCGGCGGCACCGCCAGAATGATGGAGCGTCGATGCCCCACTCTGCGAAGCAAGGCTCCGAGGAGAAAGACGCCGAGGAGAACGGCGGCGGCGGCAAGAAAAGTTACTAGCAACCCAAGGGCCTGCTGGCCAGCGTAGATGCCCACACCCACGGCCAGGATGGTGCCGCTGATGACCTCCAGGGACCACCACTGGAGCTCGCCGAGGGGGATTATCTTCATTGGGGATTCCTGTTCATTCATGGCAACGCTGCTTGGTAGGCTTCTATTTTATCAGGGTGTTGGCCGTTGGGGAGAGGGGTGATTCGTTTTCGGAGCGGCAGGCGTGAATTAGATTCGATTTGACAATCGACTGGGTATCAGTTTGTGCCTGAGCTTATTCGTTTCAGGCGTAAGTATTCGTTTCAAAAAAGTTGGGCAAACAGGGCCGGGTGGTGGTTGTGCCTTGGGCGAGATTCCTCGACTTCGCTAAGAATGACATGAGATGCGAGGGAATGGTAGCAAGGGAGGGAGAGTTAAGGCAAGGGAAAGTTGTCAGTGGGAGAAGTCCGGCCTGACGTTTGTCTGCCTGGCGGGAATATGGCATAGTGTGTCGGGCCATTAGAAAGAGTTTGCATTGGAGGGCGTCCTTGAGAGCAGTTTCGGATTGGACCTTTAGCATCTTGAGCCTCACTCGATGGGAGTGGTTCAAGTTGCGGCGGCGGTGGATGCCGTGGGCCCTGCTGGCCATACTCGTCCTGTTCCCGCAGATCGGGCTGGTGAGCAGCTATTTTATCTACCGGGGAGACATATCCGGGGACGCTCTCGGAGGCGAGGTCAGCTATGGGTTTGAAACTACGGACTCGGAGGGTCGCACCATAGAGGTGCAGTTTACCTGCGATGCCTTCCAAAATGGGGATCTGCCCCCGTCGATAGCGAAGGAAATAGAGACCCTACCCCCAGAGGAACGGGCACAGGCTATGGCGATGATCTCGGACTATAGCAGGTCGGTCTGTGAGGATGAGGAGGACGTGTTGACGAGCGACAGCCGCGACTTCTTCGTGATGCCGGCGAGCCTTGCCAATGGACTATCGGCGGCGTCCTTCATTGGCATCGTCGTGGCGATGGTGCTGGCCACCTCGCTGATAGGCACGGAGTATGCCTGGGGGACGCTGCGCACCAATCTTGTGAGCAGCGTGGCGCGGAGGAAGTTCCTTGCTTCCAAAGTTGTGACGCTGCTGGGAGTCGCGGCGGGGGGTCTTTTGGTGACAACCTTGACCCTGGCGCTTACGAGCATGCTGTTTACGCTGCTGGTGCGGCACGTGGGAGGCGGTTGGGCGGACACTGGAGACTGGAGCACGGTGTTCATCATGTTCGGCAAGGTGTCTTACGCGCTGGTGCCGTACCTGATGCTGGCGGTATTCTTTGCAGTTTTGACGTCGTCAACGGGGGTGGGGATCGCCTTGGCGATGGGGTATTACATGGTGGAAGCGATTGCGGTAGGCATCATGTCCGGGTTGTTCGACTGGTTCGAGTCGGTGGCGAATTTCATCCTGGGGCCGAACGTGTCAGCCTGGCTGGCCCATGATGACGTGATACAGGTGACCCTGGGAATCCAAGCGGACGGGGACTTGGGCGCACTCCATTTCTTCCTGGTGATTGCGGCTTACACGCTGGCGTTATGCGCAGCAGCCTTCTGGCGCTTCGAGAGTCGGGACGTGGCGGGGGCGAAGGGGGACTGAGGGGGAGGGGAGCGGGCGGTTCGCGAACCGCCTCGACGGGGGAGGTTTAGGCGGGACGGCGTGCACCCACATCCCTTCGGCAAGCTCAGGGCAGGCTCCCCTCTTCCCATCGAGGGGGAGGAGGGGAGGGGAAAGAGCACCCCCCGCTACCAGATTCTTCGTCGCAGGGCCTCCTCAGAATGACATGTCAGCGGAGGGATGGGGTGAGGGGTTAGGGGCCGCGGCCTCCCTGGGGACGATTTTGGAACTCGCCGCCAAGGCCGGGAAAGGCTCCGGCGCCTTCCGGCGCGGCGATGATGGTCACAGCGTCCAGCTTGCCGCTTTCGTCATCCCGCTGGCCCATTACGGTGACGGACATGCCCTCGGTCAGGTCGGCGAGTTCTCCGTTTGTGAAGACCTGGATTGCGGTGTCTGCGCCAATGGCGGCTTCGACGGGGCCCTGGGGAGTGTTGATGACAATGACGCCATCGCTTATGGATTCGATGGTGCCGAAGGTTGCGCCGCCGCCGAAGAGGCCCAGTCCACGTCCGAACCCCGGCAGCGCAGAGCCGTCACCACCGGCCTCGTCCGCTTCTTCGGTGTTCGTGGTGGAAACGGTCTCTTCCATATCTGTGTCGGTGGGCGCAGTTTGAGGTTGGCCCTGGGGCGCGGGGAGGCCGCGGCCCTGGGTCTGGGCCATCTGTCGCAGGGCGGCGAAATCGGGGTTGCCGTCTTCGTCGAGAGGGACCTGCCCTGCGGCTTGCTGAAGGGCTGCGGCCTGACCCGCCTGTCCTCCGGGAAGGGTCAACTGAGCGGTGGCCGGGGTTTCGCTCTCCGCCCGATTTTCGCCGACAATCATACCGCCGATGAAGGCCCCTCCGATGCTGCCTCCCACCAGGACGAATATTGCCGCCATTACCACGAATGATTTTGTCATGATTTTCTATTCTCCTTTAGAGGGGGTGGGGATAGATTCTTCACTGCGTTCAGAATGACGTGTGGGGGGCGTTCAGCGTACATGTGGGGGGCGTTGTTTGGGATGACGTGGGGGGCATCGTCTATTCGTACCTGAGGGCGTCTATGGGGTGCTGACGCGCCGCACGGACGGCGGGGTAGATGCCGAAGAAGAGACCGATGGCGGCGGAGACGAACAGGGCGAGGACGACGATATCTCCGCTGAAGACTGTCTCGAAGTTCTGGCCTAAGAGGGTGCGACCGTCGATGAGCCGGGAGAGGGCAATGCCGGCGAGGACGCCGATACCGCCGCCGCCAATGCTGAGGACGATGGCCTCCGACATGAACTGGACGAGGATGTCCCGGCGGGTGGCCCCCATGGCTTTGCGGATGCCGATTTCCCGGGTACGCTCCGTGACGGAGACGAGCATTATATTCATTATTCCGATGCCGCCGACCAGCAGGGAGATGCCGGCGATGGCGCCGAGGAACATGACAAAGGTGTCAGTGGTCTCCTCCAGAGTTTCGAGGGTGTCCTGCTGATTGTTGATGGTGAAGTCGTCTTCACTCGTCAGGCGGTGGCGCAGGCGGAGGAGGGTGGCTATCTCCCCTTCGGCCTGGTCCATGAGGTCCTCGTCCTCCACCTGAACGCTGATCAGGTTGACGGTGACATCGCCCTGGGTGGTGCGCTCGGATGCCAGCCGGTAGTAGGCGGTGGTGATGGGCACCAGAATCTGGTCGTCTAACTGGCCAAAGGGGCCGCCGCCCTCAGAATCCAGCACGCCTATGACGGTGAAGCGGCGGTCGTTAATCCTGATTGTCTGGCCGACGGGGTCTCGCAGTCCAAAAAGGGTTTCGGAGGTGAAGGAGCCCAGAACAGCCACCTCAGACCGGTTGGTCACGTGGCCCTGGGAGATGAAGCCTCCGGTGGAGAGTTCCAGGTTGCGCACGTCCAGATACTCGGTGGTGACGCCAAGCACCTGGGTGGAGGTGTTTTCACGGCCGAAGACAATGTCGCCGAAGGTGCTCAGTTCCGGGGCCACGGCGGACACGGATGGAATTGCGGTCGGGTCGGAGATGGCGTAGGCGTCGTCGAGGGTCAGGGTGGAAGCGGAACCCTGGCCGAAGAAGATGCCGCCAAAGCTGGTCGCGCCGGGTTGAACGAAGAGAAGGTTGGTGCCTAGGGACTGGATCCGCTCGGTGATGGACGCCTGGGCGCCGCGGCCGATGGACATGAGGGAGATTACGGCGGCAACGCCGATGACGATGCCAAGAACGGTGAGGCTGGAGCGCAGCTTGTTTGCCCAAAGGGACGTAAGAGCGGAGTTGGCGATGTCCAGGAGGTTCATCTAGCGGTCCCGGTCCACGGGAGTGTCGTCGACGATGCGGCCGTCCAGCATGGAGATGACGCGATCGGTGCGGGCGGCTATCTCGGGGGAGTGGGTGACGACAACGACAGTGATGCCCTCATCCCGATTCAGGCGTATGAGCATACTGATTATCTCCTCGCTGGAGCGGCTGTCGAGATTGCCGGTTGGCTCGTCGGCGAGGAGGATGGCAGGGTCCTTTACGAGGGCGCGAGCTATGCCGACGCGCTGCTGCTGACCGCCGGAGAGTTCGGCGGGCTTGTGGCGCATGCGGTCGGCGAGGCCGACGCGCTCCAGGGCTTCCTGCGCCCGTTGACGTCTTTGACGCCGACCACGACCGTAGAGGAGGGGCAGCTCGACGTTTGCGAGGGCGGTGAGGCGGGGCAGCAGGTTGTAGGTCTGGAAGACGAAGCCGACTTTCCTGTTGCGGATGTAAGCCAGCTTATCGTCGTCCAGGGAACCCACGTCTTCGCCATCCAGGGAATAGGAGCCGGAAGTGGGAACGTCCAGGCAGCCGAGGATATTCATCAGGGTAGACTTGCCGGAGCCGGAGACGCCCATGACGGCCACGATTTCGCCCCGGTTGATAGAGAGATCGACACCGTCCAGGGCCCTGACTTGCACGGCTCCCAGGCTGTAGACCTTGGTTACACCTTCAAGGACTATCATGGCAGACTTCCCGCAGGCTAGCGGCCGGGACCGCCGCGAATTATGAAACCGCCGCCGGGGCCGCCCCGGAATCCGCCGAAGTCGAAGCCAGAGGACTCGGGGGCCTGGAACACCACCTGCTCGCCTTCGATGAGGCCGGAGGTAACTATGACCCAGAAGTCGTCGCTGATGCCGAGGGTAACGGCCCGCTGCTGAATCTTGCCGTCTTCCATGACCTGCACGACGGGGGCATCGAAGCGGCCCATGACGGCCTGCACGGGAATAAGCAGGCCGCGTTCTTCCTGAATGACAACTTCCGCAACGGCGCTGAGACCCTCGATGAGGTTGAGGTCCGGGGGAACGGTCATGCGGACGCGGATGGGGTAGGTGACGACGCCCTGCTGGTTGGTAGCGCCGGCGTCGATGCTGGAGACGACGCCTGTCAGGCTTTCGCCGGGCAGGGCGTCCATGCTGACGACGGCCTGGTCGCCAACCTGAACGGAGAGCACGTCTATCTCGTCGATGATGCCGTCCAACTCCACGTCCAGGGGGTCGACGATTTCCACGATGCCGGCGTTGCGGTTGACTTCGTCGCCCTGCTCAAGGGATACGCCGGCCACGAGGCCGCTCCAGGGGGCAACGACGACGGCGGATTCCAAACGAGCTTCGGCGGCTTCGAGGGCCAATTGGGCGGAGACCATCTGACTTTCCCGCAGGGCCATCTGCAGCGGGTCCGGGGGGTCAAAGAGGGCGCCGAGGTCTTCCTCGGCCTGGGCGAGGGACGCCCGGGCGGACTCAATAGCCTTGGATTTGGCATCCACGTCAACGGGGTCGGGCTTCTCAAGGAGCTGCTCAATCAGGTCATCGTAGACTTGTTCTGCGTCCGACAAGGCCTTCCAGGCCTGAGATATGTTGAACTGGGCGTTCTGCACATCTATGGGATCGGCAGCTTCGAAGAGGTCGCCGAGAGCCGTCTGAGCTTCCTTCAGGGACTGTTGGATGTCGCTTATGTTTGCCTCAGACTTGTCGCGGGCAGCGTCGTACTGATTCTGAAGATCGTCCAGGGGATCGCGGGCCTCGTCAAGCTTCTCCCAGGGCGGCTCAAGCTCGCGGCTAACGCAGATCTGCCACCGCGGAAGGGGCGTCTCTTCTTCGCAGACAGGGATGACGGAGCCTAAGGAGAAGATGGTCCAGCCCTGAATTGTAATTTCGCTCCAGGGAGTATCCGGATCGTCCTGCAACTGCAACTGTCGGGCGAGGTCAAAAGAATCCACGTCCGGAGGGGTGAAGAGGGTTTCCAGGCTGGTTCCCCAGGCGGATATCATCTCCCGGGGCGGAAGGCGGGACTCCTCATCACTAACCTCTGCGCCCAGATACCGTAAGACAACGTCCTGATATGCCAAGAACGCTTCCTCTTCCGTTTCCCGGGCGGCATCGAGCTTGGCTTCCCATTCTTCGTCCAGCAGTTCAAGGTCCTGCCGGGCGTTTTGCAGGGAAACTTCGATGGAGTCGATCTTGGCCGCAGCCTTCTCTACGTCGTCGGGGTCCGCATCCGCGGTCAGCTTGGCCAGTGCGTCCTCGGCCTTGGCGATGTCCAGCTTGGCTTTCTCTATATCCCATTCCGCATTGGCTATGTCGTCCTCCAAGTCGGGGAGGGCGAGAAGGTCTTCCAGAGCCTCCTCGGCGTCGCGGAGAGCGACCCTGGCGGTGACGACCTTCTCTTCGGCGGTCACCACGTCGAGGGCGGTATAGGGGTTGTTGAGGTCTTCGATGGCGTCTTCGGCGTCCTGAATATTTACGCGGGCGCCGTCGATCTCCTCACGGAGTTCGGCGATGGTCTCAACGTCGAGGGCGGCGATGACCTGCCCGGCCTCGACGTAGTCGCCCTCCTCGACGCGAAGTTCCTCCACAACGCCGGCGGCGCCGAACTTTAGGGTCTCGCGGGTGGGAAACTGGAGGCTGCCGCTTATGACGACCTGGTTGACCAGATTGCCCTCAGCAACGGCGACTATCTGCTGGTCCTCCTCCAGAGCGTCGGAGTCTTCCCGGCCTACCCAGATATAGATGCCGTAGACTGCGCTCCCGGATGCCAGGAGCAGGAGCACGAGGAAGCTGATTCGCCAGAAACCGAGGGCCTTGAAGGTGTTGATTATTGCGTCTCCCAAACCGTTACTCCTGTTGTGCTTTCCGCGAGGGTGGACTGCCGGGTTATTTCGACCATTGGGATGGTTGCGTCAATAGATAATACGACAAAAGGTGGAGCTTCGTTCCATGGTCGCCGGGACAACTATGGATGAGAAAGTCTAAGGAAATGTGAAGACGGGGGAGGAGGGCTAGTCTGCACCGTCTCGAATCCAGCCGTAGAAGAAGGCGGCAAGGGCGGCGCCGATGGGGGGGCCGACGACGTAGATCCACTGGGCCGTCCAGGTCCAGCCGACAAGGGCGGGGCTGAGGGAGCGGGCAGGGTTCATGGAGGCGCCGGAGAGGGGGCCAGCAAAGATGATTTCCAGGGCTATGGTTGAGCCGATGGCGATGGCGGCGAGGTTGCCGCGGGCTTTCGAGTCGGTGGCCACGGCGACGATGACCAGCATGAGCAGGAAGGTGAGCATGACTTCGAAGCCGAGAGCCTGGGACGTGCCCACGCCGGGGAGGTTTGCGCCCTGGTTGGCTACGGAGCCGAGGAGGGCCAGAAGGACGGCGCTGGCGAGGATGCCGCCGGCCAGCTGGGTGGCGACGTAGGCGGGGACGGTGCGCCAGGGGAAGTGGCCGCCAAGGGCGAAGCCGATGGTGACGGCGGGGTTGATGTGGGCGCCGGAGACGTGGCCGAGGGCGAAGATGATGACGGAGACGGCGAGGCCGGTTGCGATGCCTATGCCGAGGTGTGACACCTGGCCGCCAGCCAATTCGTCGGCCATGATGACGCCGGTGGCCACGAGGACCAGCAGGAAGGTGCCGACGAATTCTGCTGCGAGGGGTTTGATGGGGAGGGTTTTGTGCATTTTAACGTTGAAGGAGTATCCTCAGCCGCATCCCCCGCCTTCGCGGGGGCAGGCTCTAACCTTCCGCCATCATGGTGGAAGGGAGAGGATGATTCAGTGCGATGAGAGGTGTTGCATGCAGAAGGTTCAGGGATTCGGCGGGTTCTTCTTTCGGGCGAAGGACCCGGAGGAGCTTACGAAATGGTACCAGGAGCATCTTGGGATCAATCCCGCTCCGACGAGCATGGAGATGGAGCCGTGGGTGACGGAGTCCGGGGTCACGGTCTTCTCCCCCTTCGATGCCGACACGGATTATTTCGCGGTGGACAAGGCCTTCATGCTGAACTTCCGCGTGGCGGACCTGGACGCGATGGTCGCGCAGCTCAGGTCGGCGGATATCGAGGTCAGCCACGAAAGCGAGATGGAGGGCATAGGCCGCTTCGCCCGCATTCACGACCCTGAAGGGAACGCGATCGAGCTTTGGGAACCCGCGTCGTGAGTTTCGGTTTTTCAAATCGGGACACCACCTAACTTCCGCCGAGGGGTGCTGATGAGGGGAGGATAACGTGCGTGGGTTGGGATGCGTTAAGGGGAGGTTAAGGAAAAGCTGCCCGGCCTGGATTCGAATTTGTAGCTAAATCAGGGACGTTTTTCAAGTTTCCCCACATTTTACCCCACAGGTTCCAAGGTTTTGCTGGGCAACTTTGCCGAAGTGACCGCCCCTAAATTCCTGTACCACTGGCAATGTGCCACCACCACGGGTTGGGCCTGGGGATGCAGGGCAAAAGGTCCCTGTGGACGAAAGCCTTGGGGGGTGGGGAGTCAATTCTTGCTTGTATAATTGGCTTGACAATTGTTCCCACCATTCATAGGGGCGATTCTAACTTATTCAATCAAAGGCTGCCTTCTTCTCTCTGTTGTCTTCTAATGAATACCAGCCCAGTTGGGTGGACTTCCACGTGGAAGCCAGACCCTCGATGCCGAAGGGCATCGAGACTGCAAGTCGGTAGACCCAGGCCGCAGCCTCTATCCTGTGGATGGGCAACGGCGGTCGCTCTCTGGAAATGGGGTAGACCCGCATGAAGTCCGAGGGCGTGGCGAAGCCCAGCAACGAGATAGTCTCGCCAATACCCTTGGCCGTCAGGTGGTATCTTTGGTCTGACGTCAGATGGGCGGTGCAGTGGTCATCCTCCCAGTGATGCCCCAGGTGAGCCGGACGGCAAGAACGTAGTTCACAGGGTCTCCCTGCGCAGGGGATGCCCGTGAATCTGGACATTGTGAGGTTGACGGTCAGGGGACTTGCCACCAGCTAAGTGTGGGTTCCCATTGGGTTGGGACTGAGATCGGAGACGGCACAGTCGGGCAACTCAACAGTGTAATATTAATGAGCCAACGAGAATCAAATAAGGGCAGCTTTCGCGAGTCTTCAGGAGGTGAAGAGACGTGCTCAGCGGGAAAAGTGAGCAACTTTACGTTGCTGAGTTGAAACTGCCATCGCTCTTCTATTCTGCTAGCGAAATCAGAGGTGAAATTCCTAGGCCGTCTGATTTCGGTATCAACAAAGGCTACTATGTAATCCTCCCACGAGATGAGCATTCACTTGTAAGCGGATATGCCGAAGTAGTCCTCGTGATCGAGTTCTTGAGCCCGGGACTCCTAGAGGCTGAAGCCCGCGCCATCAGTATGGGGGAAGTGTTTAGTTCCATGCTTTCTGCCTTTGGTGCATATCCTATACAGTCTCCTCAACTTAAGCGAGTCGCTTGCATCGATGTAAACGAGGACCTGAGAGCCGAGCACAATTACGTACATAAAGACAGACCCTACATGCTCACTGAATTCGATCAAATGACAGACTACAGGCTGGCCAAATATATTCGGTTGGCTGCCTCGATCGATGTCAGCTCGCGTGGCCAGCTGCAGTCAGCTATCCACTGGTATGGCTTATCGGTAAGTGTCCAGGATCCAACTGTAAGCTATGTCGCCGCATGGACGGGGCTAGAGTGTATTGGAACGGTCATAGATAGGATTGCACACCCTTACGGGCCGAAGGCTTCTTGTAAGACCTGTGGCAATGTACCAGGTGAGGACAGGGATCGCAAGAAGGCTGGCATAGACCACATGTTTAGTTGTCTATCTGATATCTCCCAACTATCTGAGTCGCTCTCTGACGACGTAAAGGAGCGGTTGTCCAAAGAGTTGACCGGCAACTTCTCTTCAACTGACGCTCAAAAGCTACGAGATAGAATTGTCCACGGACTAGAGGATATTGAATCTCTTGTGCACAGGAGTTCCGAGTCACGGCTGCATCTATTCCACATTTTGAATGCGTCGATTCAGATCGTCATGGGCAAACACGCTCAGTCCTGGATGCCAGGGGCCGGCTATTGGTTCCACCCAGATGGACGCTTCTCGCTGAGATTCAAACCCGGCCTGAAGCTTTCTCCCTATCTGAATGAATGGGCATCCGAGCTGCGCCCAAAGAAACACCATGTCATCCCAGAAGCTAGGAACCTCTACGTGAAAGAGTACGAGCTTGAGTTTGCTATCAACGAGCATGCAATTAGATTTGCCGAATCCCAATGTGAGGAGCTTTTCAAGAGGGATGACGATGTGTACAGGCTAGGCCACGATCCTGAATGGCTAGATAGTCCAACCTGGTATGACAGGCCAGCTGAACTCGACTGGGCAGAGTACTCTGGTTCTCTGAAATGAACATCCGCCGCCAGAATCCACAGAGCATCCAAGTCGAGAACGTCCTAGAAGTGGGCCCCTCAGCGTTGGTGGTGGGGGTGGCGCACATTGTTACCATCAATCTCGGAAGTTCTGACGTGACCTACCCCATGAACTGGTCCAAAAGGCTTGATGCTTCTATCTCCGTGAACAACACCAATTGCTTTTGCCGGTAGACTACTAGGAGGGCGTGCGAACTGCCTCAGGAAGGGTGACGTTTCTATAGTCTTCAAGCAAGTTCACGAACTAACTAGATAGGTCACCGTCAAAGGTTGCGATTCGCTTGCTAATGGAAGTCACTGGTGATCTCCTCCGGCGATTTCCGGACATAATGACTCTCGTCGAAACAAGCAGGCGTATATCCTAAGTACCGCTTGAGGAGGGAAGTGAACGAAAAGGTTCTTGATTTTGTCGAAGATCGTGGGGGAGTTCTTGTGGACAAACTTCCTTGATTGGTGCAATGTCGATTCTCGCTTCGACATGATGGATTCTCATACTTGACTGGTCCGGCAGTTGCTCGCACAAGAATGCAAGTCAATCGGCCAGTGTATTCGGTCGATAGCTGCTAACACCTCCTCTCGCAAATTCCATCCTCAGTCGACACGGGGAGGACTCTAGGCCGAGATGGGCAAATGGTGGAACCCTGCCAGATACTTTAAGCAACGCTACGATGCTAGTGAGAATTTGGTTGACGCCGTCGAGAGATAGTCTCTGGTGTGCCAGGGCACTGGCTGCGCAAACTCAAGGACACTGTCCTGGAGAACAGGCCTAGTTTCCTCAGGACAACAAGCAGATTCAGCTTACTTACTCAGGATGAGGGTCAAGATGAAGCTACTTGATCCCGTCAAGTGTTATTGATCCGAAACGAGGAAAGGGGAACAGCGAATAATAGGTAGTCTCAATATCCACGTTCTCCAATAGACCTGAGATTCGTGGTACTCTCACACTGAAGATGCAGTGATTTGTCCTACATTCAGTGAAGCGGAGATTAGAGTCGCACGAGAGCAGAGCGGTAATTGAAGATCTTCCAGGTGATCCACGGATATCCCATGCGGTACAACGCGGGCGCTGAGGTGTATACCCAGGGTCTTTCTCAGGCGCTAGCAGAACGTAACGAAGTGCACGTTTTCACCCGGCAGGAAAACGCCTTCCTTCCCGAATATTGCATGCAAAGGGAAACCGACCCGGCCGACTCTCGCATAACTCTCCACGTTATCAACATGGCGAGGGCGCGGGATGGGTATCGACACACCGCCGTGGATGACGCCTTTGTCCGCCTGATGAATGAGATCCTTCCCGAAGTGGTCCATATCGGACATCTGAACCACCTGTCTACTTCGCTTGTGTTCAAGGCGAGAGAGCGGAGGATCCCCATCGTGGTCACACTGCACGACTACTGGCTGATGTGTCCGAGGGGCCAGTTCATTCAGATGTACCCCAAGGACCCGACGAAAGTCTGGCCTGTCTGCGACGGGCAGGATGACAGGAAGTGCGCCGTCCGCTGCTATGTGCGCTACTTCTCAGGCGATGAGGAAGAGTACAAGGCGGATGAGGCCTACTGGACAGGTTGGGTGGCCCGGCGCATGGGACATGTCCAGGAGGTATGCGACGCCGTAGATATGTTCATTGCGCCCTCCAGGTACCTTCTGAGGCGGTTCCGAGACGACTTCGGAATTCCCCATCGGAAACTCACCTATCTAGACTACGGATTCCACCGGGAGCGTATGAAGGGCCGTAGCCGGACACAGGGTGAGCCGTTCACATTCGGCTATATAGGGACACATATACCGGCCAAGGGGGTGAACCAGCTCATTGAGTCCTTCGGCAGGGTATCAGGAAGTACCAAGCTCCGAATCTGGGGACGAGACCGGGACATAGAGACCGACGGACTGAAGGAGGCGGCGAGAAACCTGCCAGACTGTGCGGGATCCCGCGTCGATTGGATGGGGGAGTACAGAAACGAGGATATCGTTCCAGAAGTGTTCAACCGCTGCGATGTGATTGTGGTGCCTTCGATATGGGCAGAGAACTCGCCCCTCGTCATTCACGAGGCGTTACAGGCCAGGGTTCCGGTCATAACCGCAGACTTTGGGGGGATGGCCGAGTATGTCCATCACGAGCGCAACGGCCTGTTGTTCACCCACCGCGACCCCCAGTCCCTCGCTCAGCAGATGCAGCGATTGGCCGACAATCCCCAGCTTGCAAGGCGACTGGGCAAGACAGGCTACCTAAAATCGGACGACGGAAATGTCCCAGACATGAAATCACACGCCTTGGCCGTAGAGAGAATCTACTCCAACCTTATAGGCAGAGACGCGCGACGATGAGCAAAGTAGCGGTCGAACAAGGAGAATATCCAAAGGCAGGGGGCATGCAAACCACACTCCAGCGGCGAGGCCCCTGGCGCATCACTTTCGACACCAATCCCGACGACTGCAACCTCCACTGCATCATGTGCGAGGACCACTCGCCCTACAGCACGACTCAGAGCGACAGGCAGAAGGCGGAACGCCCAAAGCGTCGAATGTCTATCGACCTGATTCGCAGCGTGATGGAGGAGTCCAGGGGCACAGGACTGCGCGAGATCATTCCATCGACCATGGGGGAGCCTCTCCTCTACCGGCACTTCGACGAGATTCTTGACCTCTGCGCGGAGTACGAAGTCAGGCTCAACCTGACCACTAATGGGACGTTTCCAAAGCGTGGAGCCAGGGCTTGGGCCGAACGCATCGTACCTGTCGCGTCGGACGTGAAGATCTCGTGGAATGGTTCAACGAAAGCCACCCATGAGAAGGTCATGCTTGGATCAAAATGGGAAACCATTGTCGAAAACCTCCGGACATTCATAGACGTCAGGGACGTCCATGCGGAAACCGGAGGCAACCGGTGTCGGGTGACATTTCAACTGACCTTCATGGAAATCAACTTCTCCGAACTTCCCGGCATGGTGAAGCTGGCCGCGAGTCTTGGAGTGGACAGAGTGAAGGGACACCATCTCTGGGTCCACTTCAGCCAGATGGGTCACGAGTCGATGCGCCGAAACCGTGAGGCCATTTCCCGCTGGAACGACATGGTGGATTCGGCATACCAGGTTGCTGAGCGTCACAGGTTGCCAAACGGCGAACAGGTCCTGTTGGAGAACATCTTTAAACTGGACCAAAACGGTGTAAGGGAAATTGCGTCTGACGCTGTTTGCCCGTTTCTGGGGCAGGAGGCCTGGGTGGCCTCCGACGGCAGATTCAACCCGTGCTGCGCCCCTGACACCCTGCGGCGCACACTCGGCTACTTCGGGAACGTCAACAAAACCAGCCTGTGCAACATCTGGAAGAGTTCCAAATACAGGCACCTTCAAGCCAACTATTTGGAAAACGCATTGTGCCTAGTTTGCAACATGAGACGGCCGGCGGACTCATGAAAGAACGATGGCGGGAATATGGGATATCGGAATCTGCTTCTCACCACGTGTATAAAGGACGACCTGCCTATAGGTCCAGGTTCGACGAAGTGATGAAGTTCCACGAACCCGGCCTTGCCCCGGCCATAGACGGTTCAGGCGCATACCACATTACCGCGGACGGGCTGCCGGCCTACGAGTCACGCTACGTCAGTACATTCGGATATTACGAAGGCCGTGCTGCCGTCCATTCAGATGATGGGTGGTTCCATATCCTCGCGGACGGAAGTCCTCTGTACAAGGAGCGCTATGCGTGGTGCGGGAACTTCCAGGAGGACCGCTGCGCTGTCCGCCTGCGCGGCGGTGATTATTTCCATATCATCAGCGACGGCTTGCCTGCATACAGAGGGCGCTACCGGTACGCCGGTGACTTCAAGGAGGGCTATGCCGTGGTTCAGCGGGACGATGGCAAACACACCCACATAGACGCTTCAGGCAACCTGATCCATGGCCGATGGTTCAAGGACCTGGACGTATTTCACAAGCGGTACGCTCGCGCCTGCGACTCCGAAGGATGGCACCATGTGGACATGACCGGAATGCCTCTGTACAGAGAGCGCTTCAGCAATGTGGAGCCGTTCTACAACGGCCAGGCTCGCGTGGAGGGGCTCGACGGCTCCTTATCGGTTGTCAACGAGTCAGGTCTGACTTTGCTGGAACTCAGGAGTCCCCCGCAATCTCATTTCGAAGCTCTATCCCGTGAAATGGTCGGCCACTGGCGGACCCAAACGATTCATGCTGCCGTGGAATTGGGTGTTTTTGAGTGCTTACCCGCATCCGATATAGAGGTACAGGAGCGAACTCGGATGCATAGATCGGTCGGGGCAAGGTTGATGAGGGCCCTCATGGAGTTGGAAGTTGTATGGAGGGATGTAGACGGTCTCTACCATCCGACGAACCGTGGAGCGTTGCTCATGCGAAGTCACCCGATTTCGTTATCGGATGCGGCTCGACACTGGGGCAGGGAGTCTTACCAATCCTGGTCAGGGGTTGTTCGTTCCCTCCAGACCGGCAAGTCGGCATTCGAGAAATTGCATGGCAAGAGCTTCTTCGACTGGCTTCAGGACCGCCCCTGCGATCTGAGGACCTACCATTCGGCCATGTCAGCGTACGCAAGGCACGACTATCGAGATGTCTCGGATTTGCTGGAACTCACCGACCATGACAGCATCCTGGATGCGGGAGGTGGCGCCGGAGAGTTGGTATTTGCACTGCTGCGTTCTTGCCCGGAGCTTGAGGCAACCATAATGGACAGAGCGGAGGTAGTGGAGGTCGCCATGCCGCCAGCAGACCTCGCTGGACGGTGCAGATATGTTGCAGGGGACCTCTTTGAGGAATGGCCTGTCACGTCGGATGCCGTCATCCTGTCGAGGGTCATACATGACTGTCCTAACGGTGACGCGTTGCGAATTCTGAGGCGCGCTCGCGAGGCGATACCAAGGGGAGGCACACTCTACGTGATAGAGATGGTGCTGGACGAAGCGACCAGCAGGGGCGGTCTTCTGGACCTGAATATGCTCGTTATGACCCAGGGCGCCGAACGCACGGAGAAGCAGTTCAGGGAGATTCTGGCTCAAGAAGGATTCGGCCTGCTGGACGTGGTTGAGACAAGTTCCGTAAGCTCAATCCTTCGTGCAAGGGCGCTGTGAACAATAGTTGTCGAGTAACTTGGATTGAGCAGCAGCTTCGCGCCATACCTACAGAAGTGGACATAACGCTGATATTGAGGCATGCCGAGCGGGAGGATATGCCTCAAGGAGCATTCGGCAACGACGTTCATCTGACCGAACTCGGAGTCGCCTCGGCGGAAAAGCTTGGAGCGAAATTGTCCATCATAAGGCCGCATGTCAGGGCTACGGCCAGTCCTGTACCCAGGTGCAAAGCGACGGCTCGGGCGATACTTCACGGAGGCGGCTTGGATAGAGAGTTCGCCCTGGATTGGCGGCTCGGAGCGCCCGGCCCTTTTGTGGTGGATGAGGAGGTCTGCGGGGTCCTCTTCCTTGAAACTGGTATCCTGGATATACTCAGGCGTCAGCTCACCAGTAAGGAGCCTCCGGCGGGCATGAGGCCAACTCCGAAGGGCATAGACTTGCTACTGGGGTTAACCGCCTGCGACCTCCAGTCTCTCGGTTGCTTGAACATATACGTAACCCACGATTCCATACTTGCAGTACTCGTTGCCTACCTGTACGGGCTGGCGGTGGAAGAGATCAGTTGGCCGGGTTACCTGGACGCGCTCTTACTGTGGCGGCGCGGGGAACGACTCCATTACATCTGGAGAGGTCTAGAGCAGGGTTCTTACCCATTCAGCGGTTTTCTTGATCGCCTCCCTGGGTGATACTTGGGGAGCGTAGCCGAGCACTCTCCGGGCCTTCTCCACACTGAATGCTTCGCGATGACCTTCTTCTCCGGGACGATAGCCGACATGTTCGATGGGAACGTTGGCTCCGATTGCGTCTCTGCACATTCTCGCGAGGTCATCTATGGAGTATTCCTGGCCGGAGCCTACGAAAAACTTTTGCCCTACCACCTCCTCGGGCGGAGCCTGAATTGCCAGTATCCAGGCCCTGACCACATCATCGATGAAGGCGAGGTCACGAGTCTGCCTGCCGCCCTCGACTACTAAAGACTTCCCGTGGAGCACGTTCCACAGCCACTTGAATATGAAGACCTCCCGGCGCATATTGGGGCCGATTACCACTCCCGTTCTCACAACAATTGACGGGACTCCGTAGGCCAGGCGCCACGTTTCCAATGCCATTTCCGCCGCCGCTTTCGAGAACGCGTAGGGATTGTGGGGAGTCAACGGGTGGGCTTCGTCGATGGGCAGGTATGCGGCTCGTCCGATCTCGTTGCCGGACCCTGCGAACATGAACTTCGATACGGATTCCGTGCGACGCACCGCTTCCAGCAACGCAATCATGCCTTCGATGTTCTGCAAAACCGTGTATCGAGGTGACTCGAACGCAAGGGGGGCATCCGCCTGCGCAGCCAGGTGCACAATTGTCGAATGACCCTCCAGGTCCCCAGGCTGGATGTCTTGGACGCTTTTCCACACATATCGGAATTTGGGCATGGAAAGTTCGTTACTCAATAGATTGGCATGGCCAGGCGGTGTAATGTCCAGCCCTGTAACGCTATAGCCCAGGTTGAGCAGGGCTCTGGCAAGATTGGATCCACCGAATCCCGCGACTCCGGTGATCAGGACACGCTGTTCAGCAGTCATTCCGGCCTTCTGCACCGGGGCCGTCGTTTAGGGCTAGCTCTCTTGCCGGTACCGTTTCTTCCCACACCCACGTACTCAAATCCCATACGGCGCATTTCACGCGGGTCCAAGGCGTTCCTGCCGTCGAAAACAAAGCGTGGCTGGACCATTCGGCCGGCTACCGCCTGCCAGTTAGCGCTGACGATTTCCTCCCACTCTGTAAGCAGGCACAAGGCCTGTGCGCCCTCTGCCGCTTCTTCCGCTCTGCCTACTTGCCGCACTGAGGGTGGCAGTCGTCCCTTGGTGTGGCCACCGGCCTGGGGGTCAAAGACCGTTACAGCAGCGGACTCGGCGGTCAGGGCCCGTATCAGTTCCAGTGCCGGAGCATCTCGGATATCGTCGGTGCCCGGCTTGAAGGCAAGCCCCAAGACACCGATTCTCAAACCGGTGAGGCGGCGGTTGAATCGCTCCCGCAGGGCACGCAAGGGCAGCAGCCTTTGCCTGTTGTTTACGCTGACCACCGCCCGGAGCAACTCCGATTCCATCCCGTACTCCAGGGCTAGCAATTCCAAGTCCCGAACGCCTCTAGGTAAACATGATCCCCCGTAGCCCACTCCGGCGTAGACTTTGGTACCGGTTCTGGAGTCCATCGCCAGGCCTTCGCTGACGGCGTCGATAGAGGCTCCGAACAGGTCGCACAGGGCTGCAATCTCGTTGATAAAGGATATCCGGGTGGCCAGGAAGGCATTGTTGGCGTACTTGATCATCTCCGCACTGGTGATATCGGTAACCAGAAAGGGGGCGTCGATGCCCGCGTACATTCTTCTGACGACCTCAGCAGACCTGTCGGCATCCGGAGTGACTCCGATGACGATGCGGCCTGGAGAATCCCAATCACCTATTGCCTTCCCCTCTCGGAGGAACTCCGGGTTGGCCACATAGCCGATTCCTGTTCCATGCAGTTCCGTTTCCATCAATTCCAACCCTGTACCGGGGGGCACCGTGCTCTTCATGGCTACGACGAGGTCCTTGGGTTTCACTGACCTGACCCAGGATACGGCATTGCGGACCTGTTTCAATACTGGGGCGTGTGCCCGACTGTTAGGAGTGTCGACGGCAATGACGGCGACTTCTCCCAGTTCTTGCCCTACATCATCCAGTCTCCTGAACTGGAGTGCGCCGCTCCGGGACGCCACAGCTATCCGTTCGACCAACCCCGGTTCGTGAAACATAGGGTTGCCCTCGCGAAGAGCGGTCACTCGAAAATGGTCGATGTCCACACCCAGCACATGATGTCCCGCCGCCGCCAACCCCGCAGCTACGACCGTTCCGACGCGGCCCAATCCAACTACCG
The DNA here is from genome assembly GCA_951812825.1 of uncultured Dehalococcoidia bacterium. GTDB lineage: Bacteria > Chloroflexota > Dehalococcoidia > Lucifugimonadales > JAPULR01. The sequence continues at coordinate 1,663,546 of OX638324.1, read as the reverse complement.
TTACCTTCAGCGTACCTTCCTCTTCCTTCTGCTCAGCAGTGCTTCATGTTAACTGCTTCAACCTTAACCGCCCCGTAGACTGGCCCATTTTGAAACAGGTCGTCGGGTGAAAGTACTATATGATCATCGCCCCAAAGGGCGAAAAAGCGTGTGGAGAAACCACCGGCGCGATTGTGGTTGGAAATGTTTGCCCTAGGATGATAACCGTTCCGTTGGCTGGGTGAAAGTCAAAAGCATAACTGCCAAGGAGATGCCAACTTCCTGTCTGAGCATTTCAAGCGAACTCAGGTCCGCAGCCAGAGTGAGTCGCCATGAGGCAAATAAGCTGTTCGTGTTGCACTCGAGGCGGAGGGAGAACCCCACTTACAGGACGAGTGTGGGTCTGATCGTAAAGGTTCTCGATTTTGTCCAGTTAAGTTGGCATCCCACTATGCTCGTATCTGGGTCCTTCCTAAGACGAATCTACAGAAATTGAACATAGAAATACCTGCGCTTTGAGGCTAAATGCTGCACAACTCTTGAGCCATTCAAACCCAACTGTCGTCTTCAATTCCAAAGACTTGAAAGCATGCCGCTAAAGATGATACAAGTATCTGGGGTAGTGAAACATGTCACAGCAGGATGAAACCGAACACAGACTTCTTATGGCAAACTGTATTGGTTTCGATATAGAGCCAGAGTTGATTGAAGAGTTGATTCAGTTAGAAAGGGACAATGAACGTCGCCTTAGACGACGAGGAATATTCCCTGCGCTAAGGGGATGTATAGAGGATTTCACGAGGGAGAAGTTTAGTGATTCTCACTAAGTTGTCGATCAAAAACGTTCGGCGATATTATGGCGAGCAGACAATTGAATTTCTTCGCCCAATAGATAGTCAACATGTTCATCTTGTTGGCGGAAAAAACGGTGCTGGCAAAACCACGATGTTCGAGTCAATTCAAGCATGCCTATTTGCCTCGAAATCTGATCCTATACTCAGAGCTCGGGATTTTTCAAGAACAGAACCGGGTCCGAGAGAGATGGCAGTTGAGATTGAGTTTGTACACGAGTCACAATCATTCGTCTTGAGTCGTAGTTGGACTAGACGGTCGGGCCCGAATGAACACAGCATCAACAGCGTGGTACTTCATTCGCTACTTCAAAACCTAGATAGCGGTGACAGCATCACGGAAGAAGATGACATCGCAGAATTCATGAATAGTCTAGTCCCGTTTCAGACTAGGAATCTATTCCTGTTTGATGGCGAGAAAGTCCAAAGTTATATCGACAAGGCGTCGGAGAGCGTGAGAGACGCGATCGAAAGGCTACTAGGGCTCAATCCCTACATACAATTGCAAAGAGATGTAGAAAGCATCCAGCAAACTATGCGGAAAGAGAGAACCCTGCACGACGTAAACGAGGACTTATTGGGAAAGCAGGAGACTGTGGATCGCAATGACGCGTCGTTAAGGTCAATTGACAGAAGGCGGAAAGATCTAACCCACTCTATATCAGAGACAAAAGCAGACTATGCCAAATTGGAATTGGAAGAGGCGAGATTACAAGGGCTATTCGATCCCAAAATCCAAGCGGAAAGGAGGGCGATGGAGAATCAGAGAAACGCGCTGCTTGGGGATATTGAGGAATACGAAGCCGCGCTGACAAGTCTGCTGCCAAAGGAAGCAATAGTATCGTGGTTTTGGCCAGAAATTTTGGGAGCCTTGGAGAGTACTTCCCCCAATGGGAGGAGTCTCCCAGAAACAATAGAAGAATTGGCTACTTTTTTGCACCTGAATCGTGATGCAATTTACGATGCCCTAGCCTCAGATTCTGTTGAGCGGTTAAGCGAAATCCTAGCATATACTCTGGGAAACATCTCGGACGAAGGCGTAAATAATGCAGATGAGGATAGCTTGGAGAGTCTAGCAGCATTGATTGGTGCCGGCAAGGATCGAATTGCATCTTTTCCAGAAAAGTTGCAGGCACTGCGCTCATCGTTGGACAAGGTTAGCCATGAGATTGCGGGCCTTCCAAGCGCCGACAATATCAACATAGACGCCAAGAATCTACACGATCAAATGACAGCTGTGCGCACCGCGCAGGCCCGTCATGAAGCATCGCTTCAGGCACTGGCAGGCGAAAAGGATCGCTTGACCGAGGAATCCGATGGTTTGAAAAGGGATATTGCACGTTTGACCAAAGAAAAAGTGAAATACAGGTCGCTTACAGACAACATAGAAGTCTGTGAACAGGTTTTAGCAGTATTGAGAGATTTTGTGTCTGACTATCGAAGTACGCGAGTTGGTCAACTACAGGAAATCGTGAATCGGAAATTCAGGGAGCTAACAAATGCGCCTGGCCTAATAGAATCAATCCAGATTGATACCGACAATGTAGAACTCCGATTGCTAAACAAAAAAGCAGAGTTGCTGGCTATGGAGCAAAGTGCGGGTCAGAAGGAGATCTTGGCATTCGCTTTAATCGCAAGCGTGGTAGAACTTTCAAATAGACAGGTTCCCGCCGTAATCGATACCCCTCTGGCTAGGCTCGACATGGCTCACCGAAAGAACGCGTTACACGGGTTTTTCCCGTGTCTTGGACCTCAAGTAGTAATTTTAGCTACTGATTCCGAGATTGGGCCAGAGGAAATGGAACGCATGGCGCCTATTCTCGCCACCAAGCACCATTTGCATCTAGACACCCAGACGGGGCAGACTGAAATAAGGAACGGCTATTTTGACGAGTAGAATACCGGACAGGGTAAAGGTTTCCACGCGCGCTTACCAAGAAGCACATGATGTCCTACGTAAGTTTCCAGAAATAGGGAGAATTGGCCTAGTATACAGAATAGCCGCAATGTTGAGTCTAAGGCGGAACGGTATCCTTGAGGACCCGCCACCCGAGATTGATTCTGACCAAGATCGGCCTGTTCGTCTACCTGGCGTATTCGAGATTTCTTCTTCTACCACTCAGATGGCGCTTTTTCCCACGGTGATTCAAACTTTGGCCAAGAAACGACTCCCACTGGATGACGTTTACGAACAAGTTTGGTACCACATTCACTTAGGCTCCTCGCTCTTATGGGAACTAGCTAATGATGCGTCGAACTTTGAGGAGCTTTTCGGTTTGCTTTTGGAAGAAATTCCTACTGGAATTGAAGCTAAGGATGAATTGGAGTCAATCCACCGCTTCTCAGAAGATGGTTCAGGCTTATGTTTGGGGAACAACAAGGAAGGAAAAGAAGTATATTGGAGACTTGCGGACACTGAATCAGTCGAAAATCCCCACGCCTGCATAATCGGCTTAAGTGGACAGGGAAAGACGCAATTTGTGCTGGATTTGCTTTATCAATTGCGCAGCAGGAATCCAGATCTCACCTTTACAGTTTTGGACTACAAAGGAGACCTGTCTGAGAAAGGAAGTAAGGCACATCAGCTGTTCGAATCGCATTTGGGTTGCAACATTGTTGTACCAGGAGTATCTCGAATCCCAGCCGTGCCCTTTCTCAGGTCCTCTTCTCTGGACCCCGAACAATATGCGCTGACCGTAACAGATTTGATTAGTCAATTCTACTCTCAGTTGGGCACACAGCAGAGATTGGCTCTTCGCGAGGTGCTCGTGGAAGTAATGTCCAACGCAGAGAATATGAATGCGTTCGGATTCGATGTACTAGGTGACCGCCTTAGGGAATTCTATTCAGCAAGAGGTCGAAAGGATGATGGACTCACGGAAGTTATTTCCAGGTTACAGGTTCTTCGAATTTTCGAAGAAGTTCCCTCTGAGCAAAACACTTTGCCTCTCTTGAACGGCTCATTGTTGGTCCGTCTTAATGAATTGGCTGCTGACACAATGCCTGCGGCTTTCCTCTTAATTAGCAGGCTTTATGACGAGATGAAAAGGCTTCCAGATGCACCAAGAGCGGGGTCGATCATAGAGTTGCGTCACGTCATCTTCATCGACGAAGCACACCACTATCTTTCGCATCGTTCATCCCCATTAGCAAGGATTATACGTGAGGGACGCTCGAAAGGTGTGGCGGTGTTTCTCGCTACGCAGACCGTTTCTGACCTTGCTGGACCTGCTGGCGCAGACTATCGTGAATTCATAAGTAATTCTTTCTTCTTTAAGTCGAATATCCGAAGCAACTCAGACATTAGAGCAATGATACCTACCGCTGCCCAACGAATTCAGGAAGTCACCAATGCCATCTCAGGACTTGGGGTCGGAGAAATTCTATACTCCAGGAATCTAGGTAGAGACTTAAAGTCGTCGATCCTTTCAGCAGTTCAATACTACAAGAGGGCCTAAACTACCACTATTCTGAAATCCACATATTGCTGTCCTGCCAAAGCGAGTTTGCAACAAATCTCCCTGCAATCGGTGGCTGTTCAGAATGACGCTAGGCCAACTCAAACCTAACCTATAACTGCAGTTTGCGGTAGGGAGTGAAGGCATGAGTGTGACCGCTCCAAATTCCCAGATGTTCAGGCATAAAGCTGGGAAAGTGGCGCCGCTAATCCACAAATGGTTTGCCAGAAGGCGTCCCGATGCCATCCGAAGAGTGCTAGACGGTCTTGATGGCTCATCCGATGCTCGCCGTTTGAGGGTAATGGATCCCTTCGCGGGATCTGGGATGATTCTATTGGAATGCCTAATGGATGGACACGATGTATTCGGAGTAGATATCAACCCAGTGGCATGGCTGATAGCTAGACAGACGCTGAGTCCCCCAACTAAAGTGCGGATGGAAGAATCTTTTGGGATGATCAATGAATCTGTGGGAGATCGTATAAGGTACTTGTTCACTACCGAGACTCCTGAGGGAGTACCTTCAGAGTTTGTAACCGGATTCTATGTGCGTGTTGTGCGTACGCCGCAGGAAGGGAAAGTCGAACTGCATCATAACTATTTGCTCGCACGGGACAGGGGGAGGAATTGGGCAGTCTACTATTGCCCCACTTGCTGCGAAATTTTCTCAGGTGATTGTTCTGAATTTGTGCGATGCACTAAGTGTTATTCGGCATTTTACTGGCAGCAAGGTACGGTCTCAAGGGGGCAAGTTAGAGTGATGGGCCGCCAAGTGCGTTTGTCCGAATTTTACAAGCAGGAAGTCGGTCCCCCAGAATACAAGCTAATTGCTGTTGAGTCGTATTCAAAGAAGTCTGGACGCCGGTACCACAGGCCATCTGCTATCGATTTCGAAAACGTGGAAACTGCCAAATTACAATGCCGCACCAACGAAATTGCTTGCAGGATAAATGACACTCGCATTCCAATGGATCGGAGGGATCCAAGACCCATCTCTCATGGATTCTCGTACTACGGACAGTTGTTTTCTCCTCGACAGTTATTGTCACTTTCGTTGATTTCTGAAGCCATCAGCAACCTGGACGATCCAGATTCAAGGTATGCGATGGCTCTCGCCCTTTCAGACGCTGCCGGTAACAACAATCGAATGTGTCGCTACGCAGCGGATTGGCTTAAACTAACCCCTGCCTTCGGGCTACATGGATTTGATGTGGTGACTAGACCGGTCGAAGGGAATGTCTGGGGCGCATCCCGAGGTAGAGGCAGCTTTCGGAACTGCGTTAGCAAAGCGAGCAGAGCATATTCGACTATTGGATCTTCGATTCTCGCAGCCTCTTTAGACGGAAGCTCACCTCCACAACGAGATGTGAGGTGTTTGCCATCTCAAGCCCTTTCGGAAATCAATTGGGATGACATGGATGCGATTGTAACGGATCCCCCATATTTTGATAATCTCGACTACGGAGAACTAAGTGATTTCTATTTCCAATGGTTGCGTATTACGCTGAACAACGAACCACCTTTTGACAAGAAATATTCCCTCAGCGAAACCGACTTATCCAGGATTGCAGTTTCGAATCTGAAGGCAGAAAAATTTGGCGAGGAACTTGCAAAGGTATTCAGACAAGCCTTGAGAAAACTAAAGCCCAAAGGAGTCGTAGCCTTCTCGTATCATCATGCGAAGGCACAAGCCTGGAAATGCCTAGCTACGGCGCTGAGAAGGTCTGGAATTGTTCCGTATAGACTAATGTTTGTTCGATCTGAACTTGACAATGGATTCCACAGCTCTGTCGGCAATATCAAGATAGATTCGATATTTTACTGTCGTAAGCGTGATGAGGTTGGTTTGGGACAGCAAGACATTCTGCTTGAAGATGCACTTCGGAGCCTTTCAACACTCGATCAGTTGAAGAGTATCGATATTACTAGCGCTCGCTACGCAATGGCTGCAGCTCTCGCAACCTTGAATCCAGCAGGAGATTTTGAGGGCTACCTGGCAAGTATCGGACAGTTCTCTAGTGGAAGTTAGCCATGGAACTCCATATTTTGCCAGCTCCAATTGCCTACGTAAGACATCTAGTGGATGTTGAAGACGACGAAAGGGCAAAATTCGATCAGCTAAGGGTACTTGCACAAAACACACTTCAGTTTATGGCTTCGATTTTGGTAAACGACTGCCACCGACTTGGTCTCATTGATCACTTACCAACGCCAATACCTCGGAAGAAGTTGGTGGTAGGTGATTTTTTCACATTGATTGTTGAGGCATCGAACGCGCTTATGCCGGTAGCCGACAATGCCTATGTTCCACAATTAGTGCGCCTATACGGAGATTTGGGAAAGGCAATCAGGCAACGGAAGACCCGGCTTCAGAGAGTTGTTGAGAGTAGGAACCGAGACGCCCATGCTGCTTCGCTCGCCCAGACCGCAGTCTGGCTGCGCGCGTTGAGGATTGACATGGACGAAATCTTGGAAGAGCTCGTTTTCCTTCGTTCCTACGCACTCATTGCAGTCAAGAACCTAGAGATGACCCCTGATAGGCGCACAAGCTTATTGAATGGCGTCAGGTGTCACGGTTTTGCAGAAAGATATACAGCAGTAAACCTTCCAATTAGCCAAACAATATCGAGATGTGAGGTAATCTTGGTCAAACCAAACTCAACTCGTTGCCTCAGCCTTAGACCATGGTTGCTCTACCTAAACAACGGGCCCGACTCTATTGTTAGCGTGGACGAACTTGCGCTACTTAATTCAATCGATGCACGTCGATTGGAGCATATTGGATTGGTTTCTGGAGAAATTTACAGCCCCGAAAACGAGTGGCGGACATTCACTGTATATGCTGAGAGCGAAGCTGAGAAAACGGCCATCCCTACAAGGTCTCGCATTGAATCTTCCGACAATCACTCTAGAAACAAGCTTCAACCTAGGAATCTATCAGGCAGGGGTAAGTTGATAGATGAGTTTGGAGATCAAATAAGACGTCTTGCCGAAACATCTGGCAATATAGCAATCCAACCGGACAGTGAGAAGAGGAGCAACGAGTATTTTGTTTCCGTCCGCACTCCCACCAGAGATGTGCCTGTGGCTACTATTGATCCTTCCGGTATTGTTTGGATTTACCCACGATCACTAAAGCGTGCGCTCTTCAAGGGTTCTGTCGACCAAAATAAAGATCATGAAGTTCTACAACAACTGAGAACCATTTGCCCTGGAACAACTTCGTTGGACACCGCAATTCTTAAAATCGGCCATATTTCAGAATGTGTAGTATGGCTAGGCAACCTAGCTCGAAGCCTTTCCACATAATCAGCTCCGCGCAACCTTTTGACTTTCGGCAGCAAGGAACATTGGTCAAATCGTCTTCACAGACCTTAGAACACCCAGGACATGTTGAGGCAAAGACTATAACCAGGATTTAAGCCGGGAGCCAATCATCTCCTTAGGGACTTTCCGACTTTAATGGAGAGTAAGCCTTTCGCGATAGCCACTTCCTAACTGGTTGGCGAGGGTGGGCCTTGATCAGTTTGGCCCGGTAGAAGATACGCACCAACTTGCTGCCCAGACCGACCTCCACCTTCTGGCCTGGAGCGCACAGGGACGACAGCACTTAGTAGAGGGCGCACTGGTAGACCCGTGGTGATCCAGGCAAGCCATATACGACGCAAACGACAGGGCAGGTGTAGGCACAGGCATGGTCTATTCCGCCACTACATTAAACGCCTGGCGAACCATTGCGACTGCCTTAGGGATGTCCTGCAGGTTGCTGACATCAATAAATACACCGCAGTCACGGTTAACAGCATTTGGAATGAACTTCCACGCCGTCACATCTCTCGCCATCCCTTCAGGATCGTCTACTTCCTCAAAATCGATGGGAAGGAGAATTCTAACGTAACCTGACATCGGCAGCGTCTCTGCGAAGAAGCCGGCGGATAGGGCACTATAGAAGCACAGCGATCTCCGCTCAACAATTTCAATGGATTCACCAAGTTCGCGAATTGAATCCCGAATGCCATAAAGGATCTCTCCAGCTTTGGGACCCATATCTATGCTATCCGGCTGCCTTTCATCCGCGCGACTACGCAGTACTCGAATCTCTTCCGCTAGAATGAGCCCTTCGTCGGCATTGTGATGAGGCCAGATGTCTAGAGCGCGATGTGCCAACAATCGTCCTCTCGTTTTCATTTCATCGGCGGTCCACGCAGCCTGATTTCGGACATAACCGTTTAGGCGTACGGCGGAATGACAGAAACCGCCATCTATCGTTTTCTTCTCTTCGAAGGGCCTGTTGGAATAGGTGCTGTTGTAGCCGGTTAGAGTCAGGTTGCCCAACCTGTGTAACCACTTGCTATGAACTTCCTCCCAGTTCTTGCCGAGCATACACTTCCATTCTGGAACATCGTCAATGCTTTGGGGCATGATGTGCTCGATAGAATACTCGCTAACAGGACTAGGCTCCTTCTGTTCTGAATTTTCAAGCTGGGAGAGTATGTGCCAGCAGATGCGCAGCCCGTATAGGTCTCGTTCTTGAATTGCTGACATGAACTCTCCATCATTGGGAATCCTGTAATTCTGTCTGGCGAAGGCAACCTGTAAGCTTCCTAATGGATCCTCATTCTTTAGGGAGTGAGCAATCCTAGCGAAGATTCCCCAGTAACCCCTAGTCTGCCAACCCAATACTGACCGCCGGACAAGATAGCTTGAGATAAGATTCAAGGCTCGAATGAACTCGTTATTGGAGAGCGCTTTTTCCTCGTGAAGATTGAAGAGCCTCATGATAAGCATGGCGTGAGCGGAACCCAGGCTTCGGACCTGTCTGACTGCCATGCTGAGCGGCTTGTGGTCTATACGGTCTGGCTGTACGAAGGATACGAAGTAGCGTGCATATAGGACCATATCGTTCAATAGACTTGCCAAGGGCTTCTCATCCGATGGTTGCCAGAATTCTCTGAATTCCGTGTATATGCGATCTGCCCGGACCTGAGTAGTCGTACCTTGTTTGAGTGCAATGTAGTCTCGCAGGAAAGTATCGGGAGAGCTTCCCGTTTCGCGGAAAAGTGTCTCGATCTTGCTCCAGTAGTCGTCGTACATCCGGGTCTGTTCCGGCTCTGGAAGCCCCATAAGGAGATAGTTTCGAATTAGGTCACTCTGGGTGAGGTCAACACCAGTTGAGTTCAGACTCTCAAAGACTCGTTGAGGATCATCTATCCGGCGATCGAGCGTAACGTCAACTATGTTTAGGCGTCCTACCCCCCGATAGATTAGCCCAGGGTCGGTCTCAGGGCGGTTGAGTTGCTTTCTGAAGTAGAGGTAAGCCTCCACAACCAGTTCCGAACTGCTTTCGATTTCTGACGGTTCCTTACCCTCAACAAGAGCCTTCAACGTCACATCATCGTGACGTCGCAAGGCGACTTTGAACCTTCTCTCACCAGACTCATGCGCGTTCTTGAGATAGTAGGCATCGATCTGGGCCACAGTCGGCTCATGTCCAGCCCAACCAGTTTCTTGAATATGGTCTCGGAGGGCGATCAATAGAAGCGTAAGTGTGGTCAACCGCTGCTGTCCATCGACCACCAACCAACTGCTGAATACGGCAGTCGTAGTATCACCGGCTATGTAGACTATTGATCCTATGAAGTGGTCCCCATCGCTGGCACCCGCCCTTACTATGTCGTCCCACATTTGTTGGCACTGTTCGGTGGTCCAACTGTAGTCTCGCTGGAATGCAGGAATTATGAACTGTTTTGTCCCATTAACGAATTGCACCAATGGGTTGTGTATCGCTTTCATATTTGCTCTTAGTCACCTCTCTCATTTCCAGTGGGCCAAGCTATTGGAGTAGTCATCCGGCTTGCCAGAATCGCCAGTTTAGATGACGAAGCATCATCGGTCCCTGTACAGATGGGCAGGATTCATCCACAGTCGCCCTCATCACTCTAGGGGTCAATTCCGTTGTAGTCGGTTATGAGCCAGCACTTGGAGTCGCCGATGTACAGGTATGTGTCTTTAATCGGAAAGAGCGACAGGCTACTCCTTCGCCGGCTCAAAATCGGGTGCAGGTTGCATCCAGCAACTCGCGTTGGTTGTGCTTTTCGGTGAGGACGTCTTCGTGGGGCAGGTATCTCGATTGGTGACAGCTTCCCTACTAGGTGCCTGATCGATCAGGTAGATCAATGTGGACTGCATGTATTGTACGTCTCTATTTGAAACCTGTAGTCACCCTACCTCAACACGAACCACCATAAGAGAACAGCTCCGATCAGAAGCACCAACAGGATGAAGGACCTCACCCTTTCCCAGATGATATCCTCCTTCGCAACTTTGTGGGCGGCCTTCTCCTTCCGGTGCTTCTCCTTCAACTCATGGTAGGGCCTTGTGGCGTTGGCTGCCGCCTGCCTGGCTTCGTCCCGCTCCTGTTCTAGCCTAGCCGCTCTATGCTCCAACTCAGATATAGTCCTTTCCAACCTCGAAGCGGCCCTCTTCAACTCTTCCTCCCTGACTTCGGCCCGGCGTAGCAGCACTTCGTTGCCCAGGTACTCTGGCCCGCACATGAGTACCCAGACTCGGCGGCCTTCCCTGAACACCTCAATTTCTCCCTTCTTTATCCTCCTGTCCAGGGTGGAGAGGGAGATCTCCAACTCTTCGGCGGCCTCCGCTTTGGTGACCCAACGTTCCTTTTCTTCCATGGTGTTCACGTTCAGAATGGAATGATACGTCAACTATGAAAACGCCACCCGAAAATGTCAAATTGCGGGCATGGTACTTTACCTCTGTATTTCACACTGAACGAGGAGTAACTTTTGACGTATCAGGCAAATTACAGGCACGATCTGTAGCCAAATCAGGACAATTTTGGTGTGTGATAATGTCAGCGAACTCCACATTTTCCATCTTTCGGAGCAGATCTTGACCTCATTCGGCGCAACGGGAAGAAGGGGACGTAGCGTCCCCCTTCTGTGTCACTCTACAGGAACTATCCGACTGCGGAGTGAATCCCAGCTGTAGGCGTCCAATTCGGACAGGGCAAGTCGTCGGGAATCCGGGTGCCACAGTCGATGCCATGACCTCCCTAGAATGCCTTCTCTCAACAACACCGGGATGCAGGATACCAGGACCGGGATGCTCATCAGGGTCATCCTGGCAGCTGTTCTGACGTAGGTAGCCTCCACGTCATCCCTGTCGACCACGAAGAGGGTTGTAGGAAATGGAGGCAGGTCGTTACGTGGCTGGTCCGGGTGGTGATAGTAGCGAATGTAGGGCCTCAACCGTGCTACCACACCTCTGGGGTGACGGGCGCGTAGCTCGTACTCAAAGAAGAACGGTATATGTAGGCCGCCAGTTATGATCTCTCCGACGGCGTCGGGGGATATGGCCGCCTCGCCCCAGTGAAAGGACCGGTCGGACCTTGCAGTGGGAACGGACCACCTAAGCCAGCTAGACGGGTCGGCTCTGGCTTCGTCTGCGAGCTTTGACAGGAACCAGGTGACACCGTCGGCGTGTTTCGTCTGCCGGGCCCATGTGTCAATGCGGTGGCCCACATGCCGTCTGCGACCATCCTGACCAATCGTCAGGGCGGTGCTCCAGATGCCACGTGTGGTTGGGAGTTGGGCACGGTCCCTGTGAGTGACGTAGCGTATGCCCTCGTCAGACAGCGTGTAGCGAGTGTCGCCGCGTTGTCCGTATCGCTCCACCAGTCCCCATTCTCCAATGAGGCTGCCCATCATCCGGCTGATCCTTCCCTCAGACACTCCGAGCCAACGGGAGAGGTGCTTGCGTGGAATCATGGGATGGTCGGTAACCAGGTCCAGCACTCGTTTCTCAGAAGGCTTCAGGCCAAAGGTCGGGGCTGATTTCACCATTCGTTCCGGGTCGGGAATCGATGCACGTTTTCGGCTGGACGACGTCGACGACGCCCATCCTCCATAGCTCTTGTGAGAAGCTACCGTCTCCAACGAGCAGTAAGCACCTTCCACCAGGAACGATGTTTGTTGCCAGAGCCGGCGCCGTCGGTCCTCGAGGGCTTCTCGGGACTCTGCTGTGACGTAGCAATCTTGGAGGCTCCGGTCAATGCAGAATCTCGCCGTCAGCCTCTTCTCCCACTCCGTGGGCGTCAGGATCAGAATCGCCTCTGGACGCCGTGTGAAGTCGTACTCCACAATCGTCCGTAGCCGGTCAAAGAGAGAACGACGGCGGAGAGCGAGACCCTGTCGTACCACACCGAATCGTCGTCCGTCGTCCAGTGTTATAGCCGCGTCGAAGCGACCGCGGCGGAAGATTTCCACCCGTGAACGGAGACCGCCAGCCGCCCGAGAGAGGGAGGCGGCGAGTCGGTAGATGTAGGACACCGCGTCCATCCTGCGGATGAGGAGCGTCAGCCATTCCTTGGACATCGGGTAGGCTCGCACGTAGTCCGAGGATGAGTCGTAGCCGAGGACCTTGGCAGCCTTTTTGACCCCTTTGGCACTCAGGAAATATCTAAGACTTGTAGACAGGAGCGCGGTGCCGTGGTTTACGCGCCCCGCAAGGCCCTCCCTGCGCAGATGGGTCAGGGAGCGGTGGACTGTGGCGGGCGGCTCAACCAGGATGCTTGCCAACTCCGTCGTGTTGGTGAAGGGCATCTGACTGAGGGCATCGAATATCTGTCGTTCGGAGAGGGCCATGTTTCGAGGATAACCATTGGGGGAACCGGTGGGCAACCGCCATGTGTCTGTGTCAGTGTAGATCGGACAGGAGCTCCCGTTGATAGCTATACCGGCACACGGTATAATCAGTTCATGATCCGTTCCTTTCGCCATAGAGGGTTAAGGCGGCTATATGAACGAGACGACCCCAGGAGAATAGCCGCCCACCAATTGGGCCGAATCACCCTCGCCCTGGCAGACCTGGATGCCGCCGGCAAGCCCAGTGATCTCGACGTGCCAGGATACAGACTGCATCCACTCAGAGGGTCTCTAAGGGGATTGTGGAGCATTTCGATTACTGGCAACTGGAGGATCACCTTTAGGTTTGAGGCTGGCGATGTTTATGACGTTGACCTCGTCGATTACCACTAATTAGGAGGGAATGACGATGCCCATGAAGAATCCGCCCCATCCGGGCCGCAGCGTCCGAGAGAACTGCTTGGAACCCCTCAGCCTAAGCGTTACAGAGGCAGCGGAGGTTCTGGGGGTTGCCCGTCATACACTTTCGCGGGTGTTGAACGGTCACGCGGGGATCTCGCCCGACATGGCCATCCGCCTGGAGAAGGCCGGATGGTCCAGCGCAGAATTCTGGATGAGCCGTCAGACTGCATACGACCTGGCACAAGCGCGCAAAGGCGAAGACAGAATCCGCGTCGAGCGTTACCAGCCCCAGCCTACTTCGTAGGGAATCCCAATAGATTTTACATTAGCCCATGCCCAAAACCACAACCAAACTGACAACGGCAGTCGAGAAGTATTTTACAGACCTGCGTCGCATCCGAGCGTCGGGCGGGGCCACCGGTGAACGGTCCTAAACAGCGACGGTCATTCTTGCCGGACTGTTGCCTAACCGCAAGAATAAATGTCATGGTTCAGCGGAATTATGATATGCTGGACTCGTACAAATACATGTGTTTGGTGTGAATTCATGGCTAATCCATCTACAGTTGAAGCCCAGATACGATTTGCCCTTTCCCAGTTGCCCGCACATAATGCCCATCACGATTTTGAGCATATCTGCCGCTACCTGACGCAACAGTTTATTTGCTCAAACGTATTGCCTGCTACGGGGCCAGTGTCTTCTGGTGGCGACCAAGGTCGTGATTTTGAGACGTTTCGCACTTATCTTCTCGAGGAACTGGGGCCACATGGTGCATTCTTGGGATTGGTCAATGAGGGGACTATTGCCTTCATTTGCACCATTCAAACCAATGGTGTGCTTAGCAAGCTCAGACACGACATCAAGACAGTTTGCACTTCTGGACACTCCGTACATGAAATTCGCGCATTCACATTGGCATCGGTTCCTGTGGGAACCAGACACAAGCTGGAAAAAGAATCGAAGGAGACTTACGGAATCGAGATAGAATTCCACGACGCAGAATCCATTGCCAATCTCCTCGCACGACCAGAAGGATTCTGGATTGCGGAGCAATTCCTCTCAATTCCATCTGAGATTAGACCGAATGCAAATCTTGATGAAGGCCTCTCATCAGAATACTCTGACAGAAGAAGCAGATGGCGGCAAAAGGATTCAATAGTCCCAACCCTGGGCGAGTTTATAGACCTTAAGTCTGGCTTGCGAGAGGCAGTCTTTCACAAAGAGGCATATGCCGATCTCCCATTCTGGCTGGGGAACTTGAGACACCTGTTAGCAATCCCTGAATTGCCGGCGCATATTCAACAACGTGCGCGATACGAACTAGTGGTAGCCACGCTTAGGGGGACCGCAGATTTTAAGCCTGTTGACGACGTTGCACGCATCTATTTCGATGAATCATTACGTGAGACTGAGCCAGCACGCTTACAGGACGCGTGTACGTTACTTCTGTACGCTAATTCTGCTGTGGGCACTGGATTATCTTCGCTTATGGCGGCTGAGATTGATAATTGGAATATGCGATTGACACGGCAGGTCAAATGCCAACTCACTTGCGAGACTCCTCATCGCAAGGCAAGCCTTCTATACGCCCTTGGGTTTCTTGGCGTGCACCCAGTTCCTGAAGAAAACCACTGCCCAGATGGGAGTTTCAAAGCCCGAATGCATGAACTCCGAAGTCTCGGATATGACCCAACAATGTCAATCGATTTCTCATCCAACGCGCATGACTTGAGATTTACTGACGAATCTAGAGCACTCTCAGCCTGGACCGATTTGGCAAATGGTCTGGAAGGAACACCACTATTCCCTATCCAGAACTTAGCGGATATTCTTCAATTACTGTTCCCACTTTGGAGCAATCAGGGCGAGTGGCGAGAATTGCTGAATCTAGTCGAAGCATCCTTGGAAAAGCGCATAGGAAAGTACGTCCTTGCTGATCGCGCACGGGAACGAGCAATTATGCTTCTGAATGCTGAACGCCGGCTAGAAGCCCTAGAAGAATTACACAGAGTAAAGAACGATTGGTGGACAGGTGAAACAGTTCGTGGCTCTCTCTTGGCAATGATTCTTATTGCAAGAACTTATCTTGAATTAAGGTTGCCACAGGCAGCCAAATCATATGCCTTGGCGGCTGCGTATATCGCCGTATCCAATAGCGATGAGGAGCTTGTAGACTTAATCCCCACCGGACTACTCATGGCAGCAAGCGCCGACTTTATGGCCGGTGCATGGTGTAGCGCAACAGGATTGTATGAACTAGGTTTAATCACGCAATTTCAATTGATTGAGGATAAAGACGATACAGAAAAGGCTGAAATGCAACAAATCGCACTGTCACACCTTTCATACATCATCGCGTGTGCCAGATTCATCGATCCTGTGCTTGCTTCATCAATCGAAACAGCAACTGCTCGAATCGGAGCAAATGAAATCATCAATGAAGTGATCAAAACGCCGGAAGTTAAATTCGACGACTATTGGAAGTCCTTTGGAAGTGAGGAGCTCGTTAGCAAACCATTCTCTGACCTCGGTAAACAACGCTATCTCCGATTCTCTGCATTGGGCACTGATTGGACCTTGGTAGTGGATAATGACATTGAGTCTGTTCGGATGGCCGAAGGATTCGCGGCCGCTGTACAAGTGATACTTGCTGCCCTCCACCGAGAAGACATGTGCCTCATTCAAACCAAAATTCAGGTGCGCATAGAAAGGGGTGTTGGATCTGATTTGCCCGATGCGGATCGTGTTGAATCATTGCCAAGAAACGAAGGAAGAGAGTGGGTGGTAAGACTATCTCCTGCCAATGCCTTAAACGTCGAGCAATACCAAGAGTTCAAATTTGAACTCTTAACGATGGCAACATTGATACTCCGTGAAGCCTCACTGCTCCCAAAGGCAGACTTCTCAATGAGCCTTGAAAGGGCTTTTCAGAGGGGGTTAGGGCATATGCTTGCTCCTGCACGCCCATACGAAGAACTTGCCGCAGCATTCGCTCCGTCAATTGAAACGGAGATTTCAAGATGTAGATTCAATGCCCCTTGGGACTCTCGCGAGGGAGAGTTGCTACCACACGATGAGCTCAAATGGCAGTGTGGCCCTGGCCCCACTTATTCACGCAAGAAAGCGAAAAAGATTCTCAATAAACGCTATCAGAGTCTCGCCAGCGGACTGAGAATCACTAGGGTGCGACTTGCGGCATCATCAGAGTTTCAGAAGACATTACAAAGTCTTCGCAGTAATGGTTGGCTTGACTGGCATATTTTAATTGCTATCTTCAATATCGTAATAAATCATCGCAATCCAATAACTCTATCTGAACAATCTCTCGAAGAAGGCAAGGAGCAGTTAACTACGGCGGCTTTACAGGCAGAGAGCGGGGCCGATGCTCCGATTCCACTCGGATTGCTTTCTTTTGAAAATATCAACATACATCGGCGGACCGCCATGATGTCCCTTGTTAATTTCTGGGATTTGGAGTGTCATCAAGAAACCCCGGACTTTCCCGCCATCGAACAATTCCTAGCGGACCGATACGGCTATTGGGATGATGACGTTCCTCACGATGACCCGTTCGCAGCACCAATAGAGATGAAAGGCAAAGGCGGTCTATTGATTGTCAGGGATGAGGTGGATGATGGGCGTTAGGGAAACACTTGGATTTCTCACCCCCACTTCCCCCCTGTAATTGGCTACATCTCAAGAGAGCTTTCTGTCCCGTGACAGTCCTGTCGATTACCGGGGGCATTGGACCATCACCGCTGGCCCTTCACCTAATTCAGAAATGCAGTCTTCATAAGTCATGCGCAGGGTGGACCAATATCTGTGGCGATGACTTTTCATATGTCGCTCGCTATCGCCAGGTCAAACAATCCCGTCGGAGCAGACGATACGGATGACTTGCGGCTCCACTGATCGAGTTCGATCAGCGTCGTGGGGGGGGTTGAGGCGATACCGCTCACGTAAGGCTTCAAGCCTGGTCAACAGAATGGATCCTTCAAGTCGCAGATGTCTGATATCGCTCATAGCACTCTCAACTTGCGGCGACACGTCACTGAGGAAGATTCGACGTAGAATGTCAATCCGGTCTAGCAATCCCGGGTCATCATTGGCTGCTCTCAAAGCGATGCCCAAGTAGCGTGAAACGTAACGGCGCGCCATTGTGTCGCGTGGTCTTCTAGCCCTTCCCAGCCTTCGATGGAAGTCGGTCTTGAACGATTCAAACGCAGCCATTACCCGTTCATTCGTGTCTCTGGGCAACGGTTTGGGAGGGGTGTCGTCCTTGCATTCTGCCGCCGCGATGAACTGGGCTGGGCTTATGGCGCGTGGCTCCAAATCGCTATCGACCGCGTAGCAGCTTCGTACTTCCCCTGCACTTAACAAGACCAATGTCTCTCCCTGTCTTGGATCGTCAAAGGGAGAGTTTGAAGCGGCAATTGTAGAAGGTGAAATGAGGGGAACCTGCGCAACCATCTCTTCAAGCACGTCCTCACTGCGGCTTCCGTTAGATGAAGGCGCCTGCACCGTGCGCGCTGCCAATGCTGACCTGATGCCGTCTGGCAGCTGCGTGATAGTGTGCCACAGATCCGGGTCATCTTCCTGGATGCGCTGGAGCAACGTGATGGCTCTCTGATTGGCGGCCACCTCATCCAATCCGTCGTCAATCTCGGGTAGCGTCTTCCCATCGTAAATGCGGTACATCGCACCCGCGTTCAGTCGCTCGGTATCCGAAAGGAGCTTGCTGTCCAAACCAATGAGGTCGTGGAACAACTGAATGCGCCGGAGCAGTCGCTCAGTCAACGACAACTCCTCATCTACCGCCACGTCGGGCCACATGTTATGCAAGTTGATGACGTCATGCTCCGTGCCAATACGGTCGACGCGACCAAATCGTTGAATGAGACGTACCGGATTCCAGTGCAGATCGTAGTTCAACACGCACGCGCAATCTTGCAAGTTCTGTCCCTCGGACACGATGTCCGTTGCCAGTAGAACCCGTATTTCCGGTCCAGGCAAAGACTCACGCGGTCCCAGATTCCAGGTAGGCGAGAATCGTTTGACTAACCTCTCGGCATCATGGCTCGTGCTGCCCGTTAGCCGTGCGATTTCTGCTTTCTGTCCATTGGGGTTCAGTTCCCTATAGAGGTACTCCACAGTCGTCTCGGCTTCTGAGAATATCAGCACCTTGCCCGCTTGCACTTCCGGCCGGGCCAGAAAATCCCGAAGCGCACGGAGTTTATCGTCGTCCTCAGGCCCAATGTCTTCCACGCGCCCCATAATGTCTCTCAGCACATCATGGTCTGCATCGAGGTCTTTGGTCCACTTGTCAGTTTCGAAGTCCGCTGCGCTGTAGACCAGCTTGTCTCGTTGGCTACCCTCTTGCTGGCGGCGCTGCTCTTCTTGGCTGAGTACCTCAAAGAGGTCGTCTACATCAAAGGACTGTCCGGCCAAGATGCGCGTCGCTGTGCTGCCAATAGGAATGAATCCAGCGTCCAGGGCCTCGCGGAAGTTTCGGTTGCTGGTCATGAGAGAACGAAGCGTGGAGCGGAAGGCCTCAATGCTGGACTCAAGCCGCTTTAGCAACAAAACGCCCATGAGCCGTGCGATCCTATCTCCTGCACGGAAGAGGTCGCGGTACTCCGGCTTGGTCTTGAACTCTTCCTTGATATACTCGGTGGCCCGATACCGTGCTCCCTTATGCAGGCCTAGCAACGCCTCCAATTCGTCCAGCGATCCTGCCTTCGCATATACCTTATCCAGCAGGTATTCAACATTGTCCAATACCGGGTCAGGGAAGCGCACCGGCTTGCCGTCCACAAGCGCCGTGTCCCGGTACAGGTCCCTGATGTCCTTTCGCCGGCGGCGAATGAACACCGGCAACAGCACCTGGTCTATCTCCGCCTTGGGCACCTTCGGCCTGTCAGGTGGCAAGGGAGGCGCGCCCCTTGACCCAGAAGCCCGCCACGATTCAAATTCTGCCTCATAGTTCTCGTAATCAGCTCGATATGCTAACCATAACTGGGCGTTGCGGAAGTAGGACTCCAGGCTAACCGGCTCGATGTTCAGACCATGCTCTCTGTCGTGGAGAAACAGTCGAAGTTGCCGGTAGATGTCCATAGGCCCCAGGTTCTGAGGCGTGGCGCTGAGCAGAATCACCTTGTGGTCGCCCGATTCCAGGTAGTTGGCGAGGCCTCTGGAACGTTGGTTGATGTTTCGGAAGTTGTGCGCTTCGTCCACCAACACCGGCCCGCGGTTTGGATAGGTTTGTTCAAGATCGATTCCATGGCCGGGCGGGACCGTATCCACATACCGCCCCAACTCCTCGTCGAACTCAGCCCCGGCAGGTGCAGCAATCATGCTATGCGAAACCACCTCCGCGCCCAGGGCGAACCGCTCGTTGAATGCCTCCCACATGGGCTTCAGTCCTGCAGGACAGAGAATGAGCGGCGGTCCTTCGTTGGGGTAACTAACCCGCAGTTGCCTCAGCAACTCCGCGCCGATGAATGTCTTGCCCAGCCCTACCACGTCGCCGATGTAGCAGCCTCCATAGACTTCAATCATCGACAATCCGAGGCTCACCGCGTCCAGCTGGAAGTTTGCCAGCAGGTGGTCCCGAGGCGGCACCGCCAGCTGCCCGCCTCCCACGTCCGTGTAGTAGAGTTCGTAGAGAGCCTTCAGGTAGACATGATAGGGCGGCGTTTCCGCTAAGACCCATGACCGGTTTAACTCCGACACCAAGTCGTCGCTGATGTCTTCCGAGTCTCGCCAGAGTTCGTTGAACCACTTGCGAAGGGCCTCCATCTCTGCATCGCCGGTGACTCGTACATTTAGCTCCGTGTTTCCCGTGAACCCGGCCAGCGTGAGGTTCGACGACCCAACCACCGCTGCGCCGGGTTCGGCGTGGTTGTCGTACCAGCAGAGATATGCCTTGGCGTGGAGGGGACTACGTAGGTAAGCCCGCACCTCAACCTTGCCACTCGCAACCAGGTCTCTGAGTCTAGCGACCGAATCCTCCGACACCTGGTCTTGCGGAAGAGTAGCAACCCCCTCCGCGACACGTGCGACAGTTTCCTGGGCAATCTGGCTTCGCTGTCTGCGCTGAACCAGGGCATCGGCCTCCAGACGGGCGCGCAGGGCCTCGCTTTGCTGGAGACCCAGGGCGACTTCCTCCAGCACCTGACGGTCCGTGCGTCCCACCAGTATGCGCACCTTGTCCAACCCCGCCAGATCGTCGGCAACGGCTCCGAACCCACTGATGAAGAAGTAGCCTACGGCGATATCCGCCCGCGCAGAACTGCCCAGCATCCCCTTGAGACGTTCAAGCAGTGTCGGGTCCGTCTTGGAATGGAGGATGTTCAACGGACTGCACCTATAGGGGACCGGGAGTAGCGCATCATTCCCGGTCGCCTCTCAGCAAGGCGACGAAGCCCGCTTGCTCGAAGTCGCGGTCGTAGGCCAGCGCCTCGGTGATGCCACGTTCTTCCATGACCAGGAAGCTCGCGCAGTCCGTGAGGCTCCATTTCTGGTCACCTCGCGTTGAATACCTTTCCACCGCATCCCTGAACTGGGCTTCGGTCTGAGAGATTATCTCCACACCGGAGTTACCCTCCAGACTCTGCACAGTCTGCGCTGCGAATCGTCTGCGGATCTCGCCAAGGTCCGACATGAAGTTGAGTGCCTCGGTGAGTACCATTTGGGTCGTGACAATCTGGACAGTGGACAGGGCAGTAGCCATTTGCCTTGCCCGTTGATGCAACTGATCGCCGGGGTACATGATCGCTATCCAATACCCTGAATCGGCAAAGAGCATTCTTCTTTGCATCAATCTTGTTCCTTGGGATGACCGTAGAGGTAGTGCTTTTTGTTCTTGGCTAGGTCAGTAGGCAGGCCGTCCCACATGTCCGGTGGATAGGATTCGCGCAAACCGTCGACCATTTCTACAACGGCAGCCAGTACTCCCTGTGGCGACCGGGCCTCTTCAACCGATACGGTGACCTCCGCGCCCTCTGCAAGGTTCAGAGGTTCTAGCGGGGTGAGTACACCGTTGGAATACTTCGCCTTCACGTTCACAATCATCGTCTATCCCTCCTGAGGTCCTGGTTCTTGACGTCCAGAAGATTCCGCCCCTGGATTGGCGCAACTGAGCATGGCAGCCGGGAACCTCTCCATAGGGTGAACAGCCAAGCATAGGCGGTCAGACTACTTTGAAGACATGTGGCGAGGGCTTCAATGAAGTCCTTTGACCCACCGGGGTTAAACGTCTGTGGAACACCTGGTACCTAGGATGACTACGTCTGTTAGGCATGTGCCTTCCATCATCCATAAGACTACCTCGCTCACTAACCCTATTATACTTCGAGCATGTTGGTTTACGATACCTCCGATTAAGTCTGTGCGGCCATTTCGGACGATATCTTCCTCCCTTGGAGTCTGCCAATCAGGTGTCTGACGGATCCATGCATCGCTGAACGCACTCCAAACCATTCGTCAGTAAGAATGTCGCTGCAATTGTGTCCATATCAGCATTGCGGCTTGTCTCAATCATAGGAAGCGCTGCCCAGCATGATCAGTGAAGGCATCGGCATCTCGGATGTATCGCATGACAGTGGCCGGATTCGTATGCCGCGTAATCTCCATTATCTTATCCAAGCGCGCATGATGAACGGCTGCGCTGGTGACGAAGCCCGCTCTCAGCGAATGCCCAGATATTCCCTTCGGATTCAGCCCGATAGCCGCCGCGTAATGCTTGACAATGCGCGGTATATCGCTGTGATGCATCGACCTGCCTCGCAAGTGTCCTCCCCGCTTCATTGTTTGGAAGAGCGGTCCACTCGTTACCCCTGAGCCCTCCAGCCACAGTCGTAGTCGGCTTATCGGACGAATGACACTTCCATCCAAGATCGCCACCCGTTGCCCATTTCCCCACTTGTCAGTCTTGGAGCGACGGATGGTAAGCCACAGACGGATGTCGTCATCCGCACTTCCGTCTAGGAACTCAACGTCAGAAACCGTCAGATTGCACAACTCCGAACGCCGTAGGGCTCCAGCGAATCCGACGGCAATGATTGCAGCGTCCCTCTTGCCAATCAATGTATGGGGGCATTCCCGCAGCATGGCTTCTATGTGATACTCACGCAATGCCTCTACTTGGCGGCTTGAGGAACCTTTGAGCCGAGCCAACCCTCTGAGGGTCGAACGGACCATGGGGTGATTGCTGGGCGATGACTTTCCTGACTCAAGATACTTCTTGCTCACGGCACTCTTGTAGAGCATCACTGTACCCATTGAAAGTACCATCCCACTATACGGGCTTGGGCGAGTCGCCGATTGAACGAAGAACCGTGCCACCTGTTCGGGCGTCGCCGAAAGGGGATCGACTATTCGTTCCTCAACGCAGTAGTCAACGAACCTATTCCACCCCTTCTCGTACGCGACGCGAGTGTTAGGGGCGAGTTCCGAGATGAGTGCTTCCTGGTACAGGTCTGGATCAGCGACTGATAGAGCGTCCATGCCATCCTCCGTTTCTGTAATGCCTTCATGAGACGTAGAATCGGACGAGACGCTATCAAGACGCTGGACTCACTTCCAAAGCTGGTTCAGCGGATGTACGAAGCCAATCATGAGGCCCCAGCAGATCACTTGACGGCAGATAGACCAAACTTGTGCATAGAAAGAAGTCCTCTAGAGGTCGTCTGCCGTATCGAAGAACTACGCCAAAAGGTGTGGACAATGGGCAGATTGCGCTCCGGCTGCCACTAGGATGACGCATAGCGTGGATATGCGATTAACTACGGAATAAAAACCGGGTTCAACAAGGCCTTCATCATCGATAACGAGACTAAGGAAGCAATAGTTGCCCAAGACCCGCGCTCCGAGAAGATCATCAAGCCTGTACTGCGGGGAAGAGATATCCAGCGCTACCAGGCCAACTGGAAGGGATGGTGGCTCATAGCCACGTTTCCCGCCCTAGGTCTCAGCATTGAGGACTACCCGGCGGTGAAGAATTATCTGCTCTCTTTCGGCAAACGGAGGCTAGAGCAGTCAGGGAAACGACTTCCCAATGGGAAACGATCTAGGAAGAAGACCGGAAACGCTTGGTTTGAAATGCAGGATACTTGCGCTTACCACGAAGATTTCACGAAGGAGAAACTGCTCTGGATTGAGCTTGTCAACAATGGTCGCTTCGCCTACGACAACGGCGGGCTGTACGGAGAAGCCACGACCTTCATGCTTACAGGGGAATGCATCAAGTACCTTTGCGCCGTGCTGAATTCCAAGCTGATTAGATGGCTGCTGGAACAGTTGGCTCCTACTTCAGGAATGGGGACATTGCGCTGGAAGAAGGTCTATGTTGAGCGCTTGCCGATACCGAGGATTGGCGGTCTGAGGCAGCAACCCTTTAGCCAATTGGTCGATAGCATACTGGCAGCAAAAGCTGGCGACCGAGATGCGGACACGTCGGAGGCCGAAGCAGAGATCGATAGGAGAGTTTATGATCTTTATGAGCTGACGCCTTCAGAGATTATTGCAACTGGGCAGGGAACTCCTCCGCAAGAGGAGTAGGCAATCACTCTGCAAAAGGCACTGAGTACGCAGGGCATGTGGTAGTCTACCTAGATTCTATCGAATCAACTTCGTGCTCAGTTAGTCCATAGAGCGAATACACGATTCTATCTATTTGGCTTTCCAGTTCTCTCAGTTCTGCATCGGAGTCCCTGCCGTCAAGAATGCGGTCCACGATGCGAACGAGTGGCCCCTGTTCTTCAACGTCTACCTTGGGTATGGGCAGACGCTCCACAGTTACGATGGTCCACTCAGTGAGTCCCATCCCGGTCGTTGCTGCCATATTGCCCACCCACCACGTAATCAAGGAGCTGTTGAGAATGGCGCATAGATACTTGAGCGACTCCCCTGTCAGCAGATACCCCTTGTTGTTGCAGTAGGTTTCCCTTTCAGAGAAGGCGAATCGGCCTACCTTTGCCATGTCTGCCCAAAACAACTTTGGCTGCCCGAAATTTGCGTGGTAAGCGCAATTACGAAGGTTGTATGGCGTCCTTCCTTTGTCGTACCGCTTTGCCAGACGGTCATAGAAACCATCAAGATGAGCCTTGATCGCCGGATAATCGTTGATGTCAACGGCAGGTACGTTTTCGTACCCGTTGTGGGCGTCGATGAGCCATAGTCCAGCCCACCGGGCTTGGTACCGCCGGATGTCCCGTCCACGCACTACAGGCTTGATAATCTCTTCGGAGCCCGGGTCCTGGGCAACTATTGCTTCCTTAGTCTCGTTATCGATGATGAAGGCCTCGTTGAGGCCGGTAGTTATTCCTCGATAAATCGCAATATCCCATTCTTTCAATGGCGTTCCCCTGGCAAGCATCTTTTCCAACACACTTTGTTCCAAGCGCGAAAGGATGCTCCACGGTGCAGCACCATCAGGACGCACCTGTCCCCAGTGCCTTTCCTCCGGCGGGATGGCCTTATCGGCCAAGCGGTCCATGTCTACTCCAGGAAATGTACCATTAGTAGGTCCACCGGTTCTCAGCACCAACACACCCGAGTCAACGATAGCCGACTCGAAGACATCTTTGCCCAATTCCAATAATCGAAGAGGGGTGTGCCCGTCTGCGAAGAACTGTCGTGTCTTCTTGCCATATTCTGCCTTCAGCCAGCTGTTGGAAGTTATGTAGGTCAGCATACCGCCGCTGGCACGAAGAGCCTGGCAACCTCGTTCAAAGAAGAGTTGATACATATCACCGGTACGAGCAAGGGTCGTGTACTTCGCATCCTTGTATCGATTCGCCAATAGCCCACCGTTTCGTTGCAACTGCACATACGGTGGATTGGCGATTGCTATATTGAACCCCCCGTCTTTAGCGAACACCTCAGCGAACTGTAACCGCCAATCCACCACCGCCTCCGGTACGCTAGCGTCTCCCATCGCCGTCTTGATCAACTCTTCCGTCCCGCGAATGTCTTCCCTCAGATTCTGCTTTTGGGGGCCGGTCCGCGCCCTCATATACTTGGCCTTCAAACTATCCAGCTTTCGGATAGCTTCGTCGTACCTACCCAGAGCGCTTTGCGCCATCACCCCTACGCTGGGGTCAGGCCCCAGTAGACTGTCACCACATACCACCTTGAAGTCCAGGTTAGGCAACGGCTCCGGCTGGTCGCCTTCGTACTCGATGGCTAGCGAGAGCCAGAGCCGCAGCATGGCAATGTTGGCTGCAAAGTCGTCAATGTCCACTCCATAGAGATTGCGTTCTATGATATGCAGCTTCAGTTCGTAAAGCCCCTTGGCATCCACTCCGACGTTGAACAACGCTGACTGCAACTCCACAAGTTCCTGCATCATGCCCAGTAGATAGGCTCCGGAGCCGCAGGCGGGATCTACCACCGTCACCTCGTCCAGCGCCGCCGCCACGTCCTTGGCCGACGACACCGAGATTCCGGACGTATCGCGCTCGTCTACGAACCGAGCGAGGGCTTCCGGCGGGACACCGGTATCCTGCCCCTGAAGGTAGCCTTTGAGAGCCTCCCGGCACATGAAGGAAACAACGGGACGGGGCGTGTAGTATGCGCCGGAAGCATGGCGGCCTGTTACCAGCTCCTCGAACACCTTGCCCAACATTTCAGGGTCCACTGCTACTTCGACATCGAAGGGCGTGGACTCCATCACAGTGAAATTGAAGCGGTCGAACAAGTCGCTCAGGATGGGCCTAATGGCCTCATCCGGCACATCGATATCATCACGCTTGTCGAGGTCAGTTTTCTCGAACAGCCCACCGTTTAGAAACGGGACGTCGCCATAATAGGAAGTCATGGGACTGCCCTTGAAGTTCAAGCCAATGGACTGGGGATTGTTCAATCCAAAGAAGAATAGGAGCTTAAGCCGTTCGCGATAGAAGTTAGTCTGTGTGGCATCGGAGCGATAGTCCTGCCACAGGGCGTTCAGATAGTCCTTGTCACCGTTGAAACTGAGCCAACCTTTGCGAGACAGAAAATAGACAAACATGAGGCGGTTAAACATCGTCTGAACAAACCGCCGCTTCGTCTCGTCGTCGTCCTCAAAGCCGGTGACGCTTTCTTCCGTTTTCTCGAAGACCCGCTTGTATTCAGAAAAGAACTCTCTGGTGACGGGCTCAACGTCAAAGCCTTGATCCAGGGCAAGCACGATGCTGCCGCTATGCCGATGATTCCAGTAGATGTTGGAGACTTGCTGAACGGCGGTGCGACGAGGCAGGTCTCTCTCCACAACCATACGCCGCAGGACTGGACGAGCCCCCTGGAAACTGGGGTAAACCAGATGGAGCTGACTGGCCGACGTGTTGGTGAAGACCAGTAGGAGGTCGCCCTGGAGCTGGTCCGCAATATGCTTGGCCGCTGCAGCAGCCTCACCCTTGCGCACGCGATCCGTCCCCGGAATGGACAGGGGGATGTACACAACGTTCACGCTGTTCATAGTAGCGATGC
This sequence comes from uncultured Dehalococcoidia bacterium, assembly GCA_951812825.1. Lineage (GTDB taxonomy): Bacteria > Chloroflexota > Dehalococcoidia > Lucifugimonadales > JAPULR01. The sequence goes on along the minus strand of OX638324.1, from coordinate 1,636,722 downwards.
GCTCCGCCGAGGTGGGCAGGACGACGTTGTCAAGCGCAGCCCCCAGGTCCACGCAGCCGGAAGCAGCATCGAAGTCCAGCACCTCAACAAAGAGCGCACGGACTTCCGCCGCCCTTTCGGGTGGTGTGGCGGCGAAGATGCGAGCGATTCTGCTTTCAACCTCCGCCGCATCATTTGGGTTCTTGATTGGCATGCGCTTCCTTCCCCTCTCAAACCTAGTCCCAGAGATGTACCCGTTCCTAATCGCGGATTTCCTCAGCAGAATATGGCCAATTGCGTTTGCCAGTCAACTTATAGATTGCTTTGCTCCACGCCTGGTTGCTCACAGTGTCCCCAACCCTCACCATCACGAACATTAGATGAGCAACACCAATGTGTGCCGATGAACAACCACTATTACTTTTGCCGTCCACTAACATCATTGAACAATGATGCTCCTTCAGAGAAGGCTGTTTAATCAAGCACCAAGAGAACTGGACCAACCTTCAAATCACTTCTGATCTCTCAGATCCCATTGTGTCCTACTCTTGCTGATTGCCAACACTAAGCAGAACAATCCTCCACTAGACCATAGGAACCGTCTCCATGCTGAAGGAAGAACTCTGTTGTGCCGATCGGGTTTCCGACGCGGTGTTTGGGAAGGAACGTGGAATATGTCTGGTATGCCCATCCCGGGCAGGTTCTTCTCAGATCGGCTGCCCTGAACCGTTTAGGCAACTTACCTAGCCGGTTAGCCATTCGAATTTATCGTATGAAGGGGCCGATACGCGGATGGTTCGGTGTGCAATTCAAAGCTCTCCGCAACCCAAACTCAACCGGTCTGGTTAAGTACTAGTTGCCTCGCGGAGGGCGTCTAGCAGAGTGGTACCCGCCGATTTCTCCGGATCTTGATCGGCCATGCGCAGGTAAGCCCCAACAACTCGTAAGGCCGTGTCCCAGCACATGTCGCAGAACGGCGCTACCGCCAGAGCCAAGGGGCCAAGCTGTACGCTGCACGTGGGCCATGCACAAGAGCTATTGGGTCTATTTGATAGGTCGTCCGACGCCATTCCACCCACCTCAATTCAGCCTGAATCCAATTGGCACACAATACCGGGCAAGCTGGGACGGCTTTTTGCCACATTGTTCTGAGCCGAGCTCCTTCACCATGTCTAGGACGAATCTATGCTCCGCTGTTCCTGGCTCTACTATTTCGAACCACTCTTGCAACCTGGGCTCTGTTTCCCGGCCATCAAGGCGTTTGTTACTGGGCAGAGTTGCCCGGGCCACCGCACCGGTATGGGTGAAGTAAAAGTCCACGCCAATGTCCCTGTAGCCGACGAACTTACTGGGGCCCACGGCGTTAATCTCCGGGAGGTAGTACCATGCTCTGAATTGAGCAAATCGCCCACACAAGCGTGGGTCTGTCTTGAGGCCGACGTTGAAGACCTTGGTGCACTCAAGCACGTCCTCGTAGCATCTAGCCACCATTTCCGGGTATGGCATAGCAATTACCCTCCGTCAACATCATTCTAACACGCAATTGTTGTTAAACGAATTTTTTAATCAGCGACAAAAATGGCCCGTTGTCTAAATTCGCAGTTTCTGTACACGGGTATGTAACCACCGCAGCACCTCCGATTCCCATGTCCCAAGGGGGGCGTGAATGCCCCCGGGGGCATTCACGCCCCCCGCTATGAGGCCTTGGATACCGACTTCGGCACCGCCACACTCAATGCAGGCACAGGAGGTTCTTGTCCGAGGGGGACTCCTGCACGAGTCCCCCTCACGGACCATGATTATCCTCCACCCATTTCCGCAGAATTCATCAATGGCAACAGCAGCAGGGTCCACAACTTGAAGGCCGCAACAATTCGCTCCATCGCTTTTCTCAAGGGTCTCAGGGGCCAGAGGGATGTTTGCACCCATTAACGATCTAATGCTGGCAATTGTGGATTTTGTGTCACATCTACTTCAGAAAGCGGAGCAATTCGCTGCAATGATTAAGACTTATGAGGAGATGAATGATATGCAAGATAGACTGCTAAGGCGTCGAGATGTCGAGAAGATCACTGGTGTGAGTCGCTCCTCCATCTACCGGCTAATGCAAGAGGGAGAATTCCCAAGGCCTGTGAGGGTGGGTCCCTCAGCCGTGAGGTGGAAGGCCAGCGACATCAATGCCTGGATCGAATCACGGCCTGTGGCGAGAAGTCAATTTAGCTAGTTTGGCGTTCGCCGGGTTTACCGCAGTAATCGATTCAGCCCAGAACGTAATCTGCCCACTGCTGCATTACCGACCTTCGCTTCTTGAACAAGTCAGAACGAGCATAAGCCGCCTCGGTGCTGTTGCCAATGGTGTGAGCAAGGGCGGCCTCTCCGACGGCCCAGGGGGTATTCGTCTGCTCCATGCACCATGTCTTGAAGGAAGTCCTGAAACCGTGGACGGTTCCGCGTTCCGCCAGTCCAAGGTCCCTGAGGAGCTTCGTCAACGTCATGTCGCTCAACGGGTGGCGAGGCTTCATCAACGAGGGAAAGACCAGATTGCTGCCGTCATCAAGCAACTGCGCCGTCTCCAAGACTTCCAGGGCTGCGTTGACCAGGGGCACTCGATGCTCGACCCCCGCCTTCATCCTGTTACCCGGTATCGTCCAGACGGCATCGTGCAGGTCGATCTCGTCCCATGTGGCTCCCCTGGCCTCTCCGCTTCTCGCCGCCGTCAACACCAGGAACTTGAAGCACAATCTGGATGAGAGAGACGACGTAGACGCCTCCACCATTCTGAGGGCTATTCCTACCTCCTGGTAGGGGAGAGCGCGGAAGTGGTTCTTGACCGCAGGCATGGGCGGGAGCGCAGCATCGATAATCTCTCCAGCAGGGTTGAACCCCACGTACCCGTGGGCCATGGCGAAGGAGAAGACCGCCCTGAGGTGTTGGCGCAGCTTCCTGGCGGCCGATGGCTTGGAGGTCCAAATCGGGGTCAATACGCCCAGCACGTCGATCCGACCCACCCGGTCAATGCTGATATTCCCAAACGCCGGAAAGGCGTACTTTTCCATCTGCCCTCGCCAGTTTTTTGCGGTCTTCTCACCTTTCCAACGGGGAGTGTTCGCCTTCAAGAATGATTCTCCTACCTCCCGGAATGTCGGAACCTTTCTGGTCTTGCGTCTCTCTAACAGCGGGTCCCGTCCTTCGGCAACAGCGGTCCGATTGCCTGCTGCTCTTTGACGGGCCATGGCGAGGCTCACAGCAGGAAAGCCTCCTAAGCCAATGTCTCGCCGCCGTCCGTCTATCGTGATTCTCTGAATCCACGACTTTGTTCCACCCTTGGATATCTCAAGGTAAAGACCGTTGCCGTCACCGAATCTTCCTGGCTTTGTAAGTGCATTGATCCTCTTTACCGTAAGTTGCTTTGGCATATGGCTTCTTTTGCCTCTTGATTTTCCCCACATTTAAGGCGGAATCCGCTATATTTTTCCCCACATCTACCCCCACGTCGGGCGTGGGGAAAGATGGGGATAGGTGAGATTCTACCGGAATTGACAAGAACCAGCAAGTCGCTGAATCAGCTACAAAAGCAGGCAAAATAGGGACTCTTACGGCCAACATGGGAGGAGAAAAAAGCTGCCCGGCCTGGATTCGAACCAGGGTCAGCGGATCCAAAGTCCGCTGTGCTACCGCTGCACCACCGGGCATCGTCAAACAGTTGGGCGAGAGCCCAGAGGTTAAATTATGCCACAGGGTGGGCAAACGTGCAGGGGCAGCGAGGTTCTTAGCTGGAGAGGGGAGGGGGTGGGCGGCTCGCGAGCCGCCCCTACGGAAGAATGGAGAGGTTTTGGGGTGTCGGGAGTTGGTGCAGGGGTAAGAATGGGCCCCGCGTCTGTGAGGGCACTGGTGAAGGCAGGGCTACCAGCTAGGATGAGTGTCGGTGTAGTCGTTGTTGGTGAGGCGCTGCTGGTCGGTGCCGTCGTCCTTCATGGTGAAGATTTCCGTATTGTCGTGAAGGTCGGAAACGAAGATGATGAGCTTGCCATTGGAGGACCAGGAGGGAAGGAAATCGTTGATTTCGTTGCGGGTGAGCTGCTTCTGATCGGAGCCGTTGGCCTTCATAGTATAGATCTCCGGGTCGCCGTCACGGTCGGACACGAAGACGATGCGTTTCCCATCGGGGGACCAGGCGAAGGTGGAATCTCGGGCCACCTGGTTGGTGATGCTGACGGGAGGCTGGTCGGGGTCCTCCGAAGCCCAGATGCGGGTTTCCTCTTCGTCCTGAGTCATGAAGGCAAAGCCGCCGCCTTTGGGGGCAAAGTCCAACTGGATAGCGGCCTTGTCGTTGATTGTCCTTCTGTCCACGCCGCTGGGGTTGCGGAGGAAGATGCCCTGGTCGTCCTCGCCGTGGATGGAGTAGACCACCCAGTGTCCGTCTTCGGACCAGTTGCCGAGGACCATGGGGCCACCATCATAAGTCAGGGGCTCGACGGTGGCGCACTCCACGTCGGTGACGAAGACGTCGGCGTCATCTGAAGTTCCGACAAGGAAGGCGATGCGCTCACCTTTGGGGTCCCAGCTGTAGTCAAGGACCTGGTCCTCGTCGACGGTGCAGGACTCCCATTCGTCGTCGCCTTCTTGGGCCAGGACGTGAAGACGGGAGGAGTCGCCGTTCCGGGAGAGGAGGGCGACGTGGTTCCGGGTGACGGACCAGCTGGGAGAGACGCTCTCGTCGCCGCCGGAGGGAACGCTGGAGACCTCGGAGCCGTCGGAGGCCATGGTGTAGGCCATCAGGTCACCGCCCCGCTCGGAAACGAAGACGACGCGTTTGTCCTTCGGCCCGCAGGCAGCCAGAAGGCAGAGAGCCAAGAGAGCAAGGACGATGAAGGATGTTCGAGGCATAGCGCGGGTCGCAGCCTTCTCCATAGACGTTAAGGGTGCTTAAATGATATGCGAGAGAAGCTGCGGATAACATAAAACCAGAAGCGACATACGGGGAAAAGTGGGGGCGGCGTTGGGCTAGTATTCGTAGAACATTTGCTGTATGGCCTGGCGGTCATTGGTGACGGAGAGGGCGAGCATGAGGAGGATGCGGGCCTTGTGGGGTAGGAGGTTATCGGCGACGAGGAACCCGTCCCGCTGCTTGCCGGAGGTCATGACGACGCGACCGTTGGCGGTGCGGGAGGCCAGCACGACGGTCATGCCGTCCGCCATAGCCTCCATGGCTGCGCGGGGGGCAGGGGAAGCGGAGCTGCCGCCGCCCACGCCGGCGAGGATGAGGCCGGGGGAGCCGTGGGCGCGGACGGCGTTTACGAGCACCTCGTCGGCGCCGGCGTAGGTGGGGACGATGTCCACCCGGGGCAAGGCGTCCATCTTCTCCGGGTCGAAGGGGGTGTCCACCGTGTGCTTACGCTCCACGGAGCGGTAGAAGGCCACCTGGCCATCGGGGTCGCAGTAGCCGAGAAGGCCAGTGTCGGAGTCCTTGAAAGTCTCCACGTGTAGGGGGTCCGTCTTGGTAACGTCCCGGCCGTTGTGGATCTGGTTGTTCATGACGACGAGGACGCCGCGTCCGGCGGAGTTGGGGTCGGCGGCGACACGGATGGCGTTGAAGAGGTTCAGGTCGGCGTCGGTGCCCACGGCGGAGGCGGGACGCATAGCGCCGGTCATGACGACGGGCTTGGAGGACTTGACGGTGAGGTGGAGAAAGTAGGAGGTCTCCTCCATGGTGCCGGTGCCGTGGGTGAGCACCACACCGTCAACGTCGGGCTCCTCCCGGAAGACCTGGTTGATGCGGCGGGCAATGAGGGGCCAGTTTTCGGGGCCGATGTTGCTGCTCGCCTCGCTCATCAGGTCTTCGGAGCGCACGTCGGCGATGAAACCCGCTTCGGGAATGCGGGTCAGGGATTCCGCGACGGAGATACGGCGTCCGGTTTCGGGGTAGTTGGTGAAGTCCATGCGGTTGTCGGTGACGGTGGCGATGGTGCCGCCGGTGCCGATGACGCGGACTACGGGTTTATTGGACATGGCTCAGCCTCCCGGGTGGAGTGGAGTCATTCTAACGGAGGGATTGTTTGGGTCACAAGATTGGTGATATTCGGCGGAGGGCTGAATTGGTGAGATTTATTCTCTGAAACAAGTGGGGAACGAAGGGGTAAACGAATGGTTCGTTTCGGTGAGGCCAGGCGTTGCGTTTCAGTCGTTAGTGCAAACGACTGAAACGATTTTTGCGGAATTTCAGGCGTAAAAACGAGGGTTTTGGGGTCAAAATACTCGTTTCCAGAATTTTCAGAGGGGTTTTCGACTATTTTTTGCGAGAATGTATCATGTTGCTGGGAGAGGGTTGGGACGGATGGAAAGATTGTGGAGGTAGCTGTCTTGTTCATTCGGGTAGGATAGCAAGGGGTGAGCGTTGGGGGCAATGGGTGGATTGTCAGTTTGGAGAGTGGGGAAGCATTGGTGATCTCCGGGGAGTTATATCCTTCGTTGACTCAGGATGACATGTGGGGCGGAGGGGGGTGACTTGACGCTCAATGGCGGCCATTCCATAATCAGGCCATATTCTACGTTCGCCTTCGACCGGATTATTGCATGAGTCCTTCCTCCCTTACGGGCAGCCATCTGATTGCCCACGCGCTCAAGATCGAAGGGGTCTCCAACGTCTTCACGATCGCCGGGGACCATACGCTGCCGCTTATGGACGTGATGGCCGACGGGGACTTTCGGTTCATCGACACACGGCACGAGCATGCGGCGTCGTTCATGGCCGACGCGTGGGGGCGCATCACCGGCGGGCTGGGGGTGGTGATGGCGACGACGCCGGGGATGGCCAACGCAATTCCGGGGATGGCGAACGCGCTGCACAGCGAGAGCCCGATGCTTTCGATAGGCGGTTCGGCGGAGGCAGCGGAGCTGGGGATGGGGGCCAACCAGGAGATCGACCAGGTGTCGCTGGCGGGGGCGGTGACGAAGGGTTCGTGGCTGATTCCGGACGCGCGGCGGATACCGGACATGATCGCCATGGCGGTGCGGACGGCTTATTCGGGCAGGCGCGGACCGGTGCATCTGACGATTCCGCTGGACGTGCAGGAGCAGCGGGTCTCGGAGGGGGACTTCCGATACTATGCCGCGGCGGCTCACGGGCTTGGGGGGCAGGTGAGGGCTAGCGAGGCGCAGATTTCGGAGGCGGTCAGTCTTCTACATGCCGCCGAGCGCCCACTTATCATCGCAGCAGCGTCGGCGGGGTATGGGGGAGACGGGGCGTGGCTTCAGACGTTCATCGAGACGACGCGGATACCGTTGATGACGGCGGACCAGGCGCGGGGGCTGGTGTCGGACGACCATCCCTACTGCCTTGGGTTCTTCGACACGGCGCTGAACTGGGCAGCCAAGCTGGTGGGGCGGGCCGACGCGGTGCTGCTGCTGGGGAAGAAGCTGGACAACAGCATCCGGTACGGGGGGATATTCGATGATGCAGCCCGGATTGTGCAGGTGGACCCATCGCCGACGGAGATTGGACGAAACCGCCCGGTGGAGGTGGGGATGGCGGGGGACGTTCCGGCAATCGTCGAGCAGATGACGGCAGCGGCGCAGGGAAAGGTCTGGTCGGAGCGGCGGTCGTGGCTGGAGGAGCTGCGGGAGCAGCAGAAGGCGCAGGCGGAATGGTACGAGGGAATTGCAAAGCCGGAAGCGCCGATGCATGCTTCGTTCGTCCATAAGGTGTTGTCGGAGTTTCTGAAGCCGGAGGACATTCTGGTGTGGGACGGGGGAGACTTCGGCCACTTTGGGCGGATGCTGCACCCGGCGCGGTTGCCCTTACGGTGGTTCTATTTCTCCCAGTTCGGGACGCTTGGCAATGGGTTGCCGACGGCCATCGCGGCGCAGGTGGCGCATCCAAACGAGCGGGTGGTGTTGATGGCGGGAGACGGCGGATTCGGGTTCACGGCCATGGAGTTCGACACGGCGGTGCGTCACAATCTGCCTATAGTGGCGGTGCTGGGCAACGACGCCACCTGGGGAATCGACTATCATATCCAGGTGGGGCTGTTCGGTCGCGATACGGCGACGAAGCTGCTGCACACCCGCTACGACAAGGTGGTGGAGGGGCTGGGAGGTTACGGCGAGCACGTGACGCGGCCGGAGGAGTTGGCGCCTGCACTTCGGCGGGCCTTCGATTCGGGCAGACCCAGCCTGGTCAACGTGGAGATTCAGAACGCCATCAGCCCTCGCGCAGAGGCCGCCATCGACAAGTGGCTTGAGAGGCGGGGGCAGGCAAATTCCAGTCAGGAGGGATGACGAATATGAAGATTTGCAGGTTCAAGTCCCTCGACAGGGTGGCCTACGGGGTGGTGGACGGGGTGACGGTAACGGAGATAATGGGCGACCCCTTTGGGCGCTACGACATGACGTCGATTCGGCGGCACATCGATCGGGTGGAGATACTGGTGCCGTGTCAGCCACCGACCTTCTACGCCGCCGGGTTGAACTACCTGGCCCACGTGACGGAGACGGCGGAGGCGAGGGGCGAGGAGCCGGACGTGCCCGAGAAGCCTGACATAGGTTACCGGGCCGTGAACGCCCTCATCGCCCACGGGGAGACAATCGTCATCCCGTGGGACGCCACGGAGGAAGTGCAGTACGAGGGGGAGCTGGTGGCCGTCATCGGGAAGAAGGTCAAGAACGTTTCGGAGGAGGAGGCACTGGACTGCGTCTTCGGCTACACCATCGGCAACGACGTGAGCGAGCGTTCGTGGCAGCGGAGCGATCGGACCATGTGGCGGTCGAAGAACTCGGACACCTTCAAGCCCATGGGGCCGTGGATAGAGACGAAGGTCAACCTTCGCCGGATGATGACCACGGTGCGCATCAACGACGAAGTAGTTTCGGAGTTTCCCACCAACAGCATGGTCTTCGGCATTGCGGAATACATCAGCACCATGAGCCGGAATATCACCCTGTATCCCGGGGATGTTATCTGGATGGGCACGGACGGAGCGACCCAGAACCTGAAGGACGGCGACGTGGTGGAGGTGGAGATTAGCGGCATCGGAGTCCTCCGAAACCCGGTGGTGCGGGAGGCGGCGTCGGAGGAGAAATCTACAGAAGAAGGGAACGAGTAATGAAGACAAAAGCGGCGGTCCTGTACGAAGCGAATTCTCCGTTGGTGGTGGAGGAGTTAGACCTGGACCCACCCAAGGAAGGAGAGGTGCTGGTGAAAATCGGCGCGGCGGGCATCTGCCGCAGCGACTGGCACTACATGGCGGGAGAGTCGTTCATGCCCCTGCCGGCGGTGCTGGGCCACGAAGGTTCCGGCGTAGTTGAGGAAGTGGGGCCCGGGATCACGTCGGTGAAGGCGGGGGACCCGGTAATTCTGTCATTCGTGTCGAGGTGCGGACGGTGTCACTTCTGCACCATCGGACGTCCCAACCTGTGCGACGTGCACATGTCTACGTCGACGACGATGCTGGACGGGACGTACCGGCTGCACAAGGGAGACACGAACTTCACGCCGATGTCCAAGCTGGCCTGCTTCTCGCAGTATTCGGTGGTGCCGGAGGTAGCCTGCGTGCCGTGTCCGAAGGAGCTTGGCCTGGACAAGGCGGCGGTGATCGGCTGCTGCGTGACCACGGGGGTGGGCGCGGCGGTGAACGCGGCCAAGGTTGAGCCGGGCGCGGCGGTGGCGGTGGTGGGTTGCGGTGGCGTGGGGCTAAACGTGGTGATGGGGGCAAAACTGGCCGGCGCGCGTCAGATAATCGCGGTGGACATCAGCGAGGGGGCGTTGGAGTTTGCGATGCAGTTCGGCGCAACCCACGCCGTGAACCCCGGCCAGCAGGATGGGCCGGGACGGGTGAGGGAGATTACGGGCGGGCTGGGCGCCGACTACACCTTCGAGGTGTTCGGTTCCGCCGAGACGGTGGAGATGGCCTACGATATGGCCCGCAAAGGCGGCACGGTGACGGTGGTGGGAATCCCGGCAGACGGGGACGTGCCTTCCATCGACGCAGTGTCGTTGGTGCGCCAGGAGAAGACGCTGAAGGGAACGTACTACGGCTCGGCGCAGCTGCAGTCGGACATGCCGCGGATGGTGGACCTGTACATGAACGGGCAGCTGGACCTGGACGCCCTGATCACCCGCAACTACCACCTGGACGAGATCAACGAGGCCTACGCGGACCTGAATCGGGGAGAGGTGGGCCGCGGGGTGATTACGCGGTTTGATTAGGGAGAATTCAAACATTACAGATAGAAAGGTTTTAATTATTGAGTGAGCGGTTAGCCGCATTTATAGATGGAAGCAATTTGTATCACGCCCTGGAGGAGAACTGCGGTCGGATGGACCTGGACTTCGGGTCCTTTGTGAAGAAGATGTGCGGGGAGAGGCAGCTCTTTCGGGCCTATTACTACAACATCCTGCAGGACCCGGAGCGTCGGGGCACGGCATACCAGGAGCAGCAGAAGTTTCTCGCCACCCTGTACAACACCCCCTATCTGGAGGTGTGCCTGGGTATTTCCAAGTATCGGGGCGACGTGCTGATAGAGAAGGGGGTGGACATCATGATGGCGACGGACGTGCTCCAGTTCGCCTACCGGGACCTGTACGACGTGGCGGTGCTGGTGAGCGGGGACGCGGACTTTGCGTACGCGATGCAGGCGGTGAAGAACCTGGGAAAGCACGTGGAGGTGGTGGCGTTTCCGAGCAACCTCTCCTACGAGCTGACGCAGACGGCGGACGTGCTGCACGTTCTGGAGCGGGACTTCTTCGACGATTTGTGGTCGAGCAGCCGGGACGAAAAGGGGAACACCAAACCCCAGCGTCGACGTCGGCGTCGGACGCCTGCGAAGAAGCAGGGGGAGGGTGAGGGGTAGGGGTTACTCCGCGGCGAGGCGTTCGAGGGCGGGGATTACTTCGTTTAGGCTGGTGACGGTGGCGTGGGGTTGGTCGTCGGTAGGGGTCTGGTAGGCGTAGGGCTCGTCGTAGGAATCCGGGGGGCGGGCGACCCAGATAGCGCGTAGGCCGGCTTTGAGCGCGCCACCCACGTCGGCGGCCCGGTCGTCGCCAACGTGGACCGCTGCTTCGGGCGTGACGTTGAGCTCGTCGAGGGCCTGTTTGAAGACCCTGCCGGAGGGTTTGGCGTAGCCAAGTTCGTCGGAGAAGACCAGTGCGTCGAAGTATTGGAGCAGGCCGAGGCGGGTGAGGTGGACGCGGAAGGTGGCGCCGCTGGTCATGGCGGTGTTGGAGATGAGGCCCAGGGCACAGCCGCGATCTTTCAGCTCGGCCAGCATGGCGGCCGCGGCGGGGTCTGCGGGGAGGGCGGCGTCGAGGAATGAGAGGTCGTAGGCTTCTCTGATGGCCCGCTTCTGGGGGCGGGAGAGCTTGCCGGGGAGGCTTGGGTTGATTAGCGCCAGGAACATGTCGATTTGCGTGTCGAAGCTGACCTCTAGTCCCTTGAGTCGGAATTGAGCGCATTCGGCGGCGCAATCTGAGAAGGCCCGCCAGAGTTTTTCTTCGGGGAAGGATCTGTCTGCGTTTTCGAGGGCTTGAGCGACGCGGTCGATGCGAAGCTGGGCTCGACGCTTGTTGATGTCGTGGTCCTCGACGATAAGGGTCTGCCAGAGGTCGAAGGTTACAGCCTTTATGTTTCCGATCATGGGGCAATGATATCAGTGTGGGGGGCTGTCCACCAACGGGGTGGGGAAGGAGCGAGCGACCACAAGGGTCGCCCCTACGGGGGAGTTGGGAGTTCGGGAACGGTTGGGGAAGAAGCGTGGGCGTCCGCGTTCGCGGGGGAAGGGGGCGTGGGGCGAGGGATGGTTTCTATGGGGATAGATCCTTCGGCTCCGCGCGCTGCGCTCAGGATCACATGTGGGAGGATAGGAAGGTTGCCGCTTGTGCGTGGTCAAGGTAGAGTATTCGGGATAAAGATGATGGGAGTTAGAGGATGATAAACAGATCCGACCTTGAGAAGGCGGTGCCGGAAACAGTCAATCTCGTGAAGGTGGCGGGGCTGAATGCCCCGGTGCGCATTTACCGAGACGCTTACGGGATTCCCCACGCCCAGGCAACGACGATGGAGGACGCCTTCTTTGCCCAGGGGTTCTTCACGGCCCAGGACAGGCTGTGGCACATGGACTACGATCGCCACCGAGCATACGGTCGGTGGGCGGAGTTCGCGGGACAGCCCGGGTTGGAGCAGGACAGGTTCATGCGTCGGCTGCGGCTGGAGGCAAGCGCGCGGAACGACTACGCTTTCGTAAATGCGGAAGCCCGCGCAATGCTGGACGCCTACGCCGCCGGTGTCAACGCCTTCATGCAGACGTCGGACCATATGCCGGTGGAGTACCAGCTGCTGGAGGCTTCCCCCGAGGCGTGGCAGCCGTGGGACGGGCTGGCAGTGTTCAAGGTGCGCCACGTGCTGATGGGCACCTTCGAGGGGAAGGCGTGGCGACACAAGCTGTTGGCACGGATCGGCGCGCGGCGGACGGCGCGATTGCATCCCGGGTACCAGCCCGGACATCTGCTGATTCTGCCCCCTGGCGCAGAATTCCTAGGTGAGGCGACAGGGGCGTTGGAGGAGTTGGAGCGGGGCGCTGCGCTGGCGGACCGTCTCAAGGAGCTTGAGTATGGCAGCAACCACTGGACTCTTTCCGGCCAGTTGACCGAGTCGGGAAAGCCATTGCTGGCGGGAGACCCTCACAGGGGGCTGGACACGCCCAACGTCTACTATCAGAACCATATTGCATGCCCGGACTTCGACGTGGTGGGAGTTTCTTTCCCCGGAGTGCCGGGATTTCCCCACTTCGGCCATAATCAACATGTGTCTTGGGGCGTGACCCACACGGGAGCCGACTATCAGGACTTGTTCGTTGAGCGCTTCGACGGGAACAATCCGACCTACTACGAATTCAGAGGCCAGAAGCGGCGGGCCGAGACTTTCCGGGAGACCATCAAGGTGAGGGGAGGCGCATCCGAGGACGTTTCGATTACGGTGACCCATCACGGGCCGGTGATATCCGGCGGGCCTGAGCAGGGGATAGGTATCGCTTTCCGCTATACGCAGACGGCGGAACCCAACCGGACGGCGGAGGTCCTGCTGGGGATGATGCGCGCCCGTTCCGCCGCTGCGATAGACGCATCCATGAAGGAGTGGGTGGACCCGGTCAACAACTTCCTCTTCGCCGACGTGGAAGGGAACATCGGCTACCTGACGCGGGGTCGGGTGCCCATTCGGTCCCGCGCCAACGGCTGGCTGCCCGTGCCGGGCTGGACGGGACAGCATGAGTGGGAGGGGTACATACCCTTTGAGGAGATGCCCCGGAGTCACAACCCGCAAACCAATTACATCGTCACTGCCAACCAGAGGGTAGTGGACCACGACTATCCCTACTACGTTGGCCTGGACCATGCACCGGAGTTTAGAGCCAGGCGAATTTCCATCCGACTGGGAGAATTGGACGGAGCGACCGTGGACGACATGGGAGGCGTCCACGCCGAAAGGACGTCGATTCCCGCCCTACACTATCTGCCGAAGCTGGCGGCGCTGAAGTCCGGCGACGCCCTCACTCAGCAGGCGCTAGGGCTGCTCAGAGAATGGGACGGAGCAATGGACCCGGACAGCGCTGCAGCGACGGTGTTCAGCTCCTTGAGGCTGCACATGGACGAGAAGATTCTGCGGCATCTCCTCGGGCCCCTTGCGGAGGAGGCGCTGACGGAGACGAGCCGGGGAGGGCCGGCCCACGCAGCACGGCTGAGGGCGCACTTCGTACACCTCATGGACCTGGGAGACACGTCGATGCTGCCGCCCGGGCCCGGAGGATGGGAGGGGCTATTGGAGGAGGCTCTGACCGCTGCCGTAGAGGAACTTTCGGAGCGCCTGGGGCCGGATCCGGCCAAGTGGCAGTGGAGTCGCGTGCACCACACGGCCCCGAAGCACCCGTTGTCGGAGGTCTTTCCTGATTCGGCGCACCTGCTGGACCCGCCCTGCGTGGTTTCCGGGGGAGACGGGGACACGCCGCAGGCGGCCAGCTACTCGCCGGCCCAGCCTTACACCATATCGTCGACTTCGGTATTGAGGTACATCTACGACCTTTCGGACTGGACCAACTCCCGCTGGATAGTCCCGCTGGGCTCGTCGGGGCACCCAGGGAGCGCCCACTACTCAGACCAGGCCCTCATCTGGTCGGAGGTGGGCTACGTTCCCATGCTTTACAGCTGGACGCAGATAGCGGAGGGGGCGGAATCTTGCCAGACGCTGCGTAAGGCGTAGGGGGTCGGGCGGTTCGGGAACCGTACCTACGAAAGAAGGGTGGTAAGGGAACTTTGGGGAGTTCACCCCCATCCTACCCTTCCCTCATCGAGGGGAAGGGTGAAGAAGGGAAGGGATGGTCCCCGCATCCGCGAGGACACGGGAACGGGGATGGGCGCCCACAAGGGACGCCCCTAGGGGTAAAGAGTAGGGAGTTTCGTCGGGATAGATTTGAATAAGGGGAAGAAAAATGAGAATTGGAATTACGGTGCCGCTACCCGCATATTACGTGGACGTGGCACCCATAGCGGCTAAGGCTGAGGAGTTGGGATTCGAGTCGTTGTGGTGCGCAGAGCACCCCATTGTGCCGGTGCACAGCGAAAGCCGGTTCCCCAGCTCCGAGGACGGGGTGATACCGGAAAGCTATTCCCACTTCGTGGACCCCTTCGTGGCGCTGGCACGAGCGTCGGGCGTCACGAAGCGGATGAAGCTGGGAACGGGGATAACGCTGGTGCCGGAGCGCAATCCACTGCTGCTGGCGAAGGAGGTCTCCACGCTGGACCTGTTCAGCGGAGGCCGGTTCCTGTTCGGCATCGGCACGGGCTGGCTGCGGGAGGAGACGGAGATAATGGGGGGCGACTTCGACCATCGGTGGACGCAGGCCAGGGAGGCGATTGCAGTGATGAAGAAGCTGTGGACGCAGAAGGAAGCGGCCCATGAAGGCCACTACTACAACTTCCCCGCGGTGAAGTCCTATCCAAAGCCTATGCAGAAGCCCCATCCGCCGGTGCTGCTGGGGGGCATGGCGCCCAACGTATTAAAGCGCATCGTGCGCTGGGCCGACGGCTGGCTGCCCAACCGGATCTCGCCGGAGGAACTGCGGGAGAAGCGGGCGGAACTGGACCGTCGGGCTGAGGCCGCGGGGCGCGATCCGGCGTCGTTGACCATTTCCGTCCACGGCCAGCCGGACGACCGGGAGCTGCTGAAGGCGTACTTCGACTCGGGGGCCCACCGGGTGATTATTCGCACCCAGCCTACGAAAAGCGAGTCGGAGATGATGGCGCAGCTGGAGGATATAGCCCGGAAGGTGCTTTAGTTGAAGGTTGGAAGGGGATGGATCCCCGTCTTCACGGGAATGACGGGGGGTTAGAGGGCAGCGGCTATCTCCCGTCCGAGGATGCCGAAGCTGGTTGCCAGCAAGACGCCAACGACCAGCTTGCGGAATAACAGCTCGTTGACGCGTCCGGCCAGCCTGGAGGCGATGAGGCTGCCCAGAAGAAGGGCAGGCACGAACAGCACAGCGCTGAAGAACTCCTGCTGACCCAGCCTGCCGCTGGCCACATGGGCAGCGATGATGGCGAGGCCGGTCACCAGAAAGAAGCTAGAAAGCATGGCCCGCATCTGGTCGCGCAGCCAACCCTGGTTCAGGCCGAAGAGGGCCGGAATGGGGCCACCAAGGGCGAGACCGGCGTTGATGAAGGTGAAGACGAAGCCCACCACGCCGCCGGCTGTTTTTTCCCTTTGGAAGTGGGGGAATCTATTAAAGGCTGCGAGCAGGGCGGTGATGATGACTACGGAGGTCAGGATCAGGCTCAGAGCTTCGTTCGGCAGGGATTGGAGGACCAGCAGGCCCGGGTAGATGCCCAGCGCGCCGCCCAACAGCATGGCCGCCAACGTGCCGGGGATGATGTGCCGTCGCACCTGGGGCAGCACCGTGGCGAAGAGGACGGCGGTGAGGACGATGTTCATCTCTATGACGAGGCCGGCGTCCAGGAAGATGAGGAAGAAGGGGGTCACGGCCATGGCGAAGCCAAAGGCGACGATGCCGGCGGCGGCGCTGACGGCCACGACCAGGAGTTGAAGGAGAATCATCTCCGGCAGGGCGAGATTGGTGAGGGGGAATTCCATGGCAGCGGGGCAAGGTTAGCAGGGTTGAGGCGGCGGGGATAGGGTGGGAGGGGGTGCTGCGACAACGAGATTCTTCACTCCGTTTCGCTGCGCTCAGAATGACATGTGGGGGGCACTTCACCGCGTTGAGAATTATTTGTGGGACGAGAAGACGGGCGGTTCGCGAACCGCCCCTACGGAGAGAGGAGGGATGACGGCTGTGAAGCTATGGAAAGGTTACCCTCGAATGAAATGTGACAGTGTATGCTTCATCCCCGGGCTCACTCGCTGAACGAGGAATGTTCCAAGAAGTGTTCGATTGTGAATGGAATTGCAACCGTATAGCTAGGGTTGGCCAAGCGCCGTTGCGATATGTATAGCTCCGTCTGAAGTCGAGATAAGCTAGTGTTGACCGGATGCTACGAAATCCTCTAAAATTAGCGCCGAAAATACAAAATAACGCTGTGAAAGGGACAATGCGGTTTCCACCGCTAAAGAGAGTGGGGATAAAGTGGAAGCCCCATGCAAGGAGAGCCGCTACATCACCCTGGAGCGGCCGGCCTGAAGTAGTAGTAAGGCCGGACGGGTTGCCCGTTATAGCACATGAGCGGTCCAAGGATGTCCTTGGGCAAGAAGGGTGGTACCGCGGATCCCGTCCGCCCCTTCCACAGGGGGCGGATTATTTTTCTCTTGATAAGTTGCTACAGTGGTTCGGCAGAACCAGGAGGACCATGAAATGATGCTCACCGGCGGTCAGATAGTTTGCGAATCTCTCATCCAAGAGGGCGTAGAGGTTATCTTCGGCATTCCCGGCGGCGCTATTCTGCCTCTATACCAAGACCTGCCCGACTATCCGCAGCTCAGGCACATTCTCATGCGCCACGAGCAGGGAGCGGCCCACGCCGCCGACGGTTACGCCCGCGCCACCGGACGGGTTGGAGTGGCCTTCGGCACCTCCGGCCCGGGGGCGACCAACCTGGTAACGGGCATTGCAACGGCGCAGATGGACTCGGTGCCCACGGTGTTCATTACGGGCCAGGTTGCCCGCGACGCCATCGGCAAGGACGCCTTCCAGGAGACGGACGTAACGGGCATCACCCTGCCCATCACCAAGCACAACTACCTGGTCATGAACGCCTCGGAGATTGCGGAAACCATCAAGGAAGCCTTCTACGTGGCCAACACGGGACGGCCGGGGCCGGTGCTGGTGGACATCCCCAAGGACGTGTTCGTTGAGCGGTGCGAGTTCGAGTACCCGGATGAGGTGAACCTACCCAACTACCATCCGCCGACGGGGGCAGACCCGGAGATGGTGCGGAAGGCAGCACGGCTCATACAGGAGGCAAAGAAGCCTCTGATTCTGGCGGGGCACGGCATCATCATTTCCCGGGCCTACGCCGAGTTGATGGAGCTGGCTGAGAAGGCCCAAATCCCCGTTATAACCACGTTGCTGGGCATAAGCTCCTTCCCGGAGACCCACCCCCTCAGTGTTGGGATGCCCGGAATGCACGGCATGGCCCACGCCAGCCTGGCCATTGAAGAAGCGGACCTGCTGATCGGCCTGGGGATGCGCTTCGACGACCGGATTACGGGGGACACCCGCTACTTCGCGCCCAAGGCCAAGGTCATCCACGTGGAGGTGGACCCCTCCGAGATTCACAAGAACGTGCGGGCCACGGCTCCCTTGGTCGGCGACTTGAAGCACGTGCTGGAGCAGCTGCTCCCCATGGTGCACCCCAAGTCCCACGAGGAGTGGGTGCAGCGCATCGCAGAGCTGAAGATTGAGCATCCGCTAATGCGGCCCAAGGTTACGGGGGAACTGCGTCCCCAACACATCCTCCAGGCCCTTTCCGACGCGACCAAGGGAGAGGCGCTGATTGTTACCGGCGTGGGTCAGCACCAGATGTGGGCGGCCCAGCACTACACCTTCACCAAGCAGAATAGCTGGATAACGTCCGGCGGCCTGGGAGCCATGGGCTTCGAGGTTCCGGCGGCCTTGGGAGCGCAGGTGGGCCGTCCCGACGCGACGGTGTGGTCCGTGGCCGGAGACGGCGGCTTCCAGATGACAATGTCGGAGTTGGCCACCCTAGTGGAAAATCGAATTCCGGTGAAGTTCGCCCTGTTCAATAACGGGTTCCTGGGCATGGTCCGCCAGTGGCAGGACATCTTCTACGACAAGAGCTACGTTTCCACCTACTACACCGGCAACCCGGACTTCGTAAAGCTGGCCCACGCCTACGGGATACACGGCGCACGGGTGGAGACCCAGGACGAGGTGGTGCCCGCCATCAAGGAGGCCATGGCCTACCCCGGCCCGGCCATTGTGGACTTCAGGATTGCCCAGGAGGAGAACGTCTACCCGATGATTCCCGCCGGCGGCACCATCGACCAGCTAATGGAAGAGCCCGTCTGATGGCCAGAAACGAATCTACGATAGTCGCGCTGGTGCGAGACAGGCCGGGTGTCCTGAACCGGATATCCAGCATGTTTCGGCGGCGGAACTTCAACATCGTTAGCCTGGCCGTCGGCCAGTCGGAAACGGCTGGAATGTCCCGCATGGCCTTCGTGGTCAACGGGGACGACGCCACCGTGGAACAGGTAATCAAGCAGCTTCGCAAGCTCATCGACGTGGCGGACGTTCATCCCATCACGGAGCGGGCGATGATTTCCCGGGAGCTGGCGTTGATCAGGGTCAACAGCAATGCCACGAACCGCGGAGAGATTCAGCAGATTGTAGACATCTACCGGGCCAACATAGTGGACGTGGCCCCGGACTCCCTCATCGTGGAGGTGACGGGGGACGAGGATACGGTGCAGTCGCTGAAGGACCTCCTCTCCAGCTTCGGCATAACGGAGATGATCCGCACCGGCCGGGTGGCTATGGTGAGAGGAATGGCCCGCAACCACGAACAGCGCCCCTTGCCGGGGCCCATGTAGTCCCTGGCAAAGCCAATCAGCATATAAGGAGACACTCATCCAATGGCAACAATGTATTACGACAACGACGCTGATCTATCCCTACTGGACGGAAAAGTCGTCGGTATCATTGGCTACGGGAGCCAGGGACACGCCCACGCGCTGAACCTGCACGACAGCGGGGTGAAGGTTATGGTGGGCCTCTACGAAGGCAGTTCCAGCAAGGCCAAGGCGGAAGCGGAGGGGCTGGAAGTGGCCACCGTGGCGGAGGTGGCCCAGGCCGCCGACGTGATTACGCTGCTGATACCAGACACGACGCAGCCTTCGGTGTACCAAGAGTCGGTACTACCACACCTGAACGAGGGGAAGACCCTGATGTTCGCCCACGGGTTCAACATCCACTTCGAGACGGTGACGCCGCCGGAGAACGTGGACGTTTCCATGGTTGCTCCCAAGGCCCCCGGCCACCGGATGCGCGAGGTGTTCACCCGCGGCTCCGGCGTCCCCGGACTGTTGGCCATCCACCAGGACGTTTCCGGCAACGCCCGCGAAATCGGCTTGGCCTACGCCAAGGGCATCGGCTGCACCCGCGCCGGCGTCCTCGACACCACCTTTAAAGAGGAGACGGAAACGGACCTCTTCGGCGAGCAGGCCGTCCTGTGCGGCGGAGTCACTTCTCTGGTGAAGGCGGGCTTCGAGACCCTTGTCGAGGCGGGATACCAGCCGGAGTCGGCCTACTTCGAGGTGCTTCATGAGCTCAAGCTCATCGTTGACCTGATGTACCAGGGCGGCATGGACTACATGCGCTATTCCGTGAGCGACACGGCGGAGTACGGGGACTACTCCCGCGGCCCGCAGGTGGTGGACGAGCACGTGAAGGAGAACATGAAGCGGGTGCTGGCGGACATCCAGAGCGGCGCTTTCGCCAAGGAATGGATCACGGAAAACGACGAAGGCCGTCCCCGCTTCAACCGGCTGCGAAAGACCGACGCCGACCACCAGCTGGAGAAGGTCGGTTCAGAGCTGCGGGCGATGATGCCCTGGCTCAAGGACCAGGTCTAGCCCGCCCTCGTCGATCCCCCTTCCAACCTGCGCGCAACCGGTAGGGGCTGGTTTCAAACCAGCCCTCCCCTCCCATCTCCCCCCACCTGAAGTTGCCAAGTTTTCGGCGTGATTGGTACAATTTGCTAGTACCTGCGGGGGTCAGGTGCGGCATCAGGCGTCTGTTCCCTGCGCAATATAAAGAGTAAGGAGTGGAGCCTCATGTGGACTTGCGATTCTTGTGGTACGGAGAACGGCCCCCTGCGCGACGTGTTTTGCAAGAAGTGCGGCAAGCGGCGCCCCGGCTGGTAGGCCTCTAAACCCGAACTCAACCCCCTCAAACTACCCCAACGGAAGGGGATGGA
This sequence comes from uncultured Dehalococcoidia bacterium, assembly GCA_951812825.1. Lineage (GTDB taxonomy): Bacteria > Chloroflexota > Dehalococcoidia > Lucifugimonadales > JAPULR01. The sequence goes on along the minus strand of OX638324.1, from coordinate 1,616,309 downwards.
TTCCCGTTTTGGCGGGAATGCCGGAGGGTGCGCATTATGGCCGGGAGGGGTGGCGGATGGGCACTGCGACTAGTTGTCTATGATGATGATGTCCCCGCCGGCTTCCCACTTGAAGGACTCGACCTGGGAACCCTCGGGAACGTCGAATACCAGCCATCCGTCCAGCTCGAAGCCTCTCTCCACCGCCTGAGACCCCCGAATGAAGGGAACGTAGACGTTCTTGTTGGCGTGGAAGCCTTCGGTGGGCACGCCCGCTTCGAAGGTGTTGATGGACTTGTACCTGCCGGTGTCCATGCGCAGTTCGGGCGGAAGGGCCTCGATGTCCAGCTGAGCGCGAGTGGCGGCGTGGTTGCCTATCCGGGCGCGAATGACCATGAGCTTGTTCCCTTCGCTGGAGGGCCTGATCACGTAGTCCCCAACCTGCCCGGGAACGGTCATGGTCAGGGTGTCGCCAGTAACGGTGTAGAACTCGGCCTCACCCAGCATGTCCAGGACCCGGGATTCCTGCTCCATGATGCCCGTGGGTTCCCCACACGCCATTCTCGTTGAGCCGACTGCACCGGCGGAGAAGACTCCGCCCGCGGCGCTGTAGTTGTTGGAGAAGAAGTTGTTGCATCCGGCGTTGCCTCTCAGTTCACCGCCTTCCAGCAGTTGCAACGTGACGTAAACGCCGGATATGGCCGGTTCCTGGGATCCCAGTTCGCCGAGAGATTCCAGAGTCCAGGACGTGCCGGCCAGGGAGTCGTCGTTGCCGCCGGTTTCGTCGCGCTGGAAGACTATCTCCCTGATGGCTTCCGGCTCTTCGGTGTAGGCCACCTCATCCAGAATGACTATCTGCTCCAGGGTGACCTGCAGGATGGCGCCCTGAAAGGTGCGGCCCAGAAAGGCGTAGGTGCCTCCCAAACAGGAGGCGGTCAGCAGGGACGCCAGCAGGAGACCCAGGAAGATTGTGGTTATCTTGACGGGGGTGTTCTTCAGATATTTCATAGCGTAGTAGGGTATCACATACCTGTAGCGCTGAGGGAAGGCATCTGGCGCAGTCTATTGACCAGATTTGCCAGGGTGTTCAGCAGGTAGTCTACCTCCTCAGTGGTGTTGTGTTTGCCCAGGGTTATACGCAGGCTTCCGCGGGCCAGATCTGCGGACTGGCCGAGGGCCAGAAGTACGTGGGAAGGCTCCAGGGAACCGGAGGAGCAGGCGCTGCCGCTGGAGGCGCAGATGCCGGCCATGTCCAGACCCAGCAGGATGGGCTCGCCCTCCACCCCTTCGAAGGAGAAGTTGACGTTGTTGGGAAGCCTGTTGATCGGGTGTCCGTTGAGTTGCGCGTTGGGAATGGCCTCGCGGATACCGTCGATGATCCTATCCCGAAGGGCGGCGCAATGGGCGCTCACCTGCTCCCTTTCGGCGTGGGCGAGGTGGAGTGCCATGGCCAAGCCACAGATGCCGGCCACGTTTTCTGTGCCGGAGCGTCGCTCCCGTTCCTGGCTGCCGCCAAGCTGCTGGGGCAGCCAGGGGGCGCCCCTGCGAATGAAGAGCAGCCCTACGCCCTTGGGTCCGTAGAACTTGTGGGCAGAGAGGCTGAGCATGTCCACGCCCAGGGCTCGCACGTTCAGATCGAGGAATCCCGCGGCCTGGACGGCGTCGGTGTGGACGACGACGGTGCGCTTTAGCTCCCGCGCCCGTTCCTTCACCGCACGGGCGATTTGGGCGATGGGCTGGATGGTCCCGACCTCGTTGTTGGCCAGCATCACGGAGACGAGGATGGTCTCGTCAGTTACGGCTGATGCGACCTGCTCAGGGGTGACTAGGCCGTGCTGGTCCACGGGCAGGTAGGTGACGTCGAAGCCGGAGTCCTCCAGGTACTGGCAGGTGTGGAGCACGGCGTGGTGCTCGGCGGCGGTGGTAATGACGTGGCGGCCCGTGGGTCGTAGGGCGTCGACCACGCCGCGGAGGGCGGCGTTGTCGGACTCGGTGCCGCCGCTGGTGAAGACCACCTCGCTGGTGCGGCAGCCGAGAATGCGGGCCACGGTGTCGCGGGCGTCGGCGAGGGCCTTCTTGGCCTCCTGGCCGACAGTGTGGATGCTGGAGGGGTTGCCAAAGAGTTCGGACATGTAGGGCAGCATGAACTCGAGCACACGGCGATCAAGGGGCGTGGTGCCGGCGTGGTCCATGTATATGACGTGGTCGGGAGTAGTCATTGCCTCAGAGTCCAAAACTGGGGGGTTATTGTAGCACAGGGCGGTTGCGGAAGTTTGAAGGGGGTTAGTTCATGGACTCCAGGACGTCCAGGTTGTGCATGGCGGCTTTTTGGGTCACGTAGCCGAGGAGCTGTCCGTCCTTCATAACCAGCACAACGGGAAAGCGCCGCGACTCTATGAGTTCCATAGCCTGAAGGGCAGCGACTTCGGGTGGGATTACTGGTATGTTCTCCGCCTGCATCATGGTTTCGTCAACGGTTGTCATCGACCATTGATTACGAGGCACCCGGGAGGCGGCCCGGAAGGTAATCATTCCCAAGACCTGTTCGTTCCGCATGACGAAATAGACGTCCTGACGGCTCTGAAGGACGTACTCCGCCGCCAAGGTCTCCAGGCTGATGCCAAGCGGCACAGCCTCCATGCTGGTGGCCATGAGGTCCTCGGCCCGGTAGCCGTCCAGCCGTTTGCGAAGCTTGAACTGGCTCAGGCTCCCGCCTGCGGCCATGGCCAGGAACCAGCCGATGGCGGCCAGCCAGATGCCCTGGAATTCCCTGAGTAAGAGCAGCATGGCCAGCCCGCCGACAATCATCAGGCCCGCTACAACCTGACCGCCACGGGCGGCGAGGAAGGTGGACCGCCAGTAGTCGCCGGTTATGCCCCAGATGATGGAGCGGAGCACCCGTCCGCCATCGAGAGGGAATCCCGGCAAAAGGTTGAACAGGGCCAAGGAAACGTTGATGACGGCCAGGGTGATGGCCATCTCGCCCAAGTGAACGCTGGCGTCCTCGAAAAGGACGTATGCGCCGTAGAAGGCGGCGGCGAGGATGAAGCTGGAGAGAGGGCCGACGCCGGCGATGATGAACTCCACCAGAGGCGTTCGCGCCTCCCTTCCAATGTGGGAGATGCCGCCGAAGATGAACAGGGTGATGCCCTTGACGGGAATGCCCCGGTTGATGGCGAGGACGCTGTGGGAGAGTTCGTGGATCAGGACGGAAACAAAGAAGAGGATAGTCGCGGCGGCGCCTACCAACCACTGCTCCGCCGTAGACCAGAAGGGGTACCGATCACCCATCCGGTTGGCCAGCAGAAAGGTGACCAGGGCCAGGATGATGAACCAGCTATAGCTGATGGTTAGCGGGATGCCGAGGATTCGGCCGAGGGATATGTTGCCGCCAAACATTTCTAGTGGTCGACCAAGGTGGTTTCAGTGGGAGGAGTGCATTCCCGCCTTCGCGGGAATGACGGATGGGTGGCGGGGGAGTTTTGGACGGCCCACCTGGGGAAAATGTTATCGGACACTGGTCGTCACCCCCATCCTAACCTTCCCCCGTCGAGGGGGAAGGGACTACTTGGGGTCGTGGGTGGTTCTTGAACCGCCCCTGTATGCTGGCGCAGGGGAGCGCGGTTATGGGCAAGGGCGCTGCCGATGAGCTTGTACACCAGCCTGGCGGCGGTGTAGGCGCAGGCGTGAGGGCCTTCGTTGGGACTGAGCTCCACAACGTCGAAGCCAACGATGCGGCGGTGGCGAGCGACGGAGTCGATAAGCCGCATAAGGTGCGCCCAGTCCATGCCGCCGGGTTCCGGCGTGCCGACTGCGGGCATCAACGATGGATCCAGCGCGTCGAGGTCTATGCTAACGTAGACATCCTGAGTGAGGCGGTCGAGAACGTCCTGAAGGTTGGGCAGCCGGGACGCTTCCGCGTTCCACAAGAAGGTTTGCAGGTTCGGCGGAGGGTTCTGGGTGAGGACGAACTCCTCCCGGCTGACACTGCGAACGCCCACTTGGACCACAGGACAGATTTCCATGAGGCGGCGGGCCACGCAGGCGTGGCTGTAGGGCGTGTCCATGTAGATGTCGCGCAGGTCGCCGTGGGCGTCCAGGTACAGCACGGAGAGGTCTGGACGGCGCTGCTTCATGGCCCGTACTGCGCCGACGGCGATGGTGTGTTCGCCCCCGAGGAGGCCCACCAGTCGGCCCCCGTCGTCGTAGCTTTCGACGGCTTGGGCGACACGCCGAACCATGGCGTCGGGGCCTGCCATGTGGGGTTCCAGAGCGGCGGTGGTGTGGATGCCCGCCTGGGAGAGATCGACGTCCAACTCGTGGTCGTAGTCCTCCAGATTGTAGGAAGCGGAGATGATGGCGGCGGGGCCGTATCGCGCGCCCGTACGGTAGGAGGTGGTGCTGTCGTAGGGGACGGGGATGAGGACGGCGGCGGCGGTTTCGAGATCGCTCTGCTCAGGAGTCAGGGCCAGGAAGTTGTTGGGGACCCAGAAGGCCCCTTCGTCGACGGTCATGGCGTCGACTCAGACATTGTAGGTACGGGCGGCGCCAGAAGCGGCCAAGCCGGGTATGCACATCTGGGGATCGTAGTGCTCAAGACCCCGGTCCACCAGCCACGACTTCACCCGCTGCAGGCCAAAAATCTGTTGAACCTCCTCCAGAGCCTTCCGGTTGTCGAAGCTCTTGCATGAGAAGATGTCGATGTTCACGTACCGACGATGGGGGAAGGTGTGGACGCTGATGTGGCTTTCGGCAATGACCACGAATCCGGTAATGCCGGAGTCGGCCTCAACGGGCGCGTTGTAGCACAGCACCTTGGGCCCGGTTATCTTGGTCATACCCAGCCGGACGGGGTATTCGTCCAAGAAATTTCGGAGGAAGGACTGGTCCCAAAGCCGTTCCGGGTCGGCGCCGTAACCGTCAATGAGCAGGTGCAACTGGCATCACCATCAAAAAACTGGTATATATGTAAGCCGCTCTTAGTGTTTGTCAGAGTTGAGTGTTATAGAATATCATTTGCACCGCGTTCCGACAACGGAGAGAGAAGAAGCGGGGGTAGGCATTCACCCCCATCCTAACCTTCCCCCGTCGAGGGGAAGGAAGAAGGAGTAAAGGTCTATGGCCGGCATGGTTGAGGTAACCAACCTCACCAAGTACTACGGGAAGTTCCCCGCCATCGAAGACGTGAGCTTCGAGGTGAAGCGGGGCGAAATCGTCGGGTTCCTGGGGCCCAACGGGGCCGGGAAGACGACGACCATGAGGATAATCACCGGCTTCCTGCCCCCCACATCCGGCACGGCTTCCGTTGCCGGCTACGACCTGGTGGACAAGTCGCGGGAGGCGCGGGCCCACATCGGCTATCTGCCGGAGACCGTGCCCCTCTACACGGATATGACCGTGGAAAGCTACCTGGGATTCATGGGAACCATCCGCGGGATGGACTCCAAGCGGATCAAGGTCCGCACAGGAGAGGTGATTGACGCCTGCCGGCTGGGAGACTACCGCCGCAGCCACATCGGCAAGCTCTCCAAGGGCTTCCGTCAGAGGGTGGGCATCGCCCAGGCGGTGCTTCACGAGCCGGACGTGCTGATTCTGGACGAGCCGACCATAGGCATCGATCCCATTCAGGTGGTGGAGACGCGACAGCTCATCAAGGACCTTTCCGGCAGCCACACGGTGATTCTGAGCACCCACATCCTGCCGGAGGTCAGCATGCTGTGCAACCGGGTGCTGATCATCCACGAGGGGTCGATAGTGGCGGAGGACACGCCGCGGGACCTGGCCAACAAGCTGCAGGGCGTGGAGCGGCTGGAGGCGGAGGTGCAGGGACCTCCCGCGGAGGTGGCGGAGGCGCTGGGGAAGATCCGGGGAGTGCGGGAAGTGGACATAGCCACCGACAACCCGAACCATAACATCTTCAAGATCCAGGCGCGGCGCGGGCTGGACCTACGGCCCACCGTTTCCAGGATAGTCGTCAACAACGGCTGGTCGCTGTTGAACCTTCAGCTGGTGAGCATGAGCCTGGAGGAGATCTTTTTGAAGCTAACCACCGAGGAAGACGTGGACGCATGAGAAACACCATGGCCATCGCGTGGAAGGAGATACGGGCCTATTTCACCAGCCCCGTTGCCTACGTGGTAGCCCTGATTTTCGTGGCCCTTGCGGGCTATTTCTTCGTGCGCAGCGTGGACTCCATCCTGACCGGGGCCAACTTCCCCGAAGCCAGCATGCGGGAGACATTGACGCAGATTTCCATATTCATCCTGCCGTGGCTTGCGCCGGTGCTGACCATGAGGCTGCTGGCAGAGGAGCAGAAGATAGGGACCATCGAGTTGCTGCTGACCTCGCCGGTGCGGGACTGGGAAGTGGTGCTGGGCAAATTCATAGCGGCCATGAGCTTCTTCATAGCCACTCTGGCGCTTACCTTCTGGTACGTGCTCATGCTGGAATGGCGGGGCAACCCGGACATGGGCCCGCTGCTCAGCGGCTATCTGGGGATAATCCTGTACGGCGGGACCGCCGTAGCCGTGGGCCTGCTGGCGTCGTCTTTTACCAGCAACCAGATAGTGGCGGCCGTCATGTCGCTGGGCATACTGGTGCTGCTGACCTTCCTGGAGGTGGCGGCGGACCAGGTGACGGGAGTGACCGCGACCATCGTTGGGCAGATGGGCATGACGACCCACTTCGACGACTTTATTCGCGGCGTGATTGACACGGGCAACATCGTCTACTACATCAGCCTGACGGCGGTATTCCTGTTCCTGACCGTCCGGTCCCTGGAGACCCGACGTTGGAGATAGCTTGAACCGCCGACCGTATGACGAGCAAACGTCCGGCACTGTGCTGGACGCCATTCGAAGCGTAGGCAGGGACATTGGAGCCTTTAGCTCCGTTTCCGTCTTTCTCGGAATTCTGAGCGTAGTCCTCAGCCTGGTGCTGCTTGTGCTTGTGCCGGGATCCCGTGTCTTCAGCTACATTCTGCTGGGATTGGGACTGGTGCTGCTCATCACGTCGCTGATCGTCTCCCGGCGCCGGCTGGCCGAGTCGGTCTCGGGCCGGCAGGGGCGCTACGGCGCAAACACCATATTGATGATTCTGGCTTTCGTAGCCATCGTGGCAATTCTGAATTTCGTGGCCTTCGATAATCCGGGACGATGGGACGTTACCAGCACAAAGCAGTTCACGCTGGCCCCCCGCACGGTGGAGATACTGAACAACCTGGAGGAAGAAGTGCGGGCCGTGGCCTTCTTCGACAGGAATAACCTGGACCAGGAGGAGAGCCTGGAAGTCGTGGAGAACATGCTCCACGAGTTCGACGTGCGCTCAGACCGGTTCTCCTATGAGATAGTCAACCTGGACGTGGAACCCACCCGGGCGCGGGACTACGGGGTCAACCAGCACGGACAGGTGGCGTTCGAAGGGGTGGAATCGGGAGCGGTTGAGGTAGTCCTCGGCTCCCTGTTCATTGCAGGAAACCCAATCGCCGACGAACCGGACCAGTACATCGCCAATCCCCTGCTGGAACAGAACTTTGTGACTCCCCTGCTGCTGGTGACAGGCGAGGAGGACAGGAGCGTCTACTTCCTGGTCGGCCACGGAGAGCGAAACCCCTCAACGCAGACGGAAGACGGCTATCTTGTGGCGGCGGAGGCGCTCAGGGCTGAAGGCTATGACATCCGCGCATTGGACTTGCAGACCCAGAGCATCGCGCCCCGACAGACGGGCGAGGACGAGGATGAGTCGGTTGACGAAAACGCCGTTTCGCCAACCCTGATTGTGGTGGCGGGGCCGCAGAAGAACCTGCTGCCGGACGAGGAGGAGGCCCTGAGCCAATACCTGAAGGACGGGGGAAGGATGCTGCTGCTGCTTGACCCGGAAACGCCGGCGAGCTTCCGGGAGTTCCTGCAACGGTGGGGCCTTACCCTGGGCCAGGGCAACATCATCGACCAGCAAGATTACATCGGTGAGCACAGAACGCCGTTCATCAGCCAGCACAACCCCAACTACCCCTTCACCCAGGTGCTGGGGCGGACTTTCTTCCCCGGCGTCGCCTCCCTGGAGCCTTCCTTCGAACGGCTGCCTACGGAGGCGTACGGGGAGACCGACCCACCCAGCGACCAGGACTGCATCGGCCAGTGGGCCATAGGCGGGATCCAGGGGATGCTGCTCTGCTATGACGTACCCACGTTTACGTGGAGAGAGCAGCCGTTCCCTCTGGTATCCCCGGAGGCGTTGGCCATAACGTCGAACGGCAGCTGGGTCATCGACGACTCGACCCGGACGGAACCCGACGAAGACGAGGACAGGGCAGGACCCTTTGTACCCCTGGCCTACGTGAACACCTACGGGCCCATTGGGGAGGAGTTTGTCGAAACGGAAGACGTTCCCGACAGGGGTTCCTTCGTAGTGGTGGGAGACTCTGACTTCGCCACCAACGAGCATTTCAACAGCGCCGACAACGCAGGCCTGTTCCTGAACTCCGCCAACTATCTGGTGGGGGACGTTTCGCTCATCAACATACGGCCCAAGCTCGTGCCGCAGCGGGAGTTGATTGCAACGCCCAACGAGTTTAACGTGATACGCTACACCAGCTGGTTCCTGCTGCCCATCCTCATGGCGTTTGGGGGAATTCTGGTATGGTGGGTGCGCCGGTAGCCGGAACGGAGTCGATATCCGTGGAGTTTTCTTTCCCATGAAACCAAGACTTGGCCACGTGCAGAGGTTAACGCTGAAAGCGGCGGTTATCTCCAGGAGACAGTAAGTCAATGAGTGCAAGATTTACCATCGTGCTGGTGGTCCTTCTAATCCTGATTGGAGGGTTGGTGGCCGTTACCCAGATACTCCGTGTGGAAGATTCGACGGACACGCGTCCGCCGAGGCTGTACCGGATTCAGGACGTCACCAACGTGGTTATTACCCAGGGCGAAGAGAAGATAACCTTCGATAAGCGAGAGGGCACCTGGTACATTGTGGGTGAGGGGGGTGATGATGACCAGGAGGTGGACATAGGTCGCTGGGGCGGCATTCCCTCGCTATTGAGCGGCCCGGCCGTTGTCGAAGACCTGATGGAGACGGAAGAGGAGAGGGCGCTGCTGGGAGACAGGTCCTCCTACGGCCTGGACCCGGTCCGAACCGCAATTACCACCACCTCCGAGAACGGACAGATTGTGGTAATCAACATCGGCGACCTGACGCCCTCCCAAGACGGATACTACATTTCCGTGGAGGACCCCAGGGACAACCTTTACATCGTCCACAACTCCTGGGTGGACGTGCTCGAGCGGCTGCTAGCGGAGCCTCCCTATCCGGTTGAGGACGGCTAGTCGGGTGGCGGAAGCGTTGATTCGACGCTAGGGACCTGGCCCGGAGCATGGAAACGGTCAAAGGGGAAATTCTCTCCATCGGCACGGAGCTCCTTATGGGGGAGCTTACGGACACCAACTCCGCGTACATCGCCGCCCGCGCGCCGTCCCTCGGCATCGCCATCCAGCGCATGTCCCAGGTGGGGGACGACCTTCAACTGCTGGCGGGGGCCTTCGCCGCCGCGCTGGAACGCGCCGACGTTGTGTTCTCCACGGGCGGATTGGGGCCGACGCAGGACGACCTGACCCGGGAGGCGATTTCGTCGGCCCTGGGCGAGGAGATGCAGGTCGACCCAGACCTGCTGGAGGACCTGAAGGCTTGGTTTCGATACCGGGGCGCGGACATGCCGCCCCGCAACACGAAGCAGGCGACGCTGATACCCTCCGCCACAACCATACCCAACAACCAGGGCACGGCCCCCGGCTGGTGGGTGGAGCGACAGGGGAAGATAGTGGTTGCGATGCCGGGCCCGCCGGGAGAGATGTACAACATGTGGCAGAACCAGGTTGCGCCCAAACTCAAGGGCAGGGTGCGCGGCCAGGTGATAATTACGCGCAACATCAAGACCACGGACCTGGCGGAGGCCGACGTAGCGGAGCGCATCGCCCAATTCGCGGAGTCGGAGAATCCGTACCTCGGCATCTACGCCAAGCACGACGGGATACACCTGCGGATAATCGGACGGGGCTCGACGGAGGAGGAAGCACGGGCGCTGATGGAGCCGGTGGAGTCGGGGATTCTGGAGATTATGGGGCCTCACGTTTGGGGGTTCGACGACGATTCGCCGGAGGGGGCGCTGGCCCAGGTGCTGACAGAGTCGGGGCTGACGGTGGCGACCATGGAGTCGTGCACGGGCGGGCTGATGGCGAGTACGATTACGGACGTGCCGGGAAGCTCCGCCTATTTCCGAGGCGGGATCGTCTCCTACAGCAACGAGGCGAAGATTGCCAACGGGGTGCCCGCCGAAACGATTCACGACCACGGAGCCATCAGCTCCCAAACAGCGGAGGCTATGGCCAAGGCGGCCCGCCACCGTCTGGCAGCCGACATTGGCATCGGCGTGACCGGCGTGGCCGGCCCATCGGAGCAGGAGGGCAAGGCCGTCGGCACCGTCTTCATCGCGCTGACCACCGAGGGAATCGTGAAGCCGGTGGCGCTGCGTCTGCCGCCGCGTCGGACGGTGGTCAAGTACCGCTCGGTGACAACGGCGCTGGTGGAGCTGACGCGGCTGGTGCGGGGGCTTACGTCCGGTTAGTCGACCGGAACCATATAATCGTAACTCTCAACGTCGAATAGCAACTCACCTGTTGAAGGATGATAGTCCATCCGCCACCGATGTAGAATGTCGCGACCGAGGAGGGAGGGAATGCCCATCATGGCTTCACAAGGTGGAACGATCCCCAGCCTAATCTCGTAGATGTAAAGTATCTTCATGCCCTCGATAAAGCCAATCAACGCCCGGTCTGTGTTGACGTGGGCTGATCCGCCAAGGCCTACTGTTTTATTGACTTTCCAAGTTCAGAATGGTCGATATTAAGTTTGTTGGCGTCTGCGGGAAGCAGGGTGGTGCTGTCTGCTCCAGTATCCACAAAAAAGGATATATTCCCCTGAACACCCAATCGGGGAATGTAGAAACGCCCCTCAAGATAGGGGCGCCCACTGATATCGCCGAATCTGCCTTGCAGCATAACTTCAGAGGATCATGGTTCGAGGTTCCTTATCAATGAACCGTACTATAGTTTGGTCACGAGACAAACCCATGGCATCAATCTCCCGGAGAACGGCATCGAGGGAATCACCATATGCCTTAACCTCACCGGAATGCAACGCAATCCACTGGTCCGGGTAACGTTCCACCATACGCGGATGACGAGACGAAAGGCGCATTGCGGTCTCCCGGAAAGTCTGCAAATCCTCTGCAACCTTACGGGGATCACCTATGAGTTCATGAACGTTGATACCGCCCATGTTCTCTCCTCTATTTCCTACGGCTCATTCCAGCCTATCTGCGAATTGCAACCTAAGCTGACATATCCTAAGAGTTGATGTCAATTAGTGGAAAGCCGCTCTACGTGGAATCTCACCTCGGACAACAGGCGGAGCGCTAGTTCAGGCGGCCGTTGGCGAGCATTCCCGCCCTGTTGACGATCAGCTCCGTCGCCAGATCCGGCTGGAGGGACTGGGTGTTGAGCGACAGACTGTACAGCGAAGGATTGTCCGGGTTGGTATCGAAGAACTTGCGGTAGAAGCGCTGTCGCGCGGCGTCCGTCTCACGGGTGAACCTGGCGGCCTCCACGGCGGTGAAGTTGTGCTTGCGCATGTTGCGGATGACGCGGGTGCCGTAGGGCGCCGCCAAGCCGATGTGCAGGGCGTTGGGAAAGTGCTTCAGGATGGAGCAGCCGCCACGACCCACGAGCACCAGGTTGTCGGACAGAGCCATCTCCTCCAGTGCGTCGCCTATGGCGCGGATGAACCGCTGGTCGTCCACGAACTTGGGAGGAATGCGGGCGATCCTTGCCAACTCATCGTCAATCTCCTTGGAGTGGCCGAGGAAGGCGAAGCCCTCCCAGGGGTTCACGTAGACGGAGTTCCTGGAATAGGCGTCCACCCAACGCTCGAAGAACCGCTGCAGCTTTTGCTTGACGCCGATGGAGGGGTAGTGTTCGCGACCGGCCCGGCCCACGAATTCACCGATGGGCGCCTGGGCCTTCTCCGCCGCCTTCCTGAGCAGCAGCCGGTCGATGTAGTTGGCGTTAAGGGCCTCTGCGACACGAATGCCCACTTCGCTGCTTCCACTGCCTCTATATCCGTCGATGGTTACGATGGCCATGAGACCCTCCCTCCCGTCGGCATGCCGACGCCTTTTCTTCAGTGCTATAGCCGGATTATAGGTTGGGGATTTTGTTTGCGTCAAGGCGAAGGGGTTTGGTGGGGGAGAACAAGAGACCACACGGGTCCTCCCTAGAAAGAAATATGACGGAGAGAGGGGTGGATTCCCGTCTGCACGGGAATAACGAGGGTGCAGGAAGGGTGGGACCTGGGCGGCTTGGCGAACCGCATCTACGGAAGGTGAGGGAAGATGGGTCCCCGCCTGCGCGAGGACAAGAGGCAGGAAATTAGATGGTGAGCTTGCGGTATAGCTGTGGCAATCGCTGGGGGAGGGTCCAGATGTCCTCCAGCACCTCGTAGCTCATGTCGCCGCACATGGCCTTCAGGTAGTCGTGGCCGGACTTGTCCACAGTCAGGCAGAAGGGGGTAATGTCCAGCCGCTTGGCTTCGACAAGGGCCATGTGAGTGTCGTGGACGGCGTATTCCTTTTCCACGCCCTCACGGCTATAGCCCCTGTCCTGGGGCCGACCGTCGCTGATGAGGAAGAGGATCTTGGTCTTGGCGTCCTGCTTATCCAGCTTGGCGGTGGCGTGGCGTATGGCGGGCCCCATGCGGGTGGCGTGGAGAGGGCTAATCTTGTCGATGCGCCGCTTGACCACGTCGGAGAGGTGCTCCTCCACGTCCTTGATGACGTAGAACTCGACGTTCTCGCGGCCATAGCCTGAGAAGCCGTAGATGCCGTAGATGTCGCCAATGGACTCGAGGGCCTGAAGAAGCAGGGCCACGCCTTCCTTTTCCAGGTCTATGATGCGCTTGTAGTGGCGGCGCACCAGCCCTTCCCTGCGGGAACGGAGCCACATCATGTACTCCACCGGGTCTTCCGGCGCGTTCTGGTCGCCCAGGGAGGGACGGCCTTCATCAATGGCCTCGGCGGTGGAGGCGCTCATGTCCAGCAGGAAGACCACGGCCACGTCCCGCTCCTGCTTGTTGCGGAACCAGTAGACCTTCTCGGAGGGGGTGATGCCGGAGCGACGGTCGATCATGGCCTCGATGGAGGCGTCCAGGTCGAACTCGTCGCCGTCGGGCTGACGGCGCACCTTGCGGAAGCTTTCGGGGATGACGAGCTCGAATTGGCGGCGAACGTCGCTGACCAGTCCTGCGTAGTTGCGCATGGTGTCGCCGAAGAACTGCAGGTCGCCCTGGTCGACGGTCTTTTCGCGAACGACGCACCACTTGGGCTTGTAGTCGGCGGCGCGGAAGTCCCATTCGTCGTAGACGAAGGTCTTGGGTTCGCGGGCCTCCAGTTCGCCGCCCTGTTCGTCCACGTGGACCATGGGGCCGTAGCCCTGGCCGGCGGTGGGCATGGGCGAGGTGGCGCCGGCTTCCTTCATCAGGTTCTGGGCAAATTCGGCCATGGCCTCTTCGCCTTCTCCCTGTTCGTCGCCGTACTCTGCGCTCTCACGCAGCATCTGCTCCAGCATATCCTGGGTGAGGTCGCCGGACCCTTCGGCGTCCTTGGGCATGTCGCCGGAGCGCATGCGGTTGAGAGTCTGCACCAGTTCCGGCTTGAAGTCGCCGCGGAAGTCCACGTCCTCGGGGGATTCGTAAGGCTCCTGGTCGTCGGACCCCTCAGCCTCGGTGGGCGGGCCCATCTCCTTCAGAACTTCGGCCAACTCTTCTTCGGAGAATTCCTCGTCGGCGTCGAAGTCCTGGTTCTCCCACTCCTCCTCTTCCTGCTGGTTGGGAATGCGGGAGAGGATGTCGTAGGTGCGCAGTGTGGCCTCGGAGGTATCCTCAACGGTGGCTTCCGCGTTGCGGAGGCGACGCTGGATTTTGGCCAGCACGCCTACGGCCTTGGCGTAGCGCTTGGGAGTGGGCAGGCCGCGGTACTGCTCCAGACTGAAACGGACCAGCATCTCCACCAAGGCCTGACGCAGGGGCAGTTCCATCAGGGCGGGACGGCCGTCGAGGGCGTCCTGCTGCACCCGGTTGTAGAAGCGCCTCATGCCGGGGTATTCGACCTTCACACGGTAATCGAGGCGTCCGTCTTCAAGGATAGTGAACAGGTCGAGGGCCAGCTTCCTATCGGCCAGAAGGGAGAAGCAGCGAGTGATGTCCGTAACCCAGCCCGTCTCGGCGCCGCGGGCGTAGGCCTTCATCTCCTCATCTTCCTTGACCTGAGAGATTAGCGCCTCTTCCCGGGCGAGGCGGGTGTCGTCGAAGAGCGCGGAGGGGCGCTCGAACTCGAACAGGAAACTGCCGAATTCCAGGTGGGCCACCTGGTGGGTGGAGACGACCTTGAACCAGCCGAAGTTTTCGTCCTTGCTGGAATAGCGGTCGATGATGAGGGGCAGGAACACCTTGGTGCCTTCCGTGGTGGCGTGACCCTCAGAGACCCAGCCGATGCCCTTGCCGACGAGCTGGTCGCTTTCGGTGACCTCTATGTCGAAGCCGGAGAGGGCGCGGCAATAGAGCATCAGGATGCCCTTGACCCGCTCCAGTTCCAGGCTGGAGGAGAGACTTTCGATGACGGCCTCGGAGGTGGAGGACTCCACCTTGAAGAAGGCAAGGCCGCCGTCCGGGTTCTCGTGGATGAGGCGGAGGCCGTGGTCGAACCAGGAGTCGAGCTGGGGCAGGGTGATGCGCGACAGGACGGACTCCAAGCTGTTAAGCAGGGCGTGGACGGCGGGGGGAGAGACGACCATGAGGGTGTCGCACAGGTCCAGCACGTGCTGTTGGGCCTGGGGGCGAATCCTGCCCAGGGCAGCGGAGCCGCTGACGATGAACAGGGATATCTCTCGGGATCCTTCCCTGGCCAGGTGGTCCGCCAGCCGGAGAAAGCGGCTACGCTGGCTCTCCTCGACCTGAGGGAGCGCGCGGCCAACCACCTGAAAGCAGGCCTTCACCTCGCGCCAGCCGCTGTCGGTGAGGGTGCGGCAGAGGGCGAGGAAGGGTTCCCGTTCCCGCGACATGCGAGGCAGGACCTCACTGCCCATTACGAGACACTCCGTCGCCACGTCGTAGGACTTGGAGGAGAGGGCCTCTATGAGGTTAGCGCAGACCTCCACGTCCCAGAAAGAGAGGTTCTTGACCAGAGTAGGGCTGGTCTCGAAGAACTTGGCCGCAAGGGTGCTGGACTTCCAGGTGCCCTTGTACAGGCTGCGGCCGAGGCCGGCCCAGCGGGCGATGTGCTGGGGTCTCAGGTCGGCGACGATGGCCGGAGAGGCGCGGAAGTAGGACACGGCCAGAGTAGGAGAGTCCTGGGAGAGGTAGGCGCCGCAGCGGGTCCACTGGGTGAAGGAGGCAAAGGAGAGGTACTTGGCCACCTCTCCGCAGGCTTTCAGATACTCGATGCCCGCTTCCCATGACCGGGGCGTGCGGGTGGAGATGGCCAGGGCTTCCCTTGCCCAGGAGGCCATCTCGTCTTCCTTGAAGATGAAGCCGAGGGTCTCCTCAGTCTTGCGGAACTCTTCCTGGAAGGAGAGGGGCAACTTCTCCAACTCCTCCTGATGGGCGGCAAACGCGGCTCCGTGTTCCATCTCAGGCCCTCCCGTTGAGATTGGCCTGGTCCACCACGTCCAGGAATTCCCGGATGACCTTTGCGGTGGCGCCGTAGATTATGTGAGGGCCGTAGGCGTAGGAGTGGGCGGTGGTGAGCGCGTCGTTCTCCCATCGCGCCTCTTCCCGCCAGTTGGCGGGGTCCTGGAGGACTTTCAGAGGCACGTCGACGACTTCGTCCACCTCCTGGGGGTTGGGCCTGTAAGCGTAGGGCTGGGGGATTGTTCCCACGAACACCTTCATGGCGTAGCCAGTGCGGGTGGGCGTGTCGTTCAGCCGCCCCAGAACGGTGACGTCGTCTGGGTTGATGTTCTCCTCTTCGTGGGCTTCCCGCAGGGCCGTAGCCAGCAGATTCTCGTCCTGGGGCTTGGGTTTCCCACCGGGGAAGCAGGCCTCGCCGGCGTGACTCTTCAGATGGCGGGAGCGTTTCTGGACGTGGACGTAGTACTGGCCGTTCCTGGGAAAAACGAGGAGAAGCACGGCGGCGGGTCGAGCGTCGGAGCCGTTCATGGACATGGGCGTCCTCTCGGCGAGGACCGATTCCAGTTCAGTTAGCAGGTTGTCATTCACAGGGGTCTCTATTCAAAGATGGATGAGACCACCTCTTGAATGCTCCTTTGCAGTTCGTGGTCGTCGGTGATGCCCCATACTACGGCAACGTGGCAGGCGCGGCGGGCCGTGATGCCGTGGGACATGAGCTTGCCGGCATAGATGAGGACGCGGGTGCTTGCGCCTTCCTTGAGCCCGTGGTCGTGGAGGTTGCGGATCTTCTCTCCCAGCTTTGCCAGGGCAAGGGCCTGCTCTTCCGTGCAGTCCGACTCCTTCTTGATTATCTTTGCCTCTTCCTCCGCCGGAGGAGGGCTGAATTCGATGGCGATGAAGCGCTGGCGGGTGCTCTCCTTGAGGTCCTTCAGGGCGCTCTGGTAGCCCGGGTTGTAGGAGATGACCAGCTGGAAGCCCTTCTTGGCCTCCAGCACCAGTCCCTGCTTCTCCACGGGCAGCACTCGCCGGTGGTCCGCCAGAGGGTGAATGAGCACCGTGGTGTCCTTGCGGGCCTCGACGATTTCGTCGAGGTAGCAGATGGCGCCGGACTTGACGGCGCGGGTGAGGGGACCGTCTATCCAGCGGGTGCCTTCGGCGTCCAGCAGATAGCGTCCGACCAGGTCGCTGGCGGTGAGGTCTTCGTGACAGGCGATGGTTATGAGGGGGATGACGCGCCCATTATCCCCGTTGGCGGAGCCGGCGCTGACCTTCACCACGGGCCTGCTGAGCTTCCAGGCCATATATTCCACAAAGCGGGTCTTGCCGGTGCCGGTGGGGCCCTTGAGAAGGATGGGAACGTTGGCGGCGTAGGCAGCTTCGAAGAGCTCCACCTCGTCCCTGACGGGGAGGTAGAAGGGCTCCTGCTCCACCACGTATTCCTCGATGGTGAACTGGTTGTAAAGGGAATTCGAGATGTTGGCCATTTCTATTCGGCGCTTTCCTTAATTAGGCGTCGCCACAGAGTTTGTACCCTGTCACGCAGATCCTCCGGGGTGGAGGCGTTCTCTATCGGTATATATCCTTCCTTGAGCCGTTCCTCAAAGGGAATCTGGGCATCTATTCTGCGATCTATCTCCTCCGTGGTCAGACCGTCCCTGAGTTTCAGCCGCTGGCGGACTAAATCCCTGGGGGCATGGGTAACCCAGACCTCGTCCACCAGGAAATCCCATCCGGCCTCCACCAGAACGGCGGCTTCGAGCACTATTCTATCAGTTTCTTGCTTGAGAAGGTTCTCTATCTGCCTTTGGGCCAGTATGGCAATCTGCGGCCATACGATGGCGTCCAGCCTGATCTTGGCGCCGGGACTGGAGAAGACTATCCGACCCAGACGCTTCCTGTCTATCTCTCCTTCGGGACCCACGACCTCCGGGCCAAAGGCATCTACAATCTGCTGCCAGGTTTCCGTATTTGGCTTATAAGCCTGATGTCCCAGGAGATCGGCGTTGACTACCACAGCGCCCAGTTCTTCCAGAATGCGGGCCACCCGGCTTTTGCCTGTGCCGATACCTCCGGTGAGTCCAATTACCCGCATGTTTCGACACAAACAGAAACCCACGGTATTCTAGCAACAGCCCAGAAAGGGGTCAAGGTAAAGGGGATCGGGAGGCCCGGTCGATGATGTGGCCCGCTTCCTCGACAATTGCCTTCGCCCTGGCCATGAGGTCTTCCGCCTGGCTGCGGGGAAAAAGTTCGTAGGGGGCGACCTGCATGTCATCGATGGGGTAGCGACTACTGATATAGACCTGGTCAAGTAGACAGGCTGAGTCCCTATGAGGGGCCAGGGACGGGTGTTTCTCCTCAAGCTGCTTGACGAGGTGAAGGCATGAATGGCCCAGGACCTGTCTAGCGCCGCCCAGGTACGCCAACCCCTTAAGGGCCTTCTCCGCGGCCTGCTGGGCATGGAAACAGACCTGCTCAAAGTATCCGCCCTCAAGCAAACCAAGAGAGGATCCAAGTTCTCTTCTGGCCTGACCGAGCCAACTTCGAGCTGCAATTTCCGGGTTTTGCTTCATCACATCTTCCCCTTTCTCAACCAAGGCGGCCTGCTGCTCCCACCAATTTCCAAATACAGGGTCGCTTTCATATATGGTAACTCCCTCCTCAAGGACAACAGGCAGCAGAACGCTCCCCCTCTCCATCATGCGGTGGACTTCTTCCGGGGTGTAGGCAAGCAGGTCCATCGATTCAACAGGACATTCGCTTCGCAGACCGGGGATCATGTCAAACCGCTCAAGGAAGGGGAGGTTCGTCTTGACGATAACCATCAGGTCCAAGTCACTTTGGATATCGGCGTCGCCCCTCGCATAGGAGCCAAACACAACGGCTTTGAGGACGCCGGCTTTTTTGAGAGCCGGCTCCAATGCTTTTCTAATCTGCGAAATGGTGACGGGCCGTGTAGCTTGTGTCATTACTGCCCCAACTCCAGGTGGGCGTAGGCGGACATGCCGGCGAACTCGGCGTCTTCGCCCAACTCCTCCTCAATGCGGAGAAGGCGATTATACTTCGCCAGCCGCTCGGAGCGACAGGGCGCGCCCGCCTTTATTTGCCCCGCGCCCAAGGCCACGGCGAGGTCGGCTATGGTTGTGTCTTCCGTCTCGCCCGAACGGTGGCTTACCACAGCGCCCCATCCCGCCTTACGCGTTTCTTCGAAGGCCTGAATAGTCTCGGTTACTGTGCCCGCCTGGTTCAGCTTGAGAAGCACGGCGTTGCTGGCATTCAACTGTATGCCCCTGCGAATACGATCGCGGTTGGTAGTATAGAGATCGTCGCCCACCAGCTGCACCCTGTGGCCCAAAGTATCGCAGAGTCCCTGCCACCCCAGCCAGTCGTCCTCTCCCAGACCGTCCTCGATGCTGATGATGTGAAACTCGCGGCTCCAGCCCCGGTAGAAGTCCGTCAGCGCCTCGGCGTTCAGGATGATGTTGTCCCGTCGGAGATGGTATCTGCCGTCTTCCATGAACTCGGTGGCGGCGGGGTCCAGGGCCAAAAAGCAGTCTTCACCCAGCACATATCCGGCTCGTTCAACGGCCAGGGCCACCAGTTCCAGCGCCGACCGGTTGGACGGAAGTTGGGGGGCGAAGCCGCCTTCGTCGCCCACCTGGGCGCTGAGACCCCTGCCAAGGATGATGGTCTTCAAGGCCTGGTAGATTTCGGCCCCGGCTCTCAGGGCTTCCCGGAAGCTGGGAACGCCGGCAGGCGCCACCATGATTTCCTGCACGTCTATGGAGTCGGAGGCGTGAGCCCCGCCGTTCAGTATGTTGAACATGGGCACGGGCAGCGTGACCTTCTCGCTCAACACCAGATATCGATAGAGAGGCATACCCTTGGAGGAGGAGGCGGCGTGGGCCACGGCCATGGAGGCAGCGAGCATGGCGTTGGCTCCCAGGTTGGCCTTGTTGGGTGTGCCGTCCAGCTCCAGCAACAGGCCGTCAACGTTGGACTGGCTGAAGGGCGAACGACCCCGCAACGCCGGGGCTATTCGATTATGAATGTTGTCAACGGCCTTGAGGACGCCCCGTCCACCGAATCGATGGGGGTCCTTGTCTCGCATCTCCAGGGCTTCATGGGTGCCAACGCTGGCCCCCGAGGGCACGGCGGCAACGCCCACGGAACCGTCCGTCAGGCGCGCTTCAGCCTCCACCGTGGGACTGCCGCGGGAGTCCAGAATCTCCCGCGCCCGGATGTTGGCTATGAGGGTCAAGTTCGTCTTTGGGGATTGAAGGACTGCGTATTCCGCGCCTTAGCGGCAGCTATGGCCTTCGCGACGGCGTCCGTCGGGTTTGTGGCGCGGATGATGGGGTCTTCTGCGTCATCTTCAGTCTCGTTTGAGAAACTCCACGTGTCCAGCCCAATTACCGGGATGTCCTCGGCAAGGGCGTGGCCGATCTCCGACATGGTACCGAAGGAGCCGTCGATGGCTATGACGGCTCGTCCTGTCTTGACCACCACCATGTTGCGAGCGTACATGATGCCGGTGCAGATAGGCAGGTCCACGTAGGGGTTGGCGGCTGCCGGGTCATCGCCGGGAAGGATGCCAATGGTCAGCCCGCCCTCAGACTTTGCGCCCTTGCAGACGGCCTCCATAACTCCGATGAGGCCGCCGCAGGCTACCGCCGCGCCGTTTCGGGCCAGTTCCCGGCCTACTTCCTCTGCGTAGTCGCGGGCTTGCGGGGATGGGTAGCGGCCACCAATGACGGAGATGATGAGGGGTCTTTGGGCGGTATCCATGCGGTTAGGCCTCGCGGTTCAGGTTAGGCGTATTATAGCAAATGCGGAGTTGGGGGATGGGTAGGGGATCCAAAACGACTAGTCTTAACTTTGGGTAGCGCTAAAGCCCTTTGCTCCCACACAAGAGACTTTTCGAACCCGGTCTACTATAGACTGTCTATATCCAAGTCTTCGTCCAGCCAGTCTTCGATTCCCGTGCAAATTCCCTTCCAAGTAAAGGACACTTCTTGCAGGATGGCTTATTGTCCGTCCTCAGCGTAGAAAGGGAAAGCTAGCTTGCGCCCAGGAGCGCACCCGCTGCCGACTTGATTGCCTCCAGCAGCGGGAAGGGGTACACGCCAACGAATATGACGCCCAGGGTCAGCGCTGCGAGCACCGTTACAATCAGCTTAGAGGGCTTGCCGGTTGTCGCCTGTTCGTCGTAGACGGATTCCTCTTCTTCCGCCTCTTCCATCGCCCAGGCTGGCGCCGGCTCGATGTACATCTGCCGCACCACCATCAGGTAGTAGTAGAGGGAGATGAGGCTGCTGAACATGGCTACGCCGGAGAGCCACAGTAGGCCCTGAGTGGCGGCGGCGGTGAACAGGTAAAACTTGATGGTGAAGCCCGCGAAGAAGGGCAGCCCGCCGAGGGAGAACAGCCCTATCGCCATCGCCGCGGCTAGGAAGGGATGGCTGTCGGCCAGGCCGCCCATATCGGCAATGTCGTCGCGGCCCGTCACGTTGAAGAAGGCAATAAGCGCGGTGAAGACGGCCATGCTGGTTACGGCGTAGCCGATCATGTACAGAATCAACGACTCTGCGCCCACGTGGGAGAGGGCGGCGATGCCGAGAAGCATGAACCCCACGTGGCCGACGCTGGAGTATGCCAGCAGCCGCTTCATGTTTCGCTGGGCGATGGCAACCACGTTGCCGAGTATCATGGTTATGGCCGCAAGCACCGCCACCAGCAGTTGCCACTGGTCGATGGTGGGCATGAACGCTTCGCCGAAGAGCCGGAGCAGCAGGGCGAAGGCAGCAACTTTGGAACCCACGGAGAGGAACGCCGTCACGGGCAGGGGCGCGCCCTCATAGGTGTCGGGCGCCCACATATGGAAGGGCACGGCGGCAACCTTGAAGCCCAGGCCTACCAGGACCAGCGCCAGTCCTACCCAGAGGGTGGGGGAGACAGCGTCGGCGTTGGCCATCGCGGTCGTCAGGGCGGCGGCGATTTCGTCGTAGCGGGTGACCCCCACAGCGCCGTAGAGGAGGCTCACACCGTAGAGCAGAATGGCGGAGGAGAAGGCGCCGATGAGAATGTACTTTACGCCGGCCTCGTTGGACTTGGGGTTGTTCCGTCCGTAGGCGACCATGATGTAGAAGCTGAAGCTCATCAACTCCAGGGCGATGTAGGCCGTTAGCAGCTCCACCGACGCGGCCATGACGGACATGCCAAGTACGGCAAACAGCACAATGGCGTAGAACTCGCCGGGGCTTCGGAGATGCTTCTTGACGAAGTCGACGGCGGAGAGGATTACCACGCCGCCGAGGACGTAGAAGAAGACCTTGAAGAGCAGCGAGTAGGAGTCCGTCTTAATCAGACCGCCGTAGAGGGAGATGTCCTTCCCCCAGAGCATGAGGAGGGACAGGACCAGCAGTCCCACCAGGCCCGCGACGCTGAGCCACGCGAGGAGGTGCTTCCGGCCGGCGGGAAGGAACAGGTCCACGCCCAGCACCAGAATGGCGAGGGACGCCAGCAGGAATTCCGGCAGCAGCAGATGTAGATTATCGGTCATACGCCTGGGAACCTGCTCAAGAGTTCAGCGACGCCGCTGTTGATGACATCCATGAGGGGGAGCGGCCAGACGCCGACGAAAATCAGGATGAACACGAGCATTGCCGCCGCGCCCATCTCTATTCGACCACCGTCGCTGAGGTGCTCCCAGCGCGGGTCCATCGGGCCGAAGAAGGCCCGCGCCAGCAAACGGAGGATGTAGACAGCGGTTATTGCCGCGCCGACAACGCCGAGAACGGCCAGATACCAGTATTCCTGGAAGGCGCCCATGAAGATGAGCACCTCGGCAACGAATCCGCTCAGTCCGGGCAGTCCGAGGGAGGTGAGGCCCGCGACGGCGAAGAAGGTCACAGTCAAACCCATCCGCTTGGACAAGCCGCCGAGAACGGTGATGTCCCGGGTGTGGGTCTTCTCATAAATGATGCCGACGACGGCGAAGAAAAGGGCCGTCATGATTCCGTGGGAGAACATCTGAAGCACAGCGCCGCCCAGGCCTAGTGGGTGCAGGGTGGCGATGCCCATGAGCACCAGCCCCATGTGGCTGACGCTGGAGTAGCCGACGACGTATTTCAAGTCCTTCTGGGAGAGGGCGGATATCGCGCCGTAGATGACGTTCACCGTCCCAAGTCCGATAAGCACCGGCATCCAGGCCTCCGCGCCTTCCGGCAGCAGGGTCATGCCAACGCGGATGATACCATAAGCGCCCAGCTTCATCAGCACGCCGGCGTGGACCATGCTCACCGCAGTGGGGGCGGCTACGTGGCCGTCGGGTGACCAGGTGTGGAAGGGCCAGAGGCCGGCAAGGACGCCGAAGCCAACCATGAAGAAGGGGAAGAAGAGCAGCTGGAAGTTCCGGCTGAAGGCCCCCTCTTGTCCAAGGGTCTCCAGAAGTTCAAGGGAGAAGCCTGCCTGTGCCGTCGCGCCATCGCCAAGAAAATCGCTGGCGGCCACATACAGGGCAATAATGCCAATCCACACCAGCACACTGCCCGCCACCAGATACAGGGTCAGCTTCATGGCCCCGTATTCCTTGGTGCGGAGGAAGTTGCCGAAGTCGGTGCTGCTTCCCCAGATGCCTATGAGGGGGAACATAGGCAGCACTGCCAGTTCGTAGAAGAAGAACAGGAAGAAGAGGTCCCGGACGACGAAGACGCCGAAGACTCCCGCCACAAGGAACATGAACAGGACGAAGAAGTCCTTGGAGCGCGGGGCTACGTTCCAGGACACGAGAACACCGGCGAACATGACGATGCCCGTTAGCAGCACCATGGGCGCGGAGATGCCGTCGATACCCAGGCTGAAGTCGATGTTCATCGGGTCGTCCAACCAGCGCCAGGCGTTGACGAACTGGTAGCCCCCTTCGCCGTAGTCGTACATGGCGAAGATGACGATGGTCAGGGCGAGGGTCAGCGCGCCGGCGAGGGCCGCGAGGCTCTTGATGGCCATGGTCTGGCCGCGGGGCATGAACACCAGCAGCGTACCCGCTCCGGCGGGCAGCAGGATGGTCAGCAGAAGGGCTATGCTCTTGAAATCTGCCATGACGCTTAGCCGACCGCCACCATTGCCCACCATGCAACGCCGAGGCCCAACGCGCCCAGCACCATGACGAGGGCGTAGTTGTAGACGCGGCCAGTCACGTGGCGGCGAAGGTTGAAGGAGGAGCGCTTCACGGAGTTAGCCGGGCCGTCGACGCCGGTATCGTTGACAACGACGCGGTCAAAGAAGCCGAGGAAGCCGGAGAAGACGAGGATCACCCGGTCGATGGTCCACTGGTAGACGTGGTCGAAGAAGTAGCCGCGCTCGGCGAGGGCGGGGAAGGGGGTCGTCAACGACTTGAGGGTTGAGAGATAGGGCTTCCCCTTCAGGTAGGAGGACCAAGCCAGGAATACGGCCAGCAGGGCCAGGACGAGGGAGCCGACGGCGAGGGCAACGTTGAATTCGAAGCCGTGGGCCTTGTCGAAGAAGAGGAATGAGCCGATGCCTTCGAATCCGCCGCCCCACTCGAGGGCGATGAATCCGAAACCCGCCGCCAGCACGGCCAGCAGCACCATCGGCAGCGCCATGGACGTGGGGGCTTCGTGGGCGGTACGGTTTTCCTCCTTGAGTTCGCCTCGGAAGGCGATGAAGTAGGCCCGCGCCATGTAGAGGGCGCTGAGGAAGACGGCAAGCAGGGTGAAGGCCAGGAACAGCCAGTGCCGGTGTTCAAGCACGGCCAGCAGGATTTCGTCCTTGCTCCAGAAACCGGCGAAGATAGGTATGCCAGCCAGCGACAATGCGCCTATGGCGAAGGTGAAGGATGTCAGGGGCATAACCTTGGCGAGGCCGCCCATCTTCCGGATGTCCGTCTGGTCGGCCCCGTGCATCACGCTGCCCGCGCCGAGGAAGAGCAGGGCCTTAGAGAAGCCGTGGGCCATCAGATGGAATATGGCGGCGGTATAGCCGAAGGCCCCAAGGGAGAGCATCATCAGTCCCAAGTGGCTCACGGTGGAGTAGGCCAGAATCCGTTTCAGGTCCGTGGCGGCCAGGGCCATGGTCGCCGTCAGCAGGGTGGTCGCCAGGCCGACTATTGCCACCACCAGCAGGGCGTCGGGGGCCGCCTCGAAGAGAGGGAAGGTGCGGGCAACCAGGAACACTCCCGCCACAACCATAGTAGCTGCGTGGATGAGGGCGCTGACCGGGGTGGGGCCTTCCATGGCGTCGGGAAGCCACACGTGGAAGGGGATCTGGGCCGACTTGCCCATGGCTCCCACGAACAGCAGCAGAGCAGAAGTCAACGCCGTGCCGCTGGAAAGCAGGCTGTCCTCGCCGGCCATCAGCAGCTCCGCCTGGTGGAAGGTCTCCATCATGCTGAAGGTGCCCACTTCCCGGAAGAGAAGCAGGATGCCCACCAGGAGGGCAACGTCGGCTAGCCGGGTGGTGACGAAGGCCTTCTTGGCGGCTTCAGCCGCGGACTGTTTCTCGTACCAGAAGCCGATGAGCAGGTAGGAGCAGACGCCGACGAGCTCCCACGCCACGTACAGCAGCAGGAAGTTGTCGGCCAGCACCAGCGCAAGCATGGAGGCGGCGAACAGCGAGTGGAGGGCGAAGTACCAGCCGTAGCGGGGGTCGCCCTTCATGTAGCCGATGGAGTAGATCTGAATCATCATCGCCACGAAGGTAACGAGACCCAGCATTACCACCGTCAAGGGATCGACTATGATGCCCCAGGTCAGGGTTGCGCTGCCCGCCTGGAACCATTCCCGGGTAAAGACGTCCAGCCCCGTCGCGCCCTGGTCTATCCTGTCGTAAGCGACGAATAGGAACAGGACGAAGCCGGCGGCAATGGCCAGGATGGCAAGGAAGGAACCCTTGCCGGGTAGATATCGCCCGAAGATAGCGATAATCGGAAAGGCGATAAAGCACAGCGCCGGGATGAGCCAGGCCCATTCCATAGTCGGCATGGTCTAGTCCTTCTCCCCTTTGTCCAAAGTCTTGCGGAAACGCAACTCAGCTACCCTTTCATCAGATCTATTTCGTCCAGGTTGACCGTGGCCCGGTTGCGGAAGATCCGCAAGACGATGGCGAGGGCCAGCCCCACCTCCGCCGCAGCCACGGTGATGACGAAGATGGCGATTATCAGTCCGGTAAAGCGGGACGGGTCAAGGAAGGCCGCCGACGCTATCAGGTTCAGGTTCACCGCATTGAGCATTAACTCGATGGACATGAGCACCAGCACGGCGCTGCGGCGGGCCAGCACACCGTACAGCCCAATGGCGAAGAGGGCGCCGCTGACAATCTGGAAGAAGGCCAGGTCTATCAACCGCGCCTCCCGTCGTCCCGGGCAATAACGATGGCCCCCACCAGGGCAATGAGCAGCACGATGGAAGCAATCTCGAAGGGCAGCGCCCAGTCAGTGAAAAGGGAGCGGCCCAGGTCGGTGAAGGCAACGCGGCTTCGTTCGTCCGCCTCCGGCCGGTTGACCAGAAAAGCAAAGGTCAGCAGGCCGAAGAAGAGCAGCGCCGCTACCGCCGCCAGGGGCCACTGGGCATTGTCCGTTATCCGGGGGAACTCCCGCGAGCGGGTGAGCATGATGGCAAATAGAAGCACGATGATTATCGCCCCGCCGTAAATGAAGATCTGCACCAGGGCCAGAAACTCCGTCAGCAGCAGCACGTATAGGCCCGCGACGGCGAGGAGAGATAGAAGCAGGAACAGGGCGGAATGGACCACGTTGCGGGCAGCCACAACGCCCAACCCACCACCCAAAGCCATGGCGGAGATGAGGAAGAAGAAGAACCAGGTCATTTCAGAATTAGGCCTTGGGTTGGGCCTTCTCCTCCTGAGATGCTTTTTTGGTTGGTCGGGGCCTGCGGGCCGCCGGTCTTCGGCGGGGAGCCGCTTTCTTCTTAAGGGTCGAGGGAGGTACCCAGTCCTGCTCCTCCTGGTACCGCTTGCCCATCTCCAGAAGCTCAATCAAGTCTACGCGGTCGCCGTTGCGCTCGTACACGCTCATCTCGTGCTCGTGGCTCATGACGATGGCGTCGAAGTTGCACACGGTTACGCAGATGCCGCACAAGATGCACCGGTTCAGGTTGATCTCAAAAGTGTCGACAATCTTACGGCGCTTGCTCTTGCCTTCCTTCTGCAGGGGGTTGTCCTTCATGGTGGCGCTCATGCACTGGGTGGGGCACTGGCGAATGCAGACCATGCAGGAGGTGCAGTATGGCTCCTCCACCTCGAAGTCCCACGTGAGAGCGGGGAACCCCATGTAACGGTCCTGGAGCTTGCGCGGTTTGGTGGGATACTGGTCCGTGACGGGCTTTTTGAACGCGGAGACGATGGTCAACACCATCCCCTTCATGCTAGCTAACATTTCCAACCCTCCCGGGACGTCTTCCATAGAGCTTCGCCAACCGCTGCACCGGCTGGGTGAACCTTCGGTACAGCCAATATCCTACCACACCCAAAACAGCCAGAGACATGACGGTCATCGTCCAGGCCGGCCAGTCGTAGAACCGGTACACGGCGCAGATGACCACCCCCACGAAGGAGAGGGGGATCATCGCCTTCCAGCCGAAGGCCATAAGCTGGTCTACCCGCAG
Source organism: uncultured Dehalococcoidia bacterium (assembly GCA_951812825.1). Taxonomy (GTDB): domain Bacteria; phylum Chloroflexota; class Dehalococcoidia; order Lucifugimonadales; genus JAPULR01. Next base: position 1,588,956 of record OX638324.1, on the reverse strand, counting down.
GCGGGGGAAGGTTCCCCGAATCCAGAAGATGACGACGACTACAGCGTAGGTCTTCACCAGGAACCATATCCACTCCGGCAGGAAGGGACCGTACCAGCCGCCGAGGAAGAAGAGAGCGGCCAAGGCCCCGACCAGGAAGGTGTTGATGTACTCGGCCAGGAAGAACACGGAGAAGTGGGCGCCGCTGTATTCCACAAACGGTCCACCCACGATTTCAGATTCTGCAAAATATATGTCGAAGGGAATGCGTCCCACCTCCGCCAGGCCCGCGATGAGGAAGAGCACCATGCCCAGCGGGAAAATAAGAATCAGGGGCACGCCGATGTGGTTGAAGCTGCCGCCCGCTTCCTTCACCTCGTTCAGCACACCCTCGGCAACGCCTATGGGCACCTGGCTGGCGGCGATGACCCGCAGGTCCAGGGATTCCGCCAGAATTGCCACGGATACCACCACCATCACCAGCGGCACCTCGTAGCTCACCAGCTGGGCGGCGGAACGCAGACCGCCGAGGGCGCCGTACTTGTTGGCGGAACCCCAACCCGCCAGCAGCAGCCCCAGAATGGACACCACCAGCAGGGCGACTATGACGAAGAGTCCCAGGTCCAGGTTTCGCAGCACCAGGTCCTTGGTGGCGGGGATGGTCACCCAGATCATAAAGGAGGGGATGAGCACCAACAGGGGGGCCACCCAGAATATGGCCTTGTCCGCCGTGGAAGGTATAAGGTCTTCCTTCAACACGAGCTTCACCGCGTCGGCGACGGGCTGGAGGAGGCCGAAAGGGCCGGTGCGGGTTGGGCCGAGCCGGCGCTGCAAGCGGCCCAGGAACTTACGCTCAATCCAGATCATGGAGATGACCACAATGGAGAGAGCCGTGAACAGTATCAGCAGGGCGATAATCAGAAGCAGGATGTCCAGAAGGTTCACCGGTCCACCTCACCGAGAACGATGTCCAGAGAACCGAGAATGACCACGGCGTCGGCGATATAGGAGTCCTTCACCAGGAGGCGCAGGGCGCTCAGGTTGCAGAAGGAGGGGGGTCGGACTTTCACGCGGTAGGGCTTATCCGTACCGTCGCTGACCAGGTAGACGCCGATTTCGCCGCGGGGGTTTTCGGCCCGGACGTAAACGTCGCCCTTGGGCGGGCGGACGAGGCGGCCGCCAACGGAGTTGACCTCGCCCTCGGGCATACCCTCCAGGGCCTGATCGATGATTCGGAGGGACTCGTACATCTCCAACACGCGTACGAAGTAGCGGTCCCAGCAGTCGCCGTCGCGGCCCACGGGCACGTTGAATTCAAACCGGTCGTAGATGGAGTAGGGCTCGGCCCTGCGAACGTCGTACTCCATGCCGCAGGCGCGGAGGCAGGGGCCCGTCCAGCCGTAGTCGATGGCCGTGTCCAAGTCGATGGCGCCAATGTCCTTGGACCGCGCGACGAAGACCTCGTTGAAGCTCAACAGCCGGTCGCATTCCTCCACGTCCTCGCGCAGGTCAGCGAGCAACTCCGCCATCATCTCCTTGAAGTTCGGGGGCACGTCTTCCTTGACGCCGCCCACGTGCACGTAGTTGTGCATCATGCGGGCGCCGCTGACGCCTTCGAACAGGGCCTGAATCCGCTCGCGACCCCGGAAGGCGAACATGACCGGCGTCATGGCTCCCGCGTCCAGACCGAAGGTGCCCAGGAACAGCAGGTGACTGGCTATGCGGTTAAGTTCCCCGAGGATAACGCGGATGTACTCGGCGCGCTCCGGCACCTCCGCGCCCATGAGCTTTTCGACGGCGCGGCAGAAGACCCACTCGTTGTTGAAATTGCTGATGTAGTCCATGCGGTCGAAGAGGGTGACCACCTGGTGGTACTGCTCCCCTTCGGCCAGCTTCTCCGACCCCCTGTGCAGGTAGCCGATGTGGGGCTCGGCGTCGACGATGACCTCGCCGTCCACCCGCAGAAGCATCCGGAAGACACCGTGGGTGCTGGGGTGCTGAGGCCCCATGTTCATCAGCAGGTCTACTTGCTGGCCTTCATTCAGCATGGTCATGGCTGTTGCTCTTCGTCGTCAAGATCGGAAAAAATCAAGTATATCTCGGTGTACTCGTCCACGTTCTCGTAGCCCGCGTCGATAAGCTCCTTTTCCAGTATCCCCTTCTCTTCGCGAGACTCCGCCCAGTTCCGAAAGTCCCGCACCAGCCGGCTTTCCGCCTCCTCCGCCGTGTCGCCGTAGGACACGAGGGGCAGGCGGTCAACCGTGGCCAGGAAGGCCTCTCCCTGGCTGATGACGGCGCCGCGGAGCACCAGCGGCTTAGGCTCGGCCTTCATGACAGCGCCTCCGGCATTGAACTAGTACTCTTCATATTCGTGGAAGGGGAACTCTTTCAGTCCGGGATGTCCCTCGAAGCCCTCGTAGAGAAGCAGGGGCGCAAGATCCGGGTGGCCTTCGAACTCGACGCCGAACAGGTCGTGGGCCTCCCGTTCGTACCAATCGGCGGCGCGCCAGACGTTCGTTATCGTCGGCAGGCTCGGGTTTTCGTAGGGCAGGTCGGTCTTGATGGCCAGGGTCTGCTCCTCCTTGCTGGAGTGGAGCAGGTACACAATCTGGATATACTCCTTGTAGTCGACGGCGGCTATGCAGAGGAGGGTCTTGAAGGCCGTGTCGGGATTGGTCTTGAGGGCGCTGCAAACGTCGGCGATGTCCTCGGCGTCCACGGAGATGCGGGGCCTGTCTAGGACGGCGCCGGTCTCCACCTTCCGGTCGCCGACGGCCTCAGCCACCACATCCAGAATACGACGACCCTCCGGCGAAAGGGCCGCCATCTCATCGACGGGTTCGGGCTCGGCCCTGCCTCTAGCTGCGCGCCGGTTCACCCTTCGCGTCCTGCACTATCTTTTCCTGTAGCTTCAGGATACCCTGCATCAGCGCCTCCGGACGGGGCGGGCAGCCGGGGACGTAAACGTCCACGGGCACAATGTGGTCCACGCCCATGACCACGGAGTAGGAGCGGTAGTAGGGGCCGCCGTTGGTGGCGCAGCTGCCCATGGCAATCACCCACTTGGGTTCCGGCATCTGCTCATACAGCAGGCGGATCGGGTCGGCCATCTTCTTGACCACGGTGCCGGCGACGATCATCACGTCGGACTGACGGGGAGAGGGCCAGGTGACGACGCCGAACCGGTCGAAGTCGTGATGGGCCATGTAGGTGGACATCATTTCGATGGCGCAGCAGGCCAGGCCGAAGGTCATTGCCCAGAGGGACGACTTTCGGGCCATGGCGAAAAGCTGCTCGGACTGGGCCGTAATGACGCCCGGCATGCCCTTATTCAGCAAATTGGGGCCCGGCAGGTTGCCGGGGTTTGGTTTTATCTCCGCCATTCCAGGACTCCTTTCTTCCACCCGTAGAGGATGGCAAAGAACAGCACCGCCAGGAATATCATCATGGCGTAGAAGGCGATGTTGCTTCCGATGAATACCACCGCCCAGGGAAAGAGGAACACCGCCTCCACGTCGAATATAAGGAAGAGGATCGCAAATATGTAGTAGCGGATGTTTATCTGGGAGAAGGCGTAGGGAGCGGCGGGGATACCGCATTCGTAGGCGGTCTGCTTGATGTCGGACTTCCGCTTGGACGATATGAGGAAGGAAGCGGCGAACATGATGGCCATGGCCACAAAGGCGATGATGCCCGCAAAGAGCAGGGCCAGCCAGTTTTCCGCCAAGGCTTCCGGCATTTTTTCTCCCTTGAGGAACCAGTGGGTGGATGAAGCCGACGGGATTAACTATAGCACCGCGCTTTCGGCAGCGTCAACGAATTCCGTCACCTCCTCCAAAGGTTGGGACCTCACAATTGCCAGCGGGTCCGATAGAATATGCACCGAACACTATTTCTTGAGGGAGGGATGCACGATGGGACTGGACGTTGGCACAGTGCGATTCGATTACTCAAATTCCCCGAAGGGCGCATGTGTGAAGTTTGCCTGGCACCTGGCACACAACTACGATGATGCCGATTGGGGCCTGGCAGAGGGCGAAAACATAATCGCAGAATACACCCTTGAATCTCTGCTAAGTTTCGCCAACAGCTACGCCGCATCAGCCGGCCTGAGCGAAACTGACAAGGCCGAGGTAGACGGTTGGATACGCCAACTGCCGTGGCGGGACGGGCATGTGGCACTGCACTTTAGTTGGTGATGGAGTAAGAACTGGACTGGTGGAATGTCGGTTTGCTTCGCTTTATACTGGTACTGTGTAGTCAAGACCGAAGCCATAGTTGCTGACACTTGATTGCTTGAAGGTACAACATGGTACAAACCGAGTCGCCCGTTAGGGCATCATACGAAACGATTAGCTACGACGATTTGGTGACATACGTGGTCTATTTGTTGGCGGCGGAAAGGAGGAAATAGATGGCTACGGAACGGGACAAGTTTACCTTGAGACTGCAAATGGAACGCTCTGGGTTGCCATTAGAGTTCTTTACCAACACCACCAAAGACATTCGAGCCATACTTAGAAGTATCGAGGAATCCCGAAGCGGTCAACCCCCTCTCGTAGCGTGGAGGGTTGACACTGATGACATTCAGATCACCGCATCGGTCAATGGTGTCGGGCCGGATGAATTGCAAGACATCATTGCCGACACCTACCGCGGTTTTAGGGCCGGTGAAGGACACCAAGGTGAATGGCCTGCCACGATCTCCCCAGACGCCCGACGGACTATGCAGCGTCTCGTCAACAGGATTAAGCGAACTTCCCCAGCCTCACTAGAAGCAGGTGGACACGAGCCCTTGCGTATTGAGCCACAGGTGCAAAAGAGCGGAAAGTCTACTCAAGTCCAGTATACTGCTTGGTCTTCGATCGATGGAAAGCTTGATGTCATTTCCGTTAGGCGCCAGCCGTATTTTGTTATATTCGAACACGCAACTGAACACAGGGTGCGGTGCTCGTTTCCCGACGACTTCCTGCCCAAGGTCAAAGATATCCTTGGATGCAGGGTGGTTGCGGAGGGACTTATACGCTACAGGCATGATGGCGTACCTATCTCTCTAACCGACCCGAGTTGTCTTGAGCGGGTCCCGGACCCTGACGTAGAGGACATTACGAAATACAGAGGCGCGATACCTGAATTCGCAAATGGCTTATCCGCATACGAGTATGTTCGTCAGATGAGAGAATCCGGAGAAGATGATTAGAGAGTATTGGGATACTTGCCTGTTTATCGCCTATCTCAAGAACAGTCCCGACGAACATGAACAGGCAGCCGCAGAAGCGGTGGATGCTTTGATAAGGAGTGCCCAACTGCCGACCAGGGAGCGGCTCATAGTTGTTTCTACGCTGGTACTGGCTGAACTTCGTAGGCATCCAAGTCACGACGAATCCCGTTACGACATCGTTCGCGACATCTTCCATACAAATCGTCCTTACGTGCGAGTAGTCACCCTTACTCCGAGAATTGCAGACTTGGCTAGCTCCATTGGTTCGGAAAACCCACGGCTTGCTCCCGCTGACACTGTTCATGTTGCTACGGCGATCTCCGAAGGAGTAGATTCCCTATTGACTTTGGATGGTCGTCATGAACATGGAAGGCGCAGAAGGCCAGACTTACTATTCTATGACGGGAAGATTGGCAACCCTCCATTGCCAATACGCCCCCAGCAATTCCGCCTGGCACACAATTGAGAATGGAACAGACACCTTGACGCGTAGCGACGACTGTCTACCAAATTCTAGATGTGCCAGTTAGGCATATCGATTCCCTTGACTCTTGACTTACGACTCCCAAGGCAACAATGCTCGTTTTCCTAGCCCTCAATATTTAGAAACCCCCCTCTTCCCCCACCAGCCCCTCCCTCGGTATAATCAGGCGCACTTGATTTTCTTGTCGTCGGGTTAATTCGGGAGGAGGTTAGGGGTTGACGGTTCCTTCTAAGCAATACCAGTTGGCCATCATCGGCGCGGGGCCGGGCGGGTACGTTGCCGCCATTCGCGCCGCGCAGCTTGGCCTCTCCACCATCGTAGTCGAGCGGGAGGCGCTGGGCGGCGTCTGCCTCAACTGGGGCTGCATCCCCTCCAAGGCGATCCTGCGCAACGCAGAGGTCGTCAGCCTGTTCCACCGGGCGCAGGAGTTCGGCGTCTCCTTCGACAACTTCACCGTCGACTACTCCAGGGCCATCTCCCGCAGCCGACGCGTCGTCAACCGGATGGTGCGCGGCATCGCCCATCTGCTGCGCAAGAACGGCGTGGAGCACGTGGCGGGGGAGGCCCGCTTCGTCGACGCCCACACCCTCCACGTCTCGCCGGACGACAGCGTCATCTCCGCCGAGAACGTCATCATCGCTACAGGCGCGAGGCCCCGCACCATCCCCATCCTGCCCGTCGACGAAAAGGTGGTCATCACCAGCCGTCAGGCGTTGGAGCAGGCGGACCTGCCCTCCAACGCCGTGGTCCTCGGCGGCGGGGCCATCGGCGTCGAATTCGCGTCCGTCTACAACTCCTACGGCGTCAACGTCACCATCGTGGAGATGATGCCCCGCCTGCTGCCCAACGAGGACGCGGAGATAAGCCAACTGCTGGAGCGGTCCCTGAGGCGGAAGGGCATAAACATCATGACGGGCACAAGGGCCTTCGCCTTCGACCGGAACGGGGACTCCGGCGTGCTGCGGGTGGAGACGAACGACGGGAAAGTCGATATTCGCTGCGGCCGCGTGCTTGTGGCCGTCGGCGTTCAGGGCAACGTGGAAAACCTCCGGCTGGAGGCCATCGGCGTCACGCCCGACCGGGGCTTCATCCCCGTGAACGACGACCTCGCCACTTCGGCCCCCGGCGTCTACGCCATCGGCGACGTGAACGGCAAACTGCTGCTGGCCCACGCCGCTTCTGCCCAGGGTGTCTACGTGGTGGAGCGGCTGGCCGGACGCAATCCCCCTTCGCTCAACTACCTCGACATGCCCAAGGCAACCTATTGCAGCCCCCAGGTGGCCAGCATGGGGCTGACGGAGGAGCAGGCGCGGGCCGAGGGCTACGAGGTGAAGGTGGGACGATTCCCCTACATGGCCAGCGGGAAGGCCGCCGCCATGGGCGAATCGGAGGGGATGGTGAAGCTGGTGGCCGACGCCGCCTACGGCGAGATTCTGGGCGCCCACATGATTGGCGCCGACGCTACGGAGCTGCTGGCGGAGGTTTCCATGACTCGAATGCTGGAGGGCGGCATCACGGAGCTGGGCTGGATGGTCCACGCCCATCCGACCCTTTCGGAAGCGCTCAAGGAGGCTTCCCTGGACGCTGCGGGAGCTTCGCTGCACACCTGATGCATAACCAACGCCTTGCCCGACCCTGGAGGAAAATTTGCCCGCAGCCGTAAATCTTCAAATGCCCCAACTGGACGAGGAGATGGAAGAGGGCATGGTCGTCCGATGGCTGAAGGCCGCGGGCGACACCATCACCCGGGGCGAGGTCGTCGTCGAGATCGAGACGGACAAGGCCATCGTCGACCTGGAATCGCCGGTCAGCGGCGCCCTGCGAAGCATCCACATCCCGGCCGGAAGGTCGGCCTCCGTGGGCGCGACCCTGGGCGTCATCTATGCGGACGAATTGGCGCCGGATGAACCTTCCGACGGGGCGGCTTTATCAGCCGCCGTAGACGACGAGCACTCCATAGCCCTCAGCCCCATGCGCCGCCTCATCGCGGCCCGAACGTCCCGCAGCATGCGGGAGGCCCCCCACTTCTACGTGACCACAGAGATTGACATGACCCGCGCCACCGAGTTCCGGCGCGAACTCAACAGGGAGCTGCCCCAGGGGGTCCGCGTCAGCTTCAACGACCTGATAATCAAGGCCTGCGCCCTGGCCATCGAAAAGCACCCCGCCTTCAACTCCCACTACCAGGACAACCGCCTCGTCAGCAGCCCCCACGTGAACATCGGCATCGCTGTCGCGCTGGACGAAGGGCTGATAATTCCCGTCATATCCGACTGCCAGAACCGGGACCTGGTGAACATCAGCAAAGCGAGCCGGGACCTGATACAGCGGGCCCACGGCGGCGCGCTTACTCCCAGCGAGTACGCCGGAGGTACTTTCGCCATAAGCAACATGGGGATGTACGACGTTGACATGTTCACCGCGATTATCTACCCCCCCAACGCGGCGGTTCTGGCCATCGGATCCGTCAAGGAGAAGCCGGTGGTGAAGAACCACGAAATTACTATTGCGCGTATGATGAAGGCGACGATATCCATCGATCATCGTGTGGTGGACGGGGCCGGCGGGGCGCGGTTCCTGCACGACGTGAAGCGTCTGCTGGAACACCCCAACACCCTGAAGGACTGACCCCTTACTATTGCCATTTCCCCCATTGCCGCATATCCCATTCCCCTGCTACCATCTGCCCATGAACAGGATAGTCGCGTCCATTTCCCATTGCCTGAGGCTAATGCATCTGCCTAAGTCGATACTCTTTCTCATTCCTGAGCGCACTTTCCCGCCAAAATTCGCAAAAACCAGTAATAAGTCCAAAATCATCCAATTTCACGCCTGCAACTCATCAAATGCCTCGTTACTCGTTTTCCAAAACGAGTCCTCCGCACGCCTGTCTTCTCTGAAACGAGTCACTCGTTTTCCTACTCCTTCCCGATATCTAATATCATTACAACAGGCGACACTCCTCCCCATTCCGGTCCCTTAGCATGACGACAGATTCCCCATGAACCCTCCCGACCATCCGCGCCGCGTCTACCCCCTGAGTCCCCGAGACCTGTCGGAGGAACAGTTGGCGGTGGTGTTCGCCATGACTTCCCGGCGGCCCGAACCCTTCGACGAAATCGCGCAGCAGGTGAGCGAGGAGCGGGCCGCCGGGTTCCACGAGCGGTGGGTGCTCGGTTACGGCCACGCATCGGTGGCGGAGCACGCCGTCCTGCACCTGGCCGTGGAGAACGTGTCCAGGCTGGCCTGCGACACGCTGGAGGACAACCGGCTGGCTTCGTACACGGAGAAGTCCTCGCGGTTTCAGATAATGCCGTCGGACTACTTTCACGTGCCCCGGGAGCTAGACGAGGAACCGGAACTGCGGTCGGTGTACGTAGAGACGTGCCGAGGGCTATTCACGGCCTATGAGGAGTTGCTGGAAGGCCTTCGGGCGCATCTGCGGGAGGCGCAACCGAGGCGAGAGAAGGAGCGTGTCGGAGCCTTCAACCTGCGCATCCGGCGTGTGGCCATCGATAGCTGCCGCTTCATCCTGCCGGCGGCGACGCTTACCAACGTGGGCGTGACCATGAACGCCCGCAGCATGGAGCACGCCGTATCCAAGCTGCTGTCGTCGCCCACTGCCGAGGAGCGGGAGTTGGGCCAGGAGTTGAAGGAGAAGGGCAGGGAGATAACGCCGACGCTGGTCAAGTACGCCGATTTCAACCCGTATCTCGCGGGCACGAGGGAGTGGCAGGAGGAGCTATCATCGACGCAGGAAGCACCTTCCTCAGAAGGGGAAATAAACGCGCGGCTGGTGTCCTTCGACCGGGAGGCGGACGTGACGCTGGCGGCGGCGCTGGCCTACCGCTTCGCCGACGGTCCGCATGATTCTGTGGTTGAGCACACGCGTGGGCTTTCATCCGAACAGCGGCATGAGATCATCGCTCGCAGCCTCGAGAATCTGGGGCCTCATGACCCGCTGCCGCGCGAGTTTGAGCTTGTGGACTACGTCTTCGAGCTTATCATGGACTATGGGGCCTACCGGGAGTACAAGCGGCACCGGATGCAGAGTTATTTCCCCCAGCCGTTGACGGTTGCCCACGGGGCTGTAATGCCGCCGCTCATCGGGGAGGCGGGGCTGGCGGGCCGCTTCAACGAGGCGGTGGAAGCGTCGGAAGCAGCGTTCCTGCGGCTGCAACAGTCCATGCCTGAAGTGGCTCCCTACGTGGTCACCCACGCGCACAGGCGTCGGGCGCTGGTGAAGCTGAACGCCCGCGAGTGCTTCCACCTGTTCAAGCTTCGGATCCAGCGTCAGGCCCACTTCACCATACAGCAGGTGTCGGAGGCGGCGCTGAAGCCGGCGGTGGAGGCGCACCCGTGGCTGTTCCGGCACCTGGCGCTGCGGGATTTCCCGGCCTGGTGGCCGTTTTCCTGACCGCAGTCAGTTCAACTCACTTCATTTACATGACGGACGAAGCCAACACAACACTTGTGTTGACATCAATACAAGTGTTGTGTACTCTATAAACGAATGAATGCAAGAGAGCTTCGCCGCTGGCTGCGAAAACGGGGATGCACCTTCCATGCGCACAAGGGCGGCAGCGGGCATCTGACCGTCAGGCGGGGCAGCCGCACCAGCCAGCTACCCATGCATGGTAGGGGCAGAGAGCTGGGGCGTGGGCTCGTAGCGAAAATCAAGAAAGACTTGGGGTTGAATTGATGCTTGTCTATCCCATAACGCTGGAAGATGACGACGGATCCGTCATGGCGACCTCGCCGGATTTCCCGGAGTTGACCACCTTCGGTGATGATCGCGAAGAGGCCATTGCCCGCGCCGTTGACGCCCTGGAAGAGGCTATAGCCGCCCGCATTCACGACCGTAGGGACATCCCCGCGCCGTCCGGGGGAGAGACTCGCGCAATCCTGCCGACCCTAACCTCAGTGAAGGTGATGCTCTATCGGGGGATGCGACAGAATGGCATCGGCAAGGCGGAGTTGGCGCGTCGACTGGGTTGGCACTTGCCGCAGGTGGACAGGGTGTTGGACGTTCAACACCGATCACGTATGGACATGATGGACGCTGCCCTGAGAGCTATTGGAAAGCGTTTGCACGTGGACGCCGTCGCCGAACCCGGCCCGACTTACGCAACTGCCAGGGACAGGTCAGACCGCGCCATTTAGCCTACGGGTCCGAGCAGTCGCGGGTGTAGCCGCAGTTGCGGCATCGCAGCTTGCACTGAACGTCGTCCATCGCCGCGCCGCACAGGTCGCATCGCGGCGGTTCTCTACGCTTCATGGCGGACATTACCCCAAGCCTCATTGCGTTCACACCAGGCAGTAGAGAGCTAAACGTCACCGTCGGGAGCGGTGTAGAGCTCCTCTTTGGCCAAGCCGCGCATCAGCTTAAGGTACTCGTCTTTGGTCATGGCGGGCTTGTGGTTGGCCAGCACCTGCCCGGCCCCTTCCGCGCCGTCCGCCAGCAGGTCGACGACGGTATCCGCCAGAGCCTTGGCCGCGGTTACCACCGCCAGGCCGTAGTCCTGCACCACGTAGTTATTCCCGTGACCCAAGCCCGTGGCGCCGCCCACGTAGGGATGAATGGCGGGCATCAGCTGGCTCACGTCCCCCATATCCGTGGACCCTGTGCCGTGACTCCTGACGCCCATACTTGCCTCCCCCACCAGGGACACCGCGTTGGCCCGGTACATCTCGTTCATCATGCCGTCCTGGGCCAGGGGCAGATAACCGGGGATGGTGGTAATCTCCACCTGCCCACCGACTGCCATCGCACCCGCCCTCAGAGCCCGGTCCACCTTGCGGTTGGCGTCGATGATGGCGTCGACTGTAGCGCCGCGGACGAAGGTCTCCATGCGGACGTCGGCTGGGACGGCGCTCACCGCCTCGCCGCCCTTGGTGATGATGGGATGCACCCGGATGGTGTCCCCGTCCAGGAAGGTCTCGCGGCTGGCGTGGATAGCCATGAGCGCGAGGGAGGCGGCGTTCAGCGCGTTCACGCCCAGGTGGGGCGCGCCACCGGCGTGGGACGCCCTGCCGAGGAACCGGATCTTCTTGGCCAGCGTCCCGTTGTTGGTGCCGCTGATGCACAGCTGCTTCTCCGACGCGATGCTGGTGGTGTGGCACATCAGCGCCATGTCCACGTCGTCCATCTCTCCCAACCGGATAAGCTCCGGCTTCCCGCCAAGGAACTCCAGCTTGCCGTCCCGACGAAGCTCGTCCCGGTACTCGATTTCGATGTACTCCTCAGCAGGGACGGCGAAGAGGGCCACCCTGCCTCCCAGTTGGGCCATCACGCCGGAGGACAGTAGCCCGCCGGCCACGCCCAGCATCATGCCTATCTGGGCGTGGTGGCCGCAGGCGTGGGCCGCAGCCGTTTCCGAGTCGGCGTGGGGGTGCTCCGAAACAATCAGGGAGTCGAGCTCGCCGATTACTCCAACGGTCGGCCCTGTGTTGCCGCTATCCACCATGCCCTTGACGCCGGTAAGGGCCAACCCCGTTTGGTGGTCGATGCCCCACTCGCTGAAGACGTCCGCCACCAGCTTTGCGGTCTTCACCTCTCGAAAGCCCGCCTCCGGGTTTTCGAGGATGGTCTTGGCCGCTCTGACTATCTCGTCCGCCTTTTCGTCGATGGCCCGCCGTACTCGAGCCTTGATGTCTTGTCTTGAAGTCATGCCGCTCCTCCCTTTATGCCGCCTGAAATTCCGCCGCGAATGATTGGATTCTAGCAAAGGGCAGGGCTTCGATAAACAGCCGCGTTGTATAATTTGGCGTCATGCGAGTAGTAATTGCGCCACAGTCCTTCAAGGGGAGCGTCTCCGGCCCGGAGGCCGCACGGGCTATTCAGGAGGGGGTGCTTCGCGTCTTTCCCGAGGCGGAGACCGACCTGGTGCCCGTGGCCGACGGAGGCGACGGCACCCTGGACGCCCTGGTTGAGGCCACCTCAGGCCAGACATTCTCCAGCCAGGTCTCCGGCCCCCTGCGGCAGCCCGTCAGGGCCCGATGGGGCGTCATGGGCGACGGGAAGACCGCCGTCATAGAGATGGCCCAGGCGTCGGGGCTGGCCCTGCTGGCTTACAAGGACCGCAACCCACGCCACACGACTACCTACGGCACCGGCCAGCTGATCAAGCGCGCCCTCGACAGGGGATACCGCCGCATCATAGTCGGCATGGGAGGCAGCGCCACCAACGACGGCGGCGTGGGTATGGCGTGGGCCCTGGGCGCAAGATTCTACGACGCCAAGGGGCGCTCCCTTCCCCCGGGTGGGACCGCTCTTTCACGCCTGGCAACCATCGACGTTGAGGGTCTGCATCCCGCCCTGAAGCGTACGGAAATCATCGCCGCCTCCGACGTGGAGAATCCCCTGTGCGGCCCCGAAGGCGCCTCTGCCGTCTATGGCCCTCAGAAGGGCGCCGGCGCCCGAACGGTGCGATCCCTCGACAAAGCCCTGCAACGCTACGCCGACCTCATCAGGAAGTCCCTGGGAATAGACGTGGCCGACCGTCCCGGAGCGGGCGCAGCCGGTGGCCTTGGCGCCGGACTCATGGCCTTCTGCGGAGGCGAGGTGCAGTCCGGCATCGACATTGTCTGCGAAGTTCTGGACTTCGACGCCCGCCTGAGGGGCGCAGACCTGGTCATCACCGGCGAGGGCCGGTTGGATGCCTCCACCGTCTATAACAAGGCTCCGGTGGGAGTTGCCCGACGCGCCGCGCCCCTGGGCATACCCGTCATCGCTCTTGCCGGCAGCCTTGGCAGGGGCTTCGAGGCGGTCTACGACCACGGCATCAGCGCCGCCATGTGCATTGTCGATAGACCCTTGTCCATGCGTGTTAGCGTGGCCAGGACCTCCGAGATGCTGGCTTCGGCTGCGGAACGGGCCATGCGCCTGCTGACCATTTCGCCTGCGGGTCTATAGAAAAGCAACGCCGCCTTCCCCAAATTATCAGGAGGGAGGCGGCGCAATTTGTGCTCTCGCGAAAGCTGCGTCTAGGACCCTGAAGTCGTGAAAGTCAGGTCTTGCACCATGAGAGTATCCAGAAGACTTACGTTGGCATTGAAGGCAGCAGTCTCCGCTGCCGCCACTCCGGCGCCATTGATCCAGACGTAGAAGGTGATGGTATCGTTGTGGAACTGTGTGGAGGGTGGGCCAACTTGCAACAGGCTGTACCTTCCGTCAGAGACGAATACTGATTGGGTTGCATAGATCACTGTACCCTCGACGATCTCCGCATAGATTTCGATTCCGTCCGCGGCGGGCTGACCATCGATGGTTACGGACCCCTGGAAGGTATTGGGGAAGGGAGGCGGGCTTACAGCGGGGCCGGGGGGCAGCGGAGTAGGAACTGGCCTGCCCGTTGCCACGGGTGTGGGTTCAGGCGTAGGTGTGGGCGTGGGTTCAGGCGTAGGTGTGGGTGTGGGTTCAGGCGTAGGTGTGGGCGTGGGTTCAGGCGTAGGTGTGGGCGTGGGTTCAGGCGTAGGTGTGGGTGTGGGTGTGGGTACCGGTGTAGATGCGGGGGTGGGCGTGGGTGGCGCAACCTCGCAGACCACACCGTCGTTGTCGCTGTCGGCAACGTTGACCAATGCGGCGGGGAAGCCAATGCCCGTGCCCACGTTACCCCTTAAACGCGTCTCTCCGGCTTCTTCAGCTTCAAAGCAAGTCTGATACTTGAATTCCGGCGTCGGCGCGGGGGTGGGAGTTGGCGCAGGCGTGGGAGCAGGCGTTGGTGGGAGAGTGGGAGCTGGCGTCGGCGGCAGGGTGGGAGCTGGCGTCGGCGCGGGGGTGGGAGTTGGCGCAGGCATGGGTTCGGGTGTCGGGGCGGGTGTGGCCACCGCGGCAGGAGTAGGCGTAGGTGTTTCCTCGTCGCCTCCTCCGCAGGCAATTACCAAAAGGGCCATGGCCGTAAGGGCCAACACAATTAATATTCTCAATTCCTTGACTCCTATAGGCAGCGAAGGGCGCGTTGGGCCAACGCTGTAGGTTATGTATACAAGTATACCTACCGGCTTTGGGCCATTTCTACAGATTTTTTGCTGATTGGCGCGACATTGGCCCCGTATGCTTTCACAAGATAATACGACAAAAGGCCAAAGATCGTTCCATTACCCCACAAAACTCGTAGCAGTTCTCTGAAATTCTGTCGACTCAGTTCCTCAAAAGCAGTCCCGGTTGACAACGACGACAATAGCTGGTGATGCGCTGGTTGCTGCCTATCTGGGTGATGGCAGTGCCGCACCTGGGGCACGGCTCACCGCCCTTGTTGTGCACCTTCAGGAAGTCCCTGATCTTCCGGTGGATGTTGGAACCCACCCTTGGGCGCAACTCCTCCATTGCCCATTGCACCACCGTGGGGGCGGCCGCCAGCAGACGCCGTCTCTCGTCCGACGACAGATCGCGCTTCTTCCGAAAAGGGTATATCCCGGCCTCAAATAGAATCTCGTCGACGTAGGCATTGCCGATGCCGGAGAGCACCCGTCCCCGGGTGAGGATGCCCTTTATCTCACCATAGAAGGGACGGAGCCGCTCTTCGAACTCCTCCAAGGTGACGTCATCCAGAACGTCGGGGCCCTGCTCCGCCAGGTTAGGCACCTGGTCCAGGGACTCGTCGCCCACATAGTAAACCCGCCCCATCTGCCGCTGGTCCAGGTATCGCAAGTCCCAGCCGTCATCGAGAGATATTACGAAGCAGGCACGCTTGAACAGTTTGTCCGACGTGGGGCAGTGCTGAAAGGCGCCGGTGAGCATGGGGTTGACCACCAGCGAGGTATCGCCGAAGGCCGCAAGCAGGAACTTGCCCTGCCGCTCGACGCGCTCCAGCCTTCGACCTTGCAGGTCTTCGGCGAAATCGCCGTGCAGGGAACGTACTACGGTGGGCTTGAGCACACGCGCAGAGACGACCTCGCGACCCAGCGCGGCGTCGTTGAGATAGTCCTTTACAATCTCCAGATCCGGCGCTTCCGGCATTTTCTTTCCCTCAACCGGATTTTACGCGAACGATGCTATTTGGCAAGCTCACTGAGAGCCTACTCAGCCCGTCCCAACGGCACGGCCAGCCACGAGATAATCTGACGCAGCGATTCGTAGGCCTCCAACCGCGCTTCCGGCGTGTCCTGGGCTTCGGCTTTTTCTACGGCATCCTGCATCTGGCGTACAACCCTGGGGCCAATCTCCAACAGGCCGTCGCTGCCGGATGCGGCCCACTTGGCCAGCACGTAGCGGGCGAGGGCTCCCACGGGGATGTCCTGGCTGCGGCTCATCCTGTCCAGGGTAGTCATGGGGTCGGCCTTGCTGTAGATGGCCACCTGCTGCTTGAAGTTGGCGTTCCTGTCGTCCTCCGACCAGGGTCCGCCGTAAGGCTCCAGCAGCACCCACCGGCCCTCCGGTTGCGCCGGGTTGGGGAGCGCTCCCCCTCCAGCGGTCATTCCTCGTCCCTTGGGGCGAGGGCTTCTATGGCGGCGCGGTAGGAGTTGAGCGCCCCGCCGGCGGAGAAGGGCGCGATGACGGGCATCTGGATGCCCAGGTCGCGTCGACGCTGAATCTCCCGCCGACAGTGCTCCATGCCGCCGACCACGGCCAACGTGCCCTGCATCTCGTCGGTGACGGACCTGGCCGCCGCCGCCCGGTTGCCCTCCGCCAGGTAACGTCCGATGGCCTCAGCTTCGTCCGGGAAGCCGGTGTCGGCGAAGAAGTTCCGATAATACTCCATGCCGCAGTAGCGGAGAATCTGCTGCACCAGGGGGGTGCGCACCAGGTTCTTGTCCGGCGTAACGGCGACGCGGATGTAGCAGGCAACGTGGATTTCGTCGAGGTCTCGACCGGCCCGCGCCGCGCCGATGTCCAGGTGCTCCAGAGCGCGCTCCAGGTAGGCAGGCGCCGCCCAGTTCAGCAGCACTCCGTCGGCCAGCTCTCCCGCCAGCTCGAGCATCTGCGGGCCAAGGGCGGCGATGTAGATTGGAACGTCGCACTCGCCGCCGAAGCCAAGGCTGCCGTCCTTCACGTTGAACATCTTACCCTCATAGTTGACACGCTCTCCCTGCAGCAGCTTTCTCACAACCTCCACCGTCTCCCGGATGCGGGTCATGGGCCGACGGAAGGCGACGCCGTGGGTGCCCTCGGCGGAGCCGCGATGCCCCACGCCCAGGCCGAGGGTGAAGCGGCTGCCTGAAACGATGTCCATGCCGAGGGCCGTCATTGCGGTGAGGCCCGGGGTGCGGGCGAAGACGGGGAGAATGCCGGTGCCCAGCCGCACGGTGCTGGTGGCGCCGGCAAAGGCGGCCAGCCGGGTGATGGAATCGGAGCCGCCGCCTTCGGGCACCCAGATCATGTCGTAGCCGAGAGACTCGGCCAGCTGTGCAAGCCCGATGGAATCTTCGAAGTTGATGTATGGGATGGGATCCAGCCGAACACCCAATGACGCCATTTTTCTGCCCCCTTCATCCTGTCTGAACGTCTCGGAAAAGCGAGACCTCGCGGGAGTGGTCGCGAAGGGCCGTACAGGTACGAATGTGGGAGAACCCTCGCTGGCATTACCCTACTTCAAAGGGGGAAGGACGGCAAGGCTTAGGGGCGTTGTCTTGTCTGCTGCCGATTGGGGCACGCCGTAAATGGAAAGCCCCCATTTCAGAGGGGGCATTGGCTGTGAGAGTTGGGATTGGCGAGGGGTTGGGATGAAGGGAGAACTAGGACCAGCCTTACGTGGGAGGGTTCCCACGCTTCCAGAACTGCCGCCAGCTGTGGTCCTTCCTGGATATTGAGAATCTGCCCTTCTGCTTCTGTTGGTCCAAGGCACGGTCGTGCCGTTCTATCTCTGCCCGGATGTCGCGCTCGAAACTTGATCGGAACTGCTTCTCGACCTCTGCCATGCGATCCGGCTTACGCCCTGTTCACTTAGCCTCTCGCTGGTCAATGTAAGATTTCGAGAGCTTCCTGGGGTCCGGGATTCTTTGCATGTGCTACCCATCCTTGCGCTGCACAGAATTCAGAGCGCGCTGGATTGTCAGACTCAAGATAGGCAATTGCAGGCTGGCCTATTACCCTATGAAGAACCGCCACCACCGCCCGCGCTTCTTCTTGGGCTCTGGAAATTTCTCCACAGGCACCTGTTCCTCGTACGCTACTGGATAGTCTTCCTCCTCCTCCTCCGGGTAATGCGACTCCTCCATCGCCTGAATGTGCCGCAGCATTTCCTCCCGCTGCTGTCTCTCGTGATTGGCTGCACGACGGCTTTTGTATTGATCTGCCGGGCCACGTCCAGTAAGACTCATAGCTACGCCTCCTCCTATTCACAACAGAATGTAGTATACCAGCAAACTAAAGATATTTTTTCAGTTGGTAGTTGCATGACGGGTTACTCCCCTATGAAGAACTTCCACCAGCGCCTGCGCTTCTTCTTGGCCTCTGGAAATTCCGCCACGGGCATTTGTTCCTCTTGCGCTACTCGATAATCTTCAGCCTCCTCCGGGTGTTCCATCTCTCTTCCATCGCCCGGCGATGCATCTCTTGGCGCTCAAGCTCTTCCCTAATTCTTCATATCTCGCAGCGATCGCATAGCCTCACGCTGCTCGACATATGATCCTGAGTTGAACCTGGGATCCCTAAACATACTGCTCTTCATCCCTGTGGGAATTGACTGTCATGGTGCAGTCCTCACCGAAAGCGCAGCTTCGTCAAATTATTCCAATGGCGCCTGATACTGTTTTCGGAATCAGATTTTATGTTACCCGTACCCCCTCGAATGTTTCAAGGCAGGAGTCTGCAAGCCTCGGATGAATCGATTCTATTGCAGCTGCTTGAATCTGTGGCATCATTGGCATTCTTAAGATTCAGGCTGCGGCTATTCAGGAGGGAAGAGGTCGAGACCTCCTGTTAGCCCCAGAACAATGAAGTTCAGTATGAACACGGGGACGAATGCCAGCAGAATCACGAAAGCGGCTCTTAAGGTAGACGTGTAGTCCAGACTCTGCCGAACTGCGACTACCATGCACACGAAAGTCCAGACCAACAAAGCGAAATAGATAATTCTGCCAACCGGCTCTATGAAGATGAGGACGTTGAGGATTCCGGGTGTCTGCGCGTACCCGGTGGTCCTTGCCAGCTGTCCCCAGTCGGCATCTGTGTCCACAGCGTCGAAAGTCATTTCCCCAACGGCCCAGGTGCATAGCGCCCAGGCGGCCCAGCTCGCCACTCCTCGAATTACGCCCCGGATCAGGGCCCACCACAGTCCCGTTTCCTGCCCCGAAAGCAGTTCGCCGCCTACGGTGGCCAAGGAGACCAGTACCACGATGATTACAGCCTGCCAGATTGCGCTCTTGTCGCGCTCTATGTCCTCGTAGGTCGCGGACCTGAGACGGAGGGCGCCAATCATTCTTAACAGCATCGGATGAATGAACCTCCCTGGGTTTGTGGAGCACCGACGGGTAGTCGCGAAGAATCTTGTCTAAGATCAATCAGATGAACCCCGGCAGTGTGATTACACTACCTGAAAGGGGGAAGGGCGACAAGGCGTGACTGAAGGGGGTTAAGGGATGGTGCGAGTGCGCTTCCTGCAATCCTCACCAATTGACGTCCCTTCGTCGGGTGGTGATAATCCCAACAACTCTTCCTTCGGAGCGGAGACATGCCCAAAACTGCCGAAGTAGTCGTGATTGGCGCTGGCGTAGTCGGCTGCTCCGTCGCCTACTATCTGGCCCGGGAAGGCGTGGACGTTGTCCTTCTTGAGAGGGAAGCCATCGGCAGCGGGGCATCCGCTCACGCCACCGGCTCCCTGAGCCTGCTGGGGGCCGAGTTCAACCCGGGGCCTTCCTTTGAGATGGCCCGGGCCTCTTACGCCGAATTCAAATGGCTTGTGCCGGAACTGGAAGCCGTCACCGGCATGGACCTGCTCTACCAGCGTCGACCGTCGCTCCGGCTGGCCCTGGACGACGACGAAGCGGGCCTTATCAGGGGCATGATGGTGTGGCAGCAGTCCCACGTTAAGATGCGCTGGATAGACGCTGCCGAAGTTCGCTCCATCGAACCGCGTCTGTCCCCTTCTATCGTCGGCGCGGTGTATGAGGACGAGTCGGCCCAGCTGGACAGCTACCGCTTCAACCTGGCGCTGGCCCGCGCCGCCGAACTCAGGGACTCCGAAATCCTGTACCGCGAAGTAACGGGCCTCCTCAACAGCGGTGGGCGCATAGTCGGCGTCAAGACCGCCGCCGAAGAGATTCACTGCGGCACGGTGGTCGTGGCCGCGGGCTCGTGGAGCCACGCTTTCGCCCCCTGGCTGGGATTTCCCGTCCCCGTTCGACCGATGAAGGGTGAACGGCTGCTGCTGAACTATCCCCGCGAACCCCTCGGAGTGCTGATAAGCTCTCCCAAGCGCGGTCACATGATCAGCCGGACGGACGGCTTTCTCAGCGTCGGCAGTACCGGCGGCCGCGACTACGACCGGAGGGAGCTTTTTTTGGGCGAGGAGTTCGACCGGCAGCCAACGGAATCCGCCCGGCTGGAGCTACTGCAGCGCGCCATCGACGTGTTTCCGGACCTGGAGCGGGCCGAACTTGTCCAGCAGCTTGCCGGCTCCCGGCCGTTAAGCCCGGACGCCAAGCCCATCATCGGTCCTGCGCCGGGACTGGAAGGGGCGCTGTTGGCCACCGGCCACGCCACCAAGGGCATCCATCTGGGGCCGATCACCGGCCGCATCATATCCGACTACGTCTGCCGTGGTTCAACCCGCGCCGTCTCCGACATGGCCCAATTCCTGCCGGACCGCTTTGCCGGCGTCACCAACGCAGACTTTCTGGCGGCGGCGGCGGGGGTGGAGGAGTAGGGGGGAATCCATGCACGCCTAAACTCAGATCGGCAACTTCCACGGCGTAGGAGCGCGCGTAGCTAAAGAGAGAGGGAATTGCGTTGGCAAGGCCAGCTGTCAGGCAGCGAGGTTGGGAGAGGGCAAGGCTGGGCTGACCGTCAGTTTACTTGCAAGCTGTCAAACGAGTAGAGAGCTAACTGCTCGCCCATGCTTAATTGGTCAATAGGAAATATATAGCTTATGCTAACTGCAACGTTGTTATCCAATAGGCTGATCATTCTCATTACTCGATACGTGGACAACGACAATTCGAAAAGGATCGCAAGGGAACCTTGAGATGTTTGCACTGTCTCCCTTGTGATATCCGCCGCGCCTGTTGGTATTAGGACCGTCTCTTCAATCAAGTCAGCGTATTGAGACAAAGTAAGCTCCCCCATACCAAGGGCAAGAATATCCTCTGCTATGATCCGGACCTCGCTACCCGTTTCCGGATAGAAGGCCTTAAATGCCTCCCCTTGAGATTCATCCAGTTCTTCTTCAATCCAGACTTCTGGAACCTGTATCGAGAAGTAGCCCAATGGATCCTCAAAAACCATCATGGTTCCAAATTGGCTATTTACAATTTGAGGACTGGGAGGTACACGTACAGTTTCCGTGCCTTCCCTCGCCCCTTCTACTGTCAGATAGTAGCCGCCGGAGCTGTCACCTACCGCGTCGGCAACAGCAATCAAATACTCTCCTGCGTGAGGCGCTCTATAGACAAGTTCGGAATTGACGCTAGACAGCCCGCCTCCACTGTCATCGTCGGAAACAACCTGATTACCGCGGGATCTGGGGAAGTCAACGTAAATTAAAGTGTCAACATTGAGGGAATCTGTCGATATCATTATCGTTTCTCCCTCCTTGAGATTGATAGAATACCAGTCCCAGTCAGCGAAGTGGTCTAGGCTGCCAGCGATGGTTTCGCCCACCACGACAGTCCGACCGTCATCAGGATCATTGAGTGTCTTGAGTCTAACGTTGCTGGATACCTCGAACGCAGACGCGTCTCCCGATGCCATCTCGACTTGCAAAAAGTAGACGCCATCCGTTATCACTTCCACAGAACCGTATTCCGATCCGGTATAACCGTCATCCACTTCCAATAGTGGGCCAAATGAGTCTGCCAGATGGAACCATCCGTCACCGGGACCCACTATCTCCACCTCCAGGATGGTACCTGCGGTTGCGTCTATCACAAATGCTTGAGTATCCCAGTAGTTGAGCAAATCAAGGTCAACCTGAAAGTTCCCTCGTCCAGCAGGCAATCTTCGATCTCCCATTCCAGACGTGAATTCCCCCGAGCCAACCTTCTTACTATGGGCAAAACGTCAGTCGACGATGCAGCCAAAGCGAAACCGGCCTCGCTGAAGGAGAATGTGGAAATTCCGACTACTTCGCCCCTGGAATTGACCAGCGCCCCGCCGCTCTGACCTCCAGCGATTGCGGCGTCGGTCTGGAAATACGTCATCCCCAGACGTTCCCACTCTCTGTAGCGAGACAGGATACCGCGGGTGATAGTAGGCTGGGGAAATAGATCGACTTCGGCAGGATAACCTACCAAGAGCAACTCGCTGCCGAGCGTAGCTCTCTCACCATCTTGCATGACCACCGGCTGGGCGGATACATCAACCGGTCCCAACACCGCTATGTCCGCCATCGGGTCCCATCCCACTACTGGAACGTTCTCCAACTCTGTGCCGTCCGGGAATACAACCCAAACCGATTCGTAAGGCCACACCACGTGGTAATTTGTGACAACGTAGCCTCCTTCAACCAGGATGCCGCTTCCCGTGGACGCAGGCGTCTCGATGAACGGCACTGAGGGGGAGACGAGATCGTACACCTCTGAGGCTGACAATTCCTCCACCGGAGCAGGCGTAGGTGAAGGGGTAGGCGGGGGCGTCGGTGTCGGTGTCGGCGCTGGGGTAGGAACGGGCGTCGGCGTCGGTGTTGGCGCTGGGGTAGGAACGGGTGTCGGTGCGGGTGTTGGCGCCAGGGTGGGAACGGGCGTCTGTGTGGGTGTTGGCGCCGGGGTGGGAACGGGCGTCGGCGCTGGGGTTGGCGCCGGGGTAGGAACGGGGGTCGGTGCGGGTGTTGGCGCCAGGGTGGGAACGGGCGTCGGTGCGGGTGTTGGCGTGGATATCGAAGTCGGCTGAGATTCCGAACCGCACGCCAACGTCAAAGCCAAGACTAGAGCCAGAGCTGCTAGTAGTCCCGTCACACTGATTGAGGGAATAAACGTTCCGCAGCTGCGAACTGAGCGGCGTCTGCCGTTCACCGTGAGAACAGCCAAGAATCTCGATGGATGTGAGACATTACAGGCACTATTCTATTCTAAGTATTGACGTGTGACAACGACAGTGAGCATAAAGAGGCGAGGGCACCCCTCTACACCGCCCACCGCGGCCGGTACTGCAGCGCCTCGGCCAGGTGCTGCACCTCTATGGAGTCGGAGGCGGCGAGGTCTGCGATGGTGCGGGAGAGTTTGAGGACCCGGTGGAAGGCGCGGGCGCTCAGGTTCAGCTGGTTCATGGACGCCTGCAGCAGCTTCTGACAGTCCTGTCCCACCTGGCAGAAGTCCCAGACTTCCGCCGGGCCCATTTCCGCATTCGTGGTGAACGGCATCTCGTCGAACCGGCGATTCTGCACCTCGCGGGCCTTCTCCACCCGGACCTGCACGCTCGCCGATGTCTCGCCGTCAGCGTCGTCCATCAGCTTTTCGTACTCCACCGCCGGGACCTCGACGAACATGTCCATCCTGTCCATGAGCGGGCCGCTGATGCGGCGCTGGTACTTGGAGACCATGCCGTGGCTGCACCGGCACTCCTTCTTGGCGTCGCCGTAGAACCCGCAGGGGCAGGGGTTCATGGCGGCGAGCAGCATGAAGTTGCAGGGAAACGTGACGATCCACTGGGCGCGGCTGATGGTCACCACGTGGTCTTCCATGGGCTGACGCAGGGACTCCAGCACGTTGTGTCCGAACTCGGGTAGCTCGTCGAGGAACAGCACTCCCCGGTGGGCGAGGGTAATCTCTCCCGGGCGGGGGGTGCGACCGCCGCCCACCAGGCCTGCGTGGGAGGTGGTGTAGTGGGGCGACCGGAAGGGACGCTGCCGGATAAGGGGCTGGTCCGCGGGGAGCATGCCGGAGATGCTGTAGACCTTCGTCGCCTCCAGCGCCTCCTGAGGGTCCATGGCTGGCAGCACGGAGGGCATGGTGCGGGCGAGAAGCGTCTTGCCGCTGCCCGGAGGCCCCGTCATCATCAGGTTGTGCATCCCGGCGGCGGCCACCTCCATGGCACGCTTTGCGTTCTCCTGGCCGCGAACGTGGGAGAGGTCCGGCCCCACGTATGGCAAGGAGTCCTTGGCCAGCATCAGGTTGTCAACGGGACACGGCTCTATGGCGGAGTCGCCCCGAAGGTGGGAGACCACTTCCCCCAGAGACGACACCGGCATCACGGTGACGCCCTCCACCAGCGCACCTTCCCTCGCGTTTTCCGCGGGGAGGAAAACGTGGTTGAAGCCCGCGTCCTTGGCCATGGCGACCATGGGGAGGATGCCCTTGGTGTGACGGGTGCTGCCGTCGAGAGAAAGTTCCCCCAGGAATAGGACGGTGCTGGGCTGCTCCTCCAGCTGGCCCGAGCTGGTGAGAATGCCGATGGCAATGGGGAGGTCGTAGGAGGGGCCTTCCTTCTTCATGTCGGCGGGGGCCAGGTTGACGGTGATGCGGCGCATGGGAAACTCGCAGCCAGAGTTGCGGATGGCGGCGCGGACCCGCTCCCGGGCCTCCTGGACCGCAGCGTCGGGCAGGCCGACAATGTTGAAGCGAGGCAGGCCGGGAGAGATGTCCACCTCCACCTCGATAATCGCGCCTTCCAACCCAAAGATGGCGCAACTCTTGACTTTGGTCAGCATTTCATTTGTCCTCGAATTCGTTGGCAAACATCGCCCACATCCTGATTCGCAAGCAAGTTTGCCTTTAACTTGGCCAGCGCATTATAGGCTATAATTGAGTTGTATTGAACTAAGGGGGGGCGCAGTGCGTGTGATTGAATGCTATCAGCTTGCCCTTGAATGCGTCCTATCCAAACTAAACATATCGCCTCTTTCGGTATGGCGACCAAACTACCGGATATCCGAGCAGGCAACGCTTAAAGGAGCTGTACGATATACTTACTGGTATAGCCATAGAGGGGATACCGAGCCTAACTATAGGTTTCGTCGCTACGTGGACGCGCTCTGCAAGCTGGGTTGCGAGAACAATTACTTGTCACACATAGATATCGGCTGTGGCGCTGGGCCATTTTCATGGGCTTTTCTTGATTGGGCAGCAGCGAAGGGCATAGAACGCCGCCAAGTCAAACTCTTCGGCCTAGATAGATGTCCTGCAATGATTCAGGCGGCGAATTTGGTACGCGATGAGATCGCCGGCTCGATTCCCGACTATCCTTCTCTGCACTACTACCACGACACTAAATCTTTCCAATCCGCCATTCGAATAGACCACCGCCCTGACGCAGATTCCATCATAACTCTGGGACACGTGCTGGTTCAGTCTAAATCACCTGCAGACATCCAGAACTTTACCCAAATTATCAGTGTTGTAAGAAAAACAACTCACCCTGCTCGTCGGTGCTACTTGGTAGCGGTAGACGCTTTGAAACAGTCCAACGATTTACAATTAGGCTGGAATCTCCTCTTGAAGAGCCTGGAAGATTCGAATATTACGTGCACACAGGTGATGACTCATCAACACATCAAGATTGCTACTCTCGCTGCTGGCGTCTAATACGAGATAGTCATGGCATCGCAACTATCCATTTTCGATCCAAAGTCCGTCAGATCCGGGAACGTCCTCACTACTCCCCGCCACTTGAACCATTCCCTGAACGCGAAGGCCGGCCTGCAGAACGTCGCCGCAGTTGCTGGTCTGGTTTTCTCCGACGCTTTCTTGACTCCGGATGAAGAGTCTCGTTGCATTGAACGCATCGACGCGGCGGTAGGCGAATGGCGCAACGACTTGAGCCGACGGGTGCAGCATTACGGTTGGCACTACGACTACAAGGCCAGGGCCATAACTCCTGACATGCACATTGGCGCATTGCCCGACTGGCTGGAACGGTTGGCGCAGAGGCTCTACGAAGAAACCGGTCTATTCGATAGGGTGCCTGAGCAGGTGATTGTCAACGAGTACCTGCCCGGACAGGGCATCGCGATGCACACGGACCACCGGGGTTTTGGTCCCACGGTCTGCACGATTTCGCTGGGCGACGATTGGGAGATGGATTTTTCCGAGAATTGGGACGAGAAGCGGCCCGCCCTTCTTCATCGTCGTTCGTTGGTGCTTCTGACCGGCGAGGCCCGGTCCGTCTGGCAGCACGGAATCGCCCCCAGAAAGTCCGAACCCGCGAAAGGCGGACGGCGGAATCGACGTCGACGCCTGTCCCTAACCTTCCGCACCGTCCTCAACCGGGACGGCGCTAACGACTGAAGTTCGCCCTGGAAACTCCTAAAGGGAGTTCACAAACTCCTGGCCACCCTTCATCACCAGCTTGATACGCTTCTTCTCCAGCAGGCAGGTTATGTCCGAGAGGGGGTCGCCGTCCACCGCCACCAGGTCCGCCAGTTTGCCCTTGGCAACGGTGCCCAGTTCGTCCGACTGTCCCAAGCAATCAGCGGCGGTGCCCGTGGCGGAAACCAGGGCCTGCATGGGCGTCATCCCCGCCTCCTCCACCATGCACTTCAACTCTCCTGCGTTGTCCGGGTGCCCCCACCCGCCGGCGTCGGTCCCCGCCACCACCTTGACCCCCACGTCCAACGCCCGTCGGATGCTGTCCAGATGGTCGGCGTGGAGCTTCCGCGCCCGCTCTTTCACATGGTCCTGCACGTTCTCCCGGTGGTAGACGTATACCAGCAGGGTGGGCACGTAGAAGATGCCCTTCTCGGCCATCATGGGAATCAGGTCCGGGTCTTCGTTCAGATACGTCCCGTGCTCAACGCTGTCGACCCCCACCTCCAGGGCGAGCCGGAGGCCAGAGCCTCCAAGGGCATGGCACATGACCCGTCGACCCAGGTCGTGGGACTCGTCCACCAGAGCTTGCATCTCCTCGCGGGTGAACTCCCGATCGTAAGGGCCGTGGCCGGGACGGGAGCTGGCCCCGCCGGTGGAGGCGCACTTGATAACAGTCGCGCCCAAGCGACAAAGCTCACGAACCTTGGCGCGGATGGCATCCGGCCCGTCGGCAACCCCCGAGGGCAGGTTCAGGTTCATCGGAGGCGGGCAGCAGTGGCCGGAAGGGCTGCGAACGTCGGAGAGGCCACCGGTGGGAGAGATCAATGAGACGCTGAGGGTCAGCCGCGGGCCAGGAATCAGCCCCTCCTCCACCGCCAGCTGGAAGCCGTGGTCGAGACCCCCGGCGTCGCGTACCGAGGTATAGCCCATCTCCAGCGTGTCCTGGAGCACCTGGGCCGTGCGAAGGTGCCGCAGGCTGGCGGGGGCGTCCAGTTCCCACCGGTCCATCAGGCCGTAGCCGGTGTGTCCCAGGTGGTCGTGACAGTCGATGAGGCCGGGCAAAAGGGTCATGCCCGAAAGGTCTATCACCGCCGCGCCGGGAGGGGACTTAACGGCGTCGGATGCGCCCACGTCGACGATGCGCTCGCCGTCGACGACGACGGTTGCGTTGGGGATGGGGTCGCCGCCCGTGCCGTCGATGAGTGTTGCGCCCTTGAGAACCTTCATGACCCGCCTCCCGGGAAGACTAGGCCCAACTTATTCCCATGGGCGTGCAGTGTCAAGGATGGAATGGCTCCGGCCCTTCCTACCACCCCCAAACTTGCGGTATAATCCCTCTTTAATCCACGCCAAAGGGGAGTCCTGCCGTGCGCGTACTGTTTCTGGAAGACGTTATAAACGTGGCTAACGCCGGGGAGATCAAGGAAGTCAAGAACGGCTTTGCCCGCAACTACCTGCTGCCCAAGAACCTGGCCACCATCGCCACGCCGGAGCAGATGAAGCGCATCGCCAAGCTCCAGAAGGTAGCGGAGGAACGACGCGTCCGTGAGACGGGCGACAAGCAGGCCCTGGCCCGCATCCTGGGCGGCACCACCCTCGAAATCCCCGGCAAAGTGGGGCCCACCGGCCGGTTCTACGGCGCCATCTCCGTTACCCGCATACTGGAGGAGTTGGAGGGGGCTACGGGCCAGCAGGTGGCCCGCCGCGTGGTAGAGCTGAGCGAGCCCATCCGCGAACCCGGCAGCTACAACATCAACCTCCGTCTCCACCAGAACGTATCGGCGGAGATTACCGTCGTCGCCAAGGCGGAGGGACAGGAAGACTACGAGGCCGACGACGAGTTGGAAGGCGCGGAAGAGGGCCCCGACGAAACGGAAGAGGAATAGGGGCCGGGGCACACCCCCGCCCTTGTTCCCAGACCCGCCCTGAACGGGGCAAAGCGAACAAGGTCCGCATTGGGGCCAGGCTCAAGACCTGCCCCTCTTTCTTGAGGAGGTTTAGCGTCCTGTGTATGAAGAGAGGCTCCTGCCCCACGACATAGAGGCCGAAGAGGCCGTAATCGGCTCCCTGCTAATCGACAGCGAGGCCATCCTGAAGGTGGCCGGTCGCTTGACACCCCAGGACTTCTACCGGGACAGGAACTCCTACTGCTACGAAGCGTGCGTAGCCCTCTTCGAACGGCGGGAGGCCATCAACCAGGTCACCATCACCAACGAACTCAACCTGAGGGAGCGTCTGGAGATGGTAGGCGGCGCCGCCTATCTCAGCCATCTGGTCTCCAGCGTTCCCACCTCCACCCACATCGTCCACTTCGCCGAACTGGTTGGGCGCGCCGCCACCATGCGGCGGCTCATTGGCGCCGCCTCGGAAATCGCCTCCCTTGGCTATAGGGGTACCGATGACGAAGAGGCTGCTCTCAGCCAGGCGGAGAATCTCCTGTTCAACCTGCGCACCGGACGCTCCACCCGCGAGTTTGTTCCCATCCGGGAGGTGCTGGACCAGTTCCTGGAAGACCGCACCGCCTTTGCGGAGCCTTTGGCCGACGCCAGCGCCGTCATCATGAGCGGCTTCTCCACCCTGGACGACCTGCTCGGTGGCCTTCAGCCCTCAGACCTGGTCATCCTCGCCGCCCGCCCAAGCGTGGGCAAGAGCACCCTGGCCATCAACGTGGCCGTCAACGCCGCCCAGAACGGCTCCAGCGTCGGCATCTTCAGCCTGGAGATGAGCCGGGAGCAGTTAGCCATGCGCATTCTCGCCAGCGAGGCCCGGGTAGACTCCCACCGCCTCCGCCTCTGGCTTCACCCGGGCCTGGACCTCTCCGCAGCGGAGGAGCAGCGCATCATCGACGCCGTGGGTTCCCTTTCGGAACTCTCCCTCTATATCGACGACACGCCCCTCCAGGGCATCGTGGAGATGCGAAGCAAGGCTCGCCGTCTCCACCTTGAGCGCAACCTGGACATGCTGGTAGTGGACTACATGCAACTCATCGAGGGCGGACGTCGGCTGGGCAACCGGGTCCAGGAGATCAGCGAAATCTCCCGCTCCCTCAAGGGGCTGGCCCGGGACCTGAACATCCCCGTCCTCACCGTATCCCAGCTCAGCCGCGCCGTGGAGATGCGGCCCTCCCACCGTCCCCAGCTTTCCGACCTGAGGGAGAGCGGCAGTATCGAGCAGGACGCGGACATAGTCATGTTCATCTATCGCGAAGATATGTACACAACCGAAGAGGAGTGGCTCAACCGCTTCCCGGAAGGCCCGGAGTACCCCCGTAACGTGGCGGAGATTATCGTGGCCAAGCACCGCCACGGGCCCATAGGCAACATAAAGCTGCTGTTCCACAACAGGCACGTGCGCTTTGAACCGGCGCCGCTGGATAGGGAGTTCGCCACTCCATGACCCCCAAGTCCCTCCCCTCCACCACCACCTTCACGCCGGTGCCGGACCCCCTACTCGGCGACATGCTCAAGGGCATCGACAACCTGGCGGAGTTGAAGTGCATCCTCCGCGCCCTGTGGCACATCCACCGGAAGAAGGGCGCCCTCCGCTGCGTCACCCTGGCGGAGTTGAGGGACGATCCGGTGCTTCACGGCGCGTTGGATCAGGAGGAAATCGAGGACGCCATGAACGGCGGCGCGAGGAGAGGCATCTTCGCCAAGGGCAACGTGACAACCGCCCGTGGAAGAATCGCCCTCTTCGTGCTGAACCAGGAGACCCATCGCGCAGCTCTCCGACGGGCGATGGCCGGTGAGACTGCCCTGCCACACGTCGACGAGGTAGAAGCAGTGGCTCCGCCAAGGAGAAAAAAACGCCCCAACGTCTTTGACCTGTACGAGCAGGAAATAGGTATGATTACACCCGTCGTCGCCGACGAGTTGAAGGCGGCGGAGAACGAGTATCCGAAGGAATGGATTGAGACCGCCGTCAGAGAAGCGGCCCTCAGCGGCAGGAGAAGCTGGCCCTACGTGCGGGCCATCCTCCGACGGTGGAATAAAGAAGGCAAGTCTGATGGAAAGTTTGGGAGACATACTAAAACGCGTAACCCAAGACGCTACATCGAGGAATATGAACGGAGACGGGGGATCCCGTCTGGAAGCTGAGGAACCGGAAGACCGCTGCCCGAATTGCGACGGTCTAGGCTGGGTTGAGCGCAGGGTCCCTTTGGGGCATCCCGATTTCGGCGAGCTTTTTCCCTGCCGATGCAGGGAATCGGCCGCGGACCGGGAGCGAATGCAACGTCTTCAAAATTACAGTGGACTCACCAAAGGCATGCTCGACCGCATGACCTTCGAGACCTTCAATGTAAGGCGGCACGACATTAACAGTGAAGGCCAGGGGTACTTGCAAAGGGCCTATTTAGCAGCAACAACCTTCGCCACACATCCAGAAGGATGGCTGCTCATCACCGGCGAACACGGGACCGGCAAGACTCACCTGGCCGTGGCCGTGGTGGAGCATTGCATCAGAAACGGGTTGCCTGCCCTTTTTACATTCGTGCCCGACCTGCTGGACCACCTTAGGGCAGCTTTCAGCCCCAACAGCCAGGTGCAGTACGACCAACTTTTCGAGCAGGTGAAGTCGACGCCGCTATTGATTCTGGACGACCTGGGGGCGGAAACCAGCACGCCATGGGCCAAGGAAAAGCTCTATCAGCTAGTCGTGCACCGTCACAACTCCCGTTTGCCCACGATGATAACCACCTATCTGGAAATAGACGAGATAGAAGCAGCCCATCCGCGCCTTTCCTCCAGGCTCATGGATACCTTCGTCAACTGGGTGCCAATAGGGATACCCGACTACCGGGATAACCGACGTGACCACCCCAATTCTCGCCGTCGCGGAACCTAGCAGCCTCCTTTGGACTGCATCTTCTGCCAGATTATCGCCGGCGAAGCCCAGGCCACCTTCTACCGCCGGGAGGACGATTTCGTCGTCATTAAGAATAAGCTGACGTGGGTGCCGGTGATGCTTCTCGGGATCCCCACTACCCACATCACCCAGCAGGAGCTATGGCAGTCCCCTGTCTTACCCAAGATAGGCAAAGCGCTGTCGGAATTAGGGGAAGAAAAAACGCCCGGTGGCTTCCGCGTCCTCTCAAACTTTGGCCGCGACGCCATGCAGAGCCAGTCCCACGGCCACGTTCACCTGATTGGCGGGCTGCACCTGGGCCCCTACGCCTGACTGCACATGTCATTCTGAACGTAGCGAAGCGAAGTGGAGAATCTCGTCACCTTTGCGCCGAAATTCTATCCACACCCTCTTGTCCCCGCGGAGGCGGGAACCCATCTTCATCACCTCACGCGCTACTATCCGCCCGGTTTCGCTATCTGCCAGTAGCGCCTTCCTTCCGACGTGACGATTCGGCCAAAGTGCGCTCCCGTGGGGAAGTGGCCCGCCGCGACCAGCATGTTTTCCTGTTGAATCCGCTCCATCATCGCCAGCCGGGTTTCCCGCGCTTGCTCCGAGTCCACGTCCGCCCTCGACCCCCAATCGGGCCTCATCACCTGCACCATGCTCTGGACCAGGTCCCCCGTCACCAACCCCTGCTGCCCCTGCGACGCAATCATTACCGTCTGATGTCCCGGCGTATGTCCGGGCGTCGGCAAAGTGGCCACCTCGTCCGTTACAGAATGCTCCCCCTCCACCAGGTCCATGACCCCCAATGGTTCGAGGGGTACCACGCTTTCGGCAACAAAGGGCGCGGTGGGCGCAATCTCCGGCTGTCGGAAATACTCCCAGTCGGCCCTTGGAGCCAGGTAGCGGGCCGAAGGAAACGTAGGCTTTCCGTGGGTGTCCAGGTTCCAACCCACGTGGTCGCCGTGCAGGTGAGTATGCACCACGTAGTCCACCTCCTCCGGCGGCAACCCTTCTTCACGCATCCGGTCGGTCAATTCGCCACGGCGATTGCCCCGCTCAGGATGCGGCCCCGGCCCCATCCCCGTATCCACCAGAATCAGCTTGCCCTGCGACCGGATCGCGAAGCATCCGTAGTAGAGCTGCAAATTCCCGTCTTGGTCGAAGACCTCCTTGCGATAGGGCTCCCACCAGTCCAACGGAATGCTCGGGAAGAAATCGTCAGGGGTATACGGAGGCGGGATCATGTCCAGAAGCGCCCAGACTTCTACGCCGCCAACGTTGATCTTTTCGGTCACAGCCTGTGCCTCCTAGTATGTAATAACGCTGGAAATCTCGTAGCCCTGCAGCTTGTCGCGACCCTCCAGAAAGGAAAGCTCCACCACCAGCGAGAGCACGTCGACCGTCGCTCCTGCCTTCTCCACCAGCTGGCAGGCCGCAGCGAGGGTACCACCGGTAGCCAGCACGTCGTCAACAACCGCCACCCGCTGGCCCGCCATAACCCCGTCCGTATGCATCTCCATGGCGTCCTCGCCATACTCCAGGGTGTATGTGACGGAAATAACGTCGTAGGGCAGCTTTCCACGCTTCCGGGCTGGCACGATGGGAAGGCTAAGCTCGTAAGCGAGGGCCGCCCCGAAGAGAAAGCCCCGCGCCTCCACCGACACCACCGCATCCAGGTTCCGGCCACGGAGGGGCTCCGCCATGCGCTTCACCGCCTCCCGGAAGGCCTCCGGCGCTCCCAGCAGCGGAGTAATGTCCTTGAAGATGATTCCCGGCTTCGGAAAATCAGGGATGTCCCTGATGTAGTCCTCTAATCTCATTTGCGCCTCCACGCCGCCCATTATACTCATCGCAACGGCCTGCGTTCCAACCCGTCCTCTCCTCATAGTCCCTGTGGGGGCGGTTCGGGAACCGCCCGTCCCATTCCACCACCACCCACTCTGGTAGAATACGCCCAGACACACTCCATAGCAGACGCAGCCCAGGGAGGAAAGAATGAAGCGAATAGCCATCTTCGGAGCCGGCGCCGTCGGCAGCTACCTTGGGGCCTTCATGACCCGACAGGGAGAGGACGTAACCGTCATCGACCAGTGGCCCGAGCACGTCGAGGCGGTCAAGGCCAACGGGATGAACGTCACCGGCACCCAAGGACCCTTCAACGTGCCCGTCAAGGCCTTTCACCTTCACGAGGCTCAGCGCTTTGGGAGAGAGTTTGACCTGGCGTTCATCGCCGTCAAGTCCTACGACACCCTCTGGGCCGCCACCTTCATGGAGCGGTATCTGGAGCCAACGGGGTACATGGTGTCCTCCCAGAACGGCATCAACGACGATACCATAGCCGGTGTCGTCGGTATCCGCCGCGCCATCGGCTGCGTCATGTCCAACATCCAGGTCGCCCTCTGGAAGCCCGGCGAGACCCACCGTGGAGGCGAATTCGGCCGAGACCGGGGTCACGACGTTTTCCGCGTCGGCCACATCGACGGGGCAGTCACCGAAGCCGTGATGCGCGTCGTCGAGCTGGTCAGCAGCGTCGACGGGGCAAAGGCCACCACCAACCTGGCGGGGGAGCGGTGGGCCAAGCTCGCCGCCAACTCCATGGGCAATCCCGTGGGCGCGATGTCGGGCCTGGGTTCCCATGGCCAGGCCGATTCCGCAGAGGCCCGACGCCTGAAGATTCACATTACCCGTGAGGTGGTGCAGGTGGCCACAGCCCTGGGGCACCGGGTGGAGGGCATCAGTGGCGTAAGCGCCGAGACGTGGCTGCAAACGGACCGGGGTGACGTGCTGGAGGACCTGGACGCCCGTCTCCGCGGCAAGGGCCGCGTTGACTGGCATTCTTCCATGGGCCAGGACGCCATCAAAGGCCGCAGGTCGGAAATTGACCACCTGAACGGGCTCGTGTGCCGCCGGGGCGCGGAGGCGGGAGTCCCCACCCCCTACAACGACAGCGTCGTCGCTCTCATGCAACAGGTGGACGCCGGCAAACTGCAACAATCCCCCGGCAACATCGCCAAGGCCCTGGAAACCGCCAGCGCTGCCGCCTGACCCTCCAGGCGTCGCTCAGGCGTGGGCTCACGCCTAAACTAGCCATATTTTGCAAGCCAACCTCAGGCGTGAGCCGGTTACGCGTGGTATAATGACAATATGTAAATTAGAGGCGTTCTGCGCCCCTCGTCAAGGCTGCTCAAAAAGAATAGAGGACCTACATTTATGACCACCAAAACACAGGCCAGATACACCGCCAAGGACATCGCCGTCCTGGAAGGTCTCGAGGCCGTCCGACGCCGCCCCGGCATGTACATCGGCAGTACAGACCAGCGGGGCCTCCACCACCTCATCTACGAGATCGTCGACAACGCCGTAGACGAGGCCATGGCCGGTTTCTGCACCAGCGTTGAGATCCTCATCCGCGAGGACGGCTCCGTTTCCGTCGCCGACGACGGTCGCGGCATCCCCGTGGACACCCACCCCACTACCGGCAAGTCCGCCCTCGAAACCGTCATGACCACCCTCCACGCCGGCGGCAAATTCGGCAGCGGCGCCTACACCGTCTCCGGCGGCCTCCACGGCGTCGGCGCCTCCGTGGTCAACGCCCTCGCCAGCCACCTGGAGGTGGAGGTAAGCAGGGGCAACTCCCTCTATCGACAGACCTTCAGACGCGGCGACGTACTGGCCGAAATGACCCGGGAGATGAACCTTGGCGAAACGGGCACCCGCATCTGCTACATGCCCGACTCAGAGATATTTCCCGAGCTCAACTACGATTTCAACGTCATCACCGACCACTTCAAGCAGGTCGCCTACCTCAATCGCGGCTTGGCCATCAAGTTCGTCAGCCTGTATCACACAAAGCAGCGCAAGGGCGACGTGGAGCGCTCCTACTACTTCGACGGCGGCATCAGCGACTTCGTCCGCAACCTCAACCGCAGCCGCAAGACCCTTCAGCCCGCCCCCTTCTACTTCACCAAGACCGTCGACGCTACTCTCGTAGAAGTCGCCCTCCAGTACAACGACAGCGCCTACGAAAACATCTACTCCTTTGCCAACTGCATCAATACCGAGGAGGGCGGCACCCATCTGACGGGCTTCCGCGCCGGCCTCACCCGCGCCGTCAACGACTACGCCCGCCGGTCAAAGCTCATCAAGGACGACCAGCCCAACTTCTCCGGCGAGGACGTTCGCGAGGGCCTGGCCGCCATCATCAGCGTAAAGATTACGGATCCCCAGTTCGAAGGACAGACCAAGACCAAGCTTGGCAACGCCGAAGTCAAGAGCATTGTCGAATCCTCCCTCGTGGAGGCCCTCAGCCAGTACTTGGAGGAACACCCCAACGAGGGCAAGCAGATAATCGCCAAGTCCACCGTCAACCAGAAGGCCCGGGAGGCGGCCCGAAAGGCCAGGGCCCTTGTCCTTCGCAAGAACGCCCTCGACGGCAGCTCCCTACCGGGCAAGCTGGCCGACTGCTCGGAACGCAATCCCGAGCTCTCGGAACTGTTCATCGTCGAGGGTGAGTCCGCGGGAGGCTCCGCCAAGATGGGCCGCGACCGCCGCTTCCAGGCCATCCTGCCCATCAAGGGCAAGATCCTCAACGTGGAGAAGGCCCCCAGAGACCGGGTCATCGCCCACGAGGAGATCCGCGCCCTCATCGCCGCCCTGGGCGCCAACGAGGGAGAGGAGTTCGACGCCGAGAAGCTCCGCTACCACAAGATAATTATCATGACGGACGCCGATGTGGACGGCTCCCACATCCGCACTCTGCTGCTTACCTTCTTCTTCCGCGGTATGGAAGACCTCATCCGGGGCGACTACCTCTACATTGCCCAGCCACCCCTCTACCGCATCCAGGTCGGCCGCAAGGTGACCTACGTCTACTCTGACGAGGAGAAGGACGAGGTGATCGCCGGCATCAACGGCAACCGCAAGGTCAACCTGCAGCGTTACAAGGGCCTGGGGGAGATGAACCCGGACCAACTCTGGGAGACCACCATGGACCCGGATAAGCGCAACCTGCTCAGCGTGGTTATGGAGGACGGACAGAGCCGTGAGGAGGCCCGCAAGACCTTCTCCGACCTGATGGGCGCCGACGTGGCCCCCAGAAAGCGCTGGATCCAGGCCAACGCCCGCAACGTCAAGGAACTCGACGTTTAATCCGCCTACAGACCTCTTCCCCCCTGATGGGGGAAGGTTGGGATGGGGGTGATCCCCTCCCCCGACAATATAATCACCCGTTGATTCGGTTCCCGAACCCCCTCATCACGTCAAATCACAAGAGGAGGCTCCCATGCCCACCGAGTCCATGTCCGACTCCACCCCCGGCAACGACGCCTTTCCACAGTTCGGCGCCCTCTATGACCTGGTAGCCCCCGAAGTGGAAGGCCTCAACGACGAGCAGCTGGACTGGGAGTCCCAGCAGTGGGAGTGGGCCAAGTGGAGCATCCGCCGGCAGGTCAGCCACATGGCATCCTTCATCCCCGGCTGGCTCCTGCGACAGTGGGGGTCGCGGCTATTCCCTGACGGGTTCGAGGAGCTGGGCGAACTGCAGGAGCTAGTCCCGGAACCTTCAGAGGGCATCGTGCGCTGGCTGGATGAGACCGAGCACCACGATTTGCACGACATCCTCGCGCGTCTCGACAAGGCGTTGGCCCTCGCCCGCTACGTGCTATCCAGGGAGACCCTCGGCGACATGAAGGTGAAGGAAGTCCCCCGTCCGAACACGCCGCCCCACTGGCCCCAGTTCGTGAAGGCTCACCCCCGCGGCGTTCGCTGGCATCCGACGGAGACGCTGTTCACCTACGTCTCCCTGGAGGCCACCTTCCGCCACCTCTACTTCGAGGTCATCACCCACCTGTACAACGTGCAGCGGCTGAAGCGTGCCCAGGGACTTCCCACCGTCGTTGAAATACCTTACGAGGGGTACTGGGCTCTGCCCGACTGGGATCGCAGCGAGGCTACGGACTAATCCCCATCCAACCCCGGGACGGGTCGTATCTCCCCATCAGGCGTCGCCTCCAGCAGGCACCGGAAGTCATAACCCCGTCGTCGTAGCTCGCCGCTTCCTCCCTGATTGCGGTCCAGGATCGCCAGCACCACCACCACCTCGTGGCCGTCCGACTCGGCCGCATCCACGGCGTGAAACAGAGACGCGCCTGTGCTGCAGGCGTCATCCACGATGGCCACTCGGCTGTTAGGCTCCAGCGGCCCTTCGATGAGCCGGCCCATGCCGTGTTCCTTGTCCTCTTTCCTTACTATGAAGGCTCTGATGGGCCTTTGCTCGAGGCCGCTTGTCAACGCCACTGCCGTCACTATGGGATCTGCTCCCAGTGTAGGTCCGCCAATAGCGTCTACGTCACAACCCCGCAGCATCTGAAGGAAAGCCATGCCGGAGAGATAGGCGCCGCGGGGGTCCAGGGTTAGCCGCCGCCCGTCGAAGTAATAACTGCTGAGCTGGCCGGAGGAAAGCACGTAGTCGCCAAAGGTCAGCGCGCCGCGCTCCTTCGCCAGCTCCAGCATTTCCAACGCAATCTCTGATAGCTTCAACCTGTATACAACCCCCTGGCGTAGATGTGCCGCTCCACCGGCTCAGGCACCAGGTAGCGGATGCTTGACCCCTCCGCCACCCGACTCCGGATGTCCGCCGCGCTTATCTCCAGCCGAATGCTCCGAATATGCTCTACCCTCGCGCCAATGCCCATCCCTTCCCCCACACCCTCGGCAGACGCCATTTTTGCCGGTCTATCCACCACCACCAGCGTGGCCAAGGCAAGTATCCCCTCCGGCTCCTTCCACTCTCCAAACCGGTCGAAAGCGTCCGTTCCCAGGATAAAGAACAACCGCGCATCCGGGCCATAGTCCTCCCGCAGTTCCCTAAGCGTATCCACGGTGTAGGACGGCCCCGATCTCTCCAGTTCCACCGTAGACACCCGGAAGAAGGGATTGTCTTCCACCGCCTTCCGGACCATGCAAAGCCTGTCCTGCGCCGATGACAGCGCCTGGCCCGCCTTCATCCACGGCGCGCCCGCCGGCACAAAGCACACCTCCTCCAACTCCAACCGGGCCCTGACCTCCTCCGCGATGGCCAGATGCCCCACGTGAATGGGGTCGAAGGTCCCTCCCAACACGCCGATCCTCATCCTAAGCCCACTCCAATTCGATCTTCCCCACCCGCACGGTGTCTCCCACCTGCACCCCCGCCCGCTCCAACGCCGACGCCACGCCGATGCGTTTGAATTCCCGCCACAACTGAAGCACAACCCTCTTGTCCCTCATGTTGGCCATGGCCAGCAGCCGCATCGCCTGGGGCGAGTCGACCATGTAGATTCCGTTCTCCAGCCACACCTCCGGCCGGGTATACTTCGGCTTTGGTCTGTGGACCACGGGCCCGTTAGTCTCAGCCGTCACCGGCTTCGGCATCTCCTTCATCAAGGACATGGTCTGCTTGATCAACGGCTCCACCCCCTCCCCCGTCATGCCTGACACCAGGTAGAACGGAACTCCCAGATCCGCCAGCGCTTCCTCCACCTCCCGCCTCCTATCCTTTGTCATTGCGTCCACCTTGTTCACCACTAGAAGCTGCGGCTTCTCCAGCAGCTCGTAGCTGAACATGCCCAACTCCTGGTTGATCATGTTCCACTGCTCGGCCACGTCTCCCGTCACGCCGTCAACCAGGTGCCACAGCAGGCGAGTGCGCGCCACGTGGCGCAGAAAGTCATGACCCAGTCCCACGCCCTTATGGGCGCCTTCTATCAACCCCGGAATCTCCACCAACAGGAACTCATCATGCCGCTGCGCAACCATCCCAAGCACCGGGCTGAGGGTGGTGAAGGGATACGACGCCACCCGTGGCTTGGCTGCAGAGCACGTCGATATCATCGTAGACTTGCCAGCGTTGGGCTTGCCGATGATCCCCACGTCCGCAAGCAGCTTCAGCTCGCAAAGCAGCTCTGCCTCCTCGCCCCCATCCCCTGTTTCAGCGAGCAACGGCACCTGGTTGACCGCATTCGCAAACCGGAGATTGCCCCGTCCGCCGCGGCCTCCTCGGGCCAGAGGCAGGGGAGTCTCATCCAGCACGTCGGCAATGGGGGTCTTCTCGCCGTTAGGCTCCAGCCTCCACACCAGCGTCCCCAGAGGGACCGGCACAATTGCATCCTTACCCCTTGCGCCCGTCTTACCCTTTCCTCCCCCGTGTCCGCCACGGCCTCCTCTGAACAGCTGCTGGTATCGCAGGTGAAGCAGTGTATTCAGTGAACCGTCCCCGACGGCATACACCCCGCCGCCATCTCCCCCATCGCCACCCTCCGGCCCGCCCTTGGGCAAAGCCCTCGTCCTACGGAAGCTGACGCACCCGTTTCCACCGCCTCCTCCTATGATTCTTATCTTGGCTATATCAATCATTTCAATCTGTGTGGGTAGTAATCATACTAAGAGTAAAGCTGTTGATAAGTGCGGAAATGCGTGGTACTTGTACGTGGGGATGGTGAATGCTCAGTGGAGTACCTTTCAATAACGCGCTGCTCACTTGGCGGCATTTGTTGGTAACTCGCTTGAGTTGTGGGCTGATTGGATGTTAACAGAATTTCCACTGCCCGGCCAAAGATATCCATCATACATCAACAAGATACAACAGTTTTTCAACAGATGATCAGTGAATTACCCACATGCAACGTTGATAAGTGCTATCAATGGCGCTTACACGGAAGCGGATGTTGGGTTGGGAGGCAACAAGCTAGCTGGCTAGCTGGTCCGTCGCGGCCTCCACCTTGGCCTTGAACCCGTCCACCAACTCCAGGTAGTCATTGACCCGCTTGATGCCGTGGATGACTGTAGCGTGGTTCTTCCCGCCCATGACCCGGCCAATCTCGCTCACGCTGAGCTTCAGATGCTCGCGCATGATGTACATGGCGGCGTGGCGCGCCACCACAAAGTCCCGCCGGCGCTTAGACCCGGTCAGGCTCGCCTGGTCCACTTGGAAGGCGCCCTCGATGGCCTCCAACACCTTCTCCGGCGATCTCGTCGTAACAGACCGGTGCGCCCCTCGCTCCTCCAACGCTCTCTTGGCAAGGGAAAGAGTGACAGTCCCCTTTGAGACCTGTGCCGTCGCCATCACCCGGTTGAAGGCCCCCTCCAGGTCCCGAATGCTGCCGCCTGTCCTTTCCGATATGTACTCCAAAACGACGTTGTCGGCGGGCACGTTCTTCTCCTTTGCCTTGGTCTGGAGAATGGCAACCTTGGTCTCCAGCGATGGGGCCTGGATGTCCGTGGTCAGGCCCCACGAATACCGGGAGCGGATCCGGTCTTCCAGATAGGGCATCGTCCTGGGCGACTTGTCGGAGGTGAGCACTATCTGCCTACCCGTGTTGTGAAGGTCGTTGAAGGTATGAAAGAACCCTTCCAGCGTCTGTTCCTTGCCGCTCATGAACTGGACGTCGTCCATCAGGAGCACGTCCACGCTCCTGTATCGTGAGCGGAACTCCTCCGTGCTGCGCTGTCGGATGGCCGTGATGAACTCGTTTGTGAACTGCTCCGACGTAACGTAGAGGAAGTTGATGCTCTGCTGTACGCACCTGTGGGCTATGGCGTGGAGCAGATGGGTCTTGCCCAGGCCCACGCCGGAGTAGATGAACAGCGGATTGTAGTGCTCCCCGAAGGACGATGCCACGGACAGCGCCGCGTTATATGAGAGGTCGTTGGATGGACCTACCACGAAGGAATCGAAGCTGTAACGACGGTTGGGGAAGCCGGTCCGAAACATCGGCGCAGTATTTGGTCGGCGCGTCGACGGGCCCGAAGTAGCGGTCTCTTTTCTCGCTTGGGACTCTTTGATGAGGAAGACAACGTCAAGCGGCTGGCCTACGATTTTCGACGCCGTCCGATGGACCAGCTGGTAGGCCCGGCGCTCCAACCATTCGGAAGTGAATACGTTGGGCACGCTTACTACCAGCTTGCCGTCGGCAAAGGAAAGACCGGCGGTATCCTTCAGCCACGTTGCAAAAACCGAACTTGGCAATTGCATCTGTAGCTCCCCGAGGACCGCCGACCATGTATCCTTAGCTGTGCTGTCTACCCTTCTACTAGTCCCCATGCCCCTCTAGAGACAACACCCGTTGCTCTTGTGGATGAAATGGAATGCAGTGACCTTGCTACTTTAGCAACGAGAATAAGAAGTTGCAAGCAAAAATTGATGAAAAGTAGTACCGTATCTTACTTTATCTACGATTTAAATTGTTGTTTGATAAAATGCTAAACTTTACCCTAGCACTTCTGTTATTTATAGACGGAATACGTATTCCAAGTAGTAAGTTGCGGTTGGGTTCTACTGTGTATCCCTGTGTTATGTAACGCTTTGGCAGATTTTGGCATTGAAGTCCGGCCAGTGGCGTTTTCTGGGCTGTTGTTTCCTTCCTTTACGATTTCTATAATCACTGGCCTATGAGAGCAGTCTTTATGGGCAATCCCGGCTTTTCCTTGCCGGCGCTTCAGATCATTGCCTCCCTCTGGGGCGATCCCGTGGGCGTCTATACCGCCCCGGACCGCCGCCGGGGACGTGGTCTGGCAAGGGGTTTTTCAGATATTAAGGCGTATTCCCTTGAAAAGTGTTGGCCCATCTTCCAGCCCCCTTCCTTAAAGATTGGTGCGGCCATTCAACGGTTTGTCGACCTGAAGCCGGATCTTGTCGTCGTCGCCGCCTACGGGCTGCTCATCCCTCCGGAAATGCTCAGCGTCCCCAAACACGGCTTCCTTAACATTCACCCCTCGCTCTTGCCCAAATACCGCGGCCCTTCCCCTGTCCCATCCGCCATCCTCGACGGCGTGGATGAGACGGGCATTAGCATCATGCTGCTGGACGAGGGTTTCGACACCGGGCCCGTGCTGGCCCGGGAAGCAACGAAGATATTCCACGGCGAGAAGGCCGACGCCCTAACCCGGCGTCTATTCGAAATGGGAGCCCGGCTTCTGGCGGAATGCGCCCCGCGATGGATAGATGGCCGTATCTCTCCCCAACCCCAGGACTCTAGCATCGCAACCTACACCGCGAAGCTCTCGCGGGAGGACGGAAGGGTGGACTGGCAGGAGAGCGCGCCGATGCTGTGCCGGAGATTCCGGGCCTACACACCCTGGCCGGGCCTCTACACAGGCTGGCGGGGAAAGAGGCTCCGCCTTCTCGATGCAAAGGAACTGTCAACACAGGAAGAGAAACCCCAGCCGGGCAAGTACACTCCCGGAGTGGTGGAAGTCCGTTCGGAAGCCCCGGACGCCCTCGCCATCCAGGCCGGCGGGGGTACCACGTTATTGGTGCGGCGCCTCCAGATGGAGGGCCGTCGTGCACAGG
Organism: uncultured Dehalococcoidia bacterium; assembly: GCA_951812825.1. Taxonomy (GTDB): domain Bacteria; phylum Chloroflexota; class Dehalococcoidia; order Lucifugimonadales; genus JAPULR01. The sequence continues at coordinate 1,546,752 of OX638324.1, read as the reverse complement.
GGGCTGCCGAGTTCCTCCGGGGGTATCCCCAGATTGTTGGTGAGCGGCTGCCCAGCTGACTCCCCGTCCCTCGCTAGGCCTCCTCCGGTTCGGCTTCTTCTTCGCCCTCGCCCATCTCCAGCGCATCCTCTCCCACTTCTTCCTCCACCACCTCGGCGCGGGCAATCTCCAGCCTGGCTATCACCTCGTCCTCGTCCGCCAGGAAAGCAACCCCTTCGGGCACCACCACGTCGCTCAGACGGACCACGTCCCCCACGTCCTGTATCAAACTGATATCGGCCGTAATCTCGGATGGGACGTCCAACGGCAGCGCGCGCACTTCCACTTCGCGCATCAGCAGCGCCACGGAGGAGTCCGGGACCGTATGCACCGCCGGCGCGTCCCCCACAAGGGTAATTGGCACCGCGGCGGTAATCTCGTTGGCCACGTCCACGTTCAGGAAGTCCACGTGAAGCAGCTCCCCCCGCACGGGGTGCCACTGGATCTCCCGGATGAAGGTCAGCTTCTGCCCCCCCTGCCCTGGGATGCTAACGGAAATGGGCGTGTTCATCCCCGCCTCGGAGAGGATCCGGTACAGGGTCTTTGCCTCGCACTGGAGGGTCTGGGGATCGGTCCCCTGTCCGTAGAGATGCACCGGAATTATTCCGGCCTTGCGAAGGTTCTTCACCTTCTTGCCCGTCAACGTGCGCGGGTCTAAACTAATTGTCAGTGTGTCAGCCATGACTCTCCTCTAAATTCTTGGGAACGGTATTCTTGGGGGACGAACTTACGCCCGTCGAAAATTTCGCCATAATGCTACCATTCCCGCCGATAGAATTAAACAGGGAGGCGTTGTGGCATCCGCAAATAGACAATAATTTGGGCTGGTGCTATAATCGGCTTCGGGCGTAAAAGGAGCAGCCATGAGAATTCCGATGCGAGTGGACTACGGCGTTCGTGCCCTGGTTGAGTTGGCCCAGGGCGATCCCGACGTGCCCAAGCAGACCGCCCAGATAGCCCGGCGACAGGGAATTCCCGAGGCCTACTTGGAGCAGGTCCTCACCTCCCTCAACAAAGCCGGCCTCATCAAGAGCAGGCGCGGACCCCACGGCGGCCACGTCCTCGCCGAACACCCCCAACACATCAATCTCGCCCAGGTTATGGCTGTGCTGGAGGGAAGCGGGCCGCTGCTGAACTGCCTGGTCGAGCCCGTCTGCTGCGAGCTTTCGGAGACCTGCGCCCAGCGGGAGGTCTGGTCCTTCTTCGAAGAATCCGTTAGGAGCCTGCTCAGCAGCACCACCATCGCCAGCATGGCCAGCAGGCAGAGGGAACTCTCCGCCCGGAAGGCTATCCTGACAATCCACGATTAATAGAGTAAATAGGATTCGGTTCCACCACAGAGAAAAACGAATCCGCCCATTTGCAACTCAGATCACGGAGCATCATAGAAGGCACAACCACGGAATTTACGCCTAATCGGGCAGGTTTACCCACTTCTCGCGTCCCGATGCACTCTCCAATTCCGGTGTATTCGTTTATTAGATCGAATCAGTCCTTATCATTACAGGCACACGGAGGAAATCAGATGACACAGGCGCGGGCTCTGACACCCCAGCAGGTAAAGCGTTACAGCAGGCACATCATCATGGGCCAGGTCGGCAGCCTTGGTCAGCGCAAGCTCATTAACGCAAAGGTCCTGATAATCGGCGCCGGCGGCCTGGGATCCCCCTCTGCCGTCTATCTCGCCCTGGCTGGCGTCGGCACTGTCGGCATCGTCGACTTCGACGTGGTGGAGATCTCCAACCTGCAGCGCCAGATCCTGCATCACAACGACGACGTGGGCCGACCAAAGGTAGTCTCGGCCCAGGACTCCCTCCATGCCTACAACCCCGACGTTAACGTGGTTGTCCACGAGACTATGCTCTCCTCCGAAAACGCCATGGAAATCATCAGCCAGTACGATATCGTCATCAACGGCGCCGACAACTTTCCCTCTCGCTACCTGGTCAACGACGCCTGCTACCTCCTTGGCAAGCCCCTGGTAGATGGCAGCATCCTCATCTTCGATGGACAGGCCACCGTGTTCATCCCTGGCAGCGGCTGCTACCGGTGCCTCTTTCCCACGCCCCCGCCTCCCGGCATGGTCCCCAACTGCGCCGAAGCCGGCGTCCTTGGCGCCCTCACCGGCTTGGTGGGAAGCATCCAGGCCACGGAGACGCTGAAGCTAATCCTGGGCATCGGCGAAAGCTTGCAGTCCCGCCTGCTTCTCATTGACGCCCTCTCCATGGACTTTCGCGAAGTACGCATGAAGAAGAACCCCTCCTGCCCCCTCTGCGGCGACAACCCCACCGTCACTGAACTCATCGACTACGAGATGTTCTGCGGCCTCCCCTCCCTGACGGAATCCGCCGTAGCTGCCCAACCCGCCGACTAGCTGTCTGTAGGCCCTTTAGGGCCCTTCATGTAGAGCGCACGTTCTTGCGCCCTAGCTCCCCTTTTGCCAAAATTCACCCCAACTTGCACAGTTAGAATCTCGGTGATATACTCACGGAGATTCTTCCCACGGGGAACTTGTGTGGAAAGCGGGCCAACACCCGCTTTCTTAATTTAATGCTGTTGTGAGAGGTGATGGCTTTGAAGAGCGACTTCCTCATAGCGTTGACACAGCTTGCGGCGGAGCGACACCTTCCTAAGGAGGAGGTGCTTAAAGCCATTGAGGCCGCGCTTGTTTCTGCCTTTAAGAAGGACAGCTACGGCGATGGCGTAAACATCGCCGTCAAACTCAATCCCAACACCGGCGAAATCAGGGCCCACACCCTGAAAACCGTCGTTGAGGTGGTTGAGGACAACAAGACGGAAATCCGCCTTTCCGACGCCCTGAACATCCGCAAGGACGTGGCCCTCGGCCAGGAGATGGAGATGGAGTCCCTCTCCCACCAGGCCAGCCGCATCGCCGCTCAGACCGCCAAGCAGGTGGTGTTGCAGCGGCTCCGCGAAGCAGAGCGGGAGATGGTCTACGAGGAGTTCGCCAAGCGCGTGGACGACATCATCTCCGGAGTGGTCGGCCAGTCGGAAATTGGTCGCGGCCTCGTCGTCGAGTTGGACCGCGCCGAAGCCATCCTGCCGCCGGAAGAGCAGATCCCCACCGAGCGTTACCGCCGGGGCCAACGCCTCAAGGTCTACGCCATGGAGGTCAACCGCAGCCCCCGCGGGCCGGAAATCATCGTCTCCCGCCGCCACTCCCAGCTGCTCCGTCGCCTCTTCGAGCTTGAGGTGCCGGAAGTCTACAACGGCATCGTCGAAATCCGCTCCATCGCCCGGGAAGCCGGCTCTCGAAGCAAGGTCGCCGTCATTGCCCTTCAGGACGGGGTGGATCCCATCGGCTCCTGCATCGGCATGAGGGGCAACCGCATCCAGAATATCGTCAACGAGCTTCAGGGCGAAAAGATAGATGTAGTCCGCTGGGACCGCGACCTGAAGCGCTTCATATCCAACGCCCTCAGTCCCGCCGAAGTTGTGCAGGTGGTCGCCGACGAGGACGATCACGGCGCCGTGGTGGTAGTCCCGGAACGTCAACTTTCCCTGGCCATCGGCAAGGAAGGTCAGAACGCCCGCCTCGCCGCAAAGCTCACCGGCTGGCGGCTGGACATCAAGAGCATGGCCGAGTGGGAGGCGGAGAGGGCCCAGATCAAGCTGGAGGCCCAGGCCGCCGCCGAGGCTCAAGCGAAGGCTAAGGAAGAAGCTGAAAAGCTGGCCGCCGAACAGGCCGTTGCCGAGGCCGAAGAGAATGCCCTTGAGGAAGAAATCCGGAAACTCGAGGAAGAGGAAGCCGCTGAGCAGACGGAGACCGTTGCGGTCCCTGTCCTGGAAGAGGTGCTGGAAGAGATTTTGGCCCAGGAAGAGGCCGCCCAGGAGGAAGAGCAGCCCGAGGAGGCCGTCGCTCTTCAGGACGAGTTGGACGCCTTCACCCTGGAAGACGTTATGGTCGATGAGGCCGTCGACGAGGAGGAAGAGGAAGAACTGCCCTTCGAGGAGATGGGCGACGAGATTTGGGAGGTTCCCCAGCTTACTCCCGACGCCGGAAAGATACGCTTCGCCGAGGACATCCTGGACTTCGACCGTGGTGGTCGCGAAGGACGCTCTCGCCGCGGTAGGGGAAAGAGGAGGGCCAAAGCCCGCAGAAGATAATCGCCAACCAGGGAGGTACTGAGAAGAGGTGAGATCCCGTCACGTGCCCCTTCGCACCTGCTTGGCCTGTGGCGTAAAGCAGCCCCAGCGCCTGCTGGTGCGCCTCGTCCGCAGCTCCCCAGAACGGGTTGAAATAGACTTCAAGCGCGTCAAGCGTGGGCGAGGCGGCTATCTCTGCCACAGCCGGGAATGCTGGCAGCGGGTCTGGGACAAAGGAATTCTGGAGCGGGCCTTCCGGTCGTCCGTATCCGCCCAAGCCAGGGAAAACCTGTGGGCTGAGTACATGCAGTGGCAAGGGATTGTCGCGGAAAATGAGGCACCATGACTACCAAGACTACAAAAACAAGAAGAGCAGGTCCCAGGGAAGTGCAGCTTCCCCCCACTCTTACCGTAAAGCACCTGGCGGACCTGCTGCGGGTCAGCCCCATAGACGTAATCAAGCAGCTTATGCGCAACGGCGTTATGGCTGCCATCAACCAGGTCATAGACTTTGACCTGGCCGCCACCGTCACCCCCGCTTTCGGCTATCGCGCCAAGCCCGAGGAGAGGGCCAAGACCCCCGTCACCGACGTTCTTCATGCCGGCGTCGCCTCTGATGACGACGTTGGCATGAACTCCCGAAGCCCCGTGGTGACCATCCTGGGTCACGTGGACCACGGCAAGACTACTCTTCTCGACACCATTCGCGACAGCCGCATCACCGAGGGCGAAGTAGGTGGCATCACCCAACACATCGGGGCCTACCAGGTAGACTACAACGGCCAGAAGGTTACCTTCCTGGACACCCCCGGCCACGAGGCCTTTACCGCCATTCGAGCCAGGGGCGCCCAGATCACGGACATCGCCATTCTGGTGGTCGCGGCTGACGACGGCGTCATGCCCCAGACCGTGGAAGCCATCGACCACGCCCGGGCCGCCGAACTGCCCATCATCGTCGCCATCAACAAGATCGATCTGCCCGACGCCCAGCCCGACCGCGTCAAGGGTCAGCTGCTGGAGCACTCCCTTGTTCTGGAGGACTTTGGCGGAGAGATTATCGGCGTTCCCGTTTCCGCCAAGAACAGGACGGGTATCGACGACCTGCTGGAGAGCATTCTGGTGGTGGCGGAGATATCAGAGTTGAAGGCCAACCCCGGAAGCCCCGCTTCCGGCGTGGTAATCGAGTCCCAGCTGGATAGAAACCGGGGCCCCGTGGCCACCCTGCTGGTCCAGAGCGGCACCCTCAAGGTTGGCAACAGCATCGTTGCGGGAACTGCCTGGGGCCGCATACGCGCCATGGAGAACGACCTTCGCCGGCGAATTAAGCAGGCGGGCCCGTCGGTGCCCGTGGAAATCCAGGGCTTCCGCTCGGTACCCCAGGCCGGAGACCGGTTCGTGGTGGTGCCCAATCCGAAGACGGCCAGGGCCCTGGTGCAAGAGAACGTGGTCAAGGGTGAGGAGGAACAAAACCTGTCCCGCGCCCTGACCCTGGAAGGCGTGATGAGCCGCATCTCAGCCGGTGACGTCAAGGAACTTAACCTCATCATCAAGGCCGACGCTCAGGGAAGCGTGGAAGCCGTTCGGGGTTCCCTGCAGCGGCTGGACAGCCCCTCGGCCCGGGTGAACATCCTTCACGCCAGCGCCGGCGGCGTCAACGAGAGCGACGTTCTGCTTGCCAGCGCCTCCAACGCCATCATTCTCGCCTTCAACGTGGGCACGGAACCCAGCGCAGAGCCCGCCGCCGAGCGGGAAGCCGTGGAGATCCGCACCTACGACATCATCTACCAGATTATCGAAGACGTGGAGAAGGCCCTCAAGGGCATTCTCGAACCCGCCTACAAGGACGTAGTGCAAGGAACGGCCACCGTCCGCGCCGTCTTCCGTGCGGGCCGCGTGGGAAGGGCCGCCGGCGTCATCGTCAACGATGGCCGCTTCACCCGCGGCATCGCCGCCCGCGTCATCCGCAACGGCAACGTCGTCACAGAAAGCTCGGTCTCCAGCCTCCGCCGTTTCAAGGACGACGTGAACGAGGTGACCGCAGGCTTCGAGTGCGGCATAGGCATCGTCGGCTTCGAGGACTTCCAGGAGGGTGACGTCATCGAATCCCATCGCAGGGAGAGGAGCCGAGCATAGCCTTCCGGCGGCCCACCGCCGGGGACGACCCCTCCCATGAACAGGCGAATCCGAAGGATCAACGAGCTCCTTCGCCAGGAGATGAGCCGCCTCATTCAGGTGGACCTGCGTGACCCGCGCCTACGCTGTGTTATCAGCATCACCCGCGTGGACACCGCCCCGGACCTCAAGGTGGCAAAGGTATATTTCAGCGTCCTGACCTCGCCGGAAAAAAAGGAAGAAGTGCTTCAGGGCCTCACCGCCGCCGCCGGCTATTTGCGCAGAGAAATGGGAGACGTGCTCCCCCTCCGCTACATCCCCAGCCTGACCTTCGTGCCCGACGACTCGCTGGAGCTTAGCGAGGTCATCAGCCGCGCTATGAATCAGATGAAGACGGACGAGAAGGCCTCCTGATGGCGCAGCACAGGTCTCGACGCGGTCGACGGGGAGGGCAGGGGCCCCTGGTCAACGGCTTTCTCGTCCTCGACAAGCCCGTGGGGTCCACCTCCATGGACGTGGTCCGGAAGATCAAGCGGCTCACCGGCATGAGGAAACGGGTGGGCCACGGCGGCACCCTGGACCCCCTCGCCTCCGGCATCCTCCCCATCTGCTTCGGCCAGGCCACCCGACTCATGGAGCACCTCATCAACGAGACCAAGGGGTACCGCATGGACGTGCGCCTCGGCGTCACCACCGACACCTACGACGCCGAAGGCCAGGTCGTCGAGGAGCGGGATGTCTCCCATATCACCCGCGAGCAGGTGGAGGAGGCCCTGGACGCTTTTCGCGGGTCCATCCTCCAGAAGCCACCCATGCACAGCGCCCTCAAGAAGGGAGGCAAGCGTCTCTACGAGCTCGCCCGGCAGGGCCTGGAGGTGGAGCGGGAGGCCCGCGAGGTGGAGGTCTACACCCTGGACCTGCTGGAGTTCAACCCGCCTCTGATCACCCTGGAAAGCGAGTGCGGGCGCGGCGTCTACATGCGCTCCCTGGCCCACGACCTGGGGGAGACCCTCGGCTGCGGCGCCCACACCGCCAGCCTGGTGCGCCTACGCACCGGCGGCTTTCGCATCGAAGAAGCAGTGACCCTGGAACAGTTCGCCGAGGCCGTTGAGGAGAACAGGTGGAAGGAGATGCTTCTACCCCTGGATTCCCTGCTGCTGAACATGAAGGCGGTGTCCGTGGGCGAAGGCGTCGAGCGGATGCTCAGGAACGGCCACCCCGTATCTCTGGGACACCGGGGCCTCTACGCCGGCCATCTGGAGAACTACCGGCTCTACGCCCACGACGGGCGGTTTCTGGGCGTGGTGAAGTTCGACCGCTCAAGCAACCGGTGGAACCCCTACAAGGTCTTCCGCCTTCGCGAGCCCTCCCCTCACGCACCCCTGCCCTAGCTCCACGCCCACGTAGCATTCTGAACGCAGCGGAGCGGAGTGAAGAATCTCATCGAGTAACACCCGCCTTCTCCGACAACCCCCTCCCTTATTCCCGCGGAGGCAGGAATCCATCTTACGCCCCCAAGTCCAGCCGCATATGGGCGCCGCCCCTAAACCCTCGCAGCGTACCCCAGCTTCTCCAACAGCAGGTTTGGACTCTGGTGCAGTAGCACCTCCGTCTGCTCCTCCGTAAGACCCGCGCCGCGAGCGACGCTGTAGCACAACTCCGGCGTCAGCAGGTCTCCGGGCGCATGAGCGTCCGAGTCCAGAATCATCGACGCTTCCTGGGAGATGGCCGTTTTGGCCACGTGGCCGTTGCTCAGGCTGTGGCCCTTTCGCGCCGAAATCTCCAAAAACGTCCCGTTCCGATGGGCCATGCCCGCCTCTTCAACCGTCAGCAGCCCCGGATGCGCCAGAACGTCCACGTAGGTGGAGCTGATGGCGGCGGCGTTGGTGCCGGGGTCCACGGGCTCCACCACCGTTTCGCCGTGGACGTTCACCAGCCGGGCGCCCATGGCCTTCGCCTCCCGCGCCGCCAGGTCGATATCCTCCTTCGGCACGTGGGTAATCTCCACGCCGGGAATGGCCAGAATGTCCCACCGGCTGGACGCCTTGGCGCAGTCGACGGCCAGCGTCTTGACCACGAACTCCAGGTTGCCGAAGCCCACGTGGTCGGTGACTGCAATAACCTTGTAGCCCCGGACGTAGGCGCGCCGGATCAACTCGATGGGGGAGAGAACGCCGTCGCTCAAGAATGTGTGGGTGTGAAAGTCGTACATCGTCTGTCCTCCGCAGCCTAGCAGGATACCACCGAGGGGCGTTGATAACAACGAAGGGGTGCGGTGTCGTTGAAAAGCCGACGTGGGGTTCCGTACAATAGCATACCTGTATCGAGGGCCGTTAGCTCAGCTTGGTCAGAGCACCGGACTTTTAATCCGGGTGTCCAGGGTTCGAATCCCTGACGGCCCACCGCGACCATTTATTGCCGTGTTCTCCGGCCAGTACGGAAATTTAGACGCCGAATGAGTTCAAAGGTGTCGATACACGACACATGGAAATCACTGCACACGTCCGGGATATGACGATTAGCCCGAACTCGGCTTGGTTTAGAGTGTTCGGTAGTCACGATACATCGCAAACTATGATCAGCCAGTGCATAAGCTATCAAGAATGGGTCCCGCCCGACCTTCGTTATTTCCTCTTCGGTCAGATCAGGAGCATAACCTTCTTCGACCACCGTGGTTATCAACGTGGTGGCGACCATTTCCCCCAATACCAGCGAATCCTTATGCAGTTTCAGCCAATCGACCAATATGTCGGGACGCCGAGGGTCGGGCGGAGGCAAAATGATTTCCTCAAAGATCTCTTGAGGAATTTTTGCCAATCCACTCTGTCCTAAATCTGATAGCCATTCCCAGAATTCGGGCACCCTTTCGATGGGATAATAGTCTCGATTAGCGGCAATGAGCACATTGGCATCTAGGAGATATAGCACATTCATATCCTAGGATGAAGGAGCCGCTTCGAGTAATGGCCTAACTTGTCTGGGCGCAACTCCGAGAATCCGGGACGCTCTAGAAGTTGAGAGGGCTTGTGCCGCTACCATGCGCCCAACTAGATTTACGATGCGCCCACCAAGCCGGTGGCGACGTACAGCGTAGTAGTTGGGCCCACCTTCCTGTCTGCGTGCTATTTCTCGTGTATATTCTCTTTCTGAACGCCATTGCTGACGAAAAAGCGCACTTAGCTGTGCATACGATTCCCGGTTGATCAAGAAGGATCGGAATGCTTTGTAGGCGACCATGGTTCGGCTGACCTTGAATTTTCTTGCAAAATCACCAATAAGGCTTGAAGTCTCTCCGATTTCGCTCCCATTCTGGATTTTAAGGAGGGACAATGCGTTAGCGGGCAATAGACATTCGCTTGCTACGTCATCACAGAAACGTTCAATTTCGTTTTCGTCATATTCTCCACTGATTCCTGTCTGTCCCAACAACAAGTGCACAGTTTCGTGCAAAAGCGTGAATGACCACGCCGACTTGGCATCTTGGTCGTTAATTACGATGAAAGGAGCCACTTTGTCAGCTATTGAGAACCCGCGGAAGACAGAAGTTTCAATGGAGGTTTGGTAGTTTCCAAGATCCCCCTTCAGCAATACGAAAATTCCGGAAACCTCTGCCTTTCTGCGCAACAAATGAAAAGCAGCAGAAGTAGTTGGTTGGGCACGATACATTTGCGGATCAAAGCCTAACCCTGTTTTTAAGGACGTCAGAACTGCCTGGGGGCCATCCTTAATGCAGTGTGATCCAACAAAGGGAATTTCCTCGTCCTCCTCTTCATCTTCCAGGACGTCACGAACCATGCTTTGTCTCGCTCTGACATCCCGAACCAAAGCGTCCAAGATACCCTCTTCGCGATGGCCGCGATCTCTTGCCATAGACCGAAAGTCTACACCTAGGTCCACTTGTTTGGGAGGTTTTGGCAAATAGAAAGTTAGTAGCGGGCGTCGATATTGGGTAGCCATCTTTAGTAGCTGAGGTCGAGTGGGTTCCCTTTGACCATATTCGATAGCTGCTAGCTTTTCTGTTGCAGATGAAATCGAACTGTCGCGAAAACCAAGTTTTGCGGCAGCATTCTCCATATTGAGGCCAGCCGACTGTCGGGCCCAGACCAGTATTTCAGGGTTAACCTGTGGCATCTCCTCCCGATTCTCCTATATGGCCTAGTCCGTTTCCCCTAGATAGCTAGGTAGATTTGGTGCAAATGATGCATCACCTGAACGTATGCAACATGGACTGGTTTTCTGAGGCATATTCAACTAACACCCATCCTACCACACAGTAAATGCTTTGTTACCACCGACAATCATTTAGTAGTTCGGCCGATATTGCGACGGAGATTCGTCAGCCCCCCGACCGCACCGCTCCAGCTGCGCGTCGGGGGGCTCAATTGTCGTAGGCTTGAGCTGCTTCTAGTTATAGCGAATCCGCGGGTCCAGGTATGTGTAGAGGATGTCTACCACCAGGTTGGACACGATGAAGATGCTCGCCTTGAACAATACCACCGCCTGCACCACCCGGTAGTCGAGAGTCTGGATCGCCGCCACACCCCAGACCAGTGTACCAGTGGATGCTTCGTTATTGAGGATCTTATGAACTACTGTCTTTGACCATTGCTTTCCCATTGGGCTGGCGACCCCCTCTGCATTGAGGGCCCTGGTAATGCCCAAAACGCTCTCGTCGGACTCGGCAAGACTAAATATCCGCACCACCCTGGCTGCCCTGGGCGCCTTCTCAGGTCACGTCCCTAGTAGATGCCGGGGCAGATCCGGTACTTCACCTTCGACTTGTACTCCTCCCACTTTTCCGGCCCGTACTTCTCGGCGCAAAGCTCGTCGTCGTTCCGCTGTCGGAAGGTGAACAGGGTGACGATGACGACGAAGTAGGTCCACGCCCAGGGATTGCCGAAGTGGCCGAATATCAGTGCGATTGACAGGGACAAGAATCCCTCGCCCATGTAGTTGAAGTGGCGGGCCACGCCCCAGAAACCGCTGTACAGTATCTTCCGGTCCCCGGCCTGGATGTACTTCGGCTCTATGATCCCCAGAAACTTCCTGTCGGGCCAGCGCTTGAACACGTACTTCTGCAGGTTGGCCCCCCGCGTGATGGTCCAGCCCAGCAGGAACAGCGCCGTCGTCCCAATGAGCCACACGTACGTCCACGTCGTCGAGAACCCGGGGTCCGGGTGGGCGGCCATGCCCCACAGGGGGAGGATGTACAGCCACCCGTAGACAATGAGGCCGCCCCAGATCAGCATGAAGCCGAGCCTTTCGTGGATCAGGTCATAGGTATAAAGTTGGACGCGCTCGAAGATGAAGTAGTCCAGCACGTAGAAGGTGAAGAACGCCGCATAGAAGTAGACTCCCAGATTGGCGTCTGCACCGAAGAGTTGGTGGTGATATACGGCCCCGGACAAAGCGTTCAGGGACAGCATCGTCCCGCCGACCACGTACAGGTACATCTTTACGTCGAACCTGTGATTGAAGAAGGAAAACTCCCGCGCCCGTCCCGTCCACAACTCCGCTATGAAGCTCTTTGTCGTTCCCTTCGGCTGACTCAACACCGCAATCAACGCAAAGATGATGGCGAACACCGTACCGCCGGCAACGGCAGGAATGGTGGAGCGGTAGAACCAGTCCCGCTGCATGCCGGTCAGCTCGAAGGCCCACACAATGATGGCGATGACGAACACCAGCAGCCCGTTCAGCCGGTACTGACGGGGCTCGCCGGTATTTTCATCGGTGACGTATCCGGTAACCCGCCTTCCCGGCAGGATCACTTGGGCCAGGAAAAACGCGGCGAAGATGGCAAGCGGGGTGAAGAAACCCGCAATGACTTCCGTGGTTGAAAGCTGGAAAAGGTGGTCGATGCCAAGCCATTCAATCATGACGTAATACCCCCTTGCTCGATGACATGGCCATTATGCTTAGTGCAACGAGGCGGGTCAACGTGGGGCCGGGTTGCAACTGGCAGAGGATTAACTCGCTCCCGATTGACGCCCGAATTTGACAAAAATGATCGGTTCATGCAAGACTGTACACAATCATACGTTCGCTAGGACGTTGACCCGACTCGGACTTAGAATCAGACTTCACTATGCCCGTTATGTAAAAAGTTGGGTTGCACCAGGATGAGGAGGAGTGTGGGATTGAAATCAGAGGAACAACGCTTTTATCAGGCTCAGAAAAAATGGCTGAAGAAAAAGAATTTGAGAGATAGGTGGCTCAGGCAATGGGAAAAGGAAACAAATCCACAAATCAAAAGCAGCTTATGCAGAAAAATAAAGAGAGTCCAGGCTCAGATGGTTGCGATTCAACGGCGGCATCCCAATTTTTCAATGGTGGTCGACGAAAATACCGGTTCGATCCCGGCTGAAGTTCTGCCGGCCACTGATTCCCCGCCTTTGGAGCCACTGCCTGATAAGCTCTTCAAGTACACAGAACGCAAGTATGCGAATTCCATGATTGCAGATGGGGAGTTGCTAATACGCCCTGCCAGTGGATTCAAGAATGCTGCGACTCCTGCTCGTCAAGACGATGAACTTACGGCAAAGAACCGCAAGTTAGAACTGGGGACAGTGCATCATCCATTGTTCACGATAACCCCTATCAGTGGCCTCCCATATGAGATGACTGTGAAGGACTATTATATTTGGTCCTCATCAAAGTCTCTTAGAAAAAAGTTGTTTAAGAAATTTACTTCTGATTCGTGCGTCGTTATTCTCGATGTACGAACATTCCTGTCCAGACTCGAGAGTGAATTCGAGAGTCGGAATCTCGAATTTGATTGTCGTAGCATAGTGTATCATGATGCCCCAATAAATTCGTTTGAAGGCCCGTATTTCTATAAGGTGGCGATTGACTATGCTTACCAGGACGAATACCGTGTCGTGGGGACTCCCAGAGATGGAGAGATGAAATGTTTCATCGTGAAGATAGGGTCTTTGAAAGATATAGCTAAGGTCTTAACAATTGAAGACTGCTCTTCATAAGCATATCCTGCAACTGATGCTAGCGTTGGTACCCTAGAACCATAGCACAAACTTGGCAATGCTATGGGAATAGACCGGCCTTCACTCAAACAGTTCCTTCAACTTGGCCTTCCGGTAGTCGAAGATCTTTCTCACCTGGCCCCCGACGAATAGCTTGTTGATAATTGCGCCTCCGAGAACGGCGTAGCGCACCTCGTCGGTCACCACCGTTCCCTCGTCCGTTTCCTCGAAAGTGTGCCGGTGAACCCACTTCCTGTAAGGCCCGCGTACCTGCGTGTCTTCAAACATGTGGGGCGGCTCCCACTCCGTAATCTCGCTGGTCCACTTCAGGGGAATACCGTGCAGCCGGATCTGGTATTCGATGAGCGCACCCACCTTCATCGCTATGGGCAGCGGGCTTACGATTGTGAAGCGCAGCCACGGAGGCGTAAGGAGGCCCAGGTTTTCCGCCTTCGAGAAGAACTCGAAGACCTGCTCTCGAGGTTGGCCCAGCGTTACGCTGGAAGCGACACGAAAATCCGACACAGCCCAACTCCTGCGCAGCGCCTCAACCCCACTCCTCTCGCAGCATGGCGTATAAGTAATGGTCTATCGGCACACCCTCTTTCAGGGTGGCCTTTCGCAGCATGCCCTCCATCTTGTACCCCGCCTTCTCCAGCACCCGCGCCGAGGCATCGTTCCCTTTGTAGACCCGGGCGTAGATGCGGACGAGTCCAAGGGTTTCAAACCCGTAGGCCGTCATCGCCTTCACGGCAGACGACATGATCCCTCGCCCCCAGAAGGGCCTGCCCAGCCAGTAGCCCAGGGCCGCCGCGTGTCGAGCTTCATCCGTGAACGTCTGGAAGCCGATGCCGCCAATAGGCCCGGCATCGTCGCAGATGCCGAAGTCCACCACCGGCGTCACGCCGGTATGGAGGGCCGCCCACGCCTCCGCATAGGCTCTTGTGTAGGGGTGAGAGAAGGAATCGCTCAGGTTCTTCCACACCTCGTAGTCGTCCGCCAGCGGAATCATACGGTCCTGGTCGCCGTCGCGCCACGCCGTTTCCCAGTCTTGCAGGCTATAGCCGTTGCCTAGGTCGATTTGCATAGTAAGAAAGGTATATATACGGCAATTCCGTTGTCAATGGCTGGGGTGGCCTTCCATCCCAAGGCATCAGAGGCTCGCAAGTTTGGGAATGGCGAGTCGAGCGGGGAATTATCTCCCGCATTCGTGTATCATATTCGGCGGACTTTGAACATAGGCATACAGAGGTTTTCCTGTAATGACGGCCATTTCCAAGATCAGCCCCTTCCTCTGGTACGAAAGCCGTGCGGAGGAAGCGGCCAATTTCTACGTCTCCATCTTCAAGAACTCCAGAATCCTAAGCGTTTCGAAGGTAGCTGCCGGGCCTGCCACGGGAGGCGCAATGGTAGAGTTTGAGCTGGAAGGTCAAAAATTCACTGGCATAGACGGCGGCCCCATGTTCAGCTTCAATCCTGCCGTCTCATTTGTCGTAACCTGCGACTCACAAGAGGAGATAGACTACTTCTGGGAAAAATTGTCGGAAGATGGAATGGAGGCGCGTGCAGGCTGGTTGAACGACAAGTTCGGCCTCACGTGGCAGGTGTTGCCCGCGGACTTGGGAGAGATAATGAGCGCTGCTCCGGAAAAGGTCATGGGGAGCTTGCTGAACATGGCCAAGGTAGAAGTTGATCAGCTCCGAGAAGCGGCTGCGGGCTAGTCTCAGCAAGTCGCGGAATCAGATAGCAGAGGGGAAAAAATGGAACTAGGAGCCTTTTCCGTCAGCCTATCAGTCAAAGATATCGCGGCTTCCAGGGAGTTCTACGAAAAGTTGGGCTTTCGACCGGTAGGAGGAGACCCCGACCAGAACTGGCAGATCTTCAGGAACGGGGAAGTCACCATCGGACTCTTTCACGGCATGTTCGAAGGGAACATCCTTACCTTCAATCCGGGCTGGAACAGCCAGGCCCGCTCTGTGGACAAGTTCACCGACATACGGGAGCTGCAACGCCGACTGAAAGAGCAAGGGCTGAAGATGACGGCGGAGGCGGACGAGTCTGGCTCCGGTCCTGCCAGCTTCATGATGCTGGACCCCGACGGCAACGCCCTGCTATTTGACCAGCACGTCTAGCGGTAACGCTCTACATATCTCTAACCATCTCGAGTCTGGACCGAGCCAGGATTTTGTTGAAATAGCGTCTTTTTCAGCCCCACTTTTCAGCCGCAACCCCTATTAGACATTTACCATAAACTTCGATAAAGTGCGGGACAGATGAAGCTGAATTTCAGCTATAGCCTGGAAACCCTGCGAGGCGACTTATTCGGTGGTGTTACGGCTGCTGTCGTCGGTCTGCCAGTCGCCCTCGCCTTTGGGGTAGCCTCCGGTCTTGGCCCGCTGGCAGGGCTCTACGGTGCGGTTGCCGTGGGCTTCTTCGCCGCAGTCTTCGGCGGCACCAGGTCTCAGATTTCCGGCCCCACCGCCCCCATGGCTGTAGCCATGGCCGTGGTGGTTACAACCCAAGCCGAGGGAAACCTCGCCATCGCTTTCACCATAGTCGTCATGGCAGGCCTGATCCAGGTGCTCTTGGGCGTCATGCGCGTGGGCCGGTTCGTTTCCTACACCCCCTACTCTGTCATATCCGGCTTTATGTCCGGCATCGGCGTAATAGTTATGCTGGTGCACGTCATGCCTTTCATCGGCGCGACTGTTGTGTCGGGCGGCCCCCTGAACACCCTGAGGGAACTGCCGAACGCCTTCCAGTCCGTCAACATGAGCGCTGTGGTCATAGCCGCCGTCACCCTGGCGGTTGGGGTCTTCTGGCCATCCCGGCTGCAGAAGGTGCTCCCTCCCACTCTGGCCGCCCTCATCGTCGGCACCCTCTTGGGCGTACTCTGGCTCACCAATACCCCAATAATCGGCGAAATTCCGACGGGACTGCCCAGCATTTCCCTGCCCGACTTCGGGACGGATGCGCTGGTCAAGGCCCTGCAGCCCGCAGTCACCATCGCCCTCCTGGGTTCCATCGATAGCCTGCTCACCTCCTTGGTGGCGGATTCCATGACCCGTACGCGACACAACGCCAACCGCGAGCTTATGGGGCAGGGCATCGGCAACATGGCGGCGGGATTCATCGGTGCCCTCCCCGGCGCCGGCGCCACCCTCGGCACCGTGGTCAACATTCGCGCCGGTGGCCGAACCCAGATTTCCGGAGCCGTCCGTGCCGTAATTCTCTTGGCCCTGGTTCTGGGCCTTGGCCCCCTTGTGGAGAAAATTCCTCACGCTGTCCTCGCCGGCATCCTGATTAAAGTGGGCTGGGACATCATCGACTGGCGCTTCATAACACGCATCCACCGCGTCCAACGGGAACACCTCATGGTCATGGTCATCACAATGGGCATGACCGTGTTCCTGGATCTTATTACGGCCGTCATAATAGGATTGATTGCCGCGGGCATGGCCAGCGCTCGGCAGTTCGAGCGCTTAGAGATGGATAGCGTAGTTTCAGTGCCCCTCCTGGACACTACCTTTTTCGATAAGGACGGCGACGAGGAAGTTGACGACCAGGAGATGTTCTCCGCCCGGACCGGTCTGGTGGCCCTCAGGGGCAGTTTCTCCGTCGCGTCTTCCAGCAAGCTTATCGACGCCATCAGCCTGGATATTCAGCAGCACGAGGTCGTTATCCTGGACTTCGACGACACTGTGTACGTGGACGATAGCGCGGCGCTGGTGGTGGAGCAGCTGATTGATACGGCCATCGAAGAAGACACGGCGGTTATCATTATGGCCCTCAAGGGGAACCCCGCCGTAACCCTCACGGCGCTGAACGTGCTGAAGCGAGTTCCCCAGGAGCGCTTTGTGAAAAACCTGGAAGAGGCCAGGGCCGTAGCCCGGAAGCTGCTGGCGTAATAGACGATGGCGCAAACCGCCGGGCTGCAAATTTCGACGATTCCTTCCTGCTGAAGACGCCGACAAAGGCCCACTACCGTCCTCCCCCCGGAAACTATTAACCCGCGTTAACAATTTCTCTTGTATAATATGAGCGTGAACCTTCGTTTGCGAACTCTAGGGAAGCCGGTACACCTATCCGGCGGCCATTGCTAGCTACCGACTACTACACATTAGTGCCCATGAGGGCCTCTTTGGCCTCGTGCGCACCTGGAAATCAGCGCCGGCCATTTTCCACTTTCTGCAAGGCGCACAAAACCTCCGCATGAAATCTCCCAGATAGAGGTACGTCATAATGGGCTTCATAACCGCCGCTGCCATCAAGCGCAAGTCCGTCACTCTCCTGGCCGCCATCATCATTCTAATTGCAGGCGTCTTCACCTATAACTCCCTCCGGGTGGAACTCTTCCCGGAGATAGACTTTCCCCTGGTGGTGGTTACCGCCTCCTACCCCTCCGCAGACCCCGAAGGGGTTGTTCAGGACGTTACCGCTCCCATTGAAGGGGCAATCCTGGGCGCCCCGGGCCTGGAAACCCTCCAATCCACCAGCTTCGAGGGCAACTCAATCGTCCTGGCAACCTTCGTCTTCGGCACGGACATGGCCAATGCGGAGAGCAACATTGAGACTGCCCTCAACGCCCTGACCTTCCCCAGCGGCGTGGAGGACCCGGAGGTGGGTCGCTTCAGCCCGGACCAGATTCCCGTCATCCAGTTCAGCGTCCTCTCCGAGCAGGGCCCGGAAGTTGCAGCTCCCCTGGTGGAGTCGCAGATTCTGCCTCGTTTGGAGGAGATAGACGGGGTTCTGCAGGTGCGAGCTTCCGGCGAAATCCAACGCCAGGTTGTCGTTTCGGTAGATCCCGCAGCCCTTGAGTCCAGAGGCCTCGCACTGGCCCAGGTGACCCGCGCCCTGGAAGACAATAACCTTTCTCTGCCTACGGGTCTGGTATTCGAAGCGGGCAAGGCCCTGCCCGTCCGTTCCGGACACCTGCTTTCCTCGGTGGATGATATACGCAACCTGCCCGTCGGCCCCGATACCCGTTTGGGAGACGTGGCCCAGGTAACGCTCACTGAAGGAACCCCCACCACCATATCCCGCACCAACGGCCAGCCCTCCATCGGCGTATCCATCCTCAAGGAGGCGGAGGCCAACACCATCGAAGTGACAGAAGCGGTTCGAGGCGTGTTGGACTCCACAACCAACCTTCCCCCCGGGGTCGAGTTCGTGATTGTCCAGGACGATGGCCCGGCAGTACAGGAGCAGATAGACACTCTGCTCACGGAGGCCACCTTCGGTTTTCTCTTCGCTGTAGCCGTAGTCTTCCTCTTCATGCTCACCCTCCGCCCCACCGCCTGGAAAGGCTTGCTGACTACGGTGCGCCCCACAATAGTAATCGCCCTTGTCATTCCCTTGAGCATCCTGACGGGCGTGCTGCTGATGGGGTGGCAAGGCATGAGCCTGAATTTCATGACTCTGGGAGGGCTGGCAATTTCCGTTGGCCGCGTCGTAGACGACGCCATCGTGGTGCTTGAAAACGTCTATCGCCACATCCAGGCCGGTAAAGAGCGGTGGAAGGCGGCTCTCGATGCAACGGTAGAGGTAGGGCCGGCCATCTTCGCCTCCACCCTCACCACCATCGTCGTATTCGTGCCCCTGGGCTTCATTGAAGGGTTGGTAGGCGCCTTCTTCCTCCCCTTCGCCATGACCGTCAGCTTTGCCCTGGTGGCGTCCCTGGCCGTAGCTCTAACTGCTGTGCCAGTGCTTGGGGCCTACCTGCTGCGACCTGGCGACTTGCCGGAAACCGTGGACGATGATACGGACGAAGCGACCTTTGTTCACGAAACGTGGATGCAGCGTCTCTACACCCCAATCCTGCGCTGGGCACTGGCTCACCGGCTCCGCACCCTCGCCGCCGCGGGCGTAGTCACCCTGGCGAGCCTCTTTTTGTTGAGCTTCATCCCCATCAACCTCTTTCCTTCCGGCGACAATCGGTATGTGCAGATTGAAGTTGCCCTGCCACCGGGTTCCCCCCTGGAGCAGACGCTGGTCGAGGTTGTGGAGGTGGAAAGCCGAGTCCACGACGTGTCTGAGATATACACCGTTTCCATAGGAGCGACGGATCTGGGATCCGGCGGCACACCGGGCGGATTCAACCAGGCCAGCATGCTGCTGGTCCTCAACGACAACGCGCCTCAAGACTTGGCGGAAACCCTCAGAGAAGAACTGCCAAAGCCCGGTCGGACCGTTCGAATTCGTGAACTCGCCGACGGGCCTCCCGTCAGTGGTGTGGAGATTGTCATCACCGGGCCCGACTATGACGATATTCAAACCGTTTCACAGCAGCTGATGACCTCCCTTTCCGCCGTGGACGGGGTGATAAACCTGGAAAGCGACGTTGCCCAGTCCAGGGAAGAAGTGGATATTACCGTAGACCCCACCGCCGCATCGGCCATCGGCCTGAGCGCCCGGGAGGTCAGCTCCCAGCTTAACCAGTTCATGGTGGGCCGCCGGGTAACTACCATTAACGTCGACGGTGACGACGTGGACGTGGTGGTATCCGGCGACCGGCGTGTGTTGAGCGGCATCGAGCCGATGAAGTCCTTGGCCATTACGGGCCCCGTCGGAACCGCCACCTTGGGCGAACTGTCCCAGCTCTCCCTCCGCCAGGGACCGGTGAACATCAGCCGCACCGACGGACGGCGCTCCGCCAGCATTACCGGCGAGATAACCGCCGACGACACCCAGAGCGTGGGCGTGGAGATAGACTCCATCATCTCCGACTTGGACCTGCCTCCGGGACTGGAAGTTATCAGCGGCGGAATTTTTGGCGATATTGAAGAGGGATTCCAGGCCATCTTCCTCGCCATGGCCGCGGGCATCATTCTTATGTACCTCATAATGGCCGCCAGCCTCGGCTCCCTGAAGAACCCCGTCGTCATCGTCACCAGCCTGCCCTTGGCCCTCATCGGCGTGCTGGTTTCCCTAACCGTCACCGGTCGCAGCCTGGGATTACCAGCCATGATGGGCATTCTGCTCCTCATAGGCATTGTGGTCACCAATGCCATCGTGTTGATAACCTTTGTGGAGCAGCTGCGGGCCCGGGGAATGTCCGTGATGGATTCTCTGATTGCGGGCGGAAGGGTGCGCCTGCGGCCAATCCTGATGACGGCCATGACCACCAGCTTCGCTCTCCTGCCCCTGGCGACCTTCGCCGGCAGCTCCAGCGGGATCATTGGCGCAGAACTGGCTACGGTGGTAATCGGCGGTCTGATAAGCTCCACGGCCCTCACCCTAATCGTGGTGCCTATCGTCTACTACCTGTTCAACGTCAGCATCCCGGGGTTCTTCGGTGGTCTCTTCCGCCGGTCCGCTGATAGCAGCGATTGACGCTGGTGCCCCCTTTTGAAGGGGGATTCGTTCTTCTCAACCAGGGGGCCGGTTTGAAACCGGCCCCTTCTCTGTGGTAAGCGGAATCTTGGAGAGGCGGCGCCCAGGGTGCGGCTAGGTGGTGACCCTTCGCTTCACCAGGGCGGCGGCGGCGAATATGCCGATCGCCGTCAGGCTCATGGCAGGGCCGGAGGGCAGGTTGAAGTGGTAGGAGAGGTACAGGCCCGTCACCGTGGCTGCCACCCCGATCAGTGCGCCGATGGCCATGATGTTCACGAACCGCCGCGCCAGCAGGTAGGAAGTTGCCGCCGGGACCACCAGCATGGCCAGCACCAGCACGATGCCCACAGCCTGTACGCTGAGGACGATTACCAGCGCCAGGATGCCCAGAAGCACGTAGTCCATGGCCTGAACGGGAATCCCCACCACCTTTGCCCCTATCGGATCGAAGCTGGTGAACACCAGCTGCCGGTGCATCGCGGCCAGCAGGAATATCACCAGGGCGGCCAGACCCCCGGTGATTATAACGTCGGTCTGGCTCACGCCAAGCACCTGCCCCAACAGGATATCCTCGATGTCGACGGTGATGCTGTCGGATACGGACAGGATCAGCAGTCCCAGGGCGAACATGCCGGCGAAGAGGATTCCAATGGAGGTATCCTCGCCCAGGCCGGTGCGGTGGCTGATGAATCCGATGAGAACGGCGAATCCGATGCCCGCGGGCACGGCCACAAGCAGCGGGCTGAAGCCCAGCAGGATGCCCAGCGCCAGGCCGGGCATCACACCGTGAGCCAGCGCGTCCCCCATGAATGAGAGGTTGCGAGTGATGACATAGCCGCCGATGAGCGGGCAAACCGCGCCCACCAGCACCGAGACTATCAACGCCCGCACCATGAACTGGTACTGGAAGGGGTCTAGAAGGGCATCAACCATTAGTCTCGTTGTGATGGCGATGGTTGGGCCCGGAACCCGTAACTGTGACGCCGTGAGCGCCGTACAGTTCCTCCAGCACGGCGGGGGTGAACACCTCGTTGGGAGGCCCGTAGGCGCAGACGTGATGGTTTAAGCACAGCACCTGGTCGAACCGCTCCGCCAGGTTTGTCAGGTCGTGGGTGGCCATGAGAATCACCTTGCCGTCGTCCCGAAGCCCCCGGAGAATCTCCACCAGGTACTTCTGCGCGCCCACGTCCACGCCGCTGAAAGACTCGTCCAGCAGAAACACGTGGGCCTCCTGGGCCAGGGCCCGGGCGATGAACACCCGCTGACGTTGCCCGCCGGACAGTTCCGGCATCAGGTCCGTGCGGTGAACCCACATATTCACCCGCTCCAGGCAGTAGCGCACGTACTCCTTGTCCTTCGCGCTCGGGCGTTGGAACCAGCGCCAGCGTCCACCGCTCCTGCCCAGCATCACCACGTCCTCCACGCTGGCGGGAAAGCGCCAATTGATCTTCTCCCGCTGCGGTACGTAGGCCAGAAAGTCCAGGTGTTCCGCAGTCCGCCCATTCACGTGAACTCGGCCTGTGTCCATGGGTTGAAGTCCGGCCATGGCGTTGAACAGGGTGCTCTTGCCCGCGCCGTTTGGCCCCACCACGCCAATGAGGTTGCCGTCGTGGGCCGTGAAGGAAACGCTGCTTAGGGCCTTGAAGCCTTCGAATGCGACGGTTACGTTTTCAACTATCAGCCGGGGCTCTGAGGCCCCGTTGGAGCCGTTTGAAAATGATTGATTCACGGTAATACCACGTATCAGTTATGATTTTGCATCGTATGCTACGAAGATTTCGTTGTCAACGCTCTGAGATTGCGCTGCTCGCATTCATGAAAAGGTCTCCATGATTGGCGCTATTCATTTTTGATATATAGTTTCACAAGGAGGTACAGGAAGATATCCGTTATGGGGCGGTCAATTGAGATCTAAGGAAATCGCTGTCCGTCCCCAACCATGCAGCTAGCTATCCACGGGGCCCACTCGCACCTCCACCTCCAAAGTGGATTGGGCGAGTCCGTGTATGATCCCCTGGGTAGGTGAGACATCCTTGTAGTCCAGGCCCACAGCCAGGCGTACGTGACGCTCTCCAGCCAGCCCCTCGTTTGTGGGGTCAAAGCCCACCCAATCCAGCCCGGGCAGCAGGCATTCCACCCAGGCGTGAGAGGCGTAAGAGACGCTCACTTCCTTCCAGGACCCAGCATAGAGATATCCGGAAATATACCGGGCCGGCACTCCCCATAGGCGGGCGATTGCAATCATCACGTGGGCGTAGTCCTGGCAGACCCCCTGCCGGGTCTTCAGGATATGGTCAATAGGTGAGATGGCTGATGTGCTGCCTGGCACGAACTGGAAAGAGCGGTGTATGGAGTCGGAGAGTCGCAGCACCGATTCCAACGGATCGTCTCCCGGCCTGAGGTCCATCTCCTCCATGTAGGCTTGCAGAGCGTCGGAGGGCCGGGCATACGCGCTGGGGTTCGTAAAACTCCACAGCCTGAAGGAGTTCCGCGACGAGCGAATCTCCTCCCAGGCGTCCTTTGGGAGGGACGATGGGAGCGTAGGCGTTGGAGACGTTTCCACTGCCGAGTCCGAAGAAATCTTCAGAGAATGATGCTCGCTGTTCAGCGTCAGGACGTGCCTGGAATTGCCGAAGGAGTCTGTTTCCTGGCTTAGTGGAGCGGGCGGATTAGTTTCAACGTTGAACCTGAGAAGGCGCTGTTTGTCATCGTCCAGCGGCTTCAGACATAGGCGCATCACGCTGCGGCTGACCGGCCCGTTGTACAGGTAACGGGAAGAATGTTGAATCTCAAGGCGGCGGACGCCAGCCATGGCTCAGCTTGCAGCCAGGGCTTCCACGGGATAGTTGAAATAGGTCTCGGAAATCAGAAGATGCAGCTGACGGCAGTAATCACTTGCCTGACGCAGCATCCGTTTATGGTCGTCGTTGTCTGGCCAGTCATAGTGAATCAACGCGCGCACCCTGCCGGAGAGACGTTGGGCCGCCGCGCTGGACTTTTCGTTGGGGCCGGGGCCCAGGGCGTTCAATTCGCGTGCGGCCCTGTCCAGAGATCTACACAGGGACCGCGGCAGGTATTCGTCCGTGGCAATAAGGTCCAACACGTGGTCCGGATGCACCTCTATGCCGTAGCGTCGGTTATAGGTCTCCACCGCGTTGTAATCGCGCAGCAGGGCCATCCAGTCAGCCTCGGGAACGGCCCTGGTGTTGGGTTCGTGGCGCAGTTGGCCCAGCAGCAGCGAATTAGCCAGCTGCGCTCCTTCGATGAAACGCCCCAGCTGCATGAAGTGCCAGCCCTCGTCTCGATACATGGTGGCGGTGGCTATGCCCACAAGGGTGTCCATCTCCGCGGCCGTCTGTGAGAAGAAATTCTCGGGTGAAGAACGCCAGATGGAAAGGATGTCAATTTCTTGCATTCGCAGGTAGGAAAGATTCAGGTGCGTCCACATCTCTCCGCTTATGTAGTGGCGCATCTGCCGGGCATTTTCCCTGCCGTAGGACAGGCAGCTCCACACCGAATCCGGGTTGCTGCGCTCAAAAGTCAGGTCGTCGGTGAGGGTATAGGAGTCGGCCAGGGTGAACTCGTCGCTGTCGATCAGCTCCAGACCCCCCACTGGGGGCATGCGGTTCATGCTGTTGTAGATGCGGTTCCAACCGGAGTGAATCTCCTCGATGGGCCGGTCTACAAGGGCCGCGGTCTGGGAGCGCAATAGGCGGCACAGGTGCTCCGTTCGCTCCAGGTATCTTCCCATCCAGTACAGGCCTTGGGCGCTGCGTGCTAGCATCAAATCAGCCTCTCAGTACCCACAGGTCCTTGCCGCCGCCGCCCTGGCTGGAATTCACCACCAGGCTGCCCCGCTTGAGGGCTACGCGGCAGAAGGCTCCGGGTACAATGCGTGTTTCTTGTCCGTGAAGAATGAAGGGCCGCAGGTCCACGTGCCTCGGCTCGAAGGTCCCGTCGATAAGACAGGGAGACCGCGACAGGTCCAGCACCGGCTGGGAGATGAAATCCGCCGGATTGGCCCGGACCTGATCGGCATACTCATCCCGCTCCTGGGCCGTCGAGTGGGGGCCGATGAGCATTCCGTAGCCGCCCGATTCGCCCACCCGCTTGACCACCAGGTTTTGCAGATTGTCCAGCGTATACTCCAGGTCGGTAGGGCGCCGGCACAGGTATGTTTCCACGTTGGAGAGAATAGGTTCCTCGCTCAAATAATATCGGATCATGTCCGGCACGTAGGCGTAAACGCTCTTGTCATCGGCCACACCCGTGCCGGGGGAGTTGGCAAGGGATACGTTCCCCTGCTGATAGGCGTGAAGCAGGCCGGGAACGCCCAGCAGGGAATCGGGGCGGAACACCAGGGGATCAATGAAATCGTCGTCCACTCTGCGGTAGATCACGTCCACCCGGCGCAGTCCCTTGCTGGTGCGCATATATACGAAACCGTCGTTCACAATAAGGTCCTGGCCCTCCACCAGTTCTGCGCCAATCTCGCGGGCCAGAAACATGTGCTCGTAGAAGGCGGAGTTGAAAACGCCGGGCGTAAGGAGAGCCATGGTGGGTTCGGACCGTCCGGCGGGAGCTAGCTCCCTCAGTGTTTGCTGCAAGATTCGTCCGTAGTGCTCCACCTCTTCAACCCGGGAGCTGCGGTACAGGCGGCGCATGGTGGCCTTGATAGCCTTCCGGTTGGCGACCATGTAGGACACGCCGGAGGGTACGCGCAGATTGTCCTCCAGCACGCGAAAGCCGTCGTTCGTTCGAACCAGGTCCGTTCCGCAGATAGCCACCCACGTTCCGTGGAGTGGCGAGAAGCCGCGCATTTCCGTTCGGTACTGCGGGCACTCCATGACCACGTCCACCGGTATCACGCCGTCTTCAATAATGTGCCCGTCGTTATAAACGTCGTCCAGGAATCTGTTCAGGGCTTTAAGTCTCTGCTCCAGCCCCTTCTCCAGGAATGCCCAATCTTCGCTGGACACCACCCTGGGTACGCAGTCGATGGGAATGATCCGTTCCGTGCCCTCCTCGTCGCCGTAGACGGTAAAGGAGATTCCTTCGTTATAGAATGACCGCGTAACCTGCTCCTGAATGCCGACCATCTGCTCTGCGGAGAATTCCAGAAGGGTCTCGTATAGCTGACGGTAGTGCTCCCTTGGATTCTCCTCGTTCAGGAACATCTCGTCGTAGAAGTCCGGGTGTATGTCGTAACTCTTAAAGTCCAATGGTTCGCTTCACCGTCCATGCTGGTTGGGTCGCCGACCTCGCGGATCGAGGCGGTAGTGGGGTTGAACAATTAAGTTTGCTTGAGTCCATCGGCATAAGTGGGGGCTTAGGAAACTTCCTCCGCCTCGGGGACTTCTTCGACCTCGGCTGACGTCGCCGAAAGGGGCAGCTCCACGGTCATCTTGGTATATTCGCCATCCTTGGACTCCACCTGGATGGAACCGCCGTGGCTGCGAACTATATCGTTGGAGATGGCCAAGCCCAAACCTGTTCCCTGGTCCGTCGGCTTTGTGGTGAAGAAGGGATTGAAGATCTTTTCAATTACCTCATCTGGCATGCCGGTTCCGTTGTCTCTCACGGTCACCACCGCCGTCTCCTCCGTGCGGAGGCTGGTGACTTCAATAGTGGGGAGGAAGGGCTCGGGACTCCCCTCTTCCTCAAGTTTGCGGCGCTTTTCGTCGGCAGCGTAGCAGGCGTTGTTTACCATGTTGAGAAAAACTCGGCCAATGTCCTGGGCCACAACTTCCACCTCTCCCATGTTGGGGTCAAGCTCCTGCCGCAGGTCCAGCTGAAAGTTGGGATCCGTAGCCCGGACGCTGTGATAGGCTAGACGGGCGTGCTCGTCAATCAGGTCGTTGAGGTTGACCATCTGCCGGCCCTCCGTGCCACGCCCCATTGAAAGCATGCTTTCCACAATGCGATTGGCGCGATTGCCGTGATTACGTATGCGCTCCAGGTTGCCGTTGAGGTCTTCGGATATCTCCTGAATCAGGGACAGCTGCTCCTTGTCCAGGTTGCCGTCCTCGCTTTCCTCCAGCGTTTCCTTAAGCTCCTCCAGCAGCTCCTCCGAAGCCTCTGAGAAGTTCTTCACGAAGTTCAGCGGATTGCGTATCTCGTGGGCCACGCCGGCGGTCAGCTCACCCAGAGCTGCCAGCTTCTCCCGCATCACTATCTGGGTTTGTGCCTTCTGCAGGTCGTCCAGCACCAGCTCCAGCTGTTCGTTCTTGCCCTGCAGCTCTTCTGCCAGCTTTTCTACCAGGTTCAGCCGCTGCACCTCCAGGGCGTGTCGACGGAACACCTCCAGGGCTGAGGCCATCTCCGCAATTTCGTCCTTGCCGTCTATCTCCACCTCGGATTCCAGGTCTCCGCTGGCCATGTGCACCATCCTGTTGGAGAGACGCTGGAGCCGGCGCAGCAGAACGCGGCCGACGAAGAGCCACGCGAGGAGAACGGCGCCGCCGACGCTTATGGCGCTGATGGTGAGGAGCAGGGAGCGGCCGGTAAGAATTGCCTGGGAAGAGGCGCTCGTCGCCACCTGAGAGCTGTTCCGGGAGGACTCAACCAGCCCGTCCACCTCCTCCACCAGGTCGATGGCGATTTCCTGGTTTAGGGCGATCAGGGAGTTCTGACGCTGCAAAAGCCGCAATTCATCCTCCAGGAGGTTGAAGACGCTGCTGGCCCCCATTCCGATTTGGAAGAGGAGTTCGAAACTTGGCTGAAGGTCATGGAAATACGAAGTGTTTTCTATCAGAATCAGGTTGCGCTCTATGCGGCTGTTGACAGCTTCGAAACGCTCCCTCAGAGGCTCAAGAAGGGAGGGATCAGACACGGTGAAGGCGTTGGCAAGCAGTTCCGTGCCTATGTTGGAGTCGGACAGCAGCTCGGAAAGGACCCGGTAGTTGGAGAATTCCTCCTCTGTAAAGTGTTCTTCCCTGTCGGCGGGCGCTTGTCCCAGCACCCGGTAGCCGGTAACGGTATAGAAAAGCTGGTCGTCTATGGCCGGGATGAGTTGGTTCTCCAGGGCATCACGAAGAGTTACCAGTTCTTCGCGGATCAGGTCTCTACCTTCTGCGAGCCAGAAATAGCGTGACATTTCGTCCTGGATGGCCTTGTTATTGGAAGTAAGCGTATCCGCGTAGGAGCGAATTCGGAGGAACCGCTCGGGTTCAGTTCCCTGCTCCTCCAGGGTGGCCAACGTCGCCTCGAAGGATGCCTGGTCCTGCTCAATGCTGGCGACCACCTGCTGGAATTCCTCCTCCGACGTGGCAGAGATGAGCCGGGGACCCGCCGCTACCAGGTTGCCGCTGAACTGGGCAACGCCGAAGGATGCGGTGAGTTCCGGTACGCTGCCCTCGTTTACGTGGCTCACCGCATCATCCACGCGGTTGAAAGAAAACCACCCCACCAGACTGGCCGCCACGGTAAGCAACACTGCGCCGCCGATGCCCACGTAAATCTGGGTTGAGATGCGGGAGCGCAACCTTAGAACTCGGCGTAATTGTTCTCTCATGGCGGGACGTCCTTGAGACTTCCGGCGGGAAAGTAGTCGCCAAAGCGGCCTATTACCGTTAAGAATACCTTATCCGAACCCTGGTTGTCGTTGGGCCCGTATCGCAATTCAAATTCGTCTATCTCCAGGGTTTCCGTATGATTCAGTATGTCCAGGAAACACTCCCTGCTGACCCCTCGACCGCACCTTTCCAGGCTCGCGATGGCAAGCCGTCCCGCCATGTAGCCTTCCAGGGAAACAAAGCCGGGAACCGCTTCGGGATCGTAGTTGGCGAGAGCTTCCAGGTAAGAGTTGACTATGGGAACGGAGTCATCCGTGGGGAAGGGCACCACCTGGGTTACGAAGACGCCATGGCCTCGGGGCCCTAGCTGCTCTGCCAGGGCATTGCTGCCCACAAAGGAAACGGTCATGAACACCACGTCGTGCATTCCCACGTTCTTTGCCCATGCGATGAATGTCCCGACGGGCTGGTAGGCCCCGATGATGATAATGCCCTCAGGAGACGCCTTCCGCAAATCCAGAAGCGCAGTTTTTACGGCCAGGGTGTTGCGGGGATAGAGCCCAACCGCCGCAGGATTCATGTCGCGGCGTTCCAGCGCCAGCAGCGCTCCTTGCAAGCCCGCCTGACCGAAAGAGTCGTCCTGGTACAGCACGGCGATCCGCTCAAAGCCCAGATCCGTGGTCATCCGGGCCACCATCTCCTCCGTTTCCTGATAGTAGGAGGCGCGCAGGTTGAGGATATTCGTCCAGCTGGGGTCGCGAAGGAAGGCGGCTCCCGTAAATGGCGCAACGTAGGGCACGTTGGCTTCGGCGGCCACGGGTGTGGCAGACCGGGAGGTGGGCGTCCCCACGGCCCCAATGAGGGCGAACACGTTCTCTTCCTGGATGAGTTTCTGTGTGTTGGTAGCGGCAAGCTCCGGCTCATACCTGTCGTCCAGCGACACCAGGTCAAGTTGTCGACCGTGGACGCCTCCCTGCTCGTTCCTCTCGAGGAAGGCCGCCTTGATGCCCCGTTGCATATTTCTCCCCAACTCCTGGGCCGGGCCGTCCAGAGCCGCGGACTGCCCGAAAACTATTCGATCGTCGTAAATGCCGGCAAAGGAATTGGTTGCCGGCGTGGCAACGGGAGTGGCCGTCTCGACTTGCGTCCTGGTGGGGGTTGGGGTCGGGGTTGCTGTTTCGCTATCGCCGGAGCAGCTAACAATGCCCGCGGAGAGAAGTATCAGAAAGCTGATGCCGAGGGTAAGGGGGCTGATTCTTCCAAAGAGGAGTCGCGATTTTTGCTTCATTCCGCTCTACGGGCTTTTAGGGTCAGGCAATTCT
This sequence comes from uncultured Dehalococcoidia bacterium, assembly GCA_951812825.1. Taxonomy (GTDB): domain Bacteria; phylum Chloroflexota; class Dehalococcoidia; order Lucifugimonadales; genus JAPULR01. Next base: position 1,517,343 of record OX638324.1, on the reverse strand, counting down.
TGCCCGCCGCCCGTTTGTATTGCATTTCGTCCATCAGAGTGTGAACCAGGTAAACCCCCAATCCTCCGATGTTCCGGTCCTCCAGGGCTGCCTCCACCCCGGGGTCCGGTGCCTCTTCCAGAGGATTGAAGGGGAGACCGTTGTCCGTCATCTCAATGGTCAGCAGATCTTCTTTGGAGTCGAGCATAATTACGATGGCCTCCAATTCGTCGTGGCGACCATGGGTCATCGTGTTAAGCGTCAGCTCCTCCAGCGCTAGGTTCACACGAAAGGTTAAGTCGGAGGCCCACGCTTCTTGCTCCGCCAGGGACTCTATCTGTGCGAATATGGCATCAAGATCGAAATCGTCCGGTTCCACCCTGAGGATCAACTGAGCGCTCACGAGGATGGCCCCTCGTAGTGAAGACTCAGGCAAGTTATGTCGTCGGATTGAGGGGTATCGCCAACAAAGTCGCGCACGGCCTGGAATACGGCCTCGTTGGCCTGCTGGGCGCCGCTGGGTGGGGACCCTTCGAATACCTTGAGAAGCCGCGAGGTCTCAAATTCTTCTTTGTGCTCGTTCATTGCCTCGGTCACCCCGTCCGTATAGAGCACAAGGGTGTCTCCCGGCGCCAGGGTTACGGAATGCATTTCAAAACTCATGTCCGGCACCACTGCCAGGGCAATGCCGTTGGTTAGAGGCAGCAACGTTGTCGAGCCGTCTGCGTGATAGATGACGGGAGTGTTGTGGCCCCCGTTGGAATAGACGAAAGACCCTGTATACGGGTTGAAGACGCCGTAGAAGAGGGTAACGAACATGGAGGCTTCGTTGTCCTCCACAAGCAGGTTGTTCAGCTCGGTCATCAGGCCCGCCACGTCGTCCATATAGCCGATGGCGGAACCCTTCAGCAGAGTCCGGCTGGACATCATGAATAGAGCGGCGGGGACCCCCTTGTCGGAAACGTCTGCTACCGCCAGCCCGACCTTATCGTCCTGCAGGTTGAGGACGTCGAAGAAGTCGCCGCCCACGTTTCTAGCTGCCTCCATGTCCCCGTAAACTTCATAGTTGTCCCCGGAAGGGAACCTGCTGGGAAGAATGGATCGCTGCATCTGGCTGGCCACGTCCAACTCGTTCTGAAGGGCCACCAGCTTGTCCCGCGACTGCAGGGCTTCCTTCCACTCGGCCAGATGTTGCAGGGTGCGCTCGATGGTGACCTGCAAGTCCTTGAAGTCCAGGGGCTTGGTTACAAAGTCAAAGGCCCCCCGGTTCATAGCTGTGCGGATATTCTTCATGTCCCCGTAGGCGGAAATTATTACGGCGCGAAGGTTCGGGTCCACCTTCGGTATCTGCTCCAGCAACGCCAAGCCGTCCATCTGCGGCATGTTGATGTCGGAGAGCACCATGTCTATTTCTTTGTCTCGGTTGAGCACTTCCAAGGCCTCTAGCCCGTTGTGTGCAAAGACAAAATCGTATGTCCCGGATCTTATCTTTCGGCGCATCCGCTGAAGCATCAGCGGCTCCAGATCTACTTCATCGTCTACTACCAGAATCTTGTATGGTTTGTCTCTCACCAATCCTCTCCTCGGAAGCTGCCGCGCATGGCTGTCTAATATCTACGCCTGTGCCGCCCTGTGGTTGGAGCGGCAGAATAGTCTCTTTATTTGAGGGCGGAGAGAGCGTCGTCCAGAGTTGAATGGATCGGGATGATTCTGTCGAAACCGCTTATCTGAAAAACTTCTTTAATGGAGGGTGAAAGAGAGCAGATAGCAAACTTCGCCTTCTGTCGCTGGAGGGTCTTGGCGGTCATGAGAATTACCCGGAGACCGGCACTGCTGATATATGACAGGTTCTCTAGGTCCAGGACCACGTTGCTGTCGGTGGGGTCTATGGCGGACTCCAAGGCCACCTGGAACTCTCGGGCGTTGGCGCCATCTATACGGCCGTCGGCTCGTGCTATTAGAGTACCATTCTGGCGGTCGCTGTTAACTGCCATTGAGTCTACCTCCTAAGTTGTTGCGTTCGGTGGGCTGCACAACTCGCCACCTGGCATGGTTGTTTTAGTGATAACATGATGGTTGGCAGTCTCAAGATCACTGATGCAGCGGCAATCTTATCACCTTTTGAGGTAAAGTGAAAACCGCTTCCCGCCTTGGCGGCAACGCGCTGCGCAGCTTCCGAATCGGTTAGTCTGCCGGATTCCGACTTAGCCGGTGTCTGGGGAATAAGCTCCTTTTCGCGGTGCCTGAATCTTGCCGCCTTCACGGGCATTTCGCGCAGTATTTTCCCTATAGGTCGTAGGCTTGCTCCCCCTGAGCGGACAGGTCCAGCCCAAGTAGCTCGTCCTCTTGGTCTATCCGCAGGCCGCCGGTAAGCTTTGATGTGACGAACATGATGGCGGCAGTGGCCACCAGAGACCAGCCCATCACGGCCAGAATGCCTATCGCCTGCACGCCCAATTGGGGTCCGAAACTGCGACTGGTATCGGTGAACCCGAAGCCGCCCAGGGAGTCAAGGGCAAAGACGGAGACGAGCAAGGTGCCGACGATGCCGCCCATGCCGAAAATGGCGAAAACGTTCAGGGAATCGTCTATGTTCAGCCTTCTCTTCACTAAGCCCACGGTTGCGTAGCAGAGTATGCCGGCGACTATGCCAATGACAAGTCCCCCAACGGGACCCACGAATCCCGCGGCCGGGGTTGCCGCAGCAAGACCGGCAACAGCGCCGGTGGCGGCGCCCACCAGGGAGAACTGGCGACGGCCGAAATACCCCAGGGAAACCCAGACCAGGGCCGCTGCCGCCGCCGAAAAGTGAGTAGCGGCTATGGCATACCCCGCCGTGTCCCCTGCTCCGTAGGCGCGTCCTCCGGCCAGGCCCAGCCAGCCCACCCAGAGTATGGCCGCCCCCGCGGCCACCAGGCCCGGGCTGTGGGCTGGCCTGATCTGAGTCGGGAAGCCCCGCCGCTTGCCCAGGAAGCTGGCTGCCACCAGTGCCGACGTGCCAGCGGCGGTGAGGATCACCAGGCCGCCCGCATAGTCGATCACGTTCATGTCGCTCAGCCACCCGCCTCCCCATACCCAGTGGCAGATGGGAGAGTACACAAGCACTACCCACAAGCCGCTGAAGAGGAGCATCGCAGGAAACTTGATCCGTTCTGCATACGCCCCCGCAATGAGGGCTGGGGTGATGACGGCGAAGGTCATCTGGAACATGGCGAACACAATTAAGGCTGGTCTACCGCCTCCCGAAATCTCCGCAAAGAAGAGATGCTTCAGGTTGCCGATGATTCCACCCGAACTCTCACCGAAGGATAGACTATACCCGATGACGAGCCAGATGAGACTGGCCAGGGCCGCAATAGATACACATTGCAGCATCATGGACAGGGCAGACTGCGAGCGGACCTGTCCAGAATAATACATGGCCAGCCCAGGGAGGGTCATGAACAGAACGAGTACTGTTGCTGTCAGTATCCAAGCGAGATCGCCAGAGTCCAAAGCTTCCTCCTCAACGTTCCCAAATTGGCCTCAATTATTACCATAGCAAGAACAGTTTATCAAGGATGATACAGAGTATCAGTCCCTGCTCTGTACTTTATCCGGCTCGTCCTTTGGCCTTCTCTTATGCCACCCGGTTTGCCGCTGGTAGTGATACCCCACCCGCACTATGGTCGATTCCTGAAAGTGGCCTGCCATCACCTGCAGACCAATGGGCATCCCGTCCTCACTGAACCCGCAGGGCATGGACATGGCCGGCGTGCCTGCAAGCGCCGCAGGGAACGTTGCGGACTTCCGATTGCCGAAAAGCTGCTCTGCCCGCTCCCTGGTCTCCACGTCTCCCACGTAGCTGATCTTCCCGGCGACGCTTGGGGTGGTGGGACAAATAACTGCGTCGTACTTCTCAAACAGGCCCAGCCACTCGCGACGGAAGAGGCCCCTCATCCTTGCGGCCTTATGCACCACCTGGCCGGGCAGCAGACTCGCCGCCAGCAGGCGACGCCGAATCGTCGGGCCGTAGTCCTGGGGTCGTTCGTCAAGCCACGGCCTGTGGTAAGTTGCGCCGTCGCTCTCCGCAAGGATGGCTCCCACCGCTCCCATGTGCTCCAGCAGAGGCAGAGAAACTTCTTCCACGTCGGCCCCCAGTTCGCCAAGGACCGATACCGCAGCCGCAGTAGCCCGATGGACCTCGGGCTTCACGTAGTCCGCCGCCGTCAGCTCCTCCAGTATGCCAATGCGCAGCCCCTTCAGTCCATCGCCCATCTCCTCCAGATAGTTGGGAACTGCCCGGTGAGAGGTCAGGGGGTCCTTCGTGTCGAATCCCGCGATGGCCCCCAGAACCATCCCCGCGTCCTCCGCTGTACGGCACATGGGCCCGCCGGTGTCCAGAGACCAGGAGAAGGGAACGATTCCATAGCGGCTCACCAGCCCCCACGTGGGCCGGATGCCGGTGACGCCGTTCAGGGAAGATGGCCCCCGGATAGACCCGCCCGTGTCCTCGCCCAGGGAGATAGCGCAAAGAGAGGCGGCAATGGCCGCCCCCGATCCGCTGCTGGAACCCCCGGCGTCCCGCTCCAGGTCCCACGGATTGCGGGTAATTCCCCGGTGCTTGTACCTGTCCCCCATGCCGGCGGCAAATTCCGTCATGTTCAACTTGCCCAGCAGGATGGCCCCTGCGCCCTTGGCCCTGGCTATCGTCGTTGCGTCTTCCACCGACACGTGGTCCTTCATTATGGTGGATGCTGCGGTGGTCAGCACGCCCTCCGTGTGGAACTGGTCCTTCACTGCCAGCGGCAGTCCGTGCAACGGGCCGACAATCTCTCCCCGCATGGCCAAAGTCTCCAACCGGCGGGCCTCCGACATAGCCTCGTCCTCGCAGACGGTGATGTAAGAGAAGAGCCTTGAATCAAGCCTCTCGATCCGGTCCAGATACTGCGAGACTATCTCCACCGGTGAGACCTCTTTGGCGGCGATCAGCGCCGCCATCTCCGACGCCGAATGCGTAACTACAAAATCATCCTTCATGACCAAAACCCCCCTGGCAAACTGTCTTTTCCCTTCCCCCTTGATGGGGGAACGTTAGGATGGGGGTGAAATCTCCCCTTCTGCATTCCTCCTGCCCACCCCATTTTGAACCTCTAATCAGGCTCGTTCAGCGGATGGAAAGGCACCGCTTCGATGGTGTGAAGTTCAGGGTGCGAGAACTGCTCCACCCCTTCGATGGTCACGTTCAGCCGGTGGGTGACTTCCACCAGATCCTCCTCGCTCAACTCAACCCCGGCCGCCTTGGCCAGAGACCTAACGTCGTCAAAGCTCAAGTCAGACATCCCTTTTCTCCTATGCGAAGTTCGAATGCGAAACCGTGGGCGATCGCAGCAATGGCGCCAATCGCCCGACCCTGTTCTAGTGCACCGGGCCGCCCAGGGGCGCTCGCGGGCCTCCGCACTCCAGGAAGCTTCCGTAGCCCGGCTTCTGCTCCAGAATGCCCCGGTTCAACAGCACCTGTCCGCGTACCATGCTCATATATGGCTTGCCGCTCAACTCCCACCCCTCGAACAGGCTGTAGCCCGTGTTCCCGTGGTGGTCCTTGGCCCGGATTACCATGCTGTCCTGCGGGTCGATGATGGTCAGGTCCGCGTCGGTGCCCACCTGCAGAGAGCCTTTCCGCGGGTACAGACCGAAGATCCGGGCCGGATTCTCCGACATGACCCGCGCCAGCCAGGTGATCGGCATCCCCCGCTTTGCCACGCCCTCGCTGTATGCCAGTGGCGCCGCCGTCTCCACCCCCGGAGAGCCGAAGGGGATGGGCGTCCCGTCCGGCCCGATGAAGATGTTGTTCCAGCCCGGCTGCTTGGACCCGGGCGGGCTCGGTGAGTGGTCGCTGCCGATGGTGGAGATGTAGCCCAGCTCCAACCCCTTCCACATGGCGGGCTGGTCCGGCCCGTCCTTCGGACGCAGGGGCGGTCCAATCTTCGCCAGTGGGCCCACCCGCGACATCTCCTCGTCGGAGAGCAGCAGATACTGGGGACAGGTCTCCGTCCACACCCGCTGCCCCTCCGCCTGGGCGCGCTTGATCCGCTCCAGCCCCACCTGGCTGCTCAGATGCACCACATAGATAGGACAGTTCGTCACGGCGCCCATCTTCACGGCCCGGTTGATTGCCTCCTCCTCCGCCCAGTCGGGACAGGCCCCGGGAAAGTCCGTCGGATGGACGCAGCCGTCTTCAATCAGCTTGTCTTCCAGGTAGTCGATGATGCTGCCCGACTCGCAGTGGAGCTGTAGCACGCCACCCCCCTTCGATACCATCGACATGGCCTCGCAGATGTAGTCGTCGTCGCACATGCTGGTGAGACCCTTCTTGTACGTCATGAACATCTTGTAGGAGGTGACGCCCATCTCCAGAGCCTGCGGCAGTCCCTTGAGCACCCACGGACGGTTCTTTAGGATGAAGTGAAAGCCGAAGTCCAGCACCGCCGTGCTGTCTATCTCCTCCCGGTGGTTGTTGATGGCTTCCGGCAGCGACTGCTCCGCAGCGTCGTCGTATGTGCCGAAGGGGATGAGGGTGGTTATGCCCGAATGAGCGGCGGCGATGGAGCCAAGCTCGTAGGTGTCCACTCTGTCCAGATGCACGTGGGCGTCGATAAGGCCGGGCAGGACGTACTTGCCCGTGGCGTCGATGTAACGGTCGGCGGGCGGCAGCAGATGTTCGGGCCCGATGGCGGCGATCTGCTCGCCGACGATGGCAATTGCAGCGTCGAACACCTCTGAGGAGGTGACAACTTTTCCGCCGCCAATGATGGTATCCACTCTGCTCTGGTTCATGCTGCGCCTCCCGCGGGCCAATGCTGTGGGGTAGCTATGGTGGCTATTATAGACGGCAGCAGAATTTCGGCAACCGCCTCCTCGTCATTCCCGCAACCCCCTCCACCATCCCCCCTTGTCTCGTCATGCGCTAAGCTGGCCGAAATCCCTTAAGCCGCACCGCCGGCAGCCGCTTCAGCGTCTGGTTCAGCGGATCCACCTCGACGCCCATCGACTCCAGCGCTGTCACTCCCAACAGCGGCTCGGCGTCGTCATCCCCAAACAGGATCGTGGAGCCGACGAAGTCGCCCATGAACTCCACTTCGGCAACTGCTACGTCGAATTGGATTTCACTGCCGTCGGCAAGTTCGTAGGTTCGCCTTCCTCGCGGTTGCAGTCCAATGGCATTCAATGCCGCGCGGGGAACCAGGCAATCTGTAGCGCCTGTATCAACCAGAAATTCGCCTTCCCACACCCGGTCTCGTTCCGCCGGGTTGCGGATTGCTACGGTTACATGAGTTGCGCCCATCCTTCACGTCCTTGCGTCATATGTTTCTCATTCATTCTAGCACCCCCATACCTATCGGCGCACCCTTCCTCCGCCTTTCCGCCCCTTGCGCTGCTAAACCCGTTGTCATCCCCGCCGCCACTGTCTAAGATAGCCTTGTCATGTTGCTCAATCGAGGGAACTTCTACTACGGCTGGGTCGTCACCTTTGCCAGCGCCTTCATCGTCTTTGGCGCATCCGGCAGCCACTTCTCCTTTGGCGTCTTCCTCAAGCCCATGTCCGAGGAGTTCGACTGGAGCCGCGCCGTCCTCGCCACCGCCTTCGGCACCACCTTCATGCTCTCAGGTCTGCTGCGTCCAGTGGGCGGATATCTGGCCGACAGATACAGCCCCAAGGCCGTGGCCCTCATCGGCATCGCCATCGTCGGAGCCATGCTGCTCCTTCTGCCCTATATCCAGACCCTCGTTCACCTCTTTTCCATCTTCGCCGTCATGAGCATCGGCCTCACCCTGGCGGCAGGTCCGACACTGACCAAAATCGTCAGCTCCTGGTTCTTCCAGCGACGCGGCCTCACCCTGGGACTCATTAACGGAGGCGGGGCCATCGGCGGTGTGGCGCTCGTGCCAGCCTCGACCCTGTTCCTGGAAACTTTCGCCTGGCAGCAGGCCTACCAGTTCCTGGGCGTCCTGTTATTGCTGGTTATTTTCCCCATTGGGCTGCTGCTCATTAAGAATCGCCCGGAAGATGTGGGGCTGAAGCCCGAGGGCGCCCCTCCAACCGTCTCCACCGCCGACGAACAGGACCCGAACCCGGCGCTTGCCTTCCGAGATTCGACCCTTGTCGATGCGATGAAGACGCCCTTCTTCTGGAAACTCACCTTTGGCTACTTCGTATGAGGCTACACAATGAGCTTCGTGAACGCTCACATCGTGGCCTACATCACCGACCTGGGATACAGCTCGTACATGGCTGCCGGCACCTTCAGCCTCATCGGCGCTTGCGCCATCCTGGGCGCGCTGGTCTTGGGCCACCTCTCCGATAGGCACGGACGCAGGTCCTACCTCAGCTTCTCCTACGGCCTCCGCTGTGTCGGCTTCGTACTGGTCCTGCTCTCCATGGGCATACCCCTCCTCAACATACCCGCAATGGGTCTCGCCACCCTCATAACCGGCATCGTCCTTGTGGGTCTGTCCTGGAACGCCGTGGTGGCCCTCACCGCCGCCTTCGCCTCCGACAGGTTCGGCATCAGAAATCTGGGCACCATCTACGGAACCATGTTTGCCGTCATGCCCCTCGGCTCCGGCTTTGGCGCTGCCCTCGGCGGCTTCCTCTACGACGCCCGCGGCACCTACGACTTGGCTATCTGGTCCAACCTGGTCCTCCTGGTCATCTCCGTCGTGCTGGTCCTCAGCATTCACGAGAAGCGAGGCAAACCCGGCCTTCCCCAGGGGTCTGAACCCGGCCAGGCGCCATTGACGGCTGCCCCTGCCGGCGCCGGAGATGCGGCCTAAACTGGCCCCCTCCCAGCCATCCTCGCAAGCGCCTGCTCTGGTGTATACTGGCCCGAATATTCCACCTCGCTAGCATTTGCCGGAAGTGCCATTGTTTTTGCGAAACCCAACTGACCTGTCTAACGTCCTGAAGCGTCGGCTGATCCTGCTGGCAACCTGCCTCGCCGTCTTTCTGGTGGCGCTGGACGTTACCATCATCAATCTGGCCCTGCCTTCCATTCAGCGTGACCTGGAAGTAACCCTGGTCGAGAGAAGCTGGGTGCTCAAGGCCTACACCCTCACTTTCGCCATCCTGGTTATCGTCGGAGGCAAGCTGGGCGATATCTTCGGACGAAAACGCTTCCTTGTCCTGGGCGCCTCCCTGTTTGCGGTTGGTTCCCTGGTGGGATTCTTCTCCATGGACATTAGGGTGCTGCTGACGGCGCGGGTGGTCCAGGCCATTGGAAGCGCCATGATGATGCCCGGCTCCCTCTCCGTGTTGACCGCAGCCTACCAGGGCCGTAACCTGGCCACCGCCGTCGGCCTTTGGGGAAGCATCGGCGCGCTGGGATTCGTCGCCGGCCCCCTCATTGGCGGCGCCTTCACGTCGCTGCTGGCGTGGCGCGCCATCTTCCTGCTGAACGTCCCCGTGATTCTGGTTGCCATAGGCATCATCCTGTTTGCCGTCAGAGAATCTCGGGACGAGACCATAGACCGGCGCATCCACTATCTGGGGGTGGTCCTCATCGCCCTTTCCGTGATGATGTTGGCCCTGGCCATAGTGGGCGGCAACGAAAACGGCTGGACCTCTTCTTCTACCCTGGTCCTCTTCGCCCTGGCCGGCGTTTCGATGATTGTCTTGGTGATCACTGAATCGCGAGTAGAATACCCCATTGTGGACCCGCGCTTCTTCCGAAACCGGGCCTTCAGCGTCGGCGTTCTGGTCCGGTTCGCCACTGGCTTTGCCTTCGTCCCGGTGATATTCATGAGCACCGTCTATCTACAGGACTTCCTCCACAAGAGCGCCCTGGAAGCGGGCTTGCTCTTCCTGCCCGTTGGCGGGGCCATCGTGGCGGCCACCCTGTTCTGGGGCAAGGTTGCCGCCAACTATAGCCTGCGATGGCCCATGGTCTTGGGAATGCTCATCACCAGCGTCGCCGCCTTCCTATGGCTCACTTTCGACGCCAATTCCGACTACCCCATCCTGCTGGTAAGCCTGCTGCTGGCCAGCATCGGCGGGGCTGCCGCCTTTGTAACCACCACCACGGTCCTCGTCAACTCCCTTGGCGTGAACAAGGCCGGCGTCGCGTCGGGCATCGTCTACATGACCCAGAACGTTTCCGCCACCCTCGGCATCGCCCTTGTGTCCTCCGTGTTCCTCTCCTCCCTGAGGTCGGAACTGGCGACCAGAGACCCTGCGGCGGACTACCAATTGGTGCAGAGCTTTGGCCCGGCGGTCGGCAGCGTCCCTCAGGCGGAAGCCTTCGCCGTCGCCCTCTCCCACGCCGGACTGGTGGTGGGCATCGTTCTTCTTCTGGGCGCGGTGTCGGCCTTCTTTCTTCCCCGCAACTTCACCGACACTCCCCAAACGTCCGATGCCGTGGAGACGCCCTGACCCCGCCACCGCCTAATCGCTGACGGCGACTTCGCTGATGAGAAAGTGGGGGTAGACGTTCGTGTAGTTGGGAAAGTCCCCCTTCAACTCCTTGCCGTGCTCCGCTGAGATCCTGCGGAAATCTTCCAGGGACGTCAGCGTGATGAACGCCGCAACCTGGTAGGGCGCCGGCTCCCCCGATTCCTCACCCTCCACCCCCCGGTCGATCTCCCACTTGATAACCGTATCCCCGAAGTATTTCTTCGCCAGCGGCGTATGCACCTTCACGTAGTAGTCCCAGTCGAAGTGGGACCCCTTCAGGTTGGGATACATGACCGTAAGCCGTATCATTCCTTCTTCTCCTTATCCTCAAGCATCTCCTGATGCTCTCTACGCAAACTTCAACTGCACGCTGGACATGCCTTTCTCCAGGTGCGCTGCCTGGTATCCCGTGGACGTAAGCTGACGGGCCAGGTCCGGGAAGCCATAAACGGTATATACTTCCCTTGCACCCACCGCCTTCACGTACGCCAGCAATTCCTCGTAGTCGGCGTGGTCGCTGAAGGGGAACGATACGTCCGCGCCCGTCCAATGGGCCCGCTCTCCGTTCAGCGCCCATCCGGACATTCCGAAGTAGCGTTTGTTCCTGATCCCCGAAAGCGCCTCACGCGTCCGTCGCCCCGATGGGAATATCAACGCCTCTCCGTCCCGGACCGTTCCGTCGAATGCCCGGTAATCACCGGGGAACCGCACCCCCGCCTCCTCGTAGCTGCGGGTCACCTCGTAGGCCCCTTCTTCCAACGCCACGGAATAGCCCCGCGCCAGCAGGTGGTGCAGCAGCTCCTGGGCCTTCCCCGTCCGGTAGGCCAGCACCACCGGCGTACCCCCTGCATCAATCCAATCTAGCACCCTGCCAAAGAAGTCAGACAGCACCTCATCCTGGGGCGGAAAAACGTAGTCCTTCCGGCCGTAGGTGGACTCCATGATGAGCACGTCGCAGGGCACCGTGCCCAGCGGCTCTGCGGTGGGATTCGGCTTCACCCGGAAATCTCCTGTGTAGAGGATGCGCTCACCCGTCGCCTTGCAATGCACCAGCGCCAATGCCGAACCCAGGCAGTGGCCCGATGGGTAGAGCTTCAGCGAATACCGCGGCGTGTGGTACTCCTCTCCGTACTCCAGCATTTGCGGCTCCGAGCGACGCAGCAGCTTGCGAAGCAGAATCGCCGTACCCGGAGTGAGTATGGGCTTCCGGTGAGCCGCCGTGTGGTCGGCGTGGGCATGGGATATGTAACCAACGGGCTGCTTCCGCTTGGAATCCAGCCACAGGTCCAGGCTGGGCAGGTATATCCCCCGGTCGAATAGTACGTCCAAAGATGAACCCTCCGGCTCAGAGTCTATTCCAACTTATCCCTGGACACAACGCCGGGCCCCATTCAACCTTCCTTGTGGCCCCCGACGGCCCCCTCTATACTGCTCCCTATGAACGTAGGTGTCTGTCGTCTGTCCCTCCGCCTTCACGGGGTTCGCAGCCTTAAGGAGAAGCGACGCGTCTCCCGCTCCCTGATAGCCCAGGTCTCAAACAAGTTCAACGTTGCCATCGCCGAGGTGGACGACAACGACCTGTGGCAGAAATTGACCCTCGGCGTCTGCTGCGTAAGCAACAACCCCCAGCACACCTCTGACACCATTGATTCGGTCGTCAACTTCATCCTCCACCTCAGGCCGGATACGGAGTTGATAGACCACGAAGTGGAGGTAACCCCGGCCCTCTAATCAATATCACCCCAATCCGTCATTCCGGCGAAAACGGGTATCCAGGTGGGGTGGCGTATGGACTCTCGCCCCCACTTTCGCGGGGACAGGCTCTTCGCGGGAGTGACGATTAAGGGGTTTTTCAAAGCTCTCCGAAGGCAGGAGACCATCCCCGGTCCGCCATACCCTACCCCATCCTCCCTCCGCCCCTCCTGCTTGACCGCTCAAGAACGCCCCTCCTATAATCCGAAAGGTTGGAGGACTCCCGTACGGGGATTCAGCATCAATAACGGAGAGTCCGAAAATCTCAGATTGCAAACGTCCATTAGCGAGGGTTAAGTGACCAAGATAGGTTTGATTGGCTGCGGCGCCATCGGCACGGAAATCGCCACCCAGGTTTCCGAAGGACGCGTTGGCGGCGCCCAACTCGTGGCCCTCTTCGATATGGACGCCGCCGTTGCTAATACCCTGGCCCAGCAACTTGGCGGCTCCGTTCCCACCTTCACCGACATGGACGAGTTCCTGTCGGCCCCGTCGCTGGAGATGGTCGTCGAGTGCGCCTCCCCCAGCGCCGTCAAAGCCCACGCCGAAAATGTCCTCGCCGCCGGCAAAGACCTGCTCGTCATCAGCTCCGGCGCCCTCACCGACACCAAACTGTTCCAGCGCCTCGCCGCCCTCGCCGAGAAGCGCGGTCTCCGCTTCATCATCCCCACCGGCGCCCTCGGCGGCATCGACGCCATCCGCGCTACCCGTGGCCTTCTGGAAGAAGTGCTTCTGACTACCACTAAGCCGCCGCGCGGCCTCATGGGCGCTCCCGGCTTCAAGCAATGGGAGACCCAGGATATTCAGGAAGCGAAAGTCATCTTCGATGGCTCTGCCTTGGAAGCAATAAAACTCTTTCCCGCCAACGTCAACGTGGGCGCCACCCTCAGCCTGGCGGGCCTGGGGCCGGACAAGACCCGCGTTAAAGTCGTCGCCGATCCGGATTCCCCCGGCAACGTCCACCAGATCTACGCCCGCGGCAGCTTTGGCGTCATGCGCTTCACCCTGGAAAACCGCCCCCACGACCGTAACCCCAAGACCAGCTACCTCGCCATCCTCTCCGTTCTGGAGACCCTCCGCGAGGCCTGCACCTCCGGCCCCCGCATCGGCACCTGACTCTAACCCGGTTTCCAGGGCTGTGATAGCTGGTGTGGAGGCTTCGGCTTCTTCGCGAACAGAATCAGAAACGCCCCCAGGAAGGTGAAGGCTGCGAAGAAGCTGAACGGCACAAAGTACGACCCCGTCGTGTCGAACATGTACCCCGCAAACAGCGGCGCGCCTATCATCATGAAGTTCGAAGGCAGCTGGGACATCCCCATTATCGTCGCGAAGGACTTCCGCCCAAAGTATTCTCCCCGTATGGAAAAGAGCAGCGGCATGCGCCCGCCGAAGGCCACTCCGAACAGCGCCGCGAAGATGAAGGCCCCGACAATGCTGGTGGTCACCGCGATTACCAGCAGCGCAATCGCCTGCAACGAGAGGAAGAAGAAGATCAGCGGCGGCTTGGGAAACTTGTCCCCCAGAAAGCCGGAGAGGAACTGGATGGGCAGCGCCACCATGGTGTAAGTCGCCACCACCACCCCCGCCATCGGCAGTGATAGCCCGATGTCCGTCAACTTCGGCACCAGGTGTATGGACAACGTAACTATCGGCACCGCCGATGCGATGTGGGCTATCGCGATGCACCAGAAGGCGCGGGTTCTGAGCGCTTCCCTTGCGCTGAAGGCCGGCTCCGGTTCTCCACCGGGTTCCGAAGCGCCTTCCGACTCCGTTGCTTCCGACTCGCCGTCGGGGACCAGCCCGTACTCCTCGGGGTAGTTTCGCACCATCCGCCCGGCCGGAACGGCGATGGCCAGCAGCAGAATTCCCGTCCCAAGGGCCACCCTCTGGAATCCGAAGGACTCGATGCTGCTCGCGAGAATGGGCACCAGCAGCCCGGCCACGTGTGTGCCCGACATGCCGATGGACAGCGCCAGCGCCCGGTGCCTGATGAACCAGTTGGTCACGGCGGCAATCATGGCCAGCCATCCCCCAAGCCCTGCTCCCAGACTGATGACCACGAAGGCCACGTAGAAGTGCCAAGCCGTTTGCACCAGCGAAAAGAGAACAAATCCAGTGCCCATGACGATGAATCCTGCCATCACCATACGCCGCGGCCCGAACTTGTCGATGAGATATCCTTCGATGGGGCCTAGCGCGGCCCCCTGTACCCGCGTCAGTGCGAAGGCCCCGGAAAGCAGCGTGCGACTCCAACCGAAATGCCGCTCCAACGCCACCACAAAAGTCCCCGTCCCCTGGAACGAGACCAGCGACGAAAGGGTCAGCATGAAGAAGCTGAGGGTCACCAGCCTCCAGCCGTAGAAGGAGCCGCTGATGCGTTGGTAGATGTTCACAAATGGAGGCATGAACATGACCGCGCCATTGTCTCATACTAGCGGAATCGCGTCAGAACTTCCCAGCCCCCACTTTTTTCTGAGGAGGCCCCGCGAAGAAGAATCTGCAGGCGGGGGGCCGTCCTTCATCAGAAACAACCCCCCCAAGTGACATCTCCTCCTTGCCACAAACCCCCACTGCCTGTTATCCTTTTCCCTATGAAACACACATTCGCAAAAGAGAGGCATCCTCAGCCATTCACTCCCGCACCGGACCCATGCCAGGAAACAGGCGACATGTCCGTGAATGAAAGCCCCATTCGTTTTCACCACAGCAAATTACGAATCCCCAATTACGAAGGAAAACACCCTTCGTTTCCACCACACAGCATAACGAATCACCCAAAAACGAATCATCTCTACAACAACAGCGAATCCCATCCCTCCCCCCAACCCCCCGTAGGGACGGGTCTCTAACCTCCCCGCGTGCTTACCCCTCCGTCATCGGCGCAACCGTGAATATCACCTGGAAGGGCACGCAGTAGATGATCACGCTCCCAACCGCCGCCGGGTCCTCGTCCGCGGGAATCGGATAGTTCTGGTTCCCCCGGTTCCCCTTCAGCGGCCCCAGGCTGAAGGACCCGGGCGCCTTCACCTCTTCCCGGTTGTCCGGATTAGGATGCGGCGAAAGCAGCACGTGCAGGTCCGGCCCGTTGGTCACGTTCAGGTTCTCCAGCCGCAGCAGATGCGACCCGTCTTCCGCCCGGTACAGAATCGCCTCTCCGCTCCCCTTATGTATCCTGTCCCTGTCGCTGAACATCCCCGACTTCAACCGCTCCGGCCCCCCCGCAGTCTCCATCATCGCGGGCATCGCCTCCATGGCAGGCGAGTCCACCTTCGCCATAACCTCCATGGCCATCTCCACGTCCTCCATCGTCACTCCCTCGGGCGGCGCCGACGAAAAGGCGAAGGGGAATTCCTCCTCCACCGTCTTGTTGATGAACAGGGGCGACCCAAGGTCCCACGCGATGAACAGAAGCAGGGCCAGCGCCGGCGCGCCAATTATCCCGAAGCGCACCCTCCGCTCCCAGACATACGTATGCCAGCCCCGCCGGTGCGCGAAATGGAGCGCGGCGGCCACCACAACCAGCACGATTGCCAGTATGAGCCACCGCCACGGGTAGAGGTCCGAGGCCAGTCTTTCCAGGTGTCCAAAGAATTCCAGCATGACCGCTCACCCCTTTATTGTTTATACGAGAAGCAGTTAAATGTCGGACTCGCAGACCCTCACCTCGCGGAACAGGAAAGAGCCTCCACGAGTGACGGGACTAGCCGGGCTTGAGGGGGATCGACGAATACCCCGTGGCCTCGACGCCCACCTCGGCAATGTCGTCGTCCCCCGGGCCCGGCGGAAGTCCCGCCACCCCCACGCCGCCCAGCACCGCCCCGTCCGAAGGGTCAATGACGGGTATGCCGCCGGGCACTTCAATGAGCATGGGGTCGCCCATAGCCGCCACACTCCAACCCCTGCTGCGTACCTCCTCGAAAAACGTCTCCGTGGTCATGCCCCGCAGCGAGGCGGTGTACGCCTTCCGTATGGCGTTCTTGGAAATAATAGGACGTGATCCGTCCGTCCGAGCATAGGCCAGCAGAAGCCCTGTGTCGTCCACCACCGCAAAGGCCGCGGGCGGATTTTCCGGGTCCTTCTTGAACTCCGCAATCATCGCGGCAATGGCGGCCTGGCTCTCCTCCATGCCCAAGGTTTTCTTACTATACAACGGTAGCAACCTCCCTCGAAAACTGGAAAATTCCCCTACGCTCGAACGCTACCACCGCCACCCCACCAAGTCAATTGACCGCTGCAACTGCGGGAGGTCATCCTTCCCCACCGTCCCCCTCACCCCCTCGGCGCCAGCGGCAGGCTCACGTGCGACGGATACTCCCCGTCGTGGAACACCCTCTGCAACGCTGGAACCAGCCGCGTCTCCGCCCCAATCGGCCCGCCCGTGTTCGCGTTCCTGTCGAAGCGGGGGAAGTTGCTGCTGGAAATCTCCAGCCGGATCCGATGCCCCTTCTTGAACACGTTGCTCGTCGCCCACAGGTCGATTGTGTACTCGTACACCTCCCCGGGCTGAATAAGACTCGCCGGCTGTCGCGGCTTCCGATACCGCGCCCGAATGATCCCGTCCGTCAGGTTACGTGCGCAGCCGCACGGCTCCACGTCCACCAGCTTGCCCGTGAAGTCCGTGTCCACCGCGGAGCTGGCCGCGTACAGCGTAACGACAACCGGGCCCGTAACCTCCGTGTCCCTCTCCAACTCCGGCGTGCTGTACACCAGCACGTCGGGCCGCACCTCGATGGGACGCTGGTCGTAAGCCCCAGACATCATGAATGCCGGGTCGCAGCAGAGACCCCCGCCCTGGGTGGGCACCGGGTCCAGCGGGTTGTAGACATACACGTCCGGCTGCTCGTTCCCCGGTGCGTCCACGCTCAGGCTGCCGTCGCCGTTCAGCGTGTTCGCTTTCCCGCCGCTGTGCAGGTAGAAGTTCGTCGGGACCGCTCGCTCCAGCGGCCAGTCGTCCTCCATCCGCCACACGTTCTCCCCCATGACGAAGATGCGGACCGGCTTCTCCTCGGCCACGCCGTTGTCCTCCCCCTTCAGCCAGTGGTCGTAGTAGCGCAGGATGATCCCCGGCAGGTCCAGCACGGACGATGACGAACGCGTCCCGAAGTTGAACTGCCCCGAAACGTCGATGGGCGCGCTGCCGTGTATCCACGGCCCGATGAGCAGCCGCTGGCCCTTCCGCGCAGCCTCCGTCGCCCCTTTCCGTCGCATCCCCACGTAGTTGTCGATGGTCCCGCCCATGAAGATGTCGTACCAGCCGCCCCAGTTCAGCGAGGGCACGTCGATGGTGGCGTGCGATTCGGCGATGCAGACGCTTTTCCAGTAGTCGTCAAACTCCGGGTGCGCCAGCCAGTCGTAGTAGTAGGGCGCCAGCCCGCCCTTCAGGTCAGGCGCCTCCTCCAAAGGCAGGTGCAGGTAGCCCTCGGTCAGGTTGTCCTTGGCATAGATGACCTCGTTCAGCCGCTCTTGTGAGAGGCCCAGCCGCTTCGATAGATTCCCCCAGTTGGCTGCGGTCAGCGGCCCCACGGCCCACGAAAGGTTGAAGCCCAGCTCGAAGGCCCCGCCCTGCCACGCCCAACCCTCGTGGTAGTCCGACGCCGTAACCCCGGGTGCGATGCCGGCCAGCGATGGCGGGTTGGCCCTGGCGGCGAGCCACTGCGTCGCCCCCACGTAGGACACGCCGTACATCCCCACCTTGCCCGTGCACCAGGGCTGCGACGCCACCCACTCCACGGAGTTGTAGCCGTCGTCCGACTCGTTGACGAAGGTGTAGAACTCGCCCCCGGAACTGTACCGACCACGCACGTCCTGAATGACCACCGCATACCCGTTCATCGCTCCCCGAATGGCGTCGACGGGCCCGCCCCGGCTCCCCGTCGACCCCTTGTCATAAGGTGTGCGCTGCAACAGCGCCGGAAACCTCCCCGGCACATCCGGCCGAAACACGTCCACGTAGGACATAGTCCCATCCCCCAACTCCAACGGAATATGAGGCTCAAACTTCACACCATAGCGCTCTGCCATTTTCTCCTCCCCTCTTGTCCCTTCTCCCATGATGGGGGAAGGTTAGGATGGGGGTGATTCCCCCTCCAATTATCATACTGAGCGAAGGCGAAGAATCTCACCCCGCTCCCGTCGCAATGTAGCACAGCCCAATGCCTGCGGCAATTCAGGAGTTGAAAGAAATTGGTCTTGATCAGTGGCCCAAACGGTGCTACGCTTAGATTCGAAAATTAGCCATAAGCCCACAAACAAGGGTAATGGGATCAGGGCAAGTCCAATGTGGCTTCCTTGGTTGAGGCGAAAGCCTCCCCGGATGCATGAGTGCACCGGAAGGAGTAAGAGATGTATGATTGCACGCTTTCCACGGAATCCTTTTCCCGCCTTTTCGCACACCCCTCGACCAATAGCAATGGTGGTCAAGACCTTCGACGATACTACGCCGTAGTTCCCGTTGCCCAAATCCCAGAAGACTGGAACAGTTGGCTTGAGGTAAATGCCCGAGAATCTTCGGACAAGGGACGGGTGCCAAAGGCCATTCGCGAGACTCTCAACGAGAAGCCGGAGTGGTTCGCTACCTACAACCGCGGCATCACGATAGTTGCGTCCAAGATCCACTTCGATAACAAGAAGAACGTCGTGACCCTCAGTTTTGATGACCACGAGTTCCACGGTGTCTTGGATGGCGGCCATACCCTTCGCGCAATCCTGGACGAACGCTCGGAAGAGAACGGCCAAGATGGATTTTGCAATCTGGAAATCTTTACTGGTCTCGAAAATGGGGAAATCCCGTCGGTCGTCGAAGCCCGCAATACCTCGAAGCAAGTAGAGTCAAAGAGCCTCTTAAACTTGGAGGGAGCTTTTGAAGACCTGAAGTATGCTATCGGGGAAGAGAAGTCGGGAATCATCATTTGGAAAGAGAACGACGAAGGACAATTTGACGTGCGGGAACTGATAGGCCTTCTCACGGCTCTGGACCCTAACTACATCAAGGAGAAAAAGCAACCGATTGTCGCATACAACGGTAAGGCCGCTTGCCTTAAGCGATTTAAGGATAGGAATGGAGATTACAAAAAGCTCTATGGGATTGCGGGTGACGCGCTAGAAATGTGGGACGCAATTCAGTTTTGTCTTCCCCCAACTTACAACAGCATTGGGGCCTCACCGGGTTCCTCTGGCAGATTTGGCGGTTTGATAGGCGTGAAATCCAACCTGAAGAAACCCAGGGAATTACCCTTCATCAAGAAAACCACGCAGTACAACATTCCAACAGGCTACATCTATCCGGTATTAAGTGCTTTTCGCTCTATGCTCGTGGAAGCAAAAGGAAAATGGGTTTGGGGAAAGGGAATCGACCCAATTGAGATGATCGAGAATGGCGTTGCGGCAGAAATCTTTAGAGATTCCGTTCGCGAATCTATCGCCAACCATCGGAATCCCAATCGGACCGGCAAAGACGCGCAAGCTTGGGCCTCCGCATATATGGCAGCTCGCATCAAATACCTGGAATACGAAACCTAAATCTTCACTTCACCTAGTCCACCACCTCCGCTTCTTGCAGTGACGATAGCGTCGCGTCCAGGACCGTTAAGTCGCCGGAGAAATTTCCTCATCCTCTCAGCCCTTGACATTAGGCGTTTTCGATCGTTAGGATCTGCGCCCCTTACGGTCGGGCGCATAAAGTGGCAGACCTAGGAAACCTTTTACCAACTGGGAGGAGTTTTATGGGAGACGAGTTAGTCCTCAAGTGTGAGGATTGCAATGAACAAGCTATCTATCTTGATTTGGCTGGATTTGATGAGGCAGCCCCTCATTGCTCGGCCTGTTTGGGTGAAGAACTGATTGGCATCGAGCTTGAAAAGCGGCGTGTTATCGCAGTTTATGAGTGGGATGAATGGCGAAAGGACCACCCCGACTTCCGTATCGCAACTTAACGTTCATAACGGAAAAACCCTCCCCCTCACGGCACCACCCCCACCTCCCGCAGCAGCGACAGCGTCGCCTCCAAGTCCTCCAAGTCGTCCATGTCCGCGTCGGGGGTGTTTATCTCCGACAGCGGCGTCAGCGCCTCGTGGATGGGGATAGCCTCCACCATCGGATACTCGAAGGTCTGATGCGCAAAGTACGCCTGCGCCTGCGCCGATAGCAGGTACCGCAGAAAGGCGTGGGCGTTGGCCTCGTTCCGCGCCGTTTGCAGCACCCCCGCGCCCGATATCATCGCCAGGTTGCCCGGCCCCTGCTCCGGCAGATGGTGATTCTCCACGGCCACGTCCTCCCCGTGCTCCTCCTTGAACCGGTGCGCGTAGTAGTGGTTCACCAGCCCCACGTCCACCTCCCCCCGGTTGACCGCGGCCACCACCGACGTATGCCCGTCGAACTTCACCGCCCCGTTCTCCTCCAAGTTCTCCAGCCACCGGCGCGTCTCCTCCTCCCCCCACTCGTGACGCATGAACGTAATCATCGCCTGCGTCGGCCCGCTGGTGGGCGACCACCCCACCCGTCCCCTCCATCGGGCGTCCGCCAGCTCCCGCAGAGATCGGGGAAGCTCCCCGAGGGCCACCCGCTGTGGATTGTAGACCAGCGCCCGCACCCGCGCAGTTATCCCCACCCACCGGCCGTCGGCGGAGCGCGCAGATGCCGGCACCCGCTCCAGAATGTCTGCGGGCAGCCGCTTCAGTCTGTTGGAAAGGACGCCAAGGCCGCCAGGGTCCCGCGTCCAGAACAGGTCGGCGGTGCTTGCTCCTCCCTCCTCCAGCAGGGTGGCCGTCACCTGCGCCGTGCCGCCGTACTTCACCGCCACGCTGATGCCCGTTTCTTCATGAAATCTCGTCACAATCGGCCCAACCAGCTGCTCTTCACGAGCGGCGTAGATGAACACCATACCCGGGTCTTCCGATGAGTCGGCCCGGTGGCAAGCAAGCGATGCTGCACTGAGTAGAGCCAGGCTCAGCAAGGCCGCCAGCGCCAAACATCTACGCATGGGTGGATGGAAAGGAACCAAGGCTGGAAGGCAAGCCCTATTCAACGTCCTGGAACCGGCCCGTCACGGTAGTTGAGGCGACTAACCCCGCGCACTCAGCCACTCGCCGGCCTCCGCTCCCCGCACCTCCAGCCACCGGGCGTTGATGCGGATGCGCTCAAGGGACTGCTGGATGGTACGCTGAGCCCCCGGCGCTGGATGCTCGGCGAAGAACGCCTCCACGTCGGCGGCGTGCTCCAGGGTGGTGAATCGCCCGATGATGCTCACCAGGTGCATGATGGCGAATCCGCCCGCCCCGTACCTTCGATTGAACTCGTCCCAGTTGTCCTTGATGAACTCCCACGCCAGGTCCCCGCCATGACGGTTCGCCGCCACGCCGATAACCAGCGACACCGTGTCCTGCGAGCGCACCCGCGGACTGAGGGTCAGCTCTAAGGTCTTCTGCAGCAGGTCCTCCCGCTGGAACCGGGTCAGCGCGCGCAGCAGCCGCATCTTCTCTTCCTGCAAGTCCGCTGCATCCTCCAACTGCAACAGCGTGTCGAAGGTGTCCTCGTCGCCCGCCTGCGCCGTTAGCGACAACACAGTCCCCCGCAGGTCCGGCGACAGCGATTCCGGGCGCTCTAGGAACCGGTCGAAGCGGGCCCGCGCCTCCTGAATCGTCCCTTCGTCCCCGTACATCCCCAGATTACCCAGGAGTGTCGTGCGCAGCAGCGCGTCCAGGTGTCCCTCGTCTGCCTGTGGGTCCCAGCCAATCCGTTGCGCCGCCTTTCTGAAAATACCCTGAGCAAAGGGCAGGAATGCACTGGAGTATGGCTGGCCTCCTATTACGTTGTCGAAGGAAGCCAGGTTCGTTGCCAGATCGCCCCACACGGAGACGTGGGTCTCCCCGCGGTAATTCTCCGCCAGTGCCAGGAAGGTGGCTGGCGAAAGAGAACCGGCGCGCATGAGCGCGAATGCGTCGTTCTGCAGGCCAAGCCGGTCTGTGGCGGGCAGCTCCATTGCGGCTACCGCATCCCCCAGCCGCCTCCACTGGTCGGTGTCGTAGTTGACCCGGTAGAAGCCCGTCTGTCCCGCGTTGACCTTGACCCAGCCCGGGGCCTCTCCTGATTCCAGGGACGCTTGCAGGACTTCTCCCTCCATCAGCGCGGTGGCCTTGGATTCCGCCCCTTCCTGTCGGATGCTGACCGGCACCTGCCACCGAGAGTCGTCTTTATCCTCTGGGCTCATCAGACGGTCGTATAGGAATCTGCTCTGCGAAAGTGACAGGGCAAAGCCCCCGTTGGTGGATTCCGCAACCGTTAGCACCGGATAACCCGCCTGCTTGATCCAGGTGTTCATGATGTCCGTGATGGGCTTGCCCGATACCTCATCCAGGCTCGCCCACAGGTCCTCCGTCCGGGCATTGCCGTACTGGTGACTCTTCAGGTAGTGGTGAATCCCCTGACGGAATGCTTCCTCACCCAGAAAGTCCTCCAGCATCCGAAGCACGGCGCCGCCCTTGTTGTAGCTGATGGCGTCGAAAAGCTCCCCAATCTCCGCCGGGTTCGTCACCTGCATCTCAATGGGGTGCGAATTCTTCAACCCGTCCAGGCTCAGTCCCCCGTTGGTGTCCTGGAATACGAACTGCGTCCACATGTCCCACTCCGGCCGGATGTGGTCCACCGCCTTGTTGCCCATCCAGGAAGCGAAGCTCTCGTTGAGCCACAGGTCGTCCCACCACTCCATCGTCACCAGGTCGCCGAACCACATGTGGGCCATCTCGTGAGCGACGATTTCCGCGATGCGCTGCCGCGTGTTGGCAGCGGAGTTCGACGCGTCGAATAGCAGGGCTATCTCCCGGTACGTGATCGCCCCCCAATTCTCCATCGCCCCCGCGGCGAAGTCCGGCAGCGCGATGTGGTCCAGCTTCTCCAGCGGGTAGGGAATGCCGAAGTAGAAGTCCAGGTAGGCCAGCAGGTCTACGGCGGTGTCCAGGGCGAACCTCCCCTGCTCCTCCTTCCCCCGGGTGGCCCAGACGCGGACCAGGGTGCCGTTGGGCGTACGTGTTTCTACAGCGGCGAGGTCGCCGACTACGAAGGCCAGCAGGTACGTCGACATCTTTGGCGTTTCGCCGAAGCGAACTTCCTTCGTCCCATCGTCCGCGATAGATTCCGACTCCGGCATGGTGTTCGATACGGCGGTAAGCTCTGAAGGAATCCGAAGGGTCAGTTGAAAGGTAGCCTTGGCCGCAGGCTCGTCCCAGCATGGAAAGGCGCGGCGGGCGTCCGTGGCCTCAAACTGCGTGGCGGCCATGTTCCGCTCAGACCCATCCGCGTCCGCGTAGCGGCACCGGTAGAATCCCCGCAACTGATCATTGAGAATGCCGGAGAATTCCATCGACAGAGTTGCACGGCCCGTTGGGATCGCCCTGGGAAACGTCAGCGATGCCCTCTCCCGCTTCTCGTCCAGCAGAATCCCGGAGGCTGGAATAGTCACACCGTATTCGTCGGTTACCTTCGCGGCGGTTATCTGAAGCTCGGCGGCGTTGAGCAGCACCCGCGCCGTCGGTTCTGCAACATCTAGGTCAATGGAAGCCTGGCCTGTGAACTCAAAATTCTCAAGGTCAGGCGTCAGCGTCAAACGGTATGCCGTGGGCCGGACGTTGGTAGGCAATCGGTAGGCAGAGGACTCGGTCATCGTAGCTCCTTGGGTTCAAACACTGGAGTGGGGCGTCGGCGCAACACCCACAAAATTACAGTCTTTTGCGGTTGGTGTCTAGCGTGCGTGACCAGCAGAATGACAAACCCACCCTCCGCCGTCTAAGATAGCCTCCCCCTATCTCAGGAGTCATGAAGGGCCGTACCCCTCACAAGATACAACGTTGGACCCAAAGAAGAGCAAATATCGATTCGTCATAGCAGGGATAATCCTGCTGTTCAATCTTTTCTATGGCGCCAACTTCTCCGTCATCACCCCGGTTCTGCCCCTCGTTATAGACGAGTACGACGTCGGACGGGGCGCCGCCAGCTTCCTCGTGTCCGGGGTGCTGATTGCCCAGGCCCTCTTCGTAATCCCCGGCGGAATGCTGGTTGCCAAGACCCCTCTCAGGCACGTGTTCACCATCGGCTGTGTGGTTGCCGCCGCCATGGGACTGACCTTTCTGGCCGACCACTTCTCCACTCTGCTGCTCCTGCGCCTCGTCCACGCCATGGCCTTCGTCGTCATCATGCCCGCCACGGCCCCCATCCTGATGCGGTGGTTCGACGTTCGGGAACTTCCAGTGATGAACAGTCTCCACATGACATTCTTCATTCTGGGCATTGGGGTGGGCACCTTCGCCTCCGGGCCCCTTTCTTCCGTCATTGGATGGCAGTCCACCCTGGTCCTATTCGGGGCGTCCATGCTGGGCGTTGGGGCGTTATGGTTGGCATTCGGTCGTGTTCCTCCGCCGACGGAAGAACGAAAGGTGCGAAGAGTGTCTCTCCGCGACATGTTGGGAGCTGTACGCACCAAGACTATACTGCTGCTGGGGCTTGCGGACGGCGCGGCCTTCGCGCAGAACCTGGCCCTGACCACCTGGCTGCCGACCTACTACAATGAGGTCTTCGAAATGTCCCTCACCAAGGCGGGATCCCTCGTGGGCCTCGTATCTATGGTGGGCGTTGCCGCCTCCCTCACCGGCGGTTTTCTCAGCGCCCGGCTGGGGGTGCGGAAGCCCTTCCTCATCATTCCCGGCGCGATGGCAGGGGTGGCGGGCATGGCCTGCTTCCTGTTCCAGAACGAGGCGATAATCTATGCCGGCATAATTGGTCTCGGAGTCGCCAGTTTCCTGTACCTGCCTGTGTTGATGACCATTCCCATGGAGATGAAGGGGCTTTCCGAAGGGCAGGTTGCCGTGGCGTGGGCGACGATGTTCGCCGTTGCGACCACCGTGGCTACCATTGCGCCCATTACAGTGGGCTTCATGACGGACTGGCTGGGTTCCTACGTACCGGGCTTCATGCTATGGGCATTGCTTTCCCTGGGCCTCCTGGTGCTGGGCCTGATGGTGCCGGAGACAGGCCCACGCGCCCGCCTCTCTCGACGAGAATAGGTAGGGGCGGGTTTCAAACCTGCCCCTTGACGTCATTCTCAACGAAGCGCAGCGGAGTGAAGGATCTCGCCGCTTGGATATCGCTTAGACTATCTGCTCCCCCGCCCGCATCACCATCGTCATGGAGCGCAGGGCCCGAATGTCTTCCAACGGGTCCTTGTTCACCACAATCATGTCCGCGCCCATGCCGGGGGCGAGGCTGCCGAATATGTCCCCCGCGCCAATGGACGTGGACGCCACGCTGGTGGAAGCGCGAATAACGTCCATGTTGCTCATGCCCGCCTCCGCCATTAGCTCCAGCCCCAGGCAGTAGTCCCCGAAGATCTGGATCGCGTCGGTGCCCGAGATTATCTGGATGCCGCACTCTGTCCACATCCGGCCCAGAAACTCAAGCTGGCTTTCGCACTTGGCCTTCAGCCCGTCCAGTCTGCCCTGCTCCTCAGAGTTGAGAGGTCGCTCCAGTTCCCTGCCCTGCAGCACCTCACGCTGGCGATATCCCGTCTGCACCGTGGGGCTGACGTACACGCCCTGCTCTGCGATCCGGTTGGCAATGGCCTCGTCGAACTTATACGAACCGTCGGGCTCGATGAAGCCCGCATGCTCAATCATGTCCACGCCCGCGTCCAGGGCGTTCACCAGGCTCTGCGTAGCCAGGCAGTGGGCGGTGGTGAGCTTGCCGAAGTTATGCGCCTCGTCGACGATGGCCTGCAGCTCTTCCACGCTGTAGGAAGTCTTACGGTTGTCCGTGATCGCAGTTCCGCCGCCGGAAGCCATGATCTTGATGTGGTCTGCGCCATCCTTGACCAGCTCTCTCACGGCGGCGCGAACACCGTCCACGCCGTCCGCCTCCTGGTTGCACCAGAAGAAATGTCCGCCTGTCAGGGTAACGGGCCGTCCGCAGAGAAAGAGCCGCGGTGTCGTCGCGTACCCCCGACGCGCCCCTTCCTTCAGGTCGAAAGTTACCCGGTTTCGGGCCCCGTTCTCCCGCATCGTCGTTACGCCGGCGTGCAGGTGGGTGAGGGCGTTTTTTGCTGCCCGCAGCAGCATTATCTGGTCGGAGTCGTTCTCCATCACCTCCTCGTAGGAGGAGCCATATACGCCGAAGATAAGGTGCGTATGCACGTCCACCAGTCCGGGCAGAAGGTATGCGTCCGAATGGTCCAGGGTGCGAACGTGGGGGCCGCTGGGCAAATCGGAAAAATCTCCCTGGACCACCTCCTTTATGGTGTCACCCTCGACGATGACGGCGGCGTGTTCCAAAGCCTTGTCGCTGATGCCGTCGATGACTGCCTTGGCCTTGATTACCGTTGTGGCGGGCGCTGCGGACATGCTGATTCTCCTAACAGATTTTATTGGGGGTATCGCCGGAGACTAACCAACACAAGGATAGACGGCAAGCGGCATTGCGGCAAGGGTCAGCGACTGCCAGCGGTCAAAGTGGATACAGGTTTTCCCTGCCGGCGAAGTTGATCTCAGCCAATCGCCAGGGCGTTGACCTCGCTCACCCCTTCAGGCAGCGAGCAGTCCTGCCACGTCCTGCCCCCGTCGTGACTGCCCACCACCTGTCCGAGGCGGGTAGCCCCGTACATCTGGCTGGAGTCGGCGGGGTTGATGGCAAAACCGAAAAGGGTGCAATTCAGCGTCAGCCCCATGTTCACCTGGTTCCAGCTATTGCCCCCGTCCCGACTGCGAAACAGAGCGCCCGGGTTACCCCGAAACTCCGGCCCCGCTCCCACGTAGAGGGTGTTCGGGTCCTGCGGGTCTTCACGGATTACGCGGCAGTAAGTGCCCCGCTGGCTCAGCATCTGAATCCTCCCCGGCGACCAGTGGTCGCCCCCGTCGTCGCTGCGGGAAAGGCCGATGCGCGAGATGGTCGAAATGTGTCGCGGACGGTGGCTGCTCACCAACACGCTGTGCATGTCCACCGGGTCGTCGTTCTGATAGTGGCCCTCGCTCACACTCTCCCAGCTTGCGCCGCCGTCCGTGCTCTTGAGCAGTCCGCCCACCTCGACTGCGGCATACATCTCCTCGGGCGAATTGGGGTCCAGAGTGATGCCGATAATCCGCTTAGGCAGCATCGCCGGAGTAGTCGTAACCGAAGGATAGGTGGCGTTGATGGGCATTAGCTCCCAGCTTTGGCCACCGTCTTCGGAGACGTAAAGCCTGGCTTCTTCCCCGCCGGCGTAGACTATTCGGGGGTCTTGAGGGTGGAACGCCACCGACCAGATGGGTACCGGCTCCCCCGGCAAATCCATCTTCTCCCAGGAGTCCCCTCTATCACTGCTGCGGTATAGTCCGTCCTGAGCGCCGGTGTAGATGACCCCGGGTTCGTTTGGCGAAATGGCAATAACGCGGATTTCAGGGTTGGCCGGAAGCCCGTCGACTCTCAGCTCCCAGTTGCCGCCCTCCAGGGTGCGACGGTAGAGACCGTGGCCCTCGGCGCCTCCCTCCGAACCGAGTCCAACATATACGAAGGTGTTAGTCATAACGGCGCCTCCTTGCTCCAAATAAACAGTCACGTACCGCCCCTATTGCATCAGAATACGCACTGGGTGTCAATCAGCGGGAAGAAAACTGCGTCGATCGGGCCGATGTACCTGCATTTCCGTACGACGAGCCAGCGTGTAAAAATCTGCGTCCTTACGCAAAATGGCAATGTTGGCGCGTATAGCTACGGCGGCAATGAAGATAGAGTGCAGCAGCGTGATCATAATCCGTTGGTAGGGTACGAATCGTGACTGTCCTGCCCAGTAGCCTTCGCAAGCGTCCTGGATCCACTTCGTCGTGGGCGCCTGCCAGAATTTCCATGCGAATAACGTCGTTGATTGCCACCTCATCCGTTAGCAACCGGTCCACTTCCTCACATACTTCAGCCCCCGCATCTCGCAGAAACCCTATCCAGGCTGAGGTGTCGACAAGGATTACTAGGCGGGCGAAGACCGCATCCCTTCAAGGTCGCCTTCCCAACCCACGCCTCGGAGGCTGCGCGCCTCTTCAATGGAGAAGCACTCTCCAGCCAGGGAGTGTAGGGCAAAGCTGATTGCCTCGCGTTTCGTTCTCAACTGATATCTCCGCATAACTTCGGCGCACGCCTGGTCATCCATATCCACGTTGGTGCGTGTCATACACAAGTAATACACAATAATTCAGAAAGGCATCAAATTCCCTCACCACGTCTACCCCGAACTGGTATGTAATCTGGTCAATAACGAACACGTTCCGACTTTTATCGCGAATGATCTTCTTAATCTCTTCCCGGCAGGCCTCCAATAGTCGTTGATGAGCCTCTTCCTTCTGCCGTAGGACATCCCACCCTGTCAACGGTGGTTGCGCTCGAGGTATAAGGGGAGCGCGTAGGGAAGAGACGTCGATCCCTGTTCGATGTGTCTCCAGCCACGCGTCTGTTCCCGACAGGCGAAAACGCCAGGTGGCGCCCAGCTTGAACGCGGGAATTTTGCCAGATTGCGCCCAGTCATAGATGGTGCGCTCCTTCATGGCCAGGTATCCAGCCACCTGCGGCATGGAGATCAGCGCCAATGGGCTGTCGTTGACTTCTAAGACTTCTCCCTACCGCCCCTTCCGCAGCACCCGCCCCGCCGTCTCCCCGGTAAACCGTCCCTCCGACACGCTCACTCGCCCGTTCACCAGCACGTGCTCGATACCCACAGGGTACTGGTTGGGGTCCCGGAACGTTCCCCTATCCACGACGGTGTCCGGGTCGAAGACTACGATGTCCGCGTCGGCCCCCGGACGCAGCGTCCCCTTGTTGTGCAGGCCCAACCTCTGGGCGGGGAACGACGTCATCTTCCGCACCGCCTCCTCCAGCGTGAGAACCCCCTCCTCCCTCACGTACCGGCCCAGAACGCGGGGATAGGTGCCGTAGATCCGTGGATGGGGATTCCCCAGCTGGAACAGCCCGTCGGAGCCGATCATCGTGTGGGGGCTTGCCATCACCGTCCGCACGTCCTCCTCGTCCATGGAGAAGATCACCATGCCCACCGCGCACCGGTCCTCCACCAGCAGGTTCAGCGCCGTATTCACCGGCGAGCTGTTCTTGACGTCGCTGATCTCGCCGATAGTGTGTCCGGCAAAACGCTGGTTGGCCTCCGATTTCGCCGATGTTATGAGAATGTCCGCGAGGACGCCCCCGGTGCGAATCTCTCCATTCTCGTTGAGCAACTCGCTTTCGATGACGCCTCGGGTTTCCGGGTCTTGCAGCCGCGACACAATCCGGTCAACGCCGCCCTCCTGGGCCCACGGAGGCAGTATCGCCTGCAGCGTGGTGCTCGCGGCGGCGTAGGGGTACTGGTCCACCGTCACGTCCATCCCTTGCCTTCGCGCCTCGGCGATGAGCTCCAAAGACTGGGTAACCTTGCCGTGATTGCGGCTCCCCGTCGCCTTGTGGTGAGATATCTGCACGGGCAGGTTCGCCTCCCGCCCGATGGTCAGCGTCTCCTGGATAGACTCCATCAGGTGGTCGCCTTCGTTGCGCATATGCGTTGCGTAGAAGCCCCCAAACCGGGACGCCACCTGCGCCATGGCGGCTATCTCCTCCGTTTCAGCATAAGCCCCGGGCACGTAAATGAGGCCGGTGGAGATGCCGAATGCCCCGGCTTCCATGGCTTCTCTGACTAATTCCTGCATCTGTCGAATCTCGTCAGATGAAGGGGCGCGCTCCTGGAACCCCATAACCGCGATTCGGACGGTGCCCTGCCCTACCAACGGCGCCAGATTGGTTGCGGGCCTCGACTCCTCCACCGCCATCAGATATTCGCCAAAGGTGCGCCACTCCCACGTCACCCCCTTGGGCGGCGTGATGAACGCCGTGTAGCGTTGCAGATCGTCGCCGGTGGCTTCGCTGAGAGGCGCGGCGGTGAAACCGCAGTTGCCCCCAACCTCCGTCGTAACCCCCTGCCGCAGCTTGTAGTCCTCCACGTCCTTATAGAACAGCGTCAGGTCAGGATGCGAATGCATGTCGATGAAGCCGGGACAGACGCACATCCCCTGAGCGTCGATAACCGTCGACGCCGACTCCCGCACCTCCCCCACGGCGGTAATCACCCCGCCCGAAACAGCCACGTCCCCGTGATACCAGGGGTTCCCCGCCCCATCAATAATCTTCCCATTCCGAATAACAACGTCCGCCATAGTTGGCTCCTTCCTATGGCCTAAAATCGCCGGCCCCCAATGGAATGTCCACAACACAGCAGAAAGGGCTAGCTGGCGCAGCCGCCTTCTTATGCCGCTTCACATTCAGAAGGCCGTTGAATAGGTCAATCACCCTCACCCAAGCTCTCTCTAGGGGTGCATGGACAATAGAGACAGCTTACACGTTGTTCTACCTCAGGTCTATTGCAGCAATGGGTTGGACAGCGAAAAAGACGGTCCGGTCTAGGGAAAGTCTGAACAAACTCCCTCATACCGGCGAAAGCCGGTATCCAGGAAGCGCACAAAGCAAGAGGCAGCTTGAAGTGAGGCTAGTCACCCCATCCCAACCTTCCCCAACCAAAGGGGGAAGGGGTTATTCAGAGGTTTCCTAGTTCATCGAATGGGCTTTTTTCTTGTATGTCTGGACGCGGCAGCGCGAACTGAAGTCCCCGGAGAGTTTGACGTTACGTTTCTCTTCCGGCCGCGGCCCCTCCGATTACGGCGCCGATGAAGCCCAGTATTGCAGTATGCGATATCAGAGCTGCCCATATCAGTAGCACGTGACCTGCGGCAACTTCGCCGATCCACTGGAACGCGCTGAACAGCTCGATGGAACCAAGGAAATTATTAACCGCATAGGCGAGAGCCAACCCCGGGAGCAGCATGACGGCCGTCATCAAGAACCCTACTGCCACTCCACCCGCGAGGCCCTGTCTTGCCGTCATACCGCCTGCCAGGCCTCCCAGCAATGGTGCGATCAAGTTGATGCCAGGGATCAGATAGAGCAAGACTGTGACAAGAAGACCAAGGAACGTGCCTTTTATCAGTTCTAAAGGGACTGCATCTCGTTGGACTGCGACTTTCCCTTCACTTTCCATTGGACCGTTGCTGGCCCCGGGCTGGGGCTGCGGCATCTCTACCTGCATGTTTGCGTAAAAGTATTCGACGTTCCAGTAGAGAATGTACATGAGCGAAAGCCCAAGGGTGAAGGGACTCAAAATGAGCATCAATACGGAGATAAGGATCCCCTTGAAAGAATACCGCCAGAAGTTGCCGGTAAAGATGATTCTCCCTCTCCTCTGCCGGAGATCGCTGCCTGCGCCGGGCTGGGGCTGCGGTGCCTCTATCTCCATGTTTGCGAAAAAGTATTCCACGTTCCAATAAGGGATGTACATGAGCGAAAGCCCAAGGGTGAAGGGACTCAAGATAAGCATCAATACGGAGATGAGGATCCCCTTGAAGGAGTAGTGCCAGAAGCTGCCGGTAAAGATGATTCTCCCGTTCACAGCTCGTATCCTACGGGTTTCATGCTGCTCGCGTGCATCCCCCGGTTTCGGTCCGTACCCATTATCCCCGTCCGTGCCTTCCATGACGCCTAAGACGATGAAGCCGATGGGAATCAATGCCGCGAGCAAGCCCCACCAGCCCGATTTGTCGAAGTCGTGGCATCGTTTCACAGAGACTGCAAAGTGGCCCCATGTAAGGCTGCTGACTGCTGCCAATAACAAGGGTATTTGCAGCAGAGGCGCTATCAATTGCACCAATACCAAGAGGACAATGAAAACGAAGGAGAGTCCGGCCAAAGGCAAGTAGCCCTGCAACCAATACGTTGAACGGTCGATTCTGCCGTCGAAGCTGAATAAGACCGTTGTGATCGACATGAATGTGCCGCCTTACGGAGCAGGCTGTGGGTGGAATGGGCCGCGGGAATTGCCGCCTAGCCCTCCATCCGACTTAACAGTCTTTTACCATAGCAACACGGAGATGGGGAAGATGAATAGGCATAGGATTAGGTTAGGATTTCGCGAGTGAGGGCCTGTTAGGATTTGGGGCGACCTAAGTCACACAGGAAAGATGCGCTAACGGAATCCCAATGCGGCTATAGTCCGTACGTTAATTTTATGGTTTTGCCGGGGGGCGGGGTGATTTTGGGCGACGTTGCAGTAGGCAAATCTTTATCGCCTCGGAGAGGTGGGTCCCACCGTGGCCTTTGTGTATTGGGAGGGTGGGTTTCTTGGCGCGGAGCTGGTTAATGAAGTCGCTGATGTTTATGGAGAAGTGGTTGGGAAGTTCTGCATCAAGCATAGCGCGCAGCTGGCTGATGGAGAACGTCCTTCCGGGGTAACGGGCATAGATACACAGGAGAGCGAAGGGGCCGCTCCTTCTGGCGGCGCGGGTCTTTCCTGCGCGGAAATGAAGATTTTGCCAGGTTCGACCGTCCCTGAGTTGGGCGTTGCCGAGGGACTTGTCGACGAGCAGGTCGACTTCCCGAATGAAGTCGTCTTTGTCGATGGTGAGAGCCAGATATTGGTCCCTGGTGATCCCGATCTCGTGTCCGTTGAGAATGGCGAGGTACTCCGATTCGCCCGGAGGCAGCGGGCCGAGGGATTCCAGCCGTCGCACTACTTGGGCGGCCCACAACGGGGCGGCATGACGATGCTCATTGGGGGTAGGCCGTGGGTCGATGGATTGCGGCTCTCGCGTCCACCTTAGGATTGCGCCTAACATGCTTCCGCCGAGAGCTACTATCATGAATCCGGCGCCTGTTATAGTAAAGCCTACGAGAGCCTCTCTCTGACGCTGCTGGAACTCTTCGCGCGGATAGCCCATGTCCGACCACTCGAAGTCCCATTTCCAGAGAAAATTGTCCGTTGGTGTCGGCCACTCCGCCGAATACAGCGCCAGCATTGCCGCGACCGACAAAACAAGGAACACCAGGATGGCGGCTACCGACCCGATGAACAGGTACCGGGCGAGAGTTGGGTCGAGCCTTGCTTCCGAGTCTGTGAGAGCGTGGGTAACGCACAGCGATCCGGACATGAGTCCCGCCACTGCGATGAGCGTGGGCTTCCCTCCTACGCTGGTTAGTAAGATACTCGGCGCGTAGGCCAGAACCACGGGCGCGGCGGATAGCACGGCTCCTCGAGTGAACGGCCCCCACCATCCTCCGGTAAACCAGGCTTGGTGACGATAGAGCCAGCCATAGAAGAGGTAGGCTGCCACGGCGAGCGCGATATTGAGCAGAGTCGACAATACAGCCGGCATCGGGTAGGCTGCCACCCTGGCCATCGTATAGAAGCCATACAGGTCCATCCCCGTATTTAGGGTGAAGAACAGATGGGCGTTCAGCATGAACAGAAGCGAGACGAGTAACAGGCCGCCTAGCCATGGCGCCGGGCCTTCAGTCACGCGATCTGACGCACAAGTATCGCTGGTGACTTGTCCCGTCAGGTTGTGGACGCTTCGTTCAACTGGTGTGTGAGTCAGTGTTGGATTCTGTGCCTGCGGCTACTAAAAATGATGATAAGGTTTTCAACCGACGCATCTTCGGTATTCTAAGAAATTAGGCGGACACAAACAACTTTTCGACCGGATCCCGTTTGACCACCTCTCCCCCCTTGCGCTATTCTGGCCTCAACCCCTGACGACGGGAGGCGACCATGCCCCGCATCACCCTGCAAGACGGTATGAACATCCTCGAGGCAGCCTTCGACAAGGCCCGCAGCCTCGGCCTCACCGTCGCCGTCTCCATCGTCGACGCCCGTGGCGACCTGGTCGCCGCCGCCAGGATGGACAACGCCATCTGGTGGTGGACGGAAAGCAGCCGGGGCAAGGCCGTCGCCACCGTCGCCTACGAGGGCGTCCCCAGCGGCGAGCTCCTGGAACGTTCCTCCCGTCCCGTGGCCCACGGCCTCCAGCAAATGTTCCACGGACGCTTCATGCCCCAGCAGGGCGCCATGCCCGTCTTTAAGGACGGCGTCCTGGTCGGCGCCGTCGGCACCGCCGGCGGGTCCGGCGAGGAAGACGAAGAGATTTCAGGCGCCGGCGCTGCCGCCGTAGGACAATAGAAAACCCCACGCTCCAGAAGGTAGAGAAATGACCGCAGGATTAGGCTCCCTCGTTCAGGCCCAGTGGAACGACCCGGTAGAGGCCGTCGAGCAGTGCTACGCCCTTGGCTGGACCGACGGTTTGCCCGTAGTGCCTCCCACAGTGCAGCGGGTGGAGGAGTTCTTAGCCGTCGGACAGCGACCCGCTGACGAAGTCATCGGCGGCCTGCCTGAGCGCCGCCGGGAGGTAACCGTCGGCAAAGTCGCCGCCAACGCTGTCATGGCGGGCTGTCAGCCGGAGTACTTCCCCGTGGTGCTCGCCACGGCGGAGGCCATGCTCGATCCCGCCTTCAACCTCATCGGCCCCTCATCCAGCCTTGGCGGCGCCGGCATCCTCGTCATCGTCAACGGCCCCGTGGTTCCCGCCCTCGGCATCAACAGTCGCAACAACCTGTTCGGCCCCGGCAACCGCGCCAACTCTACCATTGGCCGGGCCGTTCGGCTCATCCTGATGAACACCTGCGCCGCCATCCCTGGCCTCTTCGACCGCACCATCCTCGGCCACCCGGGCAAGTTCAGCTACTGCATCGCCGAAAACGAAGCCGGGACCCACTGGACTCCCCATCACGTGGAGCGCGGCCTCAAGCAAGGGGACAGCGCCGTCACCGTCTTCGCCTGTGAGGGCCCGCGTCAGGTGCGGTCCAGCAACAGGCCGCAGACCATGCTCTACGCAACCGCCGATGTCATATCCAGCCTCGGCACCTCCATGGCTTCCGTCGGCTCCGTTGGCGATACTTCGGAAGTGTTGCGCCAGGGAGAGGTAGCAATAGTCTTCGCCGGCACCAGCGATGTTTGGGAGGATTGGACGAAGGACGATGTCCGTCGCTACCTGCACCCCCGCCTGAAGCGTTCCCTCGCCGACCTGAAGCGGGCCGGTGCGCTGGATGGCTCCATAACTGACAGGGACGAGGACGAATTCCTGCAGCTTATTCTCTCTCCAGAGGATATAATGCTGGTATTCGCTGGTGGCGCGGAGGATTCTCACATGGCGGTCATTCCCAGCTGGGGACCCAAAGTCTCCTCGACTTCGGTGACCCGCCGAATCCACTGGCCCCCACCCTAACGTCCATTGCCTGAAACTATGTAGTGGCGGTTCGCGTAACCGCCCGATGCAAATCCGCAGAACCACCAAAAGGAGCGAAACATGAAGAAGAACGGCGCTTTCAACCTGGTAGACCCCACTACTCAACCCCTGGTGGCGAGCTTTAACGTTGCGCCCAGGCTTATGGACATCCGCGGCAAGCGAATCGGCCTCATCGACGACAGCAAGACCAACGCCAGGGAGCTTCTGGAAGACCTGGCCACCATCCTGGAAGACCGATACGAGACCTCCGTGGCTCTGTACCATCGCAAGCCTTCCGCCTCCAAGCCCGCCGACCCCCAGGTGGTGGGGCAGATAGCGGAGGAGTGCGACGGAGCAATTGTCGCGGTGGGTGATTGAGGGTCCTGCAGCGCGTGCAGTGTGCACGACGGAATTCACGTTGAGAAGGCAGGCATCCCCGCAGCCGTAATCTGCACCGACCGGTTTGAGGTCACGGCGAAGGGTATGGCGGAAACTTGGGGCGCTCCCGACTTCCCCGTTATCTACACCCACCACCCAGTCGGCGCCCTAGACCGTGATGGCGTAAAGGAAAGGGCCGGCCAACTGGCCGACCCCGTTGTTGCCGTTCTTACCGGAGTGGAAGTTTCGGAGCTGATGCCCCGAGCCTAGCTCCACCCCTGAGGCGTTTTGGCTAGGACTGGTTCCCGTGGACCAGTCCTATAGTCGCCAGCCGCTTCTTCGTCTCCGCGTATACGTCGTCGGCCAGCGGCCCCTTGGCCGCCACCGCCACGTTTTCGCTCAGGTGCGCCGGGTTCTGCGTACCCACGATGATGGTGTGCGCGTGGGGATGCGACATGGTGAATCGAAGCAGGAAGGCTGTGCGCGACTCCCCCTCCTCTCGAAGCTCGTCCAGGTTCGCCTCCTCGAAGGCGTCCCACCGCTTGCCGCCCGTGCTGTGGACGCGGCCTTCCGCGCCCACGCCGGCCCCCGGCTCGCCCTTGGCCACGCCGCCGCGAATGATGGTCCCACCACCGGCCTCGGCGATCTTAGTGATGATGTCGTGGTGGTCCGGCTCCAGCGCCGAGTACGGAATCTGGAACACGTCGTAGACGCCCGTGGCCAGGTGCTTCTCAAGGTGAGGCAGCACGCTGGAGACGCCGATGAACTTGGTCAGGCCGCGGGCCTTAATCTCCTGCAGCGTCTCGATGGCGCCCGTCTCTTCCACGTCCTCGGCCGTGGGGTTGTGCAGCTGCACAATGTCCAGGTGGTCAGTGCCCAGGTTGCGCAGGCTCTCCTCCAGGCACTCCAGCATGTCCTTGCGGGTGTAGCTCGCATAATTGTCGGCGCTGCAGCGACCGTGGCCCGTCTTGGCGGCCAGAACGTAATCGTCACGCCGCTTGCCGATGAACTTACCCATCATCTCTTCGCTGCGGCCGTAGCACCAGGCCGTGTCGATGAAATTGATGCCGGAATCCAGCACGGCGTTCAAAATCTGGTCGGCCCGATCTTCGTTGGGCATCCGCCCTCGTTCGTCGTCCTGGCTGGTACCTCGGACTTCAAGGGCGCCGTAGCCAAGCTGGGTTACCTCGTATCCCGTTCTACCTAGAGTCATTTTTCGCATGAAGAGTACCCCCGTATTCTTTCTTGGATTTTTTCAGCAGGCGTCCGGGCCGAAACTTCCGGCCCGGACGTCAATTGTAGCAAGGGATGTGAATAGCGCTAGCTGGAGATGCCGGCCTGCGCTTGTGCTTGACCGACCAGGTCCACGCCCACCCGTTCGCCCCATGCGGCCAGAAGTCGAGAGACCACCGGGCCGGGGGTTTCCCCTTCCAGCGGCCGGTTGTCCAGCTTGGACACGGGCAGCAGACAGTGGCTCGTGCCGGAAACGAAAGCCTCGTCGGCAGTGTAGGCGTCGTAGAGCTGGATGTCATCCATCTCCACCTCGATGCCCAGTTCGTCCGCCAGGCTCAGCAGCGTCTTCCGGGACACGCCCTGCAGGAGGGTGCGGTCGCCGGCAGTGCGCAGCTTGCCGTCAGTGACGATCCAGAAGTTGAAGCCCGTGCCCTCCGAGATGTTGCCGTCCAAGTCCAGCAGGACGGGCCACGACTCCGGGTCCACGTCGTGGGCTTCCAGTTCCGCCAGCACAAAGTTCATCCGGCTTACGTGCTTCACTTTCGGGTCGAGAGAGTCGGGATGGTAGGAGCGCGTGCGGGAGAACACCACGTGAGCGCCCTCGTCATACAGATGGGCGTAGCGGTTGAAGTCCATTGGGTAGGCGGCTACGAACACCGTTGCGGGAGAGTTGTCGCTGACGGAGAAACCCTCGCCGCGGGTAACCATCTGCCGCACGTTCATGTCGCCGCCCTCGGGCACCAGGTGCCAGTTCCGCGCCACCGCCTCATTGGTAATGGCGATCATCTCCTCCCGGGAGATGCCGGGGTCGATGCGGGTGTACTTCAGGGAGCGAAAGAGCCGGTCCATGTGGTCGTCCGTGTTGTGGAACTTCCCAGCGTAGGTTCGGTCGACCTCGAAGACTGCGTCGCCGAGACGAAATCCTCTGTTGTCCATAGTAATCTTGCATTCGCTCTTGGGAATCCATTCGCCGTTAAAGTAGGCAATAATCTCATCTGCCATTATGAATCCTCCAGAATCCGTAGAATAGCGGCATTATAAGCGTGAACACGCTGTAGTTCAACCTGCGGGGCGGGTTGGTGAGACGATGGCTGGGGTGAGTCTGTGCCTATGTGGCGTTGCAATCAAAGAAAAAGGGGCAGCTCACCTGAGCCGCCCCTTTATTTGTCTGTCGTGGTTGACGTTTTCGGTTACAGCGTAAACTGTGCCTCGAAGTAGTCCGGGTCCTTCTGGTAGATCTGGACGCGCATGTGCTGGGCCTCGGCTATTATGATGTTGTACTCGTCGTCCACCAATATAGCCTGCGGATGCCACAGCCTCCATTCCGGCTCCAGGTCTGCCCGAGCGCGGGCCTTCGCCAGGTCCGGATTCGCCGCCACCTTCGCCTGGGCCCACTTCGAAAGGTTGGTCGCGTCTCCAACCAAATTCACCAGGAAGGTGCCGTCCGACTGATAGATGACAACCCGGTTGTTGGCCCAGTCCGCCACAAACACGTCCCCGTCCTTGTCCACCGAAACGTCGCTGGGATGGTTCAGCTCAACCTGGTCCTGACCCGCCTCGCCGAAGCTCTGCAGGTGCAGGCCCGAAACTGACAACTTCTGGACCCGGCTGTTGCCCCAATCGGCCACGTATATGTTACCGTCGCCGTCCACCGCGAGGCCCCAGGGCAGGTCGAACTCGCCAGGGCCGTCGCCGCGAGAACCGAAAGCGTCCAGGAACTGCCCGTCCTTGGTGAACTTCTGGATGCGATGATTGCGCGTATCCGAAATGAGCAGGTTCTCCTCGGAGTCGAAGACGATACCGCTGGGTCTCATCATCTGGCCGGGTCCTGAGCCTTCCTCTCCCCACTTGCCGATGAACCCGCCCTCCTTGTCGAATATGACCACCTTGCTGCCCGCCTGGTCCGTCAGGTAGAGGTTCTCGTCCAAGTCTGTTGTGAGGCCGCCCGGCCAGAGGAACTCCCCGTCTCCCGAGCCTGGCCTGCCGATATCCGCCAGCCACTCCTGGGTACCCATGACGCACTTGGTGATCCTGGCTCCACCCTGGGACTCCGTGCCCCAGTTGGCCACGTATAGAACGTCGTTGGCGCCGCGGGCGAGCCCTACGGGATGGCGTAGGCTGGTGGCGGAGGTTCCGATCTGGCCGATGTTATCCCTGTAGCTGAAGGCTCGGCCTGTCGCTATCTGCGTTACTGGCATTTGTCAATCCTTTGCTGATTTGGTGAAAATTACAGACGGGCCACCCCTTGCGGCGGGATGGCCCGTCGTTTGTTACCGGATACCTATGGGGTCCCTCGGCAACGAGAGCTTACTTTGCGATGAAGTCCAGCTGCTCGAAGGTGCCGCCTACGATCTCCGTCGGGTCCAGACCCATAAACTGCTCGAGCAGTGTCGAGTAGAAGCCACGGAAGTCGTAGTTGGGGGCTAGGTCGCCCTCCTGGAGGTCCTTCTCGTCCATGGACGGGTACTCGGAGTAGTGACCGCCTGCGACGGGGTCGCCGATTGCAAAGGCGATTCCGCCGGCGCCGTGGTCGGTGCCGGAGCCGTTGTCGCGGACGCGGCGGCCGAACTCACTGAACATGATCAGAACCACGTTCTCAGCGGCGTCGTTGGCCCGCAGGTCGGCGAAGAAGTCCGAGATGGCTGCTGCCGAGTCCTTCCAGAGCTGCTCGTGCCCGGCCATCTGGCTGGCGTGGGTGTCGAAGCTGGCATGCTGAGTGTAGAAGAAGCGCGTGCCCAGGTTGGCCTGGTGCACCATGGAGATGCCTCGCAGCTTCTGGGCGATGGGCGTCGCGGCGTATTCCACGCTGGAGCTGTACATCTCCGGAGCGGTCTTCAGAATGTCGGCGCCCTTGAGGGCGTC
This sequence comes from uncultured Dehalococcoidia bacterium, assembly GCA_951812825.1. Lineage (GTDB taxonomy): Bacteria > Chloroflexota > Dehalococcoidia > Lucifugimonadales > JAPULR01. The sequence continues at coordinate 1,477,563 of OX638324.1, read as the reverse complement.
GAGACCCGTCTGACCCAGATAGTCCATCACGGGTCCACGTCCAATGGCCGGGGAGTAGATCCGCTGGAAGCGGTCGAGAGCGCGCATTCGCTGCTCCTCGTCCGTGATACCGGTCAGCACGCCGTAGTTCTCAATGTCGGAGACGGAGGCTACGGGTACGCCCGGAAGAGCCATGGCTCGGGGCAGGCCCTGTCCGAAGTTCACGCCGGTGAGCACGTTCTCCTTGTCGGGGTCAACGGCTTGGATGGAGCGACCCACCCAACCCTCGGTGCCTACCTTGTCCGGCTCGCAGGTGTGCCAGATGTCCATCGAGCGGAAGTGGGACCTGGGGGAGTTGTCGTATCCGATGCCGTGAATGAGAGCCATCTTGCCCTCGTCCCAGAACTGCTTGATGGGGGCCATCTCAGGATGGAACCCATAGTCGTCGTCGATGGGCACCTCTTCACCCTCCGGGATAACCACCAGCTTTCGGTAGTCCCTGTAGAGGGGGTTCTGTCGGGGCACAATCGTGTTGAGGTAATCGTTACCTCCGGTCAGCTGAAAAATTACCAAGACTGGATCTTTAGCCATGACGTTGTCTCCTTTCTTTGGGGTTCAGGTTCATCTTAGCTTTCCAATCTTCTAGCCGAACTGGTATTCCCTGGTTGCGGCTATTAGTTGCAGTACTTCCGTGACCCTCTTCCCGAAGGCCTGTGTCTCCTCCTCCGTGGAACCGCGGCTCAGGTCTCCGCTGGCTCGCACGTGGGTGAGAAGCTGCTCGCGGGTCTCGTCGTTTATCTGAACGGCGCCCAGGAGCTCCAGGCAGCCGTCTACGACTTCCTCGGGGCTGAGGGTTTCGCTGGCGCCCAGCCGGTTGATGATGGACTTGATTCCGGGCATGTCAGCGTTGCTGAAACTGTCGGCGACGAAGTTGACGCGGCGGACCAGTGAGCCGGTGTCTATCCACTCTCGGCCCGTGTGCCAGCCTTCGACGCTGGGGGGATTGATCAGGTCCTGGCCCTGGTAGGTGCCTTCCAGTCCCATGGGAAGCACCCCCGGGCGGGGCTCCTGAAAGTCTCCGACGAGGCGGATAGTCCCTGCCACCACCTCGGCGGGATTCTTCACCTTGGCGAACCACACGCTTTCGTCCTTGAAGAAGTCTGAGTTTAAGATGAAGCGCAGGGTGGTCTTGATATCAAATTCGGATTCGACGAAGACCTTGGCGATGGCTTCGACGGCCTCGGGGTCCTTGGGTGGCACGTCCAGCCAGCTGGGCACCTGCACCTCGTCGGCAACGAAGAAGTTGTACAGGTGGCGGGCCATGAAGTTGGCCGTCGCCGGCTGCTCTACGACGATGTCTATGATGTCCTCGCCGTTGAAGCGGCCCGTGTGGCCTAGGAAGGTCTTCTCACTGTGGTCGTGGTCTTCCGCCTTGTAGATGAACTTCCAATGATGGCGCTGGTAGGGCGTTCGCGGAATCTTTGGAAGAATGGTCCAGCCGGTGAAGGCCCGTGCTGCCATCTTCACGTCGTCCTCTGTATAGTTGCCCTGGCCCATGGAGAACAACTCCAGAAGCTCCCGTCCCCAGTTCTCGTTGGGGGCCTGCTTGTGGTTTTCGTTGTTGTCCAGCCAGAAAATCATGGATGGGTCCTTGGAAAGACGGACCAGCAGCTCCTTGTAGTTGCCCATTCCGTGATCACGGAACATCTGAATCTGCTGGAGCATCTCCGGCGGGTTGTCCACCTTGGAATTTCCGGTGGCGAAGACCATGTGCCAGAAGAGAGTCATCTTCTCCACCAGCGGACGAGGGGTCGTGTACAGGTGGTACATGAAGTTGGCCGTGCCCATAGCGGGTGCGGAAGGCACCTCCATGTCCGGGAAGTACCGAGCCAGTGTCAGCTCGTCGTACTCAGGCACACCGTTGGCGTCCGGGTCTACCAACTCTTCTACGGTGGCTTCATAACCCTTGGCGGCTCGTGCTTCGAGCTCGTCATAGGAGGCCCCGAAACCGGCGCGGCGCATCAGGTGGGCCATCAATGCGATGTCCTTGTTTCCCATTAAGCCACTCCTTTCTTCAAAGTACGTACACCCCTAACAGCCCACGGCTTTCGCCGAGGTCAAATAGAGGTGTCGCCATTATAGATAAGGTATGTTTCCAGTGTCAAGAACAACCAATGGATGGAAGGGAGCCAACCTGGTGGATGGCGTGGTTGCGAATTATCCAAAAAAAGCTGAGGCCGCCATTCGGCAGCCTCGCGCCCTGGGGCTGAAGCCCACAGAGGGGTAGGCCCATATGGTCTACACAACTACCGCCATCTGTCAACCTGCTGTGCTAATTCATCGTGAAGTTTGCAGGAATATTCTCAATTGCGCTCCCAAACCCCACGTTGAAGCCCCATCCCCACGGTGGTATCATAGCCCCGCCATCCACCCTTCCGGGGGGTGAGCCTTCCGTCAAGTTCAGGAGGCCGCTGGGATCCCATGAGGACCGAGACGGCAACGCCGGAATCTCTTTTCCCCTTTTCAAGCATCCCTGCGATTGCTTCATTGGGGGATGTCGGCCCTGTAGTTTCCGATGGGGAATCAACCGGTCAATTCACCCCCGTTCGCTCAGCCTCAAGCCAGGCTGCGCCAGAAGAATTCTCCTCCCCGCTGGCCTACGAAGAAGATAAACGTCCAAACGTCGGCTTCATCGGCGTCGGCGCCCTGGCCTCAACCCTGGCAATCGCCCTCTCCGACGCCGGATGGAAGGTCGAAGCCGTCGCCAGCCGCTCAAACTCATCCGCCCGTCGGCTCGGCCGGCGCATCCCCGGCTGCCACGTCGAGGCCGATCCCCAGGGCGTCGTCGACCGCTGCCGCCTCATCTTCCTTACCGTCCCCGACGACGCAATCTCTCAAGTGGCGTCCTCCATCGACTGGCCGGAAGGTCGGGGAGTAGTCCACTGCTGCGGCGCAGGCACGTCGGCCCTCCTCAGCCCCGCCCAGGGCGCGGGCGCCCTCTGTGGTTCCTTCCACCCCCTCCAGACCTTCACTCCCTTGCCGACGAATGAAGACCCCACCACTCTCGCCACTCTCGCACGGAAGCGGCTCCACGGCGTGACCTTCGCCATAGAAGGAACCGGCTGGCTCCGGCAAGCCCTGCAGTCCATTGCCGCGGACCTCCGAGGTCATACCATCGAGGTCTCGCCGGAAAATCGCCCCCTGTACCACGCCTCGGCAGTCATGAGTTGCGGTGCTCTAATCGCCCTGCTCCACTCCGCCGCCGCCCTCTGGCAAGCCATGGGTGTCGACCAGAAAACGGCCTTTCGAGCCCTCCTTCCCCTTGCCCGTACCACCCTGGAGAACGCGGCCGCCTTGGGCGAGGAAGCGGCCACCACCGGCCCCGTGGCCCGGGGAGATGTGGACACCGTTCGTACACATCTGCAAGCCCTGCAATCCCTCGCTCCTGATATTCTCCCCCTCTATACGGAACTGACAAGGGTGCTGGTTGCCCACGCATCTTCCCTCAGTGGACAGAAACGAAGTGAGCTGGAGCGCTTACTGGCAAAATTCCATGGGGCGGATTCACGACAGATGAAGAAACTTTCCGCATCCGGTAGCAACCACAACGACGGAGGCCAGTTCCATGCATAGAATGACGGCCCGGCGAATACGGACCATGAAGGCCAAAGGACAACGTATCCCCGTTGTCACTGCCTACGACTACACAATGGCTCGACTTGTGGACAGGGCGGGCTTTCCCATCGTCCTCGTGGGCGACAGCCTTGGCATGGTCTGCCTGGGCTACGACTCAACCATCCCCGTCACAATGGACGACATGGTGCGACACACCAGGGCTGTGGTCAACGGTACGGAACATGCTCTGGTAGTGACGGACATGCCCTTCATGAGCTTTCAGCCCAGCGCAGAGGAAGCCCTCAAGAACGCTGGCAGACTGGTGCAGGAAGGCGGCGCCCAATCGGTCAAGCTGGAAGGCGCCGGCCCCACCGTGGAGAAAGTGCGCCGCATCGTGGAAGCGGGCATCCCCGTCATGGGACATCTTGGCCTCACCCCTCAATCGGTGCATCAATTCGGTGGCTATCGTGTCCAGGGAAAGGCCAGAAAAGACGCCCTCCGACTGTTGGAGGATGCCCGCGCATTGGAAGACGCCGGCGCCTACTCCCTGGTGCTTGAGCTTGTGCCCGCGCCCTTGGCTCGCGTTATCACCAACAAACTCACCATCCCCACCATCGGCATCGGCGCAGGGCCCCACTGCGACGGACAGGTGCAGGTAGTCCATGACATCCTTGGCCTCTACGACGACTTCGTACCCAAGCATACTCGCCAGTATCTGAGACTCTCGGAGACCATCGCCCTCGCCCTTGGGCGATACGCCCAAGAGGTCCGCGACGGCGCCTTCCCCACCTCCAATGAGAGCTTCGGCATGGACGAGGCCCTGCTTCAAGACCTGCTGGACGGCTAAAAGCCTTGCGTGTCATCGAAACTGTTTCGCAAGCGGTTTCGGCTTGCGCCAACCTGCCCCGTCCCCTGGGTCTCGTGCCCACCATGGGCTTTCTCCATCCCGGCCACATATCCCTCGTTAATCGCGCCCGGAAAGAAAACGCCTCCGTGGTGGTCACCATTTTCGTCAATCCCACCCAGTTTGGTCCCAGCGAAGACCTTAGCGCCTACCCCAGTGACATGGCCCGCGACCTGGCCATCCTCGAAAGCAAAAACGTAGACCTGGTCTTCGCACCCCCGGCATCGGAACTTTACCCACCGGCCATGGATACCTGGGTGGAAGTAGGCGCAGTCTCCCGCCGACTGGAAGGCGTCCACCGCCCCGGACACTTTCGAGGCGTCGCGACGGTGGTTGCCAAGCTGTTCAACATCACCTCGCCCACCCACTCCTACTTCGGCCAGAAGGATGGACAGCAGGCGGCGGTTGTAAAGGCTATGGTCAGAGACCTCAACATGCCCGTACATATAGTAGTATCGCCAACCGTGCGAGAGTCCGACGGGTTGGCCTGCAGCAGCCGCAACAGCCGCCTCAACCCCGCAGAACGACGCGCCTCCCCCGTCGTTTACCGCACCCTGCGAGCAGCCGAGAAGCTGTGGCTTGCCGGTGAAACCCGCGCCGACGTGCTTAAACAACGTATGCGAACCATCCTGAACGCTGAACCACTGGTCCAAAAAATCGACTACGTCAGCATCGCCGTCGGCGAGACCATGAAGGAACTGGACATAGCAACCTCAGGCGCCATGCTCTCCACCGCAGTGCATATAGGCAACGTCCGCCTCATAGACAACCTGATCTTGAACGGGGTCTGCCAGGGGCAAAGAAGTCCTCGAAGCCGTGGACATTAACCTGGAAGATTATCACTATTGGCCGTGACGATCTGACCCATCCGGGTCCTAGCTTGCGAGACGATTTGGAGGAAGAGGGCTGGACCGTCAACGAATTCGATGCTCGCCTCGGCGTTAGTCGCAACACGGCTTCGCGCTTGCTAAATGGACTTTGGGGCATCTTGCCGTCGGTACCACTTGCACTGGAGCGTATCGGATGCAGCACCGCAGACTTCTGGATGCGCCGCCAGCCAGGCTATGACCTGTCCCAAGCCCGCCGCAAGCTGGCAACGGTGGCAGAGACGCGAAGCTAGGTTAACTCAGCAGCTCCCGAAGCGTCTCCGTAAAGCTGGGCATCACCTTCTCCCAGTCCCCCACCACGCCGTAGCGGGCCTCCTTGAAGATATTGGCCTCTGCGTCCTTGTTCACCGCTACTATCACCTTGGAGCCGGAACAGCCCGCCATGTGCTGGCTCGCCCCGCTGATAGCCACAGTTATGTACAGGTCCGGCGTGATCGTCTTCCCCGTCAACCCAATCTGCCAGGACGGTGGCACCCAACCCGCATCCACCGCCGCCCGCGACGCTCCGATGCCCGCCCCCAGCAGTCCGGCGATGACTTCCAGGTCTTTGAAGGGTTCCGGCGATCCCAGCCCCCGTCCTCCGGCGACGACTATCTTGGCGGATTCGAGCCGCACACCCTCCGACTCTTCCGCCACCCGCTCCACAAGCTTCACCCTGGCCATCGATTCGTCCAGGGTAATGCTGAGGGAAACAACCTCCGCCGTCCGTGAATCATCCGGCTCGCAAGGTTCGTAGGCTTTGGGACGAATACACGCCATCTGGGGCGTTCCGTTACATACCACCGCGGCCATGGCGTTGCCGCCGTAGACGGGACGATGCGCTATCATTCGCCCAGAATCCTCGTCGACTTTGACTTCCAGGCAATCCTGCGCCAGCCCCACTCCCAGCCGCGCCGCCAGTCGCGGTGCCAAATCCCGGCCCGCCGTAGTCCTCGCAATCAAGACCACGGCGGGATTCGTTTGCCGGCATATCTGGGCCCACGCCTCCAGTAGTAGCTCCGGTTTATCGGTGGAAAGAATTCCGTCCTCCACGGCGTACACCCGCTGCGCTCCCAGACTCGCAGCCTCCTGCACCGTAGCCTCAACGTCGCTTCCCGCCATCGCCACGGATAGCGGCAGTCCCAGTCCCGCCGCCACCTCCAAACCCGCCGTCACAAGTTCCGCCGCAGTTGGCGAAAGCGCGCCCCCTTCCGTCTCGGCCAGAACCAGAACCCCTGCTGAATCAGCCATATCCACTCCCTCTGAGCTGGCCCGCTAGACCAGCTTCGCCTCCCGCAGCTTCAGGGCCAGCAAACGCCCCGCGTCTGCGTCATCCTCCCCTTCGATAAACTCGCAGTCCGCCTCAGTTACCGGCACGTACAGGTCCACCGTCTCCACTTGGGGCTCCAGCTGCTCCCCGTCCAGTCCCAAGTCCTCCAAAGACCACACCACGGGCTGCTTCCGAGTGGCGGCCATTATGCCCCGCAGAGTCGGATACCGAGGCTGGCCCAGCTCGTTGCTCACCGTCACCAGGGCGGGCATGGGCGATTCCACAATCTCCGTGCCATCCGGCATCTGCCGCTCCACCGTCACCCGTCCGTCGCCCACCTCCACCTTCTTGCCAATGGTGACGCTGGGCAGACCCAGCAGCTCCGCCACCGCCAGCGGGACCTGGGCGTTGTCCCAGTCGGAGGCTTGTCTGCCTGCAATGATGAGGTCGAAGGGGCCGATCTTCTGAATTGCCGCCGTAAGCGCCCGCGCCACGGCAAAACTGTCCACCGTATTGTCGAAAGCATCGTCCTGCAGCAGAACCAGACTGTCCGCGCCCATCGAAAGCGGTTTCTTCATCACGTCCAGGGCAAAGCTCTGCCCCATGGAAATCACCGTTATCTCGGCGGGTTCGGAGTCCTTGATACGAAGGGCGGCTTCAACGGCGTTTTCGTCGAAGCCGTTCACCACCGGCGGCAGCGTTGGAGGGGTGACGACTCTTCGATTCTCCCTGTCCACCTGGAAGGCGGAGCGGGGCATCTCCGGGTCAATTACCTGCTTGGCCAGGACGAATATATTCAGGGGCAAAGCCGCCTCCCGAGGCTCGGTTCAAAAGTCGCTGGGAAATATACCATCGGCCCCAAAAGGTGTCAAAGCTGGAAGTAAGGAAAGAGTGCCCGTACATAAACCATGAGCACCGCCCCTTATTAAGCTTTACGCCCTAAAACTTAATAAGCCCTATCCCTATTACGCAACGCTTAATAGGGTCTCGCCTCGCGTGGCCGTCCCCGAGGTCCACCGGCATTTATGCCGTGCGTAGCGACGGGATATTGACGCCCCCCTGGCCTGTCCGGGCATATATTTTCAATCCATTGCAAATTGAAGTGAATCCCGCTTTCTGCTATATTTTTTGCGTGTTTTCAATGGATTGCAGGGTACGCCCCAATCTTCAATCTTGACTGGGGGGCCACGCCGATACACGGCAAATTAACCCCTGGACGCTGCGAAAACGCGAATTCAGAACCACTTAAGGAGTTGCAAGGGAGAAATGCTCATACGAAGGGAAGACTATCGAAGAGAAGAATACATCTGGATAGATGGCGCCAAGCCTACCGCCAAGCTCCGCTCCAAGACCAGGGTTGGCATGAGAGTTGAGCAGCCTGGCCTCTGGGGCTTCGACGGCTCCAGCACAAACCAGGCCGTCGGTGAAAACTCCGACTGCGTCATTCGCCCCGTTCTCTCCATCAAGGACCCCGTTCGCAAGAAGCTGGACACCATGCTGGAGAGGGACCGAGGCGACCTCCTCGTCATGACCGAGGTACTGAACACGGACCTGACCCCCCACGAAAGCAACACCCGCGCCGCCTGCGTGGCCGTTGCCGAAATGTGCCGGGGCCAGGAAATGATCTTCGGCATCGAGCAGGAATACACCTTCTTCAAGGGTGTCCGTCCCCTCGGTTTTCCGGAGTCCGGCTATCCCCCGCCTCAGGGCGGCTACTACTGCGGCGTGGGCGACGACGAGGTCCACGGCCGGGATGTAGTGGAAGCCCACCTCGAAGCCTGTCTCGAGGCCGGTCTGAAGATTCACGGCATCAACGCCGAAGTAATGCCCGGACAGTGGGAGTTCCAGATTGGCCCCCTACCCGCCGTTGAAGTCTCCGACCAGCTCTGGCTCGCCCGCTGGCTCCTATACCGCGTGGCGGAAGATTTCGGCATCAACGCCACCCTCTACCCCAAGCCCGCCCGCGGCGACTGGAACGGCGCCGGCGCCCATACCAACTTCTCCACCAGGGAGATGCGCAATAACTACCAGGCCTGCGTAGACGCGGCGGAAGCCCTGGGCACCCGCCACGAGCTGCACATCGAGAACTATGGCTACGGCATCGAGGAGAGGCTAACCGGCCTCCACGAGACCTGCTCCTACAAGGAATTCCGGTACGGCGTGTCGGATAGGGGCGCGTCCGTCCGCATCCCCTGGCAGGTTGAGCACGACCAGAAGGGCTACATCGAAGACCGAAGGCCCAACGCCAACATGGACCCCTACGTCGTCACCCGCCTGATCATGGAGACCATCACAGGCGTTAGGCTAAACGGAGACGGAAACGGCGTCGAGGAATAATCCCTCTCGCATACGTTGCTATCGACAAAGGGGCCGGTCTCGCACCGGTCCCTTTCTTTTTGGGCGGATTGATGGGTGGGACGCGTTAGGTCGGCTCCAAATTCTCAGATGAATTCGTGAATTGCTTGCAGTGGGTTGACGGCAGAAATTGGTGAGCGGGCGTAGTCTCTTACGTTTCTTGTTACTATGCATCGAGCACCGCAGGCACGGGCCGCAGAAACCTGCATAGCGTCCTCAAAGTCAGCCATATCTAGTTCGGCGGCATAGCGGATATCCTTGGTGCCTGTTTCCGCCACGTCCATAAATCGGCTAAGCTCGACTATAAAGTCACGCGTGTCTTCTTTACCTAGGACAGGGGTGACGATGTAGTAGAGATTCGACAAGGAGTGCCAGGCCACCCATGCAGAGCCCATGCCTTGCTCAATCCGGTCCAAAAGTTCCGAAGCTGAATCCGAGTGCGGGCGCCTGTCTAGCGCGACATCAATGAGCACGTCGGTGTCTATGAGCATCATTGGAGATATTTCTTGGCCAGGGCGTCGTATCGTGAGTCTTTCTTGCGCTTAGCCGCGCGAAACTTGCCGCGCCAACGAGAAGAGAAGGATACCGTTTCCTCTTCAGTCAATTCCCTAAGCGACTGTTCCACTAGAGACGAAAGAGATACGCCACGAGCGCGAGCGTACCGCTTGGCCGCCGGAATCAATACAGCTTCTACAGTGATGGTGAGCTTCTGCTTCATCGAATCCCATAATCCTTTTAACGTATACGCTTGCTAATATAAGTATACGTGTTAATTTTGTCAACCTCATAGCTTAGTCCCGCCCAGCATTCTGACATGACCAGTGTCGCGGCGGGTACCGCTCACGCAGAATCCTCACCACGGAACATCCCCTAAGGTTGCCTACCGCTACGGCTAACGCTATACTTCCTTGTTGGAACTGGCTATACTGCGGCTCAATGGGGGGCCAATTCGGCCCGCCTCTCTTGTTTGTGCCGCTTTAAGAGTGGATTAACAACCTAACCAGGGCCCTTCCCTGTTTAACCCGGCAGCTTGCGCCATCCCGTTGCCGTAGGGCCCACCAAGTAATAAGGAGCAGCCTAATGAGTTCAGGGAAGTTCGATTTCGCCATGGCTATCGGCGGCGAGGCCGGCCAGGGCATCGCCACCCCCGGCGACATTCTGGCCCGCGTCTTCGTGCGCCGCGGCCTCCACCTCTACACCTATAACGCCTACCAGTCCATCATCCGTGGCGGGCACATCTTCCTCACCATCCGGGTGGGCGAAGAGGAAGTCCAGAACCACGGCGACAAGTTGGACCTTCTCCTCTGCCTCAACCAGGACACCGCCGATCGCCATGTGAACCTCATGGGTCCCGGCTCCAGCGTCGTCTTCAACGGCGACCGCATCAAGGTGAACGATGCTCAGGAGGGCGTGCAGCTTTGCGCCCTGCCCATCTCCCACCTCACCGGCGGCAGCAGAAACCGGCTCATCCAGAACACCGTCGCCGTCGGCTCCATCATGTACATGCTCGGCCTCGACTTCCAGATTCTCGAAGACAGCCTCAAGCTGCGGTTCGCCCGCCACGGTCAGGCTGTGGTGGACGAGAACGTCAAGTTCGCCAAAGCCGGCTACGACTATGCAATCGAAAACTTCAAGCCCTTCGAACACCCCACCCCCGTGGGCGAAAAGCCCCTGGCCGTATGGTCCGGCAACGACGCTGTCGCCATGGGCGGCGCGGCGGCCGGAGTAAAGTTCTACGCAGCATATCCCATGAGCCCCTCCACTGGGGTTCTTCACTGGATGGCCGCCCACGCCCGTGCCCTCGATATCATGGTCCGGCAGGTTGAGGACGAAATCGGCGTCGCCAACATGACCATCGGCGCCGCCCACACCGGTTGCCGCGCCATGTGCGCAACCTCCGGCGGTGGCTTCGCCCTCATGACCGAGGCCATCGGCAGCGCCGGAATGATGGAGATCCCCGTTGTCTTCATCGACGTCATGCGCGCCGGCCCCTCCACCGGCGTTCCCACCAAGTCGGAGCAGGGCGACCTCTGGCAGATCCTCGGCGCCAGCCAGGGAGACTTTGAGCGCATTATCGTCGCCCCACTGGATGCCCTCGATGCCTTCAACACCATGCCGGAACTCTTCAACCTCGTCGACAAGGCCCAGTGCCCCGGCATCGTCATCTCCGACCTCGTCATCGGCGAAGGCCGCTTCAGCGTCGACCCCGACGCCATCAACATGCAGCCCGTCATCGACCGGGGTGACATCATCACGGAGCACTCCGCTACCAACGGCTACAAGCGCTACCTCAATACCGACTCGGGCATCTCGCCGCGCGCCCTCCCCGGCCTCGAAGGTTACACCCACGTGGTAGCCACCGACGAGCATGACGAAGACTCTATCCTCATCAGCGACGAATTTACCCATCCCCACAAGCGTCGCATGATGGTGGAGAAGCGCGCCCGCAAATTCCGGAACGTCACCGGTATGGTCCCCGCTCCCGAACTCGAAGGCCCCACCGACGCCGACGTTACCATCATTGGTTGGGGTTCCACCTACGGCGTCATCAAGGAAGCCATCGACCAGTTGGCGGAGCGCGGCGTCACCGCCAACCACCTGCCCATCAAGTGGATAGTCCCCTTCAAGGGCGATGAAATCGCAGAAATCGTTACCAGCGCCAAGAAAACCATCATGGTGGAAAACAACTACTCCGGCCAGTTCCACCGCTACATGCGTAGCGAGACCGGCCTCTCCGTAGACGGCCACGTTCGCAAGTACGACGGTGAGCCCTTCATGCCCCACCATGTTACCGACGGAATCATGGAGATTCTCAGCGGCGCCACCGATATTTATGTGCCGTACCAGGAAGTAATAGTCTAGCAATAGTCCAAAGAGGTGATTAGGATGACAACCGTTGTAGATATCGCGTCGGGCAAACCCGCACGCAAGCTGACGGCCAGAGACTTTCGCGGCCCTGTGAACCCCGACTGGTGTCCCGGTTGCGGCGACTTTGGCGTGCTCAATAGCATTCAGAGGGCTTGCGCCGAGCAGGGCCTGCAGCCCCACGAGATCATGGTGATCAGCGGCATCGGCTGCTCATCCAACCTGCCCGGCTACGTCAACACCTACGGAATGCACACCCTCCACGGCCGCGCCCTTGCCGTGGCGACAGGCGCGAAAATGGGCAACCACGAAATGAACATCATCGTCACCACCGGCGATGGCGACGGCTACGGCATCGGCGGCAACCACTTCGTTCACACCGCCCGCCGCAACGTGGACCTCACCATGGTAGTGATGAACAACCAGATCTACGGCCTTACCACCGGCCAGATCTCCCCCACCAGCACCGAGGGCATGAAGACCAAGAGCACCCCCTTCGGAAGCGTCGAACCCCCCGTCAACCCCATCACCTCGTCCATCATGAACGGTGCCACTTTTGTCGCCCGTGCCTACAGCGGAGACATCCGTCACATGACCGAAGTAATCATCAAGGGTATGCAGCACAAGGGGTTCTCCCTCATCGACGTGTTCAGCCCCTGCGTCACCTTCAATAAGGACAACACCCACCCCTTCTTCAAGACCCGCGTCAAGAAGCTGGAGGAAGAAGGGCACGATTCCAGCGATTGGAAAGCCGCTTGCGAAAAGGCCATGGTCTGGGGAGACGTCATCTATACCGGCGTGTTCCTCCAGAGAGAGGCCCCAACCCTGGATGGTCTGGAGCCTGTTCTGAGAGAGGGCGGCCCCCTTGGCTTCCGCTCCCTCGGAATCACCAAGGAGCAGTCCGACAAGATCATCGTCCGCATGATGTAAGCGCCTCCACCCATCTTCGTCGTTCAGCAGATGGAGCTCTTTGGATAACCGTCATTCCGGCCCCCGAGCCGGAATCCATCTTCGTCCTTCCACCTTGATGGGGAGAGATTCGTATGGGGATGATTCCTCTTGTCCTCGCGAAGGCGGGGACCCATCTTTTGCCTTCCCCCACGTCACCGCGGCCCACGTTGACCTACGTTCTCACACACCGCCTGGGTGCGGCGCATCCCCTGTAGCCCCAGCCTGAAGTATGAACTGGCAACTTCATAAGCGCATCCTTAAGCGCAAAATTCTATCTCTTGTAATCACCTCCCCCTTGGTGACGAGTCTTGCCTGCGGAGGGCAATCCACACCAACGCCACTCCCCACCTCAACGGCCACACCCCCTCCCCCGTTTGATGAGATATACCCGTAAGGTGTACCATTCAGGAACCCTTGTGAAACCTACGGCCACTGGTAGCATCTGAAATGTACAACCTGCAAGGTAAAGTTGCCCTCGTCACCGGCGCCGGAGGCCAACACGGCATAGGCCGCGCCATAGCCCTCCGGTTGGCCCGGGAAGGCGCCGACGTCGCCGTCAACGACGTTACCTCCAACCCTCACGCAGGCAGCGATTCGTGGCGCGGCGTGGACAGTGTCGTAGAAGAAATCAGGGACCTTGGCCGCCGCTCCATCAGCATCATCGCCGACGTTTCAGACGCTGCCCAGGTGGAAGCCATGGTTCGCGAGACCTCCGAGTGCCTCGGCCCCATCCACATCCTCGTAAACAACGCCGGGTCTGCCGCGGGTCCCGACCGGGTTCCCGTCGTGGAACTCGAAGAAGACGCCTGGGACACCGTCCAGCGCGTCAACGTCAAGGGCACCTTCCTCTGCTCCCGGGCTGTGTCGCGGCAGATGCTCCACGATGGCCGCAAAGGGAAAATCATCATCATCTCCTCCGGCGCGGGAAAGCAGGGCATCGCCCGCTACGCCGCCTACTGCGCCTCCAAATTCGCCCTCATCGGCTTCACCCAGTCCCTCGCCCTGGAGCTCGCGCCCCACGGCATCAACGTCAACGCCATCTGCCCCGGCCTGGTGGAAACGGAAAGAATCACCGGCATCGCCGCGGCCCTCGCTCCGGAGGGCGAATCGGCGGAAGAATACCGCGCCCGTATGTTTGCGGAACGCGCCAAAGTAATACCCCTGGGCCGAGTTGCCAACGGCCAGGACGTAGCCGACACGGCTGCCTTCCTCGCTTCCAGCCAGTCCGACTACCTCACCGGCCTATCCATTCCCGTGGCCGGCGGTGCCATGATGTACTAGAGATAACTCTCAATTGCTTTCGGCACTATTAAAATGGCCCCCCAACCCCCTCCTGTCCTCGCGGATGGAGACCTTTGAATAACCGTCATTCCGGCGAAAGCCGGAATCCAGAATCCTATGATTTAGCTATGGCGAGCGTCTCCACAGACCCCTATCGACAGTCCGTCGCTGGTAATGCAAAGGTCTCCGGATGCGGGGACCCACACATCCCAATCCAACGCCCCCATTTCATCCTGAGCGCAGCGACGAGCAGCCGAAGGATCTCGTACCCAACGCTCCCCTCTTCCCTCTATCCCACCGTCCCATTACACACTACCTCGCAAATCCACTCCCGCGCTGTGTCCCACCATACCCCCAGCCAACCCATCCACCATGCAATGACAACCACCAGGCCGACTATCAATAAAACCGTTGCGAAGCACCCACAGCCGCATCCCTCATCCTCACTGGACTCTTTTTCTTCTTTCCCAATGTTCTCCCACATACTTTGACTCCTTAGTCCCTCTTCGAACGATCTCTGAAGTTCGCCATCTTTCATTTCCAGTGTATTCTCTTGGTCAACCCTACGGTTGGCGATTCCTTGCTTGATGTAACACCCAGGTCTGGCTTCACACCTTCTTCACCTCTTTGCTAAGGAAAGTCCACCCATCTCTACCCCTCAGTCAACCTGATGTACAAGCCAAGCTCCTTTCCCTTTCATCGCAATCTCATACAACCACCCTAACCGGACATAGTCAAGCTCTGCAAGGTATGGCTGATAAACGGCCTGCCCTTCCAGACAGCTTGACCGGGAGAGTCCATACAGCCGCCCAACTCGCTTCCAAACAGTCAGACCCCACCAGGCCCTCGGCGGCAAGACTCCCCTGGAAACCCTACAATCTCTCTAATTCTGTCATCCAATTACCTGGCATTTTCAATTCCGAGCGTAGCGCGGCGAAGTCGAGGAATCTCGTCGCCTCGAAACCCCTTCCCCCTGATGGGGAAAGGCTGGGACAGGGGTGATCCCTCTCGTTCCCGCGAATACTGGGCCGGGAACCTATCGCAACCCTCTTCCCCCACGAAAAATAATCCTCCACCGCAACTCCATCGGGCCCGTTCGCAAACCGCCCTTTTCCCACCTATAATGGTCATTCCGGCGTAACGCCCGCCCCTATGAAGACAGGTGCCGAAAATCGAAAATATCTCCACTAACTCACTTCTCAAAGGAGCCGCATCATGAATGATTCCATGGACGTAACCGGCGAAACCCTCATGGAAGCCGAATTCCACCCAATGGTGAAGAAGTACACCGCCGGCGTCATCGTCCTTGTCATGATTATCACCGTCGTCGGTATCCCCCTCATCCCCTTCGGGCTTCTATTCGCCCGCTGGTACGCCCCCGAAAGTCTGAGGCGAATGTCCGCCCGGCTTACCACCAACGCCGTCCAGGTAAACAAGGGCGTCTTCTTTCGCAAGGAGGCCACCATTCCCCTCAACCGCGTCACCGACGTGCGTCTGCACGACGACCCGTGGATGCGCTATTGCGGAGTCAGGGGTTTGAAGGTGGAGACGGCCGGCGGGACAGGCCAGGACGGCGGCAGCGAGGGTGACCTCATAGGTGTGGTTGACCCCGTTGCCTTCCGCGACGCCATCCTCCGCCAGCGTCAGGTTGTGTTGGAAGGCGGCGCCGAGACCACCCCCACCGCCGCCGCTTTTGCAGCAACGCCCACCGTCGCCAACGAATTGCTGGCGGAAATTCGCGACATCCTCACCAGGATCGAAGCTCAGAACCGCAAGTAGCACTGGCCGTCCCCCTAACCGCGAAAACCCCTTCCCCCTGCCGTCTTCAACCTTCCCTCTTGATGGGGGAAGGTTTGAGCCTGCCCCCGCAAAGGCGGGGGATGGGGGTGAATCCCACTTCCCTTACCCTGAGTGCAGCACCCCCACATGTCATCCTGAGCGCAACTCACGACTTCGGTTCCTGGGCTGCCTGGGGCAATCCTGAATGGTCCTACCGGAAAGTGCTGCCCTGCTATCTTCGCATCAAGCGCGACCTGGACTTCGGCGGCGACTTTCACAACAAGGAAGGCCCCCTGCCCGTTCGCCGTGTCCCCCAAAGCGAGTGGAAGCCCAACCTGCGCGCCTTCTGCCGGGCCCGCCTGGCCCGAGGCTTGTCGAAAACCGTTGCAAGGTCTTACAATAGCCGAGATGCTATAGGTCTGCTTTGGTCGTCCCTCCCTCTAGAGGCCTTTCCAAAGTCGATCTGAAGCAATCCCTCAAAAAGTTCTACGGACGTACTCACAATATCAGTGATGTGTCCGCCCTGGCAGTGAACGCAACTTCGGAAAGACTCTAGTCTCTTAGAGCAGATTGAGAGGGGTTACAAGATGAGGTCTCCAGACAAGGAAGAAACGCTTAATTCTTCATTCCTCAGCGCGCCCTTCGCTGTTGTGTTTATCGGCGTGCTGGCTCTCTGCTGCTCTGCGGCAGTCCTGCTGTCTGCATGCGGCGGATCTTCAACCAATGGCACAGCACCGGGAGGCACGTCTGCGACAGGCGCGGGAAACCCGGCAACAGACAGAGCCGCACTGGTCGCGTTCTATCATGCTATGGATGGAGATAATTGGACGAACAACACCAACTGGCTGAGCGACGCTCCCATTGATGAATGGCATGGGGTAGCCACTAACAGCGCTGGCCGTGTCTTTCATCTGCGCCTTACCGATAATCAGCTGAGTGGGGAGCTGCCGCCCGAACTGGGCAGTCTCTCCTACCTGATTGTGTTGGGGACCACGGATAACCAGGTGAGCGGGGAGATTCCAGCGGAACTTGCCAACCTCACCTATCTTGCAACTCTGGAGCTCAGCGGCAATCAGTTAAGCGGTGAGATACCGCCCGATTTGGGCAACCTCCCGAGACTATTAAGTCTGCGTCTTGGAGATAACCAGTTCAGTGGTGAGATACCGCCCGATTTGGGCAACCTCCCGAGACTAGAAAATCTGAGTCTTGAAAATAACCAGTTCAGTGGTGAGATACCGCCCGATTTGGGCAACCTCTCTAACCTGGAAAACCTGGACCTGAGTGGTAACGACATGGAAGGGGAGATTCCCCCTGAGCTTGGCAAACTCTCTGAGCTTAAGCGTCTGTTTCTGAACGGTAACAACTGGACGGGGGAGATGCCGTCAGAACTTGGCCGCCTCTCGAACTTGGAAGGTCTGTGGGTTGGTAGTAGCCGGCTGACCGGATGCATACCCGAAGGGTTGAGAGGAATACCGTCTGGCGACATCGAATCCATCAGTCTGCCATTCTGCTAAGCCTCAGGAACCCCGCAGCCTACCCACCCACATACCCCCTCCTCCGTAGGGGCAGTTCGCGAACCGCCCGCCCCACCTTCATTTCATCATGGCTGTACAGACCCCCCCATGTCATCCTGACCCCCCCAACCTGTCATTCTGAGCAGGCTCCGCGACGAAGAATCTAACTCCTCCGTCAGGCCCACAGATGAAAATCCCCCTCCTCACCCTCCGTCATTCCCGTGCAAAGCCTGCTCTCGTGCCACGACACGGAGGCGGGAATCCATCTTTACCGCTCCCCCATGCTCAGATGTGGCGATTGTATTCCCACCCTTCTCCATGAACGGTGGTAAAATATCCTCCGCTTCCACCCAAGAACTCACCGGAGGTTCGCCCCTTGCGTTACGACGTTATCGTTGTGGGCGCCGGTTCCGCCGGCGCCCCTCTTGCCGCGCGACTCTCGGAAGATCCCTCCTGCTCCGTTCTGCTGCTCGAGGACGGCCCCGACTATCCCAACGTTGAGCGACTGCCGGAACTCCTGGCCCGCGGCTACCACGTCATGGCCGGCTACCAAGACCCCCACGTTCGCAACTACGCCGCCCGCGCCAACCCTCAGAAGACAGAGCCCATGCTGATGCCCTCCGGCAGAGCAATGGGCGGCACCAGCACCATCAACAGCTCCATATTTCTCCGTGGCGCAACTCACGACTTCGACTCCTGGGCTGCCTGGGGCAACCCGGAATGGTCCTACCGGAGAGTGCTGCCCTGCTATCTTCGCATCGAACGAGACCTCGACTTCGACGGCGACTTCCACAACAAGGAAGGCCCCCTCCCCGTCCGCCGCGTTCCCCAAACCGAATGGGAGCCCAACCTCCGGGCCTTCTATCGTGCCTGCCTGGACCGTGGGTTCTCTGAAAGTCCCGACATGAACCTCCCCGATGCTGCCGGCGTCGGCGCCTATCCTGTCAGCAACGTCGGCGGCCTTCGCGTCAATACCGCAATGGCCTACCTGGACCTGGCCAGACACCGGCTCAATCTGACCATCCGGAGCAATGCCCTGGTTCGGCGGGTTCTGCTGGAAGGCAACCGCGCCGTTGGCGTGGAAGTCATCAGCGACGGTCAGACCTTCCGGGTATACGGCCATGAGATAGTCTGTAGCGCCGGCGCCTTCGGCTCCCCCATGCTCCTCATGCGCTCCGGCATCGGGCCCGATGATCACCTCACCGACATGGGCATCGAAACGAAGCATCACCTTCCAGGTGTGGGCCGCAACCTCCGAAACCACCCCGTGTCCGGCGTCATCTACCGGGACGCTGGCATGAAGCAGAAGGACTCCGTCCTGAGCCTCGTATTCCTCCGTTACACCGCCGCAGGCTCGGACACTCCCCACGACATGTCCATCAGCGTGGACAACCGATGGGTCTTCGACGGCGCTCCCCACACTCGCTTGAGCGCCTGCCTGGAATACGCCCGGGGAGCCGGTCGCCTGACTCTAACATCCGCCGATGTCTCCGCCCCGCCCCATCTGGAATACAACTACCTGCAGGACCCTTGGGACCTGGCCCGAGTCCGCGAAGGCGTCCACCTCGCCATCGAACTGGCGGAAAGCCCCGCCATGAAGCATATGCTCGCCCAGCGGGTTGCCCCCAACGACCAGGAAATGGCGTCTGAGGATTCACTAAATCAGTGGATACTGGAGAACGTCACCACGGGTCACCACTCCTCCGGCACCTGCAAGATGGGACCTCATACAGACCCTCTGGCCGTTGTCGACCAGTACAGCCGCGTCCACGGCCTGGAGGGCCTGCGAGTGGCAGACGCGTCCATAATGCCCGACGTTGTCAGGGTAAACCCCAACGCCACCTGCATCATGATCGGCGAGAAAGTCTCAGACTTCATCCGCCAGCAGCCCTAACCCCTCGCAAGAGAACCCCCACCCGCGGGATAACTTGGGCAATTAGCTGTGCTGGGACTGTGGTATGGGGTGGAGGCCCAGGAAAACCGAAACCGCCTCAACTGTCGCCGCCCCATATAAGGGCAAACCGGCAACTGTCAAAGCGATGTAGGTTTTAGGGAAAACTCGTCCGAAACCCCTACGGGTTGATCATATACTCCAGCTTGACTTCCTGCAGGTTTCGCACAACCGGGTTCAGGAAGGTGAGCTCGTACGTGCCGTTCACCTCCGCGGTGAACTCTGTGCCGCCGTCCGCCACCTGCTCTCCCTGGTATATGGAGTCGCCGATTGGATCGTTCACGTTAAAGACGAGCCCGGGCCTGCCCAGGGCGCCGGATTCGGCGAATCCGCCGACCGCCTTGGGCACGGAAGTGTAGGTGGCAACTACGTGGTCTCCCACGACCAGTTCCACCTCGAAAGATTCCCACTGTTCTGGCAGAATCAACTCCTCCTCTGTGAATGTCCCGGTGGGAGTCAATTCGCCGGCGGCTGGAGCGGCCTGGGTAGCCGCAGCAGCAGGAGCGGCCTGTGTGGCGGCCGCGGGAGCTTCGCCATTGGAGTCGCCTCCGCCCCCTCCGCCACACGCGGCCAGAGCGAAACTTCCGAGAAGGAGCAACGCGGCAACAAGGGCCGGGCGACCACGTCCGAGGGATCTGAAGAAGGGGGTTAGGTAGATTCCGCTAATGCGTCCGATGGTGTTGCCTCCTTCGACAACGGGGTAAGGTTATTCCGTGCCCCGGCCTCCACAGTAGGGAGGCCGGGGCACGTGGTTCTCTTATGCCTGCCGTCTTGCGACGGTCTTATTGGTAGATGGGTACCGTGTACTCGTGGTAGCGAACCGGGCCGAAGTGCACGTGGCTAACCTCGTAGCCTTCCAGCACTTCGGGGTTGTAGATGGCCTTGCCGAACACCCATAGCAGCGGAATGCTCAAGAAGTTTTCGTGCCAGTAGTCACCAAGCTTGATGAACTCCTGTACCCGAATTTCGGGATCGGCAATGGTGTCCACGTTTCTCTTCCAGTCGGTGATGAACTGCTGCTCGTAGTAGGGCCTGGTGGCCTCGTACCATATCCAGCCCATGCCGGCCGACGGCGGGTTCAGCGACCAGCGAATCATGCCGATCTTTCCGTTCATTGCGCGATCGGTATACATGGACTGGACGGGGGCGTACTCCGAAATCTCCAAGTTGACCTTGACCCCGATCTCTGTCCACATGGCCGCTATGGCTTCGCCAACGTCCGGGATTTCCGGCAAGCCGCCCAGGTTGGTGGGGGCGAAGAAATGAAGATCGAAGCCGTCGGGATAGCCGGCCTCGACTAGCAACTCCTTGGCTCTTTCAGGGTCATAGGGATACGGCCAGCCACCCGCCGCGCCGGTTTTGCCATCGGGGCCGGGTATGGGCGCCCAACGGTCCTGGAAGAAGTCCCACCACTCGGCCATGTGCGACACGGCGCTCGGTATGGCGTCTCCGCCGAAGAACGAGTCGTTTATCTTCGCCCGGTCAATGGCGATGTTGAGAGCTTCCCTTACCTTGACGTTTCGGGTCGGGACCGTCTCGTCATAGTTGGGCGTGGCATCGCCCTTGAACCCAACGGGCTGGTAGTAGGGTATTGTCCCCCACATGTGGAAGCTGGGCAGCGTGCTCTTGGCGATTCTCAGCCCTATGGCCTCCATTTCGCCATGCACGTCGGTGGGCACCACTCCGATGTGGACCTCCTTCGCCGCAAGCTGCGCCTGAATAGTCGCCGCCTCCTTGTTCCACAGGAACATGAGCTCATCGAAGTAAGGCTCCTTCCGGTAGTGGCCTACGTTCTTCTCCAGCAGGAAGTGCTGGTTGTCCACGTACTCCACGAAGCTGAAGGCGCCCATGCCAACCGGATGATCGATGTAGCCTTCCTCGCCGCCTACCCTGTCCCAGTATTCTTTGCTGATCAGCCCGTACGTCCAGTCCTCGGACACGTAGACGTTCATGTCCGGGTGAACTATGTCCAGGTTGAAGGTTACGGTGTTGCCATCGATTTCGATGTCGCTGCCGTCTTCGTTGGCCAGCCAGGGTCTGAAGGTGCCAGAGTTGTTTGACTTATCGGACTCGACGGCCGCTTGCAGCAGCCACGTCCAACGAATGTCTATGGGGTCGAACATGATGTCGCTGGCTTCGCCATTCATGTAGTAGGGGATGCCTTCCTTCATCTCGAAGGTCCAGACTTTGGCGCTGGCATCGACTTCCCAGGACTCGGCGACGTGGGTGTTCTCCACAGCGGCGGTCTTGCGGTCCTTGCCAACCATGTAGTCATACAGGTTGTGCAGAGGTCCGCTGGAGCTCTGGAAGGTCATGTACGGCAGCCTCACCTGGTGGGTGGGCGGAGCCATGGAAACAATGAGCCTGGGACTTACCAGTTCCGGCTCAGGCTCCGGTGTCGGTGCCGGCGTCGGCGCAGCTGTGGGCGCGGGCGCTGCGGTTGCAGGCGCCGCCGTAGCCGTAGCCGCGGGCGCAGCCGTAGCTGCAGGCGCGGGAGCATCGTCCTCGTCGTCCGTGCCGCAGGCTGCTATTACCAGCGCCAGCGACGCTGCCACGAGCAATGCCAATAGCGCACTCTTTCTTAGTAGTTTGCTGGGTAAACTCACCATCTTGCCTCCTAGTGTAGAAGTTTTGGCTTAACACTGGTATTCAAACCCGCATAGGCGGACCTCACCTCAAAAAAGAGGCGCGTTTGAATCAGCGGTAAAGGTAGCATCGTGGGTTTTTCCTGTCAACCCTTCAAGTACGACCCGCCGCCTGGGCAATTCCCGTAGGTGAAAGGCGACTTTTCAGCCCTCTTTTCGACGCCATCCACCAGGGACGGCCCAAATCCCGACGTCGATTGGAATACCCTGCGCCCTTGCCCCTTTCACCCCGTGACGGCTACAATTGTCAGGTTGCCTGCATCATCGGGGAGTGGCGCAGTTTGGCAGCGCGCTACGTTCGGGACGTAGAGGCCCCGGGTTCAAATCCCGGCTCCCCGACTCTTATTTCTTAAACCCACCCTGATTGTTCCTTATGCAAGACCCCCAGACCAACGATAATTCCTCCACCCAGATCGATAGCCTCTACCGCTCCGTGAGTGAGCTGACGGCCGTCATCAAGGAAAACCCCACCGACGCAGATGCCTACTACCGCCGCGGCGTCGTCTACGGCCAGCTGGTGGAACCCCTCCTTGCCATTCGCGACTTCGACCAGGTCGTCCGCTTGGACCCCAACAACGCCGAAGCCTACTATAACCGCGGCCTCGCCTACGTTCACCTCAAGGAGCAGATGCCCGCGGTGGAAGACTTCACCCACACCATCCGCCTCAATCCCGACCACCTCGATGCCTACAACAACCGGGCCGCGGCCCTCTGCGACTTGGGCCAACCCCGGCGTGCCTTGGAAGACGTGGCCAAGGCCTTGGAATTGAATAACCAGTGGCCCTCCGCCTACGCTATCGCCGCCATCGCCCACTCCTATCTGGGCGAAGAGGACGCCGCCGAGGAAGCAGCGCAAAATGCATCCGCCCTGGGCTTCGACGGCTCCATGCTCCGACACTTCATGCGCCAGGCCAGCCGCCAGCGCCGCTCCTTTGATGCTTGACTTCCTTATCCTCTCGTAGGGGCGGCTCGCGAACCGCCCTCCCACCTCACCCGCGTGTCATTCTGAGCGGAGCGCAGCGGAGTCGAAAAATCTCGTTGCCATCGCCACTACCGTCTTTCCCGCCTCCCTTGTTCCTGCGAAGGCAGGAACCCACCCTCTCTCCACAACCAACTCCCATAGCCGTCTCGAACTCACCCCATATGCCGTGACACTTCTCATGGGCGCTCTCTCCGTCCCGTAGGGGCAGGTTTCAAACCTGCCCTCCCCCTCATCGCAGTATTAGTTCCCCAACAACCCCAATCCCCTTCCACGCCCAACCCCAAACTTGCCGTCACGCAGTGACTCCCATCCTCCCCCAATCCTTGACAACCCGCCACTGAATGTTAGTATAAGCAGCCGCAAACGTTTGCAGAAGAGCAGAATTGCAGAATGGCCCAGAGGGATATCCTCAATCAACTTAGAGGGAAAGGCGTCCGGCTCACCCCTCAGCGCCTCCTCATCCTCAACGCCGTCTCCGACGGCGGCGGTCACATGGGGGTGGATGAGGTCTTTCGCAGGGCGAAGGAATCCTATCCTTATATAGACATCGCCACCGTCTATCGCACCCTTCATCTCTTCCGGCGCATGGGGGTTGTGACCGAGGTGGCCATCGGCGACCGGCTCCACTTCGAAATCACCGATCCGGAGGCCCCCCACCATCACATGGTCTGCCGCCCCTGCGGCGGGGCCTATGACCTCGCCCCCGATTACCTGGACGAATTCCGAAATACGCTGTCGGTGGAGTTCGACTTCGAGCCTGACCTGGACAATTTCACTGTTACCGGCGTTTGTTCAAACTGCAAGAAGTACGGTGCAGATGCCCTCGGAGCATGAATCCATACATCCCATGAGATTCCTCCTGCGACCGCTCATAGTGGGCTTCCTCTTGACCCTTGCCCTCATCGCTGTGCAAGCGTGTGCCGGTGATGGCGACGAGTCCGATGGGCGCCTGCGGGTGGTGAGTTCCGTTGCCCCCATCACCAGCCTCGTGGAAAACGTGGGCGGCAGCCGCATCGCCCTGGAGGGCGTTATTCCCGAGGGCGTCAACTCCCACACCTACGATCCCGCGCCTTCCGTCGCCCGCAGCCTGGCCGACGCTGATCTCATCATCCTCAACGGGCTGTTTCTGGAGGAGCCGTTCCTGGAACTGGCCGAGGCGAGTAAGCAAGACAGTGCGGAAATACTCACTCTGGCAGACAAGGCCATAACCCGTGACCAGTGGGTCTTCGACTTCTCCTTCCCGGAAGGGGGTGGCAACCCCAATCCCCACCTCTGGACCGCTCCCCTCCTTGCCCTTCGGTATGCCGAAATCGTCAAGGATCGGCTCTCCGCCCTGGACTCCGACAACACCGTCTACTACAACGAAAACTACGACGAACTTCAGGCCCGTATTCAGGACTTGGATGGCCGGATAGAAGTGGCCGTCAACACCATCCCACC
This sequence comes from uncultured Dehalococcoidia bacterium, assembly GCA_951812825.1. Lineage (GTDB taxonomy): Bacteria > Chloroflexota > Dehalococcoidia > Lucifugimonadales > JAPULR01. The sequence goes on along the minus strand of OX638324.1, from coordinate 1,453,166 downwards.
CCGGAACCGCAAACTGCTGACCTACCACGACTCCTTTCCCTTCTTCGCGCCCCGGTACGGCTTGGAGATAATCGGGGCCATTCAGCCCTCCGACTTCAGCCAGCCGTCGGCGCGCGAAATGGCCGGCCTCATCAACCAGGTAAGAGATAGCGGCGTACCCGCCATTTTCGGCTCCGCAGTGTTTCACAGCGACGTCATGGAACAGATTGCGAGAGAGAGCGGCGCCCAATTCGTCGACCAGCTTCGGGACGATGACCTGCCCGGAGTGCCTGGCGATCCCCTGCACAGCTATCTGGGCATGATGCTGACCAACGCACTGGTCATTGTGTCTGCCCTGGGCGGAAATCCCTCGGCCCTGGAGGATTTCGACGCCAGCCCCGTATTCGAAGGGGAAAGTGGGGCCGTCTACCCCCAATAGATCGGAGAATCATGCTTCATCCCATCCCTCATCAACCTTCCTCAGGCGACCCCGTCGTCGAACTTCTCGGCGTCACCTGCGGTTACAACGGAGATCCCGTCCTCCACGACGTTGATCTAAAGCTGATGGCTGGCGACTTCGTTGGCCTTCTCGGCCCCAGCGGTTCCGGCAAGACCACCCTGCTGAGGACAATCCTCGGTGCCGTGGAGCTCTACGGCGGAGACGTAAGAGTCCAGGGCGTCTCCACTGGCAACGGTCGCCCCCGCATCGGTTACGTGCCCCAGCTGAAGACCATCGACTGGAACTTCCCCGTCACCGTGGAGGAAACGGTGATGATGGGCCTGACTATGTCCAACCCTCTCTTTCCCTGGAATCGGGCCGGGGACCGCAAGCTGGTCCATCAAATGCTGGAACGACTTGGAATCGAGGACCTGCGCAAGCGTCATATCCGCCAGCTGTCCGGCGGTCAGCAGCAGCGGGTATTTCTGGCGAGGGCGCTGGTCAGCAATCCCAGCCTGCTCCTGCTGGACGAGCCAACGACGGGGATCGACATCAAGACCAGGGACGAGTTTCTGCATCTTCTCCACGAGCTGAACCACCAGGGAGTGACCATTGTCATGACTACCCACGAAATAAACGCCGTGGCAGCCCATCTCCCCTGGGTTGTGTGCCTGAACGGACGGATACTTGCCAGCGGCCCCCCTTCCGAAGTATTTACGCCGGAGACTTTCAAGCTAACCTACGACGCGGAAATGCCCGTCATCAAGTACATGGACATGACGCTGGTGGCCGAAAGCCCCCACCGCTTCAACGGCGCAGGCCCGGAGCAATCCACGGACGCAGCCCACGCCAGGAAGCGCCAGTGATGCCCGCAACCACGCCACCGACCCCAAGCCCATCGCCCGCTGACCAAGGGTAAAAGGAATGCTGGAACCCTTCAGCTACGACTTTTTTGTAAAGGGGCTAATAGCCACAACCCTGGTTGGCGCCCTCTGCGGCCTCATCGGGGTATACATTGTGCTGCGCCGAATGGCCTACGTGGGCCACGGCCTCTCCCACGCCGTCTTCGGAGGCGCGGTAGTCAGCTACGTCATGTCCATCAACTTCTTTATCGGGGCCACCGTTTGGGGCTTTGTTTCCTCCGTGCTAATCATTCTCACCACCCGCAAGCGTCAGATCGCCACCGACTCCGCCATCGGCATCGTGACCACCGCCTCCTTCGCCCTTGGCGTAGCGATAATCAGCCGATACAACACCTTCACCCGGGACTTCGAGGCTGCCCTCATAGGTAATATGCTTGGCGTGTCCGGGGGAGACCTGCTTGCTATTGTGGTGGTTACCGTCCTTGCCGTCCTCTTTTTCATAGTCGGCTACAAGCTGCTGCTCTTCACGACCTTCGACCCCGAGGCCGCCTCCTTCTACAACGTACCCACCGGATGGGTCGACGCTTTCTTCTCCCTTGTCCTTGCGGCCACCATAGTCGTATCCATGCAGGTGGTTGGAGTGACGCTAATCGCCGCCGCCATCGTCATCCCCCCGGTAATCGCCCGGCTCCTCACCCACTCCTTCAGGAAGATGCTCATCCTCTCCACCGCCCTTGGCGCCTTCTGCGGCCTGGCGGGCATCTACGTCAGCTGGTACGTGGACGTGTCTTCGGGGGCGAGCGTGGTACTGTTCGCCGCCCTCATATTCCTGATAATTCTGGCGTATACCGGTCTGCGCGACCGGAGAAGAGGCAAGGTGACTGCGGAGAAATACTCACGGGGCTCGGAACCCCTCCACCTCTAAATGAATTGACTAATTAGATATGAGTCACATAAACTACTTCTATGACTAAACGACTGCAAGTTCTCTTGGATGAGGAAGAGTACGAAGAAATTCGTGACATCGCCCACCGACACCGCATGAGCCTTGCCGAGTGGGTGCGGCAAGCTCTACGTCGAGCACGAAGCGACCACCCGGACTCTGTGGACGCCAAGCTGCGTGCTATCGCAGAGGCCTCTCGACACTCGTTTCCAAGTGGTGATATTGAAGACATGCTAGAGGAGATCGAGGCTGGACGCCAGTTGTTGTGATCTTTGTTGACTGCAACGTGCCAATGTACTTGGTAGGCGCCCCGCATCCGAATAAGGACAGAGTGATAGCCCTATTGACGAAGTTGGTACGAGACCGGGAACAGTTCGTTACCAGCGTTGAGGTTTACCAGGAGATTCTTCACAGATATACGGCCATCCAGCGCCCTAGGGCAATTGACGAGGCCTTCGCGAGCTTAGACCGAATTATAGATAGTGTTCTTACTTACGGTATGCCCGAAATACGATCTGCGCGGGCCCTGCTGGATACCATCAGCGGTCTATCCGCCCGGGACGCATTACATGTGGCTGTCATGCAAAGGGCGGGAGTAAGACGGATACTCAGCTTCGATAACCGGTTTGATGTTTATCCTGGAATCGAGCGTCTGCGATAGCCTGCAAACAGCCTCTAACCTCTCCGCGGCCGCAGCCTGTCCCCGCTGTCCAGCATAATCGTAACCGGCCCGTGGTTTTGGATGCTCACCGTCATCAGCGCTCCGAAACGGCCCGTAGCCACCCGCAGCCCCGATTCCCGAAAAAGCTCCACCGTCCGCTCATACAAGGCCTCCGCCTCCCCTGGCGGCGCGGCGGCGGTGAAATCCGGACGCCGCCCCTTCCGTGTGCCGGCGTAGAGGGTAAACTGGCTCACCACCAGTAGCTCCGCTCCCACGTCCAACGCCGACAGGTTGAAGTGACCGGACTCGTCGGGAAATATACGAAGGTTGACGGTCTTGCCTACAAGGTATTCGGCGTCCGCTTCCGTGTCTTCCCGGGCCACCCCCAGGAGCACAACAAGGCCGCAGCCTACGGTGGCGGTAATTTCGCCGTCAATGGAAACGGAGGCCGCCGCTGCCCGTTGGAGCAGGGCTCGCACAGGACGCTAGTCCCCCGAGCGGGAACCGCTGGAAACCGCGCTGCCGGAGTCTTTCTTGCCTTTGGAAGCGCTGGACTTGGACGCGTCCTTCTTCTCCGACTTGGCCGAAGACTTCTCCTTCTTCTCCTCGGAATCGTCGGAGGAGCTGGAACCCGTTCCGTTAGCGCGCAGGCTGGAACGGGCGTAGTCCGTGGTGTAGAAGCCGGACCCCTTGTAGATGACGGGGACGGCGTGGAATTTTCTCCGGGAGCGGCTGCCGCATTCCGGGCAGTCGGCCACCGGTTCGTCGCTGAAGCTTTGTTTCAACTCGAACACGTGGCTGCAATTCAGGCATTCGTAATCGTAGCGGGGCACCGTGATTCACTCCGTTCGTTACGTTTTAGCAGTCTCTTTGGCAGATTGCCAACTTGTTTCGCAGTCTAGCATTGCACCCCCAAAGTGTCAATGGCGGCGGCATCCTGCTATAGCTAGACTTGCCACCACACCAATGGTAACGTTGACTTATGCAGCAGCCCCAACCCCGATACGTCGACGTGGAAGTGGAGGAAAACGACAACTGCTGGCCCCTCCATCTGGTCTTCCAAACCTTGGGGCCCGTCGAATCCGTGAAGACCATAGCGGCTCCCGACCCCATGGGCGTCGACGCCATGTGCAGCGTCACCGGCTGGTCCTCCGACGGGCCCGCTCCAGCCTACGCCGTCCACGTTGCAGACTCCGGTGAGGGGGTAGTGACCCTCATATTCGGCGGCGACGAGGGCATCCGGCTGAAACCCGTCGATAACGAGGAGCCGTGGGACCTCCAAAGCCCCAATCAGTGGGGAGAACCATGCCTACTCCTGGACCCCGACGTCGAAAGGGACTGAAAAGAATGGAAACAATGATTGAAGCCGCTGCCCGCTTCGAATATTGGGGAAAACCTTAAGAGGCAGATGCTTTAGAAAAGGGTGAAAAATGTACGTAAGAATCTTCTGGGGGAAAATTAAACCCGGCCGGTGGGACGAATACGAAGCCCACTACAACGAGAACATCCAGGCCCTCGGCGAGAAGATGCCCGGATTCAGCGGTCGGCAGCTTCTACGCAGCACCGAAAACCCCGACGAGGGAATCTCCATTACCTTCTGGGATACCAAGGATGAAGTGGACGCCTACGACAAGAGTCCCCAGCGTCACGCCAACGCCCGCGCCGCCGACCATCTCTACGCCGGCGAATACTGGGTCAAGCACTTCGAAGTCCGCTCCACCGACATCGCCACCTACCGTTGGTCCCCCTAACCCCCGCAAATCTCTCCGCTCCCGTCCCTTCCCCCTCGACGGGGGAAGGTTTGAACCTGCCCTCGCCCCTTCCCTCTTGTTCCCGCGATCGAAGACCCGTGCCCGCGGAGGCGGGTACAGGAACCCACTCGCAACCCCTCTCCCACCTCTAAACCATAAAAACCGGATTCTCGTCCGTCACGACCCGCGTCTCCGACGCTATTCCCTCCCGTAAATAGCTAGGCAGCGAGAACATGTGCCGGTGCGTCTCCCCGTCGTAGAACCGCAGCCGACGCCCGAACCGCTCCCGAATTATCTCGTCCACCTCCGCCGGCTCCGTCGGCACCCGCACGTCCCCGTCCGCCACCGCCATGGTAAACGTCCACGGCGTCACGAATGACGCTATGTAGGCAGAATAGGGAAGCACCTTCGCCGCCAACCCGGAAAGCGTATGGACGATGGCCGTAAAGCACTCCTTGTGGTTCAATGGACTGCCCGGACCCGACTGCGTCACCAGCACCCCGCCCGGATTCAAACGCCCCAGCGCCGCCTGGTAAAACTCCCGGGTATATAAGGTATAAGCCGTTCCCTCCTCCAGCGGGTCCACCAGGTCCAGAATCATCACGTCGTAACTCTCCTGGGTCTGCTCCAGGAACCCGCGGGCGTCCTCGTGGACCAACTTCGTCTTCGGGTCGTCGAAGGCCCCCCGGCTGTGGGTGGGAAGATGTAGCCGCGCCAGCTCCACCACTCGCGCATCCAGGTCCACCATCGTCACCCGCTCCACCGTCGGATGCGCCAGCGCCTCCCGCAGCGTGGCCCCTTCTCCGCCGCCGCCAATGAACACCGACCGTGGGTTGGGATGCACCAGCATGGCAGGATGCACCAGCGCTTCGTGGTAGATATGCTCGTCGAAGGTCGCCGACTGGGTCTTGCCGTCCAGCACAAGCGAACGGCCCAGGCTATCAGTCTCCAGGATCTCTACCGACTGGTATGGCGTCTTCCCGGAGTAGATGTAGCTCTTCACCCGGTACATCATCACCAGATCGGGGGTGATGAGCTCGAAGAACCACTTCCCTTCCAGGCTCACGGTCAGGCCGGATTCAGGAGCGGGCGACGCTTGCCGGGGCCTCGATACCCCGCTTGATTATCTGAATGGACGGGTCCTTGGACTCCATCCGATCGATGATTATCTGCGCCGCCGCCTGCGGCTGAAAGGACGCGCCGCAGGTGAAGATATCCGCTGCTGCGTAGTCCAACTCCGGCCAGGTATGAATGCTCAGGTGGGATTCCGCGATCGAGAGAACTCCGGTTACCCCCTGGGGATTGAACCGGTGGAAGGACTCTCCGATTATCTGGGCGTCCATGAATTCCGCGGCGGCGATCATCGTCTCCTTCACGAATTCCAGGTCGTCCAAAAGACGCGGATTGCACTGCCTCAGTTCAAGCAGCAAATGAGTCCCTAGAGCATTCAATCACCTGCCCCCTCGTAGAACTTGACGCGAGGGAAAATTCTAACCCCTAGCTAATTTTGAGACAAGACCTCTATCCAGGAAATGAAGTCCGTCTTTGCCCCTCTCCGTCCTCAACCCACATGTCATTCTGATGAGGCTCCGCGACGGAGAATCTCGTCCTGGAAATCAAGCCCCCCTCATCCCCTCCAACAACCCGCCCCCTTATGCAAACCTCTCCAGGACCGCGTCGATATCGCAGTGTTCACGCAGAAGCTGCAGGAACTGCGAAACCTTCTGCGGATGGTAAGGATTCGCCTCCTCCAGCGCCCCTCCCAGGGCCTCCACCGCCGCCGCAGTCCGATGGGGTGTCACCATCAACGGCACATCCAGCTGCTCCACCTCGTGCAGCAGGTACTCCACTGGCTGATGCCCGCCCGTGTTGATCATCCCCACCACCGGGCCCGTCAGCGCTGAAAGCTGGATGTCCGGCCTGTCTCCCCGCACGATAACAGCCTTGTTGTCCACCCGGTTGAAATAGTTGTCCCCTGAGTCCATGAAGTTGCCGCCGATGAGATACCGCTCCACCAGGCTCTCCCCCTGCTCCTCACCCCAAACCCAACTCCCCTCCAGCGCCCTTGCTACCTGGTTCAGACTCACCGAAAGCATCAGCCGGTCCTCCGGCACCACCCCAAGGATTTGCGCCCCAAGCACCTCCTCCACCTCGCGTGCCCGGTGCCGGATTGCACGGTTGACGAACACCCCCAGCAGGCCCTCCCCAAAGGTCTCCGATATACGGCTCATCTCTTCCGCATACGGCCTCGCCGCATAGTCCACAACCCCCAACACCTTCGCATTCAGTCCCCGCGCCACGTGATAGGAGATATCTTTCAGGTCTTGGTCTCCAACGGTGAGGCTGGCCCCCTCCACCACCAGAACGTCGCAGTCCTCCACCGTAGCCACAGCGGCATCCACCTGCTCCACCACCCTCGCTGGCGTGGGATGCGCCAGCGCCCCCACCCGCAGGCCCACAGGCCCCAGCGCCATGACCCCGTCGCGACCCTTCATCATCTGCTCCGCAAAATCCACGTCGGCGTCCCTCTGCGGGTCAACGCAGAAGGGCTTGAAATATCCCGCCTTCATCCCCCGATTTCGCAAGGCAAGCACAAAAGCCATGGCGGTCACCGTCTTGCCCGCGCCGGGCCTGTCGGAAGTTACGTAGATTACGTTCATGGAGTTGCGTCTGATGCCTATTAACACTCGCCGCTATTCTATCACAGCCTCTCCCAACGCTCATCCCAAGACTGTCGAAGTGCGCTCGCCTTTGACCCGCCCTCCCTTCTCCTCTACACTTGCCCCATCCACACAAACCGCATTGGGGGTGAAAAAGTGGCCGTCGTCAACTCCGTCTTGGGACCCTTGGAAACGTCCGACTTGGGGTTCACCCTGACCCACGAGCACATAACCACAGGCTCCGCCGGCTTCCGCTTTACCTACCCGGAACTGTCGAACCGACAGCGTGTGCAGCAGGTCGCCGTTGATATCCTGACCCAGGCCCGCAAGGAGGGCGTCGACACCATCGTCGACTGCACTCCCATGGACCTCGATAGGGACGTGACCCTCATCCAGGCCGTCTCCAAAGCCAGCGGCATCAACATCATCTGCGCCACCGGCAGCCACCTCTACGTCCCCCACGACTTCTACCAGACCATGTTCGAGTGGATGGATCCCATCCCCGCCGACACCGTCGCCGACCTCTGGGTCCGTGAAATCGAAGTGGGCATCGAAGAAACCGGCATCCGTGCCGGCATCATCAAGGTCGCCACAAACGACCCAATCCGTCCCCCTGAAGAGCTGATGCTCCGCGCCGCCGCTCGCACCCACCTCCGCACCGGCGTCCTCATCACCACCCACACCCCCCACACCTCCCGCGTCGGCCTCGACCAGATCCGCATCCTCCGGGAAGAGGGCGTCGACATGAGCAAGGTTTACATCGGCCACGTCAACAGCACCCTCGACCACGACTACCACAAGCGCATGATGGATCAAGGCGTCTGGCTCGGCATGGACCACTTCAGCCCCAGCGGCCCGCCCACAACCCCCGACTGGCGTGCCCGCACCGCCTTCATCCGCGACCTCATCGACGACGGCTACGAAGACCGCATTATGCTCTCCCACGACTGGAACGTGAAGGGCGTGGCCTCCGGCGATCCCGTCGCCTCCATGGGCGAAGGCATGCCCGACGGCTATCTGTGGATAACCCGCGGCGTCCTCCCCTACATGCGGGAGCTGGGCGTCTCCGACGGGGCCGTCAACAAGCTGATGATACACAACCCGCGCAACTTCTTCGAAGAAACCGGCCGGTAATCCCCCATAGAAGGTGAGCCATATGGAACGTCGACCCCCAACCAGAGAAGAGGTCCTTTCCTACCTCCGTGACCGCAGCAACTGGAACCGCTGGCCGGAAAACGGCAGCGCCGGCGCCATCAACCTCATCGACGACGAAAAGCGCCTCGCCGCCGCCAAGCTTGTCCAGAAAGGACGCGCCGTCTCCCTCAGCCGTCCCTTCCCCGTCGAACCCTCCATCGAAAACCCCCGTCCCGCCCTCCAGTATCTATTTACCAACGAGCGCGAAGGTGGTTGGGGGTCCTCCATGGACTTCTACGGCATCACCTACCACGGCACCTCCGCCACCCACATCGACGCTCTCTGCCACATCTGGACCCCCGATGGCATGTGGGACGGACGCGACCCCAAGGAGGAGTTGACCTTCACCGGCGCCAAGTACGGCTCCGTCGACGCCTGGAGCGAAGGCATTCTCACCCGCGGCGTCCTCCTAGACGTCCCCAAGCACCGCGGCAAGCCCTACGTAACCCTGGAAGAACCCGTCCACGGCTGGGAACTCGAAGACATCCTTGAGAAGGAAAAAATAACCCTGGAACCCGGCGACGCCGTGGCCGTCTACAGCGGCCGCGAGGCCTACGCCCGTGAATACGGAAGCTGGGGCGGCGGCGAGTCCCGCGCCGGCCTCCACGCCTCCTGTCTCCCCTTCATCCGCGACAACGACATCGCCATCCTCATCTGGGACATGATGGACGCCGCCCCCAACGACTACGGCTTCTCCCACACCGTCCACGGCGTCATCCCCGCCTATGGCGTAGCCCTCCTCGACAACGCCCTGCTGGAGCCCCTGGCCCAAGTCTGCGCCGAAGAGAACCGCTACACCTTCATGATGAGCATCAACCCCCTCGTCGTCATCGGCGGCACCGGCTCCCCCGTAAACCCCATCGCCACCTTCTAACCCCTTCCCCCTTGACGGAGGAAGGTTGGGATGGGGGTGATCCCCCAGCAGATTCTGGTAGGGGTGGGTTTAAAACCCGCTCTCCCCCTCACCCCACATGTCATCCTGAGCGTAGCGTAGCGAAGTCGAAGGATCTCGTCGCCGTAGGATCCACTCTCCTCCTCTCGCATGGGGACCCTATCCGCCAACACAACTCTGCCACGTAGGTGCGGGTGGTTCGCGAACTGCCCCTTAAACCCACTCCACCCCCTCCCAAAATGCTACACTACCCCCATGACAACCAAACCCAACCCCTCTCACAGCGACCCCGATGCGGCATAAATTCATCCAAGACAAACATCGCGACCGACGCCGGGCCTCCCTCCAAAATCGCGGCGCTCTCCCAAAAAACCTCGACGTCCCAACCCTCGGAGATCGGCTATTCGCGGCCCTTGATCAACGCCTGACTGCGGGCCTCCTGGACCTCATAGCCATAATCCTCCTGTATCTGGCCTTGGGCCTGTTCCTGGCCGTTACCGCTCGCCTCGGAGGACTCCCCGACCCACTGCCCCCATGGGCAGTACTGCTCGGTCAACTCTACCTGCCCGCCCTGGCCTACGCCATCCTCACGCTCCGACTCTTCAGCGCCTCGGCTGGAAAGCGAGTCCTGGGCATCCAGGTGATGCGCTCCGACGAGTCAAAGATTGGCTGGGCTCGCGCCGTCGTGCGTGAACTCATAAAACTTTCACCCCTGCTTCCCGTCGTCCTGCTCATGATGGCCATCAGAAGCGATAAACGCGGCCTCCACGATCTCCTCGCCGACACCGTCGTGGTCCACGCCACTCCCGGCATCCCCGCTAGCCGCATAGAATAACCCCCCCTCAACCCCCTCCACCGTGTCTATTCATCGCAAAAGTTGTCGGCGTTTTTGCCCCGTGCTAGCATCCCAGCTATGAACCACCTCTTCGTATCCACGAAGCAGCAGGATGTAGCCGAATCTCGTAGCGATTTCATCCAGCGGTCTGCCTCTGTCCTGACCCATCCGGGCACCCTCGTTGCACTTGCGGTCCTGCTCGCCAACGACCTCCTGTTCAAGTCCCTCTGGCCCCACGCTTGGTTCACGGGAAAGTTGAGCGACCTGGCATGGCTTGTCTTGGCCCTGCCCCTCCTCGCATTCCTCCTTTCTCTCCTGGTCCGCGTGAGGCTCTGCTCCCCCCGTGCAGCGTTCCTCGCCGCCTACCTGGGGTTGCCCCTCCTGTACCTGGCCTTCAACAGCTTTCATGCGGTCCACTACTGGATTCTGAGGGGCATTTCCGTAGCTTCCGGAGGAACCTCCGGTTCCCCCCAGGATATGACGGACTCGCTGGTTATACCCATCGGATGGGCCGTGGCCCTCTGGGTGTGGCGCCGGCCCTCTGTGCCTACACACAAACTGAGAATGAGGCTGGCCATGCTTGTAGCTGCGGTGGCTTCACTGGCCAGCGTCGCCACCAGCTACCCAGAACCCAATTACGGTGTTACGAACGTAGCGCTGGTTGAGGACGGTTCACTCTACGCAAACATCAATTGGGGTGAGACCACTTGGGCATACATCAGCGACGACGGCGGCTTTTCCTGGAGGCAGAAAGAATCTCGAAGATTTCCCGTATCTCCGGGAGCCGATGCTGTGGACACTCCCCGAGGACGTTATGTCCTGGAGGGACCTGATATTGTCCTCGTCAGGAACGACGGCGCTTGGCGGAGGGTTGTGTATTCCACGGCGTTTCTGAAGAAACCCGGCAATGTGTGGGTTCAGGAGCAAGCAACCTCTGGATTGGACGCGCGGAGGCTGGCTCGACAGCCGTCAAGCATCGTATATCATCCCGGCACCGGCAATGTCGTTGCCGCCCTGGGAATCCAGGGAGCCTTGGTAGGTACTCCGAACGGTAGGTGGATTCACGTTACGGTGGACGCCATGACTCCGTCGGACTTCACGTTTGCTGGGAAGACACACCGACTTCTAACCAATCCAGGCTTCTTGGCTGTAGCAGTTATCTTGTCACTCTCTATGACGGGAATGGGCCTCATCCTCGCCCAACTTCATCACTTGAACTGGGAGATCCCGTTTAATCCCGTGGGAGGGCTTCTGGTCGGGTTGGTTGTGGCCGGCTTGCTCCTGGTTGGAATTATTCCGGGGTTTTTCGTTCTCATTCCTTCCCTACTGCTGCCTGCTCTGCTGCTAGGCCCTTTGGTCCTCGCCATTGCAATTGGATCTATGCGTAGACAAGACAGAGGAAGAAATGTCTTTACTCTCGGTATAGGCGTCGTGTCTGCGGGTTTTGCTGGAGTCCTTCTCTTTATTTTTGGAGGTTCTGACACTGAGCCGGGTAGCATGTACAACTTTTGGTTCGGTGGGATAGCGACTCTGACCTGCTTAATGACTCTGGCATCACTGGCCGTCTCTTGGCAGTTAATGAAGCACTGGCGTCTGGCGGCGGCCTCGTTGCTGGCTATGTTCTTTTTGACGTTGCTTCCCTTCATGCTTTGGCTCCATCTGGGAATTGCGCTTCTTCTGGCCAAGGCATCGGCGGTGGTGCTGACGTCGGTCGCCGCGCTGGCGTTAGCCAACCAGATGCGTCGGAGGTTGAAGGCGTATGATACTCCCTGCCACAAGTGTGGAAGTATGAATCCTCCCGAATCTTGGCTTTGCGGCCGCTGCGGCGCATCCGTGGGGCAGGAAGTAGCCCCGCAAACAAAGTTGGGCATCCCTGGCTTGCGGGGGCGTTTACTAGCGGGCTTCGGCCGGCGGTTTGGCGCCGGACTCCTCGACCTGATGGTGATCTACGTCATTCAAATAGTGCTCACTTCCGGCATCCTTGGCGGGGGATTCTATACTGTTCTTGGTTGGGAGCCTGCTATCGGTATCCTCAGCGGACTGTCGGCATATGCTGTCTATGCGCTGTACTTCTATCTGCCTGGAGTGGCCTACGGGTGCCTTTTGGTACGACTCCACAACGCCACTGCAGGCAAGCGACTATTGCGCCTCCAAGTCTTGAGAACAGACGGGTCACGGGTTGGCTGGAGCCGCGCCTTCCTTCGAGAGCTTGTTAGACTCTCTCCGTTGCTGCTGGTCAGCGTTTTCATGGTAGCCCTTCGAAATGACAAGCGTGGCCTCCACGATCTGATCTCCGACACAATAGTGGTAGAAAATCTCTAACCCCTTCCCCCTCATCCCCCTTGTGACAACATCCCCTTGTCACAAGCCCCCTCCCCTACTGCCCTCCCCCCGTGGAGAAACTAGAACGGTTGCATGAGGCATTCGAGCAATTGATGGACGCCCTCATAAACGACCCCGACGCTGACCTGAACCAGACCCTCAAGGCCATCACCATCCTCGGCAGGCTCGTGAACATCCAGCGCCGCTACACATGGCGCTGGCCCGCCTACCGTACCGAACCTGACGAACAGTCCAAACTCACTGACTCAGCTCCATAACGCCTCCTATTGCCAAGTCCCCAATAATTCCCTCACAACATCCCCCGCAGCGAAAATTTTTCAAACAACTCAACCCAAATTTCCCTCTTCTCAGGCGTGAATCTAATGAAAAAACCCGACTCCCCCAACCCGCCCGTTGCGCCTTCAACAGGAAGCGGCTATTATGTCAACGCATCCCCAACAATCGGCACTAAGTGCCACCCAAGGACAAGCTGACCGCCCATGAGCTACGAGACCATACTGGTAAACCGCCAGGAAGGCGTTGCAACCGTCACCCTCAACCGGCCCCGGGTCCTTAACGCCATGAACCTGGCCCTCTCTCAGGAACTCGGACAGGCCATCGCCGAGCTGGAAGCCGACGACGAAGTTCGCGCCATAATCCTCACCGGCGCCGGCCAACGTTCCTTCTCCGCCGGCGCCGACATTCACGAGATGCGCGCCTTCACCACCGAGCAGTCCGCCCGGGCCGCCGAGGTTCGGTCCGCAGGCCAGCAGAGAATCGCCAACTGCGCCAAGCCCATCATCGGCGCCCTCAACGGACTCGCCCACGGCGGCGGCGCCGTCCTCGCCAGCTCCCTCGACTTCCTCGTCGGCTGCGAGCGCAGCCAGTTTCGCTTCCTCGCCGTCGCCTACGGCCAGATGAACTCCACCTGGACCCTCCCCGTCATCATCGGCTGGCCTCGCGCCAAGGAACTCCTCTACACGGGCCGCGTGGTGGAAGCGGAGGAAGCCTATAGAATCGGCCTCATTAATCATCTGGTGCCCTCGGATCAGCTAATGGATAAGGCTGCTGAGCTGGCCCGGACCATCGCCGCCAACCATCCCCTCTCCGTGCAGGGCGTCAAAAGCCTCGTTCTGAGCAACCTCGGACGCTCCTGGGAGGAGATGAAAGAGCGGGAGCACCTCGCCCGCAGGACCACCCATAAGAGCCTCGCCGTCGAGGAGGGGTTCCGGGATTTCATTGAACGCCGCGGCAGACCTCTCCGCAAGTGAACAAAAAGTACTGGTTTAATGCCCCGCCATCCACTAAAATGAGACCGAGGCTGAAAGAAAGTCCCCACAGTCAGAAGAAAAGCGGAACGCAGCATTGCCGAATGGCCCTTCCCGGGCGTCCGGCCCAACTCGGTTCTGCTGCACCTAATGAGGAAGTGAAAGGAATTTCCAGACGGAACAGAATGGCTATCCATAAAGGCCCAATCCAATATGGGCAATTGACCCCTATGGAGTTGAGAAAGCTATTGCAATGCTTAATGACAACCCTTTATAATACGCCCGCAGTTCCGCACTGTTATTTGCCAATTGCCTGAGAACATCTGATTACGCTAGCCGTTAAAGGAGGTTAGATGTACTTGTCCAAAGTCTTCAAAGTAGTTCTATTGCTATCGTTGATGGCTCTCGTCATCCCCCTGAGCCTCGCCCGCGGGCAGGTAACCGTGGGCACCGCTCTGATAGCGGAGTCCGAAACGGGCGCCTCCGATGCGCTGCAAGTTATGCTCAACACCCTCCCCAGTCCCGGGGAAGGCAACGCTTATGAAGGATGGCTATTGTCGGCCGACGGCTCCAACATGCTTAGTGTCGGCGTCTTCAACCTCGACGATGGCGGCAACGTAGAGCACATTTACATACATCCAGACGGCATGAACCTGGCAACCAACTACAGTCAGTTTGTCGTCACCATCGAACCCTCCCCTGACGCGGACCCCGCACCCTCCGGCACAATTGCCTACAACGACATGATTCCCATGGAAGGGCTCATGTACGTCCACGGGCTCTTGGACAGTGAATCCGGCGCTTCGGTGAACCTGGTCCTCCAGGCCCAGCTAGCCATGATGCACGGCAAATTCGCCGCGGATTCCAAGACCCTTGAGGATGTGCAGTCCCACGTTTCTCACATCATCAACATCATCGAAGGCTCCGAAGGCGATAACTTCGATGGCAGTGCCGGAAATCCTGGCGATGGCATGGGCGTAATGGCTTACGCTGCTGCAGCCGCTGCGCAGGCCCAGGGTGCAGTAACCGCCGCTCCCGCCCATCCCAACTTCCACACCTACTCGGGCCAAGTGGTTAGCTCCACCAATAACGTGTCTTCTTGGGCCGCTATGGCCCGGGACCAGGCCCTCACCGCCAAGTCCTCTAACGATATTGTTACGGCTAGGGCCTATGCAGCCAACGCCCATACTCTGACGGTCCGGGCATTGAACGGCATGGACAAAGACCGTGACGGCGAAATTATGACCCGTGAGAACGAGGGCGGCGCAATTCAGGCCCACGTAGCCGCACAAGACATGGCCAGCTACAACGCCCAGATCTATGTCGAGCCGCCCGACACCGGCGACGTAAACTTCACGACCTTCGCGCTCATCGCCCTTGGCGTAGGCGCAGTCCTGATACTCGGCGGAGGCGCCGTCCTTCGGCGCGGCAGGGCCCAGGCTTAACCGCCACCCAAACCTTATCAACCACGTGAACCCCTCGGCACATGCCGAGGGGTTCATTTTTTCCCCTTCGTCACCCTCGCGACGAAGAATCCCGCCCATCCATGAAACTCCCCTTGCCCTCCCCAACCCATTCCCATACCCTTGCACCATGTCCCCCAAGGAGGAACCCACCCCAATGAAGAAAATCCGCAACCCCCACTCCGACATCGCCCCCACCCTCGGCAACTACGTCCGCTCCATCCGCGCCGGCTCAACCCTATACGTCGCCGGCTGTACCGCCGTCGGCACTCCCGCCGAGAACGAGGATGTCATCGCCCAGGCAGACGCCACCCTCAACCGCATCCAGGCAATCGTCCACGCCGAGGGCGCCGGAATGAGCGACGTTGTCAGGCTGGTCGTCTACGTCACGGACATGGACGCCTTCCGGCCCCGCCAGCCCGAGTTCGAAGCCCTCATGGAACGCTACTTTCAGGGTCAATATCCCACCAGCACCCTCGTCGCCAGCCCCGGCCTGGCCCGCCCCAACCTCCTCATCGAGATTGAACCCACCGTCGTCCTCTAACCCCACCCCTCTTCCCCCTTCAACCACATGTCATTCTGAGGAGGCCCCGCGACGAAGAATCTCGCCACCGGTTGACGCCCCAACCTCTCCCGTTCCCCCACGAACACGGGGGCCCACTCTTCCCCTCTCATCCCACAACGCACCCCAACCGCAACGCCCATCATCAACATCCTCTGGTAGGGGCGGTTCGCGAACCGCCCTTCCGTTGACCGAAATCCTCTTCCAACGCTAGAATAATCCCCAACCTGACCCTTCCCCACCGAACGCAACACCAACAAGAAAGGAGCCGCTCCCATGGCCAACGAGACCGGCAAACGCTACACTTGCTCCCAATGCGGCTCCGAATTCCTCGTTACCCGCGGCGGTGACGGCAACCTGAAGTGCTGCAGTGAACCGGCGCAGCTCAAGCAATAGTCATCCTGGGATCGCTCTCTTACCTGCCGACCCCTCTAAGCACAACCTTTAGGACAAAAAGATGGCCAACCAGCTAGGAAAACGTTACGCTTGCCAGCAGTGCGGCACCCTCATCCTCTGCGTGCGCCGGGGAGACGGTATGGTCTTCTGCTGTGAAGAAGAGATGGCCCTCCAGGCCCCCCGTCAGCTACCCTCCTCCGACTAGCCCTCTCTCCCACCGTCATTCCGGCGCAAAGCCTGTCCGTGTGCTCCGACACGGGGACCGGAATCCAGTCCCCTCCCTTCCCCTCAACCCACATGTCATTCTGTGCGGTGCGCGGCGGAGTCGAAGAATCTTGTTGGCTTCGAGCCTGCCCTGAGCTTGTCGAAGGGAGGGGGTGTCCCTTATCGCGACTCCAACACAAACAGCCGCTCCAGCCCCGCCAGGTCTTCCTCCACAGACGTCGTCGCTCCCGGAAACAGTCTCCCCGCCAACCGCCGCAGAGTCTCCCCCTGTCCCGGGTCAATCTCCAACAGAATCACGCCGTCGTCAGCCAGCTTCCCCGCCGCCTGCCCCATAAGCCGACGTAGCAGGCCCATGCCGTCGTCCCCGCCATCCAGCGCCCCCCTTGGCTCCCACGCCAATTCCGGCTGCAGCTCCTCCAGCCGCCCCGATGGGATGTACGGAAGGTTCGCGACTATAACGTCCACCCGACCCGGCAGCGGCTGCAGTAAGTCCCCCTCCAGCAGCGTAACCCGCGGACCAAGCCCAAACTTCTCCACGTTCGCCCGCGCCACCTCCAACGCCTCTGCGGAGATGTCCGTGGCGTACAGCGCGACCCCTGGCAGGTGCATGGCCAAACTCACCGCGATGCCCCCGCTCCCCGTTCCCACGTCCGCCACCACCAGCCCCGCGCGGTCCATCCGCTCCAGGCACACCAGCAGCGCCCGCTCCACCAGCATCTCAGTCTCAGGACGTGGCACCATGACGCCCGGACCAACCGTCAGGTCTACTCCGTAAAACTCCCGGTGTCCCAGAATATACGCCAACGGCTCCCGCTCAAGTCGACGCCGCACGACCTTCTCCAACGCCTCCACCGCTTCTTCCGGTATCGCATCGTCCTGATAGGCGTAGAGCCGATGTCGCGGCACACCCAGCACGTCCGACAGCATAACTTCCGCTTCCAGCCGAGGCTCCGGCGCCCCCACCTTCCCCAACCGACCCCGCGTATCCCGTAGAAACTCCCTCAGCGTCAGCATTGTTGCGATAATATCCCTCTTATCCCTTCCCTCTCCCCGCTCCCTTCATCTTGCCAGAGCCGCTTCCAGCGCGCCCGCCTGCTCATGGGCCGTCAGCGCGTCGATGACGTCGTCCATGAACCCGTCCATATACTTCTGGCAGCCAAAGAAATTCCGCCCTATGCGATGGTCCGTAATCCTGTCCTGCGGGAAGTTATAGGTGCGAATCTTCTCCGCCCTGTCTCCCGTGCCCACCTGCGTCCGCCGCGACTGGATGATCTCCTTCTCCAGCTTCAGCTGCTCCTGCTCGTACAGACGCGCCCGCAGAATGTTCAACGCCCGCTGCTTGTTCTTGTACTGGGAGCGCTCATCCTGGCACGTCACCACCGTCCCCGTGGGATTGTGGACAATCCGGATGGCCGTGGCCACCTTGTTCACGTTCTGACCTCCGTGGCCGCCGGCGTGGAACACGTCAATCCGCAGATCGTCCATGTTAATCTTGATGTCCACCTCTTCCGCCTCCGGCAGCACCGCCACCGTCACGGTGGAGGTATGCAGACGACCTGACGACTCCGTAGTGGGAATGCGCTGCACCCGGTGCACCCCCCGCTCGTACTTGAGCCGACCGAAGGCGTTCTTCCCCTCGACGCCGAACGCTATCTCGTTGAAGCCCCCCAGGTCCGAAGGGTTGGAGTTCAGCACCTCCACCTTCCATCCCATGTTGTGGGCGTACCTGGTATACATCCGGTAAAGGTCCCCGGCGAACAGCCCCGCCTCCTGCCCACCCGCGCCCTTGCGTATCTCCACGATGACGCTTCTCTCGTCGTTGGGGTCCTTCGGCAGCAGCGCCAGCCGGAGCTCCTGCTCCAGGCTTTCTATCCGACCGGAAACGCCCTCAAGCTCCTCGGCGGCAAGGGCCTCCATTTCAGGATCGCCCCCCTCGTCGATGATGGACTGGGCTTCGTCCCGTTGCTCCTGCAGCTCCTTCAACTCCCGGTATCCCTTGACCGTGTCCTCCAGCCCCGCCCTCTCCTTCGCCAGCTTCTGCACCTGTTCGTAGTCCACCGCCACCTCGGGCTGCGCCAGCAAATGCCCCAACTCCCGAAACCGGGCGTCAACATCCTCCAACCGTTCGACAAATGAATTCATGACGTTCATAGAATTAACTGCAAAGCTCGTTCGACTTGAGCACCTATTCTAGCCAACACCCAACCCGATTGCCAATTTGGACCACACTCCCACACCCGAAGACGAAGCTGTGGCCCCTAAACCGGCGGCCTCCGCTTGTGCCACTCCGTCGCCTGCTGATAGGCGTACCCCGCCCGCAGCGCCGTCGCCTCCTCAAATGGCCGCGCCGCCAGCTGCAACCCCACCGGCAGCCCTTCCGAGAACCCGCAAGGCGCCGTTAACGCCGGATATCCCGTCAGGTTGAAGGGCCGCGTGTACTGCGTCAGCGCGGGAATAACCCCCACCGGCTCCCCGTTCACCGAAACCGAATCCGCCACTATCGGCGGCGCCACCACCGGCTCCATCGGCCCCGCCAGCAGGTCCACCTCCTCGAACAGCTCCCGCGCCGACTCGGTGTACTCCCGACGATGTCGAAGCGCCCGCAGATAGTCCGGGCCGCTGATGAATAGCCCCGACTCGAACCGCCACCGCACGGAAGGGTCGTATTCGCCGCCCCGACGCAGCAGCAGGTCTCGGTGGTACGCTGCCGCCTCTGCGTAGAGGATAATCTTGGAAATGTCGGCGGAGCGATGGTACATCGGCCAGTCCACCTCAACCACTTCCGCGCCCAGGTCCTCCAACGTCTTCAACGCGGCCCGCACCAGCCTCTCCACCTCTGCGTCCACCGGCACTTCGAAATACTCCCGCGGCACTCCAATCTTCAAACCCGACAGGTCCTCCGAAAGCGCCGCCATGTAGTCCGGCACCGGCTCATTGGCCGAAGCGGGATCCCGAGGGTCGTACCCCGCCAGAACCTGAAGGGCGGCAGCGCAGTCTTCCACCGTTCGCGCCATCGGCCCTGGATGGTCCAGCGACCACGATAGCGACACCAGACCATACCGACTCACCCTCCCGTAGGTGGGCTTCAGCCCCGCCAGCCCACAGAGCGCGCTCGGAATCCGAATGGAACCGCCGGTGTCCGTCCCCAGCGTAATCGCGCACTGGCCCGCAGCCGCCGCAGACCCCGATCCGCCGCTGGAACCTCCCGCCACCCGTGCAGGGTCCCACGGGTTGTGCATGTGGCCATAGTCGGCGTTGTGACCCGTAGGCCCAAAGGCAAACTGGTGCAGGTTCAGCTTGCCCATCAGAATTGCCCCCGCCTCCTTCAGGCTCGCTGCCGACGCCCCGTCGTAGTCGGGCACAAAATCACCGAAGATGCGAGAGCCGGCGGTGTTCGGCATCCCCGCAACGTAGTACAGGTCCTTCAGCCCCACCGGCACGCCGTGAAGCACGCCCCGGTAGCCGCCGCCCACAATCTCCGCCTCCGCCTCCCGCGCCGCTTCCAACGCCTCCTCGCCCGGACGGGTTATGAAGGAGTTGAGCGTTGGTTCTGTCGCCTCTATCCGTTCGAGATGCGCCTCCACCACCTCAACGGGCGACACCTGCTTGGACTCAATCAGCCCCCCAAGTTCAACGGCACTCAGGAAGCAAAGTTCAGTGACGTTCATACCTAACTGTCCTTAGGTGAAAAAATGTTAGCTGGCTCTATCTCGCCCAGGTCCAGCTTCCGCAACTCTTTCACGGTGGCCATGATGTCCTTCACGCTGGCGTAAAGCTCCGCTGTGTGCTCCGGGTCGCTGGTGTCCACCCCTTGCACGGCCGCCATCTGGAGAAAGGTCTCCATCGTCAGTTCCTCTGATTCCGGCATGGCTACTCCTTTATCTCTATCAGGATGTTCTTGTGCGAAGTGTCTCCGATGTTCGTCACCTCGTGGGGCTGGTGCTTGTCGGCGTAGGTGTGCCGCCCCGCGAACCCCACGGTCTCGTCGGACGTGCCGTCTTCGAACTGACGCCGCATCCGGCTTTCGGTCAGCCCCACCGTAACATAGTCCAGCTTGTGCGTATGCCAGTGACTGGACTCGCCCGGCTCAAGGGCAAGCTCCCATATCCTGATCCGGTGGTTCTCAAACACCAGCTTCGTCCCCACCTCTCCCCACTGTCGTTCGCTGCTCATCGGTTCCCTCCTTGTGCATCCATCAACGCACCAATGTCATTCCGGCCAACCCCCACTCCACTCTTGTTCCTGCGTAGGCAGGAACCCATACACTGCTTACACACCCATCACCCCAACCCCCACCACCTACAGGTGAAACACCACCATCTTCAGGTCCGTCATCTCCTCCACCGCATACCGCGGGCCTTCCTTCCCCATCCCGCTCTCCTTCAGCCCGCCGTAGGGCATCAGGTCGGCGCGCCACTGCGGGCCGGAGTTAATCATCAAATTGCCCGACTCCACCTCCTTGGCAAACCGCATCGCCCAGTCCACGTTTTGCGTGAATATCCCCGCGCTCAGCCCGTACCGAGAATCGTTGGCCATGTTGATCGCCTCGTCGATGGACTTGAAGGGCGTGACCGCCACCGCGGGCCCGAATAGCTCGTCACAGGAGATCCGCATCTCCGGGCTCACCTCCGCAACCACCGTCGGCGCCAGCATAGACCCCTCCCTCTCCCCTCCCGTCACCACCCTGGCCCCCTGGCCCACAGCCTCCCGCACCCATTCGCCCACCCGAACCGCGTCGGTCTCCCGGATCATAGGCCCCATCCGCACCGTTTCCTCCAGGGGGTTGCCGGTGCTGACGGCCTCCACCTGTGGCTTGAGCGCGTCCAGAAAATCGCTGTATATCTGCCCGTCCGCCAGCACCCGCTGGGTGGAGATGCACACCTGGCCGGCGTTGGAATAGCCGCTCGCCACCGTTGCCTGCGCCACCTTCTCCAGGTCGGCGTCGGGCATGATGATGAGAGGACTGTTGGAGCCAAGCTCCATCGTGACCTTCTTCAGACCCGCCGCCCTCACTATCTGCTCCCCCACATCCCGACTCCCCGTGAACGTGACTTTGCGGACCCGCGAATCTCTGACCAGCGCGTTGCCCACGGTAGCGCCGGAGCCCGTGATGCACTGCACCCCGTCCTCGGGAATCCCCGCCTCCAGCAGCGCCTCCGTCAGCTTCAACGCCGACAACGGAGTGTCGCTGGCAGGCTTGATGATTACCGAATTGCCCGCGGCCAGCGCGGGGCCAACTTTGTGGCACACCAGGTTCAGCGGAAAGTTGAAGGGACTGATCGCCACAACCACTCCCACCGGCACCCGCAGGGTGAACCCCATCTGCCTGCCGTCGCCGGGAACCCCGTCCAATGGCACCGTCTCGCCGTGGATCCGCTTCGCTTCCTCCGCCGAAAGCGTAAGTGTCTGAATTGCCCGCTGCACCTCCCCCCGACCCTCGGCGATGACCTTCCCTTCCTCCATCGTAATGATGCGGGCGAACTCCTCCGCCCGCTCGGAGATAATTCCTGCCGCCTTCATCAGCAGCGCATAGCGGTCGTATGCCGTCAACCCGCCCATAACCCTCGCTCCCCGGGAGGCGGCAGCCAGCGCCGCTTCCACGTCCGCATCGTCGGCGCGCGGCACCGTGTCGATAACCGATCCGTCGAAGGGGTTGACCACCTCGGTAACGGAGGCCCTGTCCACCCAACGACCCGCAACGTACATCTTCATCGAATCACCTCCCTATTCGCTTGCTGAACTGGACGAAGGAAGATTCAAGAAAGCGAAACTGACTAAGCTTCCCGCACCACGGGATTGCTCAACACGCCGACGCCCTTAACCTCCACCTCGCAAACGTCCCCGTCCTTCAATTCAGCGGGCTCTCCGGGCGTTCCCGTGAAGATCATGTCGCCCGGCTCCAGCGTAATTGTCTTGCTCACGTGGCTGATGACCGTCGGCAGGTCAAAGAGGAACATCGCCGTCGTCTCCGCCTGCACCTCTTCGCCATTCACCCGCGCCCGCAGCATCATGTCGCTGGGGTCGAGTCCCGTCACCATGAACGGCCCGGCGGGACTGAACGTGTCGGAAGACTTCGCCCTCCACCACTGACCGTCGCCACGCTGCCACTGCCGCGCGCTCACGTCGTTGCCGCACGTGTAGCCCAGCACGTGGTCCAGCGCCTCCTCCTTCGGCACGTTCTTACACCGGTCCTTGATGATCGCCACAACCTCCCCCTCCTCGTCCACGCGTCCGTCAAACGACTTCGGAATGACAATAGTATCTCCCGGGCCCGCCAGCGAAGTGGTCGTCTTGTAGAATATGAGCGGTTCCTCCAGGGGCGCCCGGTCCCCCAAATGACTGCGGTAGTTCAGTCCCACGGCTATGATCTTTCCCGGCACGGATGGAGCCAGCAGCTTCACCTCGTCCAGGGGGTGCGTGTGGTCCGTCACCTCATAGTCCTCGAAGGGACTGGTGGTTATCTGTTTTACGGTGTCGCCTTCCACAACGCCGTAGTTGATATCGCCGTGAGCCAGGTATCTTGCAAAGACCGTCATAATTCATCCTCCCATTTGTCACTTCCCGCAAAATTCGGGCGAGATTTCTCGCCCCGACCCTGGGGAAAGTTCATCGGTATTCTAGAGCCAACAGTAGAAATAATCCACCCTTGCTAACTGCCATATCCCTGTTGACGACGGCCCCACACTTGATATACACTTGTTCTATCTTGATCGCTGGCACCCATTGACCGGATGACGCAAGAAATACGAGAAACGAATATATACAAGAAACAAAGCCGGATTTTCCTGTCCCAGGCTTACGAAGAACTCGAAAGAGGAGACCTGCCCCAAGCTTCGGAAAAGGGCTGGGGCGCAGCGACTCAGATTCTGAAGGCCATCGCCCAGGAAAGGGGCTGGGAGCACTTTAGCCACCGGGATGTCATGCGAACCGTGGACTCCTTGGAACGTGAGACTGGAGACGATCAGCTTGGCATCCTGTTCGCCTCCGCTACACACCTACACGTGAACTTCTACGAAAATACCTATGCGAAGAAGTCAATTGGCAATCATCTCCACCGCGTAACGCGATTCGTCGACAAAGCGGAGGCATTCCTCCCCGCAGCAGTCTGACATCCTCCCCATTGACGTTACCTTGCATCCGTAATAATATTCCCCTGTCTTATGCCCGCACTTAAATGGATACCCACCCTCATCGAGGGCTTCACCTGAGGCCCCGCCTGGACGGGCGAGGTGCGTCCTGCAGTGCTCCGGCTTCCCTGGTAATACCCTTTCACGGTTACCCATTCAGCAGTTCTTCTCTCTTCCCGTTTCAGGCTTTCGTAGCAGTCCCATAACCTCTATCGACTGCCTGGAGGACAAAAGAAGAGATGGAGAGTCTTCTCAGATTTAGGAACCCCGCATCCCTGGCGTTTATCCTGTTGCTGTTCGGCGCGCTCGTCGCGTCCTGCGCCGGCGACGACGGCGATTCCTCCCCGACCCTCTACATCGGCGGCATCCCCGACCAGGACACATCCCTGCTGGTGCGCCGCTTTGACGGCGTGTCCAACTACCTCAGCGGCAAGTTGGACGTGCCCGTCGAATACAAGCCCAGCATCGACTACGCCGCCGTTGTCACAGCCTTCGCCAACGAAGACCTGCACCTGGCCTGGTTCGGCGCCCTCACAGGCGCGCAGGCGCGCACCCAGGCCCCCGGCGCCGTCGCCATCGCCCAACGCCCCGTCGACGCCGAATTCGTCTCGGTCTACATCGTCCAATCCGACCTCCCCGCCCGGGAACTGAAGGACGTCGCCGGTCTGACCTTCACCTTCGGCAGCGTCAGCTCCACCTCCGGCCACCTCATGCCTCGCCACTACCTGCTCCAGGCGGGCGTGGACCCTGAAACCGACTTCAACGGACTGCCCAATTTCTCCGGCTCCCACGACACCACCTGGAAACTGGTGGAGTCCGGCTCCTTCCAGGCCGGCGCCCTCAGCAACACCGTGTGGGACAGCGCCGTCGCCGAAAGCCGCGTAGACGTCTCGAAAGTGCGCCAACTGGGCGTCACGCCCCCCTATTCCAACTACAACTGGTCCGCCCGCGGCGACCTGGACGATACCTTCGGCGAAGGCTTTACCGACCGCCTCCAGGAAGCCCTCCTGTCCATGCACCTCGATGCCAACCAGTCCGACCTGCTGGAGGCCTTCCGCACGGACTCCTTCATCGCCACCAACAACGAGAACTACGCCCCCATTGAGTCCGTGGCCAAGTCCCTGGGGATGCTGCAATAGCATGGCGCACAACGGCTCATCTCCGACTACCATCGTCCGCCTGGAATCGGTGTCGAAGCGATACAACGGCACCGCCGCCCTCGCGTCCGTCTCCCTTCAGATTCGCGAGGGCGAGCGCGTCGCGGTGCTGGGGCCCAGCGGCAGCGGCAAGACCACCCTCCTCCATCTCGTCGCCGGCATCGAGCGGCCCAGCGAAGGTCATGTCCAGCTGGCCGGGCAGCCCCTCTCCTCAATGAGCGCGGGCCCCAGGCTCGCGGAACTGGTGGGTATGATGCACCAGCAGCTGGACCTCGTCCCCCATCTCTCCGTCAAGCACAACGTTCAGGCCGGACGGCTTGGCCGGTGGAGCCTGTGGAAGTCCCTCCTGTCCCTCGTCTCCCTCCGGGAGAGCGAGATGGTGGAGCGCGCCCTCGAAAGGGTGGGAATCCCCGAAAAGCTGCACGAAAGGACCTCCCACCTCTCCGGCGGCGAGCAGCAGCGCGTCGCCATGGCCCGGCTGTTGGCCCAACAGTCGAGGGTGGTGCTCGCCGACGAGCCGGTGGCCTCCCTCGACCCCGCCCGCGCCGAAGACCTGATGGACCTGCTGGTGTCCATCGTCACGGAGTCCGGCAAGACCCTCATCGCCAGCGTCCATTCCACCCACCTGACGCGCAAATACTTCTCCCGCGCCGTTGGCCTGCGCGAAGGAACGCTGGAATTCGATCTGCCCGTGGAGCAGCTGACGGATGAGGCCCTCAAGCGCCTCTACGACATCGCCCCAAGCCTCCCGTAACCCCCGGGGAGACTTCTTCCGTGGGCGCGGCTTCCTCACCCTGTTGCTGGTCGCCGCCCTCCTCTGGAGCCTAACTTCGCTCTCCTGGGGAAGCTCCCCGGTCCACCCCGGCGGCCTGGGTTCCATCGGCCAGTTCTTCCAGGCCGCCATCCGTCCGGACCTCTCCGCCGAATTCCTCGGCCTGGTCGTCGGCTCCGCGTGGAAGACCGTCGCCTACGCCGTAGCAGGCATCTGCCTCGCCGTCGGATTGGGTCTCCCCCTCGGGATTCTCGCCTCGGGAGTGCTGGCAAGAAGCCCGCGCGTCAAAGTCCCCGGCATAGCGGGATTCCGCTTCCTGCTTGGCGCAATGCGGGCCGTCCACGAACTCATCTGGGCCTGGTTCTTCGTTGCCGCAGTTGGACTCTCCCCCGCCGCCGCCATCTTCGCCCTCGCCATCCCCTACGCCGGAATCCTCGGACGCATCTACGCCGACATCCTCAACGACGTCCCCGACGAACCCCTCCGGGCCCTCCGCGCCTCGGGCGCCTCCGAGATCAAGGTGCTGCTCTACGGACGACTCCCCATGGCCCTGCCCGATATGCTCAGCTACACCTTCTATCGCTTCGAATGCGCCATCCGCTCCGCCGCCATCATGGGCTTCGTTGGCGTCGGCGGCCTCGGCATGCAGATCCAGCTTTCCCTCGCTGACCTCTATTTCGACGAAGTTTGGACGCTCCTCTATGCCCTGGTCGCACTGGTCCTGCTGGTTGACCTCTGGAGCTCCTGGGTCAGGAGGTACCTCACCTCATGACCCTCCTCAAGCTGGCAACCAGACGCCCCACTATCAGACCGAATCCGCTGTGGCTGTCGGCGGTCGCGTTCCTCGTCCTGGCCTGCGCATCCTGGGCCTACCTTCTGGTCGACTCCGGCAGCGGTTTCCGAGAGCTGTTTCAGAGCGAGACCTATCAACAGGCGAGCGACTTCCTAGGACAATTGGCGGGCTTGGACGCCGAAGGCACCCCCGCCTTCCTCCAGTGGGACAAGTGGATGGAAACGGGCGCCCTCGCTTACGACACTCTCGCCATGAGCGTCCTGGCCATGGGCATAGCCGGAGTTGCCGCCCTCCTGACTTTCCTCCCCGCCGCCCGCAACGTGGCCACGGGCGAGCTTGCCTCCTCCGCCTCGCTGCCGTCCCAAGCCCTCTACTACCTGCTGCGGGGGCTGTTCATCTTCAGCCGGGGCATACCCGAGCTGATGATTGCCATGATTGTGGTCTTTGCCTTCAGCCCGGGCATCCTCGCCGGCGCTCTCGCCCTCGGCATCCACAACTACGGCATCCTCGGCAAGCTCTCCGCAGAGGTGGTGGAAGACCTGGACCCCCGGTCGGCCCGCGCCTTGCGAACGTCCGGCTCCAGCGTATTCCAGATGATGGCCTACGGCATACTGCCCCAGGCGCTGCCCCAGTTTCTAACCTACCTGCTGTACCGGTGGGAGGTGGTCATCCGCACCACGGTGGTCGTCGGGCTGGTCAGCGCCGGCGGGCTGGGACGAGAGTTCCTGCTGGACATGAGCCTCTTCCGCTATACGGACGTGGCGCTGCTGCTGATCTGGTACCTGATTCTGGTGGTCTTCGTGGATCTGACCACCATGTTCATGCGTCGTCTGGCCCGTTAGGCTTTCTCAGCCAGCGCCTCCACCAGGGCCGGCAGGTACTCTTCCCATCGACCAAGGATGCAGTAGTCCGCCGCCTGGAATATGGGGTGCCTGCGGGTGGTGTTGATGCCCACCACCGTGCCCGCCTTCTGGATGCCCACGACGTGATTGAAGTCGCCCCGTATGCCGACCGCGATATACAGCCTGGGCGCGATGGCCCGACCCGTGAGGCCCACCTGCAGCTGTTTAGGCAGCCATCCCATGTCGGTGACGCTGCGGGTGGCTGCGATAGACGCGCCCAGCTTCTCGGCCGCCTGCCTGATCCCGGGGAGGGATTCCGGGCCGCCGATGCCCATGCCCACGCCAATGACGACGTCCGCCCGCTCCAGTTCCAGCCCGCCGGCATCCTCTTCAACCCGGCTTTCTACAAGGCGCAGCGTGTCCGTCCCTTCCACGCAGTAGTCCGGTGCGCCCAAATCGAAGTCGGGATCGTCTTCTGGAGCAACGGGTGTCAGCAGGCCGGGTCGCAGCGTCACCAGATACGGCTTAGTCTTCGACAGGATGGGCGCAACCACGTTGCCGCCCAGGGCGGGCTTCAGCTGCACCAGCCTTCCCTCCTCGTCCAACTCCAGGTCGATGCAATCGCCCGTCAGACCGAGCGAAAGCCGGGCCGCCGCCCGCGAAGCCAGGTCGCGACCGTTGGCAGTGGAGGAAAACAGCACCGCGTAGGGATCGTAGTCCTGCAATGCCCGCGCAAAGATGGACGCCGTCAGCGGGCTGGTTGGATGCCCAAACTTGGGGTGGTGCAAGTCCAGAATAAAGTCCGCGCCATACCGATGCAGCGACACAATCTCCTCCGGCGTGAAGTCCTCCACCAGAGCGGCGACCACCCGGCCACGCAATTCCTTGGCCAGCATCCTGGCCTTTCCCAGGTTCTCCAGGGTTGCGCGGCGCAGACCTTCGGCGGACCGTTCAGCAACCACCCACAAGCTCTCGCCCTCCCCTGGCGGATATCTTTCCCATGTTGCTTCTGGCGGAGCTGCATCTTCGACTGGGGCGGGACGGTCCCGAAGGCCCTCCGCCACCGCCCGCGCCGCAGTTTGGGGATCAGCGTCTTCGATGACCACGCCCAAACGTTGCGGTTCCAGTAAGCGAATGTCTTCGACCCAGGTCGGAGACCCCTCCGCGCCAAAGACCGACGTATCGTCCGAAAGCTGCCCCGCAGTTATCTCCTCCACGGGCCGGTCCCGCGCCTCCATCAGCATCCGGCGGCGAGCGTACCGCTCCTCGCTCAAGCCCTCCGTGGCCGTTATCAGCGCGGGAAGCGTCACCTGCAATACTTCGTGGCCTTCGTCCGTCTCCCGCTCCACCACAACGCTGTTGGACTCGGGTCGATAGTCCATCCGCCGGGCGCGGCTTACGTGGGGAATCCCGAGGATCTCCGCAAGTTCCGGCCCCACCTGCCCCGTTTCGGCGTCGGTGCTGTTCCTACCGCAGAGAATGAGGTCAAAGCCTCCGTCCTTCAGCGCCAGCGCAAGGGTGCGGGAAGTCGCGAGGGTGTCCGACCCCGCCATCACCGGATCGGAAATGATGACGCCCCGGTCTGCGCCGACGGCAAGCGCGTGGGCCAGCACTTCTTTGGCTTGGGGCGGGCCCATGGTGATGGCCGTGACCTCGCCGCCGATCTCTTCCTTCAACTCGATGGCCCGCCCCAGGGCGATGAGGTCAAAGACGTTCATCTCCAGGGGGACGCCATCTCGCTGGATGGTCTTCTTCTCATAGTCAAACTCTATCCGGGAGAGAACGGGCACCTGCTTCATGCAAACGGCTATCTTCATAGAGCGTCCTTCTATCTTGCTTCGACGTTCAGCCTGGGTGGCGTCATTGTACTCTACGGGATGTGAAGGCTGAGCACGCCGGCCACGGGCGCGATGCGGAGGAGGAGATCATCACCCTCGCGGGGACGACCGCGACCGTCCAGGTTGTTGGTGAGGAAATAGAGATGCCCGTCCGGGCCGAGGACAACGTCGCGTATGCGCCCGTGAAGGCGGACGAATATGGAGTTCTCCCTCTGGACGTGCTGATAGTCCGGCTCCTGGAAGTCCACCCAAACAATGCGCTGGCCCCTGAGGGCGGCGAATAGCAGCCGTCCCTGCCAGTGGGCCGGCATGACGTCGCCGTCGTAGAAGGCCGCGCCTGAGGGCGCCCACGTCTCGATGCCGCTGTGGAGGACAGGAGGAATGAACCCCTCACCGGTTTCGTCGCCGCCAACCTCGGGCCAGCCGTAATTGCCGCCGGGCACGATGAGATTCACTTCGTCGTGGCCCACGGGCCCGTGCTCCGTGGCGAAGAGATCCCCGGTCTCCGGATGCCACGCCAGGCCCTGGGGATTGCGGTGTCCGTAGGAGTAGACGGGCGAGCCTGGAATGGGGTTATCGGCGGGGATGGCGCCGTCAGAATTGATACGAAGTATCTTTCCCGCCAAGGACGAAATGTCCTGAGCCAGGATTCTGGAGGCGGCGTCTCCGATGGTCACGTAGAGCTTTCCATCGGGGCCGAACTTAAGACGCCCGCCGTTGTGGATGCGATCTCCCGGAATGCCGTCGAGGATGACGGTAGGATTAACCGCCGTTTGGCCTGTGTCTCGCCAACGTACCACGCGGTTCGAGAGAGCGCCGCTGGCTTCCTTATAGCTGTAGTAGACGTAGAAGAGTCCGTTGGAGGCGAAATTCGGATCAACGGTCAGCCCCAGCAGACCACCCTCTCCTTCCGGCGCCACTTCTTTGATGACCAGGTAGGGCGCATCCTGCAGCTCGCCGTTGGCGAACACGCGGATGTTTCCTTCCTTTTCGGTGATGAAGATACGACCGTCCGGCGTGAAGTCCAAGGCCCATGGAGCCTTAAGCTCCTCGGCCACCAGCTCCGCCACAGCCTGTACGCCCTCCTCCTCGGGAGGCGTCCTAGGTCGCGGCATGTTCTGATCTGTGGATTGTGTGACCGGTGTTGAAGGTTGGGGCGTCGTTTCCGGCGCGTCGGGTCTGGCGCAGCCAAGGATTACTCCCAGCAAGGCCACCATAGCGACCATCCCAAGAACGCATACCGTCCGCATGATCAATATGGACTTCCCCATCACTGGCTAGACCAACTCCACCAGGGTTGCGCCATCGGTGAGGCCGACGGACTCAGGGCGCGCTGACTTGACTACAGGGTGGCCTTTCAGCCGTTCGCGAACCAGGGAGCGGAGGGCGCCGGTGCCGCCACCGTGGACGATTCTCACAGAGGAGAGCCCCTTCATCAACGCCTGGTCGAGAAACGTCTCAATCTGCGCGTCGGCCTCTTCCACGCGCATCCCACGAAGGTCCAACTCCGTCTTTGCGGGGCCCGTTGGCGCGCGGGAGAGAGAAACGCCCTCCGGCATTTTCACGGGCTGAGGGTTTTCGGCCTTACGCTCAATCTGGTGAGACGGGATACTTGCCCGGACTGATCCCAGGAGCAGCTCCAGACTGCCGCCGTTCTTCGATGGCTCCAGCACCTCCGCAGGGTTGGGCAGACCCCGGACGTAGACGAAGTCACCCCGCTCCAGTTCGTCGACCCAGCGCCTGGGGTTGACCTTTGGTTTGGATTCGGACTTCGGAGGAGCGAGGGAGGAACGTATCTGGCTGCGGACTTGGGCAACATCGATGCGTTCGTCCTTCAGGTCGCGGTTCCAGTCGGGGCGGGTCAGGGAACGTTCGGCGCGACGGAGCCGCTTCCATAGATCGTCTGCCCTGGCTTGAATCTCCTGGCGCGCCTCCTCAAGAATTACTGCCTTTTCGTTTTCCAGGTCATTCAACCGCTTCTCCAACTCCTCTCGTTCGGCGCGGGTCTGCCTAGCTTCCTTCTGGGAAGCGAGGCGGTGTTTTTCTGCGAGGGAGCGCTCTTCTTCCAGCTTGCGCAAAAGCTCTTCAGCCCTCCGGTGGTCCTCGGAGAGCAGAGAACGGGCGTGGTCAACCGTAGCTTCGTCTATGCCCATGCGCTGCGCAATGGTGAGGGCGTAGCTTCTTCCCGGGAGGCCTATGGCCAGGCGATAGGTGGGCGTGAGGTCGGAAGGATAAAGCTCCACGCTGGCGTTAACCATGCCGTGCTGGTCCTGGGCAAAGGCGGCCACGTCCCGATGATGGGTGGTGACGATGCAGGCCACCCCGCCGCGGGCGAAATAGCTGATGGTGGCTTTGGCGAGGGCTGCGCCTTCCTCCGGATCGGTGCTGGCCCCCAGTTCGTCCAGCAGGACGAGGGAACGGGAGGTGGCGCCTTCCATTATTCCCCGCAGGTTTTGAAGGTGGGAGCTGAAGGAGGAAAGGGACTGCTCGATGCTCTGCTGGTCTCCGATGTCGGCGTATACGGCGTCGAAGACCGTCATCCGGCAGCGGCCCGCGGGCACGTGCAGACCCGCTTGGGCCATGGCAGTCAGCAGGCCCGCCGTCTTGAGGGCGACGGTCTTGCCGCCGGCGTTGGGACCGGTAATCAGCAGGATTCTGCCTTCGCCGCCAAGGGTCAGATTGATGGGGACGGCAGAATTTCCGAGGAGGGGATGACGGGCAGCTTCCAGCTTCAAGTGGGACTCATCATCATCGACGAAGGCCGGTGGGGTTCCGCCGTGGGCCATGGAGAGGCGCCCCTTGGCAATGGTGAAGTCTATCTGTGCCAGCAGGTCCAGAGAGGCGAGGACCTGCTCTCCCTGAAGTCCCACCTGGGACGACAGGGAGCGTAGAATGCGCTCTTCCTCTCGTCGGGCGGACAGGGCCGCTTCGCGCCAGCGGTTGCCCAGAGGCACCGCGCCCAGGGGTTCAATGAAGGCGGTTGCGCCGCTATCTGAAACGTCGTGGACTATACCGGGAACCTGCTGGCGTAGGGAACTTTTGACCAGCAGCACCAACCGTCCATTGCGCTCGGTAATGAGCTGCTCCTGCAATAAGTTGGTTCGGCGCAAGCGGCGCATCTCTCGCTCCATAGAGATGGAGAGACGGGAGCGGGCCTGTTCCGCCTGGATGCGAAGCTGCCGCAGGGCAGGGGTGGCGTTGTCCATTATCAGGCCGTTGGCGTCGATGGCCGCGGCTATGCGGTCTTCCAACTCTCGCAGGGAGGGGATTAACCGGGCCCAGCTGGATATGAGGTGCAGATCCCTCCGATGAGCCAGGACGGAGCGCGCCCGGCGGCAGGCCCGCAGCGTGTCGTGTATCTCCCGCAGATGCTCGGCCCGGAGAACGCCGGTTAGAACAGCCCGTTGCACGAGCTCTCGAATGTCCTCCACTCCCGTCAGGTCCAGAGAACCCTGCTCATCGAGGAAGCTGCGGGCCTCCAAGGTGCCCTGCTGCCAACGGCGTATTTGTTCAAGGTCGGAGGTGGGGGACAGCGCCTGAGCGGATTCCCGCGCCGGCGCCAGGGTGGTGTACCGGGCCAGCTGCTGCCGGATGAGGTGGAACTCCAGCAGTTCCAAGGTTTCCCGGTCGGTTTCCCGAACTGTGGAGGGGTGTGAATTATTTGTAGCTAGTTGGCTGGACATGGAAGAGGTTGACACGGGTAAAGTTCCGATTCAATAGAGATGACGGGAAGATGTTATCAGTCACAGCGCAGGCGCATCAATGGGCATGATGTCACTTTTCGCTGCGCAACGCAGCCAAATGGGGGCGAGAATTAAAGTCCTTCAAAGGGGAAGCCTTCCGGGAGCCGGAAAACAGTTACGCGGCTCTTCCAGATTTCATTGGGCATTCGCTCCAGTTCACGCCTGCGGGGTTCGCGCACGGGCAGGATGCGGCTCGATATCAGAGGCTCCAAGCGTTGAAGGAAGGGGCATTCCTTAATGAAGCTCGAGAGGGTGTGCCGTTCGCCACCGAGGAATACGTGCTCCAACTGCTTTTCGTAGGGTTCCAGCTTTTGCCGAGCTACCTGGCAAACCTTCACGTATAGATAATGGATCTGCTTCTCCCTTACGCGGGCAAAGCGACGCTGAGACGTTCCGCCCGCGCTGTGGCGTCCCTTCACGTAGCGGGTGCCAGTCTTGGCGTCGAGGAGACGGCGTCCTCGAAAGACGCCAACGGAGTAGCTACCCAGCCGGAGGAGCGCAACGGCTATGACGGGTTCTCGGTGCAGCAGGGTTCGGAGGGAGCTGATGCTGATGCCGTTTCGTAAGGCTGTGGATTCCAGCGGGAATGGCGGTTCAACGGCAAGCTTGAGGTGATCGCTCCAGAAGAGGAGGGCGCCCGTTTCGGACTGCCATAGGCGGTCTGGGACGGCTTCGCGCATCTCCTTCAGCCACTGAGCCTTTCGTTCACTTGTGGGGGAAAGGGCGTCAAGGGATTCGCCAGGGGGTAGGAGAAGGGTTGTGGCGTCCAGGGGCGGGGCCTGATCCAGCACTGAGAGCAGGGTCTCCAGCCTTCTTTGGGATATCCATAGGGTTTTGGGGTTAGCTTCCATAGGGCTTGTGCCAGCTTAGGCTTCCGACGGATTGGGCGTCAACCGGAATCTGCCCTCACTAACGACGTCGTATGAGAGATGGAGAACTGTTGTGGGTAAGGGTAACTGGGGGTACACTCTATTGATTATGGACGCCAGGAAATACGGGTCGCCACTGAAGATGCCCGGTGTAGAGAAATGGGTCACTGCGGCAGACACACGGGTGCGCTATTACCAAGCCGGGTCGGGGCCACCCCTAATTCTGCTACACGGGCTGGGGGAAGCGGCGGTCATCTGGTATGCCAACGTGGAACCGCTGGCGAAGGGACACACCGTGTACGTCCCGGACCTGCCCGGCCACGGGGCATCGGAGGAACCTCCGTGGGAATACTCGCTGGAGAACTCCATTCACTTCCTAGAGGCATTCATGGATGCCGTGGGCCTCCAACGCACTTCTCTTGTGGGGAACTCCATGGGGGGTCTTGTGGCGTTGGCTCTGGCGCTGGAGCGTCCCCAACGGGTGCGGCGGCTCGTGCTTGAAGACGCGGCGGGGCTGGGACGGGAGATTGCGGGATTCCTTCGTTTCATGTCGATGCCCATGTTGGGAGAGTTGCTGATAAGCAACCGGCCTAACGCCACACAATGGGTGCTTCGGAAGGTGTTCCACAATAAGGCTCACGTGACTGAAAGGCTGGTGAGCTTGATACATGAGGAGAGGAGCCGTCCGGGCAACAGCGCCGCCATGCTGAAGATGCTACGGGTGGGGGTCTCGGTGTTAGGCGTTAGATCTTCGATTAACCTGACCTCCAGGCTGGGGGAGTTACAGGTGCCAACGATTGTGTTCTGGGGCAGGGACGATCGCATTTTTCCATTGGCCCACGGCCGTCGGGCAGCGCAGCTTATACCTGAGGGACAGCTGCGAGTGTTCGAGCAGTGCGGACACTGGCCTCACCTGGAGGTCAGCCAGGTGTTCAACCGGGCGTTGCTGGAGTTTCTGGCTTAGGCCTTCAGTCCACGGGCGGGAACAGGCGCAAGTCCAGGACTCCTTCGCACCATTTGGCGCCGGCCAGCAGGCGCGCCTCTTCAAAGGGAGGGGCGGCCAGTTGCGTCCCCAAGGGCAGGCCGGTGGAGGGGCTGATTCCGGAGGGGATGGTGATGGTGGGCAGACCGCAGGAGGTCCAGGGGCTCTGGAAGACGGGATCGCCCGTGGTGCTGAGATCGCGCGGCGCCGGTGTGGGAGTTGTAGGGGTAAGAAGGAGGTCCCAGCCGCGAGCAAGTTCCTCCATCTCCCGACGGAAGACTCGTCGCAGCCGCTGGGCCTGGATGTAGCTAACAGCGGGGGTAAGGATGCCAACCTCGATACGCTGCCGGAGAATCTCGCTATAGTCGGCGGCGCGGGTGCGGAAGTTCTCCTCGTGGTAGGCAGCTGTTTCCGCGTTATTGACTACCCACTGGACAGTGTGGGCGGTGGCAAAGCTGGGGGGAGGCATCACCATCTCCACCACGGCTCCGGAGGCGGACAGTTTCTGAGCCACGCCTTCCGTGTGGTCCCAGACTTCGGGTTCGGCGCGCTCCTTGAAGAAGCCGCCAATGAGGCCGATGCGAGGCGGGCGTTCCAACTGATTCAGCCCAGAGATGTAGTCGGCGATGGGAACATCGGCGCAACCGGAGTCACGAGGGTCGTAGCCCGCGAGATGTTGGAGCATGATGGCGGCGTCTTCCACGGAGTTGACCATGGGGCCGATGGTGTCCAAAGACCAGGCGAGGGGCAGAACGCCAAAGACGCTGATGCGTCCGAAGGTGGGCTTGAAGCCTACGATGCCGTTGTAGGCGGCGGGGCGGAGGATGGACCCGCCGGTTTGGGAGCCCATGGCGCCGGGGCACAGGCGAGCGGCGACGGCCACGGCTGAGCCGCTGCTGGAGCCGCCGGGAGTGTGGGCAGGCCGCCACGGATTGAGGGTGGGAGGCGGATCGCCGGAGGCAAACTCCGTTGTGACGGTTTTGCCGAGGATTATGGCCCCGGCTTCTCGCAGACGAGCCACGGACGCAGCGTCGTAGTCGGGGACGAAGTCGGCGAGGATTTTTGAGCAGGCGGTGGTCTTCAGACCGGCGGTGTAGTAGATGTCCTTCATGCCCAAGGGGATGCCGTGAAGAGGGGAACGAGGGCCAGATTCATCCATCTCCCGGTCGAGGGCTAAGGCCGTCTCCAGAGCACCTTCGGCGTCAACGGTTACCCAGGATTTGAGGCGCGGGTCGAGGGTATCTATGCGCCTCAGGAGGACTTCGACCAGCGCTTGGGACGTGAGGCGGCCGGAAGCTAATTCGGCGGAGGCCTGGGCGATGGTTAGCTTGTGAGGTTCGGTCAAGGTTTATCCTCCAGGAGTAGTCTATTTTGGGTTGTCGGATTGGACGTGCCGAACGCCACAGGGGGTAAGAAGAATCTAGGGGTGATTTTGCCAGCCCATAGTGGGCGTTTCCCCGCTGGGAGGCATGGCTGAGGAGAGGTCCACAAGCCGCTCGGCGTGCTGCTCCAGGATTTCTTGGAGGGCAGCGGCTCGTTCTTCACCCCAGAGGCCAATAGCGTTCTGCTTTAGTTGATTCAGGAGCACCTGCCTGGAGGTTGGCAGAGACGGGAAGGGAGGCGTTGGTTGCGGCATCGGCGGCCTTTCAAGAGGGGTTGGGTAGATTAAAGGGGAGGGGGAGTCAGGTGTCAAGACGAGCGACGCCGATAAGGGATTCATTGACATTGTTTGAAGGGGCGTATTACCATCGGAACTCAGGCTCTGCCTCGCTTTTTGGACGCGGGCGTAACTCAGTGGCAGAGTGTTTGCTTCCCAAGCAAAAGGTCGTGGGTTCGAATCCCATCGCCCGCTCCAACCCCCTCTTTGCGAGTCTAAGCTTCCGGCGCGTCCAGAATCTCCAGTATCTCCTCAGCCAGGTATAGTTGGGGGCGGTGGTCGGAGATTACACGTACAATGCCCGCCGAAGCCAGCCTGCCCAAAGCCCTGCGAGCCCCCGCCGGAGTCATCCCCAGTATCTCGCTGGCCCTCGGCGCAGTCATAAAGGGATTGGCGAACAGTTCATCAACCAATCGAGACTCACTGGCCGGCGCTCTTCTCTTCAGCAGTTCAGCTCGATGCCTTTCTTGCAGATCTCTCAGTCGCCTAATCCGCGCCACCACGTCCAGCGACTCCTTCCACACGCCGTTCAGAAAATACTCAAGCCATTGTTCCCAGTCGCCCGTAGCGCTGACGCTCAATAGCTCGTCATAATATCGTTGCCTCTCCCGTTCGAAATAGGCGCTCAGATACAGCAGTGGGTTGGAAAGAATGCCGCTCTCCTTTAGAAAAAGAGTGATGAGCAAGCGCCCGATTCTTCCGTTACCGTCACGATACGGATGAATTGCCTCAAACTGATAGTGCATCAGCGCGCACTTCACCAGGGGCGGCATCTCCAAATCCGCGTTGGCGAACTCTTCCCAGTCCTGAAACTGGTCTCGCAGCATGTCCGGCGGCGGCGGGACGAACCGCGCGTTTCTGATTGAAGACCCCGGAGCGCCAATCCAAACCTGAAGCGTACGAAATTCCCCAGGCCGCTTTTCCTGCCCGCGCACTCCGGACAGGAGGACTCTATGGACCTCGTTTACCAGCCTGTATGAAATGGGCATCTCTTCCAGCAGCGAAATGCCCAGGTCGAGAGCATCCACGTAGTTGATGACTTCCTCAACGTCGTCGTTGGGACGCCTCTTGCGAATCGCCTCGTGGGATAGCACGTCGGACAACGACGCAATGGTCCCTTCTATCCGGGAAGACAAGAGGGCCTCTCTCCGCAACATTGGTGAAATTAGCAGGTGGGGATTCTGCATGTTTTCGCCTATGGCTGACAGCGAAGCTACGGCCCTGGACGCATTGTCGAGCATCCACACGAGATGAGGGTTCAGGTTCAACTCTCGAGGAAGGGGAGCAGGCGCGAATGCCATCTGATTCTCTATGGTTGGAACCAAGGTCCCGTATGGGTTAGGGCCAAGTCTTTTCAGCAAAGGAAACTCCAGTATCCCTTAGGCGGAATTAGGAAACTTTTCGTCCCAATAGTATCTTTTACAGGATATTCGCTCAGTTTAAGGAAACTCCAGTATCCCTTAGGCGGAATTAGGAAACTTTTCTGGCTGAGAATATCCTTTACAGAGTGCTCGCTCAGTGGAAGGATACTTCAGTATCTCTTCGGCCATCCTAATGATACTTTTCACGGAAAAGTATCATTAGGCAATGCCAAATGTTACTGGAGTTTCTTTTTATAGCGCGCCATTGACGACCACACACGCCGCTCGTGGCTTGGGGCTATCGGGAGTCGAGGAGGTAGGCGCCGAGGAGGATGTCCAGGGAGACCATGAGCATCTTGTTCCAGGCTGTGCTTGCTTCTGCCGCCTTCCGCAAGTCGCCCAGCTCATCCTCAAAGATCTGAATCAGCCGGGTCTGGTACCAGGAGATGGTGCCGATGACGAACTGGGAGGGCACCGGGGGCAGACCGGGGCGGTGTATGGGGATGTCCCGATGCATGGCGCTTATCGCTATCATGTAGCGGGCAAAGGCGTCGTTGGAGGGGGCCTGGGCCAGATAATTCAGCCACTGCATCATGGAGTCCTTGTTGTCCTTCACGCGCTTTGGGTCGGGGGTACCGTCGTCGTAGGAGAAGAACCGGCCTGCGTTGGGAAATTCGAAGATGAGGTCGTAGACTTCGGTGGTCAACTGGTCGGCATAACGGCGTACTATGGGGCCGGTGGACCGTATCAGCTTGCGGTCTTCCTCGGTCAGGTTTACGTATTGGCTGATCTCCCGCAGCCGTTCCGGCCAGTTGGTCCTTTGCGCGCCTGTCGTTGTCATTTTCCCTGCTCAATGCTGGTTGGTTGGGGGCGTGGCCGATGCTACCCCCAAGGCACGGGAGTGTCAAGCGGAGTTTGTTAAATTTGGCGTCCTCACTCCCTTGACACAGACGGATGACACGCTAAACTGTAGGGAACCGGTGCTGGCAAAGCCCGGAAACCTAGCTTAGAGGGGACTTGCTATGTGGAAAGTTAATATTGACATTGTCTATTGCGTACCTTGACAGTACCACGCGACCGCCACGTGGATGGCGAATGAGTTCTACCGATACTTCGGAGCCGACGCCGGCATCTCACTGACCCCCGGGGCCAACGGCCGCCTGGAGGTCTATCTGGACGGCGAAAAGATCTTCGACAGGTCGGAAGAAGACGGCAAGTACCCTGACCTCACCAGAGTGAAGGAGCTTCGCGACGTAATTCAGGCGAAGGTGGACTCCCTAGGGGTAGCCGCCGCCTAGTTGCAGCATACGACTTTCCCAGAAGGCCCCTCAATGTGAGGGGCCTTCTGTTTTATGTGCAACCCTCTGCAATGCGGAGGGGTTTTCCAAACTCATCCAAGGAGCAAAGACAATGAAGGGTATCCGACGCGTAGTTACAGGATATGACCAGGACGGACAGGACGTCTTCAGCAGCGACGGCGCGGCACCATTCACGAAGGCCAGCGACGTTCTGGGCGGTTGGGCAGTGGATATCTGGGAGATGGGGTCGATTCCGCCCGACCTTTCCGACGACGGGGATCTTACCACCGGCGGCGGCTTTCCCAAGGCAGGCAGTCTGGTCTTTCGGATGGTGAAGATGCCAGCGGAGTCCGTCCTCAGGGCGAACCCGGAGGCGGCTGAGGAGTACATGGGCGGCCCCATTGACCTGGACTCGGAAGACTATGGGATGCACCGCAGCGACACGGTGGACCTGATTATCATCCTTTCAGGAGAGGTATGGGCGGTGATGGGGAACGGGGATGAGACGCTGCTCAAACCGGGGGACACGCTGATCCAGAGGGGCACAGTCCACACCTGGCGGAACCGGGGGGCGGAGCCGTGCGTGATGGCCGCGGTGCTTGTGGGGACGGAGCCGGCCTAAAGCGCCGAATTCGCATCCACGACTCAGCATGATCGGCATGGGTCGGCGTGGTTGAGAAATGGGTTATAATGGGCGTCTGAGCCCCATTCCCATAGTGCTATTCGAGAGGTGATGCAGTGACGGAATATCAGCCCAACATGGTTCTGGCCACAAAGACTTACAACGTGGTGGGCACGCGGCCCATCCGCCACGACGGAGCAGACAAGGTGACGGGCGCCGCCAAGTACGGCGCGGACTTCAATCCCGCAATTGTCCTTTACGGGAAGGTGCTGCGAAGTCCCCACGCCCACGCTGCCATCCGCTCCATCGACACCTCCGCAGCGGAGGCTTTGCCGGGGGTGAAGGCGGTGGTCACCAACCGCGATTTTCACACCAAGCCGGACGAGTCGGACTCCAAGGTTGACCTGGGCGAAAGCGTGGCCAGCCTGAAGTTCATGCGCGACAACGTTCTAGCAAGCGACAAAGTCCTGTACAAGGGCCACGCCGTTGCGGGGGTGGCGGCCGAAAGTCCGAACATAGCGGAAGAGGCTCTTTCTCTGATTAAGGTAGATTATGAGCCGATGCCGGCGGTGCTAACTGCGCCGGAGGGTACGGACAGTGATGCTTCGCTGCTGCACGTGGGACTGAAGACGCAGGAGATGGGAGTGGCCCACGACGACGCCAGCAACGTGGCCAAGCGGTTCCGCCACACCCTTGGGGACGTGGAGAAGGGATTTGCCGAGGCGGACATAGTGATCGAGCGGGAGTTCAACACCCAGACGGTCCACCAAGGCTACATAGAGCCCCACGCCACGGTTGCCTTCTGGAACCGGGACGGGCGGCTCACTATCTGGTTGAGCACCCAAGCGCCCTTCGAGGTGCGGAGCACCATTGCCCAGATGCTGGAGTTGCCAGTGTCTCAGATCAGGGTAGTGCCGCTGGAGATTGGGGGAGGCTTCGGAGGGAAGATTCCCGTATACCTGGAACCTGTGGCGGCGCTGCTTTCGCGAAAGGCTGGTACGGCGGTGAAGCTGGTGATGTCGAGGCAGGAGGTGTTTGAAGGCACGGGACCGACGCCAGGATCATATATGAAACTGAAGATGGGCGCCACGAAGGAAGGGAGCATCGTCGCAAGCAAGGCTTATCTGGCCTATGAGGCGGGGGCGTATCCCGGTTCTCCCGTGGACGCGGGAGCGGCGTGTCTCTTTGCCTGCTACGACATTCCAAACGTGGAGATTGAGGGGCTGGACGTGGTGGTGAACAAGCCGAAGACGGCGGCCTATCGCGCGCCGGGCGCCACCAACGCCGCCTTCGCCGCCGAGACCATTGTGGACGAGCTGGCGGAGGCCCTTGGCATGGACGCAATGGAGTTCCGGTTGAAGAACACGTCGAAGATAGGGACGAGGCGGGCAGACGGCCCCGTACACGTCAGCATGGGGATGCCTGAACTTATGGAAGCGATGCGGGACCACCCCCACTGGAAGGCTCCGCTGGGAGGGCCGAACCGGGGTCGGGGAGCCGCGGTGGGCTTCTGGTTCAACATCGGGATGCCGTCGAGTTGCAGCATCAGCGTCAGCGCCGACGGCAAGGTAAACCTGGTGGAGGGCAACCCGGACATCGGGGGCACGCGAGCATCGATCGCCATGCAGGCAGCGGAGGTGCTGGGACTGCGGGCGGAGGACGTGAACCCCACGGTGGTGGACACGGACCTTATCGGATACACGGCCCTGACAGCGGGCAGCCGGACGACGTTCGCTACGGGTTGGGCCGCGTATCAGGCGGCCCACGAGGTGAAGCGTCAGATGATAGCCCGGGCCGCCTCTATATGGGAGGTGGACGCCGATACGGTGGAGTTGAAGGACGGGACATTCTCGTCCATCGTGGACCCGGAGCTACAGATGAGCTTCGAGGACCTGGCGGGGCGGCTGAACAGCACCGGCGGGCCGATCATGGGGTCGGCGACCATCGACCCGAAGGGGGTGGGGGGTTCGGCCTCGGGTTGCATTGTGGACGTGGAGGTGGACCCGGAGACGCACAAGGTGGACATAGTGCGGGTAACGTCGTTCCAGGACGCGGGCAAGGCGGTGCACCCGAGCTACGTGGAGGGGCAGATGCAGGGCGGTACGGTGCAGGGCATCGGCTGGGGTCTCAACGAAGAATACTTCTACACGGACGACGGACAGATGGCGAACGGGACGTTCCTGGACTACCGGATGCCGACATCGCTGGACTTGCCGATGATAGACACGGTGATAGTGGAGGTGCATAACCCCGGCCATCCCTACGGGGTGCGGGGAGTGGGGGAGGCGTCGATCATACCGCCGCCGGCGGCGTTGGCCAACGCGATCTACGCGGCGACGGGTGTCCGGATGGAGACTTTGCCGATGAGCCCGGGGGCGATATTTGAGGCGAGGGGTGGGGAGTAGGGGGGTGCTCTGAACTGAAGTCAGAACCAAGGGAGGTTGACGACGCAACCCTGATATGCCGAAAGTCAGGGGTGCTATCCGATTGGTAGAGGGAGATGGCTGACACCTTGACCGCACTAAGGGCAGCCACTGCCAGTATCGCCATCCCAACAAACCCGGAACCGTTACCATTGCTGGCAAAATGAGTAAGGACCTCGCCCAAAAACAGGGCACAGCATTCTCAAACAGGCGGGATTGGATAAAGGAGACGTTAGATAAGCTACACGGTGATTATTGAAAAGACTTCCGACGGTTACTCGGCGTATGCGCCTGACCTGCCGGGATGCGTGGCGGCGGCAGGCAAATAGGAGGAAGTCCAAGAACTCATCCGGGAAGCTATCGTGCTACACATCGAATCTCTACGGCTAGATGTTGAGACTGTGCCTGAGCCTTTGACCTCGGCGGGCGACGTCCAAATCTTGTCCTAATCAACGCTAATGTTCCGGGCGGCGCCAAATTAGCTCATCATAACGTGCTGTACTGACACGCCTAAGCCTGAGGCCCTGGCCAACCGGCCATCCGCCGTCAATAGCGGGTGACCCTGGATGTGGGCGGCGGCAACGTAGAATGCGTCATAAGCGCTTACATTGTGATAGCGCTGCCAAGCCAGAGGCGCAAGTTCCCGATGGGAGATACGGTCCACAGGCCATTTAGATAGATCGTTTACCGCCGTCCAAGCCCGCGCTTCTTCCAGCCGGTGTCGGAACACGGCGCGTCTCAATACAGAGAGTACCTCTGCGTCCATCAACTCAGGGGTTGCCAGATATGCATCATCAATGATGTCGGCTACTACCAATCCCAGTGGAGTTCTGAGGAGGTACTCCACTGCAATTGACGCATCAACTACGTAGCGACTCATCCATCCTCTCTATAGAGGAAGCTCGCTCCTCCGCAAGAAGCTCAGCCGCCGGTACGCCGAGGTCGGTTCTGGGGCGCTGGGCGAGCCGCTTCTTCCACTCCCATCTCTCCAGCTCTCTTCGAATGGCGATCAGCACCGCAGCACTCATAGTGCAGTTGTTTTCCTGGGCGTGAAGGCGCAGGCGCTCGTGAAGGTCTTCGGGCATATTTCGTACTTGCAGATTGGCCATGAAGTTAGATTAGCATGATACTTGCATGAAAACAAGATGTTATCAGATGGGCTAGGATGGGTGGCCGGGGGTACCGCGGAGGGAGCAGCCGGAGCAGGACTGGGGGAGGCCGCAGGGGGCGGCGGTTGGGAGAGTGCTGAGGGCGGGGGATGGATTCCGGCTTTCGCGGGAATGACGGAGGGAGGTTGGGGAGGAGCTTTCCTGGATTTTTTCGCGCTTTTCTGAGAAGTCCAGACGGGTCTGCCTGGCGCGGGGTGGTCGGTGGCCGGGGAAGGCGAGGAAGGGCCAGGCCCAGGACTTGACGACGCCCATGGTCTGAAGGTCTCGCCAGGTGTCGATGGTGTGGCGGGACCTGTTTTGGAGGATTCGCCTGGCGGAGGTGGGGCCGATGCCGGGGACTCGTAGGAGTTTTTCTCTAGTAGCGGCGTTCACGTCTACGGGGAAGGCTTCGACGTTTTCCAGGGCGATGGTGGTCTTGGGGTCGAACTCCAGGGGAAGAAAGCCGGCGGGGTCGAAGGCGGGCTGAAGCTCGTCCTTGGGGAATCCGTAGATTCGTCGAAGCCAGTCCAGTTGGTAGAGGCGGTGGCTGCGCATGGGAGGCGTGGCGGGGTGCTCCTCCAGGGGCGTGTATCGGACGGGGTGGAAGGGGGCGTAGTAGACGCGCTTCAGGTTCCATTGGTCGTAGAGACGGTCGACCCTGTCGAGGATGTCCACGTCGGACTCGTCGGCGGCGCCCACGACAAGCTGGGTGGCCTGACCAACGGCGCCGCCCGTGCTGCTTCGGGTCAGGTGGTTGATCCATTCCATGGGGGAAAGGATGTCGCGCTGGAGGTCCTTCATCTTGCTGAGCTTCTTCATGTGCTCCAGGGTGGGAGTTTCCATGTTGATGGAGAGGCGGGTGCCGAGCTGGTGGGCGGCTTCCACGTATTGGTACTCGGTGCCGGGCATGACTTTCAGGTGGACATAGCCCTTGAAGCCGTACTTCTTGCGGATGATTTCAACCACACGGACGAGGCGCTCGGTGGTCTTGGAGCCGGTGCCGGCCACGCCTGAACTGAGGAAGAGGCCGTTTACGGTGTGACGCTGGTGAAGCTCCATGAAAGTCTTTGCGAGCTCGTCTATCTTGAAGGCGTGGCGTTTTCTGGGGACCCAGTGGCTGTTGGGGCAGAAGTGGCAGTCCATCTTGCAGAAGTCGGTGAACATGACGCGGAAGAGGTTGATGAACTTGCCGTTGGGCATGGAGGCGCGGTAGACGCCGGGGATGGGGTTCTTCTTGCGCCCGGAGTAGGGGCCGCGATGGTTGCCGGGACGGCGGGCGGCGGAGTCGGAGAGGATGTCGTCGGTGGCCATTCCGCCGAGGATGTGGAGCTTTTCGTAGGTATCGGGTTTGCGTTTGATTAACATGGGAGCCTCTTGGCAGCAGTGATAGAACGGCTATTCTATCACAGTTAGAACGTTTGTCAAGGGGCGGGTTGTCGAGGCATGGGGGAAGCTTAAGACCCACCACTTGGAACGAGTGGGAAACGAGGGACTCGTTTCGGGGTGGTCAGGCGTGGAGCTGACTCGATTTGCAAAACGAGTTTGTGCCTAGGTTTGCCAATTTCAGGCGTGGGACTCGTTTCGAAAAAAGTTGGGCAAGCGAATGGTGTTGCAGGCATGGTTATCCGTAAATGTAGCGTCGTTGGATATTCATGAGTCTGCCCAAGACACTTAGGGTCCTGTTGATTAGGTCCGGAGAGGCTTCGGGATCATTGAGGAGTTCGTTGAGCCGGACGCGTACGATGGCTATCTCCGGTCCCAGGTCACTGACCCTGAGGGCGTCATTGTAGTCTTCAAGTTTTTGAGGGGGCAGCTGTTTAGAGTAGAGGCCGTGCTTGCGG
This sequence comes from uncultured Dehalococcoidia bacterium, assembly GCA_951812825.1. Taxonomy (GTDB): domain Bacteria; phylum Chloroflexota; class Dehalococcoidia; order Lucifugimonadales; genus JAPULR01. The sequence continues at coordinate 1,408,240 of OX638324.1, read as the reverse complement.
GCGTTCTGGTTGCCTGGCTGGGCACCCGACTTGAGCTTGGGTTTTTCGTCCTCATTACTATCAGGGTCTCCTTCGCCGCTGAGGTCGTAGAAGGAGCCTTTGGGGGGTTCTTTGGGTATACCGAGCTTGTCCAGCATTTTGTCTATATTGTCCATTGCCTGCCACATAAGTTCTGTATTATTCATGTGGAGGAGGGTAGCAGGGGGTGGGGGTTGGTGGCAATGGGCAAAATGTCACTTTTGTGGATGGGGGTTTGGTTTGACACGTTTGGGGATGGGGCATAGCATCATAGGCAGTAAGGAGGGGCTATGACGAAGGCCTACGACGTTGTGGTGGTGGGGGCCGGGAACGCGGCCCTGTGCGCCGCGCTTTCGGCGGGGGAGGCGGGGGCTTCCGTGCTGGTGTTGGAGAAGGCGCCGGAGTATTTTCGTGGGGGCAACACCTACTTTACGGGCGGGGCGATTCGGTGCGCCTACCGGGGGTTGAAGGACGTGAAGGCGCTGATTCCTGATATGTCGGCGGAGGAAGAGGAGGCGTTGGAGGTGGGTAGCTACACCCAGGCGGAATACTACGACGACCTGATGCGCGTCACCGAGGGGATGAGCGATCCGGCTCTTGCGCAGACGTTGGTGAGTCGATCCCATCCGACGCTGAGGTGGATGCGGGCGCAGGGACTTCGGTTTGTGCCGTTGTACGGGCGGCAGTCTTTCATGCAGGAGGGCAAGCATCGCTTCTGGGGAGGGCTGGTGGTGGAGGCCGTGGGGGGCGGCAAGGGGCTTTCCGACCAGCTATTCGCCATTTCGATGGAACTGGGCGTAGACGTTTGGTACGAGTCGAAAGGGGTGAAGCTGCTGACGGACGAACGGGGCGGGGTCTGCGGCGTGAGGGTGCAAACTTCCGTGGGGATGCGGGACGTGGCGGCGAGGTCGGTGGTGCTGGCTTGCGGGGGCTTCGAGGCGAACGCGGAGATGCGGACGCGATACCTGGGGCCGGGCTGGGAGCTGGTGAAGGTGCGCGGGGTGCCTTACAACACGGGTGACGGCATTCGGATGGCGCTGGACGTGGGCGCACAGTCGTACGGTCACTGGAGCGGCTGCCACGCCGTGGCCTGGGACCTGAACGCCCCGCCGACGGGAGACCGGAACGTGACGGACTTGTTCCAGAAGCATTCTTATCCCTTTGGCATCGTGGTTAATGTTGAGGGGAGGAGGTTTGTGGACGAGGGGGCGGACCTTCGGAACTACACCTACGCCAAGTATGGCCGGGAGATAATGAACCAGCCGCGTCGGGCCGCCTTTCAGATCTTCGATGGGAAGGTGAAGCACCTGCTGAGGGACGAGTACAGCATCGCGCAGTGCACGATGGGGGAGGCGGATACGCTGGAGGAGCTGGCTGGGGCGCTGGACATCGAGCCGCAGGGGTTGATGGAGACGGTTGCGTCGTTCAACGAGGCGGTTCAGTCGGGGGAATTCGATCCGACGCGGCTGGATGGGAAGGGGACTTTGGGGATTTCCCCGCCGAAGTCGAACTGGGCGTTGACCATCGACACGCCGCCTTACCTGGGCTACGCCGTCACTTGCGGGATTACGTTCACCTTCGGGGGACTTCGCATCAATGAACGGGGCCAGGTGCTCAGCACGGAGGGGACGCCGGTGCGGGGTCTGTTCGCGGCTGGGGAGCTGGTGGGCGGGCTTTTCTATCACAATTACCCAGGAGGGGCGGGGCTGATGGCGGGGTCGGTGTTCGGGCGGATTGCGGGCGCGAGCGCGGCGGGGGTTTAGGGTGTCATTGCATGACGGCAAGTTTGGGGTTGGGGGTGGGGGAGGGGTGTTTCGCCGTTTGGGGGGATTGTCGGTGGCGGGGGACGTCTTGGTCGCGCCCCGCACTGGGTTCCTGTTCCCGCCTCCGCGAGCGCAAGCTTTGATCGCAGGAACAAGAATGGGGGCACCCCCGGATTTCGTCGGGATGTTGGATAGGAGAAGGTCTTACCAGAAGCGATGAGTGAGCAGCTGGAAATGAAGCGGACGGTGCTGGTGGTGGAGGACGACGACTCGCTGCAGGACGTGCTGTCGTATAACCTGAACCGGAAGGGCTATCGGGTGCTGCAGGCGATGGACGGTGATGCGGCGTTGGAGATGGCGCGGGAGGAGAAGCCGGACCTGATAGTGCTGGACGTCATGCTGCCGGGGCTGGACGGGCTGGAGGTGTGCCGGATTGTGCGGAGGGAGATGGCGACGCCGATCCTGATTTTGACGGCGCGGGACCAGGAATTGGACAAGGTGGGCGGGCTGGAGCTGGGGGCGGACGACTATATGACCAAGCCCTTCAGCATCCGGGAACTGCTGGCGCGGGTGGGGGCGCTCATCCGACGTCGGGAGATGGACGTGGGGCCGCCGGAGGAGGAGAAGAGCATCAGCGTTGGAGACCTGATCCTGAACCTGGAGGCGCGTACGGCCCACCTGTTTGGAAAGTCGGTGGACCTCCGGCCCAAAGAGTATGACCTGCTGGCGTTTCTGGCGGGAAATCCGGGCCGGGCTTACACGCGCAACGAACTGTTGGACCAGGTATGGGGTACGGAATACTTCGGGGACCCGCGGACGGTGGACGTGCACGTCCGGTGGCTGCGGGAGAAGATAGAGAGGGAGCCTGGTGCGCCGCGTCACATCATCACGATTCGCGGGACGGGGTACAGGTTTGAGGAATTCTAAGTTTGACAGGATTGGAATCTCATCAACGGGGCGGGCGGAATGGATGAGTTTCGGGTAGTCGAAAGATGAAGGGTGTTTCGCTGGCTGAGGTGCGCTTTCTGCTGGTGTGCGGCGTACTTTCGGCGTTGGTGACGGGGGGCGCCGCGGGGTTTCTGGCGGCGCGGTTGGAGGATGGGGCGACGGCGGTGGTTACGGTGCTGCTGACGGGGGGAGCGGTGTTCGTCCTTTGCGTGGTGATGGCGTTGATTCGGGTGCGGAGAAGGACGGGGCCGCTTCGGCTTCTGACGGGAGTGGTCAACAGTCTGGCGCGGGGGGACCTGGACCATAGGATGCCGACGGGCCGGGTGCAGGAGACGCAAGAACTGGCGCGGGCGCTGAACGCGATGGCGGATAGCGTGAAGGGGATAGTGACGGAGCTTTCAGAGGAGAGGGACAAGCTTTCCACGATACTGGCGACGATGACGGACGGGGTGGCGCTGCTGGACCACGAAGGGCACACGACGCTGGCGAACCCCGCCGCCCGAGCGTCGCTGGGGCTGCGGCAGGGTTCGGAGGTGGGCCAGCGGTTCATAGAGGTTGTGCGGGACCACGAGCTAAGCGAGCTGGTGACCAGATGCCGGCAAACCGGGGCGCCGCAGACGTTGGAGCTTCAGCTTGCCCGTCAGCGTCGATTCTTCAACGTGATAGCCACGCCGCTGACGGTGCAGGGAAGGGAGTCTGTGCTGCTGGTGCTGCACGACCTGACGCAAGCGCGACGGGTGGAGACCACGAGGCGGGAGTTCGTGGCGAACGTGTCCCACGAACTGCGGACGCCGCTGGCGTCGATTAGGGCGTCGGCGGAGACGCTGCAGGACGGGGCGATGGAGGACCCGGCGGCGGCGCGTCAGTTTCTGGGGCGGATAACCTACAACGCGGAGAGGATGTCTGAGCTGGTGCGGGACCTGCTGGACCTCTCGCGGCTGGAGAGCGGGGAGGTGGGTCTGAACCTGTCGCCGGTGGACGTGGGACGGACGATTAGAGGGGTGGTGGAGGTTTTCGGGGAGCAGGCGCGGGTCAAGGGGGTGACGCTGTCGGCTGACGTTGCGAGGGGTGTGGTGGAGGCGAGCGCGGACGAGAGCAGGCTCCGGCAGGTGCTTGCGAACCTGGTGGAGAACGCGGTGAAGTTCACGCCCGCGGGCGGAGAGGTAGACGTGGAGTTGGAGAGGCGAGGGCGCTGGCTGGAGGTGCGGGTGTTGGACCGGGGCTTCGGGGTGGCGGCGGAGGATATGCCGCACGTGTTCGAGCGGTTCTACAAGGGAGACAGGGCGCAGGACCAGGGGGGGACGGGGTTGGGGCTGGCGATCGCGAAGCACATTGTGGAGTCGCACGGGGGGAGGATCTGGGTGGAGAGTCGGGAAGGAGGGGGGAGTGTTTTCGGGTTCACGGTGCCGTCGGGGCCTTCGGTGGGTTCGGGGTGATGGGGGGGAGGGTTGGGTGCGAGACCCTACGGCTACGCTGTGATTCGCTCAGGGTGGGGTGGGGGAGAGGATTGGGAAGAGGTGGAAGGGTACAGAGGGGAGGAAGAGTGGGCCCCCGCTTTCGCGGGGGAACGTGGAGAGGTTTGGGCGTCAACCGGTGGCGAGATTCTTCGTCGGGGGGCCTTCGCAGGGTGACGTTTGGGTTGAGGGGAGGGGAGTGGGTAGTGGGGGAGGGCGGTTCGCGAACCGCGCCTACGTGGGAGGGGTTACTGGCAAAGAGGACAAATTATCGGATATAATAGCATCTACTACGATTAGAAATGAGGGACTTGTTGTGGGAACATTCAGTTGGCCGCTGCAGATTGCCAGCATGGACGGGGATAAGTGGAGGGAGATAGAGGCGACGGTTGATACCGGAGCGGCCTACACGACGCTGCCGGGACAACTGCTGCGGGATTTGGGAGTGGTTGCCGTGGACAAGCGGAGGTTCTTGCTGGCTGATGGGAGGCGGGTCTGGAATGACATAGGGCGAGCGTGGGTGACCATCGACGGCAAGAGCGAAGTCACGCTGGTGGTGTTCGGGGAAGACGATGCGCCACCGTTGCTAGGAGCGTACACGTTGGAGGGGCTGGCGCTGGCGGTGGACCCGGTGGAGCAGAAGTTGGTCCCGACCAACCTTATTCTGTATTAATTCGGTCTGGTTGCGGCTAATGTGGTGAAGAGGGGAGAAGGGGAAGGGGTCGGCTACGGGGGCGAGATTCTTCGGATGCGCTGCGCTTCGCTCAGGGTGACGTTTGGGTTGAGGGTGGGGTGGGTTTTGGATGTTTCTTAGACGTTGTTCAGGCGGTGTTTGGGGAACGTTAACCTGGCTTTAACACAGGGGATATTCGCTGCCTTCAATATTCGCTTTGGAATTATTCAAATGCTAGTGAAGGAGCGAATATCAAAATGAATTATCTGCCCTTGAGAAGGGTATTCTATGTTGTTCTAGCGATGGCTGTTATGGCAGGGGTTGTCGTCGTTGGGGCCTGCGGCGGCAGTGACGACGCCGGGGAGACCCCCACCCCGGCGACCCCCGCCCCGGCGGCAACCCAGGGGGCGCCTGCTGCTTCCGCGCTGAGCGGAACGATAGCGGTAGCGGGTTCGAGCACGGTTTTTCCGATAAGCGAGGCTGTGGCTGAAGAGTTCAGCAAGGCGAACTCCGGGGTGCGCGTAAACGTAGCATCCACGGGTACGGGCGCCGGCGGCCGGGCGATGTGCGAAGAGGGGACGATAGACGTGTGGAACGCATCTAGGCCCGCGAAGGAGTCTGAGCTTGAGGCGTGTGCCGGAAATGGGATCGAGGTGATTGAGCTGCCGGTGGCGTTTGACGCGCTATCGGTGATAGTGAGTCCTGAAAACGACTGGGCGCCGTGTTTGACGGTAGAGCAGTTGAAGACCATCTTCGGGCCTGAGAGCGAAGGAGAGGTCACGAACTGGAACCAGGTGGACTCGAGCTTCCCGGACCAGAGGCTGAGGATATACGGACCGACGACGGCGTCGGGAACGTTTGACTACTTCACCGAGGCGATCATGGGCGAGGGTGGGGCGCATAGAGGCGACCTGGACCTGGCAACGGAAGAGGACCCGTTGATAGCGAACGGAGTAAACGGGACGCCTGGAGGAGTAGGGTACTTTGGACTGGCGTACCTGGAGCAGTACCGGGCGCTGGTACAGGCGGTATCGGTGGTGAATCCGGCGAGCGGAGAGTGCGTTGCGCCTGGAGCTGAGTCGGTAGAGAGCGGGACGTACCTGCCATTGGCGAGGCCGATCTTCATCTATGTAAACAAGGGAGAGATGGAGAGTCGGCCTGAGTTGAGGGCGTTCGCGGACTTCTACCTGAACGAGGGACCGACGCTGGTGACGGAGGTTGGGTACGTGCCCTTGCCCGCGGACGTGTACGACTGGGGCAGGGACAGGGTGGAGAACGGGGAGACGGGATCCATCTTCAACACGATAGAGGCCGGGACCCCGATCACCGAGGCTCTGGAGCGGGTCAACTAGGAGGTTCTCAGTTCAGAAGATGCATGACTTCACAGCCAGGAAGCTCATACCGTTCGGCTCGGGCGACCGTCTAGAGGTATAAGGAGCCATCGTTACCAAACTGGCAAGCATGGGCCTTTTACCAGGCAATTGGCTAACGGGACGTCTCCCGCGACGAAGGTTGCGGGAGGCCCCCGTTATGGCCTTTCTGTTTTTGTGCGCGGTGCTCTCGGTGGTTACCACGGCGGGGATCGTGGTGGTGCTTCTGGCGGAGGCGATACCGTTTTTCACCCACGTAAACATCTTCGATTTTCTGACGGGGACGGAGTGGAGGCCGCTGTTCGCGAACAAGAGCTTCGGGGCGTTGCCGCTGCTTTCGGCAACGGCGATGATTGCGTTGATGGCGATGGCCGTGGCCTTTCCCATTGGACTATTGACATCTATCTATTTGAGCGAATATGCGCCCAGCTGGATTCGGGAGACGGTGAAGCCGGCCCTTGAAGTTCTGGCGGGGATACCTACGGTTGTATACGGGTTCTTTGTCATCAGCTTCATAGCGCCGACGATTGTGAGGCCGATTTTTCATTCGGAGACCATTTTCACGGCCCTGGGAGCGTCCCTGGCGATGGGGATAATGCTGATTCCGATGGTGGCGTCTCTCAGCGAAGACGCGATGAGGGCGGTGCCCAACGGGCTGCGGGAGGGGGCCTACGCGCTTGGGGCGAACCGGTTCCAAGTTTCGGTAAAGGTGGTAGTACCCGCAGCGCTCTCCGGGATAGTGGCGGCGGGGCTTCTGGCCCTGGCGCGGGCCATCGGGGAGACGATGATTGTGACGATTGCAGCTGGCGGGATTCCGAACCTGTCCGGAAATCCTCTGGAGCCGATGCAGGCGATGACCGCCTACATAATGGAGGTGGCGTCGGGCGACACGGCAAGGGGCACGGTTGAATACCAGAGCATATTTGCGATAGGGATGCTGTTGTTCATATTCACCCTTGGTTTGAACCTGATTGCCCGGTGGTTCATCGGCAAGTTCAGGGAGGAATACGAATGAACGCCCCGCCCCCAACGCTGATAGGGGAGATTACTGCCAAACTGGGCAAGAAGTGGAGTTCGTGGTTGTTCGCCGGCCTGGCGATATCGGCCACGGGCTTTGGGGTGCTGTGCCTGGCGGTGCTGCTCTTTGTGGTGGCGAGGGACGGGCTTGGAGGACTGGACTGGAACTTCATTACGAGTTTCCCGTCGCGGAAACCGGAGGACGCGGGGATACTTGCGGCGCTGATGGGGACCCTTTGGGTGATGGGATTGACCTGCCTGTTCTTTGTGCCCGTGGGGGTGGGGGCTGCGATCTACCTGGAGGAATTCGCCAGACGCAACTGGTTCACAAAGCTCATCGAGACTAATATCAGCACCCTGGCCGGCGTGCCCTCGGTGGTTTACGGGCTGCTGGGGCTGGCGGTGTTCGTATTTGGAATGAACCTGGGATCGAGCATAGTGGCCGCCGCCGCGACTTTGACGCTACTGGTGCTGCCGATAACAATTGTGGCGTCTCGAGAGGGGTTGAGATCGGTGCCGCCCTCGATGAGGGAGGCGGCGATGGCGCTTGGGGCCACGAAGTGGCAGGCGGTGTGGCACCAGGTGCTGCCCGCGGGAATGCCTGCGGTGCTGACGGGGATTATTTTAGCCTTGGGCCGAGCGATAGGCGAAACTGCACCGTTGATAGCCATGGGAGCGTTCACCTCCGTGTTTTTTGTGCCGACCAGTCCGACGGACACCTTTACGGTGCTCCCGATACAGATATTCAGCTGGGTTGCGCGTCCTCTGCCCGGGTTCCAGGAGAACGCGGCATCCGGTATCGTTGCACTATTGATTGTGCTATTGTTGCTCAACAGCGTGGCTGTGGCGCTTCGCTACATGTACGCTAGAAGGAGAAGTTGGTGACCACTATAACGATGAGACGAATAGAGGCTAAGTTCAGCCAGAAGCCTGACAATTCCATGTCGAACGGGTCGGCCTCCAAGGTTATGGAGGTAAGGAATCTGGACGCCTACTACGGCAACTTTCGGGCTATCACGGATGTTAACATGCCGATGCGGCGCAACGCGGTGACGGCGATCATTGGCCCTTCCGGCTGCGGGAAGAGCACGCTGGTGCGCTGCCTGAACCGGATGCACGAGTTATCCGCCGGCGGTCGTATAGAAGGGCAGATACTGTTCGACGGTGAGGATATCAACGCTCCCGAGGTGGACCCGGTGGAGCTGCGGAGCAGGATTGGGATGGTGTTCCAGAAGCCTAACCCGTTTCCCAAGTCGATATACAACAACATCGCGTTCGGGCTTAAGATCAACGGGTTCCGGGGAAACATGGCGGAGGCGGTGGAGGGTTCGCTGCGGAAGGCGGCGTTGTGGGACGAGGTGAAGGACCGGCTGAAGGACAGCGCCCTTTCGCTTTCGGGCGGACAGCAGCAGCGGCTGTGCATCGCGCGGGCCATCGCCATCGAGCCGGAGGTTATCCTGATGGACGAGCCGTGCTCGGCGCTGGACCCCATCGCGACGCTGGCCATCGAAGACCTGATCCGGGAATTGAAGGAGCAGTACAGCATTGTCATTGTCACCCACAACATGCAGCAGGCGGCGCGGGTTTCGGACGAGACGGCGTTCCTGATGGTGGGTGAGGACAGGTCGGGCTACCTGGTGGAGTTCGACAGTACGGAGAAGATGTTCACGAACCCAAGCCACGAGCAGACGGAAGCGTATATAACGGGCCGGTTCAGCTAGCAGCAATGCTGGCTGCGTGGATGGCCGAGTAGGAGGGGACGATGCCAAGAACGATATTCGAGCAGGGACTGACTACTTTGCAGGACGACCTGCTGGTCATGGGGAGCATGGTGGAGAAGGCGCTTTCCAAGGCCATGCACGCGCTCAGAAATCGGGATATGCAGGCCGCCCGCGAGGTGGTGCGGGACGACGACATCATCGACGACAAGCAGGTTGAGATAGAAGAACGGTGCATTCACGTCATCGCTACCCAGACGCCGGTGGCGCGGGACCTCCGGTATCTGCTGGCCGTCTTGCACATTGGCACGGAGTTGGAGCGGATGGCCGACTATGCGGAGGGGATAGGCAAGATCAGCCTGATGATGGGGGACGAGCCGCCGCTGAAGCCTCTAATCGACATTCCCCGCATGGCGGACAAGACCATAGACATGATGCGGCGGAGCCTGGACTCGCTGGTCGAACGGGACATAGAGCTGGCGCAACAGGTCTGCGACGACGACGATGAGGTGGACGCTCTCTACGACCAGGTATTCCGGGAACTGCTGACGTACATGATTGAGGACCCGAGAAACATCAAGAGAGCGACGTACCTGGTATGGGTCGCCCACGACCTGGAGCGGGTGGCGGACCGGGCGACGAACATAGCGGAGCAGGTGTTGTTCCTAGTGACGGGCAGCAAGAAGAAGACGCCTGTGACGCAGGGGTAAGGCTTAGGGGGATCTAACGCGGCTGGCGGAGGAGTTCCTCCCGCAGGCGCTGGATGAGGACGGGCATTTCTTGTTCCGACACGTTGAAGGGGTCGACGGCCATCACGTCTTCGGGGACGAAGGACCCCTGCAGGAACACGGGCGGGTCTCCCTCTTCCAGAGCGGTCATGAAATGGTCCTTGGTGGGGCCGTTCCAGTCGGAACCGAACTTCAGGACGGCGGTGGGGACGAGGAAGTCGTTCTGGTCGCGCTGAACGGAGACCTGCAGGCCGGGGATTTCGATGAGAGCGTCGACTATTCGCTGGGCCATGGAGTGGAGCCTGGACATCTCGACTTCCTCGTCTTCGTCGATGAAGAGTTCGAGGGCGGTGAGGAAGCCGATAATCTCTTCCTTGGAGACCTTCATGCCGCGTCCGAGGAACTGGTTGGGGCTGGCGTTGGCTGCGGCGCCCTCCACCAGGTCTTTGCGTCCGAAGAGCAGGCCGGAACCCTGGGGGCCGCGGATGCCCTTGCCGCCGCTGATGGTAACGAGGTCTGCGCCCATGTCTATGTAGCGGCGGAGGTTGGACTTGGGGGGCACCATGGAGGCGCCGTCGACGATGACGGGGACGTTGTGGGCGTGGGCGATTTCGGCGACCTCGGGGAGGGTGAGAACGGTGCGGGCGATGAAGGGGGAGAAGAGGTAGGCGACGGCGGCGGTGCGGTCGGTGATGGCGGCTTCCAGTTCCCAGGGGGCGCAGCGACGGCCGGTGCCGACGGTGATGAGTTTTGCGCCCGCGGCGCGGTAGGCCTGGTCGTAGGGGAAGCGGTGGGCCGTCTGGATGATGATTTCGTTGGGGACGCCCACGGGATGGGGGAGCTGCTGGGCGACGGCGGGGTTTGCGCCGGCGATGACGGCGGCGGCCTGGAGCAGGAGCCCGCTGGCGGCGCCGTTGCAGACGAAGCCCGCCTCCGCGCCGGTGACCCGGGCGATAACCTCGCCGGCGCGATTATTCAGTTCGTGCATATCCACCATGAAGTTGGTGGCTTCGGCCATGGCGGCGAAGGCCTCGGGGCGGGTGCGGGAGCCGCCGAGGCGGGTGACGGTGCCGGAGGCGTTGATGATGGGGTGGGCGCCGAAGCGGCGGTAGACCTGGCCTCTCGTTGAAACCTGGGCCATGAGATTCCTCCTAATACTGGTAGTCTTCGCGGACGGGGCTGAAGATGTCGAGGACCTTGGCTTTGATTGTGGTGGCCTTGGCGTAGTGCTCGACGTCGCCGGGGATGATGTACATGTCGCCGGGCTTTAGGATGCGGACGTTACCGTCCACGCCCATTTCCAGCTCGCCTTCGATGATGATGCCGGACTGCTCCTGGGGGTGGGTGTGAAGGGGGACCTCCACGCCGGGTTCGATGTCCACCATGGAGAGGAGGGTGTTTTCTCCCCAGAAGGTGCGTATGGTGCCCCCGGGGACTATCTCCTTGGGGTCTCTTTCCTGCGCGCTGTAGAAGTACAAATCCTGCTCCTTTTGATTGAGGATGTAGCTGCCCTAATTGTCTTGCAGATGGCGTGTAGAAACAAGGGGCGGAGGAAGGGGGAAGATGGATTCCCGCCCCCGCATTCGCGGGAATGACGAGGGGTAGGGGGGAATGACGGAGGGGATCGGTTGCTGCACGCGCCTTCGTTCGCAGGAACAAGAATTGGGGGGTCAGAAGCCCAGGCCGTGCTCCTTGAGGCTGATGAATTGTTCGTCGCTGCCGATGACTACGTGGTCGAGCAATTCAATGCCGAGGACCTTGCCGGCTTCCACGAGGCGGCGGGTGACGACTATGTCCTCGGCGCTGGGGGTAGGATCGCCGGAGGGGTGGTTGTGGACGACGACTATGGCGGGGCAGTTTTCCCGGATGGCGGGGCGGAAGATTTCCGAGGGTCGGGCGATGGATGAATTCACGTTGCCAACGTAGATTTCGCGGATGCCCATAACCTCGTTCTTGGTGTTGATCAGCACCGTTTTGAGGTGCTCTCTGTCCAGGAAGCTCATCTCGCCGAAGAGGAGATTGGCCACGTCTCTTGCAGAACCTATCTTGGGGTTGCCGGTGGCTTTGAGGGTGGAGAGGCGACGGCCCAGGTCCATGGCGGCCAGAATCTGGCAGGCTTTGGCCTCGCTGATGCCGTGTTCTGCGCAGAGTTCGACGAAGTTGGCCCTGGCGAGGCCGGGGAGTCCGCCGAAGCGGTGGAGAAGACGCTGGGCCATGGTGACGACGCCTTCACCTTTGACGCCTACCCTGAGCAGAATGGCGATAAGTTCAGCGTTGCTGAGGTGGTGGGGGCCGAAGTTTTTCAGCTTTTCGCGGGGGCGCTCCGTGGCGGGAGTGTCCCGAATCATGGTGCTATAGGAAATAGTTGGAGGCTGCTCCATGGGGGTGCCTTTTAGTTAGCGGCCTCTTTGGTCTCTTCCTCCAACTTTTCCTGGCAGGTGGCGCAAACATAATCGTCGGAATGCTCGGCGGCGACGCCCACGGGGACGTTCCGGACGCGGCCGCAGCTGGAGCAGGTGACCTTCTCCAGGGGCGGCCCCGAGGTCTGGGCGGGGCTGTCGTAGCCCCGGAATCCCACGTAGTCCGGGTTAAGGCGCTTCTGGGCGAGGAAGCGTTCTCTATCTTTTTTTCGGCTCAAGTTTCGACCCGCATGGAAAGCATGATGGGGAAGTCGTCTACTTGAGTTCGGCCTTGGCTCCGGCGGCTTCCAGCTTCTTCTGGACCTCTTCTGCCTCGTCCTTGCTCACGGCTTCCTTGATGGCCTTGGGAGCGGCCTCGACCACGGCCTTGGCCTCGCGGAGGCCGAGGGTGGTGACTTCGCGGACGGCCTTGATGACGTTGATCTTGTTGTCGCCGATATCGGTGAGGACGACGGAGAACTCGGTCTGCTCCTCTTCGGCGTCGGCGGGAGCGTCGCCGTTGGCAGCGGCGGCTACGGGAGCGGCCACGGCTACGGGAGCGGCGGCGGAGACGCCGAACTGGTCTTCCAGGGCCTTAACCAGCTCCGAAAGCTCCATTACCGTCATACCTTTGATTGCTTCAAGAATTTCTTCGTTGCTCATTTTTTCCTCCTGTTTTTTCATTCCTCTGGTTTGATGTTAATTGTGGTTGAAGTTGATTTCGAGGGGCATGGGCTTGGGGTTAAGGCGATGAGTCCGTCTCGTTCTCCAGTTGCTGTATGCGCTGCTGGAGGACGTTGCCCAACCCACCAATGGTGGCGCTAAGGGTGTTGACGAGTCCGTTAATGGGGGCTTGAAGCTGGCCCACCAGCCTGGATATGGGATGCTGGATCTGCCCGAGAAGCTGGCTCATGAGCACGTCCTGGGCGGGGAGGCCGGCGAGGACGTGGACCTCCTCCGGGGACAGTGCGCGGGTGTTGAGGAGGGCGCCCTGGATGGCCAGGGGCGAGCGGGTGGCGCGGATGAACTCCTCCAGGGTTTGTGCCACCAGCCGGGGGTCGTCGTAGCCCAGGGCGAGGCCCGTGGGTCCGTTTACCACGTTCCGCAGCTGGGGCTTGGAGGCCTCCTCGGCGGCGATGTAGGTCAGGGTGTTTTTGACGATGCGGTATTCCACGTCGCGTTCGCGGAGGCGGCGGCGCAGGTCGTTCATGTCGTTGGCGTCGAGGCCGGTGGGGTTGGTGGACACGGCGATGCTACAGCGTTCAAGACGCTCTTTTATTTCCGCCACCTGTTGTATTTTTCTATCGGTTGGCATGGATTTTGAGTTCTCCTCAAATCAAAAAAATTCCCCGCGCTCGTGCGCCGGGAATGAAGGGCTCCGTGGGGAGCCGGTCTTTCCGGGGCGCCTCGGCAGGTGGTTTAATCCCTGGCTGGGAACCTGCTGTCTTGAGCGGCCGGTTTCTGGTTAATTACTCTTTGGTTATTCTACTTTAACAGACATGAGGGCGTTCACGTCAAGCCTGATGCTGGGCCCCATGGTGCTTGTGAGGAATGCGGTTCTGATGAAGGCCCCTTTGACGCTGGAGGGGCGGGCCTTCAGGACGGCGTCCACGATGGTGGCGATGTTCTCCACGAGGTTTTCCTTGGGGAAGCTGATCTTGCCTACGGGCACGTGGATGATGGCGGTCCGGTCGACGCGGTATTCCACGCGCCCCTTCTTGGCTTCGTCGATGGCGCGTGGGAGGTCTTGCATCTGGACCATTGTGCCGGTTCTGGGGTTGGGCATGAGGCCGCGGGGGCCGAGGACGCGGCCGAGCCTGCCTATTTTGCTCATCATGTCGGGGATGGCGAGGCCGACGTCGAAGTCGACCCAACCGCCCTGGATATTCTTGATGACCTCGTCGTCGCCGATGTAGTCGGCGCCGGCCTCCTTCGCAATGGTGGCTGCTTCGCCGTCGGCGAAGACGAGGACACGGATGGTCTTGCCGAGGCCGTGGGGAAGCATGGCGACGCCGCGCACAAGCTGGTCTGCGTGGCGGGGGTCGGCGCTGGTGCGGAGATGCAGCTCCACGGTCTCGTCGAACTTGACGGTGGAGATCAACTGCAAGGCCTCCACGGCTTCGTCGAGCAGATAGAGCTTGTCTGCGTCCAGAGTGTCGATGGAATCTCGGAGTCTTTTGCCTCGCTTCATTACACTAGTCCTCGCTAATCTCGATGCCCATGCTGCGGGCGGTGCCTTCGATAATGCTGGTGGCGCCGGCCAGGTCCTTGGCGTTCAGGTCCGCCATTTTCTGCCTGGCGATCTCCTCCAGGGCGCTGCGCTTGACGGCGCCAGCCTTTTCCTGAATGAGGGACGAGCCCTTCTCGATGCCGGCGGCCCTGCGGAGCATGTCCGAGGCCGGGGGTGTCTTGGTGACGAAGGTGAAGGAGCGGTCTTCGAACACGGTGAGGTGGACGGGAACGATGTTGCCGCCCTGGTTGGCGGTGCGGGAGTTGTACTCCTTGACGAACGCCATGATGTTGACGCCGTGCTGACCGAGGGCGGGGCCGACGGGCGGGGCCGGGCTGGCCTGGCCGGCGGCAAGCTGAAGCTTTATTACGGCTCTAACCTTCTTTGCCATTATTTATAACCCTTGTTGCGCTGTTTGTTTTGCTCTGAGTGTATTGGCGACTGGTTCGATGTATCTTCGCTGGTGAGTGAGGGGGAGGCCCAGGGTATCTCAGAGCTTCTCCACCTGGAGGAAGTCGAGCTCCACGGGGGTCTCCCTGCCGAAGAAGGAGACGAGCACCTGGATGCGGGAGCGGTCCGGGTCCACTTCGCCGACGGTGCCCATGAAGTCGGCGAAGGGGCCGGCGGTGATGCGTACGGTCTGGCCGACCTGGAGGCCGACGCTGACGCGGGGTCGTCCCGTTTCAAGCTGGGACATGATGGAGGCGACTTCTTCGGGCTCCATGGGGATGGGCTTTTGCCGCTTGTCCCGTTCGTCTTCGGTGGAGACGAAGCCCGTTACGCCGGGGGTATTTCGCACGGCGTACCAGCTTTCGTCGTCCATTTTCATCTGAATAAGGATGTAGCCGGGGAAGACCTTGCGACGTTCTTTGCGGCGCTTGCCGTCCCGGATGACGATTTCCTCCTCCGTGGGCACGACCACCTGGTATATGCGGTCCTGCATGTCCAGGCTCTGGACGCGGATGTCCAGGTTCTTCTTGACCCGGTCTTCCTGGCCGGAGTAGGTGTGGACGATGTACCAGTCGGAGTTGGGTTGGATGTCAGTGGTAGCTTTCATTTCCTTGGTGAACCGGCGGTGGGGATGATTGGATGGCTAGGGGAGAATGACGTACTGGGTGAGGGTTCTGGAGAGGGTGAAGTCGTAGAGGCCGAGGATTGAGCCGACGAGGGCGCCGATGACGATGACGACCCAGGTGAGGCGGATGGTCTCCTCCCGGGTGGGCCAGACGGCCTTTCGCAGTTCTGCGATGACCTCCTTGATGAACTCGATGGGGCGGAACCGCCGCATCTGGTCCTGGCTGGGACGGCGGAATGCGGCGGTACCGGGACCGCGGGTGCTCATCTAGCGGACCTCTCTGTGGGCCCGATGCTGCCTGCAGCGGGAGCAGTACTTGCGCTGCTCCAGCCGCTGCGGATCGTTCCGGCGGTTTTTGCTGGTGATGTAGTTCCTCTCCCGGCAGTCGGAGCACTGCATGGTGACGAGGATTCTGACTTCCCCGCGCCTTCTAGCCATTTTCTATTCTCCCACGTCGGTGACTACCCCCGCGCCCACGGTGCGGCCGCCCTCGCGGATGGCGAAGTGGAGGCCCTCTTCCATGGCGATGGGGTAGATGAGGTTGATTTCCATGGTGGTGTTGTCGCCGGGCATGACCATTTCGACGCCCTCTTCCAGCTTGATCTCCCCGGTAATGTCGCTGGTGCGGATGTAGAACTGGGGCTTGTAGCCGGTGAAGAAGGGGGTGTGGCGGCCGCCTTCCTCCTTGCTGAGGACGTAGACTTCGGCCTTGGCCTTGGAGTGGGGCTGGATGGTACCGGGCTGGGCGAGGACTTCGCCGCGCTCGACCTGCTCGCGGTCCACGCCGCGGAGGAGGACGCCGACGGCGTCGCCGGCCTCAGACTCGTCCAGGGTCTTGTGGAACATCTCGAGGCCGGTGGCGACGGTCTTGGAGACCTTGCCGAAGCCGACGATCTCGACGGGGTCGCCGGTGCGGATGGTGCCGCGCTCCACGCGGCCGGTGACGACGGTGCCGCGGCCCTTGATGCCGAAGACGTCTTCAACGGGCATGAGGAAGGGGCGGTCCTTTGGGCGGTCGGGGACGGGGATGTAGTCTTCCATAGCCTCGATGAGTTCGAGGATGTTCCGGCTCCAGGGGCCGTCGGCGTTGCCGGACTCCTGCTCTTCGAGGGCCTTGAGGGCGCTCACGCGGACGACGGGGGTGTCGTCGCCGGGGAAGTTGTACTCGCTGAGGAGTTCGCGAACTTCGAGCTCGACGAGCTCCAGCAGTTCTTCGTCGTCCATGGCGTCGACCTTGTTGAGGGCGACGACGATGCGAGGGACTTCCACCTGGCGAGCTAGGAGGATGTGTTCCCTGGTCTGGGGCATGGGCCCGTCCGGGGCGCTGACGACGAGGACGGCGCCGTCCATCTGGGCTGCGCCGGTGATCATGTTCTTGATGTAGTCGGCGTGGCCGGGGCAGTCCACGTGGGCGTAGTGACGATTTTCGGTCTCGTACTCGATGTGGGCGATGTTAATGGTCACGCCGCGGGCCTTCTCTTCTGGGGCGTTGTCGATGGTGTCGAAAGCCCTGACGTTGGTGCCGGTCTGCTGGCTTGCCAGAACCATGGTCATGGCTGAAGTGAGGGTGGTTTTCCCGTGGTCAACGTGGCCGATGGTGCCGACGTTTACGTGAGGCTTACCTCTCTCAAATTTCTGCTTTGCCATCTAGGTTCCTCCTGCTATTTAGAAAATTATATTTGGGCGCCGGTGACTGCTGGAGCCCACAGACGGACTTGAACCGTCGACCTCGCCCTTACCAAGGGCGTGCTCTACCATCTGAGCTATGTGGGCGGTAAGTTTGGTTTGGTTGATGCTATAGGCGAATTGATGGTGGAGGGGGCAGGATTCGAACCTGCGAAGCCCTTTCGAGCGCCAGATTTACAGTCTGGTGGTTTAAACCACTCACCCACCCCTCCTGAATTAAGGGTGGGTATAGTTTATCACAGGCTATGAAGGAGGCCAACGGTTTGGGCGTATTTCTTTACCTACTTCGTCGTAATCAGTGTTTGGAGGTATAGCCCCAGAGGGGATTCGAACCCGCTAACCTGCCGATTACAAGTCGGCTGCGCTACCTTTGCGCCACTGGGGCCCGCATCCACGGCCAAACACATAAAAGCAGCGGACAAGCCGCCACGATTGGATACATTTTAGCGAAGGGGAGAGGGGTTGGTCAAGCTGATTTGGCTTGAGTTGGAAAAGATAGAACATATATGGTATAGTGCAGTTGCGGATGTTACTGCCAAAGCATAGCGAGGGATGGTTTCTGCTGATATTCCTTGCGCTATTGTTGCCCGGTTGCGTCCTTGCGTTTATATTCGGAGAAGGGCAGGCGCTATCCGTTGTAAGCTTCATGGAAGCTGTAGTCGTCGTAAGCGCCGCCGGATCGTTTGTCATAGTGGAGGGAACCGTGCTGCTATCAGAGAGATACCTGCAAAAGCGATTCAACGAGGGGAAGGCGGAAGGGAAGGCGGAAGGGAAGGCAGAGGGGAGACTTGAGATGTGGAAGGCCTATATGAGGGACTGGGAGCGGCGTCGGGACGAGGCGGTGGAGCAGGGGCTGGAGTTCACGGAACCGCCGCCCCCGAAGCCGCGGTAGGGGGGTAGTTGCTGCGGACCGACGGTAGGCGAGTGTGAGGGGTGGTGGCTCGAGAAGGGCACCTGATCGGCGAGGAAGGTTTTTGTGGCGGAGGGAGTGGGATTCGAACCCACGTCTCGCGCAAGACGAGAAGCGGTTTTCAAGACCGCCGCCTTAGTCCACTCGGCCATCCCTCCCTTCAATATATTATAGCGTAGTGGGTTTTGGGTTGGGTTGTGGTGGCGAGGGCCGAGAGAGACGGTTTCTGGAGGGTTAGATCCTTCAGCTGAGCTCAGGATGAAATGGTGGGGCTTCTTGTGGATTGGGGCGGGTTTGGGTATGGTTGTTGCACTAATTTCAGGCAGAGTGTCCAGTAGATGACCACGCAGAAAACCAAGGTCGAGAGCGCCCCTTCCACGGACTTTATCCGCGCGATTATCGAGTCGCACAACGAAAGCGGTCGGTTTGAGGGGCGGGTGGTCACCCGGTTTCCGCCGGAGCCCAACGGCTACCTGCACATCGGGCACACCAAGGCGGCGTTCATCAACTTCGGCATCGCCGGCGACTATGGGGGCGTCTGCCACCTGCGTTTCGACGATACGAATCCCGCCAAAGAGGAGGAGGAATTCGTTCGCGCCATCCAGGAGGACCTGCGCTGGCTGGGCCTGGAGTGGGGCGACCACCTGTACTACGCGTCGGACTACTTCGAGCAGCTTTACGAGTTCGGCGAGCGGCTGATAAAGGCGGGTCTGGCCTACGTCTGCGACCTGTCGCAGGAGGCGATTCGCGAGCACCGGGGGACTTTTACGAAACCGGGGATTCCCAGTCCTTATCGGGACAGGAGCGTGGAGGAAAATCTCGACCTGTTCCGTCGGATGAGGGCGGGGGAATTCGAGGACGGCGCGCGGGTGCTGCGGGCGAAGATAGACATGGCTTCCGGGAACCTGAACCTTCGCGACCCGGTGCTTTATCGCATGCTGCATCTGGACCACCAGCGCACGGGGGACGGATGGTGCATCTACCCCACGTACGACTTCGCCCACGGGCAGTCGGACTCCATCGAGGGGGTTACCCACTCGCTGTGCAGCCTGGAGTTCGAGGACCACCGGCCCCTGTACGACTGGCTTATCGAGAAGCTGGGGATACATCATCCACAGCAGATTGAGTTCGCGCGTCTGAACCTGACGCACACGGTTATGAGCAAACGGAAGCTGCGGGAGTTGGTTGTGGGCGGATACGTTACGGGGTGGGACGACCCGCGGATGCCGACGCTTTCGGCCATGCGTCGTCGGGGGTACACGCCGGAAGCGCTCTGGACCTTCAACGAGAGGCTGGGGATAGCCAAGCGGCCCAACACGGTGGAGATTCAGATGCTGGAGCACTGCGTGCGGGAGGACCTGAACCGGAAGGCGCGTCGCGTGATGGGGGTGCTGCATCCGTTGAAGCTGGTCATCGAGAACTATCCGGAGGGGCAAGTGGAGGAGATGACCGCCATCAACAACCCGGAGGACGATTCCATGGGGACCAGGAAGGTGCCGTTTTCGCGAGTTCTCTACGTGGAGCGGGAGGACTTCATGGAGGCCCCGCCGCGGAAGTTTTTCCGTCTGGCGCCGGGACGGGAGGTGCGGCTGCGGTACGGCTACCTGGTGACGTGCGTCGGGTTTACGAAGGACCCGGAGTCGGGTGAGGTGACGGAGGTGCGGTGCACCTTTGACCCCGAGACCCGTGGCGGCAACGCACCCGACGGACGTCGGGTGCGGGGGACGATTCACTGGGTGTCGGCGGGGCATGCGGTGGACGCCCAGGTGCGGCTGTATGACCACCTGTTCAGCGTTCCAAAGCCGGAGGAGGGGGACTTCCTGGAGCATCTGAATCCGCAATCGCTGGTGTCGTTGGAGGGGTGCAAGCTGGAGCCGGGGATGACGGAGGCTGAGGCGGGGACGCCGTACCAGTTCGAGCGGATTGGGTACTTCTGCGTGGATGGGCCGGATTCGAGGCCGGGCACGCTTGTATTCAATCGGACGGTGGCGCTGCGGGACTCGTGGGGGCGGAGGAGGAGGGGGAGGAAGTGAGGTTGCGCAGGGGAGTCAGCCCTTCGCCGCCCGTCCGTCATGGGTTCCTGTACCCGCCTCCGCGGGCAAGGGACTTCGTTCGCAGGAACAAGAGGGTGGGAGAGGTTGACAACGGGGCTGATTCCCGTAAATTTATGTAGAGCACTCTTCTAGAAGGGATGGGAAGAATCTACGCATGTGTAGGGCGCATCCATAGAAAGGAATGCAAGTATCCAGACATAGGCATGTCGCACCCAAAGAAAGGAGTGCCAGTATCCAGACATAGGCATGTCGCACCCAAAGAAAGGAGTGCCAGTTTCTAGACACAGATACATCGCACTTATAGAAAGGGTAAGAGAATGTACACAACGGATATGTACGAAGGCATGATTGCCGAAACCATCACCCTGGAGGGGCACAACGGGGTGAACATCAACGCCTACTTCGCGCGGCCCATGGGGTCCGGCCCCTTCCCCGCCGTGGTGCTGGTGCACCACATTCCCGGCTGGGACGAACTGTACAAGGAGTTCACCCGCAAGTTCGCGCACCACGGCTACGTGGCCATCTGCCCCAACCTGTTCTACGACTTCGGGCATGGCACGGCGGAGGACGTGGCGGCCCTGACGAGAAGCAAGGGCGGGGCCTACGACGAGTACGTTATCGCCGACGCGATGGCGGCGCGGGACTACGTGACGAGCCTTCCCTACTCCAGCGGCAAGGCGGGTCTTATCGGCACCTGCTCCGGCGGTCGCCAAACCTTCCTCATCGCCTGCAGCACCACGGGCTGGGACGCAGCGGTGGAGTGCTGGGGTGGGAACGTGATCCAGTCGGCGGACTCCCTGACGCCACAGCAGCCCGTGGCCCCCTTCGACCTGACGGCGGACCTTTGCTGTCCGCTGTTGGGACTGTTCGGCGAGGAGGACGTGTCGCCGCCGCCGGACCAGGTTGCTACGCACGAGGCGGAGCTTAAGAAGCACGGCAAGGACATCGAGTTCCACATGTACGAGAAGGCGGGCCACGGCTTCTTCTACTATGACAAGCCCATGTACCGGCAGGAGCAGGCCGTCGACGGCTGGCAGAAGGTATTTTCATTCTTTGGGAAGCATCTCCAGGGCTAGGGGTGAAGCGATGTGCACGATGATTGTGGAGACGGCGCCGATTTCCGGCACGGGCAAGGGCCCGCGGGACTGGATAAAGGTGGACCAGGTGAACGTGTCTTTCGACCATCCCTTCAACGCGCCTTTCGACCACGCCCTGAACATCGACTTCGTGGACTCCAGCAAGGGCCCCGGTGCGCGGGTGGCCGTGGAGATTGACGCGGAATCGGCCAAGCGGCTGGTGAAGTCGATACAGGCGGCGCTGGAGCAGGGCAAGGAGTACCATTAGGAAGGGGAGGCGACGCCCAGACAGCGGTGGATTCTACGTCGCGGAGCCTCCTCAGAATGACATGAGTGGAGGATAGGTTGAAGGTCACGGTGCGGTTTTTTGCCCTCTACCGGGAGCGGGCTGGCGCGTCGGAACGTAGTTGGGAGCTGCCGGAAGGCGCGACGCTGGCGGCCCTGCTGCGGGAGATTCGGGACGTTCTTCCCGTGCTCGCGCCGCCGGAGGTGGAAATTGTCGCGGCGGTGAACGAGGAGTATGCGGAGGGAGGAGTGGTCCTTAGAGAGGGCGATGAGGTTGCGCTGATACCGCCGGTGAGTGGGGGGACTTTGGCGACGAGATTCTTCACTGCGCTTCGCTGCGTTCAGAATGACATGGTGGGAAAGAGATGATTGAGATAACCGACAAGGCGATTGACCCTCAGCCGATTACGGCCGCTGTGCGGCGGGATAGCAATGGCGCGGTGGTGACTTTTCTGGGGACCACCCGTCGGACTTCTATGGGGAAGACGGTGCTCCACCTGGAGTACGAGGCGTACCGGCCCATGGCGTTGAGGAAGCTGCGGGAGATTGCCGAGGAGATCGTCCAGAATTGGCGGATTGAGGACGTTTCCATAGTACATCGCATCGGGCGGTTGGAGATTGAAGCCATCAGCCTGGTGGTGGCGGTAGCGTCGCCGCATCGGAAGGAAGCGTTTGCGGCGTGCGGATACGTGGTGGACCGGATAAAGGAGACGGTGCCGATCTGGAAGAAGGAAGTGTTCGAGGACGGGCAGGTGTGGGTGGGGTGCCAGTCGCACGCGGTTTCGGCTGCTGCTGATTGAGGGGTTGGGGTGAGTGGGGAAGAAGCCCCCTGCCACCAGATTCTTCGTCGCGGGGCCTTCTCAGAAAAAAGAGGGGTAGGGCTGGTTTGAAACCAGCCGATACCGGTGACGCTTGGGTTGCGGGTAGCGGGGGAGGGCGGTTCGTGAACTACCCCTACCAGAGGATGTTGGTTTGGGGTAGAGGAGTTCAAGCGTACGACTGGACGTGAGTCCTCGTTGTTGATTTGATCGAAAGGAAGAAGCCCGGTGGGAGAAAAACCCACCGGGCTTCTTGGCAAGTGTGACCTTCGGAATAGGGCTTTGGGGGGACTACCGGGTGTACCCCGAAGGTCGGGTTGCCTGTCGAGAGTTTCGGGTGATGTGGTTAAGGAGGAAGGCCATGTCGTGGTAGGAGCCGAGGTGGCCGAGGCTGGCCTCCAGGGAATGGAATTGGTCCAGGAGGGAGAGGAGGTCCTCGTGGACGGTGGGGCTGGAGGAGTCGGGGTAAGGGAGGCTGCTGTAGAGGTCGGAGGAGAGGGCAACGATGGAGCCGAGGCGGAGCAGGGGGTCGGCGAAGTTGAAGTCGAAGTTGTGGCTGTTGATCTCGGAGTGCTGGCGGTTGGACTCCTGGGTTGAGGGAGTTACCCAGCGGAGTTCCACGTCGCCGAGGGTGAGGGGGCCGGTGAACCATTGGTCCTTCAGTTCGAGCTCGTAGAAGACGGTAGTTGCCGTGCCTGCGGGGATCTCTGCGAACTCCCTGCGTGCCTGGGTGAAGGACTCGTCGGAGGTGAGGCGGTTCTCGTAGCCGACGATGCGCCAGGAGTTGACGACGTTGGGGTCCCAGGTGACCTGGGCGCGAGTGGCGTCGGCGAAGGGGATGGAGAGGGCGAGCCAGTTTTCGCGGGTGAAGGTGGCGTGGGCCTGATTGACGTCAGTGAGGTAGCGGTACCAGCCGTTGCCGTGCTGGGCGAGCTGTTCGAGGAGGAAGTCGTTGAAATTCTCGATGCCGACGCCGATGGTGATGAGGCGGAGGGGGTTGGCGTTGTCGTAGTCGGCGGTGGTCTCGAGGATGGCGAAGGGGTCTGTGGCGTCGACGTTGGCGACGCCGTCGGACATGAGGATGATGTAGTTGTAGGAGTTGGGGTTCTGTCTGCGGGCCTGGTCTGCGAGCCAGACGCCTTCGTTGAGACCGGCCTGGACGTTGGTGGAGCCGCCGGGTCGGAGATTCTGGATGGAGTTGTAAACATTGGAGTCGCCGGGGTGTCTGTGCTCCACGGTGTATTGGGAGAGGACGTTCTCGCTGAAGTGGACGACGGCGATGCGGTCCTGGTCTCTGAGGCTGTCTAGGATGGACTCAGCGGCTTCTCTGGCGATGTCCACGCGGTTGCCGTTGGACATAGAGCCTGAGGCGTCGAGGACGAGGGTGACGTTGACGGGGGTGGAGTCGTAGTTGAGCTCCGGGGCCTGGAAGGCGATGCGTGCGAGGTGCAGGCGGCTATCGACGGGGTGGGTGACGACGTCTGTGGTGACGGCGAAGCTGTCGTCGCGTCGGGGCTGTTGGTAGCCGTAGTTGAAGGCGTTGATCCACTCCTCGGCGCGGACGGAGTCTGGGTCGACCTCGAAGCCGTTTTGGGCCCAGTTGAGGGCGAGGAAGTAGGAGGTGCGGTCGGTGTCCAGGCTGAAGGTGGAGACGTTATCGACGGCGGCGGAGACGAAGCGTTCCCTGGCGTAGTCGCGGAAGGTTGTGGCTGGGGCAGTACCGCCGGGCTGTGTCTGTGGTGGTGCCGTTGGCCTTGGGGAGGCGGTTGGTGACATGGTTGGGGACGCGGTGGGAGCCGGGGCGGGTCTTGGGGCCGCGGGGGCGGCGGTTGCCGCCGGAGCTGCGGTTGGAGCCATGGTTGGGGCGGGAACTGGTCTACGCGTGGGCGCTGCGGTTGGAGCCATTGTGGGAGCGGGCCTGCTAGTGGGAGCAGGGGCAGGGGCCATGGTGGGGGCAGGGGCGGCAGTGGGGGCGGCGATGGCGGCAGGCGCGGGGGCCGACATGGGTTCACTTTCGTCGCCGCCGCCGCAGGCGGCTATGGCCAGCAGGCTGATCATGGCTATCAGGGATATGGTCAGGAGCTTCGTCATCGTCGTGCCTCCGTAGTGTTTTGTTTGGGGGTCTTTATTGGGTTGCCGCGGGCTTCAAGCCATCCGGCGCCGTAGGTGTGGGACTTCGGTCAGCAGTGGGCGCGGATGTTGTTGAATTCGACCTTGTCGCCTACACGAATTTCGTACCTGTCGGTGTCACCGGCGTTTATCTCAAGGGCATAAGCGGCGGTGGCGTAGGAACGGTAACTTGGTATGCGTTCGTCCGGCGTGTTGGGGAGGGGAGCGCTGACGTAGGGGTGGATGTCCACCACGCGGCAATTTCTTCCGATCCAGACGAAATCCAGGGGGAACCGCATGCCCTTCATCCAGAGAGATCCCACATCCGGGCCGTCGGCAATGTAGAGCATGCCCTTGCCGGCCTCGAGGTATGGGCGGCCGGTGAGGCCCTGCTCCCAGAGGTGCTGGGCGCGGGGGACTTCAACGTCGAACCAGACGTCGTCGAAGATGACCCTGGCTGCGCCGTCGTCGGGCGGGGACGGGTCGCAGCCGATGAAGGCGGCGGCGAGGAGCAGCGCTAACGGGATGAGCAGGAGTTTGATTTTGGACATTGGCGCCTTTCTTTCCATCTTTGATTTGCACTGCCTTGCCGGTGTAAATCTATGTTGGATGCTACAGGCTTGGAATCGTCTCGCCTGTAAGGCAATTTTCTTGGCTTCTGACAGATAATATGCAGGTTTGGGGGGAATCGTTCCCTTGGTTTGTGGGGTGGTTGGGAGAGGAGGTTGTTTTTGCGACGAGAAGATTCTTCGTCGCGGGGCCTCCTCAGAATGACATGTGGGTGGGGGGAAGGGCGGAGAGGGGGGGGTCAGGCGATCAGGTTTGGGTGATGGTCAGACACAGCATTGGTTTCTGCCTTCGCAGGAACAAGAGAGGAAATGGGGGGATAGGTCTTGCGAGATTGTGAAATCTGTAGCATAATTATTACAGTATTCCTTGGTGGTTAGAGCGGGGTGGCCCCACCCGTTCCCATCCCGAACACGGAAGTGACACGCCCCAGCGCTGACGATACTGCCCTGGCAACAGGGTGGGAAAATAAGCCACTGCCAGGGATTTACAAGTGATGCGTGGGGTTCCTTGGGGACCCCATCCGCTTCACCCCAGTTCGAACGTCCCAGCGGTGTAGCCGCACCATTCCGGTTATGTTCAAACTAACCACAAGCCCCGATACCATGTCTTTACAGCCTTCGTACGTCAAACCTATACTATAGAGGCTGCACGGCGGTTTTCCGGGAAGGCCGAGCCAGCCGGGAGGCGCAGAAAATGTGGAGCAACACCCCATCCTCCAACCCATCCAGCCCTGAGGGATTAGCCGATGTCCAGTAGATTCGAAAAGTTCTCTGAGAGAGCACGACGGGTTCTGACCCTGGCCCAGAACGAGGCCCAGAGGTTCAACCATAACTACATTGGAACGGAGCACATTCTGCTTGGCCTTGTGGGAGAGACAGAGGGTGTGGTGGCGAGGGTGCTCAAGAACCTGGGCATTGACCTGGAGAAGGTGCGCGCCGCGGTTGAGTTCATTATTGGCCGCGGCGAGAAGGCGGTGACGGGCGAAATCGGCCTGACGCCCAGGGCCAAGAAGGTCATTGAGCTGGCGGTGGACGAAGCGCGCAGGGCCAACCACTCCTACATCGGCACGGAGCATCTGCTGGCCGGACTGCTTCGGGAGGGCGAGGGCGTGGCTTCCGGCGTGCTGGAGAGTCTGGGAGTGACCCTAGACAAGGTCCGGACGGAGACGCAGCGGGTACTCAGCCAGAACGTACCCGCCGCCGCGCAGGGGCGCGCGCGAACGCCCACTCTGGACCAGATGGGCATTGACCTGACGAGGGCCGCCAGGGAAGGCAACCTGGACCCCGTTGTAGGTCGGGGGACGGAGCGGGACCGGATCATTCAGATTCTGAGCCGCCGCACGAAGAACAATCCTGTGCTCATTGGCGAGCCGGGGGTGGGCAAGACGGCGATCATCGAATCCCTGGCGCAGCACATGGACGACGGCGCAGTGCCGGACACCCTGCGGGGCAAGCGGCTGCTGACGCTGGACATGGGATCCCTGGTGGCGGGGACGAAGTACCGGGGCGAGTTCGAGGAGCGGCTGAAGAAGATAATCGACGAGATTCGCAGTTCCAAGAACTGCGTCCTGTTTATAGACGAGATTCACACCATCGTTGGGGCGGGCGCCGCCGAGGGCGCCGTGGACGCGGCCAACATCCTGAAGCCTTCGCTCCAGAGGGGCGAGATTCAGGTCATAGGCTCGACGACGCCCAACGACTATCGGAAGTACGTGGAGAGAGACTCGGCGTTGGAGCGTCGATTCCAGCCCGTGCGGGTGGACGAGCCCAGCGTTGACGAGACCACAGAGATATTGAAGGTGCTCCGCAAGAAGTATGAGGACCACCATAATTTGAAGATAGGCGACGACGCGCTGGAGAGCGCCGCCAACCTAGCCGCGCGGTTCATTCCGGACAGGTATCTGCCGGACAAGGCCGTGGACGTAATCGACGAGGCGTCGTCGCGGGTACGCATTCGCGCGACGTCGCAGCCGCTTTCGCTGGCGGAGACCCAGCGCATCCTCCAGAGCGTCCGTCGGGAGAAGGACGACGCCATCGGCGGGCAGAACTTCCAGTACGCCGCCGAACTGCGGGACCGGGAGCTCCGGTTGACGGAGCAGCTGGAGGAGCAGGAGCTGGAATGGAAGGATGAACAGGTGGAGGAGGAGGAAGAGACCACCGTCACCCGCGAGGACGTGGCGGAGGTGATCAGCATGTGGACGGGGATACCCGTGAGAAAGCTGGCCGTGGAAGAAACGGAGCGGCTGCTGCACATGGAGGATGAACTGCACAAGCGGATAATGGGCCAGGACGAAGCCATTGTGAACATCTCGAAGGCCGTCCGCCGCGCCCGGGCCGGAGTGAAGGACCCGCGTCGCCCGATGGGCGTATTCCTCTTCCTGGGCCCCACGGGGGTGGGGAAGACGGAGTTGGTTCGGACCCTCTCGGATTTCATGTTTGGCAGCGAAGATTCCATGATCCGGCTGGACATGTCCGAGTTCATGGAGCGGCACACCGTGGCCCGTCTCATCGGGTCGCCGCCGGGCTACATCGGCTTCGAGGACGGCGGGCAGCTGACGGAGGCGGTCCATCGCAAGCCCTACTGCACCATCCTGCTGGACGAGATTGAGAAGGCGAATCCTGAGGTGTTCAACATACTCCTCCAGATATTCGACAACGGCCAGCTGACGGACGCCAAGGGGCGGGCCGTGGACTTCCGCAATTCGATCATCGTCATGACGAGCAACCTGGGGTCGGACCTGATTCGGCGCGAGAACGCCATGGGCTTCGCCACCAAGTCGGACGACGCCAAGACGGAGGAGCAGGCGTACGAGCGGATGAAGGACAAGGTGTTGGAGGAAGTGAAGCGCTTCTTCCGGCCCGAATTCCTGAACCGGATCGACTCGACCATAGTATTCCACTCGCTCAACCGGCAGCATATTCTGAGCATCGTCAGTCTGCAGTTAGGGGAAGTGGAACTGCAATTGCTGGAGAAGCACATCTCCCTTGAGGTGACGGACGAGGCGAAGGAGTACCTGGCCGAGAAGGGGTACGACCCGAACTTTGGCGCCCGGCCGCTGCGCCGCCTGATTCAGGACGAGGTGGAAGACCAGCTATCCGAGGAGATACTGGGCGGCCGGCTGAACGCCGGAGACGTGGCCCACGTGGATATCGAGGACGGCAAGATCGTCGTGAAGGCGAAAGTGCTCGCCGCGGCGGCTTCCACCTAGAGCCTCCCTACGACGGTACAGGTTACTACAGGAGCCGCCTCATCCTTCCCGACGGGGGAGGGCGAGAGGGAGGAAGCGACCGTAAAGGCACAGCAAATAGTCAATGGACGAAAGGCCTGTCCAAGTGGATAGGCCTTTCTTGTTTGCGTGGACCGGGTGGGCGCGGCGTCTCGGCGACCCCACCGGCTGGCCCTTCTTCTACGGATGGGTAATAGTAGTCACGCTGTTCCTGGTGAACTTCGCCACCATGGCCACGGGCACGCTCAACTTTGGGCTGTTCGTAATTCCCATGGGCGAGGACCTGGACATGTCGCGGGGGTTCATCGGGTGGTCGCAGACTACGCGGATGCTGGCGGGGGGCGTTTCCGGCTTCATACTTGGACGGCTGCTGGACCGGCACGGGGCGCGGATTCTGATTGCGGTGGCGTCCATCACCACGGGCGCGTGTATGATCGGGCTGTTCTTCGTGCAGAATTCGTGGCAGTTCCTGGGGCTGTTCACGCTTATGGGGTTCATCGGCCTTTCGGCCCCCGGGGGCCTGCTGACATCGGTGCCTGTGGCGAAGTGGTTCGTGCGGCACCGGGGGAGGGCGCTGGCGATGGCCACCACCGGGTTGGGGATGGGCGGGATCGCGTTCATGCCCATCACGCAGCTTTTCATCGACGGCGGGGGGTGGCGTTACGCGTGGCTGATGCTGGCCATCATCAGCATGGCGCTGACGCTGCCTCTGGCGCTGTTCTTTCTGAGGAAGCAGCCGGAGGACATCGGGCTGCTTCCGGACGGAGCGGACCGGCGTCCCTTGAACCTCCAGCAGTCGCAGCCGCCAGTCGAGGCGCAGTGGACGGCGGGCGAGGCGATGCGGACGGGGACGTTCTGGCGGCTTATTCTGTTCTTCGGGGTGTTGGGGCTGGCGGCCGGGGGAGGGAGCATTCACCGGCTGCCGTACTGGGTTGAGCAGGGGTTCGACGCGGGGCTGGTGTCGATCGCTTTCGCTGCGGACGCTGCCGGGGCTGCGCTGATGGCGCTCGCTGCGGGATTTCTGGTGGAGCGGTTTCCGGTCCGCTACGTGGGGGCTATTTCGAGTTTGGGATTCGCGGCAGCCGTCGGGCTGATGTTTGTCACCTTCCATCCCTTCTTTTTGTTCGCCTCGGTCATCCTGTTCGGCATCTCCGTTGGGGCGAATATGATCGTCACCACCTACGTTTGGGCGGAATACTATGGTCGGGCGTTTCTTGGGACAATCCGGGGGATCGTGTTGCCCGCGACGCTGGTTACCTCCGGGGCAGGGGCGCCGATAGCGGGGTACATCTACGACTACAGCGACAGTTATACGCTGGTGTGGTGGATACTGATAGGGCTGTACGTACTGGCGGCGCTGGTGATTATGGGTACAAAGACGCCGCAGAAGAGGAGCGTGTAGCGGGGGAGGGGACGTTGCGATGGGATTTTGGGTTGTGGGGATGATAGAATTCGGGGGATAGGCGTTCGATTATTCGCAAAGAGGGAGGAAGAGATGGGAGCGACCCACGTAACTGTGACAATTCGCAATCCGGCGCAGCCTGATAAGACGTGGGAGGCCTTGTTCCTGGTGGATACGGGGGCAACGGACTGCCTGGCGCCAAGGAAGCACCTTGAAGCTATTGGACTGGAAGCGCGGGGGAGGAGGATATATGAACTGGCGGACGGGAGCGAACACGTAATGGAGGTGACGGTGGCGGAGATTGAGTTCATGGGGGAGATTGTGGGAGGGACGATAATCATGGGGGACGAGGGTGCGGAGCCGCTGCTGGGAGTGACTGCGCTGGAGTCCGTCGGGATTGAGGTAGACCCGGTGAATCAGCGATTGAAGCGGCTGCCGGCGGTGCGGTTGAAGGGTCTGGCGTAGGGGGTCGGATGGCGGCAAGGTCAAAGAGCAAGCGCACCCTCTTTTTCTGCCAGGATTGCGGGCAGGAAAGCGCCCGTTGGATGGGGTTCTGCTCCGGCTGCGGATCCCGTACGCCGTTGGTGGAAGCGCCGGTGCAGAAAGCGACGGACCGGCGGGGTCGGTGGAACCCCCAGGCGCTGAGCGAACCCGTGGAGCTGGCGCAGGTGGAGCCGGAGGCGCAGCCGCGCATCACCACGGGGTGTGGGGAGATGGACCGGGTGCTGGGCGGTGGGCTGGTGCCGGGATCGCTGACGCTGTTTGCGGGAGAACCGGGGGTGGGCAAGTCCACACTGCTGCTGCAGATAGCGGAGGCCGTTTCCGCCGAGGGAGCGAAGACCCTCTACGTCTCCGGCGAGGAGTCGGAGCAGCAGATCAAGCTCCGCTCGCAGCGTCTGGGGTTGAAGGGAAAGGACGTGTTTCTACTGCCAGAGACGGCGGTGGAAGAGATAGTCCAGCACCTGGAGGAGGCGCGCCCGGGGCTGGTGGTCGTCGATTCCATCCAGACTCTCTCCAGCGCGGAGGCTTCCTCCAGTCCGGGTAGTCCGGCGCAGGTGCGGGACTGCGCGCTGCAGCTGATGCAGTGGGCCAAGGGACAGCGGGCGCCAGTGCTGCTGGCGGGTCACGTGACGAAGGACGGCAGCGTGGCGGGGCCTCGGGTGCTGGAGCACATGGTGGACGCCGTTCTCTATCTGGAGGGGGAGAGTCTGGGTGCGCACCGGCTGCTGCGGAGCGTGAAGAACCGCTTTGGCTCCACCCATGAGGTGGCGATGTTCCAGATGACCGGCGGCGGCCTGGAAGAGGTGCTGGACCCTTCGCAGGCGCTGTTGGGAGAGAGGCTGGAAGGGACAGTCGGTTCGGCCATCGCGCCGATTCTGGAGGGGAGCCGACCGATGCTGGTGGAGATACAGGCGCTAACGTCGCTTTCGATGCAGCCGGTGCCGCGACGAACGGCCAACGGTATGGACTTCCACCGGATGATCATGGTGGCGGCGGTGCTGAGCCGGAGGGCGCGGGTGGCGCTGGCCAACCAGGACCTGATAGTGAGCGTGGCGGGGGGACTGCGGGTTTCGGAACCGGCGGCGGACCTGGCGTTGGCGCTGGCACTGGCCTCCAGCTTTCGCAACCAGCCGGTGAAACCGGGGCTGGTGGCGGTGGGAGAGGTGGGGCTGAGCGGGGAACTCCGGTCGGCGCCGCAGACGGAGCGGAGGCTGTCGGAGGCGGCGCGGTTGGGCTTCACAGCGGGGCTCGTGCCCGCCTCGCTGGGTGGCAAATTGCCGAGCGTTCCCGGGTTGAAGATAGTTTACGCGCCTACGGTGGGCCAGGCGCTGCGTCAGGGGTTGGCCCGGAGTGTGGATGCGGACCCGCTAAATCTGGAAGCAGCTCCCGTGGACGCGCCGGCTAGCCGCTGAGGAAGTCGAAGACGTTGCCGAGGGTGGAGGAGTCGCCGCGGTAGATCTCGGTAAAGCCGCACTGGCCGCAGGAAACGGTGGTGAACTTCTTGTTCTGAACGTCGAAGAAACGACTCCACTTGCCTGTGGTCCTGATCTCTCCGACTTCAAACCCGCTGTGACCGCACTTGGTGCAGAGAAACGATTGCTTGGTAGTCATGGCGACGTTGCCTCCTTCTTTCTTCGTGGGATGCCACTTCATCGTGGTGGTGAAGGGTAGATTAGGCGGGGAGGGGAAATCAAGGCCGAGACCTGTCTGAAATTGGGAATTGGGGGCTTGGTCGTCTTTGTCAGACACTAGCGAAAGAAGGCCGGTTCAATTTATACTATTGGGACGGTTTTGCCCCCATCGTCTAGTCTGGCCCAGGACGCCAGCCTTTCAAGCTGGAAATCAAGGGTTCGAATCCCTTTGGGGGCATTCTTTTTTCCCCTTGTGGGTGTAGTCTGTCCCGGTTAAAGGGAGTCAGCTAGTTGTGCAGGGAGGTGAGGAAGGGCGTCAGGACCTCGAGGAAGCCGCGGGGGTTGTCCCCGGGCACCAGATGGCCAGCTTTCTCCACGGTCGCGCTCTGGCAGTTGGGGATTACCTCCTGCATCCGCTTGAAGACCTCCTCGGAGAGCACGTCGGTGTTGGCCCCACGGACCACGAGGGTGGGGCAGCGGAGCGATTCCAGGCATTGCCATAGCTTCTCGGAGGGCCAGCTTTCGGGTCGAAAGTCGGGGCTTCTGATGGCAGCGTCGTACTTCCACGTCCACTTGCCGTCGGCAGTCTCGCGTATGGTGTGCTGGAGGCTGCCGTGGACGAGCCAGGCGGGCCGACCGGTATAGTCCATGACGCGCGCGACGAATTCGTCGTAGCTGTTGAGCCGGTCTGGGAGGGAGATGAAGTTGCGGATGCGGCGGCTGCCGGCGGCGACCTGGCCGGGGCCGGTATCGACGATGACGAGGCCGCGGAGGAGCTCCGGCCTGCGGGAGG
Source organism: uncultured Dehalococcoidia bacterium (assembly GCA_951812825.1). Classification (GTDB taxonomy): domain Bacteria; phylum Chloroflexota; class Dehalococcoidia; order Lucifugimonadales; genus JAPULR01. Next base: position 1,375,786 of record OX638324.1, on the reverse strand, counting down.
CGAAGACGTAGCCGTTGCGCCCGCCCATTGAGTGCCCAACAACGACGAAGTCGCGCAGTCCGAGGGCGTCTGTCACGGCGTCGAGGTCGCGCTGGTGGGCGTCGAGGGAGTAGTCGGCGTCGGACGGCCACTGGGAGTCGCCATGCCCACGGGCGTCCAGGGCGATGACGTGATGCTGGTGGGCGAGGGCCAGGGAAATGAAGTCCCAGCTGTGGCACTGCTGGCAGATGCCGTGGAGCATGAGCAGGGTGGGACGGTCGGGGCTGCCCCACTCCAGGTAATGGAACCGGAGGCCGCCGGCTTCGACGTCGCGGTTCCGGGGCCTGGCTTCGGACTGGAAGGGGACGTGGAAGCGTCGGGCGGCTTCATAGAGGGTGAGGCCCCTGGATTCCGCGGGGGGTTGTTGTGCGTTGCTGGTCAAGGGGTGGTCCTCCGTGGGGGGATTGATTGGATGGCACTAATATACACCCGTGGGAGTCGGATAGCATTCCCGGCGATGCTGAGTCCGGGGCGGGGATTGGAGCGGCTTGACTGGTTTTGCGGGCAGACTTAGAATGCGTATCAACCCCGGACGGACCCAATGGCCTGTTGTCGTAAACCGGCGTGGGTCTGGTGGTTCACAGGAGATTCGGGGCAAGACAAGGGCAAGAAACACTGAATTGAACGCCAGGAGATACAGGGGCAAGGTGAAACGGCCCGTTTCGGCGGGAGGGGTGGTCTATCGACAGCGGGAGGGGAAGGTGGAGGTGGCCCTCTGCGGTCGGCGGGACCCGCTTCGATGGAGTCTGCCGAAAGGGACCCCGGACCGGGGAGAGACCATTGAGCAGACGGCCCTTCGGGAGGTCAGGGAGGAAACGGGGCTGAAGGTTGCCCTGGAGGAACCCATCGGCAGCATACAGTACTGGTTCATGCAGCGGTCGGACCCCACCCGCTTCAACAAGACGGTGCACTTCTACCTGATGACGTGCTACGGCGGGTCGATCAACGACCACGACTACGAGTTCGACGAGGTGGAATGGGTCCCCATCGACGAGGCCCAGCAGCGGCTCACCTTCGCCAACGAAGTGAAGATTCTCGGTTCCGCATTGGACCTGATTCAGAAGAGAGACCATGAGGGATAGGATTCATCTTCAAGGGGCACGGGTGGTGCTTCGAGAGAAGACGGTCAGGGATGCCTGGAACGAGTTTCTGTGGCGTACGGACCCGGAGCTTGCGCAGCTTGATGCAGCGCTGCCGCTGACGATGGGCTACGACGAGTTTCTGAACCTGTACAAGGAGCAGCTGCGGTACCCGCTGGCATGGGCCAAGCCCCTATCCGTGGACACGCTGGACGGCGCATATATCGGCAACTGCATGTACTACGACGTGGACGTGGTGCGGAAGGCGGCGGAGGTTGGGGTGCTGATTGGGAATCGAGACTACTGGAACGGGGGGTACGGCTTCGACGTGGTGGTGACGCTGATCGACCACATCTTCGAGACGACGGGGTTGAACCGGCTGTACCTGCATACGCTGAAGTGGAACAAGCGGGCGCGTCGGTGCTTCGAGAAGTGCGGCTTTCAGCCGGTGAGGATGGTGCGTCGGAGCCAGCGGGAGTTTGTGTACATGGAGCTGCTGCGGGAGGAGTGGGAGACGCTGCGGGAGGAGAAGCTGGCGGCGAGGGACGCGCTGGCGAAGGCGGGGGCGGGGAGGTAGGGGATTCACCCCCACCCCTTCGACAAGCTCAGGGCAGGCCCAATCTTCCCCCATCAAGGGTGAAGAGGCTTTTTGAAAGGGGTGGTTAGGTGGGGGGCGGCGCGGGGGCGGGGTTGTAGAGGTCGACGCCGAGGGTGATGGGGAAGACCTTGATCAGTTCCTCGACAGTCCAGCGGCCTTCCTTGTTGATAGTGCGGACGGCCTCCGGCTGGTTCAGCAGGCTTACGAGACCGTCGGTTACGTAGAAGACCTGGCCGTTGACGTGGGCGGACTCGTCGGAGGAGAGCCAGGTGACGAAAGGTGCGATGTCGTCGGCGTCGCCAACGAGGGCGCCGCCGCCGGCTCCTGCGATGCCCTGGGCGGCGCGAAGCTGTCGCGCCGAGGTGGGAACGGCGCCGATCATTCGCGTTCGTGCGCTGGGGGCGATGGAGTTGGCAGTGACGCCGTAACGGCCGAGGTCACGAGCGGCAACGCGGGTCAGCCCGGCGATGCCGTCCTTGGCGGCGCCGTAGTTGGCCTGGCCGGAGTTGCCGATGAGGCCGGAGGTGGAGCTGAAGGTGATGATGCGGCCCGACCGCTGCTGGCGAAAGAGGATGCTGGCGTACTTGACCACGGAGAAGGTGCCCTTGAGATGCACTTGAATGACGGCGTCCCACTCGTCTTCGGTCATGTTGAAGATCATGCGGTCGCGGAGGATGCCGGCGCAGGTGACGACAATGTCCAGCTGGCCGAAATTGTCGAGGGCCGATTGGACGATGGCTTCGCCGCCTTCCATGGAGGCGACGGACTCGTAGCAGGCGACGGCTTGGCCGCCTTCGGCGCGGATTTCGTCGACGACGCTGTCGGCGATGGCGACGGAACCGCCGGAGCCGTCGAGTTCGGAACCCGGGTCAACGACGACGACCTTCGCGCCCTCTTGTGCCATGAGCATGGCGATGCCTCGACCGATGCCGCGGCCCGACCCGGTTACGATTGCCACCTTATCTTTCAACAACTCTGTCAATTTGGTACCTCTATCTTAGTCTTTGGTCGGGTTCCTTTGGGCTGGGGTTGTGTGTGCACCCGGTGGGTTCCTGCCTCCGCAGGAACAAGAGCAGGGGAGAGGGTCTTCTTCAGGGCGAGATTCTTCGTCGCGGGGCCTCCTCAGAATGACATGAATGGAGAGGGGGAGGGTCATGCATATTTGCCTGTGAGTTGGGGGGTGGTGCCTTCTTTGCCCTGCTCCGCCATTTCCAGCCGGGTGGTGCGGGCCCAGGTGCGTTTCAGGTCATCCTTGACGTTGAAGGAGAGGGTGCCCAGACCTTCTATCGTCAGGTCGATGCTGTCCCCGTCCTGGAAGGCGCTCAGGCCGCGGTGGTTGGTGCCGGTGGCGATGACATCTCCGGGCTCCAGGTCGTGGACGGAGCTGACCCACTCGATGATTCGGGGAATCTTGTGGGCCATGTCGTTAGTGTTGAAATTCTGCTTCAGTTCCCCGTTGACCGACAGCTTGACGGACAACTCCTGGGGGTCGTCTATCTCATCGGCGGTAACTATCCAGGGGCCCAGGGGAGCGAAGGTGTTGCGGGCCTTCATCTGGTAGAAGGTGTTGCCTTCGGGGGGCAGGCCGCGAGCGGAACCGTCGATGAAGTTCGTGTAACCGAAGACGTAGTCAGAGGCGTCTTCCTGCCGGACGAAGCTGGCCCGTTTGCCGATGACGAGGGCCATTTCCGCCTCGCCTTCGAAGATGGTGGCGGGAACATCGGGCAGAATCATGGTATCGCCGGGGCCGATGACGGCGTTGGGGGACTTGTGGAAGGCGTTTATGGGGGCGGGAGCGTCCCGGGTGCCGTCCTCCATATAGTTGACGGCCATGGCGACGACGTTGCCGGGCTTGGGAAGCGGGGGCCGCAGCCGGACACTATCCAGGGGGATGCCGGAGCCGGAATCGGCCGCCTGCTGCAACGCACCATTGAGGTTGGCGAAGTTTTCGATGACGCGGCTGATCAGGTCCTGGGGGGAGGTGTGGTTGATGCCGGAAACGGCGTCGGTCACGTCTACCACGGAGTCGTCCTTGATGACTCCCAGCTTGAAGTCGTCGAAGAAGGCCAGTTTCATTCTCTATTGCTCCTATCTTGTCATTGAGTCGGTGGGTTGCTCTAGCCGGGCTGTCGGGCGGGGGCGGGGTTGTCTATGCCCCTGGTGAGGTAGTTCCTGGCGAGGGGGGCGAGCTTCTCCAAGTCCCACCGCTCCTCGCCGTTGAAGATGGAGCGTTCCGGGCGGGGTTGGGACATTAGGGACACGACACCGCCGTAGACCAGGAAAGTCTGGCCGTTTACATCGGCGGCGTAGTCGCTGGCGAGGAAGACGGTGAAGGGGGCGATATCGTCGGGGTCTGCGGATTCGAGGTCGTCCTCGCCCTCGATGGCGGCGACACCCTGGGCGGCGCGGATCTGGCTGGCGGCGCTGGGGATGTCCGAGGTCATGCGGGTGTTGGCGCGGGGGGCGATGGAGTTGGCGGTGACGCCGTAGCGACCCATGTCGCGGGCGACGACCTTGGTGAAGCCGGCGATGCCGGACTTGGCGGCGCCGTAGTTGGCCTGGCCGGAGTTGCCGATGAGGCCGGACTCTGAGCTGAAGGTGATGATGCGGCCCGACCGCTGCTGGCGGAAGAGGATGGCGGCGTGCTTGACGACGGTGAAGGTGCCCTTGAGGTGGACGGCAATGACGGAGTCCCATTCCTGCTCGGTCATGTTGAAGAGCATGCGGTCGCGGAGGATGCCGGCGCAGGTGACGACAATGTCCAGCTTACCGAAATTGTCGAGGGCAGACTGGACGATGGCCTCGCCGCCCTCCATGGTGGCGACGGACTCGTAGCAGGGGACGGCCTGGCCGCCGCTGGCGCGGATTTCGTCGACGACGCTGTCTGCGATGGCGATGGAGCCGCCGGAGCCGTCGAGTTCGGCGCCGGGGTCAACGACGACGACCTTCGCGCCTTCCTGGGCCATGAGCATGGCGACGCCGCGTCCGATGCCGCGGCCGGACCCGGTTACTATTGCGACCTTGCCTTCAAGAACACCCGGCATATTTTCTCCTTGTGGGTTGGGATGGGATTTGGGTTAAGCAGGGACTACTGTACAAAGGACGGGGGGAAAGTGCAATTGGGGGGGAAGGGTGAAGAGGAGAGGGGGACTGGATTCCGGCACGGGGGCCGGAATGACGAGTCGGGGCGGGCGACCGGCCGGTCGCCCCTACCAGATTAGGAGAGGAGGGCGTTGTGGTTTGTGTGGGATGCGTAGAGGGGACGGGGTTAGGGGTTGCGGGAGGGGAGTTCGACGGTGGCCCAGCCGGGGGTGTAGCGGCGGCCCTGTTCGTCCTCCACCCAGACGTCGCAGTCCAGGAGGCGGCGACCGTCCGAGACGTACTTCCTGGTGACTACGCCGCCGCAGGTGAGGGCTACGCCGGGTTCGTCCATGCCGCGGTACTGGCAGCCCAGCTTGCGGAGGGCGCCGTTGGGGCCTATCCAGTCGGTCAGCATTTGCCCGAGAAAGGCGCTCCGCAACGCGCCGTGAAGGATGACGCCGGGGAGGCCCGTGCCGACGGCGAAGTCCTTGTCGTAGTGGATCTCGTAGAAGTCGCCGGAAACGCCGGCGTAGCGCACAAGCTGGCGGGTGGTGGGGCGTTTCACAAGGGAGGGGATTTCTGTTCCTTGTTCAACGTCTTCCCAATATGGATGATTGTTCATTCTTTTTCCCTTTTGCGACGGGGTTTGGTGGGTGTTGTTCGCTGGTTTCAGGTTGGGTAATCGCAGCTAGTAGCGGATGGAGGTGTTCTTCTGGGTGGCGGTTACCTGGCCCAGCTGGTTGGTGTAGGTGGTCTCGGTGATGACGAAGATCATGGGGCCGAGGCTGCCCGAGCGGGAGAAGATGTCGACCACGCGGTTGACGGCGGCGATACGGTCGCCGACGCGGACGGGCTCGAAGTATTCCCACTCGCTGCCGCCGTCGAGGAGGCGCTTGTAGGGGAAGTCTGGGGGGAGGTCTTCCAGGCGCTGGGTGCGGGCGGCCCGGAGGAAGGTGGGCGGGGCGATGATTCCGCCGAAGCGGGACTTACGCGCCGCTATCTCGTCGCTGTAGAGGGGGTTGGGGTCGCCGATGGCTTTGGCGAAGGCGCGCACGTGGCCCTTCTCCACATCCAGGTATTCGGGGGGGCTTTCCTGTCCGATGTAGTCACGCCGCAGAGCTTCAACGTCGGGGGCGGCTTCTGCCATTGTTTTCTCCTTGGGGTATCTTCTGTGGTTGCGAGGGGCCTTCTTTTTTGGGTTGGCAGGGGCGATTTGCGGCCCGGTTTGGTGCGGCACGAGTGTACGCAGGGGTGGGGAAGGGTGTCAAGGCGAGGATAGGACCCTGGGGCGGTACGCGAGCCGCCCCTGCCGGAGAGGAGGACTGGCGATGTTAGAGGATCTGGGCGAGGAAGGCCTTGGCGCGGTCGCTCTTGGGGTTCTCCAGGAACTCCGTGGGGGTGCCCTGTTCGACAATGACGCCCTCGTCGAACATGACCATCCGGTCGGCGACCTCGCGGGCGAAGCCTATTTCGTGGGTTACCACGAGCATGGTCATGCCGGAACGGGCCAGGTCGACCATGATGTCGAGGACTTCCTTGATCATCTCCGGGTCGAGGGCGGATGTAGGCTCGTCGAAGAGCATGACGCGGGGGCGCATGGCGAGGGCGCGGGCAATGGCGACGCGCTGCTGCTGGCCGCCGGAAAGCTCCAGCGGATATTTGTGGGCCTGCTCCGGTATGCCGACCCGCTCCAGAAGCTGGTTGGCAATGCCCTCCGCATCTGCCTGGGACAGCTTCCGCACCTTGAGGGGGGCGAGGGTGATGTTCTGCAAGACCGTTAGATGGGGGAAGAGGTTGAAGGACTGGAACACCATGCCAACTTCGCTGCGAATGGTATCGATGTTGTGAAGGTCGTTGGTCATGGCGATGCCGTCGACGACGATTTCGCCCTGCTGGTGCTCTTCCAGGCGGTTGATGCAGCGGATGAAGGTGGACTTTCCGGAGCCGGAAGGGCCGAGGATAACGATTTTCTCGCCCCGCCTGACGGTCATGCTGACGCCGCGGAGGGCGTGGAAGTTGCCGAACCACTTATGAACGTCCCGGCAGACGATGATGTCTTCAACGGCTGAGCCGTTTTCGGTATGGGAACCGGTCGCTTCCATCACCATGATTCAGCCTCCCAAGAGCGAGGGTGTTAGAGAGGTTACGGCGTTTCCTGGTCGTTGAACATAGGCCGGTTGTTGAAGGGGGGGTACTGGTCCGTCATGAAGGAGAGATAGGCGTCCAGCCGCATGTTCCAGCGGTCGAGACCCACGGCGAACCTGAACAGTTCGATGGGGTACTGTCCCTTGAAGACGATGGAGAAGAAGGCGATGAGCGCGGTTACGGAAATGGCGAGGGCATAGAATAACAGGATCAAACCGTGGGGGATCAGGGCGTAGAGCCAGCCGAAGAAGAACTTCAGCAGGGCGTGGGGTTTGGAGTAGGTTTCCTGGCGCCGAATGCGCACGTCCACGGGGGAGTCGGACACCGGCTCGCCGGTGAAGGGGGGGTATTGATCCGTCATGAAGTTGAGGTAGGCGGATACCCGGGAGTTCCAGCGGTAGAAACCCATGTTGAAGTTGAAGAGGCTTTCCGGATATTGGCCGGTGATGAGGATGGCGACGAAGGCGGCAAGGCTGGCGATCCAGGTTGCGAGGCCGTAAAAAATGAGGATGATTCCGTGGGGGATGCCAACATAGATCCATCCCAAGAACAGTTTGGCAATCACGTGTCCTGGATGGAGGGTTTCAGGGTACCGAACTTCGTAGACAACCGGAGGGCTGCCGCTCTCCATAGTCACACCTCCTAGAATGCAATGCTGCTCGAAAAGGAAGCACTTTGGCGCATTCTACCATAGGCTACATACCATAATATATATGATTGCAGTGTAATCATGGGGAAATTGGAGGATGGGTAGTGGTGCCGAAGGTCGGATTCGAACCGACACGGGGAAACCCCCACCGGTTTTTGAGACCGGCGCGTCTACCATTCCGCCACTTCGGCCCGTAGGCATTGTAACGCCGAGAGGGTGGGCGTGACTAGGGGGCTGACTGTGGTGAGGATGGGGATGGATTCCCGCCCCCGCCTTCGCGGGAATGACGGAGGGTCAGGTGTAGACGGCGAAGACCACGGCGTCGTTCTTGTTCTCCTCGCTGAAGAAGAGGATGGCGCAGCGCCTGCCGGTTTGGACCTGGGCGGAGGAGATGTTGCGCGCGACGGGGATGGAGCCGACCCACACGGAGAGGCTGCCTTCCATCTGGACGGTGGCCTTGTGGGTTGTGGAGCTGAAAGCCTTGATTATGCCTTTTTTGATTATCATGTCATACCTGGGTTGGGTTGGGTGTTGGCTGGTGGGAGGGGCCGGCTCGCGAGCCGGCCCCAGGACGGGGGTTGTACTTGCATTGGGTTCTGGTTGAGGAGTGCGGCCCACAAGGGACGCGCCTACGGCGGGGGTTATACCCCCGACAGGGTTAGAGTTTGGGAATAGACCGGCGGGCCGTCCGTCCCTCGACGGAACTTGAGGTCTAGGCCGGTCACTCGCCGCCTGGCGCCGTTCAGACCGGCGGCAGGGTCCGTGACGCCGACTACGTCGTAGAGTTCCAGGCCGCAGTTGACGGGGGCCTCCAGAAGTCCGGCCCGCGTGGAGAGCCGTTCTTTGGCAAGGAGGCTGTCGCTCCGCTCCTTGGCAGAGTCGGCCGTTTCCTGGTTGATGTCGTAGACTTGCAGAAGCCTGTCCGCCATTGCCGCAATTTCGTCCCAGTCGAGGGATTCCTGCAGCCTGTTGAGGCCAAAGGTCTGGATACGGTTGTATCTGAGGGCCTGATAAAGATATCGTCCGTTGATGATGGGATGGTCCGTGCCGTAGGAGTAATCGGCGGCGTCGGAGGAATCGAGCTGCTTCACGGCGGGGCTGCCCTGCCGGAAGAAGAGAACGTCCGGCACTGTGGACATAAGCCGTTTGACGGCGCTGGCTGCGGTGGCGTTGGGGTGGATGGTAAAGGCGGGACGATGCCGCTGGAAGGTGTCGCTGGCGCTGAGGACTTCGAGGCTCAAGCCGGCCCTGGCGAGGATGAATTCCACGATGTCCTCGATGAAGGTGTAGCCCTTGATCCAGTTGTGCTGATAGCGGGCGCGCCACCGTTCCAGCAGAGACCAGCCGTCTTCCAGGTAGAGGGCGAGCCGTGCCTTTCCGTTGCCCGAACGTCGCTCCAATCCCGCGATCCAGTAGGCGGGGCCGGAGGAGTGCTCGACGCCTCCCGAGGTGACGTAGCCGGGGTTGAAGCGGACCCGCGCGCCCGGCACGAGGGGCGATGCGCTCTCGATGCCGGCGCCGTTGTAGCGGCCATGGTGGTTGCTCAGCAGCAGAGTTGCCCGACCGCCGGCGGCGCCTTCCGTCAGGTGGGCCTCCAGAAGGTCGCCGGTCAGGATTCGCTGAGGACCGGCTGAGGCTCGCCAGACCTGGGTTGAGGTGGAGAGCCAGAGGGCGGTTGAGTTTCCCGCAACGGCTACGCCGGCGTAGGGGTCGGCGTCGAAGGGGATGGGTTCACGCCACCGGGCGTCGAGGAAGGAGCCGCTCTTGGGGGTGAAAGTCCAGAAGGCGCGGCCGTAGGAATCGGAGCCATCGTAGGACTCCTTGAAGAAGAGACGGTAGGTGTCCGCATTGGCCAGATAGGGATGGGAGAAGGACACCTGGGAGCCGCTATCGGCCCGTGTGAGGCTGGTGATGCTGGACCATTGCCCCCTGGCCTGCTCCGTACCGTCGCCGTAGACCATGGTCCACACTCGGGAGGAGCCGGTGGAGGTTGCGCCGCACACCACCACGTTCCAGTCGTCGCCGTAGGCGGAGGCGATGCCGTCAATCTGCTTGACGTAGGAGGACTGGGGCCAGGAGGCGGGGGCGGTCCAGACGTCGTCGATGCGCCTCATGGCGTAGAGGTTGTTGTTGGCGCCGGAGAAGAAGAGGCCCACTTTTTCGTCAGGGCTCATGGCAGCGGTGAGATGGGAGACGCCGTTGACGGAGGGGTATACGAGGCGGGCGTCGCTGCTCCAGGTCGCACCGTCGTCGGAGCTCTCGCGGTATCGGATTTCGCGGCGGTTGCCGTTGTTGACGTAGACAATGAGGACGTAGGAGCCGTTGCCGCAGAGGGCGACTCCGGCGTCGGGGTAGGCGTTGTTCAGGTAGGTCCACTGGGTGAAACTGCTGTTTGGCCCGGCGTTGCCGACGCGCTGAACGTATAGCTTGGAGTTGGAGCGGGAGACGTGGGCCCGGATGAGGTCGCCGCCGGAGGTGAGGTGGAGGCCGTGGCGGGTGGGGGTGTCGTCCGTGTTCAGGAGACGGGTGAAGACGGGATGGAACAGATGGGGGAGCCGACGTTCCACGGTGACGCCCAGGTAGGGCCTATGACGGGCGCTGCGCTGCGCTTCAAGCAGTGTTGGGGAGAGGGAGCGCACTAGTAGCTCCCGCTGGTGGGGAGGTGGGCGGGACTGTAGAGCGCCGCACCCGCAGGGAGGTGGGGCGGCTCAAGTCCGCCAGTCCCAGACGGAAGTGGGCCAGCTTGTCCTGGCCCCAGATGAGAAAGTGCCGCCAGGTGTTCGGGCCGCCCAGGTTGATGCTGTTGATGGCGTGGCCGGACCAGTCGATGGCGGCGTAGCCCGCCGCACCGGTGAGGACGAGTTCCTCCAGGTGGGGCGGGATGGTGGAGTCTGTGGCGTCCAGGGTGTGGAGGCGACCGTAGTGGACTTTCACGGACTCGTTGGGCCCGGGCGGTTCGTAGGTCAGCAGGATGAGGGTGGCTGCCCGCAGGCTGTAATCGACGCAGGATGGGGGGCTTTCGCCTACGGGGAACTCCACCGCCTCCACCCGAATCAGGTCCGTGAGGGAGGCCAGGGGCACCGTGCGTCCATCGGCGCCGGTCTGGATGGTTGCCACGTCGGGCCGGGGGTGGGCCGCGCTGAGTTCGCGCAGGGCCCGGCCCAGGTGGCGGTCCAGCTGGGCGTCCGTCCAACGGTAGTTGGTGGAGTCTTCGTCGTGGAGGTCTATTCGCAGCCGGTTTCGCATTTGTGTGAGTGTCATTGCTGGTTCTCCTTGGGTTTGGTGGTGCAGGGCAAGGGGCGTTCGCGAGCCGCCCCTGCGGCGATTGGTTGTGGGTGGGGGTTTGGTGCAGCTTCACCCCCGTCCTAACCTTCCCCCGTCAAGGGGGAAGGGATAAGGCGGGGAGTCAGGGGCGGACGCCGGTGAGCTTGGCGAGCTTGAGGGAGTTGAAGACGGCGATGGCGACGTACCACTTGACGCGTATGCGGGTGGCGTCCTTGGTCTCCAGGCTGCCGACGCGCTCCACCTGGAGGCCGCCGGGGGAAGTGAGGCCTGCGACGGCGCCTTCGCCCCACTGGAGGGCGTAGATGGTGGAGCAGTCGCTGCTGGTACCGACGGTCATTTCGTCGCTGACGAAGTCGCTGACGCCGACGGGTATGCCATCGTAGTAGTCGGTCATCATGCCGAACTGGTCCCTGTCGGCGACAACGACGCCGCTGCCGGCGGCGCGGCCGAGGGCGGAGAGCTTGCGGCGGGATCGGCGGCTCATGATGAGCATGTCTGGCTTGCCGCCCCGGACCTTGTCGATGGTCTCGTCCAGCTTGTCGAGGGTGAGGGCACCGCCGTTGTCGCCCATGGCGACGGTCTGGGCGCCGGCGGTCAGCTTGTCGATGCCGTCGAAAGCCTTGGAGTCGGCGCCGGTATCACCGTCGATGAAGGTGGTGTCGAACTGCTGCTGGGTGGCCTTGGATTTGAGGGCGACGACGGTGGCCTCCAGGTCCTGAAGGTTGGAACGGGTGGCCTTGACGAAGTTGTCGACGTCGGCGTCGCCGCCGAGGATCTTGAGGTTGGCGGTGACCTGGGTGAAGGTGGGGGTGGACTCGGACCAGGTGTCGCCGGGTTCGTAGAAGGCGACGGAGGGAAGGGCGTTCTCCTGGTTGTAGGTGAGGCCGTTGCCGACGACCTCGATGAAGGGGATGGCCTGGAGGACGGGGCTGTCCTTGACGATGGTCTCGATGACGCCGGTGAGGAGCATGTCCTGGGAGAGTTTTGCGGATTCCGTTAGGGTTAGAGCCATGTAAGCACCTCCGATGAAAAGTTGATGCAGAGATGCTAGAACATGTATACTATAGCTGGCAATGGGCAAAATGGCACTTTTTGGGGGATGGGGGGTGACAGATGCCGGAAATGGCTATAATTGTTGCACCCGGGGGTCGTCTGTAGTAACTGATCATGCTTGTTCCGGCAAATCCCAAGATATATCACATTGTCCACGTGGACCGGCTGGCATCGATTATCGCCGACGGCCATTTGTGGTCAGATGCCGAAGTTCGAGAGCGTGGGATTGGGGGAACGAACATTGGAATTACCAACATCAAGCAGTACAGGCTACGTAGACGCATAAGGAGCCATGAAAACCTGAGAGTTGGTGACTGCGTACCATTCTACTTCTGCCCGCGCTCCGTTATGCTCTACGTCATCTATAGAAGAAGTCATCCTGAGTTGCAGTATCGGGGAGGTCAAGGCCCTATCGTCCACCTGGAAGCGAACATGCATGAAGCGATTGACTGGGCCGACTCCGCAGATCGACGTTGGGCATTCACCTCCTCAAATGCTGGCTCAGGGTACTTTCGGGACTACTCCGACTTACGGCATTTGAACGAGATTAACTGGGATGCAGTTGGAGCTGATAGATGGTCTGGAGTAGACGTTGACGTTTCCATTAAAGAGAGCAAGCAAGCGGAATTCCTGATGGAGAAGTCTTTCCCGTGGCACTTAGTTTCCACGATTGGCATCCGTTCACGCAGGATATATCCTAGCGTCCAGCAAGCTCTAACCGGAGGTCGTCACAGGCCGAAGGTGGAAATTAAGCCGGGTTGGTATTACTGACCGGAGGGGGCGGAATGATTGAGGAGAAGAAGGGCGATTTATTTCAGGAAGACGTAGAAGCGCTCGTGAACAGCGTGAACTGTGTGGGGGTGATGGGGCGGGGAATTGCGTTGCAGTTCAAGAAGGCTTTTCCTGGGAATTTCAAGGCATATGCCCAAGCGTGTAGGCGAGGCGAGGTCCAGCCGGGCCGCATGTTTGTATACGACTTGGGACAGATGACAAATCCCCGGTACATCATCAATTTCCCGACCAAGCGGCACTGGCGCGCCAAGAGCCGCATCGAAGACATTGAGACGGGACTGGAAGCCCTTGTGGCCGTAATCCAGGAGCTTGATATCCGGTCCATTGCCATTCCGCCGTTGGGTACGAATTTGGGCGGACTTAGTTGGAGGGACGTTGGCCCGCGCATTAAGGAAACCCTCGGCCAAATCGAAGACTTGGACGTCAGATTGTTCGAGCCGGGGGCTGGCCCTGCGGACAATCGGCCTAACCCTTCAACCAAGTCACCCAACATGACGCGGGGACGGGCTTCCCTGATGTGCCTCATGGACATTTACGAGAGAGCGCTGCTTGATCCATTCGTTACGCTTCTGGAAGTCCACAAGCTCATGTACTTCATGCAGGAAGCAGGAGAAAACCTGCGGCTAAAGTTTCAGAAGGGCTACTACGGCCCCTATGCCGAGAATTTGAGGCATGTGCTGAAGGTGATGGAGGGGCACTATATTTCGGGATACCTGGGGGGAGGCGACGCCCCGGGGGATGAATTGAAGCTGGTACCCGGCGCTGTGGATGAGGCAAAGACCGTTCTTGGAAGGTTTCCCAGGACGAAGGAAAGGCTGGAGCGGGTTTCCGAACTGGTGGAGGGATTCGAATCCTCCTTTGGGCTGGAGCTTCTGGCGACGGTGCATTGGGTAGCCAATCAGCATGAATCCGCTTCCGATGAGGCAATTATCGCCTACACTTACGCTTGGAATCCGCGGAAGAAGCAGTTTTCTGAGCGTCAGATTCGGCTTGCTCTCCAGACACTTAGGGAGAAGGGTTGGATTGAAGATGAGAGTTCAGCAGCGAAAGCGTGACCTCTCAAGTGATAATTGCCTCCTACGTCTCTCCGTAACCCCGTCGTCTTTACGCCCCCATCTGCAATAGCTATACTCGATTGGTGGGGATGGTAGGCGCGCAAGCCCCGGTAGAGGGGCGGCCTTCTATCCTGAAATTGTGGATGAGGTTTTGTTGCTTGCCCCTATCTGAGGAGTTTCTGGAGTTTCTGGACGGTTATCCGCCTCTGAAGGCCATCGGCAATACGCCGCTGGCGCGCATACCCAACTGTCGCGGCGGCGCGTCCGTCTTCGCCAAGTACGAGCATCTGAACCCCGGCGGCTCCATCAAGGACCGGCCCGTGCTGCGGATGCTGGGGGAGGCGGTTCTGTCGGGCGAGTTGACGAAGGATAAGACGATTCTGGACGCCACTTCGGGGAACGCGGGCATCGCATACGCCATGATTGGCGCGGTGCTGGGCTACCGGGTGGCGCTGGTGATGCCGGAGAATGCCAGCCAGGAGCGGAAGAAGCGGCTGCTGGCCCACGGCGCGGAGATTATCTTCACGGACCCGATGCTGGGTTACGACGAGACCCTGCGGGAGGTGAAGCGTCGCTACGAGGGGGAGCCGGACCGTTATTTCTGGTGCGACCAGTACTCCAACGAGTTCAACCCCCAGGCCCATTACGACACCACCGGCGAGGAGATTCTGCGTCAGGCGCCGGACATCACCCACTTCGTGGCGGGCGTGGGGACGGGCGGGACCATCAGCGGGGTGGGACGCCGGCTGAAGGAACATAACCCGGAGATCCGGGTCATCGGCGTCAACCCTCCTGAATGGCCTGGGGTGGAGGGGCTGAAGCCCCTGGGGCCGGGGCACATCACGCCGCAGACGCTGGACGAGAGCGTGGTGGACGAGATGCTGTCCATCGACATAGACGAGGCGCGGGCAGTTTCGATGGAGTTGGCGTCGCAGGGGTTGTTCGCGGGTCAGAGTTCGGGGGCCTACGTGCTAGGGGCGTTCATCGTCGCCGAGCGGGCGGGTGAGGGCAAGGTGGTGACGATTTTCAACGACATCGGCGAGCGGTATTTCAGCACGGGGCTATGGAGCTGAAGCGTACGGGGGAGAAGGCGGCTATCGCCATTTCGTCGCCGCGACCCAGGGCCATATCGGCGGTGAGCTTGCCCATGGACGGGCTGAGGATGATGCCCTTGCGTCCGGCGCCGGTGGAGAGGTAGACGCCCTCCCAGCCGGGAACGGGGCCGATGACGGGCAGGCCGTCGGGGGCCACGGGACGCAGGCAGGCCGTCTGCAATACCACCTTCCCCGTCAGTGCGGGCGGGAAGAATTTTCCTACCTCTTGGATGATGTGTTCGCGGGCCTCTTGAGTAGGTTCGTTGTCGAAGCCCACTCGCTCCTCGGTGGTGCCGATCCAGGTCAGGCCGTCGGCTTTCCGGCCGGCGTAGTTGCTGGCGTAGTGGACGGAACAGGTCACGGGCGGCCCGCCAATATCCATGCGGAGGATCTGGCCCTTGAGGGGGCCGACGGGGATGGGAACGCCGAGCCACTTCTCAGCGTCGCCCGTCCAGGGGCCCATGGCGAGAATGACGGCGTCGGCCTCTACGTCGCCCTGGTCGGTCTGGACAACGGCGCCGGTGGAGCGTCGGGAGAGGCCGGTGACGGCCCGGTCCAGGAAGGATGCGCCGTGGAGTTCAGCGCCCGCGGCAAGGGCTTCCGTGTACTTGTCGGCCTCCAGCACCCAGGTGCCGCTGACCAGCATTCCCCGCTCGGCGGCGGGGGTTAGACGCGGCTCTATGCTTCGTAGTTGTTGTCCCGCCAGCCACTGGAAGGAAACGCCGTCGACGTTGCCGGAGTAGGATGCTATGTCCAGCAAACCCGCCTCGTCATCGGCGGAGAGGGAGAGGTAGATGGAGTCGTGGGGGTGGGCGTGATAGTCGACGCCAGTTGCGTCGGGAAGCTCGGCGGCCAGATCGCGGTGCATCAGAAAGCCGTTGAGCGACAGGCCCTCCAGCGGGCCGGGTATGCCCATGCCGTATAGGGGGCTGAGGAGGCCCATGGCGTAGCCGGAGGCCCCGAAGGCGATGCGGTTCTTCTCGATGACCGTCACCTTCGCGCCCGCCCTGGACAGGTAGTAAGCGGTGGCGCAACCTACGGCGCCTCCTCCAACGATTACAACGTCGCTGCTATTCATGGAAACCCTCCGATTCTGGCGGATGTGGTCAGGGTGAACCCTGAGTGGTCCAGCGCACCCCATCTTATCATCTTGGAGGGTGGCATTCATATTGTCGTTGCGATTTTCGACGCGCTCTGTTAAAAAGGGTTGACGCCAAGCGGGAGGAGCCATTTGCCAGCAGCAGACAGGATGAGCAACCTGGGCACCGAATCGGCCTTTGAGGTGCTGGCCAAAGCGAAGGCTTTGGAGGCCAAGGGTCACGACGTGGTACACCTGGAGATAGGGGAGCCGGACTTCGACACGCCCTCCCACATAGTGGACGCCGGCATCCAGGCGCTGCGACAGGGCTATACCCATTACGGTCCTTCCGCGGGTTTGCCGGAGCTTCAGGAGGCGATAGCGAACAACGTGAATGCTACGCGCGGCTTGGAGATAGAGCCGAGCCAGGTGGTGGTGACGCCGGGGGGCAAGCCGATCATGTTCTTCACCATTATGGCGCTGGTGCAGCCGGGGGACGAGGTGCTCTATCCGAACCCGAGCTTTCCCATCTACGAGTCGATGATCAACTTCTGCGGCGCAAAGCTTGTGCCCGTGCGGCTGCTGCCCGACGAGGGGAACCGGATGGACCTGGAGGACCTGGAGAGCAAGCTTTCCGACCGGACGAAGCTGGTGATATTGAATTCGCCGCAGAATCCGACGGGGTCGGTGATGGGGCGGGAGGACGTGGAGCGCCTGGCAGCGCTGCTGGGCCCACGGGAGGACGTGGTGATTCTCTCCGACGAGATATACAAGGACATCATCTACAAAGGCGCGCACCACAGCATAGCGTCACTGCCGAGAATGGCGGATCGGACGGTAATCCTGGATGGGTTCTCCAAGTCCTACGCGATGACGGGCTGGCGGTTGGGCTATGGGGTGTTTCCCCACTGGTTGACGGAACACGTGGTGAAGCTGGCCGCCAACAGCGTGTCGTGCGCCGCGAGCTTCACCCAGCGGGCGGCTATACGCGCGTTGGAGGGGCCGCAGGAGCCGGTGATGAACATGGTGGACGAGTTTCGGAAGCGGCGGGACCTGATAGTTGCGGGACTGAACAGCATCCCCGGCATCGAGTGCGCGGAGCCGAAGGGGGCCTTCTACGTGTTCCCAAGCATCGAGGGGACAGGCTTCGAAAGCGACGATTTTCAGGAACGGGTGTTGAATGAGGCGGGGGTGGCGCTGCTGTCAGGGGGCGCGTTCGGCGAGTATGGGGAGGGGTTTGTGCGTCTGTCCTACGCCAACTCTGCGGAGAACATCGCGAAGGCGTTGGAGCGGCTGGCGTGCTTTGTGAGGGAGAACGGTCGCGGGGGTTAACCTTCCTCCTGCTGGACGTCTTCCAGGAGCTTGCGGAGTTGAGGGATGAGGGCGGGGATCTCTATTTGTATAATTTTCCAGATTACCGATTGGTTGAGCTCCCGATAACTGTGAACTACACGGTTGCGAGTCCCGATTATTTCTCCCCAAGGGATAGTCGGACGCGCCTGTCTGACGTCCAATGGAATGTTAGACGCTGCCTCGCCGATAAGCAGGATGTTATGAATGGTCGCATCGTAGGTGAGGTCGCCTGTGAAAAATGCACGCTCATCTAACCCATCGGTATAAGCCAAGACTTTCTCGCTGAAATCCAACATGTCTTGGATGTAGCCATGCCAAGCACATTCGGCTGCCTGGTTTTCAGACACTTATGGCGTCCTTTTTCACAAAGGGAAGGATTTCGGTCCGGAGTTCCTTGACGGTGGACATGTCCACCGTCCTTCCAAACAGTTCTTCCAGGTACGTCATCGCTCCAAAGTAGGTCTTGGGGCTGGGCTGGCCGTTGAATTCAACGATTACGTCCACATCGCTGTCTTCGGCGGCCTGGTCGCGGGCGAAGGAGCCGAAGAGGACGAGTTCGGTTACGCCGAAGCGCTCTTCCAGGATGGGTTTGTGCTTTCTCAGAGCGTTAAGGATTTGCTGGCGGCTTATTGATGCCTTCTCGCCGGACGGACTACGTTGAGGTATCAACAGTTGAAGCTCCTCAGAGTTCGCCAAGAGCTTTTTCAATTGGGGGGCGAGGGTTGGAAGGTCGGTCTGAATGATTTCCCAGATTCCCTTATCGTTTGACCTTGATAGGGGATAGACGTTCCGGTCTTGCGTTTCTATGAACTTGCCCCATTGGACGTGGGGATAGGCATCCCTAATGGGAGCAGGAACCTGGGAAGCGGCGCTGCCGATGCGTTCGATGTTCCACAACGTGGCGTGATAAGTCTTGTTGTCGTTCAGGAACGCTTTACGGCCCATGCCATGGCTGTATGTCAAGGCTGCTTGCGCGTATCGGATCATATCCTGCACATAGATGGTCCAGAGGCGAGGTTGCGTCGGCACGTCAGACATTGTTGGCCTCACATTTTGCGAAGGGGCGGAGCTATGTCGGGGGCGTTCCGCCGAGTCTCTATTGTACAGGGCAACGGGTGTTTCGTCATGGGCGTGGGGGGTCAGGCGCGGCTTATGACTTCTTCCATCATGCGGCGGAGGCGTTGGGGGCGGTTTTCGTCGGGGACGTTGATGCTGTACTGGCGGACGCCGAGGGTGGCGTTTCGGCGCAGCTTTTCGATGCACTGCTCGGCGGCGCCGCTGATGCCGCCGAAGCGCTCCAGCAGGTAGTCCCGGACGCCGTACTCTTCGGCCAGCGTATCGTATCGCCGAAGCTGCTCCGGCGTGGGGCGGCCGTGGGTGCTGAGGTCGTAGGCCTGAGCGAGGGCGCGGATGCCTTCCCAGTATTTCGTGGGGACGAACTTGCCCTTGAGGGTGAAGCGGTTGAGATAGTTGGCCTCCCGGGCCGGGCCTCCCTGGGGGTCCAAACCATCGTCGTCGCTGTCATGCAGGTTGAAGGGGACGGACCACCAGACGTCGATGTTTGCCGGGTCTCGACTGGCTTTGCGGGCGCCTTCCGCAAGGGCCTGCATGGACCCTTCCACCACCTCCGGGGTTGTACCCGTGCCGATGACCACGCCGTCAGCGAGTTCTCCCGCCAGACGCAGGGAGCCGCGGGCGTGGGCCGCCATGTATATCGGGATTCTTTTTTCCCTGTTTGGCCATCGGAGTCTGGCTGTACCGCCTCTGTATTCGGCCTCGCCGGTGGTCAGGAGGGCGCGGAGGCTGGTGACGTACTGTCGCAGGGAGGCGAGGGTGGCGGCGCGTTGACCGGCGTTGTAGACGCCGCTGTTGCCGGAGCCGATGCCGATGCAGACGCGTCCGGGGGCGATCTCCGCCAGGGCCGATGCCGCGCTGGCCGTGACCACGGGGTGTCGCGTCACCGGGTTGGTGACCCACGAGCCGAAGGGGAGACGGCGGGTGTTGAGGGCGACGTGGGTGAGGGAGACCCAGACATCCCGGTAGAGGGCGGGGGAGTCGGCGATGCCGATGCGGTGATAGCCGAGGGCCTCGGCGGCTTGCACCCATTCGACTACTTCCGAATGGAGGCCGGGCCTGGAAGTGGCGGCAAATTTCAGGTTCATTTTCCCCCTGGATGCGTCTCCTGATGGCATTGCCCATTATAGGCTGGCAGCGTTCGTGGGTATAGCGCGGGGCAGGAGGACGGGATCACCCCATCCCCCGCTTTCGCGGGAGATGGGGGAAGATGGATTCCGGCCTCCGCCGGAATGACAGAGGGGAGCGGGCGTTGACAGGGGGCGCTCCTTCGGGTGAGGGAGTGGGTTCCCGCCTCCGCAGGAAATGACGGATGGGGGCGGGAATGACGAGAATGCAGGGGGCTCGCTAGGGGGAGAGGGCGGAGCGGATTTTCTCCATGGGGGTGAGGGCGGAGAAGTCGGCTGGGCCGCGGGTGGGCGAGCCGGCGGGCAGGCGCTCCCTGGCCAGTTTTTCCTCCACCTCGCGGCGCACCTGGTGGACCAGGGCCTTGGCTTCGGCGAAGGAGCGGTCCACTTCGTCGACGGTTGCTCCGGCGACCAGGGACTCCGGGGCTTCCGGCATGGACTCCAGCAGCATGGCCCGGTAGCGGGACACCGCTTCGGCGAGGGACTTTTGGATGGCTAGCAGACGCTTGCCAGTCTCCTGCCGCCGGTTCTGAGACTGCTCCAGCTGTTGTTCAAGCTCGGCTATGCGGGTTTGCATTTGGAGGTCGACATTTTCCTGGTCTGCGTCCTCCTTGCTCTGCTCCGTAGACGGGGAAGCATCCGCCGGTTCTTTCCGATTCGTTTCCGGGGGATTCGTTATTTTCTGTGGTGGAAACGAATCCGATTTTTCGGCGATTTCGTGCCTGATTTCGGGTGTGTCGGTGGATTCGATTTCCAAGTCGAATGCCTCAATGTTGGTCTGGTTCACGTCCTTTTCCATGATGCCTCCTTTATTCATTCGATGGGGTTTCTGACGCAGACTCGCGCCGGATGGTCTGCTGCTCCGATTCGGGGTCGGCGATGCCAAGGCGCTCCATGGCCCGGCGTCTGCTGTGGATGCCGGCTTCCACCAGGCTGCGTTCCTGCTGGACCAGCCGGGTGCGGTCCTGGGGCAGCAGAGGCCCCCAGTCGACGCGTATCCAGAGGTTCCCGAAGTCTTGGGAGGCGAAGCGTTCCAGCATCTTGAGGGCCATCTCCGCCCGTCGACGGTAGACCCAGGAGCGGATGAGCCGCTTGCGCTCCACGCGCTGCAGCAGGGGGTGCATTTCCATCTCCAGGGCTACGCCGGAGAGACGCTGGGGGTTGTGCCCGAAGCTTATGCGGGGCGCTTCCGACAGGTCGTGGAGGGCGTCGTAGACCAGCTGGATGTAGTCGGCGTGGAGCTTGGCGCCGCCGCCCTGGAGCAGGTCCAGCAGGTAGGCGCGGGCCTGGTCGGGAAGCTCCCAGACGGCCCCCGGCTCCACGGCGATGTCACGAGCCTCTTCAACGCCCTCCAGGACGGCGATGGGGTTGCCGGAGAGTTCCAGGATGGTGGAAAGTTGGGACAGGGCGCGGTTCAGCTCCCTCGCCGGTTCCATGAGGATGGGAATGTCTGAGACGCCCCAGAAGCGCTTGGGGTCGCGCAGGTTGGGGAAGATGACGAAGGGGATGAAGGCGTAAGGGTTGGGGCGTTCGTCAACGAGGGCATCGCCTACCCATAGCTGGAACGTGGACTTGGTCCAGCCCTCGACGACGGTGGGCATGCCGTCCTGGTCGCCGGTCTTGACGTTGTAGAGATGGTCGGCGTCTTCGGCGGAGATGCGGTAGCGGCTGGCGACGCGCCAGACCCGGGATGGGTCGTCGGCGACCCACCAGGCGAAGATGCCCTGAACGTCGGGCGCATTCACCCGCACACGGCGTTCTTCCGGGTCCCAGATGACCTTGAAGCAGCCGTCTCCAAGGACGGCGGCGTCTAGTTCCGTGGCCAGGTCAAGCTCTTCCAGCCGGTTGTCCTGGTAGACGCGGCGCATGGCGATCTCGGCGGTGCGGGCTCGGGCCGTGCCTTCTTCGGAAGGCTCTATTGGCTCCATGGCCAGGATGCTACCGGAGGCCATGTACGAGGTGACCTTCTCCAGCAGGGCGCGCACGTAGTTGAAGGTTAGCCGACGTTCGCCGCGACGCTGGCGGCCCTGCCACTGGCGACCGGCGAAGAAGCTGATGTTATCAGCGTATGCCTGCAGCCGCTGGGCGTCTCTTCGAGCCACCAGCTGGGGCAGATTTAGTTCTTCCATAACCGTTCCTCCTCAAAATTCGATATATGGTCCTGTGACTTAGACCTATCCGGCGCGAGACCTCCGCCACCGACTGTCCTTCGCGCACGTGCGCCTGGATAATCAGGTTGTCCCTCTGACGCCTGCGCTGTGCCTGGGCAAAGCGGGGCTCGTCGTACTTGCAGCGGGGCAGGGGACAGCGCAGGCAAGAGGGGGAGATATCGCATCCTTCGTCTCTGTATTCCTGGCCGTCGATGTTTGCGCCGATGGGTTTCCTTCTTGTTCGACTAGCGAGCATCTTGTTCGAGGCCCTCCTTGTGGACCGAATGTATTTTCGTATACCAGTGAAACTATAGAACGGACGTATGTTCCATTGCAAGCGGTTTTTGTCACTTTTGTAGATTAGGCGGGCAATTCGTGAATCGGCAGGGCCTTACCCGCGACGGGGAGGGCTTTGAACTACGGATTGTGGGTGCGGTGGCGGGGAGATTCTTCGTCGCGAGGCCTCCTCAGAAAAAAGAGGAGGGAGGGGACGGGCGACTGGCAAGACTTCTGCGGCTGCGGCATAATAGGCCTTGGAGGGAGCCCAGTTATGACCTCGAAAGCCGTCACTTACCGAAGAGAAGGCCGCATCGGCTACGTGACACTTAATCGACCGCGGGTGCTCAACGCCGTTAATAAAGACCTGGAGATAGAC
Source organism: uncultured Dehalococcoidia bacterium (assembly GCA_951812825.1). Taxonomy (GTDB): domain Bacteria; phylum Chloroflexota; class Dehalococcoidia; order Lucifugimonadales; genus JAPULR01. The sequence continues at coordinate 1,353,479 of OX638324.1, read as the reverse complement.
CTGGCGGAGGCCCTGCAGAGCTTCGATATGGACGACGAAGCCTGGGTGGCAGTGATGCATGGGGCGGGACGGGCCTTCTGCTCCGGCGCGGACGTGAAGGAACGGTTTCATAACCCCGACTCTCGCCAGCGGGATGCCGACTGGGGGATGGGCATGAACCCGGAGGGGTTTCTGGGGCGCTGCATCAACTGGAAGCCCGTGATTGCCGCCGTCCACGGCTATTGCCTGGGCTACGGGCTTGTCATCGCCGTGGAGTGCGACCTGATCGTCGCTGAAGAGGGGGCCGAGTTCGGCCTCACCGAGACGCTGCGGGGTTTCCCCGGCGGTCCTGCGTGGGCGAAGGTGCAGAATTTCATGCCCTCCAAGATGACGACGGAGATGTTGCTCACGGGGCAGTCGCAGACTGCCGAGACCCTGCTTAGCCACGGCCTGATAAACCGGGTCACGCCGAAGGGCAAGCACCTGGAAGGTGCTCTGGCGCTGGCGGAGCAGATTCTGGAAGCGCCGCCATTGGCCGTCCGCGCAGGCGTGCGGGTGACGCGCTGGCCCTGGGTGCGCGCCGCCGCCGAGGCCGACTACTACCAGGCCGCGCTGCGGCTGCACAACACCGCAGACTTCGAGGAGTCGGCCAGGGCTTTCGTCGAAAAGCGGGACCCCAACTACACCGGCCACTAGCGCCCCCGGGCCAAGGGAGATCACGGGAGAACCATAACCGGAAGATGCCAGCCAATCTAACCCCCCAGTACAAGGAAGCGGAGCAGCGATACCGTCAGGCGAGGACGCTGCCGGCGAAGGTGGCGGCGCTGCAGGAGATGATGGCGGTCATCCCCAAGCACAAGGGCACGGACCATCTGCGGGCGGACCTGCGCGCCCGGATGTCGCGGCACATGGAGGAGCTGGAGAAGCCCAAGAGCACCAGCGGGGGGCCACAGCCATTCAGCATTCGCAAGGAGGGGGCGGGGCAGGTGCTGATTGTGGGCCTGCCCAACGTGGGGAAGTCGGAGATTCTGAACGCCCTCACCCGCGCGCCGGCCAAGGTGGGCGACTACCCCTTCACGACGCAGATCCCGATGGTGGGGATGCTTCCTTTCGAGAATATCAAGTTCCAGCTGGTGGACACCCCGGCCCTGAATTCGCTGGACGTGCAGACGCGGCTGTTCGGGCTGCTGCGCAACACGGACCTGCTGCTGGTGACGGTGGACCTGGAAGGCGACCCCCGGGAGGAGATGGAGCAGATAAACGCGTTGCTCCACCAGTGGGGATATTCGCTGCTGGAGGCGGGGGAGGCCATCGACCCGGAGGGCGCAAGGATTCAGAAGCTGTCCATCATCCTGGCCAACAAGGCGGATGCGGAGGACGCCGACGGGAAGTTCGAGAGGCTGGATCGGGCCTGCGGCGACAAATTCACCCTCATCAAGCTATCTTGCCTGGACGGGACGGGGCTGGAGGAAGTGGGCCGCGAGGTGTTCAGGCACCTGAACAAGGTGAGGGTGTACACCAAAAGTCCCAGCGGAGATCCAGACTTCGATAAGCCCATCGTAATCGCCAGGGGGAGCACCGCCTCCGACGCGGCCCAGAGGCTGCACAAGGAGTGGCGGGAGAAGCTGAAGTACGCGCTGCTGTGGGGTTCGGCCAAGTTCGACGGTCAGCGGGTGGGTCGGGACTACGTCCTCGCGGACGGGGACGTGATAGAGCTGCACGGGTAGGGGCTACTGCCCGGCTTCAGGGGCGATTTCGCGCAGGACGACAGACGCGCCGGGTTCGATGCCGCATTGGGCGGCCATGGCTTCGTTGATTTCGATGGCGTAGAGGGCGGGCGAGGCGGAGGTGTGGATGGGCAGCGCGCCGCCCGCAGCCTCGCGCTCAGGCTGCATGGTCTGGACGTCGACCACGGCAAGGTTCTCGTCGATGAAGAGAATGTCGAGGGGGATGAAGGTATTTCTCATCCAGAAGCTCAACACTTGCTCACTCTGGAAGACGAAGAGCATGCCGCGGTCCTTGCCCAGAGACTCCCTTTCCATTAAGCCCCGCGCCCGTTTCTGGGGGGTGTCCGCGACTTCCAGGTAGAACGTGCAGGAGGCGATGGTTGCGGCAGCCTCTATGTCCCGGTTCAGGGTGGGTGACGGCGATCCCTCGTTCGCGTCGGTGCATGCGAGGGAGAGCAGAAGGATGCTGAGGCACGTCAGCCAGGCTGGGGCGAGAGTACGGGTTCGCTTTGTCACCATGTCCGGTAGTCTCAAACCATTGCCTGCTGGCGTTCCCGCGCACGGGGGCGGCCCTTGGCGACTCTGGGCAGGTACTTGCCGGCTTCCACGAGGAGGGCCAGGCTGTTCAGGTAGTCGTCGTGGCCGTGGGATTCTTCCACGTAGAAGTTCATTGTCTTGTCCATCCGGTACTGGACCCGCGCTGAGGTCACCTGCCGCCAGAACTCGGCCCACTCCTCCGAGCCGTCCCGGGCGTACATCTTCAGCCGGCCGGAATTCACGGCCGACATCAGGTCGTAGCCGAGCCGCGACTTGCTCTGGGCGCTGAATCGCAGTGGGGTTACGGCGCTGGCCCCGAGGGCCTTCGTCAACACGCTGGCAACCCCTTCGCCCATGCCTGTGGCGTCGACGGCCACCCGCCGGCAGCGCCAAAGGTTTTTGAGCAGGTCCACCAGCCGGGGGTAGAGGGAGTGGTGGGGGATTCCCTGCCACTCGTAGTGCTCCACCAGGCGGACGGCGGGGTTTCGATTGAGGGTATCGGCGGCTGAGAAGTCGAGCTCGCCGATGGTAAGCACGGTGGAGTCGGGGCTTCGACCCAATGTCGAAAGACCGTCGGCGCCGCCGCCCACGTCCAATCCGGCCACGTAGACGCCGTTCCTCGATGGTCTGCGAAGGCGCGGGTGGCGGCCCTGCAGTTGGGCAGTGTCGCCGGCGGCGAAGAGACCGCCGCGACCGGAAACGGGGAGGAGCAGGTACTGGGTGCGGAAGAGGGGGTGGTTTTCGCCCATGCGCTCCCGCTCCGACTCCACGTAGCTGCGGTAGGGCGGGCTGTGGGCGGCAACCTGCTCCCAGGGCACGGAGAAGTGGCGTTTTATGCCGTCTTTCCGCTCCAGTTCCAGGTTGGATGCCGCCACTTCTTCCAGCAGCGAATGGCCGTCCCAGGGGGTGCCGTAGAGGACGGTTGTGACGTTGGTGGAAGCGCCCATGGGCCGGAACTCCTTGTGGTATTTGTCGGGTTCGATGTCCTGGGCCTCGTCCATCTCCAGCAGGATGTGGGCCGTGTTGCCCACCACGTTTGAGTGGGGCTCGGCGCTGAGGAAGATCTGCCTGGCCTTGCCAAAAACCACGGTGTTCCCCGACTCGGTGCGCCAGTGGCCGCCGTAGCCGACGTTGTTGAGCCACTGCTTGAGGCGGTCCATGCTGATGAGGCACTGGGGCAGGAAGGTGGGCGCGGCCTTGATCATGTTGCCGCCGCTATACCTGTTCATGGTGAGGAAAAAGGTGGCCAGCAGGGCGGAAAGCTCGTTCTTTCCACCCTGGCGGGCTATCTCTACGGTGAAGGTGAGGCCCTTGCCTCGGTGCACGCTTTCCGTGATGGCGCGGCCTATGTCCAGCTGGTATTTCCGCATGGGATGTGTTTTGTCCATGGCACCCTTCTTCTATGTCACCGCGCGCATTACCAGGTCGGTAATGACGGCGGCCAGAATAATCAGCATCAGGGCGTTGACCCGCCCTTTCACTTCCTCCAGTTGCTTCTCCAGAAGCTCCACGCGAAGGCTGAGGAGGGCCTCCGGGGTGAGCTGCCGAAGTTCCGACGGCGGACGGCGGCGCATTCTTGCCGATAATTTGCGCAGGGCCTTACCGATGCTCTTGCGGCTCACGGCCCGCCCTCCGGCCACAGCTCCCGTCCGATGCCGTTGATGACTCCGATGATGCTGTCGTTCAGGTCGTCCTTCGACTTGGGGGAGAGCTTGTATTGGGTGGCAACGGCCTTAGTCAGCATGTTTATTCCTTTGAAAAGGATCCCCATATTCTGGGGGTTCTGCATCATCTGGTCTCGCAGTTTGATTCGCAGGATGGCTACCTCTTCGTCTATGCCCTCCATCTCCCTGGCCGCCTCCAAGCGGGCGCGTTCGGCCTCTGAAAGCACGTCGGCGTAGAAGTCATTGGCGGTCATTTGGGCGGTCTTGCTACTCATCCAGATCGCCCTCGAGGACTTCCAGAAGTTCCGTCAAGGCGTCCTGGGGCATGGCCAGGGAGGACCTGAGCATGCCCAGCAGAAGACAGAGAGACATCAATTCCCACTCTTCTTCGGCAACTATCCGGTCCAGGGTCATCGAATCACCTCCTTCTTTTCCATCGGCGCAGAATTAAGCTCAGCACCAGGACGGACGCGGCCATGGGCAGCGCCCCGACCGTGAACCGCAGGCTGGGGGAAGTCAAAACATCTGCTTCCAGGCCCGCCAGCCAGGGCAGGAGGCCGAGGTAGAGGCTCTGCACGAGGAAGGCGAGACTGACCGTGAGGAGGGCGTAGAGGGCCCAACGGCGATGTCGCCTTCCGTGGGTGGAGTAGGCGAGGAACTGCAGAGCGTTGAACCCGCTGGCGAGGGCGGTAACGCAGCTCTGAAGGACCAGGGCCATCTCCCATCCGAAGTTCAAGGAATTCCTCCATTGCCGTCACCTGTTAGCTAAGATGTTCTCAGTATAGAACAAGTGTACCTTGGAGTCAAGGATGGGGAGTCACTAATGTTTCAGGGCGGCCTTGCAGTTTCTAAGGGACAAAAAGATGGGACGCGACGCAATGTGGAAATGGTATTGCCGTTCAAGATATTTGATACAATTGCGGGCCGCTGGTGCGTATGGCGTGGGCTTCTGGATTCCGGCTTTCACCGGAATGATGGGAGGGGGGAGTCGGGAGAGGGCTTGCTAGAGGGTGAAGGTCAGGCCCTGGGCGAGGAGTTCGTTGCGGGCTTCGAGGGCTGAGGGGTGGACCATCTGGCCGTGGGCCAGGTACGCGGCGATCTCGCGGCTTAGGAATTCCAGCAGTGCTTCGTCGAGGTTCTTCATGGCGCGGGCCTTCAACGCTTCGGAGGAATAGGCGTAGCGGCCTGACTTGTTGGGTTCCAGCTTGTCGGCGAGGAACACGGCTTTGGCTATGGGATGCAGCCCCGGATAGGCGGTGCTGTGGTGGTAGACGCCGTCGTACACCACCTGGTCGTCGAGGCCCTTGTGACGCAGCATCTCCGCCGCCACCTGCCCGTGCAGCAGGATGGGGTTGTGTTCCTCGACCTGGTGCACGGGGATGCCGAATTCGTGGGCCTTGGTCAGCAGCTCCTCGCCGCGCATCCACCGACAGAGGTCGTGGGCCTGGGCGCAGAGGCGCACCCGCTCCGCCTCCAGCTTGTGGGCCTGGGCGAACTCCGACGCGAGGGTCTCCACCCGTCCGATGTGGCTGGACAGACCCCGTGGGAGGGTCCCCACCCAGTCCTCAACGATCTGATGAATTCCGCTGCTCATTTTTCTTTCCCTGTGCAAACCCGAATGCCGTCTGCGCTTGTACTCATGAGCCAAGTTGCCCGCTTCAACTGCAACCCATCTATATCGACCCGGACATGTCCCTGCCGGCGAGCAGGTGCATGTGCACGTGTTCCAGCTCCTGGCCGGAGTCCGGGCCCTGGTTGAGTATGAGCCGGTAGCCGCTGACGGTGACGCCCTCCCGGCGGGCCATCTCCTCGGCGATGACAAACATCTGGCCAAGGGTGGCGGAGGTGCGACCGGCGGCGTAGGTCAGACCCTTCACGTGCCGTCGCGGGATTATCAGCAGGTGGGTCGGTGCCCGGGGATTGATGTCCCGAATCACCATTAGCTGCTGGTCGAGGTATAGGAAGTCCACCTCCATGTCGCCCCTGGACATGGCGCAGAAAATGCAACCGTGGTCGCTCATTGCATCCTCCCGGATTTGGTGGGTCTATGATACAACAATGGGGTTGGAGATTCTTTGTCGCAGGGCTTCCTCAGAATGACGCGAAGGAGACTGGAAATGGGCGTGGGTCTCGGGGCGGGCCGCTCTCGAACGGCCCCTAAAGGTTGGGCGTAATTCTACTGAGAGCGCGCCGGCTAGACAGCCATTATGTGGTAGCCGGCGTCCACGGGGATGACGGCGCCGGTCACGCCGCTGGAGAGATTGCTGCACAGGTAGAGGGCGGTGTCTCCCACCTCCCGGTGGGTGATGTTGCGCTTGAGGGGCGCGCTTTCGGCGTGCATGCGCCGCATGTCGCGGAAGCCGGTGATTCCGCGGCCTGCCAGGGTTTCCAGGGGGCCAGCGTAGATGGCGTTGACGCGGATGTTTCGCGGGCCGTATTCAGCGGCCAGCTGTCGCACCTCGTTCTCCAACGCGGCTTTGGCGATGCCCATGACGTTGTAGCCGGGATAGACCCTCTCGGACCCGTTGAAGGTCATGGTCACCACGCTGCCGCCATCGGTCATCAGCCCGGATGCGTTTCGGACCAGGGGAATGAGGGAATAGGCGCTGATTTCGAGGGCGTCGCGAAACCCATCGCGGCTCAGACTGGAAAAATCGCCGCCCAGGTCGTCGCGGTGGGCGAAGGCTATGCTGTGGACCAGATAGTCCAAGCTGCCGAATTCTTCCCCTGCCTTTTGAAAGACCCCTTCGATTTCTTCCTCAGAGGTAACGTCGCACTGGAGCAGGAGGGAGCCTTCCATGTCCTTGGTCAGACGCTCTGCCCGGCTGCGAAGGCGCTCGTTCTGGTATACGATGCCCAGCCGGACGCCGGCCCGGTGAAGCGACTGGCAGATGGCCCAGGCGATGCTGCTCTGGTTGGCGACGCCGAAGACCAGCGCCTTCTTGTGTGACAGGTCTATGGGAAACAATTTCTCTTCCTCTAAATGCGTTTCTTTGCTTCTGGTAGTTCTTGTATCCGGTTGGAAACACTAAGGTCCCCACATGCCCCGCCGGTTTTCTTTCGCCTCCCGCATGAGGGTGTCGAAGCAGGCGGCGAACTTCACGTCGGGCTCGTAGGACTTGGCCTCGGCCAGCCCCTCGCGCACCAGTTCTGCGTTGACCAGTATATCACCTGCGAGAACGTATCGGAGGAGCCGCCCGAAGCGGTCCTTGTTCGACTCATCCTTAAGCAGCTTGACCCGCTGCCCTTCCACCAGGCGACGGTTGTGGTCCGTGGCTTCCCGGTAGAAGGGTTCGTTGCGCTCAGGGGTGTCGACGCCGATGTAGCGTACTCTCGCGCCATCGGCCATCTCGATGGTGTCGCCGTCAATGACGCGACGGACGAGACTGCCAGTGTTGGACATGGACGCGTCCGCGCCATCGCGGGTGGTGGATCGGGACACGTCGTCGCAGGATTCCAGGGTAGGGGCGGTTCCGCAGGCCGTCAGCAGACCAAGGAGGAGGGCGACTGCGAGGGTGAAGGCTGGTGTAATGTAGAGCGCAAGAGTGCGCGCTGCCCCAATCAGCGAAGACATGGCTGAGATGCGCCCTGCTCTGTGCTCCCCTATCCCAACTGCGGCAGCACCTCATCCACGAAGGTCTGGAACTGCTCCAGTGGAGTGAAGGAGGCGAACCGGACGATAACCGTCGTCGCGCCCGCCGCTTCGTAGGCGCGGATGGCCGATGCCAGCCCTTCCGGCGGTCCCCAGGGGCCCCAGAGCTCCCGCCAGATGTTGACGCCGTAGTAGAGGCGGACCCACTGGTCGGCCTCCCTTTCGGCTTCGGAGGGGTCGGCGTTCAGGTTGACGGTCATGTAGAAGACACGCTGCACTTGGGCGGCGTCCCGGCCGAATTCGTCGGCGTATTTTGCGACGCGGCGACCAACTTCCGCGAACTCCGAGGGCGGCTCCGAGATGGAGATGAACCCTTGGCCCAGCCTTGCGGCCCTCTTGAACTGAGCCTCCCTTTTGGCCCGGAGGTGGCAGGCGAATAGGACGGGTACGCCGCCTTCCTGCACGGATACGGGGCGCATCTGCAGGTCCTCCAGCTGGAAGTGACGGCCCCGGTGCGACTCCAGATGTCCTGTGCCGAGGGCCTTCACCACCTGCATAACCTCCTCCAGCCGACGTCCTCGCTGCCGGGGGTCCACACCTGCTATCTGCCACTCTCGCTGCTGGGCTTCGTTGAAGGCCCCGCCTGCGCCCACGGCCAGGACAGTACGTCCCCCGGAAAGCAGGTCTAGGGTGCCAACCATCTGGGCCAGCAGTACGGGATGGCGCAGCGCTCCGAGGAGCACGGCGGTGCCCAGGCGGACGCGTTGGGTGAGCGTCGCGATGGCGGCGAGGGTGGTGATGGGTTCCAGGCGCGGCTTGGCGGTGAGACTGTCGCCGACCCAGACGGAATCCAGGCCCGCCGCTTCCGCGCGCTGGGCCATCTCCAGAACTAGGTTGGCGTTATCCGGCTGCTCGTCCCTCATAACCAGTCCTCTGGTGGGCAGAAGGACGCCCAGTTTCAGTTTCGAGTTAGTCATGTCGGACATCTCCGTAGCGTAGTTCGCGTATCCGTCACATCAATCTTTCTCGCCTGTCAGTTGGGCCAGAAAGCCGGGATGTAGACTCTCGTATTCCTGCAGATCCTCCCATGTATCCAGGTCCCTGGCCAGGCCGTTGCTGTTGTGGACGAAGGGATCCACCCCTAGCCGTCGTGCCTCGGCCACGTGACGCGACAGACTGTCCGGCCCCAGCTGGAACTGAAAGGGCAGCTGATGGGGGATCAGGATGGCGTTGGTGCCGCCACCGTTTCGAGCGGGAGAGAGGACGACTCTTGGCTGGAGGGGGTGTGGTTGGACGCGAAGGGAATTGGAAGCTGTTGTCGGAGTTAGTCCAGTCAGGTCTTTGGGGTGGATGAAGGGCAGGTCTCCTGGCAGGAAGAGGGGGGCCTTTCCTGCGGACCACGCCTCCTCGAAGACCTGGCGGAGGCTTTCGTTGATGTTTGCCCCTGCTTCCAGATGCCAAACGGCCCCTTCTCCCGATGCCACAGACTTGGCCGAATCGTCTGCGCCCAACACCCACACCTCGGCGCACACTTCGCGTGCCGCGCGAATGACATTACGCAGCATGGCAGTTACCAATCTGCGACGCTGGTTGTCTTCCATATGAGGGGCAAGGCGAGACTTGGCCTGCGCCAGGGGCTTTATTGGTATGACTGCCACCACCTCCACCGCAGCGGCTACCTATCTTCCTCATAGAGAAGCCGGAGGACGTACCGGGCCAGGGTTTCCTTGTCGTCTGTTGTGTTCATGATGGTGTTGGTGACGTGGGCCTTCATGCCGAGGGCTTCTATGCTGGTGGACTCGCTGGCGTCTGCGTTGTCGATGATGAAATGGTCGCAGAGACCAACGTACTTGCGGGCGACGCCGAGGCTGGAGACGGGATGGCCAAGCTCCCGCATCATCTTGGCCGCCGGTCCGCGTATGGCCGCACCGCCGACGATGGGGCTGACGACAACGCGGGGGCCTTCGAAGCGAATTACACTTTCGCGAACGTCTCCGACGGCCAGGATGGGGTCGATGCTGAGGAAGGGGTTTGAGGGGCAGAATATGATGGCGCGGGCGTTGTCGAGAGCCTCGTCGAAGGTGGGGGAAGGTTGGGCATCGGCGGCGCCCTCGAATCGGACCGCCGTCGCCTGCGGCTCGCAACGCCTGCGGACGAAATAGTCCTGGAAGGATAAGTCCCCCTCTGAAGTTTCGACAATCGTACGGACCCGGTCGTCGGTCATAGGCGCTACCGTGTGAGCGATGCCGAGCCGCCCACAGAGTTCGGCTGTCACGTTGGAGAGGGACTGTCCCTCTCGGAGAAGCTGGGTGCGGCGGAGGTGGGTGGCCATGTCGCGATCGCCAAGGTTGAACCAGGTTGGGACGCCGTAGGCGGATAGCATCTTCAGTGCTTGAAATGTTTCGTCGGAGAGTCCCCAGCCCCGCTCTGGGTCGGCCAGGCCGCTCAAGGTGTACATCACGGTGTCCAAGTCGGGCGAAACGTGGAGGCCGTGAAACTCCTCGTCGTCGCCCGTGTTCACCATGATGACGAGGTCATCCGGTGGGAGAACGCGGGAAAGGCCGAGGGCCAGCTTTGCACCGCCCACGCCGCCCGCCAAGGCCAGCACCGGCCGAGGTTCCGCCGGCATGGGATGCTAGAGAGCGGTGGGGGACTTGGCTTTGTCCCGGCGCTTGGGATGTACGAAGCGGAAGCCCTTCATCTGCACCATGCTGTGGTAGGTCCCGAACCGCTCCTCCAGGTTGCCCTCCAGCAGGTCCAGCGGGTCTTGGGGGTCGTCGTGGTCGTCGAAGACGTGCTTGATGTTGTAGGTGGTGTACCGCTCGGCGGGCACCCGGCCCACGTCGCGGATGGTCCGACGGAACTCTGAAGGGCGCACCAGTTGGCCGTGCTGTGCCCCCGCCGCTGTGGAGATACTTTCGTTTATAAGGCTGCCGCCCAGGTCGTTGACCCCGGCAAGGAGGAGGATCTGGGAAAGACGCAGCCCCTCCTTGACCCAGGAGGCCTGGATGTTGGGAATCCAGTTGTTCAGCATGATGCGGGCGATGGCGTGGACCTTCACCACCTCCGAGCCGGTGGCGCCGCTTCGAAGGCCGTCGACGGTCTGCTGGAAGTGCATGGGGGCTTCGGCGTGGACGAAGCTCAGGGGTACGAACTCCGTGATGCCGCCGCTGGACTTCTGAACGTCGCGGATTAGGGCGATGTGGCGCGCCTTCTGCTCGTTGGTCTCCACGTGGCCGAACATGATGGTGGAGGTGGTGGGGATGCCCAGGGAATGGGCGGTGGTGATGACCTCAATCCAGCTCTCCGTGGTGATTCTGCCGGGGGCTATCCGGTCGCGAAGTTCCTGATCGAGAATCTCCGCCGAGGTACCGGGCAGGCTGCCCACGCCCGCGTACTTCAGCGCCTTCAGGTAGTCCTTGATGCTGCATCGGGAACGGGTTGCGCCATAAAGGACCTCTTCCGGCGAGAAGCCGTGGATGTGGATGTCGGGCAGCTCTTCCTTGATAGCCTGGCAGATGCGGACGTAAAGGTCGCCCTCCATCTGGGGGGGCAGTCCGGCCTGGATGCAGACCTCCGTGGCTCCCAGGTCCCACGCCTCTTTTGCTCGACGGATGACCTCGTTGATGGGCAGGAAATAGCCCTCCTCCTGCCGGTGGTCCCGGCTGAAGGCGCAGAAGCCGCAACGCTTGATGCAGACGTTGGTGAAGTTGATGTTTCGGTTGACCACGTAGGTGACCAGGTCTCCTACGGTCCGGCGTCGGAGTTCGTCCGCAACCATCTGGGTGGCGTTGAGTTCCAGGCCCGAGGTTTCGAAGAGGGTGACCGCCTGCTCCACGGAGATGTCCTTGCCTTCGAGAGCGTCGGACAATGCCCGCCCCACCTTGAGTTCGATGGCGCTAACGAGGGCTTCCAGGGAGCGGGGGGATTGGGGTTCAGTTTGATGCATTGACATATCTTTCGACACCCCCCGTGGCGTATCCGTCACCGTCGGACATGTCCAGAAGCCGCTTCTTCATGGCCGGGGAGGCGAAGTCGTCGCGGTCCATGAAGAACTCCGGGTAGATGGGAAGGCGAGGTTTCAGTTGGAAGCCCATCGCTTCGGTGCGTTCGCGAAGTTTAGAAATCTGCGGCCACGGCGCTTCCGGGTTGACGTAGTCGATGGTGAGGGGCGAAACGCCACCCCAATCGTTGATGCCCGCCGTCAGAAACAGCGGGTAGTCGGTTTGGTTGAGGTTGGGCGGCACCTGCAGGTTGACCGACGGGCCCAGAATCAGCCGCGCGGCCGCTACCGTCCAGAGCAGGTCTTCCGTTGCGGCGTCGGGATGGTCGCCCATGGCCGTGTCCGCCTTGGCGCGGAAGTTTTGGACGATGACCTCCTGCACGTGGCCGTATTGACGGTGCGAATTCCTGATGGCCAGCAGCGACTCGATGCGCTCCTTGCGGGTCTCGCCGATGCCAATCAGGATGCCGGTGGTGAAGGGGACCTTCAGCTGGCCGGCGAGGTCGAGGGTCTTCAGCCGCACCGACGGGCGCTTGCTGGGGGCGAGGTGGTGGGGGCCTCCCTCGAAGCAGAGCCGCTCGCTGAGGATCTCCAGCATCACGCCCATGGAGGCGTTGACGGGCCGGAGGGCTGCCAACTCGCGGCGGCTCATGACGCCCGGGTTGGCGTGGGGCAGCATGGAGGTGTTGGCCAGCACCTCTGAAGAAACGTGGGTCAGATACTCCAGCGTCGTGTGAAAACCGGCTTTGCCGAGCCATTCGCCAGCTTCCGCGTAACGCTGCTCGGGATGTTCCCCCAGGGTGAATAGGGCCTCCGTGCAGCCGAGCCGCTGTCCGGCGCGGGCCACCTCCAGGGCTTCCTCCGTGGTCATGTAGAGCATTTCAGCCTCGGTGGGCGATTGACGGAAGGTGCAGTAGCCGCAGAAGTCGCGGCACAGTCGCGTCAGGGGAATGAACACCTTGGGCGAGAAGGTGACGACGCGTCCTTTTCCCCGGTCGCGCAGTATGGAAGCGGCGCGGCAGAGACCCGGCAGGTTCTGTGCCGATGTGTGGGTCAAGGCCAGGGACTCGTCCGACGAAAGCTCTTGCTCGTCCTCCACCACGCGGTGCAGGATTGGCTTGAGCCAGTCGCTCAACCCGTCCAGGTAGTCGTCGAAAGATTCCGGGACTGGCGGACGTGTAAGGACCGGCGCTATCGAAGGAGGATGAATCTGCGTCTGAACCATGGGGCTATTGTAGACGCTGGCCGAAAACGAGGCAACGGCGACGAGGGCGGCATGGGGACCTTTTGGCCGGAGAGGGCCTGGTATGCGGAATTAGGCTGGCGTGTCCAGCAGCGCTTCCACCTTGTCCACCAAACGCTCCACCTGATGCAGAAGATCTCTTATGTATTGAGCCGAATACTTAATTTCATAGAAGTTGACGTGTAGGGAAGACGCGGCACTGAATTGGACTGACAATTCGGGATCGTCGGTTTCAAGGCGCAAGTCCCAGACCACCTGGTAAATGTCTCGATGGTTAGAGTTGCTCCAACCCCGTTCCAGAGCAACGGCCTTCAGAATCTGCGCTGTGGCGCCCCACCCCTTTTCAGAGGCCTGTGGCAAATCGCCATTGGCCAGTTCCTCGTAGGCCTGGGCCAGGAATATGCGGCTCTGTTCCCTGTGGGTGGTTGTTCTCTGCATGTTGAAACTCGACTGTGGGAAGAATAATGGGCGATTTGCTTACGCTTGGGTTGCCCCATTGAGCAGCGCTTCTGTCTTGTCCACCAAACGCTCCACTTGCCTGAGGAGTCCCCGAATATAATGCGCGGGGTATGTGAGATCGTAGAAGTTGGTGTGAAGGCTGGAAGCGGCGCCGAAGAGGCCGGAGAGTTCCTCGTCGCCGGTTTCCTCCATCAAGTCCCAAACGACCTGGTATATGTCTCGATGTTTTGAGTTGCTCCAACCTCGGTTTTGGGCGACGGCCTTGAGCATCTGGGCTGTGGCGCCCCACCCTTTCTCCGAGGCTTGCGGCAAATCGCCCTTGGCCAGTTCCTCGTAGGCCTGGGCCAGGAATATGCGGCTCTGTTCTCTGTGGGTGGTTGTTCTCTGCAATTGCGAGTTCCTTTCGAGGTTGGCGACGCATTAGATTGTGGCAGCGATCTTTCGTCTACCTGTCTCGTTCACGTCTGGGTATTATACCATCTTTTGTTCTTATGCAACAAAGCTCGTCCCTTCTTTCGTTGACGGCCCTTGCCTCCCCTGCCTATTATGGTTGTGTATGCAGAAGCAGCCCCCCAACCGCAGCAACCCCAACCCCCGGCTGGTCTCCGGCAAGACCCGGCAGGAGGACGCTGGACTGGACACCTCCCTACGACCCCGCCTGCTCAACGAATTCGTCGGCCAGGAGCGGGTGAAGGACAACCTTATCATCGCCATCCGAGCCGCCCTTATGCGGGAGGAGCCGTTGGACCACGTGCTGCTCTACGGTCCGCCGGGGCTGGGAAAGACCACCCTGGGCCACATCATCGCCCAGGAGATGAACGTCAACATCCGCGTCACCTCGGGCCCCGCCATCGAGCGGGCCGGCGACATGGCCGCCATCCTGACCAGCCTGGGCAAGGGCGACGTTCTCTTTATTGACGAGATCCATCGCCTGAGCCGGGTGGTGGAGGAGGTGCTCTATCCCGCTATGGAGGACTTCTTCCTGTCATGGATGATGGGGAAGGGGCTGGCGGCCCGGGCGATGAATCTTCGCGTCAATCCCTTCACCCTCATCGGCGCAACCACCCGGTACGCCATGATCAGCCCGCCCCTACGGGACCGGTTCGGGTCCATCTTCCGGCTGGACTTCTACGACAACAAGGCGATGGGGCAGATAGTCGAACGCTCTGCTGACATCCTGGACGTTTCGGTGGACAAGAGGGGAATCTCCGAGATTGCCAGCCGCTCCCGCGGCACCCCGAGGGTGGCCAACCGGCTGCTGAAGCGCACCCGCGATTACGCCCAGGTGATGGCCGACGGTCGGATTACCGGTAAGGTGTGCCTTCAGGCGCTGGACAAGCTGGAGATAGACAGCCTGGGGTTGGACGAAGTGGACCACCGTCTGCTGCGGGGGCTGGTGGAAAAGTTTTCCGGCGGACCCGTGGGACTTCATACCCTGGCAGCCTCCATCAGCGAAGAGGCCGACACCATTATGGACATCTACGAGCCGTACCTGTTGCAGCTGGGCTTTCTGGAACGGACGCCCCGGGGTCGGACAGCCACTCCCCGCGCCTACGCCCACCTGGGCGTCGAGTACGCCCCGGATGGCTTCAATGCCCAGCAGCGGCTGATCTAGGGTGCCGTTTCGCTTACCCCGTTGTCGCCGAAGTTCATCCGGTACAGCTTGGAATAAACACCGCCCGTCTTCAGTAGCTGCACGTGGTTCCCCTCTTCGACGATTTCCCCTTCGTGCATGACGATCACCCGGTCGGCGTTTCGGACGGTTGAAAGCCGGTGGGCAATTACCAAGGCGGTGCGACCTTCCAGAACCTCGCCGAGCGCCTCCTGAATCATCGTCTCCGTCTGGCTGTCCACGGACGCAGTGGCCTCGTCGAGGATGATGATGCGCGGGTCGAATACCAGCGCCCTTGCCAGGGCAATCAGCTGGCGCTGGCCGGCGCTGAGGTTCATTCCACGCTCCTCCACGGGCGAGTCGTAGCCGTTTTCCATCTTCAGGATGAACTCGTGGGCGCCAACGGTTTTGGCCGCCCGCTCAATCTGCTTGTCGGTGACGCGAGGGTGGTTGAAGCGGATGTTGTCCTTGATGCTTCCCGAAAACAGGAACGGTTCCTGCACCACCGTGCCGATCTGGGTCACCAGCGAGGTGCGGTTTACTTCTCGGACATCGTAGCCGTCGACCCTGATGCTGCCGCCGGTAACGTCGTAGAGACGGAGGATCAGGGATGAAAGGGTCGTCTTTCCCGCGCCGGTGGCCCCCACGACGGCGATGGTCTCGCCGGGGTTCATCGTCAGGTCGATGCCTTTCAGAACTTCTACGTCGGGCGTGTAGCTGAAGTGCACGTTGTCGAATTCCACCTTGCCCTGAATCTGGGGCATGCGCACCGCGTTGGGCTTGTCCACTATCTGCGGCTTCTCGTCGATGAGCTCGAAGATGTGGGAGGCGGAAGTCATCGCTCGCTGCATCTGCGTGTACTGCATGGTCAGGTTGCGAATGGGCTCAAAGAAGCGTTGCACGTAGAGGGCGAAGGCAACGACGACGCCCACCGCCAAGCCGCCGTTGAGCGTCATCAGGCCGCCAAATATCACTATCAAGGCCATCGCGGTCCCGCTGAGAATCTCCACGGTGGGCATCAGCGAAGCGGCGAACCTCTGGGAGCTGAGCTGGGCCTCCCGGTGGTCTCGATTGAGGCTGCGGAAGTGTTTGTAGTTCTTCTCCTCCCGGTTCATGCTCTGGATGACCCTCATGCCGGATACGTTCTCCTGCAGGTTGCCGTTGACGATGGCCAGGGCCGTCCGCACCCGCATGAAGCGGGGCCAGGAGAGGTTCTGCCAGATAAGCATGATTACCAGCAGCGGCGGAACCACCGACAGAGTAATCAGCGCCAGCTGCCAGTCGATGAAGTACATGGTCACGACGATGGCCCCAATGGTAAGCAGGTCGCCGATGGTCATGGAGAATTGGGTCAGGAACTCCTGAATCTGGAAGACGTCGTTCTGCAGGCGGGACATGATTCGGCCCATCTGCGACTTGTCGTAGTAGGACATGGACAGCGACTGCAGATGGTTGAACATGTCGTCGCGAACGTCCAGAAGCAGGTTCTGAGACACGCGGGCCATGGCCACCTGGTGTATGTAGTGGGTGAGATACTGCACGCCGGCGTTCACGAAGAACAGGACCACCAGCCATGTCAGCCGCGACATGCTCTGATCCGGCGGGACGATGGCCTCGACGGCCAGCAGGATGATGATGGGCGTTGCGACCATGGTCGCGGTGTAGATCACCATGGTAATCAGCCCGAGCGCCACCAGGCCCCGGTAGGGGGTGGTGTAGTGCATGAGCCGCAGAAGTATTTTGAAGTCCTTTAGTCCTCCGCGCCGGTGGTCAAAGGCGTCCGCGCTGGTTGCGCTCTTCCAGCCGTACATCTAGCGCTCCCGTCCTGTCTGCATCTTAGTCACGGGTCACCGCCGATTCAAGGAATACTTCCTCACCCGGCAGCAGTTGCAGTTCGTAGATGTTTTTGTAGAAGCCGTCCTCGGCAATTAGCTCGTCGTGGGTGCCCTGGGCGGCAATCACACCGTCCTTCAGTACCAGGATCAGGTCCGCCTCCTTCACGCTGCTGACCCGGTGGGCAATGATGAATGTGGTGCGGTTCTCCATGACCTGGCGGAGCGCCTTCTGGATGGACCGCTCGGTCTCCACGTCCACGCTGGAGGTGGAGTCGTCCAGAATGAGCACAGGCGGGTTTACCAGCAGGGTGCGGGCAATGGCCAGCCGCTGGCGCTGACCGCCGGAGAGGGTCACGCCCCGTTCGCCCACCTGGGTGTCGTAGCCGTCCGGCAGGGTCATGATGAAATCGTGGAGATTGGCAGCCTTGGCCGCTTCCTCCACCTCCTCGGCGGTTACACCGTTGACGCCGTAGCTGATGTTTTCCCGAATGCTGGTCTGGAAGAGAAATACGTCCTGGAAGACGATGCCTACGTTGTGACGCAGGGAATTCAGAGTCACGTCCTTAACATCCACCCCGTCGATGGTCACCGAGCCGCCGGTTGGATCGTAGAAGCGGGGAATAAGGTTGCAGATGGTGGTCTTGCCGCTGCCGGCGGCGCCCAGCACCGCGACCCTCTGGCCCGGCTTGATGCGGAAGCTCACGTTGGTGAGCGTGGGGGTGATGGCGTTGTAGGAGAAGGAGACATTGTCGAAGACCACCTCGCCCTCTGCGTGGCCCATCTCGTTTGCGCCCTTCTTGTCCTCCACGGGCGAGGGAGAGTCAAGAATCTGGAAGATCCGCTCGCCGGAGGACATGGCGCGGGTGAAGACGTTGACGGCCCAGCCGAGCATTCGAACGGGCATGACCAGCAGACCCAGGAAGAGCAGGAACGTGGCCAGTTCTCCCGGGGTGAGGCTGCCGCCGAGCACCCATCGACCGCCGAAGAGGACTACGAGGCCGGTGGCGCCGATGTACATGAAGGTCAGGAAGGCAGTATTCGCCACGCGGAGCCGGTTGGCAGCGAAGGTCTGTTCCGAGACTTGGAAGGAGTGCCCGTGAAACAGCTTCTTCTGCGCCTCCTCCGCGCCCAGGGACTTGACCACCCGCATTCCCACCAGGTTCTCCTGGAGCACCGTGGTGAGGACGCCCATCCTGCGTTGGACGGACCGCCAGATCTGCCGCATTCGACGGCTGATGGTCATGGTGGTGTACAGGGTTATGGGCACACCGGCCAGGCTTATCAGCGCCAACTGCCAGTGGAGAATGAGGAGAAGCGGCGCTATGCCGAGAATCAGAAAAGTCAGCTGGAGGGAGCGCACCATGCCGAAGTTGATGAACATTCGGGTGCTCTCTACGTCGTAGGTGACGACTGACATAAGGTCGCCCGTGTTCCGCTTGTCGTGAAAGGCGAAGCTCAGCCCCTGCATTCGCTTGAGGAGGTTATTCTTGAGGGTATAGGTGACGCGGGAGGAGACGTTTTCCGCGAAGTAGGTCTGGCCGTAGCTGAAGGCGCCCCGCACCACGCTAATGAGCACCAGTGAAACGCCGAGGAGAATCAGGCCGCGCCTGTCGCCGTCCGTCAGGACCTGGTCGACGGCGTCGCCGATCAGCCAGGGGACGGCGAGGGCTAGGGCGTTGGCTCCCAGAATCGACAACCAAGCAAGAAAGAGGTACCGCTTGTACCTAAAGCCATATCGCGCAAGGCGAAGGAGAATCTGCATTTAACATATTATAGAACTATCGGAGCGTTATGCCAACCAGAACGCGTTCCGAAAATGCGGAATTCCCGGTCCGCTCCTTTAGCCCAACGGATTGAGCGTAGGAACTCCCGTTGGTTCAAAGTCGCGCACGTTGCGGGTAACGACGGTCAGGCCATGCTCCAATGCCGTAGCGGCAATCAGCAGGTCGGCGCTGTCGTAGCCAAGGGTTGCCGATAACTGCCCCCATCGACGGGCGATCCCCTCATCCACAGGCAATATCCGGTCGCCATACCAGGCCAGCAATCGATCCAGCCACGCCGCCAGATCCTGCGCGTAGGTTGGGTTACGACGCTTCTGCTGAGTTATGCCCCGCTCTATCTCGCCTATTGTCACGACGCTCAGGTGCAGGTCAGATGTCCTCTGCGTTTCTGCCCAACGAACCGCTCCGGGATCGCGTTCCCGCCTGCGGAGGGCCGAAAGGACGTCGGTGTCAACAAGGAACATCAGAAGTCCTGTGATCTGCCCGGGAGGGACAGGCGGCCGAATTCCTGATCGTCCTGCGGTATTTCAAGGAGCAGCTCGCCCAGGGATGGGGCGTTGGACTTCTCCATCCGTCGGAGTCGTTCGTATTCTTCCTCTGATACCACTACCACAGCAGGGCGGCCCCGCCGGGTGACGCGCTGCGCTTCACCTGCCAGTGCAGCGTTCACCAGCGCGCTGAACTTATTTTTTGCATCCTGTAGCGCCCACTCAGCCATCTCTATCTCCAGCTAGACTATCTGGCTAGATGATACAACAGACCGCCCCGGCCATCAACCTCGTCCCGGAACAACAATCGGGGGTTGCGTTACGTTAAGGGAGTGGGTGAAACTTTTCCCATTGGCTTCGAAACGCCTTTTTCGCGCTCGTCTCGCCCGTGATAAAATGTATGTACAGGCAGGCGAGAAATCCTCGTCCCACGGCCCAACGTATGGCAACTACTCAGGGCCGCTTCCCAATGTTCCAAATTCCCCACCCGACAGGCCATGCCTTATATTCTGCGAAAACTTAACAATTCAGACATCCCCTCCGTCAGCGAAATCGAGCGGGAGGCTTTTCCCTCCCTTTGGCCCAACAGCGCCTTCAAGAGCGAGATCAACAACCCCAAGATCAAGCTTCTGGTAGCGGCGCAGCCTTCGTCTGAGGACTCCGCTGAGGAGGAAGCGTCTAGCGTGTCGGAGGGCCCCATTCCCCAGCGAATCATCCAAAACTTTCGGACCTTCCTTGGTCGTCCTTCGACGGACCCATCCATGGAAGACTACCCCGTTGGCTATGTCTCCACATGGCTGGTGTTTGAAGAGGCCCACATCACTGCCATAGCTGTTCGGAAAGCCTATCGAGGCCGCGGCGTGGGAGAACTTCTGCTGGGCGGAGCCATCGAATTCGCCATGCACCAGAAGAGTAGGGTGGTCACTCTGGAAGTGCGGGTGTCCAACGACAGCGCCATCGCCCTGTACAAGAAATACGGCTTCAAGAAGGTGGGGCTGCGCAAGGCCTACTATTCGGACAACCGGGAAGACGCGGACATAATGACCACGGACCCGATAATGAGCCTGGCCTACCAGCGGCGGTTCATGGAGCTGCGTCACGCCTACCTGAAGCGCCACGGGCCTCTGGGCCTGCCCAGAAGCTTCGCCCGGGTATAGGGGTTCACCACTGGTTGGTGGTTAGTTGGGATGCGTATGTACGCGGGGGGATGACGAGTTGGGAGACTTGCGTTGAACATTCCGCCAAAGGTGGCAACCCTAATAGGTTTGGGTCTTGTCCTGGCAGGCGCATTTGTCCTCTTCATTGCCTATTACTTAATGCTGTGGCCATTTCAGCCTAGACTGGAGGTTGACGACCCTGTTATTTCCGAATGGCTGCGCCAAGACGATGTTGTCATTTACCGTCAGGGAGAGAAATTGACCGACAGCCGGATGTACATCCTTCGGGGCAAAATAATCGAAGACGGATGCAGCTGGAGCGTTAGCTCATGGGGGTCCGATGCCGGAATTATCGTTACCCGGGGAGTGGCCACTAACCACGTTACGTGCGAGACCTTGATTGAAGAAGGAACCCTTGTCGAATAGCTTTTTGAAGCCCTGACGCGCTCCTACGCCGCTAGGGTTTGAGCGCCGTCCACCTGTTCGCTGACCTGCACCGGCCTGCTGTACCGTTCACTGACTCGAGGAGGCTGTCGGAAGTTTCCGTACCGACCCACCAACCCTTTGGTCGGCAATTGCGAGATCAAATTGGCTTTGAAGGTTCATCCAAAACTGGGGGTCCACGCCAAACCAGTGTCCAAACCGCAAGGCAGTGTCGCCGGAGATTGAACGCTTCCCGGCAATAATTTGGCTGACGCGATTGGGAGGCACGTTAATCTGACGGGCGAATGACGTTGGCGTTATGCCAAACTCTGCTAATTCTTCTTTTAGAATCTCTCCAGGATGCACCGCTAGCCTGAACATGTGGTTAATCCTCTCATTTGCTAATGATAGTCAACTATCTCGACGTTGGCAGGGCCGTGCCCCGCAATCCAGGAAAAACAGATGCGCCACTGTGAGCTTATGCGAATGGAGAACTGTCCTTTTCTGTCCCCCTGTAGAGCTTCCAATCGATTGCTAGGCAGTCTTCTCAACACGTCCAGAGACGGCGCCGCGTTCAGTATAGCCAATCGTCTTGCCGCTTGGCTTTTGAAGGATTGAAATGCTGGAACGAATTCTCCTGCAGCAAGTCGTTCGGTCCTCCGGTCACCATAGCTGACAATCATGAGAATTAACCGTAGTGCATATGATGATTGACGTCAAGCGTAAACGCAAAAGCGGATCCGCAACGCTTCCCGCGTCGTATCATCCGTTGACAACCCCTTACGCCTAATCTAAAATTTCCTCTCGCACACATCTAACTTTTAGGAACAACACCGAATGCTTAGGATAAGACTTCGGAGGGTAGGCAAGAAAAAGCAGCCCTCCTACCGAATTGTGGTGGCTGATTCCCGTTCGCCCCGGGACGGCGCCTTCGTGGAGCGCATTGGCCACTACGACCCGCTCATCGACCCTCCCGCCGTGACGTTGGACAAAGAACGCGCCCGCATGTGGCTCAGCCGGGGGGCCCAACCCTCCGACGCCGTACAGCGCATCTTCCACTGGCAGCGTCTGTTTGAGGAAGACGCCCCCGAGGCTGAAGAGGCGCCTGAGACCGTAGAGGCTCCCGCGATGGAGGCGCCGGACGCGGAGGCCGAGACCGCGGTAGCGGAAGCCGCCGTAGAGGAAGTCCCGGCAGAGGAAGCCACCGAAGAAGAGACTAACGAGTAATGCAGGAACTCATCGAATACATTGCCAGGAACCTGGCCAGCAAGCCCGACGAGGTGAAGGTAACCGCCGAGATGGAGGATGACCGGATCATCCTCCGGCTGGAGGTCGCCCAGGAGGACAAAGGCAAGATAATCGGGCGGCAGGGTCGAGTGGCCCAGGCTATGCGGACTATTCTGCGCGTGGCGGCCATCAAGGAAGGCTCCCGCGTAGTCCTCGAAATCGTCTAGCCCCGCCCCATCCATCCGCATATTCGGTTCGCGGTTCCACCTCTCCCGGCATTCCCCGTTTTGACCCCCCTATTGGGGCAGTGATACAATTCCCCTGCCTAATCCGATGACGGTTTGGCGGTCTCGCCGTTTCTCCTCCGCCCAGGACAGCAGGCTTGGCGGGTTGAATGCGATCCCATCCGCAACCGTACTTAACGGAGCAATAACCCAGTCTCCACGGACTGCAGGGGCCGAAGTGAGGTGTAACCATGTCCGGTCATTCCAAATGGAAGACCATCAAACACCAGAAGGGCGCCGCCGACGCCAAGCGCGGGCAGCTCTTCACCAAACTCACCCGTGAGATATCCATCGCCGCGCGTGAGGGCGCCGGCGGCGGCGATCCCGACATGAACTACCAGCTGCGCCTTGCCATCGACCGGGCCAAGGGCGCCAACATGCCCGCCGACACCATCGACCGCGCTATCAAGCGGGGCACCGGCGAGGGCGGCGAGCAGGTGCAGCTCGAAGAGATAACCTACGAAGGGTACGGGCCGGGCGGCGTCGCCATCCTTCTCCAGACCGTCACCGACAATCGCAACCGCACCGCCTCGGAGGTGCGCGCCACCTTCTCCAAGATCGGCGCCAGCCTGGGCGCCTCCGGCTGCGTCGCCTGGAATTTCGACACCATGGGTCTCATAACCATGGAGATGGCCGCGGAGGAGGCGGAGGACACGGCGCTGCTTGCCATCGAGGCGGGGGCCGAAGACGTGAAGGTGGAGGACAGCTACGTGGAGGTCTTCACCCTGCCGGAGAACCTGACCGAGGTGAAGCAGCAGCTTGAAGGGGAGAACGTCGCCATTGCCACGGCGGAAGTCGCCATGGTGCCAAAGGCGACCGTCGCGCTCGAGCCTAAGGAAGCGGAGCAGACCCTGCGCCTGCTGGACCTTTTGGAGGACCTGCAGGACTCCCAGAAGGTGTACACCAACGCCGACTTCCCCGAGGAAACGCTGGAAAAGTACAGCCGCGAGAACTAACCACGATGGTAAAGGTCCTCGGCATAGACCCCGGCACTCGTCACCTTGGTTACGGCCTGTTGGAGGAGTCCGACGGCGACCTTCAAGCCCTGGACTATGGAGCACTGCATTTCAAGTCCTCCCTGCCGGTGGAGGAGCGGCTCTACCAGGTGCACTCTCACCTGATGAACATGATCGGCATGTTCAAGCCGGACGAGCTTGCCATAGAGGAGCCCTTCATGGGCCAGGGGCAGGCACGCTTCGTGGGCCCCGCCTTTGCGGTGGGGCAGGCCCAGGCGGCGGTGCTCATCGCCTCCGTGTCCCAGGGCGTGCCAGTCTTCCGCTACCCGCCCGCGCAGATAAAGTCCTCCGTCGCCGACCACGGCGCCGCCTCCAAGGAACAGGTTCTGACCATGGTCAGCATCACCCTGAATCTCAACGAAATACCCCTCAGTTACGACGCCTCCGACGCGCTGGCCATCGCCCTCTGTCATCTGCGGCAGCGGGAGCTGGCAGACATGGCGACGCTTTCGGAATGGTAACTTTCGTGCGCCTCGCCAGTGGACTGATTTGATAGCCTTCATCACCGGCGTCCTGCGCGCCCGCGGAACCGACTGGGTGCAGCTGGACGTGGGCGGCGTCGGCTTCCACATATCCGTGCCCGCGTCGCTCGCCCTCTCTGTGGGCGAAGAAGGACAGAAGGTAACCCTCCACACCCGGCTGATGATTCGCGACGACGAACCGCAGCTGTACGGGTTCCCGAGCCCTGCGGCGCTGCGGTTCTTCCACATGCTCACCGGCGTTTCCGGCATCGGCCCCCGCTCCGCCCTCAACCTGCTTTCGGCCCGTCCGCCGGAGGCCCTCGCCACGGCAATCATGGCGGGAGACCTGGATGCGTTCACGGCGGTTCCGGGCATCGGCAAGCGCACGGCCACTCGCATCGTGCTGGAGCTGAAGGACCGGCTGGAGAAAGAAGGGCTGCCCCTTTCCACGACTCCCGTCCCCGACGACGCCGACGCAGTGGCGGCCCTGACGGCGTTGGGCTATACCGCAGGGGAGGTGCGCCAGGCATTGCGAAGCCTGGGCCCGGAGTCGGCGTCGCTGGAGTTGGAAGAGCGCATCCGCCGCGCCCTGACGCAGTTGGCCGAGGGAGGTTGAAAGCCGAGAGCTAGTCTGCCATTATTGAACATCCTTGCCACTGCAAGAATGTTCAATGTACAAGACAACAGCGGTCAGAATCATAAAGGAATTTCGATGGACTGCGAGCATCGCCGTCTTGTGCTGCGTCTCCATCGCCCTAACCCTCGCTTGCGAGAGCGAACCTCCGCCTACCCCAACACCGGCAGACACGCCTGCTCCAACGCCCACTGTCTTGCCAACCCCAACGGCGACGGTTGCACCTGCGCCGACGCTTACCCCAACCCCGACACCTAGTCCGACGCCTACTCCGACCCCGCTCCCTACGCCCACCTCCACACCAACACCGACCCCCACCCCCACCTCAACCCCGTCCGCGACTTCCACGCCCACTCCGACCCCCTCACCGACACCATCGCCTACTCCTCCTCCCACGCCTGAACCGGCCGCATACAGGATAAAAAACTTCGTGGTTGCCGTAGTGGGCGTGGAAGATAGTCTCGTTAAGGCTGAGTTCTTCGTCATCGTTGCCAACGTCGGGGATGCCGCAGCCACCGAACCCCTTCCCCTAACGCTGTCCATAGACGGCGAAGACCCGCTGGAAGTCGGGACCATCGACCCGCTGGAAGGCGGCGAAACGACCAACCTGCAATTCGCTCAATCGCTGGAGCCGGGCCGGTACGCAGCCGTGGCGAGCGTGATGGAGGCCCAGGACGAAATAGAGGTGGACGCAAGAACGGCGGAGATTACCCTGGACGTGACGGGGTACGAAGTAATCGAGGATGGGCTGACCCATTTGCAGGTGAAGGCCGTTAACAGTGGAGAATTGGCCGCCCGGTCCATCGTTCTATCCGCCCTTTGGGAGTCCAGATTGGAGGAGGAAGAGAATACCGTCGATGGCAGCGAAGAAAGAGCCGCCATCATCGACTCGCTGGAACCCGGAGGAAGTGCGCAACTGCTCGTCCCCCTTCGGGTACCCTCCGGCTCCTATCACGTCGAACTGGTCGCGCACACAAGGACCATAGAGGCAACGCCCGAGGACAATCTGGTTCACGCAACCGTGGACGTGGAGTACGTCCGGTTGGCCATGTCCGTGGAAGATGTGCGTACGGTGGGCTACGCCAGCAGTGGAGAAGGTTTGGTTGAGGTGGACCTGCGGGTGACCAACGAAGGAGTCGCTCCCGGAAGGGCTCTGACGGTTGGGCTGGACTGCACCGACACAGAGTCCGTCGAGTGCTTGCAGACCGTGACTTCCGACCTGATTCCCGCCGGCGATGGCGCGAACTTCACCTTTGCCGTCACCGTACCTCAGGGGACGACGGAGGCGGTTGCCTACGCCGGCGAACTGGAGGATGGTTTTCGGTGGGGGCAAGACAACGTGGCCGAACTCACACTGGAGGTCCCGGAGCATCCGGCAACCAGGCTGGCCCTGGAGGTAGAAGCTTCTCCCAGGGGCGAGTACTGGAGCGACGGTACAGCCAACCTGGACATAGCTTTCTCCCTCCGCAACGAAGGCTACGCCCCCTTTGAGAATGCGCAGCCCGTCACTTTTCTTTGCCTCATTGGAGAAGAAATCGTTGAGGGCTGCGGCGGCGAAATAACCATCTCCCTGGCTGATGGGTACGGCCCCGTGGCCTCAGAATCTCTAAACCTCCGATTGCCCATGGGCGTCACGCTTCTGGAGGCGGAGTTCGGGGCTGAGGAGGCTGCCCGGTTCGAGGTGCAGGTGCCCGCGAAGATTCTGGGCGTCGCGAGAGACGTGTGGGAGTGTTTCAGCGACAGGCCGGGAAGGGAGGCGGAAAGGGAAGGATGCGGCGGGTGGTTCTCGAAAACCATCGTCAAGTGGGACCAGAGCAAGCCCGTCAAGGTTTGGGCAACGGGCGACGATGACTACATCGCGGTGCTGGATGAGTCCCTGGAGGAATTATCATCGCTCCTGAATCTGAAATTCCAACGCGTCGTTGTGGAAGACGAGGCCGACCTGAAAGCCTATGTGGGCGTCACAGTGGAAGAGGCCAGAGCCGTCGACTTCTACTGCGAGCGTTCGTTGGGTTGCGCCCAGTGGTGGGATGACCCGCCCAACGTGACCTCGGGGGCAATTATTGGCGTTTGGGACTACTATGACTCCCACCTGGAAGATATTGGATTGCTGGATGACAGAATCAAGCGCACCATTGTGCACGAGGCCCTTCATGCCCTGGTTCCCATCGTCCACAGGAGGGATGCCCTCAGCATACTGAATGTAACCGGTGGCGTGAGAATGCTCGAAATGAATCCGACCGACGAGGCCCTGATTCGGCTTCATTCAAACCCCCTGGTCAAGCCGGGCATGACTATGGGGGAAGTAGAGGAGTTGATAATCTTCGAAGACGAGCTGGTGGACCCGCCGCTGCTTGTGGGTGATGAAATGACGCCCATTGACTTGGTGAAGCAGGCATACACAGCTTTTTATGAGGCCGATGCCGTGGGATTCAAGATTCACGGCTCCTGGGTTGGTTGCGGCCACGAATTCGGACCCGCCGACCTGCAGTTTGCCTCTCTCTCGTCAGGCGCCGCAGACCTAATCCGTTTCAAAGACCGGGGCATGAACGCATTCATAATCAGGGACATCGTTGGTGATCGGTCGATCGAATACTGGCGCAGCATCGAAGGTACTTGGCAAAAAGTCTTTTCCAGCGACATATTCGATAACACGTCTTGGAGAAGAGGCTTTTCGAACCCGTTTAACATGTTTGCCAGCATACTGCTCCTTGCCGACCCGGAGAATATAAGGATGTCTGAACCCGAGCGGGGCAAGCTCAGGTTGGACGTATACCTGGAAAAGACGTTGGTCAGGGTTGGATGGTCCGAAAGTGAAGTGCTGTCCGCCAACCTGACCATCGACGCCGAAACCCACGAGATTCTCTCCTACTTCATGTCGTGGAAATTCGATCCGCGCAGCCGAGACACCTGCAGTTCATACTCATCCAAGGCCACCCAGGGCGACTATGGCATAGAAATCGAAATCCCGCCCTCCATCCTTAGAGATTCCGCCATACTGCGCAGCCTGAACCTGCAGGAGGGTTAGGGGGATCTACGTTCCGCCAGCCCAAATACATCCTCTTGAGATGTGAGTCGATTCCAGCTATTGATATCTAGTGCCTAGAGAATTCTACAAAGCAAGTTGTTCCAGCTTGCTTATCCACTCTCCAAAGTGGGGGCACCGATTGCGAATGGTGTGCAAACCGACACTTTGCGCTATAAGGGGTCCGGCTGACGCTTTCAACCTTTCGAATTCTGGTATTTCCCTTATTATTCTCTTTGATGGCGCCGTGGCGGTACCATCGTCGATCAGCTCTGGGGACTCATACTCCGAAGCCATGTCCGAAAGGCTCTTGATGGCCGTGATTTCGTCGAATTGCGAGTCGAACTTCATGGGGAGAGACAATAGCAAGGCCTCGAATTCATGCAACTGGAAATACGGAATCAAACGCCTGTCAGGAATATCACAGCCTAACGCATCCTCCAGTATCTCGACCTTGTCGTATGGATCCGTTGCTTTAGTTGCAAGGCAAAATCCGGGAAAGTCTTCCGGCAAGCCATACACATCGAACATAGTGGTAAACCGTGCGTCTGCTCCCGAATCTTCCTTCAACCAAGTGTGAACGTCTTTCCTGGCCTGCAGATATGTATTGATGCCACCCTTAAAACTCCGGGTCCTTGAGCGGCGAGTGGCGACCACGCGTACAGAAACCCAAACGCGGTGATTGGCCAAGTGGGGCTTCAGAATTGTGTTGGCAAAGGTCTCTTCCGTCTGACCTTCAACAATAAAATTCAGCCTAATGCCACTTCTCAAGGGCGCCCTCCGATCACATTTTTCTCCCACAATTCAGAAATGGAGTAGTCTTCTAGCCACTCTGAGAGAGATTCGTGGCACTGTCGCTTGAACACTGATTCCCGCCCCCTTCTCTCGACAACTACTATGTCTTCAGCTTGGAAGCAGTCCACCAAAGCCGTAGACTGAGTGGCAATGATGACCTGGGTCTTCAAAGAAGCGGCGCTAATCAACCCGCCTATGACATTTATGGCGTAGGGGTGGAGGCCGAGTTCCGGCTCGTCCAGAATCAGGACATTAGGCAAATCCTCCTCCGGCTGGAGCAGCAGGGTGACCAGTGCAATGGCTCTCAACATGCCGTCCGATGCCTGCGAAACATCAAAAACTTGATCGCTATTCCTTTCACGCCAGGATAGAAGTACGTTGAAGTATTCAGGCTCTAGAATAAATTCAGAGAAAAATGGAAGAATAAGTCGAACATAATCCAGTATTCTTTGGTAAACTCTGGGGTGCTCTACTTTCAGCCGATAGAGGACCGAGGCGAGGTTGCCAGCGTCTTCCTTCAGGTATCGACCGTCACCTATATTCCACTTGGTTCGCATCCTAGCAGTTGACGAGGTATTGTGGAATTGGTGGACGATAATTCGCCGTAAGAAGGTCAATATGAAGCGAGCGGTAATGTCCTCCTGAGCCTTGTTAAGGATTTGTGGGGAATACCCCCCAACATCTGTGACCACCCAGGGAGCTAGGGAACCGTAGATTTCTCTGGAAAACCGATATCTTTCATCGACAAAGATGAATGAGTCACCAGCAGCAAAAACCAATCTGAACCTATACTGATTCTTGCCAGCCTCTGTTTGAAATGTGAGATCTACCTCTATCTCTCGCGTTTTGCTGGGTCCATCATGAAGGAGCTTGCTGGCGCCACCCTGTTCACCCACGTAGACTCTGAGATTATCGGGGTCAGCTAGCATCCAACTCATCATCTGAAAGAAGGAGATGAAGTTGGACTTGCCTACGCCGTTGGGACCAATTAACACAGTCAGATCATTAGGGGAGAAACTCTCTAAGACCTTAATGGTCTTGAATCCCTTCAGCGTAAAGTTCACCAGTTTATCTCTCATAGGTATGCAGCCTTTTCTGTGGGTGATGTTAGTTGCAATAGCATGCCTCACCTAATTCTACCAGTCCCTAGTTGCTGCCGCACATAATGATTCCCCCCCTCCCCACCCGTGGTATTATTAGGCCGTCATGGTCAGCACCGCGGAGCGCACCTTCCAGATTTCGTCCGATTTCCGGCCCACCGGAGACCAGCCCAAGGCCGTCGACAGCCTCGTCCTTGGCGCCGGAGATGGGCACCGCTACCAAACCCTCATGGGCGTCACCGGCAGCGGCAAGACCTTCACCATGGCCAACATCGTCCAGCGTCTCCAGCGCCCGACTTTGGTCATCGCCCACAACAAGACCCTGGCCGCCCAGCTGGCCACGGAGTTCAGGGAATTCTTCCCCAAGAACGCCGTGGAATACTTCGTCTCTTACTACGACTACTACCAGCCCGAGGCGTACGTGCCCCAGACGGATACCTACATCGAGAAGGACGCCGACATCAACGAGGAGATAGACAAGCTCCGCCACTCCGCCACCCGCTCCCTTCTCACCCGCCGCGACGTGCTTATAGTCGCTTCCGTGTCATGTATCTACGGGCTGGGCGACCCGGACGAATACTATTCCTTTGTCGCGCCCCTCCGCGTTGGGGAGACCCGCTCCCGCACCAGCCTGGTCCGCGACCTGGTGGCCATGCAGTACGAGCGCAACGACGTCAGCCTGGTCAGGGGCCGCTTCCGTGTTAAGGGCGATACCCTGGAGATGCTGCCCGCCTACGAAGAAGTCGCGGTGCGTGTCCAGTTCTGGGGTGACGAAATCGAGCGCATTGTCGAGATCGACCCTCTCACCGGCGAGATCCTCGCCGAACGGCAGGAGATGGAGATCTACCCCGCCAAGCACTTCGTCACCTCCGAGGAGAAGATGCGCCTGGCCATCGAGGACATCCACGCGGAGCTGGAGGAATGGCTGTCCCACCTGCGCGGCCAGGGCAAGATACTGGAGGCCGCCCGGCTGGAGTCCCGCACCCGCTACGACGTGGAGATGATGACCCAGGTGGGCTACTGCTCCGGCATCGAAAACTATTCCCGGCACATCGGCCGCCGCGCCGCCGGCAGCACCCCCTGGACCCTCATGGACTACTTCCCCAAGGACTTCCTCCTGTTCATCGACGAGTCCCACATGACC
Source organism: uncultured Dehalococcoidia bacterium (assembly GCA_951812825.1). Taxonomy (GTDB): domain Bacteria; phylum Chloroflexota; class Dehalococcoidia; order Lucifugimonadales; genus JAPULR01. The sequence goes on along the minus strand of OX638324.1, from coordinate 1,323,293 downwards.
CTTCCCCAGCTGCGCGGAATGTACCACGGCGACATCTCTCGCAAGAATACGCTGGTGGAGTTCGGCTTCCGTCTTCCCTCCGCCCTCGACAATCGCCCCCTCAACTTCCGAGAGTTCGAGGACCACATCAACCAGGTTATTTTTGTATCTGCGACCCCCGGCCCCTACGAGATGGAGGTGAGCAACAAGGTGGTGGAGCAGATAATCCGGCCCACAGGCCTGCTGGACCCCGTCATCACCGTGAAGCCCACCCGTGGCCAGATAGACGACCTGATGGAGCAGATTCAGGCCCGTGTAGAGCGGGGGGAACGCTGCCTCGTCACCACCCTTACCAAGCGCATGGCCGAGGAGCTGGCTGACTACCTGCAGGAGATGGGCATTCGCGTCCACTACCTGCACTCGGAGATTCAGACCCTGGAGCGAAGCGAAATTCTCCGCGACCTGCGCCTCGGCGTCTACGACGTGGTCGTCGGCATCAACCTGCTCCGGGAAGGGCTGGACCTGCCGGAGGTAAGCTTCGTCGCCATCCTGGACGCCGACAAGGAAGGCTACCTCCGTTCGTCGTCATCCCTGATACAGACGGTGGGGCGCGCGGCCCGTCACGTGGACGGTCAGGTCATCATGTATGCAGACAATGTCACCAAGTCCATGCACTTTGCCATCACCGAAACCAATCGACGTCGCCAGATTCAGGACGAGCACAACCAAAAGCACGGAATTGCGCCCCAGGGCATCCAGAAGGCGGTGCGCGACATCACCGAGCGGGTCAAAGCCGTCGCCGAGGAGAAGGCGCCCTACAAGGCAGAACGAAAGCTGATGTCGCAGGACGAGCTCTTCCGGGTGGTGAAAGACCTGGAGGCGCAGATGAAGCGGGCGGCTAAGAACCTGGAGTTCGAGAAGGCGGCCATGTTCCGCGATGAGGTGTTGGAAATCCGCCGCCTGCTGGCCATGGCCAAGAAGGACGCCTGACCGCCTCTCCCAAATGTCATTCTGAGCGAAGCGAAGAATCTCGCCGGCTCCTCTCAAACCCCTTCCCCCTCGATGGGTGAAGGTTGGGATGGGGGTGAACTCCCCTCTTCTCTTTTGACTCTATACCCCTTCGGGTGCTAGCATTTCACTATCGACGTAAAAACGTCTGGAGGTATGAGATGGCAGAAGAGATGGTTACTCGACAAGCAGTGATTGACACTATGAAGAACGTATACGACCCGGAGATTCCGGTGAACGTGGTGGACCTTGGACTGGTCTATGGCGTACACGTCGACGAGGGTGACGTGCACGTGCTGATGACCCTTACCGCGCCCGGCTGCGGCATGGGCCCCATGATTGCCCAGCAGGCGGAATGGGCCATCTCCGAACTGGAGGGCGTGGAGGACGTGGAGGTGGAGATGACCTTCGACCCGCCTTGGAATCCCGACCTGATTTCCGAAGACGGCAAGAAGCTCCTGGGCATCGACTAGGCTTCTCCAACAACAGAAAAGGACCGGTGCTCGACTTAAATTGACCACGCCTCAGCGGCTCCCAACGCCCCAGGAAAAGGCCCGTCTGGATGCCATTCGAAAGACTTGGCAGCAGCGACGCGCTATCACTCAGAACCTGTCCGAGATCAAGGCCAAGGTGGCCGTCTACAGCGGGAAGGGCGGCGTGGGCAAGACCACCGTGGCCGTCAACCTTGCCGTTACCCTCGCCCGGCAGGGCAACTCCGTGGGCCTGCTGGACGTGGACATCGACTGCCCCAACGTAACCAAGGTGCTGGGCATCACGGAGCCGCCCTCCCAGGTGAACGGCAAGCTCGTACCCTCGGAGCGATTCGGCGTCAAGGTAGTTTCGATGGGTTTCTTCCAGCAGAAGGAAGATGAGGCCATCATCTGGCGCGGACCCATGGTGCACAACGCCATCAACCAGTTTCTCCAGCTAACCCAGTGGGGTTCACTGGACTACCTCGTCGTTGACCTGCCTCCCGGCACCTCCGACTCCCCGCTGACGGTGATGCAGACCCTTCCCCTCGACGGTTTCGTCATGGTCACCACGCCCCAGTCCCTGGCCCAGTTGGACGCCAAGCGCTCCATCAACATGGTGCGCAAACTGAACGTGAAGGTGCTGGGGGTGGTGGAGAACTACACCGGCGAGATTTTCGGCGAAGGCGCCGGAATCGCCCTGGCGGAAGACCTGGAGGTGCCATTCCTGGGCACTATGGCCCTTCGCGCCGACTACCGGGAAGAAAGCAAGCCCACCGTGCTCACCAGCAAGCAGGTCCGGCGGGAATACGAAGAGCTGGTCGGCAACCTGCAAGCCAGCCTGGAAGCCAACGCCCAGGGAGAGTAGGGACGCGCCTAACCCGGCTCATCCTGTGCATTCTGTTCTGTGCAATAGCCTTCGGCATCTTGCAATGCCGGGATCTGTGACGTACAATTGCACTAAATGAGGGGTGTTCTTTTCCTGCCGGCGCCAGTGGCAGGAATTTTTATTCGCGAAGGACTATGTTGCATGGCTACGTTAGATGAGCTCAAAGGAACGGTTGACCACATGGGCGACGTAATGGACGTGCTTGCCAGCAATTACACTCGGCTGACCGCACTAGTTGAGGGCCATGGCGAGCAGTTGGCTGAGCTAAGGCAGCAGACCACTGAGCTAAGGCAGCAGACCACTGAGCTAAAACAGCAGACCACTGAGCTACGGCAGCAGACCACTGAGCTACGGCAGCAGACCACTGAGCTAAAACAGCAGACCGCTGAGCTCCGGCAGCAAACGGCTGAAATTAGGGAGCAAACGGCTGAAATCAAAAGGGACGGCCAAAAAACCCGGCGCCTATGGGTAGCAGTTGCTCAGAAGTTGGACTGGCTGGACCTGGACGAAGACTTCGACTAACCCAGTGGGTCGCTAGATCCACCCCGACTCCCCTAATCCGCCGTTTTCACCACTTGGCGGGACTTGCCTGGGTCTCCCGCGGCCACCAACCCCTCCTCCTCCAGCACCTCCAGCAGGTGCATCGCCCGCGTGTAGCCTATCTGCAGCCGACGCTGAAGCACGGCGGGCGACACGTGTTGATACTTCTCACACATCTCCCGCGCCTTCTGAAGCAGTTCGTCGTCCTCCGGCACCCGCTCGTATTGTTCGTCCTCGTCCGGCTCCGTCATGGGCATCGCAGGCAGCGGCGGCCCCTTTTGTTCCTTCCAGAAGTCGATTACCGCGTCGAACTCCGAGTCCGCCACGAAGGTCCCCTGAATTCTCTGGGACGTGGGAGACTGGGCCGAAAGATAGAGCATGTCCCCCTTGCCCAGGAGCTTGTCCGCGCCCGAGCCGTCCATGATTACTCTTGAGTCGACCTGGGAAGCGACGGCGAAGGCGATGCGCCCCGGAATGTTGGCCTTCAGCAGTCCCGTGACCACCTTCACCGATGGACGCTGCGTACACAGAATCAGGTGTATTCCCGTGGCTCGCCCCAGTTGGGCCAGCCGAACCAGGGACTGTTCGACCTCAAACCCCGAGGTCATCATCAGGTCGGCCAGCTCGTCGATTATCAGCAGGGCGTAGGGCAGCTTTGCATCGCGCTTGTTGTTGTAGCCGACGATGTTGCGGACGCCGACGTCCTCCATCAGCTTGTACCGGCGGAACATCTCCCGCAGCAGAGCGGCCAGCACGTCCAGCACCTCTTCCGGATCGACGATGACCGGAGCGTAGAGATGCGGTATGCCGTTGAAGGGCGTCAACTCCACCCGCTTGGGGTCTACCATCAGCATTCTCAGCCGGTCCGGCCGGTTGGACAGCAGTAGCGACATCACCACGGAGTTGATGCACACACTCTTGCCGCTCCCCGTGGAACCCGCAACAAGCAGGTGCGGCAAGCTCAGCAGGTTCGCCACCACGGGTTCTCCGCTCGTGTCCTGCCCGAGGGCAATGGGCAGTCCGCCGTGTTTCACGATCTTCTGAAACTCGGGGTCGGTGACCACCGACTTCAACGGCACGACGCTGGGGCTGGGATTGGGAACTTCAAGCCCCACAAAGCCCTCTCCGGGCACCTGGGGCTGAATCCTCAGCGAGGAGGTCTTCAGGGCCAGCGCCAGGTCCGCCTCCCTCGACACGATGCTCTGCACCTTGACCCGCCCCATGTCCACCATAGATTCCTTGCCTTCGGTCTTGGACTCACGGCTCTTCTTGATTCTGCCTGGAACCAGGCCGAACCTGATTATCCGAGGCCCCGTCTTTATGTCCTTGACGGAAACGTCTACGCCGTAGTCGGCCAAAGTGGACTCAATGCAGTCGGACATTTCGTTGAGGGTCTCCTGGGGCGCCGTCTTCACGGTCCCGTCTTCCAGCAGGTCCAGGCTGGGCAGCATCCACTCCGACGCCGACTTGCCGTCGTCAAAGGAGGCGCCGTTGACGGTAGCCATCGGTTTCTGTGGGACGACTTCCAGATCCTCGGACTCCAGCATCTTGCCCATTTGCCCCTTGGCTTCCTGCGCCGACCCTTCTTTCTTGTCGTCTGCCGTGCTTCTTAACATCCCCCCGATCATGCCGTAGAGCGCCACGATCCCCTTGCCAACGGCCAGCAGCCCCAGCCATCCGAAGCGGGCGATGGAAGCGGCTGCCGCGCCGGAACCTGTCACATGCCACCGGTACAGGAAGACCGCCGCCACCAATATCAGCAGGCCAAGGATCTTGGGAATGCCCAGATACAGTGGGAATCCGCCGAAATAGGTGCCCCAGCTTCCCGACATCCCGACCTCGTCCAGGGTGCCGAACTGCGGATAGAAGAGGGAGAGGCCTCCGAGAACGGCCATTGCGAACAGGGCCGAACCGACCCAATAGTGGGGGTGTTCCCTGAAGCTGTGCCGGGCGAAGATGAGCGATGCCAAAAAGGCCGTCAGCCACATGCCCACTGGGAGATATCCGTAGCCCAGGTAGGTCCATAATCGCTCACGCAGGTCCACCATGAAGTAGAGAGTTGCGGCGGGGGCGATTACCAGGACGAGAAGGGCCAGCACCCAGATTCCGTAGCGGGTGGTCAGGGAAAAGAGGACCGTCTTCACCGGGTTAGTACCGAGCCTTTCCGAGGTTTCCGCTAGGCGTGCAGCTAAACCTCCAGGGTCACAGGTACAATCATAGGTCGTCGGCCCATGTCCTTGTAAAGAATCCTGCGGGCAGTTTTCTTCACTTTTTGGGTTATGTAACCGACGTCGATGGGGTACACGGGCCGCCGGTCCAGGGAGTCGAAGACCTCCGCCGCCATGCGGCTGAAGACTTCATCCCGCGTAGAATCCTCCGTGAAGCCGCTGGAAACGATCTCCGGCTCCTCTACGGGGACGCCCGTATGCCGGTCCAGGCTCAGTACAATTATCACCACGCCGTCGTTGGCCAGAGTTCGACGTTCCTCCAGCAGGGAACTGTCGGCGTCGATGGGGTTAACCCCGTCCAGGAATACGTTACCCGCGACGACTTTCTCCAGCCGTCGACCGCCCGATTTCGAGAACTCCGCCACGTCGCCGTCCTGCAGCAGAAATACGTTGTCTTCCTCAACTCCCATCTGCCTGGCGAGGGCGGCATGGGCTGCCAGCCCCTTGAACTCTCCGTGAATAGGGACGAAGAAGCGGGGCTTGGTGAGAGTCAACACCGTCTTCAGCTCCTCCCGTGCGGCGTGTCCATGAACGTGCACCTTGGCTATCCGGTCGTACAGGACGTGCGCACCGCGGCGCACCAGATTGTTGATGGTCCGGTTCACCACCTTCTCGTTGCCCGGAATGGCGGAGGCGGAGATTATCACCGTGTCGTTGGGCAAGATGCGGATCTGCCTGTGGTCGTCGTTTGCTATGCGGACCATGGCGGAGGAAGGCTCCCCCTGGCTGCCCGTGGTGATGAGCACAACCTGCTCCGGCGGCAGCTGATTCGCTCGCTGCAGCGACACCATGACTCCCGGAGGCTGTTTGATGTACCCCATCTCCGAGGCCATGGCCACGTTGTCCACCATGCGCCGCCCCGCTACCGCCACCTTGCGCCCGTGGGCCTCTGCCGCGTTCAACACCAGCTGGATGCGCGATATGAGGGACGCGAAGGTGGCCACCAGCACCCGCGCCGGCGCCTCGCCGATGGCCTGCATCAGGGAGTCCCCCACCACCTGCTCGGAAGGCGTGTATCCTTCCATTTCGGCGTAGGTGGAGTCCGAAAGGAGGGCAAGCACACCCTCTTCGCCGAAGCGGCCCAGCGCCCTCAGGTCCGTCGTCGTCCCGTCCACGGGTGTGTAGTCAATCTTGAAGTCCCCGGTGTGGACAACGAGCCCCGCCGGCGTGCGGATGGCCAGCCCGAAGGCGTCCGGGATACTGTGGCTCACCCTGAAACCCTCTATCTCGAAGGGTCCTACACGGAAGCGTGTGCCTTCCTCGATAAGCCGCAGGTCCGCGCTATCCAGAAGGCGGTAGTCCCGCAGCTTGACCCTGATCAGCCCGTAAGCGAGCCGTGGGGCGTAGACGGGAACCCTAAGCTGGGGCAGTACGAAGGGCAGCGCGCCGGTGTGGTCTTCGTGGCCGTGGGTGATCAGGATGGCCCTTACCTTGTGGCGGCGTTCCAGCAGGTAGGAGATGTTTGGGATTGCCAGGTCCACTCCCGGCGCGTCCTCTCCCGGAAAGAGTATGCCGCAATCGACGACGACTATGTCGTCTCCCAACTCCAGTGCCATCATGTTCTTGCCAATTTCCCCGAGGCCGCCGAGGGGAATCAACTTCAAAGGAGTGGTGGTCAATTACCGGCCCTGCGAGAACATGTCGAGCTGCTGCGCCGGTGGCTTTGGATCCTCAGGGGGAAGGGCTTGCTCCACCAGGCTGGGAATCGCCCTGAAGTCATCCTCTATGACGCTCCGCAGACTCCCGTTGTGCAGCGCCGCCGCCGGATGGTACATGGGATATATGGTCCGCCCTTCCACCTGCCGCGCCTTGGCCCTCACACGGCCGATGGTCTGGCCTGGAATGAAGCGGGCCATGGAGAACCGTCCAAGGGTAACGATGACCTTGGGGTTGATGATTTCTATCTGCTCGTCCAGATGCTTTCGGCAAGCCTGAATCTCCCCCGGCATCGGGTCGCGGTTGTTGGGAGGACGGCACTTGACCACGTTGGTAATGAAAACATCCTGCCGTCTTAGACCGGAGGAGGTGATGAGCTCGTTCAGAAATCGGCCCGCAGGCCCAACAAAGGGCAGTCCTTGCCTGTCTTCGTGGAACCCTGGGCCCTCGCCAATCATCATGATGTCGGCGGAAGAAGGGCCATCTCCCGGCACCGCATTTGTCCGGGTCCTGCTCAATGGACAGTCGGTGCAGTGTTGAATTCGCTTGGTCAGTTCTTCAAACCGGTTCATGGTCAATAGTCCCGCGGAAAGCTGTACTAACCCAGTCTATCACAGAAATCGCCGGCTTTTTCACGGACTTCCCAAAACCCCATTCTCCTTGACGAGGAAACTCTCGGATAGGGATGAATACCCTCCTGCCGCCACACCGTGTTCTCACGTTATGATTCCTGAAACTTTTTCCAGTCAATGCCCAACTGCCTGACAGCCGAGCGCAGGCTTCCAATTTTAAGATCGCGCCCGCCCCAATCCGGCAACACCGCATCCCTTTGCGCCTGCGGATTGAACCACCTTCTATGAGAACCCCCTCCACGCCTCGGGACCCTCGCAACATCCAAGCTTCCTCAGCTTGCGAGCGGCTTTCCGGTATCTCACGACAGAGAGACGATGGTCTCGACGGACACCGGGCCGATGGCGTCGTCCACATAGATGCTGGATGGGATAGGGATCCCTCTATCCTCGTAAATCTCCACCACCACAGCAAATGCATCCTCCGCGTTCGCCAGCGCCTCGGCCACGCTGTCCCCTTCCGAAATTAGCTCTGGCGAGCAACGGGGAGGTAACACGTACCCACCTTCCGGCTGAGACTCCAACACCAAGGGTATCCTAGCTATCATCCCGCTCGTTCAGCTACCTTTCCAGTGATTCCCTGACACTACTGTCATTCTACCACCAAGGCGAATCAGGCGACAACGAATCTCCTACCCACGCCTCCAAATCCCTTTTCCCACTCCCTCAAGCCGGAGGGAGCGGGAATCCATTCCGTTTCTTCTACTCGTCTTCGACGCCTTGCCCTTTCAGGTAGTCGATGGCGTCCTGCACCGTGATTATCTTCTCTGATTCCTCGTCGGAGATGGCAATCTCATTGTCGTCCGTGCTGAATTCTTCCTCGAAGGCCATAATGAGTTCCACCTGGTCGAGGGAGTCGGCGTTGAACGTCTCCGTAAAGGAGGCCTCGGGTACAACCTCGTCCTCTTCGACGCCGAGTTTGTCTACCACGATGGCAGTGACTCGTTCCTCAATTGATGCCATGCTTTTCACCCTTTCGACGTGTGCCTGGTTTGGATTCTGGTCGGTCCAATTCCATCAGGGACCCCAACACGCCATTTATGAATCTGGGAGAGCTTCCGCTCCCGTAGGTCTTCGCCAGTTCCACGGCCTCGTTGATTGCTACCTTGGGAGGAGTGGAAGGCTGGTACCTGATTTCGTAGATGGCAATCCTCAATACGTTGCGGTCGATTATTGGAATGTGGGCCACCGGCCATGCGGGGGCCAGTTTCCCAATAGCACCGTCTATCTCTTTTATGTTGTCCGATATTCCCTGCACCAGGCCCAGGGCGAAGCCCTTGCCCGCAGCCCCCAGAGACGCTTTCGTCAGCAGCCTTTCTGCCGTCGTTTTCGGCGAATGATCGGAAGCGTCCCCTTCATACAGAGCTTGCAGCGCTACGCCCCTGGCCCTTCTGCGGGCAGGAGCAGCTTGTTTGGTAATCATGGGATCGGGTATCCGGATTGAGCTACAGCAACGGATACTGCTCGGCTACCTTTTGCGCCGAGCTTGAGTCGCCCACGTTGGCCGTCTTTGCCTTCCGGTCGATGCGCTTGACGAGTCCTGAAAGGACGCGGCCGGGGCCGAACTCCACGAAGGTGGTGACTCCCATGTCTATCATGTGTTCCACCGACTGCTTCCACTGGACGCAGTGGCAGATCTGCTCCTCCAACTCCTGCTTAATCTCCTCGCCGGTGGTTATCTGCTGACCGGAGAGGTTGGCCACAATGGGCGCTCTGGGCGGGTTGAAGGTGCTCTCCTCAAGGGCCCTGTTAAGGCCGTTCTGGGCCGGGGCCATCAGCTGGGAGTGAAACGCGCCGGCCACCGCAAGAGGGATCACCCTCCGGGCGCCTGCGGCCCTGGCCGATTGCATCGCCACCTCCAGGGCGGCCTTGTCTCCACTGATGACTATCTGGTCGTGGGAATTGACGTTGGCTATCTCAACTCCCGCGTCCCGGCAAATTTCTGCCAGGGTGTCCTCGTCCAGTCCCAGGACGGCTGCCATGCCGCCGGAGTGGCTCTCCGACGCCATCTGCATCAGCATGCCGCGGCGCTGCACCAGCTGAATACCTTCCACGAGGCTCAGCACGTCGGCTGCAACCAGTGACGTGTACTCCCCCAAGCTGTGTCCCGCAAAGGCCGCGGGCGCTACGGGTTCGCACATCTCAAGCTCCTCGAGGGCCGCTAAGGACGCCAAAGAGGTCGCCATGATGGCGGGCTGGGAGTTCACGGTCTTCCGCAAATCACAGGAGGGCCCGTTGAACATCAGCTTGGTTAGAGGGAAGGATAAGGACTCGTCTACGGTCTCAAAGACTTCTCTTGCTCGCCGGGAGGATTTGTACAGTTCCTGTCCCATCCCAACGAACTGAGAACCCTGGCCTGGGAATATGAAAGCTATTCCAGGCTTGCTTTGTGTTTTCGTAACGTCCCCCTTAACGAATTTAATCTAGTAAGGCTTAAAAAATGGGTTTCCTAAGTTAAAAAGGGTTGTTGAATTACCGCTATATTTCTTCTTCGTCACCTCCCAGCCTGAAGACTTGCCGTCCTTTGTAGAACCCACACTTGGGGCAGGCCCGGTGGGGAAGTTTGGCCGCGCGGCACTGCGGACAAATGGAAAGATGCAAAGCCTTGAGCCGGTACGCCTGATGTTTGCGGCCGCTTCTGGCCCGGCTCAGTTTTCTTGTTGGTAGGGCGCCCATCAGCGGCCTCTCTCTCCGGAAAAGCCCAGGGCAGTCAGGTCCTTCCAGCGAGGGTCCGCCTGGAAGTCCTGGTCCTGGGTCCGGCAATAATTATGATTGTGTTTATCTCCATAAACGCCACAGTGGGGGCATATGCCCACGCACTGGGGATTGCACAGCAGCTTGGCGGGAAGGTTGAGAATTAGATGCTGCCGAAAAACCTCCCCCAAGTCAAGAACGCCGCAGCTGCACACGAGCAGTTCTACGGATTCCAGGGCGGCGGGCGCCGGATCGGAGAGCCGGCACAACTCGGTGGATTCGGCGCGGACCGGCTGCCGAAAGGTCCTTAAGCACCTGTCGCAGACCTGGACTGCTTCCGTATTAAGGCGGGCCTCCGCGCAGACACCCTGGCTGAACCGGGTCAACCTGCGCTGCCCTTGGATACGCTCACCCTTCACCGGCTCCGCGATCCCTACCTCGTCCACCTTCACGCCCCACCGGAAGCCTACGGGTTCCCGTAAGAGATGAGAAATATCGTATTGCATAAGAGTACTAGGTGCCTTGTGAAAGACGGGACATTATAGGTTTAGAAGCAAAGCGGTGTCAAGGATTGTTGATGGTGTAGGTAGGAATTATCGCGTCGGGAGTGAAAGCTGCACTGTGCTCAGGCTACCCCACCGGCCTTGCCCCGACGCTCTCCCTGATGAAACTCACAATGTCTTGCGTGGACGCTCCAGGACCAAAAATTCCCCTCATTCCCATCTCCTGAAGCTCCGGGTGGTCCTCCAGAGGGATGATGCCCCCTGCCACCAGCAGCACGTCTTCCATGCCGTTCTCTCTAAGCCCCAAAATAATCTCCGGGAAAAGCTCCATGTGGGCGCCGGATAGGATGCTGAGGCCGATGACGTCCACGTCTTCCTGAAGCGCCGTCTCCACAATCATCCGGGGCGTCTGCCGTATGCCTGTGTACACCACCTCCATGCCCGCGTCCCGCAGCGCCCGCGCGATGACCTTCGCTCCCCGGTCGTGGCCGTCCAGGCCGGGTTTTGCCACCAGCACCCGTATTATCCGTTCCGCTTCAGCCATCATTGCTCGTCCTGTCGATTTTCAATCCCACAATGCATGTCATTCTGAGCGATAGCGAAGAATCTCGCAACGCTTCGCTCAACGTCTCTCAACGCCTCAGTAACTTGCCGCCACACCCTATCCGTTATTCCCGCGGAGGCGGGAATCCATCTCCCGACTCTTTCCTCCCCACGCTCTGCACCAGTTCCGTCAGCACCCCGTGAGCCGACTTGGGGTGAATAAAGGCGATGATGCCCGAAAGCCCCTCCCGCGGCGCTTCGTCTATCACCTGCAGCCCCTGGGACTTGACCGCCTCCAGCCCCTCCGCCACGTCCTTCACGTTGAACGCTAGATGGTGCAACCCCTCGCCCCGACGCTCGATGAACCGGCCCACCGGCGTCTCTGCGCCCGTGGGCTGCAGCAGTTCCAGCCGGGTCTGCCCCACCTCAATCAACGCCGCCCTCACTCCCTGGTCCTCCAGCTCCTCCACCTCCGCCGCGGGCACGCCGAAGGTCTCCACGAAGAAGGCCATGGCCGCATCTATGTCGGAAACGGCCACGCCCACGTGGTCCACGTACTCGACAACGCAAGTCCTCTTCACGATAGTCCCATCCTCACAAAAGACTCGTCATTCCGGTGCGAGCCGGAATCCAGAGGCGTTGCCAACCGACTCTGTTCCCTTCCGTTAAATGCCTCCGTCCTCACAGCTGGTACTTCTGCAACATCTGCTTGGCAATCACAATGCGCTGCACCTCGGAGGTGCCCTCGTAGATGCTCGTCACCCGCGCGTCCCGGAAGTAACGCTCAACGTCGGACTCCTTGAAGTAGCCGTAGCCGCCGTGTATCTGCACGGCCTTGGAGCACACCCGGAAGCAGGCTTCGGAGGCGTACAGCTTGGCCATGGACGCGGCGTCCAGGTAGGGTTCGCCCCGGTCCTTCAGAGTGGCGGCGTGCATGGTCATGGTCTGGCTGGCGTAGATGTCCGTGGCCATGTCGGCAAGCATGAACTGGATTGCCTGATGCTCCGCGATGGCCTTGCCGAAGGTCCGACGCTGCTGGGCGTAGGTCACCGCCGATTCGAAGGCCGCCATGGCTATGCCGATGCACTGGGCAGCTATGACGATGCGGCTGGAATCCAGGATCTGCATGGCGTACCCGAATCCGCGTCCCACCTGTCCGAGCAGGTTCTCCCTCGGCACCTCCACGTCCTCGAAGGTCATCTCCACGGTGTTGGAACCCCTCATCCCCATCTTCCCCTGCTGCTTGTTCATCTGAAATCCGTCGGAGTCCCCGTCTACTATAAAGGCCGTGACCCCGCGATGCCGCAGGTTCCGGTCCACGGTGGCGAACACGATCGTTGCGTGGGCCAAGTCCCCGTTGGTAATGAAAATCTTGCTGCCGTTGAGCAGAAACGCGCCGTTCCGCTCCGCCGCCGTCGTCTGAAGGGCGGCTGCGTCGGAACCCGACCCCGGCTCCGTGAGGGCCCATGCGATTATCTTCGAGCCGTCCACCGCCCCGGGGATGTACTTTGACTTCTGCTCCTCGTTCCCGAACTGGTTAATGGTCTCCAGTCCCAGCGACCGGTGGGCTAGCAGGTTCACCGCTGAGGCGGCGTCGCCCCTGGATACCTCCTGGATTGCGATAACCATCTGTCGGTGAGTGCCGCCGCTGCCGCCAAAGGCCGGGTCAACGCCGATGCCTGCCAGCCCCAGGCCCGTCATACCTCGCCAGACCTCCGGGGAAAAGGCCTCCTTTTCGTCCATCTCGCGAGCGCGGGGCTTGAGCTCCCGGTCGGCGAACTCCCGTACCACCGCCTGCAGCATCCGCTCCTCTTCCGTCAATAACAGGTCAACCATGTTGGACCTCTTGATTCTCGAATTAGCGACGCCGGTATTTCGACGTCCTTCACTTATTATTTATACCAGAATATGCCCCTTTCGGGACAATCGGCTTGAATGGATGTCATTGGAGCGCAACCGAAGAATCGCGCTACCCTTTGGCACGCGGGGCCGCACATCGCAGATCTCCCACACCCCCGTGACGAGAAGGGTTGGGAATCAGTCTTGGCTCCAGCCGGACGACATCGATTCTGCGTCCCGGATGTACTCATTGGTCTCTCGCACATCGGCGATGATGTCGTCTGCCGGCTCCAGAATCCCGTCATAGAAACATGCGCCGTGCAGGAAGGATTGTCGAATCGCGTACCGTGCACGTAACGGTTCAAGCGAAGGGTCCTGCCTTCGCAGCCGCCGGAGCATCCGCATGGTCTGGCCTGAGGTCCGCGGCTCCTCCCCGGTGCGAGCCAGAATCAGCGCGTCGGTGGCCCGCTTCGTGGCGCACCAGGCCTTTTCTGCGGCGTTGCGCAGCCTGCCCTGATCCAGCATTGCCAAGGCGTTGTTGTACAGGCCTCTGGCGTCGGCAAAAATTAAACCTACTTTTTGAGTTTCCAGCGCAGAGCCTCGCTTTGCTGGCGACGGGTCCGCCGAACGAATAACGAGAATAGTATATCAGTTCACACCCTGACTTTGTATCTGCTGAAGCGATCCCTACAGCCCCGCCAACTCCCGCTGCTCCCCAAACACCCCACGGAAAACGTCGCATATCTCCCCCAGGGTGCAGTAGTTTTCGACGCACTCCAGGATGGCTTCCACCGTGTTCTCGTCGGAGCGGGCCACTTCCTCCAGCCGCGCCAGCGCCGCCGAAGCAGCCGCCCCGTCCCGCTCTCCCCGCACCCGTTCCAGCCGCGCTGTCTGCTGGCGGGCCGCCTCCTCGTCCACCTTCAGCAGCCCACCCGTGGGCGCATCCTCCGATTTGTACTTGTTCACTCCTACGATGGTGCGCCGGCCCGACTCCACTTCCATCTGGTGCTGGAACGCCGCCTGGTGAATTTCCCCCATCTGGAATCCCTGCTCCAGCGAGTCCACAGCCCCTCCCATGTCGTCTATCCGCCGGATGTACTCCCACGCCCCCTCCTCCAGCCGCCGGGTCAGGTCTTCCACGTAGTAGGAGCCCCCGAGGGGGTCCACCACGTCGGCAATGCCCGTCTCGTGGGCGAGTATCTGCTGGGTGCGAAGGGATATCTGCACCGACTCCTCGGAAGGTAGCGAAAGGGCCTCGTCCCTCGAGTTCACGTGCAACGACTGGGTGCCACCCAGCACTGCCGCCAACGCCTGCAGGGTAGTCCGCACCACGTTGTTGTCGGGCTGCTGCGCCGTCAGCGTCACCCCCGCCGTCTGGGTGTGGAACCGCAGCCGCATGGAGCGCGGATTCTGCGCGCGGAACCGTTCTTTCATTATCTTCGCCCACATTCGACGGGCCGCTCTGAACTTGGCCGCTTCCTCGAAGATGTTGTTGTGCGACACGAAGAAGAACGACACGCGCCCGGCGAACTCGTCCACGTCCAACCCAGCGTCCACAGCCGACTGAACGTACTCAATGGCGTTGGCGAAGGTGAAAGCCAGCTCCTGCACCGCCGTCGCCCCCGCCTCCCGCATGTGGTAGCCGCTTACGCTGATGGTGTTCCACCGCGGAATGTGGGCCGAGCAGTACTTGAAAACGTCCACCACCAGCCTCATGGATGGCTTGGGCGGGTAGATGTAGGTGCCGCGGGCGATGTACTCCTTCAGAATGTCGTTCTGGAGGGTGCCGCTTATCTTGGATAGAGGAACACCCCGCTTTTTCGCCACCGCCGCATAGAGACACAGCAGCACCGACGCCGTGGCGTTGATGGTCATGGAGGTGCTGACCTTGTCGAGGGGGATGCCCTCCAGCAGCGTCTCCATGTCCTCCAGGTGGCAGATGGGCACCCCCACCTTTCCCACCTCGCCCCGGGCCAGAGGGTGGTCCGAGTCGTAGCCTATCTGGGTGGGCAGGTCGAAGGCGACGGAAAGCCCCGTCTGCCCCTGCTCCAGCAGGTACCGGTAGCGCCGGTTCGATTCCTCCGCCGTGGCGTAGCCGGAGTACTGCCGCATCGTCCACAGACGCCCCCGGTACATGGTGGGTTGAACGCCGCGAGTGAAGGGATACTCGCCGGGGTTCCCCAAGTCCTGCTTATGGTCGAATCCGCCGTCGGAGAGATCATCGTCGGCATAGGCCGTGTCCACCTCCAACCCCGAATCCGTGACGAATTCGTCCCGACGCTGCGCCCGAGCCTTCAAGGCCGGGTCCAGGGTGCGCCTACGCCACTGCTCCTTGTCGCTGCTGGCCAAGGGAAAACTCCTCCCATGGGGTACCCCCAATTCTAACCCCCGCCACAAATGCGCTCAACCGCAATTCCCTTCTCCCGTCATTCCGGCCTACGAGCCGGAATCCACCCTCCTCCCCGCACCACGAAAATTTGGACATCGCATTGGACAATGTCCATTGAAATGTCCAACAAATTCAGGCACGACTCACGCCAAATGAAAACAGGACATTGTCCATGCCAATGTCCTGTTTGAGAAAGGAAGAAAGCGGGCTGAATAATGATTTGTGGAAAACGCCCCCTACCCCCTCAACCCTGCCGCCAGCCGCCGACGGTGGAACCCGCTGTCCCCGTACAGCTGCTCCTGCACTCGCGCCCGGCGGGTGAACAGTTGCAGGTTGTGCTCCGCCGTGAACCCCACCGCCCCGTGACACTGCACCGCCGTGGCGCACACCCGCATGTAAGCGTCGCTGACCCACGCCTTCGCCACCGACACCTCCCGGCTGGCCGGCAGCCCCTCCGAAATCCGGTACGCCGCCTGGTACACTGCGTACCTGCTCCCCTCAACGTCGATGGCCATGTTGGCGCAGTGGTGCTGCAACGCCTGAAACGTCCCCACCGGACGTCCGAATTGCACCCGGTCTTTCAGATACTCCAACGTCATGTCCAGCACCGCCTCGGCGCCTCCCACCATCTCCAGCCCCTTCGCCGTCGCCGCCCGCTGCAACGCCCGCTGTAGCGCGGGCCACCCCTCGTCCACCGTCCCCAGCGCCGAATTTGCCGGCAGCCGTACCTCATTGAACTTCAGCCGCGACTGCTTCTCCAACGCCATCGTCCTATGGGGCGTGACGGTAATCCCTTTTTCCTTCATCGGCACGACGAACAGCGTTATCCCTTCCGTCGCGTCTGCACCCTCCGACGTCCGCGCCGCTACGATGACGTAGTCGGCGACGTGAGCATCGGGCACGAAAAGCTTCCGACCGGAAAGCGCGAATCCCCTCCCCTGACGCTCCGCGCGAAGCCGAACTTCCTCCGGGCCGAAGCCGCCGGACCCCTCCGTGACGGCCATTGTCATAATCGTCTCGCCGTTCGCAATTCCGGACAGCAGCTTCGACTGCATCGCCTCGTCCCCAGCGTCCATCACCGTCAGCGCGCCCAGCGCCACCGTCGAAAAGAACGGGCCCGGGGTCAGCGCGCGACCCATCTCCTCCAGCAGCATGCCCAGATCCAGGAAGGAACCTTCCGCGCCGCCGTACTCTTCGGGCACCACCAGTCCCAGCCATCCCAGTTCCGACATGGACCGCCAAAGTTCCGGAGTATACCCCCGCGCGTCCTCCTCCATCGACCGCACCGCCTCGAAGGGGAATTCCCGGGCCAGCACCTCCCGGGCGCTGGTCTTCAACATCTGTTGAATTTCGCTTAACGCTAAGTCCACCCTTTTACCGTTCCAATCAACCGACTAATTCCCAAAATCCCTTCCCCCTAATTGGGGGAAGGTTAGGATGGGGGTGATCTCTCATCACCGCGGCAGCCCCAGCCCCCGGCTGGCGATGATGTTCCGCTGTATCTCCGACGTTCCCGCCGCGATGGTATTAGAAAAACTGTGACGCCACGCGTCCTGTATCCGTCCGGCAAGCGGCGCCCACCGGTCCTCCTCCGTCAGCTGGCCGTGCAGCCCGAGCACCTTCATCCCCGTGTCCGCCACCCGCTGAAACGTCTCGCTGCCGAAGACCTTGCTCATGGACGCTTCCCGGTTAGGCACCATCCCCTCGCTCTGCATCCACGCCACCCGATACGCCATCAGACGCGCCACTTCCGTCTCCACGTACCGCTCCGCCAGCGCATCCGCCACCCACCCGTCGATGCCCCCCCGAGACTCCCTCACAAACGCCGCAAGGTCGTCCAGCAGCCTGCGACTGGTGGCGGCGTACTCGATGCCGGACCGCTCGAAGTCCAGCAGTGTCACCGCCACGTACCAGCCCCGGTCCTGCTCCCCGACCAGGTTGGTCTTCGGTACCTGCACGTCGTCGAAGAAGACCTCGTTGAACTCGTGGGTGCCCGCCATGTTCATGATGGGCCGCACCTCCACGCCCGGCGACTTCATGTCCACCAGAAGAAAGCTGATGCCCCGATGCTTCGGTGCGTCCGGGTCCGTGCGCACCAGGACCATCATCCAGTCGGCGCGATGGGCCAGCGAAGTCCATACCTTGCTGCCGTTGACGCGGAAGAAGTCCCCGTCGTCGTCGGCGCGGGTGCTCAACGAGGCCAGGTCGGAGCCCGACTGCGGCTCGCTGTACCCCTGGCACCACTGTACCTCGCCGCGCGCCACCGAAGGCAGAAACCGGCGCTTCTGCTCCTCAGTGCCGTAGATCATCAGCGTCGGCCCCAGCATCCGCGCCCCGAAGGCGTCCCGGCCCGGCGCGCCCCGGTACGACATCTCTTCGTTGAAGATGAGGCTCAGGATGGTCGATGCCCCCTGACCCCCGTATTCTAGCGGCCAGTGCATCGTGAGCCAGCCCCGCTCCGCCAGCTTGCGCCGCATTCGCAGCGTCTCCGCCCACTCCTCGTCTGGGGAAGGAACCGGGCCTTCGCCCCATCCGTCGGGAAGCTCCCGGTCAAGGAAGTCAAGAAGCTCCTGGCGAAATTCTTCTTCGCTCTCAGAGAAGCGGAAGTCCATCGTCCGCGCCCTTAGTTGACCGAATTTTGGTGCCGGAGCCGGAGCTCCGCATGGCGACCGTCACTCCGGCCTAGCCGATGCCGACGGATATGCAGGTGACGGTCCTGACTACGCCCGTGAAGTGCACCTGGTCCGTTACAAGGTCGCCCACAGCGGCGATGTCCCGCGCCTCCAGCAGGGCGATGATATCGTAGGGACCCGTCACCACGTCTACGGATATCATACCCTCCACCTTGCGCAGCGCCTGCGCCACCTCCCTGGTGCGCCCTACGGCCGTTTCTATGAGGATGTATGCTTTTGTGCCCAACGTCAGACCCCCAGCGAAAATTTTGATAATTCCAGCCCCTTCCTCACCTCCCCCAGCTAGGCGTCAATTCTATGGTTACCCAACAAAAGGTGTCAAATGAAGCGCGCTGCCCGTCCGCTCCGTGTGCTTGCGGATGCGGGGACCCACTCTTCATGCCCTCCCCAAACTGACAATCTACCCATTGCCTGAATTCTCCCTCGCCTGCTACCCTCCCCCCATGAACAACCAATGCGATGATTCTCCCACATTTGTATGCCCAACTTTTTTCAAAACGAATTTCACGCCTGAAACGAATGCTTTCAGGCACGAATTCGAAAACCCAATCGAATCCAATTCACGCCTGACAGCCGGGAAACGAATATGAATCCATTAGGACCTCAGCAGACGGCGACAGAGCCTTGGCTGACCGACACCTTCCGGCAGGGTCTCTCGCAGCTGGGCCTGACGCTGTCCGACGACCAAATCCGCCAATTCCAGATATTCGAGCGGGAGCTTGAAGCGTGGAACCGTCGATTCAACCTCACCCGCATCACCGGGCGTGAGCGGGTCCAGACCCATCATTTCCTGGACTCTCTCACCGCCGTTCTCGCCATACCTCCTGAAATCAGGGCCGGGGGCAGGATCATCGACGTCGCCACGGGCGCAGGCTTCCCCGGCATCCCCCTGAAAATCGCCCTGCCGGGGCTGCGCCTCACCCTGGTGGATTCCATCGGCAAGAAGGCGACCTTCCTGGAACATCTTCTGGACGCCCTGAACCTCTCAGACGTTCAACTTCTGCTGGAACGAGCCGAGACTCTGGCCCACGAACCCGACAACCGGGACGCCTTCGACGTGGTCCTTGCCCGCGGCCTCGCCCCAATGCGTGTACTTGCGGAACTGACCCTCCCCTTCTGCAAGCCGCGCGGCATCGTGGTGGGCCACAAGAAGGGCGACATCTCGCAGGAGTTGGAAGACGCACAAAACGCTATCGCTGTCTTGGGCGGCCGACTCGCGGACATCCGGCCTGTCAGTGTGACGGGCCTGGAAGACAACCGCGTCCTGGTCATCGTCGAGAAAGTTTCTCCCACCCCCGCCCGCTACCCCCGCCGCCCCGGCATCCCCAAAAAACGCCCCTTGTAGCTCCACCCAAACCTGCCTCCTCAAGTTGACATAGTTTTGTGCCCAGTGATAGAATCGCCCAGCGTCGCCCAGATGGTACATAAACGGGCATAAGCACGCCCTCCAATGCCGCCGGCGGCCCCTCACTCCTGCTCTCAAAAGGAGACCTGTGTATGGCAGACCAGTCCCCGCAGATCTTCCGCGGTCTTCGTGGCGTCTATGCGGACACCACCACGTCCAGCTTCATTGATGGCGAAGTCGGCAAGCTTCTCTACCGCGGCTACAACATCCACGACCTGGCGGAGAAGTCCACCTTCGAAGAGATCGTCTATCTGCTTCTCTACGGCGAGCTTCCCACCAAGCCCCAACTTGCAGAGATCGACGGCACCCTTAGAGCCAGCAGGAGCCTTCCGTCGGAAGTTATCGACGTGCTGAAGGTGGTGAAGGACAGTCACCCCATGGACGCCCTCCGCACCGCCGTCTCCGTTCTCGGCTGCGTCGACCCGGAGCGCGACGACAACTCCGTGGAGGCCACCCGACGCAAGGGCATCCGCATCACCGCCCAGGTTCCCACCATAGTCACCGCCCACCACAGGATTCGCTCGGGACAGGACCCCGTCGACCCCGACCCCGGCCTCAACCACGCCGGCAACTTCCTCTACATGCTCTTCGGCGAACGCCCCACCGAGGAAGAGATGAAACTTATGGACGTGGACTTCATCATCCACGCCGAGCACGGCTCCAACGCCTCGTCCTTCGCCGCCCGCGTGGCGGCTTCAACGGTCTCCGACCTGCACTCCGCCGTCGTCACCGGCGTTGGCGTCCTCAAAGGCCCATGGCACGGCGGCGCCGCCGAGGCCGTAATGAAGATGGCCCTCGACATCGGCACCCCCGAAAACGCCGAGGCCTACGCCCGCAACATCATCGACAACGGCGGCCGCATCATGGGCTTCGGACACCGTGTCTACAAGGCCGAAGACCCCAGGGCGGGCCACATGCGCGACCGTTCCGAGAGTCTCAGCAGGCAGAAGGGCCAGCCCCAGTGGTTCCAGATCCTCTCCCACCTGGAGCGAGAAGTCATGCGCCCCTACCAGGCTAAGGGAATCTACGTCAACGTGGACTTCTGGGCCGGCTCCATCTACTATCTCCTCGGCATCCCGGACGACCTGTTCGTCCCCATATTCGCCGTGGGACGCATTCCCGGTTGGACCCTTCAGTGCATGGAGCAGTACGAGGACAACATAATCATCCGTCCCCTCACCGAGTACGTCGGCCCCATGGACCTGGAGTACGTCCCCATCGAAGACCGCGGCTAACCCCTCCCCTAAACCCGCCGCGCCGCCAACCACATCCGGAAAGAGTCCGGCCCCACCGGCAGCGTCTGTGTCCCGTCCCCGTCCAGGGTAAAGCTGTTGACCGTCTCCCACCCCGCCCTCGCAAGCAGTTCCTTCATCTCGTGCAGGCTGTACGCCCGCAGCTCCAGGTCAACTCTCAGCAGTAGATTCAGGTCTCCCCCGCGCTTCTCGTAGAAGCTCCACTCGCTGTGAATCGACGACGTTTCCAGGTCGAAGCTGCGATGGTCATACTTGCAAATCTCTCCCGCTTCCTCGTGCCCGATGGGCGTGAAATTGCGCAGGATGTAGTCCCGGTTCAGCGTCTCGATAACCAGCGCCGCCCCCGGAGCCGTCAGACCGTGCAGATCGCGGAAAAACTGGAGGTCGTCGTCCCCCTGATAGTAGCCGTGAGACGTGAACATGTTGACCACGGCCTGAAACGGGGCTTCATCTTCTAGCGTACCCCCAACATCCCGCATATCTCCCTGTACGAATTTCACGTCCACCCCCGCTTCATTCGCCGCCTTACGCCCCTCCTCCAGGTACAACGGCGAAATGTCCAACCCCACCACCTCATACCCCTTCGACGCCAACGCAATGCTGTGACGCCCAATCCCACACCCTGCGTCCAACACCCTAGCGCCGTCGGTAACCCCAAGCTCGTTAAGCTGCTCAACAATCACCACCACCTCCGCCTCCGCCCGTGGCTTGGCCGCCTCCAGAAATGGCAGGTACACCTCGGCGTTATCTACAAACAGCCGTCGCGTCCAGTGGGAGCTTCTTTTCCCTCCATCGTCGTCTGACATCCCGAAGCCTTCCCCTACTCCTCATCCTCGTACTGCTGCTTCAGCATTTCCACCACCGCCGGGTCCGCCAGCGTCGTCGTATCCCCCAGCACCCGCCCCTCGGCGATGTCCCGCAGCAGCCGCCGCATGATCTTCCCGCTCCGAGTCTTCGGTAAATCCGCCGTGAAGTAGATCTCGTCGGGACGGGCAATCGCGCCAATCTTCGTCCTCACGTGCTGCTTCAGCACCTGCTCCATCTCCGCCGACGTGTCGATGCCCTCTTTGAGGGTCACGAAGGCCACCACACCCTGTCCCTTCACCTCGTGGCTCTTGCCGATGGACGCCGCCTCCGCCACCGCGTTGTGGTCGACAAGCGCGCTCTCCACCTCCATGGTGCTGATGCGATGCCCCGCCACGTTGATCACGTCGTCCACCCGGCCCAGAATCCAGAAGAAGCCGTTCTCGTCCATCTTCGCCCCGTCGCCGGTGAAGTAGATGTTGGGATAGCGGCTCCAGTACTGCTCCACGTACCTGTCCGGGTCGCCGTAGATTGTCCGCAGCATGGAAGGCCATGGACGCTTCAGCACCAGGTAGCCCCCCTGTCCAGGCCCCACCGGGGCTCCCTTCTCGTCGACGATTTCAGCCTGGATGCCGGGGAAGGGTTTCGTGGCCGAGCCGGGGGTTGTGGTGGTGATGCCGGGCAGCGGCGTAATCAGGATGCTGCCCGTCTCCGTCTGCCACCAGGTATCTACGATTGGAACTCGGTCGCCGCCGATGTTTTTCCGGTACCACATCCACGCTTCAGGATTGATGGGCTCTCCCACTGTCCCCAGCAGCCGCACCGACGACAGGTCGTGCTTCTTCGGATGCTCTTCCCCCCACCTCATGCAGGCGCGGATGGCTGTCGGCGCGGTGTAGACGATGGTCGCGCGGTACTTCTCCACGATGTCCCAGAACCGGTCCCGGTCCGGGTAGTCCGGCGCGCCTTCGTACATCACCGACGTCGCGCCGTTGGCCAGCGGCCCGTACACGATGTAGCTGTGGCCCGTGACCCAGCCGATGTCCGCCGTGCACCAGTAGACGTCCTCCTCCTTCATGTCGAACACCCACTTCACCGTGGCGTAGGTCCCGACCATGTAACCGCCCGTGGTGTGGACAACGCCCTTGGGCTTGCCCGTGGTTCCGCTGGTGTAGAGGATGAACAACATGTCCTCGCTGTCCATCGGTTCGGCGGGGCACACCCGCGACTGCCCCTCCACCAGGTCGTGCCACCAGATGTCGCGGCCCTCTTTCATCGAACCTTCGAACTTGTCCCCCACCCGCTGCACAACCACCACCTTCTCCACGGTGGGAGTGCCTTCCAGCGCCTCGTCCGTATTCTGCTTCAGGGGGATTATGCCTCCCCGTCGGTAGCCTCCGTCGGCGGTGATGACCACCGTCCCCTCACAGTCGTTGATCCGGTCCCGCAGCGACTCCGGGCTGAACCCTCCGAAGACGATGCTGTGGGGCGCGCCGATGCGGGCGCAGGCAAGCATGGCGATGGCAAGCTCCGGTATCATCGGCATATAGAGTGTTATCCTGTCGCCCTTCTTCACCCCCAGGCTCTTCAGCCCGTTGGCGAAGCGGCACACCTCCCGGTGCAGGTCTGCGTAGGTGTACACTTGCCAGTCCCCCGGCTCCCCCTCCCAGACGATGGCTGCCTTGTTCCGGCGCGCGCCTGTGAGGTGACGGTCCAGGCAGTTGTAGGAGATGTTAGTCTTCCCGCCAATGAACCACTGGGCGAAGGGCGGGTCCCACTGGAGCACCCTGTCCCACTTCTCGAACCAGTGAAGCTCCTCCGCCCAGCTTTCCCAGAACCCCTCATAGTCGGCGTCGGCCCGTTCGTAAACGGCGGGGTCGTTGACGTTCGCCTGGTCGATGAATTCCTGGGAAGGCGGAAAGCGCCGTTCCTCGCTGAGAAGGGCTTCGATGCTGGGGCTGATTTCGGCCATGGGAAACCTCCGGCGTTGGATGGACTTGCAGAATTTTTAACACAAAGCCCCACCTTAGTAAACACGAAGGACCCAGAGCCGGCCCTCCCATCTTATGCCTCCCCCTCGACGGGGTAAGGTTTGGATGGGGGGTGACTCCCCACTCCCCCACCCTCATCCCCGATGATGTTATTATTCCGCCCAGAACCCCATATTCGCCAAGACAGGAGAATCGCATGATAACCGTCAACCCCTCGCCGGCCCCCGTTGATCCGGACCTGGTGGCCGCCTACCAGAAACTCGCCCCCGCCACCCTGGGCCACGTCCTCGACACCGCCATGGAGTCTGCCATTGAGCCCGTCTACAGGCCCATCAAGCTGGTGGGCACGGCCTTGACCGTCCTGACCTACCCCCAGATAACCTCCGCTGTCGCCGAGGCCATCAAAATCGCCCGACCCGGCGACGTCCTCGTAATCTCCCGCGGCGACGAGCATCGACACGCCACCACCGGCGAGATTGGCAGCCTTGGCTTCATGGAGGTCGGCATCGCCGGACTTGTCACCGACGGCCCCATCGCTGACCGAGTCGCCATTGAGCGGATGCAGTTTCCCGTCTTCTCCCGCGGCTCCGTGGCCATGACCGGCAAGACCGGCGGCTGGGGCATCGAGTGGGGTGGGGTTAACGTGCCCGTCAATGTTGGCGGAGTGGTCGTCAACCCCGGCGACATGGTCTTCGGCGACGAAGACGGCGTCCTCATCGCCGCCCCGGAAGAAGCCAGGCAGCACCTGGCTTTCGTCCAGGAAAAGGAAGCCTGGGAGGAATGGGTCCGTGGCGAAATCGCCAAGGGACGGACGATCTCCCAGTGCCGCGCCGAACGCCCCGACCCCATGACTAAAATGGTTATTGGCACCATCCGCCGCTAGTCCCCTCGCCCCTCTCTCCCCGTCGGTGGGGGACGGTGTGAGCGAAATGCGCATTGAATATGGGCCTGGATATCGGCTCTATTTCATGCGTGAGGGCGGATACGTTGTTGTCCTGCTTTATGGAGGCGATAAGGGCACCCAATCACGAGACATCCGGTTGGCGAAACGTATAGCAAGGGAAAGGAGATAGCCATATGGGAGAGACATTTGCGAAGTGGGATGCAGCGGATTCACTAAAGACTGAGGAAGATGCAATGTTCTATCTGGAAGCATGCATCGACGAGGACGAGGGGGACGGACGGTTGATATTGGTGGGGCTGAGCGCCATAGCTCGCAAGCGCAACATGAGCCGACTTGCGCGGGAAGCCGGAATAAGCCGGGACGCCTTGTACAAGACCCTGTCTGAAGGGAAGCGTCCGGGATTCTCCATTGTGTTGCGGATCATACGGGCTCTAGGATTTGAGCTGATGCTGAGGCGTCGGGCCGAAGTGGAGGAGAAGGAAGCCGTATCGGCTTGAAGTGAAGGTGTACACATCCTTCTACCCACCCCATCCCCAGCGCCCGACTCAACCCCGTGCCCTCGCGGACGCGGGGGCCCACCCTTCACCCCTCCGCCCAAAAGCGCCCTCTCACGCCCTCCCCAAACTGACATTTCGCCCATTGCCGCCAGTCCCCCTCCCCTGCTAACATCCACCCATGAACAAAACATCCTATCGCCACCACGCGGCACGCCGGCACAACATGATACATGCTCGCACTTCGGCATCAAAATTCCCCCCAGAATTGCGAAAAACGAGTCTACCCCCCAAATCAGCCAATTCCACGCCTGCACAGCGCCCAACTCCCCAACACTCGTTCTCCAAAACGAGTCAACCCTACGCCTGCTCATTCAGGAACGAGTCACTCGTTTTCCCACTCGTCTTGGATAATGCGTCGCACAATTATGCCCCTCCCATCCCCAGCCCAAAGATTCGCGATTCGGTAACGGGGCGGGCTTGGAGCATAGGCCCAAAATAACCGCGGGTGACGCCTCCGCCCCAACGCTGTTAGAATTGACCTGAACTCCTTCCCTGGCATCCCTTCCAAGCTGGTACAACATGGACATCTCAAACCAAGGCCTATACGTCATCATAGCCACCCTCGTCCTGACGATGGTTGCTCTCGCCGTTTCCCATTTCGTCGTACCCCGCTACCTGCTGGGCTTCCTGCAGTGGATGGACGACATCATCCCCGCAGACCAGTCCAGCCTCGTGAAACCTATAGCGCGGTTCGTAGAGGTGGTACTTGGCCTCATCATCGTCACCGCCGCCGCCTTCACCGTCGCCAGCCAGCTGGGAGCCGACATGAGCGGCGTCCTCGACAACGCGGAAACGGGCGGCGCTGCCGTGGGCCGTTGGCTCCTCGGCAAGACCTTCACCGTAACCATTATCGTAATCGTCGCCTTCCTGGCCATCCGGTTCGTCAGCCGCCTCACCTCCCCCATCATCGAGCAGTACCTCGCCCATCGCGTTCACGAAGACAAGGAGTCCGACGAGGTGCAGCGCCGCACCCAGACACTGCAGAGCGTAGTTTCCAACACCCTCTCGTCCATTATCTTTGCCATGGCCTTCTTTATGGTTCTTTCGGAACTGGGAGTAAACATCGCGCCTCTCATCGCCGGGGCCGGCGTGGCCGGCATCGCCATCGGCTTTGGCGCGCAAAACATCATCAAGGACATCTTCGCCGGCGTCTTCATCATGATGGAGGACCAGTTTCGCGTCGGAGACGTGGCCCAGCTCGCCGGCGTTGTGGGCATAATCGAAGACATCAACCTTCGACGCACCACCCTTCGGGACTTCCACATGAACCAGCACATCATCCCCAACGGCGAGATTGGCATTGCCAGCAACTTCACCAAGGAGAAGTCCCGCGTAAACCTGGACATCGAGGTCGCCTACAAGGAGGACCTGGACGAGGTGATGGTGATAATCAACCGGGTGGGCGCCGAGATTTCCGCCGACTCCGAATGGGCGCCGAGGATTACCGACCCGCTGAAGGCAGTTCGGGTGCAGGAATTCGGCGCTTCCGGCATCGCCATCAAGGTCATGGGCGAAACCGTGCCCATGGAGCAGTGGGCCGTCGCGGGCGAGTTCCGACGTCGCATCAAGCGGGTTTTCGACGACGAAGGAATAGAGATACCCTTCCCTCACATGACCGTCTACTGGGGGCCGGGCGAGAATCCCGGCTACCGCAGGCCCGTTCCACAGAAGACGGCCGCCCAGCAGGGAAATTCAGTTGCCGAAAGAACAGGCGCCTCCGACACGGGAGGTCCCGGCGACGGAGACGGCGTTGGAGAATAATCCGGATTCCATGCAGGATTTCATCCGGGCCCTCCTTTCGTCAGAGCGCCCCGACCCCTATGAGCTTCTGACCCGCCTCCCCATCGACCCATACCACCACGTGGCCGACGTGGGCTGCGGCCCCGGTTATTTTTCCCTCCCGTTGGCCAAGTACCTGTCACATGGCCGCCTCTACGCCCTGGACGTGGACGACGAGATGTTGGAGGCCCTCAAACGCCGCGTAGACGCCGTGCCCCTCGGCAACGTCGAGGCCATCAAGACAGACGGCGTTGACCTCGGCCTCGCCCCCCGCTCCCTCGACGGGATGCTCCTCGCCTACGTGGTCCATTACCCCGACGACAGGGACGCCTTTCTGAGAACGGCGGCAGCGGCCCTCAAGCCCTCTGGCTGGTGCTGTGTTCTGGAGTGGTACCGCGTCGAAACGGAGCACGGGCCGCCCCTGGAAAAGCGCATCGAACCCGACGAGATGATGGCCCTCGCCAGAAACGCTGGCTTCCAGTTTCAGCGCCGGTGGGAACTGCCCGGCTCCCAATACATGCTCCTGTTCAAGAGGCGGCCCTGAATTCCGATGCTGACCAAGCGCATCATCCCCTGCCTCGACGTTAAAGCGGGACGCGTGGTCAAGGGCGTCAAGTTCCTCGACCACGTCGACGCGGGCGACCCCGTCGCTCTTGCCGCGTTCTACGATGCCGAGGGCGCCGACGAGCTTGTCTTCTACGACATCACCGCCTCGGCGGAGGGCCGCAGCATCATGCTGAACGTTGTCTCCCGCACCGCCGACCAGGTCTTCATACCCCTGACCGTCGGTGGCGGCCTCCGCACCGTCGAAGATATGCGGCTCATGCTCAAGGCGGGAGCGGATAAGGTCTCCATCAACACCGCCGCCGTCGAAAATCCCCGCCTCATCTCCGATGGCGCCTGGGCCTTCGGCAGCCAGTGCATCGTCCTCGGCCTCGACGCCCTCCGCGTCCCCGGCAGCTCCCCGCCCCGCTGGAAGGTCCGCGTCCGCACCGGCCGCGACGGCGGTGACGACGCAGGCCTCGACGCCATCGAGTGGGCCGTCCGCGCAACCGAGCTCGGCGCGGGCGAGATTGTCGTCAACAGCATGGATAGCGACGGTACCCAGGGCGGCTACGACCTGGAACTCAACCGCGCCATCTCGGAGGCCGCGTCCGTACCCGTCGTCGCCAGCGGCGGCGCCGGGACCCCGGAGCACCTATACGACGCTATCCATCAGGGCAAGGCCGACGCCGTACTCGCCGCCAGCATATTTCACTTCGGCACCTACTCCATCGCCCACGTCAAGGAGTATCTCGCCGGTCGGGGCGTTCCCGTCAGACCCGTGACCCCAAATCAAGCATAAGGAGAGAAATTTGGCCAAGATAAAGGCCGTCGTTTTCGACATGTACGAGACCCTCGTCTCCAACCCCATCGAAGGTTGGATGGACGTTTTCGAAGGGGTCTGCCGCTCCCAGAATCTGCCCATCGACCCCCATACGCTCTACCACGAGTGGAAGGCCCTGGAGGTACGGTTCCGCAAGGACCGGCTGAACATGGAGGACCCCTACAACAGCCCGCCCTTCAAGAGCTATGAGGAAGCGTGGCGCGACTGCTTCGCCGCCGTGTTCGCCCATCGGGGCCTCGACGGCGACGCATACCTCGCCGGAAGGGAATCAATCTTTTCCATGGGCAAACGTGATGCCTATCCGGAAGTCGCCGAAACCATCGCCGCCCTCCAGCAGCGTTGGACCACGGCGATCCTCTCCAACGCGGACGACGATTATCTGCTGCCTCAACTGGCACGCATCGGCCTAACCTTTCCCGTCGTCCTCTCCTCGGAGATGATCGGCGCGTACAAGCCCCACCCCCTCCCCTTCCGCCGCGTCCTGAAGGCGCTGGACCTCGAGCCCCAAGAGGCCGTCTACGTGGGCGACAATCCCTTCGACGACGTTCTAGGGGCCAAAAGCGTGGGCATGAACGCCGTATGGATCAACCGCGACGGCAAGACCATCGACGAAGACCAGCCCCAGCCCGATCACCAGATAACCAGCCTCGCCCAGCTGCCTTCAATCCTGGAAAGCTGGGAATAAAGGCGACAGAAGTATCACCCGGAGGTAAACAAATGACTCTCAAACTAGACAAACAGGGGCTTATACCCGCCATAGCCCAGGACATCAACACCGGCAAGGTGCTCATGCTCGGCTACATGAACCCCGGCTCCCTCAAGCGAACCGTGGAGGGCATCCAGGTCTGGTTCTACAGCCGCAGCCGGGAGGACCTGTGGCACAAGGGCGAGGTCTCCGGCAACTATCTGAACCTCAGGGAGGCCTGGGTGGACTGCGACGGCGACACCCTTCTGCTGAAGGTCGTGCCCGACGGCCCCACGTGCCACACTCAAAATGACTCCTGCTTCTTCACCCCCCTGGAAGGCGTCCCTGATCCCGCCGAATTTACCCGCACCGACCCCGGATCGGGCGTCCTCGACGAGCTCTACGCCGTCATCCAGGACAGGAAGCAGAAGATGCCGGAGGGCAGCTACACCGCTGAACTGCTCGCGGAAGGCATCGGAAGGGTGGCCCAGAAGGTGACGGAGGAGGCTGGAGAGACGGCCATCGCCGCCGCCCAGGGCAATGTGGAAAACCTCCCCGAAGAAGTTGCCGACCTGCTCTACCACACCCTGGTGCTCATGGCGGCCTCCGACGTCAAGCCCCAGCAGGTCTGGGATGTTCTCAGAAAGCGCCGGGGCTAAGCTTTTTCTTCCCGTTCTTCCTGCGAAGGCTTGAACCCATCTTCTTCCCCATCCGACGTGGGTTCAACTTCCCTCCCCTCGTCGGCCTCTAGGGCCGCGTTCATCGCCTCTATGGCCACCTCAATCTGGTCGTCGTCGGGACGCCGCGTCGTAAGCCTCTGCAGCGCCATTCCCGGCGCCGACAGAATGGTTGAAATGGGGTTGCCCTGTCGCAGCCCCGCAAACCGAATGACTTCGTAGCTCGCCCCTGCAATCACGGGAATCAGCAGTATTCGCGATAGAATCGCCCACTGTATTTCGGGACGCCCCAATAGGGAAAAAACAAATATCGCCACCACCGCAACCGTCAGTAGAAAGGCGGTGCCGCACCGGGGATGGGCCGTCGAAAACGGCCGTATGTTGTCCACGTTCAGCGGCAGGCCCCGTTCGTAGGCGTGAATCGTCATGTGCTCCGCCCCGTGGTAGGCAAACACCCGCTTGATGTCCTTCATCAACCCAATGGCGGCGATATACCCCACCAGCAGCCCCAGACGCAGCAGCCCTTCCACGATGTTGCTGACGAAATCGCCCAGCGCCCCGGGAGCAATCCAGATATCCAGCGATCGGGCGGCGAAGAGGGGCATCAGGAAGAATATCCCGACGCCTACAACCATCGAGATCCCCAGGGACAGGAACAGCACCCAGCCGCCCAGTTCCTTCTGCTCCCCCTCGGTCTGGTCTTCCACGGCGATGTTGGCGGACCGGCTGAGCACTTTCATCCCAAGCACCAGCGTCTCGGCCAGCACAACCACGCCTCGGAGCAGGGGTATGCTGCGCAGCTTTCCCGTATAGAACGTGCTCAAGGGTTCGGCGGTGCGATAGATAGTCCCGTCCAGCCGGCGGACTGCCAGGCTGAAGAACCGCTGGCCGCGAATCATCACGCCCTCTATGACGGCCTGTCCGCCGTATACGTGACGTGGCTCAGCCAAGGCTCGACTCGCTGGTGTGTTGACCTGCTTCGGAAATGGTCGGCGGCGTTGCGCTAGGCCTTGAGGCCAAACCGACGTCGGAGCCGCTCAACGCGACCCTCCGTGTCCACAATGCGCTGCTCGCCCGTGTAGAAGGGGTGGCACTTGTTGCAAAGCTCCACCCGAAGGGCCTGCTTGGTGGCGCCAGTGGTGAACACGTTTCCACAGGAGCAGGTAACCACGGTGTCGTGGTAGAAGGTGGGGTGAATGTCCTTTTTCATGGCCTTGACCTATGCGACTTCCAGGGGGTAGACGCTGGCGCGCCGCTTTCCCTTGGAGGCCCACTCATACTTGACTGCGCCTTCAATGAGGGAAAAGAGGGTGTGGTCCTTGCCCATACCCACGTTGCGGCCCGGCATTATCTTGGTGCCCCGCTGGCGCATGATGATGTTGCCGGCGATGACTCTCTCCCCGCCAAACTTCTTGACGCCCAAACGCTGGCCTGGGCTGTTACGACCGTTGCGGGAGCTTCCGCCCGCTTTCTTATGAGCCATCGGAGTCCTCCTGGTCTTGGGCTACCTCGACTATCTGCAGCCGCGTGTAGGGCTGACGATGCCCTCGCATCTTGCGATAGCGAGTCTTCGGCTTGTACTTGAACACCCGAATTTTTTTATCTCTGTACTGCTGCTGCACGTGGGCGATCACCTTCGCTCCGTCGAGGAGGGGCCTGCCGATGCTGACCTCGCCGTCCTTGCAGATGGCGAGAACCTCGTCAAGCTCAATCTCCGCGCCGGGCTCCACGGCCAGCTTGTCCACGTCGATAACGTCCCCGGGCGAAACCCGGTACTGCTTGCCGCCCGTTTTGAAAATTGCGTATTCCATAACCAATAAATTCTATGGCCAGCGGGGTTGGGGTGTCAATGGCATTAGGAGATGTTGTCGTCCGGTGAAAATTGCAGTGTAAACGTTCAATGGTTAGAGATTCATACATCTGGCCGCGCTAATGGACTACTAGTTGGTTCTGTCTCTAAGAAAGCCCAGCGTCTGGCTTTGAAGATCGCTTTCTAGCTCCGATGACGATTCTATTGTAACTTTTACAACGTAGCTGGATTTGTACCACGACGCCGGATTTGGGAGGACCAAAGCCGTCAACTTTCCTGCCATTACTCCCTGTATCATATTGAAGATATTGGACATGATGGCGTGTGACTGTTCTGTAGAGAACGGCAAGGAAATTACATGTTCATCTACTTGACCATTCGAAGTCACAACGGTGATTTTGAGTGATAGTTCCCTCGGCATGATCTCTTTCCCTGCGCCCATCTGCTAACCTCCTTCTTCTTGATGAGGATTGGGTTGGTTTTGGATGATTGATGCTACTATAAACCATGTCGTAGCTTGTGTGGCGCTTGACCTGCCTTAAGCAGTTGCACCACCTGTTGTGTTAAGGTATTCACTTGCTTCATCCACTACATCTCCGTTTCGCTGCTGTCATCGTAGTTCTAGCCGCGCTGATTGTCTTTGCGCTGGCGTCCTGCGAAGGAGATGGGGCGCCCACGCCGACATACACAGTCGTTCCTATTGAAATGCTGTCCCTTGATGATTACCTGGCGAAGTTGGACTGTGCCTCGTTACTGGGAGTAGAACCCAAGACCTATGGTGAGTTTTCGGCTCATATGGCGGCGACTATAGACAGAATGTCGGCTATGGTTCCTCCCGCCGAGGCCGCCGAATGGCACCATGCAAACCTCATATCTTCTGAGATAACCAAGGCATACGTTGACTCGTATCCCAAGGACGATCAGATTGACTCACTCGCATTGCAAGTCATCTTCGAGGCTGTGGAAGCAGGGGGCGCGAAGATACGGGAGATCGTCGAAAGAATGCCTGAGGACATTCGACAGCGATTGGTGGAGGCCGACTGTATAGATGTCGCTGCCACGGATGAAACTGCGCTGGATGAGGTCAACGGCAGCGACATAGACAGGGATGCTCTCGTGGCCCTATACCACGCCACCGGTGGCGTGACCTGGTATGACAACACCAACTGGCTGACCGATGAGCCGTTGGGTGTATGGTACGGCGTTACCACCGATTCGGAAGGCCGCGTAGTTGAGCTGGACCTTGGACAGAATAATTTGAGCGGAGAAATACCGGCGGAGTTGGGCAACCTGGCCAACCTGCTAACACTGTACCTCAGCTGGAACGAGCTAAGCGGGGAGATACCGGCAGAGTTGGGCAATCTGGTCAACTTGCTAGGGCTTCACCTCAACGGTAACCAGCTGAGCGGAGAGATACCGGCAGAGTTGGGCAACCTGGTCAACCTGCAATCACTGCGCCTCAGCAAGAACCAGCTAAGTGGGGAGATACCGGCGGAGTTGGGCAACCTGGCCAACCTGCGATTACTGTACCTCAGCTCTAACCAGCTGAGCGCAGAGATACCGGCGGAGTTGGGCAACCTGGCCAACCTGTCAGAACTGCACCTGGGTGGGAACCAGCTAAGTGGGGAGATACCGGCGGAGTTGGGCAACCTGGCCAACCTGCGATTACTGTACCTCAACTCTAACCAGCTAAGCGGGGAGATACCGGCGGAGTTGGGCAATCTCACCAGCTTGAATGTGCTGGTATTAGGCTCTAACCAGCTAAGAGGAGAGATACCGGCAGAGTTGGGCAACCTCACCAGCTTGAATTTGCTGGGATTAGGCTCTAACCAGCTAAGCGGGGAGATACCGGCGGCGTTGGGCAATCTCACGAGTTTGAATGGGCTGGCATTAGGCTCTAACCAGCTAAGCGGGGAGATACCGGTAGAGTTAGGCAACCTGGCCAGCTTGAATTGGCTGAACCTCCGCGGGAACGAGCTGAGCGGAGAGATACCGGCGGAGTTGGGCAATCTGGGCAACTTGACAGAACTGGACCTCCGCGGGAACGAGCTGAGTGGGGAGATACCGGCGGAGTTGGGTAATCTGGTCAACATGCGAACACTGCTGCTCAGCTATAACGAGCTGAGTGGGGAGATACCTATGGAGTTGGGCAACCTGGCCAACCTGGAATGGCTGGACCTCAACGGGAACCAGCTAAGCGGGGAGATACCTATGGAGTTGGCCAACCTGGTTAATCTGGCACACCTGTTTCTCAGTAATAACCAGCTAAGTGGAGAGATACCGTGGGAGTTGGGTAATCTTCCCAACTTGGAATCACTGAACCTCAACGGGAACCAGCTGAGCGGATGTGTGCCGGATGTCCTGGAAGAGCAGTTCGATAGCTTTAGCAATTTGGGCGGGTTGCCCTTCTGCGGTGCTTTGACCACGTTGATCACTACTCTCGAGGCCGAAAGGGATGCTCTCGTGGCTCTGTACAATGCTACCGGTAGCAAGTCTTGGGAGATCCAGAGCAACTGGCTGACCGATGAGCCGTTGGGTGTATGGTACGGCGTTACCACCGATTCGGAAGGCCGCGTAGTTGAGCTGGACCTTAGACGGAATAATTTGAGCGGAGAGATACCGGCGGAGTTGGGCAACCTGGCCAACCTGCGAATACTGCACCTCCACGAGAACCAGCTAAGCGGGGATATACCGGCGGCGTTGGGCAACCTGGCCAACCTGATATGGCTGCACCTCAGCTGGAACGAGCTGAGCGGAGAGATACCGGCGGAGTTGGGCAACCTGGCCAACCTGCGAATACTGCACCTCCACGAGAACCAGCTAAGCGGGGATATACCGGTGGCGTTGGGCAACCTGGCCAACCTGCGAAGACTGTTCCTCCACGAGAACCAGTTGACCGGCTGCGTGCCGGCAAGCCTGCAAGGGCAATTGTATAGCTCTAGCAATTTGGGCGGGTTGCCCTTCTGCGGTGCTTTGACCACGTTGATCACTACTCTCGAGGCCGAAAGGGATGCTCTCGTGGCCCTATACCACGCCACCGGTGGCGAGACCTGGCATAACAACACCAACTGGCTGACCGATGAGCCGTTGAGTGTATGGTACAGCGTTACCACCGATTTTGAAAGCCGCGTAGTTAAGCTGGACCTTAGACTGAATAATTTAAGCGGGGAGATTCCGGCGGCGTTGGGCAACCTGGCCAACCTGCAATCACTGTTCCTCGGTAGGAACGAGCTGAGTGGAGAGATACCGGCGGAGTTGGCCAACCTGGCCAACCTGGGATCACTGTACCTCCACGGGAACGAGCTGAGTGGGGAGATACCGGCGGAGTTGGCCAACCTGGCCAACCTGGGATTACTGTACCTCCACGCGAACGAGCTGAGTGGGGAGATACCGGCGGAGTTGGCCAACCTGGCCAAACTGAGATCACTGTCCCTCGGCGGGAACCAGCTAATCGGGGAGATACCGGCGGAGTTGGCCAACCTGGCCAACCTGGGATCACTGTCCCTCGGCGGGAACCAGCTAATCGGGGAGATACCGGCGGAGTTGGCCAACCTGGCCAACCTGGGATCACTGTACCTCCACGCGAACGAGCTAAGCGGGGAGATACCGGCGGAGTTGGCCAACTTGGCCAAACTGAGATCACTGTCCCTCGGCGGGAACCAGCTAATCGGGGAGATACCGGCAGAGTTGGGCAACCTCGCCAACCTGATATGGCTGAGGCTTGACGGGAACCAGCTAAGCGGGGAGATACCTATGGAGTTGGGCAACCTGGCCAACCTGTTAGAACTGGAACTCCACGAGAACGAGCTAAGCGGGGAGATACCAGTCGAGTTAGGCAACCTCGCTAATCTGGACATGCTGAGGCTTGACGGGAACCAGCTTAGCGGGGAGATACCTATGGAGTTGGGCAACCTGGCCAACCTGAGATGGCTGGACCTCCACGAGAACGAGCTGAGCGGAGAGATACCGATGGCGTTGGGCAACCAGGCCAACCTGGAAGTACTGTTTCTCAACGAGAACGAGCTAACCGGGAAGATACCGGTAGAGTTAGGCAACCTGGTTAATCTGCTAACACTGCGTCTCTACGAGAACCAGCTAAGCGGGGAGATACCGGTAGAGTTAGGCAACCTGGTTAATCTGCTAACACTGCGTCTCTACGGGAACCAGCTTAGCGGAGAGATACCGGCGGAGTTGGGCAACTTGGCCAACCTGAGATGGCTGTACCTCCACGCGAACGAGCTAAGCGGTGAGATACCTATGGAGTTGGGCAACCTCACGAGTTTGAATGGGCTGGCATTAGGCTCTAACCAGCTGAGCGGTGAGATACCGGCGGAGTTGGGCAACCTGGCCAACCTGGAAAGGCTGGACCTAGACGGGAACCAGCTGAGCGGTGAGATACCGGCGGAGTTGGGCAACCTGGCCAACCTGGAATGGCTGTACCTCCACGCGAACGAGCTAAGCGGGGAGATACCTATGGAGTTGGGCAACCTCGCCAACCTGCGGGAGCTGAACCTCAGCGAGAATCGGTTGAGCGGCTGTGTGCCGGCCAGCCTGGAATGGCAATTGTATAGCTCTAGCAATTTGGGCGGGTTGCCCTTCTGCGAATGACAATCTCTCGGCGGATCGGACTTCTTTGCGACGGTTGAACGTCGTCCGACTGCGAGTCTAGTCGCCACGTCCTGTTTCTTGACCCTTTGCACGCCCAATTCTATAATTGGCTCCAAATGCCTAACCCACTAACCACGCATCCGCCAAGCGGCGAGCTTCGACGCCTCGCCCGTCTTTCCCCAACCCACCTTACCTCAACAGCCCCGTCTCGCAGGCACCCCCGATGTCCATGACCTCTGCGCAGCTGATCGAGGATCTCGGCGGGGTGCAGAGTGAAGCCCTGGATGAACTCCAGGGCCTGACCTCCGAGGAGTCCCTCGAAGAGTGGCGAGTAAAATTCCTGGGCCGTCGTGGACGACTCACCACCGTTCTGCGCACCCTCGGTTCGCTGCCCCCCGAGGATCGCCGGGCAGCCGGGCAGGAAGCCAATCGCACGAAGACCCTCTTAGAGGAGGAACTGGGCGCCGCCCGCCGCCGCGTTCGCGAAGGTCGGTTCGCCCTTCTCGCCGAGCAGGAGCAGATCGACGTCACCCGGCCCGGCCGTCCCGCGACCGTTGGCCGCTACCACCCCCTCACCCAGATTATCCGGGAGATGTGCGACGCCTTCGTCTCCATGGGCTTCCAGGTCATTGAAGGCCCGGAGGTGGAGTGGGACCACTACAATTTCGAGATGCTGAACATCCCCTCGGACCACCCGGCCAGGGACATGTTCAACACCCTCTGGATTGACCACAAGGACGCGGAAGGCCGCCAGTCCATGCTTCTCCGCACCCACACCTCGCCCATGCAGGCCCGCACCATGGAGAAGACCGACCCGCCTGTGCGAGTTGTTGTTCCCGGCAAGGTCTACCGCTACGAGGCCACCGACGCTACCCACGAGTGGCACTTCCACCAGATAGAGGGTCTCGCCGTCGACAAGGGCATCACCATGGCCCACCTGAAGGGGACCCTCTACGAGTTCGCCCGCCGGGTCTTTGGCCCAGAGCGCAAAGTCCGCTTTCGCTGCGACTACTTCCCCTTCGTCGAACCCGGCGTGGACATGTCCATCGACTGCTTCGTCTGCGAAGGTCAGGGCAGCGTCAACGGCTCCCCGTGCACCGTCTGCCGCGAGGCCGGATGGATAGAGATTCTCGGCGCGGGCATGGTCCATCCGAAGGTCTTGTCCGACGTTGGCTACGACCCTGCAATCTACACCGGTTTCGCCTTCGGCATCGGCCCCGACCGTGTCGCCATGCTCAAGTACGGCATCGAGGACATCCGCCTCTTCTATTCCAACGACCTCCGGTTCCTCGGCCAGTTTTAGGGAGATTGCAACGCTAGCCCCATGAAAATCCCCCTTTCCTGGCTGAGAGAACTGGTGGACTTCGACATTCCCGCCGAAGACATCGCCCACGGCCTGACCATGGCCGGCCTTGAAGTGGGCGACGTCATCGTCGTCGGCGGTTGGGAGAACTGCTCCGTCGGCTTCGTCGAAAGGGTCGAGCGGCACCCCAACGCCGACAGGCTCGTCCTCTGCACCGTGGACCTGGGCGAAGACGCCCCCCACCAGGTCGTCTGCGGCGCCCCCAACGTGGCCCAGGGACAGAAAATCGCCTTCGCCCAGGTGGGCGCAAGCCTCATCGACGCCCGGAACGGCAAGCTGTCGAAGCTGAAGCCCGCCAAGATCCGCGGCGTCGTCTCCCGCGGCATGGTTTGTTCGGAGCGAGAGCTTGGCCTCGGCGAAGACCACGACGGCATTCTGGTGCTTCCGTCGGACGCCCCTCTGGGCATGGCCCTCGATGACTATCTAGGCGACACTATTCTCGACCTGGAACCGACCCCCAACCGCTCCGACTGGCTCTCCGTCCTGGGCGTGGCCTACGAGGTCGCGGCCCTCACCGGCAACCGGGTCCGACCGCCGGAGGTGCTCTATACAGAAGAAGGCCAGGAGATCCGCAACCTCCTTTCCGTGAACATCCAGGATGCCGACCTCTGCCCCCGTTACACCGCCAGCCTCATCCGCGGCATCCGCGTCGGCCCATCCCCCCGTTGGCTGCAAAAGCGGCTGGAGCAGTGCGACGTTCGCCCCATCAACAACGTGGTGGACGTTACCAACTACGTGATGCTGGAGTACGGGCAGCCTCTCCACGCCTTCGACTACGAGACCCTCCTCCGGCAGCGCATCCATGTCCGCCGCGCCTACACCGGCGAGACCATGACCACCCTGGACGAAATCGAAATCCCCCTCGGCTCCGACCACCTCGTCATCGCCGATGACCGGGACGCGCGGGCCCTGGGAGGCGTAATCGGCGGCCTAGACAGCGGCATCACGGAAGCGACAACCGACGTTGTCCTGGAATCCGCCAGCTTCGACCCCTCCAACAACCGCCGCACCGCCGCGGACTTCAGCCTACGCACGGAAGCCACTGTCCGCTTCGAAAAGGGTCTCCGCCCCGACCTGCCGCCCCTCGCCCTTCGACGCGCCACCCAGCTCATACAGCAGGTGGCAGGCGGCACCGTGGCTCGAGGCATCATCGACGTGTATCCGGAGCGAGAAAAGCCGCGCCCCATGCTCCTGACCACCGCCCGCATGAAGCAGGTACTGGGCATGGAGCATTCCATGGAGCAGGCTGCATCCGTCCTCAGGTCGTTGGGTTTCGACGCGGCGGTGGAGAACGATGAAACCTTACGGGCTACGGCCCCCCCGTGGCGCAGCGACATTATCATCGAGGATGACCTGGTGGAAGAAGTCGCCCGGATAGTCGGCTACGACTCCATCCCCACGGAGATGCTCGAAACCGCCATCCCCTACCACGATGGCCAGGAACTTCGCGCCTTCCGCGAAAGGGTGCGCGACCTCCTCGTCCGTCAGGGCCTGCAGGAGATCATCAGCTACTCTGCCGTCGGCCTGGACCTGCTGCGCAAAGCCCGAATTGCGGATACCGATGATGACCTTCTGACCGTGTCCAACCCCATGAGCCGCGAGTTCAAGTACATGCGGCCCACCCTCCGCGCCAGCCTCATGAACACCCTCTCCTACAACGTGGCCAGGGACGCGCGGGCCGTCGCAATCTTTGAAATGGGCCGAATATATCTGAAACAGGGCGAAGACCTGCCCCAGGAACCGGAAATCGCCGCCGGCCTTCTGCACGGGCAGCGCACGGGCGAGGGATGGCTCTCCGCCCCGGCCAGCTATGATTTCTACGACGCCAAGGGAATCGTTGAGTCCTTGCTTGGGCGGCTGGGCGTAGAAGGCGAATTCCGCCCCCTCGCAGACGACTTCCTCCACCCAGGAAAGGCGGCCGCCGTCTCCGTCAATGGAGCCGTCGTCGGCAGCGTTGGCGAGGTGCACCCCTTGACCGCGGAAGCCTTCGAGGTGGATGGCACCGTCGTATTCTTCGAAATCAATGTTACCCGCCTGTTCGAGGCCATGCCCCAGGCGCGGCAGTCGGTCAAGCCCCTCTACCGCTTCCCCGCCTCCCTACGCGACATTTCCATCCTCGTGGGCCGGGACGTTCCCGCCGCCCGCATCCAGCAGATTATCGACGGTCAGCCCCTGGTGGAGCGCGCCGTCCTCTTCGACGTTTACGAGGGCGATGAAGCGCCCCCCGGTCAGGTCTCCCTCGGATACCGCATCCACTTCCGAGCACCCAACCGCACCCTGTCTGCGCGCGACGTTAATCGAAGCCTGGCCCGCGTTCTCTCCCTGCTCGAAAGGGAAGTGGGAGCGGTGCAGCGGGGCGCCGGAGAGGGAGACGTCGCATGAAGGAGCACCGCCACGGCAAGCGTCACCACAGCCCTCGGCGCGGTCACTACCACGCCGATATGCTTAGCGTCGAAGAGGCCTTCGACCGCATCATCGCCGCCTTCAGCCCCTTGGAGCCGGAGACCAGGCCCATCCTTGAAGCCCTGGGCCAGACCCTCGCCGAAGATGTTTTTTCTCCCCTTAACATTCCCCCGTCCGACAACTCCGCTATGGACGGCTACGCCCTGCGACACGAGGACTTGAAGGGCGCTTCCCCCGAAAACCCCGTCGTCCTCCGGGTAATCGGTCTCATAGCTGCTGGCCAGGTCCCCGACCGCGCCGTGGAACCCAGGACCTCCCTCCGCATAATGACTGGCGCGCCCACCCCCGAGGGCTGCGATACCATTGTTCCCTTCGAGGAGACGGACGAGGTGGAGCGGAAGGCTCGCGGCGACTCAATGGACGAAATCGCCATCCTCGTCGACCAGCCCCTCGGCACCCACGTCCGGCCCGCAGGCGAAGACGTGAAGGCCGGCGAAAAAGTCCTGGAGCGGGGCACCGTCCTAAGACCCTCGGAGATAGGCGTGCTGGCCTCCCTCGGCATCGAGCGGGTGCCGGTGATTCGCCGCCCCAGGATTGCGATCCTCGCCACCGGAGACGAACTCCAGGAGCCAGGGGAAACGCCCCAGCCCGGACGCATCTACGACAGCAACAGCTACGGCCTGGCCGCCTCCGTGCGGCGCTACGGCGGTGTCCCACAGATGCTCGGCATCGCCCGCGACAACCTGGAAGACATGCACCTGAAGCTGAACGAGGGGCTGACGGCAGACCTGCTCCTCACCTCGGCCGGCGTGTCCAAGGGCGATTACGACATCGTCAAGGACGTTCTCGCGGAGCGTGGAAAGGTCAACTTCTGGTCCGTGCGGATGCGTCCCGCCAAGCCCCTGGCCTGGGGCATGCTCCGCGACGAAGACGGCCGCACGGTCCCCCATCTTGGTCTGCCCGGCAACCCCGTCAGCGCCATGGTCGCCTTCGAAGAGTTCGCCCGCCCCGCCATCCTCCGGATGCTGGGCCGCACGGACCTGGCGAAGCCCACCATCCGCGCCGAGCTCAAGGGGCCGATAGTCAACTTCGACGGCCGTCGCGTCTTCGCCCGGGTGCGGGTGACAAGGCGCAACGGCAGCTATTACGCCACGCCCACGGGCCCCCAGGGTTCGAACATCCTCACCTCCATGGCGCGGGCCAACGGGCTGGCCATCTGTCCCGAGGATCTGCCCCGTATGGAGGAGGGTCAGATTGTGGATGTGAAAATGCTCGATTGGAATGAAGAGGTAGGAGGGTGAGATGGTACAGAAAGTCGCGGAGCAGGACCGGCCTGCGCACGATATATCCAAGGCCTATTACGTAATTGATCCGAAGATGGCGGAAGCCCAGCAGCGCGATATGTCCTCGTTGCTGTTAGGTCGACGTTGCCCCAGCTGTGTGGAGCGGGTGTTGAACGAGAAGAAGCC
Organism: uncultured Dehalococcoidia bacterium; assembly: GCA_951812825.1. Classification (GTDB taxonomy): domain Bacteria; phylum Chloroflexota; class Dehalococcoidia; order Lucifugimonadales; genus JAPULR01. The sequence continues at coordinate 1,282,138 of OX638324.1, read as the reverse complement.
CCCTACCGTCAGGAAGCAGATACGGGACATGTCCCGCTGCTGCGCCCAGGCGGAGGACTTCATCTCTCCCACCATGCCCCTCAAGGAGATAGTCTTCAGGCTGTTGCTGAAGAATTCCAACAAGGCCACCAGCCTCCGGGACCTCCACTGGGACGTTACGGAAGAGTGGGCCGCCCCCACCCATCCCATGAGCATTTCCATGGAAGTGATGAAACGGATTCTGGACTCGGACAACTTCTACTGTTTCAAGGAGTCGACCAGCAAGGCCCGGGAACGGTCGCGGAAGAGGGCGCGGCGCAAGACCAGATGAACCCATCCGGCCCCCTTCCTTTTTCCCCGCGGAGGCGGAGACCTATCTTCCCTCGCCCCTCTCATCTCTTCCGTAGGGGCGTCCTTTGTGGGCGCCCGTTCCCCACACATCATCCAGTGCGCAGTACTCTCCCAAGATTTCATTCTGAGCGCAGCGAAACGGAGCCGAAGAATCTTGTCGAACGCGGATGGCCCACTTCCCCTGAACCCGCCTGATCCCACCGGACGCCGCCGAGAATGATACTCCTCCACACCGGCCACGAGCATCTGCCCCTGGCGAGCAACTTTGCCGACTTCCTCGCCTACTGGGATTCGGCTCTCTATATCGTCATACCTATCGCCTTGATGGCTGCCCTATACCTGATAGGCCGCTGGCGACTGGGCCGGCGCGCCCGGTACGCTCCACCCCGAAAGTCCCGCGACCTCCTCTACCTCGCGGGCATACTGGCATTGGTGTTGGCCCTCCTCTCACCCATCGACGTCTACGCCGGCGACCTATTCTTTATGCACATGGTCCAGCATCTCCTGCTGATGATGATAGCCCCGCCTCTCCTCCAGCTCGCCAACCCCATGTCGCGCATCCTGTGGGCCTTCCCCAGGGGCGTCCGACGGCGCATCGGCGGAACGCTGAACAACGCCGGCGTCCTCCGGCTGGCCATCCAGGGCGTCTCCGTCCCGGTCATTGCCTGGCTGATCTTCGTCGTCACCATCTGGGTCTGGCACACCCCGGCGACCTACAACGCTGCCCTCGCCTCCGAGAGTGTTCACGTGCTGGAGCACCTCACCATGTTCGGCGCGGCCCTCATCTTCTGGTGGCCCGTTATCGGCCCCGCGCCCGTGCGCTCCCGCATGCCCCATCCCTTGCGCTTTCTCTACCTCTTCCTCGCCCTCTTCCAGAACATCCTCCTGGGGGCCATCCTCACCTTCGCCCAGGGCCCCGTCTACTCTTATTACGAGGCCACCCCCGACCACTGGGGCATAGACGGCGAGCTTGACCAGCAGCTTGGCGGCGTCCTGATGTGGATTCCCGGCACCATGATGTACTTCACAGCCCTCGCCCTCCTCTTCTTCACCTGGCTGGAGCAGGAGGAGCGACGGGCGAAGCGGCTTCAGGAGATGGAAGAGGCCCGCCGCAAGCACCTGGCGAGCATAACCAAGGAGAGCCCTTAGCTAATTGCCGGACTGATGGGTGTTGTTGAAACACCCGTCAACTGATTCAACACCTCATCCCACAACCCGCTGCCACTCCGTCCCCTCAACCCTTCCCCGCTTAGTCCTTAGACCAAAAGTGGCACATCTGCCTTGACTACTGCGAACACATATACTATCTTGTGCACGTAAAGAGCACGAGAAGCTCAACTAATCTCGCCAACAAGAGAAGGTGCCACCCATGAAAACAATCAACCGACAAACAATGGCCCTCACGCTCTGCATAGCAGCCGCAGCCCTGTGGATGCCTAGTCCTCAGCAGCACCCCCCATCTGTTGAGCCGTCCCGAAGATCCCAGGCGGGTGGCAATCTGCCTCCTCTGCCTTATTGACTATGACATGGGCTGTTGGTACAGTAGTTAGTGAAATTTTTTACACACGAATTTCTGCCCCAATCCCCTTTGAAGATAGATAGCAGATAATGATGCCCAAGAGGCTATTATCCAGCCGATGGCTCCCTGTCCTCGGCTTGATTTCTCTGGTTGTTCTGCTCATAGCTTGTACCCCCGAACATCCCCAGTCCACCTTTGAAGCCGCCGGCCCCGTAGCCAAGAGTCAGCTCAACCTATTCTGGATTCTCTTCTGGATGTCTCTCGCCATCTTCATCGTCGTGGTGGGCGCCCTCCTCTTCACCCTCTTCCGCTTCCGCGAGAAGCCCGGTACGGCCCTTCCCTTCCAGACCCACGGCAACCGCAAGCTGGAAATCGCCTGGACCGTCGCCCCCTCACTCCTGCTCATAGCCTTGGCTGTCATTACCGTCCAGACCCTCTTCGCCCTCGACTCTCCCAGTCAGGACGACCCCCTCCAGGTGGAGGTAATCGCCCACCAGTGGTGGTTCGAGTTTTACTATCCCGAATACAACGTCACCACCGCCAACGAAGTCAACGTGCCCGTGGGCCGCGATGTGGCCTTCAAGGTGGACTCGCGCGACGTGATCCACAGCTTCTGGGTGCCCAAGCTTCGCGGCAAGATAGACATCATCCCCAACGTCACCAACAACACCTGGTTCAGCGCCTCCGAACCGGGACTCTACTACGGCCAGTGCGCCGAGTTCTGCGGCATCGCCCACGCCTTTATGAAGTTCCGCGTCGTAGCCCAGCATGAGGACGAGTTCCTAGAGTGGGTGGCCGGTCAGCAGGCCCCCGCCAGGTTCGCCACCGAAGGCCTGGCTTCCGAAGGTTCCCTCGTCTTCAACACCAAGGGCTGCATCACGTGCCACACCGTCGCGGGGCCGGATTCCGCCGCCATGCGGGACTCTAGGACCGCTTCCTTCCTAGGCGGCCAGAACCTGGTCCACGCCCCCAACCTCGCCCACTTCGCCAGCCGCGGCTCCTTCGCCGGTTCCATGTTTGAGAACACCGACGAGAATCTTGCCGCCTGGCTCAGAGACCCCGAGGGTGTCAAGCCCGGCAACCGCATGGCCCGCTTGGCCGACGCCTTCAACAACCCGGACATGGCCCTATCCGAAAGCGACATCGAGGCCCTCGTGGCCTACTTGCAGAGCTTGCAATGAAATACGGCCATTACAGAATGTATAATGCAAAGCCCCCGGGGCCGGAACCTATAACCGCGCCCCGGATTAAGGCTCCGATGAATTTGGCAGGTGGCGTTCTATGGTAGCTGCTAACGAACTCATAGGTGGTGTTCTCGCCAAGCGTCCCGTGGCCCCCACGGGCGTGGTCGGCTGGATTACCACCATCGACCACAAGCGTATCGGCATCCTGTACGGCGTCACCGCCTTCATCTTCTTCATCCTAGGCGGCATCGAAGCCTTCCTCATGCGCATCCAGCTAGCCTCCGCCGACTCCTCCCTGGTCTCGCCGGAAGTCTACAACCAGATGTTTACCATGCACGGCACCACCATGATCTTCCTGGTGGTCATGCCCATGGGGGCCGCCTTTTTCAACTTTGTCATCCCGTTGATGATCGGGGCCAGGGACGTCGCCTTCCCCCGACTCAACGCCTTCAGCTACTGGACCTTCCTCTTTGGCGCAATCCTGCTGAACATCAGCTTCCTCACGGGCGGCGCGCCTAACGTGGGCTGGTTCGGTTACTCTCCCCTGACGGACAACATCTACTCCGGCGGCTCCGGCGTCGACTACTGGATCCTCGGACTGCAGGTGTTGGGCGTCTCCTCCCTGGCTGCCGCCTTCAACTTCATCGTTACCATCGTAAACATGCGCGCCCCGGGCATGAGCATGATGAAGCTCCCCGTCTTCGCCTGGATGACCCTCATAGTCTCCTTCCTGCTGGTGCTGGCCTTCCCGGTGCTTACCGTGGCCATAACCCTGCTGCTCTTCGACCGGCTTTTCGGCACTACCTTCTTCGACGTTTCCGCCGGCGCCAATCCCCTCATCTGGCAGCACTTCTTCTGGGCTTTCGGACATCCCGAGGTGTACATCCTCATCCTGCCCGCCATGGGCATCGTGTCGGAAGTCCTGCCCGTCTTCTCCAAGAAACCCCTCTTCGGCTATACCGTCGTGGTCTTCTCCGGCGTGCTCATCGGATTCATGGGCTGGGGCGTCTGGAGCCACCACATGTTCACCGTGGGCCTTGGCCCCATCGCCAACTCCGCCTTCGCCCTCATAACCATGTTCATCGCCGTCCCCACGGGCATCAAGATATTCAACTGGATTGCCACCATGTGGGGCGGGTCTATCAAGTTCTCGACCCCCATGCTTTTCGCCATCGGGTTCATTACCATGTTCATCATCGGCGGCCTGAGCGGCGTCATGCACGCCGTCGCCCCCTCCGACACCCAGCAGAGCGACACCTATTTCATCGTGGCGCACCTGCACTACGTCCTCTTCGGCGGCAGCATCTTCGGCCTCTTCGCCGGCATATACTACTGGTGGCCCAAGATTACCGGCAAGATGATGAGCGAGCTTCTGGGCAAGGTGCAGTTCTGGCTCTTCTTCATCGGCATGAACATCACCTTCTTCCCCATGCACTTCCTGGGCATGGACGGAATGCCCCGCCGCATCGTCACCTACGCTGGCGAGTCGGGCTGGGAGTTCTGGAACGCCTTCTCCACCGCGGGTGTCTTCCTCATCGGTCTCAGCATAGTGGTCTTCATCCACAACGTCATCTACACCGCCCGCAACGGCAAGAAGGCCGGCAACGACCCGTGGGACGCCCGGACGCTGGAGTGGTCCATCTCCTCGCCGCCGCCGGAATACAACTTCGTCGAAATCCCGACGGTTAAGGACAAGGACGCTTTCTGGGACGAGAAGTACAGCCAGGGCCCCGACGGGCGGCCCATTCCCAAGGTGCAGGGCGCCGCAGAGGTGGCGGTGAAGGAGAAGGAGCACAACATCCACATGCCCACGCCCTCCTACTATCCCGTCTTGCTTTCCGTCGGCATAACTCTCATCGCCGGCGGGCTGGTCTCCCACCTGTCCGTCAGCATCATCGGTGGAATCCTGGCCCTGTTCGCCGTCTACAGCTGGGCCTTCGAACCGGCCACGGCTCCCGACGCTCCGGCATCGTCCGAGAAAGAGGGGGCCTACTAACCTCCATGGCCGCCAACACGCATCCACCGGAACACCACACCTCCACTGGGCTGAACCACCGGAAGCTCCTCATGTGGACCTTCCTGGGGTCGGAGTGCCTCTTCTTCGGCACTCTAATTGCCAACCACATGATCAACCGCAACAAGGCGGCCTTCATCCACGACCTTCCCCCCTCCTGCATCCTGGACATACCCATAACTTCTGTTAGCACTTTCGTGCTGCTAATGAGCAGCGTGGCCATGGTCCTTGGCGTCGCTGCCGCCGAGCGGGCCGATGTCAAGCAGATGCGGATCTGGATCCTCGCCACGGCGGTTCTAGGCATCATTTTCCTCCTCTTCCAGGTCTACGAATTCCAGGCCTTTGTTAACGAGGGCCTTACCATAGGCACCAACCTCTTCGGTTCGACCTTCTTCATCCTGACGGGCTTCCACGGCGCCCACGTCACCCTCGGCGTTATTTGGCTTCTCTCCCTGCTCGTTACCAGTTACAAGCGCAATGACCTGCTGGTGGGCAACCCCCTGAACGTGGATATCGCCGGTCTGTACTGGCACTTCGTTGACATCGTCTGGATCGTCATCTTCACCGTGGTCTACCTGGTGGGGGCCATCGGTCTCACATGCACTGAGGTGGGTCTCTGATGGACGCCATGCAACACGACCGTCATCCCGAGGAGAAGCCCCTCCCGCGTGTTTCGGTATACATCCTCGTCGGCTTTATTCTGACGGTTGTCACCGCCATCGAGGTGTGGGCCTTCTACTGGCCCATCCCCGTCTGGGTAATCGTCACGAGCCTCATCGTCCTTTCGCTGATGAAGTTCTGGATGGTTGTCGCATTCTTCATGCACCTGCGCTACGACCACAAGCTGTTCAGCACATTCTTTACCGGCGGCCTGGTGCTGGCCATCGGCGTGGTGCTGGGACTGATAACCCTGTTTGACAACTTCGACATCGGCAACCCACCGCCGGCCTCAGCAGCCACGCCTCCACCTGAGGTGGTTGTTGTGCCTGCCCCCACTCAGGAGGGCGCCGCACCAGCGGGAACCGACGGTCCGTCCATCTTCGTCAGCCGCGGCTGCGGCGGCTGTCACGTCGTCGAAGGCCTTGCCGGAGCAGTTGGCGTAATTGGTCCGGAGATGACCGGTATAGGTTCAAGGGCGGGCACGCGAGTGGCTGGCTTGAGCGACGAGGACTACATCCGCCAGTCTGTCGAAATGCCCGAAGCCTTTATCGTCGAAGGCTACGACAATGTGATGCAGCCTCTGCGTGGAATGATGACGGACGAAGAGTTCGACATACTCGTGGAGTATCTCCTCACCCTCCAGTAGGCCCTTCGTCGGCATAACCGCTGCAGCATAAGTTAGGGGGCTGTGTGAATACAGGCCCGCACTTCCGCTACCTCACCCTCGCTACCCTGCTGGGCACCTTCGCCCTCATCGTCCTGGGCGGCGTGGTCCGCATCACCGACTCTGGCCTGGGCTGCCCCGACTGGCCCCTCTGCCACGGGAAGATAATCCCGCCCTTCGACGTCGCGACCCTCATCGAATACTCCCACCGGCTGGTGGCGGCCACCCTCGGACTGCTGGTGCTGGCGACGCTGGTGGTAGCCTGGCGACGCTACCGCTCCCGGGCGTGGATATTCTGGCCTGCCCTGGTTGGGTTGGTGCTGGTCATCGGTCAGAGCGGGCTGGGAGGCGCCGCCGTCCTCACCGAGTTGGAGACCTACGTGGTCATGATTCACATGGCCATGGCCCAGGCCCTTCTCGCCTGCTTCATCCTGATTTCTATCGACGCCTGGCGCGGCTTCTCCGTGGCAGGCCGCCGGCTCGATGGACAAGTTTTGCTTCCGGCAGTGGCGGCCTTGGGAATTCTGCTGCTGATTCTGTCCGGCTCCTACGTGGCGCTGACGGGCGCGGCCGGGGCCTGCAACCAGTGGCCCCTCTGCCAGGGCGGAAAGCTGTGGGTGGTGTCTGAACTCCCCCTCATCCACGTCGCCCACCGCATCGCCTCCATCATCGCCCTCGCCCTCCTAGGAGTTGCGGCTTGGACGGCATTCCGCCCCCCAACCCGCCCCGACATGCGGCTCATGATCCTCCTCGCCCTGACACTCTTCGCCGCCCAAGTTCTCGTCGGCGCCCTCACCGTCTGGTGGGGCCTCCCCACCGCCCTCCGCGCCCTCCACGTCGCCCTAGCCACCGCCACCTGGGCCGCCCTCGTTGCGGCAACGCTGATTCCCTTCACTACTGCGAAGGTGCGGAGGCTTCCTTAGAGCCTCCGGCGGTATCCCGCGGATGAGCACCTACGCTTTGGTGAAAGTAATGGTCCAATCCCCAGAAGCATCGACGCTAACCACTTGCGTCTCTGCTGTTAGCCTGAAAAGCCCACCTACAGATACTGTCACTTCCCCGGACCAATCCTTTACTATTTCATTTGCGGGACTTTCGAAGCTGGAGCCATCAGCGGATTCTATGGTAACAATGAAGTTGTCCTCTGAGCAGGAACCTAGGCTGCAATCTTCGTTGCCACTCACGGCAATATCAACTATCCATATGCCTTCCGATAGTAGCGAAATTGTCTCGACTGCTGTTCCCGTTCCAGAGATATGTATTGGTTCTGGCGGCTGACTTGGGGTAGGAGTGGCTTGAGGTACGGAAGTTGAGGCTGGCTCTGATGTATCTCCTCCTCCGCAACTCAATACAATGATAAGTGAAAGAATAACTGCCAGACCACAATGATTCGCAATGTTTCCCCTTTGTGGTAAAGATCAAGTGAAAACAGGTTCACGGGTGTGCCTTAAGGGAGGAAGAGAGTTGTGACCCAAGCCTCCTAAGCCGCCGCCAAGCCCTCCTTGGCGATGTCCACCAGCTGCGCGAAAGCCTCCGGGTCCCTCACCGCCGTGTCCGCCAGCACCTTCCTGTCCAGGTCTACGTTGGCCAGCTTCAGGCCGTGGATGAACTGGCCGTAGTTCAGCCCCAGCGCGCGTGCCGCGGCGTTGATCCGCAGTATCCACAACCGCCGAAATTCTCGCTTCCGCTCCCGACGGTGCCGGTACGCGTGGCTCCACGCGTGGATCAGCGCTTCCTTCGCCCGCCTGAAATGGCGACTCTGGGAGTTCTGGTACCCCTTTGTCAGGGCCAGGACCTTCTTGTGTCTTCGGTGCTTGGTAACTCCTCGTTTAACCCTGGTCAATGTTACGTCCTAATGCGTTATGGTTTTTCAGAATTGTTGGCGCACACGCGCCATCTGGGGCGGGATATGGACTAACCGGCGAAGCGAGCTCAGAGGCTGTTGGGCATCAACCTCTTCAGGTTTTTGACCGTGCTTTTGGCGGCGTGCAGCTTCTTGTCGTAGGTCCGACGCACCCTCTTCGGCTTCTTCCGCCGAAGGTGGCTGCTCATCCCCTTCCGACGCATCAGCTTACCGGTGCCGGTTACGTGAAATCGGGCTCTCGCGCCCTTGTGTGTTTTCAGTTTAGGCATTCTTTACCTCTGCGGGCTTCTTGCTCGTCTTCACCCCGGAGTTGGGCGTCAGGATGATGGCCAGTGCCCGGCCTTCCATCGTCGGCGGGCGCTCCAGCTTGGCCTCGTCCTTCAGCTGGTCGGCAACCCGTCGGAGAAGGGCCATGCCAAGCTCCGGATGGGTCACCTCCCGACCACGGAAGAACACCGCCACCCGTACCTTGGTGCCGTCGCCCAGTAGCTTCTTCACCTTGCGCGTCTTGGCCTCCAGGTCGTGGGCGCCGATGTTGGGTCGGAACCGCACCTCTCGCATGATGTTGGATTTCTGTGATTTCTTGGACTCCCTCACCTTCTTGGCGTGGAGATATCGCAGCTTGCCGTAGTCCAGAATCCGGCAGACCGGCGGCTTCGCTGTCGCCGAAACCTCCACCAGGTCCAGGTTCTTCATCCGTGCCATCTCAAGGGCATCCTGAACGGACATGATGCCCTTCTGTGCGCCATCGCTGTCGATGACGCGCACGTTTGGAGACCTGATGAACTGGTTTACTCGATATTCGCGAACTATGGCGGGGTTGCCTCCTTGTATTGGGTGCAAATGGAATTAAAACTCTAACACGGCCAATTTTGCAAGTCAATTAAGGTAGCCAAATGGCGCGGTGTTGACTTAACCATAACCCTTTGCTACAGTCTGCCAAAGCCTTTTCAGGCTCTTTCCCCCGCGAGGTGTGATGGATGGCCGTACCCAATTTTAAGGAACTCCGAAGGGCCTATGGATTCGATGAAGTGGCCATCGTCCCCGGTCAGGTCACCGTGAATCCAGACATGACCTCCACCCAGATGTCCATAGGCCACCACGTGTTGGACATTCCCATCCTCGCCTCATCCATGGACGCCGTCGTATCCCCCTCCTTCGCATCCCTCATGCACCGCAAGGGCGGCTTAGGGGTCCTCAACCTGGAGGGCGTCTACACCCGCTATCCCGACCCCTACTTGGTGCTGGAGGAGATAGCATCGGCCCCCCTCCAGGAGGTTACCTCTCTGCTGCAGCGGGTCTACTCCGAGCCCATCCGGGATGAGATGGTCGGCGACTGCGTCGAGAGCGTGAAGAAGTCCGGGGCCACCTGCGCCGTTGCAGTCACCCCCCAGAACACCAAGCGGCTTTCCCCCGTGGCCGTAGAGGCCGGAGCGGACCTGCTCTTCGTTCAGTCCACGGTCACCACCGCCCGCCACATCTCCAGAAGCTACCGCGGCCTCATCTTCTCCGAGCTTGTCGACCAGGTGAGCGTGCCCGTAGTGGTGGGTAACTGCGTCGGCTACAACACCGCCCTGGAGCTCATGGAAACGGGCATCAGCGGCCTGCTGGTGGGCGTCGGCCCCGGCGCCGCCTGCACCACCCGCGAGGTGGTGGGCGTCGGCGTTCCCCAGGTGACGGCCACTTTGGACTGCGCCGCGGCCCGGGAGGAGTACTACAACAGGACTGGCAAGCGCGTGACCGTCATTACCGACGGCGGAATCCGCACCGGCGGCGATCTGTGCAAAGCCCTGGCCTCCGGCGCCGATGGCGTCATGATCGGCACTCCCTTCGCCCAGACTCAGGAAGCCCCCGGCGGCGGATACAACTGGGGCATGGCCAACCCCCACCCGGAACTGCCCCGCGGCACCCGCATCGACGTAGGCACCAAGGGCACGTTGAAGGAGATTCTCTACGGGCCTACCTCCGTCACCGACGGCACCCAGAACCTGGTGGGCGCCTTGAAGGTCGCCCTCGGCATGTGCGGGGCTATGAACGTGCCGGAGTTTCAGAAGGCGGAGATGATAATCGCCCCGTCCATCAAGACGGAAGGCAAGATATTCCAGTTGGCCCGCGACTAGCGGCGTCTGAGCCGCTGGAGTCTGGAGGGTCCGATCGCCTTAAACTGGCCTTTTGCAGCCAAACAAATTTGCATTGCCCTCGGGGTTGGACTCGCCCTACTCCTCCTGATCGCTTCCACTGCCTGCGGGCCCAGACCGGTGACGACTCCCGCCGGGGAAACTGCCGAGGCGGAGGTAATTGTGGACCGGATTGTCTATGTGGGCGTAGATGAAAATATATTCACCATCAACCCGGACGGGTCCGATTCCAAGAGGCTGACCGGGTCTACCACCGCGCGCTCCATGGGAAGCATTCTGGCCAGCCCCTACGGCCAGAGTAACGTGATGCACTCCTGGCCCACATGGTCTCCGGACGGCTCCAGGATCGCCGTTTCCCGTGTGGTGCTGGAAGGTGAGGAGCCGCAGGTGTCTCTCTTCATAATCGACGCTGACACCGGATCCCTCAACAGAATCTATGGAAACGAACCTGGTGCTAGTCCCCTCATCGCCGATGCCGTGCCCCACTATATGTACTGGTCTCCCGACGGTGGGAAGCTGGCTTTCATCGCGCCCACCACCGTTGCCCTGGTGCTCTTCGTCAACGATGGTACCGAAAACGCCGTGGTGAGCAGCCAAGGCCCCCTCTATTTCAAGTGGGCCGGTGACGGGGGATCTATGGTCATCCACTCCCAGAACAAGCTGACGCGGGCCGTCGCACCCTTCGACGTCCCAGCCGCTCAGCTTGGGGACATGGCCCCCGTCTTCAGGGCTCCGGACCTTTCGGCGGACGGCCAGACTCTAGCCTACATAACCGAAGTAGAGCAGGGAAGCGCTCTTCTGGCGGGCAATGCGGACGGCTCGCAGGCCTTCCAACAGCTTGTGACTGTGCAAGCTCCGTCAGCCCTCCTCTGGTCGCCCGTGAAGGACGTTATCGCCGTCGCCGATGGCGCCCGCACCGGCTCCCCGGGATACCGCCGGCTGCGGCTGATTGACCCCAACGGCGCCGAACCTGTCACCCTCGTGGAAGAACCCATGGCTGCCTTCTACTGGTCACCTGACGGCGATCACATCGCCTACGTTGCCATCGACGTGGAGACCCGCAGGCTGGTCTGGAAGGTGGTTCCGACGGCTGGTGGAGAGCCTTGGGATCTGACAAGCTTCATCCCCTCTCAGGGTATGCTTACGGCCCTTTCCTTCTTTGACCAGTATGCCCACTCCCATTCCCTCTGGTCGCCGGACGGCACGAGTCTCGTGTTCGCCGGTCAGACAGGGCAAAGAACCGACGAGAGCAACGGCTCTGCCCCCGACCGGGGGTCCGTATACGTAATCAACACCGAGCCTGGGTCCTTGCCCAGGCGCATCGCAAGCGGCACTCTTGCCTTTTGGTCATGGAACTGAGATGGGGTACAATTGAGCCAAAGCACTTGGAAGGTGAAGAGTAGTGAGGGACTTCCGACGATTGGCCTCAATGAAGCTGGCCTTGCCGTTTGCAGCGTTGCTGTTGCTCTTTGCGGCGGCCTGTGGTCCGGGCGACGAGACCCCGACGCCCCCGCCTCGCCCACCCACGGAGATCCTGAACCAGTCCGCGGAGGCGTTGCTTGGCCTGGAAACCCTGACCTTCGCCCTTAGCAACGAGTCTGGAAACATTCCTTTGATGACAGGCGTCGTCGCAAACGAAATTTCCGGCGTCGTTGATATGCCGGACGAGGTAAGCGTCAAAATCAAAGGAGAGGTGGACGTATTCCGCGCCTATCTTGAGCTTTCCGTCGTTCGCAAGGAGGGCATATACTACCTCACCGACCCGCTGACGGGGGAATGGCGAATAGTCGACGAGAGCGCAGTGCCCTTCGACCTGACCAACGTCGGCATCAACGTTGGCAATATCATGAAAGCCATGACGGACGCGGCCTACGCAGAGGGTGGCTATGGCGAAGACTCGTGGCGAATCACCGGCAAGGTGCTTTCCCAGGAGATTAGCGGCATCATTTACAACGCAGGCCAGGACCACGAGGTGGGGCTGGAGGTATGGATTCGCAATATCGATGGTATCGGTCTTATGCCTGAGAAGTCTCGCATTCAGGGCCGGGTAGTCGATACCGATGCAGAGAATTACGTGCGAATACTTACCCTTGGCGGCTTCAACGAACCCGTTACCATCGAAAAGCCGCCCATCTAACAGATAAATGGCGTCTCGAACCGACAAGATAACCCGGTCTGGGTGGGTCATGGTAGGCCTCGTATCCCTAGGTGCTATCTTCACGGCCCTCGACCAGACCGTCGTAGTCACGGTGCTGCCGGAGATGATGGTTGACCTGGAGATCGGCGTAAACGAGCTTGACCACGCCTCCTGGATTGTAACGGGCTACCTGCTGGGCTACACCGTGGCCATCCCCCTTGTCGCTCGCATGGCCGACGTTTACGGCCACAGCATGGTGCTGCGCGTCTCCCTGCTCGTCTTCGCCCTAGGCTCCGCCCTGGTTGCCCTGTCCCCCAACCTGCCCCTTCTGGTTGGCAGCCGGGTAATTCAGGCCATAGGCGGCGGCGCAATCATACCCATCGGCATGGCCATTGCTGCCCAGTATCTGCCGGACCGCCGCAAGGCAATCGCCGTAGGAATCGTCGGCGCGGCGGCGGAGATTGGCGTTGTCTTGGGCCCCCTCTACGGCGGCGGGATCACCGCGGCCCTCGGCTGGCGCTGGCTCTTCTGGCTGGATATCCCCCAGGCCGTGATAATCCTCGTTGCCATCGGCCTCATTCCAAATCGCGTAACGTCCCGTTCGAAAGTGGACTATATGGGCGGCCTGTTGCTCACCGTCGGGTTGGTCCTCTTGGTAATAGCCCTGTCCCAGCGAGGCCTATTTACGGGAGCCGCGCCCCTGGCTTACATCCTCGGCGCCTCGGGCTTGCTTTTGGTCGCAATCTTCGTGTCGACCCAGATTAAGCTGAGGTATCCCCTCATGGATCCCAGATTCTTCGCTTCCGCGGAGGCCCTCTCCGCAGTAGGGGCCAAGCTGTTGGTGGGCGCCGCCCTTGTCATCGCCCTCGTCACGGTGCCTCTAATGGCCGATACCGTTCATGGGCAGTCGGCCTTTGGTGGAGGTCTGCGCCTGATGAGGCTCACCGGAGCCATACCCATAGCCGCATTGCTTGGCGGATACCTCACCTATCGCATCGGACCGAGAGCGGTGTCCGTGGCCGGCATGGCCTTGGCGGCCCTTGGCTTATGGCTCATGAGCGGTTGGGGCCAGAACGTAACGGAAGCCCAATTATTCCTGCATCTTGGCTTGGCAGGCGCGGGATTCGGCCTCGTCATTGCGCCCTTATTCGTTACCGCCATGGAAACGGGCGGCCAGGAATATCAGGCCACCGCCGCTTCCATGGTCACCGTTGCGCGAATGATAGGCATGGCCTTTGGGCTTGCCGCCCTGGCAGCCTGGGGCATGGAGCAGTTCCAGGCCCAGATCTCGGGGCTTCAGGTACCCTTGCCTGAGGCGGGCGAGACCAGCGAAGCGCTCCAGCTGCGGATTGACGAGTACAGCGAGAACCTCAACCAGGTGGGAGTTTCCCTGTTCCAGAACTTCTACCGTGTGGCCGCCGGGCTTATGCTGATAGGCATCATCCCCAGCCTTTGGATTTCCAAGAGCTTATCGACCAGCGAAGGCAGCGGAGACACCGAAGAATCTCGCCTGCCCCATCGGTCCAAGGCGTAACGAGACTTAGAATCCCGACTTTGTGCACAGCTCCACCCGGTTTCCGTCCGGGTCGTGGGTGAACAGGAATCGCTGCCCGTCGTTGCGCACCCCGCTGCGGCTGATCTCCAGCCCCTTGGCCTTCACCGCCTCCATGGCAGCGTCGAAGTCCTCCACCTCGAAGGCGATGTGACTCTCTTCCGGGCAGGGGGCGTCCTCCGTCTCGATTAGATGAAGCATCACCCCGCTGGGTAGCTGCAGCCACGTGATATTGGGGTTGTCCACCTGGCTGGGAATCTGCTTGATGCCCAGAAACTCGTTATAGAACTCCATGCTCCGTTGCGTGTCCTTCACCAGATATACCACGTGGTTTACGTGGTTCAGCTTGATGGTTGGGGCGTTGATCGTCATCGGGTGTTTCCCTCCTGCCTTGCGGGGTAAGCTCAGTCTAGGGTCGGCGTAAAACCCTGTCAACGCAGGCCCACTGACACTTCTTCGTTGTAGCCGTCCGGTGCGATGACTTATACTTTGATATGAAAATTACGCCTACTAAGGAATACAATGGCAAAAAATAATGAAGAATCGGCGGGTCCGGCACAGAGTATTCAGGAGCTTCGAGAGCGAATTCGCCACTCCACCGCTCACCTGATGGCCGACGCCGTAACCCGCCTATTCCCCGAAGCCAAGCTGGGCATCGGCCCTCCCACCGAGGACGGCTTCTACTACGATCTGGAAGTCGCCCGCCCCTTCACGCCCGAGGACCTGGATAAGATTACCGCCGTCATGGAGGAGACCATCGCCGAGGACTTCCCCTTCGTCCTCCAGGCCCACGAAAGGGAGGAAATCAAGCGTCTCAACCAGGACCAGCCCTACAAGCTGGAGCTTATTGACGAGATTCCCGACGATGAGGAGCTGACCACCTACACCCACGACGGTTTCACCGACCTGTGCCAGGGTCCCCACGTGGCCTCCACCGGCAAGATTCCCGCCTTCAAGCTGCTCTCCGTCGCGGGGGCCTACTGGCGCGGCAACGAAAACCGCCCCATGCTGCAGCGCATCTATGGGACCGCCTTCGAAAACCGCAAGGCCCTACGGCAGCATCTGCGGCGTCTGGAAGAGGCCGAAAAGCGGGACCACCGCCGATTGGGCAGGGAGTTGGAGCTCTTTATCTTCGATCCCCTCGCTCCTGCCAGCCCCTTCTTTCTCCCCAAGGGCGCTGAACTCTACACCATGCTGGTGGACTACGTTCGTGGGCTGTACAAGCGCTACGACTACCAGGAAGTCATCACTCCGGAGATCTTCTCCACCGATCTATGGAAGCGCTCCGGGCACTACGACAACTACCTGGAGAACATGTACCTCATCGACATGGGCGAGCGGGAGTACGGCGTGAAGCCCATGAACTGTCCCGCCCACGCCCTCATCTACGCCTCCCGCCTCCACTCATACCGGGAGCTCCCCCTCCGTCTTGCCGATTTCGGCCGTCTTCACCGCTTTGAACGCTCCGGCGTCACCCACGGCCTCACCCGCGTTCGCTCCTTCTCCCAGGACGACGCCCACATCTTCTGCACCCAGGACCAGATAGCCCAGGAGGTGCAGGGGTTCATCGGCATGTTGACGGAGTCCTACCGCGCCTTTGGCTTCAACGACCCCACCGTCGTCCTCTCCCTTCGCCCGGAGAAGCGCATCGGCTCCGACGAAATGTGGGACAAAGCCGAAACAGCCCTGACCGACGTTCTGGCTGAAAGCGGCCTGGACTACAGGCCGGAGCCGGGTGAAGGGGCCTTCTACGGCCCCAAAATCGACTTCTTCGTCCCCGACGCCCTCGGTCGGGAGTGGCAGCTTGGCACCATCCAGCTGGACTTCTCCCTGCCGGAGCGTTTCGATCTCCAATTCGTCGCCGAAGACGGCTCCCACCAGCGTCCCGTAGTCCTGCATAGAGCCATGCTGGGCGCAATCGAGCGCTTCATGGGCGTTCTCATCGAGCACTACGGCGGCGCTTTCCCTCTCTGGCTTGCCCCAGTGCAGGCAACCGTCATCCCCATCGCCGACCGCCACGTCGACTACGCCGAAGACGTGGCCACCAGCCTCAGAGGAAAGGGACTGCGTGTGGAAGTAGACTCCAGAAACGAGCGCATGAACCTCAAGATCCGCGAAGCCCAGCTGCAAAAGATCCCCTACATGCTGGTCGTCGGCGACCGCGAGGCAGAGGCCGAAACAGCGTCCATCCGCAGCCGCGACAAGGGCAACCAGGGCGCAACCCCCGTCGCCAAGCTGGCCGAAGACCTGTCTGCAGAGGCGAAAGCTCCCTAACCTCAAGACATACCTTCAGGCAAGGCCGCCCCCTCACACGCCCACACTAGTCGTAAGCGAGGTACACTGCCTGCACCTCGTCATACTCGTTGAATTTGCCCAAGGATGGGTTTAGAATTTGCGAAACCTTTAGTCTTGGCGGGCGGACGGTACGCCTCTCGCCCGTCAATACCTGTTGGAGAAGATAACGTGGAAAAGAAATTCGTCGTTTCCTCAGATTCCCACATCGTGGAACCCCCTGAGCTGTTCGTCGATAGGATGGACGCCGCGAGATATGGTGACCGAATCCCCCACCTCGTCCACGAAGACGAAAACGACTACTGGTACTCCGACCATAAGCGGATGGGTGTCTTGGGTAGCTTCGGCGCCTCCGCCGGCATGCGCTTCGAGCGGCCCGGCGACATCAAGCGGGAAGGGCGAATGGCGGACATCCTCCTCGGCGGCTATGATCCCCACGCCCATGTCAAGGACATGGAGCTCGATGGCGTTCACGCCAACATCCTCTATCCCTCCATCGGCTTGGAGATGTTCAGCGTTCCCGACACGACAATCCTCCGCGACATTTTCGCTGCTTACAACGACTGGCTCTCCAATTTCTGTTCCGCCCACCCCGACAAGCTGAAGGGCATCGCCATGCTCCTGGTCGACGATGAAATCGAAGCGGGCATATCCGACCTGCACAAGGCCGCCGACGCTGGCTTCGCCGGCGTTATGATCAGCGTGTTCCCCAAGCCGGAGCACTCTTACGACCACCCCATGTACGAACCCTTCTGGCGTGAGGCCGAGCAGGTGGGCCTGCCCTTGAGCCTCCACACTGGCACCGAGCGCCCTTCTTTGGCCAAGGAGGCCACTGCGGGCGGAATCACCCAGTCCGGCGCCAGCCGAGTCAACGCTGAATTCTGGGTCCGCATGTCTCTGGCCCAGATCGTTCTCTCCGGCGTCTTCGAGCGCTATCCCAAGCTGAACGTCGTCGAAGTCGAGCACGACCTGGCATGGATACCCTTCTTCAACAACCGCATGGACACCACCTACGTCGAGCGCGTCACCCAGTCGCCCTACCGCTACAAGAGCGACGCGCTCCCCAGCGACTACATGCGCAGCAACGTCTATCACAGCTTCCAGGAAGACGGTCTGGGCGTCCGCGACAGGGATATCATCGGCGTGGACAAGCTGCTCTGGGGGTCGGACTACCCCCATGCCGAGTCCACCTTCCCCGAGTCCCAGAGGATTCTGGACGAGATTCTGGAGGGTGTGCCGGAGGACGAACAGGCGATGATTGTCGGAGGGAACGCCGCCAGGCTTTACGACCTGACCTAGTGGGCAGGTGCTAACATCGGGAGGATATCCGTAGTTCCACCTTGCCCAGGCTGCCGAAATCTGCAAAGGCAACGTCCCCGGGTTTTACCGACGTAATGCCCGTGCAGGTTCCCGTGGTGATTACTTCCCCCGCCTCGATGCTGTCACCGAGCCGTGACAGGTGGTTCGCCGTCCAGAGCAGAACGGAAAGCGGCCCGTCCAGCACGTTGGCTCCCGTGCCTTCCGAAATCTTTTCACCGTTTCGAAACATCGCGACCCCGTGAGATTTCAAGTCCATGCTGCGCCACTCGTCTGAGTCACTTCCCGAGACGAAGGCCGTGTGGGCGGTAGCGTCCGCCACCAGCCGCAGCGCGCCCAAACCGTCGAACCCGCCCTCGAATCGACAGCCCACCACCTCGATTGCGGGCAGCACCGACTCGACGGCTTCCAGCACCTCCTCCATCGTATACGTCTCACTCCGTGGAGGTAACGAGCCGGAAAATCTGAAGGCAAATTCTCCTTCGATGCATGGCGATTGATTGGGAAAGACTGTCACCGTCGCCGGGCTTGTCATGCAGTTGGGCCTGAACATGGGCGCAGTCGCCGGCTCATTCGCTCCCAACAGCCGCTGAGGTTCAACGCTCGTTGCTCCTACCTTCCAGCCGACTTTGGGCAGTCCCGCCATCCCTGACGCAATCCGCTGCACGGCGTACGCAGCCTCGACGGACTTCAGGCAGTCCCCCTCCGAACGATGCACGACACTGCCATCCATGGCTGCCTGGTGAAGTAGGCCCGCCAGCCGTTCCTGTGCGTCCATAGCCTAGCGCTCCTTCGGGAAGCCCAACTCACGCTGGAAAACCCGCGCCAGCAGCTCAATCCCTTCCCAGATCTCCTCCTCCGTGGGCAGCGCATAGCAGAACCGGATGCAGTTGTTGCCGTTTCGTTCGTCGTCAGCGGGATAGACCGCCCAGTCGGAGCCGGGGTTGTAGCCGATGCCCATCTCCCGCGCTGCGGCCAGCGCCTTACGCGTGTCCACGTCCTCGGGGAACGTCACCCACAGGTAGATGCCGCCCCGCGGATGGTTCGGCTTCACCATTGGGCCGAAGTGCTCGCTGATGGCGGCTGTCATCGTGTCCCGCTTCCTACGAAGCGCAGTCCGGAGGATCTCCACGTGCTCCTCATAGTGGTTGTTGAAGAACTCCGCCGTCACCATCTGCCCGAAGTTGGATGTACCGATGTCGCCCTTCAGAGGTAGAAGCTGTCCCAAAATCTGCCAGGAAGCCACTACGTATCCCAGTCTCATCCCCGGCGCCAGGTTTTTGGAGAAGGACCCCATGTGGATCACCCGGTCGGAGTCGTCCATCGAGCGGATGGCGTTGACCGACTCCCCTTCGTAGACCAGGTCGGCGTAGCAGTCGTCCTCCAGAATCGGCACGCCGTACTCCTCGCTCAGCTGCAGCATCTCCTGCCGTCGTTCGATGGGCATGATGGCCCCCGTCGGATTCTGCACCGTCGGGATAGTGTAAATGTACTTGGGCCGAACGCCCTCATCTTCCAGTTCCGAAAGCGTGTCCGCCAGGGCGTCTAACCGCATCCCGTCTTCGTCCACCGGCACCCCTACGACGTTGACCCCTCGCATCCGAAGGTCCCCCAACATCCCCACATAGGACCAATTCTCCGCTACCACCGTATCCCCCGGCTCCAACAGCGCCGTGTTGATTAGCATGGCGGCGGTCTGCGATCCGGAGGTGATCAGAATCTCGTCCGCCGTTACGTCTACGCCTCGATAGTTGGAAAGCTTGTGGACGAGGAACTCCCTAAGGGGCAGATATCCGAGAAGTCCGCCGTTGTGAAGGTTGATGGAAAGGCCCGGCCCGTCCTTCCGCATGGCCGCTGCGGTGGCCTCAATCAACCCCTCCACCGGAATCGTTTCCGCGTTGGTGTGGCCCAGGATGAAGTTGTACTTCGGCTGGGGCATATCTCCGGAAGCAATCGCCGATGGAAGCCCCTTTGCGAAGAGATTACTGTAATCAAAAGTCTTGCCTGAGGTCATATCCCCTCCAATATATATTCCTGCCGTGATTCGACGATTCATGCTAGCACCGCCGCCAGAGTCGGTCAAATTGCCTCCCAACACCCCCTCGCCACCACCCAAATTTGCGGTGGGCAGTCGAACTCCCTAACATTGATATGGCAAACTTCAATGAAAAGGAAGGCCGAAATGAATGCCTGATATGGACGAGAATCAGAACCTTGTGCAGTGGGTCTACGGTGCCCGCAACAACCAGGAGTTGGAGGAGCGTTACAATAGCTGGGCCAAGAGCTACGACGAGGACCTGGACAAGGACTTCGGCTGGTTGGGTCCCGCCTTGGCCCTTGAGGCTTGCAAGCAGCACGTATCGACAGAAGCCCGCATATTGGACGCAGGCGCTGGGACGGGGCTCGTAGGCAAGTTTCTATCCGAGGCCGGATACCGGGACCTCACCGCCATAGACATGTCCCCGGGGATGCTGGAAGAAGCCCGTGCCAAGGGCGTCTACCGCGAATTGCACCGCATGGTACTGGGAGAAAAGCTGGACTTCCCAGATGATGCTTTCGACGCCGTGGTCAGCATCGGCGTGTTGACTTTGGGCCACGCTCCCGCCCGTTCCCTTGACGAGATGGTCCGTGTGACGAAACCCGGAGGCTACGTCATCTTCACCCTGCGCCCCGACCTCTACGAGAGTGCCGGATTCAGGGAAACGCGTGAAGGGTTGGAATCCGCAGATCGTTGGGAGCTGGCGTTTATGGGAGAGCCGGTGCAAGCCCTCCCCAAGGGTGAGCCGGAGGTTCTTCACCAGCTCTGGGTCTTCAGGACCACAACGACGGTCGAAGGCTGAAGAGGCGTTGATGCGCTGTTGGATTGGAGGGACAGCTTGTTGATGATATGATTGAATTACCCTTCAGATGGAGGTGTAGCGATGGTTAGAGTTGTCGATCTGAAGCTGGGAGAAGATGTCTATCTTCGACTGTGAGCACGGGCAGCAAAGAATGGAGGCTCCGTGGCAGATGCGGCCTGCGACATTCTGAAAGAGGCCCTCACCGAAGACCCACTGCCGACGCTGGAGAAGCCTATGACGGGAAAGGAATATGTGGAAGGAATTCGCAAAATGGTTGAGCCCTTTGGCGGCATTGAGTTGGATGTCCTCCCGAGGATGCCTATAGAATGCCCTCATTGCCTTGACCGTCGTCCAGAATGATCATCGTGGACACCAACGTTATCTCGGAGTTGATGCGTTCGAATCCCAATCCGAAAGTTGGGATTTGGTTTGCCCGCCAGGAACTCGTAAGTATATTTACCACTACCATTTCCGAGGCTGAATTGCGCTATGGCGTTGAGATACTTCCGGCTGGCAAGAGGCGTGATGGGTTGATCGAAGTAGCAGAAACGATACTACGGGGACATTTTCACAATCGCATTCTCCCTTTCGACAGTGCCGCCGCCCGTCGAACGGCGGGGCTTTCGGTCACAGTTGCCGACTGCATGATTGCGGCGATTCCACACGTCTACGGCGCATCCGGCGCCACCAGAGACGTGGGAGACTTTCTCGACGCAGGCATCGAAGTCATCAACCCCTGGGCTGATTAGTCTGCCCTAAATCCCCCTTGCCCCTCACACCCGAAATCCACCGAGTCCTTGCCGAAAGCCCCGTCGTCCGCCTCGCCACCGCAGACCCAACCGGCGCGCCTCACCTCATCCCGCTCTGCTACTTCCTCGACGGCGAAACCCTGTATTCCGTCATAGACCAGAAGCCCAAGCGTGCCAAGACTATCAATCTTCGCCGAGTCCGCAACATTCTTGCCAACCCCCAGGTCGCCCTCCTCCTTGACCACTACGACGAAGACTGGACCCGCCTATGGTACGTCCTGCTCCGGGGCGTCGCTTCGGTCATTCACCGTGGCCCGGAGCACCGTTGGGCGCTGACCCTCCTTCGCCAGAAATACCCCCAGTATTCCGCCATGACTCTGGAAGATAGACCGGTTATCCGCATACGGGTATTTCAGGCAGTGACGTGGGGAAATCCGGGCCGTTAGACTTGCGCATTTGGGGTTCCTCTGGCAAGATTACAGAATGAAAGAGGGAGCTTTTACGCTAGCAGACCCCCTTCCCGAGTTGAAGGATCCCCACGTTATTGCCATGCTTCGTCCGTGGATCGACGTGGGCAGCGTGGGGACTATTGCTCTGAGAAAGCTGGAACGCTTCTTCGGCGCGAAGGAGTTGGGCCGCCTGACCCGTCCGGGCAACTTCTACGACTTCACCCGCTACCGGCCCATCATGCGCACCGTGGAGGGCAGTCGCGTCCTCAACATCCCCAACACCATCATCAACTACGCAATCCGCGAAGAGCCGCCGGACCTTCTATTCTTCCATCTCTTGGAACCCCAGTCCTTCGGCGAAGATTACACCGACGCCATCCTGGACATCGTGGACAGGCTGGACGTCAAGCAGTACGTTCGCATCGGCGGCATGTATGATGCCGTGCCCCACACTCGGCCTCTGCTGGTGACCGGTTCCAGCAGCGACGAAGCGGCCACTAAGTACGGCAGTTCCCTGCAGCTCCGACCCAGCAGCTACCAAGGCCCCACGTCCATCGTTAACCTGGTTGCCGACGGCGTCAGCGAGCGCAACATCGAGGCCATCAGTGTCATGGTACACCTACCCCAGTACGTTCAGCTGGAGGAGGACTACGCCGGCGCGTCCCGCCTGTTGGAAGTGCTCTGCTCCGTTTACAACCTCTCCAAGGACCTGGCAGACCCCGAGCGGGGCAGGCGTCAGTACCTGGAAGTGAACAACGAAGTCCTACGCAACAAGGGATTGAAGGCCCTCATCGAGCGGCTGGAGGTTCACTACGACTCCCGTGCCGCCAAGCGCTCCGCACAGGCCGAAGAGGGCACGAAACTCTCCCCTGAAGTCGAAAAGTTCCTCAAAGAGATGGGAGAGCGTTTCGAAAGCTAACGCCGTTTGTTTCGGCTAGCTTTCCACCTTCTTCAGGTTAGCGAAGGAAAGCAACAGCCTCTTCACACCGGCTTCCCTGAACACCACCGTCACTTCCCTATCCGACGCTTGGCCTGCCGTCTTTAGCACTAACCCCTCGCCGAAGACTCCGTGCCGCACTCGATCGCCTTCCTTAAACGCCGGAGCTTCGCCATCTTTGTCCGGCCCCGTCCCTGCGCCGTTGACTCCGGCGCTGCCGACCCTGACGGCTGACGTGGCCCGTTGCCTCCGCGCAACGCTCGCTTCCCCTGACGAAAAGTCCGGGAAGCTCTGCCCGCCGTATCTGCTGCCTACTATCTGCGGCACCTCCGCCACCAGCTCGCTGGGCACGTCTCGCAGGAATCGTGAAGGAATCCCGACGCCGCCCTCGCCTCTGTAGCCCCGCTGACGAAAGGCCCGCGTCAGAAACAGCCGGTCCATGCAGCGGGTGATTCCCACGTAGAATAGCCGCCGTTCCTCTTCCAGCTGCTCCGGGTCGTCCATGGAACGCATATGAGGCAGAAGCCCTTCCTGCAGTCCGATGATGAACACCACCGGGAACTCCAGTCCCTTCGCCTGGTGCAGGGTTATCAGGGTGATGGCGTCCGTCGTTTCATCCAGTGAGTCCACCTCCGCCACCAGCGCCAGATGCTCTAGGAATGCCGTCAGGCCTTCCCCAACCTCCATCCCGTCGTACTCCCCTGCCGCCCGGCGGAGCTCCCTCACGTTCTCCCACTTGTCCTCCCAGTCCTCGCCCGCGGCCCGCAGAAACTCCTGGTAGTTGATGCCCCGCAGTAGTTTGTCCAGCAGCTTCACCGTGCCCATTTCAGCCGCTCCGTCCCTCAGGTCCTCCATAAGGTTGACGAAACTGGTAAGCGGCTTCACCAGCCGTGACGACAGCCCATAAGGCACTGGCTCCCCCTTCTTCCGCTTTCCCAGGGGCCGCAAAAGGGGATAGATGGGCGACTCGTGCTCCCTGCCCAAGTCCTGCAACATGTCCAGTGACTTGTTTCCGATGCCCCGGCGGGGCTTATTTATGATGCGCTGCAGGCTGACGTCATCCCCCGGGTTATTGATGAGACGAAGGTAGGCGATGATGTCCCGCACCTCCGCGCGATGGTAGAACTTGATGCCTCCCACCACGTGGTAGGGCATTCCGCGATGGAGGCATGCTTCTTCCATTGCGCGGGACTGAGCGTTAGTTCGGTACATGACGGCGCAGTCGGAAAGATTGAAGTCCTTCCTACGAAGCAGGTTCGAAATCTGCGTCACTGCGAAATACGCCTCTTCTTCCGTGTCGTAGGTCTCGTACACCACCAGGGGCTTCCCCTCGTCTCGCGAGGCTCGGATATCCTTATCCGGGCGGTGCCTGTTTGAGGCGATGACGCTCTTGGCCGCCTTGATGATTTTCCCCGTCGACCGGTAGTTGATCTCCAGATTCACCACCCTGGCGTCGGGATAGTCCTTCTTGAAGTCCAGAATGTTCCGCACGTCTGCGCTGCGCCACGAGTAGATCGACTGGTCCGGGTCGCCCACAACGCATATATTCTTGTGTAAGTCAGAAATCTGCTTGGACAGTTCGTACTGCGCCACATTTGTGTCCTGAAACTCGTCCACCAGTAGGTGCAGGAAACGTTCTTGGTAGTATTCCAGCGTATCCGGTGATCGCTGGAAGAGCTCGACGGTGCGCATCAGCAGGTCGTCGAAGTCCACCGCCCCGTTCAGGTGCAGCAGTTCCTGGTAGCGTTCGTAGACTCGCCCCGCCCCTTCCTCGAAGGCGTTGTCGGCGCCGAGCAAGAGGGACTGCGCGTCCTTCAGGTTGCTCTTGGCCCTGGATATGACCCCGAGTATGGCCCTTGGCGGGAAATACTTGGGATCAAGCCCCTCCTCCTCCATCGCCGCCTTGACAAGCGTAAGCTGGTCGTCCGTGTCGAAGATGCTGAATCCCTGGTCAAGCCCAATGTAGTGCCCAAACCGTCGCAGCACCGTTGCGCAAAAGGCGTGAAAGGTGCGCACCGTGAGTTCCTGAGCTCTGCTCCTCTGATCGAATAGCGGTGCTGAAGGGTCCTCGTCACTCTTGCCAAACAAGCGTTGCCGCATCTCATTTGCCGCCTTGTTGGTAAACGTGACGGCCATAATTCTCCAGGGTGGCACGTCCATTTCTCTGACAAGGTAAGCAATCCGGTGGGTGATTACGCGCGTCTTGCCGGACCCCGGTCCTGCGATGATAAGAAGCGGCCCTTCCGTGATTGTGACGGCCGTTCGCTGGGCCTCGTTCAGCCCCTCAAGTATATCGACACTCATGGCAGATCCGATTCTAACACAGCCCCGTGTCTATCATCCCCAGCCACCGCAGCGTCCTCTCTTCCCCCTCTACCAACATGTCACCCTGAGCGGAGCGAAGCGGAGTCGAAGGGTCTCGCCGACGGTCGACGCCCACCGCCCGGTGCCCTCGCGGATGCGGCGGCCAACTCTTCCTCCCCTCAACGACGTGAAAAACCTCAACCCCCTGCAGCTACTTCAATAGCCTCCGCCAAGTCCACTGAACCCTCATAAAGCGCACGACCCACAATGACGGCCTCCGCCCCCGTCTGGACCACCATACTTATGTCGTTGAGCCTTGAAACTCCCCCGGAGGCGATGATTGACATGCCGGTATTCTTAACCAGTGCAGATGTTGCGTCGAAGTTGGGCGAGGTCATCGTTCCGTCCCGGCTGATGTCCGTGTACAGGAACCGGCGAGGCCCCAGCGCCGCCATCTCTTTCACCAACTCAGTGGCGTGCACCGACGTATCCTCCGTCCAGCCCCAGGTCGCCACCCGTCCCTGCCGCGCGTCGACGGCGATAACCACCCGCTCCGCGCCCCACCGGCGGCATATCTCCCTCACCAGCTCCGGGTCCTCCACCACCGCCGTGCCCAGCACCACCCGCTCCACCCCCGCCTCCAGCAGCGCCCGCGCCGTTTCAGCGTTGCGGATCCCCCCGCCCACCTGCACAGGGATGGACGCCGCGTCCACAATGGCCCTTATGGCCTCCAGATTCGTCGGAATGCCGAAGCGTGATCCCTCCAGGTCCACCACGTGAATGCGGGACGCACCGGCTCGCTCCCACCGCAGCGCCGTTTCCGCAGGGTTCGTCGAGAAGACCGTTGTCTGCTCAAAGTCGCCCTGGTATAACCGCACACAGGCGCCGCCCTTAAGGTCGATGGCCGGAATCACCTCCACGTCAGCCTACCCTCCTGCCGCCAGCCGCACGAAGTTCTCGTATATTCGCAGACCCAGCGGCCCGCTCTTCTCCGGGTGAAACTGGGTCGCCGCCACGTTTCCCTTCGCCAGCATGCTGCAAAACCTCACCCCGTACTCCGTAATCCCTACCTCAGTCGATGCCTCATCCGGCTGGGCATAGTAGCTGTGGACGAAATAGAAGTAGGAAAGGCTGGGTATGCCTTCCAGCAGGGGGTGTGGGTTGACGATTTCCACGCTATTCCATCCCATGTGCGGCACCTTCTGCCCGGTGGGCAGGCGTTTCGCCGTCCCTGAGACTACTCCCAAGCAGGGCATGTCCCCCTCCTCCGTCCAGTCCATCAGCAGCTGCTGTCCCAGGCACACCCCAAGCAGAGGCCGCCCCGTCTCAATGAAACGTCTTAGCGCGGGGACCAGTCCCAGCCGCTCTAGCGACTTCATCGCGGAATCGGCGGCCCCCACCCCCGGCACCACGGCGGCGTCTGCGTTCACAAGCTCCTGGGGGTCCCCCGAAATCACGGGCGAAACACCCGCCTTCGTCAATGCCCGCGCCACGCTGCGAATGTTCCCGTAGCCGTAGTCCACCAGCGTCACCTTCAACCCGGCGAAGCTCTCCCCGTTCCGGCTACTCATCCCCTGTCAGCTTCTCCAGCGGCAGTTCCCTGTCTTCGTAGCGGGCCAGGATGAACAGCAGATCGCTCACCCGGTTCAGGTACTTCAATATCTCCACGTTGGCCAGCCCGCCCGCGTCCTTCAGCCGCACCACCTCCCGCTCCGCCCGCCGGACGCTCGTCCGCGCCAGGTCCATGGCCGCCGACGCCGGAGACGCTCCGGGCAGTATGAAGGACCGCGGCAGCGTCACCTCCGCCTGCAGGTCGTCGATGATCCCCTCCAGCCGTGCCGTCATCTCCTCGGAAAGGGGCGTGAAATGCTGCTTGAACGTCTCGTAACGGGTGGGGGCTGTCGCCAGCTCCGCGCCGACGGTGAAGAGCTCCCGCTCAAGCTCCAGCAGCGTGCTCCGCACCCGCTCGTCCTGGGACAGGGCGCGGGCAAGCCCCAGGGCCGAGACCGTCTCGTCCGTGGCCCCGTAGGCCTCGCAGTGAACGTCGGCCTTCGACACCCTACCGCCGTAGAGCAGGCTGGTCTCCCCTTCGTCGCCATACTTCGTGTATAGACGCCTGCCTTCAACCAAGTCCTTCGTTGCTCCTTCTTTGCCAAGTTTAACGTGACGCCGTGGTTCGCCACCCATTATACTACCGGGCGTCATGGTTCCTGAAATTCGCATCATCGGCATCCAGGGTTTGCCTGAAGTTAACCCCTGCGACGACCTCGGCGGCTTCATTGCTGACGCCGTCACCGCCCAAGGCGTAATTTTGGACGATGGCGACGTACTCGTGGTCGCTCAGAAAGTCGTCTCCAAGGCCGAGGGTAGGCTGGTAGACCTCGAAGACGTGACCCCTTCCCCTCTGGCCGTCGAAATAGCCTCCCTCCACGATCGTGACCCCCGCCATACGGAGGTCGTTCTGCGGGAGTGCCGGAGAATCGTCCGCATGGACCGCGGCGTAATCATCGCCGAGACCAGGCACGGCTTCCGCTGCGCCAATGCGGGGGTAGATGCTTCCAACGCCCCCGGCGGCGATACTGTTGTCCTGCTCCCCCTGGACCCCGACACCTCCGCCCGTCGGCTGGCGAAACGAATCAAACAGACCCTGGGAGTGGAGGTCGCTATCATCATCTCGGACACCTTCGGCCGTCCCTGGAGGGAAGGCGCCGTCAACGTGGCCATCGGCGTCGCCGGCATCCACCCCATGCTGGACTACCGGGGCCTCGAAGACCCCCAGGGACGCGAGCTGCGCACCACCACCATCGCCGTTGCCGACGAACTGGCCGCCGCCGCCGGACTCGTCATGGGCAAGCTGGACAGGGTGCCCGCTGTCCTATTGAAGGGCTGTCGCTTCGACCGTGCCGAGGCTTCCATATCCGAAGTAATCCGCCCCGCCGAGCATGACCTCTTTCGCTAGTCACGCCTCGCCGCGAACGTCGCTCTGCCCACTCAGAAATGTCGCCCCACAATGTCGCGATTCAGCATCCCTGCGGTTGACACTGCGTCTAGCGGGCCATAGAATTTCGTTGGATTCTTGCCTGATTTAGGTAGATGGCGCCCCTGTTCACATCCGAATTTCGGCGCTTGAGAGGTTTTACCCAGAAGGAATGATTTGGCGACCGAAGGTCCAGGCCGGATTAACCAACGCATAATTAGACGCCCCCGTCTGCGAGACATGCGGCCCCGGGTGTTCCGCTTTAGAATACGCCGGCCCTCCCCGCGCATCTTCGCCTCGCCCCTCATCCTCCTCTACGGATTTGCCATCCTCATCGCCGCCGGCGGCATTCTCCTCGCCCTGCCCATCGCCTCCGTCGACAACACCCACACCCCATGGGTCAACGCCTTCTTCACCTCCACCTCGGCGGTGACAGTTACCGGTCTGACCGTCGTGAACACGGCGTCCCACTGGAGCTCCTTTGGCCAGGGGGTAATCTTCGTGTTAATGCTGTTGGGTGGCCTCGGATTCATGGTTTTCGCCACCTTTCTTCTCACCGTCATCGGGCAGCGCCTCGGCATTTCGGACCGGATGCTCATTCGGGACACCCTGGGCGGCGACAGGATTGGCGGCGTCGTCCGGTTATTGCGTCGTATCGTCATAGTTGTCATGGTCATCTACGCGCTGGGCATGGTCCTCATCTTCTGGCAGATGATCTCCTTCTTCCCCATGGGTGAGGCATTGTGGCAATCCGCCTTCCTCGCCGTCTCCAGCTTCAACAACGCGGGTTTGACCATCGTCCCGGGGTCGGCCAGCCTGGAGGGCCTGAACTCAAAGATACCCATCCTCTTCTTCGTCGGCGGCCTCATTATGCTCGGCGGCATTGGCTGGGCGGTCACCGTCGACGTGTTCCGGCGGCACAGCTTCAAACGGTTCAACCTGGACACCAAGATGATAGTCGTAACCAGCCTGTTTCTCTGGCTTGCCGCCACCTCCGTCTTTCTTCTCAGTGAATATTCCAACGAAGCGACCATCGGCGCGCGCTCCGTCGCCGACAAGGTCGGCGTAAGCATCTTCGAGGCCATCAGCGCACGAACGGCGGGATTTACCGCCCTGAACATCACGGGCATCACCGACCTCACAAAGCTCTTCTTCATCACCATGATGTTCATAGGCGGCGCCGCAGGTTCCGTGGCCGGCGGCATCAAGGTAGGCACCTTCGCCGTAATCGTGGCCACCGTGCTCTCCTCCATCCGCGGCAGGCAGCATACGGAGGCCTTCGGACGCGAGATTCCCCGCTTCGTGGTATACCGGGCAATTACGGTGGTCGCCTTGGGCGGCGGCGTCATCTTCGCCACCTCCCTGGCCCTGGAGTTGACCGAGGGTTCGTCCCAATTCCCCTTCCTGGACATACTATTCGATACCGTGTCCGCCTTCGGCACCACCGGCCTCTCCATGGGCATAGTGCCTCTGTTGACCGTATGGGGTAAAATACTGCTCATGGCTGTAATGGTCTTGGGTCGCCTCGGCCCCCTTGCCCTTGCCCTTGCCCTTACTCCTCAGAAGGAGGGCACCGTTTACCGTTACGCCAAGGAAGGCATCAGGATTGGCTAGATGAAGAAACAGGCCGTTGTTATCGGGTTGGGACGCTTCGGCTCCAGCATGGCCCAGGAGCTCTACCAGGCCGGCCACGACGTTCTGGCCATAGACCAGGACGAGCAGGCCGTTCAGGACAGCATGGGCCGCGTTACCTACGCCGTGCGAGGCGACGCCACCAACAGGGCCCTTCTGGAGGAGCTGGGCGTCCAGAACTCCGACGTTGCCGTGGTCTCCATAGGTTCTGACGTGCAGGCCAGCATTCTAGTCACCGTGCTCCTGAAAAGCCTTCAGATTCCCTTCATCATTGCCCGCTCCGCCAACCAGATTCACGGCGACACCCTCGAGCGCATCGGCGCCGACAGGGTGGTTCACCCCGAAGAAGAGACGGGCCGCCGCATGGCCCACCTGGAGTTCCACGACGGCGTTATCGACTACATGTTTATCGCCTCCGACTACGGCATAACCCAGATGAGGCCCCCCGACAACATCATTAAGGGGACTCTGGAAGAGGCCGGCCTTAGCGGGCCCAGAGACAAGTACGGCCTGGCGGTCCTCGCCATCAGAAGGGGCAGGGAGTGTGTTTTGGTTCCCTCCAAGGACGAAGCCATCATGCCCGGCGACATTCTCGTGGTCGCGGGCAACGCCGAGCAGGTGGGCAAATTCCACCTCGCCACCCGGTAGCGGCAGAGGGAATCAATGCCAGCAGTTGAAGCGAACTCCACTCCCGTCACCGGACGATACTAGCCTTGGAAGACGAGCATAGAATTCTTCTCCCTGTCAACCGGGCTCACGGCTATGAGGGCGTGTTGGAATTGGCTCGCTCCTATATACAGGGAGGTCGTGGGAGAATCCACGCCATATACGTGATTGAGATGCAGTTGAAGTATCCGCTGGACGCCGAAGTGGGTGAGGAGATCTTGAGGGGCGAAGAAGCCCTGGCTGAAATCGAGCATCTCTCCCTGTCGGCAAGGCTTTCTCTGCAGGGTGAAATTGTGCAGGCCCGCCAGGCCGGGCCTGCCATTGTTCAGGAGGCGGCAAACATCCCCGCAACTATGATAATTATGGGCGTCGATTACGGAAACGACCCCGTTGGCTTTCGCATGAGCACCACCGCCGACTATGTGCTGCGGAATGCCCTATGTCCCGTTATTCTTTGGCGCAGCGGCACCCATTCTTCGACGCTTTCGGGAGGATAGAGACTTGCACGTGCTGATACTGGGCGGCGGCAATCTGGTTCGCCACGTGGCCGCCACCATGGCCAGACAGGGGCATGAGGTGGTTGTGGTAGACGAACACGAGCGGTGTCCCTACCTTCAAAACCCGAACCTCCCGGGATACGTGCTCTCCGGCGGGGATAATCTCATGGAAGACATGCGTAGGGGGGGCGTGGAACGCGCCGATCTGGTCATTGGTCTCTCCTTTGACGATAACCGGAACGCCATGGCCGCCCAGATTGCTTCCAACATATTCAACGTGCCCCGCGCCCTCTGCCACGTTGGAGAGGTGTCCAAGGCGCAGGTCTACAGGGAGCTGGGAGTTAACGTACTCAGCTCCACCCATGCCCTGACCGACGCCGTGCTGGATGGCGAGGAGGACGCAGGCTGATGTATATAATCGTGGTTGGATGTGGCCGAGTCGGCTTCAACCTGACCCGTGCCCTGCTGACTGTAGGGCACGAAATCACCGTCATCGACCAGGACCCGCTGGCCCTGGAGAGCGTGTCCCACGAAATTACTGCGGCCTTCGTCCAGGGTGACGGTTCCTCCCCCGACGTTCTGCGAGAGGCGGGCGCCGAAAGAGCCGATCTGGTAATCGGCGTCACCGGCGACGATGCTGCAAACCTGGCCGTGTGCCAGATGTCCAAGCACCTATTCAGCACCCCCACCGCCATCGGCCTCACCAAACATCCTTCCCACGCCGGACTGTTCCGACTTCTGGGCGTGGATAGGGTAATCAACAGCACCCACCTCATCCTTTCAAACATTGAGGAGGCCGTTCCCAGCCGTGCGTTCATGCACCTATTGAACCTCCAGACCTACGGCATGGACATAGTAGCCCTGTCTATCCCGGAAGACGCCTCCGTCGTCGGAAGGACCATCGGCAACGTGGAAATGCCTCCCAACAGTTTCATCACTCTTGTCGTCAAACAGGCTGGTCCCAGGCTCCCAGAGGAGGACCTGGTCCTCCAGGCGGGTGACGAGGTTATCGCCGTAACCGTCCTGGAGGAAGAGCAGGCCCTCTACGAAACCCTCACCGGTGCCACGTAGTGGCCGGCTCCGTCGCATATCTGGGCCCCGCGGGCACCTTCACTGAGCAGGCAGTTCACCTGTACAAGCCCGACGCTATTCTACACTCCTTCACCAGCATTCACGGAGTGGCCCTCGCCGTAGTGTCCGGCATCACCGACGAAGGTGTTGTCCCCATTGAGAATAGCCTTCAAGGTTCCGTGAACGAGACCCTGGACATCCTCATCAGCCAGACCGGACTCTCTATCCGCAGGGAGCTTGTCCTGCCTATCGAACACTGCCTGCTGGTGACGCCCGATACCCAGATGTCGGACATCGAGGTCGTCTATTCCCACCCCCAGGCTCTTGCGCAGTGCCGAGAGTTCCTGGAGCGCTGCTTTCCCAAGGCCCAGCTTGTCGCCTCTCTGAGCACCTCCGCGGCCGTGGCAGACATGAAGGAGAGCAATCACGCCTCCGCCGCCATCGCACCCTACGGCGCTGCGGCCCTCAACAACGTCCGCGTCATGGCCAAGAATATCCAGGACAACGACTCCAACGTCACCCGCTTCGTCGTCCTGGCAGACCGGGACAGCAAACCCACGGGATGGGACAAGACTTCCCTCTGCTTCTCCTTCGCCGAAGACAAACCCGGCCTGCTCTACGAGGCCTTTGGAGAGTTCGTCCGCCGCAACGTGAACCTCGCCAAGGTGGAGTCCCGCCCCTCCAAGCACCACCTGGGCGAGTACATCTTCCTTGTGGACGTTGACGGGCACCGAGAAGACCCGCACGTGAAAAAAGCCATAGACGCATTACAAAGGCGATGTTCCATGTTCCGCGTCTTCGGCTCCTACCCACGCTGGAACGACCCGGAGGCCCCTGCCCACCCCCAGTCCTGAATCCCACTTTCAAGGCTTCTTCAGGAGGGACGCCCATGCCCAGACCCGTCCGCATCGGAGTCCTCGTGCCCTCCACCAACCAGGTGGTCGAACCGGACTTCGCCGCCCTCACGCCACCCGGTGTCA
This sequence comes from uncultured Dehalococcoidia bacterium, assembly GCA_951812825.1. Taxonomy (GTDB): domain Bacteria; phylum Chloroflexota; class Dehalococcoidia; order Lucifugimonadales; genus JAPULR01. Next base: position 1,249,365 of record OX638324.1, on the reverse strand, counting down.
CCTTCCATACCGAGCGTCTCTGGAACGGGGCCGCCACCCCTGAAGGCGGTGGCGACGGTTCCTACCTGCTGAAGATGAACGACGACCTCGATCGCGGTGTCCGCTATCTCGCCAGCGCCAACCTGGACGTTATCGCCTACTGCTGCACCAGCGGCACCTACCACGCCGGCAACCTGGAATACGACGCAGAGCTGTCCAATCGCATCACCGATGCCAGCGGCCTGCCCGCCGTAACGGCCGTTGCCGCCTCCTTGGAGGCCCTTCGCCACGTGGGCGCCCTCCGTATCAGCATCGTCGGTCCCTATGGCAACTTCCTCCTCAGGGAGCGTCTGACCCCCCTGCTGGAGAGCCAGGGATTCGAAGTCGTTTCGGCCCTGGGCGAAACCGGCATGCAGCACCGCACAATGGACGCCACCATCGGAGACCAGGATCCGGAGCACATAGCCAACTTCGTCTGCGATACGGTGGACGACGATTCAGACGCCGTGTTTATCCCCGGTACGGCGTGGCGCGCACTGGAGGTGGTCCAGCAGATGGAGAACCGCCTGGGGCGACCGGTGATAACCGTAAACCAGGCGACCATCTGGGCCGTGCTGCGCAAGCTGGACCTCTGGTCCCCGCTGAAGGGCTACGGTCGCCTGATGGAAAATGGGAGCTAGATGGGCGGCTTCTTCCCCGTCTTCTCCTCGTACAGCTTCCAGGTGGCATCGTTGAAGGGGTAATACTTGCCCGGGGAGCATTGCTCAGCTATTAGCTGCTCCTTGATTACCTCTTCCACTTCTTCCCTCTGGTGGGCGATGGCAATTACCTCGTCCACCACGCTGTGAGGAACCACAACCACCCCGTCGTCGTCTCCCACAATGGCGTCCCCCGGCCGCACAAGCACCCGGCCGCACTGGATGGCGTCGTTAACCTGCCAGGGCCAGAACTCCGCAGGCCCCTGCTTGGCGGTGCTGTTGGCGGAATAGACCGGGAAGCCGTACTCCCTCAGCGCCACCGTGTCCCGCACCGCCCCGTCCGTAACCAGCCCGCCGATATTCCGCTGCCTCAGCCGCAGGAACTTGATGTCTCCGCCCACGGAGCTGAACTCCCAACCCATGGCGTCAATCACCAGCACCTCGCCGGGGCCGCACAGCTCGAAGGCCACGTATTCCGCCGACTGCTCTTTCTTGGGCTTATCCGCTGCCAGGTCAGGACGGTGGGGCACAAAGCGTAGCGTCACCGCCCGTCCCGCCATCCGCTGCCCCAGCTGAAGGGGCTTGGCTCCGTGGATGAAGGACATAGGCCATTCCTTCACCCACAACCCGTCGATCAGGGTCTGGGTGGGAATCTGCCGCAGGACCTCCAGGGTTTCGTCGGAAATTGGCTCAAGTTTAGTCACAGAGTCACCTCGTTGGTCAGGAAATCGCGGCGTTAGCGTGTTTGTTGCGGGAGTTAAGATCTGAGTTCGGGAGAGAGTGGTCCATCCTTAGTAAATACCCAGCTCCCTCACAAGTTTGTCAGCCTCCGTATTGAACTCAAGACCCTGCCTCAGGCCGTCCCGGTACTTCTCCCCCAGGGCGCGCAGCGTAACGTCCGCAGGTCGGGCGCCTTCGGCCCGATGGTCCATAAACTCCGTCAGAGTGCTGTAGGCCCGGTCTACGTGCCAGCAGTAGGAGAGGAGCCAGGCCAGCTCTCGCTCGTTGGTAGGCGTCGGAATCTCGCGAAGGTCGATTAGCGCGTCTATCACCTTTGTATAGCGGAGAATACCCGCCTTGTCGTTCTCGTCCCGGCCGTAGAAGCGCCGCTTGCGAAGCTCCACAATCCGGCGGTCATACTCCTCCTCGCCGTAGATCGAACGGGGAAGCCACTCCTTCCGGAGGTCGAGTACCTCTTCGCCATCGGCGTTGACGATGGCCACGGCTGTGTCGGAACCGATGATCGGGTCGTACTCGAACTTCACCGCGTCCCTCAGCAGCGCTTCCTGGAGCATCAGCGTTAGAGACCTGGGGATCTTCTTGTAGTTCTTGCCGCTGGCCTCATCATTGGAATCGGCACCCACTCCACCCGTGTTGAACACGTAGTAGTACTGGGGCAGCCCGCCGTCGGCCATCTGCTTGAGCACCTGATACATGATATTTGCGTTCTCGTCTTCCAACCCGATGATGAACGGGTCCGAGAAGTACTCCACGTAGGGCCTGCCGATGGCGCCCGTGGCCGCCCCCATCTGCACCGCCTCGCCATACATCAGCACGCGAATATACTGCTCCAGCTTCAGCTTTCGCAGAGGCGCGACTACCGTGTTCTGGCGCATTACAGCCTGCCAGAAGACCCGGTCCGTGTGCTCCATTGGAACGTGCACGGAGTCCGTAGCCTCGCCGCCGGTGATGTTCTGCAGCACGTTGCGGGCTCCCTTCCTGTCCAGCAGCCGCTGGCGGGAGAGTATCATCCGCATGTTGCGAACGGGGTTCTCATCATACTTCGGGACCGCGCTTTCGTGGTCCACCGGCACGTTCTCAAGCAGCTCCAGCGGGTTGGGGAAGTCCGGCGATCCCCGCAGTACGTCGTAGGTTATCGGATCGTCTTCACGGGTGAGACCGAAGGGCACGGCGTACAGATTGTTCTCCGTACCGTCGATGCCGTAGGGAATCTCGACCCCTTTGCCGTTCCGCTCGGTGACGACGGGTTCCGGCAGCTGTTGCAGCAACACAATATCGTCGTTCATCGGGTAGACGCCTTCCTCCGGGTCCGCGGACAGGCCCAGAAGGGAAGCCATCTCGCTGTTTGCGAGTTCTATCATTATCGTAAGGGTGCTCTTGCCGTGCAGGGACGGGCCCAGCGTAATTATGGCGGAGTTGGTCATCGTGTCGCCCAGTGTGCGTATGCGCACCATGCTGAGCGCCGCCTGAATCGCCAGTCCCTGCGCCTGTTTGACCTTGAACATGGCAATGGAGAGCGGGCCCATCTTGTGCTCGCCCACGTAGTCGAATCCCAGATGAAGAGAAAGCCCCTTTGTGGGGGCCTTGAATACAAGCTGAGTCAGTCCTGCTGCCTTCACGCGGTCCTTCAACTCTTCGGGCAGGTTCAGGTCTTCCAGCCAGTTGGGGATGGACACCTCAAGGATGTCCGGTTCCTCCGTCATCTCCTCCTGCGGAAGGTCAAAGGTCAGCTGTCGCCACATCAGGGGAAGCTGCAGGTATCGGGCCCCGAACAGTATCTGGCGGGCGTGGAACGACCGACCCGGCGCGTCGCAGATGCGCCTGTCCGTCTGCAAAATCCCGTCTCCCGATTCGAACCGGCGGCCCATCTCGTCGACGATAATTTCCAGCACTTCCGTAAACAGCGCCTGGCTCTCTTCCGTGAAGGCGAGCGCATCCCGGTTGCGCGAGAAACCGTCGATGAAATACTGGGTCAGGTCCGGCCGTCTGGCCACTCCAAGCTGGCTGAAGAACGCCAGCCCGCCGTTGTCCAGCCTTACCACAGTCTCAGGCCAAACCTTCGCGGCGGCCTTGCCCTGGGAGTTGGCTTCCTCCCCCTGCTGCACCACCTTGGCCACTTCCTCCATCAGCCCCTTCCGCTCGTCGGCGGGCAGGTCCTGAAAGACGCGGATATTCTCGATGAGCCACTGTTCGGAAGGATTGAAGAGGGGGCTGTCTGAGCTTTGCCCCTGCCTGCCAAGGGCTACGAGTCGGTCCAACTGACTGTTAAATGCGGGATTGATTACCGGGCCGGGAAGGGCAATGGAAGGCCCCCCGTCCCTCGGGGACGAGTCACTGTTCACGAGTCTTCTCCAAACATATTAAGTAGAAATGCAGACTAAGGAACTGGATGCCGGTGTTCACGTGATAAATGCTTCACGTCAAGAGAAAACGATTGCCGTATGGATTATGCATTCAATGGAAGCTCTGAGCCCAGACCCTCCTCTTTGGCTCGCTTGTAGACGAAGGCGGCGGCCGCCACGTCACTCACGCCGATACCGTGGGACTTGAACATGGTAACACTGTCTTCGGAAGGCCGCCCCGCCGTCTGGCCGGCGGCGACCGGTGCCAGTTCGTGCACCTGCTCCCACCTGACCAGACCCTGGTCGATGCTGAAAAGAAGGTCGCCGCTGTACCTCTTCGCCTCTTCCAGGTTGTCTACCACAATGGTATCCACGCGGCTGATAACGTCGTTGTCCACCTCGCGGCGCGTCCAGTGGTTGGAACCCATGATGCTGAGGTGCATCCCCGGCTCCAGCCACTCGCCAAAAAGCACCGGGTTGGGCGAAGTGGTCATGGTAATTGCTATGTCTGCTCCCTCCACACAGGCCTGGGCACTCTCCGCCGCCGTCACTTCTATGTCCAGCAGGTCCGACATCTGGGCGGCGAATTCTTCCGCCTTCTCAGGGATGATGTCGAAGGCCCTGACCGACGTGATGTTACGCACGGCGCAGGTCCCTTCCAGCTGGGCACGGGCCTGGGCCCCCGTGCCGATGATGCCGACTACCGATGCGCCCTCGCGGGCCATGTGCCTGGTGGCCACGCCGCTGATGGCGCCCGTGCGGAGCTGGGAGCAGCGCCCGCCCTGCACCAGCGCCAGCAGGTCCCCCGTCTCGCTGTCGTGCAGCACCGTCAAAAAGCGAGAACCGCCCGGAAAGCGGGCGGTGTAGACCTTCAAACCGACTACGCCGGTGTCGAGAATGGCTCCGGGCATAATGTGATGGTATCCCTGCGGCGTTCGGATGTGGGAACGGGGCTGCAGCCACGCCATGCCCCGGTGGGCCTGGTCCAGCATGTCTTCCATGACTCCCACGCAGTCCTGCATGGTCATCAACTGGTTAACTTCCCGGTCCGTGAGAAGTAACGGCATCAATTGCCTCCTTCGCCATACATCCGATTATCTGGAATGTCGTACTTGGGCAAAAAGACTAACCATTGAGGTTAGGTATGTCAACAATTCATGCTGAACGGAATACGTAATGAAGGATGGAGCGGAAGATGGGATTCGAACCCACGACCCTCTCCTTGGCAAGGAGATGCTCTACCACTGAGCCACTTCCGCCTGCAAACGGGTTACGTCCCGTGGTGCCGAGGGTCGGGATCGAACCAACGACACGCGGATTTTCAGTCCGCTGCTCTACCGCTGAGCTACCTCGGCTTGGACACTTAATGGTAATGAGGCCAATGTTCAGTGTCAAGATAAACCACCCTAAGGATGACCGCCGTTTAATCCGAAGAAGCTATACACGAGCTATAAGGAAACAGACCAGTTGGCGTACGGGCGTTTCTATGCTATATTCTCCCCAGACCCTCTATCGATTCGACGGTAGGGTCGAGACCGTCCCTCAAAGGCGGTCTCTGTCTTTAGTTAGGAACTTCCGCTTGATAACCAACATCTATATTGACGGTTTCAATCTCTATTATCGCGCCTTGAAGGATTCGCATTTAGGTGGCTTTACTTGCATAAGCTGTACCAAGGGTTCTTTCTCAAGGACGCCATCCACCAAAACTGCCATTGCAGAGCCCTCGTGAATCCCCGCTCCGAAAATCTAGGTCTTACTGAGCGTCAACTAATCTATCTCCGTGTGTTGGCTACCCTTGCCGACCTTTAAATCTACTACAGCACCTTCCGGTCCGGCGTTATTCGCCGCCCACTTGCCGAACCTGTAGAAGGCCTGCCAAGCCGTGTCCTCGTCCTCGATTCCCAAGAAAAGGGCTCCGACGTCAATCTGGCCACCTGCCTCCTGGTGGATGGCTTCAACGGCGAATATGAACGGGCGGTAATCATCTCCAACGACGCTGATTTCGCAGGCGCCATGCGCTACGTCCGGGATTCCCTCGGCCTCAAGGTCTCCCTCATCAATCCCGACCGTAGAAGATCCAGTCCGAAGGACCTGTCCAACGCCGCCACCTACATCCGCCGTCTCTGGAAGAGCCACCTACTGTGAAGTCAATTCCCGGATTCCCTTTAGGACGATGTTGGTGTGATTCAAAAGCCCGCCGATTGGTGACGATGGAATGGCCTTGCTGGCAACGCCTGCTATAATTCCCTCAAACTTGCTTTGGAGGTGGCGATATGCTAGACGCAATCATAAAAGGTGGCACGGTGGTTACGCCCCAGGGCGCCGCCGTCATGGATCTCGCCATCCAAGACGGCAAAATCGCTGCTCTCTCTCATCCAGGCCTGCTGACGGACGATGCCGCCCGCGTCATCGACGCTTCCGGCAAGATAGTCCTCCCCGGCGGCATCGAACCCCACACCCACATCGGCATCCCCGTCCCCGAACGATGGGCGGGCCATCCGGAAGTGTTCACCCAGCCCCCGGAAGCGGCCACCCGCGCCGCAGCCTTCGGCGGTGTAACCACTCTCCTCGATTTCTCCGGCTCCCTGCCCAACTCGCCTGAAGAAATCGCGTCCAACGACTCCATCATGAATCAGCTGGAGTCCCGGAAGCAGGCCTTCCTCGGACACAGCTACACCGACTTCGCCTACCATCATATATTGGCGGGCGAGGTCAGCCCCAAGACCATCGGCGAAATCGGTGAGGCTGTGCAGGCAGGTCAGGCCAGCTTCAAGATTTTCACCACCTTCGCGGGGCGCGTCCCTTACGGTCACCTGCAGGCCATCTTCCAGGAAGTTGGGAAGCAGGGCGGTATCATGGCCGTCCACGCAGAAGACGACGATATGGTTACTTATATGGAAGAAAAGCTGAAACGGGAAGGAAGGGACCAGGGCTACAATCTTCACCTCGTCCACAGCAACATCTCTGAAGATGTTTCCTTCCGTAAAGTCATCCGCATGGCGGAGCACGCCGAGGTGGGCATCTACTTCGTCCACGTCACCGCCAAGGAAGGCGTCGTCGCCGTCGGAGAGGCCAGAAGCCGTGGCCTTCCTGTCTACGGCGAGGCTCTCCACAACTACCTGGAATTCACCTGCGACGACTACAGGAAGCCCAACGGCACCAAGATCCACACCTACCCCGCCATCAAGTACGCTTCCGATAGAGACACCCTCAAGCTCGGCCTTGAGGATGGCCGGATCTCCACTACGGCCACCGACGAATACACTACCTATAAGGACGTGAAGTTCTGGGGCAAGACTATCGAATCCGTATGTGGGGGTCACAACGGCATCGAGACCAGGGTGCCCGTGTCCTTCACCAAGTTCGTCTCCCAGGGCGGCATGTCCCTGACCAGATTCGCCGACGTTATCGCCACCAATGCGGCGAAGATCCTGGGCCTCTATCCCCAAAAGGGCGTCATTGCCCCCGGAAGCGACGCCGACCTTGTCCTAATAGACCCTTCCGTCCGTAAGACCCTCACCCTCGACGACCTGCACGCCGATTCCGACTACAGCATCTGGGAAGGCTTCGAATGCGAAGGCTACCCGGTTATGACCATGCTCCGGGGCAAGGTGATGGTTGAGAACGGCGTCTTGCAGGGCAGTTCCTACGATGGACGCTGGCTGAAACGCAAGGTCGCTCCCGGAGCGCTGGCCAGGCCCGTATGCTAAGCGCAGAGACGGTGTTCTGCGCCTCTCTAAGTGAAACTCAACCGCTCCTGATTCGCTTTACGGCCCTGCATCAAGAGGTTCGTGGGGTAAATACGCGCCTGTTCTGGTATAAATATAAACTGGTCCAACTTTGCTTTTTTGGCCGTTTTAACGTAGTATGAATATACGGATAAAACCCCCGCGGCTTCGAATGTTTACCTTGGGAAACTTTCCCAAACCGACGAACGGATTAGCGCTGATATGAGCAATAGAAAGTGGTTGAGAAGCGGCCTCATCTATCTTCTGATAATTGTCGCCGTCGCCTCAATCTTCTTCATCGTCGTTCCCGGTCTCGGAGGCTCTGAAGATGTCTCCTTCACCGAGGTCGTTCGCATGGCCAGGGAGGGAGACGTTTCCTCCATTGAAGTTAAGGGGGAATCCCTTAAAGTCTTCACCGTGAGTGGGGGCGAGGTAAACAGCCGCATCGGTGAAGGCACGGACATCACCGAGCATATCCCGGACAGCGTTCCTGTGTTCTTCAAAGGCTCAGGTGGCTTCAACCTCGGCCTGCTGATCAACTTCCTCCCCCTCATCTTCTTCGGTGCGCTGATTATCCTCCTCATGCGTCAGGCCCAGGGAAGCAGCAACCAGACCATGAACTTCGGCCGCAGCAAGGCCAAGATGATTCTCACCAGCCGACCCACGGTCAGCTTTTCCGACGTGGCCGGCGCCGATGAAGCGAAGGCCGAGCTCCAGGAAGTGGTGGAATTCCTTCAGAACCCGGATAGGTTCCTCTCTCTCGGAGCACGCATCCCCAGGGGCGTTCTCCTGGTAGGCCCGCCCGGTACCGGCAAGACCCTGCTGGCCAGGGCCGTTGCCGGTGAAGCTGCCGTCCCCTTCTTCCCCATCAGCGGCAGCGAATTCGTCGAGATGTTCGTAGGCGTCGGGGCAGCCCGCGTGCGTGATCTCTTCGACCAGGCCAAGCGCAACTCTCCCTGCATCGTTTTCGTCGACGAGATAGACGCCGTCGGGCGTCACCGCGGCGCCGGCCTTGGCGGCGGTCACGACGAGCGGGAACAGACCCTCAACCAGATTCTGGTGGAGATGGACGGCTTCGAGACAGGCACAAACATCATCGTCATTGCCGCAACCAACCGCCCCGACATCCTGGACCCGGCCCTATTGCGCCCCGGTCGTTTCGACAGAAGGGTTGTCCTGGACCTGCCGGAGGTCCAGGGTCGCGAGGCTATCCTGAAGGTTCATTCCAAGGGCAAGCCTCTTGCTCCCAACTTGCAGCTAGACGTTATCGCCAAGGAGACTCCTGGCTTCAGTGGTGCAGACCTGGCCAACCTGGTTAACGAAGGTGCTCTGTTGGCCGCACGCCGCAACAAGAAGCTCATCGGCATCTCCGAGTTCGAAGAAGCCATTGATCGGGTCATCGCAGGCCCGGAGCGCAAGAGCCGCGTTATCAGCGACAGAGAAAAAGCCATGACGGCCTATCACGAGGCCGGGCACGCCCTGGTTGCTTACAAGCTGCCCAAGGCCGACAGGGTGCATAAAATTTCCATCGTGGCTCGTGGTGCCATGGGCGGATACACAAGATTGATTCCAGAGGGCGACCGGTACCTGTGGACCAAGGGCCAGTTTGAGGACATGATGGCCACCGCCTTGGGCGGTAGGGCCGCGGAGGAGCTAGTCTTCGGTGAGATGACCACAGGCGCCAGCAACGACTTACAGCGTACGACACAGATTGCCCAGAGAATGGTCAAGCAGTACGGCATGAGCGACAAGCTAGGTCCCAGAACTCTGGGTCGTCGCCAGGAACTGGTCTTCCTGGGCAGGGAGATTCAGGAACAGCGGGACTACAGCGATGAGCTGGCCGTGGAGATTGACCAGGAAGTGAAAGACCTCATAACCACGGCTAAAGAGAGGGCGGAGACCATTCTGGAGGAGAATCGGGAGAGGCTTAACGAAATCGCCGAGTTCCTCATAGAACACGAATCTGTGGAGGGAGAGAACCTACAGGCCCTCTTTGAAGGCAGGGAGCCTGTTTTGGAAGAAGAGGAAGAGGCTCCCCAGGAGGTAGAGGCTCCGGCCCAACCCGCCCCAGCCATAGATCCCCAACCAAGACCTCACCTGGCAAGCCAGCAGGACGACCGGCCCATTCCCGAAAGCGGCTAACCGCGCCTTCCCCCCTCTGGTTCCTTAGCCCTGGGACTCGTCCAGCGGCATCTGCCTAAAGTAGATGCCCCACCTCTGCATCATCTCTTCCACATCCGGGTCTCCGCGGGCAGTAAGTTCTCCCAGGAATCCCGCCAGCGCGTGGCCCGGCAGCATCTCCTCCGTGCATACCCAGCTCTTCTCCGCCGGCACCATGTAGACGAGCCCCCGCTGGTGCGTGCAGCCCAGCAACACCCTGGTGTTGCCTTCCCCGGTTACCACGTTAACTCCGTGATTCGTTTCCAGTGTCATCCCGTAAATGCCTCCAAAGACCTGTGCGCGTTAGCTGGGGTCCTTGGCCAGCCGCGCCAGGAATTCAGCGTTACTTTTGCTTTGGGAGAGCCGTTCCAGTATCCGCTCGATGCCGTCGGTGAAGTTGCCCGACTCGTGCACCAGCAGGCCCACGATGCGCCGCAGCAGCCAGATGTTCTTCACCATCTTCGCGTCGAACATCAACTCTTCCCTACGGGTGCTGCTTCGGCCGATGTCTATGGCGGGGAAGATGCGCTTCTCCGCCAGCTTCCTGTCCAGGTGAAGCTCCATGTTCCCCGTGCCCTTGAACTCCTCGTAAATCACCTCGTCCATGCGACTGCCCGTGTCTACCAGGCAGTTGGCGATGATGGTCAAGCTACCCCCGAACTCCACGTTCCGGGCCGCTCCGAAGAACTTCTTGGGCGGATAGAGCGCCACCGGGTCGATGCCTCCCGAAAGCGTACGTCCGCTGCTGGGCAGCGCCAGGTTATAGGCCCGCGTGGCTCGCGTGATGCTGTCCATCAGTATCAGCACGTCCTTGCCCGACTCCACCAGCCGCTTCGCCCGGTCCAGCGCAAGATCCGCCAGCCGCACCTGGTCCTCCACCGACTCGTCGAAGGTGGAAGCAAAGACCTCCCCCTTCACCGAGCGGCGCATGTCCGTCACCTCCTCTGGCCGCTCCCCGATGAGCACCACCATTATGTGGATGTCCGGGAAGTTCGCCGTCACCCCGCTGGCCACGTGCTTCAATATCGTTGTCTTCCCCGCCTTGGGCGGCGACACGATAAGCCCCCGCTGGCCGCGGCCTATGGGAGAGAAGAGGTCTATCATCCGCGTCGTCAGGTTATCCGGGGTGGTCTCCAGCGTTATCTGCTGATCCGGGAATACGGGCGTCAACTCCTCGAAGGTCGGCCGCGACCGCGCCTGGGGCGGCGTAAGCTCGTTGACCGTATCAACCCGCGTCATCCCGAAGTACCGCTCCCCTCCCTTGGGCGAGCGGACGCCTCCCGCCACCGTATCCCCGCACCTCAGCCCGAACCGCCGGATCTGCGACTGCGACACGTAGATATCCCCCGGCCCCGGCTTCAAGCCTGTGTGCCGGAGGAACCCGTACCCGTCGCTCATCAGCTCCAGCACCCCCGACCCTCTCAGCCGGTGCTGGTCCGGGAACCTGTGGGCAATCCGCACCACCACGTCCTCCTTGCGGAGCGAAGTGAGCGCGTTGCCGTTTTCCATGCCCATCTGCTGGGCAATGTCCAACAGCTCCTCCTTGCTCTTCCTTTCCAGTTCTGAAACGTCTAACGTCGGTTTAGGGGACACTTGGATCACATTCTTTCCAAAGATTTTTGCTCCGCTGAGGCACTCTGAACCGTCGCCTCAGCTGCCGCTGGCCCTCTGCCAGTCCTGGCGAAACCGCTCCACCCCCACCGTTGTCAGCGGGTGCTTCACCATCTGCTCCAGCACCGCGCACGGCACCGTCGCAATATGCGCCCCCGCCCTTGCTGCCTCCACGCAGTGCAGTGGGTGACGTATGCTTGCCGCCAGCACCTGCGTCCTGATTCCGTAATTCCGATAAATCGACACAATCTCCTCCACCAGGTCCATCCCCCGCTGTCCCGTGTCGTCCACGCGCCCCACAAAGGGACTCACCGCCGCCGCGCCCGCCTGCGCCCCAAGCAGCGCCTGGTTCACCGAAAAGCACAGCGTCTGGTTGATCTCAATCCCCTCGTCCGACAATGCCTTCATCGCCTCGAACCCCGCCGCCGTACTTGGCAGCTTCACCCACGGCGTTGGCGCCCAGGTCGCGTACTCCTTCCCCTCCGTAATCATCCCCTCCACGTCCTCGCTCACCACCTCAATCGAAATCGGCCCGTCCACAATCGAAGCGATCTCCGCCACCGCCGCCCGGTACCCCTCCATCCCCGACACTCCCGCCTGCGCCGCCAGAGAAGGATTCGTCGTCACGCCGGACACCACCCCCAGCCGAGCGGCCCGCCGCACCTCGTCCACGTCTGCCGTATCCACAAATAGCTTCATATCCTCTGACCCCTGAAATTCCCCCCATTGAAATGCGGCGGCCTCCGGGGAATCGTCATCGCATCCTCCCCCAGCGGTAGCGAAGGCTGACTCCCCTCCCGCAGGGTCTTCATCGCCGTCCCCACAAACTCGCTCACCAGCGGGTGGGGTCGGTGCGGCCTAGACCGGAACTCCGGATGAAACTGCACCCCCAGCATAAACGGGTGCCCCTCCACCTCCGTTATCTCCACCAGCCGACGGTCCGGCGAAAGCCCGCTGGCCCTCATCCCCGCCCCCTCCAGACGTTCGCGATAATCGTTATTCAGCTCAAACCGGTGCCGGTGACGCTCCCACACCTCCGCCTCTCCGTACGCCCGGTGCGCCAGACTATCCTCCACCAGCACACACGGATAATTCCCCAGCCGCATCGTACCCCCCATATTCGTCACATTCTGCTGCTCCGGCATAAAATGCACCACCGGGTCCGCGCAATCCGGGTCCACCTCGTAAGAATGCGCCCCCTTCATCCGCAGCACATTCCGTGCGAACTCCACCACCATCACCTGCAACCCCAGGCACAGCCCCAGGTACGGAATCCCGTTCTCCCGCGCGTACTGCGCCGTCGAAATCATCCCCTCCACCCCCCTCGACCCGAACCCCCCCGGCACCACAATCCCGCACGCCGACGCCAAAAGCCCCTCCGGACCCTCCGCCTCCACCTGTTCCGCGTGCACCCACTGCACTTCCACCTCCTGCCCGTGATGCAACGCCGCGTGCTGCAGCGCCTCCTTTACCGAAATATAACTGTCCTGCAACTCCACGTACTTCCCCACCAGCGCAATCGGCACCCGGCCGTTCAGCGTCCGCATCCGATCCACCATCGCCGACCACCCCTCCATATCCCGCTGCTCCGCCCGCAGATTCAGCGTAGACGCCAGCAGGTCCCCCAGCCGCCACTCCTCCAGAATCAGCGGCACCCGGTAGATAGTATCCACCGTCAAAAGCGGAATCACCGCATCCTTATCCACGTCGCAGAACAACGCAATCTTGTCCCGGATCCCCTCGGAAACCTCAAAGTCGCTGCGGCAGATAATCGCGTCCGGCTGAATCCCGATAGCCCGCAGGTCCCGCACCGAATGCTGCGTCGGCTTAGTCTTCAACTCCCCCGTCGCATATATATAAGGTAAGAGAGTCACGTGAATATAGAAGACATTCTCCCGTCCCACCTCCTTCCGCATCTGCCGGATAGCCTCCAGAAACGGCTGCCCCTCCATGTCCCCTACCGTGCCCCCAACCTCCACCACCACCACCTCCGCGCCCGACTCCTCCGCCAGCGAAAGTATCCTCCCCTTTATCTCATTCGTAACGTGCGACACCGCCTGAATCGTCCCCCCCAGAAAATCCCCCCGACGCTCCTTCGCAATCAACGACTGGTACACCTGCCCCGCCGTCAGATTCGACGAACGCGTCACCTCGATGTCGATGAACCGCTCGTAGTGCCCCAGGTCCATATCCGTCTCGCCGCCGTCCTTCGTCACAAACACCTCCCCGTGCTGGTACGGAGACATTGTCCCCGGGTCCACGTTCAGGTACGGGTCCAGCTTAATCACTGAAACGGAAATACCCCGGCTCTTCAGTATCCGCCCGATAGACGCGACACTGACGCCCTTCCCCACGGCGCTCACCACTCCCCCCGTCACAAAAATGAACTTAGTGCTCACAACACGCCCCGTTCCCCCGCGAGTGCGGGTGCCCCCTCCCCCGCCCCTCTTCGTCATTCCCGCGGAGGCGGGAATCCATCCCCTCCCTCAAAACATCCGACAACAACAAACGCACCGCTAAACCGGCAACAGTCGTGGGACAACGCAAAACCTTCATATACAAAGGAAGGACTGGGGGCGCTCCGGGGTGTGGAATCTTCGGCGCTTCCTCCCATCCTTCGACCCCATTCCGGGCCGATGCGACGGGGAAAGCTGACGAAAAGAGTATATCCCCGCCTCCAACACAGTGTCAACCGCCCCCCTTGTTCCTGCGAACGAAGGCTTGTGCCCGCTAAGGCAGGAACCCACCCCCCTCCGTCATTCCCGCGGATGCGGGAATCCATCCCCTCCCCCTTCCCAACCCCCCCAACCCCCCCAACCCCCCCAGAACCCCGCCGCCCCGAAGCCCCCCACGCCCAACCCCAAACCTGCCGTCACGCAGTGACCCACTCCCTTCCCCTCCCCTCATACACACTGTATAATTTCCCCCGCACCGACACCCCAATTCACCATGCAAGCCCCTCAACATCACGGAAACCACGTCCCAGGAGAGGGAAGCAATGCACTATTACGGACCCGTTCATCTTGGAAACACCGGCCCTCCCTGGCGCCCTCAAGGCATCAGACTCAAAGGAGGTTGGTCTATGACATATAACCACCGGTCGGTTCCTCGAACTCAGACGCAAAGGGAGGAGAAGTGAGACAAAAAGCAACCCGGTTTATCCCTGGCATACTTTTGACCCTGCTACTGGGGCTACTGTGGGCGATGCCCGCTTTCGCCGCTGACGCAGGGGAGATATCGTTCCTCGATGGCGACGGGAACGAAATCAGCTACCTCAGCCACGTGGGGCTCGGCGCCGCCGGCAACGCCATCATGATTCAGGTAGAGGACCAGGACCTGAACGAGCCCACGACGCGAACGATCACCTCCGCCAGGGGCGATAAGACCACGGACACCGAGACTCCAGCGAACACCGTGGACTGGGCCAATCTGGCTGACGCCAACGGCGATGGAAACGTGAACTATCAGGACTTCACCGCCTTTATCGATGGCTCCGGCGCGGACGCGGACTACGATCAGTTCGATGGGGATGCGGGAGAAACCACCGCTGATGACCCTCGGAGAAGCGACGCCAAGCGCCAGTCCTTTGAGACGGTGGTTCCCATCCAACCTGGAGATCTGAATCTCAATACTCAAGCCGGCACTCTGAATATCGCGATCCTGCCGAACGATCCCGCCAATTCCACCCACATCGAGTTCCAGATCTTCGAACAGGACGTCATCGGCGGCAGAGACGCCGCCTGGGAAAGGCGGTTCTATAATGATTCGGGTTCAGCGGAGGCATCTCGCACCTTGGCTGTTCCTTCCATTACCGACGTCGCGCCGCCCAAGCCCGATACCTACCAGAATCGAGTCAGTGATACGGTTTGGACCTGGCTGGACATCCTGGACACCAACAGAGACGGTGACCTGGATGGTGACGACGTCGGCGTTAACCCAGTGGCAGATTCGAGTACCCTTAATGGTAACAGTAACGACGGTACCCTTGACGCTGCTGCCATTAGGGCCGTCAATGCACGTGGTATCGAAGTGTTGGAGGTCGAATACGACATAACCGCGGCTTTCGATGATAATGACACGCCGGACGACTATACCGACGACACCCTGGCAATAGTGACGGTCACAGCCTATGGCAACGTTGAGGTAAATGTAACCCTCACCTTGAACGTGCCCCTCCCGGCCTACGGCTCGGAAGACAACCGCGTCACGGTAAGCAGCGATGCCTTCCCCGGGGGAATCTCCGTTGTTCTGTCGGAGACGGCCGCCAGGAGCGGCAAGTTTGCGGCCATGCTGCAGATATGCGCCCACCCCCATTGTGTAGCCACCCAGGGCGATTCGGGCGACGGCACTGGCATCAGTGACCGGATGGGCATGGTAAGGCTCCCCGTGAACAACGCCGGAGACACCGTCAGGGTTGTCTACGCGGACTCGGATCCGAGTCGCAACCGAACGGCCAGCATACCGCTGGACGTGGATGCCCCCTCCTTCAGCAATCTGGCCCCGGCCAGCGGGACCGCCGGTCGGGAGGATGAGCCCACCGTCTCCTTCGACGTGCAGGACACGGACTCGGGGATCAGCGAAGACAAGGACGACGCGTCCAGCATATACGTCCTCGCGGGGCTCTATTCCATTGAAGGGAACCCCCTTGGGGAGACCATAGCCTACGAGCGGGACGACCTGAAGCTGGAAGAAACGACCAGCGGCTACACCGCATCGGTGAGCATAGAAGAAGGAGCATCCGACCTGGACGCGGACGCGGCCAACGCCGGATCCGAATACCAGATTCACTGGTGGGCGGTCTCCACCGACCTGGCCGGGAACGTGGGAGTCAGCGACTCCGACGGAGATACCGAGTGTGCTGTCCCGTTCCGGTTTAGCGCCACCGATTCTGATGGCTCCCTCCTACTCCTTGACGCAGGCATCGTGGCCGAGGTCAAGGACGACGATGGCAACGTGACAACTGTGGGCAGAGGCTGCGATCCCTTCGTGGTTCGCGTGGACGCGGCTTCTCCCGAGCTGGACGAGACCCAAACCTACACGGGCACCTGGCTGGACGGTGACACGGAGAAGTCCGGCTCCGACGCGAAGCGGACCAGCATAGTGGTTGCCTTCAACGAGGCCCTGGACTGCTCCAGCGTGGACGCCGATGACTTTGAGGTCGACGGAAGCAACCCCAACGGAGTCACCTGTGACGGCAACAAGGTCTACCTGGACGTGGACGAGCTTGACCCGAACGACAGGCCGGACATTGAAGTTGGGAACGAGTCCCTCACGGACAGGGCGGGCAACCTCATCGGGGACGAAGATGAGATAACCGCCAACGACGGTATACCCGCCAAGCTGAGCGTAACCGTAACGGGGACCGCCGAGGGCGACCGGCCCATCACCGATGGCGAGATCACCATAATGATCGAGTCGGACGAAAGGCTCGCGGGCAATCCCATGGTGACCATAACCAAGGTTGTCTTCGACTACGTCCTGTATGGGGATGCAAATGCCACCGGTACGGCCAGTCCCACGGGCGCCGTTAATCAGTGGTCCTACACGCGCGGCTTCAATGCCGATGACGACCACGGTCTCTACAACGTCGTGGTCTCCGGCAACGACCTGGGCAGCGGAGCACTCAAGCTCGAGGCCACCGCCGGCACCATGGGCGACGTTCCGGTGGGCGACGATGGCATTCCCAGGCGTCCCATGCACGACCCGGACGACGACAGCGCCATCCTCTTCGAGGTGGACAACGAAGTCCAGGCTCCCGCCTTCAAGCCCGAGGGATCCACGACCAACGCCGGTGCGTTCGTACGCGCGGACTTCGCCGACGAAGGCAAGGAGTACGGTCTGGACGAGAACGGCGCTGTCGCGGTAACCCCCGGTGAAGTCGACACCGACTTCGACACCAGCGGCGGGGTCACTCTCATGAGCGCGACCTTCAATGGGGACGACGTGACTGCCGACGTAATCACCAGGGACAACGTGCTGTTCGTATACAGGCCTGGGAACCTGACCAACGGGGAACACACCTTCACCATCGAAGTCATGGACGCCGCTGGCAACGAGGATGAGTTCAGCCACGAGTTCGAGAAGGTGGACAAGCCTGACTACGAGATTGCGCTGAACCCCGGGCCGAACCTCATCTCCTTCCCTGCGGACCCCGCGGACGGAGATGTAAACGCGGTCTTCGGAGGCGAGGGCAACGAGGACATCATGGCCGTGCTGACCTTTGACAACGCCACCGGTTTGTGGCAGACGGCCACCCGAGGAGCCGACGGCGCCCTGGGAGGCGATCTGACCACCATCAACGGGATGAACGGCTACTGGGTCGTCTCCGACGGCGTCCTGGACGTGAGTGTCGGACTGCAAGAGGGAACGGACTTCCAGCCTCCGCCGCACATCGCGGTAACCGAGGGTTGGAACCTGGTAGGTGTGGTAGACGCCGACCAGGCTGAGGCAGGGACCGAGATTCTGGCGGTGGACTACTTCGCCAACATCGACGCGGAAGTTGTCTACGGCTACGAATCCCTGGAAGGCAAGCTGGTAAGGCTCTCCGTTGGAGAGGGCTCCACGGACATGGTCGAGACCGGCGCAGCCTACTGGGTCTACGCCAACGAGGCAGGGATAATCGTCCCCTAGCCTCACAACCGGAGGAAACGCAGAAGAGGGCGGGCCACACGGTCCGCCCTCTTCCTATTATCCCCTTCCCCTCCTCCTCTTGTTCCCTCGCCCCCTCGTGATTCCCGCATCCGCGGGAATCCATCCTCTCGCCCTTCCCAACCCCAGCTTGCCGTCACGCAGTGACCCCTGTATAATACCCCCCGCGTCCATTGAACAAACGGCCAGAAACCATCGCAAAAACCCATCAATTATCCGCCGAATTTTGGCCGACCCACTACTTGACAATCTCAAGGGGGGTTGTGTAGAGTACCGCATGACCAATAAAGGCTTGCCCATCCCAAACCCTACCAGAGGCAAAGATACATACCTACGGCATACGCAAGGGCCGCTGTCCCCTTCGACGCCTCCGCAGGCTCGCCTGCGGCGCGGCCTATCCTTGGGATAGCCTTCCCGCGCACCCAACGCCCCAATTCACCATGCAAGCCCCCCAACATTACGGAAACCACGTCCCAGGAGAGGGAAGCAATGCACTATTACGGACCCGTTCATCTTGGAAACACCGGCCCTCCCTGGCGCCCTCAAGGCATCAGACACAAGGAGGTTGGTCTATGACGTATAACCACCGGTCGGTTCCTCAAACTCAGACGCAAAGGGAGGAGAAGTGAGACAAAAAGCAACTTGGTTTATCCCTGGCATACTTTTGACCCTGCTACTGGGGCTACTGTGGGCGATGCCCGCTTTCGCCGCTGACGCAGGGGAGATATCGTTCCTCGATGGCGACGGGGACGAAATCAGCTACCTCAGCCTCAATGGTCTCGGCGGCGCTGGCAACGCCATCATGATTCAGGTCGAGGACCAGGACCTGAATGAGCCCACGACGCGAACGGTCACCGCCGCCGTTGGCGCTAAGACCACGGACACCGAAGCGAACACCGTGGACTGGGCCAATCTGGCTGACGCCAACGGCGATGGAAACGTGAACTATCAGGACTTCACCGCCTTTGTCGATGGCTCCGGCGAGGCCGCGGACTACGATCAGTTCGATGCGGATGCGGGAGAAACCACCGCTGATGACCCTCGGAGAAGCGACGCCATGCGCCAATCCTTTGAGACGGTGGTTACCATCGAACCCGGAGAGTTGACTCTCAATACTCAAGCCGGCACTCTGAATGTCGCGACCCTGCCGAACGATCCCGTCAATGCCACCCACCTTGAGTTCCAGATCTTCGAACAGGACGATATCAGCGGCAGAGACGCCGCCTCCGAAAAGAGGCTTGCTACTCTTACGGCTCAGGCTGACGATAGTGAAGTATCTTTGTCATTCATTACCGATGTCGAACCAACAGCGTTCAACGCCGCCGATACAGACAACGCCGTTGGCGACTGGACCTGGTTGGACATCCTGGACACCAACGGAGACGGAAAAGTTGACGCTAACGACGTCGGCATAACTCCGATGGCTTCAGCGGATCTTAGGGATAATCAAAACGACGGTAGCATTGGGGCGGCCGCTGTCAGGGCCACCAATACTCCCAAAGGCACGCCGTCCGAACCGGACATTGTTCTTGAATACCGGATAGATACGGAATTCAGCGATAGCGGCACGCCTAATGATCCGTCGGACGATGTCCCGGCAGATATTTCGGTTCGCAGCTACAGACCCGTTAATGCTGATGCTAGCGCGACACCTCCTGTTGTAGCTATCCAAATCGCAAGCACAGCAACCCTCACCTTGAACGTGCCCCTCCCCGCCTACGGCGAAGAAGACAACCGCGTCACGTTAAGCAGCGATGCCTTCCCCGGGGGAATCTCCATTGTTATGTCGGAGACGGCCGCCAGGAGCGGCAAGTTTGCGGCCATGCTGGAGATATGCGACTCCGCCGAGGAGGATTGTGTAGCCACCCAGGCCGATTCGGGCGACGGCGCTGGCATCAGTGACCGGATGGGCATGGTAACGCTCCCCGTAAACAACGCGGGGGACACCGTCAGGGTTGTCTACGTGGACTCGGATCCGAGTCGCAACCGAAGCGCCAGCATACCGCTGGACGTGGATAGCCCCTCCTTCAGCAACATGGCGCCTGCCAGCGGGACCGCCGGTCGGGAGGATGAGCCCACCGTCTCCTTCGACGTGCAGGACACGGACTCGGGCATCAGCGAAGACAAGGACGACGCGTCCAGCATATACGTCCTCGCCGGGCTCTATTCCATTGAAGGGAACTCCCTTGGGGAGACCATTGCCTACGAGCGGGACGACCTGAAGCTGGAAGAAACGACCAGCGGCTACACCGCATCGGTGAGCATAGAAGAAGGAGCATCCGACCTGGACGCGGACGCGGCCAACGCCGGATCCGAATACCAGATTCACTGGTGGGCGGTCTCCACCGACCTGGCCGGGAACGTGGGAGTCAGCGACTCCGACGGAGACACCAGGTGTGCCGTCCCGGCGGGGCTTGACATCACCGATTCCGATGGAGCCCTCGTTGCCCTTGACGGCACCATCGTGGCCGAGGATGAGGATAATGACATTGAGGGCAGAGGCTGCGATCCCTTCGTGGTTCGCGTGGACGCGGCTTCTCCCGAGCTGGACGAGACCCAAACCTACACGGGCACCTGGCTCGACGGTGACACGGAGAAGTCCGGCACCGACGCGAAGCGGACCAGCATAGTGGTCGCCTTCAACGAGGCCCTGGACTGCTCCAGCGTGGACGCCGATGACTTCGAGGTCGACGGAAGCAACCCCAACGGAGTCACCTGTGACGGGAGCAAGGTCTACCTGGACGTGGACGAGCTTGACCCCAACGACAGGCCGGACATTGCGGTTGGGAACGAGTCTCTCACGGACAGGGCGGGCAACCCCATCGGGGACGAAGATGAGATAACGGCCAACGACGGCATACCCGCCAAGCTGAGCGTAACGGTAACGGGGACCGCCGAGGGCGACCGGCCCATCACCGATGGCGAGATCACCATAATGATCGAGTCGGACGAAAGGCTCGCGGGCAACCCCATGGTGACCATAACCAAGGTTGGCGCCAACAACCTTCTGCAAGACGATACGGAAGGTACGGCCAGTCCCACGGGCGCCGTCAATCAGTGGTCCTACACGCCCAGCTTCAATGCCGATGGCGACGACGGTCTCTACAACGTGATGGTCTCCGGCAACGACCTGGGCAGCGGAGCACTCAAGCTCGAGGCTACCACCGGCACCATGGGCGTCGCTCAGATGGACGACGATGACGAGCCCACTGGTGATTACAAGCACGACCCGGACGACGACAGCGCCATCCTCTTCGAGGTGGACAACGAAGTCCAGGCTCCTGCCTTCAAGCCCGAGGGATCCACGACCAACGCCGGTGCGTTCGTACGGGCGGACTTCGCCGACGAAGGCAAGGAGTACGGTCTGGCCGAGGATGACGACTCCTCCGCCGCCACAGAAGATCCTTCCATGGTAACAACTGACTTCGACACCAGCGGCACGGTCACTCTCATGAGCGCGACCTTCAATGGGGACGACGTGACTGCCGACGTAATCACCAGGGACAACGTGCTGTTCGTATACAGGCCGGGGAACCTGACCAACGGGGAACACACCTTCACCATCGAAGTCATGGACGCCGCTGGCAACGAGGATGAGTTCAGTCACGAGTTCGAGAAGGTGGACAAGCCTGACTACGAGATTGCGCTGAACCCCGGGCCGAACCTCATCTCCTTCCCTGCGGACCCCGCGGACGGAGACGTAAACGCGGTCTTCGGAGGCGAGGGCAACGAGGACGTCATGGCCGTGCTGACCTTTGACAACGCCACTGGTTTGTGGCAGACGGCCACCCGAGGAGCCGACGGCACCCTGGGAGGCGATCTGACCACCATCAACGGGATGAACGGCTACTGGGTCGTCTCCGACGGCGTCCTGGACGTGAGTGTTGGACTGCAAGAGGGAACGGACTTCCAGCCTCCGCCGCACATCGCGGTAACCGAGGGTTGGAACCTGGTAGGTGTGGTAGACGCCGACCAGGCTGAGGCAGGGACCGAGATTCTGGCGGTGGACTACTTCGCCAACATCGACGCGGAAGTTGTCTACGGCTACGAATCCTTGGAAGGCAAGCTGGTAAGGCTCTCCGTTGGAGAGGGCTCCACGGACATGGTCGAGACCGGCGCAGCCTACTGGGTCTACGCCAACGAGGCAGGGATAATCGTCCCCTAGCCTCACAACCGGAGGAAACGCAGAAGAGGGCGGGCCACACGGTCCGCCCTCTTCCTATTATCCCCTTCCCCGTCATTCCCGCGGATGCGGGAATCCATCCCCTCCCTCCCCCCACATTTCATGCTGAGCGCAGCCGAAGGATCTCGTCACCCAGTGCCCCCCTCGTTTGACAATCACACCCAAATTCCCTACCATCAACCCATCCCCCAACCTTCGTAAACACCCACGCTCCTGACGGCGTGATAAGGAGATAATCCCCCATGCCACACTTCAAACCCATATCAAATCTGTCCATATACGCCCTTTTAGGAGCTTTGCTCCTCACCCTCCTCTTCATCCTCGCTTGCGGTGACGATGAAGAGGCCACCCAGTCCCCCACCGCGGCCCCGCCACCCACCGCCGTCCCTGCAACTCCGCCACCCACCATGGCCCCAACCCCCACCGCCATGCCGGCCACCCCCAGACCCACCCCCACCGCCGCACCCTCCACACCGCGGCCCACCCCCACCGCCACACCCACGCCGGCCCCCACCCCGGAACCCACCATGATGGCAAAAGTGCCCGTTTCCCCACGGCTGGAAATCTCCATGGTCCCACCCGGCCACCAGGTAACCATGGTCCACCAGACCTTCCACTCCTCATCCGGCCCCATCAAGACCATGTATGAGGAAATGGTCTACATAGACCCCCACTCCGGCGACTACACCAACGACCACGTCGTCGAAGAATGGTCCATGTCCGACGACGCTACAAGCTGGTCCTTCACCCTTAAACAAGGCATCCCCTTCCACACCAACGACAATGGGGGAGGCGACGAACTCACCGTCGAAGACGTCATATTCAGCATCCGCACCTCCGCCGGTGAGACCTCCTACAACCCCGGTCGCTGGAACATCTACGGCGTTGCCGACTCCAACTTCGACGTTCAGAACGACTACTCCTTCGACTACAACATGGACCAGGCCGAACCCCTCCTCCTCGGCCACATCTCCGAAGGCGGCCTCGTCGCCATGCTCAGCAAAGACTACTGGGACGCTGTCGGCGGCGAAGATGCCTACGCCGAAAACCCCGTCGGCACCGGCCCCTTCAGCTACATCGACCTCAAAATCGGCGTCGGGCTCCACGTAGAACGCGTGGAAGACCACTGGCGCAAGACCCCCGAATTCCACGAGCTCATGATCTACTACACCCCGGAAGACGCCACCCGCCTGGCGATGCTCCTCACCAGCGAAGTCCACTTGGCGGACATCCCCCGCACCCTCCTGCCCCAGGCCAACGAGCGCGGCTTCGAGACCGTCGTGGCCACCCTCCCCGGCATCTTCATGTTCGCCTACTTCGGCGGCCTCTACTACGACCAACCCAAGGAGATCCTCGCCGGCTCCCGCAAGGGCGAAACCGAACCCATCGCCGGTGGCTTCATCGCCGACAACCCCATGCGGAACGCCACCGTGCGCAAGGCCATGAACCTTGCCATCGACCGGGATCTCATTATCGAGACCTTCTGGGGCGATGCGGCAGTTCCCGCCAGTACCTACGGCATCCCGCCCTACCGCTACGACTTTAAGGAAGAGTGGACCCCCTACCCCTACGACCCCGAACAGGCCAGGAGCCTCCTCGCTGAGGCCGGCTACCCTGACGGCTTCGAATTCACCGTCACCACCGCCAAGATGGGCGGCGTCCCCGAAGGGCCGGAAGTTGCCGAAGTCCTCGCTTCCATGTGGACCGAGGTCGGCCTCACCAGCACCATCGAACCCGTCGAATTCGGCGAAATCCTCAAACGCGCCCGCGAGCGCACCTGGGGACAGAACGTCTACACCATCCGCTACGGCGCCGGCAACCCCTTCCCCAGCGACCCCTGCTACCCCATGAGCTCCGTAGCCGGCGGCTGCGGCAATCCCACCTGGGAATACGACGAGCTGGACCAGCTCTACCTCAACTTCAAAGCTGCGGTCAACCCGGACGATATCCTGATGTGGGAACAGGCCATAGGCGACTACCTCTACGACAACTACCTCCTCATACCCCTCGCCTTCCTCTTCCCCGTCTCCGCCTACGACCCGGGCGTCATCGATACCTACACGGCCAACTGGCAGCACTGGGGTCCCGTACGCCACCACGAGTACACGATCCCTGTCTACCAGTAACCCCTCCCCTCTTCACCCATCCCCCTTGATGGGGGATGGTTTGGATGGGGGCGATTCCCCCGGCGAACCCAAGAAGGGGGCGGCTCCACCAGGAGCCGCCCCCTTTTAATTCAGTGTCCTTGTGTCCCGCCCGCTCCCCTGCCCAAGTCCTACGCCCCGAGCCCCCAACCCCTCCCTCACGCCCAACCCCTAACTTGCCGACACGCAGTGTCCCCTCTTGTTCCTGCGAAGGCAGGAACTCCCTCCCCGCTAGGTCAATCCCGCCTCCCTGAACGCCCGCGACATCCTTTCAATCCCCTCCCAGGTCTCCGACTCCGTTAGCAGCGCGTAGCACAACCTCACGTAATTCATCCCGTTCCGCTCGTCGTCATCGGCGTAAACGGCCCAGTCCGGCCCCGGGTTGTAAGCCACCCCCTCCGCCTTTGCCGCCTCCAACGCCTTTCTGGTGTCTATACCCTCGGGAAACCGCACCCACACAAACATACCGCCCCGCGGCTCGCTCGGCTGCACCTCCGGCCCGAAATGCTCCTTCAGCGCCGCAATCAGCGTATCCCTCTTCCGCTCCAATCCCGACTTCAGATGTTCCATGTGACTGTCGAAGTTATTCTCCAGGAACTCCGCCACAATCATCTGCCCCATCGTGCTCGTCCCGATGTCCATCTTGAAAGGCAGAATCTGGCTCATCACCTCCCACGGCGCTACCACGTAACCCAGCCGCACCCCAGGCGCCAGCGACTTCGAGAACGACCCCACGTGCAGCACGTAGTTCGAGTTGTCCAGCGACCGGATGGCATGCTCGTATTCCTTCTCAAATACCAGATCCGCGTAGCACTCGTCCTCGAAGATCGGCACCCCGAACCGTCGGCTCAACTCCAGCATCTCCCGCCGACGCTCCATCCCCATCACCCGCCCCGTGGGATTGTGCAGCGTCGGTATCGTGTAGATGAACTTCGGCTTGATCCCTCGCGACTGTAGGTCGGTAAGCGTCTTCTCCAGCAGGTCCGTCCGCATCCCCTCTTCATCCAGGGGCACTCCCACCACCTCCGCCCCGTGTCGACGCAGGTTGCCCAGCGTCCCGGCGTAGGAGAACATCTCCGTGACAACTGTGTCTCCCGGTTCCAGAAAGGCGTCCATCACGGCGATTATTCCTTGCTGCGACCCGGACGTAATCAGAATCTCGTCTGCCGTCACCTGGATGCCCCTATGCTTCGCCAGCTTCTCAACCAAGAACTCCCGCAGCGGGAGATAGCCCAGGCCTCCGCCGTTGGCGTGATACACCGCCAGGCTCCGTCCGTCCTTCCGAAACACGTCCGCCGCCGCGTCAACAAAACCTTCGATGGGCAGCAGATCCGGGCTGCCGTGGCCGTAGGTGAAGTTGTAGGGCGGGTCCGGCTCCCCCCTTGACGATGGTCCCGGTATGTCCTTGGCAAATAACTTCGTATAGTCTAATCCGCTGCTCATTACACCTCCAAAATTGCGAGAAAAGACGGCCTTTAGGCCGTCAGGAGCGAAGGAGCCTTCAGAGGCGCCGCAATCTGGCTCTCCTCCAGCCGCTCCACGTCTTTCTGGTATATCTGCACCCGAAAAGATCCGTAGTCCGGCACGTACATCCGCCCCTTGTCATCGACGCGCACCGAACGGGGCCGTCGGAAGTACTTCTGCATGTCTATGGATGCCATGTCCCTCAGTCGCAGGAACATCGGGTTAGAGAGCATATACGCCCGCGCCGACCTGGACAGGGTGGCGTCCCCGACGAATTTCTGGACGAAGCTCCCTTCCTGGTTGAAAAGCTGTACCCGGTCGTTCCCCGAATCCGCCACGTAGATGTCCCCGTCGCTATCCAGCGTCAAACCTGCCGGACGGTTGAACTCTCCGTCGCTGCTGCCAGTGCTGCCAAACTTGAAGATGAACTCCCCGTTCGCGTCGAACTTCTGTACCCGGTCGTTCCGCCAGTCCGCAACGTAAACGTCGTCGAACTCATCCACCGCCACACCCCATGGCATATTGAACTCCCCGTTGCCCGTGCCGAAGCCGCCCCACTGACCCAGAAACTCCCCGTCCTTCGCGAATTTCTGTACCCTATGGTTTAACCCGTCGGCCACGTACATATTCTCGTCGCTGTCGAAGGCCATCCCCGCCGGTGCGTTAAGCTGGCCCGCTTCCGAGCCGAACTCTCCCCACTTCCCCAGAAACTCACCTTCGGCATTGAATTTCGATATACGGTGACACGCCTCGTCCGAGATGAAGAAATTCCCCTCTCCGTCGCTGACGATGGCCACCGGCCAACGAAGCTGCCCATCGCCAGTGCCCAAGGAAGAGAAAAACCCAAGGTCCTCGTCCTCTTGGCTCAACATCCGTACCATCACGCCCTCTTCGTTGCGGCAGAGGATGTACAGGGCGTCGTTCCGCCCGATCGCCACGTCCACGGGGAAATTCACCGTCAGTCGTCGCATTCCCACCGTCTTCACGTACGGGAATCCGGCCCTCAGCATTGCATAAGGTCTAGCCATGGCTCACCTCTACCCGTTCTTCTTTGCCGTAACCCCTAAGCGAAGGGGTGCACCTGCTCGAATGTGCCCCCGACTATGGGCGCCGCCTCCACCCCCATCCACTGCTCGAGCATCGTGCCGTAGATGCCCCGGAAATCTATCGTATGGCGCAGGTCTTCGCCGTTCAGCCAGTTGGCGGGGACCACTGACGGGTACTCGGCGTACAGCCCCCCCTTGACGCGAGGACCGATGATGAAAGCCCCGCCGCCGGAGCCGTGGTCCGTCCCGCTGCCGTTGTCCCTGATCCGCCGACCGAATTCCGTGAACACCAGAATCGCCACGTTGTCTCCTGCGGCGTGCTCCTCCAAGTCCGTATAGAAGTCCATAACGGCCCCGGAGAGCTCCGTCATAAGCTGTTCGTGCAGCAACAACTCCCTGGAGTGGGTGTCATATCCCCCGTGTTGGGTGTAGAAGATTCGCGTGCCCAGGTCTGCAAGATGAATACGCGCCACGTCCCGAAGGCTCTTGGCAATCCCGTTATTGGCGTATTCCACGTCCGACTTGTACTCCGCCGGGGCCTTCTTGAGCATGTCCGTGCCCTTGAGCACGTCCAGGCCCGTATTGCCCAGATAGTCCATCGCCGCCTGCGCTCCAACGGCCGGCGTGTACATGTGCTTGAATATCTCCAGCGCCTCAAGCCGTTCCTCCTCCGCGATACCCGTCATCACCCCATAGGCCTCCAGGTTGTCCACCGAAGTCACCGGCACCCCCGAGGATACCACCGCTCGTGGCAGGCCCTTTCCCAGGCTAACGCACGTGAGCACGTTCTCCGACCGCGGATCCAGCTCTCGCACCGCCTTGGCCACCCAGCCCTCCGTGCCCACCTCGTGGGGCTCGCAGGTGTGCCAGATGTCCATGGCCCGAAAGTGGGACCGGTTGGAGTTCGGGTAGCCTATGCCCTGTACAATGGCCATCTTGTTTCTCTCGTACAACTCCTTCAGCGGCCCCGCGCTCGGATGAAACCCAAGGGTGTCGTTAATGGGCAGCACGTCCTCCTGGGGAATGGCCACCGTGGGCCGTGCGTCGTAATAGTCCCCGCTGGTATACGGAATCAGCGTATTCATAAAGTCGTTGCCGCCGCTTAGTTGAAGAACAACCAACACCGGCTCCTGGCTTCGTTCTTTCATCATTTCCTCCTTGGTCCTATGCAAACTGGTACTCGCGGGAAGCCACAATCAGTTGCAGCATCCGCACGATGCGCTCACGGGTGGACTCCCCGTTCTCCGACGATGTCATGTCCAGGTCGCCGCCGGACTCGGCGAACCGAAGCAGCGCCGCCCGCGTCTCCTCGCTGGCCTCAATCGGTCCTGTCAGGTCCAGACACCGCTCGACGAACTCCGAAGGGGTAAGCGACCCACCGTCCTTCTCCAGTCGGTCCATGATGGCCTGTACGCCGGGCTTTGACGTGTCCGCTACCAGGTTCACCGCGAAGTTCACCCGCTCGTTCAGCGTTCCTCCGTCGATCCACTCCTTCCCCGTATGCCACCCTTCCACCGTTGGAGGGTTCAATAACTGCTGGCCCATCACCATCGTCGCCGTGGGGTAAGACATCACATTCGTGTCTGGGAACCGGTTCGTATCCACCAGCTTCAGGGTCCCAACCACCAGCTCCACCGGACTCTTCACCCGCTGGAACTGCGACTCCTTGAAGAAATCCGAATTCAGCAGCGTCCGCATCACCGACCGCATATCCCCGTCGGTGTCCATGTACGCCTTCACTAGTGTGTCGATGGCCTCCGGGTCCCGTGGCGGCACCGTTCCCCACGCCGGCACCTGCGCCTCGTCCGCGACGAAGAAGTTGTACAGGTGCCTTGCAATGAAGCGAGCCGTTGCCGGCTGCCTCACGATGATATCGATAATATCGGCGCCATCAAACTTCCCCGACTCGCCCAGGAACGTTTTCTCGCTTTCGTCGTGGTCGTCCTCCCGGTACGTAAACCTCGATGGATAGAAACCGCAGGGATAGAGCCCCAGCGGCTGTTCGAAGGTCCAACCCGTGAACGCCCGCGCCGCCATTTTGATGTCCGTCTCCGAGTAGTTGCCCACCCCCATGGAAAACAGTTCCAGAAGCTCCCGACCGTAGTTCTCGTTTGGGTCCGCAGCGTGGTTTTCGTTGTTGTCCAGCCAGAAAATCATCGCCGGGTCTCTGGAAAGCTCCAGCAGGATCGTCCGCAAGTCCTGAAGTCCCAACCGGCGGAGCATCTTTATCTGCTGTATCGAAGAAGGCGGGTGGTCGCTCTTCGACACCCCCGTGGCGAAGACGTGGTGCCAGAACAGCGCCATCTTCTCCTCCAGGGGCCGCTGGGAATTCACCATCCGGTAGATCCAAACCCCGCTCCACACCTTACCCTGTACTCCTTCCAACCAGCCGTAATATCGCTCCAGCACGTCCTCATCCACGGGAGGAAACCGCTCCGGGTTCACCAGGTCCTCCACCAACTCTGCGTATTCCCGCTCTGCCAGCGTCTCCAACTCCTCTCGCGTTGCTCCAAAGCCCGCCCTACGCATCAGGTGGGCTGTTAAGGCCAGTCTATTCTCTCCCATAAGCCGGACTCCCTTGCTTCAAACGTCATATCCGTGTCGCATTTCCCCTCCAACTCCACCGCCGCTGCTACGAATCCTAACCACATTATATGAATCCAAACGCCTATGGGCAACACGGAACTCCCCGCGACAAGCGGACTCCTGCAACCTCCTCTAATTCCCGCCCAATCCCAGCCCTAAACCGCAGCCTCCCGGTACCACTCCACGATCTCTGACCCCGTAGCCGTCCAAACCCCCTCGTGCGCCGTCACGTGCTCCAGCGTATCCTCCAGGAACCCGATACGGAACGGCTGACCCACCAGCCACGGGCGCAGATTCAACACCAGCAGCCTCCCTGAGGTCTCCCCGTCCTCCAACAGCCTGTCCAAGCTCTCCCTCACCAGCTTAGCGTATCGCTCCACGTCCATCCGACGCTCCCACAACGCGTTCACGTCGTCCAGGTCAAGGCAGATGGGCAGCGATATCAGAGACCCCGAGGGCGTTGTCATCGCATAAGGCTGTTCGTCATTCGTCCAGTCGCACACGTACTCCACTCCCGCCTCCGCCAGCAGCCCCGGCGTCCTGGCCGACTCCCCAAACTCCGGCCCCAGCCACCCACGGGGCGTCGCCCCCGTCGCTTCCCGCATCCCCTCTATGCACCGCGCGATGTACTCTCGCTCCTCCGCCTCCTTCATCTCCGAGGTAATCATCTGCGTAACCGAAACTCCGTGGGCGATGATCTCCGCGCCTCGCCCCAGACAGTGCTCCACCAGAAACGGGTAATTCTGCGCCGTCATGAGGTCCATGGCGATAGTTGGACGAATCCCCACAGCCTCCAGCGCGTCCAGCACCCGGAAGATCCCCACCCTATGTCCGTACTCCCGATGCGTCTTCCTCGTATAGTCAGGGAACGGACGGTTTCCGAATCCGCCAGACATCTCTCTTCGCCAGTAGCTCCCCTCCTCTGGCCTCCACTCCATGTGCTCCAGGTTCACAATTACGCACAGCGCCACCCGAGCCCCCTCGGGCCATCGCAGTGGCGTCCGCTTCACCATCGGCCGCCACGGATAGTGGGGGTGGTCCATTCCGAATCCGCGGTGTCCTGGCATGACTAACCCCGTCCCTCGAGGAGCGCCATCATCCCGTCGTAGTAGTTGGCCATGTAATACTCCGCAATCTCGTCCGCCGTCGCCTGCCACACTCCCTCGTGGGACATCACGTACCCCAGCATCTCGTCCAGATACTTGATCCGATGGGGCTGCCCTATCTGGTGCGGATGCAACGCAATGCACATGCTCCGTGCGCTCTCCTCGCCCTCCCGATACAGCCGGTCGAACTGCGCCTTGCAGATCTTAGCGAAATACTCCCCTTCGAAGTGGTTCCCGAACAGCGCCGAATCATTAACCTCAATGGAGTAAGGCACCGAAATCATCCGCCCAGTCTTCACCCGAATGGGCACCGGCTGGTCGTCGTGCATCCAGTCCGCGTGATAGATAAGCCCCGCTTCCGCCATCAGGTCCGGCGTCCGCGCCGAGTTCGACATCGCGGGCCCAAGCATCCCCCTCAGCTGCTTCCCCGTGTGACGGCGCAATGTAGCAATGCTGTCCCGGTAAAACTCCCGCTCCTGCTCCTCCGTGTACGTCTCGATATACTGTGTGTTGTAGATGCCGTGGCTCATGAAGTCCCAGTCCCGCTCCACCATCGCCTCGGCTATCTCCGGGTAGTGTTCCAGCACCGCCATATTCAGCGACACCCCGCACTTGATGCCGTGCTTGTCAAGCACCTCCAGCATCCTCCAGAACCCCACACGGTTCCCGTAGTCCCGGTGCGAATACTGCTGTACGTCGGGGTATGGCACCCGCGGCCATGGATTTCTAAGCCCGTCGTACACCGGCAGGTACTCGTAATGCTCGATGTTGGGCGCGACCCACACCGCCACCCTCGCATTCCCCGGCCACTTCAGCGTGGGCCGATCGATGATAGGACTGTAATCTACTCTATGAGGTGGCAGCGACACCGATTATCCTCCTAAATGTTGCAAATCTCTGCGGGACGCCTACTGCGCCGTCCATCCCCCGTCCACCACCTGCTCGCTCCCCGTCACGAAGGCCGATTCGTCTGACGCCAGGTATAGAACGCAGTGAGCCACGTCCAGCGGACGCCCCAGCCGGCCTAACGGGACCCTGTCCAGATAGTATCCCTCCTGCGCCGGGTCGTTCGCCAGCCCACGCTCCATCTGCCGCGTCAATATGGGTCCGGGATGCACCGAATTGACCCGTATTCCGTCCTTGGCATGGTGAATCGCCGCCGCCTTGGTGAACATCCGCACGGCGCCCTTGGAAGTCTGGTA
The DNA here is from genome assembly GCA_951812825.1 of uncultured Dehalococcoidia bacterium. Taxonomy (GTDB): domain Bacteria; phylum Chloroflexota; class Dehalococcoidia; order Lucifugimonadales; genus JAPULR01. Next base: position 1,217,727 of record OX638324.1, on the reverse strand, counting down.
CACCACGTTGCTCATCTCCGACCCCACTATCCCCATCTGCGAGGAAATGTTGATGATGGAACCCCCTCCCCGCCGGCGCATCTCCGGTATGGCCACTTTAGTTCCGAGAAACACCCCGGTCACGTTCACTGCCATTACCCGGTTCCAACCCTCCACCGTCGTCTCCTCGATGCTTCCTGCACCACCCACGGCGGCGTTGTTCACCATCACGTCCAGCCCGCCGAACTCCGCAACTGCCCCAGCCACCGCACGACGCCACTGTGTCTCGTCCGTCACGTCCAGGGGTATAAACGTCACCCGTCGCCCCTGCGCACGCAGCTCCGACTCCAGCTTTCGCCCCTCCTCCTCCAGCACGTCTCCAAAGGCTACGGCTGCGCCCTCCTGAGACAGCAGGCAAACGTCCGCCGCTCCCAGTCCGCGAGCGCCGCCGCTGACGAAAGCTACCTTGCCCTTTACACGCATCCGTTTATCCTGCGCGGGTTCAAGTGGCTCTATTAAAGGTCGAGCTCAAACACAAGCCCGTACTTGTCACCCAGATCAACCCTCTTTGGCCTGGTGTCCGAACCCAGGTCTGTGTAGGTAAGGCTGTAGTTCTTCTCGTAGTCCACAATCTGCGTGGGGTTGGGGTTGGAATTGAGGATGGCGAACACCGCCCCAGGCGGCGTCAGGATGTACCGGTTCAGGGAGTGCCACGTCCCCCTCTTCAATGCATAACCCTTGTTCCCGTCGATCAGGAAGGCATGAACGTCTTCCGGGTTGGGCGAAGCCATAGGATCTTCCATGTCCGTCGGTTTCGCTACCGCAACCACGGCCGGTGACCCCGACATCTGGATGAAGCTCTGCGTAACCGCGAAGTGACGCTCCAGCTGGCTGAAACTCACCCCCTCGTAGGGTTGCCAGACAACCCCAAGGGTGCCCCTTCCGTCGGCCTCGAAGTCCACCGGCGCGATAATCCGGTGGTCCGCAGGCCGTTCCGTGGCGTCTAAAAGATATCCGAAGGGGCTGAATGCCTCCTCCGTCATTGGCTCTACTTTCAACTTATGGACCTTCGTCATGGCAACCTCCTCTGCTAACCGCTTCTCACGGGAAGGATGCCCAAGCATCCTTCCCGCGTCACGGCAGTTGTTTGGAGTATAGGTATAGCGGCAACCCAGGTCAACGCCGCCCATAAGACATCCTGCACAAGACGGTAAGCGCGGTTCTCGAATCGCCCCCTCCCCCGTCCCAATCCTCTCCCTTGAGGGAGAGGACTAAGGTGAGGGTGATTCCCTCTCCGCTACCGCCCGCCCGATTCTCAGCGGAATCAGAATCAGCAGGCTCGCCATAGTCAGCGCGGCCTGGAAATAGAATATGTTGACCAGGCCGTACTGGTCGACGATGATTGCTGCGATGATGTTGGATACGGCCCCGACGATGCTGCTGGCGCTGAACAGGAATCCTATGGCGGTGGCTTCCGCTCCGCGGCTGGCATGGTCCAGCACGGAGGCCTGAATTATCTGGTGAAGGGCGAAAGTAAACAGGCCCAGACTGGCTAAGGTGATAGTCAGACCTATTCCGCCCCCAATGTGGATGATTACCAGCAACAGAGCCACGCAAATAGCAAGCCCCGGCAAAAGCACCAGCTTGCGATTGTACCTATCGGACAGGAATCCGAGAATGGGCGTGGACAGGACCCCCGTGCCGGTGACCAAGCCCATGTGCAGCCCCATATTCCAGTCGCTCATACCAATCACGTCCTTCAGGTAGAAGGGCGTCCACAGAAACAGGGCGGTGAGCGCCATGTCTCGCAGCAGGGCCACGGATGCCAGCCCCAGAATCGGGCGGTTCTTGAGCAGCCCGATGGCGGACCTGAACTGTTCTCTGAAGTCTCGTCGTTCCTCTCCTTTCACGTCGCGACCGATGTTTCGCAGGGTGAGCCAGACCACAAGGGCCATCACGAGGGCGGGCACTGTGTAGGCATACAGAATGCCGCGCCAGTGGAGAACTCCCAGGAGCGCCCCCGCCGAAATGGGCCCCAGCAAGTTGCCCAGGTTCGCTCCGAAGCCATGTATGGAGATGGCGAAGCCACGCGCGTCCGAGAATCGCTGGGATAGCGCCGCCGTTGAAGGAAGATGCCACAGCGCGCCGGGCAGGGAAAGCATGACCACCGCGACGAGCAGAACCGGAAAGACGAATGAAGCCCCAAGCAGCGCGTAGGCCAACGCGGACCAGACCATGCAGCCGGTCAGGATGAGTCCCCACTGGCCCTTGAGCATGTCCACGATAAAGCCGCCAGGCAGGTTTACGACTCCAAATCCCACCTGCCTGATGGCGCCAAGGACGCCGACTTGCAGGGCGCTGAGGCCCAGGGAGGCGGTGATGCTGGGCAGCAGGATCATGAAAGCCTGGTCGAACCAGTGGCTGATGCCGTGGCCCGTCGAAAGCACCCCCAGGATGAAGCGCCTGTCTTCCCTTAGCTTGATGACCGGCCCCGATTCTCTGGATGCCCGACCGCTGCTGCCGCGATGCTGCTCATTGAGCCGTCCTCCCCCCGTCCACCACCAGCTCCGCCCCCGTAACGAAGGACGATTCGTCCGACGCCAAATAAAGAACAGCGTAAGCCACGTCCATAGCTGTGCCAATCCGGCCTAGAGGAACGGTGGAAATGCGCTGTCGACGTTCCTCCGGGTCTTTCAGCAGAATGTTTATCATGTCTGTATCGATCATTCCGGGGTGTACGGAGTTGGCCCGAATCCCCGCGCTCACGTGCTCAATCGCCGTCGACTTCGTGAAGATCCGCACCGCCCCCTTGGAAGCCTGGTATGCGCTGCTGTTGGCGCTGCCCGCAAGCCCCGCCGTTGACGAGATGTTGATGATCGAGCCTCCTCCCTGGTTCCGCATCTGCGGGATCACCGCCTTCGTCCCCAGGAACACCCCCGTCACGTTAACCTCCAATATCTGACGCACCATGTCCACCGGCGTCTCTTCAATCGATGCTACTCGGTATATGCCGGCGTTGTTTACCAGTACGTCGATACGCCCAAACCGTGAGATGGTTTCCTCGACGATGCTCGACCACTGGCCCTCGTCCGTCACGTCCAGCGGCTGAAAGTGGGCCTCTCCCCCCTGCTCCACTATCTTCTCCGCAGTCATTTGCCCTTCTTCCACCAACACGTCACCCAGGACAACCTTCGCCCCATGAGAAGTAAACAGTTCGGCTTCCACTGCTCCCATCCCCCGCGCCCCTCCACTGATGAGGGCTACCTTATCCTTCAGTCGCATCGCATTTTCTCCTAAGATGTCTCGGCTGTGCCGATTTTACCAAGGCAGGCCAGCTTGGGGTAGTGCTTGAATGTCGCAGGTCGGGCATGCAATATGGCAACTCTGGAACACCCATAATTTGAATAGACTGCACGGGCGTGGTCCAGGTTTGGCTTCCAGGGGAAAGAAAAACTCTGGTAGGATGAGGTCGCGTAATAAGCACCATCGATTTAGGAGGCTTGAAAATGCAGTTGGAAGGTTTGAACGCAGTGGTGACCGGCGGCGGCAGGGGCATCGGGCGCGAGATAGCCCTCGAACTCGCCGAAGCTGGGGCCTCCGTGGCTGTCGCAGATATTAACCTGACCTCCGCCCAGCAGACGGCGAATACCATACAGGAAATGGGTCGCTTCGCCATGGCAATCGCCGTCGATATTTCCGACAGTGCGCAGGTAAAGAACATGGTGAACGCTGCGTCGGAAGCCCTCGGGTCCCTGGACATCCTTGTTAACAACGCGGGCATCGGCATCAGCGCCTCCGTCATGGAGACGACCGACGAAGAACTTGACCACGTCCTTGGCGTCAACCTGAAAGGCACCTTCCTCTGCTGCCGTGAGGCGTCAAAGACGATGGTGGCTCAGGGCAAGGGTGGGCGCATCGTCAACATTGCCTCCAGCGCAGGCGACAACGCCCGCGTCGAGGGCGGCGCCTACTGCGCCTCCAAGGCGGGTATCCTCCAGCTTACTCGGGTTCTGGCTATGGAGCTGGGCCCTCACGGAATCAACGTGAACTCCGTGTCCCCGGGCCTGACCGACACCATAGCCGGCCCCAACGTGAGCGCAAACCAGGCCTACCGCAACTCGTTCCTCGCCCAGGTAAGCCTCGGCCGCGCGGCCCACCCCCGCGACGTTGCCCGCGCGGTCCGATTCCTCGTCTCTCCTGAATCCGGCTACGTCACCGGCGAAACTATCCACGTCGACGGCGGCTACTCCGCCGGCAAACCCACCGTCCGGGCATAGCGGTTTAGGGCATTCTGCACAAGTTGGGCATCCGTAGGAGTCGCCTGTGGCTGCTATTGACATCTGTGTGAATGACTGTTGTATAGACCCTGCCGCGTGGGTTGTCTACCAAGCTCTTGGTTTTGAAATCGCGTTGCAAATTGGAGTCGTTGGAGTATAGCAGCCGGGCACCACTAATTTGTGCCAATGCGATGACGTGTGTGTCGTCGGACTTGCATAGCCGGTTGTCCGTTAACTCCGATGCCCTCTCCGCAATCAGAGACGAGTCTTCTAGTCTAGTTCTACCCGATAGGATTGCCTGCCTAATCCAATCTCGGGCTGGAGTCTTGTCAAGTTCCAGGAGCAGTTTGCCGCCGACCACGAGTCGCCCTCTGCCCGTGTTCAACCAGTCAAAGAATTTCTTTCCCGCGGGTGGGCGAGTTGCGCCGAACACCTCGCTGGCCACGTTTGCGTCGACAATCGCGCACACAGGCTAAAGACCCAAGGACTTGGTCGTTTCTTCCATAAAGAACTGGCGATACGCGTTTGGCGCACCTTCAATGTTGCCTTGTTTTCCGATTCTGAGGGAGTGGATTTTGACATCCAGGCCTACGCGCTCGAAGAAGAGGATGGACACGTCCTCCGGCTTGAGTCCTGCTGTGCCGTCTCTAACTTCCATCCGCACCCTGTCAAGCAAATAGTCGCTATGGGTTTCGACTACCAATTGTCGGTCGGGTTCGGCGACTTCGCAGAACAAACTACCGAGAGCAGCTTGGGCACGCGGATGCAGGTGGACTTCCGGTTGCTGTAACAGAAAAAGTTCCGTCTTGTTGTCGCCTAGTAACTCCGTTATGACGGGAAGGGCTTGACTTACTCCGTAGCCTACATCGATTAAATTGTGTTGAGGGCCTTTGCGTCGGCCTCGGAATTTTCTAATCTGGACTTGAAATGGCTCGCTTTCGCGTTTTCCGAGGCGCCTGATGGAGATTTCGTCAAATAGTCCAGAGAGACTTCCAAATCTCTCAAGGCTTGACTTTAGCTTAGTCCATGCCCGTGTATCCCTAGAAAACATATCAGCGAGAAGCATGGGAACATAGTCGCCTTCTGAGTCTTGAGAAGGTCGGGCAGGATCGTACGTGCGGCGCGGCTTTGAACGGACCGGGGCACTTGCGAATGCGCGTGGTTGTCCAATTCCCAACTGACAATCTGCAAGAGTAGCTAGTTGCTTATAATCTTCTTCGCTGATAGGTAAAGAGTTCTGTATCGGCTTAACAGTCACACCAAATCGTTCATCTTCTCTTACCGCATCCATTAGGAAGATTAACGAATACGGATGTAGCGAATCTCCTCGCACGACTATCGGGCGGTCTGTTCTTCCAGGCAAGTTGACCTCCCAGATCCCTCGACTTGTGCCCACTTTCATTGTGCTTCGCCTATCCGTGGAATATGATTCGTCGATCCAAGTCTTTCCGCGGAAAAGCTGTCGCCTAATGGGGACAGGAGCGGTCCCAATATCTCTGAAAGTGAAATCAAAGTTAGTCAACGCAGCTTTCTTGTGATTTGTACGGAACGTAAATCCGGCTTTGAAAGTCTTTGCCCGGCCACCTCTGCCGTCTCTGACATGGGCAATCTCATCGTAACTTCCAAGATCATAGGGATCTTCCTTGAAGTTGGGAATTTTAGAGTGGTGGGCGAGGTCTGTCAGGGCGCGAATTAGCGCTAACAGAGATGTTTTGCCCGTACTATTCTCCCCCACAAGCAGCGTAAGAGGCGCCATGCGGGCGGTCTGCCTTTCGCCGAAACAACGGTAGTTTTCAAGGGTTATTTTATTCATTGCGGTACGTCTTCAACTTAACTTTGGAACATAATAACATATCGTAGGCTTTCTCCAAAGGCAGGGATGTCACTTTTGCGTAGCGTCGGCTCACCTACCCAGCCACTCCATCACCCGCTCGCCGATCATGATGCTGGTAGCGTTTGTGTTCGCGCGAATAACGTCCGGCATCACCGAGGCGTCCACCACCCGCAACCCCTCCAGCCCGTGAACGGCGCAGTATTGGTCGACCACCGCCAACGGGTCGGAAGCGGGTCCCATCTTGCAAGTGCCCGACGAGTGGTGGGGCGTCTCCACGTTGGTCAGTATCCAGCGGTCCAACGCCTCGTCCGTGGCAACCTCATTGTCCGTGGGCGTTGTCCGACTCTCGAAGAACCGGCTCAGGGGAGGCGTTGACGCCAGCTTGAGGCCCAGCTTGACCCCCTCCTTCAGCCGCTCCAGGTCCCACGGATCATCCAGATAACGGTAGTCCAGCTTGGGATACACGTTGGGGTCGGCGGAAGCCAGACTGAGCTTGCCCGCACCCACGGCCAGCTCCAGAATCACCCGGAACCCCACATGGGGTTCGCCCTGATACACCTCCCCCGGGTATGGGCTGATGAACATATCGTTGCGCAGGTTGGACCCCGCAGCAGTCCAGCGCAGTCCCACCTGACTGGCGAAGGGCGTCTCCCGCGCCTCCTCCGTCATCTTGAACCACATCTGCACCGATGGATGGTCCCTCAGATTCTCTCCGACACCTGGGAGGTCGTGCACAACCGGAATGCCCAGCGCCTCCAGTTCTGCAGCAGGCCCCACCCCCGAATGCAACAGGACGAAGGGAGATCCCATAGCACCTCCAGAGAGGATAATCTCCCTGCCGTGCACCTGGAAAATCTCGCCGCCGCTCTCTACTTCCACCCCTACGGCCCGCTTCCCTTCGAACAGCACCCGCCGGACGTTGGCGTTGCCCTTTATGGTCAGGTTAAGCCTGTGCATGGCGGGCTTGAGGTATGCGATGAAGGTACTGATTCTCATGCTGTCCACGTTGTTCAGAGGCCGCGGCCCGACGCCCGAAGTGTCCGGGCCGTTCATATCCGATTCGTGAGGAAAACCGGCGCTCCTGCACACCTGGTAGAACGCCTCCAGGCTGGGCCGCCAGTCCTCCCTCTGGAAGCGCCGGACGGGAATCGGCCCTTCCTTGCCGTGAAAGTCGCCGCCATAATCCAGGTCCCGCTCCAGCTTGGTGAAGTACGGCAGCACCTTCTGGAAGGCCCACTCGTCGTTGCCCAGTTCCGCCCAGGCGTCGTAGTCCTCCGGCACCCCGCGAATGAAAATGGTACCGTTGACGGAACTGGACCCTCCGATGATCTTCCCCCTCGGCACCCGCATTATCCCTTCCTGGTGACGGTTCGCCCTGGCTGGGAACTCCCACAGGCTTGCGCCCCTGGATGCGGCGATTACGTCGTCGCCGTTCCGCACGTCGTCAGGCAGGTCATCGATCTCCCTATAGTCGGGTCCCGCTTCCAGTAGCATCACCGAGCAGTCCGGGTTTTCGGTCAATCGAGCCGCAAGGGCGCCGCCGGCGGAACCGGCTCCGACGATGATGAAGTCGTAGGCCATTTCGTCCTCCTTAGAACTAGGGCTGGGGCCTTGGCAATAGAGTTTACCATGATATTATAGTGACTCAGTTGAGTCGATAAGCGAGAAAGAGAGGCGCAGATGAGCAGTTCCATTCCCCAGCTAAAGGACGGTGAGCAGACAGTCTATTTCCAGGCGGGCGGTGAATGGTGTTTCCTGAAAACTCCCGCCAGCTACCGCGCGGAAGGCCCCGCGACCCCCTGCGTAATCCAGTGCCACGGCCATCACGGCTACGTCAAGGACGGCGAGGCCGACTGGCTCACCGAAGACTTCAAGCTTGAATTTGTCAACAGCCTGATAGACAGCGGCATCGCTGTGGCCAGCAGCCACGCCACCGGCAACCACTGGGGCAGGCCCAGCGCGGTCGCCGCCAACGGCGCCCTCTTCGGCGCTCTGGTGGATGGGTCCAACGTGGATGCGTCGCGCATGGGTTTGTGGGGCGGTGGTCTGGGTGGCGCGCTGCTCTGGAACTCCGTCACCGGCCCTCTTCTTGGCAAGCTTCGCGCAATATGCCTGCAACAGGCCACCATCTCCTACGAAAGCGTCATCCGCCATGGCAAGTTCAAGTCCTTCCTGCTCGAGGCCTACGGCCTTCCAGCAGATACCCCCGACGACCTGGCCGTAGCAGCCCTCTCCTTCAACGATCCAGTCACCCGTACGAGACTGCTTATCGGCGAGAAGGGACGCGCCCTCGCCAGCGAACTCCCGGAGGCGCTCTTCATTCACGGCGACGTTGACGAGAACATGCTCTACCAGGAAAACCCGGTGCGACTGTCGGGAGTCCTTGGCCCCTTGGGCGCGAAATACTCCTTCCACACTTTCGAAGGTGTGGGCCACGCAACCTACCAGCTGGGGGAAACCGCCGCCGCTGTCCTCAACGACTACTTCCGCCGCGTCTTCAACCTGTAGCGAGCTGCACCGGCAATAGGGGCGGGTGCAGGGAATTCGATCCTTAGACACAAATACCAGGTGGGTTGCTAAACCCACCTGGTATTTCAAACCTATCGAAGTTACTCGTCTCCAGCGAGGCTTAACCCCCTAACCCGTAAAGCCTCCCCGCATTCTCCCGCGTAATCTTCCGCCTAGTCTCAGCGGACACCCCGGCCAGGTCCTCCTCTATCCATTTCTGCGACTCCGGCCAGATCCCGTCCGGGTGCGGATAGTCTGATCCCCAAATTACGTTGTCTTCCCCAACCATGGGCAAAAACTCCGGTACGCCGATTTCGTGCTGGTACGTGGTATACCCCTGGCGGTTCCAATACTCGCTCGGCTTCTTGGGCAGCTTGCTGCTCATCGCCTCGCCCCGGTCCTCGTACTCCTCGTCCATCCGGTTCAGCACGTGGGGCAGCCATGTCACCCCGCACTCCCCAAGCACAAACTTCAGCCCCGGATATCGCTCGCATGCGCCCGAGAAGATGATGCTCGCCAAGTACTCGGCCCCGCATACCTGAAACAGGCTGATCTTCGTCATCCGGTACTCCAGGTCATACTCCCTTTCCATCTCCGCATCGTTCGGCTCGCGCACGTTCGGCCCCGTGGTGTGGAAGGAAATGGGAATGCCGCACTCGGCGGCGGCCTCCCAGAAGGGGTCCCAGTCCCGATGCCAGATGGGCTTGACGGCAGTGGCCACGGCGAAGTCCGCCCCCTTCAGCCCCAGATCGGCGGCCCGTCGAATCTCCGCCGCAGCGACCTTGGGGTCGTGGTTCGGAATGCAGGCCAGCGCGGCCCACGTGCCGGGTCTCGAATTGCAGAAATCGGCGGCCCAGCTGTTGTAAATCTCATAGACAACGCTCGTCATCCGAGGGTCTTCAAATCGGAGCCCCACGCCCAGAATGCCGTAGATCACTTCCGCCTCAATCCCGTCTATCTGCATGTCCTTGTACCGAAGCTCCGGCGTCGTCGGATGCGGCCCGCCCTCGTAGAAGCCTGCGTCGTACATCTCATCTATGTGCTTCGACTGCCCGCGGGTGGGCTTGGTGAAGCCAAATCCCAGTCCGCCGTAGACCCCCAGGTCCTTCCCCTCGGCGTGCCAGTGAGGCCCTGAGTCAGTCTCCACCACCCGCGGAACGGCGTCCCTGTACTTGGCCGGCGCGTTTTCCAGAAACACGTTTCCCGGCATCCACGTCATGTCTATGTGTGAGTCCCCTGAAATCAGCTTGTAGTCCATATCTTCCCCCTTTTGAGCTTGGCGGTGGTTGAATGCTCCCGTTCACAGGTTTTCTAACACTATTGTCGAGGCATAGTCAACATAAACAAATTGGCCTTGTGACGCAACCGGCCTTGTTCTATAGTATGGGCGGATTTCAATCGGAGGCCCAAGCGGTTTGTCCCACGAATTTCTGATAGTCGAACGACAGGAAGGCGTCTTAACCCTTACGATGCACGACCCTCCTACCCGCAACGCCCTGGGTCCGGAGATGGTTGCGGCCCTCAATGACGAGCTGGACAAGTTCGACCGCAACCCCGAGGACCGTGTCCTGCTCCTAACCGGCTCGGAGCCGTCCTTCTGCTCCGGCGCCAACGTTCGCCGATTCAACCAATCCATTGAAGAAAGCACCGACGAAGAATCACCGCCGCCCGCGTCTGATGAAGGCTCCCCCTGGGACAGCCTCGAAGCGGAAATGGACAAACCCCGGGATGTCGATCCCACCTCCGGCGCCTTCATGCCCCTCCGACTCCATCGCCTCCAGAAACCGAGCATCGCCGCCGTCAACGGCTACGCCATCGGGGTCGGCATGGGCCTCGCCCTCGCATGCGACGTCCGGCTGGCCTCGGAAAAGGCCGTCTTCTCCGAAGCCTTCGTCCGGATGGGTCTCGTGCCCGGCGACGGTAGCTGCTGGCAGCTTCCCCGCCTCATCGGCCTGAGCCACACTTTTCTGCTTCAGTACACCGGCGACCGACTCGACGGCGTCGAAGCCCACCGCATCGGGCTGGTCAGCCGCGTCTACCCCCACGACGAACTTATGAAGTCTGCGAAGGAGCTCGCCCTGCGGATGGCCCAAGGAGCCACCTACGCGATGTCCCTCACCAAGTACATGGTCCAGAAATCTCTGGACATGGGCCTCGAAGATAGCCTCGACATGGCCCATGCCGCCCAGGAATTGGCCCGCCACACATCCGACCACCGCGAGGCTGTCCGCGCCTTCCTGGAGAAGCGGAAGCCCAGGTTCACCGGGACATAAAGCCGTCCCATGAACTTTGAACTAACCTCTACTCCCGAACAGGAGACTTTCCGCGCCGAAGTACGTTCGTGGCTTGATGAACACGCTCCGCCGGACATGGAACATCCCGCCGACCCAGGCCAATTGACTCCAGGAGGCTACAAAAAGCAACGCCAGTTGGGCCGCGCACTGGGAAAGAAGGGTTGGCTCTATCCCACTTATCCTTCCGAATACGGTGGCGGCGGTCTCTCGGCGGAAGAAGCCCTGATTATAGAGCAGGAACTCGACCGCCACGGCTTCACCCTGCCTCCCTACTACGACTCCGGCGGCAAGCTCGGCGCAGCCTCCATCATGGTCTGGGGCACTGAAGAGCAGAAGGCGGCTTTCCTGCCTCCCATATTCCGCGGTGAAGTCCGTACCTGGCAGCTTTTAACCGAACCAGAGGCCGGTTCTGATCTCGCCAACGTTCAAACCACAGCCCACCGCGAAGGCGACGAATACATCATCAATGGCCAGAAGATCTACGTCGGCAGCACCCACGGCGCCGAAATGTCCTGGATGCTCGTCAACACCCACCCTGGCGGCCCCCGCCATCAGAACCTCAGCTGGTTCATGGTCCCCATGGACTCGCCCGGCGTGACCTGGGCCCCCATGGACCTGCTATTCGCGGGCAATGAGCGAGGCGCCGCAAGCGGCCACAAGCAAACGGTGTATTTTGAAAACGTCAGGCTCCCCGCCTTCAACCTCATCGGCGGCGAGAACAACGGCTGGCGCGTCGCCGCTACCCACCTGGAATTGGAGCATGGCCTCATGCAGACCTCCCTCCGTGGCGACAGCCTCTGGGAGCGAGTCGTGCGCCTGTACAAGGAAGACAAGTCCGGCGGGACGCCCCTCATGGACTGTCCCGATGCCCCCAACCTCCTCGCCGACATGTACATCGACTCCCAAATTGGCCGTCTCTTCCACCTCCGCAACTACTGGCTGCAAAGTACGGGCCGTCCTGTCACCTATCACGGCCCCCAGGCCTACCTCCACGTCAAGCGATCCGCCCTGCGCACCGCCAAGGCCCTCCACAGGCTCTTTGGCCCCTATGCCTTAACCACCGATCAAGAAGTGGGCCTGGAAGATGGCCACGTTGAAGTCCAGCAGCGGGGAAGCATTGTCGCCCAGCATCCGGGGGGCACCGTGGAGATTCAGAAGGTCATAATGGCAAGGCGGCTGGGCATCGGACGCGGAGAGCCCCAAAAGTCTGGCAGGCTGAAGTAGTCCGTGGACCTCGCCCTAACCCAGAGCCAGGAAATGCTTCTTGCCGCCGCCCGCGGAATGGTAGAGCGCGAGTATTCCAAGGAAAACCTCCTCCTTCTGGAGTCGGGAGACACTGATCTGGCTGAGACCCTTTGGCAGAAGACCGCTGCCGCCGGCTGGCCCGGCATTCTCGTCCCCACCAAGTACGGCGGCGAAGGTGGTTCCCTCACCGACGCCGCCGTACTGCTGCAGGAGCTGGGCCGCGCACCTGCCCCTGGAACGTTTTTCTCCACCGCGGTCCTCGGCGTTTTGGCCCTCATGGAGGGCGGTTCCGAAGAGCAGAGAGATGCCGTGCTCCCCAAGATTGCATTCGGCGAAAACAGGATCGCCCTCGCCGCCACCGAGTCCCGCTACGGCTGGAGCAAGTCGTTGACTCTCACAAGGGCGACTGCCAGCCATGGAGGCTATCTGCTGCATGGTGTAAAACTCTTTGTCCAGGACGCCGCCAACGCAGACCTCCTCCTCTGCACCGCCCGCATGGGCGATGGCGAAGTTGGCCTCTTCCTCGTGGACGCCTCCCTCCCCGGCGTCTCGGTGCGCCCCCTTCCCGGTTTCGTCTCCGACACCTTCGAAATCAAACTTAACAACGTGGAAGTACCCCAAGCGTCCCTCATGCCCGGCGGCCGAGATGCGCTGGAGCAGGCTATACTCCAGTCCCTGCCTGTCCTCGGAGCCTACCAGGTCGGCGCTTGCGAGCGCGTCTTCGACATGACCCTGGACTACGCCAACACCCGCATCCAGTTCGGCCTCCCCATTGGCCGTTTCCAGCGCGTTCAGGACCACGTCATCCAGATAGTCAACCTCAAGGACGCCGCCCGCTGGACCACCTACGAAGCCCTGTGGAAACTGGACGAAAGCAAACCCGACGCCGCCACCGCGGTCCACGTCTCCGCGGCTGTTGCCAGCGAAGCCTACTATCAGTCCTGCAATGCTGCCCACGAGGTCCACGCCGGTCTCGGCATCATGCGCGAATACGGACTCACGCTCCATACCCGCATGTCCCGCACCCTCTACCACTACCTGGGAGACCCGACCCACCACAAGGTCCGTCTGGCTGCGGAGTTGGGCCTCTAGCTTCGGGCTGCGGCCCGGCGAGGCGACCCACCCATGCTTGCCCCCTATCGAGTGCTGGATCTGACCGACGGCCGGGGCGCCCTCTGCGGACGCGTCCTCGGCGACCTGGGCGCGGACGTTATCAAAGTGGAGCCTCCCTGGGGCGACGACGCCCGCCGCATTGGCCCATTCTACAAGGACGACCCTCATCCTGAAAACAGCCTCTTCTGGGCCTTCAATGCCGCCAACAAGCGCAGCGTCACCCTCGACGTCGACGCCGAAGATTCCCGTCCCCTCCTAACCCGCCTCATCAAATCCTCCCACTTTCTGATAGAGTCCTTCCGACCCGGACATATTGAAACGTTGGGACTCGGCTATGGAGCAGTCAAAGAGATAAACCCCTCAATCATCTACGTGTCCATCACCCCCTTCGGTCAGGACGGCCCCTACGCCAGCTACAAGGCCACCGACCTTACCGGCATGGCTCTGAGCGGCATGATGTACCTTACGGGAGATGCTGACCGTCCCCCCGTCAGAATCTCCACGCCCCAGTTTTGGGCCATCGGCTCCGCCTCTGCTGCGGCAGGAGCGCTCATTGCCAACCACCACCGCCTCCTCACCGGCAAGGGGCAGCTGGTCGACGTTTCTTGCCAGCAGGCCGTTGCTCGCTCCCTCTCCCACGCCCCCATGATCTGGGACATGAGCCGCATGAACATGCAGCGTCAGGGCCCCTTCCGTCCCGTGGGGAAAATTAACCTCCGCATCAACTGGGAGTGCGCCGACGGCTATGTCAACTTCATCCAGCCCGGCGGCCACACAGGCGGGCGCAGCATGAGCAACCTCTCTGACTGGATGGACGAGGAGGGTGTGGGCCACGCCGTCTTGCGTGAGACCGATTGGGGCGAAATTGGCTTCGGCCAGCTCAGTCCGGAGCTTGTTGAAGCCATGACGCCGCCCCTGGAGCAGTTCTTCATGTCGAAGACGAAGGCCCATCTCGCTGAACAGGCCCTGGAGCGTCGTATCCTTCTCTTCCCCGTCCACGACCCCAAGGATGTCTTCAGCTATCCCCAACTGCTCGCACGAGACTACTTCCGGGAGGCGGAACTGCCTTCCTACACGGAAGTGTCTGAAACCATGAAGACCCTTGGCCCCTTCATCTCCACCGGCAGCTTCCGACGCGCCCCCCGCATCGGCGAGCACAACCGCGAGATCTACCAGGACGAACTGGGCATGTCCGACGAGGAAATAACCCGCCTGCAAAGGGAGAAAACAATATGACCGCGGCCCTGGAAGGCATAAAAGTCCTGGACTTCTGCTGGGTCGCCATCGGCCCCATGACCACCCGCTACCTGTCCGATTTCGGCGCTACCGTCATACGGGTGGAGTCCATCCACCGCGTCGACACCCTACGCACCGCAACCCCCCACAAGGACGGCATTCCCGGCATCAACCGCAGCGGCTACTTCGCCAACTACAACGGCGGCAAGCGCAGCATGGCCCTCAACATGTCCCAGCCCAAGGCCCGCGATCTGGCGAAGGAACTCGCCAAGTGGGCCGACGTGGTCACGGAAAACTTCACCCCTGGCATCATGGAACGGTGGGGCTTGGGCTACGACGATATCCGTCAGTCCAACCCCGGCGTCGTTATGTTCAGCGCTTCCATGCAGGGCCGCGGCGGTCCCTACTCCAACCACCCCGGCTTCGGCCCCGTGCTGACGGCACTCTCCAGCCACACCCATCTCACCGGCTGGCCCGACCGCACCCCCACCAGCCCCTACGGCGCCTACACCGACTTCCTGCTGCCCCACCTGACCGTTGCAGCAATCACCGCCGCCCTCGATAGGCGTCAACGCACGGGAGAAGGCTGCCACATCGACTTCTCCCAGCTGGAAGGCTCCCTCTATTTTGTCGCGCCGCCCCTCATGGACTATGCCGTCAACGGCCGAATCCAGACCCGGCAGGGAAACCGGCACCCCGTCTACGCTCCCCACAACGCCTACCCCTGCGCCGGGGACGACCGCTGGTGCGCCATCGCCTGCACCACCGACGACGAATGGCAGTCCCTCGGCCGCCTGATGGGCCAACCCTCCCTCGCCTCCGACCCCAGGTTCTCAACCGCCGAGGCCCGCAAGCAGAACGAGGAAGCCTTGGACGAAATCATAGGACGCTGGACGGAACCGCAAGACGCCTTCGAGCTGATGCACCGGTGTCAGAAAGCGGGAGTGCCCGCCGGCGTAGTGGAGACCTGCGAGGACCTGTTCAACGATGAGCAGCTTGCTCACCGGGGCCACTACGTCTACCTGGACCACAAGGAGATAGGTCGCCACGCCTACGACGCCAATTGCTTCACCCTCTCGGAAAGCCCTCCCATCTACAAGCCCGCGCCACTGCTGGGCGAGCACACGGACTGGGTGTTAAGGGAAATCCTCGGCATCCCCGAGGGAGAAATGGAAGACCTGCGCCAGTCAGGGGTCTTGAGCTAGCCCCTCAACGCCCCAATCGCCCCCGTTATCCGGTCGACGCACCGGTCTCTGCCCAACACCTCCATCGTCTCGAAAAGCGGCGGCGAAACACGGCTGGCCGTGATAGCTACCCGCAGCAGGCTGAAGAACTGCCGCCGCGAAAGCTCCAGCTTCAGCCGTAAATCCTCGAATGCCTCCTCCAGCCTATCCGCCCCCAACTCGTCACTGATCCCCATCAGCGCCAGTGACTCCTCCAGAGCAGCGCGCGTACTCTCGGCATCCATTCCCTTCTGAATCAGATCCTTCGGCACATGGTCGAGGCCCACCTTGAAGAAGAACTCAGTACGCTCTGCGGCGTCTACCAGCGTTTTCAGCCGCGGCTGAATAAGCGGCGCAATCCGGCATAAGTATGCCATGTCCACCGGCTGAGGAATCCCGGTGGGCGGCGAAAGCTGCCAGTAATCCCGAATCCGCCCGGCCAGGGCCTCCGGGCTGAGGCTCCTGATATAGATGCCGTTCATCCACTCCAGCTTGTCGATGTTGAAGATCGCCCCCGACTTCACCACCCTCTCCAGCGAGAAAGACTCCACCAAAGCCGAGCGGTCGAGGATCTCCGTCCGGTCGTCCAGGGACCACCCCAGCAGCGCCATGAAGTTCACCATTGACTCCGGCAAGTAGCCCATGTCCCGATATTCCAGCAGCGCCGTCGACCCGTGCCGCTTTGAGAGCTTGGAACGGTCCGGCCCCAGAATCATCGGCAGATGCCCGAACTGGGGAGGCTTCAGTCCCAACGCCCCGTACAGCGCAATGTGTCGCGGCGTGCTGGAGAGCCACTCCTCCGCCCGCAGCACGTGGGTAATCTCCATCAGGTGGTCGTCCAGTACGTTCGCCAAGTGGTACGTGGGAAACCCGTCCGACTTGATGATCACGAAGTCGTCGGTCAGGTTGCTGTTCCAGTCCACACGCCCACGCACGATATCGTCTACCGAAATGGTCTCGTCTCGCACCATCTTGAACCGCACAACGGGCGTGTTTCCGCCATCCCGGTACTCCTGAAGTTCCCGCTCCGACAATGTCTGGCACTTACCGTCGTACCCGGGATTCTTCTTCTCCCTGGACTGCTGTTTCCGCAGCTCCTTCAGCCTCTCCGGCGAGCAGATGCAGTAGTAGGCATGCCCGCGCCGGATAAGGTCCGCCGCCGCCTCGTGGTAGATGTCCAGCCTCTCCGACTGCATATACGGTCCGTAAGGCCCGCCCACCTCCGGCCCTTCGTCCCAGTCCAAGTCCAGCCACCGCAGCCCCTCAAGAATCCCGGCCACCGCCTCCCGCACCAGCCTGTTCTGGTCCGTGTCCTCCACCCTCACGATGAAGGCCCCGTTGGTACGACGGGCAAACAGCCAGTTGAAAAGCGCCGTCCTCACGTTCCCCACGTGGGGCAGTCCCGTTGGACTTGGCGCGTATCGCACGCGCACCCTCTTGTTGTTGTTGTTAATGTTCAAGAACGCCTCGCCTCTCTGATGGTTTGATGGCTGGCCGGAAATTCTTGCCTCTTATTGGACTCCCTCTCAAGCATAGCAAGAGTTTGTCGAAGCTCCGGCGGCAGCGACGACCGAAACTCCACCCACTTCCCGGATTGCGGATGCTCGAATCCCAATAGATGAGCGTGAAGGAACTGCCGGTTGAGCACGTCGGTCATCCCCCCATAAAGTTCGTCTCCGACCAGGGGATGCCCCAGGGAAGCGAAATGCACCCGTATCTGGTGAGTTCTCCCCGTGGTTGGAAACACCTCTACCAGCGTAGCCCTGCCGGTTCTGCGGACGACGGCATAGCTCGTCTGCGAAGGCCGCCCCCCATCCACCACCGCCATCCGCTTTCTGTGCCGCGGGTCCCTGCCAATTGGCGCGTCGATAATCCCCTCCTCATCCGCCACCATGCCGCCGACCAGCGCCGTGTACCCCTTCCGTATCCGTCGCTCCTCAAGCTGCCCCGAAAGGGAGTGATGCGCCTCGTCCGTCTTCGCGACCACCATCAGCCCGGAGGTATCCTTGTCCAGCCGGTGCACGATGCCCGGTCTCTGCCATCCCCCTATGCCCGGCAGGTCCGGGTAACGCGCCAGCAGGGCGTTTACCAGCGTCCCGCTTGCGTGTCCCGGCGCCGGATGCACCGTCAGCCCCGCGGGCTTGTCCACAACTGCCAGGTGAGCATCATCGTAAACAATGTCCAGCGGAATGTTCTCCGGTAAAAGGTCGAGGGGTTTGGGCGGCGGAATCCGCACCACAACCCTGTCCCCGGCCTTAACCAGGGCGCTTGCCTTCGCCGTCCCCCCGTTCAACATCACGCACCCTTCCCGGATGAGCCGTTGCAGCCTGGCGCGGCTTAGTCCCAAATCCTGAGCGGCCAGGTATCTGTCCAGCCGGCAGGGCTTTGCCGTCGATACCAACTCGGTGGAGGTCACGGCTCCTCCTCCCCGTAGAAAGAAGCGGCCCGGTCCTCCGATAACTCTTCCGAAGGCGTGTACAGGTACTGATCGGAAGGCTGGGCCAATGCCGACTCCCTATCGCCGTTCAGGAAGAAAAGAGCTATCAGCATGATGATCCCCACCACTATGCAGGCGTCAGCCAGGTTAAAAATCGGCCACGGCCCCAGCTTCACGAAGTCCGTCACCTGTCCGAAGCGGATCCGGTCCGTCAGATTGCCGATCGCCCCTCCAAGCTGCAGGCCGAGGCTTATGCGAAGCAGCAGCCCGTGGGCGGGATGAAGCCGGTAGATGTACAGAAGCACCCCCATCCCAATGAACGACGCGATGATGAGCAGGGCCGTGTGGTCCATAAAAAGCCCGAAGGCCGCTCCCGTGTTGAAGGAGCACTTGAGTTGAAATGTTCCCTCGGCCGGGAAAGGCTGACGGTTGCAAAGTTGCTCCTCGACCAGGTATTTCGTGAACTGGTCCAGCAGATAAACCAGGCCAATTATGGGTATAAGGAGCCAGTCCTTATAGAAGGGTATCGGGGTTCGCGTCGCCATGGCCTCTATCCATATTAGGGGGTCTGCCTTGGCCTTGACAAGGTGGACTGCTAGAATAACGGCACTCTATGGGGAGGTTCCCACACCTATGATGACGGTGGATCTTCGAAGCGACGTTGTTACTCTGCCCACGGAGGAGATGCGGCGGGCCATGTACGAAGCCGAACTGGGAGACGACGTTTCCGGCGAGGACCCAACCGTAAACCGCCTGGAAGAGATGGCAGCCGAGCGTTTGGGCAAGGAGGCCGCCGTGTTGGTGGCCAGCGGAACCCAGGGCAATCTGCTGGCCATTTTGGCCCACTGCCGCAGCGGTGACGAAATCATCGCCGGGGCCAACTCCCACATCTTCTGGAACGAAAGCGCCGGCGCCGCAGCCCTTGGCGGCATACAGACTCACCTGGTGCCCAACCAGAAACAGGGCGCCATGTTGCCCGAGGACGTGGAAGCCGCCATCCGCCCGGGCGGTGACACCCACTATCCCCCGACCACCCTCCTTTGCCTGGAGAACACCCAGAACCAGTGCAACGGCGGCGTGGTAACGACCGAAGAGATAGAAGGCGTCTGTCGTGTGGCCCACGACCGCGACATCCCCGTCCACGTGGACGGGGCACGGATCTTCAACGCCGCCGTCTATCTGGAAACCCCCGTCCACGAGCTGGTCCGGGAGGTCGACGACATAACCTTCTGCCTCTCCAAGGGCCTCAGCGCCCCCATCGGCTCCGTTCTCTGCGGCTCCCATGAGTTCATCGCCAAAGCCCGCCGCTGGCGCAAGATGGTCGGCGGCGGCATGCGTCAGGCCGGAATCATCGCAGCTCCCGGCATAGTCGCTTTGGAAAGCATGGTAGAGAGGCTCGCCGTAGACCACTCCAACGCCCGGCTTCTTTCCCAGGGTCTGGCCCAGATTTCCGGCATCGTCCACAACCCCGAAACCGCCCAGACCAACATCGTCTTCTTCGAACTTGAGGGAGGTTTTGGCACAGAAGCGGAGTTTGTCCGCCGTCTTGGGGAAAAGGGCATTAGCGTGAATTCCAGCTACGGCCGCATCAGAATGGTCACCCACCGCCACATCACCCCCGCCCACGTCGACGTTGCCCTGACCGCCGTCTCCCAACTTATGGGAGAAATGGGGCGTTAGTCTCCGGGGCATGGCTGGGAAGGTCTGGCTCATTGCCGCATTGCTGACGGTATCGCTGATGATATCGGCGTGTGGAGATGAGACAACGGAGACTCCCACGCCGGCCGAAACACCTACATCCGCTCCCGTGCAACCATCAACCCCCGTCCCTACGGCAGACCTGGAATCCGTCGTCAGGCGAGTGTTGGCCGAGGCTCGCGCCGCCGAACCTCCACCCGAAACTCCCGAGCCCGCACCAACCATAGATGTGGAAGCCCTGACCTTCGAAGTCACCGAACGCGTGCTGGCGACCCTGGAAGCAAGGGAAACACCCACGCCTGAGCCCACCCCGGACCCAACCCCCACTCCCACCCCGACGCCCCCGCCCACCCCGTCCCTCCCCGAAGTGGTCCGCGCCACCCAAAATTCCATGCTCCGCATAACCCCGGCAGGCGACGATGGCCAACTCCTTGCAACGGGTGTGGTGGTCAGTGCAGATGCTTCCACCGGCGAGGTCTTCGCGCTCACCGGACTCAACCGTCTCGTGGGCGCAGGCGGTCTGGAAGCCTCCACCGGCGGCGGCGCAAAGTACGAGGCTGTCATTCACGGCTCCGACGAAAAGCGCGACTTGGCCCTTCTGCGCATCTGCTGCGACATCGAAGCAGTGCCCGCCACTTTCGGAGACGCTCTGACCCTCCCCATCGGCAACGAGCTGGTGGCTCTGCAATACGGACTTCAACCGGGATCGGGAATAGTCGTAACCCGGGGCGTCTTCTCCTCCGTACGCTTCGATATGACGGGGGAACGCTGGCTGATTCAGACTGACGCCGCGGCTTCAGGAGAAACGGGTGGCGCCCTCATAACCCCCGATGGCAGACTGGTAGGGCTGATAGCCGGCAGCGACGAAGGCTTTACCGACGCTATCTCGGAAGTAACCCTGTCGGAGGCTCTGGACACCCTTCGTTGACCGCTTGAACTCAATTCTGCCCACACCTGAAAAGCAGCAAATGACCATTCACCAGGGGGAAGAAATGCAGACAAAATTTTGCCTGATGCTCAAGGGAGGCCACGTCATAGACCCGGCCCAGAATCTACGCGGCGTCCGCGACGTGGCGTTCAGGGACGGCAAGGTCGCCGCCGTGTCCGAGGACATAGACCCCGCGCTCTGCGATGAAGTTATAGACGTGAAAGGCAAGCTGGTCACTCCCGGCCTCATCGACCTCCACGGCCACTTCGCCTACCGCATCTCTCCCGGCCGCGCCGACCCCGACCCGACCAACCTGGCCATTGGCGTCACCACGGCCATAGATGCGGGCAGCACCGGCTGGATGAACTTCCCCGGCTTCCGCAGCTACGTCATAGAGAAGGTAGACACCCGCCTCCTGGCCTTCATCCATCTATCGTCCATCGGCACCATGCCCGGCACCATCCGGATCCCCGACCTCGAAGACTTCCGCTACGCCCGATCCGAAGAGGCCATGAAGTGCATTGAAGAAAACAGGGACCTGGTGCTGGGGATGAAGGTCCGCCTCACCCCCAACGGCACCACCCTCAAGAACGCCGTCCCTGCCCTGGAAATGGCCCGCGGCATCTGCGACCAGACATCCTCCCAGCTAATGGTCCACGTCATGGAGTCTCCCATTCCCCTGGCCGCCGTCTTTGAGCATATGAACCCCGGAGACATCGCCACCCATTGCTTCCACGGCGACGTCCACAACGTCCTGAACGAACGAGGCCGGGTCTCCTCCGAGACTTGGGACGCCTACGAAAGCGGCGTCATTTTCGATACCGCCTGCTTTGCCAAGCACTTCGCCATCCCTATCTGCCGACAGGCCATCGCCGAAGGACTGCTGCCCCACACCCTCAGCACCGACAAGGTTGCCGACTGTCCGCCCGCGCCGGCCCTCATCCGCTACTGTGCCCCATATCCGCCCAAGAACTACAACCTGCTAGAGGTCATGTCAATCTTCCTGGGTATGGGCATGTCTGTGGAGCAGGTTATTGAGCGCGTGACCATCAGGCCCGCCTCTGTCATCGGTCGCGAAGACTTGGGCAGCCTTCGCATAGGCAGCGTTGGAGATGTGGCTGTGCTTGAATTGGAGGAGGGAAAATTCGCTTACCCCGATATGCTGGGCGACGAGGTGCAGGCCGAGCGCCGCTTTGCCCCGTCCCACACCATCAAGGACGGACGCCGCTGGGCTCCAAAGAAGACCAACTCTAACTCTGACGGGGAGGTAGGCCATGACGCCTAGGCAGCGGTTCCGACAATACCTGGAAGGAGACGCCATCGGCTATCCCGTCTCCGTCTTTGACCCTGTATCGGCCCGGTTGGCCCGTCATCTCGGCGCCGACCTCGGAATCCTGGGCGGGTCCATAGCCTCGGCAGTCGTTCTCGGCGCCCCCGACCTGATAGTCTTGACCCTCTCCGAATTGGCCGACCAGGTGCGTCGAATAACCCGCGCCGCCGACGTGAGCCTGCTGGTGGACGCAGACCACGGCTATGGCAACGCCCTCAGCGCTATGCGCACCGTGGAAGAACTGGAAGCCGCCGGCGCGTCGGCCCTGACCCTGGAAGACACCGCCCTGCCCTCGGCCTACGGCGAAAGCTCTCTCGGACTCATCAGCGTTGACGAAATGGTCGGCAAGCTGCGGGCGGGCGTCACGGGCCGCCGGGATCCAAGCCTGGTCGTCCTCGCCCGAACTTCGGCCCCCGCCACCCGCTCCGCCGAGGAGGTGCGCCAAAGGGTGGCGGCCTACGCCGAAACCGGCGTTGACGGAATCATGCTCATCGGCGTCACCAAGCGTGACCAGCTGGAAGCCATCCGTCAAACCACGTCGCTCCCCCTGGTAATGGGCAGCAGCAGCCCGGACGTGTCAGATGAAGAATTCCTCCGTGCCAACGGCGTCCGCGTCGTCCTTCGCGGACATCAGACCTTCTTTGTCGCCATGAAGGCCCTCCACGACGCCATGAAGCACTTGGTAGATGGCGGCTCTGCGTCCGCACTCAACGAAATCGCCGCGTCGGCTGAACTCCAGAACGCCGTTCTCAACACAGACGCATTCGCCCAATGGGAGCGGGAGTTCCTGGGGAGGGAGTAGCAGTTCCCCCTACCCCGGTTCCGCCAGCGCCAGCGCCTGTTTGGGGTTGGCAACCATCATCTTGTGGATCTGCTCCTCCGTCACCCCCAGGTGCCGCAGGTACGGCAGGAACTTCTCCAGCACAAAGGTGTACCCCGTTCCCCCGTAGGCGTGCAGGTGCATCTTCATGCACACGTCTTGCGATAGCAGAAGTTTGTCCTCGTAACCCGCTTCCAGAAGCTGCGGGATGCACTCGGCCACCAGCGCGTCGGCGGCCACCTGAGGGTCCGCCGGCTTGGGCGGCGCCAGCGTAATCGGCTTCCGCGCCACCGGCGCCATCACCCGGCCCAGGGTATCAAACTGCACATACACCCCAAGCTCCAGAAGCTCCAGCAGCAGGTCCACTTCCCCGGCGTAGGAGTTGCTGTGTCCGTAGATGGTCCGCGACAGGTCTGCCCCCTCCTCTGCCAGCCACTTTGCAACCTGGAATTTTTCGCGACCCGTGCCCCCGCTGTGAAAGGTGATGGCTGCGCCTGTGGCCCTGCTGGCCCGCCCGGACGCGCGGATGCTCTTCTCCTCGTTGGGCGTCAACGGGTTGCCGTTGACTCCCACCTCTCCGATGATGCCCGACTTCACCCCTGTGTTCCCCACGCCCACCGTCACGTCTCGGATAATCTCCTCCGTCAGGTCCTCCACCGTGCGCTCGTCCATGTCCGCGGGATGGTAGAACTTCTGGTACCAGCCGGATCCCATCACAATGTTCAGACCCGTGGCATTGGAAATCCGCTGGAGGGCCAGCGGGTCCCTCCCCAGCCCGATGTTGGTAACGTCCACCACCGTCGTCCCGCCCAGGTGGCGGTAGGCCAACAGGTCCTTGGCGGCCACCCCCTCGTCCGTCAACATGTAGTTGTCCTTGATGGGCTTGTGGCTGCGCGCCAGGTACAAGTTCTCCAGCGTCAACTCCTCGTTCCAGTGGGCCACGTCCGTCGCCGGTGCGTTGAACCCCGGCTCCTTGTCCCGCCAGAAGTCTATGAAGATGTGCTCGTGCATAATGCAAACGCCCACCTCATCGGAATCAATGGGGCCGTTTACCGTCATGACCTTGCCGGTTATGGAGCCGTTCAGTGCACTCATAGCTACCCCCGTCCTTACTTTCGGATGTCGTCATGGTATCCCCGCCAAGCCAACGGGTCAATACAGTGTTGCTTCTTGCCGTTGCCCTTGCTGAAAGGTAACGTGGCCGTTACTATAAAGCCGTGTTTGAGATCAGAGAATACCTTGACGAGCGAGGCAGAAGCCGCTTCGGACAATGGTTCAATGGTCTCGACTCGAGAGCAGCGGCCCGCGTGAGAATAACTCTCGCGCGAATCGAGACTGGAAACCTGTCCAACGTTAGAGGCGTCGGTAGCGGAGTGTTAGAGCGGCGGATACACTTTGGCCCAGGATACAGGATATATTTTGGCAGGGATGGAGACTCTCTGATAATCTTGCTTGCCGGTGGTACCAAGAGGCGTCAGCAGAGGGACATAGAAGACGCCCGTCAGCTTTGGCTGCAATACAAGCAACGTAAACGATAGGAGGTGCGAAAGATGGCCCTCACACGTGATTTCAAAGAGACCGTAATGGAACGAGCCCGGCACGATCCTGTATTCCGAGAGGAGTTGCTGAGAGAGGGGGTGGAGTGCCTTCTGGTAGGAGACGTAGAAACTGGAAAGATACTGTTGCGGGACTATATCAACGCCACAATCGGGTTCGAAGAGCTCGGCTCCCTAACCAAAAAGTCTCCCAAGAGTCTCATGCGCATGTTCGGACCTTCCGGCAACCCCCAAGCCCGCAATCTCTTCGAGGTGATCAGCCGTATTCAGGTTCACGAAGGCATCCAGCTTAAGGTGCAAGCCATTCGATAGCTGGTCGGTCTTCGTCGGCACCAATACGCGGAGCTGGTACTCGCGCAGTCGAGTGCAAGCGCCTCCCCCAACTCACTACCAAACACCCCCACTCTGGACATCCCCTGCAATCTCCCTTACCATACCCGGCGTTCACAGAGACGCCCACATGAATCAAACCTCCACCGCCATCCAGGTCCGCGGCCTTCGAAAGTCCTACGGGGATGTGGAGGCCGTTCGCGGCATCGACCTCGAAGTGTCGACGGGCGAGGTCTTCGCCCTTCTGGGTCCCAACGGCGCCGGCAAGACCACAACCATCGAAATCCTCGAAGGCTATCTGCAGAAGTCTGCGGGCGAAGTCCACGTGCTGGGCCACGACCCGGCCCGAAAAGAGACCGCCTTCCGGGAGCGAATCGGCATCGTTCTTCAGTCCACCGGCGCGCAACCCTACCTGAACGTGGAGGAGACTATAGACCTCTTCCGCGGCTACTACCCCCATCCCATGCCCCTGGAGGACGTTCTGCAGGCCACGGGCCTGGGCCCCCAGCGCAAGACCCGCGTCAAGAAACTCTCCGGCGGCCAGCAGCGCAGGCTGGACGTGGCCATTGGCCTCTCCGGCGACCCCGACCTGCTTTTTCTCGACGAGCCCACAACGGGCTTCGATCCCTCCGCCCGTCGGGATGCATGGGGCATGATTCGCAACCTCCAGCACCTCGGCAAGACCGTTGTCCTCACCACCCACTACATGGACGAAGCCCAAAACCTGGCAGACCGCGTCGCGATCATGGTCAAGGGCAAGATAGTCGTTGATGGCACCCCCGACGAGCTTCTGAGCCACGGCGGAGGCGCCACCATCCGCTACAAGCTCTCCGCCGACGCCGCTCCCATGCCCGATGAGCTGGACGGCGGCGTTCTGCAGTCCGACGAACACTACGTCCTCGTCACCGATTGTCCCACCCTGGCCCTCCACCGGCTGACGACCTGGGCGATCAGGGAGGGAGTAGAGCTCCAGGAACTAACCGTCATCCGCCCTACTCTGGAGGACCTTTTCCTCCAGCTGACGGCCTCTCAAGGCCCGGAGGAGGCGTGAAGGCTCTCTTTCTAACCCTGCGCCAGGTCAAGTACGAAAACCGTGTATTCTGGCGCAACCCCGTTGCCGGTTTCTTCGTCTTCGTCTTCCCCCTGATGTTCCTCGTAATCTTCAACCTGCTCTTCGGCACCCGCGACATGGAGACCTACGGCGGCGTCATAAGCACCTCCAACTTCTACGTGCCCGCCATCCTGGTCCTCTCGGTGGTAACCGCCTGCTACACCAACATAGCCATGGGCGTCACCTTTTCCCGCGACGAAGGGTCACTCAAGCGCGTTCGAGGCACGCCGCTGCCTGCGTCGGCCCTCCTCATGGGCAAGGTCGTCCATTCCGTCCTCATCTCCATCCTGCTGGTAATCATCGTTACGGCTGCTGGAATTCTCTTCTATGACGTGGATGCTCCCACCAACACCAGCCCTGCCTTCATCCTGTCCCTCGTCCTGGCGGCTGCCACCTTCTGCGCCCTCGGCCTGGCGATAACTTCCGTAATCCCCAATGCGGATGCGGCCCCGGCGGTGGTCCAGGCCTCCGTCTTGCCCCTGATGTTCATCTCGGACGTGTTCATCCCTCTCAGAGACGCCCCCTCGTGGCTGACCACCTTCGCCGACGTTTTCCCCATCCGCCACTTCGCGACTACCATGCACACCGCCTTCAATCCCTTCGAGTCAGGCCAGGGCTTCGAGATGGCAAGCCTGGGCGTGATGGCCCTGTGGCTCGTCGCGGGCATGACCGTCGCCGTGCGCTTTTTCCGATGGGAACCCCGCCGATAACTCCCCCACTAAAACGCCTTACTCATCAAAGAAGGGAATTGCTGTAGTGGGGTTATTCGTTTCAGCGTGATTCGTTATATTGGGTGGTGGAAACGAAGGGTGTTTTCCTTCGTAAACGGGGATTCGTAATTTGCTGTAGTGAAAACGAATGGCGCATTAGCCAGGGGAAGAATTGCCTTTGGAAGGGAATAGCCGGCGCGGAGGAGGAGTTCAGCGGAGCCTGCCGCGGCGTTGTGAAGTGCGGTTATATGTTCCATTTGAGGAAGGATAGCAGAGGGTGGGGAATTATGGCAAGGGAATGTTGTCAATTTTGGAAAGGTTGTGGCAGATGAGGGTTGCCGTGCTGTGGCAACGAGATTCTCAGGCTGCGCTACGCTCAGGATGACATGGGGGTGAACTCCCTGCGCTCTGGGACCCCCGCTCCCGTCAGTCTCCACCCTGGCTCAACAGATAGCTGTACAGCCGCATCGCCAGATCCGGGTCTTCCGATTCCAGCGACTGCCGAACCTCCCTGGTCAAGACGAGGACTCTGCACCCCTCCTCCGCCTGAATCTCCTCCTTAGACGCGTAGTCGCCAAAGGCCGCCGGCACCGTCAGCACGGACCCCGGCCCGTACTCCCTCAGCCGGTGATGGTCCAGCCCGTGGTGGGCCGTCGCCAGCCCCGAAACCAGCAGCTGAATTCCCGGCGGATGAGAGCCTATCTCCACCATCATCTGCCCCGCCTTGAAATCGACCGCTTCCGCATGGGGTTCCAACCGCTCCGTCAGCTCGGCAAACCTGGCCTGCAGGTCGGACACGCGCTCGGCCTCTTCCTTCGAAACGTCAACGAGAACGTTACGGGGCTCCTGCTGCTGCTTCGCCAGCCGGTCCCACGATTCGATCACCAGGTCTTCGCACCACTCCAGCCCGTAGTCGAAGTCCTCCGCGAAGTGGATGTTGTGCCGGTCCGCCATCGGCAGTCCTCGCAGCAGCATGGCCCGATACGCCCGCGACATGGACGTAACCACCACCCGTGTTCCCCTCACCCTTGCGCTGCGGGCGAACCGGTGCAGTGCGCTGCCTGCCGAAACATCGAACCCCGTCACGCTGTCGAAGTCCACGATAACGCACTTGGGGACAGGGTCCGAGTCCAGGGCCAAGTTCAGCCGGTCCACCATTGGATACGCGCTGCCGAAGAAGATATACCCCTTCAGGTGGTAGCCCTGAATGAGAGAACTCTGGTCCGCCAGTATGGCCCGGTGAAGTATGGGCCGCCGTTTCTTGCTCTGAATATGCTCCCCCGTGACGGGAGCATCCACCACCTCCACCCGGCTGAACCGGAAGGCAAATATCAACACCGTCACCACCAGCCCCGCCGCTATCCCCGGGATGAATCCCGCTACGGCAATGACCCCCACTATGAGCAGGATGATGCCGTAGTCGACGTAAGGCAGCATCTTTCGCACCGCATACAGCCAGGTGTACATATTCCGGAAGCCGACGAAGAACACAAGGCTGCCCAGCAGCGTCATTGGCATAATCTCCAGCGCCGCCCCGCTCAGGAAGATGGCGAAGGCGACCACCAGCGCCGCAATGATCGGAGTGAGCCGGGTGTATGCGCCCCCCACCAGGCTCATAGTGGAAAGCGGGGGTACGTGATGCCCGGGCGCGCTCCCACCCAGCCCCGCTGCGACGGAGGCGAATCCCATGGCCCGGAACTCCCGGTTCATATCCAGTTCCACGCCGCTGGAAAGCTCCAGCGCGTTGGTGTAGACCAGCGCCGCGATCAGGGTGACGAAGGCCGCCGCCAGAATAATCGGCATCTGCGAAAAGACCACGCTCCATTCAATCAGCCCCAACTCGCTTGGCTGAAACGGCGGCCACAGCGCCCCGCTCTGCGCCCCTCCCAGGGAGAACAGCAGGCCGTCTTCGCGGGCCTCGGCTATTGATATGCCCAATCCCAGCAGCGCCAGATGGTAGAGCAAAATTCCCATAGCAAGGGCAACGGGCAGCACCAGAAAATGCCCCCACTTCCTGCTGGCAAAGAATATCAGGACCCCGTAGGCAACCCCCGGCCCCCACTTTACCAGCGTGGAAGGTTCCACGCTTTGCACAATGGCGTCCCAGCTGGCAACGTCCCCCGTCATCACCGCCAGGCTGCCTCTAATGAGAATCCACCCCGTGGCCGCAAGTATTCCCGCAGCCACCGGAAAGGGTATGAACCGCAGATAGTTTGTCAGGCGGAACTTCCCAATGGACAGATATGCGGCGGCGGCGATGAGGCTGGTTAACCCCATGATGGCGGCCATGGTGACCAGATGACGTTGATCAACCGGTCCATCGATGCTGGCCGCCACACCCACGCCGATAATCGCCAGCACGGAGATGGTCACTTCCATCGGAAAGGAAATGATCCCCTTGTAGTTGCTCGTCAGCCCTGTGATGACCACGGTGACCAGCGCGCCAAAGAGAAGAAGGCCGACACCACGGATGGCGAGGGGCGCCAACGGGCCGGAAAAGACGATGGCCGAGAAGGAAATCTGGAATATGATGACCAGTACGCCGAGGATTGCGCCGATGCTGAGGGCGGGCCACAGCTTCGACATCCTCCCGGCGTCGTTCAGCAGTTCAGCAAAAGGCTCCAGAAGTTTGGTGAGGAGCATGGGTGGGATTAGGCTGGCGTCGCAGGCCCTCCGTTCAGATTGGCCGTAAGCCGGGCTGTCGCGGCCCTGCGATTATATTTGGAGGCCGCTATTGCGGCAACCTTGACCGGAGTGAATGGAAGTCCCGGGGACGCCTTGGCGGCTGACCCGATGGTGGGCCAGCCGCCGGGAAGTCCTTGATTCCGTCTATTGCCAGAGATCGGGGTCCGGCCTGTTCGCCAGAGCGAAGCCCAGATATCCGTACCAGATGACCAGCAGCACGTAGAAGCTGCGGGCGAGGGTGATGAACGTGTCTCGGCTGTCGTTGCTGAGGACGGCAATCACGAAGAACACCATCACCGCCAGGCTGACTACCGCTGCCAGAAGGGAGATGATCTGATTGAAGTCTTCCCTGGTGGAAAGACCCAGGGCGAAGATGAAACCGCCAAACCCCAGGGTAATCCCACCGGCATATAACAGGGCGGAACCCACGTAGTAGACGGGCACGCTGGCTGTGATCTGCTCGGGGGTTTGGGCGTCGGCCAGAATGAAGTCTATACCGCCGGATAGAATCCACCACGATATACCCAAAAAGACCATGAAGAAGCCGGTCTGCACAAGGGCCTTCCCGTTGCCCTGCAAGGTTACGTTCCGCATCAGGGCGTAGAGGCCGGAAAGGATCAGGGCGAGACCAAGGATGCCGGCAATGTTGGTTATATTGGTCAGCGCGGCGTTGCTTCCTTTGGCGGTGATGGTGCCAGCGGCATCTGAGACCTTTACGCTGTCAATGAGCAATCCACCCGGTTCGATGAGAAAGAAGACGAATGCGATTAAGGGGCCGAATATGAGGGACAGACCCGCCACCCGGTTCACGGATATGGTGCCCATGTTTGAACCTCCTTTATGCAATATGGGGGTTAGGATGGACTATGGGGCTTATATTGGCAAGCAACTACCGCTTTCCGACGTAACACTGGCACGATAATGTCCGCTAATGGGGAAATACTTGTGGAATTAGGGTTTGAAGGCCCTGCATTCGCCGACCGAAACTTCTTTGGTCTGAAGGCCCAGCGATGCTGACACAACAGAAGCGAAGCGCCGCCCATTTCCGGGCGGCGCTTCTTGGCTGGCCTTTTGGATTGCCGGAGACGCTATCAGGCAGTAAAGCGGGCCGCCTCCTCGGAGCCGCCCGTGGCGTCCCCCTCGCTGTAGGAGTGGGCGCCGGCTCCAGCCAGCGCGCCACCCTGGGTAATCAGATACTCGTTCCGAATGGGCCGTCCCTCAAACCAGCACTCCAGAATCTCCCGCACTCCGGCGGCGTACCTGTGTTGCCCCGCAAGGGAAGAGCCGGACGTATGCGGCGTCATCGCGTGGTTCGGCATCGTCCGCCACGGGTGGTCCAGCGGCGCCGGCTGCGGGAACCAGACGTCCCCGGCGTAGCCGGCCAGATGCCCGCTCTCCAAAGCCCGCGCTATCGCCTCCCGGTCGCATATCTTCCCCCGGGCCGTATTGACGATGTACGAACCCCGCCTCATCTTCGCGATCAGTTCGTCGTTAAACATGTGCTCCGTCTCCGGGTGCAGCGGACAGTGGATGCTCACCACGTCGCACGCCGAAACCAGCGAGTCCACCGTCTCGTGGAAGGTGAGGCCCAATTCTTCCTCAACTTCCGTGGGCAGCCGGTACCGGTCATTATAGTGGAGCTTCACGTCGAAGGGCTTCAGCCGCTTCAACACTCCGAAACCGATGCGCCCGGAGCCTACCACTCCCACGTCCATGCCTTCCAGGTCATAGGAACGGGAAACGGCGTCGGCGATGTTCCAGCCGCCGTTCACCACCCACTGGTACTGGGGAACGAAGTCCCGCACCAGCGCCAGAATCTGCATGATGGCGTGTTCCACAACGCTGATGCTGTTGGAGAACGTGACTTCGCATACGGTGATGTTGTTCTCGATTGCCGCCTGCAGGTCCACGTGGTCGGAGCCGATGCCCGCGGTTATGGCCATCTTCAGTTTAGGAGCCTTGGCGATCCGCTCCGCCGTCAGGTAGCCCGGCCAGAAGGGCTGCGATATTACAATGTCGGCGTCGGGCAGTTCCTTCTCGAAGACCGAATCCGGGCCGTCCTTGTCCGAAGTCACCACAAACCGGTGCCCCTGCCCTTCAAGAAACTGGCGCAGTCCCAGCCCGCCTGACACCGAGCCGACAAGCTGCCCCGGCGTGAAGCCGAGCCCCTTGGGTGTGGGCAGCGACTGCCCGTCCGGGTACTGGCTGAGGGTGGGAATGCCGTCCCGCGCGTACTTGGGCGGGTAGCCGCCAACGGGGTCCGGGTAGAGAACACATAGAATTTTCTGAGAGGGAGAAGTAGTCATGTCTAACCTCCTGCACTACTGGGAGATGCTGCCTCAGTTTATCAGCACCGCATCCCTATGTCCAAAGGAATCTCTCAGCTCTGGTCGTCCCGCGCCCCCACCCACGCCCACCTCCTTATAGGACCCTTCCTGTTGGCAACCAACCAAAACTTGGCTACCCTTGGCTCACCTGAGTTGCAGGAATTTCAACCGGGCGGAAAAGCAAAGCGCAATGGCTGAAGTCACCCTTATCGCTGGAGGGCCGGGGACCGGCAAAACGGAGGAGATAATCTCCAGGCTGGCCCGCGGCTATGCGGGCGGCAGGATATGGGATGTGCTCCTCCTGACCCCCGGCGTCCGGCACGCCGACCAGCTCCGCCGTCGCCTGGTCGCCAAATGCGGCGTAGCCATGGGCCTCAGGGTGGAAAGCCTGCCCCGCTTCAGCCACCGGATAGCCGCAAGCCGGGCATCCACGACGATACCACACTCCGTTGCGGAAGAGCTGCTTCTTCGAATAACCCGTCGGGAGGTGGAAGCCGGAGGCGCATCCTATTTCAGACCCATCCTCCACACGCGAGGCCTGGGCAGGCTCCTCAGAGCCGCCATCCCCAACCTGGTGTCGGAGGGCGCAGACCCCCGACGGTTTCGGACGGCAGCCGCAAATACCGGCATGCCGGCCCTCCATGCCCTGGCCGCCATATACTCCGCCTACCTTGAGGAATTAAGTCGACGGGGTTGGGCGCACCCGGCAGCCCAGCCCTTTGAAGCAGCCAAGGCAGTCAACGATGGCGCGGGTCTGCCCCAACTGGTAGTTCTCGACGGCTTCCAGATGTTCCGAGGTACGGAACTGGCGCTGCTCAAGGAAGTAGCGGAAAGGACGTCCCTGCTCCTGAGCATGGACCCCGGCTCGGGGTCTCGGGCACGCCATGACTTCCAGAGACTCCGACGCCAATTTCCCCAAGCGGAGGTCATAGATCTTGGCGCCTCCAAAGACGCCCCGGCCCTGCAGGTCCTGGGGGGCGAAAGCGCCGACCACGAAGCTCAGCTCAGAGACGTTGCTCGTTTCATCAAGCGAAAGTTGGTGGAGGACCCGGAGCTCCGGCCCTCGGACTTCGCCGTCGCCTTCAGGCAGATTGCCCCACACCTTGCATTGGCTCGGCAGGTCTTTGCCGAATATCAACTCCCCCTTGACCCGGCCGCAGGCGACGCCTTGCGAGACCGACCCCTGGGGGCATGGCTACGCCGGCTCCTTAATCTTGGCGCGGATGGTTGGCGTCTCGCCGACTTGGCCGCCGTCCTGGAGGGGGGCTTCATCAACCTGGCCCGGTGGAACGTGACCAGAGAAGATGTGCGCGCCTTCACTCGCAAGGCCAGGGCTAAGAATCAGTGGCGAGGGCATCCGACCCTGCTGGGAGCAGGCGGCCACCTCGAAGACAGTCGTGCCCGGGTAGGAATGGCCCAGGCCCTGGAAGACTTGCGGTCCCTCCTGGAAGACCCCGTCGGCTCCCTTGGAGACCGCGCGATCCAATGGGAAACCGCCCTGTTCGGCGAAACGCCGCTCATAGACCCGGAGTCCCTCAAACGCCCTCATGTGGAAGCGGGTGTGAACCTCCTCCGCCAGCATCTGAGGGAGCTGGTGTCCGTGCAAAAAGCTCTGGGAGGCAAGGAAGCCTCATTTGAGGTTTTTGCCAATTGGCTCGAATCCCGCATGGAAGCGCCGTCGCTCCTGCTTCGGGAAGTGGGGGGCGTAGTCCTAGCCCCCATCCGCGCCCTCGCCGGTCTTCGATTTCACTCCGTTTTCGTCGGCGGACTGGTGGAAGGGGAGTTTCCCGCTCCACGAGCCTCCACCGCCCTGCTGAGCGAGAAAGCGTTGGATGCCCTATCTGCTGCGGGTCTTCAACTGCCGCCGGAGCCGGGCCTTTCGGAAGACCAGCTCTGGGACTCCGCCCGCTCCCGCGCCGAAAGCGCCCTGTACCTGTGGAAGACCCGCCTGGACTCCCGGGGCCGCCCCGCCTCCGGCTCCTACTACTATGACCGGCTTAGTGCCAAGCCCATCGAACTCCCCCAACCCTCCCATGAAACCGCCTCCTCCCTCCGGGAGCTGGCGATAGCCTGCGCCGCCCAATGGCGTCACGGCGGGTTCCTGCGTCCGAAGGAATACGGCAACTGGCCCACGGTGCGGGAGTCCGTACAGGTGGAAAAGCGTCGCCGTTCCTTCAGCGACGCCGGCAAGTACGAAGGTCTCATTGCCGCCGGTTTGGTTCCTTGGCTTACCGGCCCCGAAGCCAAATGGAGCGCGAGCCGCTTGGAAAGCTACCGAACCTGCGCCTTCCAGTTCTTCAGTCGCTATGGCCTCGCCTTGAACGAACTAGACGAAGAGATGACGGAGCCCGATGCTGCCACCCGTGGCAGAGTAGTCCACGAAGTCTTGGAACACGCGCTGGCCCCGCTGCGAGACCAAGAGCTTTGCCTTGATCCCGACAATCTGGAGGAGGTCCTGGAGCGACTTCGACAGCAGGGCGAGACCATCTGGAACGCTGCCCCTTCCAGGTATGGCTTTGGCAACGTCCATACCTGGAGCCTCGACTGGCAGTCCACCCTCGACAGACTGGAGCGGATGCTGACCAACGAGGCCGCCTTCAGCCGCGACTTGGGGGTTGACCGAATTTTGGGCATCGAAAAAGAGATAGTGGGCGACCTACCCCTGGATCCACCAATGAAGCTTCAAGCCTACATCGACCGTCTTGACGCAGGCCCAGATGAATTGGTGGTCGTCGACTACAAGTCGGGCCAGTACATCTCAAGAAATCGACTTGCAGACGCGGAACTTCTCCAGCTACAGCTCTACACCCACCTGGCTGCAACCGAGATGGGCATCAATAATGTGGTTGCGCGCTACGCGTGGCTGAACCCCCGCCACAAACACTGGTCCCTGGACTCCACCGACGAAGAGGACAATCGCCTCTTGCAGGATGCCCTGAAGGCAGCGGCAGAAGTCCGACAGTCCGTTGACGCCGGAGACTTCCGCGTCTTTCCACAACCGGAAAAGTGCCCCACATATTGCGCCTTCAAGCACGCTTGCCGCGTCAACGAGTTCTCACGGTGGAAGCGATGGTAATGAATCTAACCCCGGAGCAGACAGCCATCGTCGCAGACGTCCACCGCGACGTGGTAGTCACCGCCGGCGCCGGCACCGGCAAGACCCGCGTCCTTGTCGAGCGCTACCTCGACCTCCTCCGCTCCCACAAAATAAGCGAGATTGGGGCCGTCACCTTCACCGACGCTGCGGCCGCGGAGATGCGCGAACGGGTCCGCCGCGAGGTCATGTCCAGGGATGACCTGGCCGACCATCGCAAGGACCTGGACAAAGCCGTCATTGGCACCATTCATTCCCTGTGCCTCCAGATTCTTCGCGAAAATCCCGTGGAGGCCCGCATGGATCCCGCCGCCTTTGTGCTCTCGGAAGACGAAGCGGAGGTGGAGCGCCTCAATGCCTGTGCTGAAACCCTGGAGGCTGCCCCCCGGGATGGCCGCGGCCTGCTGGCCCTGCAGGAAATGGGTGTCCACGAAGTGCGCAGAATGCTGCCCGAAATGGTCCGCCGCAGGGACGACGTCGACCGGGCCTTCCGCTCCATGCCCGGCGACTCCCCCGAACAGTGGGCTGAGGGCCTACGCTCCCTTATGGATACAGAAGCGCAGCCCGTTGTAGACGCTGCCCGCCCCCAACTTAATGAGTGGGTCGACTACTTACAGGTGGCCCACGAGCAGGCTGGCGAAGACGTGCAGAAGGACCGCGTTGGCAATGTCCTGGAAGTCTTGGGCGAACTCCAAACTGCGACCTGGAAAGATCTCTTGGACCGCGTCATCGGGGCCAAGTCTGAAATCAACCTCAGGGGCGGCAGCGACCGAAATTGGGGCGGCAACCTCGCTGAGGTAAAGGACGTTCTGCGCTGCCTGCGAGAAGTGGCGCAGCAATTTAACAGCCTTCCCCGCTGGAACGAGCACGACGGCTTGGCCCTCGAAGCTCTGGCCGACTTGCGCCACCTCTTCGACCACGCCTGCGCCCGGTATCAGCAGTCCAAGGATGCCCTCGGCGGCCTTGACTACCTCGACCTGGAGATCAAGGCCCGACAGCTCCTGCGCGACCATAAGCAGATCGCAGAAAGTCACCGGCGTCGCTTCAAGCACCTCATGGTCGACGAGCTCCAGGACACCAACCCCGCCCAGATTGAGCTTCTGCAGCTGCTCCGGGGCCCCGGAGGCCCAAATACCTTCTTCGTCGGCGACGCCAAGCAGGCCATCTACCGCTTCCGAGGAGGGGACGTTCGCACCTTCCGGCAGCTTCAGCGAGAGGTGGAAGAAACCGGCGGCCTCCACAGCCTTACCCGCACCTTCCGCGCCCACGACCCCTTGGTCGAGGGACTGAACGGCCTCTTCCGCCACGTCTTCCACGGCGCGGCGGAGGACTTCGAGGCCCCCATGGAAGCCATGAGCGGCACCGGCAGAGATTCTCCTTCCCAGCCTTGCATGGCGCTGATGCAGTTGTCGGACAAGACCCCCGATGGCAAAAGAGCGCCGGAGAATCGCAAACGTCGAGTGGAAGCGGACGCCGTCGCCGCCGAAGTGGAAGCCCTCCTCCGACAGTCCGCTCCGGTCTGGGACTCCGCTCTGAACGAAACGCGCCCCATTTGCCCCTCAGACGTCGCTATCCTGCTCCGCCGCCTCTCCAACGTCCACTTCTTTGAGCAGGCCCTGGAAAACCACGGCGTGTCCTACCGGACCATGTCCGGCCCTGGCTTCTTCCGACGGCAGGAAGTTCTGGACCTCGTCAACCTGGTCCGTTGGCTCGCCCAGCCCGACGACGCCATCGCCCTCGTGGGCCTGCTACGCTCTCCCATGTTTATGCTGGACGACCAGACCCTGCTCCTCCTCCGCACCCATTCTCCCAACGCCGGCTGGTTGGACTCCCTCCAACATCCCCCGCCGGAGTTGGACCAAGACGCTCGCCGGTCCTGCCACGCGGCATGGAAAATTCTCGCAAACCTCAGGGCCGAAGCTCCCTACGCCTCGGCCCACGACCTGGTGGAGCAAGCGCTGGCGCAAACCGGCTTCGAAGCCTCCTGGGGCGCGCTTCCGGGTGGAGAGCAAGCCTTGGCCAACATCCGCAAACTCGTGGGCATGTTGCGCGGCCTGAGCGGTCAGTCCCTGGACGAGGCCGCCCTATACCTGCGACGTCGAATCGAGGACACCGTGGCCCGCGAGGGTCAAGCTCCTCTCGATGACCTGAACGCCGTCCGCCTGTTGACCATCCACGGCGCCAAGGGGCTGGAGTTCCCCGTGGTCTTCGTCCCCGAGTGCGACGCCAACCGCCGCAACTCCTATGACACCGTCCAATGGCGTCGCGATGCAGGTATCTCGGCAACCCTGACCCCCGACTTCGACGGCGACAACAAGCGGCGGAAACCCGGTTTCTGCTCCCACTTGGAGCAGCGCGACAAGGTCGAAGAGGCTGCCGAATACAAGCGTCTATTCTACGTCGCCGCCACCAGAGCGTCGGACAAGCTCTACCTGAGCGGCGTGGAGACCAAAAGCGGCGAAAGCTGGATGGCCATGGCGCAGGATGCCCTGAATACGCGCGCGTGGACCGGTGTCGAAGTCCGCCCTACCATCCCCATCGATATGTCTGGCATCGCGAAGCGGCCAAACCAAGCCTTCCTCTCCTTGCCGGACGTGGCCGACGAAGAGGAAGTGACGTCATCCTACGTCTCCCGCCCGCCTGTCATCCCCATGCGTTCCAGCACCCCCGTAACCGCTCTCGAAACTTCAGAAGAATTCTACGGATTCGCGAATTACGGCCCGGGTCTCGGCCTGGCCAGGGGAAATCTGGCCCACCAGGCCATCGAGCTCTGGTTCACCTCTGGCCGCCGCCCTTGCCTGGGCGACATGGCCCGTCGCATCGACGACGGACTGTCCGATGAGGAAGTGGCCCGCCTGACCTCCGAGGTCGATGTGATGCTCGACTGGCTCGACGGCAGCCCCCTGGCGAAGACCCTCCGAGACGACAACACCGATCCCTACTTCGAAATGCCCTTCTCCTGGGACTGGGACGGCATCCCCGTCCACGGGACTATAGACCTCGTCTACCGCACCGGCTCAGGCTGGCGCGTGATGGACTTCAAGACGGACGACGTCCGCGGCCGCCCCGTCGCCGATGTCGCGGGCCGCTATCTCGCCCAGCTTGCCCTCTACCGCGAAGCCCTCAAGCGAGCCACGGGCGAAACGCCGGAGGCTGGCCTCGTGTTCCTGAGGACAGGCGAGGTCTACACCCCGCCTCCTGCCGCTCTCGCAGCAGCCTTGGCGCAAGTTCGCGAGGGCATCGGCCAGGGATATCTAGTTGCCGACGTATCTATGGATATGGAAGCGGAAGAATAACCGGGACCCGCTCCCTCCAACCCTAGCCGTTAGACTCTCGCTGCGACTCTATGGCCGTTAGCGCCATGTGCCTGCCTCCTATGGCATACGGCGACACCACCTGGTCCGCTCCCGCCCTCCGCAGCTTGTCCTCCGCGTCGGAACTCGAAGCCCGCGCCACGATGTGCAGCTTCGGATTGAGTCCCCGCGCCGTCAGCGAAATATAGACGTTCTCGGCGTCGTCCCCCGTCGCCGCCACCAGTCCCCGCGCATCCTTCACCTGAGCCGCCAGCAGGTCCGCGTCCCTCGTACAGTCCCCCTGAACGTACAGATAGCCTAGATCCCGGGCGTCCTCCAGAGCCTCCTCGTCCTTGTCGAGAATCAATAGCGACGCCGACTCCCCCTTAAGCGTGTAAGCCACCGCCCTGCCCACCCGGCCGAAACCACAAACAATGAAGTGCCCCTTGAGCCTGGACAACTGTGATCTCAT
The DNA here is from genome assembly GCA_951812825.1 of uncultured Dehalococcoidia bacterium. Taxonomy (GTDB): domain Bacteria; phylum Chloroflexota; class Dehalococcoidia; order Lucifugimonadales; genus JAPULR01. The sequence continues at coordinate 1,179,227 of OX638324.1, read as the reverse complement.
CCTATGCCTCCGTACAATGCTGCGCAGCACCTCCTGCTCCACCACCAGCTGCACCATGCCCGTCAACGTGTAAAACATCACCCCAATCCCCGCCACCATCAATGCCATCGTAAAAAGCCGGCCCTCTTGCGAAAGCGGATTCACCTCTTCATACCCGACGGTGGTGAACGTAACCACCACCATATACGACGCGTCGAGAATCGACCACCCTTCGATCACCACATACCCCGCCCCGCCCCCAACCACCAGGAACACCAGCGTCGTCAGCCCCCGCGCCAACCGCAGCCGAAAGATCCGCGCCAAACTCTTCATCTCTTGCCCCAACTGTCCAAATAACGGGCGTCGCCACCTACCCGCCGCGCATCTATTTTACCTGAATGGCGTCGCTTGAGAACCGATGTGGAATTCCACGGTAGGGATGCCGGCCCCTTCTCGCATCGCCATTATGACTTGACCTGGAGGTTCACTGGTTTCCCCCTCATCGACAGCGCCGACGCATGTCGGCGGGCAATATGCTTTGTACGTGAATGTGTGCGCCGGGCATCGTCTCTACTGGCGCATGATATAATGTCTTGACTCACAAAGCGCATACAAATAGATGTCAGGACGCTGCTGAGAATGCTCGAGAAGCAAACCGAACTAGACCGTAGAATCCACCAGATACGCTCCGAATTCGAACTACTGAGCCCGTTCTCTGCGGGTTATCCAGTCAATCAGGAATTCGACTACTCAGATCTCTACCCGCTGCTGGGGTACTGCGGGAACAACGTGGGCGACCCTTTCGCCCACTCTCGCTATCAGTCAAACACCCACGAAACGGAACGCGAGGTTGTGCGGGCCATCGCTGAGATGGTGAGGCTGCCGGCGGATGAGGCCTGGGGCTACGTCACGACGGGCGGCACCGAGGGCAACATGTACGGCATCTATGTGGGCCGCGAGATGTTGCGCGATCCCATAGCCTACTTCTCACAGGACACCCATTATTCGGTGCTCAAAATCCTGCACGTACTGAATGTGCGAAACATCATGATCCGCAGTCAGGAAAACGGCGAGATGGACTATGACGACCTCCGCGAGTCCATATTCATCAACCGGGATAAGCCGCCGTTGATAGTGGCCAATATCGGCACCACCATGAAGGGAGCCGTTGATGACCTAGACAAGATTCGGGGCATTCTCAGCGAGTTGGCGCTCCCCCGCTCGTACATCCATGCCGATGCTGCGCTTAGCGGCATGATCCTTCCCTTCGTCGATGATCCGCAGCCCTTCGGATTCGACAGCGGCATCGACAGCATAGCCATATCGGGCCATAAACTGATCGGTTCGCCTCTACCCTGCGGCGTTGTCGTCACCAAGCGAGATTACACGGCCCAGATTGGACGCGCAATCGAATACGTGGGCGCCCTGGATACCACGCTCCTTGGCTCTCGCAACGCCTTTACCCCGGTGATAATCTGGTATTCCCTGACCAAGAATGGACGGGACGGCTTTCGCCGAATTGTGGCGAAGATGCTCGATACCGCGGAATACGCAGTCCGGCAATTCAACGCTAACGGCATTCCCGCCTGGCGGGGGAAGAACAGCGCAACCATCGTGTTTCCGCGCCCATCTCCATACGTCCTGTTCCAGTGGCAACTCGCTCCCTTTGGCGACATTGCCCACCTGATAACCATGCCTCACGTCACTCGTGAAATGGTGGATAACATCATCGCTGATTGCCTTGAATGGCCGCCCGGGACCAATGAGCGCTGATCTCGCCGAAAGCGCGGCAAGGCCCCGCCGTATTATTGTGCTGGTTCCCCATGAGCCGGGGTCTTTAGGTCGCGTTACCCAGGTGCTCGGTGAGGCGAATATCAACATCGAATACATCGATGGACGTTCCATAGGAGAGCTGGGCGTGATATCCCTCAGGACCGACGACGACGACGCGGCCCTTCACGCCATGCTCGAGGAAGGTTTGCGCGCCGTAACCTCGGATGCCATCGTCTTCCACCTTCCCGATAAACCCGGAGCCCTCGCCGGCGTCAGCAGAATCTTCCACGAAAATCAGATCAACGTGCGCACCATCCACATCATGCATCGCATCAAAGGCCACGCCATCGTCGCTGTTACGACCGACGACGACGACACCGCCCGCACCCTGCTGGACCGCGACGGTCTGATATAGCCAACCCGCTTAACAGAACGGCATTAACTTGTTTATGGAGCTGAGGACAAGCTGAGTCGCTCGCTTGCGAGAACATCCTCAATGCTATCCTGGCCCTGCCGAGCGTAACGGACACCCCAAGCCTAAACGACTTCGAGGCGGCGATGTGGGTGGGGTGGTAACTCGACCGCGATAGGGTCACCGATTCCGACTTCTCCTCCAGAAACAACAATCGACATCACACCAGCCTTACGGACAAGTCTGCCTTCGTCGTCACGCCCAAGCACAGCCCGCATCAGTCCCTTCTGGAGTTCGTCAAGTTTGGCGCAGGGATTGCGAAGCCCCGTAATCTCTACCACCGCGGAACTCCCCAGAATCAGCCTGGCGCCAAGTGGAAGGCTAATGAGGTCTATCCCTCGAGCAGTAATGTTCTCGCCCATCTCCCCGGCGGCAATGCTAAATCCACTCTTCCGCAATTCGTCGTGCAATTCTGCGTGAATCAGGTGTACCTGTCTGAGGTTCGGCCCATCGGGACCACCAGCAGCGTGTGAAAGATGTTGGGCGGTCTCCCCCTGGTGAGCATCATCAGCAACTCCTAGGCCCGCAATCAGCCGGATGCTTCCCAGGTTTGGTTTCGAAATCGAGTGCGTCGAACTCCTACCCACCGCTTCAACTACTCCGTTACTGCTAGCCATGCTCTCCCCCAATCAGACCAGAGTCCAAATTCGGACATCTCAAAATGCTCAATCCCAATGGAAGGCCTAGTCTAACGCATTGCTCTGCAACTCCTCCAGAGTCATCTTGAAGCATTGTCTGTTTGGTTTTCGTCAAGTTTAAGGTACGCAGTAACCCAATGTTAGGATCGATCCATCCCGAAGGAGGCACCTTGTTCGGGATGGCTACGGTACTCTTGGGGTTTTTGCCAATTACGGAGAAGGGCAGGACCGGTGAGAGCCAAAAGCTTCGGAGGGATATTGAAGAGCAACGATATTTTCGTTATAATAGCAATAACGCCCACTACAATATTTCATTAAGGTACGGTAAACACCCCGTATCGGTTGCGAAAAGCTCCAAGTTAAACGAATATATTGTTTGGTATCTGCGAAATGAATAATGCAAAACGGATTATAGACCGATTCGGCGGACAGTCCGCATTGGCGGCCTTGTTGGGAAAACGCCAAAGTACGATCCAGCACTGGGCCAAGACTGGGAGAATCCCGTCCCAATGGCACAAGCCTCTGATGAAGTTGGCAATCCGTCACGGCGTAGTTCTCGAACCAAAAGACTTTGTGATTTCCGAGACGCTGTGCATTGAGCCGGCCGAAGGGAAGCTGGGTGTCTTGCTGGTAGGACTGGGAGCCGTATCTTCAACGTTCATAGCCGGCGTGGAGCACATTCGACGCGGCACGAGACTGCCCATTGGATCGATCTCCCAGCTTGCCACCATTAGGCTCGGTAAGCGTTCTGAGGGAAGGACGCCATTCATAAGAGACTTCGTTCCTATGGCAGATCCGAACCAGTTGGTCTTTGGAGCGTGGGACCCGATTCCAGACGACGCCTATCAGGCGGCTGTCAAAGCGGGTACTCTAAATCGATACGAAGAGATAGAACCCATTGCCGGCTTCCTGAAGTCAATACACCCAATGTCGGCAGTCTTCAGCGGGGAGTATGTAAAACGAATCAGCGGCGCGAACACCAGAAAAAGCTCATCCCTGCTGGCCGCAGCAGAAGCCATCAGGGAAGACATACGGCGCTTCAAAGAGACTAATGGCTGTGACCGGCTGGTAATGGTGTGGTGTGCGTCCACCGAAAAGTACATTACCGAGGAAGATGTCCACCAAGACATCGAATCATTCATCGGCGGGCTTCAAGAAAACGATAGTAGCATCGCGCCTTCAATGGTCTACGCCTATGCCGCGCTGATGGAGGGAGTCCCCTTCGTAAACGGAGCTCCCAATCTGACGGTGGATATCCCAGCGTTAGAGGGGTTGGCCAGGACCAATGGAGTTCCGATTTGTGGCAAGGATTTCAAGACGGGCCAAACCCTGGTCAAGACAGTAATCGGTCCAATGTTGAAGGCAAGGATGCTGGGCATGAAGGGCTGGTTCTCCACAAATATACTCGGGAACCGGGATGGCGAAGTACTCGATGAACCGGAGAACTTTAAGACGAAAGAGGAGTCAAAGCTGGGAGTATTGGAATATATACTCCAGCCGGATTTGTACCCTGACCTTTATGCGGATGCCTACCACAAAGTGAGGATCAACTACTACCCTCCACGTGGTGACAACAAAGAGGGCTGGGACAACATCGATCTCATTGGTTGGTTGGGCCACACAATGCAACTAAAGGTGAATTTTCTCTGCTCAGACTCCATACTTGCAGCTCCACTCGTGCTTGACCTTGTCTTGTTCATGGACTTGGCGCAACGTGCAGGCATGTCAGGCATCCAGGAGTGGTTGTCCTTCTATTTCAAGAGTCCGCAACATGCACCCTCCGTCTATCCCGAACATGACCTCTTTATTCAGCAGACTAAGCTGAAGAATACACTGCGTTGGCTGATGGGCGAGGATCAGATTACTCACTTGGGAATGGAATACTATCGCCCCTAGGGCACCAGCGTCATCTTCGACTCGTCAACAACAGGCAGTCGCCTACTTGGAGTTGACCCATCTCAAAGGTAAAGCGTCTCCTCAAAAGGTAAGTGGCAGCACCGGTGCTGCCACGGCATTCCTAGATTAGGGATAGGGCCATCGCCTGGTTACAAGTCGAAATTGCGCGTCGATGTAAGAAGATGCCAGGGATCTGGTGGAGCTGATCCTAGAAATTCAGCCTGATTATACAGGTGAGGGTTCTAGATTTTGTCCAGTCTGGTGGAGCTGAGGGGATTCAGACTTAGCTATAAAAACACCCCATTTCCCCACCCATTCCCACAATCGTTCCCACAATTGCGATTGGAACATTAAGGACGTTTCGCTGGCATCAGTGCCAATGTTTTCGAGTTCGAGTCCCCTGAAGTGGGATCATGGGGACTGTACGCAGTACCACGTTTGAATTAGTGGTCGCTTCGGTTCCTCTCAAGAATTGGATCGGTCAGAGTCTGCGGCCCAGATAACGAGACGGAGTTCGCTATCGTCTAACAGCGTGTACTCTGGGTAGGTTCCCGAAAGCTTGTAGCTTTCCTCCAGGATAATTGGTACCCCATCTCCACGACGTTCCATCATGTGTGTCCGGTCCAACGTAGCGGAGGTAGGTGCTCGGCAGCGTGCTAGAAGCGAGACTACCAACTCATTGCGGCTGTATTGACGCAGATGCATACTGTCTGGTGTAAGTGTATTTGCCAAGGAACCTGGCACATAGAGCTCGATTCGATTTCTGAACATGTGGAGCCGGACCCGCGCTCCTGCCATTGAGTAGTCCCTGTGCGCTACAGCGTTCACCAAAGCTTCAAACAAGACCCGTTCGCTAAACTGCGGCCGCTCTCTGCGAGCAACTTTCTTGGCTGCACTCACAAGTACATTTCGGTCCACGAAGTGGAGTGCCTCCATGACCTGAGAGTCCAACGGCCCACCCAAATCCCGTGCGTCGGTTTGATAATTGACGTCGTACCGTTCTCCAGCGTAACTGACCGCTTGAATCTGCGCATGTGGTAACCAGTTTTCCGGTCTGCGGGTACACATCAGCACACCTGCAACAGTCAAACGCGAAAATCCATTTTCGTCCGTTGCTACCACTCTCAGCTTTCGCAAGTGATCCTGGTCCAATGCACTACCAGTGGGTAGAAACCGGCTGGACAATTCTTCTTCCAGGTCGTCGGCTGAAGTTCCGGGAACAACCGATTCATCGAACCGAATAACCCTACTTTGGCTTCGTTCTTGGAAGAGCCGGGCAAGCAATTCAGGCGGCATCTCGCGCTTGGAGCTTCCAATCCTTCTGAAGTATCCTCCTGGACTTCTATGGACGAACAGGCTGCGAGGGACGTCTATGCGAATCACCGCAACGAGGGTCCCGCTAGTATCGGGAAGTTCTATCTTTCTGATTGTCACGTCGACGGGAGGGTGGAGAGAATCATTACAGATTTCGTGCGCCCAAGTTTCCACAGCATCCAGTCGGTTAATGGGGATTCCCAACACGTCCCGAGTCGCGTCATCAATTCCCAGCATTACGATTCCTCCCCACCCATTGGCCATGCTCGCCACTTCGTCGGCAAAGTCCCTTCGTTCTGGACGCGTAACCCGTGAGCCGGACAGCAAGACGCGCTTGAACTCAAGCGTGGAGTCCTCTCCAAGCCGTATACGCCGGGCCAGGTCATCGGTGGGAGTCATTTTGTCGCCCCAGTCAGCGGGATTATGCGATGATACCGGGACTGGAACGCCTCTCGTCCGCCCTCCATCACCCTGCATATCTCGTCTCGAACGCTAATCTCCTGAAGACCTCCACTGCATCTCACGGTCGTCTGGCCATTTGGGACATCCAAGGAGACAACATACTCGGCATCGCCATGCACTACGATATTAGGGTTGTGCGTTACAACGATCATCTGGCGCGTGGATTTCATTTCACGAAAGCGATTGACCAATAACTCGTAAATGAGCGTGCTGTCCAAGTCGTCCTCGGGCTGGTCTAGTATGATGGGTTCGTTGCCAAAACCTAGCACGAAGGCCAAGAGGGCGGCAGTCTGCTGACCGGGCGAGCCTTGTGACAGCGACCGCCAGTCGTTACTGGACCCGGCGTCCCTGAATTTGACGCTCACCGTGTCTTCCGGCAAATAGAGGGCCAGCCGGTCTATCCGTTCAGGCGGTATTCCTCGCAATGCGACCTTGAAACGTGCGTCTTGGGCACTCCAAATATCGGTATTCCCCGAATGGAATCGGCGCATCTCCGCGACTAAGACGTCCAAACGGTTCCAGTCCCACTGACCGTTATCTTGGGGCCGGATTCTACCGGCGATAACCCTACGGTCATCTTGGAACCGATGGATGCCTAAAATGCCCTCCAGGTCCTCAGCCAGGTTAGAATGAGCGGCATAGGGATTCACCTCGACGCGCAATGCGTTGCTGGATGCCGACTGGGCAAATTCCCTCCGCCTACCGTTCAGTTGGGCGCGTGCTCCCCGATAACGGACAAGCACTTCCTCAGCTTGAGTCTCCAGAATTGCCACTCTCTGCTGCTCGCCGGTTAGCCTCCCGATTTCGGCTTCCAGCCTGGTTGCTTGGTCAACTAGAGCCCCGTACTCCATTGGGTCGGATATCCCTTCTTCCGCGAGTCGAGCCGCCGTGGTTTCGAACTCGGCTTCGCTTTCCCGCACCGCCACGCTCCATTCGTTGGCGTCTGCCCCGGCGCGGACTTCCGTAAGTTGCCTGTTCACCTCGGCGATACTACCTGTCACGCTCTCGCGGAACTCAGCTATCAGCCGGTTGAGGGATTGGTGCGCCCGTCTGATGGATGCGCGCGGGGCGTCGTCCTCACTCTCCACACCGATGTCTAATTCAGCGACGGATAGTTCGTCAACGGCGGAGCTTATTGAATCCAGCCCTTTTCCAGTAGATTCCAGAATGGCATTCCAAGTGTCGTTGATTTGACGCCGAGTTCGAAACGTGCTCAGAATCTGTGCGTGACCTCCCTGCTGAAGGACTTCCAGTTTGCGGCGGACGTCATTCAGTGATGCTTGAACGTTAGGTAGTTCACTTGCTTGAGCCGCTGCAGTGCGCGCCTCGAGGCGCAGCGAAAGATATTCGTTCTCTAACTGGTTCATCCGTCGTTCAGATCCTGCTGCCTGGACTGCCTGGACATCGTCGATAACCGAAAGAAGTGCGTTCGTGTCCTGTGCCAAAGCAAACAGTTGTTTTTGGCTGTAGATTCTTACCGGGAATCTCTCTATGATGTTGCCATCTTCAGGAATGTGTTCGTTGTCACTGACCCTGACAATGGATTGGGTGCCGCCGTCGGGACTCCAAGAAAGAATAAACCTTTCTCCGTCCTTACGATACACAACCTCAATGCGAGAGTTTTCTCTCAACAGCCCATCGTCAGTGCGTGAAATGGCAACACGCATACGGCGGTCGAACACCTGGCGCAACGACTCGTCTAGACTACTAGCGGTGCCGTCAAGCTCCCCGTCTCGCCTCAGTGCAATACGACAGAAATCAATCAGCGTGGATTTGCCCGTTCCGCGGCCACCGATGATCGCGTTCAGCCAAGGGTTGAAACACACTGTCGTTGGCGTATTGCGGCCTATCAATTTCCCTTCGTGAACAGTGATGCTCTCGATAAGCAGGTTCGCGTAGGAATTGGGGTTTGCAACATCTCCTCGGTAAGCGGGCTTTAGAGAGGCTTCGCCGTCCAACAGCGCCAAGCGTAGCCCTTCCAGATTCGGCTTCTTCATCTTTACCCAAGTAAAGCGCTGTCCGATGGTTTCGAAGGAGTGACTGTCCGACCCCCACACCTGAGACAACTTACGCCCAACCTCCGGTTTGGTCCCATCGAGCCAAGTGCTGTCGCAATCCATGTCCGGTTGGACTTCCACCCCGGCGAGTTTGGTATTACGAAGCACTGCGATTCTCTGCTCCCCGCCAAACTGTAGAAGCCCGTCTACTCCATTTGCATGGGCGCCGATCACTAGGGCGTCGTCTCCGCATTCCTCCAAAATCTTCTCTACACTCAGAGGGGAACGCGCCGTTTGCTTCCCACGGTCATTTACCGGAATTTCGACACGAGAAAGTAGGTCATTGACGTGCTGTTGATTAAACGAAGGGTCCATCAGGAGAAGCAGATGGCAGCCGTCGTTGGCGGTTAGCTCGACTCCAGGAAAGACGACCGGAGCACCAACTACTTCCGAGACAGCGCTCTTAATCGGCTCGATTGCCTCTGCGGTGTTGTGGTCTGTGACTGCAATGGCTTCGATCCCACCGTCGCGGACAGCTTCAAGCCACCGACGCATGGCGTCGGCATTTTTCTCCAGTTGGCCCTTGAAATCGTACGATTTGGGGGTATGGGCGTGGAGATCCACTCGCCACCACCGAGATCCCGGATATTCCCAAGTGTCGGTCACGTGTCACTACCTCTTTCGGCTTGTTCCAGTTTGAGAGTCCATGCCATTGCGTCGTGCCTATCCACCAACGGGCCACTCGCAGTCAGCTCTGTAAAAAAGCACCTTAACCGAAAGTCCTTGCGAGTTCTTACCACTCGCAAGGTGGTTACCCTTGGCGGGGCGCATCCGTTTCAATACGGAATCACAGCTGGGACACGGGCGCACCCTGCAAAGGCACTTCTTCCTATTATAACCTCCGCAGAGGGCAGAAAGTCCACGTCACATCGGAAAGAGCAGGGCAATCGAATATGAAAGGTTTTAGTGACGTCAAACTGGCGAATGCCGGTATCCAGTGGCCGAAGCCAATTGTTCCCCGTCGAATACTAAACCATTCGCGTGCTCTTGACTCCTTCCGTTGAAGAACGGGATAGAAGCCGGAGTTACGCCGTCGTATTTTCAAATGCGATAGCCCTGTTGGAAAAAGGGGATCCCTGCCGCTAAACTGAATTATGTAAAACGCCAAGAACTATATACCGGTAAATCGCGAGATCGCCAGGAACATTAGGCCACTTCGCCAGGGGCATTAGTCCACCCTGGGCACCGAAATCAAAGACCATAGTCGCACTTCACATGGAGGAGCGGCGATGGCCTACAAGGAGGTGTCCAGAGTGGACATAGCAGAAGTGATCCGTCGCTGGCAGAGAGGGAACAGTCAGCGACACATAGCGGCGGGGACGGGACTGTCGAGAGACACCGTACGCAAGTATCTGTCGGCGGCACAGAAGGCGGGAGTAGCCCGGGATGGACCGGCACCGAGTGAGGAGCAGTTGAGCGTGTTGGCGCCGGTGAGCCGCGGCGGCCCGCGACAGATAGATACGCCAACTGAGAACCTGTTGGCCCCATGGGGAGACCAGATCTACCACTGGCTCAGCGTGGATCGTCTGCAGATGACCCGCATACAGGAGTTGCTGGCTGAGCGGGAATGCCGGGTGTCATACACCTCACTGCGCCGGTTCATCCTGAGGCGCAACTGGCTGAGACGCAACCCTCGGACGATACGGATGGGAGAGAGTCCGCCGGGTGAAGTAGCCGAGATGGACTTTGGGCGGATGGGCTACATCCGCGACCCGGCGAGTGGCCGCCGCCGCACGGTGTGGGCGTTGATGGTGGTTCTGACCTACTCCAGGCACAGCTTCCTCTGGCCCCCCACAGTCAGAAGTTGGAGGAGGTGATAGCCGGTCTGGAAGGGGCCTGGGAGTTCTTCGGCGGCATTCCGAAATACCTGGTAGTGGACAACTTCCCTGCCGCGGTGGCGGGCGCCGACTCCCTGCATCCCAGGCTCACCCGGGGATTCCTGGAGTACTCCCAACATCGGGGTTTCATCACCGATCCAGCACGGGTGCGTCATCCCAGGGACAAGCCCCACGTGGAGAGAGGCATCCTATACGTGAGGGAGCGCTTCTTCAAAGGAGCGGAGTTCAGGAACCTGGCCCACCTCAGGGAAGAATCGGCCCGATGGTGTCGCGATGTGGCGGGACAGCGGACCCATGGCACCACCAGGCGGAAGCCCCTGCAGGTGTTCTTGGATGAAGAGCGTGAGACTCTCGCCCCCTGGGACGGCGAGCCCTACGAGGTCACCCACTGGCGCATGGCCAAGGTCCACCCGGATCACCACGTGGCCTGCCAGTACGCTCTCTACTCCGTGCCGTCGTCTCTGTGCGCTCCTGGCCAGAAGGTGGAGATCGGGTTGGGAAGCAAGCTTGTCCGCATCTTCCACAGGGGTCAGCTGATCAAGGTCCATCCCCGTCAGCCCAGGGGAGGGCGCTCCACGGACATCTCAGACTACCCACAGGAGCTGAGCGCCTACGCCAGGAGAACACCGGAGGGGATCAAACGCCGCGCCGCCGAGCAGGGACCGGCGGTAGCTGAGTTCGCCGACCATCTCTTCGACGGTCCCCTTCCCTGGGCCAAGATTCGCCAGGGCCACAAGCTCCTACGATTGGGACTGCGCTATACGCCTGAACGGCTACAAGCCGCCTGTAGGAAGGCCCTCGCCGTGGACCTCATAGATGTGAGGAGGGTGGAACGCATCCTACTCCAAGCTCTGGAGCAGCAGGAGACTCCGGAACATCTCCAGCCATTGCCAGCAGGACGCTTTGCCAGGCCGGGCGCCGTCTTCGCTCTCGCTACAGGCAACGGCCACCAATCAACACGAGGAGGTCTGCTATGACCCGCAATTCTGAACTCGTCCCGCTGCTCAAGCGACTCAAGCTCAGCCCCGTGATGGACACCCTGCCCCAGCGCATCGCCCTCGCCCGTAGGGAGCAGCTGGACTACTCCTCATTCCTGGAGATCATCCTCACAGACGAGGTCAGCCGTAGGGAGAACCGGCGCATAGAGCTGCGTCTAAGAGCCGCCGGCTTCGAGGAGACCTGTCGACTGGAGGACTTCGATTGGTCTGCCTCCATCACTCTGGACCGCCGGCTGCTGGATGCCGTGTTCTCCCTCGAGTTCCTGCACAAGCGTGAACACGTAATGCTGGTGGGTCCCGCGGGGGTGGGCAAGAGCTTCCTGACTCAAGCCCTCGGATACGCCGCCATCATGGCCGGATACACCGCCCGTTTCCTCCATGCCGACAACTTCTTCAGGGTCATGGCCCAAGCCAGAGTGGACAACTCCGTGGACCGCACCTTCCGTTCATTCCTCTCCCCGGACCTGCTCATCCTGGATGACCTGGGCCTCCACCGCCTTACATCCCAGCAGTCGGCTGATCTGTACCAACTCATTATCAGCCGTCACCGGGTCTCCAGCTTTGTCATCACATCCAATAGGGCCGTAGAGGAATGGCTCAGTCTCTTCGACGACCCCATCCTCGGCAACAGCGCCCTCGACCGGCTGGCCAACGCCAGCTACCAGATCGTCATCGAGGGAACCAGCTATCGCGAAAGGCTCTCTCCCCATCAAAGGCTTGCGGCCCCTAAGGAGGTGGTTGACCTCAAAACCAAGACCTGATTATAGTCTTCACCAGTCACGCCCGGGGTGGACTAATGTATGTGGCGATGACTGGTATATAGTTCCTGGCGATCGACAAAGCCGCCCCCGTGGTACATTTTCTCTCCGCCCTTCTCAGCCGTCGCAGAAGGCCTCCGTGGTCTCCGCCGGGAACGCCTTCACAAAGCATCCGTCGCTGTGGGGCAGATCCAGCACGAAGTAGTGGGCCCTCCGCTCCACCCCTCCTATCATCACCTTAGCTTGGCCAAAGTCACACTGGGCATGGCACGGCGGATGGCTCAGGGGCACAAACATCTCCCGTGTCCTCCGCCTCCGCTCCCGCACGTAGTCCTTAACTATGGTGTAGTCGCCTGTGAACCCGTGCTCTTCCCTCAACCTCTCGAAGATCCGCTTCACCGTGTGCCGCTGCTTCTTCGGCGCGCTACCCTGTCCCCCTCCAGCATCCCCTCTATCACCCCCACGTACGGGTCCAGCTTGGGTCTCTTCACCGGCTTGCTCCGCCGGTACCCAGGCGGTATCGAGTACTTCAGCATCTTCCTCACCGTGTCCCGGTGCAATCCGAACTCCCGCGCCGCCTCCCTGATCCCCATCCCCTCTACCATGCATGCCCGTCTCACCCGCGCGTACATCTCCACTCTGTACATCCTCTCTTACCTTCCATCGTGCTCCTTTAAACACTATGGATGGCGGCGGGTGGTCCATCTTGCAACCGCCCTATTGGAGCCGTCGCCCCCGCCCTAGAGGTACATTATCTCTCCGCCCTTCTCACCCGCCCATAACCGGCCATCAACCCAGATCCAAGGATTCGTGACCTGTTATGATCGGAGACAAAGTCGGTGACATTTATGCTGGTCACTTTCTCTGACATTTATCCTGAGCGGCGACACCAATCTCAGCGCTACCATCAGACCCTGAAGAAGGACGTGAACCAGTTTCTCTACGATATGCCCTCGGATTTGGAGATAGCCATCGCCGCCTTCGTCAGCTACTACAACCATCGGCGCTACCACAAAGCCTTGGGCAACGTCACACCGTCGGATGTACTCAGAGGCCGGCGAAACACAATCCTACGACGCCAAAAGGAGATTCAGTCGGAAACTATCCAACGGAGGAGGAGATACAACCAGGCTCTGAGAGAGTTGACCGAGCCTCGAATTCACATTTGATTTCTCGGCTTCCTATCTGTCCCACTTTTGCTGGTTGCCAGCAGTTCTGTACAGCTTCTACTCCTCTAGTCCAGGAGCAGGACTCTCACTTAGCTACCTGTCCGATTTTCCGGCCCCACGTCAGTCCTCTAGTGTTGGATTATCTTTGTGCTTTTCGAGCAATTTCCACCATCAAATGAGTTTGAGCGTCAACTACACCGCGAAGTTGCTTAGCAAGTATCCTGAATCCAGTTGCGGCGTACTCATTAGCAGTTTGTATCACATTTGAGACGCTTGAAATCGCCGCGTCACCTTGCTCTCCTAAGACTAATAACTCAAGGTGGGTAATACGCCATGGGTCGGAGCCGAGGATACCTCCATCATTGAATCTCACTAGTTGGTCGCGATGAGGCAGGGGGGACCTTTGACCTGTAGCTACACCAACACCGAGGGCGTACCACCATAAGTCGATCTGACGGCCAAAGGGCGTACGCGGATCGCCTCTGTTGACAAGTCTGTTGTTAGCGACAAACTCCTTGTGAAAGTAGGCTGGAATCCATAAGTCTTGGTCACGGTACCTTGTATCGCCAGTCAAAGGGAAGCCTCCCGAAATCTGAACTTTCCCGAGTCCGAACGTCTCCCGCAGATGCTACATATCTCCGTGTGGTCACATTGACAGGTTCTTACTGTGGGAAAGCCATCGCTCCAATCATTGATCAGATCCACAGGATAGTCCTTTGAACAGGTCAGAGTCGTCACTAGCCCAGCCCTCTCTGCGATTAGGTCCTCAATATCACGAATCTCGGACCTCGTCATGAATAGAACCGCCTGATATGGTAACTCTTCCGAGATTATAGGTCTGGTGAGCAAATCGACCATCCGCTGTTTGACTGATCCAGAGGTCATGCCAAGCGGGCTATCTATTATTCGGGGAGCCTCGCGTTCAGCTACTTCCATAAGGGCCCAGATGAACGATAGGGTCAGGGCTCTCTGTGCAGCGCCATTCAGTTCCGTATCAGCGTCCAAGGTTCTGCCCGTGAGTGTTCGGATCACGATGTCATACGTAGTTTCGTTAATGTGTACACCAGTAAACACCGTTGTGTCAGTTGAGGGATCTGCCCCAACTATCTCTAAGAACAGTTTGTTCATTCGCGCGGAGACCCTATGCACATAGTTCGACTTCAAACGGTCTAGGGTTCCCTTAGTAAGTTCCATTAGGTCTCTAGCTACAGTCGACTGTCGCTCTATTCTTTTGTTGAGTGTAGCCCGTTGCATCGCTTCCTTAAAACGGTCTTGACATACACTCATTTTTTCGTCTAACTCTTGAATGTTGCCAGTTAATAGGCCTTCTTCTCTATCAAATTGAGAGCGTTTCTGGCGATTAGAGTGTAATCGGCGGGTTAGGAATTGAACTTTCTCTTGGTTTATCCGACTACGCTTATCTTGTTCTGCTTTTAGGTCCGCGTTTTTTCGCCGCTGCCTGTCGAGACACTCAGTATACTGTCGGTTCAATGAAGCAGCCTTTTTTGAGGCCAAATTGCCAATTTCGCCTTCCTCCGACGTCACAGTCATACGATTGCGGGTTTCATGCCACAAGGCAGTGAGGCGCTGTAGTCTAGGCACAACCTGCCTTTGTTCTTCTATAAGGCTAGTCAGGTGGTTATGCCTAGGAGTACCGGAAATAAGCACCTCACCGCAGATGCAAGTCCCTAGTTGAAGGCGGTCGATTAGTACCTCAATCGAGCTTCCAGGAATAACTTTTCTATCCACAAGCTCTGCCAATGCTGTAGTTCCACAGTCGAGTTGTTCTCCGAGATGTCCTGTTGACAAATCCTCGGACCGTAGGAGTTCCTTCATTTGCTGTCGGATTGCGGTCTCTTGACTTTCTAGGTGGCGGATATCTTGTTCGATCTCACGTATTCTTGCCTGGATTAAGTCCAAGTCCCCAATTCCCTTAATCTCGTCAAGGGCCCTGTCATCGGTTCGAATCTGTTCATCCAGAGCGCTCTTGCGCTGATTGATCACTGATAGGTTGTTTCTTTGCCGTTTGAGTTCGTCCTCGATGCTCTCTAGTTCGTCACCGGCGGCTTGTACTTCCTCTCCGCCCGTAGAAGTAGATTCTTTCCTAAATCTTCTTGCGGCAGCTGTGAAATTTTCTTCAACTGTCTCAACATCCTCCAGTCCGAGCAATTTGCGGATTGCTTGGTGAACCGCTTCCTGACGCTTTCTTCCGCCATGCTGATCTCCTGCAATAAATCTCTGAACGTCATCCCCATTGGTGAAAAAAACATCAGCCAAATTCCTGGGCAATACGCCAGCAATCAGACCCTCCACTCCTTCCTCGATGTCTTCCTCCCCTCTATCGGTTCGTCTAAGCAGTCTTAGCCGCGAAGGGCTTCGTGAATACTTGTCACCCTCACCAGGGGATTCCTCACAAGTCCGTATTAGGCGATAACGCCCTTCGGCTCTTGTATATGGGTCGGAGGTTGTGAATTCGATGCGGACCTGGACTTGTACCGGCTTGCCCGGAGGCAGGGCCGTCGAAGTCAGCCGCATTCTCGGCGGGATTCCATTGTCGCCGTACATAGCCCAGCGCAGAGCGTAAAGAATCGATGTTTTCCCAGAACCGTTCTCTGCTCGAACGACTGTAAGTGGGCGAGATAAATCGCTGGAAAATTCAAGTGATACGTCTCTAACTAGTTTGAAATTTGTAATATGAGCACTCTCCAGCCTCATAGTTATTCACCAACCCTTGCACTGACTTCCCCTGCGAATCCCTTAATTAAACTCTCGGTGGCCCTTCGTTGAGCTCGCTTGCCAGGTTCAGAATGCAGCAATTGAAGCGCCTTCGTCAATGTGTTAACCAAGTCTACATGATACCCGTCATAGGGTTCGTTTATGTAGCCGACCGCTTCTTGAGCAGCGTCAATGATGGGCTTTACCGAGCCTTCTGCCATGCTATTACCTCCATATATTCTCCTCCAGCTGACGTATTACCGTATTGGGTCCGTCGGGATCAAATTCATTTTGTGCAAGATCCGCGAAAGCTGACGCCCTCCTCAACTCAGACCGAAGCAGGGACCTTGACGCAGGAGATTCAAGGTCTGGAGGAACTACGATGAAGTCGTGCAATCGCGCAACATCTTTCCCTGGGGCATGACGTAGTATTCTCCCTCTACGCTGCACCCACTCCCTTTCCACGGTGCTGCTTGCTAGTAGAAACGCAGTGTCCGTGTGGGGAATATCAACACCCTCATCAAGCACCTTC
The DNA here is from genome assembly GCA_951812825.1 of uncultured Dehalococcoidia bacterium. Taxonomy (GTDB): domain Bacteria; phylum Chloroflexota; class Dehalococcoidia; order Lucifugimonadales; genus JAPULR01. Next base: position 1,162,626 of record OX638324.1, on the reverse strand, counting down.
ATAGCAGTAAGGACCTTGAAGTCTCCTGCACCGAAACGGTCAAGATACGACCGGGATCGCTTTGAACTAGTTTCTTCGCTGGTGTATTGGTGGGAAATGACATTCAATTTCTCAAGAACCCTATTAACCTCAATTATTTGCTTCACCTTGCCTCTGGCCGTTGCTTTGGCGGAGGCGTAAATTAAGGTCCTTTTGATATTGCTTGGGCCGGTCCGCTCAAGCACCGTCTCTAACGAGCGAATCTTTGCGTCTGCTTGCTCGACCAAAGCTCTACGATCTCGCAACAATTTTGCCACCCTTTGCGTTAAGCCGACTGTTCTGCCATCATCATCGATTCGAAAGCCTGCCTTTGTTAGCCTTTCGGTAAGGTCATGGTAAAGTTCCATTTCATCAGGCTGAAATTCCACCGGATGAATGTAGTACTCGTAAGGCACGAGGCAACCTGATTTTATTGCCTCTCCGAGGGAAAACTCAAACTGTGGAGGACCGCCGAAAAAGTCAAATAGTTGGTCTGTACCATCCGGGTCATACTGTCGAATAGGAGTGGCCGAAAGTCCAATTCGTTGGCGGAAGAATTCTGGAAGATTAGCGGTGAACGACTTTGCACCCAAGTTGTGAACTTCATCGGCAATGAGAATGCGCGTTACCGAGTCTGGCAGTTGCTGAAGCCAACGACGTTCAAATGAATCCCGTCGGGTGAACAGAGCGTTGGTAAGAAGGAGCACCGCCGTTCTTTTCCCTTGTGAGGAGAATGCCACCGCCGTGCGCTCCAATTCTTGGGTGCGGAGATCTACGTTCATGCCTGAGAGGACGACTGGTTCAATACCAAAACTACGGACTTCATCAGTCCATTGACGTATCAGGGGCCGAGTCGGGGCCAAGATTACTACACAAACGTGTCCTTGTTCTGCATTTTGCATTTCGGATGCTGCAATTAGTGCGGTCTTGGTTTTCCCACCGCCAGTTGCAATTGCGACGATACCGCCGCCATGGCTTAGGAGCGTCTCGACTGCGCGGCCTTGATGCCCAAAACGCCCTTCCCGCCACACAAGGGATTCCGGGACTTTGAGGCGTTGATCAATAGACCCCGAGTCAAGAAACGAGGGACAGCTTGATTCGATTCCATTTTCGTAGTCTTGTTGCCAGGCAGCCCAGAAATCAGCGACCGTAGGCGGTTTAGTCCGGGCGAATCCACGTAAGAAATCCAGTGCCCTGTCCACCTTTACCGTGAGCGAGGATGGATTTCGGTTTTTCCATTGCCTCGTCCATTGTTCCAAAAAGAGATTCACCCGTGTGCGGGATTGTTTTCCATCAACCCATGCACGGTCGATTGACATTTGTTCTCCATTGACCAGAAGTCCGCGCTCAGTTGCGTTGCCCGAGCCGTGTACGGCTAGCCAATGCTGGCCAGACCGGAACAACCATATCTTCTTGTGATACATGCCGCGCTTCATGAAGATTACCCGCATTCGCAGCCGCCGGCTTGCGACAAGGTATCCTAGGGTTTCTACAGTGTAACGTTCAATTGCCGAAGTAGACATTTGGGCACCGTCAAATAGCTTAACCAAGGCACAACTTAAGACTTCGGCGGGCTTCCGGACTCCCGTTATTATGGCCTCCTGGTCCTCTTGGCTAATTTCGGGCGAAACCATCAAATCTAGTGTGCACACGGTGTCGTTGACAAATGACGCCAACCCTGGAGCAATTTGAGCAAGGCATCTCGAAGAAAAGAATCCGGCCCCGACCCGCAACTCCTCACAGTTTTGCATCGCTGGCACCAGAACTTCGCCTACTAGGTCGTCTTCAGGTATCTCGTAAGCCGGTCGTATATTTTCGAATGTAATGTCGAATCCCAACGCGACTTTTCCTTAATTCTGCTGCAATTGTGCTTCGAGTCGGCTCAACGCGTCATATAGCCTCAATGATGTGGAATTCTCCGTCGGAATCGCCTGCAATACGGCCTCGTCTCCTCTTGACTTAAGCAATGCCCGAACTTCCCCTACTTTGCAATCCAAGGCGCTGGCCAATCCCTCAATTCCAGAACTAGCCGTTATGCCAGTCAATCTTGCCACTAGACGCCAACTAGGTTGAAACACGCCATGGGCGGTCGAGACGCCCGTTACCACCATGTTGGAACGGTCAAGCGTCAGAGTAAGAAATTGTCCAAGCCTAGCACCAACTGACTCGGCTAAAGATCTTACCGAACCCATTGCAGGGCCAAGAAAGGACGTTTCTGGATAAGTAACCGAGATTGAGGCTCCGAACTCATTGCGGAAAATCAACTCTTGGTTGATAGGAACTCGTAATATAGCTCCTACTACCGAGGGTAGGCTCCGTCCGCTTCCTCGTAGAAGGGCATCATTGACTTCTAACAGTAGCGATACTCGACAAGGTCCTAAAGCGAATACACCCCGCGCGTTACGTGGTGAGGCGTTTGGATAATTGAACGTGCCCAAATCATGACGTAGGCTGACCCAGCTGTCTTCTAACACGAACATCGGAGCGTAGCAATATGCCCGTACCGAAGCCTCGGCGGACCCAAAGGTGTTTTGAATTCCGGCAATGACGTCTTCGATGTGAACGCGTCCTCCCGATGCGGAAACCAAGTTGCGTATCGACATCGCTATGCTGCTATATTCGGTAAGCCCCCAGGAAGCGAGAGCCCATTCTTTACGGTTAACTCGCACTACCCGATTGTCACTAGACAACGCATTGAGAGCTGACCCCCTCGATCTATCCTCTTGCACATAGTCGAGCAATACATCTACAGTGGTGGGCCTATCAAGGTCAGCAAGGCCTATAACTAACTTGTCCCCGATTGAACCTTCCCAACGAGCGAGCCGGCCTCCAAACTCACGGATTCTTCCAGTACGTGTAAGCCACTCTTTGTGAAAACCAGGGTGGAGTCCCCATTCTGTAAGTTTGCGTTCTGCTAAAGCTTGGTCAATAAATCCGATCTCATCGGACATCTTACATAATTCCTCCGTTGGGTCGTTGTCAACAGCAGATCTCAACACAATCCATCCGTCAGTAATGTCGTAGGGACCGGCAATCCTCAACAAGACGAACCTAAAATCTGTTTGCCCCTCGGCCGGCTTGAGCACCTGTTCAACATGTTCCAACGGGGCAGCGGTTCCAACCATTTGCTTTATGGTTTCAATTCGCCACCTGATTGGAGATGCGGCAGTCTTTCGAGTGAAGGACCTGAACTTCGATAACGTTCGCTTTTGAAGCTGTCGGACACGTTCACGGGAAATTCCTAGTTCATTCGCCAATTGTTGCAACGTGCAATTACCGCGAATTAGCCCAACACGATTCCTGAAGATGTACCCCTCTCTCCCCGGAAGATCGGTCATCCAGGATTCGATGATGTCATATGGATGCCTTGGAATCTCGACAAGCTCCGCCAATTCCATGTCAGCTACTGCTTGCCAAGACGCCTCTGAACTACGACCCTGCCTCGCCCAAGTGATTGCTTCTCCCACTGTCTTTGCCTCGGTCTCCGACAAGGCCCATGCGGCAAAATCTTGAAAGTGCCCTTTCAGCAAATCAGAGGCGCGAAGAACTCTTGCAGTCGCCTCTTGAATTGCTGCTTGAAATTTTGCGGCACTTATTGACATGGGCTGGGAAGACTTCTGGGGGTTCAGTTGCTCAGGGACGAAGCCAAGTTCTACACTCTCAACAACGCACAAGAATTCTATCAAGGCTGTTTTACCGCAACCCCAAATTTTCAAGAATTCTTCGCAATCGATCGGACCCTCAAGAAAATCATTGCGTTTACTGTGTTGAAAATGTCGGTTTAATGCGTTCCTTAGGCGGGGACTGGTAGGTAACGCGAGTAGCCATGAGATAGGAAGGCCACCCTGGATTGCCACCTTCTTTCCCGGAATTGGTAACCTATAGAGGAACGCGCTCAACTCTTGACGAGTCTCAGGCGAAAGCACATGAAGATTCAACTGATTCCACGCATCCAAACTCAAATCTGCCACAGTCAGATTAGAGGCACCGAGGGCAGCGCAAATCTCATTTGGCAGCTCCGTATTACCCAATTCCGACCTATAAGGAAGTGGGGCGAGCGGACATCCATTTGTTCCATAGGGGTATGCTGAGGTGGGTGGGCCGTAAGCCATGCCATTGTGTGCAGTTCCACCACGGGCCAACCAGTTATCCAACGATAGACTGTTACCGATAAACTGCATTTACCCTGAATCCTCTTTGGCCAACAAGAGTCGGGGCAAATGGCCTAGCACCCAGCGCCTTAGGTGGAAAAGGATCATTTGTGACATGCTAGACAAACCTTGGATTTCCCATAAATGTCATCGATATCGATGGGTTCTGCATCCGATCTCAGAGGGTTTATCGGCTGTTTTGCACGAATTCGCTCCAAACGAATTCTATGACTCTCCTTGATTTGCGCCACGCGCTCCGGTTTCTCGAGTTGTTCCAAGGATTCGCCTTGACTCCAACTGAATGGTGAACCGTGGTCAATTGCAGTCTTCTCGTAGCGCTTGGCTTCCTCAAAATAATGCGGGTGCCGTTCCATCAAGCGAACCCATTCTATCTTCTGTTGAAAGAAACAGAAAGTACAACCACTCCGGGTCCTCCACTCATAGTAAGTTGGCAACCCTACCCCGACACTATCAAGAATGTCCAATACACCGCCTTTGTCAATTCCGGCATCCTTAAAGGGCAACCTCACCCTTAGATTCTTATGCTTGGAGGCGTATCCCTCTCGGTATTCTTCATCAGCTCTAATTGCAACATAGCTGAACACCAGGTCACCTTTATCCAGTAGTGGACGAATCCACTGCTCAAATGGACGCAACTTCAACTGTCTAGTGCACCATCGGGTCTGGGCGGAGGGTAAGAAATTGCCATACTGCTTTAGCCAGAAATCGAAATCCCTGTCCGGGTTCAGGCGCAAGATGGGCTGGCCCAGGAACCCTTCAAGCTTTACGAGAAATTCATACACTTCTGGAAGTTCTTTTCCTGTGTCCGTGAAGAAATAGTCTAGTTCCAGGTCGGGATGATTCTGTCGCATGTAGATGGCCAATGCCGCACTGTCGCGACCTCCAGACAATCCCAAGACATGATACTCGGCTCGAACGTTGCTCATAGTGCGTCCTGTTCTACCTCAAGTGAATCCAACCGTAGTTCCGTGGCGGTATCGCCAAGGTGACGAGCACTTACCTCAGCCAATGCGGCAAGTATCACATTTCGACGATCTCCGCCGTGTTTCTTCAGCGACTCATCTAGCTGTTCAACCAGGATGTCCACCTCTGCTTTCTCAATGTCTCCTATTTCAAATTCCTCGTGCAGTGGCGTAGGTCTCCCGTCCAATCCAATAAACACTGCCATAGCATGACGCTTACTGGCACGACCTTTCACTCGAACAAGGGCTTCCACACGGAGGAATCTCTGGGCCAGTTCAGCTAGCTCAAGGGCTGCCCGGTCGACATCAGCGTCCACCCAATTGTGAAGGGGTTTGTTGGTTGCCATACTAGCTAGGCTTTCCATGGCTTCGTGCGAGCCATCAAACCTAGAGAGCCGAATAACGAATGCTTCCAAACGGTGGTCCCCCCCGACGCCCAAAATGTTCTCTGCACGACCGCGAAGATCCGACAACATAGAAGGCGAAGCATTAGGAACTTGCAACTCCAACAGGAGCAACTCTCTGAGCCGATGCAACATCGAGGGGTACGCCTGTGTCAACTCTGTCAGCGCCTCCCGAAGGATGGCTGACACTTGGGTAATGTCATTTATGTCTTGTGGCTTGCCTCTTCCATTCAAGGCTTGCGGAATGTCGTCGAAGATCAACTGGTTAGGGTCCTTGGCCTGTTTGAACAGATGCCGGACTTGCCTTGCAACACTCGACAGCCGTTGCGTTCGCCCAGCCCAATCTGGAAGACCATAGTATATGGCAACCAATCCTCTCGCCACGTCAATGGGCTCTAGGTTAGGCAGCTCGTTGCCATCATCCATGTCTCGAACGATGTCGGCCATATTTGCCAGCAATTGACGAGATACGTTGGACATGTCCATCCATCGCAGCTGAATATCTGAAGGGTCTTTGGCGAGATAGTCTGTGTCCAGATCAGTCAATCGCACCTGAAATACTCCCTGCCTATAGAAGGCGAGGGTATGAGCCTTGGACAGAGCGAAGGCGACTACGAGAACAGCCAGCAGGCCGTCCTTGACACCGAAAGGAGGCCTTCGCCACAGATCGAAGATTTCCTCAACGGATACGGCGCGATGTGAATTCTCTTCCAACAACTGCGTAGCAGCTTCCCAAATGGGAAGAAGGTTGTGGGGGTCACGGTCGGGCTTGGGAGCCACAAACCTCCATACGTCCAGCGTGTTCCGGTATATGCCGGTAGTTTCAAGTAGTGAGGCGAACAGCCCGCCTTCGGCTGGGAATCCCTCAATCCCAAGTCTCTCCTCGCCTTCGTGGAGAACCATTCGTCTAAGCAGTGCGTTCTGTGCGGCTATGGCGTTACTGGATGGCCTGATTCGATTCAAGAGCTCATTCTTAAGTTGAGGCGATTCGTGGAACCTGTCGTCGGCCATGTTGGAAGCGAGGGCATTCAGCGATGCCGGAGAGCGGTGCCCTGGGTCTAATCCTCTACCACGCCACACGGCGCTACGCAACGCTCGTCTCAACTCTTGCTCAATCCGGTCTTGAAGATCCCCAATGCGGGTCTCGACTTCTATGCGTGCTACCCTGTCTCCTCGGAGCTCAGGGGTCGTACCCTGTACCCGCTCTAAGGCAATCAGTTCACGAGCTAGGCTTTCTATATCCCAAGCCTTCCCGCCGGGTATACCTACCACAACCCCTGCTGGCAATATACTATCGAGGTTGTCGGCAACCTTCCTTACCAATGCGGGCGAGTCACCTCGGGTAGGGAGGGCCAGCAGAAACGTGCCAACAGAGCTACCGCGAGGCTTGTAGTTCTCTGCGATGCTTTCGATATCCCGCAAAGGCACCACATCGGTTTCAAACCATCTAATGGCTCCTGTTTCATGGTAGTGGCGCTTAGCGATTACGGGCTGCAGACCAGAGAGAGCGGTGAGCCTATCGAAATCGACTTCCTGCACAGACTCATATGCTTCGTCGACAGCGCGCTCAATGTCGAAGTCACTACCCTCGAAGACGCTGTAACTGTTGCTGAACTTGCGAAAGACCACCAATGAGGCCTCTTGTAGGCGCTCAAGGCCCTCTAGAATCTGTCGCTCCGTGCAATCATGAATTGCCAGGCAAAGCAGTTCGCGGCTTGCAACAAGTCCAGAGCGTTCCTTGAACATGTCTACCAATCCGATGACCTTCAAGAGACGCTCTTCAGTGTCATCGCCTCCTAAGGCGCGACACCGCTCCAAGGCATCCACTGCCATTGCCCAGCGATGGCCGTCGGGGGAGGCAATAATTGATGGCTCCAGGTTTGCCCTCAGATAGTCCCAGACCTGCTCTGGGGCAAATAGATCCCCGTCTGTGGCCACCCGAAGAAAATCTTGGAATCCTTGGGGTTCCATTGAATTCAGGAAACTGAATAGGCTGCGCTGGTTCTGCCCGAATCGCCTACGAGAAATGGGTCCAAGCAAGCATGCTGTGACAGGATGCAGAGGCCAACAGTCTTCCAACAATCGCGACGGAGTGTCGCGGTGCAGTAACCGAGACACTTCCTTCGCAATTGGGGTCCGCATTTCATTGTCCACGTCGATTTCGATGGCACGCCCCAAAAGCTCAAGTTGTTCGTCAGGCCCGATGGTGACCGAGAGATCAAGAAATCTTCCCTGGATCTTCGCCCACTCATCGCGCATCTCGCGGGATAGTCGGAATGCGTATTCCTCAAAGGCCTGGTGCAGAATGCCAACGACTATCAGTCTGCCATTGCTGCGTGAGGCGATTTCCGCCAGCTGCTGGAAGAAGTAGATATCGGTGCCATCATAGGCAGCACCCTCGAGGAACTTCCCCATTTCATCTATAAAGACCATTAGCCCGCCGTATTGCTTTGGGGTGCGCCTAGAGATGCGCATGAGGGACTCAAGGACGTCTTCGTCATTCCAATTGGCAAGTCTACTTTTACGAACCATCCGTAATCTTTGAAGGGCTTCTCCAATGACCCGTGCGGGTTGATCTCTTCTTCCTACCACTGGAAGAATACGCCAACCCCTTGGCTTGGGCGGTAAGGCATCCAAGAGGATATTGGAAGTCCCAGCACCGAGAACGCCAAATGTGGCATTCCTTACTTCAGCGTTGCCGTTCATCAGAGAGCTGAGGGCTACGGCTAGGCTGGACTTCCCCGTACCATAGGGACCTGTCCAGGTGAAAGCAGCTTGACCAGATTCCGAGACGTGCCTAGCCATCGTCTCAAGCACGGCGGCAGACGATGGCGGACACACGAACCCCTCAAGAGCCGCAGGGTCTGAGAGGTCCGTATCGATTCGAATAGATCTGCGAAACCGCCGGGAGACGCGAACATGTTCCGACAAAGTGGTCACGACGCTTCGTCCTCATCGTGATGCACGCCGTAATCTTTCGCCAAAACCCTTAGAGCGTCTTTATGGGTCAGTGGTCGCTCTCTGATCAACTGCTTCAAGCCGGCCGTCTCAGACCACCGATATTCGCCATTAGTAAGTTCTTCCAATCCACCAAGCTGGTCCACAAGACTGTTCTCATCCAATAGAAAGACCCTGCCAGGGGAGCCTGGTGAGTGGGCTAAGGCCTCAAAGGACAAGGAGTTGGCCGAATCGAAATTTTGCCCCCAAAATTCCGTTATAGCGTAACACAAGACGCCGACGCCCAAGGAAGGCTTGGGGCCCCGGACGAATCGAAATCCATCACGACGACCGGTGGGTCTTATTAATCCCAGCTCTGTAAGGGGAGACTCCAGAGAATCTTCGTAGCTCGCTTTCTTAGTTGTGGGCTGCGGCACGTAGGTCCGCACAAAGCAGGCAACATCCCTTTTGATCGTGGCTACGGACCATCTCGGCCATGCCTGATCCTCAGCGAGCCTGACGATTCCATATACGAGCATTTCGCGCTCAAAGAAGAGGGCAGGATAGTTGTTGAAGGCCCAGAACCAAGTGGTCTTGTCAGGTTGTCCCGCGAGGTTCCAATGAACAAGCCACGATGTAGCAGGGTTCTCCATGTATGGATCAATGCCATCGTCCGCAAAAAGTAGTCTGCCTAAATCCGTACTGCAAATTTGATGCTCGCTACGTCGATCATCTATAATTCCGGTCACATGTGCCCAATGACGTATGGACGCAACCATGTTTTTGCCAACACCGAAACGGGCAATGGCGTCGTCGCCGTTGAAGACGGATCTATTGTCGCCATTGCCTGTGGTTGACTGTACTGCATCGAAAGCCTTCTTTAGCCAGCCATATCGAAGAGGAAACGTTTCATGTCCTGAGAGCTGAGGACGGTAACCTTCCCGAAAGATGAAACCTCGCGACATAGTTTGCTCCTGGATGATTCGTCCAGTTGGATGATATCATACTCCTAGTGTACTTTGTAGTTAGACTCTAATCTCAGAATCATCGGTTTGAAGGAATTCACGGGACTTCCCACCCTCTGATGCGGAGTTGAGGACTATGCCTTCTAGAACAATCTACGCAGACTATCAGGCCACCACTCCGGTAGATCCTCGCGTTGTTGAGGGGATGGAACCCTATTGGAGAGAAATGTATGGGAATCCTCACTCTAATGATCATGTGGTTGGATGGCATGCCTCAGACGCAGTAGAAAAGTCTGCCATATCTGTCGCTAACCTTATCGGTGCGGATCCTGACGAGTTGATCTTTACGTCAGGTGCCACAGAATCCAATAACCTTGCATTGCTAGGTCTAGCCCGTCGTGCCAACTCAGGGAGACAGCGTATCTTGGTGAGTGCGATAGAGCACAAGTGTGTGCTTGAAGCAGCAAGATCTCTAGCTGAGCGGGAAGGACTTGCGGTTGAGATCATTCCAGTAGACGAAGAAGGCTTTGTAGATTTGGGCGCTCTCCAGGAGATGCTGGATGAATCGGTGCTTATGGTTTCCATTATGGCCGTGAACAACGAAATTGGAACCATTCAGGACATTGGAACCATCTCAAGAATGCTTCAATCCTATGGCATTCTGTTCCACTGTGATGCTGCACAGGCTCCATGTGCTATGGACATGGAGCAATTGGCATCCCAAGCCGATCTGATAAGCCTTTCAGGGCATAAGATATACGGTCCTAAGGGAATCGGCGCCCTTTTCATAAGGCGTGATGTCCAGCATTTGGTGGAGCCAATCATTTACGGAGGCGGACAACAGAACGGGCTGAGGTCAGGCACAGTTCCCGTTCCATTGTGCATGGGAATGGCTTCCGCCATCGACATTCTTCGTTCGATTGAAGGTCGAAAGGAGCGAAGCCGAGTGGCGAGACAGCGGGACTCCTTCGTGAAACTGCTCAAGGAGCAAGTCCCAACTGTATTGCTGAATGGACCCACCGGTGACTCAAGGCATCCCGGAAATGCCAACCTCCGCTTTAGCGGCCTAGTGGCCCAAGATATTTTAGGGTCCCTTCAGCCCCACCTTGCCGCTGCCACAGGTTCCGCGTGCACAACTGGTGTGCCAGAACCATCTCACGTTCTCAGATCTCTTGGGTTAAGTGAGGTAGAGGCCGAATCATCCATAAGATTCAGTTTTGGCCGCTTCAATACCGATGAGGAAATCGATGAGGCGGCGCGTCTGGTAACGTTAGCTGCTAGGAGTTGGCAGTCGATTAATCATCCCTGAATCAGACCTACCCCACTTGATGACAGGAGGAAGGAATCGGGCACCCAATCTTCACTGGGAAGTACTATCGAAGCATTTGGAATCGTCCTGATCCGGTGCTGAGAATTTTTCGTGCACGGGTGAGAGATCGGTAGCCTAAGCTGAGTGATTGTTGAGAACGCAGAAGAGGCCGTATATATGGAAGCGAAGTGGGAGGACACCGAATCATGGTATCCTCCCACCATGCAATCCGCATCAACCCACAACTCCGTCTAGCTCTGCCTCCTGCTCCAGGCTAAGCGACAACTCGCACATTGAAAGGCTTCTAGGCTGAGACTCACGCCCATGGTGTCTGGGCTGCTATTGGCACCGTCCAAGAGAACGTTCGCGTGAGGCTAGGGAGCGGTGTCTAATGAATCTGGCAAAGGGGCAGCCACACCGGGGCAAACTCCGTCCCCGGTCAGATGCCCCGGTGCCTGCATAGCCGATAGGAGGAACCTGTCTGGTCCGCAACCTCAGTATCCGGTGTCAAGTCGCGTCTATTTGCTCCGTCAGCATGGTGGAACAGCCCCGCTGGACAAGGTGGGTCACCGAGACTCGGCCCATGCCGTCGTAACCGGTGCGGAATGCGTACTCCACTTTCGCCCCCTCAGGCACCCTTCCACCGGTCCGCACGGTGTCTTCTCTTTCCCGGTTCCCAGGGCCGCCGGCGCCGCGCACGACCATCCCGCTCCGTTCACCCTTGCGCCAACCCAGCACCTTGAGCTCGACGGGCATGACTCGCTCCGCCTGCGTCCGGCGGAAGAGCACCCCGTGTAGTCGCTTCAGCACCCCCGGCGAGGGGATGCGATTGCCGTTCATGATCTGGGAGAGGTGGCCGGTGCTGATGCCACCTCGCCGGGCCACCTCATTCTGGCTGATGCCATGGGCTCTCATCCGCTCCCGCACGGCCTCCCTGTCGATGCCTGCGCACTGTTCGGGAGAGACCCTGACCGGAGCCTTCAGGGCCGATTCCACCCGGGCCTGAACCTTCACGCTCATGTTCCTGCGGCCCCGGGACGCCCGTACCATATAGCCGTAGGAAACTCCAACCCGGTCGGCTAGGTTCTGCATGCTCATGCCCAGCTCCCTGGCCCGCTCCCTGATGTAGCTGCTCTGCCCGTTCACCACACCTCCCTGTCTGTAGACGACTCCCTGTGCGGGAACCTCTCCCAGCACGGCCATCGCCTTCTCCCTCATGGTGGGAGTCCAGGGTCTGCCTCCCATGGCAATCCTGGACAAGTATCCCGCGGTCACGCCCATTTTACCTGCAAGCTCGGTCATGGTAAGCCCACGACGCCTTGCCACCGCTCTGAGCCTGGTCTCCGTACCTCTCGTTGTAGTGCTTATAGCCGTCATGTCACTTCCTCCTGTAATGAAGAAGCGGGACGGCCCCCCTTATGGGAGACAGCCCCGCCTGATGCCGTGCCCCGAAAGGTGGGGCCGTCTCCATGGGTGATGTTGATGTTGTCGCGTCGAGTTTCTGATGCGGCGTCCCCTACAAGGGGAAGCCGTGGTGCGGAACAAGCCTCCGTATCAAGCAGAGATTGGCGCTCCGTCGTGAACCGGGCACGGCGGCTCCTGCGAAGGGAGTTGTAGGGGCTACCGTGTGGGACGAGATTGGGTTGGGTTAGTAGGGAACATGTCCCGTTAGCTAGTAGCGGGGAGTTAAGGCTCCGCCGTGGTGAAAGGTGTGGAGAGCCGAGGAGTGTGGGACCTCTACGCGGTGGGGCGTCCCACCTGTGCAAAGGGGCAGAGGAAGGCGTAGCCCTCTCCAGGGACCGCAAGGTCATTCACGCCGCCGGCGTCACCTGAGAGGGCGACGAGCCGCAGTCAAGGACGGGCTCTCCCCAGTGACTCCCCCAAGGGTCTGAGGCCCCTCAGGCTTCGTCGGGACACAAGCTTGCCGGGCTGCCAGGACAGGCCCAGCACGGCGACCACCTCAAGGATCCCGGCGGGACCCCCGGGCACCAGGGCAGCGGCCCGGCCCGTTTCCTGGCTGTAGACCAAGGGTGCCAGTTGGCCAAATCTCCTTTTCACCAAGTGCTTCCACTCGGTGAAGGCCCACCGCGCAAAGCGCGGAGCAGCGGGCGCCGGGATCGCGCCAGACAAGGTCTCAAGCGCCCCGTCCAGGTCGCCCTCCTGACGGTATCGCCGGGCTTGGTGAATTTCCCGAACCAAGTCTGTTGATGCGGCGGCCGGCTCCGGTTCGGGGTCCACCCTGAAGGTCAGCATAGCCATGAGCCGGTCAACAAGTTCCTCAAGGCTGCACCGGGTCTTGGCGGTGGTCTCCCTGGTCCTGGTTCCAGTTGCCATTCTTGTCGTAGTCATCGTGTACCTCCTGAGTTTGTGTGTTCTTGCATCGGGTCCGCGCCCACCATGGGCAAAGAAAGAGGGGCCGCCCGCGAGAGGCGACCCCTGATGGTTGACGTTGGGTTGTTTGGTTGGGTAAGCCGAGGTTCAGCACCCGAATCTATGACCTTCACGCCACACCATGAACTTCCTGATCAGGAGAACTGGAATGCAGAGGCTCAGGGGGATCAGAACTGCGCCGCGAACGGTACCCGCCAGGGTTGGACCGAACGCTAGCAGCGCCGCGGCCATGATGACGACTGTCGTGAATGGCCGAACTCCGGGGCGCTTAACTGCATGGGATGGGACCCCTGCCCGAAGACGCACTCCCTCCATGGTCGGATGCCGTACGGTGAAAGGGAGAGGGGTGAAGAGAACGCGCTGCGCCCAGGGGAAGAAGCATCGTTGGGGAAGCGGCGCACACCACTGCAGCGACCCGCCGGGGACGCCCTCAAGCTTAGGCGGCAGGCGTGCACGTCGTGGGTCTACGGTCCAACCACAGCGTTGTCAGTTCCGCAGCTGATGCCGATGCCACAGCCGCAATGAACCCGCCGGGGCGATTGGGCGCACTCCCAGCAGGGTGCTTCGGAGGCCGCTGTGCAAGAGGCGCATAGTCTCCAGGGTTGTCGTGAGCGATGAATTGAAAGGTCCACGCCCGGTGGTCGCCGCTTTAGAAACGGCCTCGGGGGAGCTCGGCTCAACCCCTCAACCATCTTTACGCAGCGGTTGTGCGTTTGTCCCTCCTAGGGCCGCCTTCGGGAGGGCGAGGCTCGATCCTCTTCAACCGGTCCCGGATTCGGGGGACGGAAATCCTCCAGGTTTCTCGGCAGGAAACGCTGGAAAAAGCCAGAAACAGAATTCAGTGTTATCACCGAATTTCAGCCCTGTCAACGAATTCAGGGCATTTCGGGCCAATTCACTTACTCGCATAGAACTACCATGGAACAACGTTGGGCTACCCTCAAATGGGGATTTTACGCCGGATGGAAGGGCTACCCCCGCCACGGGCGTTACCGCCGGGGAGACATCGTCAGAACGGCAGGCGAACTTTCACCTGGGGCCTGTTGGACGCGGCGTTTGAGCACACTCCAACCCGGGAACCTCCGCCTGCGAACCGACTACTTGTGGAGCAATCTTAGACTCCATGTCCGGTCTGCTTAGGCGAGTTTGCGTTTGGTCCCTCTGAGGCTGATGTCGGGAGAGCAAGGCTCGATCCCCTGGACATCACCTCGCGGGCGGCTGTTCGGAGAGCAGCGCTCGATCCTCTTCAGCCTGTCCCGGATTCTGGGGACTGGAATCCTCCAGGTTTCTAGGCGGGAAACGCTGGAAAAGCCAGAAACAGGAATTATTGATATCACTGGAATCCGACCCTTGTCAACGATTTGAGCGCGAAACACAGAAATCAATTCCTGCAATAGGCCTTAACTGGGCCAAGTATTGCTCAAACACGCATTTGTAGGGCAGCAAGCCCTCCGCAACACCAGACTGGAGAACGAGCGACGATCGGAACCGTCACACCGGGTCGGAGAGTCTGAACTACAACGGAAGACGGGGCTTAGGCCAGACCTCCGCCGTGCTCAGCGACACTGCGGACGACGGAGCATTGACCCCTACGCCAAAGTTGGCGTGATCGGGTCCCCGGTGATGCCAGGGACAACTACTCCCTCCAACGATTCAGAGTGAACAGCCGTCGAATCCTCCGTTTGATTCCGGCCCTGAAGCGCTCCTTCCCGAGTCTCGCTAGGGTCCGCCTGCACCACTCCACCTGGGTCTTCCTCCCCTGGCTGTCCCACGGATACGTTTCGGGAGGAAGGGTGAGTCCGTGCTCTCCGATGAGGACTATCTCCAGCTTTCTGAGGTGTATCTCCTCCTCCAGGGCCGCCAACTCTCTGATCATGAGCAGACGCTCCAAGGCATCGCACAGCCTGGGCGTTAGTTTGCCGGATTGCAGAGCAGCCGCCAGGGTCTTGTAGTTGATCCTCAGAGTCCTGGCGGCTTCCATCCTTCCCTTCCGCTTCACCACATCCCGGAGCAGGACCGTCAGGCGGAGTTCATGCAGACTCTCCAGTCCGGGGGTCTCGCCCCTGCCAACAACTGTTCATTCATACGAATCCTCTTTGCACTTCCGAACATGGAACCTTTGGGATGGGCGATTGGAAGTCCTGCCCTCGATTGCCCACTTCCGAAAAAGGAACTCTCACGCCTGAGCGATGGAACCGATTCCCGGAACCTGCTGTGGAATGCAATTGATTCCTCTAGTGGGCCTGTAGAGATCCAATAGGGCAGATTCAGGCACGATGTCGACTCACTTCCCTTCCGGTTCACACTTGTCTTTTCCTGTACACGGCTATGACACCACGGCAGGTCCCCCGATTCCCATGTCCCCAAAAGGGGGGCGTGCTCGCCCCCGGGGGCATACACACCCCCCGCAATGAGGCCTTGGATAACACCCTTGGCGCCGCCAAACTCACTTAAGACACAGGGGGGTTCTTTCCCTTGAGGAGGCGCGAATGAGAAGCACTCCCGGCTTGAGAGTCAAAATGGTTGGACAACCTATGTTGTCCGCAATCGCCGAACTGCCGGCGATACTTGCCGAAGTGATGGTGGGGCTACACCCAGGCCTTCTACGGGACCATTGCCGTCCATCGGCCCACCAGCATATAGGACGGGTAGTATTGGTCCTAAACCCCGCCCGGTGGGCCAAAGCTGCGGTCAACCTAGTGAAGGAGGGAACCCACGGCGCCCTGTGCATGATGGTGGATTCCGTGTTGTTTCTGCTTTCAAGAAAACCGGCTATTCAGGGTAACGAATTGTGATTCATGAGGAGGTAAACGCTATGCAAGACAGACTGCTACGACGACGAGAGGTTGAAAAAATATCCGGCATGAGCCGCTCGTCCATCTACCGGCTAATGCAGGAGGGCGATTTCCCTAGGCCCGTTAGGGTAGGTCCCGCTGCAGTCAGATGGAAGGCAAGCGACATTGTGGCTTGGATCGAGTCGAGACCACTGGCGACGAGTGAACTCAGCCAGCCCAGCGTGCGCTAGATGCGGGGAGCAATCGGGTTAGCCGCCCCAATAATTCCATCAATTGAGCTTCTTACGTGTTTACGGGAACAGTCTCCAATGTCACGGACGGCTTTCGAATGTCGACAAACCCGCCTTCACAGTCCTGAAGAGTGCAATTTCTGCAATACAACAACTGCAACAAAGGTGACACCAGACCTGTGGAGAAGGGCAATGAATTTGCTTCTTCCCTCGCAGCCTGTACTTGCCCGATTCAGCCTTGAAATTGCAGAAATAGCAACATGTTGTAGACGCCAGCTTTCCTGTACAGCCGCTGACGGCCAAATCGATTCCCAAGAACTGTATTTCACCTTACTGGTTTGGTCTCACGGGATGTGGTCAATCTCGTCCCGACTTCCGCGGAGGCCCCCAGATGTTCAATCCACCAACCGCCCGAAATGCCTGCTTGTAGAGGGCAGTTCTTGTTCCCATCGAACTCAAATGGCTGGTGGCATTTCACCTGCCCATTGATCTGAATTCTCCGCACTGCCTCATTGATTGTTTTTCAAATCGTTCTCAGATACGATTGACGGGGGTCCAATTCTTGTCACGCAGATGCACGTGACAGGGCGAAATCTCAAGACACGGATAAGCGTCTCCTCAGGGAAGCTCGCAAAGTCATACATCGCGGCAGCACCTACAGACTTCAGCAACGAGAGGCCGAGCACCAGAAGCAGCTTCCCGGGGCACAGATAAAGAATGTCTGCCCCGCACGAGCCGCGCCCCAGCATTCAAGTGGGACCGAATGGACAGCAAGCGTCCCTACCGAAAAGCAAGCCAGCCTAAGGAGCATCAACACTTGAGCGTTCTCAACATCAGCAGCTTCATCTGGGGTATCGCGGACGACGTTCTGCGAGACGTCTACGTGCGCGGCAAGTACCGCGACGTTATTCTCCCCATGACCGTCATCCGCCGCCTGGACGCCGTTCTGGAACCGACGAAGTCAGACGTGCTCGCAATGAAGGAACGGCTCGACGACGCTGGCATCACCAACCAGGACGCCGCCCTGCGCCAGGCATCGAATGAGGCTTTCTACAACACTTCTCCCTTCCGGCTTCGTGACCTGGCTTCCATCGGAAAGCAGCAACAATTGAAGGCCGACTTTGAAGCCTATCTTGACGGCTTCTCCCCTAACGTCCAGGAGGTGCTGGACAAGTTCGAATTCCGCAACCAGATTCCGCGGTTGATCGAGTCGGACAAGCTGGGCTTCCTTCTCGAAAAATTCCTCGACAGGTCCATCAACCTCAGCCCCAGGCCCGTCCTCAACGCCGACGGCTCCGTCCGACTGGAGGGCCTCGACAACCACAGCATGGGCACCGTCTTCGAAGAGCTCATCCGGCGCTTCAACGAGGAGAACAACGAGGAGGCCGGCGAGCATTTCACCCCCCGCGACGTGGTCCAGCTCATGGCCCGCCTCATCTTCCTCCCCGTCGCCGACCAGGTCAGGTCCGGCACGTATCTGGTCTACGACGGTGCGTGCGGCACAGGCGGCATGCTCACCGTCGCCGAGGCTTCGCTGACGCAGTTGGCGAGCGAACGCGGCAAGGAAGTCTCCGTGCACCTGTTTGGCCAGGAGGTAAACTCCGAGACCTACGCCATCAGCAAGGCCGACCTCATTCTGAAGGGGGAGGGCAGCGAGGCCGACAACATCCGCTACGGCTCCACCCTCGCCGCCGACGCCTTCCCCTCCCGCGAGTTCGACTTCATGCTCTCCAATCCGCCCTACGGCAAGAGCTGGAAGACGGACCTGGAGCGCATGGGCGGCAAGTCCGGCATGATGGACCCTCGCTTTGTCGTGGAGCACGACGGCGACCCGGAACACTCCCTCGTCACCCGCTCCAGCGACGGTCAGATGATGTTCCTTGCCAACATGCTTAGCAAGATGAAGGACAACCCCGACGCCCCCTTGGGCAGCAGAATCGCCGAGGTGCACAACGGCAGCTCCCTCTTCACCGGCGACGCTGGCCAGGGCGAAAGCAACATCCGACGCTGGATCATCGAGAACGACTGGCTGGAGGCCATCGTCGCCCTCCCCCTCAACATGTTCTACAACACCGGCATCGCCACCTACATCTGGGTCCTCACCAACCGCAAGGCGCCCCACCGCCGGGGCAAGGTGCAGCTCATCGACGCCGCCCAGTGGTTCAAGCCCCTCCGCAAGAACCTGGGCAGCAAGAACTGCCAGCTCGCCGACGTGGATATCCACCGCATCTGTGACACCTTCCTTGACTTCAAGGAGACCGAGCAGTCCAAGATATTTCCCAACAAGGCTTTCGGCTACTGGAAGGTCACCGTGGAGCGCCCTCTCAGGATGGAAGGGGTCGACCCGGAGTGCGCGTACACCGCCAAGGAAATCAGGGAACTCAAGCAAGAAGGCAAACGCTCCGAGACCGCGCCGCCCGTCATCAAGAAAGCCCACAGGCGAGTCAGTGAGCCGGACCCGCTTCTGGGCCTGTTCCCGGCCACGATAGACGGAAAGCCTGCCGTGGTCGAATACGAAGCCGACACCGACCTTCGCGACACGGAACAAGTCCCCCTACTGGAAGAGGGCGGCATCGAGGCTTTCCTACATCGAGAGGTACTTCCCTACGCTCCCGACGCCTGGTACGTCCCTACCAAAGTGAAGATTGGTTACGAAATCAGCTTCACTCGCCACTTCTACAAGCCCGAACCGTTGCGTCCACTTGAGGAGATTCGCGCTGACATTCTCGCTCTGGAGCGGGAGACGGAGGGCCTGCTGGCGGAGATAGTGGGAGGATAGGTTTGGTTCGTGTCCGTTGACGGAATCGTCCATGATGTGTAAAGTTCATACACACATGAAATGAGAGGCGGGTGCATCATGGCGAGGGTGCAACTGATAATTCCTGACGAAGACAGGGACCGGTACGTCCGACAGGCGAAGCACGAGGGGTTGACCTTCAGCGCGTGGCTGAGGGCCGCCGCCCAATCCCGGCTGGAGGCTCAACAGCGCGTGAAACGGTTTCAATCCTCGGAGGACCTATGGGAGTTCTTCAGGAAATGCGATGAGCGGCGGGGCCCCGGGAGAGAACCCGACTGGGAAGAGCACCTCCAGACGATTCACGAATCCAAAACCGACGGTCTGCCCGACGTATGATATTCGTCGACTCAAACGTCTTTATGTATGCGGTTGGCAAATCGCATCCGCTGAAAGCCGGCGCACGCGAGTTTTTCGATAACTCTAAGGCCGGCGGGAAACCGCTTTGCGCCTCAGTCGAGGTTCTGCAAGAGTTGCTGCACGCGTACCTGTCTGTGCGCCGGTATGACGAACTTGAAGACGCGTTGGAATTGATCAGCCAAGCGGGGGTGGAGGTGTGGCCGCTTGAGGAGGCGGACGTGACCCTTGCGCGGGAGCTTCATGACGAGCATCCCGCTTTGGGGGCGAGAGACCTTTGCCATCTGGCAAGCTGCAGGCGGCGCGGCGTCACCGAGATTATGACCTTCGACAAGGGCCTGGAGGAGGCTGCGTTAGGGCCCTGAGGGGCGGGGTGATATGCTGGCACCCGTTAGGGAGATGGAGCGGCTGTTGGCGGAGATTGTGGGAGGCTAGGTAAACGTGGCTAATCTGAACATATTCGTGAGCTTCGAATTCGACAAGGACAATGATCTCAAGAACAACTTCATTGAGCAGGCCAAAGAACATACGCAACACCGCATTCGTAACTGCTCGCTCAATGAAGCTTACCCGGACGAAAGCTGGAAGAAGAAGGCGAGGAAAGCCATCGGGGAGTGCGACGTTGTCGTGGTGCTGATCGGTCAGGACACCCACAATGCTCAAGGAGTCATAGTGGAGACAGACATGGCCCGCAGCCTGAATAAGCCCATCATCCAAATCAGGCCACAGCGTAGGCCCTACAAGGGGTTAGCCCGCCTTGGAGAACCGATGACGTTGAAGTGGAAAAGGATTAAAGCCAAGCTGGATGCCATTGCCAACAGAGCGCGATGAAGATCCCCGTAGACTGCTGAATAGGGGAGGAGGATACAAATGCCAAACCTAGACCACGAATCTCTCGCCGTGCGAGCCCACATAGAGATGATGCAGGGCATCATCAATCGAATGGCGGAAAACAGCCGCTCCTGCAAGCTGTGGTGCGTAACCCTCGTCGCTGCAATCCTGGTATTGGTGGCACGCACCGGCGAACCCCGGCATGTTCTGTTAGCCTTGGTTCCTGCCCTGTTGTTCCTGTTTCTAGACTCTTACTATCTGGCTTTGGAAAGGGCATTCATCAAATCCCAGAAAGCATTCGTAACCACGCTGCATAACGGTGAACTGAAGGACGCTGACGTGTACAAAGTAGTCCCAAGGGGCATGAACCGGCGACTTGTGATGCGTTGTCTGTTGGGATCGAAATCAATTTTGCCGTTCTACGTCCCGGTAGCCGCTACTATCTTCGTAGCTTGGTTCTGGATTTTGTAGTAAGGGTAAGAACTATGGGAAAAAAGACGCCCAGACACAGAGTGTTCATCAGCTTTCACGAGAAGGACATCAAATACAAGGATAAATTCGTCCGCATGATGGGGAAGCGCATCGTGGATAGGTCCGTTGACACCGGGAACATAGATGATACCGGTCTCAAGACGGCAACGGTGCGTCAGAAGATTCGGGATGACTACATTCGAGACGCTAGCGTTACCATTGTCCTGATAGGCCCACAGACTTGGCAGCGAAAGCATGTGGACTGGGAACTCGGTTCCAGCATTAGAAGGACCAAGAAGAATTCCAGGTGCGGACTGGTGGGAATACTTCTGCCGAATCATCCCAATTACGGAAAAAAGCACAATCCCCGCCTGATGCCTCCAAGACTGGCGGACAACTGCAAGGGAGAAGATCCATACGCACTGATCTACGATTGGCCGAAGCGGTGGGCGCCCGCAAGGGTGGCCAGATGGATTCACCGTGCGTTCGTCCGTAGGGATGGTACACAACCGACCAACTCACGGAAGCCTTTCGGACGCAATAGAACTAGGGATTACCGGAAGGGATGGCAAAACTAGGATCGAGCCTCAAATCCTGCGACCGTTGGGCGAGATGAGAGCTACTATCCTGGCCACAAAGAGGTAGCGGAAGGTCTGCTGGAGGAAAAAAGAAGGGGAGGGAACCTGACTAATCATGACTCTAGATACTGCTGCAATTCGCGACCAAATGGAAGCCATAAAGACAGAGGGAATCAAGTTCTTTACTGACCTATTGCATATGGAAGAAGACACCGATTACTGGGACATTTACGATGCCGATCACTATTGGTTAAGATTGGAAGAGGCGAGTCAAAAGACTTCCATTGAGCTACAATCCAATCTGATACAGTCCACAACAGCAATTGCAAACTCAATGAAGTATTCGACTCTACTGACCGAAGCCGATAGCAGAGATCTCGGGGCATGGACAAAGTCTGTGCGCGCATCACTACGATTAAGGAGATACTATTATTGGGACGCTGAAGTGTTGCACGACGAAGGTGAAGTTCTAGGCCTTCGTCGGGCAGGTCAATCCGACACCACCCCCGTTCATCCCGAGAAAGCCTCTAGCATTTTCGAACGAGATATCATAAATTTGCTCAGATTGGTAGACCTTCTGGACATCCCTTCGGTGCTGTCAACGGAGGAGTGGCGTGCGAACCCCCAAGCAACTGCTGAGTATGAACCAGGCACCGCATTCGTCATGATGCAGATTGATCCGGAACGCCCAGAAATAGAGGATCGCTATAACGCGATTAAGGAGTGTTTTGTTCAGTTTGGCGTAAATGCAGTTCGAGCAGATGAGATTGAACACGAGGACCTAATTACAAAGAAAATAATTGAAAGGATACGCGTATCTGAGTTTCTTATTGCAGATTTGACTGGCGAACGGCCCAGTGTCTACTACGAAATCGGATATGCGCATGCATTGAATAGAAGAGTAATCATGTATCGCAAGAAGGATGTTAGATTGCATTTTGATTTGGCGTCATATAATTGCCCGGAATACACGAACGTCACAGACCTAAAGAGGAAACTCATGAATCGGTTAGAGCAAATCACAAACAGGAAGCCTAAGAGCGCGGGTACCTAGTTAATGGAGAACATTCCCACCCCCCACCCCTACCCCGCCTACAAGCCCTCCGGCGTCCCCTGGCTTGGCGACGTGCCGCAGCATTGGGAGATGCGGCGAGGTGGTTGGCTCTTCCGCAAGATGGATAGGCCGGTTCGAGAGTTCGACGATGTAGTCACTTGTTTTCGCGACGGTACTGTCACACTCAGGAAGAATCGACGAACCGAAGGGTTCACTGAATCACTGAAGGAAATCGGCTATCAAGGCATTCGGGCAGGCGACTTGGTTATTCATCAAATGGATGCCTTCGCAGGGGCAGTCGGTGTCTCGGATTCTGACGGCAAAGGCACTCCAGTTTATTCGGTATGTCAAGCAACCCACGGCGCGCAACCTCAGTTCTATGCACATATTGTTAGAGAGATGGCACGCAATCAGTGGATTTTGGCACTTGCTAAGGGGATTCGCGAACGTTCCACAGACTTCAGGTATGGGGAGTTTTCCAAACAGTATCTCCCCCTCCCGCCCCTCCCGGAGCAGCGCGCCATCGTCCGCTACCTGGACCACGTCGACGAACGCATCCAACGCTACGTCGACGCCAAGGAGAAGCTGGTTGGGGTGTTGGAGGAAGAGAAGCAGGCCGTCGTCAACCGGGCCGTCACCCGCGGCCTCGACCCCAACGTCCGCCTCAAGCCCTCCGGCGTCCCCTGGCTCGGCGACGTGCCGGAGCATTGGGAGGTACGGCGGTTGAAGACTGTGGGCGAGGCTGTCATTGGCCTAACTTATAGTCCGCAAGATCTCACTGACGAAGGAGCAGGAATCCTTGTATTGCGCGCTTCCAACATTCTTGATGGGCGGTTGGTCTACAGAGATAACGTCCATGTAAGCAGCGTTATTCCGCCCAAGCTGATTACGCGAGAAGGAGACATACTTATCTGCTCTCGAAGCGGGAGCAGGGCATTGATAGGCAAAAATGCTCTAATAGATTCGCAGTCAGCAGGTACAACGTTCGGCGCATTCATGACGGTGTTTAGAAGTCACAACAACGACTATTTGCACCAATTATTCAACTCAAAGCTATTCGAATATCAATCGGCTGCATTCTTTACTTCCACCATAAACCAACTTACGTTGGGAATCTTATACAACATGAAGATACCATTCCCTCCGATTGAAGAACGCCAATCGATTCTGCAATACCTCGAGGAAGCATCGGGGCCGATAAACGCCGCCATCACCCGCGCCCGACTCCAAATCGAACTCCTCCAGGAGTACCGCACCCGCCTCATCGCCGACGTCGTCACCGGCAAGCTGGACGTGCGGGAGGCGACGTCACAGCTGCCGGAGGAACCCGTCGATGACGTTCCTATAGACACCAATGGGCTGATGACGGACAATGAAAAGGCTGGTTTGAAACCTGCCCCTGCATAGACGGCGGTAGTGCGTCCAATGAGTAACGGGCAACCGGAAGCGAGGTGAACACATGACAGATTGGAGCAAATGCCCAGCGGTGGAAAGCGTACCCGGTAGAGTGAGCGGAGCCTGGGTGTTCAAAGACACACGGCTGCCGCTGTACGTTCTCTTTGAGAACCTTGCTGCGGGCGCAACCATCTACGATTTCATCGACTGGTTCGGCGGCGTAGATGAACCGGAGGTTAGGGCGGTGCTGGAGCACGTGGCCCAGGAACTCCGGGCCAAGGTCGCCCATGCAGATTCTGTTCGATAACGGGACACCTCGGCAGCTTCGGCGCCGGCTCTTTGGCCATGTGGTCGAAGAGGCCAGGGAGCGTGACTGGGATGCCTTGTCCAACGGAGACTTGCTGGATCGGGCTGAAGAAGCAGGATTCGATATTCTGATAACCACTGATCAGGGCATTCGATACCAACAGAACATGTCGAACAGACAAATATCCGTTGTCGTGCTGATGAACACCACATGGGACCGCATATCGCGGCGAACGGAAGTCATCCGGTCCGCCATTCAAGAAATCCGCCCCGGAGAGGTGCGGGAAGTTCCCATCCCCATTAGAGGTGCGCGATAAAGTGACCACCGACACCACCGAGCGCGGCCTGGAGACCCTAATCTGCGACTGGCTGACGGGGGTGAGGGACGACGGCCACGCCGTTGACGGGGTGCGGGAGCGGCCTCCCGCCTACTCTGTTGGTTGGGTATTGGGCGACTCGCAGGACTATGATAGGGAATACTGCGTCGACCTCGCCAAGCTGTCGGATTTTCTGCACGACACCCAGCCGGAGGCCGCCGGATCGTTAGACCTGGGTAACGACAGCCCCACGCGGCGAAAATTCCTCGCCCGCCTCCAGAGCGAGGTCGCCAAGCGCGGCACCATCGAGGTGCTCCGCAACGGCATCAGCCACGGGCCCCATCGCATTGACCTGATGTATGGCACGCCTTCGGCGGGGAACAAGGGGGCCAACGTACTGTACGGCAAGAACCGCTTCAGCGTGACGAGGCAGCTCCGCTACAGCAGCGACCAGGCCGGGCTAGCGCTCGACTTGGGATTGTTCATCAACGGCTTGCCCGTGGCCACCTTCGAGCTGAAGAACAGCCTGACCAAGCAGACGGTGGAAGACGCCGTGGAGCAGTACAAGCGGGACCGCAACCCGCGGGAGAAGCTGTTCCAGCTTGGTCGCTGCCTCGCCCACTTCGCCGTCGATGAACACGAGGTGAAGTTCTGCACCAACCTTACGGGAAAAACGTCCTGGTTTCTTCCCTTCAACAAGGGTTGGAACGACGGCGCGGGCAACCCGCCCAATCCCAACGGCCTCAAGGCAGACTATCTGTGGAAGCAGCTCCTCACCCGTCCCGGACTGACAAACATCATCGAGAACTACGCCCAGGTTGTGGAGTCGAAGGACGACAAGACGGGGCGCAAGAGGCGGACGCAGATATGGCCTCGATACCACCAGCTGGACGTGGTGCGCAAGCTGCTGGCCGACGCCAAGAAGAGTGGAGTAGGCCGCCGATATCTGATCCAGCACTCGGCGGGCAGCGGCAAGTCCAACTCCATCGCCTGGCTGGCCCATCAACTGATAGGGCTGGAGCGGGACAGCGAGACCCTATTCGACACTGTCATCGTCGTAACGGACAGGCGAGTGCTGGACAAGCAGATTCGCGACACCATCAGGCAGTTCGCCCAGGTTGGATCCATCGTCGGCCACGCCGAAAGCTCCGGCCATCTGCGATCTCTGCTTCAAGAAGGCAAGCGCATCGTCATCTCCACTGTGCAGAAATTCCCCTTCATCCTGGATGCCATTGGCAATGACCACCGGGGGCGCAAATTCGCCATCATCATCGACGAGGCCCACTCCAGCCAGGGTGGGCGCACCTCAGGCGCGATGTCGGCGGCCCTTGGGGAGGCCGGCGCATCGGATGACATCGAGACCACCGAGGACAAGATCAACCAGCTGATGGAGTCGAGGAAGATGCTGCCCAACGCCAGCTACTTCGCCTTCACCGCCACGCCGAAGAACAAGACGTTGGAGATATTCGGCGACCCCGTTCCCGAAGGCGGGAACACAAGGCACGTACCCTTCCACTCCTACACCATGAAGCAGGCCATCCAGGAAGGGTTCATCATCGACGTGCTGAAGCACTATACACCGGTCGACAGCTACTATCGGCTCATCAAGACGTTGGAGGGGGACCCTGAATTCGACAGCAAGCGGGCAGGCAAGAAGCTGCGTCGCTACGTGGAGGACAACCAGCACGCCATACGCCAGAAGGCGGAAATTATGGTGGACCACTTCCACGAGCAGGTGGCCGGGCTGCGCAAGATTGGCGGCAAGGCGAGGGCGATGGTGGTGACGAGCAGCGTGAGGCGGGCGCTCAGGTACTTCGACGCCATCCGAGATTACCTGGTCGAGCGGAAGAGTCCGTACAAGGCCATCGCGGCCTTCTCCGGCGAGCACGACCACGACGGCGCAAAGGTCACTGAAGCATCGCTGAACGGGTTTCCGGCGAGTCAGATTGAGAAGATGATTCAGGAAGACCCGTACCGCTTCCTGGTCTGCGCCGAAAAGTTCCAGACGGGCTACGACGAGCCGCTGCTGCACACAATGTACGTGGACAAGCCACTGTCCGGGGTGAGGGCAGTGCAGACGCTGTCGCGACTCAACCGGGCCAACCCCAAGAAGCACGACGCCTTCGTGCTCGACTTCGCCAACGACACTGACACGATCCAGAACGCCTTCACCGACTACTACTGCACCACCATCCTGTCGGACGAGACCGACCCCAACAAGCTTCACGACCTCAAGGCAGACCTGGACGGCTTTCAGGTCTACAGCCCGGAGCAGGTCGAGCAGTTGGTGGGGAACTTCCTCTCAACAGACAACCGCGAATTGCTTGATCCCATCCTTGATGCCTGTGTCGCCGTCTACCGCGAGCATTTGGACGAGGACGGTCAGGTGGACTTCAAGGGGAAGGCCAAAGCATTCCTACGCACCTACGGATTCCTAGCCGCAATCTTGCCATACACGTACGCAGAATGGGAGAAGCTCTCCATATTCTTGAACTTTTTGGTGCCCAAGCTGCCCGCCCCCATTGAAGACGACCTGTCCAAGGGAATCCTTGAAGCCATCGACATGGACAGTTATCGCGTTGAAAAACAGGCGATGCAGGAAATCCGGCTTGCCGACGAAGACTCTGAGATTGACCCCGTTCCTGACGGTGGAGGCGGTCAGAAACCTGAGCCGGAGATGGAACGACTGTCCAACATCATCCGGGAGTTCAACGACCGCTTCGGCAACATCGAGTGGAGAGACCAGGACAAGATTCAGAGAGTGATTGCCGAAGAACTGCCAAAGAAAGTTGCTGCGGATAAGGCGTACCAGAACGCCATGGCCAACTCTGACCGGCAGAATGCCCGCATAGAGCACGACAAAGCCCTGGGTCGGGCCATGACCGACCTCCTCGCCGACCACACCGAACTGTTCAAACGCTTCAGCGACGACGAGTCGTTCCGTCGATGGCTATCAGAGATGATCTTCGCCGCGACTTATGTCGCAACAACAGTCTCGAGTGGGGCTACACCGCGAATTTAACCCACATCCCCAAGTCGATCTTTTCCTAATGTCGTCGCTGTCGGAATACAAGATTTGCCCTGTCCCCGCCGTCACCGAATCCGACGAACTCATCGCTGTTTAGCTGACATTCCGTCTGTAGGTGCCTTGCGTGACAAAATGTCCCCCTCAGGCATGGGCTTTGCAGCACCAGCTCTCCCTTGCCGCCGCCGGAGATGTACCGATCCAGGCATGGCGGTGTAACCCTAGGCTGGAACCAGCCCTAAACTTCACCTAGTCCGTGTTGACCTCCTGTAGACGCCGATTCACACCCGAAATAGGCACGAAAGGGTAGTTGCGAATCTTTTTCTGGAAGTCGCTTTCCTTGTACAGCCCTCTGACAGCACAGGAGAAGATGTTTGTAGAGGAGCCCATAGGGGGCTACATCAGTGCGCGCCCCTATAAGCAGACTCTGATGGATATCCCTCATTCACACCGTGTTGCGCATGTCCCGATGAGGCAAAAGGCAAGAATAGTTGACGCCAATCATTCGTGGCCGTCCACGGGAATGGGCAGTGGTTTGCCTTGGAAGCAGCCCCATCCCAGTCCCTCAACAAACAGCCGCGGAAAGTCAAAAGCCTGCAGATGGGGCCGCAGCCCTCAATGGTGACTGTTATCAGGCGCTACCTAGAGAAGGCGAACGCCGGGCAACGAAGCCATTCGGCGGTCCAGTGTCAGCGATTCGATCCCGGATCTGGCATAGTCATTCGCGATAAGGCGATCGAGAAGGCCCGGCTCACCGGTTCCTTCCAGGGCATCTAGTACGGCCCTGCTGTTCAGCGGAGCGACGAAACCACTCGTCAATGCACTCAGCAGACCGGCGCGGGCTTCGCCTCTATTGACGCCGTAATGGTGCTGGACGGCTATGTAGGCTTCCCCAATCACCTGGTTGGATGCGAAGACCTCGACGCCGTCAGCAACCAGTTCGCTCAAAGCCTCGACGCAGTGGGAATGAAAATCCGGGGGGTCCCCAGTGACTAGCCCGACGAGTAAAGAGGTATCAATCCCGATACTTGTACGGATCATATCCCTCATCCCTGAACGTGCGGATGTCGAAAGGTGGAGTTCCAGGCTTTATCTTGTCTCTGAGGGTACCCAGCTTGGAGCGGTCGATGCGCTTGGGGCGCAGGATGTACCCGTCAGGCGCCTCCAGCAGTTCCAGCCGGTCGCCTGGACCGACGCCCATCTCATCTAGGACGCGTTTGGGAAAGGTGACCTGACGCTTAGAGGTAATCTTCACAAGCATGACTTCCTCCTTACGTTTATGATAGATTGGTAAGGCCAGGCAGTCAATCAAAGGGGCCATTCTACGTGTGGGGGAACAAGCATAAGGGGACAAGCTCAGTCGCTAGCCAATGACAACACCCTCGATGCTACCTCCGGCCCTGCCGGGTGTATTGGACACCCCAAGTCTAAACGACTTCGAGGCGGCGATGCGGGAAGGGTGGTAACTCGACCGCGATGGGATCACCGACTCCGACTTCTCCCCCAGAAACTACAATCGACATCACACCAGCCTTACGGATAAGTCTGCCTTCGTCGTCACGCCCAAGCACAGCCCGCATCAGTCCCTTCTGAAGCTCTTCAAGACTAGCGCAGGGATTGCGCAGCCCCGTAATCTCTACCACTGCGTAACCCCCCAGAATCAGCCTGGCGCCAAGTGGAAGGCCAATCAGATCTATCCCACGAGTAGTAATGTTCTCGCCCATCTCCCCGGCGGAAATGCTAAATCCACCCTGCCGCAACTCGTCGTGCAATTCTGCGTGAATCAGGTGTACCTGTCTGAGGTTTGGCCCACAGGGATCACCAGCAGCATGTGAAAGATGTTCGGCGGTCTCCCCCTGGTGAGCATCATCAGCAACTCCCAGGCCCGCAATCAGCCGGATGCTTCCCAGGGTTGGTTTCGAAATCGAGTGCGTCGGACTCCTACCAACCGCTTCAACTACTCCGCTACTGCCAGCCATACTCTCCCCCAATCAGACCAGGTTCCAAACCCCGACACCTCAAAACGCTCAATCCCAATCGCAAACCCAGTCTACCGCATCGCCCTGCAACTTCTCCAGAGTCTGGCTGATGAGAGAGCCTTTCTGTCTTCGCCAATCCTTCCCTGGGTACGGCAGCTGCACTCACCATTTTCTCCACATCCTGTGCACTTCCCCGTTTCTCAGATTCTGCAACTTCTGCCACAGGATTAGTAGGCACAGTTCCATTCAGCCCCTCATCTGATTGTTGCTCACTAGTTGTCCTCACGCCCCGACCCATCAAAATCCTGCAGGGGGAACCTCGGCCTCTGCGAAACGCACCGTTCCACGAATCGCTAACTTCTAAGTGACAGAAGTCATTCCCATCACCCCCAGAATCGGCACTTGTATTAATACAATTTTCACCCCCAAACGGGGGAACGGGCCCTTACCACAAAGTGCTTACAAAAAGTCCTCTCAGTTGCACTTTTTCAGCTCAATTCACGCCTGAAACGCCCCCCGACTTGTATTTCTACAACTTTCGTAATTCCTGTACACGGGTATGACATCAAATCCGGCGTCGAGATTCGCCGGTCTTGTGAGGGGACCACATGCATGAGGCCCCCTCACCAACCATGACAATTCACACCCAGGATTCTCAGAATTCACCCATGAAAACAGGGGCATAATCCACAATGTGGAGAGGCCCAAAACCAACAAGGAGGTAAACGCTATGCAAGACAGACTTCTACGGCGTCGGGAGGTTGAAAAAATCACTGGCATGAGTCGCTCGTCCATTTACCGGTTAATGCAGGAGGGCGGTTTTCCTAGGCCAGTAAGGGTCGGTCCCGCCGCCGTCAGGTGGAAGGCTAGTGATATCATGGCCTGGATCGAATCGAGACCAGTGGCGAGGAGTCAATTCAGTTAGTCCAGAGTTTCCTAGGTCTGGATTAACAGACTGTTCAGCCGAGCAGGTAGTTTGCCCACTGTTGCATTAGGTCCCGGCGGCGCTCAAATAGGTCGGACCTAGCATAGGCTTGCTCGGTTGAGTTTCCCAGGATGTGGGCCAGGGCTGCTTCCGAAACAGCCCATGGTGTGTCCGTCTGCTCCAGCGTCCAGTTCTTGAAGCTGCTGCGGAACCCGTGGACCGTCGTGCGTTCCGCGAGCCCGACAGAGCGGAGAACCTTCATCAACGACATGTTGGACAAAGGCTCTCCCTTCTTCAGGGGCGATGGGAAGACCAACTCGGATTCCTCCCGTAACTCAGTGGCCTCACCGAGAAGATCAACCGCCTGTCTGCTCAGAGGCACTCGGTGCTCCGAGCCTCCCTTCATCCGCCCACCGGGGATCCGCCACACTCGGTCCTGAAGATCTATTTCGTCCCAAGTCGCTCCTCTCGCCTCGCCGGAGCGTGCGGCAGTCAGTACCAGAAATCGAAAGCACAGTTTGGATGCAATCGAGGCCTGGGACGCTTCAACGGTTTCAAGCGCCGACGCAACATCCTGGTAAGGCAATGCCCTGAAGTGTGCCTTTACCTTTGGCATCGGCGGCAAGGCTCCATCGATGGCTTCACCCGCCGGATTGGATTCCATGAAACCGTGTGCCATACCCCATCTAAAAATGGTCCTCATCCGTTGGCGTACCCGGCGGGCCGTTTCCGGGCGCGTAGTCCAGATTGGAGTGAGGACTTCCAACACGTTCCTTTGGTCAATTTCGTCTAGGGGCTTCCGACCGAGTTTCGGAACGGCGTGACGCTCCAGAGTCTGTATCCAGGCAGTGATGTGACTGGGGTTGCGCCACCGAGGCTTGTTCGCCTCGTGGACTACGTGGGCGGCTTCTTTGAAAGTCGGCATTGGGGAAGCATGCTTCTCGGCCAGGGGATCGCGACCCTCCGCAACGATTGCCCGGTTCTCGTAGGCCTTCTGCCGGGCTTTGGCAAGGCTTACCGACGGAAATGCACCCAATCCAATGTCGCGTCTCCGTCCGGCGATGGTAATCCGTTGGACCCATGACTTGCGACCCGTCTTCCCAATGTAAAGATACAAACCTCCTCCATCAGGATGCCTTCCAGGTTGCTTCAAAGCCCTGACTCTGGTTGCCGATAAGACCAAGGCAGACCTCCAAATGCCGTTTTGTTCCCACATTTATTCCCACAATTAAATTGGGATACCAGTGGAACGCTTTAGCCATATTAGAACAAAGTCTAACGCAATTTAGCTACAAAAGCAAGGTATTTTGGAACAAAAAGGGACTGTTGAGGAACGCAAAAAAATGGAGCTGAGGGGATTCGAACCCCTGACCCCCTGCTTGCAAAGCAGGTGCTCTCCCTACTGAGCTACAGCCCCACGATGTCTATCCCCTCATCTCCGCCTCCCTAGTCCAACCATCCCGATGAACCCCACAATGGGGTCTTAGCGCAACAAACCTCGCCTCCTCCCAACACCTCGCCCCAACGCGAACGCGATGTGACAGCCCTCCGACTTAGCGTCCCCTCTTCGCCGCCCTCCCCACCAGGTCCCGGTTGTGGAAAACCGTCCCGTTCGTCGACTCCCCTTCCCACAGGTTCGCAAACTTCAGCGCCCGCGGACAGTGCGTGTACGCCTCGTCCACCTCCACCAGAATCCCCTGCAGCTTCCGCGAATTGTCGTCCGGATTGTTCAGCGATAGCTCCACATTCATCCGGTCCAACTCTTCCTTCGACAATATCGTCACACTCCCGTTCACCCTCACCGTATCGTTGGACCCCGGAATCAGAAACAGCAGCCCCACCTGCGGATTCTCCGACATGTTCAGATAGCTCTGAAACAGCCGGTTCCCCGCCACGTCCGGGATGATGATGTGCCGGTCGTCCATCACGTGCACGAACCCCGGCTTGCCTCCCTTCGGCGACGCGTCGCATCCCCCGTCGCCGCTGCTCGTGGCCATCACAAGGAAGGGCGACTTGGCAATGAACTCCATCACCACGTCCGTCATAACATTGACAACCTTCCCTGTCGCCCTGGGGCTCGGCGTCCCGAACTCCTTCGTAAACCTGTTATCCGTTGCAACGCTGCCGTTCGCCATCTCGCCCTCCTGTTTCGCTGAAAATGCGCTTAAATTCTACGTCCGCCCTTGCATTCTTGGCAACCGAATTGCTCCCGACCTACCAGGGACGACGCTCCGCCACCCCCGTCGGCTGCTCCAGCCCGTCCACTGGGATGTTCCTGCCGTTGATCCAGTTCGACCTCGGTGACGACATGAACACGATCACGTCTGCCACCTCCTCCGGGTTCCCCAGGCGCCCCATCGGAAACCCGTCCCGCACGTACAAGTCGTAGCCCGCCGGATTCGACGCTCTGTACGACTCCCAACCTCTTGTGTGCTGAATCGACCCCGGCGAGACCGTGTTGACTCGCACGTTGAACTTCACCATCTCCAGCGCCAGCCGCTCCGTGACGAAGATGACCGCCGCCTTCGCCGCCCCGTACTGCGCCGTCCCCATCAGCTGTTGCGACCAACCGGAAATCGAAGATACGTTAACGATGGCCCCGCCACCGCGATTCTTCATGTGCGCCGCGACCAGCCGAGTCATCCGCACCCCGTGCAGAAACGATATGTCGAAGGTCCGATGCCAGTCCTCGTCCGTCGTATCGAAGATTGTCGGGCCTCCGGCGGAACCGCCCACGTTGTTCACGAGCACATCGACTTCCCCAAGCTCCGCAACGCAAGCATCCACGAACCGCTCCGCGTCTTCGGCTTTCGTCACGTCCGCGACGACGGCGCAAACCCGCGTCCCTATGCCCCGAAGCTCCTCCTCCACCCCGCGCAACTGCTCCTCGTCCCGACCGCAGATTCCCAGATGACACCCCTCCTGAGCAAATAGACGCGCCGTCGCCAGCCCTATGCCCCGCGTACCGCCGGTAACCAGGGCAACTTTGCCTTCAAGCTGTAGGTCCATCAGCCGCCACCCCCTGAAAATTCTTCCTTCGCCTGCGCCAGCTTCGAAGGCTCCGCAAGCAGGTCGATAACCGTCCACGCCATCGCCGTCGCTCCGTCTACCATCGCCCTGTGCCCCGCCTCCGACCCCGCGTGAGTCTCGAACTCCTCCGTATGTATCGGCACTCCCCGCGGAGCCACCGCAATGATGGGATGAATCCCCGGCACCATGTAGCTAACATTGCCCATGTCCGTGCTGCCGAAGTTCCTCCCCGCGTACGGCTCCACCTTCCGACCCAGGCCCTCCAGGTTGCGAGCGTATAGACCCGAGATAACCCCGTTGTTCTTCATAGTGCTGTACTGGGGCTCGCTCCACCGATGCTCCAGCTTGGCGCCGGTAGCCCGCGCTCCCGCCTCGAAGCATCCCACCACCCGTTCCTTCAACGTTTCCACGTACTCGTCGTCCTTGGCTCGAATGTAGAAAAGCCCCGCGCTGTGGGCCGGCACCACGTTCGCCGCCTGACCGCCGTCCGTGATTATCCCGTGCACCCGGCTGCCGTCCACCACGTGCTGCCGCAGGGAGTTGATTGCGTTGTACGAAATTATCATCGCCTCCAGCGCGTTTACGCCCTGCTGCGGCGCGCCCGCGGCGTGGGACGCCTTGCCGTGAAACTCCACCGACAAAATAGCCACCGCCATCGCCTCGCACCCCGATGTGTTGTAGTCTCCGGGATGCACCATCATCGCCGCGTCCACGTTGGTGAAGGCCCCGTTGCGCGCCATCCGAATCTTCCCCCCGCGCCCCTCTTCCCCCGGCGTCCCTATGACGCGAATCGTCGCCCCAAACTCTTCCGCTGCCTTCTTCGCGGCCAGCCCCGCCCCCACCGCCGCGGTCGCAATCACGTTGTGCCCGCAGGCGTGGCCGATCCCCGGCAATGCGTCGTACTCCGCGATGATCCCGATGGACGGATTCCCCGCCCAGTACACTGCCTCGAAGGCAGTGGGTAATCCGTAAGCGGGCTTCGTCACGGCGAACCCCTTCCCGGCCAGGTACTCCGCCAGCCAGCGCGACGAATTCTCCTCCTCCAGCGATAGCTCCGGGTTGCCGTGGATGCGCAGCGACAGCTCTTCCAACTCCCCTCGATGAGACGCTATCTGCTCTTGCGCCTCCTGTTTCAACTGCTCCGCTCTGTCCATGATTTGGTATGCTCCTCGCCCTGACTTTGACTGGATAATACCACTTTGCGCGGCGTCCCGTGTCCTCGCGGATGCCGGGACACACTCTTTATCCCTAAACCCAGGCCGGTAGTGTGTCAACCATTCCACCGTCTATAATCGTCAGGTGCGTTTCTGGAAATTTGAAAGAAACACCCATCCCATCAGGCTGGCCGTTCTTCTCCTGCTGTCTGCGGCCCTCCTGCTGTCTGCCGTCACCGCCTGCGGTCAAACTGAAGAGCGGCGAGTCCTCGTTTACGCCGCCGCCAGCCTCCGAGACGTCCTCACGGAGTTGGGACAGGAATACGAAAGCTCCAACAACGTTCACGTCGCCTTCAACTGGGGCGGCTCCGTTGCCCTGGCCAACCAGTTGAAGCGCCACGCCCCCGGCGATGTCTTCATTTCCGCCGGCGCCGGCCCCATGAATGACCTCGAACAAGCCCGCCTCCTCAAGTCCGAGACGCGGACTGCCTTGGCTTCCAATAGCCTTGTGGTGGTTTCCAATAGCCGGGAGATTAAACCTGCTTCCACTGAACAAACCCTTCGCGGAGCAAGTCTGATTTCCTTGGCCGATCCCAAACTTTCTCCTGCAGGCCGTTATGCCCAGGAGTCCCTCGAAAGCATTGGACTATGGCGCGAACTTCAGGAACGGATCGTCCTGGGCGCAAACGTGAGGACCGCGCTGGCTCACGTGGAGTCCGGGGCCGTAGAAGTAGGCATCGTCTACCGCACCGACGCCCTCAACAACGATGGCGTCCGCATAGCCCACGAGATACCGGCGGAGTCCCATTCCCCCATCCTCTACCCGGCGGCTATACTGGAGGACTCCGGGCATTACCAAGCCGCCTCCGCATTCTTAACATTCCTGACGAGAGAACACGCCCAATCCCGCTTCCAGACCTACGGCTTCGATCCAGGAACCCAACCATGACCCTGAAGTCTCTCATAGTCACCCTGACCCACCAGGCGTTCTGCCCTTTCCCCTTTACCCAACATATCATTCTGAGCGCCACGCTCCCCCTCCGTCATTCCCGCGCATGCGGACACCCACTCTTCATTCCCCCAATCACCACTCCTTGAGAACCCCCATTGCTCTCCTCAGCTGAACTCCACGCCCTCAGGCTCTCCCTTCAAGCGGCGTCCCTCGGCGTCCTGCTCGGATTTCCCGTGGCATTCGCCATCGCCTGGGCACTGGTCAAGACCG
Source organism: uncultured Dehalococcoidia bacterium (assembly GCA_951812825.1). GTDB lineage: Bacteria > Chloroflexota > Dehalococcoidia > Lucifugimonadales > JAPULR01. Next base: position 1,127,005 of record OX638324.1, on the reverse strand, counting down.
AAATGCGAGGCAAGCTGGCCCTGGAAATCCTCGTCTCCTTCCCCCTAGCCCTGCCCCCCGTCATCACCGGCTACGCCCTGCTCCTGTTGCTATCCAGAGAGGGTGTCGTCGGACGCTTCCTCAATTGGGCCTTCGGCATAGACCTTCTCTTCACCTGGATAGCCGCAGCCCTGGCCGCGGGACTCGTCTCCCTCCCCCTCATGGTCCGCGCCATGGAGGTCGCCCTTGCCGGTGTGGACCCCCGCCTGGAAAAGGCGGCGCGCAGCCTCGGCGCTGGTCCCATCCGCTCACTTCTCACCGTCACCCTTCCGCTGGCATACCGGGGCATGGCGGCGGCGGCCCTGCTCGGCTTCGCCCGAGGCCTGGGAGAGTTCGGCGCCACCATAGTCGTGGCCGGAAACGTCCCCGGCCTCACCCAGACCCTTCCCCTGGCCATCTTCACCGACCTTCAGGCGGGCGACGACAGCGCCGCCCTCCGACTGGTTGCCATCTCCGTAATTCTGGCGGCAATATCCCTCACCATTCATCACGTCCTTATCCATCGCAGAGGATCGCTGAGGCGGCAGTGGACTCCGTCATAAGCCTGAATCTACGCAAGTCCTTCCCCGGCTTCCAACTGTCGGTCAATGCCGACCTGCCCGCCGGAATCGCCGCCGTCTTCGGCCCATCCGGCAGCGGCAAGACCACCCTGCTCAACTGCATCGCCGGCCTCGACCGGCCCGACGAAGGGGAAATCCGGCTTCAGGGCCAAACCCTCTATTCAAATTCCGCAGGGATCAACCTGGCGCCGGAGCGCCGGCGCGTCGGCTACGTGTTCCAGGACAACCTCCTCTTTCCCCACCTGAGCGTCCAGAAAAACATCCACTACGGCTACAAGCTGACGTCGGAGTCTCGTCGCAGGGTAGCTCCCGGACAGCTTGTCGACCTCCTCGAACTCGGCCCTCTCATGCAGCGCCGTACGTCAGGACTCTCCGGCGGCGAGCAGCAACGCGTGGCCCTCGCCCGCGCCCTCGCCGCTTCCCCCGACCTGCTGCTCCTCGACGAACCCCTCGCCTCTCTCCACCTCAGCATCCGCGGTCGCATCCTCCGCTATCTCAAGGCCATCCATCGGGAGCTTTCCATCCCCATGCTGTACGTGTCCCACTCCATCTCAGAGGTCATCGCCCTCGCCGATTCCGCCCTCGTCCTGGACAGGGGAAGGCAAGTGGCGTTGGACGAACCCCGCACCCTCCTTGGCCGGTCCGACGCCGGGCCTCTTACCTCCCGAGACTCCGTCGAAAATATCTTCGATGTGTCGGTCATCGAGCATCTCCCGGAAAGCGGAATTACCCTGGCTGCCCTCGGCGAGACCACCCTCGCGCTCCCCCAAGTGGACGTCCCCACTGGCCAACCCGTCTCCATCTCTATCAGGGCTTCCGACGTCATCCTCGCCTCCGAAAAACCCAACAGCATCAGCGCCCGCAACATCCTGGAGGCCCGCATAGACAGGGTCGACGCAGCCGGACGCAGCATCCTCATCCACGCTCACCTGGAACAGCCGTGGATCTCCGAAATCACCCCCGACGCCCTGGCCAACCTCAACCTCCGGGAAGGCGAACGCGTCTACCTCATAATCAAGTCCAGCTCCATCTCCCTCCTCGACTAACCCCCATAGCCACAGGTCCCTCCCCCTTCTTCCTAAGTCGGCGTGATGCAATTGTCCGGCATCAACCACAACTCAAACTAAGAGGGACTTAGGATGAATTCCGTCGTGAGAGCCAGATATAGAAGAGGCGCCATTATGCCCCAGGAACCGCTCGATATAGAAGAAAGGGCAAGTCTGCTGGTAAGCGTTGAGGTTGAGTCGCGGGCTTCTCGCGCCGAGCGCGGCCTGAAAGCGCTAAGAGCCGCCGCGGGTGGATGGAAGGGCAGCCACAACCCGGATGAACTGATACGAAACATCTACGAAGCGCGCTTGGAAGGCAGCAGACATACGCAGAAAAACTAGGCCGCTATGAGTAGCGGCAACCCTTGTGGTTGCCCGCTCCATTTGCCCTTCACCCTCCCCACAGTTGTCAACCAACCAACAATTCAGTACACTTTGCCAAACTTAATCCACGAGGGGGAACGCTCCATGAAGATGCCTTTTGGCGTAATCGACTCCGACGGTCATATCAACGAACCTGAAGACGAGCTAAGGACCTATATCGAAGGTCCCTACGGAGAGATCAAGAACAGGATTCATCGCTACCTGCCCAACGACAGTGGCTCCATTGGCGGCGGGATCCTCGTAACCCACAGCTCCTTCGACACCACCCTCGGCGGCAGGCTCGGCGCCAACGGCCCCGAAGGATTCCCCACCCCCGACGAGTGGCTAGCCAAGGCAGACGAAGGCAGCATGTCCACCATATGCCTTTTCCCCACCACCCTCCTGGCCTACTCCGTCATCACCGACAACGACTACCTCGTCGCCCTCACCAAGGCATACAACAACTACCTCTCGGAAAAATGGCTCAAGCACAGCCCCCGCTTCAAGGCCGTTGCCCTCATGCCCTTCCCCGAAGTGGAAGAGTCCATCAAGGAAATGCGACGCTGCGTCACCGAGCTGGGCTTTTCCGGTGTCTTCATCGCCGCCGTAGGCTTCGGACTCCTCGGCGAGAAGAAGTACGACGCTTTCTGGGAAGAAGCTGAGAAGCTGGGCACCGCCGTCGCCGTCCACGGCGGCCACGCCACCGCCGAGTACCAGCGCTACACCAAGTTCATTCAGCGTCACACCATCGGCTTCCCCGTCTCCAATATGATGCAGATGATGCACATGACCTACGAGGGAGTGTATGAGAAGTTCCCCAACCTCAAAGTCGGCTACCTGGAAGCCGGTTGCACCTGGGTCCCCTACATGCTTGACCGCATGGACGAGGAGTGGGAGAAGCGCGGCTGGTTCGAGACCCCCAACTGCAAGAAAAAGCCCAGCGACTACATCAAGAGCGGCAAGGTCTACGTCCACGTGGAGCCTGGCGAAAAGCTGATCCCCGAGGTCATCCGCGAGATGGGCCAGAACCGCCTCATGTACGCCTCCGACTGGCCCCACTGGGACCACGAATACCCGGAAAGCGTCTTCGGCATCTGGGAGCGCGACGACCTTACCGAAGAGCAGAAGAAGGGCATCCTCCGCGACAACGCCCTTGAGTTCTACGGTCTCCCCGCCGACGCCTAACTCTCTCTAAACCTGCAAATCTAAGGGCCGCGTACCCACGCGGCCCTTTCTTTTTAATCATGCTATGAAGAAGCCCAACCCTCTATTGCCCGCCGACCCAGGCGTCTACGTCCTGCTAATCTACCTCGAAAACCCGGAAGCCATCGTAGTCGGTCGCTTGGGCGCCATCGACTTCCCCGCCGGATGCTACGCCTATGTGGGCTCCGCCCTGCGCGGTCTCTCGGCCAGGGTGGGCCGCCACCTGCGACGGCGCAAAAAGCTGCACTGGCACGTCGACTATCTACTGCAAAAGGCTCAACCCTCCGAAGTCGTCTGGGCGCTCTCCCAAGAAAAGCTGGAATGCTCCATCGCCCGCACCCTCCTACGTCAAGGCTTTCAGTCGATTCCACGCTTCGGCGCCAGCGACTGCCGCTGCCCCTCCCACCTCTTCCACTCCCCAACCGCCAACCCCCTCCGCAACGCAATCGCCCGCGCCTTCACCTCTCTGAACGCCCCTCCATATCTAGAGCAGCCGCGTCCATTATCCCTTTCCTTCTAGGGGCGGCCCTTGTGGTCGTCTGTTACATTCGATAACGCCAACATTCCATTTTTCATTCAGATATACTTGGGAGCGTTCTCAGCTCAACCCAAAGTGCTCAACTCGCTGCCACATTGGGGGTGCTGAGTTCCTATAGGAGACCAGGGACAAAGCCGATCCATGAAATTTGGTGATCTCACATACGAAGAAATTCGCGACAGGGCTCGTCGGGGCTGGCTCGCTATCCTTCCAACGGGCTGCACAGAGCAGCAGGGCCTTCATCTCCCCGTCGACACTGATACCTGGTTCGTAGAGCAGCTGTGCAACGCCGCTTCCGAAGAAGCAGCCGCGAACCACGATGTTCGGTCCCTGGTTCTGCCAACTATTCCTTTCGGGCCTACGCCTGAGCACAGAAACTACGGCGCTGGCTACATCGACGTCCCGACTGAGCTTCATTGCGCTCTCGTCCTGTCGGCCCTGACGTCGCTGGCCGAACAGGGCTTTCGAAAGATCGTTGTGTGGCGCGGCTGCGGCGGACACGACCTCAGGGAGACCGTGCAGCGTTTCAACAAGGTTTTCCATGGACGCTCTCAAGCATACCTGCCCGGCCACCCCTACCACGAAGTCTGGTGCCGCATCTCAGATCCCTCCATCCCGGGTGGTCACGCGGACAGCTTTACCACCTCCATCATGCTCCATCTACGTCCGAAGGCCGTCCGCAGAGAAAGGATCGTCGACCCCAAACACAAGGCCGTGGATTGGGATGATCCAGGTCTCGACTTTGCGGACTATTCATCAACAGGGGTAATCGGCGATCCTACCCATGCCAGCGCTGAGCTTGGGGCCAGGTTGTGGGAGGCTGTCGTTGATGAAGTGGCCGCCACGCTGAGTTCAATCGCCAATGGCCCTGAAGCCAAAGACCTGATCGATGCGGACAAGCTGCACTTCCTCAGGCGATCACAGAGCTAGCCAACTCCGGTTAGTTCCTACTCTTCACTCTGTCATTCTGAACGCAGCGAAGCGGAGTGAAGAATCTCGTCGTTTGAGACCTAGCCCCCCACCCCATCCACGTGCGGCTTCAACACCAAATACAGCAAATCGTTGACTGGCGTCGCCACCCCAACCTCCCTGCCCATCCTGACCACGGCCCCGTTGAAAATCTCCAACTCCAGCCGCCGACCCCGCTCGAGGTCCAGGTGCATCGACGCCGTGATATCCTTCACCGCCCCCTCCACGTACTCCATCGTCTGCCCAACCACTTCGTCGTCCAGGTTTATCCCCTTCGCCCTCCCCACTGATTCAATCTCCTCCATCGCCTTCACCAGCACTTCCCTATACCCCGGCTCCCCCAGCAGATCCCCAATCCTCCGACGACACGCGCTCGTAAGCCCGGCCACCGCGGCAATGAACAGAAACTTCGTCCACAGCGTCGCCAGCACGTCCGGCGAGACCTCCGCGTTTACCCCCGCCGCAACCATAACGTCCCGCACTTGCCTGACCCGCATCGAATGCTCCCCCGACGCCTCCCCGAAAACCAGCCGCGCCACTCCGCCGGTCTGCACCACCACCCCAGGCGAGTCGATGCGGCTCTCCACGTAGGCCGCCCCCGGCAGCGCGGACCCCTCCCCGAACGCCCGCCCCACCGCTTCGTGGCAGCTTACCCCATTCTGAAGCGTCAACACCGTCGTCTGTGGCCCTATCAGAGGCGAAATAAGCGTGAGAGCGGAATCCGTGTCATACGCCTTCACCGTAAACAACACCAGGTCCGCCGGCCCAACCTCTTCCGGCCTGTCGGTAGCCGCTGCGTCAATGACGAACTCCCCGGCGTTGTGCACCACCCGCAGCCCCTTGCTCTGCATGGCTCCAAGATGCTCCCCCCTCGCAATGAAAGTTACCTCATTTCCCGCCTTCGCCAGCATCCCGCCGAAATATCCCCCCACGCCGCCGGATCCCATTACCGCAATCTTCATTTCCCGCCTCCACCAATTTTGCCGTGAGCGTACCCCAACCCACTCCGCCATCACAACTCCCGTAGGGGAGACCCTCGTGGTCACCCGTCCCTCCTTCCCCCATACCCACATGTCATTCTAAGGCGGCTCCGCGACGAAGAATCTCGCTCCCATCCACGCCCAACTCAGCCCCCCCACTAGTGTCCTCGCAAATGCGGAGACCCGCTCTTACTCCCCCGCCGCATCCCAAAATTGCGAATCCCATTCCCCTTTCGACGCCCCGCCTCTGTGTTATGACGGTTCAACCTTCATTGAATCCCAAATTGAGATGTGGTAAATTCCTAAACTAACCGTTCGCTAACTGAAAACGTCAAATTCAAGCAACAGGGGGTTGGTGGAATGTCCGAAAAAGATATTGCCCTCATGGCACACCTCATGCGCCGCGCCGGTTTCGGCGCAAGCCGTGAAGAACTGGAACGCCGCGTCGCCAACGGGTACGAAGCCACCGTCGAGGAACTGCTTAACCCGGAGCAACAGCCCCCGTGGGAAGAAGATCTTGCCCGTCGCCACCACATCGGCGCCCGCTACGGCAACGGCCTCCCTGAAACTCAGGGCTGGTGGCTCCAGCGCATGGTCTCCACCAAGCGCCCCCTGGAAGAGAAAATGACCCTTTTCTGGCACTCCATCCTCTGCACCGGCAACGCCAAGGTGGACCACCCCCAGACCGTTCAGGTCCAGATTGAAATGCTCCGACGTCACTGCCTGGGCAACTACCGGGAACTCCTCGGCGACCTGTCGAGAGACCCCGCCATGATCATCTATCTGGACAACCGCGACAACCACAAGGGAGCAATCAACGAAAACTGGGGCCGCGAGCTTCTCGAGCTCTTCACCATGGGCGTCGGCAACTACACTGAAGACGACGTCAAGGAAGCCTCCAGGGCCTTCACCGGCTGGACCCACAAGCCCTTCCCGCCCCTCTACCCCTTCCAGCGCTACTTCCTCGAGTTCGAGTACAAGCCGGACGACCACGACGATGGCGAAAAGACCTTCCTCGGCCAGCGTGGCCGCTTCAACGGCGACGATATTCTCGACATCGTCGTCAGACAGCCCGCCACCGCTCGCTTCATCGCCCGTCACCTCTACAACTTCTTCGTTGCCGACGAGCCCCACGTCCCCGCCTGGCCCCACACTCCCCCCAGGGACGGCGCCGCCGTCAACATCCTCGCCGACGCCTATCTCCAGTCGGGCTACGACATGCGCTCCGTCATGCGCGCCCTCTTCAACTCCGACTTCTTCAAAGACGAGAGCGTCCACTACGCCAAGGTAAAGAGTCCCGTGGAGGTCGTCGTCGGCACCCTCCGCCTCGTCGAGGACTATATCACTCCCAAGCCCGGCATCGACGCTCTCGTGACCCAGGCAGGCTACATGGGCCAGATGATCTTGAACCCGCCCAGCGTCGAAGGCTGGCACGCCGGCAAGGAGTGGATCAACAGTGGTTCCCTCTCCAGCCGCGTCAACTTCGTCGCCGAGCGCGTCGGCGACACCACCATGCCCGGCGTGCAGAACATCATCAACCGCCTCGCCACCGAGTCCCGGATGTCCGCCCCCGACTTCGTCGATGGGTGCCTGGAGCTCGTGGGCCCCCTCACCATCGGCGAGCAGGCCCGCGCCGCCCTCATCGCCCACGTGGAGCAGGGCGGCCCCCTATCCCGTGACACAGAAGAACAGCGCAGTGACTTCGCCCGCCGCACAGGCAGGGTGCTCCAGCTCATCGCAGCTACCAGGGAGTACCAGTTCGCTTAACACCTTTAGGAGGAAGACTATGGCCGACCCTAAGACTAAAGACCCCGTTCTGGTAGTAGTTCAGCTTTCCGGCGGCAACGACTACCTCAACACCATAATCCCCTACAACAACGGCCTCTACCAGGACTACCGGCCCAACATCGGCATCCCCCAGGAGGACGTCATTCCCATTGACGATGATTTGGGCTTCAACCCCAATCTCGCTCCCTTGAAGGAAAAATTCTGGGACACGGGCAAGATGGCCCTCGTCCACGGCGTCGGCTTCGAAGGGTGCAACCGCTCACACTTCCGCTCCATGGACGTCTGGCACACCGCCGAGCCCGACAAGATGGGCACCGAAGGCTGGCTTGGCCGCGCCATCCGCGAAATCGATCCCCAAGCCGAAAACGTCCTCACCGGCGTCAGCTTCGGCCCCGGCCTCCCCCGCGCCATGGCCCTTCCCGGCGTCCCCGTCGCCTCCGTCATGGAGCTCGAGCGCTACGGCGTTCTGACGGGCATAACCCCTCAGCAGGAGCGCGACCAGGCCCTGGAAATCTTCGCCCGCATGTACGGCCCCACCGTCGGCACCGGCTACGTCATGGACTACCTGAGCCAGACCGGCTCCGACATCCTGAAGGGCGCTGACGTCCTCAAGACCGCCCCCGCCAAATACTCCTCTACCATTGAATACTCCAACTCCCCCATCGGCCAGAGCCTCCGCGGCGCTGCCCAGGTGCATCTCGCCGACATGGGCGCCCGCGTCATCTATACGGAGGTCGGCAACTTCGACACCCACGCCAACGAACTCGCCATGCACGAACCCCTCTGGCAGGACCTCTCCGCGTCCCTCGTGGACTTCTACGATGATCTCCGGGAGCACAACGCCAGCGACAACGTGGTCATGCTTCTCTTCACCGAGTTCGGACGCCGCTGCCGCGACAACGGCACCGGCACCGACCACGGCACCGGCGGCGGTGCCATCGTCATTGGCGATCCCGTCAAGGGTGGCTTCTACAGCGAATACCCCTCCATCGAGGAAGAAAAGCTCCTCGACGGCGACCTCCAGTTCAACTACGATTTCCGTGGCCTCTACTCCACCGTCCTCGAGAGCTGGATGGGCCTGGACGCCAAGCCCTGCGTGGGCGGTACTTTCGAAAAGTTGGACTTCATTTAGGCGGCAGTATAAGACGGGGCGAGGCTCCTTATCCTTCGCCTCTCAAGGGTATACAACACAATTTCTGGGGGTTAGATGACGACACAGGCTAAGACAGGGCGAACCTACAACTACGAAATAACCATCGGACGCAGTTCCGTCACGGGGGAGTCCTTCCGCACTCCCATGGCCCTCTCCCTGGGCCGGGACAACGAAATCTACGTCCTCAACCGCACCACCGAGCGTCAGGTCCTCGGCCACCGGGTCTGCCGCCTCAACCTGGCCGAAGAGTTCCTCGGCGATTTCGGCCAGCGCGGCGAGGAAGACGGCCAGTTCATCTGGGCCTTCTCCGTCGCCTGCCACCCCGACGGACGCGTCTTCGTCTCCGACGAGTGGCTCAACCGCATATCCATCTTCAGCCGGGAGGGCCAGTTCCTCGGCAAGTGGGGCAGCAAGGGCAGCAGTCCAGGCGAACTGAACGGTCCCGCCGGCATGGTCTTCGAGTCCGACGGTAATCTCCTCATCGCCGACGGCCAGAATCACCGCATCCAGCGATTTACCGCCGGCGGCGAATTCGTCTCAACCTGGGGCAGCTTCGGCAAGGGCGACGGCCAGTTCAACTACCCCTGGGGCATCAACGTGGACGACGCCGGCAACGTCCACGTAGCCGACTGGCGCAACGACCGCATCCAGAAGTTCTCCCCCAACGGCGACTTCCTGATGAAGTTCGGTTCCTCCGGCAACGGCGAAGGACAGTTCAACCGCCCCACCCACGTAGCCGTCGACAGCGATGGCGACATCTACGTCACCGATTGGGGCAACGACCGCGTGCAGGTCTTCGACAGCGAAGGCAGCTTCGTCGACCTGTGGACCGGCAACGCCAGCCTCTCCACCTGGGGCAAACTCCAGCTTGGCGGCAACACCGCCTTCTGGGAGCAGCGCGCCAGCGTTCCCGACATGGCCGAAAAGGAAAAGAAGTTCCGGGAGCCTATCTCCGTCCAGGTCGATGCCGAAAACCGCATCATGGTCCTCGACGGCCGCCGCGACCGCATCCAAATCTACCGCAAAGCTTCCTAACCCCTCCGTGCCCTCGCGGATGTGGGGGCCCACTCTTCACCCCTCTTCCCACATACCATCCCAACCGTAGCATCCCATACTCCCCTCCTCTTTCCCCTCAACCCACCCCCACCTGCCCCTACTCCCCCTCCCACACGTGCGGCAAACTCATCAGCCTTGACGCGTCCAGCCGCTCGCACAACTCCTCAAACTCATCCCGTCTGACCCCTTTCCACTCCAAGTCCTCCACACCTTCTTTCAGCGGCACGTCCGTCCTCAGCGTCGCCAACCTCTTATATAGAAGGGCATCCTCGTAACCCTCTGAGAGGTTCTTCACCATCGTAGCCAGCCCCCGAATTTTCACGTCCCAGTCGGCAGCGTCCAAAGGTATATCCTCAATCCGCTCGTACCGCTGAAGTGCCTGCGATGTCGACTTCGCTCCCCAACGAGCAATCCCCGGGATCCCGTCTGCTGCGTCCCCTACCAGCGCCAGATAATCGGGTATCGACTGCGGCCCAACCCCAAACTTCTCCACCACCGCGTCCTCGTCGATAATAGCGTCCTTCCGTCGGTCCAGGCACACCACCCTTTCCCCCTGCACCATCTGCGCCAGGTCCTTGTCCGGCGTGCAGATAACCACCTGCTCAACCTTTGAATGACTCAGCGCCCTCGCCGCTGCCGTTGCTATCGCATCGTCCGCCTCAAACTCAACCATCGGCCACACCGTTATCCCCAGCGCCGCCGACGCCTCCTCAGCCAGGGGAAACTGCTGTAAAAGTTCCTCCGCAACCCCTTCGCCTGTCTTGTACCCTGCAAACATCTCGTTCCGAAAGGACAGGATTTCGTGGTCGAAGGCGCAGCCCACGTGGGTCACGTCCTGCGTGCGAATCAAGGCCAGCATGGATTGGATGAAACCCCGAACTGCTCCCACCTCCTGACCGTCCGCCCCCTCCATGGAAGGCATCGCGAAGTGGCTGCGAAAAAGCTCGTACGTGCCGTCAATCAGATGCACCTTCATCCCGTCCTCCTCCGAAACAAGTTGCCGCTACCTTATCGAAGTCCCCTTCCCCGGTAAAGGGCTCAGAGTGGACTGCACCTGGCAAACCTGGGCCTCCCATGCATCCGTCCATTGCCAAATCCTGTATAATCTCCTGTACCCCTCCAAGGAGAGACTGAAATGAACGCCTACGCCAATGGACTGAAGTACATCTCCGCCGACTCCCACGTGGACGAGGATGACGACTTTCTGCAACGTGTTCCCGAGCAGTACCGTCACCGTCTCCCTCACCGCGAAGAGAGGGACGGCGGCGTCTACTCCATCATCGAAGGCCGCAAGCCCCGTCGTATCGACATCGCCGAGTCCCGCATCTCCGACGACGACAAGAATCGTCAGTTTCGAGACGACCCCAGCGGTGGCAGGGACATTTCCCGCCGACTTCAGGACCAGCAGCGCGACAACGTATCGGCGGAGGTCATCTACTGTAACTCTCTCCTCGGCCTCATGGCCTCCCCCGACGGCGATTTCCAGATGGCCGCCGCCCAGGCGTACAACGACTGGATTCACGAGCTTTTCAGTTCCCGTCCAGACCGCTTTGCCCCCGCCGCCATCCTGCCCACCATAAACGTCCCCAGGGCCGTGGATGAGGTCTACCGCCTGGCCAAGATGGGCTTCCGACTGGTCAGCGCACCCATAGGCATCAAGGACCAGCCCTACAACCTGCCTGTCTATGAGCCACTCTGGAACGCCTTGGAGGACACCGGCCTCATCTTCAGCCTCCACTTCATCACCGGCACCGAGGACCATCTCCCTGAGAACGCCGGCGAAGAGAGCAACGGCGGCTTCCTCTCCTACATGATAATCGCAATGGCCGAGGGCATCCGCCCCACTACCCTGCTCCTGAGCTCCGGCGTGCCCATGCGTCACCCCAACCTCCACTTCGTCATCGTAGAGTGCGGCGCCGGTTGGCTGGCCTGGAACCTCTATGCTCTGGACGAGCAGTACGAGCGCAAGCACATGTGGATAGAGCCGAAGCTGGACATGAAGCCCAGCGATTACTTCCGACGCCAGGGCCACGTCACCTTCGGCGACGATCCCGTGGCCCTCAGCACCCTGGACTACGTGGGCGACCACGCCCTTCTCTGGGGCAGCGACTACCCCCACGACGAGGGCACTTTCCCCCACTCCAAGGAGGTCATAGACCGTATCTTCCAGGGCCATCCCGACGATATCAAGCGCAAGATCGTCTACCAGAACGCCGCCCAACTCTACGGCTTCTCATAACACCGCGCGGGACCCTTAATATCCACGCGCCCGCTGTCGGCGCCCTTCATGTTGAAAAAGGGGTGCGTGATAGAAGAATAGCCCCCCTCGATCCCGTCTTCCATCCCCTACCTTTCAAGTTGGCGTCGCCCCATTCTGAAGGCGCAAATTTCACTCCAATTGCCCCTGAATCCCTTGCTCAGTTAGGTATTGACATCGCCTAATCGTTCCATTAGAATCCCATCACTCACGCCGGGATGCGTCCGAGGAGTTGCGTCTTGGCGCAAAATATGTTTGGGGGTCAAATTATGACAGGTATCAAGAAAACTATCAGAGGAGGAGGGTTGTTCGGGCTACTTGCCCTTGTGCTGGCTTTGACGCTGGTTATTGTGGCCTGCGGCGACGACGAACCTGAAGAGACCGCCGCCCCGGCGCCTACAGCCATGCCAGCTACACCCGCTCCTACGATGGCGCCTGCGCCTACGGCAGCGCCCACAATGGCGCCTACAGCAGCGCCCACGATGGCGCCGACCGCTGCGCCAGCTCCTACGGCTATGCCGACAATGGCGCCAACTGCTGCTCCGGAGCCGCAGGCCGTTTCCACCAGGCTTAAGGTTTCTCTCCCTCCGGGCAGGGAGCAGAACACCATCCCTTACGCACAGAGCCAGGTTTCGGAAAAGCTCATGCCTGAATACAGCCACATGATTGGTCGGAACATTACGACCAACGTGGAAGAGGCCCAGCTCGCCACCTCCTGGGAGGTTGAGACTGACGGCAAGACTTGGCACTTCCAGCTCAGAGAGGGCGTCCCCTTCTACAGGGATGCACAGCCCCTGAACGACTACACCTTCAGTGCCAAAGACGTATTCATGATGCTCGACCTCCAGAACGGTGAGGCCGAGGGCGACGAACTGAACACCAAGGTCGCTCGCAGTCCGGGCCGCTACAGGTCCTACTTCGGCTCCAACGACAATTGGGTCGCCAACAGCGACTACGACGTTACCCTCAATCTCCCCAAGGTTAACCTGGACGCTGCCTTCCTGCTCTCGGACGAGTGGTCCACCGGCATCATGAGCCGCGACCATTGGGATGACGTTGGCGGCGAGGAAGGCTACAGGGTTGACCCCGTCGGCAACGGCCCCTGGAGCTACGTCTTCCACGAGATTGACGGCACCTTCCTTCACGAGCGTGTGGAAGACCACTGGCGCATTACGCCGGCTTTCCACGAACTCGAGATCCTTCAGGTTCGTGAGGCCTCCACTCGACAGGCCATGCTGTTTGCCAATGAGGCGCACATCATACCCCTCGTTCGCACCCAGCGTGAAGTCATCGAAGGCGCAGGCTTCACTACCTACGTCAGCACCCTGCCCAGCATTCACCAGGGCTTCGGCTTCGTCCACTTCAGAGACCAGTCTTTCTGCTCTGACGATGGATCCACCTACAGCCCCTTCTCTTCCGCTGCTGGCGCTTCGCCGCCTCCGGGCCTTACCCACGAGTGCGGCCCCAGGGATAGCGTGACTCAGGAAGCCCCCATACGGGACCCCAGGGTTCGCGAGGCAATGAACATAGCTATCAACCGGAACGAGATCAACAACGTCTTTTACCAGGGCCTCGGCTTCCCCCTCGTTGACTACTTCCCGCCCTGGCGCGACGACTTCAAGGACGACTGGGCTCCCTTCCCCGGACCTAACGGCGAGACCGGCGCTGCCGGCGGCTGGCCATATCCGGGAGATGGTGACCCCGACCGGGCAAGGGCCCTTCTCGCCGAGGCCGGTTATTCCGGTGGCGTAGACGTTACCCTTGACTGTCTCCTTTCCCACAGGGTAGTCCCCGAATGGCCCGACATCTGTGAGCAGGTCGTCGGCTATTGGGCCACCGTTGGCGTCAATGCCAGCCTGGACTGGTCCGCGGACTTCGGCGACTTCCGTGCCAAGACCCGAGACCCCTCCCACAATGGCGGCAACTGGCTATGGTCGGCTTCCCCGTCCCTAGACCCGCCCTGCAACGCCATCACCTACTCCATGGTATGGGAACTCGGTCAGGCCTACCGCGAATGGCCCGCAGCCTCTGAGCTCTACTTCAAGTGCGCAGAGATCACCAACTACGAAGACCGCACAAAGGCCGGCCAGGACTTCGCAGAAGCTTGGTTGGAAGGCCACTACAGCGTACCCCTCGTTTGGGTCTTCGCTGAGGTTGCAGTCAACCCCAACATCGTGCAGGAGTACCAGGTCAACATGCTTCACATGGGACCGGTACGATACCACGAGCACACCCAGCCCGTGATGCAGTAGGCTAACCCCTACTTCAACCTAACGGCTAAAGACTCCGAGGCCCCCGGAATTCCGGGGGCCTCGGTTTTTCTTGCCCTTCTCCCCGCCTCCCCTTGCTTGACAGCAAATGGCTTAACGCCTAACATTCTTTCTTGCGATTTTATCCCGTCTTCTGAGGAGAACCACTAAGAAATGCAACCCAAATTCCATTCCCCTGTGTTCGCCAGCTGTAGAGTCATCGCAGCGTCCCTGCGAAGATTAGCCCCCATCGCCGCAGTGTCGCTCGCCCTTCTAGCTATCTCTCTCCTGGCCGCTTGCGGTGGCGGTGATAATGGCGATAGTGGCGATAACGGTGGAACCGCCCCTCCGGCAGCCACCGCCGCGACCCCCAGCGCCCCCGCTGCCACCCAGCCTCCGGCGCCTGCCGACGCTGCCCCTGCAACCGGGTCGGGCACGGAGACAATATTCGTTATTTCTCGAGGTTTTGAGGTCTTCGAACTCAACCTCGCTGCCAGCGACACTGTGAGCGTAACCTACTCCTCGTTGGGACGTAGTTCCGGAGGAATCACCACCGGAGGAAGGTTCGCAGGTGATGAGGGTGCTGGCTCGGCGGCTAGTGATGTCATCTTCACCGTCCTCAATCCCATTGGAGATCAGTTGCTCGATGAGCCCCAGACGCCCAGCAACACCGTAGAATTCCAGGCGGATATCAACGGCGCATACCAGCTGGTCTTCTCCAACCCCTACCTCCTCCAGGGCCTCGAGGTAACCGTCGACTACACCATCAACCCCTAGCCCCATAACACACCCCACCAAAAGCAAGGCCCCGGCTACATGCCGGGGCCTTTTCCTTGTGTCACATATGGCTCTTGATTCCAGTCCTGCTGGCGACCATTCCGGTCGCCCAGGCTGGACCACTGGATTACATTGCGGTCTATAACTACGGGTAAACACCCCGCATCCGGAACGCTTCGGCCACCCGGTCCACCGCCACCAGCAGCGCCGCCGTCCGGAGGCTCGTGTCGTGCTCCTCCGACGCGTCAATCACGCTGTTGAAGCTGCGGGTCATGATCGACTCCAGCTGGTTGTCTACGTCGTCCTTTTCCCAGAACAGGTGCTGAATGTCCTGCACCCACTCAAAGTACGACACCACCACACCGCCGGCGTTGGCCAGAATATCCGGTATCACCATGATGTTCTGGTCTTCCAGAATCGCGTCCGCCTCCGGTGTCGTCGGGCCGTTCGCTCCCTCGACGATGATCTTGGCGTCAATCTTTTCTGCGTTATCCCTGGTTATCGACTGTTCCAGCGCCGCCGGAATCAACACCTCGCAGGGCAGCGCGAGCAACTCAGCGTCGCTGATGCCCTCCGACCCTTCATACCCCACCACTGAACCGCTCTCCGCCTTGTGCTCCAGCAGCTTGTACGTGTCCAGTCCCTGCTCGGCGTAGATGGCTCCCCGGCTGTCGCTCGCGCCGATAATCTTGCATCCCATCTGTTGCAGCAGATACGCGCCCCAATAACCCACGTTTCCGTAGCCCTGCACCACCACCCGGGCGCCCTCCAACATTATCCCCAGCCGCTTGGCCGCCTCCCTGGCCGTAATCATCACCCCTCGACCCGTCGCCTCCGTTCGGCCCAGAGTGCCGCCGACGCTGATCGGCTTGCCGGTCACGATGCCGTGGTCCGTATATCCCGCGTGCATGCTGATGGTATCCATGATCCACGCCATTATCTGTCCGTCTGTGTTTACGTCCGGCGCAGGGATGTCTGAAGCCGTCCCTATCAAAGGGGAAATCTCCGTCGCAAAACGGCGTGTCAGCCTCTCCAACTCTCCCATGGACAACTCTTTCGGGTTGCAAGTCACTCCACCCTTGCCGCCGCCGTAGGGTATGTTGGTGATGGCGCACTTCCACGTCATCCACATCGCCAGGGCCTTAACCTCGTCCAGCGTTACGTCTGGATGAAATCGAAGTCCTCCCTTGGCCGGGCCTCGTACAACGTTGTGTTGTACCCGATAGCCGGAGAACACGTTAATGTCCCCGGTGTCCATTCGAACCGGGAAATTGACGGCAAACTCCCGCTTGCAGCTTCCCAGCACAGCCCTCATTCCATCGTCCAGCCCTAACTTATCTGCGGCGGCGTTGAATTGCTGCCGGGCCATCTGAAATACGCCGGCGTCTTCTCCTGGACCCTGACCGTTCTGCTGACTCATCTATCTCCTCCAAAATGGGTCTTCACCGAATATTGCCGAAAGGCGTCCCAAATTCTACCACACGCCCACTCACCCGTCATACCGGAACTTCCCCGCGATTCTGCCAACGCAACGAACTCTTAACAATCACCACGCCAGCCTCCTCCATGGAGGACTTGGGCCGATGACAGCCTTCCCACACCCCTGACTCCATCCCGTCACTCCGGCGAAAGCCGGAATCCATCTTATCCCTTCCCCCTTGATGGGGGAAGGTTAGGATGGGGGTGCTCCTCCCACTTCGTGATTCCCCCAAATGCGCCCGATGTGCGCTGAATCCCCTCTCCTACGCCTTGAACTCCGGCATGATGTGCGTGGCGAAAAGCTCAATCTGACGCCGCACCTCGTCCAGCGGCATAAATCCCTGGCCCATGCTCCACCCGAACCACTCCAACTCCCCCTCACCGTGACACGTCGCCAGAGACTCGATCTTTGCCTTCACCTGGTCCACCGTTCCGCACAACACGTAGCTGTGGTCCACCATCCGCTGATACGTCTCCAGCTCCGTCTTGAACTTCAGTGGCGATGGCCCCTCCTCCCCCGGGTTCCGGAACGGCTCCACGAACCCAAACTCCCCGAAGTAGTGATGGAAGCCTATGCCCGTGCTCTTGTACCCAAGTTCAAAGGCCTCCTCATAGCTGTCCCCAAAATAGATGGCGCGGACGGCGCCCACACTCTCCCCCACCCCCAACTGCCTTCCGTGCTGCGCCGCCTCCTCCTGGTACGCCACGCACAGCTTCGCAAAACTCTCCGGCAGCGATGTCAATATCCACGGCACAATCCCCCGCTGCGCCGTCCGGCGTATCGTCGTCTCGCTCACCGCGAAGGGCTGCCACAACGGTGGATGCGGGTCCTGGTACGGCTTGGGAATCACGCTCACTCGGCGGATGATACCCTCCTCGTCCAACTCTCCTGGCGCGCCATAAGTATTCGTCCACTCCGTCGGCGGCCAGTGGCTGATCCCTTCCTTGTAGGGCACCGGAATCTGGTAATACTTCCCGTTGTACTCGATGGCGTCCTGGGTCCACGCCAGCTTGATGATGTCGAACACCTCCTCGAACACCTCCCGATTCATCAAGTCCACCTCGGACCCGTCCATCGTCGCCGCCGATACCCGGTACTGCTGCCCCAACACGTTCGTCCACCGGTCCTGGTACCCGCGGGCGAACCCCGCAATCACCCTCCCTCTCGTCAAATGGTCCAGAATCGCTATCTCCTCCGCGCACCGGATCGGGTCCCACGAAGGCAGCACCAGCCCCAACGGCGCAAACTTTATCCGCTTTGTCCTCGCCGCCAGGTCCGCGTACAGCAGCAGCGGCGCCACCGACGCCTCGAACCCCTCCGAGTGCATGTGGTGCTCCGTCGTGGAGAAGGCGTCAAACCCCACCTCGTCTGCCATCACCGCAATGCTTCGCAGCTCGTCTATCATCTGCTGGTACCGTTCGTTATTCCGGCCGATGGGACGCAATGCTGCTCTGTCCTCCAGGGTCCCCGGCACCGTTGGCAGGCAAAATATGTCGAACTTCATCTACTCCTCCTCCGTCCAGGTTCGGCCAAGCTCCGAATTACGGCGCCAGTACCGCCCGCGTAACCTCCGTCTGCCTCGCATTCCACTCCGCCTGCGGGAACGCCTTGTTCACGTCTTCCAGCTTGAACTTGTGCGAAACTATCTTGTGGAATGGACGCGTCTCCAAATTCCGCTCCAGAAAGTCCAGAATCCTCGGTATCAGATGCGCGGGATACATCAGAGACCCGACAATCCGCTTCCCCTTCAGCAGCGTCGAAGGGTCCAACGCCACCGTCCGCCCCGGCACAATGTCCCCAATCTCCACGAAGGTCCCCCCGTTCCCCAGCATCTCCACCCCTTCCACGAGCAGGTCCGCCAGGCCCACAAGCTCCATCACCACGTCCGCACCTCTGCCTCGCGTCAGCTCCCACACCCGCTCGATCCGCGCTTCAGGCGTATCGTATTCGTTGATGTTGATAACGTAGTCCGCCCCGAACTCCCGCGCCAGCTCCAGCCGGTTCTCCAATCGGTCCAGCACAATCACCCCGTGAGCGCCCATATCCTTCGCCACCGCCGTAGCCGTCAGCCCCAATCCTCCCGCGCCCTGAACCACCACCCAGTCCCCGGCTTCCGCCCCCGCCGAAATCAACCCCTGCGTCACCGTTCCCATGGCGCAGTTAACCGGAGCCAGCACCTCGTCCGATATCCCGTCCGGCGCCAGGAATATCGGATGGCCCGGCGGCAAGTACAGATAATCGGCGTAAGTCCCCGTGAAGTACGGATAGTCCCCCGCCGCTGGAAACGGTCGGTTTACGCACAGGTTCCCCATCGACTTCAAACACATGTGACACCGATTGCACGGGAATATCGCCGTATACACCACCCGGTCGCCCTCTCTCAGCCGCCGCCCCAGCGAGTCCCTGTCCGCTCCCCTGCCCAAGCTGTGCACCACGCCGTACCCCTCGTGCCCCATCACCCGCCCCGTTGGTGGAAGCGGCGCCTGCGCCTGGTCCCCCCGCCAGTAGTGCAGGTCCGACCCGCAGATGCCGGACTGCACCATCCGCAGCAGAATCGCCCCGGGCTCCAGCTCCGGCACCTCATACTCCTCAATCACAAAGGGCTGGTTATGCTCCTTGCAAACAACCACTCGTCCGCGCATTGGCCGCCTCCCCCTCGGAATTCAGGCCCTGCTAACTTAAACCATACCCCACCCACTGTCAAAGAAATCCACCCCCTTATCCCCTCCTCCGATGGGCTATAATTCCCCCATCCACGAACCCGCCCCAACTCCTGTCATCACCGCCCGGAGGCCCATGAACATCCAGAAGATAAACGTCGGCAACGTAAACATCCTCTCCATATCCGATTGCCTCATGGCCGTCGACGCCTGCGATTTTTTCCCGCATAAGTCCGTAGGAGCCTTTCAGCAGTTCGAGGGGCAGGTGGACGACGACTGCCAGGTAAACGGCGGGATCAACGTCGCCTGCTTCCTCATCGAGTCCCAGGGAAGGCGGATCCTCGTCGACGCCGGACTTGGCCCCACCCCCGTTGCCCAGGCGGGCGGTGCCGCCGGCAACCTCCTCAGCGAAATGCGCCAGGGCGGCATAGACCCGAATACCATCGACACCGTCGTCATCACCCACCTCCACTTCGACCACATCGGCTGGCTCCCCAACCCCCTCCCCGACGGCTCAGTTTGCCCCACCTTCCCCAACGCGGAGTACATCGTCCCCCAGGCCGACTGGGACCTGCTCTTCGATCCCCAACTCCCTTCCCACGTCAATGGAGAAGGGCAGGGTGGGGGTGAAAGCCCCTACCCTCCGGCAGTAGAAGTCTTCCGAGATTCCCTACCCGTCGGCAGGCTCATGCAGAAGCTGGACAACATCCGCCTGGTTGATGGAGACCTCAACGTCACTGACGAAATCGCCATCGTCCCCACCCCGGGCCACACCCCCGGCCATCAGAGCCTCGCCGTCACCTCCCAGGGAAATCGCGCCTTCGTCCTCGGCGACGTCGCCCACCTCCCCCTCCAGATCCAGGTTCCCCACTGGAACACCAAGGCAGACGTATTACCTGAGCTTGGCATCAAAACGCGTCGGGAAACTCTAAGGAAACTTGCGGATCAGGGCATCATCGTCGCCGCCGGCCACTTCCCCGCCCCAGGCTTCGGTCGCATCATCGCCGGCGAAACCCGGCGCTACTGGCAACCCCTCTAACCCTCCCTCTTCCTCATCAACCCCACCAGCTCCGTCAGGCTCTTCACCTCTAAATCCGGTCTCACGTCTCTCAACGGCGTAGATCGCGCCCCTGCCCGGTTAACCCAAACCGTCGACAGCCCCAACGCCTGCGCTGGCTCCATGTCGTGGAACAAGCTCTGCGCCACGTGCAGCACCTTGGACTTCGACACCCCCATACACTCCAACGCCACCCGAAAATTCCGCAGCGAGGGCTTGTACTCCCCCACCCCCTGCGACGTTACCACCCAATCAAACCCCACCCCCAACTGCTTTGCCGACGCCTCAAACAAGTCCCTGTCCACGTTGGATACAATTGCCAGCCGGTGCCGTTCCTTCAACGCCTTCAGGGCATCTACTGTATCGTCGAAGGGCTGCCACCGCTTCATCGAATCCGCCAACATCCCCAACTCTTCCGCATCGGGACGAAACCCCAACCGCCTCCCAAAACCCGCCACAATCCGCGACAGCACCTGCCTGTAACTCAGAAAAGGACGTTGTCCCTGCCCTTCCCTCTCCAATTCCCCATACAGCCTCAGAAGCTCATCATCCGGCACGGTTATACCATGGCTGGAAAGCAGAGGCTTCAACGCCACAAGTATCCCGCCTTCCCAATCAATGAGAGTCCCGTAGCAGTCGAAGCTCAGGACCCGAAAAGAACTAAGGTCTAACACTGGTCTGTGAATTCAGCAGCGGCGCCCCAGACCAATAAAGGCACGCCGCCTGGAATCATTCTTAGTATCGGCGACGACGCCGGGCTCGCCGCGCTGCTCGCTGCGCCGCCTCTCGCGCCTTCTGGCTCTTCGACCGGAAATACCGGCGTCTCTTGATCTCCCTTAATATGCCGGAACGCTGTACCCCGGAACGGAACCGGTTAATCAGGCTCTCCGGCGCTTCTCCTTCATGGAGGACAACAAATGTCATACGCCGCTCCTATTCGCAAATGATGTACCAAATATAGCAAATCTCCCCGCCAACTTACAACAACTCTCCTTTCCATTTGCGCAGCACCCCCTCACCCCTCCGTGTTCCCGCGGAGGCGGGAATCCATCTTGTTCACTGCCACATCTATTCCAGGTCGCAGCCCATATCCCATTTGCGCCAAACCCAACCCCCTCATATAATTACCCCATCCTAAACCCAGGAGGCCCCGTGGCAGACACCCAAACCATCACAAACGCCACCTCCCACTTCGCAACAATCCTTCAACAGCAACTCGAACGCGTCGAACGCCTCAAGCAAGACCAGGAATGGACCAACTTCGCTGAAGTCAACCCAATCCGCATCGGCATCCTGGGCGGCGACGGTATCGGCCCGGCCATCTCTGCCGAAGCACGCCGCGTCCTTGAGTACCTCCTCCGCGACCAGGTCGAAAGCGGAAAGATCGTCTTCCGGTACATCGACGGTCTCACCATCGAAAACCGCGCCCAGCACATGCAGTCCATCCCCGACGACGTTCTTGCCGAAATCCAGCAGTGCCACGTCACCCTCAAAGGCCCCACCCACACCCCCGAAAAGGGTGACGGCTGGCCCAACCTGGAAAGCGCCAACGTCTCCATGCGCAAGGCCCTCGACCTCTTCGCCAACGTCCGTCCCGTCCGAATCCCCGAGGAAAATATCGACTGGACCTTCTTCCGCGAGAACACGGAAGACCTCTACGCCGTCGGCAGCCAGGGCATAAACGTTACCGACGATCTCGCCATCGACTTCCGCGTCATCACCACCCAGGGCTCTGAGCGGATCATCGACGCCGCCTTTGCCCACGCCCAGCGCAACGGCAAAGACCGCGTCACCATCGTCACCAAGGCCAACATCATCAAGACCACCGACGGCAAGTTCCTCGACATCGCCCGGAAGATTTCGCAAAACTACCCCTCCATTACCTGGGACGCCTGGTACATCGACATCATGACCGCCAAGCTCCTCGACCTGGCCCGTCGCAGCGAGTTCCAGGTCTTCGCTCTCCCCAACCTCTATGGCGACATCATCACGGACGAAGCCGCCCAGATTCAGGGTGGCGTCGGCACCGCCGGCAGCGCCAACATTGGCAAGAAATACTCCATGTTCGAAGCCATCCACGGCAGCGCGCCCCGCATGGTCCAGGAAGGCCGCGCCCACTTCGCCGACCCCTCCTCCATGATCCGCGCCGGCAGCATGATGCTGGACCACCTTGGCTACTCCGACCTCTCCAACCGTCTCAACAAGGCCTTGGACGTTTGCACCCAGTACGAAAGGAAGCTCACCATAACCGGCCGAGACACCGGCGCCACAGGCAAAGAGTTCGGCGACTACATAATGAGCACCGTAGAGTCCTCCGACCTGGACTCCCGCTGGGAAGCCTACGTCAACGCCTGACCCATGCCCGACCCGTCACTTTCCTCAAACCTCTTCCCCTTGGACGGGGGAAGATTGAGATGGGGGTGCCTCCCTCTCCCTAAGCCCAATTGCTCACCGTAGGGGCTACCCTTGTGGTCGCCCGCTCCACCTAACCAAACCAAATTAACCAGAAAAACAGGAGAAACGCCTAACATGCGAAAGAAAGTAACCATCGTAGGCGCCGGCAACGTCGGCGCCACCGCCGCCCAGCGCATCCACGAACTCGGCTATGCCGACGTGGTCCTCGTCGACATCGTCGAAGACCTCCCCCAGGGCAAGGCCCTCGACATGCTCGAGTCCGGCCCCGTCGTCGGCTCCGACGCTCTCATCACCGGCTCCAACGGCTACGAAGAGACCGCCGATTCCGACCTCGTCATCATCACTGCCGGCATCGCCCGCCGACCCGGCATGAGCCGCGACGACCTTCTCCTCACCAACATGAGAATCATCGGCAGCGTCACCTCCGAGGTCGTCAAGCACTCCCCCAACACCCTCATCATGGTCGTCAGCAACCCCCTCGACGCCATGTGCCACCACGCCTACGAAGTCGCTGGCTTCCCCAAGCATCGCGTATTCGGCATGGCCGGCGTCCTCGACACCGCCCGCTTCCGTACCTTCATCGCCCAGGAACTCGATGTCTCCGTGGAAGACGTCCAGGCCTACGTCCTCGGCGGTCACGGCGACGACATGGTCCCCCTGGTTCGCTACACCACCGCTGGCGGCATCCCCATCTCCGACCTCCTCCCCAAGGAGACCGTGGACGGGCTGGTCCAGCGCGCACGACAGGGCGGAGGCGAAATCGTCGCGCTGCTCAAGGCGGGCAGCGCTTACTACGCCCCTTCAGCTGCCATCACCCAGATGACCGAGTCCATTCTGCTGGACAAGAAGCGCATCCTCCCCGCCTGCACCCTGCTGGAGGGCGAATACGGCATCAACAGCCTCTCAATGGGCGTCCCTGTGAAGCTGGGCGCCAACGGAGTCGAGCAGGTTATCGAAATCAAGCTCACCGACGAGGAACAGGCCATGCTGGACCGCTCCGCCGCCAGCGTTCAGGAACTCGTCGACGTGATGCACAAGAACCAGGCCGAGAACGGCTAGCCACTAATCAACAGCCCGGAAGTCCCCATGCTGAACCGCGGACACGAAGAAGCCCTGCTCCTCCAGAAGGCCGGCAAGTTTCTACCGGAAGGGTCCTTGGGCAATGTTGCCCTTGACGTTGACCATTCCTTTATCGTCAAGAGGGGCAGCGGCTCCCGCATCTGGGACGTCAGCGGCAACGAGTACATCGACTACCTCATGGGTTCCGGCCCCATGGTCCTCGGCCACGCCCACCCCAGCGTGGTCGAGGCCGTCATCGAAGCCGTCCAGGGCGGCAGCACCTTCTTCGCCACCAACCAGTACGCCGTCGAGCTTGCGGAGGAGCTTGTCCGGGCCGTGCCCTGCGCCGAAAAAATCCGCTTCACCACCAGCGGCACCGACGCCTGCTTCCAGGCCCTCCGCATCGCCCGCGCCTTCCGTCGCCGCGACAAGATACTCAAGTTCGAGGGCGGTTTCCACGGCACCAGCGATTATTCTCTCATGAGCAACCCGCCCCGCACCCTCAACCCCTTCCCCCAGCCCGACCCCAGCAGCGGCGGCATCCCCAAAGCCATCGCCGACACCGTCCTCGTCGCCCCCTTCAACGACGCCGAGACCACCGCTGCCATCATCGAAAAGAACCACGACGACCTCGCTGCCGTCATCATCGAGCCCATGCAACGCATCCTCGCCCCCCAGCCCGGGTTCCTCCAGGCCCTCAGAGAAGTCACCGCCCACTACCAGATCCCCCTCATTTTCGACGAAGTGGTCACCGGCTTCCGTCTCGCATACGGCGGTGCCCAGGAACACTACGGCGTCACCCCCGACCTGACCGCCGTGGGTAAGATTATGGGTGGTGGCTACGCCCTCGCCGCCGTCTGCGGCCGCGAGGAAATCATGTCGCCGTACGACTCAACCAAAGCCGACGCCGCAGACCACGTCGGCCAGATCGGCACCCTTAACGGCAACCCCGTTGCCTGCGCCGCCGGCCTCGCCACCCTCGCCGAACTCCGCAAAGAAGGAGCCTACGAACGCATCTGGGCTGTTGGACGAAAACTCCGCGATGCCTTGGAAACAGCCTGCGCCCAAGCCGAAATCCCCGCCCAGACCACCGGCGAAGACCCCGTCTTCGACATCATCTTCACCAGCGATCCTATCTCAGACTACCGCTCCACCCTCACCGCCGACAACGCCATCAAGGCCCGCTTCCGCAACCTCATCCAGGAGCAGGGCATCTTCCAGGGCCCCCAGAAGTTCTACCCCTCCCTCGCCCACACCGACGACGACATATCCCAGACCATCCAGGCCTTCCAAACCGTCATCCCCACCCTCCACCCCTAACCCCTGCTCCCTCATGTCATTCTGAGGAGGCCCCTCGACGAAGAATCTCGTTGCAGTAGCGATACCTCTCTAAGGTATCAAAACTACATCACCAGCCTGCACTTCTCTCAAGATTGCTGAAACTCTTCCCATCCTATGCCCAGTTGCCTGATAGCTGAACGCAAGGTTCCCATTCTTAAATCCCGCCCTCCCCAGTCAGGCAATACGGCATATCTTTGCGTTCCAGGATTGAACCACTTTCTATGAGACCCCCTGCCACGCCTCGGAATCTCATAACACTCAAGCTGGGTTAGCTTGCGGGCAGCATCTCTATATCTCAAGGCAGGGAGACGATTGCCTCAACGGATAGTGGACCATTGGCCTCGTCCACGTAGATGCTACGCGGCAAGGGCTGCCTCCTATCCTCGTAAATCTCTGCCACCGCCGCAAACGCATCCTCAACGTTTGCCAGCGCCTCTCCCACCGTATCTCCCTCCGTAATCAGCTCTGGCAGCAACGGGGAGGTAACCGTATACCCCCCTTCAGGCTGAGGCTCCAACACTATGGGTATTCTCACAATCATCCCGCTTGCTCAACCGCCTTTTCGATGACTTCCCCCAACGTCCTCCATTATACACTCAATCCAATCCCCTCCCCCCTTCGTAGCCAAACAGTACCCCCTGCGCTAAAATCCCCTTAACATCACCCCCACCAACCAAAAGGCGTCTTGAAGAATGCCATACCCCTGGGCCAACGTCATCCTCCTCTTCCTCCTCGCCGCCGAGCTGGCCACCGGACTCTTTGGCCTCGTCTCCGGCTCCTCCGACCGCGCCATCTACCTCCACCTCCACCGCATCCTCGGCTTCTCAATCCTCGCCGTCTTCCTCTGGAAGAGCCGCAACATCTTCCGCTCCCTCTCCAGGATCCGACGTCTCCGCGCGAGAAAAACCTCCCCCACACCCATCCCCTACGCCTCCCTCGCCATCGTCCTCCTCCTGGCCCTCTCCGTCAGCCTCGCCCTCGCCTGGAGCCACACCGGCCCCTTCAAATTTCAGGGCTTCAGCGGCGTCAGCTGGCACATCTACGTCTCCGTCCCCCTCGCCCCCCTTCTCCTCGGCCACGCCCTCTCCAAGCGCTGGACCCTCCGCCCCATCTTCTGGGCACAACGGCGGAACTTCCTCCGAACCGGCGGCCTCGCCCTCGCGGGCCTCGCCCTCTGGCAGCTAGTGGAATTCACCACGAGCGGCCTCAAGCTCCCCGGCAGCCAGCGCCGATTCACCGGCTCCTATGCCGCCGCCAGCTTCTCCGGCAACAGCTTTCCCACCACCTCCTGGATCAACGACGACCCCGACCGCATCGAACCCGCAGACTGGACTCTACGAGTAACCGGCCACGTCCAGCGACAACTCTCCATCCCCTACGACGAAATTACCGCCCACGACACTCGAATGACTGCCACCCTCGACTGCACCGGCGGCTGGCACTCTACCCAGCACTGGACGGGCATCCCCCTTCGAGAACTCCTCGACCGCGCCGGTCTCAACCCCGAAGCCGCCAGCGTCACCGTCCGATCCGTCACCGGCTACACCCGCCGATTCTCCATTGACGAAACCGAAGAACTCCTCCTCGCCACCACCGTCGGCGACGAAACCCTCTCCCACCGCCACGGCTTCCCCCTCCGCCTCGTCGCCCCCGGCCGGCGCGGCTACCAGTGGGTCAAGTGGGTCACAACCCTCGAAGTCAACGACACCTCGAAGTGGCTCCAGTCCCCCCTCCCCCTCCAATGACGTCGATGCAGGCAACGCGGGGGCTTCAAAGGTCGCCCGTGTTGCCCGATAGTCGACTCTGGGATACGGCAATTGGGCTCACCCATCAGATGAGTCCGACCTGCCCCAAGCCCCACTCCGAATAGAAACTATCGCGAATTCCCAGCAGTTTCCGGCAAAGCCTTACTTCTTCTTCCGTCTGTTTTGCCCACGCTGTTTCTTCCCTCTTTTCTTCCGATTCTTCTTGCGCTTCTTCTGATTCTGTTTACTTGGCTTGGGGTCAAGCGCTCCCATTGCCAACAAACGCTGACACTCTACACAGGTACAAGCTGAAGGATGGGCTTCATACCACGTGGGCCGGATTGGCAAATCTATATCTCCTGCTCAATCAGCTGGGAGCTTGGAACTTCATTCTCCCAATTTATGCTCTGTCCTTGAATGCTGTGTTCACACCCAGCACATTGTAGAGATAAGTTCAGAATCAAGGACTTGTGCCAACCTCTCTGAAGTAAACGCGTATCCCAGCAAAACCGGTTACGCTGATACCTGGAGTGTCACCACTCGTTTGGAGAGGGCAAAGAAGAATCTCCGAAGAACCTGCCATTTCAAGCTGCGGAATCATCCGCGCAAAGCAACGACACGACAAATGGTTGTGGGCGTTGACCGGAAACAGAAAAAGGGAACCCTTCCCGCTAAGGGAAAAAGAACTACGCGGGCACCTTAATCTTGCTCAACACCCGCTTCGCCGAGATGATGTGCCGCGAAAGCCCCATCTCCTTGGCGTCGAATCCCATCGCCAGCCCAAGAAGCTGCGGCAGATGAATAATCGGAATGTCGATGTCCCGCTGCGCCTGCTGCATCGCCTTCGGCTGATACCCGTCCAGGTTCAGATGACACAACGGACACGGCGTTACCAACGCGTCCGCCCCCAGGTCCTTGGCGTCCGACGTATGCAGCGCCACCATCTTCACTGAATTCCGCTCGTTGATGGTCAGAATCGGGAACCCGCAGCATCGCGTCTTCCCCGGGAAGTCCACCACGTCCGCCCCCAGCGCCGACATCACCCGCTCCAGCGAGTCCTCCCGCTCCGGGTACAGCTTGAACTCCAGCGCGTCCGACGGCCTTACCATGTAGCACCCGTAGAAGGGCGCCACCCGCAGGTTCGTCAATGGACGAATCACAAAGCTCTTCAGCTCCTCAATCCCCACGTCCTCGATCAGCGTCCAAAGCAGGTGCCGCGGCTGCGCCGTTCCCTTATACTTCAACCCCTCTAAAGCCAGGTGAGCGTTCACCCGCGCCAGATAATCCGCGTCGTCCTTCAGCCGCTTGTTGGCCTGGCTCATCACCCCCTGGCACGTGCTGCAAATCGTCAGCAGGGGCAGGTCCAGCTCCTCCGCCATAGCGAAAGTCCTGGCGTTGAACACGTCCCCCAGGAACAGGTTCTTCTCCTGCAGCACCCCCGCGCCCGTGCACGTGGCCCCGCGCTTGTCCAGGCCGTCCAACTCGAGACCTAGCCGCTCGCAGACCTTTATGGTGGCCGGATACAGCTCCGGGCACCCTCCTCTTGACACACATCCCGGAAAGAAGGCGTACTTCACTCCGGCCCTCCTACTTTAAATTTACCCAGCAGCCTGCTCGTCCTGCTGCTCTTCTTTGACGCTCTCAACCAGTCGCCGCACATTCTTCACCCCTGGCACCGACTTGTGGATGATCGGCGGAATCTTCCGACGCATCAGCGCCCGTATGGCCACCGGCGCCATGCTCATCTGCGCTGGCAGGTTCAGGACTCCGAAGGACTTGATGGGCAGCGTCAGCTCGTTCAACCGGCCGCTGTGCGACACCGACGCCTCGAAGGCGTCCGTGTGTCGCGCTCCGTTGTTGTTTGTGTAACCGGCCTCCATGGCCCTGTCCCTCAGCGCCATAATCCTGTCCATCGGCGCGACTCCCTTCGGACACACCTCCACGCACTCGTAGCAGCGGGTGCAGTCCCAGACGCCGCCGTATTCGCTCAGCGCCGCCAGACGCGAAGCGTCCTGGTCGTCCCGCGGGTCCGCCGCGAACCGGTACGCCTTTGCCAGCGCCGCCGGCCCGATGAAGTTCGGGTCCATCTCCAGCACCGTGCAGTCGGAAACGCAGGCCCCACACATTATGCACGCCATAACCCCCGCCAGGTGCGTCATGTCCGAGTTCGGCGCCAGATATTCCGCCTCCGGCTCCTCGCCTTCCGGTTGAAGCCACGGCGAAACCTGTTTCACCTTGTCCCAGAACAGGGTCTGGTCCACCACCAGGTCCTTGATGACCGGCATCACCCCGGCGGGCTCGACCTTAATCGTCCCCCCGTCCTCCGCCACATCGGATACCTTCGTGTTGCAGGCCAGCTTGGCATGGCCGTTGATTCGCATGGCGCAGGAGCCGCAGATGGCGCTCCGGCAGCTGCACCTCAGCGCCAGACTGCCGTCCTCTTCCTCGCGAATCTTTATCAGCGAGTCCAATACGCTGGAAGTTTCCTCCACCTCCAGCGAGTACTCCTGCCAGTAGGAAGGGGTCTCTTTGTCCTGCGGGTTGTATCGGCGTACCGAAACTGTTATCTGCATCAGTACTTCCTCTCCTCGGGCTGCCATTTTGTGATGGTCACCGGCAGTTGCGACACCTCAGGTCCATCGTCTGTCCGCGTGACCAGTACGTGCTTCAACCAGTTCTCGTCGTCTCGGTTCGGGTAGTCAGTCCGGGAATGCGCCCCCCGGCTCTCTTTCCTCTCGATGCCCCCCAGAACGATCGATTCGGCGCAGTCCAGCATGAAGCCAAGCTCCAGCGTGAATATCAGGTCCGTGTTGAACACCCGACCCTTGTCCTGTAGCGAGGCCTGCGCAAACCGCTCCCGGAACCCGGGCAGCATGGCCAACAGACTCTGCATCCCCTCCTCGTCCCGGTAGACGCCCATGTAACGGTCCATGGCCTTGCCCAGGTCCAGCCGGATCTGCGACCACCGTTCGTCTGTCTGCCTGGAGAATAAGTCGGAGAATTCCTTCTCCTTCCCATCCACATAATCATCGACGTTCAGGTCCCGGTACGCCTTCCCGTTGGCCCAGTCGGCGGCGTGACGCCCGGAACGATGTCCGAACACCACCGTGTCCAGCAGCGAATTCGCTCCCAGCCGGTTCCCACCGTGGACGCTAACGTTGGCGCACTCGCCGGCGGCGTACAGCCCCGGCACAATCGTCCGCCCGTCCATGTCCGTCTTGATGCCGCCCATGATGTAGTGCATCCCGGGCTGAATGGGGATAGGCTCCTTCCGAATATCCACCCCCGCAAAGTCCATGCCTATTTCTAATATCTGCGAAAGCCGTTCTGCAATCAGGTCTTCGCCCAGATGCCGACAGTCGAGGAGAACGCAGCCGTCAATGCCCCGCCCCTCGTCAATCTCCGTCTGCTCCGACCGCGAAACCACGTCTCTGGAGGCCAGTTCCATCATGTTCGGAGCGTACCGCTGCATGAACCGCTCGCCGTCCTTGTTCAGCAAGTGCGCCCCTTCGCCTCTCGCCCCCTCCGTAATCAGCACCCCGCTGCCCTTCAACGTCGTGGGATGGTACTGCACCATCTCCATGTCCATCACCGGCGCGCCCACCTGGTACGCCAGCGCGATGCC
Organism: uncultured Dehalococcoidia bacterium; assembly: GCA_951812825.1. Classification (GTDB taxonomy): domain Bacteria; phylum Chloroflexota; class Dehalococcoidia; order Lucifugimonadales; genus JAPULR01. Next base: position 1,096,645 of record OX638324.1, on the reverse strand, counting down.
GTCTCCTGTCACAATCAAGGCGTTGGTGCTCGGCTCGAAGAGCCGCCCCAGCCCGCCCGTGCACAGGATTACCGACTTGGCCCGGATGACGAACACACTGCCCGTGGCGATCTCCATGGCGATCACCCCGCAACACTCCCCCTCTTCCACTATCAACTCAAGGACGAACCACTCCTCGTAAACGCGCACGTCTGCCTTCATAAGCTGCTCGTACAGCACGTGAAGGATGGCCTGGCCCGTGAAGTCCGCCACGAAGAACGTCCTCGCCCTCTGCTGACCGCCGAAGGCCCTCGTTCCCAGCCGCCCCTCGTCGTCCCGGTTGAAAATGACCCCCATGTGCTCAAGGTCGATGAGCTCCGGCCCCGCCTCCGTGCACATGTACTCGATGGCGTCCTGGTCTCCCAGGTAATCGCTCCCCTTGATGGTGTCGAAGGCGTGGTCCTCCCAGTTGTCACCCCTGTCCGTCAGGGCGGCGTTGATGCCCCCCTGCGCGGCGTTGGAGTGGCTTCGTACGGGATGAACCTTGCTGATGATGGCTACGTTGGCTCCGCTCTGGTGGGCCGCCAAGGCTGCTCGCATTCCAGCCAGACCGGCCCCTACTACCAAAACATCGTGCTCTAGCAACTGCTATCCCTTTCCCTTATACGTCATTCTGAGGGCAGCGAAGAATCTCGCCCTGCCTATCCGCTCGTTAGTGAAATGAAATACTATCAGATGCGGCGATTACTGACAACGCATCCACCCCCTACACCCGCCCCAACGCCAGCATCAGCGACGCTATGCTCTTGCAGTCCTGAATCTCCCCCGAAGCGATAAGCTCCGGCACATCCGACAGCCCAACCCGCACCACCTCAATACTCTCGTCCTCCTCCGGGGCGTTCTCCCCCATCCGCAACCCCGTCGCCAGATACGCGTGCATCCCCTCAGTGCAGAACCCCGGCGACATCCAGAAGAAACTCAATAGCTCCATCGACTCCGCCTTCAACCCAGCCTCCTCCTGAAGCTCCCGGCGCGCCGCCTCTTCTGCCGCCTCCCCCTTGTCAACGCCCCCCGCCACCACCTCCAGTATCAGCCGTTCCGGCGGCTTCCGATACTGGCGGACCAGGTAAACGTTCCCCTCCGCGTCCACCGGCACCACGCAAACGCTGTTCGGCGCAATGACGATTTCCCGCGTTGTCCGACGACCGTTCGGCAGCCTCACCCTGTCCACCCGTACGTCGAAAAGCCTCCCCTCGAAAGCCAGACGGCTCTCCTCCGTAGGCTCCCCCGAACCCATCGTCATTTCCATCCTCTAGTAGAACACCGCCCTGCCAGCGCCCATCCCTCCCCAGAACCCCAATCGACGCGTCAGGCTGGCGTAAAATTCCTGGCTGCTCCGCTCCCTCAGAAACTTCGCCTTCCGCTCGCTCTGCTGAATCCGCACCCCTGACCCCTGCTCCACCGGCTCGTTCAGATAGCCGTCCACACTCAGCAAAGCCCCATCGTAGGACTCAACTCGCAGCTCTATGGAAACCATAGGCGGCAGCACAACCGCCGTCGCCAGGCCCACGTGCGGGGCCACCGGCTTCAACACCATCTCCTGCGCCTGTGGGTCCAGAATCGGCCCGCCCGAAGAGAGGTTATACCCCGTGCTCCCCGTCGCGCTGCTTACTATCACCGCGTCCGCCCGGTAAGACGTCAACTCCGCCCCGTCCAACAGCGCCCTCACCCAGATGAGCCGAGGCGTCGCGCCCCGGGTCACCACCACGTCGTTCAACGCGTGATTCCATCCCGACTCCGAAGAACCCGCTCCCCCCGATTCCGACTCCCCAAAAACCTGCGCCTTCAACATCGACCGCTCCTCGATCCATCCCTCACCCTCCAGAAACCCCGGAATCCGCTCCAGCGCGTCGGCAGGACGCAGCTCCGTCATAAACCCCAACCGCCCCATATTCACCCCCAGAAGCGGAATCCCATACGCCACCGCCGCCTTTGCCGCCCGTAGAATCGTCCCGTCGCCCCCCACCGTCACAATCAGGTCCGTGTCCTTCAGGGACGCATCACCCTCCCCAAGCTCCCCCGCCGACTTCATCCAGAACTCCCGCCCATTCCCAACCAGACCCGCAATCTCCCCGGCCATATCCTTGGCCCTGGAAGTCCGGGCGTTGTAGACGATGCCCACGGCTTTGATCATGATGCAACCGTCAAGGCGTCGCATGGGCTGCTCTGCCGGCAAATGCGTGTATATGGGGTCAGAAAAACCATGCCGCTAATATAGGCTCTGCAACTCCCCCTAGCAAGGCCCACCCCCCACGTTTCATTCTGTGCGAAGCCGATGAATCTCGTCGCCCTGTTACGCTCCATTCCTCACAAGCGTCCGGGCCCCTTCGGATGCGGTGGCCCACTCGTTACCCCCTCCCCCTACCCATCCGCCATTTCCTCCCATACAATAGCCGCAATCTCAAATCTCACGCACGCAGGACGGAAAATGCCCCTGGTTGCCCTGTCCATGATATTCGCCACCCTGGTAGTCGTCGCCAACGTCATCGCCGTTAAGCCCCTCGACGTTAACGGCTGGGCCGTCCCCGCCGGCATCCTCGCCTACCCCTTCACCTTCCTCGTCACCGACACCATCTCTGAACTCTACGGACGCAGGACCGCCACCAGGCTCGTATGGATGGGCCTGTTCCTCAGCACCCTCATGGTCCTTCTGGTATACGTGGCCAAGATTATCCCCGCCGCCGATTTCTGGGACGATCAGGCTGCCTTCGATACCATCCTGGGTTCCGTTCCCCGCATTGTCCTTGCCTCCCTCATCGCCTACCTGATCAGCCAGCACACCGACGTTCTCCTCTTCCACCTCTTCCGACGATTGACAAACAAGCGCCATCTATGGCTGCGAAACATCGGCTCCACCACCGTCTCTCAGGCCATCGACACCGCCCTGTTCGTATCCATAGCCTTCACCGGGACCTTCCCCGCCAGCGAAGTCTGGAAGCTCATGTACACCCAGTACCTCATAAAAGTAGGCGTAGCCGTCTTCGACACCCCCATCGTCTACGCCCTCGTCTCCTACCTCAGACCTCGCATAGCCGCCACAACCGCCACCGGAAACGTGGCTACCAACGTATAGCACTCCCATTGCTGATTGAAGCAAAAAATACCATTTAACCCCTTACCCCTGGATGGGGGAAGGTTGGGATGGGGGTGACAACTTTCCCCCTACCCCATCCCCCAAAAGTGGTTAAGCGGCCCGTGTCCCCCTCCGATCCCGTAGGAATGCCGCAGCCCCTCCGTCACGTACTCCTTCGCCGATGCAACCGCGTCCCCCAGCCCCATCCCCTTCGCCAACCCCGCCGCGATCGCCGACGCAAAAGTGCACCCCGTTCCGTGGGTGTTCTCCGTCTCCACCCGCGCCGACGTAAACTCCCGGAATCCCTCACCGTCGTACAGCCGGTCCACCGCGTCCCCCGGCAAATGCCCCCCCTTCACCACCACCGCCCGCGGCCCCTGCTCCTGGATCCGCACCGCCGCCCGTCGTGCGTCCTCCGCCGACTCGATCCGCATCTCCGCCAGCGCCTCCGCCTCCGGCACGTTCGGCGTTACCACCGCCGCCAGCGGCAGCAGATTCTCCCGCAGCGACTTCACCGCGTCCTCCCGCAGCAGCCGATCCCCGCTTTTCGCCACCATCACCGGGTCCACCACCAGCGGCGCCGACGAAAACCGCTTCAGCCCCTCCACTACCGCCTCGATTATCTCCGAGCTCGAAAGCATCCCCGTCTTCACCGCGTCCGCGCCAATGTCGATGAAGACCGCTTCCATCTGCGCCAGCACCACCTCCGGCGAAACCTCCTGCACCGCCGTTACCGCCTTGGTGTTCTGCGCCGTTATCGCCGTCAACACCGTAGTCCCGTACACCCCGTTGGCGGCGAAAGTCTTCAGGTCCGCCTGAATCCCGGCCCCGCCCCCGGAGTCCGACCCCGCAATTGTCATCGCCTTGTAGATCCTCATCACGCCGGCCACCCTTCCCCGTCGTAGGCCAACTCCCAAAACATATACTCATACCTCAGCACGTCCAGGAATATCCCTCGTAGCCGATCCGCATCCTCCGGCGGCTCCGAGTCCAACGTCTCACGCATCCACCGCACCAGCCCCTCCAACTCCGCACCGGCATGAACGTCGATCCACCCCTGGTAGTACTCGTTGCCCGGACGTTTCCCCGCCGCCTCCAGCCGTTGCGCCCAGTCCAGGTACGTCCACTCCAGGCACAGAAACGCCGTGATTATCTCCCGAAACCCGCCCTGGTACGCCACGTTCGTCAGATAGCTGCTGAAGGCGTCCGTCGTCGGCAACGCCTCTAGACGATTTACATCCTCCTCCGACAGCCCCATTTCCCGGAACGCCCGCTGAAACAGCCCCTCCTCGCCGTCCAATACGTCGTGCAGGAACCCCGTCAGCACCCGCGCCCTCGCGAAGTCCGACGACTTGGCTATCGCCAGCGAAATCATGTGAATCCAACCCTGCCTCAGGAACACGTAGTCCTGCTCGAAGTAACGCTGAAACTTCTCCCAGGGCAGCGTCCCGTCCCCCAACTCCTCCACGAACCTGTGCGTGACCATCTTCTCCCAGAGAGGCGAAACTCCCCTCTGCAGCTCCGACGTAAAACTCATTCCTCCCCCCATTCCAACATGTCATTCTGAACGAAGCGAAGCGCAGTGAAGAATCTCGCTGCCTTGGCGCGCCCTCTCAACCTTCGCTCCTTGTTCCCTTCATTCATTCCCATCGCTGGCTGCTTCTTCTCCCGGCCCGCTATCCAAGACCTCCCTCAGCCGGCGCACTTCTTTCCTGGAAAGCTCCCCCACCTGCCCCTCCGGCAGCTTGCCTAATCGCAGGTTGTGTATCCGCACCCGCTGAATCGACTGCGCTGTTCTCCCCACCGCCGTCAGCATCAACCGGATCTGCCGCTTCCGACCCTCCTTGAGCACGACGCTGTACCAGGCCCCCTCCCGGTCCGCCATTCGCCGGACCTCCGCCGGCGAAGTTCTCTCTTCGTTGATCACCACGCCTTTTTCCAACGCCTCCCGTTCCTCCTCCGATAACCCCCGCTCCAGCTCCACGTGGTACTCCTTCTCCACTCCGTACCGTGGATGCATCAACCAGTTCGCCAGCTCCCCGTCGTTCGTCAACAACAGCAGGCCCGTCGACTCCGCGTCCAGCCGCCCCACCGGAAACAACTTCATCCCTCGCATGGCCCGCGGCATCATCGACATCACAGTCCGCCTTCCCCTGTTGTCTCGCGTCGTTGAGATTACCCCCCTGGGCTTGTGCACCTTCAAGTATACCTTGTGAACTTCACCCGACACCGGACGGCCCTCCACCATCACCGTGTCCGACTCTGAGTCCACCGGCATCGAGGCAGCCCCCGCCACCTGCCCGTTGACTGTCACGCGACCCTCCTGAATGAGCCGAAAGCAGTGCCGGCGCGAACCCACGCCCGCGTCCCTTAGATACGCAATTAGAGTGCTCGAAGCCACCGTTCCGTCTCCCTTGGCCGGCCGAATCTCAACGTCTTCACCCCTTCGGACTCCCAATGTCCCATCGCCTCACCGTATTCACGCTGCCTGCGCCTGTACGTGTGCAACGCCCATAGAATCAGCGAATCCTTGGTGCAGAGATGCTTCCACAGACTTTCCTGGTTTCCCTTCCACAACCGCTCCCGAGTAACTGCCCGGCGCAGTATGCGAAGGCCCAACCGCCATAGAATCAGCGGCAGCGGATAGTCCAGCCACACCATCATCGTCGCCCTCGGCCACGTGATGTCGTGCGTCTTCTGGTAGTTTCCGTCCACCACCCAACCGTCTTCCGCCGTTGCTTCTGCCACTCGCTCACGAAACACCTCCGTCGGGGCCTGCACCCAGTTCGCCTCCCAGTTGAGCCCGTCCAACTCCACGTGACGCACCCCGAACCGCTCCGACAGACGGCGCGCCAGCGCAGTCTTCCCGGAACCCGTCACACCCATCACGATTATCCGCGGCCCATACATATCCAAATCCCGATTCTGGCGGTGGCCCTCATCCAGCTACTACCAATCCTGCAACCCCACCAGCTTGATGCTGCTCTGCGCCTTGTATATCCGGTTCACGTTCAACAACAGCGCCGTCAACTGCTCCACGTAGCGAGCGTTCGCCAGCGGCCCCCCGTCCACTGCCCGCAACCCCTCGATAACCTCCACCAGCCCCATCACCTTTTTCTTTGCGCCATCATGGTCAGAACACACCACCACGTCTCCCTCCATCGGACGTCCTGCCGCCAACAGCTTCCTCGCGCTCAAATTCTGGAACGCGGCCACAACCTCCGACTTCGGCAGCAGCAGCTGCGATTCCTCCGCCGCAGACCCCTCCGGCACCGTAACCGCCGCCGCCCTCCCCTTCGCAAACGTAAGCGGCGCCACCACGTTCACCACCACCTTCCCCGCAAGCGACTCCGCCAGTCCCGTCAGCAGCGCCTTCTGGGCCTCATAAGGCACGCAGATGAACACCATTTCGCCCAATCTTGCCCCCTCACCATTCCCCCCGCCTTTGACGGAAATCCCCGGCCATTTCTCACCCAACTCGACTGCAGAATCTCTACCCCGCCCCGCATCTCGCGACCCGATAAACACCTCGCGACCCGCCAACGCGTACCGCAGCGCCAACCCCCTGCCCTCCGGTCCCGTGCCCCCCAGGAATGACAACATCAATACCTCCGTCTGGTTCTTTCCGGCCCGATCCCAACCTCAAGAGTGTATACGCCCCGGCCTCCTCCATCAACGCCCTTGCCCCCATCTCCAAAAGTGACAACTTTCCATTGCCTGAACTGCCCCTCTCTTGATATCCTTTCTTTACGAACCGATGATTTGCCGCCCATTAACTCCAACTGCCACCCATACCGCATCCCGAATTGGCCCCGACCATGTTTCGTTTGCCCTGAATTTTTTCAAACGACCCCCCACGCCTGAAACGAATAATTTCAGGCACAAATTGATACCGAGTCGATTGTCAAATCGAATCCCGCTCAGGCGTCAACCGCAAAAAACGAATGCAGCCCTGATCAGCACCTCATTCTTGTTCCTCCGAAGGCAGGAACCCACTCTCTATCCCCATGCCACCCCCACCGCTACGTTCAATCCCATCCCTTATTCCGGTGAAAACCGGAATCCAGCTCTTAGCCGCCACTCCAATCCCTCTTGACCGTCACTTCTTGTTGTAGTAAAATCCCGCAATGGTACAACAACAGCGCCAATGCGCTCACTGCGGCTACCAGTTTGTCCCCCGTGTCCTCTTCCCCAAGAAGTGCGGGAAGTGCCAGAAGCCCTGGCCCCTCGGCCAGCCCGATTCCGAACCCCAACCAATTGAGGAGGTTTCCACTATGCCCGGTGGCATCACCATAATCGAAGACGGCACCGTCACCTCGCCCCAAGGCTACGTGGCCGGCGCCACCTTTGCCGGCCTCAAGACCTACGCTGAAGACAAGCTCGACCTCGCCATCCTCTACTCCCGAAGGACCACCACCGCTGCCGGTGTATTCACCCAGAACAAGCTCAAGTCCCCCTCCGTCATCCTCACCGAGGAGCACGTCGCCGATGGCAAGGCCCACGCTGTTGTTGTAAACAGCGGCATCGCCAACGCCTGCGTCGGCGATCCCGGCTACGGCGACGCCAAGCGCATGACCGGCAAGACCGCGGATATTCTCGGCATCAGGCCGGAGGACGTCCTGATCTGCTCCACCGGCGTCGTCGGCGTCGAGCTTCCCATGTCCCTCATCGAAAGTGGCATCGACCGCATTCAGCTTGCCACCGACGGCGGCCACCGCATGGCCCGCGCCATCCTCACCACCGACCCCAGGCCCAAGGAAATTGGCGTCTCCTTCCCCTTGAACGGCAAGACCATCACCATCGGCGGAATCGCCAAGGGCGCGGGCATGATCCACCCAGACATGGCAACCATGCTCTCCTTCATTACCACCGACGCGGAAATCTCCTCCGATCTTCTGAAGGAGATGCTCAAGGACGCCGCCGACGATTCCTTCAACATGATGACCATCGACGGCGATACCAGCACCAACGATACCGTCCTCCTCATGGCCAACGGCGCCGCCGGCGCCGGCCCCATCCGGCCTGGAACCGAGGGCGCCGAACTCTTCTCCCACGCCCTCGCAGAAGTCTGCATCGACCTTGCCAAGCGCATCGCCCGCGAGGGTGAAGGCGCTACAAAGCTCATCGAAGTCACCGTGGAAGGCGCAAGAACCCTCCGGCAGGCTCGCAGCGCCGCCCGCATCATCAGCGGCTCCAGCCTCGTCAAGACCGCCGTCCACGGCAACGACCCCAACTGGGGCCGCATCACCGTCGCCCTTGGCCGCAGCGAGGCCGACGTGGAGGAAAGCAAGCTGGCCCTCCACATCAACGGTGCCCTCATCATGGAGAACGGCCTCCCCGCCCCCTTCCACCGAGACTCCGTCATAGCCCTCATGTCCCAGGGTCAGGTGGACATCAGGGTCAACCTCAACCTCGGCGAGCACAGCGCCACCGCTTGGGGATGCAACCTCAGCGAAGAGTACGTCACCTTCAACAGCGCCTACACCACCTAGTAGCCCGCAATGAACGTTCCCTCGCCCAACCCCAACGGTGTGTCGGAAGGACCCATCGTCGTCAAAATCGGCGGCAGCACCCTCGGCAGTCACGACACCACCCTCCAGGACCTGGTGCGCCTCCAGCAGGAAGGCCGCCGCGTGGTCGTCGTCCACGGCGGCGGAAAGATTATCTCCGAGTGGATGAAGCGCCACGGTGCCATGCCCCGCTTCGTTCGCGGCCTCAGAGTGACCGACGCTCCCAGCCTAGACATCGTCACCGCCGTCCTCACCGGTCTCATTAACAAGCAGCTGGTCGCCTCCCTCACCGCCCTCGGCGCCCGCGCCATCGGCCTCAGCGGCGTCGATGGCGCCCTCCTCCAGTGCCGCATCGCGGACCCGGAGCTCGGCTTCGTCGGTGAAGTCACCCAGGTCAACCCCGATCCCGTAACCTGCGCCCTCGACGCCGGCTTCATGCCCCTCATCTCCCCCGTTGGCCTCCTCCAGGGCGACGGCCAGCTTCTCAACATCAACGGCGATACCGTCACCGGTAGCGTCGCCCACGCCCTCTCCGCCTCCAACCTCGTCTTTCTCACCGACGTGGAAGGCGTCCTCGACTCTTCCGGCCGCTGCCTGCCCCACATGAACTCCCGGCAGGCCCGCATGCTCATCCAGTCCAACATCGCCCGCGGCGGCATGATCCCCAAGCTCGAGGCCTGCCTCCTCGCCATGCCCCCCGTTCCCTCCGCCCACGTCATCGATGGCCGCAAGCCCGGCGCTCTTTTGCAGTGCCTTTCCGGCCAAACTTCAGGCACCCGTATCCTGGCCGGTTAGATGCCAACGAGACCCCCTTATGGACAAAGCAACCACCACCATCTATAGTCAACTCCCAATCTCAAACTCAACAAATGGAGGAACAATCCGGTGACTACCCAGTGGATATCCTTGGAAGAAAAATACTACGCCCAAACCGTCCGTCGTCAGCCCATAGTCCTCGTCCGAGGCGAGGGCACCCGCGTCTGGGACGCCGAAGGAAAGGAATACCTGGACTTCACCGCCGGCTGGGCCGTCACCAACCTCGGCCACTGCCACCCCGCCATGGTCCAGGCCATCCAGGAGCAGGCGGCAACGCTGATCCAGACCTCCAACCAGTTCTTCACCATCCCCCAGTTGAAGCTCGCCCAGGCCCTCATCGAAAATAGCTGTCTCGACAGGGTCTTCTTTGGCAATAGCGGCGCGGAGGCCGTCGAGGGCGCCCTCAAGCTTGCCCGCAAGTACGGCAAGAAGAACCGTGACGGAGCCTACGAGGTCATAACTGCCTTCAATTCCTTCCACGGACGCACCCTCACCACCATCGCCGCCACCGGCCAGCCCCATTACCAGGAGGCCTTCCAGCCCCTGACCCCGGGTTACGTCCACGTGGACTACGACGACGTTGAAGCCATCATGGCCGCCACCACCGAGAAGACCGCCGCCGTCATGCTGGAACCCATCCAGGGCGAAGGCGGCGTTAACATCCCCGCCGACGACTACCTCCAGCGCGTCCGCAAGTGGTGCGACGAACAGGGCCTCCTCCTCATCCTCGACGAAGTCCAGACCGGCCTCGGTCGTCTCGGCAGCCTCTTCGGCTACCAGGAATACGGCGTCGAGCCCGACGTAATCACGTTGGCGAAGGGTCTTGGCGGTGGCGTCCCCATCGGCGCTTTCATGTCCAAGGAGCACTGCATGGCCCTCGAACCCGGCGACCACGGCTCCACCTACGGCGGCAACGCCCTCACCACCGCCGCCGCCTACGCCTCAACCCAGTTCATCATCGACAACGACGTCTCCGGCAACGCCCGCGTAATGGGCGCTCACCTTACTGCCGCCCTTGAGGCCCTCAAGTCCCGGCGCGGCATCATCAGCGAAGTCCGTGGCAGAGGCCTCCTCATCGCCCTCGAGTTTCATGATGATGTCGCCGCCGATGTCCTGACCAACGCCAACGCATCCGGCGTCCTCCTCAACATGGTCAAGCCCAACACCCTCCGCTTCATGCCCCCACTAAACATCACCGCCGAGGAAATCGACGAAGGCGTTGCCCGTGTCGAACAGGCCATAAACGCCCTCTAACCGGCCCAACATACAGGAAGGTTAAAATGCCGAAAGACACCATACTGCTTGCCTACAGCGGCGGCTTGGATACCTCCGTCTGCGTCAAATGGCTCCAGGAGAAGCACAACGCCAACGTCGTTACCCTCACCATCGACCTCGGCATGGTCGACATGGCCCCCATCCGTCAGCGCGCCCTCGATATCGGCGCCGCCGATGCCCTCACCGTGGACGGACGTGAGGAGTTCGTCAAGAACTACGTCTTCCCCGCCCTCCAGGCCGGCGCAGTCTACGAAGAGCAGTACCCACTCGCCACCGCCTTGGGCCGTCCCCTCATCGCCAAGTACATGGTGGAAGCCGCCCACCGCGTCAACGCCGTCGCCATCGCCCACGGCTGCACAGGCAAGGGCAACGACCAGGTGAGAATGGACGTAAGCGCCGGGGCCCTGGACCCCAACGTCAAGGTCATCGCCCCCGTCCGTGAGTGGGGCTGGAACCGGGAGGAAGAACTGGAATACGCCGCCGCCCACGGCATCGAAGTCCCCCCATCCAACAGCAGCTACTCCACCGACGAAAATCTATGGGGCCGCAGCATCGAGGCCGGTGAGCTCGAAGACCCTTGGGCCGAACCCCCCGAAGACGCCTACCTCTGGACCAAGGCCATCGCTGAGACCCCCGACGACCCTACCTACGTTGAAATCTCCTTCCAGGGCGGGATCCCGACCCTCATCGACGGCGAAGAAATGGGCGCCGTCCAGCTCGTCGAGCACCTCAACGACCTCGCCGGACGTAACGGCGTCGGCCGCATCGACCACGTCGAGAACCGGCTGGTTGGCATAAAGTCCCGCGAAATCTACGAGTCACCTGCTGGCGTCGTTCTCCACGCCGCCCACAAGTCCCTGGAAACCCTGACCCTCAGCAAAGACCAGGCCCGCATGAAGACCATCGTCGCCCAGGAATACTCTGACGTGGTCTACAACGGCCTCTGGTTCACCGCCCACCGGCGCGACCTGACATCCTACGTCGCCAGCACCCAGCGACACGTCACCGGCGACGTTCGCCTGCGGCTCCACAAGGGCAACTGCACCGTCGTCGGACGCAAGGCCCCCAAGGGCCTCTACAGCCACAGCCTCGCCACCTACGACCGAGGCGACGTCTTCGACCACCGCGCCTCCGAAGGCTTCATCTCCATCTACGGCCTCCCCGTCCGCACCCAGGCCGCCCAACACCCCGAAGACGCCTAACCCCCCAACCCATCTTCTTCCGTTCCCCCGAGGACGCTGGGGCCCACTCTTCCCCTTCATCTCACTTGTCATTCTGAGGAGGCCCCGCGACGAAGAATCTCGCCTCCGTGGAAGTCCTTCTCTGCTCACATTCCCCGCACAGAGGCCGTTCGCGAACCACCCTCCCCCTCCAATTCAAAAGCATCCGCAACAGCATAGAGGTGCAATGATGGCCAAAAAGAGACTCCCGCCCGGACTCGTCCCCACCGGCGGTTCCCTGAGCTTTACAGAGAGAACAATTCCGGAGGCTCTTCAGCGGGAGCACGCCCTGGCCCCCGGTCGATGGGGCGTCTTGCACGTTCTCGAAGGCGTCCTGCGCTTCGTCGATTTAAGTGACGCTAACGAGAGGGTTGTGGCAGCTCCGGGTCAGGTCATCATCCATCCTCAATCGCCCCACCGGGTGTCCGTCAAAGGCGTCCTGCGTTGCCGCATAGACTTCTTCCGAGAACCAAATGACGGTGACTCCGATTGAATGCCGAAATCCAGGCCCGCCATCCCATGTCACAATCCGAAGTGAAGGAATGGGACAAACTGGCTTCAAAAACGAGTCTGCAAGCAGCGCCAAACGATGACTAGCTTTCGCCTGCCCATTCAAGTCTGTGTCTTTCTGTTCAGGCGGAGGTTAGACAGCTAGGAATAACTGCTGTTGCATCAAGTCACTAGGCAACGAAACTCCTCCCCAACTCCCTCCGCCTCAGCCCGACGCCGAATCCATTCCTCCCACACTCGCCACGCTTCTTCCTTCCCCTCCTCATACCGCCTCATTAGAAACCCCTCTGACAACATCACACCACACCCCAAACGCACCCTTCCGCCTTATTTCCCATTCTCTCCGTTTCGACGCGAAGGCGGCGGCTCGTCAAACTCCATCCCTGCCTCCTCAGCCGCCATCCGACGCCGGTTCCAATCCTCCCAGGCTTTTTGCCTCTCCTCCTGCCCCTCCTCATACCGCCTCTTCAAATATCTCTCTGACAACATCGCCAATCCCTCCAGTAAAACTATGCTGCTGGCCGTCGAAAGCGCGATAATCCCGGGCATTCCTCCCAACACAGCGACGAACGTGGAAAGCCCATCCTTCCGGTTCACCACATTCTCGTAGTAAGCGAGAATTGCCGTGTACACGCAAAACTGTATCACAAACAGGAGAAGAAACCAGCCTTCTCTTCCCTTGCCTACTAGCGGCATCGGCAGGCTTGCACTTCTTGCAACGCTAGAATATCCAATGAGTCCTCGTTGTCGAATCAAATGTGTCTGAAACTGCTATGATAGCATGCCGGTTCCATATTTGTCTCGGCATGATTCTCAACCCCCAAATCCCCCTTCCCTCCCCATCTGGTGTATAGTATCTCCCGACAACCAACCCCACCCAACCCTCACCCAAAATGCAGCCGCACGACTTATACACCGTCTCCATCCACTACGACCGCCGTCTCTACCGCGAGGACATCCGCGGCTCAATCGCCCATGCCCAAATGCTGGCGAAGCAGGGCATCATCACCGACGATGACGCCAATGCCATCCGCCGCGGCCTCCTCGACATCCAGCAGGAAATCGAGGCTGAAACCTTCCCCTGGCGTCCCGAACTCGAAGACATCCACATGAACGTCGAGGCCCGCCTTAAAGAGAAAATCGGCGACGTTGCAGGCAAGCTCCACACCGCCCGCTCCCGCAACGACCAGGTCGCCACCGACATGCGTCTCTTCGCCATGAAGACCTGCGACGAAGCCATCAAGCACACCACCGAACTCCAGTTGGCCCTCCTGCACCAGGCCCGGCAGCATGCAAGCACCATCATGCCCGGCTACACCCACCTCCAGCGCGCCCAGCCCGTCCTCCTGGCCCATCACCTCCTCGCCTACTTCCACATGCTCCAGCGGGACAAGCAGCGCTTCCAACAATGCCGCCGCGCCGCCGCTGTCCTCCCCCTCGGCAGTGGCGCCCTCGCCGGCCTTCCCTACCCCCTCGACCGCCAATCCGTCGCTGTCGAGCTCGGCTTCGACGACATCAGCCCCAACAGCATGGACGCCGTCGCCGACCGCGATTTTCTCCTCGAATTCCACGCCGCCGCCGCCATCTGCATGATGCACCTCTCCCGCCTCGGAGAAGAGCTCGTGTTGTGGTCCTCCCAGGAATTCGCCTTCATAACCCTCGCTGAGCAGTACGCCACCGGCAGCAGCATCATGCCCCAGAAGCGCAACCCCGACTTTGCCGAAATCGGTCGCGGCAAGACCGGCCGCGTCTACGGCCATCTGCTGGCCCTCCTCACCACCCTCAAAGGCCTGCCCCTCACCTACAACCGCGACCTCCAGGAGGACAAGGAAGGCTTCTTCGACACCGTAGATACCCTCCTCTCCACTCTCCAGGTCTTCGCCGGCATGATCGGCACAATGACCGTCAACGCCGACCGGATGTATGACGCCGCCCAGACCGGCAACATGCTCGCCACCGACCTCGCCGACTATCTCGTAGCCCGCGGCATGCCCTTCCGCGAAGCCCACGGCGTCCTCCGTCGTGCCTCCCGCTACGCCCTCGAAAACGCCAAAGAGGTTCACCAGCTGACCTTGGAAGAATACCGACGCTTCTCCCCCCTCTTCGATGAAAACGTCCTCAAAATCACCCTCGAAGGCTCTGTCGAAAGCCGCGACCTGCCCGGTGGCTCAGCCCCAAACCGCGTCGGCGACGCCCTCAGGGAAGCCCAAAAAATTCTGGAGACTGCCGATGACTCCTAGCTCCAAGGTCAAAATCGCTCCGTCCATCCTTTCCGCAGACTTCGCCAGGCTGGGCCAGCAGGTCGCCGAGGCCACCGAAGCGGGCGCAGATTACATACACCTGGACGTCATGGACGGCCGTTTCGTCCCCAATATCACCTTCGGCCCCGTAGTCATCGAAGGTCTCAAGTCATACACCAACCTTCCCCTGGACGCCCACCTGATGATCGTCGAACCCGAACGCCGCATCCCTGACTTCATCAACGCGGGAGTGGACCACGTAACCGTTCACGCCGAAGCATGCACCCACCTCCACCGCGTTCTCCAGCAAATCAAGGCCGGCGGCTGCCGCGCCGGTGTGGCCCTCAACCCGGCCACCCCCATCTCCGCCGTTGAAGAAGCCTTGCCCTTCCTCGACATAGTCCTCATCCTCACCGTCAATCCCGGCTTTGGCGGCCAGACCCTCATCCCCCAAGTCCTCGATAAGGTCAGCCGCCTCAGGGCAATCATCGACGAAAGGGGCTACGACGTTGAACTTGAAGTCGATGGCGGCGTAAACGCCCAAACCGCCGCCGCCGTCGTCAACGCCGGCGCCCACACCCTCATCGCCGGTTCCGCCGTCTTCAACCCCAACGAATCCGTCGCCGACGCCCTCACCAAACTCCGCAGCAGCCTCCCCTGACAAAAGACGCACCCCTTCCCCCTCCACCCACATGGTATTCTGAGGAAGCTTCGCGACGAAGAATCTCGCCGCCAGGCCACACCTGACCCCACCCGTTCCCTCGCGAATGCGGGTCCCGCTCTCCGTCCCCTCAATGACGCATCCCCCCGCACACCCAAGCCACCCCGATTCTGAGACGCAGATCACCCATGGAAGCCGAAAAGTGGAAACTCGTAACCCTGCGCTGGAACCCCGTCTAGCGCCCGAACCCTACGCCCTGGACTTCACCCTCACCTTTGGCGTCTTATGCAGCGTCCGCAGACACCGCGTGCAAATCTTTACCCGCTTCCGCACCCCGTTTATCGGCAGCGTCAGCTTCTGGATGTTCGGCAAAAACCGCGTCTTCGTACGCCGCTTGGAGTGGCTGACGTTGTTCCCCGCCACCCCAATTTTGTTGCAAAGCTCACATTTCACGGCACTCACCTAAATTGACTTTCGCTTTAGCGAATAGCTAGAATCTTCCTAAAACCTTAGCATACATAAATCTCCCTTTACAAGGATATAAGCTACGAGCGTCCCCAACAGATCCCTGCCTCAAATTAACGGTCACCGGCTCAAAGCCGCCCTGAGCGCAGCCACCCGCTGCCTTCGGAGATATAGCCATGCCATCAACGCGCTAAATGTATTCCCTGTCCCGGACGGCGACACCGGCACCAACATGCTCCTTACCATGCAATCCGTGGATGAGCGGCTGCAGTCCGTCGACACCCCTTCCCTCTCCGCCGTCGCCCGGGAAGCCGCCCGTGGCGCCCTCTTTGGCGCCCGCGGCAATAGCGGCGTCATCTTCTCCCAGTTCCTCGCCGGATTCGCTCAGGGCCTCGAAAACGTCGAGGCCGCCGATCCTGACACCCTCGCCGGCGCCCTCGCCTCCGGCTCCCATGCCAGCTACGCCGCCGTCTCCCAACCCGTCGAAGGCACCATGCTCACCGTACTGCGCGGCTTCGCCGAAGGCGCGTCCGACCGCTCCGACGACGAGGAAGATGTCCTCCATCTCTGGAACAGCGCCCTCCAAGAAGCTAAAGACGCCCTCGCCAAGACCCCAACAATGCTCCCCGTCCTCCGCGACGCCGGCGTCATAGATTCCGGCGGTCAGGGCGTTGTCGTCATCATGGAAGGCTTCCTCTGCTCCTTCCTTGAGCAAGATCCGGAAGTTTACGACATCGAACTCTCCTCCCCTGTCGGCGCCATCGTCGGCATGCCAACCGTCAGCCAGGAATTCCTCGACGCCACTCAATCTGAGGAGTACGGTTTCTGCACCGAGTTCATGATCGAAGGCGAGAACATAGACCTCGCCGCCCTTCGCAGCTATCTCTCGGAAAAGGGCGGCTCCATCATCGTCATCGGCGATTCTTCCCTCACCAAGGTCCACCTCCACACCTTGGAGCCCGACGAAGTCATCGCCCACGGCGCCACCCTCGGCAGCACCATCGGCATCAAGGTAGACGATATCAGCAAGCAGCATCAGGGCTTCCTCTCCCTCCACGGCCAGCAGCAGGAAGCCGCTCCGGCCCTCGCCGTCGTCGCCGTGGCCTGGGGCGAAGGTTTCATAAGCCTCTTCGACGATCTCGGCTGCCACGCCATCGTCCCCTGCCAGCGCACCATGAACCCCAGCGCTCAGGAACTTCTGGAAGCCGCCCGCGCCACCGGCGCGGAAGAAGTTGTCATCCTCCCCAACAACTCCAACGTCATCCTCACCGCCCGCCAAGCCTCGGAAATCGCAGAAGAAACCCTCCACGTCATCCCCTCCCGTAGCCAGACCCAGGGCATTGCCGCCCTGCTCTCCTATGTGCCAGAACTCCCCCGGGACCAGGTTCTGGAAGCCATGGAAGACTCCATCGAAGACCTCCACACCGTCGAAGTCACCACCGCCCATCGCGATACCATCATGAACGGCAAGTCCGTCGCCCGGGGACAGGTCATCGGTCTCCTCGACGGCGTCCTTACCACCATCGGCGAACGCGTCCACGATGTCGCCCACCGCGCCATCATCTCCGCCAACCCCGGCTCCGGCCATGTCGTCACCCTCTATTGGGGCGGCGACGTCCAGGAATCCCAAGCACAAACCGCCGCTCGACGACTCGAAGACGCCCTCCCAGGCGTTGAAGTCGAGACCGTCTTCGGCGGGCAACCTTTCTACCACTTTATCGCCTCCATAGAATAGGAAGTATCATGACCATTCGCATCGTCACCGACAGCACATCGGATATCTCCCCGGACCTCGCCCGCCACTGGGGCATTACCGTAGTCCCCGCCTACATCAACTTCACTAGTGACGACGGCGCCGTCGAGACCCTTAAGGATGGCTTGGACATCAGTACCGACGAGTTTTACGACCGTCTCCCCAACACCCAGTCCCTTCCCACCACCTCCCAGCCCACTATTCAGGACTTCTCGGAAGTCTACGAGTCCCTCATCCAGGACCCCCTGGACATGGTCATCTCCATCCATTGCTCCTCCGAGCTTAGCGGCACTTACAACTCCGCCATGCAGGCCAGAAGAGGCTTCAATAACCCCACCCAGATTGAAGTCGTAGACTCGCAGACCGCCTCCATGGCTCTCGGACTCGTCGTTCTTGGCGCTTCCAGAACCCTCAGTGATGGCGCAGAATTCCAGCAGGTCATGGACGAGGTAGAGGCCGCCGTCTCCCAGGTTCGAGGCTTCTTCCTGCTGGATACTTTGGAATACCTGGTCAAAGGCGGCCGCATCAGCAAGACCCAGGCTTTCCTTGGCAACGTGCTTAATCTCAAACCCATCCTCGCCCTCCAGAATGGCAAGGTTCAGAAATACGACCGGGTGCGTAGCCGTCGCAGGGGACTCCAGCGCCTCGTCAGAATCGCCGAAGGTCTGGGCGGGATCTCCGAAGCCTACGTCATCCATAACGAGGCTTTCGAGGACGCCGAGACTCTCGCGAACAACATACGGCGCCTTCTGTCCACCGACAGCCCTGAGCACATTCCGATAGTCCGCCCCGGCCCCAGCATCGGTGTCCACACCGGCCCCGGCATGGTCGGCATAATCGTCCGCACCTCCCGCTAACTCCCACAAAACCTCCTTGTCATTCTGAGCGTAGCGCAGCGGAGCCGAAGAATCTCACTGCCGTAGCCGCCATACTCTCCCGCGCCCTCGCGGATGCAGGGACCCACTCTCTATCCTCTAGCCAACAAAATCACCCGTAGGGGCGACCCTTGTGGTCGCCCCATCCCCCCCACCCCCATGTCATCCTGAGGAGGCTCCGCGACGAAGGATCTCGCTGTCGCATCACCCCAACCCCATCCCCCCTGACCCTTCGTGGTAAACTTTCCCTGTCATGGCCTCCCGCCGAGATAACCACCCGCTCAACTCCTTCCGCAACATCCTCCGACTGGAACGACAAAGGAAGTTCGACAACAAAGCCGTCACCTCCGGCCTTGACGATTTCCTCACCCGCTGGAATGCCCAACTCCGCACCCACCTATCCAACACCGCCGACGCCGACAAACTCCTCGCCCGTCCCTACTCTCGCATGTCCCCCAACCAGCGCGCTGAATGGGTAGACACCTGCCTCTCCCTGCTGAACTCATCCCCCACCGCAGAATCGTCGACCCCGCCCCCCTCCGTCATTCCCGCGAAGGCGGGAATCCAGCCCTCTCGAAAACCCTCTCCGTCGAAACAATCCTCCCCGCCCAAACCACCCCCTCCCGACCCCGATGCCCTCTACAAACCCGTCACCCACCTCAGGGGCGTCGACACCAAGACCTCCGAAAAGCTGGCTCGTCTGGAGGTCCACACCATCCGCGACCTCCTCTACCACTTCCCCCGTTACCCGAAGGACTACTCCCACCGCACCAAAATCGCCGACCTGAAAGTTGGCCAGGAAACAACTATCTTCGCCACCGTTTGGGAAGCCTCCCGGGTCAGGCTGGGAAGACAGCGCAGACCCGCCACCCGCGCCATCGTAGGCGACGAGACCGGAAATCTCTCCGTCGTCTGGTTCAACAACACATTCCTCGCCCGCCAGCTCAAGCCGAACAGCAAAATTGCCCTCAGCGGGAAAGTCGATACCTTCGGCGGCTCCCTCGTTATGGAGTCCCCGGAATACGAACTCCTCAAGAACGGGCATCCCCTCATATATGCCGGTCGCGTCCTTCCCGTCCATCCCCTCACCAGGGACCTCCATGCTCGCACCCTCCGGCGCATCATCTGGAACGCCCTCCGGCGCTGGTCCCCAAGCATTCAGGAATTCCTCCCAAACGACACCCTCACCCGGCTCAAACTCATGCCCCTGCCCAAGGCCGTCTCCAACGCCCACTTCCCCAATTCCGTGATCCAGTGGGAAGAAGCCCGTAGCCGACTCGCCTTCGACGAACTCCTCCTCCTCCAGATCTCCGTCCTCCAACGACGCCGACAGTGGAAAGACGAAGCCCGCGGCGCCCCCATAGACGCTTCCGGCTCCGCCGTCCAAACCTTCCTGGATTCCCTCCCCTTCACCCTCACCGGCGCCCAGCAGCGCTGCCTCAACGAGACCCTCGCAGACATGGCCGAAGGCGTCCCTTCCATGAACCGTCTCCTCCAGGGTGAAGTCGGCAGCGGCAAGACCGTCGTCGCCGTCGCCGCCCTTCTCGCCGTCGCCGCCATGGGCCTCCAGGGCACCATCATGGTCCCCACCGAAGTCCTTGCCGAACAGCACTTCAAGACGGCCTGCGATCTCATGTCCCGCCTCCATAACCCAGTCCAGGAAGAAAACCTCGTCTCCGCATCCATCTATCCCGACGGCCCCCCCGTCTCCATCGGACTCGTCACCGGCAGCACCCGTAAGCGACTCCGCGATAACCTCCAGCAGCGCGCCGCCGACGGCGACCTGGACATCATCATCGGCACCCACACCCTCATCCAGCAGACTATGCAGATCCCCAACCTCGCCCTCTCCGTCGTCGACGAACAGCACCGTTTCGGCGTCATGCAGCGCGCCGCCCTCCGTGGCAAGAGCCAGACAACCCCCCACGTCCTCATCATGTCCGCCACCCCCATCCCCCGCACCCTCGCCCTCACTCTATACGGCGACCTCGACATCTCCACCATCGACGAAATGCCCCCCGGCCGCACCCCCATCTCCACCCATCACGTCCCTCCAGAGGCAAGAAACCGGGCCTACGGATTTCTGAGAAACCAGGTGAACGAAGGACGCCAGGCCTTCATAATCTTCCCCCTCATCGAGGAGTCCGAACTCACCGAAGCGAAAGCCGCCGCCCAGGAATACGAACGACTCAGCCAGCACATCTTCCCCGATCTCCGCGTCGGCCTCCTCCACGGTCGCCTCCCCTCCCGCCAGAAGGACGTCGTCATGACCGCCTTCCACAACCGCGAACTCGATATCCTCGTCTCCACCCCCGTCGTCGAAGTCGGCATAGACGTCCCCAACGCCTCTGTCATGATGGTCGAGTCCGCCGACCGATTCGGCCTCGCCCAGCTTCACCAGTTCCGCGGACGCGTCGGGCGCGGCCCCCACAAGAGCTACTGCCTCCTCCTGGCCGAAGACCCCTCCGACTACGCCCGCCAGCGCCTCGAAGCCATCGAAGAGCACAACGACGGCTTCAAGCTCGCCGAAATCGACCTCCAGCTCCGCGGCCCCGGTGACCTCTTCGGTACCCGTCAGAGCGGCCTCCCCACCCTAAAAATGGCCCGCCTCGCCGACCGCGACATCCTGATAAGCGCCCGCAACGAAGCCGCCCGCATCCTCCACCGCGATCCCCACCTCACCCACCCCGACCACCAACCCCTGGTCCAGGAACTCGCCCGCTACCAGACCCCCGCCACCGCAGAAGTCGCCTGATCCCTTTCCCCTCCTCTGGTAGGGGCGGCTCGCGAGCCGCTCGCTCCCGCGTACCCATCCCCAGCCCCCACATGAGCTCCCAAACCCCGTATAATGAATACGAACCGATCCTCGTCAGGAACCACCATGAACTTTGCCAACCGCACAATCTGGACCGCCGACAACATGGAAATCCTCCCCGGCATCGACTCCGAGTGCGTCGACCTCATATACCTCGACCCACCCTTCAACTCCAACCGCGACTACGCCGCCCCTATCGGCAGCAAGGCCGCCGGCGCCGCCTTCAAAGACACTTGGACGCTCTCCGACCTTGACGTCGCCGCAATGGGGCGGCTGGCAGACACCCATCCCGGTGTCTACGCTGTAATCGAAGCGGCAGGGAAGGTGCATGGCAAGGGAATGATGAGCTACCTCGTGATGATGGCAGATAGGCTCGTGGAACTCCACCGCATCCTCAAACCCAGCGGCAGCCTCTATCTCCACTGCGACCCCACGGCTAACAGTTACCTGAGACTAGTGCTGGACGGTGTCTTTGGGCTTGGTAACTTCATGAATGAAATTGTATGGAAACGTCGACAAGGTGCGTCTAGCGCGGTCCATAAGTCAAGGCGTTATGGCGTTGTAACAGACACCATCCTCTTCTATACCAAGAGCTCCGAAGCTTCATTCGAAACCCAATACACCATGGACGACCCGCAATATCAGGACTACATTAAGCGTACATTCAAATATATCGACGATAATGGACGCCGTTATGGAACGGACAACTTGGCAAATCCCGCCCTACGGCCAAACCTGATCTATGAATACAAGGGATATCCTCCCCCACAAAAGGGATGGGCCATATCGAAAGCTAAGATGGAACAGTGGGATGCTGAAGGCAGATTGCATTTCCCATCAAATCCAACGGGTAGGATTCGACGTAAGCGGTTCTTAGACGAATTGAAAGGCAAGCCAGTCCAAAATCTTTGGGCAGACATTCGAATGATATCCTCGCATTCTAAAGAACGTACCGGGTATCCCACACAAAAGCCCTTGGCCTTAATGGAGCGCATTATTGTGGCTAGCAGCAACGAAGGAGACGTAGTGCTTGACCCCTTCTGCGGTTGCGCCACCACCTGTATAGCCGCCGAAAAGCTGGGCCGTCGCTGGGCCGGCATCGACATTTCCCCCAATGCTGTCAATCAAATACGCTATCGCATGGCCCAGACTAACCTGGATATCGGTGGCCGTACCCTTTCTGTCCACACCAGCGCCCCCGTCCGCTCCGACGGTACCAAAATGCCCCGCCGACAAATCAAGCATACCCTCTACGGTCAGCAGGAAGGCGACTGCAACGGCTGCGGTGAGCACTTTGCCTTCCACATGCTGGAAATCGACCACGTCTGGCCTCGCAGCAAGGGCGGCCCCGACACCCTGGAAAACTCCCAACTCCTATGCCGCCACTGCAACAGCCTCAAAGCCACCGGCACCATGGACGACCTAGCCGTCAAACTCACCGCCTGGCAACGGGGAGGGCGATAGTGGAACTAGAAAAGGCAACACCAGTTGTATTCCAGTTTGAAGACAACACTTACTATCAGGATTTGGGAATCATCTATGTGAATCTTCGAAGGCACGTAACCGCAATGGCAACCATGGTGGCATTACATCAATCGACTTCATCGGCAAGGTCACAATACGTCCGAGTTCTGTTGAATCAAGAGCCACAAACCAAATATCAAGGTTCTAAAATAGATCGATTATTTCGGTTAGGAGACAGAGCACTCATCAAGAAGTTCAGCAAGATAGTCCCTTGTTGGAACAAGGAACCAAATAATGACTTTGAGGCGTTCATATTTGCCCGCAACGCTTTGGCTCACTGCCAAATATATGTGGGTGCTGGTCCAGCAATGTACTTTCCCGATAAAAAGTCAGGCCAATATATTGCCGAACTGCTTGGTTGCGATAAGGCCCCTCCAATGATCGTTCTTGACAAAGGGATGCTAGAGGTTATTTACAGGTGCGCCATAACATTCGATATAAAGTACCTGTTGGAGGCTGCGGAGCATCTAGGCATTCCCTACAGCACGTTACCCATTGAAACAGAAAACGGAAGCAACACCATTATCAAGGCTGCGTTTAATGGACAACCCAGAGAGTTTCTGACGGACATAACCACCCAGGACGTTGACATATCCAGCATTGGCATGTAGGTTCGGAAACAGTCCAAGGATGGTGTTCATAGATAGCAATCTCCCCCTTCCTTTCATTTCTAATCCCTCTCCCCATAGCCCCCCCGCTCCCAACTCTGTTATCATTATTCCCTATCCTTCACGCAGAAAAAGACAAATGCCCCCCCTCGCCAGAGACCTCATAATCAACAAAATCGAACGTGCCCTGGAGGCCGCGCGCAGCCAGAACCTCCTCCCCCTGGACGACATCCCCTCTGTCGAGGTCGAGCGACCCTCCAACCCTGACCACGGCGACTTCGCCACCAGCCTTCCCCTACGCCTCGCCCGCGCCACCCGCCTCGCACCCATCCACATCGCCGAGACCCTCACCGGCCTCATACCCACCGACGACCTTGTCGAGAAAGTCTGGGCCGCGCCCCCCGGCTTTCTCAACTTCAGCCTCAACACCCACTGGCTCCAGCGACAGGTAGCCGAAATCCTCGACGCCGCCGAAAACTTCGGCTCCATCCAACCTGCAGACCCCCGCAAAGTCATGGTGGAATTCGTCAGCGTCAACCCCACAGGCCCCATCCACGTCGGCCACACCCGCGGCGCCGTCCTCGGCAGCGTCCTCTCCGCCGTACTCCAGGCCGCCGGCCACGATGTCACCCGCGAGTACTACGTCAACGACGCCGGCACTCAGATGGAACTCTTCTACTCCTCCGTCTACGCCCGCTACCTCGAAATCCTCGGCGATGACGCCCAGCTATCCGCCGACGGTTACCAGGGCGACTACGTCATCGACCTCGCTAAAGAAATCCTCGACGACGAAGGCGAACGATTCGCCGGCATCGAACAAGACGAAGCCGTCAAAGAAATCGGCAACATTGCCCGCGACAAGATGGTCTCCCACATCGAGAAAGACCTCGCATCCCTCGGCGTAACCTTCCAGGTCTGGTACCGCGAGCACACCCTCTTCGAAAGCGGCGAATACCAGCAGACCCTCGACCTACTTGAAAGCGAAGGTCATCTCGCTACCCGCGACGGTGCCCTCTGGTTCTCCTCCGAAGCCCTCGGCGACGAGCGCGACAACGTCGTCGTCCGCTCCAGCGGCGCACCCACCTACTTCGCCTCCGACATGGCCTACCACCACAACAAGTTCCTCCAACGAGACTTCGACACCGTCATCAATGTCTGGGGAGCCGACCACCAGGGACACATAACCCGCCTCAAAACCGCCGTCGGCGCCATGGGCGTCGACCCCGACCGCCTCCAGATAATCATCACCCAGATGGTCACCCTCAAGCGCGGCAACGAACTCGTCAAGGCCTCCAAACGCAGCGGCGACTTCATCTCCCTCAAGGAGCTTGTAGAAGAAGTGGGACCCGACGCCTGCCGCTACTTTTTCCTAGCCCGCGCCCCCGGCACCCAGATGGACTTCGACCTCGAACTCGCCACCAAAGAGTCCTCGGAAAACCCCGTCTACTACGTCCAGTACGCCTACGCCCGCATCTGCAGTATCCTCCAGCGCGCCCAGGACCAGGACTTAGCGTGGGACGATGCCGACCTCTCCCTCTTGGAAGACCCCCACGAGCTAACCCTCATCCGCAAGATGCTCCTGCTGCCGGAGATAGTCGAAAAAGTCTCCCAGACCCTCGAACCCCACCACCTGCCCCACTACACCCTGGAGCTCGCCACCGCCTTCCACAACTTCTACGAAAACTGCCGCGTCATCTCCAACAACCCGTCAGACGCGGACCTCACTGCCGCCCGCCTCAAACTCACCGCCGCCGCCCGCGTCGCCCTCCACCGCTGCCTCACCCTAATGGGCATGACCGCCCCCACCCGCATGTAACCCCCCAGTCCCCTACCCCCCAACCACCACCCCATCCCCCAACCCAATCTGGCCTCCCTCAACCACCCGCGTCAGCACCCCTCGACGCTCATCCAACGTCACTCGCAGCCCCGGTCGAATCTCATCCATCCTGCTGCACGGCTCGCACAGCCCCGTCACCTCCAGTACCACATCCTCCCCCAGCCGCACGAACTCCCCCGGCTGCAGCCCGTGAATCGCCAGCCCCTCGATAGTCACATTCTCCCGGATAGTCCCCGGACTCAACGACAGCCCGTCCAGAATCTCCTTCTCCATCAGCAAAATCTGCCGGAAGCTGTTCACGTTCCTGTGACGATCGCCTTCCAGTCCTCCCGCTGCCACCGTCACCCGCTCCTGCGACGCCATTGGTTCCCGGTGCCCCACGCACAAATACAAAGACACCACCTTACCCTGCTCCATTTCCAATGCCTCCTATCCGACCAGATTCGCTTCTCCTTCGTTGGGAGAAGGCGAGGAATGAGGGTGATCCACCCTAAGCCCGGGCCTCCTCCCGCTGACTCTCCTGAATCACTTTCTGCCCGACAACCGGGGGCACCCCCTCGTAGTGGCTGAACTCCATCGTGTAGCTCGCCCGTCCCTGCGTCAACGACCGCAAGTCCGTCGAATACCGGAGCACCTCCGCCCTCGGAGCCTCCGCCTCGATGACCGTCGCTCCCGTCTCAGGAATCATCCCCACAATTCGCCCTCGACGTCCATTCAGGTCCCCGATAACGTCCCCTGTGAACGCATCCGGCACCCGGATCGCCAGCTTCATTATCGGCTCCAGCAGCATCGGGTTTCCCGCCGTCATTCCCTGCCGGAACGCATACGAACCCGCAATCTCAAAGCTGATGCCCGAAGAGTCCACGTCGTGATAGCTCCCGTCGTACAACACCGCCTTCACGTCCACCACCGGGTACCCCGCCAGCGCCCCCTCGCTCATCGCCTTCATTACCCCCTTCTCCACCGACGAAATATACTCCCTCGGCACCGCCCCGCCGGAAATCTCGCTGTCAAACTCAAACCCGGAATCCCTGTCCCCGGGCTCCAGCCTCAGCAGCACGTGACCGTACTGTCCGTGTCCGCCCGTCTGCTTCTTGTGCTTGTACTCTGCCCGCGAAACCACCGTTATCGTCTCCCGATACGGCACCTTCGGTAGCTGAAGCATCAGCTCCGTTCCGAACTTCCGCTTGATCCGGTCCACCGTCGTGTCCAGGTGCACGTCCCCGATCCCCGTCAGCAACATCTCGTTCGTCGAGGCTTCCCGCTCAAGCCTTAGGCTCTGGTCCTCTTCCACAATCCGCGTCAACGATGAAGACATCTTATCCAGGTCCGCCTTCGACTTCGGGGATACCGCCATGGTGTAGTGTCCATCGGGATAGACAATCGGCTCCAGCAGCACCGCATTTTCCCGCTGGCAAA
Source organism: uncultured Dehalococcoidia bacterium (assembly GCA_951812825.1). GTDB lineage: Bacteria > Chloroflexota > Dehalococcoidia > Lucifugimonadales > JAPULR01. Next base: position 1,070,005 of record OX638324.1, on the reverse strand, counting down.
GCGTATCGTTCGTCGTCGCCGCCGCCAGCTTCGCCACCGCCCCAATGTCTCCCGGCCCCACCTCCGGTGTTGCCTCCTGGTTCTTCCCGCACATCGTGTACACCTGCCCAATCCGCTCCGACTGCTCCTGGTTCGCGTCCCACACCTCCGTGCTCCCCTTCATCACGCCCCCGTACACCCGGAACAGCGAAAGCTTTCCAACGAAGGGGTCCGCCGTAGTCTTGAACACCAGCGCCACCAGGGGTGCGTCCGCCGACTGATCAACCTCCATCGGCTCCTCCGACTCCGGCTCCGTCCCGGCGACTTCCGCCGAGTCCGGCGAAGGCACGTAGTCAATCACCGCCTGCTGCACTTCTTCGATTCCCATGTTCTCCGTCGCCGAACCGCACAGCACGGGCACAATCTCTCCCGAAAGCACCGCCTGCTTCAACCCCTCCGTCATCTCCTCCGCCGTCAGCTCTTCCCCTTCCAGGTACTTCGTCGCCAGATCGTCGTCGCTCTCCGCCACCGATTCCACCAGGCGTTCCCTCGCCGCCTCCACAAAGTCCTCCAACCCCTCTGGCGCCGCTGCGTTTGGGTCCAGCAGGTCCACCACCCCCTTGAAGTCCTGTGCCGCTCCAATGGGCACGTTCAACGGCACGCACTCACGTCCAAACGCCGACTGGATGCTGTCCAGGGACCGCTGAAACTCCGCGTTGTCCCTGTCCATCTTGTTGATGAAGATAATCCGCGGCAGATTTCGCTCCTCACACATGCTCCACGCCGTCTCCGTCCCAACCTCCACGCCGGCAATCGCGCTCACCAATATGACCGCCCCTTCCACAACCCTCAGGCTCGAAACCACCTCTCCTCGAAAGTCGTCATACCCGGGAGTGTCCAGGAAATTGATCTTGTGCCCCTTCGCCATGCACGGAATTATCGAAGCCTGCACGCTTGAGGCCCGCTTCACTTCCTCCGCTTCGTAGTCCGACACCGTGTTCCCGCTCTCCACCTGGCCCATCCTGTTGATGGCCTTAGTGTTGAACAGCAACGCCTCCGCCAGACTCGTCTTGCCGGCTCCGCTGTGCGAAAGCAGGGCCGCATTTCTTATCTTGCCTATCTCTACAGGTGCCATCTACGTATTACCTCTACCGACCGGAATTTTGGAACGCCAAAAGGCCATTGTATTCAAAACCCGTCCCTCCCGCAACGCCGCCTTATTCTCTCAAGACTTAAGGTACAGGGAGATAGCCTCCTTGGGAGTAAGCATATTGATGCCCATGTGAGGGCGGATGTTATTGTAGGTGTAGAGGAAGCTCTGGTACCAGGAGTTCAGTTGGCCATAGTCACGGGGAGGATTTTCCAGCCAGAAGAAGAACTCCTCCTCGTCGGTGCGGAAGCTGCGCTCCACCACTGCGTTCTCATTGGGAGAACTCTTGTGGATGTAGAAGTGTTCCACACCGATCTCCTGGCACTTGGCATGAAACCGCCTCTGAAACTCCAAGCCATTGTCCGTCTGCACGTAGCACACAGGGAAAGGCAGGTTCCCGGTAGCGTGGTACAGAGCCAGGAGAGCACTTGACTCATCCACTTTGGGGAGAATGAGGCCCACCTTGTAGCGGGTGGAGATGTCCAGGGCCGCATACAGGTAGCAGGTGTAGGGCAACCCGGAAAGCTCCGGCGTAACATACTTCACGTCCATCTGTAGATAGCCCAATCCTGGACAGTTACTGGGCCTCATGACCATACCGTTCTGGTATCGGGGACGGCGTCTCTTGGTGCTGGGCCGGATCAAACCCTTCCGAAGCAGGTACCTGTGAATGGTAGACGCCGATGCTTTTACCCCCTCCCTTTGGGCTATGACCGCCAGCTTCTCCCGGCAGAAGCCCGTCCTTTCCCTTAATCTGCGTACCCAAAGGGCAGCTTCGCCCACCAGTGCCCGCCTGGGACGCTTGGGCGCCGTGGACCGGCGCTCTACCCCTTTCCACCGAACGTATCCCCAGGGTTGTCGTCCCCGGTCCACCCACCTTTTTACCGTCCTCCGGTCTATACCCAGTTCCCGAGCTGTCGCCGATAGATTCTCTCCCTTTGCCTTCCATGTCTCTATGATCGTTCGTATTGCTATTCTTCTCATCCATCATTCTACACAACCTGTACTATATGTTGTGAGAGAATAAGCGCCGCTCCCCTCCTCCTGTCCTCGCGAAGGCGGGGACCCATCCCCCTTCACCCAAACCCTCCCCCGCAGGGGCGGTTCTCGAACCGCCCGCTCCCCCACTCCCAACCCACTCCATCGCCTCCGCAACGCCGCCCCTCCCTTCTTGTTCCCGTGCAAGGAAACGTTGTCATAACCGCCATTCCCGCGCAGAGCCTGCCCCCGCCAAGGCGGGGGATGAGGGTGAATATCCCCAACCCCCACTCCCAACCCCCTCCCCTTCCTGATATCCTTCCCCTCAAAACCTTTCCCCCAAACCCCTCCGCAACCATGAAAAGAACCCTCGCCATCATCATCGTCTCCTTCCTTCTGCTGCTGATTAGCCAGGGCGGACACAGCCACACGCCCACCTATCTCGCCGCCGCGCCCCACCGACTCAGCATCCTCCAGTGGGAAGCCTCCCACTTCCTCGACAAGTGGTGGTACCGGGCCGTCCAGGCCATCCCCTGGTACAGCCCTCCCGTTCCTTCCGAACAGGCTGCCGACCGCTTCTTCGAACTCGTCGAGAAGATAAAGCAGCTTGAAGCCGACCCGGGCTATCTCAATGACGACCTACCGGCAACCCTCCGCGACCTCGAATCCCAACGCGACGACGTAAAACCCGTGGCGGAAGAACAGCTTGAAAAACAGATAAGCCTCGTCCTGGCCGAAGAAGGCTTCGAGTCCCGCCTCGGCCTCATCTGGCCCCCCGTCGATCTCGCCCTCCTGGATCCCCCGTCCGTCCTCATCACTTCTCCCAGGCACGCCATCGAAAGGCAGCGCGACCACATTCTCGAACCCAACCTGGACGTCCCCATCCGCCAGGCCCTGGAAGAAAAACTCCTGCGAGAGCAGGACCTCTCCGCCCTCGTCGTCAACATCGGCGGCATCGCCACCTACCCCTCCATGGTCGTCATAGACGGAGGACTCCGCCGCGCCGTCGACATCGCCACCCACGAGTGGCTCCACCACTACTGGTTCTTCCATCCCCTCGGACAGAACTACGCCCGCGACCCCGACACCACCACCCTCAACGAGTCCGCCGCTAACCTCGCCGGCCACGAAATCGCCCGCCGGGTCCTGGATGTCATTGCTCCTCAACTTCCGGCTCCATCTAACCCTCGACCTGCCACCGATGATGCCGACCCGCCCTTCAGCTTTCGCGAGACAATGCGCGATACCCGACTGCGCGTCGATGAACTCCTGGCCGAAGGCCGCGTTCACGAAGCCGAAGCCTATATGGAAAGCCAGCGTCAGCTATTCCTCGAAAACGGCTACTATATCCGAAAGCTCAACCAGGCCTACTTCGCTTTCCACGGCACCTACGCCGACAGCCCCGCCTCCGTCAGCCCCATCTACGACGAGCTGGTCCAATTCCGCGAAACCCTCCCTACCGTCGGCGACTTCATCCGGGAAATCGCCAGATTCTCCAGCTACACACAGTTCAAAATCCACTTCCAAACCCTCGACCTCCCACCCACCTCCTAGCAGCCCTCCCCCCACACCCCCCACGTCATCCTGAGCGTGGCGCAGCACAGTGACGAAGGATCTAACTCTCCCGTCATTCCCGCCAGAGCCTACCCGTACCGACGCGAATGTGGGGGCACACTCTTCCTCCCTCTACCCACACATCACCCTCACCACAACGCCAGCCCCTCAAAATTGCCAACTTCCCCTTGCCATGAACCCCGAGCCCCTGCTAATCTCTAACCATGAGCAATTGTTCCAATCCATCTGATGTTTCCCCAACTCCAATGCGTCCCAATAGCATGATATGCAATATCGAAAATCTCCCAAAAACCCTCAAAACGCGGAAAACGGAAAACGAGTCCAAATTCACCGTATTCACGCCTGAATTTCACCAAATTTCGCCAGACTCGTTTTCATTAACGACTCTCTTCCACGCCTGGGAGTTCGGAAACGAACCCTTCGTTTTGCCCTTGGGATTGGAAATGCAATCTCATTGAAATTAAACCCTCCCCACTACCTGTCACATCCCATGCACGTCCACCTGCATATCCACAGCCTTTGAAAAACCCTCATCCGGCCACCCCCAAGTTGTTGCCCACATCCCCAAGTGATAACATTAATGGCACGATGAAAGACGCCACGTCTATGCCCGAAACCTGCCAGATTGCCCTCAAAGAATGGGCCGCCTTCGTCGCTGCCCTCCAGCAGGGCGGCCAGCTTCTCCTCCTCCGTAAGGGCGGCATTCGCGAGGAAGGTAAAAAGTTCATCCCTGCCCATCCCTCCTTCCTCCTCTTTCCCACCTATGAGCATCAGAAGAAGGACCTCCTGAAGCCCCCCTTCCAGGCCAACGTCGAACTTCCTGCCAACGGCGCCAAAACCTCAGCCGTCACCCTTACCCACTGGGCCAAACTCCACGAGGCCATCGAAATATCCGAAGACGACGCCCTCAAAAGCATCTCCCCTTTCCACATCTGGTCCGACGACTACGCCCACAAGCGCCTCCGCTGGAAGCCCCGCCAGCCCCTCTGGCTCCTCCTCCTGCGCGTCTACAGTCTCGATGAACCCCGGACAATCCCCAACCTCCCGGCCTACGGCGGCTGCAAGTCCTGGATTACCCTCCGGGAACCCCTCTCTCTCGGCAGTCTAACCCCCGTCATGCTCGAAACCGAGTTCAACAACGCCGTCGCCCAAATAAAGAAGACCTTGGACGCTTCAACAATACCCCAGGCCGCCTCCCTCTCGTGAAATATCGCGATCTCCCCGGAACGGACCTGACCCTCTCGGAAGTCGGCTTCGGTCTTTGGACCGTCGCCACCGGCTGGTGGGGCAAAATCGACGAACCCGATGGCATCCGCCTGCTCCAGGAGGCCGCTGAACTCGGCGTCACCTTCTTCGACACCGCCGACACCTACGGCAAGGGCTACGGCGAAGAAATCCTCGCCAAGGCCCTCCCAAAACAGCGCCACGATGTCGTCATCGGCACCAAGTTCGGCTACGACTTCTACAACAACGTTCCACGCATCGGCCACCAGGAACGGCCTCAGCGCTTTGAAGCCGACTTCATCCGCTACGCCTGCGAACAGAGCCTCCGCCGCCTCCGCACCGACTACATCGACCTCTATCAGCTCCACAATCCCAAGATGGAAGCCATCGAAAGGGACGAAGTCTTCGAAACTCTCGAAGAGCTGGTCAAGGAAGGAAAAGTCCGCTACGCCGCCGCCGCCATCGGCCCCGACATCGGCTGGTTCGAAGAGGGCGAAGCCGCACTGCGCCACCCCAATGTCAGCGCCATGCAGATAATCTACAGCATCCTTGAGCAGGAACCCGCCCGCAGCTTCTTCCCCATCGCCGAAGAGACCAACGTGGGGCTTATATCCCGTGTCCCCCACGCCTCGGAAGTCCTCACCGACCGCTACGCCGATGGCCCGCCGGAGTTCGACCCATCGGACCACCGCGCCCACCGCAAGCAGGAATGGCTGAAGCAGGCCCTCGCCAAGGCCGACACCGTGCGCTTCCTCGCCGAAGACACCGGTCGCACCTTCGCCCAGAGTGCCATCGCCTTCTGCCTCGCCCAGCCCTCCATAGCCTCCGTCCTTCCCAACCTGACCAACCTCCATGAGCTTCAGGAATACGCCGCAGCAGCCCAAACACCGCCCCTTTCTGATGAAGAACTGCGCATGCTGGACGAACTTTGGCAAGAGGGCTTCTATCTCGAGCAGCCCGCAGCCGCAGCCGTTGATGGGGAATGACGCGCCCGTGACCCCAATCTCACCCTTGCCCACGATTGCCATTATCACCCCTTTAACGTGCCCTATTTCTCTTGACAATGACTTTTTTTACGTGTTACGATGCACCGGCTTACAGGCACAGACCGCTAGTTTCGGAGATGAGCCTACCATTCCCAATCATAAGACGCGGGGGCGTATCGCATACGATAGTTGCGCGGGCATCTGGCCTGCTTGCAGCTGCCGCGCCTTTAGCCAAGACATACATCAAACAGTAAAATTGGAGGAGGTTAGATGAGTCGCTTCCTGGGGTCCAGATTAACCATAGTAGGACTGCTAGTTTCAATCCTGGTCGTAGCTATTGGCGTGTCTGCCGTAATGGGCGCTGGTTCCGGCGCAAACAGCGGTTCCGGTCATGCAGCCAGCCCCGCCGTTCAGGTTAGCCCCCTGCACTCGATTGTAGAAGAGTGCGCAGGAACGGCCAACTTCGACGTCTATGGCGCTGGCTGGGATGTAGACGACGTCGTTCTCATTACCATCGCAACTGACTCCGGTCGCTTATTCGTCGGCGCAGGCTTCCCAGGTGAGTCCGGGGCCTTCCACGACTCCGTTAGCGCTCCCGTTTCCTCCTGCGGCGTTGTTTCTCTCCACGCCAAAGGCGCTAGTGGCGAAAGTGTCGCACCCGCTTCGATCATCGCCGAAAAGCTTGAGGAGTAGGCTTCCTGCTCTTTCCGCCTAGTGCGGCCGGCTCGCCCTTCTTGGGCTACGCCAATAAATGAAGAACCAAAGCAATCACCTCTGCAGAGGTGATTGCTTTATTCATTTGCGTATGCGGACCCCAATGCCGCCCACCCATCGCCATGATTAGAAGCTTCAACGGATTCACCCCCACCATCCACCCCACCGCCTTCGTTAGCGAGGCCGCATACTTGGTGGGCAACGTACATGTCGGCGAAAACTCCAGCATCTGGCCCGGCGCCGTCCTTCGCGGCGACTACGGGAGCATCCGCGTCGGACGCAACACCAACATCCAGGACAACTGCGTCCTCCACGCCGACGACTATCTCGTAGTCGGCGACAACGTCGTCGTCACCCACGGCGCCGTCCTCCACTGCCACCGCGTCGGCAACAACGTCATGGTCGGTGTCAACGCCGTCCTGCTCGAGAACGCCGAGATAGACGACAACTGCATCATCGGCGCAGGCTCCGTAGTCCTTGCGGATACCCACGTGCCCGCAAACTCCGTAGTCGTGGGAGTCCCCGGCAAGGTCCACCCACTTAAGGACGAACACCTCAAGATCATCCAAAACGGCGCCGCAATGTATAAGCGTAACGCCCGGCGCTTCATCCAGGCCGGCCTCGGAGAATCCCTCACCGAAACTTAACCCGCGCCTCCCTTAAATCCCCTACCCCTCGCCCCTTCACCCTTCCCCCCTGAAGGGGAAAGGTTTGGATGGGGGTGATTGTCCCTCATCCCCTCCACCACACCACACCCCAATCCCTACAGCCCAAACTCCCTCGCGCATTCCCCAAACCCCTCCATCGCTCCCTCAAGCACCCGGTCCTCCACGCAGTACGACAGCCGGAAATGCCCTGGCGACCCGAACCCTACCCCCGGCACAGTCAACACCCGCCTCCGCTGCAGCGCCCCCACAAACTCCACGTCATCCTCGATGGGCGACTTCGGAAACATATAGAATGCCCCCTGTGGCTTCACCACCTCGTATCCCATCCTCGTTAGCTCCCTGTACAAATAGTCCCGCTTCCTCTGGTATACCGACGCATCCACCGACACCCCCTGAAGCCCCCGCAGCGCATGCTGCATCACCGCCGGCCCGTTCACAAAGCCCAGACTCCGGTTCCAGAAGATTACCCCGTCCAACAGCAGCCCCTTCCCCGCGTAACCCGGGTTCACCGCGATATACCCGATCCGCTCCCCCGGCACCGCCAGGTCCTTCGAGTGCGAATGTACAGCCACGCTTGCGTGATGATGCCCAAAGATGTGGGGGTACGTCAGACCGTCGAACAGTATCCGTCGGTACGGCTCGTCGCTCAGCAGAAATATCTCCGTGCCAAGCTCCCGCTCCTTCCGACCGAGCAGCTCCCCTATCCGACTCACCACCCCCTCCGGGTACAGCGCCCCCGAAGGGTTGTTGGGGGAGTTTATCAGCACCGCTCTCGTCCTCTCCGTTATCAGCCCCTCCAACGTAGCCAGGTCTGGAATAAACGCCTCATCCGTTGGCGCCACCACCGGACAGCCCTGGTGGTTCTCGATGTAAAAGGTGAACTCCCCAAAGAACGGCGCGAATATCACCACCTCATCCCCCGGGTTCAGAATGGCCTCGAAGATAACGTTCAACGCCCCTGCTGCTCCGCACGTCATCACAATCTCATTGGCAGTGAACGGGACCCCCGTCTCCCCCGACAGCGATTCTGCAATCGCCGCCCTCGTCTCCACGTATCCCGCGTTCGGCATGTATCGGTGCATCCCCGGCGCGTTTGAGCCCGCCATTCTCCGCATCTCCTCCACCAACTCCGCAGGTGGCTCCATCACCGGGTTCCCCAGCGACAGGTCGAAAACATTCTCCGCCCCATGCTCCTTCATAAGCTCCGCCCCAACCTCAAACATCCGCCGAATCCAGCCCCCCTCCTCCATTGCCCGCAAAGTCCTCGTAGATACCGCCATTACCACTCCTGTAGACCCAAAGTTAGCCCCGAATATACTTCGACCCTATTGCTCTGTCCACCGCTGCCGTTGACGATATCCAACCCCCGTGCTAGTCTATCTCCATTGAAATACACCCCACGGGAGCCTGGTTGGACAGGCTGAGAGGCCCTCTCGGAGGGCGACCGTTTGAACCTGAACCGGATAATGCCGGCGTAGGAATCATGGTTCACTCAACCTCAGCCCTTCACCATTTGCTCTTATCTTGCGGGTTTCTGAGGCGCATCATGGAAGACCAACTGACCATCGCTGGCAAGACTTTCCCGTCCAGGCTGATTCTCGGCACCGGCAAGTATCGCACTATGGACGACATGGTCCACGCCGTGGAGGCCTCCGGCACCGGGATGATTACCGTCGCCATCCGCCGCCTGGACCTGGACAACCCCAACGAAAAGACCATCCTCGACTACCTCGACTGGAACGTCTATGACGTTCTTCCCAACACCGCCGGATGCCAAACCATGGAGGAGGCCCTCTTCATCGCCAAGCTGGGACGCTCCGTCACTGGCTCCAACTGGGTCAAGCTGGAGGTCATTCCGGACCCCAAGTACCTCTTCCCGGACCCGGCCCAAACCCTAAAGGCCGCTGAACAGCTTGTGAGTGAAGGTTTCGTAGTCCTTCCCTACATCCATGCCGACCCGGTCCTGGCCCATCAGCTCCAGGAAGTCGGCTGCGCAACCGTCATGCCCCTCGGCTCCGCCATCGGCTCCGGCCAGGGCATCCACACCGTCGAAGAGATACGCATCATCATTGAGCAAGCCCGCGTTCCAGTCGTCGTAGATGCCGGCCTCGGCGTACCCTCCGAAGCCTCCCAGGCCCTCGAGATGGGCGCCGATGCCGTCCTCGTCAACACCGCCATCGCCCAGGCCCACGACCCCGTCCTCATGGCAACCGCCTTCCGCCAGGGTGTCGAGGCTGGACGAAACGCCTTCCTGGCAGGTCGTATCTCCCGGAGACTCTACGCCTCCGCCAGCAGCCCCACTCAGGACGTTCCCCAACCCGTCGCGCCTCCTGATTAAATGTCTCGGCTGCCCTTTCCCTGTCCGGCCCTCTGCATAGTCACGGACCGTCGACTATGCCAGGACTCATCCCTCCCCCAAAAGATTGCCCTGGCCGTCGAAGGCGGAGTAGACATCGTGCAGCTTCGCGAAAAAGACCTCCCGGGACGCCTCTTGCTCGACTTGGCCATGAACATCAGACGCGCCATAGACGATAAAGCCCTGCTCATCATCAACGAGAGGATAGACGTTGCCCTCCTTGCTAACGCCGACGGTGTTCATCTCGGCGAAGAAGCCCTAAGCCCATCCGATGCCCGCTCCCTGGTCGGCGACAATATGCTCATAGGCCGCTCCGTCCACGACAACGAGGGCGCACTGGAGGCCCAACGCCAGGGAGCCGACTACCTCATCGCCGGCTCCGTCTTCTCCACCCGCTCCCATCCGGGCCGGTCTCCCCAAGGCCTGTCCTTCATTGAGAGCCTGGAGCCTATACTCACCATCCCCTATCTCGCCATCGGCGGCATCAACGCCCGAAACGCCGCAGACGTTGTCCGCGCAGGCGCGTCGGGAGTAGCCGTCATTAGCGCCATTCTTTCGTCGCTCCAACCCGGGGAGACGGCGTGTAAGCTCAAGCACGATATCCGCAGTGCATGGAAAAAAACACAAGGAGCGGCGGCATGATTCGCCTGACCATAAACGGCAAGCCCAAGGAACTTTCCGCCCCTACGGGTCTGGTCAACTACCTGGAGAGCCTCGACATCTCCACCCAGTTCATCGCTGTTGGCTACAACGGTGAGGTTATCGAAAAAGAGAGCTTCCAAGAAATTACCCTCTCCGAGGGCGACGTCGTGGAGATAGTCCGGCCCGTAGGCGGTGGTTAGGGCGTTACCTCTATCGGATAGTCCCCCGCCTCTTGGACCTCCCCAATAACTACTGATCCCTCAACCCCCTGGGCTTCCAGCTCCCTCAGCAGGTCGTCCCTACACCCCTCAGGCGCCGAAATCAGCAGCCCTCCCGACGTCTGAGCGTCGCACAGCAGCAACCTCTGATTCCCAGTAATCTCCCCATCCCACGCAACCTGGCTCCCCACTCCCTCCAGATTTCGATGGGTACCCCCCGGCGCAACTCCTGACTCCAGCAGTTCCCACGCTCCGTCAATCACCGGCACCCGCGAGAACTCAACCCTTGCCGTTGTCCCGCTCGCCGCCATCATCCCACGCAGGTGCCCCACCAGCCCGAACCCCGTCACGTCCGTCGCCGAGTTCACTCCTACCTTCATCATGGCCTTCGACGCCGACGCGTTGAGCGTGGACATAATCCTCACTCCCTCCTCCAGCACCTGAGCATCCACCACTCCCTGCTTCCCCGCCGTGGTGATGATCCCCGTCCCCAGGGGCTTCGTCAGCACAAGCACGTCCCCTGCTTGAGCCCCTGCGTTCGTGACCTGCAGGTCTGGCTCAACCAGCCCCACCACCGCCAGCCCGTATTTCGGCTCCTGGTCGTCCACCGTGTGCCCTCCTGCTATCAGGCAACCCGCCTCCTGTGCCTTCGTATATCCCCCGAGCATAATCTCCGACAGTATCTCCTTGGGCAGGTCCACCGGAAACCCCACAATGTTCAGCGCGCAGATAGGCGTTCCACCCATTGCGTACACGTCGCTGAAGGAGTTTGCCGCCGCCACCGCCCCGAAGGAGAACGGGTCGTCCACCACAGGAGGGAAAAAATCCACCGTGAATATCAGCGCCTGCCGGTCATTCAGCTTGTATACCGCCGCGTCGTCCCCCGACTCGAACCCCACCAGCAGGTTGGGGTCCGAGAACGTGGGTAGCTTCTCCAAGACCTGCACCAGGTCTTCATGACTGAACTTGGAAGCTCAACCCGCGCAATTGGCAAGCGAAGTTAATCGAACGCTCTCTACCTGCATCATCCACTCCCGAATCTCAAGATGCAGCGATTATACCACCCCCTCCTCTCCTTCACCCTTTCCCCCTGATGGAGACCTTTGAATGACCCTGTCAAGGACGCCAACAAGCCTCTTCCCCCTCGATGGGGGAAAGATCACCCTGAGCGCAGCCGAAGGGTCTCGCCGCTGATCCACCCCAACTCCCCCTCCCATCTTTCGTAGGGGCGGTTAGCGAACCGCCCTCCCCCACCCCCGTTCTCAACATCCTTTCCCGTCATGCAATGACTGCCGTCACGCAGTCACCCACGCGCCTACACCAAACACCTCCCCCAAGCCCAACTCCCCAAACCTGCCGTCACGCAATGCCCCCCAAGCCCAACTCCCCAAACCTGCCGTCATGCAATGACCCCCCCACTGATCTCGTTCAGATAGATATGAGACGTATGGAGTTGTAAGGGAAATAGAAAGGGACCATCCTTTGGGTGAGATAGACCGAAGGAGGTCCCTTTCATGAGGGTAGTAGGACTACCCAAATCATTCTATCAGCTTTCGAAGAGGACACCAGCACAGCTGACGTTGAAAGCGCAAGATCGGATGAGGTGGGTGAGTGGCTGGAATAGATTGAGGCAACGGGGAGTGACGGCAACGGAAGCAGCAGAGGCACTGGGACTGTCACGCTGTAGCCTGTACCGGTGGGACAAAGCCCTCAGGGAGGAAGGGCCGGCGGGCTTAGTAGACAAGAGTCGACGACCCAAGAGGGTGAGGCGGCCTACGTGGACTGTTGAGTTAGCTAGGGCAGTGCTAAAGCTGAGGGAAGAGTATCCTAGATGGGGGAAGGACAAGCTGGCGCCGTTGCTCAGGGATAAGGGCTGGGAGGTGTCCACATCCATGGTGGGCCGCATTCTGACTCGCTTGAAGGCCCGTGGGGTGTTGAAAGAGCCGCCCCGTGACGGTATATCGGCCCGTAGGCGCACGCGTCCGCGTCCCTATGGGGTACGGAAGCCGAGGGAGTATCAGGTCATAGAACCGGGGGACATCGTGCAGGTGGACACTTTGGACGTGCGCCCTCTGCCTGGCATGGTGCTCAAACACTTCACCGCTCGGGACATGGTCTCCAGGTGGGACGTGCTGGAGGTGCACACAAGGGCCACGTCCACACTGGCGGCCCGGTTCCTTGAGTCCATGCGGCGACGGTTTCCCTTCCCCATCAAGGCAGTTCAGGTGGATGGAGGCTCCGAGTTCATGGCGGACTTCGAGACCGCTTGCCAGAAGTTCGATATCAAACTCTTCATACTGCCGCCGCGCTCTCCCAAGCTCAACGGCCATGTGGAGCGGGCCCAGCGTACTCATACCGAAGAGTTCTACGAGCTCTATGATGGCGAACTGGATGTCTCTACCCTCAACCGGGCTCTGCTCAAATGGGAGCAAATCTACGACACCTTCCGACCTCATCACTCCCTGGACGGACTAACCCCTTTGCAGTATCTTCTCCAGTGCCACCCATCCTTGGTCCCTTCTAATCTGTCTCACATGTACTGAACGAGTACATCGCCTTGAGGACACTGTTCAACTGGTGGTACAATTTTGAAGGCTTTACGAAGCCCCGGCTGACCCCACCGTTCCCGAGTAGCTCAGTTGGTAGAGCAAGCGGCTGTTAACCGCTAGGTCGCAGGTTCGAGTCCTGCCTCGGGAGCCATCCCCAATCCCCTCTTTCCCAGTCCTTTCACCTAATGAAGACATCGGTCGTCATCTAGCCCCCCGTCGCCCGTCCCTACCGGTCCCCCACTCCCAGGTTGCGCTCAATCCGCCGGCTCACGTAAGACATCGTGTAGGTGAATATCCAGAACACGATGCCAACAAACAGGAATATCTCAGGCGCCGCCCCCTGGAATTCCACCCTGCCCTCCACCGCCTTCCGCGCGATGTTCACTATGTCCAACATCCCGATAATGTAAACCAGGCTCGTATCCTTGAACAGGCTGATGAACTGCCCCACGATGGCGGGAATCACGTTCCGAATCGCCTGCGGCAGAGAAATGAACAGCGTCGTCTGCCAGCTTGCCAGCCCCAAGGCCCGTGCCGCCTCCGCCTGTCCCGGATGCAGCGCCTGCAGCCCCCCTCGTATGTTCTCCGCCATGTAAGCGGAGCTGAACAGCATGATCACCACGCCGGCGTTGAACAGGTCATTCCTCGGGAATGTCGCTGGAAACGCCAACGGCACCAGGTGCTGCGACATGAACAGAAGCGTAATCAGCGGCACCCCGCGGAACACCTCAATGAACGTCACGCACAGCCACTTCACCACCGGCAGGTGGCTCCGGCGCCCTAACGCCAGCAGAATCCCGATGGGCAAGCTGAGCACAATCCCCACTATCGCCAGGATCAGGTTTAGCTGTAGACCCGACCACTGCCTGCTGTCCACCGCTTGGATGCCGAGGAACGATGCCCCCTGCAGCACAACCAGCGAAAGGATGAACACCACCACGCTGAGAATTACCACCCACTTAACGGTTCCGAACCTCGTGTATCGAGCAAAGGCCCAGCCTCCCGCCATGCTGGCCACGTTGGCCACCAGCAGCATCCTCACATCCATCCCCATCCTCTCGGCGCTGTAGGGCAGAAACGCCAGAACTACGCACGCCCCCACCGTTATCAGCGCCAGGTTGCGCATCAGCTTCGACCCGGCGACGCCCCATCCCATCCCCATCAGGAACGTCACCATCATCAGACTGACCTGCGGCCTCCAGAAGCAGTCATTCCCGGGACATGCCTGGTCGCTGTTGTAATTCCCGATTAGGAAACGCCCTCCCACGTTGGCCACCACCGCCCAATCCGCCTCGAAGATCCATCGAATCGCAAACCACAGCACTAAGACGAGCGTGATCCCCACGATTACGGTCAAAGCCGTATTGAACCGGCTGTTGAGCAGGTTGGCGCGCGCCCACCCCACTGCTCCCCTCTCCAGAACTGGAGGCGGCAGTGCGGGTGCCGGGCTGCTTCCGTTTGTCGGGTTCGTCGTCAACGGCTTCTCTCAAAGCTGATATATCGGTTGTACAGATTCCCCATCAGTGACCACGTCAAACTCATTGCCAGGTATGACAGCATGATAAGGATGAAGATGGATATCGCCGGCTCCCTCTGCGTCATCGTGATACCCACCCCGGTCAGCTCCGGGAATCCCACTGCGCCGCCCAGGCTGCTGTTCTTCGTCAAATTCAGATACTGGCTGATGAGCGGCGGAATAATCACCCGCAGGGCCTGTGGAAAGATGACGGAGCGAAGGGCGCCCATCGGGGTTAGCCCCAGCGCCCGTCCCGCCTCCACCTGTCCCTTGCCGACGGACTGGATTCCTCCCCGTACTATCTCCGCAATGAACGCCGCCGTATACATAACCAGGCCTGCCAGCACTACCAGCATCCCCGCCCTCAGCGTAATTCCTCCGGCAATCCTCCCGAATCGTCCTTCCGGTGCGGGCGCAGACCATTCTATCGGAGACGTGCCAGTCACAACGCTCAGTATAAGCCACGAGCCAACAATCACTGCAATCGCCACGGCCCAGCCGGCCAGCACGGGATGGGCAACGCCGCCCACCGCCAGTTCTCGCTCAGCCAGTTTGCGGTGGACTAACACCCCCAGGGCTATCCCCGCTATCGCCAGTGCCATCCATATCACCAGCATCGCCCCGCTGCTGAACCCCGATGGCCCCGGCACCGAAATTCCGCTGTTGTTCACGTACAGGGCGTCAAGCAGGACGATCCCTTCCCGCACCGGCGGCAGCGCCAGTATGATGAAGAACCAGAACAGCAGCTGCACCAGCAGCGGCACGTTTCGGAAAAACTCCACGTAGACAAGGGCCAGCTTCGACACTAGCCAGTTGCTCGACAGCCGCGCCACCCCGATTAGGATGCCCAGAATCGTTGCCAGGATAATGCCGAACACGGCAACCACCAGCGTATTCATCGCCGCCACCACAAGGGCGTAGAGGTACGTATTCGACGGATCATAGGGAATGACGTGCTCCCCTATGGGCGTTTGATATTCAGTATCGAGGAAACCGAACCCGAAGGGAATGTTCCGCGAGTCGATGGCTAAACCGATGTTGGCGATGAACCAGATGACCAGGGACACCGCCGCAACGCCGGAAACTATCTGGAACGCCCACTGAACAATCCGGGCGTGCCTCCAGACCGGCACTCCTTCGTATGTCAGGTTTCGCAAAAAAGCGGGCATAATCATCGGGCCTCTGGCGGGGAATATAGGCCCTTACACAAGGCTAGTCAATGCAGAAGAGCCGCCAGTTGGCGGCTCTTCTCATGAAGGTTTTCCTTGTAGAGCGCCTCAACCGCTCATCATGTTCGTCCTATCTAAGCGGCGCGGCGTATATCTGTCCGCCCTTCGGGCAGGCTGTGCAGGGAGCGTCGTTCCACAGGGCGTTCCTGCTGCCGTCTCGCACCAACCCGAGAGGAGTCAGATGCAGGTCGAAGATCTGGCCGTAGTTCCCTACCTGCCGGATTACGTCCTGGGCCGCCGTATCCTTCAGTCCCATCGCGTCCTGACCGTAGCTCCCGGACAGTCCGAATAGCCTGTCGATCGCCGTGTCTCCCGTCTCAGCCGAAGGCACGTTGCCAGAATGGATGCCGAAGGCCTCGGCGTATATGAGCATCGCCATCACGGACTTCACAATGTCATACCACTGGTCGTCACCGTGGGGTACCACAGTGCCCAGCGGCTCCTCGGAAATCGTCTCAGGCAGAATCACATGGGCGCTCGGGTCCGGGAAACCGGACGCGTTGGCCACCAGACCGGATTGGTCTGTGGTGAGCGCATCACACTGGCCTGCCAGGTAAGCCTCGTTCGCGCTGGTGTTGTCCTCGAAAGGCACAATCGTGAGGTTCATGCTGTTCTGCGTGTCGAAGTCCTGCAGGTTCAACTCAGTGGTTGTACCCTTCAGAACACAGACGCTCGCGCCTTCCAGCTCAAGTGCGCTCGATATATTGTCCGCCTTCCGAACAATGAAGCCCTGTCCGTCGTAGAACATCGTCGGCGCAAAGTCGCCCCACGTCGCGTCGCGGGACGATGTCCACGTGGTGTTCCTCGACATCATGTCAATTTCACCCGACTGCATGGAAGGTCCGCGCTCCGCCGCAGTAGTAGTTCGGAACTCTACCGCGTTTGCATTCCCTAGCACCGCCGCAGCAACGGCCCGGCACAGATCAACGTCGAAGCCCGTCGTGTTTCCGGCATCATCCAGGAAGCCGAAGCCCGCAAGGCTGTCGTTGTTCGCGCAAACAACCCTTCCTCGCTCCTGAATCGCTTGTAGGCGGCTGCCCGTGGCCTCCTGCGCCGTTTCCCCTCCATCCCCTTCATCCTCTTCAGATGCGCAAGCAGCAAACACGGCAACCATGGCCGCCAAGACAACGAGAATTATGACTGCTCTTTTGAAAACCATCCTTTACATTTACCTCCTCAAGTTTACTCGTATCTCCCCCTCAGCCCTGGGCCGAATTGAGATATAGAGTCTCGCAAGCGGGATTATACAACAACTTTTGTCGTATATAAAACACTTAGAAGCATATGGTTGCGCCTTCATCCATAGTCGCCAGCGCCGTTGTGCGCCACCCTGTGGCTGCTACTATGCTCAACCCATCATGTGTGACTGCGGAATTCTAGCGAAAGGGAAAAGACCTCGGGCGAATTCGCAGGCATGGATTGCGCACGTATACTGAATTTGCGCCAAACGCGGAAAGTGGCGACCCGGAGCGGATTCGAACCGCCGATCTCCGCCTTGACAGGGCGGTATGTTAGGCCAACTACACCACCGGGCCGCGAAAAGTTACAACCAAAATCCTAAGGGCGCCCCTGCTTGATGTCAATACTCCCTCAACCACCCAACCGCCTTTTTCTCTGCCGAAAAGTGACTTCCGATGTGTCGAGCCAACGGCCCGACGCTTAAAAACTTCAACCAATTCCGTTGAAGCCGATGGTCACCTCATCACCCCGCACAATCACCGGCGTCGTCCGTTCCCCACCCGTCAACCTCTCCAAGTCCGGTATCGCCTCCGGGTGCACCGAGATATCTATCTCTCTGAAGGAAATGCCCCGGTTGTTATAGTCAATCTTTACTGCTGTAGAAAATCCACAGTCCGGATGGGTGTAGACTACAATTTCGGGCGCTTCAACCTCCGCCATGGACACAGCCTCCCTCGGCTCAGAATCTATACCTATTCTAGCTAATCAACCGCCAACATTCAATTGATATCTGGGCCGGGCAATCGTCTCTATCTTCAGTCCAGATGCCTCTCCGGGTTCTGCTGAAATGTCTTTCGGCATCCCGGAGCGCAGAAGTAGTACGTCACCTCCTGATATTCGGCCGTACCCCCAGAGGGGTTCGTCTTCTCAACCACCATCTTGCAGACAGGGTCCACGGCCGTTCCCTCTTCCCTGTTCCCGCCCCTTCCGAAAATCGACCTTAGCTTTCCAATCATGTCAGGATAACCTCAACCTTCTCAGTCTCAGAGAATTGCTCACCACGCTGACGGAACTGAAGGCCATCGCCAGTGCAGCCAGCACCGGGTTGAGAAGCCCTACCTCTCCAAAGAAGAACTCCAATCCTTCGGGCACTCCGCCCGTCTGTTGAAATACAGGATACAGTACCCCCATGGCCACCGGTACCAGCGCCGCATTGTAGAAGAAGGCCCAGAACAGGTTCTGCCGAATTGCCCTCAGCGTCCGCTTGCTGAGTTCAAACACCGCCGTCAGACTTTCCAGGCCGCTCCCCATCAGCACCACGCCCGACGTCTCCATCGCCGTATCCGCCCCGCTTCCCATGGCAATGCTCACGTCTGCCTGTGCCAGCGCCGGGGCATCGTTGATTCCGTCCCCCACCATGGCCACGCACCTCCCCTTCTCCTGAAGCCCCTTCACGTGAAGCGCCTTCTGGTCCGGCAGTACGCCCGCGGTTACTCCTTCGATGCCAAGGGATCCGGCAACCGCCCGCGCCGTCTCCTCCCTGTCTCCGGTCAGTATAATTACCTCCAGGCCCCGCTGCTTCAGGTGCGCTACCACCGATTCCGCCTCAGGCTTCAACGTGTCCGATGCTGCTAGCAGCCCCAGCACCCTGTCCCCGCGGGCCACGTACATTACCGTCTTTCCCTCCGACGCCAGTTCTGCTGCCTGAGCCTCCAGTTCGCTGACCGTACGGCCCTTGGTGGAAAGGAACTCCTGGTTGCCCAACAGCAGCCTCTCGCCCTCCATCAGCGCCTCAACTCCCAGTCCCGGATGCGCCTCAAACCCCGTTACCTCGGCGAATTCAACGCCCTCTTCCCGGCCGCGACGCACCACCGCCTCCGCCAAGGGGTGCTCCGACCCAACTTCCACGGAAGCCGCCACTGACAATAGCTCCCCTTCGCTTCCCTCCAGCGCGACCAGGTCGGTAACGGATGGCCGCCCCACCGTGAGGGTTCCCGTCTTGTCCATAACCACCGTGTCCACCTGATTGGCGCGCTCCAACACCTCCGCGTTACGAACGAGAATCCCTTCCTCCGCCCCCTTGCCGACCCCCACCATCACCGCAGTGGGCGTTGCCAGGCCCAGCGCGCAAGGGCAAGCGATGATTACTACTGCCACAAATGCCAGCAGCCCGTACACCAGCGAAGGCGAAGGTCCAAATACAACCCAGATAAGCAGAGACGCTCCGGCGAGGGCCAGAATCACAGGTACGAAGTAGGAGGCAACCACGTCCGCCAGCCGCTGTATGGGCGCTTTCGAACCCTGCGCCTCCTCCACCATGGTGATTATTCTGGATAGCACCGTGTCCGCTCCTACTCCGGTGGCCTCTATCTTCAAGAACCCCGTCTGGTTCATCGTCGCGCCGTAAACCCGCTCTCCCACACCCTTCTCCGCCGGCACGCTCTCCCCCGTAATCATCGCCTCGTCCACCGATGAATATCCCTCCGTCACCACTCCGTCCACCGGCACCCTCTCCCCCGGACGCACCAACACCAGGTCCCCCACCTCCACGTCCTCCACGGGCACGCCGATCTCATTCCCGTTGCGGATTATCCTCGCCCTGTCAGGACGCAGGTTCATCAACCCCCGAATGGCTGCGGAAGTCTGACGTCGGGAGCGTGCCTCCAGGTACCGGCCCAGCAGCACCAGTGCAATGATTATGGCAGCCGTGTCGAAATACACCGCCCGGTCCGACCCGGCTATCGTTAGCGCGTCCGAGCCAACCATCCGCAGCAGAACCAGTAGCCCGCTGAACAAATACGCAGTAGTTGTCCCCAAGGCTATCAGAGTGTGCATGTTGGCCCGGCCGTGCCGCACAGCCCCAAAGCCGGAGCGATAGAATCCAAGCCCTGCCCAAAACTGCACCGGTGTTGCCGCCGCCCACAGCATCAGCAGATAGTAGTTGTTTTCCATAAGCCCCGAGACCCACGGGAACCCCTCGAAGCAACCCAGAAAAAGCAGAACGCCCATCGCGCCGGCGAAAATCAGCTTCTGCCTCAAATGGCGCAGCTCCCTGTCCCGCATCTCCTCCGCCGTCGCCGATTGCGCCGCGCCTTCAATGACCCGGGCCCCGTAGCCCGCTTCCTTCACTGACCGCACCAGCTCTTCTAACGTGGCCAACCCGAACGCCACTGATACCGTCGCTTTCTCCGTGGCTAGATTAACCGACGCTTCCGTTACCCCCGGAGCGCCCCTCAGGGCGGACTCCACGTGTCCCACGCAGGCGGCGCAGGTCATCCCCTCAATGCTGAGGGATACCTCTTCAGTCCCCAGACTGTAACCCACCTCCTCCAGGCCCTTTGCAATCGCCGTCGCTAATCTCTCCTCAGTCCCCGCCTGGACTGAAGCCTCTTCCGTAGCCAAATTGACGGATGCGTCCACCACGCCCGGGACCCTGCGAAGCGCGTTTTCCACCGTGGATACGCATGCAGCGCACGTCATCCCCCTGACGGGTACTGTCAACTGACGGGTGGTTTCGGTTATGTCGGTGCCTTGCTTCAAAACGCCTCTGGCCTCGAAATCGTCTTACTCCCAATATAACAACCCTTCTATCTCCAGTCTACGCCGCCGTTACGCGGAAACTTGCCTCTAGACGCCCCAGCCGTTCCACGATATAATGCAAGTTCGTGCAATTCACCGACAAAACCCTTGACAAAGCCACATCTTATGCTATGATGTACAGTGCTTGCTTTGTCTTATTTAAGTATAAGCCCCTTTTCTTTCGAGTCCCGTAGCGCGTCCCCCGCCCGCCGTGCGTCTGCTTTGCTCGTCCCATCTCTTTTCTAGGAGGAACGTATATGCCTTTGTCCTCTAGCACGAGCGTCAATAGCTCCTTTCATGAGGTCAAGCAATACTCCCGTATTCCCCAGGTACTGGACATCCCCCACCTTATCCTGATGCAGCTTCAGTCCTTCGAGAGGCTCAAGGGCGAAGGCATCGCCGAAGTATTCCGTGATATCAGCCCCATCAAGGACTTCACCGAGAGTAAGTTCGAGTTGGAGTTTCTGGAGCACTCGTTCAGGGAGCCTAAGTATTCTCCGGAAGAGTGCAAGCAGAAGGAAATCACCTACTGCGCCTCTCTTTGGATTAAGACCCGCCTCATCACCAAGGAAACCGGCGTCATCAAGGAGCAGGAAATCTTTATGGGGGACATCCCCATAATGACCGACAACGGCACCTTCATCGTAAACGGCGCTGAACGCGTCGTTGTGAGCCAGCTTGTCCGCTCCCCCGGCGCCTATTTTGTCCTCAATCGCGATATCCCCAGCGACCGCCTTCTGTGCTCAGCCAAGCTGATACCCTATCGTGGCGCCTGGCTGGAGTTCGAGACCAGCGCCAAGAATATCCTTTCCGTGAAGGTGGACAGGAAACGAAAGGTCTCCGTCACCATCTTCCTCCGTGCCCTTGGAATCTGCAAGGAGGAGGAGCTTCACGCCCTCTTCGACGATGCTGACATCGGCGAGACCCACAAGTTCATCCAGTCCACCCTGGCAAAGGATGTCTACTCCGATGAGCGGGAAGGTCAGTTCCGCAAGGATGAAATGACCATGAAGGCCATGTGGGAGTGGCTCAAGCCCGGCCAGAAATACGATCCCCAGGAAGCCAGGCTCATTGCCCTTGCACAGCTTGAATTCTACCGCCGCCTCCGTCCCGGCGAGCCTCCCAGCCTGGAAAACGCCCATAACCTTCTCAAAAGCCTGCTGTTCGATCGCCGCCGGTACGACCTGGGCCGCGTTGGTCGATTCAAACTCAATGGCCGGCTCAACCTCACCAATCCGCCGGACGATAGGGTGTTGCACCTCTCCGACCTCATCGCCATGATTCGCACCATCATTGAGCTCAATAATGGCGTTGGTCGCCCCGACGACATCGACCACCTCGGCAACCGTCGGGTCCGTGGCGTTGGTGAGCTCGTGCAGAACCAGATGCGCATCGGCCTCCTCCGCATGGAGCGCATGGTCAAGGAACGCATGACCCAGACAGACCCGGACCAGGCCACTCCTCAAGCCCTCGTAAACATCCGTCCCGTCGTTGCCGCCGTTCGGGAATTCTTTGGCGGTTCCCAGCTTTCCCAGTTCATGGACCAGACCAATCCTCTTGCGGAGCTGACCCACAAGCGGCGCCTCTCCGCCCTGGGTCCCGGCGGCCTCTCCCGGGAGCGCGCCGGCTTCGACGTTCGGGACGTCCACTTCTCCCACTACGGTCGTATCTGTCCTATAGAGACCCCGGAAGGCCCCAACATCGGCCTCCTTAGCTCCCTGGCCAGCTACGCCCGCATCAACTCCTTCGGCTTCATCGAGTCCCCTTACCGCCGCGTGCTCAACACCATGCTTAGCACCTCCCCGGACCTCCTGGGGCGCACCGTCACGGAGGACGTGGTCGACGAAGAAGGCAATCATCTGGTCACGTGGAAGTCGGAAACAGGAAAATCCTTCCATCTGGGTGTGAACAATGTTCTGAACGAATCTGGCAGGGTATCTTCTCAGGCCAGAAAACTGATCGGCGCCAACCCCATGAAGCTCCTCGCTGAACTGGATGAACGGGACATCGCCGTCAATCCCTACGTGTCCACCGAAGACGATGACGTAGTCTATCTCTCCGCCGACCAGGAAGAGACCTACGTCATCGCCCAGGCAAACGCGCCGTTGGACAAGAAGAACCAGCTTCTAGGTGATAGGGTGGAAGCCCGCATTGGCGAGTCCTACGCGGAGGAAATCCCGGAACGCGTCGACTTCATGGATGTTTCCCCCATGCAGATCATGAGCGTCTCCGCATCCCTCATTCCCTTCCTGGAACACGATGACGCCAACCGCGCCCTTATGGGTTCAAACATGCAGCGTCAGGCCGTCCCTCTGCTTAGGCCCCAGGCCCCCCTGATTGGCACCGGCATCGAAGGCCGGGTTGCCCAGGACAGCGGTCAGGTTATCCTCTCCAAGGCCGGCGGCGTCGTCACCTCCGTCGATGGCGGCTCCGTTGCGGTGAAAGACAAAGCAGGCCAGGAGCACCAGCACGAAATAACCAAGTTCGCCAGGACCAACCAGGGCACCTGCTTCAACCAGAGGCCCATAGTGCAGAAGGGCCAGCGCATCAAGGAAGGACAGGTTCTGGCCGATAGCTCCTCTACGGAAAACGGCAACCTTGCCCTCGGCCAAAACGTCCTCGTCGCCTTCATGAGTTGGGAAGGCTACAACTACGAAGACGCCATTATCCTCAGCGAAAACCTGGTCAAGAACGATTTCTTTACCTCCATTCGCATCGAGAAGCACGAAATGGAGGCCCGCGAGACCAAGCTCGGCCCCGAAGAGATAACCCAGGACATCCCCAACGTCGGTGAGGAAAACCTGCGCGACCTGGACGAACGCGGCATCATCAGCATCGGCGCAGAAGTAGGCCCCGGCGACATACTAGTCGGCAAAGTTACTCCCAAGGGCGAAACGGAGCTCACCGCTGAGGAGAAGCTGCTCCGCGCCATTTTTGGCGAAAAGTCCAGGGACGTTAAAGACACTTCCCTGCGAGTGCCTCATGGCGAACGCGGCAAGGTCATCGACGTTAAGGTCCTGACCCGGGAGAACAAGGACGAACTCCCCGCCGCCGTCAACGAAGCTGTGCGAGTCTGGGTTGCCCAAACCCGCAAGATCTCCGTTGGCGATAAGATGGCTGGCCGTCATGGAAACAAGGGCGTCGTCGCCCGCATCCTTCCGGCCGAAGACATGCCCTACCTGCCCGACGGCACCCCCGTGGACATCATCCTGAACCCCATCGGCGTGCCCTCGCGCATGAATCTGGGCCAGGTACTGGAAACCCATCTCGGCTGGGCCGCCAAATACCTAAACTTCCGCGCCATTACGCCCATCTTCGATGGCGCAACGGACCTCTCCATAGAAGACGGATTGGCCCGCGCCTGGTTCCTCCAGCAGGCCCAATCCACCAACGGAGTCTCTGCCAACGGCGCCGACCAGTCCAATGTGGAAATCGTCGAACCGTGGCTCATGGAGCGCGGGTACGACGCCAGCCAGCTCTGGGACGACTCAGTGATAGGCGAGGCGTGGCAGGCCGCCCTCCGTATATGGCTCCAGGAGGACATGGGCATCTCCGTGGACGAACTCACCCCCGAGGAGTTGCGAGAAAAGACCCGGGAGATCCACCGCACCATGAAGGTAGCTCCTCCCACTTTCGGCAAAGTCCACCTGCGCGATGGCCTGACCGGTGAGCCCTTCAGCCAGCCTGTAACCGTCGGCTACATCTATATGATGAAGCTGGTGCACCTGGTGGAGGACAAGATCCACGCCCGTTCAACGGGCCCCTATTCCCTCATCACTCAGCAGCCCCTCGGCGGCAAGGCCCAATTTGGTGGCCAGCGCTTTGGAGAGATGGAAGTCTGGGCCCTGGAAGCCTACAGTGCAGCCCACAATCTCCAGGAAGTGCTCACTGTCAAGTCCGACGACGTTACGGGTCGGGTGAAGACCTACGAAGCCATCGTCAAGGGCGAAGACATCGTCCAGCCCGGCATACCGGAGTCCTTCAACGTTCTGGTAAAGGAACTCCAAAGTCTGGGCCTGGCCGTGGAACTCCTCAACGAGGACAACAACGCCAGTCTTATCGAGGAAGCCAAGGAATCCTTGGAACTTCCCTTGGACTGAGGCCTGAGTGTGAGAATTCCACTCCCCTCCTACCAGCCACCCAACCTAGGATCCCATAAGGAACCAAATTGGAAGGCGGAAAATATATATGGTTAGTTTAATGGACAGAACCGAGGTGCATTCCCCTAGCTTCAATGCCATCCGCATCTCGATTGCCTCCCCGGAGCAGATCCGCAGCTGGTCCCATGGACAGGTTTCCAAACCAGAGACCATCAACTATCGTACCCTTCGCCCCGAGAAGGACGGTCTCTTCTGCGAGAGGATTTTCGGACCCACCAAAGACTGGGAGTGCTTCTGCGGCAAGTACAAGCGCATCCGCTACCGTGGTGTCATCTGTGACCGCTGCGGCGTGGAAGTTACCCGCTCCCGCGTTCGCCGCGAGCGCATGGGCCACATTGAGCTCGCCGCTCCCGTAGCCCATATCTGGTTCAGTAAGGGAACCCCCAGCCGGTTGGGCCTCCTCCTTGATCTATCTCCCCGCAACCTAGAGCGCGTTCTGTATTTCGCCCAGCACGTCATCATCTCCGTCGATGAGGAGATGCGGGAAGAAGCGCGCCGCCTGGAGAGTGATACTTTCGAGCAGAACCAGCAGATCCTTCGCCA
Organism: uncultured Dehalococcoidia bacterium; assembly: GCA_951812825.1. Lineage (GTDB taxonomy): Bacteria > Chloroflexota > Dehalococcoidia > Lucifugimonadales > JAPULR01. The sequence goes on along the minus strand of OX638324.1, from coordinate 1,044,760 downwards.
GTCCGCTTCCGACAGGATCGCCACTCTTCTTGGCCTAGAATCCCCTGGCGCCGCCGCCGATCAGCTCCCCCAAGCCCCCGAAGATTCGCCCGACGAAGTAAAGTCTCAGGTCGCCGAAATCGAAGAGGGTCTGGAAAAGGAACTTGCCCAGTTAGAAGAAGATTACGAAACGGCCATTGATGACCTGGACAGCATCAGGCCCATGATGCTCGTCACGGAGACCCGCTTCCGGGAACTCAACGGCCGCTTCGGCCACGTCTTCGTCGCCCGCATGGGTGCAGAGGCCGTTCTGGACATCCTCCGGGAGATGAACCTGGAAGGGCTCCGGGAAAAACTCCTTGAGGAGATGCAGTCAACTTCCGGCCAGCGTCGAAAGAAGGCCATCAAGCGCCTTCGCGTCGTTGAAGCCTTCCGCAAGAGCGGCAACAGAATAGAATGGCTCATCCTCAAGGTCCTTCCTGTCCTGCCACCCGAACTGCGCCCCATGGTCCAGCTGGACGGCGGACGCTTCGCCACCAGCGATCTCAATGATCTCTACCGTCGTGTCATCAACCGCAACAACCGGCTCAAGCGTCTCATGGAGCTTGGCGCGCCGGAAATCATCATCCGCAACGAAAAGCGGATGCTTCAGGAGGCCGTCGACGCCCTCATAGACAACGGACGGCGCGGCCGCGCCATCGCGGGCAGCCACAACCACAAACTGAAGTCCCTTTCAGACCTCCTTCGAGGCAAGCAGGGTCGCTTCCGCCAGAACCTCCTTGGAAAGAGAGTCGACTATTCCGGCCGCTCCGTCATAGTCTCGGGGCCGGACCTGGAACTCAACCAGTGCGGCCTCCCCAAGCGCATGGCCCTGGAACTCTTTAAACCCTTCGTTATGCACCGTCTCGTGCTTCTGGGTATCTCTCCCAACATCAAAAGCGCCAAGCGTATGGTCGAAAGCGCCCGCGGCGAGGTGTGGGACATCCTGGAGGAGGTCATTAAGGAGCGCCCCGTCCTCATTAACCGCGCCCCCACCCTCCACCGCCTCGGTATCCAGGCATTCATGCCCGTCCTCATCGAAGGCAGCGCCATTCAGATCCACCCCCTCGTTTGCCCCGCCTTCAACGCCGACTTCGACGGCGACCAGATGGCCGTCCACGTTCCCCTCTCCCGCATGGCCGTCCTGGAAGCCAAGGAGACCATGATTAGCGTCAACAACATGCTCTCCCCCGCTTCGGGCGAACCCCTCGTCGCTCCCACCCTCGACATGGTGTTGGGCTGCTTCTACCTCACTGATATCCGTGACAATACCCTCGGTTCCGGACGCCGATTCCTTAGCACTGAAGAAGCTCTCATTGCCCACGATGCCGGCTACGTAGACATCCAGGCAGAAATCGAAATCTGGCAGCCTGCTGGGGAACCCCTCAAGACCTCCGTTGGCCGCATCATCTTCAATGAAGTCCTTCCCGACGAAATAGGCTTCAAGAACGGGGTAATGGACAAAGGCGCCCTCAAAGACCTGACCAGCCAGTGCTATCGTCTGCTTGGCAACAGGGAAACGGCCCAGGTTCTGGACCGAATCAAGACCCTCGGTTTCCACTATGCCACTGTTTCCGGCATCACCATCGGCATTAACGACATTCAGGTGTCCGCCCGCAAGCAGAAAGTCATTGAGCAGGCCAACGAGCTTGTACAGTCTTTCGAGGATGACTACATGCTCGGCCTTATGACCGAGGAAGAACGCTATACCCACACCGTCAACGCATGGACGGAAGCCAGTGATGCCATGGAGGCCATCGTAAAGGATGAGATGGACAGCTACGGCGGCATCGCCGTCATGGCCGTCTCCGGCGCCAAGGGTAACATCGCTCAGATTAAGCAGATGGCCGGTATGCGTGGCCTCATGAGCAACCCCAAGGGACGCATCATCGATCTCCCCATCAAGTCCAGTTTCCGCGAGGGCCTCACCGCCTTGGAGTATTTCATCTCCACCCACGGCGCCCGCAAGGGTCTCGCCGACACCGCCCTCAGGACAGCGGACTCCGGCTATTTGACCCGCCGTCTGACCGACGTTTGCCAGGATGTTATTGTCCTGGAGGAAGACTGCGGCTCCACCGAGGGCATCTGGCTTGCCCCTGATACTGGCGACCCTCTGGTTGCCACCCAGGGCGAGCGCGCCATGGGCCAGCTAGCCGCCGCGCCTGTTGCTGACCCCAACACCGGCGAAATCATAATCGACCGAAACCAGGAAATCGATGAAAACGCATTCAACGCCATCGCTGCGGTGGGCATCACCGATGTCTTCATCCGGTCGCCCCTCACCTGCCAATCCCACCGAGGTCTTTGCCGCATGTGCTACGGGCGCAGCCCTGCCACCGGTCGCATGGTCAAAATGGGTGAAGCCGTCGGCATCATCGCCGCCCAGAGCATCGGCGAGCCGGGTACTCAGCTCACCATGAGGACCTTCCACACCGGCGGCGTCGCCGGTCAGGACATCACCAGCGGTCTGCCCAGGGTCGAAGAGCTTTTCGAAGCTCGAGTTCCCAAGGGTTCTGCCATCCTCTCCGACATAGATGGCATGGTCGGCGTCGAAGAGGACGTCCAGGGCCGCAGGGTCAAGATTGCCAGCCGGGAAGAATATCGAGAAGACTACCACCTTCCCCTCGATGCGGAAGTTCACGTCAAGGATGGCGAAGAAGTCGAAGCCGGCACCATACTCGCCTTGCCCAAGGGAACGGAGTTGCCCAAGAAACGCGGCAAGAAAAAGGTCGAAACTCCCGAAGATGCCGTAGTCGCCAACGTGGGCGGCACCGTCGAGGTTCAGCCCACAGGTGGTCTGTCCATCACCTGGGCCGATACAGAAGAGCGTGAAAACCTGATCCCTGTATCCGCCCTGCTTCTCCTTAGAGACGGTGATGAGGTCAAGGCCGGAACCGCCCTCACGGCAGGCCCGCTGAATCCCCATGACATCCTTCGCATCAAGGGCAAAGAGGACGTGCAAGGCTACCTTGTCGACGAGGTCCAGAAGGTTTACCGCTCCCAGGGCGTGTCCATTCACAACAAGCACATTGAAGTGGTGGTTCGTCAGATGCTGCGAAGGGTCCAGGTGGACTCCGCCGGCGACGCCGAATACATCCCTGGCCAGTCCATCGACCTCTTCGACTTCCAGTCGAAGAATGCTCAGGTGCTGGCGGAGGGTGGAGAGCCCGCCACCGCCAAGCCCGTCCTCCTCGGTGTCACCCGCTCGTCCCTCCTCACCGACAGCTTCCTCGCCGCAGCCTCCTTCCAGGAGACCACCCGCGTGCTCACGGAAGCTGCCGCCAGCGGCGGCGTGGACCACCTTCTCGGTCTCAAGGAAAACGTCATTATCGGCCGTCTCATACCCGCCCGCGTCGATGCCGAACTTCCCACAGTGGAGGAGCAGTACATGTTGGGCGACGACGACCTGATTCTCGAAGGCGACGGTGACGAGATCCTGGATAGCGATCTCATCAAGGAATTTACCGATTCCTTGGCCGAAGGGCTGGACGACCTCGGAAACGGTCACGCCGAAGTGGAAGCGGATAATCCCGTCATAGACTAACCCGGTCGGCGTTACCAACAACGCATAAGCAATCTATGGAGCCGCACCGCCGCGGCCCCATAGATTGCCACTTGCCATCCTCCCCTTGACGCTCCCTTTCCCCAGTGGATAAACTATCCCAAAGCCAAGCAACGGGCCCTGTAGTCAATTTGGCTCAGCGCCCCTTTCCCCCGGTGCAGCGTAGCAAGGCCTCGTACCTCTACCTGTTGGCCCAGCATCTCTTGGTTTTCACCGTGGGCGGTTAGCTCAGATGGTTAGAGTACTGCGTTGACATCGCAGAGGTCAGTGGTTCAAGTCCACTACCGCCCACCATCCCACCCAACACCACCAAAGACTCGAACTCGCCTTTTCGTACAACTCTAACGGCCTTACCCTAACGTTTCATTATGGAGTTTGTTTACGAATGGTGCGGATGAATAGCGAAGTCCACCAAACTGCCTGGAATGCTGAGCATTATCAAAAGTAACCAATCTCCCAGGCTCCTTCTCCTCCCGGAACTGCCTCATAGTCTCAGAGCCTCCAACGCGGCTGTGCCGAAAGGCCAGTCGTTCCTATTACACCTCCTTGCGTATGGGGTCAAGCTGTTCTAGGTACCGGATCTCGATGAGGCCGTCGTCGTCAATGTCCTAATCGCCATTACTGGCTTCGACAGCAGCGGGAGCGAAATGCCGATTTCCGCCCTTACCGTCTGCTGAGGAGGGGCCGACTGTCCATTGACGTATTCCCCGCCGTAGCCGCTCCAACCTAGCGCCAGGCAAAGGGCGAGGATCAAGACTGCACGGGCCATTGGAATTGTGGAAGCACGCCCTGCGAAGAACTCCAGGCAGCCGCCTAACTGAATTTCTCCATCTACAGCAGTCGTTCCTCTGACCTATATCATAGTAAGGGTGATATAGGTAAATTCATAGAAGGGATTAGCAGAGTCGGTTCTATTCAGAAACGGCGGATGTGCCCGAGGAAGCACCAGAAAAAGTTCCCTTTGCCATTGATCAGATACAGCGACATGGCTCTTGCTTGGGTTTGAGAGGGATCGACCAACGTAACGATGGCTGTCCCTTCGGCTAGGCCAGGAGTTGCCAAACCGCATTGCCGTGGGGGAAATTAAGAGTTAACCATTGTAGAAAGTCAGTAAAAATGGGACACGCAGGGGATAAAAGGCTAATAGTAATCATGTTGGGCGAGCACCCCTGTATGAGCTAGATTACTCATAAGGAGGAGATCAGATTTCCCAGATTGGAGCGGGCTATATCAAGTTGGTGAATACAATCACTAGCGAAACTAACCGGATTCTTAGACAATCGAATCGTGCAGAGAAAGCAATATTAGCCAATCAACCTGTGCCGCTACCGAGGAAAATAACATGGGAGAGAAGCAGCGGACACTGGGACGTAACTTTGCATAACGCTGAGCGGACGCGATAGCAGAATGTCTCTTCCAGTTGTACAGATTCTCCGTCGGAGAAACTTCAGAGGCTTCTGGATGGCAAACGTGTTTGCCGCCACCGGCAATCAGGCGAAAACCTTCGGCATCGCCTGGATTGCCTTGGAAATCTCCAATTCCCAGCTCTGGGTAGGACTTTCCCTCGGAGCTACCGCACTTCCGATAGTGGTTCTATCTCTTCTGAGTGGAGCCATAGTCGATCGCCTGCCAAGACGGAGGATTATACTGCTCTCCTACATAGTCTTGTCGGGGCTGCTGTTCCTCACCGTATACCTGATAGTCTCGGACAGTTTGCAGATCTGGCATCTTCCCATTGTTTCCCTTGGCGCTGGTACTGTGTTTACCTTCTTGAGACCTGCTCAAGAAGTTTACATCGTTGAATCGGTGAAGCGAAATCAGATTCTGACCGCAAACTCCCTGAAGGCGCTTTCCGATGATGTCGGAGAGATGGTTGCTCCTGCCTTGGGGGGAATAATGATCATCCGATACGGGGCGGAGTCCCCCTTTGCATTGGCTGTAGTCGGATACCTAATTGCAACGGCACTCATTCTCACTACAAGGTCTAGCCCAACTTCGAGCAAGCCAGGCGTAAAGACCTCACTGGCGAAAGAGATCCGCGAAGGCATAGGGTATGCCGTTTCCAACAGACTGGTCCTGGCCCTGTTGGTAATAGCAGCAACCGCAGTCTTTGGCACAGCCGTAATTCCTCTCCTGCCGGTGTATGGACGGGATGTGCTTGGCGCCGGTCCGTCCGGCTATGGCTTGTTGGCCGCGTCTCTGGCCGCGGGCTTTCTGGCGGGCTCCATCCTCATGACAGCATTGGGAGACTTGAATAGGAAGGCGCTATGGTTCTTGGTCACTGCCGCTATATGGGACATTTGCGCTGTCGCCTTCGGGTTCTCAAGGATTTTTCCACTCTCTGTCATTATCTTGTTCATCATGGGGGTTGGAGGGTCCATGTTTGTGACGTTGCTGATTACTTTAATTCAGCAGCTGACGGCCCATGAAATGAGGGGACGAGTATTGAGCCTGTATCAGATAGCGTTTTCGGCGATGCCCGTTGGCTTCATTGTTGGTGGAGCGCTTGCCCAGGCGATAAGTAATGAGTTTGCCCTTATTTTCGGGGCACTCATGGGTACGCCGGTCATCCTGGTTCTCTTTGTCAGGATGCCCTCTTTGCGCTCTCTTTAACATCAGAGCAAACGGGGATCTGAATTGCTGACTTGCGGCGGAGCTTGATTTTGATCGTCCGTGAAGAAGCAATACCCCACTTGCCGTGTGCCGAACAAAAGAGGGGCGGTCCATATGGACCGCCCCTCTTCCTCTAGGCTTCAAGCGTGGTTCTCGCTGTTGGATTGGGGGCCACGCTCTCAGCCGTTAGAATTGAAGCCTCAGCGATGCGGCTTCTGGCTCTCGCCAGCCCTATCCGCGGGGGTACGGCAGGCTTGGCGATTCTTGTCAGGTTGGTTCACTTCAGCGCTTCCACAATCTTCTCCACGTTCCACTGCTGCATCGTGATGTATGTCTCTGCGCCGCTGCCTTCAGGGCCAAGGGAGCCGGAGTAGAGCCTGACCAGCTGTGCCCCCGTCTCCTCGGCAATCGTCTGGGCCAGCCGTTCGCTCACGGTCGTCTCCCCGAATACTGCCGCTACCCCGAACTCCTCGATCTCTTCTATCAGGTGCTCCATCTCCTGGGCAGATGGAGCAACCTCAGTCGTCAGTGAAGGTATGACAGTGCCAATAACTTCAAAGCCGTATAGCTTGGCAAAGTAGGCAAGGCTGTCGTGGGACGTCACCAGCAGCCTCTCGTCCATGGGTATCTGCTCAATCTGCGTCAAGCTCCAGCTGTGCAGTTCGTCGAGTTGTGCCTTGTAGCTGTCCGCATTGGCCTGGAAGAAGTCCGCGCTCTGCGGATTAGCCTCCGCCAGGTGCTCTGCAATCTCGTCTATGGCAATCTTCACGCGAAGGGGGTCGAACCAGAAGTGGGGGTCCAGAGGCCCGTGGCCGTGCTCCTCGAAGCTGGCTGCGCCGCCAGCGCCCACGAACGCGAGTCGGCCAGGCATTCCTGCGATTGCCCACTCGCGTTCAATCTCGCCGTCCGCTACGCTGAACTCGAAGATGCGTCCGCCGGCTCTATCGGAGACGTAGATCATCTCCCCAACGACGATGAACGAAGGCGAAGTGTCGGCGTCGAAGGGAGCCATCAGCTCCATCTCTTCTTCCACTTCACCCGATTCCGGGTTTATCACGTTCAGCATCCCGTCAGCGGAGAGGGCGAAGAACTCCTCCCCGTGCCCGTCGAAGGCCGCGCCGAAGACCCGCTTTTCGTCTGTCGAAGGCATCACCTGGGTAATTGACCCACCCTCGGCGTCGATCATCCAGAGACCGTCGTACATGGACGCGCCCTCGTGACGGTAGGAGGCGGAACCGAAGAAGTGGGCGGCATCCTCGTGGCCCCACAAAGAGCCGATGCGCGAGGACTCATTCAACCCTGCGGGGTTGTCGATGAATACGTGCTCATACTCGCCGTCATGGCCTTCCAGGAACAGCACTCCGCCAACGCAGCCGACGGCCACGCCGTCGTGGTTCGCAGCTTCACCGTGCATGCCGGGGCAGGACCTGTTGCTGGCGTCGTAGACCGTCTCATTGTCCAGGGTGCGAACTTCGATGCCGATGGGGAGGCTGCTGGTGGCCGTTGCCGGGTAGTCGGGGTTGTTGGATGTGACCATGAAGAACTCTTCACCCAGCGGGACCACGGCGCCGTGCTGCAGACCGGCGTCCATCCAGACGGGTTCGTACTCGTTGTACTCCTCCTCCAGGTCGTGCTCCTCGAATAGAGCGGCGCGGCCCGAACCGTCATGGTAGATGGCCGTCCAGCCGTTGTGGACCGCGACGTGGACGGGCCTGTCGTCGGTGGTCCCGACCTCCATGAGGGAGACCCCTTCGGAGACCAGGTCCATGTGACCCTCGTGCTCCTCCAGGTAAACGCCGCCGTCGAACACGTGGACCCTGTCGTCGCCGTCGTCGGGTCCGCGGGCAGTGACGAAGGCGAAGCGGCCGCTGGGGCTGGAATAGACGCTGGCGCCTGCCGCGGCGACGGGAATGCGTAGTTCGGCGAGACCCTCCGTGGTCAGGTCCAGGACGGATAGGGCAGCCTGCTCACGGTCGGCGATAATCAGCCGTCCGGTGGCAGCTACGTGCTCCTCTTCCTCCTCGTCGTGAGCGCCTGTCTCTTCTGTTTCTATGGGGTCAACGAGGTTCCCCAGCGCGACGATTCCGTGTTCATCCACGCTGGCGTTGTGGATCAGTTCCGTGAGCCAACCGGCTTCCAGGCCCAGGCCCACGCTCAGCACCAGGTCGGCGTCGGCAATCCTGGCCACGTCTCGCGCCCCTGGCTGATAGGAGTGGGGGTCGCTGCCGGGAGACAGCAGACTGAACACTTCCACCTGGCTACCGCCAACGTTTCTGACCCAGTCGGCGACGAAGTTAGTCGTAGTCACCACCTGCAGCACGGGGCCTGCGGGGGCAGCGACTTCAGCGGTTGGAGCCGGTGTAGCCGGGGCGGGCGTCGTTGCCGGCGCCGCAGGTGTCGGTCGCGCCGTTGCTGCGGCCGTTGGGGCTGGGGTTGGGGCCGCAGGCGCGGGCGCCGCGGTCGCTTGGGGCACCGCCGGCGCGGGCGTTGCCGCCGCCGTTGCCGCAGGAGTTGGAGTCGGCTCGGGATCGCTTGAGCACGCTGCCATGGCAACCAAGATTATAGCGCCCAAGATAATCAACGCGCTTAAATATACCTTATGCAGCATTGAACTGCGAGGGAGTATCATGTATTCCTCCGTATGAATTTGTGTAATGTTCTAGAAGTTTGGTTGTATGAGAGAAGTCTCAATTGAAGCCGATCCGAGAGAATCGTGAGCAACGGCAAGCCGCTGATGGGCTTCAATTGATCTCTATTGTCAGCAGAATACTATCCACGGACCTTCTTGCTAGCCCCTGGTCCAATCGAATTTCATTTCAGAAACTGGTAATTGGGTCTCTGGATAATGCCACAGAGATCTCGCGCTTCCACCATCCCTCGAAAATCAGAACTTTGAGTTTTGGTATTGGCTTGAATGGAACTTTTGTATTGCGCCGTATCCAATGACCGTTGGTTCAAGTTCTGTGAGAACATTGCATCTTCTTTGATTATGCAAGTGAGATAACCTATCAGAATAATGCGATAAAAAGTGTAATCACAACAAGAATGCTTGTCAATGGGTCGTACAGTTTTTCTCTAGGCACATTACAGTCGGCGCAAATTCACCGTTGCAACCCGCTTGGACTCCTGAATGACTTAAGGTTTGGACATCTCAACTAGAGACTTGAGCGTTCAGGGGCGGTGTTGGTAAAGTTCTTCTTCTAAGGGGAGAAGCCGAAGCTTCTCCTGGGGAATAAACAGTTCTTACTGGAGAGTTATGAGTTTGTCTAACGGTTTCTTCGACATCCCACAAGGCAAGGTTGCTGCCGTTGTCACCTATTTGCAGATGTTTCAACGTCCCCCGGCCCGTCCAGGTCCTTCCGAAGAATCATGGTCTCTGCAGAAGGCTGATTTCTCCGGCTTGGAAGATTACCGCCTCTTCTTCCGACGGGTAGGCCAGGACTGGCTCTGGTTTTCACGGATTCAACTCGGCGATGACGAGCTAAGTCAAATCCTGGACAATCCCCGGTACGAGACCTACGTATTGACCGTTAGTGGTGAGAATCGCGGCCTGTTGGAACTCGACTTCAGGTCCGAAGGTGAAGCTGAGATCAGCTTTTTCGGCCTGACTTCGGACATGCTTGGCCGGGGAATGGGCCGGTGGTTGATGAATCGTGCCCTGGAAATTGCCTGGTCCCACCCCATCAGGAGGCTCTGGCTGCATACCTGCACCTTTGACCACCCCGGCGCCGTAGCGTTCTACGTACGATCCGGGTTTCGACCCTACCGCCGGCAGGTAGAAGTGACTGATGATCCCAGAACAATTGGCTTGCTCCCTGAGACCGCAGCACCCCACGTGCCGTTGATAATCTGAGGCCCTCCCACTGGTTCAGGTTGAAGCCCCTCCGCTCATTAAGATATCATTTCTATCCAGGAGGGTAGATGAACCCGCCGAAATTTCTAACCGTAACTGACCTCAGCTCCCCGGAAATACGCTCAGTTGTCGAGAGGGCTTCAGCAATGAAGAGTGGGGCTGCGTCCAACGTCCTGTCGGGCCGCACCGTTGCCCTTCTCTTCGAAAAGCCGTCGCTGCGTACCCGGGGTAGCTTCGAGGTGGGCATCCATCAACTGGGCGGCCACTGCTTCTACACAGGCGGTCAAGAGGTTGGTCTGGGAGTTCGGGAGCCGGTGTCCGACGTGGCCAAGGTACTTTCACGCTACGTGAACGGTATAGTTGCCCGCGTGAACTCCCATGCAGCCCTGAAAGAGTTTGCCGCCAACGCGTCCGTCATGGTCGTGAACGCTTTGTCGGATTGGGAGCATCCCTGCCAGACACTGGCCGACTTGCAGACCATGAACGAGGCAAAAGGAAGGCTATCGGGACTTCGTGTGGCCTTCATAGGAGACGGAAACAACGTAGCGCGCAGCTTGGCCCTCGGCGTCGCATCAGTCGGTGGCAGCTTCGTCATAGCGTCTCCTCCGGGCTATCAGCTGGATGGGGCCAGTTTGGAAGAAGCGACCCTTCGGGCGGCCGAGCACGGCGCTCCGCCGCCGCTCCTTCTCACGGAACCCGGCGAGGCGGTTGTAGACGCCGACGTGGTATATACGGATGTCTGGGTCAGCATGGGGGACGAACAGGACCGGGCGTCCCGCTTGGCGGCATTCAAGGGCTACACTGTCAACCCGGAACTGCTGTCTTTGGCCCGCGCCGACGCCATCTTCATGCACGACATGCCCGCCCACTATGGCGAGGAAGTTTCGCCCGGTATGCTGGATCACCCCTCGTCCGTGGCCTTCGATCAGGCGGAGAATCGCCTTCACGCGCAAAAGGCGCTCCTGGAACACCTTATCCGCCCCGGGAACTAGCGTAGCAGACTAGGGAACACGGGGCTTTTCGAGCTAAGAGAATGACTAAACCACTTGTAGCCATTATAGGCAGGCCTAATGTTGGCAAGTCCACCCTGTTCAATCGACTGGTGGGCCGGCGTGAGGCTGTAGTTACGGATATTCCAGGCACCACCCGCGATAGAATTATCGGCCAGGTGCAGTGGGACGATCTTGCATTCACGCTGGTTGATACGGGAGGCCTGGAACCTCCGGGAGAAGACCCCCTCAAGGGCAAGGTGCGGGCGCAGGTGGAGACCGCCATCGAGGACGCGGACCTGCTCTACTTCCTGGTGGACGGTGCGGAGGGAATGAGCCCCGTAGACCAGGAGATTGCCCTGCAAATCCGACGCCGCGAGAAGCCGGCCATAACCGTCGTAAACAAGGTGGACAATCAGAAGCGTGAGCTTTCCGCATCGGAATTCTACGGCCTGGGTTTGGACGAGCCTCTGTACGTCAGCGCCTACCATAATCTCGGCATCCACGACCTGATGGAAAAGACGGCAGAGCTTCTGCCTCCCCAGGCGTTCGAAGAGGAGGAACTTGGCGTACCCCGTATCGCCATTCTGGGCCGGACCAACGTGGGCAAGTCCATGCTGTTGAACGCCATTCTGGGTGAGGAGCGGGCCATCGTAAGCGAAATTGCCGGCACAACGCGCGATAGCCTAGATACCCGCTTCGAGTTCGAAGGTCACCCCATGGTACTTGTGGACACGGCGGGCATTCGCCGTCGTGGACAGGTGCGGCAGGGCATCGAAAAATACAGCGTACTTCGGGCCTTTCGCGCCATCCAGCGGTCCGATCTGGCCTTCCTGTTGATGGACGCATCTGAGCTGGCCACCGCCCAGGATGCCCACGTATTCGGCTATGCAGCAGAGAGCTTCAAAGGCGTTGTCGCCGTAGTAAACAAGTGGGACCTCGTTGATGACCCCATCGGCACGGCTAGGGAAGAGGCCCTCTGGACCGTGCGCCGCAGGCTGCATTTCATGCCCTACGTGCCCATTGTCTTCACTTCCGCGCTGAATGGGGAAGGCATCGGAGACCTGCTGCGGCTCGCCTTGGACCTTTACCAGGAACGCCAGCGTGTAGTGCCTCACGGAAAGTTGCAGCGGGTGCTGCTGGACGCCATGGCGAATCAACCGCCGGCTTCCATGGGTAAGCGGCGGGTTGCCATCCGCAACGTGCGGCAGGTGGGAATTAATCCTCCGACTTTCGTGCTCAACGTGAACGACACCAAGGTCCATTTTTCGTACCGCCGCTACCTGGAGAATCGGATCAGGGCGGCCTTCGACTTTCGCCAAACCCACCTCAGGCTGGTGTTTAAAAGGCGTAGGAAGTCTTGATGAAGTACGTCCTGCCCCTTGTGGTCCCGCCACTCCTGGCGGTATACGTGCTGGCTGTTGCGTTGATAGTGGACACTTCACAGCCTCTTGCCCAGTACCTCATCCTGGCCCCCTTGGCCTACGTGCTCGGCTCCGTGCCCTGGGGCTTCCTGGTGGTCAGGCTCTTACACGGTGTAGACGTGAGAGAATACGGAAGCGGCCGGACGGGCACCAGCAACGTCCTGCGTACGGGCGGCCTCAAGAGCGCCGCTCTCGTGCTGGTTCTGGACTTGAGCAAGGGAGCTCTGGCTGTCCTGCTTGCGAAAGTCGTCTCCGATACCGCCGCCGCGGGAGTTACAGCCGCTTTGCTGGTCCTGGCCGGCCATAACTGGTCGTTGTTTCTCGGATTCAGGGGAGGGCGCGGCATCATGCCTGCCGCCGGCGCCGTCCTCATAATATCCCCAATAGCCTTGGCGTTATGCGTTCTGGCTTGGGCGGCGGCGATCCTCGTCAGCCGCTACGTTTCCGTGGCATCCCTGGCGGGCGTGACTATGGCCGTCGTTGCGGCAGTAGTGCAGGCAGTCTTCTTCGATTTCTCCTCCGTCTATCTCATCTATTTCGGCATCGGCGCGTTCATCATCTTCTGGCAGCACTCCGACAACGTTCTACGGCTTCGGCATGGTACGGAGCCGCGCTTGGGCCAGCGGGTGAAGTCCACCGAATCCGACTAGGCGATGTCTCCCAAGGCAGCGGTAGTAGGAACCACGACCTGGGGAACCACCCTGGCCCTCCAGCTGTGTGGCAACAGCGTCCCGTCATCGCTCCTTGCGCGCACGGACGATGAGGCTCGTCGAATCAGCCGGGAAGGGGAAAACAGCCGCTTCCTTCCCGGAATAACTCTGCCCCACGACTTGGCAATAACTGCGTCGCCGCCCGAGGCCCTATCCAACGCCGAAGTGGTCATTATGGCCGTCCCTTCCCAGCGGTTCCGTCAGAATCTGCAATGGATTCGAGGCAGTTTGGGAAGCAACGCCATTGTAGTGAGCGCGGCAAAGGGTCTTGAAATGGAAACGGGAAAGCCTATGAGCGCTGTCTTCACCGACGAGATGCCGACCGGCATTGTCCGCAGGTACTGCGTCCTGTCCGGCCCCAACCTGGCCAAGGAGGTGCTTGCCGGCAGGCCTGCTTCCACCGTTGTCGCAAGTAACGACTTGGAGGCAGCCCGAACAGTGCAACGGATGCTCATGTCCTCCAGATTCCGCGTCTATACGAACGACGACGTTATCGGCGTCGAGCTTGCCGGCGCGCTGAAGAACATCATCGCTATCGGCAGCGGCATCTGCGATGGGCTGGGCTACGGAGACAACGCCAAGTCGGCCTTCATCACTCGCGGTCTATCCGAAATAACCCGTCTGGGTGTGGAAGCGGGCGCAAATCCTCTAACCTTCGCCGGTCTGGCGGGCTTGGGGGACGTGGCGGCAACCTGCTTCAGCCGCCTCAGCCGGAACAGATACGTGGGCGAGCAGTTGGCAAAAGGACGGACCCTTACCGAGATTCTGGACTCTATGGAGAACGTTGCAGAGGGAGTGCATACCACTGCGGCTGCGCGTAAGCTTGCGCAAAAGCTGGGCGTGGAAATGCCCATCGTTGAAGCCACGCATCAGATACTCTTCCAGGACTTGGAGTTGAACGAAGCGGTAGCCCGGTTGATGGGACGCCCTCCCCGCTCCGAATAGGCGGCATACGTCACCACGGACGCGCTCTTTCAGCCCTCTGACTTGACCGCTTCCAGCGTGACCCAATCCTCCATTGCGCAGCGGCCCTGAATGCAGAATCCCACCTCCCGCAACCTCTCCACCAACTGATCCTCCTGCCTGTCCAGGAATCCCCCTGTCACGAGCGTGCCCCCCCTGGTCAGACAGCGATGCAACTCCGGCGCTAGATTGGACACTACCTTGGCGCTGATATTGGCCAGCGCAAGATCGAATGCGCCGGCCGGCGCCAGGCTGTGAGGCAAGGAACCCCGACCCAAACTCACTCTGTCTGCTATTCTGTTGGCCCTCACGGCGCGGCGGGCCATCTTAACTGCCGTGGAGTCCACGTCCAGTGCAGTCACCCGCTTCGCTCCCAGCCGTATCGCCGCTATGCTCAGTACGCCGGAACCGGTGCCCACGTCCAGAACCCTCATATCCAAAGTAGACAGTCTCTCCAGCTCCTCCAGGACCATTTGCGTGGTCGGATGATGCCCTGTGCCGAAGGCCAACCCAGGGTCAATCTCCAGTACAAGTTCTGCATTGTGGGCTTCATACGGAATCCACGGTGGCTTGATTACTAACCGGCGTCCCACCCGCAGCAGGGTAAACTGGTCCTTCCAGGATTCCTGCCAATCCTCCTCCGCGATTTCCCGAACGCACAGACCCCCGATGGGCCGAAGGGAACCGATGAGTTTTACGCCCACCTCTATTCTGGCGCGCTTCTGCGTGGCTGTGGAGGTCAGGTATGTCCTGAGAAGCATCTCGCCCTCCTCCACCTGCTCCATGGAAAGACCGTTTCCGTAGCGTCCGAACAGGTAGGAGACCGGCTCTACGAACTCGGAAGGCACCTGAACGCTAAGCTCCAACCACTTCACTGTACTACGAACGGCGCAAACGGTTGGATAAGGTACGTAAATCGGTTTCGGCCATGGCGGTAACGAGGTCCCGGTTCAAGAACCGGTAAAGGCGTCTTTCATCCGATCGAGTATGCCTTTCCCCCTGCCATTGATGCCGTTATTCCAGGCCATGGTTTCGGCCAGGTTCTCCAAAGCCACCCGCTGCTCCGAGTCCAGCTTGGTTGGAATCTCCAGAGAAACTTGCACCAGCAAGTCGCCACGTCCGCGAGAGCCTATCTTAGGCATCCCCTTTCCCCTCAGGGTGAAAACGGAGCCGGGTTTCGTCCCCGCCGGAACCTTCAAAGACTCGCTTCCCTGTATCAGTGGAATTGCGACTTCCGTTCCCAGCACCGCCTGGGCAAAGTTAATCGGGATTTCCAGGTGCAGATTATTACCGCTTCTACGAAATATGCTGTGAGAAATAATAGAAATGTCCACGTAGAGGTTGCCGGCAGGCCCCCCGTTGTAGCCTACGTCGCCTTCCCCGGTGAGGCGCACCTGCATACCATCGTCGACGCCTGCAGGCACCTTCACCACCCGCGAGACCTCCACCTTCTCCCTGCCCGCTCCGCGACACTCCGTACAGGGGCTTTCGATTGTAGAACCCTCTCCACTGCATGTGGGGCAGGCCACCACCTGGACAAACTGTCCGAAAAGGCCCCGCTGGGACCGTCGAACGCTCCCGCTTCCACGGCAGAGTTCGCACTTGTTGACGGCGGTTCCCGGCTCACTGCGAAGGCCCTTGCAACGGCTGCACATCTCCGCGCGATGTACCGTAACGTCTTTCTCCGCGCCAAAATAGGCTTCCTCGAAAGTGAGCACTACCCGGTCTCGAAGGTCTGCGCCCTGCCTCGGAGCGTTTCTCGCTTGCGTGCTGAATCCGCCAAAGAAGGAATCGAAGACGTCTCCCAGACCGCCGAAAATATCAAACCCTTCGAAGTCTCGTGCATATCCCGCTTCGGCTCCCAAACCTGCGTGACCGTACCGGTCATATCGGGCACGCTTCTCCGAGTCCATGAGGATCTGGTAGGCTTCGTTGACCTCTTTGAACTTCTGCTCCGCGCCGGGGTCCTTATTCCGGTCGGGGTGAAATTCCAAGGCCTTCTTCCGGAAGCTCTTACGGATATCCTCTTCCGAAGCACCCTTGGGAATGTCCAAAATTTCGTAATAGTCTCGCTTAGCCAAAACCGATCCAGATTGAAAGTTGACAGCCCCCCTAGTATACGAAGAACAGAGCTGTTCTCTCAAGCCGTAGATGTCAGTCGGATGCGGGTGTTTAAGGGGTGGGCGCTAGCGGACGGGGCCGATCAGGTCTCCCATGTAGCTGGAGACAAAGCGCATTCCGCCGATGACGTTGGCATACTCCATGCGAGGCGGACCTACCACGGCAACGGCGCCAGAACTCTCTTCCGGCGCTCCGTACTGACACAGGACGATGCTGAATGGCTTCAAGCTCTCCTCGTCGTTCTCGTCACCTATCATGAGGGCCACGTCTCCGTGGCTGGGCGCCCCGGCGAGCACCTGATTGACCAGGGCGCGCTCCTCCAGGACTTCCAACACTTCCAGCGCCTTCCCCTGATCGCCAAACTCAGGCTGACCAAGCAGCCGTCTGAGGCCGTTGAGGATGTACTCCGCCGCAGACCTTTCGGCATCTTCCTTGAGGACCGAAAGGGCTCCCTGCGTGACGGCGGACTCGAAGGGAGTCAATTCCACTGTCTTTGCCATCATCTCCCTGTAGGTGAGGCCTGTATACACGTCCGTCAGCTTGTTGGCCACGGATGTCAGGTTGTCCTGATCAACCGGCAATTCAAGAGGAATCAGGTGCTTCTTCAGCCTGGCTTCTTCCAATACCAGAATCAGGAGGGCAAGAAACTCCTCTATAAGCACCAGGTGAACGTATCGCACCTTGGGCGCCGGCGTTTTGGGGTGGGTTACGATGGCTACGTTCCGCGATAACTCCGAGAGTACCGACGACGCGATGCGAATCCAGGACTCCGTCTCCCGCTCGCCTCGCTGAAACCTGCTGACTATCCAGCGCTTTGTCTCGAATGACGGCTCTAATCCCTCCTCGAGCGTGTCTGTGTAGAAACGATATCCCTTACTTGAGGGAACTCCACCGGAAGAAATGTGAGGCCGGTGAATGTACCCTTCTTCTTCCAGCTCCGCCATCTTGTTTCTCACGGTGGCGGAGCTCACCTTAACGGGAGAAAGACGGGCGATGCTCTCGGAAGGCACAGGCGAAGCAGTGCCTATGTACTCTTGGACCAGGGTCCGGAGAATGCTATAGGTCCTGCGTCTCGATGCTGCGTTGTCTTGCTGTGGAGCCATTGTGCACTCCAGCCTTATAGTTTGAGGGGATTTCGCGACTCTAGCACCCATAGCGGAAAAGTGTCAAGATGCCGACTGAGGCAGTGTGGTTCGTAGAGCCAAACTTCAGACCTTTGTATTACGAACGTTGACTGAGAACGTTGACTGAGAATGTAAGCGGTCATTATACTTCAGCCACAATCTTGACCTCGTCAGGAGGCGCATTTGTTAACGAAGGAAAGAACGGCAACCCTCTCCCAGGCGATTCTGCCCGCGCCCAGCATTACCGCTTATGCAGCCCTCGCTCTGATACTGGCGCTTTTGGCAGCGGCCTTCGAAGCTCTGTTTCCAACGTCTTTCTCCCTCGTCAGTCCCTTTTCCTGGTCAAGCGTATTAAAAGACGGCGCCAAGAACCTGGGCATAGTTCTGGGTATCGGCCTGGGGTTGGCATATGTCAGTCATCTGGCAAAGGGACTCTTGGGCTCCTCGACAAATCAAACAGCAATATTAACGGTAGCGCCCGGAGAGCCCTCAGCACGGACGGAACTCCTGGGCGACGCGGTGAGAATCATCGCCTTCAGCTTCCTCATTACCATCTTCGCCCGCATTTCCATCCTCTTTGGCGACAACCCGGTTCCCATCACAGGCCAGACCCTGGCGGTGCTTCTCACCGGCGCCGCTCTGGGCGCCCGCCTTGGGTTGCTCGCCACCCTCGGGTATATGTGCCAGGGCATGGGCGGCATGAACGTCTTCGCCGGCGGTGCCTCTGGCCTTGTCTGGCAGCTGAGCAGCGGTGGATACATCATCGGTTTCGTGGCAGCGGCCTTCCTGGTGGGATTCATGGTTGAGCGCGGCTGGGGAAGAGGCGCCCCTCTCCTTGTCGCCATGCTGCTGGGCAACGTCCTGCTCTATGTGCCGGGACTGCTTCAGTTGGGCTTCTTCGTCCCCTGGGAGAAAGTCCTCGCCTGGGGGCTGTACCCCTTTATCCCCGGTGATCTGGCCAAGCTTTACGTGGCCTCCCTCCTTGTACCCGCCGCGTACTGGGTGCTGATGCGCTACCGGTTAGGAGAACGCCCGGCATGGACGTAACCTGGCTTGGACATGCGTGCTTCCGCATGAAGGGCGCCAGCGCCACCATCCTCACAGACCCCTTTCCGGTCTCCATGGGGGGTTCTGTGGCCAACGTAGAGTCGGAACCGGACATCGTGACTGTCAGCAACAGTCATCCGAACCATTCCCATCTCACTGCTTTGGAGTCCGGCTTCAGGTTGATGGACGGGCCCGGCGAGTACGGAGTATCAGGCGTATACGTCCGGGGCTTCATGACTCCGGCAGCGCCTAAGCCTGACGAACTGCCTCCACCCCGGAACACCGCCTACCTTTTCGAGTTCGACGATCTCCGAGTCTGCCATCTCGGTGACTTGTCCGCCATTCTGCCTAGTGGAATGGTGGATGAACTTAGCCCCATGGACGTGCTGTTCTTGCCCGTGGGCGGCGGATGCACGTTGGAACTGGACCAACTCGCGTCCCTCATCCGGCAGATGGAGGCCCGTATCGTTATCCCTATGCATTACAAGGTTCCGGGTACGACCGTCGAACTGGCCGACTTGGGCCCCTTCCTGCGCGAGATGGGCTTGAGGGACGTTGAAGAGCAGACCAGACTTTCGGTGACGGCTACTAACCTGCCGGCGGAAACCAGGGTTGTTCCGATGCGGCCGATGGCCATCCCCATCGACTGAACGGGCCGGCTACATCTCCTGCCCGGGCTCCTTCCTGTTTCTCCAGCGGCTCAGCCGTCGCTCAATCTCCTGTTCCGCGCCCTGACCGCTGGGCTGATAGTAACTTCTCCCCTTCAGCGTCGGCGGCAGATACTCCTGCTTCACAAAGTGGTCGGCGTAGTCGTGGGCGTACTTGTAGTCCTTGCCGTAGCCTTCCTTTCGCATAAGGTCTGTGACGGCGTTGCGCAGGTGCAGCGGCACGGGAGCGTTAGAAGTGTTGCGCACGTCCGCCATGGCTCGGTCCAGCGCGGCGTAGGCGGAGTTGCTCTTCGGGCAGGTGGCCAGGTAGACGGTTGCCTCCGCCAATGGAATTCTCCCTTCCGGCATACCGATGAAATGGACGGCTTGCTGAGCGGCCACCGCAATGGAGAGGGCGGCCGGGTCTGCCAGGCCAATGTCTTCAGCGGCGAGGATCACAAGTCTCCGCGCGATGAACAGCGGGTCTTCCCCCGCCTCAATCATCCGGGCCAGCCAGTAGAGCGCCCCGTCCGGATGTGAGCCGCGGACGGACTTGATGAAGGCGGAAATCACGTCATAGTGCTGGTCTCCGGCTTTGTCGTATAGCATCGCCCGACGTTGCAGGGCGTCTTCCACTAGCTCCAGCGAGACCTTTCGCACCCCGTCGGCGTTTGGCCTCGCGGCGTCTACGGCGAACTCCAGGGTGTTCAAGGCGATGCGGGCGTCCCCGTTGCACATGTTCACCAGAAACTCTAGCGCGTCCGTATCCAAGTCCACCTGCAGGTGTCCCAAGCCCCGCTCCGGAATCTCCATGGCCCGCTGAATTAGAGTTCCCACCTGCTCCTCGGTCAGTTGTCGCAAGGTGAAGACACGAGACCGTGAGAGCAGCGGCGCGATTACTTCGAAGGACGGGTTTTCCGTCGTAGCCCCGATAAGCGTGACGGCGCCGTTTTCCACGTGGGGCAGGATTACGTCCTGCTGAGCCTTGTTGAAGCGGTGGATTTCGTCGATGAACAGGATTGTGCGCTGATTGTGAAGGCCCAGCCTCTCCTTGGCGTCGGCCACCGACTTCCGGAGCTGCGCCACGCCGGAGCCGACGGCGCTGATCGGTTCGAAGTGGGCGCTGGTCAGGCCGGCTATTACGTTGGCAAGGGTGGTCTTGCCGCTGCCCGGCGGCCCCCAGAGTATTAGCGAAGGTACGCGGTCCGACTCTATGGCGCGCCTCAGTGCGCTCTCAGGCCCAACCAGGTGCTCCTGGCCGATGAATTCTTCCAGGGTTCGTGGCCGAATTCGGGCGGCCAGGGGAGCGTTGGCTTCCTGAAGCTGCTTGCCTCTCTGTTCAAACAAGTCCATGGCGCTCACAGTCGGAATAGCGTCCTTCTACGGTTGACTTATGAAATTGTAGCACCTGAGTCTATTGTTAGGGGCGAGGAGCCGTGATAGCTTAGATTGATGACCAACCCCGAAAACCAGGGGAACGCGCAGGCGGAAACTCCCAGTCCCACGTCCACTTCCCAGAACGAAGCCAATCTGCCGTCTCCCAATGACGATGAGGGCCGCACAGCGGAACCCTCTCCTGGCGATTGCGCGGAGGAAACGTTATTTCCGCCCAGGCCTTGGGGCTTGGGAGCCGTCTTGGCGGCCATCATCACTGCTTTGGGCTTTCTGGGCTTGGGACTGTTGGTCCTGGCCTTGGCAGTGGGTGAGGATGGCGCGGATTCCCCCCTCACCTTCAACCTAAGCCTGGCAACGGTGGTGGTAGTGCTTCTAGCGACGGCTTGGATCTTTGGCCCGGCAATGCATGGCGGAGGACCCCGTTCCCTCGGACTTCGCGCGCCCAGGATTTCTCGAGGCCTTTCGTGGGTGCTTCCTCCGGCCGTCCTGCTTGCCATGTTGACCTTTAACGCTGGCTACGTAGCCGTCGTAAACCAGCTCGGAATTGACACGCTACAGCCCCAGGAGCTTCCCTTCGACGACTTTGGACCCCTGGCTCTCGCCGTCTCAGGACTCCTTGTGGTCTTGGTCGGCCCCTTTGCCGAAGAGGTCTTCTTCCGAGGGTTCGTCCTCTCGGGGCTGGTCCGACGCTGGGGGCCGGTGACGGGTCTTCTGGTCAGCGCAGCCATATTCGGCATTGCCCATGCCAGCGTTGCGATTCTCATTCCAATCTTCGTAGCCGGATTGCTGATCGGCTGGCTCTACCAGCGCACAGGTTCCTTATGGAGCTGTGTCTGGGTCCACGGGGCACAGAACGGCGTGGCCTTCATGGTTGCGCTGACTCTTTAGGGAAATGTAAGGCGTCGCGTCTCGGCCTTGTGTTATACTTCCCCCGCAAAAAATTGTGAGTTGAAGTGGTCGAAAACCGTATAGCAGCGAAGTTTGCCCAGCTTAGGGACGAGGGAAGAACGGGCCTGATTCTCTACGTCATGACGGGTCATCCCAGCCTGGAGGCGACGGAACGTCTGATTCCCGCCCTGGTGGAAGCGGGCGCCGACGCCATAGAGCTCGGGGTTCCCTTCAGCGATCCCCTCGCCGACGGTGCGACGGTGCAGGTGGCGGGTTTCCATGCCCTCAAGCAGGGCGTAACTCTGTCTGACTGCGTGAATCTGGTGGAAAGGCTTCGCCCCAGACTGCCGGATACGCCCGTGCTTCTCATGGGCTACTATAATCCCATCCTGAACATCGGCGTTGAGCGCTTTTGTCGCGAAGCCGAACAAGCCACGGTGGACGGCCTGATAATCCCCGACCTGCCCTCGGAGGAAGCTGCGCCCCTGGCCGATGCTGCCGGTCGGTCCGGCATTGACCTCATTCCCCTGTTGGCCCCAACGAGCACGGACCAGCGCATTGAAATGGTGTGCGCCCTGGCATCCGGCTTCATCTACTGCGTCAGCGTCACCGGCGTCACCGGCGCGCGCAGTTCAGTTGGTCCCCAGGCCCGGGTGCTTGTAGAAAGGGTCCGACGCCATACCGAATTACCCGTGGCGGTGGGCTTTGGCGTGTCAAAACGTGAGCACTTTCAAGAAGTGGGCAGAATGGCCGATGCAGCGGTAATCGGCAGCGCCCTTGTGCGGATAGTACATGAATCAACGCCCGAAGAGGCGGCGGAAAGGGCCTCTGCCTTTGTATCCGAGATAGTCGGCGGCGCCCCTGTGCCCTTGGAAGGAGTGGTCTGATGTCTGGATGTTGGGGAATTAGAGGCGCTACTACGGTGGAGGAAAACAGCCGTGAGGCAATTCTCGATGGGACCAAGGAATTGCTCCAGTGCATCATGGAAGAAAATGAAATCGACAAGTCGCAGGTGGCGGCGGTCTGGTTCACCACCACCCGGGACCTGAACGCCGAGTATCCGGCCCTTGCCGCCCGGCAGCTTGGGTGGATGAACGCGGCCCTGCTGTGTGCCCACGAAATGATGGTGCCAACGGGATTGCCCATGTGTATTCGTGTACTTCTGCTCGTGAATACGGAGAAGCATCCGCAGGACTTGAAGTACATTTATTTGAAGGGGGCTGTGGGTTTGAGAACCCAGGGCTTGCATGCCAGCCCCCAAAGCGACCAGAAGTAGGCAGTCAACAAGACGTTTGGAGCGGCACTCACATGATTGTGGTAATGAAGGCAGGCAGTACGGATTTAGATATTGAAAATGTCAGAAAGCGCATTGAAGGTCACGGCTTGCAGGTGCATCTTTCCCAAGGCGCGGAGCGAACGGTTATAGGAGTGGTGGGACATATCCATTCCGGCCTGCAGCCGGAGATGGAGTTGATGCCCGGCGTGGCTGAGGTGGTGAGGATTTCCAAGCCATTCAAGCTCGCCACTCGCGAGTTCAAGGTGGGCGAGACTATTGTCGAATTGGATGGCGTCACCATCGGCGGTGAAGACCCTGTGATGATTGCCGGCCCCTGCGCCGTCGAGACCGAAGAACAGGTGATGGCCACCGCCGAAGTGGTGAAGGCCCAGGGCGCAAAGATTCTCCGCGGTGGAGCGTTCAAGCCCAGAACCTCTCCCTACAGTTTCCGCGGATTGGGCGTACAGGGTCTGAAGATTCTGGCCGCAGCCGGTCAAGAGTACGACATGCCCGTGGTTACCGAGGTGGTGACGCCTGAGGACGTGGGAATGGTCGCCTCCTACGCCGACATGCTTCAGATTGGCACCCGCAACGCCCAGAACTTCAATCTGCTGGACGCGGTGGGGAAGGTTGACAAGCCGGTGCTGCTGAAGCGTGGCTTCTCCTCCTCCTACGAGGAGTGGCTGCTGGCCGCCGAGTACGTGCTCTCCGGCGGCAACAGCCAGGTGATTCTCTGTGAGCGTGGCATCCGCACCTTTGAGCCTTATACTCGATTCACCGTGGATCTAGCGGCGGTGCCGGTCATAAAGAAGCTGAGTCATCTGCCCATCATCGTGGACCCCAGCCATAGCACCGGCTCGTGGGACCTGGTGACGCCTATATCGCTGGCCGCAATTGCCGCCGGAGCCCATGGCATCATCGTCGACGTTCACCCGGACCCGGCCACCGCCAAGTGCGACGGCGCTCAGGCCCTCAGCTTCGAAAACTTCTGCACTCTATCGACGCAGATGAGGGCGGTTGCCGAGGCCATCAGCCGCGCCACAGCCGCCACGTCTTAAGTGGGTGCAATAGTCCTTTTTCCCGCCCGTCTTCGCGCTAGTAATCGGGAAGGAAGAGCGACCTGGCTCAGGGTTTAGGGCTGTACCCGTAAGGCGCTACCCGCCCTCCACCTCCCCCAACCTCCCTGTGGCGCAGTCGTAGACGAAGCCGCGTACCCCGTCCTTGGCCGGGATGAACGGGCTGGCCTCGATGCGCGCCATCGACTGGCGTACGTCTTGTTCCAGGTCCCGGAACGCTTCCAGCGCAAAGGATGGCCGGATGCCCGTTTCGTCCTCAACGGCGTCCTTCAGGTCGTCGTCCCTAAAGGTAGCCATACCGCAGCCGGTGTGGTGAATCACCATCACCTCGCGGGTTCCCAGCAGGCGCTGGGAAATCATCAGGGAGCGGATGACGTCGTCCGTCACGACGCCTCCCGCGTTGCGGATGACGTGGGCGTTCCCCTCAACGAGGCCCAAAAGCTTATGAGTATCAAGGCGGGCGTCCATGCACGTCACCACGGCAATCTTCAGGCCGGGCGCCGCGGCCAGATGCCCCTTGTCGAAACTCTCGGCATAGCCGGCGTTATTCGCCATCAGGTCGTCGGTGGCCGACACTCTTCCCTCCTTTAGGGCGTCTAGTTTCCCGACGCCGCCTTAGTGGGTTTAGGGGTTCGGGTTCAGAGGAGAAACCGCCAATTCATCAATCAGGGCGTTGAACTTGGCCACGTCTTCGTCGAGAACCTTCTGCAGGGCGTCCATCTGCACGTTGACCTGGTTGGACAGCATCCCGAAGACCTCCTTCGACTGCTCCGTCGGCTTCTCGTCTGAGCTGGTTACCCAGGAAATGAGCCCTGTCAGCTTGCCGTTGATCTTGGCGGGATACTTGAGCCGGTCAATCTGAGCATTGGCCTTGACTTGAGCGAGTTCTCCTTCGATGGCTCCGAGCTTATCCTTGAGGTCTTGGGCAGCTTCGGCCACGGTTTGGACGCTGGTTCGCCCTGCCCACTCGTCCACCTGCTTGCGAATGCCGCGAATCTGCTCGACGGCGGCGTGAGTCTGGGTCAGCTTGTCGCGCATTCCAATCAGGAAGCTGAACTGGGCCTGCATGTCTTCCTGGGTGGATTCGATTCCGGGGTCCTTGACGATTTCAAAGGGTTGGGTGAGGGTGCGATCGCCTACCTGCAAACGTACCGCATAGCTGCCGGGGGGTGCTTTGGGGCCGGTGACTTCAGGCGGATGCAGTGATTCCGTCAGGGGGTCGCCCGGCAGGGGCTGCGCCTTGGGATACCGCATGTTCCAAACGAAGCGATTCAGACCGTCTCTCGGCTTTGGACCGCGCTCCTCGTCGAGGGCCATGGCCGGAGCGTCTTCGTCATCGCGACATCGGAAGCGGATGATGGGCTCTCCGGTGGCGTCCAGGAAGGTGAGGGAAACAGGGTCATCGGTGACCTCATCCAGATAGTAGTGGACGTAGACGCCGTTGGGGGGGTTGGCGCCGCCGTCCATATAGTCTCTGATAACCCCGTCATCGTCGTCGGGCCGCTGAGCGTAGGCGACCACGAGGGTGCCCGTGCGTTCGTATCCCCACGGAGCCTTGGAGGGCACGCCGAAGGTCTCCGGCGGCGTGTGCCTGTGGGTTGTTCGAGGCTTGAAGAGACGCACCGAGGCTCCGGCGGGGTCTGCGGCTATCTGCCTCAGGGGAGAAAGGTCGTCCATTATCCAGAATGCGCGGCCGTGGGTGGCGACCACCAGGTCGTCATCCTTCACTTCCAGGTCGTGAATGGGGACCACGGGCAGGTTCTGTTGCAGAGGCTGCCACTGGTCGCCGCCGTCGAAGGATACCAACATGCCGTATTCCGTGCCGGCGTAGAGCAGACCTTTCTGCTCCGGGTCTTCCCTGATAACACGGGTGAAGTGGTTGGAGGGGATGCCCTCGACGATGCGCGTCCACGTGTCCCCGTAGTCCGTAGTCCGGTAGAGATACGGGGCTTCGTCGTCCAGCTTGTAGCAGGTAGCGGCCAGATATGCCGTCCCTGGATGGTGGGGTGAAGCTTCGATAATGCTGACGAGGGCCCAAGGCGGCAGGTCCGGCGGCGTCACGTTCTGCCAGGAGCCGCCGTCGTCCCTGGAAAGATGGACGAGCCCATCGTCGGTGCCCGCCCAGAGGATTCCGGCTTGGACGGGAGATTCGGCGAGGGCAAAGACGGTGCAGTAGTATTCCGCGTTGGTGCCGTCCAGGGAAACGGGCCCGCCGGAAACTTCCATCTTGGACTCGTCGTTGCGAGTGAGGTCCGGGCTGATGGGCTCCCAGGAGTTGCCCTGATCGGTGGAGCGGAAGACGTGGTTGCCCGCCGTGTAAAGCACGTTAGAGTCGTGGGGCGAGAAGTGGATGGGGAAGGTCCACTGGAAGCGGTACTTCATGTCCTTGGCGGCGATGGCGGCGGAAGATTCCGGCCACACCATCACGTTATGCACCTGGCGGGTGCGATGGTTGTAGCGGCTGACGTAGCCGTTGGAGTGGTTGCCGGCGTAGACAATATCGGGATCGTCGGGATTGACGGCGATGTAGCCGCTCTCGCCGCCGCCGACGGTGTGATAGTCGGCCATGGAAATCGCGCCGGTGTAGGAACGGCTGGGGAGGCTCATGGTGGTGTTGTCCTGCTGCGCGCCGTAGACACGATAGGGGAAGCGGGTGTCCGTGGTCACGTGATAAAACTGTGACGTGGGCTGGTTGTAGATGGTGGACCAGGTTTCGCCCCCGTTAAAGGACACGCAGGCGCCGCCGTCGTTGCCTTCAATCATGCGCCGCGGGTTGACGGGGTCAATCCAGAGGTCGTGCTGGTCGCCGTGGGGCATGTAGACGGGGCCGAAGTTGCGCCCGCCGTCGACGGATTTGTACGCGCCGCCTTCAAGAATATAGACAGTTTCGGGGTCCCGGGTGTCGGCGAAGACGTGGCTGTAGTACCAGGGACGGCCGCGAATATCGGGGTTGTCGGAGACCAGCTCCCAGGTGTCGCCGCCATCGTCGGAGCGGAAGAGGCCGCCCTTCCGGGACTCGATCATAGCCCACACGCGGCCTGACTTGGCGGGTGAGATGGACACGCCCATGCGACCCTTGAGGCCGTCTGGCAGGCCCGGATTATTGGTGATCTCCTCCCAGGTGTCGCCGCCGTCGGTGGAGCGGTAGAGGCCGCTGTCTGGGCCGCCGCTGACGTTTATCCAGGGATACCGCCGCGCCTGGTAGATGGCGGCGAATAGAATCCTGGGGTTGTTGGGGTCCATGGAGAGGTCGGCGGCTCCGGCGTCGGGACTCTTGCGAAGGATGTGCTCCCACGTTCTGCCTCCGTCGGAGGACCGGAAGACGCCCCGGTCTTCGTTGGGGCCGTAGGCGTGACCCATGGCCGCCACGTAGACCAGGTCCGGGTTCTGCGGGTGGACCCGGACGCGGGAGATGTGGTGCGTGTCTTCCAGGCCCAGGTGTGCCCACGTCTGACCGCCGTCCGTTGAGCGGTACACCCCGTCGCCGTGGCAGACGTTGGCGCGGAGGCACGCTTCGCCGGTGCCTACGTAGATGACGTTGGGGTCGGAAGCGGCGACGGCGACGGCGCCCACGGCGGAAACGTTCAGGAAGCCGTCCGTGATGTTCCGCCAGTAAGTCCCGCCGTCGTTGGTCTTCCATACGCCGCCCGCGCAGGCGCCAAAGTAGAAGGTCATCGGCTCAGTGGGGTCGCCGGCTACGGCAACAACCCGACCGCCGCGGTGCGGCCCGATCAAGCGCCATTCCATTGAGCTGAACAGGGCGGGGTTCACGGTTTCCATATTTGCGGCCTCCGTTAGTATGTGTGGGAGTTCTGCGACTGATTCTATTCAGGCAGGCCCTTTGTGTCCAGTGAAAGAGGTCAATAATGGCATAAGCGCCGGTCAGCTTGAATTGGGGCATTCAATTGCAATACAGTAATCCCCTGATATTGGATGAGCCGGGTTTTGGAGAAATCATGCCGGAAGTGATACTTACGGGAATGGTGGAGAAGGAAGACCACCATTTCGCGTCCCATTGTGTTGGATTGGGGATCGCAAGTTGTGGCGATACAGTGGAAGAAGCCTTCGATATGCTTGAAGATGCGATTGAGGTGTATCTGGAGGAATTGGTGGATATAGGCACGCTGGACCGGGAGTTTCGGGAATGTGGCGTTACGGTGAGGGAGAACCTTCCGAGCGAGAGAGATGAAGTCACGTTGTTGATGGTTCCCGGGAAGTTCTATCAGGCTTACGTCGTAAAGATTCCCACTCTCGCCGGGGTTAGGCGGGTTCAGTGAGAATTCCCGGCACTCGGCGTAGCAATTCGCCCGATGCATGCGGCCTCGCAGCAGGCCGTTTTGCTGAAGCCGTTCGCGACGGCAACATGGCAGTGGCTTGGGAGATGCTCTCCAAGGAGTCGCGCGGTGTCCGACAAGGGGTGTGGGCCACGGAACGGGGCATCGACCTGCAGCAGGTGTACCAGGCATCCAACGATTCGTCCCATCCGCTCCGTGGGCCGATGCTGGATGGCTTCCGCAAGGCTGTACTCAAATACTGGCCCCTGGAGGATTTGTCAGATTTGGGAGTTGCACCCACCAGCTACGTGGACGACGCCAACGCCTTTGCCTTCCTGCCCATGGGCGTCGGCTATGATCATGAGGAAATGCGAGGGCCAGTCCTCAAGTCCGGCTTGATTATTCCAATGTTGTGGGAGGAGGACGCATGGAAGGTGAACCTTCCCGGTTGGAGGCTGGCGTGGCCTCAGAATTAAACGACACGCCCGGGTACAGGCTGGTGTCATCCGACTCCCACGTTGTGGAGCCGCCCGACCTCTGGACGCGCTACATCGATCCCGCCTACGCGCACCGTACACCAAGAGTCGTCCGCGAAGACGGAGTTGATCGTTGGTACGCCGACGGCAACGTCAATTTTGGCATCGTCGGCTCCGACACCCAGGCAGGAAGGCGGTTCGACGCCCCGGAGAGTATCAGCATTGACGGGGTGTATGAAGACGTGAGGAGGGGCGGCTATGACCCTCACGCCCACGTGAAGGACATGGAACTGGACGGTGTTTCAGGGGCCGTGGTCTACCCCTCGGTGGGGCTGGAGTCGTGGCTCATCCCCTCCACGGACCTGCTTTCGGCGGTATTCAGGGCGTACAACAACTGGCTGGCGGAGTTCTGCAGTCCGTATCCGGACCGGATAAAGGGTATGGCAATGCTAAACGTGGACGTGGTGGATGAAGGGGTTGCAGAACTCCTTTGGGCGGCTTCTCTTGGGCTGGCCGGCGCGACGATTCCCCAGAGACCCCTCTTTGGTCGCTATCACGGCCTGATGTACGAGCCTCTCTGGGAAACGGCGGAAGAGCTGGGCATGCCCCTCTCCATCCACAGCGGCACGTCACGTTGGAGTCCTAACGAGAAGGCCACTTTCGGCAACAGTCGCGGCATGGTGGAGTTCATCAATCAGGAATACGACATGCGAGACAACGTGGTGGCGATGATCTTCTCGGGCGTTTTCGAGCGTCATCCTACGTTGAAAGTCGGGCTGGTGGAGTACGAGGTTTCGTGGGCGCCCTATCTGCTCCATCGGATGGACGTGGCTTACCAGGAGATCCGCCGCCCCGAACGATTTGGAGGCCGTCGATTTAGCGGCGGTATGCTTCCGAGCGATATCTTTCGTCGCAACATGTTCATCTGCTTCCAGGAAGACGGGCCGGGCATGCAGATGCGGGAATACATCGGCGTGGAGACCCTCATGTGGGGAAACGACTATCCCCACGCCGAGTCCACCTTCCCCAGGTCCAGGCAGATTGTGGAGGAAATCTTGGAGGGTGTTCCGACGGAGCAGAAGCGGCTAATTGCGGGAGAAAACTGCGCCCGTCTCTTCAAGATGGGCTGACGGGGACTCCCTGCCAAATTCGGTGCAGTTCCGCCAGGCTATGGACCAGCAGGCCCACACCGGCGGCGACAAAGGGGTTTGGCTTATCGGGGCCGACGCGCCCGATGAAGGGGACTCCCGTGGCCTGCGCTCCGTGGTAGTCGTCGATGGAGTCGCCCACGAAGACGATATCTTCGGGACGCCAGCCGTTTTTGTCCATCAGGTCCCGCAGAATGGCGGCCTTGTTCCTGGGTGAACCGTAAACCCCCGCGAAATAGGGGGCTAGCCCCCTGCGTTCAACGAGGGGCTGCATCTCGTCTTCGGGTGTGCCGGTGGCGATGAAGAGCGGGCAGCGGGTCGAGTAGGCTTGCAGGAATTCGAGCGCGCCGGGGGTGAATGGACACGCCATTATCGCGTCGTCAACCAGCCTGCCTAACTCCCTGCTCAAGCGTTGAATCTCGTCCTCATCTACGGTCTGGCCCAGTATGTCCTCGCAGATGATGCGCAGCTTCTCCTGGCGGGGCATGCCGCCGTGGTCTTGGTGGAGCTTAATCATGGCCTCGGCGTGCTGGGGATGCTGGTGGAACAGCCGCGGAAAGGTGTCCCCCTTTATCTGGTTGGACTCCAGGATAACCCCGTCAAAGTCAAGGACTATTGCCTTCACGGGTGGATGGGAGGAGGCGTCCATTCGTGGATTACCGGGAATCCGAAATACGACTGACTACCGCGTCTCCCATGGCGTCGGTGGAGAGAGACGTTTCGCCGGGGCGGGCTATGTCCGCGGTGCGGCAGCCGTCCTCCAGCGTGCGGGCCACGGCATCTTCCAATGCCTCCGCTTCACGCCCAAGGCCAAGAGACAGACGCAGCATCATGGCGGCGCTCAGGATGGCGGCCAGCGGGTTGGCGATGCCCTTTCCCGCGATGTCTGGGGCGCTGCCGTGGATGGGTTCGTAGAGACCAAGCGGAGTGTCGCCGCCGCCCTCGCCCAGGCTCGCCGAAGGCAGCATCCCCATGGAGCCGGAAAGTACGGCGGCCTCGTCGGTGAGGATGTCCCCGAAGGTGTTTTCGGTAACGATTACGTCGAACTGCGAAGGGCTGCGTACGAGCTGCATTGCGGCGTTGTCCACCAGCATGTGTTCGAGGACTACGTCTCCGTAGTCCTCTGCCACTTCGTCCGCCAGTTCTCGCCACAAACGGGAGGTCTCCAGCACATTTGCCTTGTCGACGGAAGTCACGCGCCGACGGCGGGTCATGGCCAAACGGAAAGCCGTGTGGAGTATGCGCCGAATTTCCGCTTCCGTGTAAGCCAGCGTGTCCACAGCGGCGCGGCCATCGGCGTCCGCCCAGCGCTTCTTTGGCTCGGCGAAGTACAGGCCGCCGGTAAGCTCGCGCACCACCACCAGGTCCACGCCCTCAAGCACCTCCAGCTTGACCGGGCTGGCGTCGATGAGCGCGGGATGAAGCTTCACAGGCCGGAGGTTTGCAAAAAGCTGCAAGGACTTTCGCAGGGCCAGCAGACCGTCTTCCGGACGCACGTCGGCTTGTGGATCGTCCCACTTGGGGCCGCCCACTGCACCAAGAAGCACGGCTGCGCTGCCGCGACAGAGTTCCAGGCTTTCCGGGGGGAAGGGGTCCCCCCCATCGTCGATGGCCCCACCGCCGATGGCTCCGCGCTGGACTTCGAAGGTGTGGCCGAAGCATTCTCCAACGTTGTGAAGGGCCTTCACGGCCTGGGCCGTTACCTCTGGGCCTACGCCATCGCCGGGAAGGGCTGCGATGCGAAAGTTCATAGACAAGTCTCCACGGCGAAGGTCACCCAGCCACGCCCATCCTGCGCTCGTAGTCGCTGATCTTGTCCTCGTGCAACAGCGTCAGGCCTATGTCGTCCAAGCCATCCAGGAGGCAGCGTTTCCGGAAAGGATCTACTTCAAAGCTGAAGACAAACTCTCCGTCGTCGCTCCAAAGCCGTTGTGCCTCCAGGTCCACGGAGAGGGTCGCACCCGGCTGCTGCTTCAGCTTGTCCATCAGGGCGGCAACCTGCTCCTCCAATAAGACTACCGGCAGCAGGCCGTTCTGGAAGCAGTTGTTGTAGAAGATGTCTGCAAAGCTGGGCGCGATGATGCACCGAAACCCGTAGTCCTCCAGCGCCCAGGGCGCATGCTCCCGCGAGGAGCCGCAGCCGAAATTACGTCCCGCGACGAGGAACTTCGGATTCTGGATGCTGGGGTGGTTGAGGATGAAGTCAGGGTTCGGTTCGCCGTCGGCGTTGAATCGCAGCGGGCCAAAGAGGAACTGCCCGTAACCCGTACGCTCGATGCGCTTCAGGTGCACGGCGGGGATGATCTGGTCGGTGTCCACGTTCACCCTGTCGAGGGGCGCGGCGACGCCGGATAGCTTTGTGAAGGGTTCCATATCAGGCTGGTACGCTCCTTGTGGATGGGTGGTTCAATTCGTCTTCCACTCCCGGATGTCGACGAAGTGGCCGGCGATGGCGGCGGCGGCGGCCATGGGTGGGCTGACCAGATGCGTCCGTCCGCCCTTGCCCTGCCGGTTTTCGAAGTTGCGGTTGGAGGTGGAGGCGCACCGCTCGCCGGGCTGGAGTACGTCCGGGTTCATGCCCAGGCACATGGAGCACCCTGCCACCCGCCAGTCGAAGCCCGCGTCGGCGAAGATGCGGTGCAGGCCTTCCTCTTCCGCTTCCTCCTTCACCCGGGCCGAACCGGGCACGACCATGGCATATACGCCGTTGTTTACCCGCTTACCCTTGACCACTGCGGCGGCGGCCCGCAGGTCCTCGATTCGGCTGTTGGTGCAAGCCCCGATGAAGACTCTGTCAATGGCAATGTCCTGTATGGGCGTATCCGGCTCCAGGGCCATGTAGTCGAGGGCTCGCTGGGCGGCTTCCCGCTCGGCCGGCTGCTGGAAGGATGCCGGGTCCGGGACGCGGTCCGTTATCTTCGCAACCATCCCGGGGTTGGTGCCCCAGGTGACGAAGGGTTCCAGTGATGCGGCGTCGATGACCACCTGCCTGTCGAAGACCGCGCCGTCGTCGGACGGCAGTTTGCGCCACCGGTCCACAGCAGCCTCGAAATCGTCGCCTTTGGGGGCGAAGGAACGGCCGCGGACGTATTCGAAGGTGGTCTCGTCGGGGGCAATCATCCCCGCCCGGGCACCCCCTTCAATGCTCATGTTGCAAACGGTCATGCGCCCGTCCATGGAGAGGGAGCGTACCGCCTCGCCGGTGTACTCGATGACGTGGCCCGCGCCGCCGTTGACGCCTATCTGTCCGATGATGCCGAGGATCAGGTCCTTGGCTTCCACGCCGGTGGGCAGCGGACTCTTCACCCGCACCTCCATGGTCCTGGGCTTGAACTGGCGCAGGGTCTGGGTGGCCAGCACGTGCTCCACCTCTGAGGTGCCGATGCCGAGGGCGAAGCACCCCAGCGCTCCGTGGGTTGAGGTGTGGCTGTCGCCGCATACGACGGTCATGCCCGGCTGGGTGTAGCCCAGGTCCGGGCCGATGACGTGGACGATGCCCTGGTTGCGGCTGAACCGGTCGTAGAAGGCGATTCCCGTGTCCTTGAGGTTGACAGCCAGGGCGTCGAGCTGGCGCTTGGAGATGGGGTCGACTACAGGACGGGAAAGCTCCCACGTCGGCGTGTTGTGGTCGACGGTGGCGACGGTCAGGTCGGGCCGCCGAACCTCCCGACCCGCCAGACGCAGTCCCTCGAAGGCCTGGGGCGAGGTGACCTCGTGCACCAGGTGCAGGTCTATATAGATGAGGGAAGGCGCACCGGATTCCTGATGCACCACATGGGCGTCCCAGATCTTGTCGAACATGGTTTTAGGAGGCATTACACACCTTACAAGCCATCAAATGGAGTATCCGTAATCCTGCTGGGAACCGTTGGAGCGACGAACGGCCCCGGGCCGGGGTCTTAGGGATTGGGGACCCCGGCGGCGGACTCCTTCTTCGCCTCTTCCATTGCCAACAGGCGGTTGAGGGCGTTCAGGTAGGCCTTGGCGCTGGCTACGAGGATGTCCGTATCCGAGCCCCTGCCCACGTATACCCCTTCGTCCTTCTGGATGCGAATGGTCACCTGACCGATGGCATCGATGCCCTCGGTGATGGAATTGACGGTGAATTCCGCAAGGGTGTTGGGCACCTGCACAATGCGGTTGATGGCCTTGTAAATGGCGTCCACGGGGCCCGTGCCGGTGGCGGCGTCCGTTGTGGTGAAGCCGTCCGGGCCGGTTAGCTTGACCGTGGCGGTGGGGATTTCGTGGTCGCCGCAGGACACCTGGATGTGCTCCATGGTGAAGCTGGTGTTCTCGCTGACGGCCCTGCGCTGGTCGGACATCAGCGCCTCCAGGTCAGGATCGGTAATCTCCCGCTTCTTATCGGCGAGCAGCTTGAAGCCCTCGAAGGCCTGGGCCAGTTCGTCGGCGTCCAGCTGGTATCCCAGCTCTTCCAGCCGGGAGCGAAGACCGGCGCGCCCGCTGAGCTTGCCGAGAACCAGGGTGGTCCCGGGCCAGCCGATGGACGCGGGGTCCATGACTTCATAGGTGGAGCGTTCCTTCAGAATGCCGTCCTGGTGGATGCCGGAGGCGTGTCGGAAAGCGTTCAGGCCCACCACCGCCTTGTTGGGCTGGATGGGGAAGCCGGTAACGTCGCTGACCAGCCGGCTGGTGCGGTATATCTGGGTGGTGTCCACGTTGGTGGTGACGCCAAGGAAGTCCTTGCGGGTCTCGATGCTCATGATTATCTCTTCGAGGGCGGCGTTGCCCGCTCGCTCGCCGAGACCGTTGATGCAGCCCTCCACCTGGCGGGCGCCGACCTGTATGGCGGCCATGCTGTTGGCCACGCCGAGGCCAAGGTCGTTGTGGCAATGGACGCTGAGAACGGCCTTGTGGATATTGGGCACGTTCTCCTGAATGTCCATCAGCAGCTGGGCGAACTCTTCCGGTATGGAATAGCCGACGGTGTCGGGGATGTTAATGGTCGTAGCGCCGGCGTCGATGACTGCCCTCAGCATGGTGTAGAGGTACTCGGGCTCCGTGCGGGAAGCGTCCATGGCGGAAAACTCCACGTCCTCGCAGTAACCCTTGGCCCTGGCGACCATGCTCACCGCCATGTCCATCACTTCCTCACGGTTCTTCCGAAGCTGGTGCATCAGGTGGATGTCCGAGCTCGACAGAAAAACGTGGATACGGGGCTGGCCCGCGCCCTTCAGGGCGCCCCAAGCCTGGTCTACGTCGTTGGGGTGGGCGCGGGCGAGGGATGCGATGATAGGCCGCCGAATCTCCCTGGCGACGGTGGCGACGGCTTCGAAGTCGCCGGGGGAGCTGGCGGCGAATCCCGCCTCGATGACGTCAACGCCGAGGCGGTCAAGCTGCCGGGCGATTTCCAGCTTTTCCGGGGTGGTCATTCCCGCGCCGGCGGCCTGTTCGCCGTCGCGGAGGGTTGTGTCAAAAATTTTGACCTGTTCGTGAGCCATTTGGGGTTCCTCCTCTTACTGCCTTTGGTGTGGGGTACTGGGTTGGGGTCGGACTGCCAAAGGCTACGTAAGGGGAACGCAGATCGCCCACTGGAGCCCTGCCAACACCCCAGCGTTCCGGCGGTCTACGCGCTTTGCCTCCATGACCTTATCGCTTCTCCAAATTGGATTCTCGTGTAGCGATCTATTCTAACAGGTCGCCACTCTCTTGTGTTATCAAGACGTGGGTCTTCGCCTGAAAGCATTTAACATAAACGATGATGAGTTTGTCAATATGAATGGGGGTTGAGTAGGGACTCGTTTTTGGCGTCTCAGGCGTGAGAACGACTCGTTTTCGTAAACGAGTCGGAGTGATTTCGTGCCTGGAAATATTCGTTTCAGGCGTGGAGACTCGTTTCAAAAAAGTTGGGCAAACGAGTCCGGTTTTGGGGCGAGTTTGTCTGCTGCTTCTTAACTATCATGAGTTTGTCGAAGGATGATAGCAGAGGAAGGATATCTCGGCAATCAAAAGATGTCACTCAGCCACTATGGTCGTCGAAAGATCGCCGAGAAGGAAGGGAATCCTTCAGGGCCGCTGCTACTGTAGAATAGAGGCATGAAATTTGAATCCCTCGGCGTGGGTCTTGCGTAACCTAAGCATGAAGTTCGCAGCAATTTTGATATTCGCCTTGTCGGTCGCTGTTGTCTTCCTGGCGGCCTGTGGCTCCGACAACCCCCCGCCCGCCACCACCGTCGCGCAGCCTGCAACGCCTGAAGCAGCGCCATCCGCAACCGTGCCTGCCCCCGAAGTGGAGACGGACTGGGAGGGCATTCTGGGCACCACCGTGTTGCGTCCGGGCAACCAGCGAGTTGCCTTTCTGCTCACCGGCGCCCGCGCCCTGGTCACCGTGCCCCAGGTGGAGGTGTCCACCTTCTTCGTCAGCGAAGATGGCTCCGTCGACGGCCCCCACCAGACGCTCAAGGCGGGGTTCAATCTCTGGCCCTACGGCACCCGGGGCAGCTACGTTACGGACCTGTCATTCGACCGGGCAGGCGCGTGGAGGCTGGAGATAGGCGGGGAAGAAGAGGGGATGCCTCGCAAGGCGATTATGGAGGTGGAAGTTACGGACGGGTTCAGCGTGGTGGACATCGGTCAACAAGCCCCGGCCAGCATGCACAGGACGGTTAGCGACGGGGCTCCGCTGGAGCAGCTGTCCTCTGCCCATGAGCCGGACCGGGAACTGTACGTCACCAGCATCGTCGACGCCCTGGGGCAGGGCCGCCCGACCATGGTGGTCTTCGCCACGCCCTCCTTCTGCACCTCGGCCACCTGCGGCCCCCAGGTGGAGACGGTCAGCCAGGTGCGTCAGAAGTACGACGGCCGGGCCAGCTTCATCCACGTTGAGGTCTACGAGAACCCCCACGAGGTTGAGGGGGATCTTAGCCGCGCCCGCACTTCGCCCATCATGGACGAGTGGGGGCTGACAAGCGTACCGGAGTGGTCCAACGAGTCCTGGGTGTTTGTGGTGAACGCCGAGGGTGTGGTTACGGCCAGATTCGAGGCGTACTCCACCGCCGAAGAGCTGGAAGCGGCGTTGGTGGACGTGCTGGGGTAGGGGTTTGCGCCTAAACAAAAAAGGGTAGGGGCGGTTCTCTAACCGCCCCTAAAATTATCGGCTATCGGCGTCTGATGGAAGCCTACCCCCCGTTGAACCCCTCCAGCAGGCGGGGGCCGTAGAGACGGATGGAGTTGTCCCACATGATCTTCCGCTTCGACTCGTCGGAGATGGGCTGGGCCATCATGTTCGGCACCGGCTCCCACGGGTCGGGGGCGTCGGCGTGGGGGTAGTCCGTGTTGAACACGATGTTCTCGTCCCCCACGTGCTCGATGCAGAATTTTATGCCGGGCTCGTCGGCGTCGCAGGCGATGAAGCACTGCCTGTCGAAGTACTCGTAGGGCGTCGCCCCCAGCGGCTCGGCGTCGAAAGTCACGGCCTGCCGACCGTCGCTGCAGTTCTCCAGGCGGCTCAGCCAGAAGGGAAGCCAGCCGCAATTGGCCTCCAGGATGGACAGCTTCATCTTGGGGTAGCGGTCCAGGATGCCGGAGAGCATGAAGTGGGCCACGCCGATCATGTTCTCCATGGGGAAGTTGATGGCGTGATGAATTGCCTCGAAGGGGCCGCCCATGCCATTGTACCGGTCGTAGGTTGCCGGTTCGCCCGTCTTGGTCTCGTTGCCGTGCAGGGATAGGGGCACGTCCAACTCCGTAGCAACCTCCCAAACCGGGTCGAACTCCGGTGTGTGCCACCAGTGGCCGACGGCGGGGGTGGACATGATGAAGGAAACCGCCCCGAGTTCTGCCACGGAGCGGCGGGCTTCCACGGCCACCTCAGCTGCGTTCCCGCCCGGCACGACGGAGACGAACTTCACCCGGTCGGGCGCTTCGCCGCAGTAGTCCCGTGCCCAGTTGTTGTACGCCCGCACCACGGCGGCCCCCAGCTTGACATCGGTGCGGGACATCTGCGCCCCCACGTGGCCGGCAGTGGGCAGGCAGACCTGGATGTCCCAGCCGTACTTGTCCATGTCGTTGATGCGGCTTTCGCAGCTCCACCAGGAGCGGTAGGCGTCGCCGTACTTGGCCTCCTGGTTGGCGTAGCGCTTGGTGGTGGCGGAGGTAATCTTGGACTGCTTGAAGAAAACGCCGTCCACCTCGAAGTCCATGCGGGAGCGACCAAAGATCTCGCGGACCCTGGGGCGGCGGTCATGGAATTCGGGCTCCACGTACCGGTCCCAGATATTTCTCGGCTCGTAGAAATGACCGTCAGCGTCGATGACTCGGAATCCTTCGTACATGGGAGCCTCCTTGCGGGAAGTAGATGATGCATTTGTACCAACGGGGCGAAAAACAGTCAAGGGGAGAATGGGGAAGTTCCGGTTGTCCCCGCCCTGGCCTGGTGCTATGCTAGCGCCATCAGGATAATGGATGAAAATCCCTATTGCGAGGGGGAATAGAATGGCTGAAAAGCGGATTCTGTGCGCCTACGGCGTCCATGTGGACGCTGTGGCGGGGTGGCTGGGTTCCTACGGCGGAGAGGACTCGCCGGGGGACATCTCCAGGGGCATCTTTGCAGGTGAAGTGGGCACACCACGCCTGCTCAAGCTCTTCGATAAGCTTGGCATCAAGACCTCCTGGTTCATCCCCGGCCACTCCATTGAGTCCTTTCCCAATGAAACCCGCATGGTGGCCGAGGCGGGCCACGAAATCGGCATCCACGGCTACTGCCACGAAAACCCCATCGCCATGACACGGGAGCAGGAGGAGGCGGTGCTGGTTCGGTGCATCGATCTGGTTGAAGACTATTGGGGCAGAAAACCCGCCGGCTACGTCGCGCCCTGGTGGGAGTTCAGCCACGCGACGGCGGAACTGCTGCTCAAGCACGGGATCATGTACGACAACAGCCTGATGCACCGGGACTTCGAGTGCTACTATGTGCGGGTGGGCGACAGGTGGACGAAGATCGACTTCTCGAAGCCCGCCGATACGTGGATGTCCCGACTGGAGCGGGGCGAGGAGACGGACCTGATAGAGATCCCCGCCAGCTGGTATCTGGACGACCTGCCGCCCATGATGTTCATCAAGGCGTCGCCCAACAGCCACGGCTTTGTGAACCCCCGCGATATCGAGGAGCTGTGGCGGGACCAGTTCGACTACGTTTACCGGGAGTACGACGAAGCCGTGTTTCCCATCACCATCCACCCGGACGTGGCGGGCCGCCCCCAGGTGATCCTCATGCTGGAGCGGCTGACTTCCTACATCATGGGCCACCCCGGCGTGAGCTTCGTAACCTTCGAGGAGATGGCGAAGGACTTCGCCGCCCGGCATCCGAGGCAAAAGCCAACTACATAATTGGACGGTTCGCTCCAACTAGATACAATCGTTGAACAAGGGGAAAAAAGAATGACGACAACTGCAAGCATTGAGACGCTTTCTGACACTGCAAAAGCGCTGGTCGCTCCGGGCAAAGGCATTCTCGCCGCCGACGAAAGCACCGGCACCATCAAGCGCAGGTTCGACAGCATCGGCGTTGAGAGCACGGAGACTAACCGCCGTGACTACCGGGAGATGCTGTTTCGGACGTCGGGGGCTTCCGAGTTCATCAGCGGCGTCATCCTCTATGACGAGACCATCCGACAGCACAGCGACGACGGTGCTTCCCTGGTAAAGGTCCTGACGGACGCCGGCATGATGCCGGGCATCAAGGTGGACATGGGGGCGAAAGACCTGGCGGGCAGCCCTGGTGAGACCGTCACCGAGGGACTGGACGGACTGCGCGAGCGGCTGGCGGAGTACGTGGAGTTGGGGGCCCGGTTTACCAAGTGGCGCGCGGTCATCGCCATCGGGCCGCATATGCCCACCCCCTACTGCCTGGACGTGAACGCCCACGCCCTGGCCCGCTTTGCCGCGCTCAGCCAGGAAGCAGGTCTCGTGCCCATGGTGGAGCCGGAAGTCCTCATGGACGGCGACCACGACATCGACCGCTGCTACTACGCCTCCGAGGCGGCGCTGACAGAGATGTTCCGCCAGTTGAGGGTGCAGAATGTCGCGCTGGACTGTATCCTGCTGAAGACGAACATGGTCCTCTCAGGAGCTTCGGCGGATGTCCGCGCCGATGCAAGTGAGGTCGCGCGACAAACGGTTGCGTGTCTGAAGAGCGCGGTGCCCGCGACCGTACCGGGCATCGTCTTCCTCTCCGGCGGCCAGGCCGACGACGAAGCGACCACGAACCTGGACGCCATCAACCGCTACGCCCAGCGCGAAGGCGCGCCGTGGGAACTCAGCTTCTCCTACGGACGGGGCCTGCAGGGCGCGCCCCTGCGCACCTGGGCCGGCAACAACGCCAACCGGGAGGAGGTCCAGCGGGTCTTCCACCGCCGCGCCCGCGTAACCGCCGCCGCAAGGCAGGGCCGCTACACCCCCAGCATGGAGGCGGGGTAGGGAGTGGGTTCATTGGATAGCTGGTGCATCCCAACGTGCTTGTCAACGGTGCAGATTGGTATTATCATTTAGCAAATATGCTCGCAAGCCAGCCTCAGGAGAAACCCGGAAGGAGAAGCCATGACCCCAGCAAAGCGACACTTTACGCTAAATACGAAAGTGGAGAAACATGATGAGGTCTACGTCGGCTACTGCGTTGAGTTAGGTACCGTCACCCAAGGCGATTCTCTGGAAGAGGTCTGCGAGAATCTAAAGGATGCCATCTACGTCCACCTATCCTTACTTGACGAAATCGGCGAGCGTGAGCGAGTCTTCCGCGAAAAAGGTATCGTCATGCTTCCAGCAATCGATGATACTGTCGAATTTGCCGCCGCTGTCTCAGAGAAGACCGAGACTCCCATAGTCGTATATGCCTAGAATACCTGCGAGCAATTTGCCGCTATTGTCCAGCAGAAGGTTGCTCTCGGTTTTGAAGAGAATAGGCTGTTTGGAGCACAGGCGGAGAGGTGGATCTCACCTGGGAATTTCAAGACGTTCTTCTGACGGAAGAACTCTCACAACCACATTGGTGATGGGCAAAAGAGAAATTCACAGAGTCGCTCTCAGCAGGATGCTAAGTTCCTTGGAGATTGACTTTGCCACTTTCAAGAAACATCTCTAATACCCACAGTAACGTCCGCCGCTCGCCAGGGCCGCTACACCCTCAGCATGGAAGCGGCGTAGCAACCGACTAACCCCTACTCCCCGAACAGCGCCTTGTTCAGCCGCGTGAAGTCGTGGAGGGAGTAAGTTAGCCTATCGTCCTCAAGAGAATGCCAATTGCTGCTACAACAAGTACAACCAGCAAGCCGACTAACCAACGAAACTGACCATTCGAGTGATCCTTCAGTTGGCCCTTAATGCGTTCCAGGTCTGCCAAGGTGGCTAGGTGCCTTCCGACTGAATCCATCGCTATCCTTTACTCGTCCGCCATTTCATGGCCTTGCTAACCCCTACTCCTTGTAGAGCACCTTGTTGAGCCGCGAAAAGTCGTGGAGCGAGTCGATCCAGCGGAGGGTGCCGGAGCGGGAGCGCATTACCAAGGATTGGGTCTCCACGCCGTTGGGGAAGAAGCGCACCCCCCGCAGCAGGTCGCCCGTGCTTGCGCCGGTGGCCGCAAAGAACACGTCCTCCCCTCCCACCAGGTCCGTCGTCGTGTGCACCTTCTCCAGGTCCACCCCCGCCTCCAGGGCCGCCTGACGCTCCTCGTCATTCCGCGGCCACGCCTTGCACTGGATGGCCCCGTCGATGCAGCGGATGGCCGCGGCGGTAAGTACCCCCTCGGTGGTGCCGCCGATGCCCATCAGCACGTCCACCCCTGAGTCCGGCAGCGCCGCGTGGATGCCGGCGGCCACGTCGCCGTCGGATATCAGCTTCACCCGCGCGCCTGCGCTGCGGATTTCGGCAAGCAGCCGGTCGTGGCGCGGACGGTCCAGCACCACCACCGTCAGCTCCTCCACGCTCCGGCCCATTGCTGCGGCCGTGTTGCGCAGGTTGGTCTCCACGGGCGCGTCGATGTCTATCACGTCCTTCGCCGCCTTGCCCACGGCAATCTTGTTCATGTAGGCGAACTGGAAGGGCACCCTCATAGCCCCGCGCGCAGACAGCGCGATGGCGGCGATGGCCCCCGGCAGGCCCTTTGACAACAGCGTCGTGCCGTCGATGGGGTCCACGGCGATGTCCACCTGCGGGTCGTGGCCGTCGCCGATCTCCTCGCCCACGTAGAGCATGGGCGCTTCGTCCTTCTCCCCTTCGCCGATGACCACCACGCCGTCCATGGCGATGGATCCCAGGGTCAACCTCATGGCGTCCACGGCGGCCTGGTCCACCATCTCCTTGTCGCCCTTGCCCATGTGCCGGGCGGCGGCGATGGCGGCGGCCTCGGTGACGCGTACAAGCTCCATGGCCATGTTGCGTTCGATGGGGGCGTGCGTGTTACCTGTCGTCATTGTCCACCTTTCCGGGATTGTATATTCGATTCTGTCCGGCTAGCGAATGGTTGAGATGTCCATGCTGATGTCCAGCGCCTTGACGGAGTGGGTCAGCGCGCCTACGGAAATCAGGTCGACGCCTGTAGATGCAACGGCGGCTACGTTATCGATGGTGATGCCGCCGGAAGCCTCCAGCAGGGCGCGGCCTCCGGTTATGCGGACGGCTTCCGCCATATCTTCCACGGACATGTTGTCTAGGAGGACGATATCGGCATGTCCTTCCAGCGCCTCCTCCAACTGGTGGAGATTGGTCACCTCCACCTCAATCTTGAGGGTGTGCGACGCCCTCTCACGCGCGCGATAGATTAGCTGTGAGAGGTTGGTAGCCTCCCGGTCGAGGAGGTACAGATGGTTGTCCTTGATGAGGATGCCGTCGCCCAGGTGCATCCGGTGGTTGTGGCCGCCGCCGACGCGCACGGCGTACTTGTCCAGGGTGCGCAGACCGGGGGCGGTCTTCCGGGTGTCGATGATGCGGGCGTGAGTCCCTTCCACGGCTTTCACATATCCAGCCGTCTCCGTGGCGATGCCGCTCATGCGCTGAAGCAGGTTCAGCGCCAGCCGCTCGCCCCGCAGAACGACCTCGGCGGAAGTGGTGACTGTTGCAATGACCTGGCCGGGGGCTAGGGCATCGCCGTCTTCGATGAAAATCTGTGTATCGGCGGAGGGCCGGAGTCGTTGAAAAACGGCGAGGGCGGCGGAGATGCCCGCCAGTGTGCCCGCCTCTTCCGCTCTGAACTCTCCAACGGCCTGAATGGAAGGGTCAATCAGCGCCTGGGTGGTGGCGTCGGCGAAGGCCTGGTCTTCCTCCAGCGCCCGATCGATGAGCCGCTGTACTTCGGGTGTGATGTCAAGCAATCCGGCTCACCCCTGCAACGCTGAAATCGGGGCTTTCGGAACAGTCTCTCAACGGACGACGGCCTATGCTAGGAGACCTCCAGCATCCGCTCGAGCGCGGTGTGGGCGTGTCGCCTGGTCTCATCGTCGACGCGAATCTCGTTGACTATCTCCCTGTCGAGAAGCGAGTCCAGCACCCACGAAAGATAGGCGGGGTGTATGCGGTACATAGTCGAGCACGGGCAAACAATGGGATCCAGACAG
The DNA here is from genome assembly GCA_951812825.1 of uncultured Dehalococcoidia bacterium. Taxonomy (GTDB): domain Bacteria; phylum Chloroflexota; class Dehalococcoidia; order Lucifugimonadales; genus JAPULR01. The sequence goes on along the minus strand of OX638324.1, from coordinate 1,001,594 downwards.
AAAATGACCTTGTCCGGGTTGTTCTTGGCCAGCCGGTTGACCAGGCTCACCTCCGTGCCCACGGCCCACTGGCTTCCGGCGGGCGCCTCGTTTATGGTCTTGCGTATGACCTCCGTGGAGCCGTTCATGTCGGCGGCCTGCACCGTTTCCATGGTGCACTCCGGGTGGACGATGACCTTGATGTCCGGGTAGCGCTGCCGGGCCGTCTCTATCTGTCGGGGCGTGAAGCGGGTGTGCACCGAGCAGTGCCCCTGCCACAGGATGACTTTGGACTCCCGCAGTCGCTCCGGCGTATGTCCGCCCAAAGGCTTGAAGGGGTTCCAGACGATCATCTCGTCCAGGTCTATGCCCATGTTGAGAGCGGTGTTGCGGCCCAGGTGCTGGTCGGGCAGAAAGAGAACTCGACTGCCCCGCTGGAAGGCCCACTCGAAGGTGCCGGCGGCGTTGGAGGAGGTGCAGACGATGCCGCCGTTCCGTCCGCACAACGCCTTTATCTCGGCGGTCGAATTCATATAAGTGATGGGTACGACGGAATTCGGTCCCAGCAGGTCTTCCAAGTCGTCCCAGGCGTCCAGAACGTCGCCGGTTGGGGCCATGTCAGCCATGGAGCAGCCGGCGGTGATGTTGGGAAGGATAACCCGCTGATGGGGCGCGCAGAGAATGCGGGCGGTTTCCGCCATGAAATGGACGCCGCAGAAGATGATGTATTCCGCCTCGGCCTGGCTGGCGGCCTGCTGGGACAGCAGATAGGAATCACCCTGGAAGTCGGCGTACTTGATCACCTCTTCCCGCTGATAGTGGTGCCCCAGCACGACGACTTTCGTCCCCAGCTTCTGTCGGGCATCGTGGATGCGCTGGTCCAGCTCCTCCGCGTCCAGGCGCAGGTACTTGAGGGGAATCTTCTGCCAGCGGACGTTTACCTTGATTTCGTCGAGCAGGGGCTTCGCGGGAAGTTCGTCCTCACTCTTGCAGAAGGCGGCGTGCTCAATCTCGGTTATGGGCAGGAAGGGTTTTCTCCCTGCGCCGGGGGACTTCAGATTCAACGTCATGGCGACACCCCCGCGTGGGAGGGTTGGCGGCTCTTCGCCGGCGTGCCCCTTAACGACCAGGCTGTGGCGGCTTCGATCTTCACTTCAACCGTCCGGCCCAACATATCTGATGGATGCTCAAAGAATACCAGCTTGTCCTGCCTTGTGCGACCCTGCCACCGTCCCTTTTTCCGCCCTTCCACCAGTACTTCCTCCGTGGCGCCGACGATGCGGCGGTTCTTCTTCTCCTGGATATCCTTCTGGAGGGACTCGAGGGCCTTCAGCCTGTGCTGCTTCTCCTCCAGGCTCACGGAATCCGGAAGCCTGCGGTGGGCGAAGGTGCCCGGCCTAGGCGAATAGGCGGCCATGTGCACCTTGTCGAAACCGACGTCCTCCACAAGGTTGTAGGTCTCCATGAACTGTTCGCGGGTCTCCCCCGGAAATCCGACGATTACGTCCGTGCTTATGGCCACGTCGGGCACAGTCTGTCGAATCCTGTCCACCAACTCCCTGTATTGGCCCTGCGTATAGCGACGGCGCATGGCCTCCAGAACCTCATCGTCCCCCGCCTGGAAGGGCAGGTTTATGTGCTCGCAGACCTTGGGCAGCTGCGCCACTGCGTCGATAATGTCCTGGCTCATGAATATGGGGTGCGAAGTAAGGAAGCGCAGCCTCTCCAGACCCTCCACCGAATGCACGGCGTAAAGCAGGCGCGAAAGGTCGCACGGCTCGTCGAAGTCGTGGCCATAGGCGTCCACCGTCTGACCCAGCAGCGTCACTTCCTTCATGCCCCGCCGGGTCATCAGGTCAACCTGGTGGGTTATCTCTTCCACGGGCCGGCTCACCTGCCGACCCCGCCGGAAGGGAATAATGCAGAAGGTGCACATCAGGTCGCAGCCGTGGATGACGGGCACGTAGCTGCTGACGGAAGGCGAGGCCGGCGCGACGGCGCTCAGGCACCCTTCCGTGTCTATGCCCAGCCGCTCCTCCAGCAGGTCCAGCATGGGGGAGAACTGCTGCGGGCGCATGAATACGTCCACCTGGGGGAATCGCCGCTCCAGATCTTCCGTCCTGGCGCCGACCATGCAACCCATGAGAGCGAGAATCTGGCCGGGCTTCTTGGCCTTCACCGACTTCATCATGCCCAAGTTTCCGACGACCTTGTCCTCGGCGCTCTGGCGCACAACGCAGGAATTCAGCACCACAACGTCGGCCTGGGAGGCGTTTGGCGCGGCGCTGAGGCCGGCTTCATTTAAGGCCGTGGAGAGGGATTCCGAGTCGGCCTTGTTCATCTGACATCCGATTGTCCAGATGTAGTAGCTGCTCATGGCGCCGATAATTCCTGTTTGTGACTGGATGCAACCATTGGTTGGTTTAGGGTTAAAAGAACTGGCGGAGGGAGTGGGATTCGAACCCACGAGGCCGACTTCTCGGCCAAAGCGCTTAGCAGGCGCCCGCACTAGACCACTATGCGATCCCTCCTGGTTGACTTAAAACTATATCAGAATAGCGGCGTTTTTACCAAGATGAGGCCCGTATTCCTCAAAGCCTCTCCAAAGTCTCAACAACAGATGAGCGATGTTGTCAGCTTCAACAATATTATGTATTTCAATTAGTATCGGCGATTTATCTAACGCTATCGTCTTGATACATACCCCTATTGACAGGATTCGTCTTCCAGTTTATCATACCTCGGCATTATTTTCGCTATATCTGAGAGGGAGCAATGGAAGAATTGGTGACCAAGCAGGATCTTACCGACAACCAGATAATTGACATATTGGAAATGGATGGACGGGCATCCAACGCGAAAATCGCCAGGGAGGTAGGAGTGAGCGAAGGGACCATCCGCCGCCGCCTGCGCCGGCTGGTGGAAGAGGACGTAATCAAGATCAAGGCGGTGCCGGACCTCAGCAAGATGGGTTATCCCACAACGGCCCTCATCGGCCTGCAAACGGCCCCCGGTGAGCTGGACTCTGTCGCGGATGCCATCACCAATATGGAAGATGTACACTACGTTGCCATTACCACCGGCGCCTTCGACGTCTTTGCCTGCGTAGCCAAGCCTTCCACTGAGGAACTTGGCGTCTTCCTTCGCACCAAGATAGGCACTATTCCGGGCGTAACCCGCACGGAGACCTTCGTGAACCTCAGCATCAAGAAGCGGACCTACGGCCTCGTCCTTTAGGCCCGTTTCGCGACGCCGCGTTGGCACTTCACAGGAGCCAACGAAACCGGCGGCGTGAAGCGTTGGGATTTGGTTGCGGGTGTGATATAATATCAGCTTGTGGCGACTCTGTTCTAAATGACGGAAAAGCCATAATTCTTGACTAGGAGCGGTAGTTCATGACGTACATCATTGCGGAGCCGTGTGTTGACGTTAAAGATGCTGCATGTGTTGACGTCTGTCCCGTCGACTGCATCTACACGACGGATGAAGACAATATGTTCTTCATCAACCCGGACGAGTGCATTGACTGCGCGGCCTGTGAGCCCGTATGCCCTGTTGTGGCCATATTCCCGGAGGACACCGTGCCGGAAGAGTGGGCCGAATACATCGACATGAACTACGACTACTTCAAAGACAGGGACCTTTCTACTCTCAAACGCAGCCTGTAGGGTTCCTGGACCGGCCGGAGCATTAAGTATGGACGCTTCGGCCAGTCGCTCAAGAGGGGCAAACTCCTCTTCAGCCACCACATTTGTGGATTCGCCCATGCCGGATACGACTGTCAAACCCCAGGAGCGACTCTCCTCCGCCGTAGAAAACTATCTCCTTTCCTTGCACATTCTCAAGGAAGAGCAGGAATCTACGGTTCTAGCCCAGTTGGCGGCCTACATCCGTCGTCTGCCGGTGTCGGAGGGCCTGGGCACAACCCTGCCTTCCATTCTTGGTATGCTGCGTCGCATGTCTCGCGACGGCTTAATTCGCATATCCTCAAAGAAGGAAATCGAGTTTACCGACAGGGGCTCTCGTCTGGCAGAGGGCATCGCGCGTCGGCACCGGCTGGCGGAACGGCTCGTCGTAGACGTGCTTGGCGTGGAGCTCTCCCGGGCCGACGAAGAGGCCCACCTGCTGGAGCACGGAATCTCCCCCTACCTGGAGGACCGCATCAACGACGCCGTTAAGGGCCCCACCACCTGCCCCTTCGGCAAACCCATCCCCGGCAGCGGCTACAAGAAGCCGACCGGCAGGGTGATTCGCTTGAGCGAGGCCAAGCCGGGGGTGAAATATCGCGTGATAAGCCTCCCCGACGAAGACCCGAAGCTTGTTGAGTTCCTCTGCAGGTACCAAATCCTTCCGGGTGAAGAGATCAAGGTCGTTGAATTGGGGGACTACCGGGACGTCATCACCTTTGAAGCGCCTATGGGCGAGACTGCCATGGGCTTCGTCACCGCCTCCCGCATCTACCTGCACCGGATAAGCGGCTAGCTTACTTAGGCTAGCCCAGGTTGGTCAGGCACTTCTCCAGGGGCGTGCTCACACAGGTGAAGATGGGCGTGTCTATCAGCGTGTAGGGCCTTGCCCTGGAATGCCGCAGCCCCATAACCAGCCGCACAAACTCCTCCGGATCGTTCCCTTCGAACCCCAGCACGAAGTCGTGATCGTCTATGCCAAAGGAATACGCCGTGTGCACCTTGATGCCCGGATAGCGGTGCCCCAGCCTGAAGTGCTCGCCCATGATGGACTGACGCGATTCCTGGGGAAGCTGGTACCACTCGTGAGTCTTCGTGAACGGATAGACGAAGAGATAGTCGTCCCCCCTGGGAGTAATGGTTCCGTCCCTTGAAGTTTGGCCCGTATGACGGTGTCCCTTTGTGTAGGGCGATGGTCTGGTCACCGCCAGGTAAGAGTAGGGCATGGTCAGGTATCTCCCCATGCCGGTGGTGCGAATGCGGGCGGCCAGACCCTGAAGCGCCTCCAGGCTCGGGGCGATCTGCCAGAGCATGAAGTCCACGTCCGCCCGTGTGCCCACTAGGGAGTAGCTGTGGACGTCGATGGTGGACCCGAGCTCCGCCACCGCTTCGACTAGCTGCGCCCGCCCCTCGCGACGCTGCCCATCGTCCAGCCTGCGCCACTCCGGCTCCACCCGAAAGAAGGAATACCTGATAAAGGGTTTCCGAGTATCCGGCTCCATTCACCTGTCTCCCAATTTGTCTTACGTCATGGTAGCAGGATGGGGCGATGCTTGTAAGCACCGACGAGCGATGGCCGAAGGTCCTTCGGAGTGCTGGCGCTTTCGTAGGACCATCGCGGTTTATGGATTCAAGGTTGACGCTGGATAAGGACAGTGTTACGTTTGGCGCGCAAGTTTGACCCATAATTTTCTTCGAAGTCGCCCTTGTAATTACCGGCTTCTATGAATTCGCAAACGTCCGCTGAAGATGAGACGAAATGGTTGCATGGACTGTACGGTTGCTCACAAGGGGACAGGTGATCGTCCTGCTGGCGGTAGCGTCTATCGCATTGGTGATAGCCGCCTGCGGAGACGATAAAACGCCTGCTCCGGAAACGCCGGCGTCCACCGCGGGGTCGGCGCCCACTGCAATGCCGGCCACCCCGGCCATGACTCCTGTGCCGACGGCAACCATCGCTCCTCAGCCCACTGCTGCTCCTGTGCCGACGGCAACCGTCGTCCCTCAGCCCACTGCTGCTCCTGTGCCGACGGCAACCGTCGCTCCTCAGCCCACTGCTGCTCCTGTGCCGACGGCAACCGTCGCTCCTCAGCCCACTGCTGCTCCTGTGCCGACGGCAACCGTCGTCCCTCAGCCCACTGCTGCTCCTGTGCCGACGGCAACCGTCGTCCCTCAGCCCACTGCTGCTCCCATCCCCGTGGCCACCCAGCGGCCCGCGGCCCCGGCCACGCCTGTGGCAACGGCTACGGCTGCTCATACACCAGCCGCGGTGACGGCTCAACCGACCAGAACCCCAGTTACTGGACCCGTGCAGGCGTCGAACATGCCCTTTCCGACTCCGCCGCCATCGCCCGTCCCTGATCCGACCGCCACACCCGAATCTGCGGCTAAGGTCATTGACCTGGCCCGAGAGAAGATGGAGGACGCTGGCAGTTTCGCTTTCGAGGTCAGTATCGACTTGAACCTTGTCCAGGATGGTCGTACCAGCAACATCCCGATCACGTACGTTGGGGACGCCCGCGATGATGGTTACAGCTCGAACCGCGTCACCGTCGGCACGCCCAATGGGACCGTCGAGTTGCGAGTAATTATTCATACCTCCTACGTACACGTACTCGACGAGTCTACCGACGTGTGGCGTGTTGACGATAGTGAGTCACCTTACTTCCTGGACATTGGAGCGCTCTTCGGGTTTACATCGGGAGTTCCTGCCGACCTTGAGCTAACCGGGCAGGAACTGGTCGATGGGGTCGAAATTCACCGTGTGGAGGGTAAGCTGTTTGGGCTCGATTTCCTCGGAGCGCGGGGCGACTTGGATGTCGTCTATTGGATCGGGACCGAGGACGGCTTGGTGCGCGAGGTATCCGCCTTTGGACAGCTGGAGGTGGACGACGATGCGACGTTGATCGGTGACATCACCGGCGAGAAGGCCTCCGTCAATCTGACGGGGAAGCTGTTCGATCACGGTAAGCATGTCGCATTCAGCACCCCCACGCTTACCAACCCACGCTTTGGCCATGACGCTGTGCTGCTGGACGACGGACGCGTTCTGGTGGGAGGAGGATTCACGGGTTTCGCCAACAATAACGTCATCGTCCCCTTGCCTCTAGGACTGGTGCAATTGTATGAGCCCAAGACCGGCATGTGGTCGATGTTGGAGCCTGTGGAAGGCCCCGGACTCGGGTACTCGTCGATCAAGCTTATCGACGGCAAGATTCTGTTTGTTGGACTGGAAGTAAGCGAAGATCAGGCTGTGGGGATGGCAAGTGTCTTCGACCCTGTTTCCGACAAGTGGACGCCGTTGCCCGGCTCCTCTTTGCCTCGGGCCTTCCCCAGCCTTGCCCTGCTTGACGATGGCCGGGTCCTGGTGGTGGGCGGTCTGGACGTCAGCGGCACTGCGCTTCCATTCTCACGTCCTGAGGTGGTTAACGAGGTGGAGATTCTTGATCTGAACACCGGAGACTGGCAGTTGGTGGCCCCCATGAACCGAGCCTTACGAGTGCAATGGCTCTTTTCGCTGAACGATGGGCGAGTAATGGCGCTCGGAGGCTCATGGGATGAATCGCCTGGTCCGACGACTCACGCAGAGGTCTACGACCCCGCGTTCGACATGTGGAGACCAATTGTTGTTCTGGAACCCAATTTTGTTCCCGCAGACGCCATCAAACTGACCGATGGCAGACTGCTGGTGGTCGGTGTTCTCTCCGGCTACGACGTTCAGTTCCCTGAAGCCAGGATATACGACCTGGTCCCTGAAGCCAGGATATACGACCCGGCCACCGACACGTGGACTCCTGGAGGACAGATGGCCCATGCTCGGCCCTCAGCCACGCTCGCATTGCTGCCCGACGGCAGAGTGTTGGTGGCGGGCGGCGAAGCTGGCTGGGGAGAGGGATTCCCGCCCTACTCCACCACGAGTGTCTTCGATCCAGATACTCTCTCCTGGTCGGTGGGTCCCGATCTGGCGGAACTGAGAGCCGGCGCTTCTGCGACCCTTCTGCACGACGGGAGAATCCTGTTGGCCGGCGGCATCGGAATGGCGCTGGACATTGAAGAACTCTACCCCCTCGCCTCTTCAGAGGAGGTCCATCCCAACTCACCGGGTACAGGAGCCCCCGCAGCGACTTCCAGGCAGCTACCTTTCTCAGGCTGCGGGCCGCATATCCTCCCTACGCCAAGTGCAATTCTCCCGCCAATGGAGGCCCCACCGCCTCCTCAATCCATTCTCAATGCGGCCGCAGAGGCGATGGGGAAAGTGGATTCCTACCATATGGAGGTCGCCCAAGACATTACCCTTGATGCTGATGAGGAAGAGAATCTGACAATCAGGCTGGTCATTGACTCGCAGTCCCCTGAGCGCCTCCAGATCTGCGGCTCACAGACTGACTCATCCGGAATGTTCGAGTCCCAGATTGTCATCATCGGCGCCGTGCAATACACCGCCTACACTTATTCTAGCGAGTGGGAGATCGACGAATTCTCAATCGAGGGCCTCGATTTCCTCGACTTTACCAGTGAGAAAGTCCTCTCCACCATTAAGGAGCCGTACGTTGCCGGGTTGGAAATCCTAAACGACGTTATGGTCCATCGTGTCACAGGGACGATGACTGCGGCATCTTTGGGCAGCATTAGCCTCTTGGGCGATGACTCCATGACAGGGACGGGTGAGTTGAAGGTCGTTTATTGGATTGGCGTCGACGACTCCCTCGTCAGAAGATTCGTCGCTGAAGGGTACTTGGAACTGTTTGGGGTAGAGGGGGTAGATCTCGTCATGTCGGTGGAGGTCTCCGACTTTGGAGAAGTGCGTGTAGAGGCACCGGTGACGGGCGTGCCGCTCGATACCTAAGCACGCTGACTTGTCCTCGCAGCCGCCAGAATGCTTAAGTCCGTAGTCTCCTTCATACCGCTCGCTCACTCCCATCAACTCCTCCGTCATCTCCACCCTCACCTCTCCAGCGAACACTCCGTTCAATAACTGTATCCTTGCCTCTTCTTTCCTAGTCAATGTCAGCCCTTTCATAGACTGACATTTTCATTGAACATTTAGACCCTGACATAATCATTGACCATCTACAGGGTGGTTCAATCTGGCGCAATGTTCACGTAGAAATCCGACAGTCCATGAGTACTCTGATGGAGATGATGAACGTAACGAAGGCGACAATGGCATGGGAACTGCATCAGCAAGGAGTTCCCAAGGCCCACATATCCCAGCGATTGGGCAAACATAGGGAAACCATCCATCTGTGGATTAAGGGGGTAGAGCGGGAAGGGCTGATGGCCTTTCTGGACCGCTACCTGAATGCGAAGAAAGGGCCTCGACCGAAGCGGCGGACATCCCCGATGGTGAAGCGCTGGGTGTGGGACATACGGGAATGGGAGGCGGGATGCTGCGGGCAGAAGATAGCTTACTTCCTGGAACGGGAGCGAGGAGTGAGGGTGTCAGTGGCGAAGGTCTACGAGATTCTGAGAGAGAAGTACGTCATTCGCTCCAAGTGGAAGAAGAATCATCCTAGAGGGCCTGTTCCAAAGGCCTCAGGCCCTCGCCAGGTGGTTCAGATGGACACGGTGATGTTTTGGAGGGCTATTCGCCTTCACGGGCATCGACAAATATACCAGGGAGGCGGACATCCTGTTGGCTCCCGCCCTGATTGCCGCTTACGGCTGCGCCTTCTTGAAACAGGCTATGACGCGGCGCTTCGACGGCAGGGTGAAACTGATCCAGACGGACGGCGGTAGCTAGTTCAAAGGGGCCTTCGCCGAACGGGCTCCGGCCTACTGCCAACGACATCGCATAGCCCGGCCCTACAAGAGGAACGAGCAAGCCTTCATCGAAAGCTTCAACTGCACTGTGCGCAAAGAGTGCCTCGGCTGGAACCGCTATACCCTTCAGGACCTTCTTGATTGCCTCATCCTAGTAGAGCAGTTCCTCCTTCGCAATCATTACCACCGCCCACATATGGTCCTCGGCTTACGACCCCCTCTCAGAAAAGGAGCTTAGCGACTGTCGGATATTTACGGATAATACTGCGCAGGGTTGACGCTGGATAAGGACAGTGTTACGTTTGGCGCGCAAGTTTGACCCATAATTTTCTGCGAAGTCGCCCTTGTAATTACCGGCTTCTGTGAATTCGCAAACGTCCGCTGAGGAGGATACGAAATGGTTGCATGGACTGTACGGTTGCTCACAAGGGGACAGGTGATCGCCCTGCTGGCGGTAGCGTCTATCGCATTGGTGATAGCCGCCTGCGGAGACGATGAAACGCCTGCTCCGGAAACGCCGGCGCCCACCGCGGGGTCAGCGCCCACTGCAATGCCGGCCACCCCGGCCATGACTCCTGTGCCGACGGCAACCGTCGCTCCTCAGCCCACTGCTGCTCCCATCCCCGTGGCCACCCAGCGGCCCGCGGCCCCGGCCCCTGCCACCCCCGTTGCCACAGCTACGGCTGCTCCCACCCCTGTTGCCACGGCCGAGCCTACCCGAGTGGCTACCGCCACCCCGACCCCTGCCACACCTTCGCCCCTGACGCCGGTTTCCTCCAGAATTGTGGTGGCGGCCCCGGCCCTCACCTGGTATACCACCCTGCCCCATAAGGGCGGCTTCTCAGGCTCCGGCCAGATCCGGCCCGCCTTCGAGTATCCCATTGGCGCAGACCGCTACACCGGCGTGGAGGAACCTCAGCTGTTCACAGAGTGGATTATGGACCCCGATGGGAAGGGCTGGACTTTCAGACTTCAGGAAGGCGTCCCTTTCCATTCCACGGACACCTTCCAGGGGCCGGAGTTCACCTCCAAGGACTTCGTTCATAGCTGGATGATGTATATCGCACCGGACGCCCAGGTGGTGGGTTCCGGCCTGTTTGCCCTCTGGGCCGACAGCGAAGAGAACTTTGAAATCGTCAACGACTATGAAGTCAAGATGACCCTGAACGTGCCCAATCCCGTGCTGGCTGTTTGGCTCGGCGAGATCTCCTTCCTGGTTCAGAGCAAGGACTACTTCGACGCCGTCGGGGAAGAGGGATATGCTGCCCAGCCCATCGGCACCGGTCCCTTCCGGTACGTGGAGCATTCCATCAACAGCCACTTCCAATTTGAGAAGGTGGAAAACCACTGGCGAAAGACCCCGGAAATTGAAGAACTCAGGTTCATCGGCGTGCAGGAGACGGCTACCCGCATGGCCATGCTGTTCAATCAGGAGGTGCAGCTTGCCTCCATCTCCCCCAACCTGGTGCCGACGGTGCGACAGCGGGGTTTCCAGATCATTTACAGTACCCTGCCGGGCAACTGGATGGAGGTGCAGTTTGGCGGTCAATACTACGCTGTGCCCGAGGGTGTGGAGCCGAAGCTGGACGAATCGGACCCTCTGACCAAGTTGGACGTTCGGAAGGCCCTGAACTATGCCATCGACAGGGAAGCCATCAACGACTCCTTCTACGAAGGTCAGATGGTGCCCCAGACCATTTCCGACATTCCGCCCAACGCCAGGGGATTCCAGGACTCGTGGACGCCCTATCCCTATGACCCGGATGAGTCCAGAAGGCTTCTGGCCCAGGCGGGCTATGCTGACGGTTTTGACCTGACCGTACGTTGGGGTCTCAACCCGTCCATACCGGAAATTGGCGACATCGCTGAAGCTATCACCGCGTACTGGAACGAAATCGGCGTCCGGGCAAACCTGGAATTTACGGAGGGGTCCAGGTTCAGAAACCTGCGCCGGAACTGGGGAATGAACAATGCCGTAGCCATCGCCGGCATCGGGTACATCAACTTGGAGTTTCAGCTTCCCCTCAACATGAAGCTGCAGGCCAGCAGCGAGCACTGGTTCGACCACCCTGAGTTGAGTCTCCTGGTGGACATGTATGCGGAAGAACTCGTCCCGGAAAGGCGCGAGCAGCTCGTCACCGAGATCGGACAGTTCCTCTACGACAACCACTCCACGGGGCCGATGTTCTGGATTCTTCCCGTAATGGGAATGGACCATAGCATCATCGAGGAGTATTCGGCCCACATTTCCGTTTGGGGCCCCACTGCCAAGTACGAGTACGCCACCCTCGTAAAGCGGTAGGGGCGGCGTACTCGTGCGTCTTCCCGTTGCCGGGCATGTTCGTGCTTTGACTGGAAGGGCGTTTGGATTTAGTTGACAGTTGTCTAGCGTGGGAATAGACTATTAGCAATGAGATATCCAGACGACCTTTTCCACCTCTGTATCAGCCCTCCATAGGGGAGGGCGTAAGTAGAAGCCCAGGGCTGCGCCTCTCTACGCTGTAGTAAAGAGGCGCATTTTGTTTTCAGGAGAGCCAGTTGATTCAAAAGACACGCAGAACCCAGTCTGAAAAGCACGTGGACAGCATGAAGCTGGCCACAAAATCCAACGGCATCATACCCTATCTCCACGAAGAGGTGGAGGAATATAAGGACGAGGTGAAGCTCTTCCGGGCCGGCAAGGTGGAAGAAGCGCCCTTCATGCAGTTCCGACTCCACCAGGGCGTCTACGGCCAGCGTCAGCCCGATGCCCAGATGTTCCGCATTAAGATTCCGGGAGGGGTGTTCACACCGGAAGCCCTGGAAGGCGTGGGCGAAATCGTCGAAAAGTATGCGCCTCTCAGGAAGGGCCACATCACCACCAGGGAGAACATCCAGATCCACCACATGACCCTGGAAAGCTGCGGCGAGTCCATGGAGATTCTGGGCAAGATTGGCCTCAGCACCCGGGAGGCCTGCGCCAACACCGTGCGAAACGTGGTTGCTCCCCCCCAGTCCGGCGTCTGTCCCTGCGAACTCTTCGACGTTATGCCCTACCTTGCCGCCTACGTTCGCTATGCGGTCAGGCACCCCCTCACTCAGAACTTCCCTCGCAAGTTCAAGACGGCCTTTACCGGCTGCCCCGAGCACGACAACATTATCTCCCCCCTCCACGACCTGGCCTACATAGCCCAGGTGCGCGGCGAGGGCGCCAACGCCCGGCGGGGCTTCAAAGTCCTGGTGGGCGGCGGCACCTCCATCATGCCTAAGCTGGGCCAGACCCTCTACGACTTCGTTCCCATGGAAGACTACCTGCGGGTGGCCACGGCCATCTGGAGGGTATTCGACCGGGCAGACATGCTTCGCAAGAACCGCATGATGGCCCGCATCAAGGTACTCATCCACCGCATCGGCTTCGACGCCTTCAAAGCCATGGTGGAGGAGGAGCTGGAGAAGGTTGATCCCGTCGATCCAACCCCCCTCATGGAGTTGGACCAGGTCTACACGGAATCACCCCCGTCTCTGGTCGCCTCCCCGTCCAACGGCCAGGAGCTCCCCGAAGAGTTCCTCTACTGGAAGAAGACCAACGTCGAACCCCAGAAGCAGCCCGGATACATGCTTGTATACGTCACCGTGCCCCAGGGCGACATTATGGCTGAACAGTTCCCCTCCCTTGCAGACATCGTCAGGGAGTTCACCGGCGGGTCTGCCCGCACTACCCTGGAGCAGAACCTGGCCCTGCGCTGGGTGCCTGAGGGTCGGCTATTCGACCTGTGGAAGGAGCTCGCCGCCATCGGCCTCTCCGACCCCGATCACAACTCCATCACAAACGTGGTGTCCTGCCCCGGCACGGACAGCTGCAAGCTGGGCATCACCTCCTCCATGGGCCTTGGACGCGCCGTCAGGGAGGAGCTTCTGGGCAACCCCTCGGCCTACCAGGACCCGGCGGTCAAGGAGATGCACGTCAAGATCAGCGGCTGCCCCAACGGGTGCGGCCAGCACCACGTGGCAAACATCGGCTTCCACGGAGCCGCCATGAAGGGCCCCTCCGGAATGCAAATTCCGGCCTACGAGCTGTTCCTGGGCGGCCAGTACGACGTGGGTGCGGCCGAAGGGACCGCCTACGGCCAGCGCATCCCTAGGACGAAAGTCCCGGCCAAGAAGGTCCCCCAACTGGTCCGCATGATTGCGGAGCACTTCCAGGAAAACCGGCAAGCTGGAGAAAAATTCAACGCCTTCCTAGACAGGGTCGGCACCGCGCCCATCAAGGAGTTGGCCGAGAAGTGCGCCGACATCCCCTCCCTGAACGGCGACTCCCAGGGCCTGTACATGGACTGGGAGAAGACGGTGGCTTACAAGGTGGAGCGGGGCGAAGGAGAATGCGCCGTCTAGAGTCTCCTCCGGCGAGTCGATACACTCGCTAGTTGACACCGACACGCGCTGAAACTTGAGCAGCTTCCGAGATTATCCTGCCATGCCCATTGTCGTTCAGAAATACGGCGGCAGTTCCCTCGCCGCCGCCGAGATGATCCGCGCCGTTGCCCGCCGCATCGCCGCATCGGCCTCAGGCGGCGTTCAGGTGGTGGCGGTGGTCTCCGCCATGGGCGACACCACCGACGAGCTTATCGACCTCGCCCATGAAGTTTCCGACAAGCCCGCCCCACGGGAGCTGGACCTTCTCCTCTCCTCCGGCGAAATCGTCTCATGCACCCTCATGGCCATGGCCCTCAGGTCCATCGGCACCGACGCCATTGCCCTTACCGGCCTGCAGGCCGGTATCCGCACCGACACCCTCTACGGCAGGGCGCGCATCCACAGCATCGACGCCCAGCGCATCCGAACCGAACTGAGCGCCGGCAAGGTGGTGGTCGTCGCCGGTTTCCAGGGAATCACTGACGAGCTGGACGTGACTACCCTGGGCCGGGGAGGCTCCGACACGTCTGCGGTAGCTTTGGCCGCCGCCCTCGACGCCCGGCGCTGCGAGGTCTATACCGATGTGGAGGGTATTTACACCGCCGACCCTCGCATCGTCCCCGACGCGCGCAAGCTGGAGGAGATAACCTACCACGAGATGTTGGAACTGGCCGCCTACGGCGCCAAGATGCATCCCCGCTCCATTGAGTTGGCATCCGTCTACGGCGTCCCCGTTTACGTGGCCTCGACCTTCGGGGATAAGCCGGGCACCCTCATTCACGGAGACTCTGGCAGTTTTCCCAATCGAGCCCCGGTGTTTCGCAGCAGTGGCGACCTGATAAATGGAGAAGCTGAGATGGCTGAAAAAAACCCAGAAAACATGGAAAATCGGGTCAAAGTAACCGGCGTGGCCCACGACCGCAACGTGTCCAGGATAACCCTGCGGGGCGTTCCCGACCGTCCCGGCGTAGCCGCCGCCCTCTTTGAGCCACTCTCCAACGTCGGCATCAGCGTCGACACCATCGTCCAGAACACGGGGGCCAACAAGGCCACGGACCTCAGCTTCACCGTCGCCCGGGGAGACCTGCAGGAAGCCCTGGAGCGGGTGCGCTCCGTTGCGGATTCCGTCGGCGCGGCGGAGGTGCTGTCGGACGACTCCCTCAGCAAGATCAGCATCGTCGGCGTGGGTATGCTGGACGCACCCGGCTACGCCTCCCGCATGTTCCGCGCCCTTGCTGAGGCCCGCATCAACATCGAGATGATTACCACGTCCGAGATTCGGATAACCTGCATAGTCGCCGAAGCGCAGGTAGAAGAAGCCGTCGTCGCCCTGCACTCCGCCTTCGGATTGGACGCGGTTTAGCTGGTGTCTTTCCTGACCCATCCGCGTAGCCAGAAGCCATCTTTATCACCGCAAAATTCCGCAACCCGTAGGGGCGAGTTTGAAACTCGCCTTCTTGCCCCACCGGCCAAACACCAATTTATTCACATCCTCTCAACATTTGGATGACAGAATTGTGTTCGGGCTGACCTTTCACGACAAGTCTAATGGACCACTTTGCGACGTATATTGTAGAAAACTGCATCATTTTGGGGGAAAAAGCAAAATTGGGGCCAAATTTTGCCAAAAATGTCTTGACCCCAGCCCTCACTTAGTGTAAGTCTATACCCTGCTTCAAAGGAGCCGAGGAAAAAACGGCCTGAACATTCGCAGATAAATGTCGTTACATCTCTTGCACAGCCGCCATAGGGCTGTCTTAGCATAGCTGTAACCAGCATTATTCCCCCTGAAAAGAGAAGAAAGATGGAATTAACCCACGCTGTAGACGCAACGAGACTGAAGCAAATAAAGTCCAAAGCCGCCGTTCAACACGCCCTGGAAGGGCGCTGGGAAGAAGCCGCGGTCGTAAACGAGGAGATCCTCTACTACTTCCCCAACAACACGGAAGCCCTCAACCGTCTGGGCAAGGCCTGCCTGGAAGTTGGCTATTACGACAGGGCCAGGACCTCCTTTGAGAAGGTGCTGACCCTGGCGCCCCACAACAACATCGCCAAGAAGAACCTGACCCGGTTGGAGCGCCTCTCCAGAGGCACCGCGTCGGTCCACACCGCCCGGCGAGTGGTCCCTCGCCTCTTCCTGGAGGAGAGCGGCAAGTCCGGCATCACCGACCTTCGTATCGCCGCCTCGGAAGAGGCCGTGGCCCAGGTATCGGGAGGCGACGGCGTGATGCTGGAAGTGGATAACCACACCCTGGTCGTCAAGAGTATGGACGAGGAAGTTCTGGGTTACGTGGAGCCGCGCCTGGGCAGCCGCCTCGTGCGCCTCATTAATCAGGGCAACCTTTACGAAGGGGCAATCCTCAGCGCCGACGCCGAGCGGATAACCGTCATAATCCGGGAGTCCTACCGCAACCCCAGCCTGGGCGGAGTCCCCTCCTTCCCCGCCACCGGCATCGAAGCATACCGAGGCCAGATCACGGACAGCCTGCTGGGCTTCGACTTTGAGGGAGAGATTGAAGAGGAACTCCGGGACGACCCAACGGCTATGTGGACGGAGGATGGGGAGGAGGTCCCCATTCCTTCCGGCAGGGAGCTGGTGCGCGCCATGGCCAGCATGGAAGCAAACGACGACGAGTAACACCCAGCCTTTTCCAGGCTCAACCCGGCTCGGCCAAGGCCCCTCTGCGTTGCCATAGGCGTCAGCCTATTGTAGAATCATAAGGGTAAGCATATCTGTCATCGACGGATAACACTCCACTGATTCGAGCGTACCTGGCCATGGCCGATAAGTACATCAGAGAGATTGAGCAAATCCTCGAAGAGGCGGAACGCTCCGGTCGGAAACGTGGCGCATCCTCCGACCCGGAGGAAGCCCCGAAGCCGAGCAGACTGCTGTCCCCCGTTGCATGGGCCGGGTCTGTTTTTCGCGTCTCTCCCAACAAGGTCGTCCTTGGGGGCATTGTCCTCATCGTCGTCTCCTTTGTGGTCTACAATGCCTTCAACTACCTCTTCGCGGAGAACGTCAAGTTCCTCCTGCCCGTTTGGGCAGGCCTGATACTGTTCGTCATCGTCTACGGACTTCTCTTCGTCAGGCCCGGCGCGCAAGACAAGCGGTGGCGTGGAAAGATGCTGGACGACGGTATCGAGCCCTCAAGATGGGGACGCATCAGGCGCTGGCTGGACCGCTAACCCTTCCCAACCACAAGCCTCTTCCCCCTTCCCCAGATGTCATTCTGAGGAGGCTCCGCGACGAAGAATCTCGGCGCAGTAACAAAATCCCCCTCCCCCCTTTCGATCGCTAGCCGGCGTCCTCCCTTTCGTCCACTACCTGCGCGCCCTCTCCTGACGGAAACGTGATAATCGCCCGTCCGGGCACGTTCGTCTTCCGCGCCATCTCCGCCATCTCGTAGGCCACGCTCATCTCCCGACCTCGGCACAGGGCCAGCACCGTCGAGCCGCTGCCGGAAACGAACGCACCCAGCGCTCCCCCCTTCAGCGCTTCCGCAATAATCAGCCGCATGGCCGGCAGCAGGTAGCTCCTGTAGGGCTGGTGCAGCCGGTCTTCCGTGGCTGACTTCAAATCTTCCAGCCGTCCCGTGGCCAAGGCGTTAACCAGCAGAGCAGTTCTCCCCACGTTGAAGAGAGCGTCCTGCATGGATACCTCGGCGGGCATGACGGCACGGGCCTCGGCGGTGGAGATGGACGCCTCCGGGATGAACAGCGCCACCCGCAGACCCGGCGGAAGGGGCACCGGCGAAGTGGCAATCGATTCCGTGCCGGGGGCTACAATCTGAATGCCGCCGAGAAGGGCGGGGGCAACGTTGTCCGGATGCCCCTCCAAATCCACCGCCAACGAAAGAATCTCTCCCTGGGCGAGGGGGTTGCCTGCCAGATAATTAGCGGCCACCAGCCCCCCGACAATTGCCGCGGCGCTGCTTCCCAGGCCTCGCTCCAAAGGAATCTCGTTGCGGCAACTGATGATGGGCGCAGGCAGAGAAATCCCCGTCGCTTCAAGCAGGCGAGCATAGGCTCGGTACACCAGGTTGGAGGTGTCTTGGGGAAGGGAATTTTCACCCCGGCCGGAGATCCGGACCGTTGGCTGCGTCGCCTCATCCAGGCTGACGTGAATTTCATTATGGATGCGCAGGGCCATGCCCATGCAATCGAAGGCAGGGCCCAAATTGGCGGTGGTCGCTGGAACGCGTACGGTGACTTGTCGTACTGTCATCTGACTAGGGCGTGCAGTATATCAGCGAGCGGCGGGTGCGGCAATCAGTGCGGCTGCTGATACCGGGAACCGCCGTCGCAGTCGGGCTTTTGGGCAGTAGGGGGTATTGACGAGAATCCGTGGTGGGCATATAATACACAACCTTGGAGGAAGTTCTGAACCGAATCGACAGTTGATATCACTTTAGACAAGGTTGGACTTACCTCAGGCGGCGGCTTGGAGAACCAACCCGCCGCTTTTGCACCTTAAAAAGAGAATAGCTAAGTAAAGTTTGAAATTCTTAGCGTGGGTCAAGTTATTAAGGGCTTATGGTGGATGCCTAGGAGCTAAGGGCCGATGAAGGGCGTGGCAAGGCTGCGAAAAGCCTCGGTGAGCCGTCTAGCGGGCATAGCCGGGGATTCCCGAATGGGGCAACCCGTACCGGTGTTGAGCCGGTACACCCCGAGCAATCGGGGAGGTAAGCAGGAGAACTGAAACATCTAAGTACCCTGAGGAAAATAAATCAACCGAGATTCCCCAAGTAGTGGCGAACGAACGGGGAACAGCCCAAACCTCCGCGCCTTAGTGGTTCGAGGACCTATGTCGCGGGGGTGTTGTAGGAGACGTTTGAGGAGACCTCGATATCCTCAAGGAGTTACAAAACCCACTTTTAGCCAAAGGTACCCTGGAAAGGGCCGCCATAGAGGGTGAAAGCCCCGTAGGCGAAAAAGGTGGAACTCCTGACGTTAACCTGAGTACCATGGGACACGAGGAATCCTGTGGGAAGCTGGGGGGACCACCCTCCAAGGCTAAATACCCTTAGCTACCGATAGTGAACTAGTACCGTGAGGGAAAGGTGAAAAGTACCCCGGGAGGGGAGTGAAATAGACCTGAAACCATAAGCTTACAGCAGGTCGGAGTCTGCATTATGCGGATGACGGCGTGCCTATTGAAGAATGATCCAGGGAGTTACTTGGTGGTGCGAGGTTAAGGAACTGGAGTTCCGGAGCCGAAGCGAAAGCGAGTCTGAATAGGGCGTACTAGTACCATTAAGTAGACCCGAAACCGGGTGATCTACCCATGGCCAGGATGAAGGTCCGTTAACGCGTACTGGAGGTCCGAACCGGTTACTGTTGCAAAAGTATCGGATGAGCTGTGGGTAGCGGTGAAATGCCAATCGAACCCGGAAATAGCTGGTTCTCCCCGAAATGTATTTAGGTACAGCCTCAAATTATAGGTGGACGGAGGTAGGGCTCTGGATGGGCTAGGGGGCGTGAGCTTACCAAACCCAACCAAACCACCAATGCCGTTCAACCGTTTCTTGAGAGTGAGACTGTCGGAGATAAGTTCGATGGTCGAGAGGGAAACAGCCCAGACCACCAGCTAAGGCCCCCAAGAGTAGACTAAGTGGGAAACGAGGTAGGGTTCCCCAGACAGCCAGGAGGTTGGCTTAGAAGCAGCCATCCTTTAAAGAGTGCGTAATTGCTCACTGGTCGAGGGGTTCTGCGCGGAAAATGTAACGGGGCTTAAGTCTGCCGCCGAAGCTGTGGTTCCAATTCCCCTTTCGAGGGGACTGGGAGGTAGGGGAGCGTTCCTCTTGCAGTGAAGTTCCGGCGTGAGCCGGTATGGAGCGAGGGGAAGTGAGAATCCTGGAATGAGTAGCGTTAATCAGGGTGAGAATCCCTGACGCCGAAAGCCTAAGGGTTCCTACGCAACGTTCATCGGCGTAGGGTTAGTCGGTCCTAAGTCGTAGGCGAAAGCCGAAGATGATGGACAGTAGGTTAATATTCCTACACCACCGTTTTTTCGTTTTAAAGTCGAGGGGGGGTGCGGCAGGGTAGATGGAGCGTGCCACTGGATACGGCGCGTCCCTGCCTGTAGGCCATGCCGGGATAGGTAAATCCGTTCCGGCGTTACGAGCTGAGAGGAGGGGGGATTCGTCCACCTTGGTGGATGGAAACTCCGTTAATCCCACACCGACGAGAAAAGCCTCGCGACTATGGAAAAGGGGTGACCGTACCGCAAACCGACACAGGTAGGCAGGGATAAGCGTCCCAAGGCGTTCGGGCGAACCTCCGCTAAGGAACTAGGCAAAAGGGCCCCGTAACTTCGGGAGAAGGGGCGCCCTGGAAGGTGAAGCCGCTTGCCGGCTGAGCATTTCCGGGGCCGCAGATAAGAAGGCCAGGCGACTGTTTACCAAAAACACAGGTTTCTGCTAAGGGGAAACCCAAAGTATAGGAGCTGACACCTGCCCAGTGCCGGAAGGTTAAGGGGAGGCGTGCAAGCGCTGAACTGAAGCCCCGGTGAACGGCGGCCGTAACTCTAACGGTCCTAAGGTAGCGAAACCCCTTGTCGGGTAAGTTCCGACCCGCATGAAAGGTGTAACGATCTGGCTACTGTCTCGGCGGAGGGCCCGGTGAAATTGCAGTGCCCGTGAAGATGCGGGCGACCTGCGGCAGGACAAAAAGACCCCGTGGAGCTTTACTGCAACCTGACATTGGTCTGGGAGCATGGATGTACAGGATAGGTGGGAGGCTGGGAAGCTAAAACGCCAGTTTTAGTGGAGCCGTCGTTGGAATACCACCCTTCCCTGGTTTTGGTTCTAACCTGCTAACAAGCGGGGACAGTGTTTGGTGGGCAGTTTAGCTGGGGCGGCTGCCTCCTAAAAGGTAACGGAGGCGCCCAAAGGTCCCCTCAGGGCGGATGGAAATCGCCCATAGAGTGTATTGGCATAAGGGGGCTTGACTGCGAGACCTACAAGTCGAGCAGGGACGAAAGTCGGGCAAAGTGATCCTACGGCTCCTTGTGGAAGGGCCGTGGCTTAACGGATAAAAGCTACCCCGGGGATAACAGGCTTATCTCGCCCAAGAGTTCACATCGACGGCGAGGTTTGGCACCTCGATGTCGCCTCATCCCATCCTGGGGCTGAAGGAGGTCCCAAGGGTCCGGCTGTTCGCCGGTTAAAGGGGTACGTGAGTTGGGTTCAGAACGTCGTGAGACAGTTCGGTCTCTATCCGCCGTGGGCGAAGGAAACTTGAGGAGTTCTCTTCCTAGTACGAGAGGACCGGAAGGGACGGACCTATGGTGTGCCGGCTGTTCCGCCAGGGGCATCGTCGGGTAGCCATGTCCGGTGAGGATAAGCGCTGAAGGCATCTAAGCGCGAAGCCCTCTCCAAGATTAGGTTTCCCACTCCAGCTTCGGCTGGAGGTAAGGCAGCAGGAAGACTACCTGCTTGATAGGCCGGAGGTGTAAGGGCAGTAATGTCCTCAGCTTACCGGTACTAATCAGCCGAGGACTTGACCTGCGCTAAGAGTTTCAAACTTCAATCAGCTATTCTCTATGTGCATCCGTCGCGGGGTGGAGCAGTGGCAGCTCGTCGGGCTCATAACCCGAAGGTCACAGGTTCGAGTCCTGTCCCCGCTACCATCAACATCAACAGAAGCTCCCATAACGGGAGCTTCTTTCTTTGGTGGCCGGAGGCTAATTGCCATCCGAACCTATGATATAATGAATTCGCCTATCCCGTCGAAGTGGGTGCGAATCATGACTACGCATAGATATGCACCAGTAGGACGATGCATCTATTGTGGAACAACCGACCTGCCTACAGATGTAAAACGGTTCAGTGACGAGCATATTGTGCCGCTTGCCCTGAACGGCGGGTTAGTTCTTCCCGAAGCATGTTGCTGTCATTGCGAACGAACCATCAATAAAGAGATTGAAAACCGCTTGCTCACCAAGGAGTGGGTGTGCTTCCGGTCGAAATATGGATTGCCCACGCGTAGGCCTAAGAACAGAGTAAAAACTGTGTTGCTTGAATCCCGGAAGGGTGGCCACATTGCGGTGCCCACAAACGAATACAGTGCGCCAGTTCCGCTGTACAAATTCGCTACTGCCAGGATTCTCTCGGGAGCACAGTCAATTCCGAACTCCCGCGGGTGGTCGGTTTCCATCTTGGTAGATGGCGACGAAGAGGAGCGTTTACAACAGCGATATCCTCTTTGGAACGGGCAGCACGTCATCAGGGTAAAGCCCTACAGGTTCGCTCGGTTCATTGCCAAGATTGGTTATGCTTACGCCGTAGCGAAAGTTGGGCTTCACTGCTTCCGGCCATTGGTGAGGGAGATCATCCTCGGGCAGTCGAACGATTATTTCCATTTCGTGGGCAGTGCACCACAAGAGCCACCATCTTCTGGATGGCCGCGCGGCGGCAAGCACCACTTCGGCATAAGGATTCGTTTCGTGGAGGACGGCATCGGTCTCATCGTTGTCGATATCAAGCTGTTTGCGGAAGCGGGCACTCCAAACTATCATGCTGTCGTAGGCGAGGTTGATGCCAAGAATCCTGAGCACTTCGCCGCACTTAAGCAGTACCGATCCGTTGGGCGATTGGCACTGAAAAATTCCGAGCTTTGATCAATTCTTGCCATCAACACGGGGCGAGACTCCGGGGTCGACAGCGACGATGTACCGGACTTTCTCACTTCGCCGTGACACGTGAAGGTCTAAGTCTGCCCATGTTTTGCACCAACGCATCAAGTTTGTGCTTGGGGCGGCTCACTATCAACAACCACAGAAGCTACCTTGATGGGAGCTTCTTCTTTTGGCGGCCCGTCATCATTTTCCCAAGGTGATATAATCTAATCTCACCATGGCAACGCCTACCCGTCTGGACCCTGACATCAAGCGCTGGCTCGATTTCCTCCCCTCCTATACCGGCCGCACAAAAGCCTTCTACCTGCGCGAGATAATCGACAAGGGAATCCAGCATATGGAGGACTACTACCTCGCCGCAGACGTGCTGGAGCGTATACCCAAAGGCCAGGAACGGACATATACGGACGCAGAGGAAACGGCCAGGCTTGGCTTGGAGAATTGAATACGTAACCACCGTGCAGCAACTACAACTATGCTAGTCAAAATCCTCTGCGCCATAGTCATCGCCACCGGCTTGCCCGGTGTCATCCTATTCCTTGCGGCGCTTCCGAACCCCGAACCTCGCGACACCTCCTTCCTCTTCGTATCCCTCATCCTCATTGGCGGCGGCATCTACGTGCTAGTCGGCGCGGCCAGAAAGAAGAAGCGATGAGGGCAGGCGAATCGCCGACGACGTCTTCCGCATTCTTCAGTGGGACTTTCATGCTCTTCTTCATCCTGCGGGCGGAGCGCAGGTGGAGCAGGAAATACAAGGAATTGGCCATAAACTTCTAGGATCCGTGGCAGGACGTCGATGACTAGAGTCACGCATCCGTCAAACCCATCGAGAGGAGACAATCCATGAAATCCAACGCCCTTGAGCGGGAAATAGAACGGTTCCAGCTACGGACCCCCCAAGCCCGAACGCTTAACGACGAGGCGAAGGAATACCTTCCCGGCGGCAGCTCCCGCGGCACCGCCTGGTTCGACCCCTACCCCATCGTCGCCGACCGAGGTGCGGGCCACTATCTGTACGACGTAGACGGCAACGCCTACCTGGACTTCATGATCAACGCCACCAGCCTGATCCTGGGCCACGCCCACCCCGACGTAGTCGGCGCCCTTCAGGAACAGGCGGCCCGCGGCACCGCCTTCAGCGCCCCCACCAAGTTGCAGGCCAAGTTGGCGTCCATCCTCTGCGACCGCATCCCTTCCGTGGAGAGGGTGCGATTCACCAACTCCGGCACCGAGGGTACCCTCATGGCTATCCGCGCCGCCCGCGCCTACACCGGCCGTCACAAGATCGCCAAGTTCGAAGGCGGCTACCACGGCTCCCACGAATACGCCGCCGTCAGCGTCCGCCCTCCGGCGTCCGCGTTGGACCCGGAAGGCCCCACGGCCATCCCCGAACACCCCGGCCAGCCGCCCAGCGTCGCCGAGGGCGTCGTAACCCTCCCCTACAACAACCTCGAGAAGAGCCGACGCATCCTGAAGGCCCACGCCCACGAACTCGCCTGCGTCATCATGGAACCTATCGCGTCAGCCCTGGGCTACCTGCCCGCAGACCCGGAATTCCTGTCGGGTATCCGGGAAGCGACGGAGGAGTTGGGCCTGCTGCTGATCTTCGACGAGGTCCAGAGTTTCCGCGCCGCCCCGGGCGGTGCCCAACAGTCCTTCAACGTCGTCCCCGACATGACCTGCCTGGGCAAAATAATCGGCGGCGGGCTGCCCGTGGGAGCCTTCGGTGGCCGCGAAGACGTCATGGCCCTCTTCGACCCGACCAACGGGGGCGCTGAGGTGGCCCACGCGGGGACCTTCAACGCCAACCCCATGACCCTCGCCGCAGGCACGGTTGTCATGGAGGCCATGACTCCCGCTATCTACCAGCGGTTGAACGCCCTGGGCGAGACCCTCAGGGCCAAGCTCCGCGCCGTGTTCGACGAGCTGGAAGTCCCCTGCCAGATAACCGGCACGGCTTCCTTCTTCGGCATGCACATAACGTCGGAACCGGTAACGGACTACCGGTCAGCACTGAGGAGCGACAAGGCCATGCGAAACGCCCTGTTCATGGGCCTGGTCAACGAAGGGGTGCTGCTGCAGGAAAGCTGCTCCGGCGCGTTGAGTACCTTGACCACGGATACGGAAGTCGACGCCCTCGTCGACGCCGTCCGGGAAGTTCTCCACCGTATCTCTTAATGCACCATCGGGTCTTCATCCGGTGTCACTGGGTGCGCCAAAGAATCCTTTGACTCGCACTCCATTTTGTCAGCTACCGCAACACCCACTTCGCGTGTGTCGTGGACGGCAGTGGAGACCGTTGAATAACCGTCATTCCGGCGAAAAGCCTGCCCCGTACTCCGATACGGGGCCGGAATCCAGAATCCCATGATTTGGCTCTGTGAGGAGTCGTATCGCACCACAATTTGAATGCGTTTTGGTAGTTGTGTAAAGGTCTCGTAATGCGGGTAGCTTCATTTTCTGATATATGCCAACAGCCCGATCGTGGGCTATGCAAACTCAAGGTTGTAGACGCGTTATAGCTATGTTTGCCATATATGTAGCTGAAAATCGTCAGCAAGTGCAAATTCAATTTCTGGGATTTGACATAAAAGTTTGCAACACCTAGGATACTAGCCACTGCAACCAATTCCGGCTGCTGTCTTGGAGCCGGTTTCATCCGTAAGTGAAGGAGACAACACAACATGAATAAGATGCAACGGTCTGGTCATTGGCGGGCATATTCCCTTGTTGGAGCCCTGATGGTCCTGGCCCTGTTTATCATGGCCTGCGGCGGTGACGACGCCACGGAAGCGCCCACGCAAGCGCCCGCAGCGGCAACAATGGCCCCGTCCACGCCGGCGCCAACCATGGCCCCCACCGCAACTATGGCTCCATCAACCCCGGCGTCCACTGCAGCACCAACCATGGCTCCCACGCGAGCAGCAGCCACGCCGACTACCGCCGCGCCGACGCCAACAGCGGCGCCAACGGTCGCCCCCACACCCCAGGCTACCGCAATGCCCACGCCTACCGCTACGCCTACGGAAGCCGTAGTCCGGGTGCCGGTTTCGGCCAGGCTCATAGTGGCCACGCTGCCCCCGGCCCACCAGACCACTATGATGTGGCAGACCTTCCAAAGCGGCACCGGCCCCATAAAGGCCGTCTATGAGCATCTCATCTATCAGGATAGGTTCAGTGGAGAGTATACGAATGACCAATTGGCTACTGACTGGAGCATGTCCCCCGATGCGAAGACCTGGAGCTTCAAGTTGAGGGAGAACGTCCCCTTCCATTCCACCGATACTTATGAAGGGACCGAATTTACCGCCAAGGATGTGGTTTTGACCATAAGGACCCTGAGCAGAGATGACGCGCTATCCACCACCGGCGTCTGGACCAGATTGGGCATTGAGGACGATAACTTCGAAATTCCCAATGACAACGAGTTTATCTGGAACATGAATGTCCCACAGCCACAGTTCAATTTCTGGGCGAGCGAAGAGTGGGTGGCGGGCATTATCAGCCAGGACTACCTGGATGCTGTGGGCATGGAGCGTTATCTTGAACAGCCCGTCGGAACAGGACCATTTAAGTTCGTTGAGTTGAGTTTGGGGTCTTCCATACTGCATGAACGGGTGGAAAATCACTGGAGAAAGACACCGGAGTTTCATGAATTGCTGTTTGTCTATTCTGGGGAAGATGCTACCCGATTGGCGATGCTGCTGACTGATGAGGCCCACATCTCAAATGTCCCGCGTAACCTGCTGCCCCAAGCGGAAGAGAAGGGATATAAAGTTGCCAACAGCACCCTCCCAGGACTCTACTTCTTCTACATCTTTTCGGGCCAGTATCACGATGGCCCCAGGGAGATAAGAGTCGGTGAAAGAAAAGGCGAAACCTTCCCTGTCGCGCCAGGCTATGACCCTAACGACCCCTTCCGTGACGTTCGAGTGCGCAGAGCCATGAACCTGGCCATTAACCGAGATGCAATTAGAGAAGCCTTCTTCCCCGAGGGGGCCACGCTGCCCATGAGCGTTCACAACATTCCTCCCTACCGCGACGATTTCAAGAGCGAATGGGAGCCCTACCCCTATGATCCTGAGGAAGCCAAACGACTTCTTGCAGAGGCCGGTTATCCGGACGGGTTTGAGTTCACCTTCCGGTTCTACATTGCCTCTGCAATCCCGGAGTATGGGGACGTTTCTGAGGCCGTTGCCGCTCAATGGCAGGAGATAGGTCTCAAGCCCAAGCTGGAGGTGCTGGAACAAAGCGCAGTGAACGCCGGGGCTCGAACCGGAGAATGGAACCACAACATCTATGCGTGGTTCCAGGCAACGGGACCCTTCCCCATTGGTATCTGCTTCCGAATGAGCCCCGTGGCGGGAGGTTGCGGGGGAGGCTACTTCTTCGATTACGATTCCATGGACGACGTCTACGTCAATCTGACCCAGGCCGTCTTGCCGGATGACATACTCCAATATACCCAGGAGATGGGAGACTGGATGTACGAGAATTACAACGTCATTCCCATGTTCTTCCTTAACCCTCAAGTAGCCTTTGATCCCGACGTGGTAGTGGACTATCAAGCCAACCACCTGCACTTCGGGCCCGTTCGCCACCACGAGTACACCGTCCCCGTGTACCAGTAGAAATCCGGTCAGAGAATCTGAGAAGGGCGGCTCCTTTTGGAAGCCGCCCTTCTCATTGAAAGTGCTTACCACGGATAATGGCGTCGATGAGGTGAGAACGGCGCTCCGGCGAATTAAGGACTAAGCGCAGCGCTTCTCGCGCCACGCTCGAATCTGCCCGGCGTGCTCCCGATAGTGCCCGTAGGTGTCCTGGCGCAGCCGCCGCAGGAAGCGATTTTCCCGGTTAAAAGCCGCATCCTGTACGCCCTTCAGGTAGGAGAGTAGGCGTTGGTGGGTCCCCTCCAGCTCCGCGAATACCTGCTCAAGTGATAACCCCATCTTCCGCCCCTGTGCCTGTGCGTTGAACGCGTCAATACCTCCGTATAGTGTCGAATAACGCGGCACACGGCCACCTTCGAGAATGACGGGCAGCGCCTTCAACGCTTCTTCATCCCAGGTGGTCACGTGGGCCAGCACGTCCCGGATGGACCACTGCCCCACCGCGCCAGCCTCCAGCAGCGCATCATCAGACAAGCCCTGAATCGCGTCGTGGAGCTCCCGCCACCGCGACTCCAGCCGCTCGTATAACCGCCCTCGTTTCATCCGCTACTTGGAGGCGTTGGGAAACAGGGGTGGAAACACTTCCTCGCTGGGCCGGTTGTCCGGGTCCCACGCCGCCACGCCGCCCTTGTACTTGAGCCACGCCTGTCGCGCCTTTGCGGCCAACTCCTCCTCGTCCACCCCGACTACCCGTCCCTCCGACACCACCACCCTGCCTCCCACCAGCACCGTATGGCAGTCTCGGCCGTTGGCGGCGTGCACCAGCATCCGCATGGGGTCGTCCAGTGGCGCCGCGGTCAGATGGGAAAAGTCGAAGATGCTGATGTCCGCGGTGCATCCCGGCGCCAGCCGCCCCAAGTCGTCCCGCCCCAGGGCCTTCGCTCCGCCAACAGTCGCGGCGTTGTAGAAGTCTCGCACCGTCCCGGAGGCGCGGTTGCCATCCACTATCTTGTTGATAATGGCGCCCATGCGCATCTCCTCCAGTATGTCCGGCGGGTGCGTATCCGTCCCTATGCCCATGTTCACTCCGGCGCGAACGTACCGGCCGAAGGACTGCATCGCCTTCCCGCCCCGCGCCGAAACTACGGGGCAGTGACACACGCTGGTGCCGCTCCGGGCCAGCAGGTCCAGGTCGTCCCCAGGCGCGTCTCCCGTGAAGCTGTGTCCGGCGATGTAGATGGCGTGGGTGAGGCAGATGTTTGGCCCCAGGAAGCCGATGTCGTTCAGCCACTCTATCATTGTCCTGTCCGGGTTCTTTGCTTTGAAGCCGCGGAACTCGTAGGGGTATTCGGAAAAGTGGGAGCGGATGTGGACGCCGCCCAGCAGCTTCGCCTGCCGCACCGTTTCCTTCAGCATGTCGTCGGAGCAGCCGTCGGTCCGAACCGGAAACAGAATGCCGTTCAGCAAGGGGTGATTCTTCTTCTGCAGGTGCTTCACCACCTCAATGCCGTGGTCCATGGCCAGCTGCCCCTTCTTGGAGTCCCAGACCGTGTGGGATTGCCCATTCGCATCGGTGTAGTTGCAGGCCTCCTGGTAGAAGTGCCCAATCCAGGCGCGCATGCCCATAGTCTCCGAAGCCTCGGCAAGGGCGTAGGTCTCGCTGGTGTCCTCCCAGCGCTTGGTGGCGCTGGTTGTGACGTTAATGAAACTGGTGCTGCCGTTCTTGAGCAGCGTGGCCACGCTGAAGTCCGCGCTGACCCGATACTCCTCGTCAGTGAGGATGTAGGGCTGGCTTGGGTCCATCACGAAGGACTCGGGCTTGGAGAACGTGGACTCGTTGCTGGCGTCCATGCGCAGCACCTGGAGGTCCAGGTTGGCGATGGCGTGAAGGTTAATCAGGCCCGGCGAGACGAGCATCCCCGTGGCGTCGATGACGCTGTCGGCTTGCGGACAGTCAGGGTCGCCCTGGGAGCCAACGAAGGCTATGCGGTCGTCTTTGGTTACGACTACTCCATCCTCGATGACGTGATGGCCGTCTTTGACCCAGCCGACCACCCAGCTTCCCTTGATCGCGATGCTTGTCATTGAATGTCCTCCTTGCCGGATAGTGCCTGGTTGTTAGTCATCAACACACACCGCCCCGGTAGCGGCGGTTTTCAAACACGCCTTCTCTGCTTGTCGCCCTGAAAGCACCCAAACCCTATCCGTCTGCGTTAGGCAGCAGCGGCGGGAAAATCTCGTCGCTGGGGCGCTTGGCTTCGTCCCAGGCCACCACTCCGTCCTTGTACTTCAGCCAGGCGTGCCGGGCCTTCCGCTCCAGCTTCTCCTCGTCGAGGCACACGACCCGTCCTCCCTCTACGACAACCTTGCCTCCCACCAACACGGTGTGACAGTTCTTGCCCGTCGCCACGTGCACCAGCGTCCGCATGGGGTCGTCGATGGGGGCGTAGTGGAGCCCGTTGAAGTCGAAGATACTGATGTCCGCCGTGCAGCCTGGGGCCAGTCGCCCCAGGTCGTCCCGACGCAGCGCCTTCGCCCCGTTGATGGTCGCGGCGTTGAAGAACTCCCGCACCGTTCCGGCCCGACGGGACCCCTCCACCACCTTGTTGACGAGGGCCCCAATGCGCATCTCCTCCAGCAGGTCCGGCGGGTACGTATCCGTGCCGATGCCCATGTTCACGCCCGCCGCAATGTACCGGCTGAAGGACTCCAGATTCTTCCCTCCCCGCGAGGACACCACCGGACAGTGGCATGTGTTTGTCTCCGTGTCAGCCAGAATCTGCAAGTCGTTGCTGGGCGGGTCGCCGGTCTCGCTGTGGCCTGCGATGTATATGGCGTGGGTCAGGCAGATCTGAGGGCCAAGGAACCCGATGTCCTGCAACCACTCCACCATGGATCGGTTGGGGTTCTTCGACTTGAACAGCCGGAATTCCGCAATGCGCTGGGCGAAGTGGGCGCGAATATGCACGTCCCCCAGCAGCTTGGCCTGCCGCACCGTCTCCTTGAGCATATCCTCGGAGCAGCTATCCGTTCGTACAGGGAACAGAAAGCCCGTGACCAGAGGATGGTTGCGCTTCTGAAGATACTTGACCAGCTCGATGCCGTTGTCCATGGCCTGCTGGCCCTTCTTCGAGTCCCACACCCACTGCGTCTCGCCGCTGCCGTCGGTGTAAACGCAGCCCTCCATGTAGAAGTGGCCGATCCAGCCCCGCGCGCCCATCCGCTCCGAGGCTTCGGCGAGGGCGTAGGGCTCCACCCGCGTATCTTCCCATCTTTTGGTGGCGCTGGTCGTCACGTTGGCAAAGGTGGTGCAGCCGCTCTTGAGCAGCGTGGCCACGCTGAAGTCGGCGCTGACCCGGTACTCTTCGTCGGTGAGGATGTGAGGCACGTCCGGGTCCATGACGAAAGACCGGGCCTTGGGGAAGCCCGCGTCGTCCGGCCCGTCGATGTGAAGCACCTGCACGTCCAGGTTTGCGATGGCGTGGAGGTTGATGAGGCCGGGGGAGACGAGCATGCCGGAAGCGTCGATGGTCCGGTCGGCGGGCGGGCAGTCGGGATCGTCCTGCGAACCGACGAAGGCAATCCGGTCGTCCTGGGTGACGACTACGCCGTCGTTGATGATTTCGTGTCCGTTTTCGCCCCAGCCCACAACCCAGCTTCCCTTGATGGCGATGCTTGTCATGTATCCAGCCTCCTTAACGGCTATTGTCGATAGATTCTCGATACCATTGGACAATTTCCGACCCGCTGGCGGCCCATACCCCCGGCTTGCCCATAACGTGTCCCAGCGCCCGGTCCAGGTAGCCAATGCGGAAGGGCTGCCCCATTATCCACGGGTGCACGTTCAGGGCGAATAGTCGGCCCGTCTCGGCGGCGTCGGCGTGGATGGTGTCGCAGGCGTCCTTAATCATGCCGGCGTACTCGTGAACGGGAAAGCCCCGCTCCGCCAACGCGAAGGAGTCGTTCAGGTCCAGCAATAGCGGCAGTGAAACTAGAGAACCCTTCGGCGTCGTCATGGGATAGGGCTGCTCGTCGTTGGCCCAGTCGCAGAGATACTCAATGCCCGCTTCGGCCAGAATCGCCGGTGTGCGGTCCGACTCCCCGTAGTCCGGGCTGAGCCAGCCTTTGGGCGTAGCTTCGGTAGCTTCCTTCAGCGCGTCGATGCTCGCGTGTATGTAGTCCCGCTCCTCCGCCTCCGCCATCCGGCTGTTGATGACCCGGCTGATGGCGATGCCGTGGCCGATGATTTCGCATCCCCTGCCCAGGCAGTGCTCCACGAGATAGGGATAGTGCCGCGCCGTGAGGGCGTCCATCGCCACGGTCGGTGTAACGCCGTGCTTCTGCAGCACGTCCAGGACGCGGAATATGCCCACTCGATGCCCGTATTCCCGGTGGGAGTAGCCCCGGTAGTCGGGCAGAGGACGGTTGTACAGTGTCCCCGTCTGGAAGCTGCCCCGCTGCGGCGCCCACTCCATCCGCTCCAGACTCACGACTACGCATACCGCCATCCGTGCGCCCTTTGGCCACCGGAGGGGTTTTCGTTCGACCAGGGGCGACCAGTCGTAGTGGTCGTGGTCCATGCCGAAGCCGCGCTGTCCAGGCAAGTCTATCCTCTGTCGGAGAGGGCGGTGGCGTGGGCCACGGCCTCGTCGTAGTAGTTCTGGATGTAATAATCAGCGATGTCGTCGGCGGTGGTCTGCCAGACCCCGTCGTGAGACATGATGTAGTCGAGGGTCTTCTCCAGGTAGCGAATGCGGTGGGGCTGGCCGGTCAGGAAGGGGTGGATGGCAATGCACATCACGCGCCCGCTCTCCTCGCCCTCCCGGTATAACTGGTCAAACTGGTCCTTGCAGATTCGATAGAAGTTTTCCCCGTCGGCGTAGCTCCTGAAAATAATCCCGTCGTTGGTCTCTACCGAGTAGGGCACGGAGATCAGCTTGCCCGACTTTACGTCTATCGGCACGGGCTGGTCGTCGTGCATCCAATCCGTGTGGTAGATGAGCCCCGCCTCCGCCATCAGGTCGGGCGTCGCCTCAGAGCCAGAAATGGCGGGACCCAGCATCCCCTTGAGCCGCTTGCCCGTATGCTGCTCAAGGGTCTGGATGCAGTCCTCGTAAAAGGCCCGCTCCTCCTCTTCTGACAGTGTGTTCAGGTACTGCGTGTTGTATATGCCGTGGCTCATGAAGTCCCAGTCCCGCTCCACCATGGCCGCCTTCACTTCGGGATAGTGCTCCAGCACGGCCAAATTGAGAGACACGGTGCAGCGAATGTTGAACTTGTCCAGCGCTTTCAGCATCCGCCAGAATCCCACCCGGTTGCCGTAGTCGCAGTAGGAATACTCCCGAACGTCGGGGTAGGGCATACGGGGCCAGGGGTCCCGCTGCCCGTCGAACACCGGTTGATACTCGTAGTGCTCAATGTTGGGAGATATCCAGAGGGCCACCCGCTCGCCGCCGGGCCACCTGATGGGAGGACGGTCGATGATGGGGCTGTACTGGACGCGGTAGGGTGGCAGGCTCATGGCCGGGCGTTTCCTCTACTTGTCCTTCTTGCCCTTGCCGAAGGGCCAAAGCCCTCGAAACCAACCCTTCACTTTCTGGCCCTTGGTCTTGCGGTTGATTCTCTGGGCGTCGCACTGGGCGCACGTGCAGGCGGGCGGATGATCGTAGTACCAGTTGGGTCTTCCGGATCCCATGACAATAGCCTCTGGTAAGATTTGAAGCCGTAATATATCAGGTTTTGGTCGGGGCGGTGAGGTTTGAACTCACGACCTCATGGTCCCAAACCATGCGCGCTACCGCTGCGCCACGCCCCGAAATGATGACTGCGAGAGTGCCGGAGCCTTTCTATGGCGCCCCTGGGGCGACTCGAACGCCCGCACCTGGCTCCGGAGGCCAGTGCTCTATCCGCTGAGCTACAGGGGCACTCACAAAGCATAGCACGGGCGCCAATGCCCCACAAGACGGATCCCACGTCCCTTCCGTCATTCCCGTGAAAACGGGAATCCAGGTGAGGCGGGGTATGGACTCCCGCCTTCGCGAGAGTGAGGATTAAGGGGTTTTTCAAAGCTCTCCGTAGGCAGGAATCTACCGCCCCCGCGCCAAACTCGTCCTGTAGGGGCGGTTCCAGAACCGCCCTTCTCCCGCCCCCAAATGGCATTTTCCACGTCCGTCTCGTACTATTGTCGGGTGTCCCCCACATTGCAAAACAGGGAGGCGCTGATATGTCCGACTGGGTTGGCGTGATTCTGGCTGCCGGCGAGGGCCGTCGCATGAACTCGAAAACCCCGAAAGTCCTGCACCGGGTGTGCGGCAAGTCTATGATTGCTCATGCGGTGCATGGACTGAGGCAGGCAGGCGTAGAGCGGGTGTTTGTGGTGCTTTCGCCGCACAACATTGAGGCAGTTCGGGATACGTTGGGAGATGAGGCTGAGTACGTGACGCAGCCGCAGCCCCTCGGCACCGGCCACGCGGTGATGCGGTGCGCCGGTCAAGTGGTAACGCCTGACGCCAACGTGCTGGTGACGATGGGGGACGCTCCCCTCATCCGTCCCGATACCTTCAGCGGGTTGATGGGGCGGCACGTGGAATCGCGAGCTAGCTTGACCCTGCTTTCGGCGCGGGGTTCGGAGCAGCAGGACCTGGGCAAGGTCCTACGAGACAACAACGGCAGTGTCCGCGGCATCGTCGAAGCCGCCGACGCTGAAGGTCGGGAACTGGGCGACGAAGTGAACGCGGGAACCTACTGCTTCGACGGTTCGTGGCTCACGGAAAACGTGGGCAGGATTCCCGCCAGCAGTAACGGCGAATACTACCTGACCTGGCTGGTGGAAGCCGCCGCGTCGCAGGGGAATACCATAGAGACTGTGGAAACAGAGAATGCGGAGGAGATTATGGGAGTGAACGACCGAATCAGCATGGCGGCGGCGAGTACAGCAATGCGACGCCGCATCGCGGAGAAGTGGATGAGGGCGGGCGTCACCATCATAGATCCCGCCTCCACGTACATAGATGCCGACGTCGTCATAGGACAGGACTCCGTCATACACCCTGACTCGCACCTGCAGGCAGGCACGGCAATCGGAGAGGACTGCGTTATCGGCCCCGGCGCGTTGATTCGCGCTTCCGTTATCGGTCACAGGTGCCGCGTACTTCTATCCGTGGTGGTGGAGTCGACCCTGGAGGATGATGTGGACGTGGGGCCTTACAGCCACCTCCGCCCCGGCTGCCGCGTGGAGGTCGGCGCCCATGTCGGCAACTTCGTGGAGGTCAAGGCCAGCCGCCTGGGCAGGGGCGTTAAGTTGGGCCATTTCGGCTACGTGGGCGACACCGAAGTGGGCGAAAACGCCAACCTGGGCGCGGGCCTCGTTACCTGCAACTTCGACGGTGCCCGGAAGCACAAGACGAAAATCGGCGAGGACGCCTTTATCGGCTCCGATACCATGCTTGTAGCGCCCGTCTCGGTAGGCAAGGGCGCGGCCACCGGTGCCGGCGCAGTGGTGAATAAAGACGTGCCTCCTTATAGACTGGCAGTTGGCGTTCCTGCTAAAATCATAGAGAGGTCTCCCGACAAAGCCGCAGACAACGCCACCTGAGACTCTGTTGGCGGCATCGCCTGCTGAAGGGGAAGAAATTCCTTCACGGGAGACATCGAGGAAAAACAAGCTTGGACGAAAGCGGTTTATCTTCGGGTATAGTTCTAGCCGTAGCACTGCTGGCTTATGCAGGCGTCGGCCTCCGATGGCGCATGCTTAAAGGGGCTGACTCGCCTCCGTGGCTTGATATCGCGCGCATGGCAGTCATCATTGCGGTTGCAGTCTCCGCTACGGCGTTTCTCTTCTCCCTTTCGTGGATGTCCTGGCCCCTGGCCGCCCTCTTTGGACTTGCGCTGTTGGCGTTGCTGGCGGGCGTCGACTTCCTTCTCAGGCACCCGGCGTCTTCCACGTCAAGAAAAGCTAACGGTTTGAACGAAACTGCTTCGGCAACCCAATCGGAGGGGCAAGAGGGGCTTGCCGGCCCCAACGTGGAAGTGATGGTCGGCGAGGAGGCCCACGGCGAGTTGGACGAGCGGGAGCGCTCCATGATTCGCGCCATCCTGCGGTTGGACGAGTACAACGCCCGCGACGTGATGGTGCCAAGGATGGACATCGTCTCCGTGGACGTGAAGGACAGCCTTTCCAGCGTGGTCAACCGGATGTTGGAGTCGGGCCATAGCCGCCTGCCCGTCTACCGCGAGACCATCGACGAAGTGGTGGGGGTAATCTACTCCCGCCGCCTGATGCCGCTGCTGAACACGGAATCCCCCTGGCCCTCTCTGGAAGAGTTGATGCTGGAACCTTTCTTCGTCCCGGAGACCAAGCGCCTCGGCGAACTGCTCACCGAGTTCCAGGGCCGGCACGTCCAGTTGGCGCTGGTGGTCGACGAGCACGGGGGCACGGAGGGTTTGGTCACGCTGGAGGACCTGCTGGAGGAGATCGTCGGCGAGATTGAGGACGAGTTCTCCCCCTCCAAGAGTCCCACCGCGACGCCCACGCCGGACGGGCGACTAATCGTGGACGCGGGACTGTCCCTCAACGATCTGGAGGAGCTGGTGGACGCCACCTTCGACAAGGCGGAGGTGGACACCATCGGTGGGGTGGTCTACAGCATCCTGGACAAGATGCCCAAGCCGGGGGACGAGGTCGTCTACGAGGGCCTGCGCATAAAGGTCCTCTCTACCATGGGCAGACGGCTCCGCAAGCTCCTCCTGGCCGTGGAACCCCAAACCCAGTCCTAGCCCTTCCCTCTCTCGTTCCTGCGAAGGCAGGAACCCATCATCTACCTGCGTCCAACCGCGCCATCAATCTAAGCGGCAAATGGCCACCCTCGTGAAGACCGGGGCCGTAACCCAGGGCAAGCGTAAACCTAGACCGCCTGCACCCCCGCCTTGAACACGGCTCTGATGTTGGAGAGCGCGCCGATGTCCGCCAGTGGGTTCCCCTCCACCACAATCACGTCCGCCTCCTTGGTTGGCTCCAGCGTCCCCACCAGGTGGTCCACGCCGATGGACTTGGCTGCCTCGCTGGTGCCCGATAGTACGGCGCCCATGTTGTTGAGGCCAATGTCCGTCATCTCCGTTACCTCCCGCTGGAACAGCCCCATGGCGTAGTTGCTCCAGCCGGAGTCTGACCCTGATACAAACTTGGCCCCAATCTCCACCAGCTTCTGGCAGCTGTCCAATCTCCAGTCCAGCCTGCGTTTCGTCGTCTCCAGAAGCTCGGCTTCCTCGTGATTCAGGCCGCTCTCCCGCTGCTTCGCCTCGAGTATCCAGAGGGTTGCGGTGCCCACGTGCAGGGTTGGATTCACCCACGCGCCCGCCTCCGCTATCCGTTCCCCGACCGCAGGGTTGTAGGTGTAGGACCCGTCCGGGTTGAAGAAGGTGCAGTGGATGAGCATGTCCGCTCCCGCGTCCAGGGAGTTGATGATCCCCTGGGTGGAGGAGCAGTGGGCGCCCACCAGCTTGCCGAAGTGGTGGCTCTCGGAGGTGATGGCCTGCAGTTCCTCCAGCCCGTACGACGCACGGCTGGGATAGGAGGTTCTGGTGCCGCCGCCCGTAGTCATTACCTTTATGAAGTCCACCCCGTCCTTCAGAAGCTGCCGCACGGCCTGTCGGACGCCTTCCACCCCGTCGGCCTCGCCTCCCATTACCCAGCAGTGGCCGCCGGTGACGGTGATGGGCCTGCCGCTGACAACCATGCGGGGACCTGGAATAAAGCCGCGCTCGATGCCCTGTTTCAGATATATTGTCGTCATGTTCTTGCCGCCGTTGTCCCGGGCGGTGGTGACGCCCGTTTCCAGGTGCTTGCGGGCGTTCCAGGCGGAACGAAGCATCAGTATTTCGTCGGGTTCATCGCAGCCTTCCTCCACGGCGGTGCCATCGCCGGGCAGGTTGGTGTGGGTATGAACATCCACCAGCCCGGGGAGTATGGTCCCGTTGGGGAAGTCGAGGATGTCCGGTTGGGGGCCGTCCCTTCTGGGTAGGTCCTTCGCGGGGCCCACCCACGAAATCTTGGAACCTTCCAGGACGATGGCCCCCTTGTCTATGGGCGCGCCTCCCTGACCGTCGATGAGCAGGTTGGCGGTGATTACTGTGGTGGTGTTCATTCCGTTCACTTTCCCTTCAGAATGGTTGTTGAATGTGCCGAATCCGGGTATTACTGTCCGCAAACGCTTCTGGAATAATACGTCAACCCCGCCGCTTCCGTCTATACGGGAACGGCGGGGTTGTGTAGTTTACGTCGGAGTCTTTCGGCGTATCGCGCCGATTCTATCGGCTAGACGGTTATCCGCTCGCCGAAGAGACGCACGGGGTTGTCCCACAGAATCTTCTTCTTGCTCTCTTCGGAAATGGGCTGCTCAAGGAGTTCGGGCAGCGCCTTGTCCGGGTCGGGAGCGTCGGAGTGGGGGTAGTCCGTGTTCCACACGAAGTTGTCGTCGCCGATGTGGTCCAGCACCGCGCCGAGTCCAACTTCGTCGCCGTCGCACGCCACCCAGATGTTTCGCTTGAAGTACTCGGTGGGCGTCATGGTCAGGTTGTTGTCGTCCCAGAAAACGGACTGACGGCCCACGGCGTGGTCGTCCAGGCGTCCCAGCCAGAAGGGTACCCAGCCCGCGTTGCCCTCCAGGAAGCTGCACCGCAGGTTGGGATGCTTGTCCAGGATGCCGGTGTAGATGATGTGGCCGAGGGAGATCATGTTCTCCATGGGGAAGCCAATGGCGTGCTGGAGGGCAAACATCGCTCCTACCTGTCCGGAGTAGCGCGATCCCGCATGGGGCGCGCAGCTGCCGACGCCGTGGAAGGAGAGGGGTACGTCCAACTCCTCAATCAACGCCCAGAAGGGGTCGTATTCCGGCTCGTGCCAGAACTTGCCCGGCAGAGGTTTCGGCATCATGACCGTGACGGCACCCAGTTCCGCAACGGCGCGGCGGGTCTCGGTCACGGTCCGCTCGATGTCGTAGGTCGGCAGGTTCGCGACCAGCTTCAGCTTGACCGGGTCGGCGGAGCAGAAGTCGTAAGCCCAGTTGTGGTAAGCGCGAGCCAGCGCCCACATCAGGTCGGGATCGCGGCCCTGCTGACCGAGAGGCGCCGCGCCGATGCCGGGAATGCAGACCATCTTGTCCCAGCCGTACTTCTCCATATCCTCCAGGCGGCTCTCCGCGCTCCAGTAGTTGTCGTATGCTTGCCCGTACTTCTCGGGCATCCGCTCGAACATCTTCTGGGGGCGCTCCTTCCAGACGCCGGTGGGGAGTCCGGTCTTGGGGAAGAGTTCGCTCTCTGCGTATTTGAAATAGATGCGATGCTCCATCGCCTCAACCTTGGGACGCCTGTCGAAAAATTCCTTCTCCACGTACTTGTCCCACAGGTCGCCGGGCTCCTGCATATGGGCGTCGGCGTCGATGACTTTGAAACCGTTGATCATGGGAGTGTCCTCCTTAGCTTATTTGAGTCTTACAGATTGAACTGAGGGTCCATGTAGTCGTTTTCTTTCTGATAGAACTGGATTCGGCCGGGAATCGCCTCCGCCACCAGAATCATGTCGTTGGGGGCGATGGCGACGGCGGTAGGTCTGAAAAAGCGCCACTCCTTGGAGGTGTCGGCGCGCATTCTGGCTTTCTGCATATTCGGGTTCACGTCCACGTACATCTGCGCCGACTTGGACAGCGTCCGGGCGTCCCCGTAGAGGCCGGTGATATATTCCCCTTCCGAGGTGTAGATCTGGACGCGATTGTTCCCGCAGTCGGCCACGTACACGTCCCCGTCGTCGTCGACGGCGACTCCGCTGGGACGGGTCAAGCTGCCGACGCCGGTGGAGGAAGCGCCAAAGATAGCCAGAAGCTCGCCGTCGGAGGCGAATTTCTGGACTCTATCGTTGCCCCAATCGGCGATGAAGACATTGCCGTCGCCGTCCACGTGGATGCCGTAGGGCATGTCGAACTGGCCCGGGCCGGAACCGGCTCCCCCCCAGCTTTCCAGGTGACGGCCCTCCCTGTCGAAGCGCTGAACCCGGTTGTTGCGGCTCTCTGCTATGACAAGATTTCCGTCGGGGTCAAAGCGCATTCCGCTGGGGCCGTTAAACTGTCCGGGCGCAGAACCGGCGGTCCCCCAGCTTCCCAGGTATTCGCCCTCGGTGGTATAGGTGGATACCCGGTTGCGCCACTCGTCGGCCTGCAACACCTGCCCTCCGGCAAGGTCTAGAACCAGGGCCGATGGCCAAACGATTTCTCGTTCGCCAGTGTCCTGCGAGCGGACGTTGAGAATGAGGGTGTCGTCTTCCAGGTTCCAGCGCACCCAGCCCTGGCCTCGGCCGGGGCGAGCGCCAGGCTCGCTGGCTCGGCAGGAGACAAAGATCTGGCCCGGATCACCCAGGGCCATGTCCACGGGGCCGGAGAAGGCGGTCAGCATGCCAACGTTGTGGCTGTAGTTGTAGGTGCGTTCTGCGGCAATCTTGGTTAAGGCCACTTGTTTAACTCCGTTATGTGAGGATGGGTCCCGTTGATGCTGAAGTTAGCAGAACTGGTACTCCCTGGTGGCGGCGATGAGCTGAAGCATCTCGGTAACGCGCCTCCCGAAGGCTTTTCTTTCCCCTTCCGTAGAGCCGCGGGTAATTACCTGGTCGTCGCTGAAATGGCTCAGGATTTCGTCCTTGGTATTCTCCCCAAGCTGAACGTGTCCCAGAAGCTCCAGGCAGGCGTCAACCAGTTCGTTCGGCGTGAAGGAGTGCTTCCGCGCCAGCCGGGTGATGATGTCCTCTATGCCGGGGGTGGTGGCATCGCTGAGGCTGTCCGCCATGAAGTTGACGCGCCGGATGAGCGCGCCCGTGTCTATCCATTCCTGGCCGAAGTGCCATCCCTCCACGCTGGGCGGGTCCGTCAGCGCCTGACCCTGGTATCCGCATTCCAGCGCCAGACCCAGAATCCCGGGGCGCATTGCCTGGTATTCGCCGGTGAGACGCGCGGTGCCGGCCACGATCTCTGCCGGACTCTTGACGCGGGCGAACCAGGCGCTCTCGTCCTTGAAGAAGTCCGAGTTGAAGATGAACCGCAGCGTGGCGCGGATGTCGTAGCCGGAGTTGACGAAGGTCTCGGCGATGGCGTCGACGGCCTCAGGATCGCGGGGATCTTCGTCCTTCCAGCTGGGCACCTGAATCTCGTCCGCGACGAAGAAGTTATACAGATGCCGCGCCACGAAGCGGGCCGTGGCGGGCTGCTGCACGATGATTTCTATGATGTCCTCGCCGTTGAAGCGGCCCGTGTGACCCAGGAAGGTCTTCTCCCCGTTGTCATGGTCTTGCGGCAGGTAGAGAAACTCCCACGTGTCCAGGCAGAGAAAGGGGTCCTTGGGCAGCTTGGGCTTGATGGTCCAGCCGGTGAAGGCGCGGGAGGCTTCCCGAACGTCATCCTCGGTGTAGTTGCCCTGACCCATGGAGAAGAGCTCCAGCAGTTCGCGGCCCCAGTTCTCGTTGACGGCCGTCTTGTGGTTCTCGTTGTTGTCCAGCCAGAAGATCATGGCGGGATCCTTGGAAACCTTGACCAGCAGGTCGCGGAAGCTGCCCATCCCGTGATTGCGGAACGTATCCAGCTGGCCGGTCAGCTCCCTGGAGTTTTCCACCTTGGAGTTGCCCGTGGCGAAGATCATGTGCCAGAGGAGAGTCATCTTCTCCTCCAGAGGACGCTGGGTGGTCAGCAGGTAATACATGAAGGTTAGGGAGCTCTTTTCGGTGCTGGCTTCTGCTTCGGCGACGGGGTGGTAGCGTCGGAACATGTGCATGTCCACTTCCGGGATGCCGTGGGCGTCCGGGTCCAGAAGTTCCTCCACCGTTGCTTCGTAGCCTTTGGCGGCGCGGGCTTCCAACTCTTCGTAGGAAGCGCCGAACCCGGCCCTTCGCATCAGGTGGGCCATTAGCGCTATATCTTTCCTGGGCATTGCTGTATTTCCTCCGGCCTGTGGGGGTAATAGAGGGGATTTGAGCGTCAAGTCGAAATTTTCAGAATCATAGCACAAAGTGAGAATCTCGTCATCCGCACACCCACTCTTACCCGCCCTCCCCCTCTTGCCGCCACCCAATAACCCCGCAATGTGACAACTTCCCCTTGCCTCCACCCCCCTCCGCCTGTTAACCTCCTCCCATGAACGCCACAGAACATATTTGCAGAAAAACAGGAAGGCCACCGAACTCCCCCTCCGCGCCTTCCATTTCCCCTTACGGCTCCTGCTCACCCGGCATCCCTGCGCCTATGGTAAATGCCCCATTCGTTTTCACTACAGCAAATTACGATTCCCCGTTTACGAAGGAAAATACCATTCGTTTCCACCACAGAAAATAACGAATGCCCCAAAAACGAATAAAACTTACAACAACAACCGGACGTCAGGCCGCCAATGCCTCGGCTGAACATTCCTTGACACTGTTTTTCGGCGGGTGCTAGCATGGCGCTAATTTCCTCCCATTGACGGAGCATATTTCATTTGGCTGTGAGGCGACGATGTATCGAATTCGACGCTCCGCCGCCGATAGGAGAAAGTCATGAACCTTCTGATTAGAAACGTGAGGCTGATTGACGGCAATGGAGGTGACCCCATTCCCTCTGTGAACGTGGTGGTTGAGAACGGCGTCATCAGTTGGATTGGCGAAGGCAACGTTGCGCCTTCGACCCATCCCCACTACGAGGACATTAACGGCGAGGACCTGACGCTGATGCCCGGCACCTTCGACTGCCATGAGCATTTCGCCGGCGACGGCGGGCAGAACGGCGTCATGGCCATGAACGACGATGCGCCGGAGGTGCTGCTGGTGAAGGCAGCCGCCAACGCCAAACGCGCCCTGATGACGGGCCAGACCTCGGCCCGCGACGTGGGTTCCCCCTACGGCATCAGCATCACCCTGGCCAGACAGGTGGCCACCGGCGCTATCCCCGGGCCGCGCATCACGGCGGCGGGCCAGTGGATTCAGCGGCCCACCACCTGGCCTTATTCCATGGTCCATACCATAGAGACCGCTGAGCAGATGCGCCAGGTCGTTATGTCGCAGATCGCCCAGGGCGCGGGCCTGATTAAGGTCGGCGCGACGGGCGTCAGGGAAGATGGCACGGACTACGCTACCCTTGGCCCTGAAATCGCGGGCCTGGTCGTGAACCTGGCCCACGTTGCGGGCCTCAAGGTCGCCGCCCACTGCACCGGCTTCGTCGGCGCCACCGAGGCGGTAGAGGCGGGCATCGACTCCATCGAGCACTGCACCAACATCGACGCTCATACCGCCGGACTAATGGCGGAAAAGGGCACCGTCGCGGTGCCTACCATGTCCACCTGGGACTACAGGCTGAACGCCGCGGTGAGGTGGGGACTGACGAAAGAAGAGATAGACGAGTCCGAGGCCCGGCGTGAGGCATCCAGGGCCAGCTTCCGCCACATGCTGGACGCCGGCGTGAAGATTGCGGCGGGTACAGACGCCGGCGGCTCGCCCGTGCGCCACGGCACCATCGTCCACGAGATGGAGGTGATGATAGAGGCGGGCTTGACCCCAATGCAGGCAATCATGTCGGCTACCAGCATCGCCGCGGACATTACGGGAACGTTGGAAGAGACCGGCACCGTGGAGGTGGGCAAGCTAGCTGACCTGATCCTCGTCGACGGTGATCCCCTATCCGACCTTGGGGCCATGCGGAATGTGTGGGCGGTGTATCAGGGCGGTCGCAGGATTCGATAACCCCGGAGTCGCTGGTACGGCTCTCCGGTGATGGCGCGGAGTAGTGACGTTGTCGACTGGGAGAAAATTACCGAGACCCTTCAAGCTGCCGTGGGGCAAGGGGCAGGTGGTGGAAGAGGTGTCGGTAGCCCACGAACACTGGGTGCCGACCATCCAGCTTCTGGAGTACGAGAATGGCTCTCTGGCGGTGCGCTTCTGCTTCTATTCACCCACCGGCCGCTTTCGCCGATCACCTCCCATCTGGATGGAGGAGGACTTCGACGCCTTCTCCCATGAGTTGGAAGACTCACCCCGGCTCCAGGCCCTCATCCACCGGATGGCGGGCCAAGCCAATCCGTCGGACGCGGGATAAGCCCCCTTCATTCTGATTGTTGCGACGTGGGCCTGTTGGTAGCAGGAGCTAGAGACAGCCTTCTCCGATATCATTCGCTGCTCCGGACGCTGAATGCCAGGAGCGGCTTGGCTTCTCACCTCCGGGAAGCGGTGCTGATCATCGGCCTGTTCCTGATCTACGCTGCCGCCAGCAGTCTTTCGAGAGACGGGCTGGGGCACCTGGCCCG
Source organism: uncultured Dehalococcoidia bacterium (assembly GCA_951812825.1). GTDB lineage: Bacteria > Chloroflexota > Dehalococcoidia > Lucifugimonadales > JAPULR01. Next base: position 958,221 of record OX638324.1, on the reverse strand, counting down.
CGAGAACGCCGAGAAGCTGATAGCCTTCGAAAACAGCTTCGGTTTCTTCTGGGAGACAGCGTGGAACCAGTGGTTGGTGGAGGCCGGAAGCTGGCTCGCGACGGCCTTCAATTGGGTCTACATCCTGACCTTTCTGGCCGTAATTCCAGCATCCGCCCTTGCCTATTACGTCGCGGCCAGGGACAGATACTTCCACTACAGGAACGTGGTAATCATAAGCCTGTTATTCGCCCTCGTTGCCCACGTGGTATTTCCGGTGGCCCCGCCGCGAATGATGGCGGAGTACGGCTTTGTGGATACCATGAAGTCCTTTGGCCCCGGCTGGTACGACGTGCGGGACGTGACTGCCTACTTCAACGTCTATGCCGCCATGCCCAGCCTCCACTTCGCCTGGGCCGTTTTCTTCGGGGTTCTCTTCTTCCGGCGGGGCGGTCGGTTGTTGAGAGTCGCAGGCATCCTATACCCGTCGATTACCCTTGCGGCCATTGTCGCGACGGCCAACCACTATCTGGCGGACGCGGTTGCGGGGACGCTTCTGATGGCCCTTGCTTTCTGGACGCATGAGGCGATATGCAGGGTCGTAGTCATCATCAGGTGGCGACTGTTCGCTTTGCAGATCTTTGTGAAATCCCCTGGTCGCTACTCCTGCCTTCGCGCGAGACCGCACCCACCGCGTCTGGATTCCCGCTCCCGCCTTCGCGAGGGCAGGCTTTCACGGGAATAACGGATAGGAGCGCGTGCAAAGCAAGAAAGCGCCCCCGTCATGCAAGGGTCTACGGCCTGGGGTTTGCTTGACACGATTTTCACCGGCTGATAGTTTCGGGCTGACCCTCCGGTAGCCCCGGAGCGGTCAAGATAGAGGAGGATTGGGCATGATCTACGACGTTCGCATTTATGATTTGAAGCATGGCAAGGTCAACGAGTACATGGACGCGGTTAGGGAGGTTGCGCTGCCCCTTCGCAAGGAATACGGCGTGGAGCTGGCCGGCTGGTTCTACACCATAATCGGCCCCATCACCCAGATAATTCACATCTGGCAGTACGAAAGCCTGGCGCACATGGAGGAGGCCAAGGCCAAGGTGGAAGCGGACCCCAAGTGGTTCGGCGAGTATCTGCCGAGGGTTCAGCCGCTGCTGGTGACGGCGCGAGACCAGATAATGAAGGCGGCGGACTTCGCGCCCCAGGCGTAGACTGAAGTCAGACGGTCGGCGTGGCTTCCGTCCGCACGTAGGGCCGCAGGTATCCGGGGCGATACTCCCCGCCCTGCCAGCCGTATCCGGCCTCGTCCCATTCGTAGGGAAGAATGGTTACGGCGCCCGGCTCCGCCATGGAGTAGGCGGCAGTTAGGGCGTCGCGAACTATTGCCATCTGTTCTTCCCTGTTCCCCGGTCTGCCCGTCTGGTTTCCAAGGGGGAAGTTGACGAAGGCCGCTCGCGGCGGCTTCACGTTCCGGGTGATGTCCCACGCCGACGACATGGTCATGGTGGGAATCCCCGCCTCCTCTATGGCCCTGGATACCAGCCCTACGGACTGGTGACAGACGGGTCAGGCAGGCACCAGGTAGAAGAGGTCGATATCATTCGCCAGGGCCCGCTCTACAAGCTGGGGTGCAAGCTCCTCCCGAACCCGCCGCGTCGAGTAGATTCCCCCCATGAAGGTGTAGGCGGTGTCCGCCAGTTCCCCGATGAATCCCTCGCACTCCAGTTTCCGCATCTGCTCCAGGGGAAACACGCAGTTGGGATCCCGCTCCGCGCCGTCCATCCGATAGCCGAAGTGGTTCACGCCGAAGTCGCTGGTCGATGAGGACTTGGGTATTTCCCGAATGGACGTGTCGTCCTTGGTGTGGAAGGGTTTTTGCCCCTTCAGATAGATCCCGGAGGAGCTTGCCAAAGCCACCCGCGATTGATTCAGGGGCTTGGTTAAAGGCGTCCAGGGAGCGTCGGTGTTCTCTACCCATTGATAGGGACTGTGGGAGGAATAGAGGTCCCTGGTTCTTGGAATGTATCTTACGTAGCTTTCGGGGGGGTTCATATCTGTCCTATCCGTTGTCGTTGAATGGAGAACTTGCGGTGACGTGATTTCGGGTGGCGGGATTCTTCGTCGCGGGGTCTCCTCAGAATGCATCGTGGGGGATCATCACCGCCGCTGCCGCATGGCCTCGTACATCACCAGGGCCGCCGACACCGAGGCGTTCAGGGAGGCTATACGACCCCGCATTGGAATGCGCGCCAGGGCGTCGCATCGCTCCTTCACCAAGCGGGAAATCCCCTTGCCTTCCGCGCCAATCACTATGGCCGTGGGCTGCTTGTAGTCGACTTCAGCGAAGTCCAGCGTTCCCTTGGGGTCGATTCCCATGGTCCAGACGCCCTGCTTTGACAGCCTCGACAGCACGTTGGTCAGGTTGGGAACCCGGGCTACGTCCACGTGCTCCATGGCCCCTGCCGATGCCCTCGCCACTCCCGGCGATAGGCTGGCGGAGCGGCGTTCGGGGATAACTATGCCGTGCACGCCCGCCGCGTCCGCCGTGCGTATTATAGCCCCCAGGTTGTGGGGGTCCTGAATGCCGTCCAGGACGACCAACAGCGTTGATTCTTTCCGTTCGTGGCCGATTTCGAGCAGCCGCTTCAAGCCCACGTAACCTTTTGGGCCGGTGAGGGCAAGCACTCCCTGGCTCTTGCCCGTCACGCTGAGTTGTTCCACCTCCCGTCGCTCCACCCGTTCGACCGTCATCCCGCGCTCTCTGGCCAGCTGAAATATCTTTTCGATGGCGGCGGACTTTCCTACTCCGCTTGCCAGCATGATTCGCTTGATGGTTCGGCCAGCCCGCAGCGCCTCTATGACGGGATTGCGACCCTCCACGATGACGCCTTCCTCTTTGCTTGACGGCTTCCGACGGTATATGGCGCCGCCCGTCCGCCGGAGGCGTTTGTTGTCCTTATTGTGCTGCTTTCTTTCAAACCGGGTTCGCGGCTTCACTGGGCCACTTCCTTATCGCGTTCACATCGTAGACGAACGCTATCCTCAGTTGGGAATTGTAGTCTCCGCCGTATCCAATATCGGCAATGGCGGCAGTTCCGCGCCTTCAAGCCGGGCCACGGGGATGGCGGGAAGGGTAACGACGGTCACGCCCGCCTTAACTCCCAACTGCAGCGAATATTGGGCGATGGAATCGTTGTCCGGCGCTTCGACCATGCTCACGAAGTCGTAGCCGCCTAGCACTGCGTAAAGCCCCAGCACTCGAACGCCGGGCACCCGCACCTCGTCCTGGGCCATCAACACTCCCGTGGGATTGTCGATGGCCTCTTCCCGACCGTGATGGGTGAGGGTTAGAAGCTGAATGTAGGTGCTCATGCCTTTCCTCCTGCAACGGGCTATTTCATAGTGAAGGGCAGTCCCTTGTGCCTAGTCTGGGAAGGTGATGACGGAACGGAGGGTCTCTCCCCGTTCCATTGCGTCGAACGCCGCCTCCGTGTCCTCCAGGTTGATGGTTGCAGTTACCATCCTGTCCAAATCAAGTTCCCCGCTCATGTACCACTCGGAGAGAAGGGGGAAGTCCCTGGAGGGCAGGCAGTCGCCGTACCAGCTCACCCTGAGATTGCCGCCCAGGCCGAAGAACTGGAGCATGGGCAGTTCCAGCTTCATGGTCGGGTCCGGGACGCCGATGAGGGTGCACGTTCCCGCCAGGTCCCTCGACCAGAGGGCCTGGTCCAGCGTTTGGGGCATTCCCACGCATTCGAAGGAGAAGTCTACGCCGTTGCCTCCGGTGATCTCCTTGATGGCCTCCACCGGGTCGGTCTCAGAGGCGTTTATGGTGTGGGTGGCGCCGAATTCCCTGGCCCAGGTGAGCTTGTTTTCTGCGATGTCGACGGCAATGATGGTGCCAGCGCGGGAAAGCTTGGCCCCCATGATGACGCTGGAGCCGATACCGCCGCAGCCGTAGACGGCGACGCTGCTTCCCCGTTGGACCCCCGCCGTGTACAGGCAGGCACCGACGCCGGTCATGACGCCGCAGCCGATGAGGCAGGCCTGCACCGGCGGGCACTCCCGCGGCACAGGAACGGCCTGCTTGGCCGCCACCACGGTATAGTTGCAAAAAGTGCCGATGCCCAGGGCGGGATTCAGCACCTTGCCATCCTTCTTGCCGAACATCCTGGGCTCGGCGTTGAGGCTGGCTGCGCATAGCTGGTGCTGCCCAATGCGGCAGAAGCGGCAATACTGGCAGGGCGCTCGCCAGGCCAGGACTACGTAGTCGCCGACCTCCGGATCGGTGACCCCTTCGCCCACTGCCTCCACGATGCCCGCGCCTTCGTGTCCTAGCAGATAGGGGAACTTGTCGTCAATCTTGCCGAGCTTGTAATGCAGGTCCGTATGGCAGACACCGCTTGCCTGAATTCTGACGAGGACTTCGCCCGGACCCGGCGGGTAGACCACAATCTCTTCCAGCTTGGAACGCTCACCCGGAACCCTGGAAATGATGCCCTGACCCGTGATGGCCATAGTGCCGCCTCCTATCAGATTTCCGTGCCAGTATCCTATCACAATTCAGGAAGAGGGAATGCCGTTGATCCCTTGCCCTTAGCCGACACTGCGGCGGCGTGGTAGAGTGGGGTGGTTGAAATTCAGATTGTGAGGAGCGCGCTCCATGTCTGCCATTCTCAAAGTCCTGTTATGGATATTGATGCTTCCCATCAAGCTCGTCATGCTTCCATTCACCCTGGTCGGGATGATACAGAAAGTCATTGTCACCCTTCTCATCATCGCCGTAGTTGTGATAGTGGTGTTGGTCATCCTTCTCGCAACACAGGGTTGAGCACCGTCGGTATGGACCTTTACTGAGATTTCGCCATGACTTCAGACACCACAACGTCGGTCCCGGACGTCGCCGTTGTCGCCCTTATGGTGGCGGGGACGCTGCTGGTTCTCGCGCTCTTCCTTGGGTTCGTTGTGCTGTTCCCAACCCTGAGGCGGATACTGCGGAATGTGGAGAAGGCAAGTGGGAACGCGGCGGAGACGTGGGAGAACCTGGCCGAAATGTCAACTTCAGCCAAGGAGGCCGCAGCCGACCTGGCGAGGCTGGCGCGAACGGCCGCCGACAGCGCCCCGCACATTGTCGCGAAGACGCAGGAGATCACAGAGAACGTGAGAGTCGCCACCGCCCGCGTCGCTGAGGCGAGCAAACTTCTCGGGTTCATCGGCACGACCCAGGATGCCGCCGGTCAGAGTTGGGCAGCGTTGGGTCAATTCTTCAAGAAGCTGTTGGGACGCTAGCCGCCTACGACACTGCTTTCAGATGCTTGTTGAACCAGCCCAGGGTGCGGCTCAGATACTCCTCCCGCATCTTGGGGTGACCGGCGCGCAGGAAGAGGTGGGAGCAGCCCGGGAACCGCACAAACTCCACCTCCTTGCCCAAACGTCTCAGTGTCACGAAGTACTGTTCGCTCTGCTCGATGGGACATCGATGGTCCGACTCTCCGTGGAGGAGAAGCACCGGCGTCTCCACCCTGTCGGCGTAGGTTAGCGGCGAATGCTCCAGGTAGTGCTCAATGTTGTCTTTCCTCAGGCCGCCCCACTGACGTTCGCCAAAGCTGACGCCGATGTCCGAGGTTCCGTACATGCCCAGCAGGTCTATGCAGGGCGCGCCCACGACGGCGGCGCCGAAGCGGGTATCGTGGCCGATTGCCCAAGAGCTCATGAACCCGCCGTAGCTGTAGCCGTAGACGCCCAGCCGGTTGGTGTCCACGTAGGGTAGGGCGCAGGTCTCGTCGACGGAGGCCATGATGTCCCGATAGTCCTCACCGCCCCAGTCCCGCAGCACGGCCTTGAGGAAGTCCGGCCCGTAGGTGGAAGAGCCGCGGGGGTTTACGCTCAGGACCAGATATCCCGCCGTTGCCAGCACCTGCTCCACGGCGTTGAAGGCGTCGTAGAAGGAGCCGTGGGGCCCGCCGTGGATGTTGACGATCATGGGATAGCACTTCGATTCATCAAAGGACGGGGGCAGCAGAAGCCTCGATTCTATCTCCATGCCTACCCGTGTCAGCGAAGACTTCCTGAGAGTGGCTAGCGGGTGATCATTGAAGTAGGCCTGGTTGCCGTCGGTCAGGGTCTTCGATTGTCCGGATGCCAGGTCCACCAACTGCAAGTCTCCGGCTGAATCCGGGGAGGCGGCTGTCACAACCGCCCGACCCGATGCGGAGTCTACCGTCATCTCTGTAATCTGAGCTCCGCCGGAGGTTAGCCGCTCGGTATCGCCGCCATCGAGGGACACGCGGCAGACGTAGGACTGGCCGTGGGAGTCTCCCATGAAGGTTACGCTGTCGCTTGTGACTGCAAGCTGCGGACTGGGCATCAGGGGTGGAAATCCCGCTACGGGCCTGACTGAACTGTCGCCGATGAGCCGCGGCTGTTGGCCCTGCTGGAGCACGAAGAGCTTGCCCTGCCATGCAGCGCCGATCTCGTCGTCGTCGGAGCCGATTACCACCAGTCCCTGGGAATCGGGCAGCCACGCCAAGGCCCCTATGCTTGAGAGGCCGTCGGACCGGCACTGAAGCTCTCCGCTACCGGCAGGCACTACGTAGACCTCGTTGTAGGGTACGGTCTCCCGGTCGGGGCGGCGAGCTGAAACGAAGGCGATGCTCCTGCCGTCGGGAGACCAGCGGGGTGAACCGTTGTCGTAGTCGCCGGTTGTGAGGGAGCGAGTAGACCCGTCCGCCAGGTCGACTATGAAAAGCTGGCGGTACATGTCCCCACGCCAGCCCAGGTTGTCTGCCCGGTAGGTTATCCGGCGAACTATGCGAACTCTTGGATCCTTGCCGTAGTCATGGTCGTCGGGGGCCCGGTTCGGGTCCACGTCGGAGCCGAACGCCAGGGCGTCGGAGTTTGGCGACCAGGTGAATTCGGCCACACCACCTTCTGCGCTTGTGGCTTGAGTCGCCTCGCCGCCGCCGATGCTGATAGTCCAGATCTGGGCGCGTCCATTGTCATCGGGCCGGAGGAAAGCCAACGAATTACCGTCAGGAGAGAACTGGGGAGCGGAGTCCTGCGGCCCCTGGGTGAAGGCGCGGGCAGATCCTTCGTCCAGTTTAGTCAGCATGATGCGAGAGTTGGTCTTTATCGAATCCCTGTCCACCTTGGATTGGGCAAAGGCCAACAGGGATCCTTGGGGTGAAAGGGTGGGAGAGGAGTAGGACGTCAGGTCATAGATAATGTTGGGAGTTATGGGGCTTGGCATGGGTCTCACCTCAGCAAGAAATAAACTGGCCCACGGGCGGCAGGCGGCGTGGACCAGAGGGTTTGTGGAGCATTCCGGGGGCTACAGGTTGAACTGGGGCTCCACCCAATTCGCTTCTTTCTGGTATATCTGGATGCGCATACGCTGGCTTTCGACAACCATGATGCGGCCGTCGTCCCCTACGTCTACGCCGGTTGGACGGGTAAACCGCCATTCCGGCTCCAAGCTCTTCACCCGGAGGCGGGCCTTTACGGCGTCGGGGTTGGACTCTACAACGGTTTCGGCCCACTTTGAGAGGCGCTCGGCATCGCCGATAAAGGTTGTTACGTGGGCGCCGTCCGGGTCGTAGACCTCTATCTTGTGGTTCCACCAGTCGGCCACGTACACGTCTCCGTCCTTGTCGACGGCCACGTCGCTGGGGCGGCGGATCTGACCGCGGTCATCCCCTGAATGCCCGATGGTGGAGAGGAAGACGCCAGAGCCGGAGAATTTCTCCACCCGGTCGTTATGCCAGTCGGCCACGTACACGTTGTCGTCCGAGTCGACGGCCACACCCCAGGGTTGGGTGAAGCGACCATGGTCGGTGCCTTCGCCGCCCCAGCCGGTGACGTACTCGCCATCGGCGGTGAACTTCTGGACCCGGTGGCTGTTTATCTCCGTGACGTATACGTTGTCTTCGCTGTCGAAGGCCAAGCCGGTGGGGCCGTTGAGCTGGCCTCTGCCGGCTCCCGCAGCGCCCCACTTGTCCAGGAAGCTGCCGTCTCCGTCGAATATGCTGACACGGTTGAGCCACTCGTCGGCGACGAATACCCTTCCCTGGGAATCCAGGGCGATGGCGGAGGGCCAGACGAAGTTGCCGTCGCCGTCGCCCCGCTTGCCGAAGTCGCAGATATGCTCTTCCTCGTGCCAATCGCCACCCACGGACACTTTGGTTATGTGGGGAACGGGCTGGAGCTCGTCCGGCTGGTTAACCACGTAGACAATGTCACCGTCGCCTCTTGCGAGGGCGTTAGGATAGTGAAACCCTGCGCCGGATACGGCGTTGCGCCCCACGCAGTGGCTGTAGTTGTAAACCCTTCCCCTAATGCTGATGGTTTGCATCTGACTTTCGTGCCGTCCCTATTTCAAGATTGGGTTGTCCCGTGATTCCTCGCGGCGGTCTAGCCGAACTGGTACTCCCTTGTGGAGGCGATGAGCTGCAAGGTCTCTCCAACGCGGCGGGCGAAGACAGCCATCTCCTCTTCCGCGGCGCCACGTCGCACCGGTCCGCCCTTCTCCACGTGGGTGATAATTTCGGTGCGGGTGTCTCCTGTCACGCGGACTGGACCGATGAGGTCAATGCAGGCGTCCACCATCTCTGCGGCGGTCATCTCTTCGGCGTTGGAAAGACGGTCTATGATGGAGCGGACTCCCGGCAGGCTGGTGTCGCCAACCCGGTCGGCCACGAAGTTGATGCGACGCAGGAGAGAACCGCTATCGATCCACTCCTTGCCGGTGTGCCAGCCCTCGACGCTGGGCGGGTCCAGAAGGGCCTGACCCTGATAGCCGGGCTCCAGGCCGATTTCGCCGATGCCGGGGCTGGGGGCTTGGTGGTCCTTGACCAGCCTCATGGTGCCAGCGACTATCTCTGCCGGACTCTTGACCTTGGCGTACCAGATGCTCTCGTCCTTGAAGAAGTCGGAGTTCAGCAGCATCCGCATGGTGGCTCGCATATCGAAGCCGGAGGTCACGAGGGTCTCGGCTATGCGGTTGATGGCGACGGGGTCCCGGGGGGCCTGGTCCTGCCAGCTGGGGACCTGCACCTCGTCGGCGACAAAGAAGTTGTAGAGGTGGCGGGATATGAAGCGGGCCGTTGCGGGCTGACGAACAATGATGTCGATGATGTCTTCGCCGTTGAAGCGGCCGCGATGGCCGAGGAAGACTTTTTCGCCGTCGTCGTGGTCTTCCGGCCGGTACTCGAAGTACCAGGGGTATCGCTGGAAGGGCATTCGGGGGAGGCTGGGCTCGATGGTCCAGCCGGTAAAGGCGCGGGAGGCCTCCTTCACGTCCTGCTCGGTGTAGTTGCCCTGACCCATGGAGAAGAGTTCCAGAAGCTCCCGACCCCAGTTCTCGTTGGGTGCGTGCTTGTGGTTCTCGTTGTTGTCCAGCCAGAAGATCATGGCCGGGTCCTTGGAGACCATAACGAGCAGGTCTCGGAAGCTGCCCAAGCCATGCTTGCGGAAAGTGCTGATCTGCTCCAGCACCACGGCGCAGTGGTCAACCTTGGCGTTGCCCGTGGCGAAGACGTGATGCCAAAAGAGGGTCATCTTCTCTTCCAAGGGCCTTGGAGTGTTGATCAGACGGTACATCCACTGGGCCTGTCCGTTGGTGGGATTGCCACCGGCGTTCTCCGACGCCGGATGATGGCGGTAGAAGTTGTCTGAGTCAACGTGGGAGATGCCGTGACCTTCAGGGTCTACCAGCTCCTCTACGGTGGCTTCATAGCCTTTGGCTGCGTAGGCCTCCAACTCGTCGCGAGTGGCGCCAAAGCCTGCCCTCCGCATGAGATGGGCCATCAGTTCAATATCTTTGCTGCTCACGGAATCTCCTCCTCATCGCCGGAGGCCGGTCAAGGCCCCGGTGGAATGAACTTGTGCGCCGCCTCAGGCAGGCGGCAAGCGTTCGATTTTGGAATGCCTCCATGATAGTCAGTCGCCTTCAAAAGTGTCAAGAAAATCCATACCTGAATCGAGGGTGGCCCCCGAATAGTTTCAGACCCTACGGAATTGCCGGGGTGGGGACTAACTGGAACTGTCTTTGGTATATAATATGCCTTCCCGCTCACAGCAGGGGGAGAGACGGTTTCCAAAGGGTGCGGCGATTGGAAGCGCTGCGCAGACCAATTAGGAGGAGACATGGCTGACGATTTTGTTAAGGTGGCCCAGATTGAAGATCTTCCCCTTGGCGCCACAAAGAGTGTTGAAGTTGATGGAGAGTTGGTGGCCTTGATAAACGCCGACGGGGATATCTGCGCCATTGGCGGCGAATGCACCCACGCTATGGCATATTTGGCCGACGGATTCCTGGATGGCGACGTGCTGGAGTGTCCGCTGCACGGGGCATGCTTCAACGTTCGGACCGGTAAGGCGATGACGCCACCGGCTTTCGAGGACGTTCCTACCTATGAGGTGAAGGTGGAAGGCAGCGACATACTATTGGGGCCTGAGAAGTAGGTCCGAGGCTCGAAATCTAAAGGGGCGGGTATTCCGCGGTTACGGCCGTGTGGATGCCTCCCCTGACTTTGTAGTCGAGGGTTACTTTCATGGCCCGGGGCTGACAGAGATCTACCAGGTCCCGGAGTATCCTGTTGGCGGCGTGTTCCTGTACTATGCCAACGTCTCGGAAAGAGAGCAGATAGTACTTCAGCGACTTGAGCTCGATGAGCTTATCCGAGGGGGTGTAGTCGATGGTGAGAGTTCCGTAGTCGGGCAGCCCCGTCCAGGGGCACAGGGCGGTGAATTCGTCCGTATCCATGGAGACTTGGGCCGGATTGTCGGAGTATTCATAGGGGAAGGCAAGGAGGCAGTGGGTATCGATGGCCTCCACGCCTCTAACTTCCAGTTTTGTATCCAGGCTAACGTATTGTTCCTGCAGGTCTGGAATCTTCACTTTGGTTTCGCCTTCCAGTGGTTGTGCCTGTGTATGCCGCCTCTGCAAGTGAGCAGTAAGGGAGGGTGACGTGTTACTTTCTGAACTCCTGGGGAAGAACGAAAGTAACGTCCTCCTCGATGACGTTGAGGGTTGATATCTTGTTGGGCTTGAGCTTGGAGATAACCTGGTCGACCAGGACCTCGGGAGTGGAAGCGCCGGAGGTGATGCCGACTTTCATGATATCGGCTAACCACTCATCTTTGAGGTCTTCGGCGCTGTTGACCAGGTAGGCCGGGACGCCGTGACGCTCGGCGACTTCTCGGAGGCGATTGCAGTTGGAGCTGTTTTGAGCCCCGATGACAAGCACCATGTCCACCTGCTCGGCGAGCTTCTTGACAGCTTCCTGCCTGTTGGTGGTGGCGTAACAGAGGTCGTTCCGGACCAGGGCGTCGGTGAAGCGGTTCTGTATCTTTGAGACCGCGCGGGCGGTATCGTCCACGGAGAGGGTGGTCTGGGTCAGAATGGCTACCGGCGTGTCGGAGTCCCAGTTGGGGAGCTCTGCAGGGCCGGTATCGTCAACAAGGGCCATGGGAGCCTGTCCCATGGTGCCGTTGACCTCTGCGTGGCCGCGGTGGCCTACGAGGATGACCCTCTTGCCTTCTGAGTTGTACTTAATAGCCTCATTGTGGACGCGAGTGACGAGAGGGCAGGTAGCGTCGATGACGCGCAGGTTTCGGTCGTGGGCCTTTTGGAAGTCGTCTGGGGGCGAACCGTGGGCTGAGAAGACCACGGTTGAATTGGGGGGTATCTCTTCGACGGTGTCTACAGTGATTGCGCCCTTCTCTTCCAGGGCTTTTACGACGTACGGGTTGTGGACAATCTCGTGCTTGACGTAGATTGGCGGCCTGAACTTCTGGAGGCATAGTTCAACGATTTCAATGGCGCGAACTACGCCGGCGCAGAAGCCCCTGGGTGAACTTAAGATAATTTCCATTACACGCTGCTTTCCGCTGTGGAGTCCTCCAAAGATGGGGGAGGCTCGTCTGAGGGGGGGTTGTTCATTTTGGCCACCTCCATTTTCGAAATTCCTCTGCGAGAACCATTGTCCAACCTCCTGACTCGGCCAGGATGAGAGAAATAACTACCCACCCAGGGCAATCTGCGAGGAGGTGTCTCAGATGGCCTTCCAAGTGTCGTAAAGGGTGTCTTTGTCGTTGACCGCTGCCTCATAGATTGTCACCAGAATCACACTGATTGTAACCAGAATGGCAAAGGATGCAGAATAGAGGATTCTGGTTCTTCCCGTTACGCTCCATTATGGATTCTCTCGGGCGGGCTATTTCTGCTTAATGCTAACGCATTTGTGCATGATTCCCAACCTGGCAATCGCAGGGAATTAGCCTCCCTTATAGTCATCACGCGCCCGCTGCAGGGAGACCCGGCGTAGGGACTGCAGGTGGTCCCGATTGTCAATTGACCATTCCTGGGAGGACTTCAGGTTGACCAGGGAACCCTGGAAGTGGGGCATTACGTAGCGGGCCAGCAGTTCGTAGCTGTGGAAGACCTGCTCTCTGGTGGCCCACTCGGCGGCCTGAATGAGAAGACCGCCGAAACCGCCGCTCTCTTCGTCCAGACGGTGGATGAAGTCAATGAGGTCGTCGGGTGTGCCGACGCACCACTGATTGGTGTCAATCATAAAGTCGATTATCTCGTCCTGGGGGCCGTCGAAACCGCTCATGTTGCCCAGGGTGTTCTCGAAGTACTCACGCTGGTAACGGCCTGCGCCGATTCTGGCCTGCTCCCGTGCTTCCTCGCGGCTTTCCGCCAGGTGAACGTGGATGGTGAGGCGCCACTCGTTCCGGTCCATGGTCTGGCCGTGCTGGGCGGCGGTGTCCTCGGCAATCTTCCAGTATTCACGGAGGGGAGGGCGGATCGCGGGGTCGTTGGGGTCGGCAGCGATGGCGACGCCGGCCCGGGGCATGCTGACGGAGAGGACGCCCGCGCCGTGTTTGCCGGCAGCCACCATGCCGGAGGGGGATTGGGCGGCGGCGACGGCGATGGGCATGTGCGGGCGGGTGTAGGGCCGCAGGTGCAGTAGCGCTTCCTTGAGGGTGAACCATTCGCTCTCGTAGGTAATGGGGTCCGTTGATTGCATGAGACGGAGGATAATGGAGAGGGACTCATCCATCCGACGGCGCTGGGTTGGGGGGTCTATGCCCATCATGTAGGCGTCGGAGACGAGGGCACCGGGGCCGACGCCCATCATGACTCGTCCGCGGGTCATGTGGTCGAGGAGGACCATGCGGTTGGCCACCATGAGGGGGTGGTGATAGGGGAGGCTGACGACGCCGGTGCCCAGTTTGATGCGCTTGGTGCGTTCGGCGGCGGCGGCGATGAAGATCTCCGGCGATGCTATGGTCTCCCAACCTGCGCTGTGGTGCTCGCCGATCCACGCTTCGTCGTAGTCGAGGCTATCCAGCAGCTGCAGGAGTTCCAAGTCTCTTTCGAGGCATAGGGTGGGGTTGTCTCCCCTCCAGTGGAAGGGAGCGAGGAAGATGCCGAACTTCATTCTTTCAGGAAGGGCCATTTTACGTTCTCTCTCATCTGTTTCTATCTTGTCAGGCCTGCGCCCGCCTTAGCGATGTGTACACGAACTGCCATGTAAACAGCTATCGAATTGGCTGGTTAGAGCCTGGCATTAACCCCATTGTAACAGCTAACGGCGATCAAGGTGGGAATATTGGAGACGCGCTAATCAGCCGCGACGTGCTTGGCATCTTCGATGGCGCGGAAGGTCTTGGGGGTGCTGGCGTTCTTGAAGGGGAGCCTACCGGCGACGGCTTCCCAGCCACGCCCGGGTTCCAGATCAACGCCGAGGCCGTCGGCTACCCTGACCATGTAGGAGTAGAGGGCGACGATGTGGACCATGTCGACGATGTCCTTGTCTAGCCAACCGTGGCTTCGCAGCTCATCATGGTGGGAGGCGGTGATGTTCGCGGGGTCGAGGGTAAGGTGCTCGGCGAATTCCAGCATGGCCACCTGCCTGTCGGGCAGTCCGGCATTTCTATAGTCCAAACCCACCTGCCGGGCCAGCTGAGAATCGGGTTCCGCTCTGCGCAGAGCCTCTGCGTGAGCGATGGTTCAATACCGGCACTTGTTGAGGGCGGAAACAAGGGTGGCTATCATCTGCTTTTCGGCTTCAGTGAGGCCGGAGGTGGCGCTCTGCATGACGGGCTCATGGTGGTTCTGCAGGCTGACCATGGTCTCAGGACGGAGGCTGCTGACGGCATAGACGTTGCTGATTCTGCCCTGACGGGACAGCATTTCATCGTAGGCCTCTTTCAGGAGGCCTTCAGCTTTGGCATAGGGGACGGTTTTGACGAAAGGCATTAACTGGCTCCTCAGGAGGATGCGACGCCGTTGACGACGCGGGGACCGTAAAGCTTGATGGCGTTGTCCCAGAGGATTTTGCGCTTGGAGTCTTCCGGAATGGGCTGATCCATGAAGTCGGTCATCACGGTGCGCGGGTCGGGGGCGTCCGGGTGGGGATAGTCGGTGTTGAAAACGATCAGGTCGTCGCCGACGAAGTCGACGGTGTACTTGAGGGCCACTTCGTCGGCGTCGGCGGAGATGATGCACTGGCGAGTGAAGTATTCGCTGGGCTTGAGGTTGAGGGGCGTGCTGCCCATGAAGGCGCTTTGGCGTCCGCCGGCGTGATCGTCGAGCCTGCCCAGCCAGAAAGGGACCCAGCCGGCGTTGGACTCCAGCAGTCCAAGACGGAGCTTGGGAAAACGCTCCAGGACGCCTCCGAACACGTAGTGGCCATAGGTGGTCATGTTGTCGAAGGCGAAGCCGATGGCGTGGTCGAGCGCGCCAAAGGCCCCTTCCTGTCCCTTGATTGAGGTGAAGGGCTGGAATCGGCGGCGCTGGTATTCGCCGTGGATGGTAATGGGAAAGTCCAGGTCGGAAGCCATCTGCCACATGGGGTCGTATTCCGGGTGGTGCAGCCATTTGCCCTCGGGTAGGAGAGGATTTCGGACGGAGGCTGCGCCCAATTCTTCAACGGCGCGGCGGGCTTCCTTCAACATCTCGCCCACGTCGCCGGCGGGAAGTACGCCGGTGAACTTCATCCGGCTGGAGTCAGCGCTGCAATACTCGTGGCACCAGTTATGGTAGGCGCGGGACATGGCAGCGCCCAGCTTGGGGTCAATGAGGGAAACGTCTGCGGCAAAGTTGCCGTTGCTGCCGGTGGGAAGGATGACCTGAATGTCCCAACCGAAACGGTCCATCTCCTCCAGCCGGATTTCGGGAGACCACCACTCATCCATTGCCTTGCCGTACTTCTCTTTCATGCCCTCGTAGACGGAGGACGGATGGCCGGTGCGGCCCTTGCCGTGGGGGATGAGTTTTCCGTCGGGCTCGTAGATGAAGTTGATGCCGTTCATGCCGACGACCTTGGGAACCCGGTCGCGGTATTCGGGTTCGACGTAGCGCTCCCATAGGTATTCGGGCTCGTGCATGTGCGCGTCAGCGTCGATGACCTTAAAGCCTTTCCACATTCTGGGACTCCTTCCATTATGGGTTGGATGGATGTCTGATTTTAACGCAACGGCAGGCGCAAGGCCAACGGCGTGAGTCTGGTCGTCAAATGGACAGTGTTTATAGCGGATGTTATGATGAGGCCGCCTCAAGTCTCGACAGTCGGACGGGACGGCGAATCCACTATGCGGGGAAGGTGAAACATGGCCACGAAGGCTCTCGATTACTCCAAGCTCTACGCCAAAGGACTGCCGCCGGCAGCGGGGCCGTGGGAGGGGTTGTACAAGTACAATTTCGTGACCGGTCACGGCGATCCGGACCTGATTCCCGTAGAGGGTTTCATCGAGTCGATAACGAAGGCGTTGGAGAAAGAGGGTCCGAACCTGGCGGTCTATTACTCGGACGGCGGACCCCTGGGCAATTTGGCCCTCCGGGAATACCTGGTGAAGAAGCTGAAGAAGCACCGGGGAATCGACGTTTCGGTGGACGAGGTAATGATTTGCTCCGGTTCGACCCAGTGCATTCTGCTGATAAACGACACGCTGTTGGAGCCAGGAGACGTGGTCCTTACGGAGTTGTTTAGCTATTCCGGCGCGTTGAACAACGCCAAGAAGAGCGGCGCACGCGTTGTGGGCGTCCCCATGGATGACGACGGGATGAAGACGGACGAGCTCGAGCGGATTCTTACAGAGTTGCAGGATGAGGGGATTAAGCCGAAGTACATCTATACCATTCCCACCTGCCAGAACCCCACGGGCACAAATCTCCCCATGGAGCGCCGCCGGGAGATGCTGCGCATCAGCCAGGAATTTGGCGTGCCCATCTTTGAGGACGAGTGCTATGCGGACCTGATCTTCGAGGGAGAGTGGGAGCACGCCATCCGGTCTCTGGACGACACGAACCACGTGCTGCACATCGGCTCTTTCTCGAAATCGTTGGCGCCTGGGGTGCGGTTGGGGTACATTGTTGCGCCCCAGGACGTGATCAACCAGATTGTGTCGAGCAAGATTGACGTGGGCACCAACATGGTGACTCCGATGATGATAGCCGGGTTCCTGGAGGACAACTACGAAGAGCACATCGAGACGGTGCGGGACATGCTGCACCGGAAGAAAGACGTGTTGGTGGCGTCGATGCGGGAGCACTTCGGCCCGACTGTGGAGTTCTACGAACCACGCGGGGGCATGGTGATGTGGTTCAAGTTCCCGGAGGGAGTAGACACGATGGAGCCGCTGGAGGCGGCCAAGGAGCGGGGCTTGATTTACAACCCTGGCGCCGAGTGGACGGCGGACCCGGAGAATTATGGGTCCAACTTCATTCGCATCTGCTACGGGCTGCCTACTGAGCAGGAGCTTCGCGAAGGAGTTGCGGTATTGGCGGAGGTTTTCCAGGGAGAGTTAGGGGACTAGCAGACATCCTTCGCAAGGGATCTCTTTCCCACGCTGTAGCTGTTAGCGTCTCCAAATAGGGCGAGTGGTATCAGGGAGGTGAATAGAGGCGTTGGGAAGCGGAGGAAACCGCAGAAGTGAAGGCCCCTTCCGAATAACAGTCGTATCTTGACAGGGAGCGACATTCTTGACTAGAATTTTCCTATTGGAGGGCAGTGTATAACCGGCCAAAATCTGCAAGAAAGCAACTGAAAAAACAACAATAATCTCCTTTTCGACAGAGTAATTCGTTGAAATTTTCCTCTAAAGACAACATCATCATTGAATCCATAATTACGCAGACCTTGGGCATAATTTGCCCAGGGTGAAGAGAGACTGCCCTGGGGCATCTAGCAGGATGCCCCTTAATTTTTGCCCCTTTTACGCTTAAACACGGAGGATTGTGAATGTCCCCCAATGGGGAGAAGTCGCCATCTAGCACCAAGGCAATGCCTGCCCATCGGAGCCTGGGTCTGACGGACGACCAGTTGCTTGGCTTCTACGCCCAGATGGTTCTCGTACGCGTTATGGACGACAGGCTCATTGCGCTTAACCGGCAGGGCAAGGTGCCCCTGGTTGCCTCGTGCCAGGGTTCGGAGGCGGCGTCTATGGGGCTGGCTCTGGCTGCGAAGACTGATGGCTCATGCTTCCTTTTCCCATACTACCGGGATATGCCGCTCAAGCTGGTGATGGGCGTGAGCCCTATGGAAACGATGATTGGGCATATTGGGAAGGATGGAAACACCTTCAACGGGGGTCGTCAGTTTCTCCTGCAGGGGGCGTCGCCCAATTTCCCAATGATTCATCTTTCCAATGTGGTGGGTTCGAACCTCAGCCAGGCCGTTGGCTACGCCATGGGATGCAAGATTCTGGGGGAAGATACTGTAGTGTTTGCGAGTTTTGGCGATGGGGGCTCCAGCCAGGGAGAATGCCACGAGGCAATGAACTTCGCCGGCATTCACAAGTTGCCCGTGGTCTTCTGCTGCTACAACAACCGGCTGGCCATCTCCGTTCCCCAGGAGAAGCAGATGGCCATTGAAGACCTGGCCGACAGGGCCGCGGGCTATGGGTTTCCGGGAGTGGTGGTTGACGGAACGGATTCGCTGGAGGTCTTTCGAGCCGCCAAAGAGGCTATCAACAGGGCGAGGGATTCCTCGGGCGGGCCGACCTTCCTGGAATTGAAAGTGGAGCGGCTCAAACCCCACACATCAGACGACGATGACACCCGCTATCGGACCCCGGAGGATATGGAGGACTCCCTCCGCCGGGACCCGCTGATGCGGCTTAATGTCTATCTCATGGGCCTGGGCATCCTTACGCCGAACCTGGACGAGCAGTTCCGGCAGGAAGCCAGGGCGGAGGTCAACCGGGTGACGGACGCTGCCGAGAACGCCCCGTGGCCCGACGTGTCCAACCTTCATGGGCGTCTCTACGCACCTTAGGCCGCTTCCATGACCGTCAAGTCCACCATCGAAGCCATTCGGGAAGCCATGCGAGAGGAGCTAGCCGCCGACCCTCGCGTGATGGTTCTAGGGGAAGACGTGGGCACGAGGGGCGGAGTTTTTCTGGCTACACAAAACTTCATAGAGGAGTTTGGCGAGCACCGCATTATCGACACCCCCCTGGCCGAATGCTCGATTGCAGGCGTTACCCTGGGGCTTTCCTTCAAGGGGCTCCGTCCCATAGCGGAGATTCAGTTCTCCGACTTCTGGTGGTACGCGGCGAACCAGCTTGTGGGAGAGGCATCGCGCGTTCATTACGGGACCAACGGCTACCTGTCGGCACCTTTTGTTGTACGCATACCTTACGGTGGTGGCGTACGGGGGGGTCTATTCCATTCTCAGTATATCGAGAGCTATCTTTACAACACCCCGGGCCTTAAGGTGATTGCTCCTTCGAATCCTTATGACGCCAAGGGGCTGCTGAAATCGGCCATTCGCGACGATAATCCGGTTATCTTCCTGGAGCACAAGAAGACATACCGGGCCGTTCGCGGCGAGGTGCCGGATACCAGCTACACCATTCCCATTGGCAAGGCAGAAGTGAAGCGTCCCGGGGAGGACATCACCCTGATCAGCTATGGGCTGGCCATACACTACGGTATGGAAGCCGCGATGCTGCTGGAGGACGAGGACGTAAGCGTGGAAGTGCTGGACCTGCGAACCCTGAGGCCTCTGGACAACGAAACGATCCTTGAATCCGTCAAGAGAACGGGGAAGGCGCTTATCGTGCACGAAGCGAGCATCACGGGTGGGGTGGGTGCAGAGGTCTCCGCAATCATCGCGGAGGAAGCGTTCGAATACCTGGACGCGCCCGTAAGCAGGTTGTGCGGCCCTGATTTGCCGGCCATGGCCTTTGCTCCCACGTTGGAAGACGGTTTCATGGTCAACACCCAGAAGATATCCGACGCTCTATTGAAGCTGGCGGCCTACTAGAGGTTTATGCATGCCAATTGTACCGATTGAACTTCCCCAAGTCGGCGAATCCGTTGTAGAAGGCATTATTGAAAAGTGGCTGAAGAAGCCGGGAGACCAGGTTGAGAAATACGATCCCCTGGTTGAGGTTGTCACGGACAAGGTGAATATGGAGATGCCCGCGCCATTCACCGGGACTCTTACCCGTATCCTGGCGGAGGAGGGCGCGACCATCCCCGTAGGGGGCGTAATCGCCGAAATGGACACCGAAGACACCAGGGCCGGTGAAGGTGGTAGCCAAACTCAGCCAACGCCGGTCAGCGAGACTATCATGAGCACCATGGGAGTTCTGGTGGAGAGCAACGTAAGCCTGGGCCCCACCGGCTCACTTGCGGCGGAGGAGACGCCTGCACAAACGCCCTCGCCTTCGTCACAAGGTCGTGCCGTCTATTCGCCGGTGGTCATGCGACTGGCTGCGGAGCACAACGTTGACCTGAGCCTGGTGGTGGGTACGGGCATTAACGGGCGCGTTACCAAGAAGGACGTCATGAAGCATCTGGAGGCTGGCCAACCAGCGCCCGCTCCAGCGGCTGCGGCAGTTGGAGCGACAGTGGCAACAGGCGCGGAAGAGACTGTCATAGAGCCAACGCCGAAGCGCCGGATAATCGCACAGAACATGGTGAAGAGCGCGACGCAGATTCCTCATGCCTGGGCCTTGATGGAAGTGGACGTGACGGGTCTGGTAGAACTCAGGCAGGCCATCCGGGGCCAGTTCAAGCAGCAAGGTCAGGACATAACAATTTTCCCCTTCATAATCAACGTCGTTGCCCAGTCTCTGCGGGAACACCCCTATCTGAACGCAACGTGGATGGACGACAAGATAGTCCTGAAGAATCGCATTCACCTGGGAGTCGCCGTTTCTGCGCCGAGCGGTCTTGTCGTGCCAGTCATTCGGGATGCTGACACCCTATCAGTATCGGCCGCCAACTCGCAGCTGCGCACGTTGGCCGAAAACGCCCGGAGGGATACCCTATCGCTGGACCAGGTGCAGGGCGGGACGTTTACGTTGAACAATACGGGCGCACTAGGCACCACCGTATCCAGTCCCATCATCAACTTCCCGCAGGCGGCCATTCTCAGCACGGAGGCGGTGGTGCAACGTCCCGTGATTATCAACAACGCCATCGCCATCCGGTCGATGATGAACCTGTGCATGTCCTTCGACCACCGCATTGTGGACGGAGCGGAAGCCTCGTCGTTCCTGAAGTCGGTGAAGGACCGGTTGGAAGCCATCGGTCCGGACACTTCCATCAACTAACGTACGGTGAGAATCTGCCGAGTTCTCAACCTTGGTGTCGTGGACTATCTGCGAGCCTGGGACATGCAGAAGGCTCTGGTTCGGAAAGTTGTTGACGGGGCCGAGGCTGACACGCTGCTCGTCCTCCAACATCCGCACACCTACACCATAGGACGACGGGGTAGACGGGACGACGTGCTGTTGAGCGATGAGAAGCTTGCCCGGTTGGACGTGTCAATCTACGACGTGGACAGGGGCGGAGAGGCGACGTACCACGGGCCGGGACAGCTTGTGGCCTACCCGATTGTCAACATTCGCCCGTTTGGCGGCCCCGTGAAGTTTGTGCGTACCCTTGAGCAGGTGATGATCGGCACTCTGGCCGACTATGGGATTGGGGCTTCTGCCAAGGAGGGATGCACGGGCGTGTGGGCGGGTGAGGACAAGATAGGGGCCATTGGGTTGAAGGTTAGCCGCGGCGTTGCCAGCCACGGGCTTTCGCTGAACGTGAACCCGGACTTAGGCTACTACAGGCACGTGATACCCTGCGGGA
This sequence comes from uncultured Dehalococcoidia bacterium, assembly GCA_951812825.1. GTDB lineage: Bacteria > Chloroflexota > Dehalococcoidia > Lucifugimonadales > JAPULR01. Next base: position 937,136 of record OX638324.1, on the reverse strand, counting down.
GTCCGGACATTACGGTTACATCGATGGAGAAGCTGTTGGGTCAACCCATCGACATGGATGCCGTTGCGTACACGCTTCAGTACCACTTTGGGCGGCTGCTGAAGCTGAAGATGGTGGAGGTGGAGCCGAAGGTTACGCTGGTTGGTGTGCCGCTTGGTTAGGAAGTTGCCTACGAGCTACGCCCGACCATTGGGAGAATAGAAGCGAGCAGCCCTCTCCTGGATGGTATCCGCATAATTGTAGAGATCATCCATATCCTTGATTTTTACAAATCTGCTCATTTTGCGGCTACCCCTTTCCCATCCACCAGAAGCAGAGCGTTGCGTATCCGTAAACTCTAGACTGCACCAATCACTCTTCTTAACCAACCGGAAGAACCTTGTAGTCTTGCCTCCAAGAGTGTTTGCGTCCAAGTGAACGCTTAACATAGATCGGCTGTCTTCGGTTCGTACTAGAGCAATATTGACCGTATCGCGGAGGATATCCTTGATGATTCTGTCCAATTGATCTCTCGGAGACTCTCCTGCGCCTTCAATTCTGTTGAGTTGCATGACTTCGCTCTCCCTATTTTTCTCAGCCGATTCTGGATTCAAGCTGACAACGGTCTTTTCCTTCTCTTGGTACGCCAAGCCAGCGAGAACTAATTCACACTTATTGAACTTTGATTTGGTCAACCATTCAAGAATTCCAAATTCTGCCTCCTCTAGGCTGCTCATATCGAATTCGAAGAATGGACGATCATCCATCACATTAATCTTATTCGAGTCGGTGAAGAATTGGTACTCAAGGCCATTGGTTAGAATTCCAATTTGTGCGTCAGAGAAAGTGAAATAGTATCTGAGCTGTCTTATTTCATTATCCCCAAGTTTGTTACCCAGTTTCTTCGTCTCTACTGCGATCTGGGGCTTCCCGCTCACGAATAAGGCAAAGTCTACCTTTTCTCCCCCTCCCGCTACGACTGAAGCACTAAATTCTCGTTGAACTTCGGTTGGGTCAAAAGGATCATACCCGAAGGCCTCAAAGAACGGCAGAATTAGATATTGCCTCGCATCCCCTTCACTTGAACCACGTACATGGTCTATACGCTCGCAAATCTGTGATGCAAGCCTACGCATCCTCTCAAGAAAGCTCATTTATGCAACTCCTTGACCTTGTGTTAGGTAAGCAGGTTGGGGACGATTTCTCCCAGTATCCAGCCGAGGCCTGCGGCTGCGGCGCCGATTGCAAGAATTTCCAGGCCTTGGAAGATGGGTGAGCGTTGGACCAAGCGGCCTTTGCCCAAGCCCAAGGCGAAGAGGGCCGCCAGCGTAGCACCCGCTGAGATGCCGATTGCCACATTGCCGCCCATGAAGAAGTAGGGGATTATGGGCACCATTGCCGCCAGGATGAAGGTGCCGCCCATTGTCAGGGCGTCTTTGACGGGGCTGACGGCCAGGTCCGGATCGATGCCGAGCTCTTTTTCCACGAGGGTGCGCAGCCAGAGTTCCTTGTCAGAAGCTATGTGCTCCGCCATCTCCCGGGCCTCGTGGTAGCTCAAGCCCTGCTGGTGGTATAAGAAGACCAGCTCCGCCATCTCCTCCGCGGGGTTTTCTTCCAGTTCTTTGGCTTCCTTTTCAATTTCTGACTGGAAGATTTCCCGTTCTGCTTTGGAGCCGAGATAGGTGCCGGTGCTCATGGAGATCATGCCGGCCAGCGCGCCGGCGAGGCCGGCGATGACAATTGTGCTTTTGTCGGTGACGGCGGCGGCGACAGCCGTAACCAGGGCGAGGGTGCTTATAAGCCCGTCCTGGGCGCCGAAGACCACCTCGCGAATGCGACCGAAGGCTGCCACCCGCCACCGTTCGGTGGCCACTTCCTGCACGGCTTGAGGGAACTCACTCTCCGCCCTCATGATGTGAGCAGCGTCGTGGTGCTCCTCCTGTTCCGCCACTGCCACCGCTGATTCCACCGGAGCGTCATCGTGAACTGCGGGCGGTACCAGAATGGGTCTGTCTGCGTCCTCCATACGTTGGAGCTTCGCGACGAGGTCGTCGGTGGCTTTCATGAAGCTTTCAAGGTGGTGACGTTCTCTATCCATTGCCACGGTGAAGGCGCGGGCGGCGTCGCGTCGGCCTTCATCCAAGGCCTCGCGAATCATTCGGGGGTAGCGGCTGGTAATCTCCTTAGCCTCGCCGCTGGTGACTTCCTTCAGGTTGTCGATGGTCGACTTAATGGCTCCCGCCGTTCGCAGATGGTTCATACCGTGGATGTTCTCTGCTCCCGCGGTCTCCTGGAAGATCTGGGCGATCTCAGGGTGGCCCTCTTCCAGGGCCTTGACGGCGTAGGCGTTGTATTTGAGCAACGCCATGGCTTCGCCGATTATGGCGTTCCACAAATTCCTGTCGGTCTTGCTCATAACCCCGTCAGCATAGGTCATGACTTCCTCCCAGCCGTTGTGTGTAACGAGAGTCCGTATACTACTTTAGCATATTCGGACGTGGCGTCCATCAAAGGGGCAGAATTTGCGGTATAATGACCCCCAATAAGCCGTAGTGGAGGAAGCGACTTTATGCGGAAAAGAAGTCTTGCCGGCCTGGAAGTGAGCGCCATCGGAATGGGGAGCGCGCAGACGTTTGACGTGCATTCCCGCGAGGACGTGGAAGTTCGACGCAAGATTATGGACAAGTGCCTGGAGAAGGGAGTTACCTTCATTGATACTTCTCCCATGTACGGACGGGCCGAGCGGGTCTTGGGCGAGACCATGGACGGGCGGGTGGACAAGTTTCTGCTGGCCACCAAGGTATGGAGTTCGGGCAAGGAGACGGGTAGGGCACAGATTGAGCGTTCCTTCCAGCTGCTGAGGACGGACTACATACATCTTTTTCAGATTCACAATCTTGTAGACTGGCGTACTCATCTGCCCTATCTGGAGCAGCTTAAGTCTGAGGGGCGCATCGGGCTCATCGGCATAACGTACGGCTATCCGGACATGTTTCCGGAGATGATGGAGATAATGAAGACCCGGAGGGTGGACGCCATTCAGATTTCCTACAACATCCAGGACCGGGCGGTGGAGGATGAGATTCTTCCTCTGGCGGAGAGTCTGGGCATCGGGGTGGTGGTTATGAGGCCCACGGGGAAGGGGCTGCTGGCGACGGGTTTGAAGCAACAGCCGGACTTGGGGCCGCTGCAGGAGTTTGGGATTCGGACGTGGGGGCAGGCGGCGCTGGCGTGGCTTTTGGCCGATTCAAGGGTGACTGTGCCGATTCCGGCAACGACCAAGCCGAGTCGGATAGTTGAGAATGCCCTGCCGGGGGAGATTCCTCCGCTTCCGCCGGAGCTTCGGACGTACATTGAGAAAGAGACGGAACGCTGCTCATAGTCAAGAGCGGCGTTCATTCGACAACGATATTGGGAGGCAGAACTTGAAGACCAGAATGCTAGCAAGCCTGGAGGTGCCCGCCATCGGAATGGGCAGCGCCAGTACATTCGACGTGGAGGATGAGGATGGGATAGAGGTTAGACGGCAGATAATCGACAACTGCATCGAGTCGGGTTCCACCTTCATTGACACCTCGCCGATGTATGGGAGGGCGGAGCAGTGTCTGGGGGTGTCGATGGAGGGGAAGACGGGCCAGTTCCAGTTTGCGACGAAGGTGTGGGCCGTTGGAAGGGAGACGGGGCAGCGGCAGATTGCTCGCTCGTTTGAATTGCTGAAGACGGACCACATTGAGGCGTTTCAGATTCACAACATGGTGGACTGGAAGACTCACTTACCCTACCTGGAGGGGCTGAAGGACGAAGGGAAGATTGACCTGATTGGCGTCACTTACACGTACCCGCCCGGATTTCCAGAGATGATGGAGATTATGAAGACGGGTCGGATTCAGACCATCCAGATTTCGTACAACGCTTTGGAGCGGGAGGCGGAGGAGGAGATGCTGCCGCTGGCGGAGGAGCTGGGGATTGGCGTGATTGTGATGCGGCCTCTGGGTTCGGGGGCGCTGGCGAAGGATTTGAAGGAGCAGCCGGACCTGACGCCGCTGGCGGAGTTCGGGATAACCACGTGGCCGCAGGCGCTCTTGGCGTGGGTGCTGGCTGACCCGCGAATCGGGATTCTGATCCCTTCCAGCACGCGGCCTGAGCGGATACTTCAGAATGCGGTGGCGGGGACGTTGCCGACGCTACCGTCGGAGCTGCGGGAGCACGTGGCCTCGGAGGCGCAACGCTGCTTTAGCGGCTAGACATCGATGGGTGGGGGTTCGTCGAACTTCTCCCCTCGGCTCTCGGCTTGCAAGCGGCGCTCATTCCAGGCGCGGAACTCCTCGGACTTTTCCTTGCGCCCTTCCTGCTTTCCCTCTTGGAAGCGCCTTCGGAGATATCGTTCTGCCAGCATATAGATTGCCTCCACTGCCATCGTTGTGGTTGTCGCGCTAACGACCACGACGTACGGCATCAATAATATCACTTCTACTATTCGATTGGGCCAGATTGCGGAATTCGGCCCGACGTAGTCAATTGCGAGTGCAAGTCCTACGAAGAATTGAATGCTGAAGAGTAGAAGAAACCAACCTTCGCTATGCCTTGGAAGCTGCACCTGGAATTATGCAGATCCGGTTGAATCCGAGAATTTTCTGGCGAGGTGGGAGTCGCCCTTCTTCATAGTACGCCCATTCTACTGAAGGAGGAGGCGAGATGTCAAGAACCTTGGCACTAGTAGTTGTATTTCGGGGACGGGCGAGGTGTGTCGGTTAGAGGAGGGTGCGGCCCAGGGTCATCCAGTAGTAGACGATGTAGCAGCCAGCGATGATCATGAATACAGCGCTTACGGGCTGAACGTATGGCTGCACCTTGCGGAGAAAGCGGACTATAAGCTCTTTGAAGATGGCCATGCTGACGGTCATGAGGACGATGACGAGGCCCATGCCCAAGGCGTAAAGGATAAATTGCTGGATGCTGGTAAGGATGCTGGTGCCCGCGAGGGAGACGCCGATGACGGAGAGGAATATGGGCAGGGTGCAGCTGAGAGAGGCGATGCCGTAGCTGAGGCCGAAGAGGAAGAATTCCTTGGTGCTGACCTGGCCCGGGGTGCCGATGCGGGCGGCGGTCTGGCTGGCGAAGGCGGAATAGAGTTTGCCGCCTCCCAGAAGCCAGGAACCGACGGCCACCAGAAGGATGCCGATGCCGAGTCCAACCCAGGGGATGAAGTCTATGATGGCACGGGTTCCCGCGCTGACGATGGCGCCTGAGATGCCGAAGAGGATGACAAAGCCGGATGTGACGATGAGTCCGACGAGGAGGGCGCGGTAGATCTTCTTTGGCATACCGGCCTGGGGGTCGTTGGACCCGATGTAGAGGCCGAGGTACGCGGGGAGCATGGCGAAGCCGCAGGGGTTGACGGTGGAGACCATGCCTGCGACGAAGGGGAGGCCGAGGGGGAGCAGGTTGCCCACCCGGTCCAGGCCGGAGCTGGAACGCCCTGAAAGACCTTCGACGAAATTGTTGATGAAGCCGATGTTTTCGGCGCCGGTGGCGAGGGCGGCCATGAATGAAGCCAGAAGCGCAAGAGCACCCACGAGGAAGGCGAGTCCGTAGCCTTTATAGGGTTTGGCCCTCTGTACCAGGGTATTCATCATGGCCATATCGCTGAGCCTCTTTTGGGGTGTGTGCTGGATTTTACCGCCTCTGGAATCGAGGGGCAACGGGTTTCGTCGTTGCTGCTCTGCTAATTCCCTGCTTGTAATACGACGGATTGAGGCCAAGGGATTTGAGGGGAGGGCGGGTTAGTCGGTGGCTTTTCGGAGGGGGACGAAGAGGGCGGCGAAGGCGACGATGGTAACGATGATTCCGGAATAGTAGAAGACGCCGTCCATGCCGAAGGACTCTCGGAGCCAGCCGGCGATGATGGGGGATATGGAGCCGAAGACGGCGGAACCGGCAAACATGAGGGCAACGCCGGAGGCTTCGGTGCCCTTCTTTGTGGCGTCGATGGCTGCGGCCATCATGATGGGGTTGACAGAGTAGAGGAAGAGGCCGATGAGGGCGAGGATGAGGGTGAAGCTCCAGCCGCTGCCGAAGAAGAGGAGGGAGTAGATGAGCAGGGCCATGGTCAGGAGGCTGATGAACATGACGGGCCGCCGGTTTACCCGGTCGGAGATCCAGCCCAGCATGGGAGAGGAGGCGACGCCGAACAGGGTAAGAAGGGCTACGTGGAAGCCGATTTTTAACTCGGAGAAGCCCAAGTCCTCGGCCATGTAGATGACGAGGAAGATGCTGAGGCTGTTGTGGGCCATGGCGCGGACGCCGGAGATGCCGACCATGCCGAGGACGGTTGTGTTGCTGAGCATGGCGCGTGCTGATTTGACGTAGTTGCGGAAGCTGGGACTGTCCCTGGACGCGCCCTCGATTCTTCGGAAGCTGATGAGGACGGCGAGGGCGGCGAGACCGGCGGGGATGACGAGGAAGTAGGAGAGGGTGCGCCATTCGAGTCCGTTCCATTCGAGGCCCCAGAAGGCGAATCCGCCGAGGATGAGGCCCATGACGAGGGGGGCGAGGCTGTCGCCGGAGGAGCCGCCCATACGGTGGACGGCGAAGGAGGTGGCGCGTTTGTTGGGGTAGGCGATGGCGAGGGTGCCGAAGGCGGGGGCGTGCCAGATGGACGCGCCCGCACCGGTGATGGCTACGCCGACGAGCAGCAGCCAGTAGCTGGGGGATGTGCCGATGATGAGGTAGCCGATGGCGAGGGAGGTGAGGCTGGCGGTGAGCATGAGGCCAACCTTGCTTCGCCACATGTCGGCCATTATTCCGGCGGGGATGTTGATTACGGCGCCGAACACGGTGCGGGTGCTGCCGATGACGCCGACTTCGATGTCGCTTAGGCCGAGGTAGGTCTTTACGGCGGGGAGAAGGAGGAGGAAGGCCTGGGAGTAGAAGTGTTTGATGCCGTGGCCCGCGGCGAGGCCCAGCATAAGGCCGAGGGAGCGTTGGGTGGGCGGAGCCGGGTGGCTCGTCGTGGGAGGGCGTGGAGCGCTGCGGTCCGAAGGGGCGTGTTGGGGCGTGCCCTGGGCGGGTGGATCCTCCCGAGGGGCGGGGCTATCCAATGAGGGCGGTCAACTTTCTTCGACCAACAGCCAGCGAGATTGCAGTCATAATGCCACGAGTGAATGTACTTGATATATCCGACAGGTGCAACCTGAGGGAGCCATTTTCTCGTAGTCCGGCTTCCATTTGTCAGTGCTAGCCGAGGTAGAACACCAGGAAGAGGCCCGCGCCGTAGAGGGCCGTTATAAGGGCCATGCTGGGGGACGAAAAGGAGAAGACTCTGACGGGTCGCTTGAGAAGGAGCATCCAGATGCTGAGGGCCATTATGAGGGTGGCGAAGAGGCCTGCTATGAGGGCGCCATTGTCCATGTTGCCGAAGATGGAGCCGTCGGTATAGAAGAAATCGGCGACGGCGAGGACGAGGACGTTGAAAGAGTTGCTGCCGAAGAGGTTGGAGACGGCGAGGTCGGGGGCGTTTTGCCGGAGGGCGGCTATGGAGGTGGAGACTTCCGGGAGGGAGGTGACGAAGGCGAGGGCGAGGACGCCGATGAAGCTGCCACCGATGCCGGTGATTTCGGCGATTTCGTCGGCGCTGTTGGTCATGAAATAGGTGGCGACGAAGATGACGGCTGAGGAGAGGGCGAAGACCGTCCATCCCCAGCGGAGAGTGCGGTCGGTGGAGGCGTCGTCGTCTCCCCCTTCGGCGTCGGAGGTTTCTGTGAAGAGGCGCCAGGAGCCGACGATGTAGAGGGCGAAAATGATCAGCGCGGCGGGGCTGACAATCCACCACTTAACGTCGAGCTTGAGGGCGGCCATGGCGAGGGCGACGATGGTGAGGAAAGTGGCGAAGAATGCAACGCGCTGCTGCTGGGGGAGGATTTTCTGGAGGACGAGGCCGCCGCCGAGGAGGCCTAGGGCGAGGGTGAGGATGGTCATGTTGAGCATGTTGGAGCCGAAGACGTTGCCTCCGGCCATGCCGGCGTTGCCGAGAAGGGCGGCGGTGCTGGTGGCGACGAGTTCCGGGAGAGAGGTGGCACCGGCGAGGAGGAGAGCGCCGACCCAGACGTGACCCCAGCCGGTTCTTATGGCAATGACGTCGCCGGAAGTGACGAGGAATCGGGCGGCGGAGACCACCAGGACGGAGGTGCCGAGGAAGACAATGAGGGCCAGGGTAAGGTCCAAAGGCCGCCTTTCAGATTTCGGACGTAAGGAAAGTTAGTTTAACCGATGGAAGGGGACGTGGGTAGGGGGAGCGGGGAAGCTTTCGTCTTGAGGGAATGAAGGGGGATTTGGATTCGTTTCAAGGAATTGAATGATTGGATTCAGGCGTGGGATTGATTCGTTTCGGAGACGAAGATGGGGGACATTTGGGGAGTTTCAGGCGTGGATTTCTGTGTTTGGGGCATTCGTATTCGTTTTGCGAAAAATTGTGGAATGGAATGGGTTTTGCGTTGATAGATCGGGCGTGGTGGATGGATATTGGCTGCGAGGTGGTACGGGCGGATTTGTCATTGAGGAATGTTAACAGGGTAGGAAGGTTGTGGGCAACGAAAAGTTGTCACTCCTGGGTGTTGGGGGAGGTCACCCCCATCCAAACCTTCCCTCGTCAAGGGGAAGGCTTAAGAGAGGGGGAGGTTGGCGTGTGATTTGGAGTTGGGGTGAAGAAGGAGGGGGAGGGATGGTGTGATAGAATGGGCGGGAATTTCACAGAAAGGGAGTGAAGCTTTAGTGACGCATTTCAATAGAGGAGCCACTTTCACTGAAGAAGTACAGTTGCCTGATGACCCGCTCATTGACCTTCTGGCGCAGACAAACGCCAAGGTAGAGCATTTTGACCTTTCGCCGGACGGACAGAGGATTGCGTATTCGTCTGCCGAATCCGGGGGATATGACCTGTGGGTGTGCGACATCGACGGCGGGAACAACCGGCGGGTGGTGGCGATGTACCCGGAGGAGTGTCTGAATCCTTCCTGGTCGCCCGACGGGGAGTGGATCGCCTATACGTCGCGCTATGATGCCTTCAAGGTGCGTGCGGACGGGTCGGAGCCTCCGATCAACCTCAGCTACGGACATGGCCCTTCGCGCGGCCACGAGTTCATTCGTTGGACGCCGGACGGAAAGCGGATTGTTTACGTTACGGGGGGTTCCAACGGGTACAACCAGGTAGTGTCGCTGTCCACCGACATCCCCACGGGGAAGGTGCAGCCGCACTTCATCACCAACGAGGAGGCCAACAGCACGGACGTATTCGTATCGCCGGACGGGAAGCACGTGACGTTCATGTCGGACCGCTCGGTGTATGAGGACTTCAAGCGGATGGACGTGTGGATTGCGCCCATCGAGGGCGGTCAGGCGCGGTGCATGACGCCGTATACATTAAACAACTACGAGTACCGGCCGAGGTGGTCTCCCGACGGAAAGAAGCTGGTGTTCACGTCGGACCGCTCGGGCTGGCGTCGGGTGGGGACCATCGACGTGGAGAGCGGAGAGATCAACTTCCTGACGGACGAAGAGTGCGACCAGTACAATCCGAGGTATTCGCCGGACGGCAAATGGGTTGCCTACGTGGCCAACAAGGAGTGGAGCTTCCACATAATGAAGGTGGCGGCGGACGGCTCCGGGGAGCCGATGCAACTGACGCAGGGAGACAGCATCAATGGCGGCTTCGACGCCTACCAGGTGAGGGGGTCGATTCGGTGGACTCCCGACAGCAAGAGCATTCTATACACGCACATGGACCACGCCAATACGTCGGACCTGTATTTGATTTCTGCGGACGGGGGAGAGCCGAAGCAGGTTACGCATCACATGCCCCAGGCTTTGGAGGACTTCCCGTTTGTGAAGTCGACGCTGATTCATTACAAGTCGAAGGACGGGTTGGAGGTGCCGGCGTGGCTGTATAGGCCGGAGGGGGCGGAGGGAAGGACGCCGCTGGTGATTTACGCCCGGGCGAACACGAAGGGGCTGCACGTGCGGGGGTTCTACCCGTACATACAGTACTGGGTGCACAAGGGTTATTCGGTGATAGCGCCGCTGGTAAGGGGTTCGGCGGGACTGGGCAAGCAGTATGAGTTTCTGAACTTCGGCGACTGGGGCGGGGGCGACATCGACGACTTCGCATACGGAGCGTACCACCTGATTGAGGAGGGGCTGGCCGACCCGGAAAAGGTGGTGATGCACGGCGGTTCCACGGGCGGTTACTTCACGCTGTGCATGCTCTACCGGTACCCGGACCTGCTGAATGCGGCAGTGTGCTTCTACGGGCCGCCGGACCTGATTCACTCGGACAGGTACTCCACGGGCGGTGGGAAGCCGGTGCTGGGAGACGTGGTGGCGGGGGACCGGGGAGGGCCGGACATGGCGCCGGACCACTGGCGGGAGCGTTCCGCGATTTACAACCTGGACAAGGTGAAGACGCCGCTATTGATTCTGTGGGGCGACCGGGACGGGGTGCGGATCAGCATGGCGGACGATTATTTCCGGGCCTCCAAGGAGCGGGGGTTGTACACGGAGTACATTCAGTACAACTGCGAGCCTCACGGCTGGTACCACTGGCGTCCGGAGAATGTGCGTGACTCGATGCGTCGGATGGCGGCGCATTTCAAGAAGTTCACCGGGGTGTAGGGATTCGGTCGAAATTGGGGTAATGCCATGAGATAGGGGCGGGTTTGGAACCCGCCCCTATTGGTTTGGGGGGATTTTGCGTGGAGGGTGCCTGTGTGAGGGTGTTGTGTGTGGGGGGTTGGGCGAGGACCGGGGGCGAGATTCTTCGTCGCGGGGTCTCCTCAGGGTGATATTTGGGTTGGGGGGGAGGGTGGTTCGCGAACCGCCCCTACGGGAGTAAGTTGTGTGTAGGTGTGGAGCGGAGAGGGGGAGGGGTTATTGGTTAGGGGGCTATGTGGAAGCGTTCGGATTCTGGGGGGCGAGACCATAGGTCGGGTGCGCCGGCCATGGCGGCGGCTCGTTCTGGGCTGGCGCGCCACTGGTCGTAGATTTCGTTGCTGTCCCAGGTGACGAGGGAAGTGATTTTTGCAGGGTCGGTGAGGGAGTAGAGGGTAGTTCGCGAACCGAAGCCCGGGGCCATGCTCTGGGCACGTCCGTTACCTTCGAGCAGCCTTCGAGCTTCTTCGATTTTATCGTCCTTGGCCCAGTGGTGGGTTAAAACGCCAATCATGGTATCTCCTTTCGATGGGTGGATTGGGAATTGGGGTTATCTGGCCAGCAGGAATATGGCCCCGGCGGCCAGGACGACGCCGGCGATCCTTTCGATGCTGATGGGTTCCTTGAGGATGAGGAATCCGAGGACCGCGACGATGGCGATGTTCATGCCGAAGAGGGGATAGACTGTAGAGACGGGGCCGCGGCTGAGGGCGACGTACTGGCTGACGATAGCAACAGTCAAGGCTATTCCCGAGATTACGAGCAGAAGGGTAGGCTGGTTCATGCCAAGGTGATCCGTAATCTTGACGCCCCGGAAGATTGCCCAAAGGAGCGCCCCGACTACGAGGAAGGTGTTGGTGACGACGACGGCGGCCTCAGGCGGGATGCTGCGAAGGGAGAACTTGAGCAGGATGACCATGACGGCGTAGGCGGACATGGCGATAAGAGTCCAGAAAATGTAGTGCACGGAGGGGCTCTCCTGAGTTAGCGGATTTGTAGCCCTATTGTACAGGAGGGAGACAGGGTTGGGCCGCTATTGACTACGGGGATGGGTTGGTTCAGAATCCAACCGGAGGAGTGGGTGGCGGTAGAGCAATAGTTGTGGAGGGGAAGATGATTTACGATTCGGCCCAAGGGAATATAACCATCGCCGTGGCGGGGGACGCCATGATAACCCGTCCCATGCGGATGTATCGCGAGCAGTCCTTCCTGGAACTGGTGGGGTTGCTTAAGGGGGCGGACGCCAGCGTGGTAAATCTGGAGATGCTCTTTCACGACTACGAGATGAGCTGGGAGTACAAGGATACGGTGTCTTTCCAGGTTTCGGAGCCAGCCAATATCACGGAGCTGCAGTGGATGGGGTTCGACGTGGTGACCACGGCCAACAATCACTCCTACGACTACTCGGAGGCGGGGTTTCTGAAGACGTTGGAGAACTGCCGAGAACGAGGGTTGAAGCAGGCGGGGGGCGGCAGGGACCTGGAGCACGCCCGAGCTCCGGCGTACCTGGATACGGCGGGGGGACGGGTGGCGGTGATGAGCGCAACGACGACGTTTTCCAAGGACTCGCCGGCGGGGCACGGCCGGCAGGATTTTCCAGGGAAGCCCGGAGTGAACGCGCTGCGGCACAACGTGATGCATAACGTGGAGATGGACGTTTTCGACGCGCTGCAGAAGGCGAACCGGGAGTTGGGGTTCAGTGATACGGAGATGTCGGCCCGGCGGTTCCATCCGGTTAACGTGGACGAGTACGACCCACGTCGGGAGGTGCGGTTCATGGGGGGCAAGTTTTCGTTGGCGGAGGAGTTCGGCATCACGACGGCGTGCAACAAGGACGACCTGACTGGAATCGGCAACTGGATCAGGGGGGCGAAGAAGGCGGCAGACTGGCCGATTTATGGCGTGCATTGTCACGAAAGCGGGGATGAAGGGGAGTTCCACGGGGCGTCGCGGATTGCGCCGCCGAGCTTCCTGGAGGAGTTCGCGCACTTCAGCATCGACCAGGGGTGCAGCCTGTTTTTCGCACACGGGCCGCACTTTCTGAGGGGCATTGAGATATACAAGGGCCGTCCGATTTTCTACAGTCTGGGGAATTTTATATTTCAGAACGAGACGGTGCAGTGGGTGCCGGAGCCGGTGTACCGGGGGCTGAATCTGGGCGCTGAGCACAACCCCGGGGACTGGGGGCTGGCGCGCTCCGGCGACGGGCAGTTCGGCTTTGCGGCGGACCCGGTCTTTTACCGGAGCGTGGTGGCGCTTTGCGATTACGAGGACGGCGACCTGAAGGAGATCCGTCTGCATCCCATCGACCTGGGATTCCAGCAGCCGATGAGTCAGAGGGGACGGCCGGTGATGGCCCACGGGCCAGTGGCGCAGCAGTCGCTTCGGTGGCTTCAGCAGGTTTCGAAGCCGTATGGTACGGAGATAAGCATAGAGGGAGACGTGGGAGTCATCCGGCTGTAGGTCGGGGTCGTCATGTGTAGAAGTATGTCAGATTGTGCTTTGCTTCAACCAGTTGAACCGAGTCGCCAACGCAGAGGATGCGATGTGTAGAAGTATGTCAGTTATTGCAGACGTTGAACTGGCAACGTCGATCTGCCGGGACTCTGATAGTCATGTGTAGAAGTATGTCAGTTTGTGCTTTGCTTCAACCAGTTGAACCGAGTCGCCAACGCAGAGGATGCGATGTGTAGAAGTATGTCAGTTATTGCAGACGTTGAACTGGCGACGTCGATCTGCCAGGACTCTGATAGTCATGTGTAGAAGTATGTCAGTTTGTGCTTTGCTTCAACCAGTTGAACCGAGTCGCCAACGCAGAGGATGCGATGTGTAGGAGTATCAAGAGGTTACGGCAGGCTGAGGGTGTGGCCGGTCCGGAAGAGATAGAGGTGGCGGCGTTGCAATTCGTGCGGAAGATCAGTGGATACCGGAAGCCTTCCAGGGTAAACACAGCGGCTTTCGACGAGGCGGTGCGGGAGGTGGCGGCGGCATCCGAGCGGTTGTTGGGACGGCTGAGGTCCCCTTCCCGCTCGACAGGCAGTGCGGGGGCTTAGGGGCTGCGAGGAAGCAGCGAGAGCTCGAATCATAGATATGAATCGTAGTTGATGGCCCGTCCGTGATTGTAGGCTGGCTCATTTCCAAACCGAGGAATCTTTTCTATGGCTGGTGGATTGTGGGCGCGGGCCTGGTGAGCATGACGCTGTCTTCCGGGCTGTTCTTCAACGGGTTCGGGTTTTACTTTCTGCCCATACAGTCGCAGTTCGGGTGGAGCAGCACGGCGATGTCTGGCGCCGTTTCCCTTTCGAGGCTGGAGAGCGGCTTATTGGGGCCTTTGGAGGGGTATCTGATCCAGCGTTACGGGCCGCAAAGAGTGATGTTGGTGGGGTACCTGGTGTTTGCGGCGGGGTTCGCACTGCTGAGCCAGTCCAACCACATTGTGATTTTCTATTTGGCGATACTGGTGATGGCGTTGGGTTCGGGGTTGGCGGGGTTCGCGGCGGTGGTGGCTGCCATCAACAACTGGTTCCGGCGGAACAAAACCAAGGCATTCGGGATATCCATGCTCGGGCTTGGGTTGGGAGGGGTGATTTTCTCGTCGTTTCTAGCATGGTCGATAGCGGAGTATGGGTGGGAGATGACTGCGCTGTATTCCGCGGGGATTCTGCTGATTGTGGGCCTTCCCATCTCCATGATGGTGCGATACAGCCCGGAGCCGTACGGCCTATTGCCGGACGGGGACGCCCCGGAGGAAGAGGAGGAATCGTCAACGGAGGAGAGGCCGAGGCGCCGGGTGGATCCGATGGCGGACGAGGACTTTACGTGGAAGGAAGCGTTGCAGACGCCGGCGTTCTGGATAATCTCCGTGTGTCACGCGCTGGCGTTGGTGGCCATCTCGGCAACGGGGGTGCACCAGGTGGCGTACATGGAGGAAGACCTGGGGTTGTCGGGGGCGAGCGCGGCGCTGGTGGTAGTGGTGCTTTCGTCGGTCATGATGGTGTGCCAGCCGGTGGGGGGATTTCTGGGGGACAGGTATTCCAAGAGGCATATCGCGGCGTTGTGTCTGCTGGGGCACGGGGTGGCGATGGTGCTGCTGGCGATGGCGACGGGTTTCGGGTTCCTGATGATCTACGCGGTGGTGCAGGGGCTGTCCTGGGGGACTCGCGGGCCGATAATCACGGCGATGCGGGGGGACTACTTCGGGCGTAAGGATTTTGCCCTCATCAACGGGTATTCGCAGGTGATAATGATGATGGGGATGATTGTGGGGCCGCTGGTGGCGGGATACATGGCGGACAACTACAGTTATCAGAGCGGATTTCTGATTATCGCGGGGCTGGTGGCGATGGGTTCGATTCTGTTTTTGATAATGAGGCAGCCCGTGAAGAAGAACAGGGAGAGGGCGGCAGGGTGAGCCGGATATTTTCTCGAGAAGGAGGAGTGTGTTGATAAGGAGCCTTGGCGGAAAGAAGCCGCGCATTGCAGATACGGCGTGGGTGAGCGAGTTTGCCTACGTTATCGGCGACGTGGAGATTGGGGAGTATTCGAGCGTTTGGCCGGGGGTGACGATTCGCGGGGACGGGGACGGGCCGGTGGTGCTGGGCAACTACGTTAACGTGCAGGAAGGATCGGTGATCCACGGGAGTCACATGGTTATCGAGGACTACGTGACGGTAGGGCACTGCGTGGTGGTGCACTGCCTGCGGATTGGGACGGGGTCGCTTATGGGGAATAACAGCACGATTTTGAACGGTACGACGGTGGGGAAGCGGAGCCTGGTGGCGGCGAATGCGGTGGTGTTGGCGAATTCGGAGGTGCCGGAGGGATCATTTGTGACGGGGGTGCCCGGCAGGGTGAAGCGTCCGGTGACGGAGGCGCAGATTGAACGGATGATGCGGACGGCGCGGAGTCTGGCGGCGAAGGCGAAGGTGTTCAAGGAGGAGGGGGTCTAGTCACTGCGTGACGGCTAAGTTTGGCAGGGTTGGGCGTTGTTTGGGGTTTGCGTCAAGGGGGTTGAGGTTTGTGGTGGGGGGACGGGTGGTTCGCGAACCGCCCCTACCAGAGGCAGGGCGTGCGAGTTGGTCAGGTGGTTGGGTGGGTTTCGGACCAGAGGGCGGCGGCACCGAGGAGGCCGACGTCGTCGCCGGTTTGGGCGAGGGCAACGCGGACGCGGGAGGTGATGTGGTAGGGGCCCGCGTTGGCCAGCAGGGCCCTCAGGGGTTGAAGCAGTGGTTCGCCGGCGGTGGTCATACCGCCACCGACGACGACGAGTTCCGGGGAGAAGCATAGCACCAAGTTGCGGATGCCGATGGCCAGATCTCTGCGGAGTTGATCGAAGACTTTTTTGGCTTGGGGGTCGTCTTGGGCGGCGCGTTCGGCTACTTGGGAGACGTCGAGGCCCAGGGATTTCTGGAGGGCTATGCCGGAGGCCAGCTGCTCGACGGTTTCGCCGGTGGTTCTGTCGATGATGGTGTGGCCGATTTCGCCCAGGGAATACCTTCCTCTGAGCATGCGCCCGTTGAGTACAACGCCTGCGCCGACGCCGGTGCCTGCGGCGATGTATATCATGTCCTGGGTGCCGCGTCCGGCGCCGTAGCGGAATTCGCCGAGGGCGCCGAGGTCGGCGTCGTTGGCGAGGAGAGTATCCAGGCCGAGGGCGTCTGAGAGTCGGCTGCTGCTGATTGCGCCCTCCCAGGCGGGCAGGTTGGGGAGTGTGACGACTTCCTGGTTGCGGTAGTCGACCATGCCCGGGACGCCGACCACTGCGCCGGCTACCTGGTAAGGGGACTGTTGGTGGGCGGTGCGGAGGGCGTCGATGAGGGAATCGGGGTTG
This sequence comes from uncultured Dehalococcoidia bacterium, assembly GCA_951812825.1. Classification (GTDB taxonomy): domain Bacteria; phylum Chloroflexota; class Dehalococcoidia; order Lucifugimonadales; genus JAPULR01. The sequence goes on along the minus strand of OX638324.1, from coordinate 920,626 downwards.
TTGTCGGGGCTGCGGACGACTTGACGCTCATTCACGCGTCCATTCAGGGAAACGAGGGCAATCCGCATACGGGTGCCGCCGAGGTCGCAGGCGAGTACGTGCTGGTCAGACAAGGCGCGTTTTCTAGGAGGGACGGGTATGGGAAGTTTTGAGGTAGGCGCGCTCGAGGGAGAGGACTTTGTTGAGGCGACGCTGGTACTTCTCATCGGGCAGGAGGCGGGCGTCGAGGAACTCTGTGACGAACTTCTTTGCCTGTTCTGTTGAGATGATGCGAGCGCCGAGGCAGAGGACATTCATGTCGTCGTGCTCTACGCCCTGGCGTGCGGAATATTCGTCGTGGCAGACGGAGGCGCGGACGCCTGGGACCTTGTTGGCGGCTACGGATGCGCCGACGCCGCTGCCGCAGATTATGATGCCGCGCCAGGCGTGACCGGAGGCGACGGATTCGGCGACGGCGCGGGCGAAGTCGGGGAAGTCGTCGAGGGGATCGAGGGAGTAGGCTCCGGCGTCGTGGATGTTGTAGCCGAGGCCCTTGAGGAAGTGGAGGAGTTGCTGCTTGAGGGGAAAGCCGCCGTGGTCGGCGCCTATGGCGAGGGTTTTGGGAGTGGGAGGGTTGGTCATGGTTGTGGGCGCCTATTTTCGGTGGGTTCTTGATGTTTCCTGAATTGGGTTATGCACCCTTTTGGAGTTCCCATATTATCACGATGGGGATTCCCTTTTCTGCAACTTCCATCAATCCGTCCAGGTGAAGGTCTTCAATCTGCCTCCCCAAGTTCCCGGCGGAAATTTCCTGATCGCCATAGAGGGGCTCAATACATTGTACGATGTTGAGTCCAGCTTCTTGAAAGGCAGACAGATAAGCCGATACTTGATGGGCGTGGTTCCTCACGAACCTGGTCGTGGTTTGACCCAGTTGATAGTCAGCGTGCGCACCCAGCATTATGAGGAAAGGATGGACATCGGAGATGATCAGGGTTCCTCCCGGGCGGATGACTCGCGAAAGTTCGGTGATGGGAGGGATGAGGTTGGGGCAGTGCGTCAGCGACAGCGAGCAAACAGCCAGGTCAATTGCGTCGTCCGGCAGCGGAATGGAGTCCAACTCCGCAAGCTCAAACTTTGCTCCGGGCACCTTTGCCTTGGCTACTTCGAGCATTTCGGAGGTGGCGTCGATACCAGTTACCCGGTGACCCAAGGAGGCGAGGTATTCAGCATGCCGCCCTGTGCCACAGGCCGCATCGAGGGCCTTGCCGACGGGATGATTGGTGATGAGACTGCGTACGATGGGCTGTTCCGCCAGAATCGGTGGGCTGCTTGAATTGTCATAGGTGGTTGCCCATTCAGCGTAACCCGTTATGGTAGTGCGCTCCATTCCCTCGATAGCGTTGGACCAAGGAGGCTTTTCAAGCTGCCTGACGATTTCCGCGATCATCTTTGATCTGGCTTTAACTGTTGCAGGGTCTGTCATCCAGGAGCGAAGGATTGCGAGTCCCTCCAAGCCTAGGACAAATTCGCCGAATGTGGGATGCTCAGACATGATTGACCGTCTTCATCTAGTTTGCTTGGTAGATTTCGGTGTTGGGGAAGAAGTCTTTCCAGCCGAACCAGAATGAGAGGGTGGTGGGGATTTGCTGTAGGGTTGTGCCTGCGAGTTCTCCTTCGACAGCTTCGCCGGTTAGGGCGAGCCAACGAGTTTGCGTCTCGGCGTCCTGGACGTAGAGCAGTCCGTTGGTGGAATCGCCTTCGTCGTCGATGGCCTCGAAGGTTAAGGTCTGGCCGTCGACGACGCGGCTGAAGACCACGCCGGCGCCGGAGTGGGCATCGAAGGTTACGAGGACCGGGTCGTCGCCGACGATGTCGTTCACTACCGGGGTGTCGTTGAGGGCGCTGAAGGGGTAGGCGCGGATAACGTTGTTGTGGACGAGGCCGACGACGTACTCCTTGGTGTAGAGGCGGTCGTCTGACCTGGTTTCGCCAAGAACGCCAGCGTCGGAAGACTCATAGTATCGTTCGTAAGAGTCGCGGCTATATCTTCCGCCCTTGTTGAGGACGAGGGTGTCCGGGTGAAGTTCTGCCCAGGTCTGCCAATCGGTCATGAGGGCGGGGAGGAGTTCGAGTTGAGTCCCTCGAAATTCGCCGCGGATGCCGCTGCTGAGGAACTGGCTCCAGAGGCTATCGGTCTGGTGGTCGTACATGACAAGGGCGTTCATGACGAGCTTGCCGGAGACGCCGAAGGTGAGGGTCTGGTTGCCGATATCGCGGGCAAAAACCATGCCCGTAAAGCAGAGGGGTCACCAGGTGGCCGCGATGGCCACACCTCCAAGCTCGTCGTTGACAATTTCGCGGGAGCTCAGGTAGGGGACAGAGTAGGCTCTGTGCTCGCCGTTTATGGAGACGCCCAGGACGGCTTCGTCGGGGAGATACTGATCCCACGCCTCCTCGGCGCTGATGAAGGTGGGATCGAGGATGGCGGGAATGCCGTCCTTGGGCAGGAGGGTGATGACGTTGAGGTCATCGTAGGGGTCGTCGAATGTGGGTGTGGGTTGTGCCGTTGCAGTCAGGGTAGGTGCCGGGGTGGAGGTTATTGGGGTTGGGGTTGCTATCGGGGTTCTTGTTGGGGGAGGTGTGGAGGTGGGCGAAGGGGTATCAGGCAGGGGTGTGGGGTCAGGACTTCTGGGAGCGAAGGAGGTTGGCCGGTTGATGGGGGTGGGGGCGTAGGTGGTTGGGGATGGCGATGGGCTCGGGGACGACGCGGGAGTTTCGGCAGCAGCGGCGGAGGGCGTGGCGGGGGATTGGGATGATGGGGTGGCTTGAGCGGGCTGTGACGTGGGTGCGGGCTCTAAGGTGGAGTCCTGTCCGCAGGCGGTTAAGGCGAGGGCAAGTGAGAGGGTGAGCAGGAAGGCGGTGATGTCGGCCAGCCGGAACTTCGTCAATGAGGGCCTCTCTATACTGAATTGGGCGGTCGTGATTGAGGATGTGGAGTGGACGTTGTCCATAAGTTTATACGAAGTCACCAGGGGAATGGATGGGTGGAGGGGGTAGGTGGGCCTGTCATGGGTTTTCGCGACTTCAGGTGTGCAAGCGATTCGTTAGCGGAATCGATTCCGTGCCTAGAATGGTTCGTTTCAGGCGTGAGATTCGTTTGAAGAAAGTTTGGCAAGCAAATGGTGGCAGGGGCGCGGTGAGATTCTTTGCTGCGCTCAGAATGACATCAGGAGGGAAGGGGATAGGCATGAAGGTATGGTAGCAGGGGAGGGGGATTCCTGACAATGGAAAGTTGTCACTTTGTGGGAGGGGGATGGGTCACTGCGTGACGGGTCATTGCATGACGGCAAGTTTGGGGTTGGGCGTGGGGGAGGATTGGGGTCTCTGTGGTTAAGGAGATTGTGGGTGGAGAGGGAGGGTGGTTGGCGAATCGGCCTTACGGGGGAGGGTTTGGGGACTGGATTCCCGCCTGCGCGGGAATGACGTAAGGGGTGGGGTGAACGGATAGGGAAGGGAGAAGAGGGGAGAGGCCCCACCGCCAGGTTCTTCGTCGCGGGGCCTCCTCAGAATGACATGTGAAGCGATAGGGATGAAGAGTGGGCTTCTGCCTTCGTGGTGACACGGGATGGGTAGGGCGGGTTTGAAGCCCGCCCTAGCAGAATGGCGGAGGGAGGGCCCCTCCGCGAAGACAAGAGATCTGTGATAGGGAATGTTACAGGTGCCAATTTGTTGGGAAAGGGCATAGAATGTATGGGGGATTTTCCGCGGCGGACGATGAGTCGGGCGAGCGGACGAGTCCTCTGGGAATGATGGACCAGCAAGAAAGGTGGGACTGACCTGATGGCAAAGGACGGATTCAAGGTTGTGGACAGCGACATGCACGTTATGGAGCCCAACGACCTGTGGCAGAACTATATCGACCCCGCCTATAAGGAAAGAGCGCCGGTGTTTCGGGGGGACCCGCTGAGCCAGGGGTTCGCTAACCGGTGGCACGTGGAGGGGAAGGTCTTCCCCGCCCACTCGGAAACGAAGGCTCGGACGGGGAGTCTGGCGGGACGGCACGAGAACATCACGGACAGGTTTGCGGAGGCGAGGGCCAAGCGCTTCGACGCGACATCGCAGCTTAAGGCGCTGGAGGTGGAGGGGATAGACGTGGCGGTGCTGTTTCGGACTTTCGGCGCACATGTGATAGCGCTGGACGGAATGGACGGGGACCTGGCTTTGGCCATCTGTCGGGCCTTCAACGACTGGCTGTACGACTTCTGCGCCGTAGACCGAACCCGGCTGAGGGGGACGGCCCAGATGCCGCTACAGGACGTGGAACTGGCGGTAAGGGAAGCGCGTAGGGCTGTGAACGATTTGGGGGCGGTGGCGCTGGTGCTGCCATCGAATCCGGTGAACAGACGGCCCTGGTATCACCCCTATTACGAGCCGCTTTGGGCTGCCGCCGAGGAGTTGAACGTGCCGGTCTGCTTCCACGGGATTCACGGGGCGTACCAGCAGCACATTGGGAACCGCTTTCTGGATTCCTTTGTGGTGGCCCACGCGGCAACGCATCCGATGGAGCTGATGCTGGACCTGGCGGGGGTCATCTGCGGGGGCGTGATGGACCGTCATCCGAACCTGCGAGTGGGCTTTCTGGAGGGGAATTGCAGCTGGCTGCCCTGGTGGTTGTGGCGGCTGGACGAGGAGCGGGAGATTTTCGGGCCGTGGGAGGCGGCGAACCTGGAGTTTATGCCTACGGAGTACTTCAAGCGGCAGGGGTTCGCTTCGATTGACGTGGACGAGTATCTGGGGGCGCATACGGTGGAGCAGCTTGGGCCGGACAACCTGGTGCTTTCGACGGACTACCCGCACCATGATTCAGCGTATCCGCACGCGCTGGACGAGTTTCTGTCTATGGACGGGTTCAACAGGGAGACGAAGAAAAAGATATTGTGGGACAACTGCGTGAGGCTCTATAATCTGCCAAGCTAAAAATCGGAGTCCAGGAGGCGAAAAGCCCTTGCAGCAAGGCGGATATAGAGCGGACTTGGGAATATACTCGAACGCCGTTAAGGCTGCATTAGGTGAGATTGAGGCGGGGGACGTGGTCTCCCGCATCTGGGCCAAGGACCACACGGTCTGGAGTCTGGACCCCACGGAGATAACGGACAGACTGGGGTGGCTTCACGCTCCTGAGGGGATGGGGCGGCGGCTACCGGAGTTGCAGAGGCTGGGGGAGGAGATACGGGGCGAGGGGTTTCGACACATAGTGCTGGCCGGAATGGGGGGCAGCAGCGTGGGGTCGGAGGTGCTGCGGATGTTGTTGGGGTCCGCCGAGGGATGTCCTCAGATTCTGGTGCTGGACTCCACCTGTCCCGAATGGATTGATGGGGTGGTGCGGGAAATCGATCCGGCAAAGACGTTGTTCGTGATCTCGTCCAAGTCGGGTTCTACGCTTGAGACGACGTGCTTCTACAAGTTCTTCCGCAAGCTGGTGGAGGATAGCGGGGTGGCTTCGGCTGGGGACAGCTTTGTAGCGATAACCTCGCCCGGGACGCCACTGGACCGGTTGGCGGGGGAGGACGGATTTCGTGAGGTTGTTTATAACCCTGAAGACGTGGGAAGCAGGTACTCCGTCCTGTCTCCGCTTGGGTTGACGCCGGCGGTGTTGGCGGGAATGGACGCGCCCCGGATTGTCGAGGGGGCCGGAGATATGGCGGAACTGTGCAGGCCGGGGAGAAGTATCTCCGAGAATCCGGGAGCGTGGCTGGGCGTGGTTATTGCCGTTATGGCCGCCGAGGGAAGGGACAAGCTGACGCTGGCGACTTCGCCCGGCCTGGAGATCTTTGGGCTTTGGGGGGAACAGATGCTGGCGGAGAGTACGGGCAAGGGGGGGAAGGGGATTGTTCCGGTGAGGGGCGAGACGCCTTTTTCGGCGGAACAGTACGGCTCCGACAGGTTCTTTGTATTCATGCAGTTGAGTGACGACCAGGACTCGTCGCTGCACGAGACGATGGGGGAGGTGGAGGCTTCGGGACATCCGTGGGTGAGGATTGAGGTGGAGGACGTCTACCGGATAGGGGCGGAGTTCTTCCGGTGGCAGTTTGCGACGGCGGTGGCGGGTGCGGTAATGGGGATACATCCTTTCGATCAGCCCAGCGTGCAGCTTGCCAAGGACATGACGGACGCGGTGCTGGCGGAGTATCTGGAGTCGGGGAGTCTGCCCGCGAGAAAGCCGAGCGCTTCCGTCGAGGAGCTGCTGGCCGAGGCCGTGCCCGGCAACTACGTGGCGGTGATGGCGTACGCGCGCAAGACGGCGGAGATGGACGAGGCGCTGGCCACGTTGAGGAGGAGAATCACCGAGGGGTACGGGGTGCCCGTTACCGTGGGCTACGGGCCGCGTATTCTTCATTCGACGGGGCAGATGCACAAGGGTGGGCCTGACGAGGGGCTGTTCATTCAGGTGACGTGCGATAGCCGGTTAGACCTGGAGATACCGGGGGAGGAGTACTCGTTCGGGACGCTGCTGGAGGCGCAGGCGCTGGCGGACTTCCGGGCGCTGCGGGCTATCGACCGGCGGGTGGCGCACGTGCGCCTTGATGACGTTGGGGCAGAATCGCTGAAGGGGTTGGCGGAGATGGCAATTTAGGGAAGGGGAGTCACCCTCACCTCAATCCTCTCCCATCAAGGGAGAGGAAGTAAGATGGGAATGGCGCGATGGGCTAGGTGGTTTCCAGCAGGACGGCCGTCACTGCTTGCTCCAGTTCCTCGTCGGTGACCAGGCCTTCGAACCTGGCGTGGACCAGACCCTGTGCGTTTACGATGAAGACCCACGGCTCGGTGGTCAGACCCCATTCCGTGAATTCGGGGATGGGGGCCAGGCGACCTTCGGTGCGGGCGGTTTTGAGGTCCCAAGGCTCTATGTGGATGAAGTTGACCCTTTCGCCGAATTTGTCCTGAAGGCGCACGGCGGCGTCGAGGACGGGGCCGCAGATGGCGCTGGTGCAGAACATGGGCGCGCTCCAGACAACTACGAAGGGTTTTTGCAGCTCCAGAGCCTGAACGACGGAAAGGTGGTGCATGTCGTCGGGAGGGTCGCGGGTCTCGATTTCGTTGATGGTTGAAACGTCACGGAGGGTGAGGTTGTAGGTAGGGGGCGCGGGTTGGCCCACGCCCGGAGCGATGGGTTCCGGGAGGACGTTGAAGGCGAGGTCGCCGACGGTTGAGCCAGATTCGCCGCCGGTATTCAGGGTGAACCTGGCCTGCCAGATGCCCGGGCTTTGGAAGTTGACTGTTGCCAGGTACTGACCGCGGACGTCCAGGTGCTTGTGAAGGGAGCCGTCGTCGTGGAGGTGTGGGGTGACACCTTCGACCTCGCGGTATTCGGCGTTTCTGCGGAACCTGTATTGCCACTCGGAGTCTTGCAGATAGTAGAAGCTGACGGAAATGTGGGCGTTGACGAGGGGTTCTCCTTCCACGGAGGCGAGGGCGAAGGGGAACCGGTTTTCGCCCACGACGAATTCGCTGGCCCCGTGGAAGGAATTGTGCCGGGGAAGCTCCCTGAGGGATGGGTCGGGATCGTCCAGCAGGAGCCAGGTGGAAATTGCAGCCGTGAGGGCAACGGAAAGAACCAGGATGGCTACCCAAGGACGACGGAGGTGGGCGTTTCTGAGTCTAGCGAACATCAGGGGAGGGAGGTGGCAACGCCGGTTGCGGGCAGGTTTCTAGTGGTGATGGCCGCCCGGACCGGACGGAGAGTCGGGGGGCTTTCAACAGCCGGGCTGGCCGTGGTTGCCGCAGCATAGTTGGAGTCCGAAAATCTTGGTGCAGTTGTTGGTAAGGAAGAGCCGGGATTTCACCCGGAACGGAAGGGAAACCAGCAGGTTCTTGAAGGCTTGTCTCAGGCTTCTTTTTGGTTCTGGAGGATGCAACTAAGGAGGGCCTTTCAGAGGGATTGTCTAATGATAGCACGATGCGTTGGACGTTGTGGAAAGGGGGGCGATGACAGGACAACGAGATTCCTGGACTTGGCTGCGCTGCGCTGCAGAATTGCAGATGTGGGCGAGAGGCGGGGGGGGGGTGTCTAGTGGTTATGGTCGCCCGAACCGGACGAGGTGTCTGAGGGCTGTCAACATCCGGGCTGGCCATGGTTGCCACAGCACCAGCTAAGTCGAAATATCTTGATGGAATAGTTTCTTATGGACAGGCGCATTTTTTCCGAAATTGGGGAGGAAGCTGAAAGGTTGTTGAGGGTGCGTCTGACGGTTCCGATTGCGGCTTTGAGAAACGACAAGCATTGGCCTTTCAGGGATTTTGCTTATGATAACACGGAGGGGTCAGTGGGGGTAGAAAAGGGGGAATGGCGGCAGCGAAGTCCTTTGGCACGCTCAGGATGAGATGGGGGAAAGGGGGGAGGCGGTTCGCGAACGACCTTACGTGGGAGGATGATGGTTGGGGAAGAGGAGTGGGTCCCCGTATCCGCGAGGACACGGGGAAGTTGGGCGGCTACGATGGGGTGGAGCGTGGGAAGGGTGAAGGAGAATTGGGGGTCAGGGTTTGAGGTGGTGGATGGTGGGTAGGGAGCGATTTCTGAGGAGGCGGCTGAGGTCTCGATTTATTCTCCGGGCCAGCCCGGGCCCTTCGTAAACGAGGGCGGTGTATATCTGGACGGTGTCTGCGCCGCCCTTGAGGGCCTTGACCACGTCATCGGCGGTGGATATGCCGCCACAGGCGTTGACAGTCATGGTCTCGCCCACCTCGTTTCGCACGTCGGCTACGATGCGGAGGGTGTCGGGGAGGAGGGGTTTACCGCTGAGGCCGCCGCGGCCCATCTTGACGGCGGGTTCCTCCACGGGGCGGGTGTTGGCGGCGGTGATGCCGTCGACGCCCAGTTCACGGGCGATGCGAACGAGGGTCAGGACGTTTTGCTGCTCTTGGGGGTCGGAGTAAGGCGGTATTTTGACGAAGAGGGGAGTGGTGCGGCGACTGTTGACGCTTTCGAGGAGTTCCCGGAAGGCGGAGGGGTCGTGGAACACGCGGAGGCCGGCGGTGTTTGGGGAGCTGACGTTGAGCTCTATGCTCCGGGCGAGGGGAGCGGACCTTTGATAGCACCGGCGGAATTCGTCCACGGTGAGGCCGGAGATGCTGAGGACCGTAGGAACGGCGGACTGCTTTCGGAGATTGGCTTCGACGACGTCGATTCCAAGGCTGGGGAAGCCGAGGGCGTTGACCAGGGCCTTCTGGCGGGGACGGCGGAGGAGGCGGGGGCGGGGGTTCCCCGGGCGGGGGTGGAGGGTGACGGTGCCGCCTACGGCGTAGCCGAAGCCGAGATTCATGAGGGAATCGAGGTAGGCGCAGTCTTTGTCGGAGCCTGCGGCTACGCCCAACGGGTTTGGGATGGGGATGCCGGCGAGGGACGTGGCGAGGACTGGGTCGCGGGTGTTGTGGAAGGGAGCGAGCAGCTTCCAGAGGAGCTTCCTGCGTAACGCCCACTCTCCCAAGGCGTGGGCAAGCTCGGGAGGAAGGGACCAGAGGAGAGGCCGCAGGAAGGCCTTGTAGAGCATGGCCTAATTATGCCGCGTCAGGGCGGGATGTAAAGGGGGTATGGCAAGAGATGGGTGGTTCCAGAATTGTCTCCAGGGAGGGGAAGAGATAGATTCCGGCTTGCGCCGGAATGACGAAGGGGGGGCGGAATGACGGTTATGCAAAGGGTTCCATCGGCGGGGACACGGCGGGCGTGATGCAACCTGGAGGCTATATGCCCTTGGTGTAGACGCCGAAGGTGAAGGCAAAGACGGCGAAATCGGAGGAGTTGGAGCTAAGCTCCAGTTCGTAGGCGCCGTACTCCGGCGCTTCGACGACGGCGTAGAGACGGGGCTTGTCGACGATGAGGTAGCTCTTGCCGTCGTCCTCTATGACCACGTCTTCGCCCTTGTTGAACTCATTGAGGTATTCGTCGTCGAGCTTGACGAGGACCTTGAAGGTCTCTTCCTGCTCGGGGGTAAGGACGACATTTACGCTTTTGGCGGCAAAGCGCAAGGCCATGTAGTCTTCGTAGTCGTTGGTGTCGCGGGCGTGCCGAAGGCTTTCCTTGCCGGCGAGCCAAGGACCTTGCAGATAGAGGGCGTGGGCCTTGCGAGAGCCGTCGTCGGTGTACTCGACGACCTGGTCTTTGGACTTGCAGTAATCCGGGGCGGCGATGTAGCTGTTGGAGTAGAGGCTGTAGAGGCTACAGCTTCGTTCGTAGCCTCCGTAGAGCTCGGCGGTTATCTCCGCGCCTATGTTGTTCTTGAAGGCGAAGTCCAGATCCTGGTCGGGGGCCAGCAGAGGGGTAATGGCGGATACGTTGACGCCGGTTTCCTGGAGGAGTTCTCGGATCATTGCTTCGGTCTCGGCGTAGGCGCCCTCGCCGTAGTGCTGGTAGCGGATGACGCCGTTCTGGTCGATGAGATACTTGGCGGGCCAGTAGCGGTTGTTGAAGGCGTCCCAGGTGTCGAAGTTGTTGTCCTGGACTATGGGATAGGTGAGGCTGTAGTCGGAGACGGCCTGCCGGACGTTGTCAATGTCGTGCTCGAACCTGAACTCGGGGGTGTGGACGCCGAGGATGACAAGTCCATCGTCGGCGTACTTGGAGTGCCAAACCTTGAGGTAGGGGAGGGTGCGGATGCAGTTGACGCAGGTGTAGGTCCAGAAGTCGACGAGGACAATTTTGCCGCGCAATCCTTCGATGGTGAGGGGGTCTGAGTTGACCCATTCCTGGGTGCCCACGAGTTCAGGGGCGAGGGGGCCTGCCGGCGAGGTTGGATTGGGCGTGGGCTCGGGGGTTGTGGGGGTGGGGACAGGAGTGGCGGTGATTGCAGGGGTTTGAGCGGGTGTGGAGGTAGCTGCGGGCGCTTGAGTAGGGGCGGAGGTGGGGGCCGGAGCAGCGGTAGGCATGGCCGTTGGCGCGGGCACAGAGGCGGCCACGGGGGTGGATTCGGGGCGCTCGGATGAGCAGGCGGCGACGATAAGGAGGGCCAGGGCGAGGAGGGAAGCAGTCAGAGCCAGGGCAACCTTGGGAGCGCGGGTATTTGTCATAATCCTCCGCCTATGTTTGGAGTTTCTGGTAGTGATACGTGGAGGGCGGGTGGGTGGATTGCAGGTGAGGGAGATGAGAGGGGGAAGAAGGGGCTGGATTCGGGTTAGAGGGGGATGTTGCCGTGCTTCTTGGGAGGGAGGGTGTCCTTCTTGTCCTTGAGCATGTCCAGGGCGGCGATGATGCGTGGGCGGGTCTCGGCGGGGTCTATGACGTCGTCGAGGAACCCGTAGCCTGCGGCGACGTAGGGGGTGGCGAGCTCTTCTTCGTATTCGCGTATGAACTTGGCCCTGGTCTTCTCCGGGTTGGAGGAGTTGGAGATGGCTTCCCTGAAGATGATGTTGACGGCACCATCGGGCCCCATGACGGCAATCTGAACGGTGGGCCAGGCGAGGTTGACGTCGCCGCGGAGGTGCTTGCTGCTCATGACGATGTAGGCGCCGCCGTAGGCCTTGCGTATCATGACGCTGACCTTGGGCACGGTGGCCTCGGCGTAGGCGTAGAGGAGTTTCGCGCCGTGGCGGATGATGCCGCCGTGCTCCTGGTCGGTGCCGGGAAGGAAGCCGGGAACGTCGATGAAGGTGACGATGGGGATGTTGAAGGCGTCGCAGAAGCGGATGAAGCGGGCGGCCTTGACGGAGGCGTCGATGTCGAGGACGCCGGCGAGGTGGGAGGGCTGGTTGCCGACGAGGCCGACGGGCTTGCCGGCCATGCGGGCGAAGGCGACGACGATGTTCGGGGCGAAGTTCTGGTGAACTTCCATGAGGTCGCCATCGTCCACCACGCGGGACATTATTTCACGAACGTCGTAGGCCTTATTGGGTTCCGTGGGCACCACGTCGAGGAGGTCCGGGTCGAGACGATCGGAAGGGTCCAACGGTTCCTGGAACAGGGGATCATCCATGTTGTTGCTTGGGAGGAAGGAGAGGAGGCGGCGGAGTTCCTTAATGCACTCCTCTTCGGTCTCGTAGACGAAGTGGGCCACTCCGCTTTGGATAGCGTGGGCGGACGCGCCGCCAAGCTCCTCGTGGGTGACCTCTTCGCCCATGACGGCCCGAATGACATCGGGGCCAGTGATGTACATCTGGCCCACACCCTGGACCATGAAGACGAAGTCGGTGATGCCGGGGGAATAGACTGCACCGCCGGCGCTGGGGCCTAGGATGACGGAAATCTGGGGGACGACGCCGGAGGCCATGGTGTTGCGAAGAAAGATGTCGCCGTAGGCGGCGAGGCTGAGGACGCCCTCCTGGATGCGTGCGCCGCCGGAGTCGTTGATGCCGATGATGGGCGCGCCGACCTTCATGGCGAGATCCATGACCTTGCATATTTTCTTGCCGACGGTCTCGGAGACGGAACCGCCCAGAACGGTGAAGTCCTGGGCGTAGGCGAATACTAGGCGGCCGTTGATCTTGCCGTGGCCTGCGACTACAGCGTCGCCGGGAGGGCGGTTCTTATCCAGGCCGAAGCTGGTGGTGCGATGGGTGGCGAAGGGGTCCAGCTCTTCGAAGGCGCCGGGGTCGAAGAGGAGGTCAAGCCGCTCGCGGGCGGTGAGCTTGCCCTTGGCGTGCTGCTGCTGGATGCGCCTCTGCCCGCCGCCGAGGCGGGACTGGTGGCGAAGTTCATCCAGCTTCTTGAGGCGCTCGTCTGATTTAGGTTGGATTGCCATGTGAGTTTCTCAGTTGGGGAATGCTATCAGATGGGGTTGGGTGGTGCAAGAAAATCAGGCGGGATGCTACACTGGCCGGGAGCCTGCATGCGGGAAAGTCTAACACAGCAAGCGAGGAGAATAGCAGGAATTTGATCGACAACGGAATCGAAAATGCCATGATTTGCGGTGGGCGGGAGTTTGTGTGGGGCAGCCGCACCTACGTGATGGGGGTGGTGAACGTGACGCCGGACTCGTTTTCGGGCGACGGGTTGGTGGGAAGGACGGCGGATGTGGTGGAGCAGGCGGTGGCCTTCGAGGCTGAGGGGGCGGATATCATCGACGTGGGGGCGGAGTCGACGAGGCCGGGTCATGCGGCGGTTTCGGTGGAGGAGGAGCTGTCGCGGCTGCAGCCGGTTTTGGAGGGGGTAATTGGGGCTGTTTCGATACCGGTTAGCGTGGACACTTACAAACCGGAGGTTGCGAGCAGGGCGGTGGAATGGGGTGTTTCGATGATTAACGACGTTTGGGGGCCAAGGGTGGGCGAGGGTATGGCGGAGGTTGCGGCGGAGACCGGGTTCCCGTTGGTGTTGATGCACAATCAGGTTGGGACGGAGTACGTCGACCTGGTGCGGGAGGTGGCCAAGAGTTTGAGGTTGGCGGCACGGATGGCACAATCGGTGGGGGTGCACAGGGAGAGGATAATTCTGGACCCGGGCATCGGGTTCGGTAAGACGGCGGACCACAACCTGGAAATTCTAAACAGGCTGGGGGAGTTTAAGGACTTGGGATTTCCGCTGCTGGTGGGGACATCTCGAAAGTCTACGATTGGGCTGGTGCTGGACTTGCCGGTTGAGGAACGGCTGGAGGGAACGGCGGCGACGGTGGCGCTGGCTATTGCGGGGGGAGCGGACATTGTGCGGGTGCACGACGTGAGGGAGATGACGCGGGTGGTGCGAATGAGCGACGCGATTGTGCGGGGGTGGAGGCCCCAGGGTTGGAGTCGGTAAGGGTCTTTTTGGGTTTGGGGTCTAACCTGGGGGACAGGATGGGCAACCTGGAGCGGGGTCTGCGGATTCTGGGAGAGCGGATTAGGTTGGTGAGGGTTTCGTCGATGTATGAGACGGAGCCGTGGGGATTTGCGGACCAGCCGGCGTTTCTGAACTGTGTTGTTGAGGGCGAAACGTCGGCTTCGCCGGAAAGGGTGCTGCAATTTTTAAAGGAGGCCGAGCAAAAAGTAGGACGGCGGGCTTCCTTTGAATGGGGGCCGCGGGTGTTAGACGCTGACCTGCTCTTCTACGGCCGCCGAATCGTTAACCTGCCGCATCTGACTGTGCCGCATCCCCGGATACCGCAGCGGGCGTTTGTGCTTGTGCCGCTGGCGGAGATAGCGGAGGATTTTGTGCATCCAGGGTTGGGGCTGACGGTGGGAAGGATGGTTGCTGATGTGGAGGGGCAGGAGGGGGTTAGGTGGCATTCGCCGTCGCCGGAGTTGGGGAGGCCTGGATTCCCGCCCCCGTGTCGTGGCACGAGGCCAGGCTCTGCGGGGGAATGACGAGAGGGGGAAGGAGTCCTGGGCGATTGGGGGACTAGAGGGAGCGCAGGTGGGGTGGTAGGAGGTTGGGGATTGCATCTCGGATGGGGTAGGTCTCGGCGCATTTGGGGCAGGCGAGGGCGCCGGTGATGATTCGTTGGTCGCGTTCTTCTTCCACCGTGAGGTTGAGGCGGCCCTTGCATTGGGGGCAGGCGAGGATGTCCATGATTTCTTTTCTCATTTGAGTTCCTGCGGGCTGATTATAGCATTGGGTAAATTGTGTGGGGGGATGAGCGGGTGAAGGGTTGAGTCAAGGATTCCCGTTTTCGCGGGAATGATGGAAGTGGGGGTCGGTTAGCCTCTGAGGCCCTGTTCGAAGAGGGAACTGAGGACGTCGGCGAGGAGGAGGACGATGACACCGAGGATGACTACAGCGGTGGCGTTGGAGACGGTGGGGAGCCAGCGGCGGGATGGGGTCTTTGGGTCTTTGGGGTGGCGGTTGGGGAGGAATCTGACGAGGTAGAACATGCAGAAGGCGAGGAGGACTTTGACGGCGAGGACGGCGACGTAGGGTACGCCGATGAAGCCGGAGGTGACGCGGTGGAAGGTGAGGACGGCGCCGGTGACGAGGAGGACGCCGAAGGCGGTGTTGACGAGGGAGAGGTAGTCGCGGCCAGGGTTGGGTGTGTCGTCGGGGGAACGTCGGAGGCGGGGGCGGAGGATCAGGAGGTAGTAGATGCCGCCGCCGACCCAAGCGACGGCGGCAAGGTTGTGGATCCAGCGCATGACGAGGAAGAGGATGTCGTTAAGGCTCATGGTCAGGTTGCAGGAGAGGGGCCGTGTTCGGGGATTTCTTGGGGGTGATCATCGTCGATTAGGGATTTGGCGTAGGTTATGAGCTTCTCCTGGCGACCGGATTCGGTGTTGCGGCTTTCGAGGTAGTGGGATAGGGCGGTGATGGTGTCGAGATTACGGGCAGCGTTGGTGGGGAGGCGGCCGCGGCGTTCGTCGGAGACCTGGGGTTGGATTGCAGCGACGTGGTGGGCGGAGGATAGGGCCTCCCGGATTTCGCCCATTCTGAGCTGGACGGCCTGGTTTGCGGTGAGGGAGATGCGGAGGCGGACGATTGCGTCGGCAATGGCGCTGCGTTGGATGGCGCGGAGGACGTGTCTGGTGGGGTCTGGGGTTGTGGGGGGAAGGTCGACGTGGATGGTGGTGAAGGCGCGGGCGGATACTTCTTCGAACTGGAAGTTCGTCAGGCGGCGGCCCTGGGGGCGCTGGGGATTCAGGTCAATTACGCAGAAGCCCTTGGGGTCGTTTTCTTCGCCGAAGTCTACCCGCTGGAGGCTGCCGGAGTAGACCATGAGGGGGTTGTCGCGGACGACCTGGTGCTTGTGGATGTGGCCGAGGGCTATGTAGTCGTAGGTGGGGAGATGGAGGTCGCTGGGGCGGAGGGCATGGTCCTGGCCGAGCATCATGGCGCGTTCGGAGCCCAGCTTCGCGCCGTTGAGAGTAACGTGGGCGGCGAGGATGGCGGGGACGTTGGGGTCGAGTTTTTTGGAGAGGGAGCGGATGCCCTGGGAGAGGAGGGACTGGAGTCGTTCGTTGACCTTTTCGATGGAGAGGCCGCGGGTGTCTTCGCGGGTGAGGAGGGCGCTGCGCCTGGGCCAGGGGAGGGCGGATATCTGGAGGGGGCCGCTTGGGGTTTCGATGAGATTGGTCTTGATGGCGTCGCCGACGTGGAGGTGGGGGACTTCGAGGGTGTTGAAGATCTCTATGGCGGTGGCGCGGCCCATGGCGTTGGGGAGGTCGTGGTTGCCGACGAGGAGGAAGACGGGGATGCCGGCGGTTGCGAGGGTTGCGAGGCGGCGGGCGAACTCGCGCTGCTGGGTCTGGTTGGGGTCGCGGTTCTTGTAGGCGTCGCCCGCGAGGAGGACGAGGTCAGCTTTGTGGGTGAGGGCGTATTCGACGAGCTGGTCGAGGGCGTTGAGGAAGTCGAGGAGACGGGTGGAGAGGCCGGTCTCGGGGTCGGTGCGGCTGTAGTTTTCGACCCCAATATGAAGGTCGGCAAAGTGGATGACGCGCATGGCTACCAGCCGTGGCGGAGCTTGTCTTCTATGGCGTCTACTATCCGGTTGACGGGGATGCGGAGTTGGGACATGGTGTCCCGTTCGCGGAGGGTGACCTGCTCGTCGTCAATGGTGTCGAAGTCCACGGTGACGCAGAAGGGGGTGCCGATTTCGTCCTGGCGGCGATAGCGGCGTCCGATGCTCTGGGCGTCGTCGAAGAGGGTGTTGAAGCGCTGGCGGAGAATCTCGTGGACGCGGCGGGCTGTGGGGACGAGTCGCTCGTTACGGCTGAGGGGCAGCACGGCGACGGTGACGGGAGCCAGGGACCGGTGGAGTTTCAGCACGCTGCGGGTCTCGGTCTTGCCGCCGGGCTTCCTGGGAGGAATTTTTTCTTCCTGGTAGGCGTCTATGAGGAAGACGAGGGCGGCCCGGTCCGCGCCGCAGGAAGGTTCGATGACGTAGGGGTAGTAGCGTTCCTGGGCCTGGTCGTCGAAGTAGGTGAGGTCCTGGCCGCTGTGGTCGGCGTGCTGGCGCAGGTCGTAGTCGGTACGGTTGGCGATGCCTTCGAGCTCGGCCCAGCCCCAGGGAAAGCGGTATTCGATGTCGTAGACCTCCTTGGCATAGTGGGCGAGTTCGTCGGACTCGTGCTTGCGGAGGCGTAGGTTGGCGCGGTCGACGCCCAGGGAGACGAACCAGTCCATGCGCTGCTCGGTCCAATACTGTAGCCAGTCGTCGTCGTCGCCGGGTTTGACGAAAAATTCGAGCTCCATGATTTCGAACTCGCGGGTGCGGAAGGTGGAGTTGCCGGGGGTGATTTCGTTGCGGAAGGCTTTGCCGACCTGGGCGATGCCGAAGGGGAGCTTGCGGCGGGAGGTGTCGAGGACGTTTTTGAAGTTGACGTAGATGCCCTGGGCGGTTTCGGGCCGGAGATAGATCTCCGAGGCGGTGTCTTCGACGGCGCCCATGAAGGTCTTGAACATGAGGTTGAACTGGCGAGGGGCAGTGAGCTCGCCCTGGCAGTTGGGGCAGTTGTTGGAATCGATATGGTCGGCGCGAAAGCGCTGATGGCAGGAGCGGCATTCGACGAGGGGGTCGGTGAAGCTGCCCAGGTGGCCGCTGGCCTCCCAGGTGGCGGGGTGCATGAGGATGGCGGCGTCGAATGGGACGACGTCGTCGCGGTGTTGGAGGATGGAGCGCCACCAGGCGTCCTTGACGTTGCGCTTGAGCTGGGCGCCGAGGGGGCCGTAGTCCCAGGTGGCGTTGAGGCCGCCGTAGATTTCGCTGCTCTGGAAGAGAAAGCCGCGTCGCTTGGCGAGGGAGAGAAGCTTGTCCATGGTGACGGGTTGGGAGGTGGTGGTCACGCTTGCTCCTGATTTTGAAGGTGGGATGAGGGTAGCAAGCGGGTTGTTGGGTGTAAAGGGGAGAGGCGTCGGCGGGGAGAGATTTGTTGACAGTGGCAGAGGGGATGCTTAGGCTAGAAGGGTGGGGCCCGTAGCTCAGTGGTAGAGCGGCCGGCTCATAACCGGTTGGTCGTAGGTTCGAACCCTGCCGGGCCCATTAAATTCTGCTGGCAAACGCCAAATTGTCTTCAAAGGCTGTGGGGACTGTATTCCTGGTTGTCTAGATACTTGCAACACAGTGGAACAGACCCCAGAATGTGATTAGCCTTGACTGCCAGGAGGTATCGTGGCATGAAACTTAAGCTGAGGCGTCACGCCAAATCTCAGTCGGAAAAGAATTCTAAGGCGAATGGGCGGGTGACGGCCGCCGAAATGTACAGAGTGCAAGATACGTACGTGCGGTTCAATCAGAAAGATCATATAGGCTCGCAGATGAGGTGGGATGCTCACCTGGAGAATGAACGAGAAAAGCTAAAGGACAAGCAGAGAAAGCTGGCGGAGAAGGGACGCGCCGGTTTCGAGGCCCCGGCGTGGGGCTTGGACTCTGCAGCAGATTCCCTCCTAACGATTATGGGCTTCTCAAAGAATCAGGCGGATTCCAGAGCTACTGCATGGCAAACCAAGGTTGAGCCCGCGCCCACCGGTCGACCGGAAATTTCGCCCAAAGAGGGTTCTCAGATTGTACGCAAGGCCGCCCAAGTGCTTGGAGCGGACCAGGTAGGCTTCGCTGAGTTGGACCGTCGCTGGGTGTATTCCCGTTACTTCGATGAGAAGACGAAGAAGGACTACCCCATCAAGTTCTCTGACGAACCCGGCTATGAAGAGCACAGCCAGCCCATTCGTCTAGAAGATGGGACTCGGGTCATTCCGAAGGAAATGAAATATGTGGTGGTGTTGCTCCACGAGTGGGGCAAGGACATAGATGGCACTGAGCACGCGCCGTCCCTCCTTACTGAAGGACTCAGCACACTAGCATATGCCCGGATGGCTCCGACCCTATGGATGCTGGCTGAGTTCATACGAGGTATGGGGTATAACGCCATCCCCGCGGCTAATGACACTGCCTTAAGCATTCCCCTGGCTGTCGATGCTGGCCTCGGCCAGCTTGGGAGGCATGGCCTTTTAATCAACCCGAAGGTGGGGGCACGCTGCCGCATTTCCAAGATCTTCACCGATCTTCCGCTTGAATTCGCAGGCGCGGTGGACTCCGGTATCACAGAGTTCTGCAACGCATGTCTGAAATGTGTCCCGAAGTGTGGAACGAAAGCCATCACAACCGGGAACCGAAGTTTGGAGGCCTTAAACGAGCACAATTCAACTGGCGTACTTTCCTGGAAGGTAGATGCAAAGAAGTGTATGACCTTCCAGAACCGCGTCGGGACTACCTGCAGCACCTGCGTCCGCATGTGCGCCTGGACTAAGCCGCCCCGCAGGATATACGCCATTCCTCGTTTTGTTATCCGAAACTTCCGGTGGAGGTGGCTGAACAAGTTCTGGGTGTGGCTCGACGATAGGGCAGGAAATGGAAAGTTTGACAAGAAGGCTGATGACTTCTGGGTAGCGAGTAACCGTTAGCTTGATGGGGTCGCGGGTGTAGGCCGCGATTCCAAGGAGGAAGCAACGCATTCTGCAGTTCAGGTGGACCAGCGTTATCGGTCGTGGGTTCGAACCCTGCCGGGCCCATTTAGCTTGACAAAATCAAGAACCTTCACGCTGAGGTTGTCATTGGATCACTGATTGGAGGCAA
Source organism: uncultured Dehalococcoidia bacterium (assembly GCA_951812825.1). Taxonomy (GTDB): domain Bacteria; phylum Chloroflexota; class Dehalococcoidia; order Lucifugimonadales; genus JAPULR01. The sequence continues at coordinate 901,187 of OX638324.1, read as the reverse complement.
TTATCATGGAGAACGCTATTTGTACCCCAAAGAGCTACACGGATCGAATACGACAAGAGCTCGGAAACTGCCTCATTGAGACGAATCTTTCTCAAGGTGAGAAGTTCATAGGCAAAGTACGGGATCGATACGATCTTGGGGATCGTATGGTACTCATCACCACCGACCGACAGAGTGCCTTCGACCGGGTGCTGGCCGCTATCCCCTTCAAAGGGCAGGTCCTCAACATGACGAGCGCATGGTGGTTTGAACAGACCCGCCATATTGTGCCAAATCAGGTTCTATCCATCCCCGATCCAAACGTCACAATTGCCAAAAAATGTACCGTCTTCCCGATTGAGTTCGTGGTGCGTGGATACATCACCGGAACCACGAGCACCTCCCTCTGGACGGTCTACCAGAGTGGTCAGCGTCACTACTGTGGCAACGATTTGCCCGACGGCCTAATGAAAAACCAGAAGCTCCCGACGAATTACCTCACACCGACCACCAAGGAGGAGGATCACGACCGTCCGATCAGCCCTGACGACATTCTGTCCGAGCACTGGATGACGGCCGATGATTGGGAACAATGTAGCCGCATCGCGCAGAAACTTTTCGCCTTCGGTCAAGCCAAGGCCGCCGAGCAAGGCCTGGTTCTCGTCGATACCAAATATGAGATGGGACGTGACGAGAACGGTGAGATCCTTCTGATCGACGAGATCCACACCCCTGACTCTAGTCGCTACTGGATCGCCGACTCTTATCAACAGCGCATGCGGGAGGGACAGGAACCCGACAGTGTCGACAAAGAATTCCTCCGGCTCTGGTTCAGGGCGAACTGCAACCCCTACGAGGATGAGGTCCTACCACCAGCACCGGATGAACTTGTAATCGAGCTCTCAAGACGTTACATCTACCTTTATGAGAAGATCACCGGTCGCTCTTTCGAGTTTCCAGAGGCGGACCAACCGATCGAGACACGTTTGGAAAGCAACCTTGAAGAGATCGCCTGAGTGAAAAAATACATTCTATTCGACCATGATGGGGTTTTAGTCGAAACAGAATATTGGTATTACATAGCAAACAAGCGAGCGCTGGCAGCTCTCGGAATTGATCTCCCACGAGACGCATATTTGGAGAATATGGCTAATGGAGTTTCCGCGTGGGAGGCGGCACGAGTTTCAGGAATATCCGAATCTGAAATCAAGCGTGGCCGAGAACTAAGAAACCGATACTACCAGGAATATCTGATGACCGAAGACATCGAAATCGAGGGTGTCTTGGAAACGCTAGACGTTCTCGCAGGTGAATACAGGATGGGAATAATTACTACCTCCAAACCGCCTGATTTCACCTTAATACACGAAAGGCGATCAATCCTGGATCATATGGAATTCTATTTGACTCGGGAGGATTACGAGCGAGCTAAACCAGATCCCGAGCCCTATTTGAGAGGACTCCAACGCTTTGGTGCTACTGCCGCTGAAACGGTGGTTATTGAAGACTCGGCGAGAGGGTTGAAGTCGGCAATAGCGGCGGGAATTGACTGCATCGTGGTTGCGAACGAGTTCACTGCAGCTCACGATTTGTCCAAGGCAACTGCCAAGGTCGCTACGTTTAAGGAATTGCCATTCACCATAAAGGGATTAACAAGTTTAGCCAGGCGACGCTGAAAAACGCGCGCTTGCCAAAAGCGTTAGGTCTTAGAAAACAAGAGTCATGAGCCAATTCCAAAATCTTAGACAGTTTAGTCATGAAGAGCTTCTTCGGCTTGAGATGCCGCTTTTTCCTTTTGCCCCTTTCGCTGACCGTGTATGGGCGTTGCGCGGCAACCTCACGAGCTACGATGCGTGGTACGTTGCTCTGGCGGAGGCTCTGGATTGTCCGCTGGCGACGCTGGGTCGGAGGCTCAGTCGTGCCAAAGGCCCAGCTTGTAGGCTGATAGTTCCAGCACGTTCCACATAGAAGACATATTTGGAGGTTTGGTTATGAAGAGTGATGCGTCGACGGTTGAGGAGTATATTTCCGGGTTGAGCAGGAGCGTCGGGAGTGGGTTTCGACGGTGCGGGAGGTGCTGTTGGAGAATCTCCCCGAGGGGTACGAAGAGGTGATGGACTTTGGGATGATCGCCTACGTGGTGCCCTTGTCCGTCGTTCCCAAGACGTACAACGGGCATCCGCTGATGTATGCGGCGATTGCGTCGGAGAAGAACTACGTGTCGGTGCACCTGATGAATATCTACGCCAACCAGGAGACGCAGCGGTGGTTTGTAGACAGCTACAAGGCGACGGGGAAGCGGATGAACATGGGCAAGTCCTGCGTGCGGTTTCGCAAGCTGGATGACCTGCCCCTGGAGCTGATTGGGGAAGCGGTGGGGAAGATGTCTATGGACGAATGGGTAGCTATCTACGAGGCGTCACGTCAGCCGCGCAAGAGGAAGCCTGCTCCCAAACGCAGGAAGGCTACGAGTAAGCGGAAATAGTCGAATGGCCAGGAGAAGGGCTCGGAAGGCTGCACCTAAGGAGTGGAAGGCTCCCGAGAAGATCGTATTGCTATCGGGGGGCAATCCGCAGATTCCCAAGGGGGACGGGGACGCCCCCGTGCAGGCGTACATTGGGTTGATGCCGGAGTGGAAGAGGGAGTTGGGGCGTCGCTTGGACGAGCTTATCGTGCGGACGGCGCCTAACATCAGGAAGGCTGTGAGGTGGAATTCGCCGTGGTACGGTGTCGAGGGGATGGGGTGGTTCGTCAGCTATCACGTGTTCGCCCGTTACGTGAAGGTGACGTTCGTGAACGGAGCGTCGCTTAGTCCGGAGCCGCCGGGTTCAGGGAAGGACCCGGAGTCGCGGTGGGTGGACATCTACGAGGGAGAGTTGGACGAGAAGCAGATGGAAGAGTGGGTGAGGCAGGCGGCGGCAATCCCGGGCTGGGACGGGTTCTGAGGGGGGGGTTGTAAATTGACTGCTGTGCTGTCATAATGCAGTCATGGCTGTGCAGATAACAATAAGAGGAGTTCCTGAGGACGTTCGGAACGAGATTGCCGCGCGGGCGGCGCATAAGCGTCAGTCGATGCAGGAGTTCTTGCGAGGAGAGTTGGAGCGTATCGCTTCCAAGCCGTCCATGGAAATGGTGCTGGAAGCGGTCAGCGAGCGCAAGGCCTTATACAATACACGGGTGTCTGCGGAAGACATACTGCGCGCACGTGACGAAGGCCGGAAGTGACCACCGTTGCCGACGCGTCCGTACTCGTAGCAGCGTTGGTGGATTCCGGGAGCGATGGCGGGTGGGCGCAATCTGTGCTGATCGGAGGGGGTCTGGTCGCGCCTGAATTGGTACTGGTTGAGGCGACCAACGTCTTACGGCAGTTGGAGCATAAGCAGCAGATTTCGCGAGTTGAAGCCACCTTCGCTCATACAGACTTGCTCCGGCTGGACATCGAGTTGTTCCCTTTCGCTCCTTTCGCTGAGCGGGTGTGGGAGTTGCGGGGCAACCTGACAAGCTACGACGCATGGTATGTCGCACTGGCTGAGGCGTTAGATTGTCCATTGGCGACCCTCGATCTGAAGCTCAGCCGCGCCTACGGTCCCGTTTGTCAAATGGTTGTACCGCCCCTTTTCCAACAGGCATAATGAGAGCAGGCAGCCAGGGACGAGTCAGGAGGTTTGGCTATGAAGAGTGATGCGACGACGGTGGAGGAGTATATTTCGGAGTTGAGCGAGGAGCGTCGGGAGGCGGTTTCGACGGTGCGGGAGGTGGTGCTGGCGAACCTTCCCGAAGGGTACGAGGAGGTGATGGACTTCGGGATGATTGCCTACGTGGTGCCTTTGTCCGTGGTGCCCAAGACGTACAACGGGCATCCGCTGATGTACGCGGCGATAGCGTCCGAGAAGAACTACGTATCGGTGCATCTGATGAACATCTACGCCCACCAGGATACGCAGCGGTGGTTTTTGGAGAGCTACAAGGCTACGGGGAAGCGGATGAACATGGGGAAGTCCTGCGTGAGGTTCAAGAAGCTGGAGGACCTGCCGCTGGAGTTGATTGGGGAGGCGGTGGGGAAGACGCCGATGGAGGACTGGATTGGGGTATACGAGGCGTCACGGAGGCCGCGGAAGAGGCGGACGGCGAGCGGGCGTAGGAAGAAGAGCGGAGGGTAGGAGGAGATAGATCCTTCGGCTGCGTTTCGCTACGCTCAGGATGGCATGAGGGTGGGCGAGTTCAGGGTGAGATGAGAGTGGGCGAGTTCCTGCCACCACATTGGCACGGGGCTGGCATTCGTTCCGGCGCGGTTAGTTATTTTCAGTGGTTGAAACGAATGGTATTTTTTGTGCGGTCATGCAGCCTTTCCGTGGACAAAAGCCCGGCGCAGGAGTGAGTGGATGAGGGGGACTCCCTTTTGTTGCGAATATGTGTTTCATGAGATCAGGATAACAGGGGTTGTGGAGTATTGGCAAGGAGAAGTTGTCAATAATAGGGGTGAAGAGTGGGTCCCCGGCTTCGCGGGAATGGCGGTTATTGAAAGGTCTCCATGGAGAGGGAAGGGTGAAGAAGGGAGGGGGAGGGATGGATTCTGGCTTCCGCTGGGATGACGGTTATGCAAAGGTCTCCCTTCGCGGGGACAAGGGATAGTTAGAATTCGAAGAGGACGGATTTGACGTCTTCGATGTCGCCGTCGGCGGTGAAGCGCCAAACTCCGATGTAACCGCGGCTGAGGTCGCCGTTGGCGTCCCAGTCGGCGGAGACGGCGACCCCTTCGTAGTTTATTTTTTCCCCGTTGCTGAGAAGTTCGAGGGCTTCGGCGATGCCTGCGGGGGTGGCTTGGACTACCTGGCCCGGGGGGGAGCCGATTTGGCGCAGTTGGTCGCGGATATTGGCTCCATCAAGGCTTCCGGCGGCCTGGGCTGCAAAGGCGATGGCAATTACGGCGTCGTAGGTTTCCTTCGTGTAGGGCACGTGGGGAAGATTGCCGTACTCGTCGATGAAGGCGCTATCCCAGGCTCGGGTGGCTTCGCTTGGTGGGGTGGGTTCGCCAGCGGTGCCGTACATTCCGGCGAGGTGTTCCGCGCCGACGAACTGGACGAGGCTGAACCGCTTGGCGGCGTCGCCGAAGGTGAAATTGTCGTAGAGGCCGCTGTCGATGGCTTCCTTGACGAGGGGGAGTGCGACGGACTCGAAGGCGATGACGACGAGGGATTGGGGGTTGTCGGCGGCGCTTTCCTGAAGCTGGGTCAGGAAGGAGTCCTGGTCGAGTTCGACAGAGACGGCGCGGACTTGGCCGGTCCAGGCGTCCTGGAAAGTTTGGGCGAGGCCTTGACCCCAGGCGTCGTTCTGATATATGAGGCCAACGTTGTCGAAGCCCTGGTCGCGGTTTACCTGGGCAAGGACCGGCCCCTGGGCGCTGTCTGAGAGGGCGGTGCGGAAGAAGAAGTCGTTGTCTTCGACGGTGGAGAGGAGGGGAGAGGTGGCGGAGGGGCTGATGGTGGGGACCTGCCTGGGGCCGGAGACTTGCCGGGCGACGGGGAGGGAGGCGGAGCTGGCGTTGGGGCCGACGATGGCCTGGACGCTGGCGGCGTCGACGAGAAGGAGGACGCGTTCGACGGCCACGTCGGGGTCGCTGGTGGCATCGACGGTGAAGCCTTCGACGGGTTGGCCCAGGATGCCCCCAGCTTCGTTCAGCTGCTTGATGGCGAAGTCGAAGGCCTTCTGTCGGGCCTGGGAGGCCTCGGAGGAGTCGGTGAAGTTCAGGACGAGGCCGATTTTCAGGTGATCCTGGGCCGAGTCCGAGTCGTCACCGCACGCAATGATGATGCCGATGGTGAGGGACAGGAGAAGGAGAGCGAAGATTCTAGTTATGATTGGGAGCATTGTTACCACCGTTGAGAGGATTGGAGGTGATGATAAGGGGAGGCGGTTGGTCTTTCAATGGTTCAGGGCGTCCGGTGATATACTCGGACGCCGAAATGATGAGACAGAGGAGATGAAATTGAGAATTGTGGCGGTAGTTGCTTGCCTGACTTTCGTAGCGCTGGGTTTGGCGGCCTGCGGGGGTTCAGATACTTCTCCGCCGGCTGAGGAGAAGGTGCAGCCGGACATTACGCTGCTGCAGGCGATTGAGTTTGAAAACGTGGAAATTGTACAGCAACACTTGGACTACGGGACGGACCCGAACGTGGTGTACATTCCGGAGGGGTTTCCATTCGCCGGGGCGTCTGCGTTGCATCTGGCGGTGTTGAAGGATAACGGGGAGATTGTGAAGCTGCTGCTGGACAACGGGGCGAAGATAGAGATCAAGGCCAAGGACCAGTTTCAGAGTACGCCGTTGACGTGGGCCGCATTCTGGGGGTTGTATGAGATGGCCAAGCTGTTGCTGGAGGAAGGCGCGGACGTGAACGCGCCGGATGTCAACGGCAGCACACCGTTGGTTGGGGCTAGCGTGCAGAATCCTTTTGTGGGGAAGGATGACGTAGAGGCGTTTATCGAGAACCGGGCTAAGATTCGGGAGTTGCTGGAGGAGCACGGGGGAAGGACTGGCAGGTAAGAGTATTTAAAGGGGGATGGCTAGATCCATCGGCTGCGCTCAGGATGAAATGTGGGTGGAGGGTGGAGGGGGAAGGGGCTTGTTCGCGCTCTTGAGAGGGTTGTTCAAAGGTCTCCCTTGGAGGGCATGGGCCTTCGTTTGCAGGGACGCGGGGAGGTGGAAATTGGCATTGGGCCAAGTGTGATAAAATTGTAGTAGTTCAAAGCAAGAAAACGGGAGGGTAAAGATGCCTCTAGGCAATCTGGGAAACAGCATCAGGAATAGTATTGTTGGGACCATTCGGGGCGTGGGGGACGTGGTTGGGGCGAGTATCGATGCGACAAGGGGGAGTACGGTCAAGGCCCTGCAGGGGGTCCGCGACATTAGCGGTGAGGCTACGGGAGCAGTCACCGACGTGATTGGCGGGGTGGTACAGGGAGTTGTAGAAGTTGGTGGCGACGTGGGTGGCGCAGCTAAGGGAGCAGTTATCGGGACCATTCAGGGCGTCGGCGAAGTGACGACGGTTACGGCCGGGACGCTCAGCGACACGGTTCGAGCGGCCATCAAGGGTACCCGCGAAGTAGGCGGGGACGTTGCCGAGGCCGGTCGGGGCGCTGCAGAGGGCGCAATCTCCACAACTAAGGATTTGTCCGTCAGCCTGGAGGAAGCGGCGACGGAGGTCTCTCGCGGGGCCATTCGCGGCGCCCACGAGGTTGGGAGCGAGCTGACTACCACGGCAAAGTCGGTGGTTGTTGGCAGCGTCAACGGCGCCGAAGAGATAGGCGGCAGTGTGACATCGGCCATCAGCAACAGCGCCCAGGGACTGATCAGGGGGGCCTCGGACGTAGGTGGAGACGTGGCTGGAGTGGCGGGGAGCGCCGCTGAAGGCGCCATCAGCACCAGCAAGTCCGTTGCAGTGAGCCTGGAGGATGCAGCGTCCAGCGTTTCCCGCGGGGCCATCAAGGCCACCCACGAGGTGGGCGCGGACGTAATCGATACGGCAAAGTCGGTGGTAGTCGGCAGCGCCAACGGGGCGGAGGAGATCGGCGAAAGCGTGACTTCGGCGGTATCCAACAGCGCACGGGGCGTGATTCAGGGAACGTCCGACGTGGGCGGAGATCTGGCCGCCGCAGCTCGTGGCGTGGTCGAGGGAGCTATAGACAGCGCGAAGTCCGTTGGAGTTAAGGCCGAAGACGCGGCATCGGCTGCTGCTACGGGCGCCGTGGAAGCGGCAAGCGCAATCAGCGATTCCGCCGGCCGGACGGTTCGGGACGCTGTCACCGGCACGATCAGTGGAGTGACAGTGGTGGTGAAGGCTCCGTTCAACCAGGGCGGAGATAAGGCTTAGCTGGGGGTATTCCGGGCGGAAGTCCGTAAACTTCAGGGAATAACCTGGGGCCAGTCGCAGGAATGGTCGGCGGCTGGCCCCTTCTGTTGAAAATTCTAGTCACTTGGGTGGCGCTAACTTCAGTCAGCAGACAGTGGAATCACAAGGGCGCAATGGTAGATGAATCCTAGAAAAAGACTGGCAACGGCCCCGGCGGCTGCCCGGTTCCGGCGAATAATCCAGAGGTTTCGACTGGTGGCTGGGGTCTTTGGAATAGGGGTTGAAAGACTGAAGCGGGAACTGGGGGCTACCAGGCTGGGAAGAAGCACGGTGGCCAGACTGTCAGTGCGGGTTGTCCAGGAACTGGGTGACGACGACGCCACGCACATGGCGGCCAGCGTGAGCTACTACGCCGTGCTTTCCCTGTTTCCGTTGGTGCTGGGGTTGAGCACCATCATCAGCACGGTGGCCAACTCGCCGGACCGGCAGGAACAGGTGATAGCGTTCATTGTAGACTATCTGCCCGGCTCGGAGGCCTTCGTGCGTGACACTCTGTCGAGTCTGGCGAGGTATAACGCAGCCTTCGGGATTGTTTCCTTCTTCAGTCTGTTGTGGGCGGGAAGTGCGGTCTTCGGAGGCATTACCCGAGCGGTGAACCGGGCGTGGGACGTGGAGAAGGACCCGCCCTTCTACAAGAACAAGCCGAGGCAGCTTCTTATGGCTGCGGGAGTGTCGCTGCTGTTTTTCGTCTCCGTCGGCACGACTTCGCTGTTCCGATTGGCGACTTCCTATACTGTGGGAGGCGTCCCTTTGGAAGAGTATCTGGGCGGCTGGGGGATGGCGATATTGATGGAGATTCCGGTGCTGCTGGTGAACTTCCTCATATTCGCAATCATCTATAAGTTTCTGCCCAACACCAAGACGCACTGGAGATACCTGTGGTTGGGCGCCGTAGTTGCCGCCGTCCTCTTCGAGGCCGGAAAGCACCTGTTCATCTGGTACCTGGACAACTTTGCCGACTATAGCGAACTGTACGGGAGCGTGGCGTCGGTGGTGGTGCTGATGGTGTGGGCGTACTTCTCGGCCTTTATTCTGATCCTGGGCGCGGAGATTGCATCGGAGTACCGCAGGTTGAAACTGTCGATTGAGCGGGGCCAGGAGGATTGATGGGCGCCGTCCACATTCGCAAGTTGAATAAATAGGAGGACTATCATGCCATACCTGGTAACGCCGGACGGAGTACCCCTCTACTACGAGGACGAAGGGCGGAGGGAAAACAGGGCGATATTCCTGATTCATGCAGAACCGTTCAACACGAAGTTCTGGCAGAAGAACATCGGCCCGATGTCGGAGGAGGTAAGGGTGGTGTCGATGGACGTTCGGGGACGGGGGGAATCGGGCAAGACGGACGAGGGTCTGACCCTGACGCAGTACGCCCACGACTTCCGGTTTATGCTGGAGGGTTTGGGGCTGGAACGGGTGGTGGCGGCGGGGTGGTCCATGGGCAGCGCGATTCTGTGGAGATACGTGCAGCTATACGGAGAGGACAGGATGGCGGGGTTTGCGGACGTGGACCAGCGACCGTACCGGTTTCAGGCCCTGGAGGACCTGCTGGAGAAGCTGGATGCCATAAAGCATCGTCGGTTGGAAGATCATCGTAAGGCGGTGGTGGACTACTTCGGGCCGGAGGCGGAAGTCTCCGACGAGTTGATTGACTGGATGTCCTACGAGTGCATGAAGACGCCGACGGCGACGCACCGGGCGGCGGCGTGGGAATCGTACTTTGCCGACTTTCGGCCGGTGTTGAAGACGATGAAGTCGCCGAGCCGGGTTTTCTGGGCGAAGTACGGGGTTATCGACGAGCCGACGGCGAGGTTGCTGCTGGGGAGCTTGAATAACTCAAAGGAGGTGTTCTTTGAGCACAGCGGTCATCTGCTGCCGTGGACGGAGAAGGAGAAGTTCAACGCGGAGATGCTGGCCTTTGCAAGGGAGGCGCTTTAGGGGCGATGCGGGGCTAGGCCCAGAATTTCCACTTGGGGGGTTGGGGGTCCTGGTCCGGGTCTGGCGGGCTTAGGGCGGCCACCGAAACCTTGATGTCCTCCTGGCTCTCTTCCAGACGATGCAGCCTATCGTCGACTCGTACGCAGTACCTTTGCAGTTCCAGCACACCGGCTGCGGCGTGGGTGTGGTCCTGGTGAACGCCGAACATGGTCTCCCGCAGCTCTTCCTGCAGCTGTTTCACCTGGCCTATCATCTCCCGAAGTTGGCCCTGGTCTTCCTCTATGCGGGCCAAAGACTTCTTCAGCTTGACGTGGTCCCGTTGAATTTCAGTGACGATTGACTTCAGGGCCTTGTTGATTCTTTCCTGTTCCTCCCTCTGCTCGCTCTCCAAAGAATCACCTCCTGCTAGGGCAATTTCACCCCAAAGAGGGGAGGTTGTCAATTCCAGGGGTCCGTGGTTGGTGGAATGGGGGATTGGGGAGGAGATTCTTCGGCTGCGCTTAGAGTGAGATTTGCATGGTGCTGAGACCAGGGTGAAGCTTGGGGGCATGGGCGGGCGGTTGGCGAATGGCCCTTACGGAAGAGGTGGATGGATTCCCGTCTGCACGGGAATGACGGGGGAGGCGGGCGCTCACAAGGGAGGCCCTTGCGTAGTGGGGGAGATGGGTTGTCCGATGGCGGTTGGCGTTGACGGGGAGGGCGCCAAACCTTAGCTTAGGGGAAGGGATTATCTGTAACGGGGGGTTGGCATGAGCGGACTGGATTTGGCGAACGGGACGGTTGCGGGATTTGCGGGACTGCTGGAATCGAGGGAGCTTTCGCCGGTGGAGCTGACGCAGGCGACGCTGGATCGCATAGACAGGGTGGACAGGCCGTTGAAGGGGTTTACGACGGTTACGGCGGAGTATGCCCTGGGGCGGGCCCGGGAGGCTGAGGAGGAGATCCGGCGGGGTGATTATCGGGGGCCGCTGCATGGGATTCCTTACACATTGAAGGACCTGATAGACACGGCGGGGATTCGCACTACCTACGGGTACAAGAGCCATGAGGACTACGTGCCGGAGACGAGCGCGCGGGTGCATGAGCTGATGGAGGGGGCGGGGGGAATTCTGGTGGGGAAGGTGAACTGTCACTTCCGGCGGGACGTGGCGGTGACGTGCTTCAACCCGTGGGACGTGAGCCGGTCGCCGGGGCACTCGAGTGCGGGGTCGGGGCTGGCGGTTGCATCGTCGATGGGGTTGGTGTCGATTGGGTCGGACACGGGCGGGTCGGTGCGGATTCCGGCGGCGTGGACAGGGGTGGTGGGTCTGAGGGGGACCTTCGGGCTGATAAGCAGGCACAACCTGTTCGGGCCGTCGTGGTCCTTCGACCAGGCGGGGCCGTTGGCGAAGACGGTGGAGGATACGGCGCTGACGTTGCAGGCGCTGGCGGTGCATGACCCGGAGGACCCGGTGAGTCTGCGGGGGCCGTTCCCGGACTACCGAGGGGCGCTGTGGGGCGGTATCGAGGGAGTGAAGGTAGGGGTGTTGGAGGAGTTTACAGGAAGCGGCTGCACGGAGGAGGTGGAGCGGGCGGTGAGGAGGGCTGTAGCGGCGCTTTCTGACATGGGCGCAGAGGTGGAGGAGGTGTCCATCGCGGGGGCTGCGGGGGTGTCGGACATTCACAACACGATTGTGGAGCCGGAATCCGCGGTCTACTACCGGGAAGTGTTCCCGCCGGAGAGGATGGCGCGGATAGACGACGATATGAAGCTGCGGTTGGAGCGGGGGGCTGCCATACCGATGGCGGACTATCTGGACGCGCAGCGCCGGCTGGCGCTGCTGAAGAGGGAGGTGGCGCGGGTGATGAGGAAGGTGGACGTGGTGGTTTCGCCAACTACGTTGACGACGGCGTTGAAGGTGCCGGAGACGCGGGGGACAACGATGGTGCGGGGTCGGGAAGTGTCGGCGGGATCGTTGAGTCTGACGTGCACGGCGATAGCTTCGGACGCGGGGCTACCGGCGATTTCGATCCCGTGCGGATTCGGAGAGGGGCGGCTGCCCATAGGACTGCATATCATGGGCAGACATCGGGAGGAGGAGTTGGTTCTGCGAGTGGCCCACGCTTACGAGGAAGAGACGGGTTGGCACCGGTTTAAGCCGTCGTTGGGATAGGGGGGAGGTTGGGCGCTGCAGGCGCTAGATTCTTCGCTGCGCACAGAATGCCATGTGGGGCTGTTGTTGTAGAGATGATTCGTTTTTTGGGATTCGTTTTGCTGGGTGGTGGAAACGAAGGGTATTTTCCTTCGTAATCGGGGATTCGATATTTTCTGTGGTGAAAACGGATGGTGTTTTTGCCGTAGAGGCAGGGACGCTGGACGGGCATGAGTTTGGCGAGGGCATGGACGGCGCGGAGGAGGCGTCCGGCGAGTCGTCCCGTGAAGTGGTGTAATGCGACTATATGTTTCATGAGAGTGAGGGTAGCAGAGGGAGGGGGTTTGTGGCAAGGAAAAGTTGTCACTTTTGGAGGAGGGGGAATCCCCCATTGAGGTGGAAGGGTGAAGAGGGGAGGAGCCCCCCGCCGCCAGATTCTTCGTTGCGGGGCCTCCTCAAAAAAGAGAGGGGGATCACCCCCATCCCCCGCCTCCGCGGGGGCAGGCTCTTCGCGGGAATGACGAGGAGGGGCGCTCCCAGGGGGGAAGTGGGGAATTGGGTGGGTGACGGGGGGTTGGTTGGCTGGTATATTTTGGGCGAGTCGGCAACTTTCGATGGGAGGCGCAATGGCAGAGGGTAGAGGTCGTCTGGAAGGCAAGGTGGCCATCGTTACGGGGGCGGGTTCCAGCGGGTCGGGGGTGGGGAACGGAAAGGCGACGGCAATTCTGTTCGCCAGGGAGGGAGCGAAGGTTCTGCTGGCGGACAACGTGGAGGCGAGGGCACGAGAGACGCTCGGGCTTATCCGAGAAGAAGGAGGGAGAGCCTCGGTGTTCGAGGGGGACGTTACCAGCTCGGATGATTGCCGGGCGATGGTGGAGGCGGCGGTGGAGAGGTACGGGCGGCTGGACGTGCTGGACAACAACGTGGGGATTTCGCACCGGGCGAGGGTGGTGGAGGTCAGAGAGGAGGAGTGGGACAGGGTGATGGAGGTGAACGTGAAGAGCATTATGCTGACCAGCCGGCACGCGATTCCGGCCATGATTGAGAGCGGCGGCGGGTCGATCATCAACATTTCGTCCATTGCGGGCTTGAGGGCCAACGGCACGACGCCGTACAGCACGTCGAAGGCGGCGGTGATTGGGCTTACGTTTTCGATGGCGGGAGACCACGGGCGGGACAACATTCGAGTGAACTGCATTGCGCCGGGGTTGGTGTATACGCCGATGGTTGCGCCGCGGATGGACGATGAGCTTCGTCGGACGCGTCGTGAGTCGGCGCCTCTGGGGACGGAGGGGACGGCGTGGGACGTGGCATGGGCGGCGGTGTATCTGGCGAGCGACGAGTCGCGTTGGGTGACGGGGGTGGTGATACCGGTGGACGCCGGGTTGAGCGTGACGACGCCGGTAACGTCGACGCCGTTGGCGCAGCATCAGGTTTATGGATGATGGTAGGGTTTGGGTGTGCTGCTGGGGCGAGATTCTTCGTCGCGGGCCTCCTCAGAATGACACGTGGGTTGAGGGGGAAGGGAGGGACTGGATTCCGGCTTTCGCCGGAATGACGGAAATGAGGGATATCGAAATGGAGGGATTGTAATGGACAGTGGAGAATTGGCGTTTGCTCCGGCTTATGAGTTGAGGGAGCTGTTGGACTCGCGGGAGGTGTCTTCGGTGGAGCTGACGGAGATGTTTCTGGGGCGAATCGATGAGTTGAATCCGGTCTTGAATGCCTACCTGACGGTCAGCGGCGAGGAGGCAATGGAGTCGGCGAGGCGGGCGGACAAGAGGATTGGTGGTGGGGAGGAGATACCGCCGCTCCTGGGGATTCCCGTGTCCATCAAGGACCTGGAGCTAACAAAGGGAATCCGGAGCACGATGGGATCCCTGGCATATCGCGACTACGTGCCGGAGATAGACTCGTTGACATCGGAGCGGGTCCGGAAGTCCGGGGCGGTGATTCTGGGAAAGACGAATACGCCGGAGTTCGGGCTTTTGGGGACGACGGAGAACCGGCTGGGGGACGCATGCCGGAACCCGTGGAACATCGACCGTACCAGCGGTGGGTCGAGCGGTGGCGCGGCGGCGGCCCTAGTGTCGGGGTTGTGTGCGCTGGCGACGGGGAGCGACGGGGGAGGGTCAATTCGGATCCCGGCCAGTTTCTGCGGGGTTTATGGCATCAAGCCCACCCTGGGGCGGGTGGCGAAGTTCGGGGGCGTGGGGAATGCCGCGCCCAACTTCACATCGCAATCGGGGCCGATGGCGCGGAACGTTCGAGACGCGGCCACGCTGCTGCAGGCGCTGGCGGGCTACGATTCCAGGGACATCAATGCGATGCGGGAGAAGCCGCCGAACTTCTCCGAGGGGTTGGACAAGGGGGTGGAGGGCCTAAAGGTGGCGTGGAGCGTTGACCTAGGATACGCCGCGGTGGACCCGGAGGTGGCGAGCATCGCATACGCGGGGGCGCAGGCGTTCGAGGAGTTGGGCTGCGAGGTGGAGGAACCGCAGATTTCGCTCCAGCATCCCATCGAATACTTCATGACTATCTTCTCCACGGGGGCGTATGTTTCCTACAGGGAGTTGTACGAGAATCAGAGGGATTTGCTGACGAGCTACGTGAAGGGAAACATGGCGCTGGGCGAGTCAACCACGGGGGTGGACTTTGTGAAGGCGATGCTGGCTTCCCAGAGGCTGAAGAGCCAGGCGGACGACGTGATGGAAGAGTACGACCTGCTGCTGACACCTACGATGTCGGTGCCGGCGTTCGGGATAGGGCAGCATCCGAGGGTAATCGGCGGACAGTCGGTGGACCCACGGCTGGGATACATGCCGTACACGCCGGTGTTCAACCTTACGGGACAGCCAGCAGCATCGGTACCCTGCGGATTCACGGAGGACGGAATGCCCATCGGGCTGCACATTGTTGGGCGTACAGGAGATGAGGCGACGGTGCTGAGAGCGTCGGCGGCCTTCGAGGAGGAGCTGCCCTGGGCGCATCTGCGGCCGCCAGTGTGCTGATCAATGCGGGCGGGTGTTGAAGGGCAGCGAGATTCTTCGTCGCGGGGCCTCCTCAGAATGACAGGTTGGGGCAGTGGGCTCAGAATGATATCAGGATGGAGTCCTTCATATTCCCTTAAAGGTTAGCCCGTATCCTCCTTCACCGTATGGCAACAGCTTAGAGTACGTGAAGGAGCAATGAAGTGGGCAAGAGAGGTTGGATTGTAGCAGTAATTCTTGCGGGGCTGATGGTGGTGGGAGTCGGCGGCGGGGTGATTCTGGCGCACGGCGGCAAGGGGGGCGGCGGATTGGGGAAGGGCGGCGATAATGGGACGAGCCTGGCGGTGCGGGTGGCGGAGATTCTTGAAATGGAAGCCAGCGACGTTACGGACGCTTTCGAGTCGGTGAAGGAGAGTTGGGACAAGGATACGGACTTCATTGCCGAGGCGGCGGAGATTCTGGGGGTGGAGGAGTCTGAGTTGGAGGACGCCTTGACGCAGGCCGGGCGCGCGATGGCGAATGAGGCGGTCCGGGCCAGAATGGACGCCATGGTGGAGAAGGAGCTTATCAGCCAGGAAGAGGCGGACGGATACATAGAGTGGTTCGAGGACCGGCCGGAATTTCTTGACCGGGGCGGCTGGATGAAGGGGACCAGAGTGCATAGGGGCGCCTCCAGGGGAGATTGGCGGGGCGGACATCACAGGGGGAAACGGGGTGGTGGGTTGTGGGACAAAGATATGGATAGGTCTGAGCCACCGGATGAGGAGGACTCTTCGACAAGCTATACTGAGTCATAGGACGCTTCAGGCTCAACCCACAGGCGGGGAGACTTGCACCCCCGGGTCTCCCCGCCTGTGTTTTCCTCTAAAGGAAGATTGAGGATCTGGCAAAGGTTGCGAAATGGGAAGTAAGGTTCTGATAGTTGAGGACGACGCCCACGTGGTGAGGCTGTTGCGCCTGTACCTGGAGCAGGACGGTCACGAGGTGCTTTCGGTGGGCAACGGAATCGACGGACTGCGTCTGGCGCGGGAGGCTCAGCCGGACCTGGTTGTCCTGGACCTTATGCTGCCGAAGCTGAACGGGATGAGCGTATGCCGCATGCTTCGGGAGGAGTCGGACGTGCCTATCGTGATGCTGACGGCACGGGCGGACGAGCCTCACCGTCTGGAAGGGCTGGACATGGGGGCGGACGATTACGTGACGAAGCCCTTCAGTCCGAGGGAGCTGACGGCCAGGGTGCGGGCGGTGTTGCGTCGAACGGCGAGGGAGAAGACGGAAGAAGGGCCTTCTACGTTGACGCGCAACGGGTTGAAGCTGAGCCTGATGAGCCGGAAGGTGTGGATGGACGGGAGTGAGATTGGGATGACTCCGACGGAGTTCAGGATTCTGGCGATGTTCATGAAGGAGCCGGGACGGACTTTCACGCGGGACCAGATCATCGATCGGGTATTCGGGTACGACTTCGACGGATTCGACAGGACTATCGACGTGCACGTTTCAAACCTGAGGAAGCGGATTTCGGACGGGAAGGGAGGAAAGGGGCAGAAGCGAATCCAGACGGTGTACGGCGTGGGTTACAGATTCGGCAATGGTTAGGTGGTTTCAGGGGATCCAGTTTCGCCTGATATTGGGGTTCACGCTGGCGCTGGGTCTGGCGCTGGCTGCGGTGGGCGTGTACACGGGGTATTCGGCCAACCGGGAGGTGGAGCAGTTTTCGGACAGGCTGGAGGAGGCACGGGCAGCACGGGTGGAGGAGATGATTTCCCTGGCCTATACCCGTAACAGGGACTGGAGCGGCATTCAGGGAATCGTGGAGAGGGCAGGAGACCTGTATGATCGTCGAATTGTGGTGAGGGACGCCCAGGGACGCTTGATTGCGGACTCGCAAGCGGGATACGAGAGGGTACCGGTGGTGTGGAGGGGGACGGGCAGATTTCGGCCAATTCGCACGGGGAACCAGGAGATAGGATTTCTTTCGCTGGCCCCCGGCCAGGTGGAAACAGAAGTGGCAGAGCCGGCGATTTCCAGGGTGGTGTCTTCGGTGAACTGGGCGTTGGTGTGGGCGGGTCTGGGGGCGTGGATAGGGGGCGTGTTGCTGGTAACTATGCTCTCCCGCCGGATTCTTTCGCCGGTGCGGGCGTTGACGGGGGCGGCGGGGAGGCTGGGGATGGGGAGCCTGGAGGAGCGGGTGGAGGCGTCGTCATCGGACGAGATAGGGCAGCTGGGTAGAACTTTCAATACGATGGCTGACCGGCTGCAGACGGCCGAAGAGCAGCGGGTGAGGCTGATGTCGGACGTGGCGCACGAACTGCGGACGCCGCTGACGAACGTGCGGGGCTATCTGGAGGCGATGCGTGACGGGGTGTTGACGCCTACTCCGGCGGCGATTGAGGTAGCGCACCAGCAGGCTATGCACCTGGGGCGGCTGGTGGAGGACGTGGGGCTGATTGCCCAGGCGGACGCGGGGGCGCTGACGCTGGACTTGCAGGAAGAGTCGATGGGCGAACTGGCCAAGATGTCGGTGGAGGCGTTTCGTCCGGCGGCGGAGGGGAAGGGGGTGGCGTTGAGGGTGGAGTCGCCGCTGGGGTTGCCACGGACGCGGATGGACCGGACGCGGATATCGCAAGCGTTGGGGAATTTGTTGGACAACGCAGTGAGGCACACGCCGGAGGGGGGCGAGGTATCGGTTTCGGTGGAAGCGGTGGGTGAGTCAGTGCGGGTGCCGGAGGAGGAGGTGGGGCAGATTTTCGACAGGTTCTACCGGGTTGACCCTTCGAGGACGAGAGCAACGGGGGGGACGGGGTTGGGGCTTACGATTGCCCGGCAGTTGGTGGAGGCCCACGGGGGGTCTATCCGGGCGGAGAGGAGGCAGGAAGGGGGGAGCCGGTTTGTGTTTGAGATTCCGGTGGGGAGTGAGGAGGATTAGGGATGGAGCGGTGTGCGCAGCTAAATTGGGGTTCTGGGCTTATTGTGGGGGGATTATTCTGGATTTTATCCGCCGTTGTAATCTCCAAGGAAATAAGCCCAGAGAGCTATGATGAGGATGACAGCTATGTTGGTTGCGATGCCGAGGATGGCGGCGCTGTGATCCCGGGTCCCCTTGCGATAGCGCATGAGGCCGATGGTGGAGAGGGACGCGCCAGTGAGGAGAGAGATTACGGTAAGAGCCCAACCGATGGTGGGGATTATGGGGAAGGCTATGGCCAAGACGGCGAAGATAATTCCTGCTACGCCCATCGGATGCCTCCAGAAGTCAATAGTCCGTTCTCCGGGTTAGTATAGCGGAAAGAGGGAGAAGGGAGAGGAGAGGCGTGATGGCAATAAGGTTTCTCGACTTCGCTACGCTGCGCTCGGAATGAAATGTGGGGACGAAAGATGGGTTTCTGCCTTCGCGGGGAAAGAGGGGGGCGATGCTTTTGTGGGCGTTGGGCGGGTATAATTGGGGGCGATGGGGTTTTTCGGGAGACGCAGGGACGTGCTGGACGATGAGCCGGGTACGGCGGCGGCGGGACTGCTCGCCGGTTCCGTTGCGGCAATCGCCGCCGTTGCGGTCAGCATCCCGCTGGAATCGCCAAGCGACGCATACTTCAACAGCGCCTCGGTGTCGATAGCGTCGCTGGGGGCGGGATTGGGTGCGGGGCTGCTGTGGCGGATTCTGTCGGTGAGCGGGCGGAATCGTCTGATGTATTTCAACGTGGTAATGGGGATCCTTTCCGTGATAGTGATCGCGGCTGCGCTGGCGATGGACACCTATCTGGAAAGGTCGACGTCATTCATCCTGCCTCTGGCGGCGTTGTCGCTGGGGACAATCTGGGTGTTGACGCTAGTCCTTATGCGGATGGGTCGGGCGCTGCCCTGGCGGCTGGCGTTTGCGACGGCGGCGATTGCGCTGGCGCTGGGAGTAGCGCTTGCGGGCCAGGGAGACCAGGAAGACGGGCGGTTGGAGCTTCCGCCCAGGAATTCGATGATAGTTCAGGGAATGGGAGTCAGCAGGTTATGAAGAGA
This sequence comes from uncultured Dehalococcoidia bacterium, assembly GCA_951812825.1. Taxonomy (GTDB): domain Bacteria; phylum Chloroflexota; class Dehalococcoidia; order Lucifugimonadales; genus JAPULR01. The sequence continues at coordinate 882,233 of OX638324.1, read as the reverse complement.
CTTAAGCGTTTAATGCGGAGTGGTTGGGCAGCGTTGGTCCTGTCGTCGGTGGCGTTATGCCTGGTGATTGCAGGGTGCGCCGGGGCAACGGAAGAAGGGTTTGGAGTGTCGGACAACGAGGGATTCGAGACACCGGCTACGGAGGGGTTTGAAACACCGCCGCCTTCCTCGCCACAGACGGTAGCGCCAGTGCCTAGGGCGACGCCGATGGCTACGGCGACACCGCTGCCGACAGCGACTCCCATGGCGGCTACGCCGATGGCTACGGCTACCCCATTGACTACAGCCACGGCGGTGGCGGCGACACCTATGGCGACGGCTACGCCGGTGGCTGCCGACACGTCTGAGGGCAGTTCGCGGGCGATGGGGGAATACGAGGGGGTGACGTTCGTGGTTTCGGAGGGGTCTGAGGCGACGTTCACGGTCACGGAGAAGCTGGCGAGGCTGTCGCTGCCCAACGACGCGGTGATGCGGACAACGTCGCTGACCGGGGAGGTGCGGCTGGACGGCGGGGCTTCTTCGATAGCGTTGGACCTGCATTCTATGACGAGCGATCAGGGGAACCGGGACAGGTACGTTCGGACGCGGATGTTTGGAGACTACCCAACGGCGACGTTTACGGTGCCTTCGGTGTCGGAACTGCCTGATGGGTTCGCAGATGGGGAGGAAGTGGAGGCGCAGGTGGAGGGGAGCTTGGAGATTCGAGGGATTACTGTGCCGCTGGTGTTTGAGATTGAGGCGAGGGATGACGGTGACCGGGTGTTCATTCTGGGGAGGACGACGTTTACGTGGCAGGATATGGAGATTACGCCGCCGGTGGTGGGGCCGGTGCAGAGCATCGAGGACGAGGTGAGGGTGGAGGTGCTGCTTTCGGTGGAGCCGTAGGTTGGGGGGGTGCGAGGGCAACCAGCGTAATTCTGTGGTGTGAGCGCAATAGGGAAGGCAGGTTTGGAACCTTCCCCCATCAAGGGGGAAGGGATTTGTGGAAGTGGAATGGGATATTTTGACGGTATTGACGTCTGATGAGTTGGTTGGAGGTTAAGGATTGATGAAGTTTGGAGTTGGTTTGCCGAACCGGGGAGCTGGGGCATCGCCGGAGAACCTGGCGCTGGTGGCGAAGAAGGCGGAGGAGCTGGGCTTCGACTCGGCTTTCGTTGGAGACCACGTGGTGATACCGGACTCGTTCATTTCCGAGTATCCGTATAGCGCGACGGGGGAATTCACAGGGTTGGCGTCGGGGGAGTGGCTGGACCAGCTTACGGTGTTGACGTACGTGGGGGCGTTAACGGAACGGATCCGGTTGGGCACCGGGGTGTTGATTCTGCCGCATCGGAATGTGGTGGTGACGGCCAAGATGCTGGCGACGATGGACGTGCTCTCGAAGGGGCGTCTGATTGTGGGCGTGGGCGTGGGATGGCTGCGGGAGGAGTTCGAGGCGCTGGGGCTGCCACCGTTTACGGAGCGGGGGGCGGTGGGGAACGAGTATTTGCGGGCGTTCAAGGAGTTGTGGACGCAGGAGAATCCCAGCTTCGAGGGGAAGTATTGCAGCTTCTCCGACATTCGGTTTGAGCCGAAGCCGGTGCAGAAGCCGCATCCGCCGATCTGGGTTGGGGGAGAAAGCGGGCCGGCGCTGCGTCGGGCGGCGACGCTAGGAGACGCGTGGCATCCCATTGGGTCGAACCCGCGGTTTCCGCTGGTGACGGCAGAGCAGATGGGCCGGTCGGTGGAGCGTCTGCGTCGGTACGCGGATAGGGCAGGGCGAGACCCTTCGGCGATTGGGGTGGCGTACAGGCCGCCGAGGTATCTGCTGGGGGCGGCTGAGGACAGGTCGCAGCCGTTCATGGGGACGGCGGAGCAGATTGCGTCGGACGTGGCGGAGTTTGCGGGTGTTGGGGTTGGTCATCTGGTGTTTGATTTCCGGAGGGATGAGGTTGCGGAGACGGTGGGGGTGATGGAGGAGTTTGCCGAGCGGGTGATGCCGCTGGTGGAGGGGGTTTTGCTATGAATGAAGAGCCACGGGTCCCGCTGATTCGAGATATTCTGATTTACCTGCCTGTTGGGATTGTGGCCGGCATCATAAGCGGGGTGATTAACGGCTTGTTGAACGATGATCTGACTTTGGGCGGATTGGTCCGGCACACGCTGATTTTCGGGACGATTTTTGGAGTTGCCTACGGGTTTGTGTATAACCGGTGGCTGCGGAAGAGACGGAGGAGGTAGGGGGCAGGGAGGGGACTGGATTCCCGCCTACGGGGGAATGACGGAAGGTTGGGCGGGAAAGGCGGAATAGGTCCATTGCCTGACCGTTGAAGAGTTGTCCCTGTTCCAGAAGACATAGATGCGCTACCTGGTCCTGTAGCGGCTCCAAACCTGCGGGGTTGGACTTGCGGCACCGGCGTCTTTTGGGGGAGGTTAGTTTGCGAACGGCCCCTACGAGGAGGGATGGGTTCCCGCGTTTGCGAGGACACGGGATGGGGGTGGTTGGAGGAGGGCGGTTAGGGTTTGGACGTTTTCCAGATTGGCGAAGTTCGCGGTTGTGCGGATGACGGATTCGGTTTGGTCGGGGCTGAGGGTTGGGGAGGTTAGGAAGCGGAATTTGTTTTCGAGCTCTACTCGGCTTCGTCTGCGTTGGAAGTCGCCCCGGTGGAAAGTGGTGGACTCGGAGAAGGTGCGTCCGTCTGACAGGGCAACGTCGACGCGGGCGCAGGGTTTATCGGGATTCTGAAGGTCCATTGAGGGGTCGGAGATGATGGAGACGCGGTCGGCGAGGGACTGGATGGCTGGGTTGTCGACGGAATTCTGGTAGAAGGCGGTTATGTCGGAGCGTCCGGATACCAGGAGGGCGGCAACGGCGTAGGGGACGTGGAACTTGGCGGATAGCATGTTTGGGGGGTAGTCCTGGGCCATGCGCTGGGCGAAGGGAACGGTGGTGACGTTGACGTTCTGGATGTCGGCGTGTTGAAGGTTTTCGCGGGCAGCGATGGCCTCGACGGCGTCGAGGACGGGGTGGTTGTAGAGGCAGCAGGCGTGGAACTTGAAGTAGTTCTGCTCGATGCGGAGGGGGCCGCTGCCCAGTCCCGCAACAGTTGCTTCGGGGTGGAATTCGTCGCCTAGAATGGTGGTATAGACGTCGGTAGGGGCGTCGGAGGGCGGGGTGAAGCCGCAGAGGAGAAGCTGGGGGGCGAGGACGCCCTGCATTCCCGAGCGACCGGGGTAGACGTTGCGGATGGTGGCGCCCTGAAAGCAGGGGGTCCAGGTGTTGGCGGGGCTCATGGATGCAGAGAGGTTGATGACGCCGCGCATCTGATGAGGGTTGAAGTCCATGAGTCTGGCGGCGGCGACGGCGGTGCCGATGGTGCCCCAGGTGCCGTGGGAGTGGACGTTGGGCAGGGTCTTGGTGGCGCCGCCGATGCGGGAGGAGACCTCGTAGCCGGCGATTAGTGCCTCGGCAAGCCGGGGGCCGCTGCAGCCCAGGTCTTCGGCAACTGCCAGCGCCCCGGGGAGGACGTGGATGGCGGGATGACCGCCGCCAAGTCGGGTGCCTTCGTCCATTTCGAGGGAGACGCCGGCGGTGGCGTTAGCGAGGGCGGCCATGGGAGGTTGGGCCTTGAGGTTGTGGCCAAGGAGGGTGGCTGAGCCCGTGTTGGAGTTGCCGGCGGCGAGGCGGGCCAGGTTGGCATTTTCGGAGATGCGGCTGCCGCCGATGATTGCGCCGATGGTGTCCATGAGAACATCGGCGGCGGCGGTGCGGGCGGAGTCTGAGAGGCGGTGGTAGGAGACCCGGGAGGCGAATTCGGCGAGTTGGTCAAGGTAGTTGGGCATGGTGGGGGCTCCTTGGGGGTGGTGGGGATGGGGGCCAGCGGGCGGCGAGATTCTTCGTCGCAGGGCCTCCTCAGAATGACAGGTGGGGATTGTGTTCAGGATGACATGAACAGGGAGAGATGGCAAGGGTGTGGGGGGGAAGGGGTCGGGTTTGAAACCCGACCTTACAAAGCTTGTGTGTCGAGGGTATCGTAGACGAGCAGTTCCCGAATCGCCCCTACGGAGAGAGAGGGTTTCGGTGACAGGGATCAACCCCCATCCCCCGCCTTCGCGGGGGCAGGCTCTACGCGGGAATGACGGGGCTGGGTTAGCGGACGGGGCCGCCTAGGGGGGGTGTGGGGCTGCCGCTTCTGAGGAAGCGTCCGTAGCCGGGTTTCTGCTCGAGGCGGCCCTGGTTGAGGAGGGTCTGGCCACGGAGGAAGGTCATCCAGGGCTTGCCGTTGACCTTCCAGCCCTCGTAGAGGGTGAAGCCGGAGTTGCCGTGGTGGTCTTCGGCGCGGACGACGGTTTCGCCTTCGGGGTCGAGAATCGTGATGTCGGCGTCGGTGCCGACCTGGAGGGACCCCTTCTCGGGGTAGATGCCGAAGATGCGGGCGGGGTTTTCCGACATGATGCGGGCGAGCCAGGTGACGGGGAGGTCCCGGCCGAGGACGCCTTCGCTGAAGGCGAGGGGGGCGATGGTCTCGACGCCGGGAGAGCCGAAGGGGACGGGAGAGCCGTCCGGGTTGACGAAGATGTTCTTCCAGCCGGGGGCCTTCAGGTGTTTGAAGTGGGGGGCGTGGTCGCTGCCCAGGGTGGAGATGTAGCCAAGCTCAAGTCCCTTCCACATGGCGGGCTGGTCGGGGCCGTCCTTGGGACGCAGGGGCGGGCCGATTTTGGCGAGGGGGCCTACTTTGGCCATCTCCTCGTCGGAGAGAAGGAGGTACTGGGGGCAGGTCTCGGTCCAGACGCGCTGCCCTTCGGCCTGAGCCTGCTTGATGCGCTCCATGCCGACGTGGGTGCTGAGGTGGACGACGTAGACGGGGCAGTTGGTGACGCCGCCCATCTTGATGGCTCGGTTGATGGCCTCTTCCTCTGCCCAGTCGGGGCAGGCGGAGGGAAAGTCGGTGGGGTGGACGCAACCCTGGTCGATGAGCTGGTTTTCCAGGTAGTCGATGATGTTGCCGCTTTCGCAGTGGAGTTGGACGATGCCGCCGGCCCTGGAGACGGTCTCCATGACCTGGCAGATGAAGTCGTCGGTGCACATTCGGACCTGGTTCTTCTTGTAGGACATGAACATCTTGAAAGAGGTGACGCCCATTTCAAGGGCCTCGGGGAGGCTCTTGAGGATGTAGGGGCGGTTGTTGAGGATGTAGTGGAAGGCGAAGTCGACGACGGCGGTGGACTCGATTTCCTCGCGGTGGCGGTTGATGGCGGAGGGGAGGGTTTCTTCTGCTTCGACGTCGTAGGTGCCGAAGGGCAGGAGGGTGGTGAGGCCGGAGTGGGCGGCGGCGATGGAGCCGAGCTCGTAGGAGTCGCAGCGGTCAAGGTGGACGTGGCAGTCGATGAGGCCGGGGAGGACAAACTTGCCGGAGGCGTCGATGTAGCGGTCGGCGGTGGGGAGGAGATTTTCGGGGCCGATGGCGGCGATCTTCTCGCCGGAGATGGCTATGGCGGCGTCGAAAACGTCGGAGGAAGTGACGACTTTACCGCCTGCAATGATGGTGTCCACTCTGATGTCTGCCATGGTGCGCCTCCTAAAGGGATGGGGGTATTATAGGGGAGAATGAGCGGGTTGGCACGTTTGGTGTGGGAGGGGATAAGACGGGCGACCAGAAGGGTCGCCCCTACGGGAGAAGGGGTATAGGGGCAGCGCTTGCATATGGGGGCGGATTCACTTAGATTCTTGGGGCGTCGTTTCAGGAGAAGTTGGGGTGAAGGATGAATTGGACGGGGAATGGACGAAAGCACCTTGGAAGATAGAAGGCCGGCGGTGGACGCCGGAGAGGCGGGGGAGGAAGCTGCCCCTGCCAATGGGGGTGTAGCCGACGAGGGTGGCGGCAGGGTTGAGGGACCGGACGGGAAGGGTATCTCGGGGGTGCTGGGGTATGTCAACTTCAGCGTACTGGCCTTTGGCATTGCGGCTATTTCGACCAGTCTGGGGTACATAATACTGCCGCTTCGGGTGCTGGACGTGGCGCCTGAGTCTTTGAAGAATACGTACCTGGGGATATTGACGTTCATCGGGATGGGCGGGGCGATGCTGATTCAGCCAGCCATCGGGTATCTGAGCGACAAGACAACGTGGGGGTGGGGACGACGTAGGCCCTACATTGCTTTGGGATCACTTGTGGCGACGGGGCTGATGGTTGGGGTGGGGGCGGCGGTGAACTTTGTTGGACTACTTGTATCGGCGGTGCTGGTGCAGCTGTTCATCAACGTGTCGCAGACGCCATATGACGCGATGCTGAAGGACCAGGTACCTCACAACCAGCGGGGGAAGATGTCGTCGGTGCGGGCGATTGCGGGGGCTGCCGGGGCGGTGCTGTTGCTGCTGGTGACGGGGTTCATGATGGACTATCACGTGCAGGGGACGCGGGACGTTTGGCTGTGGATATCGTTGGGGATTCCGACGGCGGTGCTGGCGATTACGGCGGTGTGGACGCTGGTGTTGGTCAGGGACGATCGGGCTTCATCGGAGGAGATATCGGGGAGGGCAGAAGAGGCGGCGGAGACGGGAGATGCTGAAGGGAGTCCAGATTCGAAGGCGGAGGTCGGCGGGGAAGGGAGGCTGCGGTCCCTCATATCAGCGTTGGGGGTCTCGAAGCGGAACCTTACCATGCTGTCGGCGGCCTTCTCCTACACGCTGGCAGGCGGAATTCTGATGGCGTATACCTTCTACTTTTTGCAGGACGTGGTGGCGCTGGAGAAGCCAGCTTCGGGGATGTCGTGGCTGGCGGCGACGGCGGGTCTGGCGATTATATTGACTCTGTGGCCGGCAGGGGTGCTGGCGGACCGGGTGGGGCGAGCGCCGCTGTTGTACGTGTCGTCGGTGTTGGGAGGGGGAGGCACGCTGCTATTCTACCTGGCGCAGAGCCTGTTGCACGTGGTGCTGATCGGGATAGTGCTGGGAGTGGCGGCGGGGTTGTTCTTCTCGGCGGGGCGGGCGCTGATTACGGACATGGTGTCGGAGAACCGGGCGGCGCTGCAGATGGGGCTGGCGAATTTTGCGCTGGTGGGCGGACTGGCGGCTTCGCGGCTGGGGGGGCCGCTGGTGGACTTTTTGAACGGGATCCAGGAGCATTCGGGATATTACGTGATGCTGTTGGTATGCGCCGTGGCGTTCTGCATGGGGGCATTTTTCATCCATCGGATGATGAGGGGTATTCGGGAGCGGGCGGAGGTGGAGGGGGTGTAGGGGAGGGAATTCACCTTCAGTAAAAGGCCTCAAAGGCTCTTCTCAAAAAGCAGTTGACGTGAGCTCGAAAAGAGGGAATTCCCTGAGGAGAAGCCCAGCCTTCTATATAAGCTTATGGCAGCACGGTTTGACTCGTTGGTATCCAGCTTTATGGCCTTGCACCCGTTTTCTCTGGCTCGTTTAACGGCGAATTGAACGAGCCTAGTCCCGATACCCATCGTTCGACGGTCCGGGGACACATACAGGTCTTCAAGGGTAGCTTCCAGCCCGCTCAACCAGATAGAGTGTCGGTAGCGTTGCTGAATATAACCAAGGCACCCTGAGGCTTCGCCGACGGCAAGGAAAAATTCCGTATCGTCGCTCGCCAACAACTTCTTGAGGCTCGCGATGAGAGTCTCGTCTTTTGGATCACCTCGCCCTAAGACTTCTCTGAATCCAGCGACCAAGGACAACAATCCATCCACGTCTGAAAGACAAGCTTGGCGGATCTCCAGGGTGTTGCGATTTGGTTGATAATTGTCCATCTAGAGAATTCCAGGCACTTCAAGATAGAATTTCCGATGCCGCTGCGTTGGCTGTTCTTCGGCTTTGTGCCTTAGTATATATGATGACAGTAGACGGCGGGTTTAGTGGTCCTGGCCGGAGTAAATCCACATCGGTTCCGTCATGCCGGCCCGGACGAATCCGCATTTCTTGTAGAACTCGATTGCCCTTCCATCCGCCACAAGTATCTGCTGATGGAAGCCTTCATATTTTGACATCAATCTTGTCATCAATTGCGAGCCGATTCCTTGCCCCTGATACTCTGGGGCTACCAACAAGTGTGGGTAGTACACTACAAGATGGCCATCCGTAATCGCATTGCCAAGTCCCACCAAACGGTCACAGTCCCAAGCCGTCTGCAGAGAGTCTGAGTTCAGAAGGCCGTTGCGGAGAACTACGGGTTTCTCAGCTGCAGACCACGCATTTGCCGAATAGAGACGCAGAAGGGAATCAAGTGGAAGGTCTCGTGATTCACTGTATGTGATCAATGGATTGCTCCTAGAGGGATTGTTGGGAAGAGAAGATGGGTCCCCGCCTGCGCGAGGATAGAAATGGGGGTTAGGGGGGCAAGGTGATGAGGACGGGGCGCATGGGTTTGGAGTCTTTGAGGTAGAGTTGGCCGTTGCGCTCTTCCAGGTGGTTTTTGATGGCGGAGCGGAGGAGGTTGTCTTTTTCGCTGCCTTCGGTGAGGAAGAGCATTCCCCTTGTTTGCTGCCATGCTTCGTCGGAGGTTTGGAAGCCGTGGAAGTCGGGGGTTGGAAGGTCTTCGACGTTATAGGAGATGCCCATTTCGTCGAGGACTTCCAGGAGCTGGGGACCGGCGGGCAGGGGGAGTCGAGTTTCGCCGTGAACGTCGGGCCAGAGGCGGTATGCGCGGTGTTGGGGAGGGTCCCAGTGGAGGATGACGAGGACTTTTGCATTGGCGTGGTGGGTGAGCTTTCGGACAAATTGGTCTACGTGGCGGGCGGTGTAGATAACGTGGGAGCAGAGGACGACGTGGGCGGGCCCGACTTCAGCGTCTTCCCACATGGACTCGACGAGGGTGACGTTTTTGATGTTGTGGGCGGCGGCTTCTTCCCGGAAGGCTTCGGCCATGGCGGGGGAGGGTTCGACGGCGGTGACGTGCTTGCAACGGAGGGCGAGGGGGAAGGCGAGGCGACCGGGGCCGGAGCCGACGTCGATGAGGGTGTGGTGGGGTTGGACTTCGCGGGCGAGGCGGTTGAGGAGGGGGTCGTCGGTGCGGTGGGGGTCGGAGCGGAAGCTGACGGTCATGCCGTGCCAGTGGTCGTCGTGGGGGTTGGGATGGTCGCGGAGTCGTTCGGTCTGGGCGTGTTCGGCGCGGATCATTGCGAGCCAATTCTGGGCGGATTCAGGGGTGGGCATGGTGTCTGGCCTTTCGTAGGGGAGTTGGGCGTGGATGGGAGCGAGATTCTTCGTCGCGGGGCCTCCTTAGAATGAGATGTGGGGGAAAGGGGGGAGGGAGAAGGGAGGACAGGAGGGGTTATTCGGCGGTTGCGCCGCCATCGATGACGAGTTCGCTGCCGGTCATGTAGGAGGACTCGTCGGAGGCGAGGAAGAGGGCAGGGTAGGCGATTTCCTCGGGCTCGGCGACTCTTTGCATGGGGATGGTCTTTGCCCTTTCCTCGCGGGTGAATGCTCGCTTGTAGGTGGACATTGAGGTCCAGATGGTGCCTGGGTGGATGGAGTTGACGCGGATGTTGTCGCGGGCCAGTTCGACGGCGGCGCACTTGGTGAAGACGCGGATGGCGCCCTTGGAGGAGTTGTAGGCGGGGTAGCCGACGGAGATCATGCCGGAGATGGAGGAGATGTTGACGATGGAACCACCACCGGCTGCGCGCATGTGGGGGATGACGGCCTTGGTGCCTAGGAAGACGCCCTTGGCGTTGACAGCCATGATCTTGTCCCAGGTCTCTTCGGTGGTCTCCTCGAGGGAGTCGCGTTCGATGATGCCGGCGTTGTTGACGAGGACGTTGATTTTGCCGAAGTTGGATATGGCGGCTTCGATGGTGCGGTCCCAATCGGCCTGGCTGCTGACGTCCATTTCGACGAAGAGGGCTTGACCGCCAGCGTCGATGATTTCTTTGGTGACGTGGTTGCCGTCTTCGACCTGGATGTCGGCGAGGATGACTTTAGCGCCTTCGTTGGCGAAGATGCGGGCTTCTGAGGCGCCCATGCCGCGGGCGGCGCCGGTGATGATGGCTACTTTGTCTTGGAGTCGCATTTTTCTCCTTTGGGTGAGATTGGTGGTGTTGGGGGTGGGGTTCGCGAACTGCCCGTATGTAATATGAGGTCGGTGTCGGTGGGAGGGCGACCAGCCGGTCGCCCCTACGGGATGGGGGATTTCACCCTCACCTCAATCCTCTCCCATGATGGGAGAGTAGGAAAGAAGGGACGGGAGGTTCGCGAACCGCTCGTATGTAATATGAGGTCGGTGTCGGTGGGAGGGCGACCAGCCGGTCGCCCCTACGGTGGGTGCACAGGCGAATTTGCATGGGTTATTGGGCGGTGAAGCCGCCGTCGATGACGAGTTCGGAGCCGGTCATGAAGGAGGACTCTTCGGAGGCAAGGAAGAGGGCGCCGTAGGCGACTTCGATGGCTTCGGCGAAGCGTCCGAGGGGGATCATGCGGTCCCAATCTTCGTCAGAGCGGGTGTCGCCGTCCATCATGGCGGTGTTGATGACGCCGGGGTGGATGGAGTTGACGCGGATGTTTTTGTCGGCATACCGGATGGCGACATTCTTGGTGAGGAGGCGAACGGCGCCCTTGGAGGCGTTGTAGGCGGGGTAGCCGAGGGAGACGATACCGGAGATGCTGGAGATGTTGATGATGGAGCCGCCGCCGGCCCTGAGCATGGAGGGGACGGTCTGCTTCATGCCGAGGTAGACGCCCTTGGCGTTGACGTTCATGGTGCTGTCCCAGCCAGGGTCGGTGCCTTCCTCCAGCTCCTCGCGGACGAGGATGCCGGCGTTGTTGACCAGGACGCTGATATTGCCGAAGCGCTGCTCGGCGGCGTTGACGGCGTTGCGCCAGCTTTGCTCGCTGGTAACGTCGAGGGTGACGGCGAGGGCGTGGCCGTCGGAGTTGTTGATTTCGTCGGCGACGGCTTGGGCTTGCTGGTGGAGGACGTCGCCGAGGACGACGCTGGCGCCTTCGCTGGCGAAGAGGCGGGCTTCGGAGGCGCCCATGCCGCGGGCGGCGCCGGATATGAGGGCTATTTTGCCTTTGAGTCGCATTCATTCACCTTCGGGTATGGTTGGTTGGCTAGCAGAAGGACGGGTTTGGAACCCACCCCTGCCGTGGGATATTGGGGACATTATAGGGGGAATGGGGTGGGGGTGGGTAGTGGGGGAGGGTGAGGATGGGTTGGGGAGAGCGGTCAAGGCCGGCTGTTGTTGTAGGATTTATTCGTTTTTGGGGCATTCGTTATTTTCTGTGGTGGAAACGAATGGTATTTTCCTTCGTAATCGGGGAATCGTAATTTGCTGTAGTGAAAACGAATGGGGGATTTTACCATTAGGCGTATGCACTGTGGACGAGGGTGAGTCCGGCGAGGGATTGACGATGCGGAGGAGGGGTTCAGTGGACATTCTATTCTTCTGTAGATTTGTTCTATAGATTTCATGGGAGGAAGGTTAGCAGGAGGAGAGGGTTGGTGGCAACGGGCTGGATGTCAGTTTGGGGGAGGGGTTAACGGGGGAGTCCCCTGGTTCTATAGTTGCCGGTTGGAGACCCCTCTGGGAAGCGCCCGCAGCGTCGCCGTGGGTGACAATTCTGGAAGCGGACAAGCCGACCAGCGAAGGTTGGAATCCGGCCAAGATATGAACAAAACCCATCCCGCCAAGCTACGCCGATCACTTGGAGGAATTTCTGTGCCGTTGGGGATGATTTGCTACAATGGCACACATCATGGCTGTCGCGGGACTCTCATTCGGGATTTTTGCTTTGGTATATGCCTTTGTACCCTCCCTTGGGCTATTTCTTTCTATGCCCTGCGCCGTGGTTGGACTCGTACTTTCCATTATTGGACACTTCAAGAACAGGAAACAAGGAAAAGGCGTTGAAGTAGCCGTTGCGGGAATGGTGATTTCCGTTTCTGCGTTCCTTCTATCCAGCTTAATCAGAGCTCTATCAGATGGCTGATACACGCAGGACAGGTTGTGTCCAGCGTTTATGTAGAATGGGAATAGTTGCCGGCACAAGCAATAATAACAGTGGCAATGTGGATGCGCTCATGCTAGTATCGATACATGTCCGCACGGTCTGATAGGCGTAATTCGATACGAGAACCCTTTCCGAACAGCGATATCTGTACGGGATCCGCGTCTGGATCAACTCATCACGCAACCTCCCAGTCTATTGCGTTTCCACTCCTGAAGGCGCATCGCCTAATGCGTTCTTGTCGCCGGTTGTCGGTTTCCGGCAGAGGAATGAGAATGTGGACGATGTTGATGACGGCGGTGGCAGTTGCACTAGTAACTTTCGCTTTCAGTAACGGGGAATTGGAAAGAGGCGTTACCAAACTTGGCATCATAGAAAATGGTCCCATATATGCAGTTGCGGAGCCGGACAGTGACATTCGTTATATCAGTAGGGATGGCGGTTTTACCTGGATTCCGAGACTGACCTCGCGACTACCTGGGACAGGAGACCAGGAGATTGAAACTCCAAGGGGACGATATTCTCTGGACGGATCCAGAATTTTGCGAGAGGGTCCTGATGGGTGGCGGGAAGTTGTTTTTTCGACGGAGCTTTTCCGGGACAGTTCAAACGTGTGGATGCAGGCTGAGGACACTGGACATCATGGGGAGCGGCGGCTTGGTTCGGATCCCATGTCGATGATCTACGACAGTGACTCCGGCAATGTTATTGTGGCCTTAGGGCTGCAGGGAGTTGTTGTTGGAACTCCCGACGGAAGGTGGACACACGCTCGCGTGGGACGCTATGCGCCAACGGACTTCTCCATCGAATCCAAGAGTCGGGCCTTGTTTTCGAGTCTGGAATTCTGGACGGTGGTGATTGTTCTTTCAGTCTCCTGGGCAGGTGCGGCGCTGGCCCTCTCTCGGTCCCGGTCCATAGTGAACTGGAAGACACTTCCCATGGCCTTCGTTGTAGGGGCCATTCTTTTGCTCATGTACCTCATATTCTTTTCCATTCCCGGCCTTAACCTGTTCGTGCCGGTCGCAGTTGCGTTGGGCATTTGGGAGATGAACCAGAGAAATGAGTGGCGTACTGCCGCGCTGATTTCGATAGGCACATTCTCCCTGATAATTTCGGGCTCGTTAGTCTTGATGTTTGGCGGGTCGGACGCCGACCCAAGGAGCGCATATGCCAAGTGGTTTTTCCCATTTTCGATGGTGGCATTCGCCCTTGCAATTGCATCTATGGCAGTCTCCTGGAGAATGCTTAGCTATTGGCGTGAAGTAATAGGTACAATTGTGCTGTCGGCTGTCATTATAGTGGTGTTCTTCTTTGTGTGGCTTCACGCGGCAATTCCGGACTTGCTAGTAAAAGTTGCGGCCTTTGCATTGCCTGCCTTCTTGGCAGTATGGCTAAGAAATCATGTGAAACGAGGAACCGTTCGGGACGTTGTCCTGTGCCCCCAGTGCGAGTTCGAGAATCAGCCTTCAGCAACCTTATGCGCCTACTGCGAATTCCCTTTTCGGAAGGAAGTGGAGCCTTATAGCTGAACCTGACTGGTACTGGGGCGACAATCTCCAAATAGGCAGGTGGGATTCGTTCTGCCATTCCCTCTATTAAGGACTACTCGCAAAAGAGGAATGGCTCTGAAGAATGAAAACTGCGCTCCGCAATGCAAGAATTGAAGGGGGCCCCGGCGCCCCTCAGGTGAGTGTGTCGATCGAATACGGACGTCTCGCAGCCAGCGGCGCCGATCTAGTGGTCAAAGGAAAGGAATCCTTTCCAGGCAGCCGCCTGGTCACGCCGGGTTCCGTGTAATTGCATATCTAATTCGGCTAGTCCGGCATCTTCGACCGTCTCCATCCCCACCGGGGTGGACTCGAACCAATAGACGTGTCCCACAATCCAAATCTAGTGACTGTTGTACTGCGCTAAGCACCTGCATCCAGTTCGACTCCTCAGGAATACCTCAACTTTTCATTGCAATTACAGAATTGGTGCGAATTTGCGCCGAAGGTAGTCGCGCAGACCGTGAGAACCGCGAGGATTGAGAAGCCTCGCGATGAGCGCTTAGGGTAGAGCTTCCCGACGCTCAACTTTCTACACATCGAATAGCCTAATTCTGGCTAGCCGATATTCAAGTCGTTCAGAATCCGCGTATTGCGCCAGATTACTCAAAGCATGTTCTTTGAGAGATTCTGGGAAGGAAGAGTCGGACATCCGGTTGCGCTTCTCATGAATTGGGGTACAGAGCATTATGGATGTGGTGGTTGAGATCATCAACGATGCCAGCGGTGGACGGGAGGGGGTGGGTGTGGGAGGATGGGGGCAGGTCTGGGAACTGAGTCTGAGGGGGTAGAGAGATGGTTAAGATGTCGGCGGGCAAGTGGGTGGTGGAGGTGCTGCGGTCTCAGGGGGTGCGCTACGTGTACGGGGTTGTGGGGTCGGCGTTTCTGGAGATTATGGACGCGATGTACGGGCTGGAGGACATCCAGTACGTGGGGACGCGTCACGAGCAGGGGGCGGGATTCATGGCGCTGGGGTATGCCCACGCGACGGGCAGGCCGGGGGTGTGCCTGGTGACGAACGGGCCGGGGGCGACGAACCTGGTGACGCCGGTGGCGGGGGCGCAGGTGACCCACGCGCCGATGGTGGCGATGATTGGGGGGATTTCGACGGAGCATATGGGGCGCGGGTCGTTTCAGGAGGTGGACCACGTTGGGGTGTTTCGTCCGGTGGCGAAAGCGTCGGTGATGGCGCCGAACGCGGGTCGGATACCGGACACTCTGCTGCACGCGTTTCGGGTGGCGTCCTCGGGGAAAATGGGGCCGGTGGTGGTGGATATTCCGCGGGATATTCAGAACGAGATGGAGGTGGAGGCGGACGAGGGGATGCTGGGGCCGGTACGGCAGTCGCAGGCATCGGCGGGGGACCCGGCGCTGCTGCGTCGGGCGGCGGAGGTGCTCAGGGACGCGAAGTTTCCGGTGATTGTGGCTGGCGGCGGGGTGAAGTGGGGCCGGGCGCACGAGGAGGTCGTCGCATTGGCGGAGGCGCTGGCCGCGCCGATGGTGGCGTCCTACGGGCGGGTGGACTCGATACCCAACGACGAGCGGCTGTACGTGGGGATGCTGGGTCGGGCGGGGGCGCCGGAGGCGGCGGAACTGGTGCAGCAGGCGGACGTGGTGCTGGCGCTGGGGACGAGGCTATCGCACTTCACGACGTTCTATGACAACAGGTTCATACCGCGGGAAGCGAAGATTGTGCAGGTGGAGATAGACGAGGAGGAACTGGGCAGGAACCACCCCGTGGAGGTGGGGATTCTGGGGGACGTGGGGGCGGTGTCGCGGGCGCTGTTGGAGTTGGTGCGGGAGTTGGGGGCACCGCCGGGGGGAGAGGCGCGGTTGGGAGAGGCGGCGAAGCTGCGTCGAAAGCGTCGGGAGCGGTTGGATGGGGAGGGGCCTCGGGCCGGGAAGATTTTGAAGCCGCAGGAAGTCTATCACGTGCTGCGTCGGATCTATCCCGCTGACGCGCTGACAGTCATCGAGGCAGGAGCGGCGTCCGGGTACGCCTACGACAGGCTGGACTTCAATCGTCCGTACAGCTTGACCAGCCCGCTGGACCTGGGGTGCATCGGCATCAGTTATCCGATGGCGTTGGGGGTGAAGATGGGGTGTCCCGACAGGCCGGTGATAAGCATCAACGGCGACGGGGGATTTCTGATGAACGTGCAGGAGATGGAGACGGCGGTGAGGTGGAATATTCCGGTGGTGGCGATAGTGATGAACAACGACTCGTGGGGGTCCGAGAAGGCGTACCAGAAATTCTTCTACGGGGAGCGGTACATTGAGGCGGATATCACCAACCCGCGGCTGGACAAGCTGATGGACCTGTTTGGGGGCAAGGGGTTCTACGCGTCGGACGAGCGTGAACTGACGGAGGCTATGTCGGAGGCGTTGGCGTCGGGCGGGCCCTCGCTGATTGAGGTGCCGGTGGACCCGGATGAGCTGCCGTACCCGGCGCGGGCGGCGGACGTGCTCAAGGACAAACAGCCGACGGCGGGGTAGGGAGGGTCTTCCTATCTGCGCCCAGGCGATGTTGGTTCCAAGCCTGGGAGCGTTACGAGTCTTACTGGGGATCCTTGAATAGTGAGATGCGATTTCCGGCAATGTCAGTGAACAGGGCAAAGGAACCAAATCCGCCGGGAATTTCCATAGGAGCCATCATGATCTTGCCGCCCAGGTTCACTGCCCTATCAAGATAGGCTTGCAAGTCGTCGACCATCACGGCGACGGATGGATGATTGGGCGGCATGCCCTCCGTGTGCTCGAAGATGCCGCCGCCGATTCCGCCGGATTCTTGCTGGACAAGACGGTAGTTCATCTCCTCATGAAGCTGTACTTCCCAGCCGAACATTCCGATGTAGAAATCGGTAAGCGCGGCTCCGTCGCTACCCCCAACTTCGAAATGCACCACCGGCGGAGCGTTGCCCTTTGGGGGCGACTCTCCGTCCGATTCATTGGGCAGCGAATACAGCCCTATGGTGTTGCCGCCGGGGTCGACGAACATGGCAACCGCCCCCATGCCCGGGGCAATCTCGGTGGGTTGCATGATGGGAGTTCCACCCATAGCGGCCAGCTTATCCAGCGCTGCTTGAAGGTCGTCAACCTGCACGTAGAAGGTGACGTAGCTTCGCGGCTCCATATCGTCGGGCGTAGGAAACAGACCGCCACCGATGCCGCCTTCGTTTGCTTGCACCAAACTGTAGTTGAGCATCTCTTTGCCCAGCACGTCAATATTCCATCCAAATAGATCGCGATAGAACTGCTGCAGGGCAGGTCCATCCGGGCCCGCGATTTCGAAGTGCACTACCGGGTTTCCCATATTTGCTTTCCACCAAGGCTAAATTGCGGGTATTTATTCGAGCATAAGTTTAGCACATGGATACGCCTGAGACAAGGAATTCCAGTGGAAGCCCCTTGGACGAGGGTTGGGACGGTTAACCGGGGGAGTTGTTCAGGGCGAGGTGGGTGACTTCTTTGACGGCGCGGTCCAGGTCGACGTTGGGAACGATGGGATGGTCGTGGCGGCGGGCCATGGCAAGGAGCTGGTCTTGCAGGATTATCAGGCGATCGAGGTCCCACGAGGAGAGGTGGCGGTTCTGGTGGTTGGGGCTGAGGGCGCGGGCCTTGAGTTCGTCTCGATTGGGGACGTCCAGGACACAGAGGAGGTCTACGCCAAACTCCTCCGGGTCGATGATGCCGGGGATGAAGTGGCTGCCTTCCATGATGAGACCGATGCCCTCTCTGCGGGCGCGTTCAAGGCAGGTGCGGATCACGGGGCGGAGCAGGTCGGTTTGGGCGATGGTGCCCTGGATGACGTAGTTGTCGGGATGGAGGGTGGTGGGGTCGAGGAGCTCGTAGGCGTCGAAGGCGTGGCGACGTAGAAGGCGAGACTGGTGGGGCGGGAGGTAGGGATCTATGGCGGCGCGAAGGAAGCCGGTGCTGATGTGGTGGGTGAGGCCAAGATTGCCAAGCAGGGCGTTGCCGAGGGTGGTCTTGCCCGTGCCCGGGACGCCGGCGAGGAGGATGATGAGGGACTTGGTGGGTTTGGGAGGAGTGAGGAGGGCTGAGGGAGCGGTGGACGTGGAGGGGGACTCGGCGAGTATGTTGGTAACGGGCACTGCAGAAAAGCTCCTAACGTGGCCAGTGATTGCGGTTTGTGAGTTTAGACAGGACGGCTAGTCATGTCAACGGGAAATTTCGTGGATATGCGGGCGTTGGGGATCCCCAGATGGGTTGCTGGTGGGGAGCAAGGGATCATTCAGAAGCGGCGTCGTCGAAGGGGAAGCCGTACTGGTCGCGGAGGACGCGCTTGAGGACTTTGCCCATGGGGTTTTTGGGGATTTCCGTGACGAAGACGACGGATTCCGGGCGTTTGAAGCTGGCGAGTCGGTCATGGCAGTGCCGGATGAGGTCATCGGCGGATGGGGTTGCGCCGTGACAGGCGACGACGAGGGCGCGGACGCGTTCTCCCCATTGGGGGTCGGGGACGCCGATGACGGCGGCTTCCTGAACGTTGGGATGGGATTGGAGGACGTCTTCCACTTCCTGGGGGGAGATCATTTCGCCGCCACGCTTGATGAAGTCCTTGGAGCGGCCTGAGAGGAAGAGATAGCCGTCCTCGTCGAGGTAGCCGCGGTCGCCGGTTAGGAGCCAATTGTCCTGAAAGGCGTCGCGGGTGGCCTGTTCGTCGCTCCAATAGCCGGACATGAGGCGGGGGCCGCGGGCTGCGACTTCGCCTTCGCGTCCCTGGGGGATGGAAACGCCGTTTTCGTCGAGGATGGCGATTTCAACGTCGTCCAGGGCTTTGCCGACGGAGGTGAGGCGGCGGAGGCGTTTTTCGATTTCATCGGGGACGCCTTCGAGGACGTGGTCTTCCGGGGCAAGCATGGTGATGGTGGAGGCGGTCTCGGTCTGGCCGAAGGCGTTGATGAAGTGGATGCGGGGGAGGGCTTCGATGGCCTTTCGGATGACCTCCAGGGGCATGGGAGCGGCGCCGTAGCTGATGATGCGCAGGCTGGAGAGGTCGTAGTCGGGGAAATTGGGATGGTCGAGGACCTGCTTGAGCATGGTGGGGACCATTCCGGCGCGGTGGGCCTTTTCGCGCTGGACAAGTTCCATCCACTGCCGGGCTTCGAATTGGCGGGCAAGGAGGAGAGTGCGGCCACCGTAGATGGCGGCGAGGGCGGACTGGATGCCGGCGACGTGGTACATGGGGAGGGAAAGGAGGTTTCGTTCCTCCACCTCGGGGTCTGCGGGCTCGACGCTGGAGAGCATGTAGGAACTGAAGCTGTTGTGGGTGAGCATTACGGCCTTGGGGGCGCCGGTGGTGCCGGATGTAAACAGTAGAAGGGAAGTGTCGGCATCGGTGGATGCGGGGAAGTGGAGTTCGTGGTCGGAGGCGGAGGATAGGAGGTCGTCGAAGGAGAGCCAGTCGTTGGTGGGGGCTTCTTCCAGGGCTATGACGTGTTGGATGGATGGAGCGTCTTGGGTGACGGAGGCGATGAGGTCCTGGTATCGCGAGCCTGCGAAGAGGAGGGAGGGCTGGCAGGTCTGGAGCATTTGAGAGATTTCCTGGGCGCGGGCGCGGTAGTTAAGGGGGACGAAGATGGCGTCCAGCTGGGTGCAGGCAAGGTAGGTCTGGATGAGTGCCGGGGTGTTGACGTCCATGTAGGCGACGCGCCGGCCGGGTTGGAGGCCGAGTTGGGAGAGGGCGTTGGCGAGGCGGTTGACTTGCTGTTGCAGCTGCTGAAAGGTGATGCGGCGGCCTTCGAAGATGATGGCCGTGCGGTCGGGGACGATGGCGCTGGCGATGGTGAGGAATTCCAGGATGTTCATGGCGTTGGACGGGGGTATTATAGCGGTTTGGGGGTGGGATGTGGGGGGTGTGCGAGGATGGCCAATCCCAGGGTGAGGCTTACATGGAAGGGAGTAAGATGGGTCCCCGTATCCACGAGGACACGGTAGGGGAGGGCGCTGCGGTTGAGATCAATTGTGGGTAGAGCAGGCGGGGGGTTCGCGAACCGACCCTACCAGATGATTGTGAGACGCAGGGAGGGGATGGGAGTCTAGTGGAGACTGTATGTGAGGGTGTAGGAGTGCTGACCTTCGTGGATATCGATTTGCAGGGCGCCGGAGATGCCGGACAGCTTTCCAGTCCCGGAGTCGGGAACGATTGTGACGGTGAGTTGGCCATCGCCCTTGTTCATGATTCCGTGGTGTTGAAGGACGAAGGAGCCTTGCCTTTCGCCAATTGAGCCGGTGAAGTGCTCGATGGCCACGTAGCCCGCGGAACCCGGGGTATTTGCGTAGGCGGCGAGCATCTGCGCTTCTGCGACGCCTATCAGGTCACCGGAGTATTCCTTGGATACGAAATTTCGGTTGAGCTTGATGCCGTCCTGGTCGAGGTAGGGTGGATCGGGCTTGATGTGGACGGTGAAGGAGCCGCGGGCTGTGGGCATTCTTTTTTCTCCTTTAAGGGCGTTGGGGGCTATTCATTATATTCCTTTGGGAAGGTCCCGTCTGTGTGCATTTGTGGGGGAGAGAAGGGGCTTGGAGGTGGCAGATTCTTCGGCTCTGCTTCGCTGCGATAAGGATGATGTGCGGGCAAGAAGAGGGCGACCCGCCGGTCGCCCCTACCAGATCGGATGGGTAGGGGGGAAGAGTGGGTCCCCGCCTTCGCTAGGACAAGGGCGACCACCAGGGTCGCCCCTATGGGGGAGATGTTGTGGGGGAGCGGGGGTGGTGGGCTAGTTTGAGGGCGAGGCGGGATTCGAGTTGGAGGGCTTGGGGGAGGGGTAGGTCGCAGCCGAGGTTCAGGGACTGCTTGAGGGTTTTGACGGTATGTGGGTTGAGGGAGGTGAGGTGGTTGGCGAGGTCGAGGGCGTCTTGTTGCAACCGTGTTGGGGGTATGAGACGGGTGACGAGGCCGTGGTTGAGGGCTTCCCGGGCGGAGATGGGTCGTCCGGCCAGGAGGAGGTGGAGGGCTTTGGAGGGGCCGAGGATCCGGGGGAGAGTCTGGGTGCCACCGGCGGCGGGGATGAGGCCGAGGCGGGCTTCCGGCATGGAGAAGGAGGCGTCGGAGGAGGCGATTTGGAGGTCGCAGAGGAGGGCCATTTCGAGGCCGGAGCCGATGCAGTGGCCGTGGATGGCGGCTAGGATGGGTTTCTCCAGAGCCAAGAAGAGGCCCCAGAGGTCGCGGTTCCACCTGGCGTCGCGGGCGTCGGCGATGGAGGGGGCGGTACCGAATTCGGTGAGGTCTGCGCCGGCGCAGAAGTTTTTGCCCGTGGCGGAGAGGAGGATGGCGCGCACGTCGGAGTCGTCGCGGGAGGCTTCGAGGGCCTGGTAGATGTCGTCGCGCATGGCGGTGTTGAAGGCGTTGTGGACGTGGGGGCGGTTGAGGCGGACATGGGCGACGGGGCCGTGTTTTTCGTAAATGATGGTTTGGGTGGGGAGTGTCATTTGACGGCCTTGATTGAGAAGAGCTGTGGGAATGAATGGTTGTGCTTTGGGAACCGCCACCAGCCATCGTGGTGCTTTGTCATGCAGGGGAAAACGCGATAGGCGGAGACGGAGAACTCGTGGAGGTACTGAATGGTGAGGCCGGCCTTGGCCAGAGCGGTGACTATGTCGCCGAGGCTGTGCTGCCACTCGTAGGTTGGACTGGCGATGGGTTGGCCGTCGGTGTAGGTGGGGCTGTTGCCTTCGAAGAATCGCTCGTGGCTAAAGTAGTTGGACGCAGGGCGGATATCGCCAGTTTCGGACTCCCTTAACATGCCCATGAGGGGGTGTTTGTCTAGGATATGGAAGGCGCCGCCAGTTCGGAGGAAGCAGTGGATGACGGAGGCCCATTTGTCCAGATCCGGAAGCCAACTCAGGACGCCGATTGAGGTAAAGACGACGTCGAACTCTTCGTTCAGAACTTCGGGCAGGTCGTACACGTTGGAGCGGATGAACCTGGCATTGGCGCCTACCTCATTGTTCAGGACACGGGCCAGGTCTATGGCAGCGTCGGAGAAGTCAACACCTGTGGCCTTTGCACCCAGGCGCGACCAGGAGATGGTGTCCATCCCGAAATGGCATTGAAGGTGGAGAAGGGTCTTGCGGGACACGTCGCCGACCTCGCGACGCTCGATGTGGTTCAGGGTAATGCGGCCCTTCTTGAAGCTCGCTACGTCGTAGAAGGCTGAGGCCGCGTGGACGGGTGTGCGCTCATTCCAGTTGTTGCGATTGACGGCTAGTTGTTTTTCCATAGAAGCGAGTCCAATTTTGTAAGAGTCTGGGTGTTGAGTTGTGTTCTAAGGAGGCCGGTTCGCGAACCGGCCGTACGTGGGACAAGATGGGGTCCCCGCCTTCGCGAGGACAAGAGGAGTAAGGTCATTGGCCGGTGAATTCTGGGGTGGTTTTGTTGAGGAATGAGTCGATGCCGCGTTGTCGGTCCTGGGTTGTCTGGAGGATGAAGCTTAGGTCGGCTTCGAGGTTGAGGCCTTGGGGTAGGGGCATGTCGAGGCCCTTGTGGACGGCCTCTTTGAGGTAGCGGACAGCTATGGGGGCAGCGTGGGAGATGGTCTGGGCGAGGTTCAGGGCGGCGCTTTCCAGGTCTTTTTCGGGGGCGATGGCGTTGAGGAGACCGATTTCGAGGGCTTCCCGGGCGGAGAGGGAGCGTCCGGTGAGGAGGAGATCGAGGGCGTGGGCGCGACCGATGATTCGGGGGAGTCGCTGGGTGCCACCGTCCCAGGGGATGAAGCCTTCGGACAGCAATGAGAAACCGAGGGTTGAGTCTTCGGCGGCCAGGCGAAGGTCGCAGGCGAGGGCAAGCTCCAGGCCCTGATTCCACGCCCGGCCCCGGAGGGCGGCGATGGTGGGGGTTTTGAGGTTGGCGACGTGGGAGGCGACGCGGCGGCGCTGGAGGGCGGATTCTGGGTCTTCGTCGGGGGCGCTTTGGGAGAAGGGGTTGGGGTTTTCGCGCCAGAAGGCTCCGGCGGTGTTGGTCAGGATTATGGCGCGGAGGGTGGGGTCTTCGTTGAGGGTTTGGCAGATATCGACAAGGTGCTCGGCGGAGGTGGGGTATGGAGGGGCATCGTCGTTGGGGATATGCAGGCGTATGACGGCAATGGTGTCGTGGATTTCGAGGCGGATGTTATTGCGAATCGACATAAGCAGGGGGAAAACAAGGGCTTTGGGTTACGATTTTCGCTGAAAAATTGGTCTATTGACAGTATTAGGAGCGTAGTTTATCATACGCGTTGATTTTAGCACTCAGAAGACTAGACTGCTAATTTAGTAGTCATAACGATGAAGGCAGACCCGATAATACACCAAATTTATAGGAGGAAGCATTGGTGAAATTCACGCCTTTAGGAGAAAGGTTGATAGTCAAGCCACTGGAGGAAGAACAGACCACATCTTCAGGAATAATCCTTCCGGATACTGCCAAGGAGAAGCCGCAGGAGGGTGAGGTTGTAGCTGTGGGGCCTGGTCGGGTGACCGACGACGGCGCGCGCGTGCCGATGGAGGTGGAGACCGGGGACAGGATCATCTACTCCAAGTACGCAGGTACGGAGTACAAGGACGAGGGTCAGGAGTACCTGATTCTCCGCGAGAGCGACGTTCTGGCCAAGGTGAACAGATAGGCCGGACGGCAAAGCTCGACAACTTTCGACATTTTCAATTCAGAAATTTTGAGGGAGGCAACAAATGCCCGGTAAGCAATTAGTATTTTCCGAGGAAGCGAGGAAGTCGCTGAAGTCTGGCATAGACACCTTGAGCGACACGGTCAAGGTGACGCTGGGACCGCGGGGACGGAACGTGATTCTGGACAAGAAATTCGGCCCGCCCCTGGTATGCAGCGACGGAGTGACCATAGCCAAAGAGATTGAACTCCCGGACCCCTTCGAGAACATGGGGGCGCAGCTGTTGAAGGAGACGGCGAGCAAGACAAACGACGCCGCCGGAGACGGCACGACCACGTCCGTGGTGCTGGCGCAGAGCATGATTACCGAGGGGTTCAAGAACACGGCGGCCGGGGCGAACCCGATGGCCATCAAGCGTGGCATAGAGGCGGCGGTCAACGCCGTAGTGGGCGAGCTCAGAGAGATGGCCCGCTCGGTGGACAGCCGGGACCAGATAGCCCAGGTGGCGGCGCTTTCGGCCCACGAGGACTCCATTGGCGAGACGATCGCCGACGCGATGGAGAAGGTGGGCAAGGACGGCGTCATCACGGTCGAGGAATCCAAGGGAATCAATGACGAGATTGAGTACGTGGAAGGGATGCAGATCGACCGCGGATACATCTCGCCTTACTTCGTCACCAACTCCGAGAGGATGGAGACGTCCATCGAGGAGCCTTACCTGATTATCACGGACAAGAAGGTATCCGCCGTATCCGACCTGGTGCCCGTGCTAGAGAAGCTGATCCAGATGGGCAAGAAGGATGTGGTGATTGTGGCGGAGGACGTGGACGGAGAGGCGCTGGCGACCATGGTGGTCAACAAGCTGAGGGGCACGCTGAACTGCCTGGCAGTGAAGGCGCCCGGCTTTGGCGACCGGCGCAAGGCCATGCTGGAGGACATTGCGATTCTGACCGGCGGGACCGTCATCAGCGAAGAGACGGGCCGCAAGCTGGAATCCACCACGGTGGCTGACATGGGTCAGGCCCGCCGGGTGACGGCCAGCAAGGAAGAGACGACCATTGTGGAAGGCAAGGGTTCGGAGGACGACATCAAGGGGCGGATCACGCAGATCCGTTCGCAGATTGAGGAGACGACCTCCGAGTTCGACCGGGAGAAGCTTCAGGAGCGGATGGCTAAACTAGCTGGCGGCGTTGCCGTCGTGAAGGTTGGCGCGGCCACGGAGATCGAGCTCAAGGAGCGGAAGGCCCGTGTCGAGGACGCGCTATCGGCGACCCGAGCCGCTGTGGAAGAGGGAATCGTCGCCGGTGGCGGCGTGGCCCTGGTCCGGGCGTCCCGGTCACTGGCAAACATCGACGAGAAGCTGGCCGGCGACGAGCTGGTCGGCGCTATCATCATCCGGAAGTCGGTGGAGCAGCCTCTGCGGCTGATCGCCCAGAACGCGGACCGGGAAGGTTCGGTGATTCTGGAGCAGGTACGAGGCCAGTCGGACGACTATGGCTTTGATGCGGAGGAAGGGGTCTACGGCCCGATGTTCGAGAAGGGCATTGTGGACCCGGTCAAGGTGACGCGCTCGGCGCTGCAGAACGCGGCAAGCGTGGCGGCGATGGTGTTGACGACGGAGTCGATGATTACGGAGATTCCGGAGGCGAACCCGGCCCCGCCGATGCCACCGATGGAGTACTAGAGAAGAGAGTTTTCGCTCCCTGAGGGAGCGGGGATGAAGAAGGGCGGCCCGGTTGGGCCGCCCTTCTTTTTTGTGGGGGGTGCCTTGATTTGGGGGCCCCGGGTGTGTTCTGCGATGAGAATATAGACTCACAAGGCATAGGTCGTTGGGATTTTGACGATTCCAACTTTCGGACGTTGCTTATTCATCGTTTGCCGGATACTGTGGACCCCAGTGCTAAGGGTGTAGCGATTTACGTTTCTGCGCGGTGAACATTCGCCGGTTCCTCGTGTGTTGGATGCGGTGAGTATTTCTTCGATTATTTCGGGTTCATTTCCATAATTCAGGCGTGAAAGTGGTCTCAATGGGTGGTTTCATTTCGCGTTTGTTTCAGGGTGATTTCGGGTGGTGTGATGGTGTGGTTGAAGGATAAGGACGGGTTTGAAACCCGCCCCTACGGGTGGGGTTCTTGTTGGGTTAGAGGAGAGCGGATGCAACGTAGTTATTGGGAGGCTGGATTGCGGTTCGGGGGCCGGGAAAACGGTAGGGGAGAGGTACGTTATGGAGACGAGATCCTTCGTCGCGGAGCCTCCTCAGGATGACATGCGGCTGTGCAAGTGGGGGGCGACCACAAGGGTAGAGCCCCTACGCAAGTCAGGATGAAATGGGGGTGAGAGGGAGTTGGGTGGGTATGGGGGGATTTCGGGCGTGGGTTGAGGGATGTTTCCTGCCTTTGCAGGAACGAGGGGAGGGGATGGTGTTGGTGGGAGGGGCGGGGGCTGGTAGAATGCGGGGAGCGTTGATTTCGGGAGGCTTCATTCGTGGCTCAAGGGAAGGTGTATTCGTCTGGGGTGGAGGCGTTGGAGGACGTGTTCGACGGGGCCGTCATCATGCTGGGGGGCTTCGGAGCGCCGGGGCTTCCTCAGTCGTTAGTGAAGGCTCTGATGGAGTTGGGCCCCAAGGAGTTGACGACCATCAGCAACACTTGCTTTGAGCCGAAGCCTGACGAATATGACGTGGCGCGTCTGGTGGAGCGGGGACAGGTACGGAAGGTGATTACGACTTTTTTCGGTCGTCCGAACCAGGAGATTCCGGCGCTGGAGTTGTGGAGAAAGGGGAAGCTGGAGGTGGAGGTTATTCCTCAGGGTGTGCTGGCGGAGCGGATGCGGGCGGCGGGCGCGGGACTGGGTGGGGTGTACGTGCCGAATTACGTGGGGACGGTGTTTGAGGAGAGTGACGCGCGGATGTTTGACGGGCGGGAGTATGTGCTGGCATCGCCGCTGGGCGCGGACTTTGCGCTGATTGGGGGACATCGGGCGGACAGGCTCGGGAATTTGACGTACCGTCTGGCGCAGCGGAATTACAATCCGACGATGGCGTCGGCGGCGAAGGTTACGGTGGCGGAGGTGCGGGAGTTGGTGGAGGTGGGGTCGATTGACCCGGAGCGGGTGGTGACGCCGGGGATTTACGTGGACCGGATTGTGGTTGCGGAGTGAGGGGGGTGTGGGAGGAGGGGAAGGTGGATTCCTGCCCGTGGGCCGGAATGACGGTTGTGCAAAGGGCTCTCTTGGCGGGAAAACAGAAGGAATTGGAGGGAATGGGTGGGACGTGCGGCGAGGCCAGGGAGGTCTAGCTCTTACGCTCCAAGACGCGCCAGACGGCAGCTTCCACGTCTTCCGCTGCCAGGTGATATTTCTTTATCAGGAGAGCCGGGTCTCCTGACTCGGTGTACCCCTGCAGCGCCACCATCTCCAAAGGCACCGGGGCCTTTCTACCCAACACCTGGGCTACGCGGCTGCCAAGGCCTCCGTGGGAGAGGTGCTCCTCCACGGTAACCACCCCGCCGGTCTCCTGGGCGGCTGTCGCAATGACATCCTCGTCCAAGGGGCTAAGGGTGTGAATGTTTATCACCCGGCAGGAGACACCCCTTGACGTCAGGGCATCCGCCGTTTCCAATGCCGTTGCGACCATCACCCCGGTGGCTATGATCGAAGCGTCCTTCCCCTGTCGCACCACATCTCCCACGCCCAGCCTAAATTCATAGTCCTCGGAGTGCATTACGGGCGTGGCCGGTCTGTAGAGGCGCACGTAGAAGGGACCTGGCGTTTTCGCAGCGGCGCGAACCGCCGCGACCGCCTCTACGGCATCGGAAGGAGCGACTACGGTGAAGCCGGGCAGGGAACACGCCAGGGACAGGTCCTCTATGCCGTGGGCGGACATACCGTCCTCGCCGGTCAGAATTCCGGCGTGGGTGCAGACGATCTTCACGCCCAGATGGGGCTGTGCAATGCCGACGCGCACCTGGTCAAAGGGACGGCACATGCCAAACACGGAGAAGGTGCTGACGAAGGGGACTTTGCCGGAAGCGGCCATTCCCGCCGCTACGCCCATGATGTTCTGCTCCGCCGGACCAAAGTCGAAGAACCGGTCGGGAAACTCGGCGGCGAAAAGATGGACGAAGGTGGACTTGTTGAGGTCGCCTCCCAAGACGACGATGTCGGGATTCTCGCGGCCCAGCTCAACGAGGGCCTGTCCGTAGGCTTCGCGGGTTGCGACTTTGGGCAACGATTGGGTCACATCAAATACCCTCAGGCCAGTTCAGCCAGCGCATTTTGGAATTCTTCTTCGTTGGGGGCGGCGCCGTGAAAGGCGGGGTTGTTTTCCATGAAGCTGACGCCCTTGCCCTTCACCGTCCTGGCGATGACCACCGCCGGCTGCCCCTGAACGGTAGCCGCCGTCTCCAGCCCCTCCACGACGGCTTCCATGTCGTGGCCGTCAATTTCCAGGGCCTTCCAACCGAAGGCCTCCCATTTTTGTGCGAGGGGTTCAAGCTTCATCACATCGTCGGTGAACCTGTCGTTCTGGATGCGGTTACGGTCTACGATGGCCACGAGATTGTCGAGCCCGTAGTGGGAGGCCGACATGGCCGCTTCCCAGACCTGCCCTTCGTCGCACTCACCGTCGCCCAGCATGACGAAGACCCGGTGGTCCAGGCCATCCAGCCGCGCCGACAGTGCGCACCCAACGCCGAAAGAGAGCCCCTGGCCCAAGGACCCGCCGCTCATTTCCACGCCGGGCGTCATTACGTGGGCGTGCCCCTGCAAACGGCTGTTGATCTTACGGAAGGTGAGCAGGTCTGCCACGGGGAAGAAGCCGCGGGCTGCAAGGGTCGCATAGAGCCCCGGACAGGCGTGGGCCTTGCTTAGGATGAACCGGTCTCTGCCTTCCCACCTGGGGTTCCGCGGGTCCACCCGCATGACGCGAAAGTATAGGGCCGTCAGGATGTCAATTTCGGAAAGGGACCCGCCGGGATGGCCGCTGCCCGCTTCGAAAATCATCTTGAGAATGTTCCGCCGAGATTCCCTGGCAATCCCCGGCAACTCCGCTATGGCCGCGCCCCTAGTCATGAATAAACGCCTCAACGGCAACCGCAGTATCCCGGCAAGCTCCGTTATTACTATGCAATCGTCGCCCGCGCCCCTTTCAATCCTTCTCGAAGGGGCATTATAGCAACGCCCCAAACCACTGTCTAGCATTCGGCCCTTCTACCTCACTATAATGCAAGGGACATGATAATTGACTTTCACGCCCACCTGTATCCGCCTTCCTTTATGGTTCGCCGGGAGGAGATAATTGCCCGGGACGAGACCTTCGCGCTGCTTTTCGGCAACCCGAAGGCGAGGATCGCGTCCGCGCCGGAACTCCTTCTTGCCATGGACAAGGCCAAGGTGGACGTTACCGTCGTACTCGGCCTTGGCTGGACAAGCCGGAGCGTTGCTCGGGAGGCCAACGAGTATATTCTCCGCGCGGCAGCTTCCAGCGACGGTCGCCTAGTACCATTCTGCTCCGTCAACCCCAACTGGGGCAGGGACGCGTTACGAGAGATAGAGCGGTGCGTCGAGCGGGGGGCTCGCGGCATAGGCGAACTTCACCCGGACACGCAAGGCTTCGACATTGCTGACGAGGGTTTGATGGCCCCCATCATGGACGCCGCCCGCGAAATGGGCCTCATTGTGCTGGTACACAGCTCAGAACCGGTAGGCCACTGCTACGCAGGCAAGGGCAAGACCACTCCCGACAAGCTCTGGTCGTTCATCCAGAACTTCCCTGACAACAGGATCGTCTGCGCCCACTGGGGCGGCGGCCTTCCCTTCTACGCACTTATGCCGGAGGTGCGCGAGGGCCTGGAGAATGTGTACTTTGACACGGCGGCCTCGCCCTTTCTCTACACACCCGACGTCTTTGAGTCCGTCGCCAGCATAACAGGGGCCGAACGCATTCTCCTGGGGACCGACTACCCCCTGCTGACCCAAGCTCGCCTCCTCAGGCAGGTGCACGGCAGTAATTTGACCGACGGAGAGAAGCGTCTGATTCTCGGTAAAAACGGTCAGAGTCTTCTGAACCTATGAACACGCTTCCAGACTACATGGCGGAAGATTTAGGCATTGTTCTCGTGGGCCTGAACCCCTCCCAGGTCTCGGTGGAGCGTGGCCACTACTTCGCTAACCCACGCAATCGCTTCTGGCGCGCCTTCAACCAGTCCGGTCTTGTTGAATTCGCCGTGGGGATGGAGGAAGACTACAAGCTCCTCGACCACGGCATCGGCTTTACGGACCTGGTCAAGCGACCCTCCAGACAGGCATCGGCTCTACGGGCCAAAGACTACCGGGAGGGCGCGCCGATCCTTAAAGAGAAGCTGCTGAAATGTCAGCCTGCAATAGTCTGTTTCCAGGGGCTTACAGTCTACGCCAACTACCTGCGATACGCCGAAGGACTGAAGCTGAAGGCCGAGCTTGGCCTCCAACCTCACAACATCGGTGCGTCGCGGGTCTTTGTAGTGCCCAACCCCAGTCCCGCCAACGCCCAATACTCCCTGGATACTCTGGTCTGCTGGTTCCAAGAACTCAAGAAACTTCGCGACTGCCTCATTGAGCTATGAACGAAGGAATACGCAGTTTCATCGCCATTGACCTTCCCTCCGACGTGAAAGAGGCGCTATCGACCTCTATTGAAAGCCTGAAAGGTCGGGGGCTGTCCGGCGTCCGGTGGGTTAAGCCCGGCGGCATCCATCTGACGCTCAAGTTTCTGGGAGACGTTCCGCCTTCCACGGTAGCTCTGCTCCTAGACGCCATCGAATCCGCCGCTGGATGTCATCATGTTTTCACCCTCGGGCTTGGCAACCTTGGGGTCTTCCCCAACCCAAACGACCCCCGCATTCTCTGGGTTGGGCTAAACGGAGACCTTTCGCCGCTTGCCCGACTTCAGGCGTCCGTGGAAGGGCAGTGTCAGTTCCTAGGCTTCGAACCCGACCGCCGGGGCTTCACTCCGCACCTTACACTTGGCCGCGTTCGCCGAACCCTGCCTGAATCCCAACGCGACCTTGTCCGAGCCGCGTTGCGAGAGGAAGCCAGCGTGGGGGAACTTCAGTGGGTCGTGGAAAAAATCCACCTTATCCACAGCACCCTAACCCCACAGGGCGCCGTGTACCGGTCGCTGGGTGAGGCGAGACTTCTCAACGCATCTGGACTCTCAACTCAGTAGGTGCACGTTCTGTGCAGCAACGCAGCCTGGTCCTGACTCCCACACCACCCTACGACTTCCGTCTGACCATGGGGCACCTGGCCTCATTCGGCACCGGCGCCAGGGTCAACGTCTTTGAAGACGGGCGGTACAGCAGGCTTCTTGAGGTGGAAGGCAAGACTCTTCTGACCGAGGTCCAGTCCGCAGGCACGGTCGAGGCCCCGCGTCTTGACGTGACCGTCCATGGCGAAGAGATCACCGATCAAACCCTTGAATATGTCCACGGCACCCTGGCATGGGTGCTCGGCGGGGACACGCCGTTGCAAGAGTTCTACGCCGCCGCCCGACGGGACCCCGTTCTCGCGCCGCTGGTAAAACAGCTCTACGGCCTCAAGATCAGCCAGACGCCGAGCGTTTTCGAGGCCTTCGTCCAGTCCATCTTCAGCCAGCAGATTGCGACCAACGTGGCGCGAATCATCGGGAGTCTGCTGCTGGAGAATTACGGGTCTACAATCAGCCACAAGGGGGACATCTACTACGCCTTTCCGACCCCGGCGGCTCTGCTGCCCGAGGGGATTCCCGGTCTCCGCGCCATCAAGCTGAGCAATCGTAAGGCGGAATACATTCTGGACGTGGCAGCCGCCGTCGTGGACGGGTCTCTTGATATGGAGGGACTCCGTTATCTGCCTGACGAAGAAGCAACAAAGCGGCTTCTTGCCCTGCGTGGCGTCGGGCCGTGGACGGCCCACTGGCTGCTGCTGAGGGCGCTGGGAAGAATGGACGCATTCCCTGCGGGCGACCT
Organism: uncultured Dehalococcoidia bacterium; assembly: GCA_951812825.1. Taxonomy (GTDB): domain Bacteria; phylum Chloroflexota; class Dehalococcoidia; order Lucifugimonadales; genus JAPULR01. Next base: position 851,137 of record OX638324.1, on the reverse strand, counting down.
GGCCCTGCGTCGGGTCGTGGCGGGACTCTACTTCAAGGGGAAGGAGCTAACGGTTGCTGAGTTGGAGGAATTCTCCGAAGGATGGGCGCCGTGGCGCTCCCTGTACACCACCTACCTGTTCGCGGCCCTTCGACGGGGACTTCTTCCCGGCGATATTCTTAACCCTTAGGGCCAATCCCTACCTGAACAGCCGCTCCAGGCTTCGTGTCCCCTTTCCGCTGGTGACCTGGCGGATCATCTTCTGCACCTGCCCGAACTGGTTCAGCAGCTGGTTCACGTCTTGGGGCTTTGTCCCGCTTCCGAGGGCGATTCGACGTCTGCGGCTGCCGTTGATGATGTTGGGACTGCGACGTTCCTGGGGCGTCATAGACCGGATGATGGCCTCGACTTTCTTCAGTTCGCCGTCGTCGATGGCCCCCTGGGGGAGTTTTTTGCTCATTTTGGAGAACCCGGGAATCATGTCCATGAACTGGCCCAGAGAGCCCATGCGCTTCACGCTTTGTAGCTGCTCGAGGAAGTCCTCCAGGTCGAAGTCGGCGCGGCGGAGCTTCCGCTCCATCTCCTTCGCCTTCTTCTTGTCGACCACCTGCTGGGCCTTTTCGACGAGGCTGAGCACGTCCCCCATGCCCAGAATCCGCGACGCAAGCCTGTCCGGATAGAAGGGGTCCAGGGCGTCGACCCGCTCGCCCGTGCCCAGGAATTTGATGGGCACGCCCGTGACCTTCGTCACCGAGAGGGCAGCCCCACCCCGCGCGTCGCCGTCCAGCTTCGTCATGATGATTCCCGACAAGGGCACGCGACGGTGAAACTCTTCCGCCGCCTGCACTGCGTCCTGACCGGTCATGGCGTCCAGCACGAGAATCACTTCGTGGGGAGAAATGCGGTTATGCAGCTCCTCCAACTCCGCCATCATCTCCTCTTCCACGTGCATCCGGCCGCCGGTGTCCACAATCACCCACTGGCTGCCCAGCTCTTCCGCCCGCTCAAGCCCCGCCGACGCGGCCTGGACCGCATTCTTCGCGGATTCGTGGCTGAAGACGGGGATGGCCATCTGCTTGCCCAAGGACACCAGCTGCTGCACGGCCGCCGCCCGCCTGAGGTCCGCCGCCACCAGCAAAGAACTCTGGCTTTGACGTCTCAAGTGAGCCGCGAGCTTGGCCGCCGAGGTCGTCTTGCCGGAGCCCTGGAGCCCCACCAGCATGATGGTGGTGGGGGTTCTGTCGGAAGCAGTCAGCTTATGCTCCCCGGCGCTGAGAACCTCGGTCAACTCCTCGTGGACAATCTTGACGACCTGCTGGCCCGGGGTTATCGATTCCAGCACCTCGCGACCCACGGACCGCTCCCTGACCCGCGCCACAAACTCCCGGGCCACCTTGAAATTCACGTCGGCGCCCAGCAGGGCCAGACGCACCTGCCGGAGAGCGTCGTCCACGTCCTTCTCTGAGAGCCGGCCACGACTTGTGAGACGGTCGAGGACTCCGGTGAGTTTGTCTGTCAGCGCTTCAAACATATCGTCTCCAATTCTAGGCAGGCACGCATGGGCGGTCAAGCAGAAGAGCGTTCACCCTATGCTACAATACGCCTGCCCCATGATTCCTCTCAAGCTGACCCTTCAGAACTTTCTCTGCTATCGGGACGACAACCACACCCTGGACCTGAGCGGCATTCGCGTCGCCTGCCTGTGCGGAAACAACGGCCACGGCAAGTCCGCCCTCCTCGACAGCATCACCTGGTCGCTCTGGGGGAAGGCCCGCGGCTCCGGTCACGCCGACCTCATCCACTACGGACGCTCCGACATGTGGGTGGAGCTGGAGTTCCTGGCCGCGGACGCCCACTATCGCGTCACCCGGCGCTATCAAAGTCACCGGGGGAGCGACCTGCAGCTTCAGCTCAAGGGCCCCGCCGGCTTTCATCCCATCACCGGCAACAGCATTCGGGAGTCCCAAGCCAAGATCAACAGCATTATAGGCATGGACTACGACACCTTCATCAACAGCGCATTTCTAATTCAGGGCCGGGCCGACGAGTTCACCAACAAGACCCCCGCCGAACGGAAGGAAGTGCTGGGCAAGATTATCGGGCTGGACCGGTTCAACGAACTCCAGCGGCGGAGCCGTGACAGAGCACGGGAACGACGGGAGCGCGGCAACTTTCTGGAGGGTGAGATTGAATACAAGCGGCAGGAGACCGCCGCCAAGCCGGAGCACCAGAAGGACCTGGACGACGTCCTGGGAAGTGTTCGCACCCTGTCCGAAGAGCTGGAACAGAAGAACATGGAGGCCCAGAAGTTACGGCAGGAGATTCTGAGCCTGGAACGACGCACCGCCGAGGCCGAAGAAATACAACGGCGCATACCTCAGATGGAAGGCGAAATCTCTCAGTACGAAGCTGACGCCCGGCAGCGTTCCGCGCGAATCCAAGGCTATCAGGAACTGATAGATCGCCAGCCGGCCATCGAAGAAGGTTTTACCCGGTACCAGCACTCGTTGGAGGAGAGCGAACGGCTAAACGACGCACGTGCCCGGTTCGACGAACTCACCGGATACGTCAACTTGCTCCAGCAAGCCATCGCGCAGACGAAGGCCCGACTGGAAGAACAGCGCCTGAGCCAGAAGCGTCGCCTGGAATCGGACCTGGAACCGGTCGTGCGAAAGGCTCCTGCGCTGGAAGAGCAGCTGGTCCAATCCGCGGCTCGCATCGCAGCCTTGGACGGGGAAGAGAAGGCTCTGTCTGAAAAGAAGGACAAACTTCAAGAATTAAGCGGCGCAGAGGCCACTCTCAGAGACAATCAGCAGCGCCTGCTAAGTGAGGGAAAGGAGGTCCGGGGCAAGCTTGACCTGCTGGACTCGTCACACAAGGACACTCGTTGTCCCCTTTGCGACACTTCCCTAGGGCTGGACGGATGCCTGCGACTGGAACAAAGCTATAAGGAAGCCATCAAGGAAAAAAGGAGGCAGTACAGGGAAAACGAAACTGTCCTCAGCAAGGTAGAAGCCGAGAGAAGCCATCTTGAAAGACAGCTCCAGAGCGACGAATCCACCCTACGCCGAAGCCAGAGGGAAGCCCAACGCCACATCACCATCGTTGAGCGGCAGCTGGAAGATTCACGACGTGCCGGAGAGGAGGCGGCAAAGGTGCGACAGGAATTAAAGCAGCTGGAAAGCACAATCCGAAACAACCAATTCGCGGCGGTGGAGCAGGCAGAACTCAAGACCAGGAAGGCGGCTCTCGAATCCCTAGACTACTCTCCAGATCGCCATACGGAACTGTCCCGCAGACTTCAGGAGCTACAAAAGTACCAACTGCTCAACCAGCAGATATCGGAAGCGAGGCGCAGCCTGCCCCAGGAGCAAGAGGGCCTGGCCCAAGTCCGGCAGGCCGTTCAGGAACGTGGGGAGCGGCTTTCCCAGATGGGCGAGTTCCTTTCCACTATGGACAGCGACCAAGTTCGGCTTGCCGAAGTCAGCCAGCAACTGTCACGCCTCTCGGTGGACATAGCCGGTCTGGAATCGCGGCACAATAACCTGCTAGCCCGCCGGGGTCAACTGCAGGGAAGCCTCCAACGGATCGAAGAGCTTGAGGGGCAGGTAAACCGTCAGACGCGCGAACTGCGCCGTCTGCGTGAGGAGCAGGCCATCTATGAAGAATTGCGGGTGGCCTTCGGGAGGGAAGGTGTGCAGGCGCTGCTCATCGACACCATTCTCCCCCAGATAGAGGCCGAAGCGAACGGCCTTCTTGCCCGGATGACCGAAGGCCGGATGCACCTGAAGCTGGAGAGCCAGCGTCGGTTGCAGTCGCGCAAGGGCCAGTTCGCGGAGACCCTGGAAATCAGGGTCGGCGATGAACTGGGCCATCGCAGCTACGAAATGTTCAGCGGGGGCGAGGCCTTCCGCATCAACCTAGCGCTGCGAATCGCCCTTTCCAAGGTTCTTGCCAACCGCAGCGGCGCGCCGCTGCCGACGCTTTTCATCGACGAGGGGTTTGGGACGCAGGACTCGGCGGGCAGGGAGCAGATCCTCGACGTGCTTTCCACGTTGGAGCAGGACTTCAAGTGCATCATCGTCATTACTCACCTGGAGGAGTTGAAAGATTATTTTCCCGTCCGCATCGAAGTCCAGAAGCGGGACGGCGCCTCCACCGCCTGGATAAGTTAATCCCTACGCTACCCTGGAAGCCTCAATCAAAGCTGTCAGGTCACCCTTCGTTGACATTTCGTTGCATATCTCGATGAGACGGCCCGCCGTTTCCTGTTTCGCCACATCCTCAACCAACCACTCTATCTTCTGCTTCAGATTTTCCTGGCTGAATGGCGCATCGGGATGGCCTCTGGGCTGATGAATCTCGACCACTTGGGTTTGAGCGTCAGCTAATTCTGCCTCTACACGAACGCCAAGGACGCCTCTTTCCATGAAGGCCGAATCCCGGTCTTGATCGAGGACGAGGTGGACCTTGTCCATCAACGCCTGCACGTTGGGACGCGTCCACGGAGCGCCCTCGAATTCTCTGGGAGTGAGCTTGCCCCGCAGCAGCGCCATTGACATCACGTAGGGCGTACTGTGGTCCGCTGATTCTCTATTGGCGGGCCTGTAAGCCTCCGTGGACCCCTGTACACCCGACGCCACGTTTCGGTGACCGCGTAGAGTAATCTTCCTGACCCTATCGGCCCGCACTCCCCGGCGGTGAAGCTCTATGGATGCTTGCACCGCCGCCTGGGTGAAAATCTGCGACGGATAGGCCTTAATGATGTTCCGGGTGGTGTGCCACTGCTTGCCCAGATGGGCCATGCCGTTCACGTCCACATCCTCAGCGGCGGCGGGGCCCAGGGTCGCTATGGCGGTCTCAAGGGCGTCCTCGGATGCAGTCACGTCCAGCATGGCCATCTCCGCCGAGTCAACGGCGCGCTGGCCGGCCATGCCTACGGAGACGGCCTTAATCCAGGGGATGCTGTGCGAGGGTTTGAGCCAGGTGTTGAGCACCATGCCGGTGGCGCCGGAAAGGCCGGCCGCGTGGACCGCCTGCGCGGGAGTCCCGCCCGCCAGCCGGACAAGCAGAATCGGCGCAACCCAGGTCACCTGGGTGAGGGCGTGGAAGCCGCGCGCCATGAACGGAAAGACGCGGTTCAGAGCGGCCTGCAGCTCGTAGGAGGCGACGATGCAGGTGATGAGCTCATCGGCCGAACGACTATGCTTCTCCGCCATTGCCAGCAGGCTGGGTGTTGCGTCGCTGAAGTGGCCTCCTCTGCCACCCGGTTCGTACAGAATGTCGTTGGCGTCCAGATAGCGGACCATGGTCCCGTTCACCAGCGCGGCCTTATCCGTTGACACCTTTTGGTCGCTGCCAATGATGGTGGATTCGGCGACGCTTCGTTGCTCCGCAAGCCAACGACGGAGCGCCCTGGGCGGTTCGCTGGGATAGGCGCCGATCATGCAAGCCACGGTATCCGCCAGGTACTTCCTGGCGGCCTTTTCGACCTCGCCCGACACGTCCTGAAGCGTCAGTGAGAAGGCGAACTCGGCCATGACTTCAGTAAACGTCATTCGACAAACTTCCTAAAACTATTCCCAAGTATTGCTAACTCTCATTTCCCTTCTTCGCAATAGGCGACCGCAACTTCCATTCCTGCTCCTCATAAGCTCCTGCCACAGAATAGGCAGAATGCATCGCGATTAACCTATAAAGAGACCCTAGATTGGAATTGATGCTTGTCAAGGTAACTAAAGTTTGTCGAGGTATATCTGCAGTAGAATCCTGCAGGATCTGCAGTGTCTTTTGGTCGGAATCAGTATATTTTTCGCGAAGCTTTTTCAGAACTTCTATGTAGAAGCGCAACTGTTTCTCACGATTCTTTCTTGCACCAAGCCACCAGAAGAAACCTCCTAATCCTGCTACAACTGCAAATGCCCCAGTGATGATATTGGCCCACAAAGCTACTGTCTCCAGGGTCATCTCTTACCTCCTTATCAAGTCTATGTATCTTAACCTCTTACACTCACTTCGTATCACCAACTCGGACATTGAGTCATTGGTGTCTTTCTTGAGGATGTTATGCCGTCCCACGAACCACTTACATCGGGACATGAGGTTTTCTTCTATCCAAGGCATGGCGACACACATGGGCAATCTTCCATGCCAATAGGTGTAACCCACCTCCCCGAACGTGTGTAACCGTGTCTCCGGTCCGTACAACGGAGGAGGGTTGGGATGGGGGTGAAGCCTCTATAGCTCGTATTCCCTCAAGTCCGGGGCAACCTGGAGTTTTGCCTCTGTCAACGACTGCACTTCCGCAGCGGACCAGTCGGGCGCGACCTCTCGCAGGACCATGCCGTCAGGAGTAACCTCAATGACGGCCAGGTCCGTCACCACGAGGCTGACGCATCCCTTACCCGTGAGGGGGAAGGTGCACTCTTTCACCACCTTGGGACGGTTCTGGCGGTCCGTGTGTTCCATCGCAACTATTACCCGCTTCGCGCCGACGGCCAGGTCCATGGCGCCGCCTATGTTCCCGACGCCACGCTGGGGGAGCATCCAGTTTGCCAAGTCTCCGTGTTCCGACACCTGCAGTGCGCCCAATACCGTAACTTCTACGTGTCCACCCCGGATCATGGCGAAGGCCTCGTCGGAGCTGAAGAAGGCCATACCGGGCACCCATCTCAAGAACTGGCCGCCCGCGTTGATCAGGTCGTAGTCCTTCTCGTGCTCTTCAGCCAGAGGCCCGTAATTCAGCACGCCGCTTTCGCTGTGGTACAAGACCGACTGCTCGCCCTCCAGATAATTGGACACCAGCGTGGGTATGCCGATGCCGAGATTCACTACCGCACCGGCAGGAAGCTCCTTCGCCACCCGCATGGCAATGACGTCTCTGGGCAGCCGCTCCTTCTGCAACCTAACCCTCCTCAACGGGCCTGAAGGGGGAAAACCCTTCCGGTCTCTGGACAATTCTGTCCACGTACAGCCCGGGCGTTACGATTTCGTCCGGGTCCAGGGCTCCCGCTTCCACAATCTCGTTCACCTCGGCGATGGTAATTCGCGCCGCCGTTGCCATGGCGGCGTTGAAGTTGCGCGAGGTTCCCCGGTAGACGAGATTTCCCGCCGTATCCGCCTTGTGGGCACGGATGAACGCGTAGTCTCCACGAATGGCCTGCTCCAGCACGTACTCCCGCCCATGGATTATTTTCGTCTCCTTCCCCTCGGCCACGACTGTGCCAGCACCCGTGGGCGTGAAGAATGCGGGGACCCCCGCGCCTCCCGCCCTCAGACGCTCCGCCAACGTACCCTGGGGCACAACCTCTAACGTCACCTCTCCCCGCTGGTACGCCTGCTCGAAGGCCGATGGCCTGGAAGGTGACGGCGATACCGGGAAGGAGGCGATTGCGTGCTTTACCTGTCCCTTCTCCACGAGGATGGCGTGGTCGATGGCCTGGAGCCCCGGGGAAGGCGGCTGCCCGAAGGTTGACACCCGCGCGATGCCTACGGTGTTGCCCACTACGGTCAAGTCGCGCGCCCCGTGGTCTCGCAGCGCAAGCATCAGATAGTGGGCCATTCCTCCTATACCGCCGAAGCCGTCCATCAGAATGGTGGCTCCGTCGGGTATATCCGCCACCGCGGCTGCCGCATCAGGAAGCACCTTACCGGGAGGCGACGTTTCGGGAATGATGAACTCCATCTCCTTCACCGGCGCAACCTGCCGCAACCGGGCTTCCGTCTCCGATTGGATTTCCCCGGTTGACCAGCCGGGCGCACGTTCCTTCAACACCAACCCTTGCGTCGTCACCTCGATGACGGCGATATCGGTAACGATGAGATTCACCCTGCCCGCGACGGTCAAGGGATAGCTGCACTCGCGCAGTATCTTCGGCTTTCCCTGGTTGGAGTGCTCCGTTATGGCGATGAGGCGCTTTGCTCCGGCGGCCATGTCGAGGCCTCCACCCGGACTTCCCACGCCCTTGCCAGGCACCATCCAGTTGGCCAGGTCTCCCCGTTCCGACACCTGGAGCGCACCCAGCACCGCCACGTCCAACCTGCCGCTGCGAACGATGCTGAAGGCGTCGGTGTGACTAATGGCGGCGCCGCCCGGATGCCACCTGACGTGTTCGGCGCGGGCGTTGATCAGGTCGAGGTCCTCCGCGCCCTCTGCGGCGTAGGCCCCGTAGCCCAGGATGCCGTTCTCCGAGTGCATGACCACCCCGCGACTATCGGGAACGTAGTTCGCCACCAGGGTGGGCATGCCGATGCCGAGGTTCACCACCTCCCGAGGACGCAGCTCCGCCGCGACCCGCAGGGCCATCAACTCCCGGCTCAACCTCTCAGCCATTATTTCTGTCCTGACAAACCATCACCATAATGTTCCCAGCCAACGTTGTTTTGACGCAGGGCTTGTCCTCGCCGGCTCGGGGGTGGGAATATATCTCCTCGGAATGCCATGACCCATATCGTCGGTACGTGAATCCCATCGAGTTGGGAGGGGTTATGGGTTACATGAGCCCGGGGATATTGAGTCCGCCGGCGAGGCCACCCAGCTTTTGGGCGGCCATTTCCTGAACCTTGGCTGCGGCGTCGTTGACGGCGGCGGTTACGAGGTCCTGGAGGAGTTCTATGTCTTCGGCGGCTTCGGGGTCGATTTCGACGGACTCGACGGTCTGCTTACCCGTCATTACCACCCTGACGACGCCGCCTCCGGCGGTGCCGACGACGGTGGAATCTTCGAGGTCACGCTGGGCTTTCTGAAGCTGGGCCTGGAGCTTCTGGGCCTGTTTGATCATCTTTCGATTCATCAAGGTTCGATGTTCCTCTCGTCTAGAATTCGTCCTCCCATCTGCCTGGCAGCGCGCACGAGGGGGCTGCTAACGGCGGCGGGGCGGTTGGTGGCGTTGTCGAGGAGGGTGAGTCTAACTTCGTAGGGCTTGCCCAGGTAGTGGTTGATGGCGTTCTTGATGGCGGCGTTTCCTTCGGCTTCGCGGAGCTCGCCCTCCATGCGCTCGAGGTTGGAGGGGTATCTGAAGGGAAGAACGACGGAGCCGTTTTCCAGGTGGGGGCTGCGGCAGTCATTGAGGAGGGCGCCGAGGAAGAAGCGCTTGCCCTTCTGACGTCGGAGGGAGCGGACTATCTGGTCCCAGATGGCGGGAGCGATGGGCTCGCCATCTACTTGGGCTACGGGCGTGGGCGCGGGAGCGTCCGCCGGGGCGGGCTGCGTGGGTCGGGTGGGTTGACGTTGGGGCCGGGGTTGGGAGGGTGAGGTCTGGCGGTCGGTGGAGTAGGGCCTTCTGTTGTCGCGAACGGGGGCGGTTCTTGTGGGGGCGGCGGGCCTGGAGGGCTGGGCTTCCTGAGCGAGGGAGGTCTCGACGACGGCGAGTTCAAGGGGGAGGCTGCTGGTGGAGTCCAGCCGCATGTTGATTTCGCCGAGGGCCTTGAGACAGCGCATAACCGTCGTGAGCTGGACTTTGCGGGCGAGGGCGGCCATTTCGTTGAGGGTCTCTTCGCCGAGGTCCAGGGTGTCGGCGGCGCCGGACTTGATTAGGAGGACGGCCCGGAGGAGTTCTACGGACTGGCGGTGGACCTGCCGGAGGTCAACGCCTTCGCTGGCGGCCTTGCCGATGACTCCGAGGGCGCCGGAGGTGTTGCCGAGAAGGAAGTGGGCGACGAGGGCCTGGGCCTCCCGGGAGTGGGAGAGGCCGAGCATATCCTGGAGGGAGTTGATGTCCGGGTTCTGGCCGAAGGAGACAACCGCCTGCTCCAGGAGATTTTCGGCGTCGCGGAGACTACCGCCTGCAGCTCTGGCAAGGGCGCCGAGGACGGCGGAGTCGGCTTCGATGCCTTCCTGCTCGCAGATAAATCGGAGGCGTTCGACGATGGTCTCGGTGGAGATTCGGCGGAAGTCGAAGCGCTGGCAGCGGGAGATGATGGTGGGGAGGATCTTGTGGGGTTCGGTGGTGCAGAGGACGAAGATGACGTGGGGAGGCGGCTCTTCCAGGGTCTTGAGGAAGGCGTTGGAGGCGGCCTCGGTGAGCATGTGGGCTTCGTCGACGATGTAGACCTTGTACTTGCTTTCGACGGGAGAGAAGTTTACGCGGTCCCGGATGCTGCGAATTTCGTCGATGCCGCGGTTGCTGGCGGCGTCCATTTCGATGAGGTCCATGGCGCGGCCGGCGTCGATGTTCTGGCAGAGGGAGCAGGCGTTGTCGGGCTCGCCGTCCTGGGGGCTGAGGCAGCTGAGGGTGCGGGCGAGGACGCGGGCGGTGGTGGTCTTGCCGGTGCCGCGGGGGCCGCAGAAGAGGTAGGCGTGGGAGATGCGGTCCTGGAGGACGGCCTGCCGGAGGACGGTGGTGACGTGCTCCTGACCGGCGAGGTCGGAGAAACGGCGGGGCCGCCACTTTCGGTAGAGGACTTGGGAGGTCATAGGATGATTGTACCAGTTTTGGGGAATGTGGGGGAGGTGAAAGTTGTCAGTGGAGGGGGGTTCCGGGACCGTCCCCAGGAGGGGAGTGGGCCCGCATTCGCGAGGGGACGGGAGGGTCACCCCCATCCCTTCAACAAGTACGGGGCGGGCTTTAAGATTCACCCATCGAGGGGGAAGAGAGAAGATGGATTCCCGCCTTCACGGGAATGACGGTTGGGGTATGCGTCACGGCGAGGAGATTCTTCGTCGCGGGGCCTCCTCAGAATGACATGTGGAGGGAGTGAGGGATGGTGGATCAGGGGCTGGAGGGGCCTAAGAGGGCGGTTAGGGCCTGGTCCTGGAGGGACCACATGAGGGCTTTTTCCTGTTCGTCGTAGTGATCGTGGCCGAGGAGGTGGAGGATGCCGTGGATGACGAGGAGGGCTATTTCGTGCTGGACGGAGCGACGGGCTTCGGCGGCTTGACGGAGGGCTTGGGGGAGGCAGACGACAACGTCGCCGAGGTCCGGAGGTTCGTTGGGGGGCGTTGGGAAGACGGCGTCGGGTCCGTTCGGGGCGGATTGGGAATCGTCGTCGCCCTGCCATGGACCGGAGTGGGTGGGGGAGAAGGCGAGGACGTCGGTGACTTTGTCGTCGCCGCGATAGCGGGCGTTGAGGGTTCGGATAGCGGGGTCGTCGCAGAGGGCTAGGGTGAGCTGGCAGCGGCTGTCGGGGAAGGCGGCATCTAGGGCGGCGAGGGCGGCCCTTCGGAGGAGGTCTTCGGGAGGTGGGAAGGAGAGACCTTCCTGGATGGTGACGTGGACTTGGCGTGTGGGCATGGGTTGTCAGGGGGGATGTTAGCACGGGGAGGATGAAGGGGGAAGGGAGGAATGGGGGGCGTTTCGATTTAGGGAGTTTTTGCACGGAAGCGTGTACGGGGTGACGGAGGGTGGGGTTACCTAAGGGGAGGTGTGGGGGAGTGTGGATGAGGAGCGGGTCCCCCCATCCGCGGGGACACGGGAGGATTGGGAGGCTTCTATGAGTTGAGCGTCGGTTGGGGGATTTGGGTGAAATGGGCGTGAATGGGGGCGAGATTCTTCGCCTCGGGGCCTCCTCAGAATGACATGTTTGTGTAGGGGGAAGGGAGAACCGGGGGAAGGTGTTCGTTCGCAGGAACAGGAGGGAGTGTTGTAAATTGACAGTGTAGAATGGGCTGATTACAATGGGCGAAGGCTCCACTGCCGCTTGTACTGCGGTGGGTTTGAAGGGGGCTTGCCGGGATAGGAGGCAGGCGCGATTTGATGCAAACCCTTCGTGGGGATGTTTGACCTTATTCGGGCCGGCGGTGGCGCTATCCAACTTTACCTCGTAGAGGGTATGGTCAGCCTTGCGGGGAAGCGAGAGGAGGGCCCTTGCCTCAACATGACGTATTAGTAGTTGGCGGCGGATTTGCGGGACTGCGGGCGGCCCTGGGCGCTCGGGCGTCCGGCGCAGACGTGGGGATACTTTCCAAGGTGCATCCGATGCGAAGTCACTCGTCGGGAGCACACAGCGGAATCAATGCCGCACTGAAGTCGGGGGACTCATGGGAGACCCACGCCAAGGACACTATTGCCGCGGGCGGCGACCTGTCGGACCGGAGTGCGGTGGAGGTAATGTGCCAGAGCGCCGCGGAGGACGTGGTGGCGCTGGAGCACATGGGGGTTATCTTCAATAGAGATGAAGAGGGCAGGATAGACGTTACGACTTTCCCGGGTTCGTCCCAAGCTCGGACGGCATTTGTTGGAGACTCGGCGGGGCATGTAATTCTGCAGGTCCTGTTCGAGCAGATAGTACGGAGTGAGATTCGCATCTACGACGAGTGGTTCGCCGCATCGCTGCTGATGGAGGACGGGATGTGCAAGGGGGTGATTGCGAGGGACTTGCGGACGGGAGAGCTTCATCCATTCCACTCCAAGGCGGTGGTAATGGCCACGGGGAACCTGGGCCAGATGTACAACGGCGGGACGTGCTCGCTGACGGGGACGGGGGACGGAGTGGCGCTGGCGTACCGGGCGGGGGTGCCTCTTATCGACATGGAGATGGTGCAGTACCATCCGACTACGCTGGCGGACAGGGGAATTCTGATTACGGAAGGTGTGCGGGCCGAGGGCGCTCACCTGGTGAACAAGAAGGGCGAGCGGTTCATGGAGCGGTACGACGCCGAGGCCATGGAGATGTCGACGCGGGACGTAGTCGCCAGGGCGGCGATGACGGAAGTGCGGAAGAACAGGGGGGACAAGGGTCACGTTTTCCTGGACATGCGGCACCTGGACAAGGCTCGCATGACGGCCAGGCTTCAGGAAACGTTGTGGTTAATGGACGATCTGGAAGGGCTTGATCCTTCCGAGGCCCTGATTCCCGTAAAGCCGGGAATGCACCGGCCTCTGGGGGGCATCAAGATCGACACCTTCGGAGATACGGGGACGCCGGGGTTGTATGCCGCAGGGGAGTGCGCTTCCACGGGGGCCCACGGGGCCAACCGGCTGGGCGGCAACTCGCTGCTGGACTGCATTGTCTTCGGTCGCAGAGCCGGAGAGTCGGCGAGCCGATATGTCCGGGGCGCAACATGGAGTCCGGCGACAGCCGACCTGGTGCGGGAGCAGGAGGAGATGCTCAATGAGGTGACGGCCAAGGACGCCAATAGCGACACTGCCGGCGCAATCCGGCGGGACCTGGGCGAGATCATGGACAAGAACGTGGGGATGGTGCGGAACCTGAGGGGTCTGAGGAAGGCGGCCAATTCGGTGGCCAAACTGCAGGAGCGTTTCGGGGCGCTGGGGATCAGGGACAAGAGCGGCGCGTACAACGTGGAACTCAGGGCCATCAGGGAGGTGGGGAACATGTTGGACGTGGCGCAGGTGATAATCGGCAGCGCAGAGGCGCGACAGGAGAGCCGCGGCTGTCACTTCAGGTCTGATTTCGAAGCGCGGGATGATGAGAACTGGATGAAGCGAATCGTCGCAATGCATTCGGAGGACGGGCCGAAGCTGGACTACGAGCCGGTGGAGGCCGGATAGGCGGGGCCAAGAGAATCTAGAGAGCAGGATTGACGGAAAGTTAGGGCAGGCAATCGGCAATCTGCCGTCATAGACAGGAAGGAGTCTTGAGGATGGAAGTTAAATTTGCGGTAAAGCGATACGATCCAATAACGAACGCGGACAAATCCACGCAGACGTACACAGCGGAGGTTGACGAGGGGGACATGGTGCTGGACGCGCTGCTGCAGATTCGGGACGAGCAGGACCCGACGCTGGCGTTTCGGGGCAGCTGCCGGACGGGGTTCTGCGGCGACTGCACCATGACGGTGAACGGGAAGGGCGCCATTGCGTGCCGGACGAAGGTGAAGAAGGCGTGGGACGGGGCGGAGGACGGGGCCATTGAGCTTGAGCCGTTGAAGATGAGCCGTCAGATGAAGGACCTGGTGTATAACGCCAGGGAGTTCCACTGGAACAAGTTCAGGGCGGTGGAGCCGTGGGTGGACCCGGTGCAGCCCCCCGAGAAGGGGGAGCACCTGGTTCCGGGGGGCCATGACAAGCACTTGACGGAGTCGATGAGGTGCACCCAGTGCGGGCTGTGCGACCAGGGCTGCACGGTGCTGGTGGTGGACAAGACTTTTGTGGGGCCGGCGGCGTTGACGAAGGCGTACCGCGTGGTTGCGGACGAGCGGGACAGCCGGAAGCGACAGCGGTTGGACAAGTTGAGCCTGCCGCGAGGGATGTGGGACTGCACCCACTGCTTCGAGGCCAGTGAGCACTGTCCCAAGTACATTGAGCCGACGGACCGGATCTTCGACCTTCACGATATGGCCATAAAGGCTGAGGCCGGGCCGCCGAAGGTGGTGCACCATTACAAGAGCTTTGCCGCGTCGGTGAAGGCGCATGGGTGGCTGGACGAGGGGCGTCTGGCGATTGAGACGGAGGGGTTCACGAACGTGAAGGGGCTGATGAAGCTGCTTCCCTTAGCTGTAAAGGCGGGGTTGAAGGGGAAGCATCCGATGCCCTATATGCTTCACAAGAAGCGGCCCGGGCACGAGCAAATCAAGAGGATATTCGAGAAGTGGGAATCGAAGGGCTAACCGGCCGGCATCTAAAATCGACATCAATATCAGGAGGCGCTGAATGACTACCAACGGGCAAGTGAAGACGAAGTACGCATTTTATCCTGGGTGCGTGTCCAAGGGCGGCTGCCCGGAGCTGTATGAAGCGGTTGTGCAGGTGGCGGAGAAGCTGGGGTTCGAACTTGACGACAAGGCGCTGGAGAGCGCGGGTTGCACCGGCGCGGGCGTGTTGAGCAAAGAGGTTTCGGACCCCATTAACGCCCGAACATTCGCCATGGCAGAGGCGGCGGGGCTTGAGATAATGACGATTTGCAGCACCTGCCAGGGGATTATGACGCAGGCCCACCACCGGTTGAAGGACGAAGAATACCGGGCGATGATCAATCGTGATTTCCTGGCGGAGGAGGGGTTGGAATACAAGGGAACGACGGTTATACGTCACATGCTTTGGGCCATTGTGGAGGACTTCGGTCTGGACAAGCTGAAATCGATGGTGAAGCGTCCCTTGAATGGGCTGCCCATCGCCCACTTCTACGGATGTTACATGAAGCGTCCGCCGGAGTTGATGGTGCC
Source organism: uncultured Dehalococcoidia bacterium (assembly GCA_951812825.1). Classification (GTDB taxonomy): domain Bacteria; phylum Chloroflexota; class Dehalococcoidia; order Lucifugimonadales; genus JAPULR01. The sequence goes on along the minus strand of OX638324.1, from coordinate 836,094 downwards.
AAAGGAGTTCGCAAAGACTCGGAAGACGGCGCTTGAGGACGTTATCGAGGCGCTGGGCGGCAAGGCGGTGAAGACTTCCGGCAGGGGCAAATGCTGCGGCTTTCCTATTTTGACGTCGAACGAGGACAACTCCATGGCGATGTTGGGGGACCATACGCTGGACGCGAAGGCAAAGGGGGTAAAGGCAATGGTGACTCCTTGCCCGCTGTGTCACCTGCAACTGGACGGGAAGCAGGCGGACGCGGAGGCGCACAAGCAAGAGGAGATTGACATGCCGGTGTTCCATCTGCCGCAGCTGGTGGGGCTGGCTTTGGGGTTCACGCCGAAGGAGATGAATCTGCAGAGGCACCTGGTTTCCACGAAGTCTATCGAGGAAGAGCTGGGTATAGGCGTCGAGGTGAAGGCATAGAACTTGTGAGGCAGGTGCAGTGGAGGCGGGACCGGATTTCGGCCCCGTCTGCATGGGGGCAGGCCTTTCGCCGGAATGACGAATTGAGGGTTTTGATTCAATCTCAATGAGGATGAGATATGGCTAAGAGGTATTGGCTCTTCAAGTCGGAACCTTCCGCGTATTCCTTCGACGATCTGGTGGAGGACGGCGTGGCGGAGTGGGACGGAGTGCGGAACTACCAGGCGCGCAACTTGCTGCGGGACGACATCAAGGAGGGGGACGAGATACTGTTCTATCACAGCAGTACGAAGCCCCTGGCGGTAATTGGCACCGCCGTTGTGGTGAAGGAAGGATACCCGGATTCCACGGCGTGGGACCCGAAGTCGGAGCACCCGGACGCGAAGAGCACGCCGGACAATCCCATCTGGTACATGGTTGACATAAAGGCGACGACGCGGTTTCTGCGTCCGGTGACCCGGGACATGTTGAGGTCGGAGCCGGAGTTGAAGGAGATGATGGTGTTACGTCGGGGGGCGCGGTTGTCGATTCAGCCGGTGACGGAGGGTGAGTGGGGTGTGGTGGTGCAGATGGGGAAAAGTGTGGCGGAGTAGAGTTTTGGCCTAGGGCGGGGTGGGATTCGCCCACGAAATTGGATTGGGGTACAGCTTGGGGCAGGTTTTGAGGGCCTGCCTCTTTTTTTGTGTCACGCAGGCCGAATGGATGGGATGAGGGGGATGGGAAGATGGGCGGTGGGGGTTAGGTTGGTGTGTTGTTAGAGGGGGGGCGGCTCGCGAGCTGCCCCTACGGGGAGATGGGAGTGAAGAGTGGGCCCCCGCGTCTGCGGGGGAACTGGAAAGTGAATGGGAACGGGCGACCACAAAGTACGCGTCTATGGAGGTGATTTGGGGTCCGCGGGTGGATCCGGTTTGCGGGGGCGGTGTTGGCGTAAATCGTCCAACTTGCGGCGGAGGATGCTTCGTCGGTGGTTAGGGGATCTTCGTCGCCAGGGTCTTCTGCTCAGGATAGAGGGCGGTTTGCGGAAGACGCCTCGCTGGTCGGGTTTGGGTAGGGGCGGTTCGGGAGGTTCTTCGGGGGTATCGTCTACCCTGACGATGGGGCGTCGAAGGGCGGGCATGAAGAGGGTGATGAGGAGGAGAAGGACCAGGCCCGCCGCGGCGTTAACGGCTATTGCGGCGCTTATGCCAAGGATGGAGGCGAGGGCACCGATTTCGACGTTGCCCATCTGTCCGCTGCTGACGGCCATGCCTTGTGCTCCAAAGACGCGGCTGTGGAAGCTCGCGGGGCTGCTGGTGAGGAGGATGCCGCTCTGCATTGTGGAGAATCCGCTCTGGAAGGTGCCCGTGGCGATGAGGATGCAGAAGGATAGGAGGAACCAGGGGGAAAGGGCGAAGGCGAGGAGGAATATGGAGACGCCGATGCAGCCGCCGAGGAAGATTCTGCCGCTGATTCTGACACGTGCTCCGAGGAGTCCGATGATGAGGGAACCGATGACGAATCCGATACCGTCGGCGGCGGCGAGGAGGCCCATAAGGCCGGGGCCGACGTGGAGATGTTCATCGGCGATGACGGGGATGAAGAGGTGGTATTGGAACATGACGTTCATGACCACGCTGGCGGTGAGGGTGGCGGCAATGGCTGGGGTGGTGTAGGCGTATTTCATGCCCTCGCCGATACTTCTGATGACTGAGCGTTGAGCCCGGGGCGCGATGACGGGGGGGATCTTGAGGAAGAAGATGCAGAGGAAGCCGATGAAGTACAGGCTGGTGAGGAGGGCGTAGGCGCTGACGGCGGTACCGGTCAACTGGAGGAGGGCGCCGACAGCGAGGGGGCCTATGATTCTACCGGCGCTGAATCCGAGCTGTTCCATGGAGATGGCCTGGACGAGGTTGCCCTGTCCGACGACGTGGAACATGAGGGCGCGGCGGCTGGTGTTGTCGAAGGCCCGGGTGGCCCCGCGGAGGGCGGCGGCGATGAAGAGGTAGTAAGGCTCCACGGTACCGAAGAGGAGGGTGCCGAGGACGGTGGAGACGACGACTAGGGTGACGAAGTTGGAGGCCATGATGACGTGGCGGCGGTCCTGACGGTCGCCGATGGCACCACCGATGAGGGTGAAGGAGAACATGGCAACGGTGCGGGCGAGGCCGACGAGGGCGACCTGCCAGGGGGACTCGGTAATCTGGAAGATGAGCCAACCCATGACGAGGAGCTCGGTCATGTCCCCACTGGTGGAGATGCTGCCGTTGGTCAGGAGAAACTGGAAGTTCCGGTTTCTGATGACGTTGAAGAGCGGATTTTTGGATTTGGGTTGCACGGCTTCTCACCGGGGGGTTGGGGGCGCTTCGGCAGGGTAGAACGGAGTTGTCCTATATTGTATTGGGGCGAGAAGGCGATGCCATAGGGTAGGGGGTGCGGGGTTTGGTTGGGATGGGGAGTAAGGATGAGTTGGGGGTGGAGGGATGTTGGTGGTTGATAGATGTCTTGGGGTGTCGCAAAGGTGGAGTAAGATTCGGGAATAGGACGGCCAGGAGGCCACGATCTACAAGGACGATTACATTCTCAATGTCTCCGGAGATGGCGGAGCGGGTGGACGAGGAGATGAGGCAGCAGGGGAAGTCCAGATGTGCACTCGTGCGCGAGGCGTTGCTGAGGGACATGGAAGAATGCGAGTGGAGGAGGCTGTTCCAGTTTGGGGAGCAGAGGGCGAGGGAAAGGGTGATTGGGCCAGAGGACGTGGCCGACATATCGAGGAAGGATCGTGGCGGGGTTGACGACTGGCGCCAAGTATGAGGGTCTTCTGGACACGAACGCAACTCGGATGTTCTCTTTGACAAGGGCTGATCGACTGTCTAGGGTAAAATGTATCAGTTCCCAGAGTCTCCAGCATTCTACCGGACGTTGATGGCCGGGTAGACAAAAAAAGAAACGCAAGACCGCGATTGCGACGACATCCTGCAACTGGTGACTAACCGCAGCGAATTGGTTGCCATCTTCCAGGGCGTGGATAGAACTCTATTGGTAGCCCAACATAAGTTGACAGGTAGAAGGCTGTAGTATGGAAGGATATCAAGATGAAATTGATTGTGATTATCGGGTTTGTGCTGGCCTTTTTGGCGGCATGTGGTGGTGGCAATGTGTCCGACGTCGGAGAAGGGGATTGCTTCAACTACGAGGAGTCTGAGGAGATAACGGATGTAGACTTTGTATCGTGCGATGATCCACATCAGCGTGAGGCGTATGCTGTCGTCTCGATAGATGTGGCCGCAGGACTGCCGTTCCCGGGTTCTGCCCGCGTGGAGGAGGTGGCGTTGAACCTCTGCTTGGAACGCTTCGACGAGTTTGTCGGGACTCCCTACTTAGACTCGGCTCTCGACATCGAGGTATTTTCCCCCACGCGGGGTTCGTGGGAAGACGTAGACGACCGAGAAGTCATATGCTCGCTGTACGACCTCGAAGATCTGTATATGGAAGGATCCATGCGAGGGAGTGGCCGATAATGACTGATGACACTTACTTGTTTTTTGACCGAGACACTACCCGAACCTGAGTCCGTGCGGTGGTGGAGATGCTGCCGTTGGTCAGGAGAAACTGGAAGTTCCGGTTTCTGATGACGTTGAAGAGCGGATTTTTGGATTTGGGTTGCACGGCTTCTCACCGGGGGGTTGGGGGCGCTTCGGCAGGGTAGAACGGAGTTGTCCTATATTGTATTGGCATGGGAAGGCGATGCCATAGGGTAGGGGGTGCGGGGTTTGGGTGGGATGGGGAGGGAATGGGAATCCGCGGCCATCCACTGCCCTCCGTGGGCCCCTGCTTTTGCAGGGGCGACGAAATGGGAGGCGAGAGCATTGAATTTGGGGTGGTAGAGAGGAATTGGCGGGCTGCGCTTGGGGTACATTGGGTAGAGAGTGGGTTTCAGTATCCGCCCCCGCCTTCGCGGGGGCAGGCTCTCCGCGGGCACGGGCCTTCGTTTGCTGGGACAAGGATGGGGATGGAATTGGGCGTGAGGCGGCTGCGAGATTCTTCGTCGCGAGGCCTTCCTCAGAATGACATGTAGGGGGAGGGGGTTAGGTGGCGACTATGTTGATGAGGCGGCCGGGGACGTAGATGAGCTTTCGGATTTGTTTGCCCTGGGTGTGGGTCTGGACGCGGGGGCTGGCGAGGGCTATTTCCTTGACGGCATCTTCGGTGATTGAGGCGGGGGCCTGGAGACGGTCTCTGAGTCTTCCGTTTACCTGGATAACGAGGGTGATTGTCTCCTCGGCGGTGAGGGCGGGGTCCCACTTGGGGAACGACTGATTGTGGATGCTGTAGGGGTGGCCGTTTCGCTCCCAGAGTTCTTCGGCGAGATGGGGGACGAAGGGGGCTAGGAGGAGCAGGAAATTTTCCGTGCATTCTCGCCAGAGTTGGGCGTCGACGGAGTTGCTGTTCCACGCCTGAGAGAGGTGATTGGTGAACTCCATGAGGGTGGCGATGGAGGTGTTGAATTTGAAGCGGTCGAGGTCTGTGTGGACCTTTTCGATGGTCTGGTGGAGCTTTCGGCGGGTGTCGGCAGCGTCGGAGTCGTTGACGGCGTTGGGGAGTTCTGACGGGTCACGCTGGAAGAGGTCCCAGAGGCGATTGGTCCAGCGGGAGATGCCGTTGATGCCGGTGTCGGTCCAGTCTCCGCCCTGGTCCCAGGGGCCGAGGAACATGAGGTAGGCGCGGACGACGTCGGCGCCGAAGACTTCGACGTAGGCGTCGGGGCTGATGACGTTGCCGCGGGACTTGCTCATCTTTGAGCCGCCGGCGATGATGGTGCCCTGGTTAAAGAGGCGGAGGAAGGGTTCGTCGAAATTGAGCATACCCATGTCGCGCATGGCCTTGGTGAAGAAGCGGGAGTAGAGGAGGTGCATGACGGCGTGTTCGGCGCCGCCGGTGTACTGGTCTACGGGGAGCCACTGGCCGAGGAGGTCAGGATCAAAGGGGGCACCGTCCTCGGCGGGGCTGGCGAAGCGGAACATGTACCAAGAGGAGTCGACGAAAGTGTCCATAGTGTCGGTCTCGCGCTTGGCGGGGCCGTCGCAGCCGGGGCACGTGGTGTTGACGAAGTCGTCGCTGATGGCGAGGGGGGATTCGCCGGTGGGCTTGAACTCCGCGTCGAGGGGGAGGAGGACGGGAAGCTGTTCGTTGGGGAGGGGAACGGTGCCGCAGTCGTCGCAGTAGACGAAGGGGATGGGGGTGCCCCAATAGCGCTGACGGGAGACGAGCCAGTCGCGGATGCGGTGGGAGACGGTGCGCTTGCCCCAGCCTTTCTCTTCAACGAGGTCGGCGATGGCGTTGGCGCCTTCGGGGCTTGGCATGTCGTTGAAGGGGGCAGAGTTGACCATGACGCCTTTGCCGGTGAAGGCGCGGCCGGGTTCCGGTTCATCGCCCGCGGGGGCGCCGATGACGGTGCGGATGGGGAGGCCGTGCTTCCGGGCGAACTCGTAGTCGCGCTGGTCGTGGGCGGGGACGCCCATGACGATGCCGGTGCCGTAAGTGGTGAGGACATAGTCGGCGATATAGAGGGGGATCTGCTCGTCGTTGAGGTGGTTGATGGCGTAGGTTCCGAGGGGGACGCCGGTCTTTTCGCGTTCGGTGGAGAGGCGATCGATTTCGGTGGCGCGGCGGGCCTGTTCGACGTAGGCCTGGATGGCGTCCCTTTGCTCGGGAGCGGTGAGGCTGTCGACGAGGGGGTGTTCGGGGGCGAGGACCATGAAAGTGACGCCGTAGATGGTGTCGATGCGGGTGGTGAAGGTGCGGAGTTCTTTAGTTTCGAGGTCGAAGTGGGAGATGTCGAAGGCGATTTCGACGCCTTCACTGCGTCCGATCCAGTTGCGCTGCATGGTGAGGATTTTTTCGGGCCATTCGATGAGGCCGCTGAAGTCGAGGAGTTCGTCGGCGTACTGGGTTATTCGGAAGAACCACTGCTTGAGGGAGCGGCGGGTGACGAGGGTGTCGCAGCGTTCACAGGCGCCGTTGAGGACCTGCTCGTTGGCGAGGACGGTGTTGCAGGAGGGGCACCAGACTACTGGAGCTTCGTCGCGGTAGACGAGGCCGTGCTTGTAGAATTCAAGAAAGAGCCACTGATTCCAATGATAGTAATTGGGGAGGCAGGTGATAATTTCGCGGTCCCAGTCGTAGACGGGGCCCATGGAGCGGAGCTGACGGCGCATGTTTTCGATGTTGCCGAGGGTCCAGGGGTGGGGGTGGATTCGGTTGCGGATGGCGGCGTTTTCGGCGGGGAGGCCGAAGGCGTCGAAGCCCATAGGGTGGAGGACGTTGTAGCCCTGCATGCGGCGGAAGCGGGCGTGGCAGTCGGAGGGGGCCATGACGTACCAGTGGCCGATGTGGAGGTCGCCGGAGGGGTAGGGGTACATGGTGAGCTCGTGCCACTTGGGGCGTGGGTCGTCGTTGGGGGTGTGGTAGATGCGGTCCTGGTCCCAACGCTGCTGCCATTTCCTGTCAATTTCGGTGGCGGGGTACCTAACGTCGACGCGTCTTGAAGTGGTGGTCATTGCTGGGTAATTCGTCCTGTTTCAGGTTTTAAGGTAAGCAATTATACACCCAAGGGAGGGTTGGCGTGGGTAAGGGGGGAGGATGCTGGTTCAGGCGCACCACCCATACCCCACTGGATTCCCGTCCCCGTCTGCACTGGGGCAAGCTCTTCGCGAGAATGACGGAGTGGGGGTGGGGAAGGTTGAAGAGGGGAGGAGGTGGTATGTTGCGGCTAAGGCGGTTGGCGGGAGAGGACGTGTTCCTGTACCCGCCTCCGCGGGCACGGGCCCTCGTTCGCAGGAACAAGGATTGGGGGGGTGGGTTTGACAGTAAAGAGGGATGATAAGATACTGGCTTCAGCAATGCACTATTCGGAGGAGGCGCGTATGAGGGTGGGCGTAGTTTTTCCCCAGACGGAGATCGGGAGTGATCCGGGAGCAATCAGGGAGTACGCGCAGGCGGCGGAATCGTTGGGGTACGACCATATTCTGGCGTACGACCACGTGTTGGGGGCGGACGCGGACTATTACGGGAACTGGACGGGTTCGTACAGGCTGGAGGACGCGTTTCACGAGCCCTTCGTGCTGTTCGGATTCATGGCAGGGTTGACTCAGAGCATTGAGTTTACGACGGGGATAATTATACTGCCGCAGCGTCAGACGGCGCTGGTGGCGAAGCAGGCGGCGGCGCTGGACGTGTTGAGCGGAGGGCGGCTGCGCCTAGGCATCGGGATTGGGTGGAACTACGTAGAGTACGACGCACTAGGGGAGAATTTCAGAAATCGGGGTCGTCGGAGCGAGGAGCAGATAGCGTTGATGCGGGAGTTGTGGACCAAGGAGGTTGTGACCTTCGAGGGGAAGTGGAACCGGGTTGTGCGGGCGGGATTGAAGCCGCTGCCGGTGCAGCGTCCGATTCCGGTGTGGTTCGGGGGAGGCTCGGAGCAGGTGCTGAAGCGAATTGGAGAGACGGGGGATGGGTGGATTACGACGACGCGGCAGGTGGGGCTGAACGACGAATTTCGAGGGATGGTGGAGCGGATTCACGAACACGCACGAAAGGCGGGGCGTGATCCTTCCGAGATTGGGCTTGAAGGGACGATTAACGCAGGTTCGGATTCGCCGGAGGACTGGGCGAACACCGTGGCCGATTGGAAGAGCTACGGGGCTACGCACGTGACGTTCAACACGATGAACTCCGGCTTTGGGTCGCCGCAGGAGCATATTGACGCGATTCGTCGGTTCAGGGAAGTGACGCGGTGAGGGGACGAATGAGGCTTGAGCGTGGGCCACGAGATTCTTCGTCGCGGAGCCTCCTCAGAATGACATTTGGGTGGAGGGGGAAGGGAGGGGACTGGATTCCGGCTTCCGCCGGAATGACGGATTAGATTAGTGCGAAATTGAGGTTCTAGAGTAGGTGGATATATGGGTCAAACTTGGGTAGAAGAGTGCCGGGAGTACGGAGGGGCGAGGCTTCAGATGATGAAGGGTGGCGAGGGCCCGCCTTTGCTGGTGCTGCACGGCGCCGCTGGCAATCCAGCGTGGATGGGGTATCACGAGGAACTGGCGAAGTCGTTTACCGTCTATGCTCCTTCGCATCCCGGTTACGAGAAGTCCACGCGCCCTGACTGGATTGATTCCATTGACGCCGTAGCACACTTCTACCTGGGGCTGATGGAGGATATGGGGGTGGAGCGGTATTCGCTACTTGGATTTTCCATGGGAGGCTGGATGGCGGCGGAGATGGCGGCAATGAGTCCGCACTGTCTGGACAAGCTGGTTATCGGCTCGGGGGTGGGGATCAAGCCTGAGGAGGGGGAGATCGCGGAGCTATTCACGGTGGCGAGGGAAGCGGTGGCGGGGATGCGGTTCTTCGATACGTCGCAGGTGCCCAACTATGAGGAAACTTACGGCCAACCGATGACCAGGGAGCAGGCGGACCAGGAGCGGAACAACCGGGAGACGGCGACCCGGTGGTGCTGGAGTCCGTATATGCATAATCCGAACCTGCCGCATTATCTGCAACGGGTGTCGACGTCGACGCTGATTGTGTGGGGTCGGGAGGATGCGATTGTGCCGGTGGAGTGCGCGGAATTGTACCGGCGGGCTATCAGGAATTCGCGGGTGCATATAATTGAGCGGTGCGGTCATATTCCGCAGGTGGAGAAGCCGCAGGAGTTTCTGGAGGCGGTTGTGCCGTTTTTGCGAGGGGAGTAGGGGTTGGTGGGGGAGTCGCCCCCAACGCGCGGCTTTGCGGGAGTGAGGATTGGGGATGGCGTCAACCGGTGGCGAGATTCTTCGTCGCGGGGCCTCCTCAGAATGGCATGTGGGTGGAGAGGGAAGGACAAGAAGGATTCCCGCCTTCGCGGGAATGAGGAGTGGTTCAGGTAATTATTGGTAAGGAGGCAGGCGATGTCCGTTCAGGTGCATTGGTTTACGGAGCAGCCATATAGTTTTACGACGGAAGACGTGCTGGCAGAGCACCAGGATGAGTCCTATTTCACGTTGAGCAACCGGTTCTTCGATCCGATGAAGGCGCACCAGTTGTACAACGAGTATCACGAGCAGTATGCGTTCGCAGATGAGGTGGGATTCGACGGGATAATGACGAACGAGCACCACAACGCATGGTGGTGCATGAAGCCTTCGGCGAACATCGACGCGACGGCGATTGCGAAGGTGACGAAGAATTGCAAGATTGCGATTCTGGGGAACGTGATACCGGTGACGACGAATCCGGTGCGTCTGGCGGAAGAGATTGCGATGGTGGACGTGATTTCCGGCGGGCGGGTGATTTCCGGGTTTGTGCGAGGGACGCCGGTGGAGAGTCTACAGGCGAATATCAACCCGGCGGAGAACATGGAGCGGTTCGAGGAGGCGCACGACCTTATCATCAAAACGTGGACCACGGACGGGCCGTTCCGGTGGGAGGGGAAGTATTACCACAACCGGATTGTGAATCCGTGGATGAAGCCGATTCAGAAGCCGCATCCGCCGATATGGTATCCGGGGACTTCGAGCGTGGAGAGCGTGGTGTGGGCGGCGGAGCGAGGTTATGCGTACATGAGCCTGGGGAGCCTGCTGGACGTGGCGGTGCAGACGAACGAGCTTTACCACAAGACGGCCCGCGCCGCGGGGCATGACACGGGGCCGGAGCATTACGGATACCTGATCCGGGCGTTTGTGGCGGATACGGACGAGCGGGCCTACGAGATGGGCAAACACTTCATGTGGAACGAGAAGTACCGGTTCAAGTCCATCGAGGAGCACGCGGACCCGCCGGGGTACCGGAGCCGGGACGCGGCGAAGATTGCTTCGCGGCGGGTGCAGCCGGGGTTCGGGAGTTGGACGTACGACGATCTAATCGGGATGGACAACCTGATTGTGGGGAGTCCGGACACGGTGATCGCGACGCTGCGTCGGATTCGGAAAGAGTTGAAGGCGGGATATCTGCTGATTTACGGGCACGAGGGGCCGATGCCGCACAAGGACGTGATGCGGTCGATAGAGCTGTGGGGGACGGAGGTTATACCGGCGTTGAAGGAGGATGGGTAGGGGGGACGTGTATCGGCGTCGTTACCGGCCGAACTGATCGGATTCGAGGATGGCTAGGGAGATCAGGTAGGCGCCGCCCAGGAGTTCGGGGTTGATGAATTCCAGCACGTCCTCCGGGGTGTGGATGCGGGAGATGTCCGGACCGAACAGCAGCAAGGCTGGGATGCCCTTGTCTTGGAACGGGACGTGATCGCTGGCGGCTCCCGGGGGGAGAGTGCCCGGTTGGGCTTCGACTTCCGGATCATCCGCAATGCTCAGGGCCTGATTCTGCAAAGTCTGGGGACCGACGGCCTCGAGGCGTGGGCCGGAGCCGACTACGTCGAAATTCAGCATTGCTTTGATGCGGGACAGTTCCGCTTCGGAGAGGGATGCGACGTAGTGACGGCTGCCGTAGAGTCCGAGTTCTTCCGACCCGAAGGCGACGAATCTGACGGTGTATGGAAGGGAATGTCAGGCCAGAGCTTTCGCCAGTGAGAGGATAATAGCGACGCCGGAAGTGTTGTCGTTGGCGCCGGCCGGGGTAGTGGGGACAATGTCGTAGTGAGCGCCAACGATGACGAGGTCGTTACCGGCGCCCCTCATTTCTGCGACTATGTTTTGGGACTCCAGATTTCCCACTTCAACGGTTACGGACATGTCCATTTGGCCGCCGGACAAGGACTGGATCCAGGATTCTTCCACGTCTGACCGGAAGAGCAGGGCCGGAATTGACGATTCGACAATCAGAAGCAGGGAATAGCTATCGAAGCCCAGGTCGCCGGAGATGACGGCAGCTACCGCTCCGGCTTTGGCTGCTTTTTAACGTTCTCCTGCAAGGCTTGCAGGGACTGCTTGTCGGCCAGTATGGGATTCTCCGGTTGGAACCAGGCGACTTTGCCTTCGAGTCCTTCAGAGGGGATATCCTCACCCTGTCCCACGGGGCTGAGGGGGCCTGTGACGGTTACAGTGTCGGCGCGGGAGGCCGAACATCAAGCCTGTGAAGTCCATGTCATTGACGACGGCTCTGGAGTTTTCTCCTCCGGTCTCACGCCATCGGGCAAAGTCAAAACTGGGGAAGGGGGATGGGTAGATTTCCGCATTTGCGAGGACGAGGGAAGATTGGGCGTGGGGAGGGAGTGGGATCCTGTCTTCGCGGGAACAAGAGGAACGAGGGCTTAGCGATTATGAGGGCGAGATCCTTCGTCGCGGGGCCTCCTCAGGATGACATGTGGGTTGAGGGGGAGTCACACCCATCCAAACCCTCCCCCATCAAGGGGGAAGGGTGAAGAAGGGGAGGGGGAGGGCGGGGGTGGTGTGCCCCCCGCCCGATTAAGCGATGGTTAGGAGGGGTAGACGAGCTCGCCGCCGGTGGTCTGGCGGGAGGGCTGTCGGACTGGGGTGACGCCCTTGCTCTGCCAGAACATCTCGGCGATGTCGAGGGTGGCGGTGAGAAGGCCATTGGCGGCGTCGACATTGCGGTGGACGCGGGCCTCGGAGGCTGCCTTCATGGCGTTCCAGAAGGTGTCGTGGAGGTTGGGGAAGGCGTCTAGGTGCTCAGGCTTGAAGTAGTCGCCCCAGAGGATGCGGAGCTCCTGCTTGGCGAGTTCGGCGTGGTGCTCTTTGACGGCGGTCATGCGGGCGATCTTGTGGCTATAGATCTGCGCCTCGTCCTGGGAAGCGTCGGGGCCGGGCTTTTCAAGTTCGCAAATCAGGGTAGACATTCGGACGACGGTATGGGCGGCGATTTGGGCGAGGTGGGGGTCGTAGATGCCGCAGGGAACGTCGCAGTGGGCGTGGGCATCCTGGGGAGTAATGAGGGACTTCAGGTTCAGAGGGGACATTGGTTGCGCTCTCCTTATGTGTGGTTCAGATGGTTGGAGTATACTGCAAATTGGGATTGCTGCCAACGGAGGTTGGTTGTGGGGGGGATGGACGACCACGAGGGTTGTGCCTGTGGGGAAAGGTGGATTTCCGCGTTCGCGGGAATGGGGATGTGGAGAGGGGTTTTGTATTGGGGGATAATGGGTATTGGAGGAGTGAATGAAGATGGGAGTTGAGGGCTGCTGATGGGAGTTTTTGATGGGCTGCCCGGGGTCGGTCTGTTGCGCCGATTGAGACGGGTTGGGGTCTACCGGGTGAAGGGTCGGAGTATGGAGCCGGGCCTTCGCGAGGGGGATTTTCTCATTGTCTGTGGCGGCAATGAGAACTTGCGGCGGTGGGACGTGGTGGTATTCTCCCATCCCAGCGTCGAGGACCGGTTGATGTTGAAGCGGGTGATGGCGCTGCCGGGGGAGAGAGTAGGGATGGTGGAGGGGCGGATGATTGTGGATGCGGGCGGCAACGAGTGGCGGGAGGACGTGGTGTGGGATGTAGAGTGGGCGCTGGGGGAGGATGAGTGGTACGTGCTGGGGGACAACCTTGGGTCTAGTCTGGACAGCCGTCGGTTGGGGCCGATTCGGGGGTCGTGGATGAAGGGTCGGGTGTGGTTTCGGTACTGGCCGTTATTGAGGTTCGGGGGTGGGTGATTTTATTTGTATGGAATATCAGGAACGAGTCTGAAACGAGTGGGAAACGAGTGACTCGTTCCAGGATGGTCAGGCGTGTGGATTTCTCGTTTTGCAGGACGAGTATGGAGGTGTATTGGGTGGATGCAGGCGTGAAATCAGGAGTTTTGGTTGTAGAGGACTCGTTTTGGCAGATTCGTGGGGAATTGGGCGAAAATTATGAGAAGCAGTATCGGCTAGGAGTAGGTAGGTTTGGGTGAGGCGGGTGGTGTGTGGGTTGGGGGATTTGCGCATGGGACGAGGTTAGCAGGGGAGGGCGTCCTACGGCAAGGGAATGTTGGCAAAATAGGGCAGGGGAGTTGGGCGTGGTTGGGGCGGGATTCTTCGCCGAGGGGCCTCCTCAGAGTGACATGTGGGGCAAGAGTGGGCCCCCGCTTGCGCGAGGGGGCGGGAATGCTCACCCCATCTCAACCTTCCCCCATCGAGGTGGGAGAGGGAAAAGGAAAAGAGAGGGGCCGCGACACCGGGGGCTAGATTCTTCGTCGCGGGGCCTCCTCAGAATGACATGTGGGTGGAGGGGGAAGGGGTTATTTGGAGTGGCGGAGGGCGGCCTGGGCGGCAGCGAGGCGGGCTACGGGGACTCGGAAGGGGGAGGAGCTGACGTAGTCGAGGCCGACGCGGTGGCAGAAGTCGATGCTGTCGGGGTCGCCGCCGTGTTCGCCGCAGATGCCGACTTCGAGGTCAGGCTTGAGGCTGCGGCCCTTTTCGGTGCCGATTCGGATGAGTTCGCCTACGCCGTCGGTGTCGATGGTGACGAATGGGTCGAGGGGGAGGATGCCGTCTTCGATATAGGAACGGAGGAACTTGCCTTCGGCGTCGTCGCGGCTGTAGCCGAAGGTAGTCTGGGTGAGGTCGTTGGTGCCGAAGCTGAAGAAGTCGGACTCTTCGGCCACCTCGCCGGCGGTGAGGGCGGCGCGGGGGACTTCGATCATGGTGCCGAACTTGTAGGGAACGTCGACGCCGCGTTCCTTCTGAATGTCGTCGGCGACTTTGACGAGGCGGCGGCGAAGGAGGTTCATCTCGTTGGCGTGGGAAGTGAGGGGGATCATGACCTCGGGCTGGACGGTGAGGCCGGACTCGATGAGGTCGCAGCAGGCGGCGATGATGGCCTTGATCTGCATGCGGTAGATGGAGGGGAAGGTGATGCCGAGGCGGCAGCCGCGGTGGCCGAGCATGGGGTTGGCCTCGCGGGACCTTTCAAGGAGGTCCAGGATTTCTTCATCCTTTGCGAGGGTCTCCGAAGATGCGCCTGACGCGCGGAGTTCGGCGATGTTGCGGACGAGTTCTTCGTAGCGGGGAAGGAACTCGTGGAGGGGGGCGTCGAGGAGACGGATGATGACGGGGCGGTCGCCCATGACGCCGAGGATCTTGCGGAAGTCATCCTCCTGAAGTTGCTCAAGCTGGCTTAGGGCTCGGTAGTAGGTGTGGACGGCGGGTGGCAGGTCCTCGGAGAGGGCCTCGCCCATAGAAGCGACGTCCACGTCTGGGTTTTCGCGCTCCCATCGCTCTACTTCGGCGGCGTTGAGGAGGACCTGCTGGACGACGGCGACGCGTTCGGGGCCGAGGAACATGTGCTCAGTGCGGCAGAGGCCGATGCCTTCGGCGCCGAGGGAGAGGGCGCGGGCGGCGTCGGACTCAGTGTCGGCGTTGGCCATGATGCCGAGCTTGCGCCGGTCATCGGCCCAGGAGAGGAGTTGGCGGGCTTCGTCGAGTTCGTCGAGGTCAGGGCTGACGGTGCCGATTTCGCCGAGGAAGACTTCGCCGGTGGCGCCGTCGATGCTTATCTTATCGCCCTGTCGGACGGTCTGTCCGCGGGACTGGAAATGGGAGCCGTCGCGGCTGAAACTGATTTCCTCGGTGCCGACGATGCAGGCCTTGCCGAGGCCGCGGGTGACGACGGCGGCGTGGCTGGTGGTGCCGCCGCGGCTGGTGAGGATGCCCATGGACTGGAGGATGCCGTTGATGTCGTCGGGGTTGGTCTCGGGGCGGACGAGGATGACCTTTTCGCCGGCGCGACCGGCGTCGGCGGCCTCGTTGGCGTTGAAATAGACAGTGCCGGCGGCGGCGCCGGGGGAGGCGGGGGTGCCGCGGGCGATGAGGGAACCGGCGGCTACGGCATCGGCGCGGGCCTGCTGGTCGAAGCGGGGGACGAGGAGGCGGTTGATTTCGTCGGGCTGGACGCGCTGGATGGCTTCGGTCTGGTTGATGAGGCCCTCGCCAGCCATGTCCACGGCGGCCTTGACGGAGGCGGCGGGAGTGCGGGCGGCGTTGCGGGTCTGCAGGATGAAGAGGCGGCCCTGCTCGATGGTAAATTCCACGTCCTGGATGTCGCGATAGTGGGTCTCGAGGAGCTGGGCGAGGCCCATGAGCTGCTCGTAAACCTCGGGATGGGTCTCGTTCATCTGGGCGACGGGTTGGGGGGTGCGAACGCCGGCGACGACGTCTTCTCCCTGGGCGTTGGCGAGGTACTCGCCGTAGATGCGGCGGGCGCCGGTGGAGGGGTCCCGGGTGAAGAGGACGCCGGTGCCGCTATCGGGGCCGGTGTTGCCGAAGACCATGGTCATGATGTTTACGGCGGTGCCGTAGTCGTGGGGGATGCCGTGGTAGTCGCGGTATTGGAAGGCGCGGGGGTTGTTCCAGCTTTCGAAAACTGCGAGGACGGCCTGTCGGAGCTGCTCCCAGGGGTCGGTGGGGATTTCGCGGCCTGAGTGCTTGACGACGGCGGCCTTGAATTCGTCGATGAGAGGGAGGAGGTGTCCCACCTGGAGTTCGTGGTCGAGGGTGACGCCAGCACGTTCTTTGTGTTCTTCGAGTATGTCTTCAAAGATCTGGCCGGGGACTTCCATTGCGACGTCGGCGAAGATCTGGATGAAGCGTCGATAGGCGTCGAAGGCGGGACGACGGTCGTTCATCTGCTCTGCGAGGCCTTCGACGACCTGGTCGTTGATGCCGAGGTTGAGGATGGTGTCCATCATGCCGGGCATGGAGATGCGGGCGCCAGAGCGGACGGAGAGGAGGAGGGGGTTATCGACGTCGCCGAGGTTGCGGCCGACATCGGCTTCAAGAAGGTGCATGTTGGCCTGGATGTCTTCCCAGAGGCCGTCAGGCATGCGCTTGCCGAGGTCGTAGTAGGTGAGGGAGACGTCTGTGGTGATGACGAAGCCTGGGGGGACGGGGAGGCCTAGGCTGACCATTTCGGAGAGGTTGGCGCCCTTGCCGCCCAGGAGGTTGCGCATGCTGGCGTTGCCTTCGCTGAAGCGATAGATATACTTGGTGTCTTCGCTCATAGGTGTAGAAACTCCTGAGGATGGAAATTAGGTGAGGAAATTGTAACCGAAACGGGGGGAATAGGGTAGTTGGGGGAAGGGGGCTGGTTTCAACCAGCCCCTACCGGGGAAGGGAGTTTTGGGGGAGTTGGGTGCCAGGTGGGGGAGATGTGGGGTTAGAGTAATGGCTTCTGCCTTCGCAGAAGCAAGGAGGGGGAGTTGTTGTGCTAGAATATGGGCGTGACTGATTCTGGGCCGATATATAGCGAAAGACACCGAACGACGTTCCTTTCCAACTTCATCTGGTATTTGGGGGTGGCGTTGCTTGTGGTGGCTATTCCCGCCGCCGCCCTAGGGTCGAATTCGTGGGACGCCAGGGTATTTGACGGGGCGATTCTGCTGGCGCTGGGGGCTGTGCTGGCGGGGGGGCACTGGCTTTGGGCGGCGCGCCGGTATGAGATTTACGAGGAGGAGTTGGTGGTGGTGTACGGGAGGCCGCGGGTGAAGGTGGTGCCTTATTCGGAGGTGCGGGAGATTGTGGTGAAGATGCACCCGTTGGGGACGGAGATTCAGCTTATACGGGTGAAGGGTGGGATGGTCCGGCTGTATCCGCTGAATCCGCGGGAGTTTCACGAGAATCTGGAGGGGGCGTGGAAGCCGCATCGGGGGACGGATCTGGGTAGTTGGGTGTAGGGGTTTTGCGCGGGTAGAGAGGAACGGGTGGCTTGCGAGCCGCCCCTTCGGTGGACAGGCTCAAATCTTCCCTCTTCGAGGACACCTTTGCGCAGCTTGGTTATTCTTATGAATAAGGAATTGCAGAGGGGTCTTGTGGTGATCAATAGATTGTGGTGGGAGTGATTTCACCCTCACCTTAATCCTCTCCCTCAAGGGCGAGGGGGGCATACAGGGGTCACTGTCCAGGGTGGGGGTAGTTTTTCGGGATGAGTTGTAAGAGGGCCGGTTTGAAACCGGCCCCTACCGGTTGGGTGGGGTTGTGGGAAGAGGGGATGGATGAAGAGGGGAGGTTGAGCGTCAACCGGGCGCGAGATTCTTCGTCGCGGGGCCTCTTGGGGATGACGTGTGGGTGTAGGGGGTTAGGAGAGGGCGTTGGGGAGGGCGTTTTGCCAGATGGAGGCGGCGTCTTGGAGGGGGAGTTTGATGGGGCCGGGGAGGGTAATTGTGTCGCCGCTTACTTTTCCTAGATTAACGATGGGGACGTTTGCGTCGTTGGCGAGGGCTTGGAGGCGCGGGAGATTTTGGGGTGGGAGGGAGATGACGATACGGGACTGGGTTTCGCCGAAGAGGGCAGCGTCCCAGCGTCCTTCAATGTTGAAGTTGGCGGTGAAGCCGAGGCCGCCGAGGATGCAGGACTCGGCGATGGCGACGGCGAGTCCACCGTCGGAGCAGTCGTGGGCGGAGGCGAGGAGACCTTCGGAGATGGCGTGGCGGCAGAGGGCTTGAACTTTCGCTTCCAGGTCGAGGTCGATGGAGGGTCGGCCCGCGATGAGGTTGTGGCATCCTTCGAGATATTCACTGCCCGCGAGGGCCTCGGCTGAGGCGTCGATGGTGGAGGCGCCCAGAAGGACGACGAGGTGGCCGGGCTGCCGGAAGCCTGTGCCGGCGCGTCGGTCGACATTTTGGGTGAGGCCGAGGGCGCCGACGATGGGGGTGGGGAAGATAGCGTCGCCGCGGGTCTCGTTGTAGAGGCTGACGTTTCCGCTGACAACGGGGAGGTTGAGGACGCGGCAGGCTTCGGCCATGCCACGGATTCCCTGCTCCAGCTGGTGGTAGATTTCTGGTCGTTCGGGGTTGCCGAAGTTCAGGCAGTCGGTGAGGGCGACGGGTTCTGCGCCGACGCAGGAGACGTTGCGGGAGGCTTCGGCGACGGCGATGGCGCCGCCGACGAAGGGGTCCAGCCAGCAGTAGCGTCCGTTGCCGTCTGTTGCGAGGGCGAGGCCTTTGTTGGTGCCCTTGATGCGGATGAGGGCGGCGTCGGCTGCGCCTGGGGTGAGGACGGTGTTGGTCTGCACCTGGGTGTCGTACTGGCGGTAGACGGACTCCCTGGAGGCGATGTTGGGGGACTCGAGCAGGTTGAGGAGGACTTGGGTGGGGGAGGAGTTGGGGAGAGGGAGGCTGTGGAGAGGGTAAGCGGCTGCTTCTTCCGCCTCGCGGGAGGGGACGCCCTCCAGCCGGTAGAGCATTGGCTCGGTGAGGGCCTGGACGGGGAGGTCGGCGACGGGGACGCCGGACTCGAAGATGCGGGCGCGTCGGCCTTCTTCTGATTCGCCGAGCACCACCCAGGGGAGGTCCCACTTTTCCAGGATGGCGGTTATTTTGTCCTTGGACTCGGGCTTGACGACGAGGAGCATGCGCTCCTGGGACTCGGAGAGCATGACTTCATAGGGGGACATGGCGTCCTCGCGTCGGTGGACACGTCCAACGTCGATGCGGATGCCGCGTTGGCCGCGGTCGGCGGCTTCGATGGTGGAGCCGCTGAGGCCGGCGGCGCCGAGGTCCTGGAGTCCGACGAGATGGCCGGATGCGGCGGCTTCGAGGCAGGCTTCGATGAGGACCTTTTCGAGGAAGGGGTTGCCGACCTGGACGGTGGGGCGCATCTCTTCGTCGGACTCGAAGGTGCGGGAGGCGAGGGTGGAAGCTCCGTGGATGCCGTCGCGCCCGGTGGCGGAGCCGGTGAGGATTAGGAGGTTGCCCTGGTCGCCGACGGTGGCGCTGACGAGCCTTTCAGATTCGACGAGGCCGACGCAGAGGGCGTTGACGAGGGGGTTGCCGGAGTAGGAGTTGGAGAAGGCGATTTCGCCGCCGACGTCGGGGACGCCGATGCAGTTGCCGTACCAGGAGATGCCGCCGACGACGCCGTTGAAGAGGTGGCGGTTGTTGGGGTCGTCGAGGGGGCCGAAGCGGAGGGAGTTGAGGAGGGCGATGGGACGGGCACCCATGGCTAGGATGTCGCGAACGATGCCGCCGACGCCGGTTGCTGCGCCCTGGAGGGGTTCGACGGCGGAGGGGTGGTTGTGGGACTCGATTTTGAAGACGACGGCGAGTCCATCGCCGATATCGACGGCGCCGGCGTTTTCCTGTCCGAGTTCGGAGAGGACGCGGGGGCCGGAGGAGGGGAGGAGACGGAGGAGGGGTTTCGAGTGCTTGTAGCCGCAGTGCTCGCTCCAGAGGGCGCTGAAGATGCCGAGTTCGAGGTCGTTGGGTTCGCGGTCGAGGAGGTCGATGATGCGGCGGTATTCCTGCTCGGTGAGGGCGAGTTCGGCCAGTTCTTCCTTCGATCGGGAGCTCATAGCTGGACACTGCCCAAGATTACGAGGATGACGCCGGAGACGGCGAAGAGGGTGCCCATGACGACGCGGGGGGTGACGCGTTCCAGTTGCTGGAGGAAAAAGTGGGTGAGGATGAGGGCGACGAGGGGGTGGAGGAAGACTATGGGGGTCACGACGGAGATGGGAGCGAGGTCTACGGCGAAGACCAGGAGGGAGACGGCGCATCCTGAGGTGAGGCCGCCGGCCATGATGAACAAGAAGTACTTGAGGGGTATTCCCGATCTGAATTTGAAGGAGCGATGAAAGAGAAGGGAGATAATGATGACGCCCATGAGGAAACAGAATGAGGTGAAAACGAGGGGAGGAACGCCTTCGCTGGTCATTCCCGCTTTGGCGATGACGCTGCTGCCGCCGTAGAAGGCGGCTGCGACGAGTCCGAAGGAGAGGCCGACGAGGATTCGGCGTCGGCCGGTAAGACTATGCTGCATCGGACTGTCTTTCGCTGAGGATCAGGACCATGCCCATGACGGAGACGAGTATACCAAGGACGATCATGAGGTTGGGACGCTCACCAAGGATTATGAGGGCCAAGACGGTGGAGAGGATGGGGCTGATGGCCAGCAGCGGGGCAGTGCGGGAGGCACCGGCCAGGCTGATGGCGGTGAAGTTGGAGAGTCGGGCCAAGGGGAAGGTGATGATGGCGTAGAAGGTGAACCAGAGGAAGGTGCGGGGAGTCAGTTCAAAAATGTCCTGGAAATGCAGGGCAAGGACTACGAGGAAGGTCAGAAGGAAGCCGGTGCAGAGGGAGATGAAGACTGCGAAGGTGGGAGGAACTCGTTGAAGGCCCAGTCGTACCAGGATAATGGTGGTCCCAAAGCCAATGGCGGAGAGTACGCTGAGAAAGACGGCCAGGGTCATTTTTTCCCGTTGCGTAGAGGGTTCTTCAATGAATGATCAGTTTCGGGATAGGGGGTTGTGGCCGTCATTTTCCCGACAGGCTTTGGATGATGGAGCCGAAGATGGATAGACCATCAATGCCGCCCATTATTTCTTCGCAGCAGCGTTCGGGGTGGGGCATCATGCCGAGGACGTTGCCGTTCTTGTTGGTGATGCCGGCTATGTTGTTGAGGGAGCCGTTGGGGTTGGATTCGGGGGTTACCTTGCCCTCTGGGGTGCAGTAGCGGAAGAGGACTTGTCCGTTGGATTCGAGGGTATCGAGGGTCTCGTCGTCGGCGTAGTAGCTGCCTTCGCCGTGGGAGATTGGGACGTGGAGGACCTGTCCTTCGGTGCAGGCGTTGGTGAAGGGGGTATCGGCCTGTTCGACGAGGAGGTTGGTCCACTGGCAGCGGAATTCGAGGTGGTTGTTACGCATGAGGACGCCGGGGAGGAGACCGGCTTCGCAGAGCATCTGGAAGCCGTTGCAGATGCCGAGGACGAGGCCGCCGTTGTTGGCGAAACGGGCGACGGCGGCCATGACGGGAGAGAGGCGGGCGATGGCGCCGGGGCGGAGATAGTCGCCGTAGGAGAAGCCGCCGGGGAGGATAATGCAGTCAACGTTGGAGAAGGAGGTCTCCTTGTGCCAGAGGTAGCGGGCGTCCTGTTGGAGGACGTTGCCGAGGGCGTGATGGCAGTCGCCGTCGCTCCAGGAGCCGGGGAAGACGACGATGCCGAATTTTTTTGCGTCTTGGGGGAGGGTTGGTGTTGGGGAGGCTGGTTGTGAGGCGGAGAGGGTGTTGTTGGGCAGGGGGGTCATCGCTTATCCGCTGCCTTCGTGGGAGCAGGTTGCGGGGGCGGGCGGTTCGCGAACCGCCCCTACGGGTGATGAGAGTAGAGGAGGGCGGTTACGGCGGCGAGATTCTTCGTCGCGGGGCCTCCTCAGAATGACATGTGGGTTTAGGGGTGAAGAGTGGGCCCCCGCGTTTGCGGGGGAACGGGGGGGTTGTTGGAGGGGGCTAGGCATCGGAGGCGGTGAGGAGGGCGGTTACGACGCGGTTAACGTCGCCTCCCTGGGCTTTGCCGCGGACCTGGGGCATGAGTTTGCCCATGACGCGGCCTTTGTCGCGGGGGCCGGCAGCGCCGACCTGCTGGATTACGTCCTGGGCAAGGGCGGTCAGTTCTTCTTCGGTGAGTTGGGCGGGCATGTATTCCTGGAGTATCTGAAGCTCCTGGGTCTCTTTGTCCACGAGTTCCTGGCGGTTGGCGTCCTTGTACATCTGGATACTTTCGCGTCGCTGGCGGACCTGGCGGGAGATGATTTCCAGGACGGCGGAGTCGTCCATTTCGCGTTTCTTGTCGATCTCCTCGTAGCCTATGGCGCTTCGGAGCATACGGAGGACGGACACGCGGGTGCGGTCTCTGGCACGCATGGCCGTGTGGAGATCCGACTGGAGTTTTTCCTTGAGGGACATGGGTGCGGCTCCTTCAGGGGTTGTCGATTAGTCGCAGGAGGTTGGCCATCTCGACGGCGGCGAGGGCTGCATCGCGGCCCTTGTTGCCGAAGTTGCCACCGGCGCGGTCAAAGGCCTGATTTTCGTTGTCCGTAGTGATGACGCCCATGCCGATGGGGACGCCGGTCTTGAGGGCGATTCTGGCGAGGGCGCCGGTGCTCTGGGTAACGACAACGTCGTAGTGGCCGGTTTCCCCCCTGACGACGCAGCCGAGACAGGCAAGGGCGTGGAATTTCTGTGACTTGGCGAGGGTTGAGGCGGCAACGCCCAACTCCAGGGCTCCTGGAACCCATGCGACGGTGACGTTTTCTTCGTCGACGCCGCATTCCTCGAGGGCATCCAAAGCGCCCTGGAGGAGCCTGGAGGTGATTTCTTCGTTGAATCTGGAGACGACGACGGCTATTTTCAGCCCCCGTCCGTCACGTCCGCCAATCAATTCACGAGGCAAGGCGTCATCAGACTCCATTCTGAGCGGCTTCCGGGTCTTCGTAACCAACCTGCATGACTTTCTCCAAGAACTGGTCTTCGGGTATGGCGCCGGTGAATTCTATCATCTGGTTGATGACGGTCTGGGGGACGGAGGAAACATTGTATTGGCGCGCCATGTTCGGGAACTCCCGAACCTCGACGACGTCGGCGGTGATGAGCTTGTTTTCGAGGGTCATTCCGTGAGCCAACCTGGCCACCTCCGGGCAATACTGTCAATCGGGTGTGACGAAGACCTGAATGTGGACGGGGCGGTTGACTGTGCGCAGGGAGCGGCGGGTGGGGACCATGAGAGGGCTGACTTTTCTGGAGAGGGTGATGATGTCCTGGACGAGGAGGGCGAATTCGTAGCCGGCGGGTACGCCGTAGTATTTCATGATGCCGCCGCGTTCGGTTTCGAGGACGATGGCGGGGATGCGTTCGACGCCGCAGCGGTCGCGTTCTTCAATGTCGGAGAAGTAGTCGTAGGTCTCCAGGTGGAGCTTGGGGGAGAGGCCGGTGGTGACTTCCAGTAGCTCCTGGGCCTGGGGGCAGGTGGGGCATTCTCTGCCGGGAAGGACGAGGGCGGAGGAGGTGGTAGTGGTGAAGAA
Organism: uncultured Dehalococcoidia bacterium; assembly: GCA_951812825.1. Classification (GTDB taxonomy): domain Bacteria; phylum Chloroflexota; class Dehalococcoidia; order Lucifugimonadales; genus JAPULR01. The sequence goes on along the minus strand of OX638324.1, from coordinate 812,999 downwards.
CTTGAGGGTAACGTCTCGCTTGAGTTCCTTGCGGAACCTGCGCTTGAGGTCGGCCCTGTTCTGCTGCGATATGAGGTTCATCCACCCTCCGGGGGTTTGGGTGGAGTTAGTTTACATCAAGAATTGGGCGTTGGGTAGGTTTGGGTGGGGGATGTTTGAGGTGGAGGGAGCTGGATACCGGCTTTCGCCGGTATGACGGGGGGTGTGGGGAAGGAGGCGCTGCGGTTGGGGTGAGTTGGGTATGTGGTCGAGAATGCCCGTCCTCGCGCCGCCCGGCCGTGGGTTCCTGCCTTCGCAGGAACAATAGTGGGGGACACTGCGTGTCGGCAAGTTTTGTGGGAGAGGGAAGAGCGCGCCCCGCCACCAGATTCATCGTCGCGGGACCTCCTCAGAAAAAAGAGGGGAGGGGTTAGAGGCGGCGCCAGATGTGGATGAGGCGGGTGAGCATGGTCCAGGTGGAGAAGAAGGCGATGAAGCCCATGGCTAGAAGGATGGTGGCCTCGCCGAGGAAGAGGGCGATGGAGAGGATGATGACGCGTTCGGGGCGGGTCATGAGGCCGGCGCGGGTATCGATTCCGAGGGACTCGCCGCGGGCGCGGAGGTAGCTGACGGCCTGGGAGGTGGCGAGGGCCAGGATGAGCAGGGCCATGAAGATGGTGAGGTTTCGGGAGTCGGGGTCTACTGTCAGGGCGTAGACGGCGAGGCCGAGGTAGAGGGCGGCTTCGCCGAGGCGGTCCATGAGTGAATCGAGCATTGCGCCGAAGGGCGTGGTCTTGTTGGTGAGGCGGGCGAGGGCGCCGTCGAAGAGGTCCAGGGCGCCGCCGGCTAGGAAGACCAGCGCGCCGATTCGGAGGTGTCCCATTGCGACGAGGACGGCGGCGGCGCAGGCGACGAGGAAGCCCAGGAGGGTGACGGCGTTGGGGGTGAGGCCCAATTTCTGTAGGCCCCGGGCGCCGGGTTCTTCCAGATATTTGAGGGTTAGGTTTCTGAGGCGGTTGCGGAGGGGCTGCATATATTGCCTTTGGTTGTGGGTTTGGAGTATCGCGATTCTTGTATTGTCGTCATGGGTGGTTGTGGGTAGGGGTTGCCCCCGTCACGCGCCTTCGCGGGTGCAGGCTATAGCCTTTCCACGTCAAGGAGAGCTTTGCGAAACTGCCGAATGAGTCATACATGCCACCGGGATCACCCCCATCTCAATCTTCCCCCATCGAGGGGGAAGAGGCTATTTGGCGCTCTTCAGGGGATTCTCTGGGTTGCACTCTTTTGTCTTTCCATGGTGGCCTGGTAGTAGTCTACAACTTTCCTGGCGACGGATTGCCACGAGTATTGGTTGACGTCGGCGCGGCCGTTGGCCCCGAGCTTGTGGCGGAGATGCGGGTTTTGGATGAGGTGAGACAGGGCGGCGGCGAGACCTTCGCCTTCCTGTGGCGGGGCCAGGAGACCCTGATGGCCGTGGGTGACGACATCGGAGTATCCCTGGATGCGGGTGGCGACGATGGGTTTGGCGGCGGCCATTGCTTCGAGGAGGACGATGCCGAAGCTCTCCTTGCCGATGGCGGGAGAGCAGAATATGTCGGCGGTCTGGTAGTAGCGGGGGAGCATGTTGTGGTCGACGGCGCCGACGAAGACCACGTCTTCCAGGCTGCGCTCGGCGAGGATGCGGTAGCAGTATTTGTCCGGGTTGCCGGGGCCGACGACTATGAGGCGGGTGTTGGGGTGTTCCCACTTGAGACGGCTGAATGCGTCGAGGAGGTAGCGTAGGCCCTTTCGCTTTTCCATTCGTCCTACGAAGAGGATGTTGATTTTATCGTCACGGAGTTCAGGGATGGGAGGCACGTCGGCGGCGAAGAAGTCCAGGTCTATGCCGTTGGGGATGATGGTGTAGTCGTGGGGGAAGAAGTGCTGGACGTGGCTCTGGGCGGCGGAAGATACGGCGATGCGGCCGTTGAGGCGACGGAAGTAGGGTTTCAATAAGGGGCTGCTCCAACGGTATATGCGGTTGCTGCCGTGGAAGGCATGGAAGGTGCCGATGTTGACTGAGTGGGAGCAGTGGAGGACGGCGAGGGGGAGGTAGGGGGCGAGGGGCTCGTGTAGATGGATGACGTCGAACTTCTCGCGGCGGAGAATGTTGCGTACGCGGCGGTAGAGCCAGGCGGAGAGGGAGATGCGGGCTATGGAGCCGCCGCTGGGTATGGGAACGCTGCGCCCGAGGGGAATGAAGTTCTGTTCCTGGCCATCGATTCTGTTGGGAGAAAATGGGGCGAGTATTCTCACGGTGTGGCCCATGTCCGTAAGCCGGTGACTCAGCTGGGAGATATGGGCAGTCACTCCACCGGGCCAGGTGAAGTCGTAGGGTGACACCAGGGCGATCTTCATCCGGTGACCTCACGCAGGAACATCATCGAATCCTCCAGGTCTAGCTGTCGGAGATGAAGTCCTCCACCATCTGCCGGGCCACATCGTCGGTGTACTGGATGGGCGGAGACTTCATGAAATAGGCGCTGGGGCCGACGACGGCTCCGGACTCGCCTCTATCCAGGGCCAGTTTACAGCATCGGATGGCGTCAACGACAACGCCGGCGGAGTTGGGACTGTCCCAAACTTCCAGCTTGAGCTCCAGATTGATGGGAGCGCCGCCGAAGGTGTGGCCCTCCATGCGGATGTAGCACCACTTTCTATCATGGAGCCAGGGAACGTGGTCGCTGGGGCCGATGTGGATGTTATTGTCGGCTATTTCGTCGTCGAATTGGGAGGTGACGGCGTTGGTCTTAGAGATCTTCTTGGAGGTGAGTCTTTCGCGTTCCAGCATGTTCAGGAAGTCGGTGTTGCCGCCGAAGTTGAGCTGGTAGGTCCTGTCGACGGTGACGCCGCGGTCGTGGAAGAGGCGAGTGAGAACCCGGTGGGTGATGGTGGCGCCTAGCTGGGACTTGATGTCGTCGCCGATGACGGGGAGGCCGCGGTCTTTGAAGCGGTCTTGCCAGTAGTCTTCGCGGGCGATGAAGACGGGGATGCAGTTGATGAAGCCGCAGCCGGCGTTGAGTATCTGCTCGACGTACCACTTGGTGGCGGTCTCGCTGCCCACGGGGAGATAGCTTATTACGACGTCGCACTCGCGCTCTTTGAGGATGCGGGTAACGTCGGCGGTGGGGCCGGGGGCCTTTTCGACGACGCCGGAGACGTATTTGCCGAGGCCGTCGTGAGTCATGCCGCGGTCTACGGTGACGCCGGTGGGGGGTACGTCGGCGATGCGGATGGTGTTGTTGGGCTTGGCGAAGATGGCATCGGAGAGGTCCTTGCCGACCTTGTTCCGATCGATGTCGAAGGCGGCGACGACGTTGATGTCGCCGATATCATACCCACCGATGGTGGGGTGCATAAGGCCGGGGACTACTTCGTCTTCGGGAATCTCGCGATATTTGTGGATACCCTGAACGAGGGAGGAGGCGCAGTTTCCCACGCCGATGATAGCTACGTTGATTTTGCCCACTCAGTGCTCCTTCCTGTGGACGGGTTGAACCGATGATGAATATTAAGTGTTGAATTCTAGCAAGTAAAGGCGGGTGTCACAAGCGGGAGGTGGTTGGGGAAGGGGGAATTTGGCGTTGTACGGAGGAGGAGAGCCGAGTTTAAACCGGCCGCTACGAGGTGGTTTGGGGGAGTGGATAGGTGAAATTGTGTAGGCGGGAGGGTACAGGAGGGGAGTGTTCCGCTACGGTTGGGGTTAGTCGGCGGGGTTGGCGAAGCCGAGGTCTATGGGGAGGTTGTAGCTGATCAGCTGGGTGCCGATTATGTGGTCGCGGTGTACGGCGAAGTGGTGTTCCCAGTGGCGGGAGTCGTTGCTGTGGGGGCGGTTGTCGCCCATTACGAAGTATTCGTTGGGGCCGAGGGCGTCAAATTCCAGGGTCTCCCTACGGGGTGTGGTGGTGAGGTAGGGCTCGTTGAGTCGCTCGCCGTTGACGTGGGTGACGCCGCGAATGATGGAGATCTGTTCACCGGGCAGACCGATTATTCGCTTGATGAAGGTCCTGTCTGGGTCTAGGGGATAGTTAAAGACGACGATGTCGCCACGCTGGGGGCCGTTCTGTTGGAAGGGGTACACTTCGCCCAGGTGAGAGGCGTCCCAGAAGGGGATGAGGGCGGAGAATCGGGCCATGTCGACCTTGAATTTGTGGAGCTTGTTGACGGCCACGTACTGACCGGGTTCGATGGTGGCGGCCATGCTGGAGCCTTCCACCTTGAAGTTCTGGACGCTGAACTGGAGGAGGAGGAAGATGACGAGGGCGAGGATTAGGGCCTCGTTGAATTCTTTCAGTTGTCTTAGCAATATCATTGTCTTACGGAGGGTCTCTCTGCCGAGCGTCTATGGTCCGCAAAGGCGGTGCGATTCAACATCAATTATCGCCGGGTAAGGGAGCAGCGTTCAAGAGTTATGCGAAGGGAAAATGGGGATGGGCCATTCGCGGGCATTCGTTACGGCGGAAGATGATGTTGGAATGAGCGTCGACCGGGGGCGGGATTCTTCGTTGCGGGGCCTCCTCATAATGATATGTGGGGGGAAGGGTGGGGCGCTGCGGGGGAGGTTATGGGGGCGAGGAAGTTGAGAATGGATTCGATGGCTGTGGCGGAGCGGTGTTTGTGGAGGGGGTCGGATGGGGGGAGGGAAACGGCGCGGACGTAGGGGAGTTTCTGTTGCAGGTATCGGGATTCTTCCTCGGAGAATAGTTGGGGGCCTCGGGAGCGGATGAGGAGGGTTGGGGTGTGAAGACGGGGGAGGCTGTTGCGGATGGCTTTCATGCGGAGTCTGTTGTAACCGATGTGGGCCTGGGCGGCCATGCGGAGGAAGCCGAGGTTGGTGGCAGAGGAGTCGGGGGTTGGCTGATGGGTACTTGAAGGTTTTCTGGATTGGGAACGGCTGAGGTTGACGTTCAGACGGCGGACGAAGAGGCCTCCCAGGATGGAGCGGTGCAGCAGGCCGCGGAGTCCGGGGTTCCGGTTGGGGAGGAAGACGCCGGAATCGGTGAGGATGAGGGCGAGGGTGTTGTCGGGGCGATTGATGGCGTAGTCGAGGGCTATGAGGCCACCCCACTCGTGGCCGACGAGGATGAGGTTACGTAGGCCAAGCTCCCGGATGAAGATTTCCAGGTTGTCGCTGTGGAAGTCGAAGGTGTGCAGGGAGGGATCGTCGGGCTTGTCGGACTGACCGAAGCCAATGGCGTCGGGGGTCAAGCAGCGGAAGCCGGCGGCGATGAGGTGGGGGAAGAAGGGGCGGTAGTCGTGGGCAGAGGAGCGGCTGCCGTGGAGCATGACGACGTTTATGGGGTCGTCGGTGCCGGAGTGGTAGTAGTGCATCCGGAATCGGTTGACGATGACGAAGGTGTCTGGGTATGGGAAGTTGTGGTGTGGCATGGTGGTGGTTGCCTATGAAAATTGGCGAATGGGCACTAGGGCAGGTTTGAAACCTGCCCCTACAAGATGGAAGTAGGTTTGAAGGTGTGTGGGGTTAGAATATGGCGATGGGGTTGACGGGAGCGCCGGTGCCGTTGGCCATGCGGAGGGGGTTTACGACGGCCATGAACTCGTAGCGGTTTTCTTCCTTGCTGATACGTGCGACTTCGGTGAAGTTGCAGTTGTCGAGGATCCAGCAGCCCATGGAGGTGAGGATGACTTGGTGGACGGGGAGGGAGAATTCCGGGTAGCCGCTGGGGATAACGTCCTGGGCCAAGTCTCCGCCGAGCATGGCGATGTCCCGAGATTTCAGCCAGGGGAGGCAGGCGGCGTGGAGTCCGGAGGCTCCTGCGTCGTTGGGGTTGCGGGGGCCGATGGCGTTGCGGCGTTCCCAGTTGCCGGTGCGGATGAGGAGGAGGTCGCCAGCTTCGACTTTGACGTTGAAGGCTTCTTCGGCGGCGTCGAGGTCTTCGGGGAAGATGGCTTCGGCTTCGTTCATGTAGTCGACGCCCTTAAGGGTGGGGAAGTCGAAGAGGACGGCGCGGGTGACGACGCCGTCCTTGAGGAGGTCTATGCTTTCCATGGTGGCGCCGCCGCGGGTCCGGATGGCGTCGGCAGGATGGCCGTTGTACATCTTGTCGCCGTCGAACCAGTGGGAGAGGGCGTCAACGTGGGTCATGACGTAGCCGTGAAAGATGAAGCCGATGTACTCGCTGGCGCTGTGGGAGGCCATTTCGGCCTTGCCTGGGGTGGTGTTCCAGCCTTCGCCGCTTTCGATCATGTGGAGAGTGGGGCCGATGGGACCGTCGGCGGTGGTTTCGGCGATGATGGGGCGTCCCATAGTGACACTGATGCCTTTTTCGACGAGCCCGACGGCCTGGAGGCGCTTTTCAGGGGTTATGAGGTTCATGGCGCCCAGCTGGTCGTCGGCGCCCCAGCGTCCCCAGTTGCTGAGGGAGGTGTGGTATTCGCGAACTTCGGCAGAGGTGGGTAGAGTCCTGGCCATGGCTCCTCCTCGTAGGTGAAGATTTGGGTGGTTGGTGAATTTTAGGTTTGGGCGGGGGCGGTGTCAATTGGATGGGGGAGGGGAGTGTTTGTGTTTGGCTGGAGATGTGGGTGGGCAGAGTGTGGGTTCCTGCCTCCGCAGGAACAAGAAAGGGATGGTATGGGTGGAGGGGGTGGGCGGTTCGCGAACTGGGTACTCTACCCCAATTCAAACCTTCCCCCGTCGAGGGAGAAAGGTGAAGAAGGGAGGGGGAGTAGTGTTTGGGGTTAGATGGGTACTTTGGCGACGCCCTGGCAGATTTCGAGGCGGGCGTAGCGGATGAAGACGCCGCCCATGGGCTGGGCGATGGGGCCGTTGATGGCGAGGCAGGCGATGACGTGTCGTCGGCCGGGTTTGGCGCTGGGGGTGATGAGGATGTTGTTGCGGGCGTTGTAGCCGACGACAGGGGAGAGCTTGCTGTCGGCGACGGCGTTGGCGGGACGGTAGGCGAGGTTGAATTCGGGGCAGTCGACCCAGACTTCGCCGTAGTCGTCGGCGCAGGTCTCGAACCAGATCTGGGCGTCGGCGACGTCCACGCCCTTGACCTGCTCAGGGAGGGTGATGGTAAAGCGGTACCAGGCGAAGGTGAAGCCTGTGCCGACGACGTCCCGGATGTTGTCGGGGGTCTCCCAGGAGGAGTCGTCGAAGTCGGCGAGTCTGGGAGGGGCTTCGATGAACTTACCGGCGACGAGGCCCTCGTTGGGCTCACCGGGGATGAGGCCGGGCGCCCATTTGAGGGAGCCGTTGACGAGGGCAAGGTCTTCCGGGTCGTCGAGGTTGAGGACGACGGCGGGTCTTAGCCTGTCCGGGGTGAAGGTCTTCTTGAGTTCGGCGTATTCCTCTGCGGAGGATTTCTTCATTGTTTTTCCTATTGGTTTTGAGGTTTATTCAACGGAGCCTGCTTGGGCGGGGATGCGGCGCTTGTGGGTTACGGGGTCGAGGTTCCAGAAGCGGATGGGGTTGTCGGAGAGGAATTTCTTCTTCGACTCGGCGGTCAGTTCGGGGTGGTCGAGGACACGCTGGACGGAGAAGGGGGAGAGGCAGTCGAAGTGGGAGTAGTCGGAGCCGATGATGATGCCATCGGGGCCGACCTTCTTTTCCAGGAAGGGGAGATAGTCGGACTCCTCAGGCTCGAAGCAGATGAATAGCTGGTCGCCGAAGTAGCCACGGGGGTCTTCGTGGCGGGGCGTGGGGACGGAGTCTGGCATGATTTCGTAGTGCTCTTCGAGCCTATCCATGTAGAAGGGGAGCCAGCCGCAGCCCTGCTCTATCCAGGCGATTTTCAGTTCCGGGAAACGGTCGAGGACGCCGCTGGCGATGAAACCGACGACGGAGAATGGAGCGTCGATGCCCATGAAGAGGTGTTTCAGGAACTCGTTGTCGAGGCGGCGCATGCCTACGGACTCGTGGAGCTGCTGGTGGATGGATATGGGCATGCCGAGTCGCTGGCATTCTTCCAGGACGGGCCAGAACTTTTCCTTGTAGGTCCATTCGCCCTTGAACTGACAGGGGATGTAGGCGCCGCCGAGGCCAAGGTCTGCGGCCCGACGGAGTTCTTCGACGGCCATGTTGACGTCGTGAAGGGGGAGGATGGCGGTGCCGCGGACGCGGTCCTGGTAGCCATCGGTCCACTCAGTGATCCAGTCGTTCCAGCCCTTGGCGAAGTGGTAGGCGACTTCCGGGTTGTCGATGGTGTTGAGGAGGTTCTGGTGTAGAACGCAGAAGACGAAGGTTACGTCGAAGCCCTCTTCGTCGAGGTCCTTGACGCGGAACTTGGGATTGCGCTCGCCCTCGCGGTTGTACCACTGGTCTTCGCTATGGGGGGCGAAGTTGGCGAGTTTGCCGTAGGGGCCGGTGCGGAAGTCGGAGTTGGGGAAGACCTTGGAGTGTTCAAGGACCCAGATGCTGTCGTACTGTCGGGTGGAGCTATCGCCGCTGCCGCGGACGAGAGCACCGCGGTCCTGCCAGTTGGCGTCGGTGAATTTACGGGGTGCGAAGGGCTGGAGTTCCGGCGGGAAGCGGCGCCAGAGTTCGCACTTGGTCTCGTCTATGTGGGAATCGGAGTCGACGATGTAATAGTCGGGTAGTTCGCCGCCGAAGTATTGTCTGGGCATGAGATTCTCCTTGGTGAGGATGGGGTTGCCGCCGCCAACTTTAGGGCTGGGGGCAACGGTGGATATTGAATAACAGTGGGAGGGGAATGTCAATTGGGGGGTGGGGGGAGATGCCACTGATGTTGCCAAAATGCACACAAGCTACGATAATTGATTCATGGATACTTATTTTGAGTGGAGCGAGGAGAAGAATCGACAACTCATCGAAGAGCGAGGGATCTCTTTTGAGAGCGTTGTCTCCTCCATAGAGCAGGGAGACTTAGTGGATGTACTGGAGCATCCGAATCAGGAACGATACCCAGGGCAACTGATGTATGCAGTGCAAATTGTCGAGTACATTTACCTGGCGCCATTCGTGAAACAGACCGACGGTACTCATTTCTTGAAGACAATCATACCGAGTCGAAAAGCAACGAGAGACTATAGGAGGAGACGATTACAGTGAACGGCAAAATGAGCGCGGAAGAGAGCGACATTCTGGAACGGTTTGAGCGTGACGAACTGGTTTCTGCTCCGGATGTTGAGATGGAAATTAAGGTGGCGCGGGAGGCAGCCAGAAATACGTTCAACAAGACTAAACGGGTTAATTTGCGGGTAACTGAGCGGGACTTCAAGCTTGCCCATTTGCGGGCGAGGGAGGAAGGAATTCCTTATCAAACGTTGTTGTCCAGCATCATTCACAAGTATCTGACGGGGCGGCTGGCGGAGAAGCGGTAGGATAGTAAATGAACATTTTCGGCGTAAGATGCGGCTATCGGTTGTGTGCACATGTGGGAGAGTGTTGGAATGAGTGAGCGTTATAACCCTGGCAGGTATCGACGCCGGTCAATAAGGCTGCGCGACTACAATTATTCCTCCGCTGGGGCGTATTTTCTCACACTCTGCGCTTACAATCGTGAAATGCTGTTTGGAGAAATGTCAGAAGGGGAAATGACCCTTCATTGTGCGGGACGCATAGTGGCGGATGAATGGCGCAGATCAGCCAAAGTTCGTGCTGAAATTGAACTGGATGAATGGATTGTCATGCCAAATCACCTTCATGGGATTGTGATTATAACTGGCGGCGGTCTCGGCATGCGAAGGGGCGACCGGCCGGTCGCCCCTACCGGTCCGAAACCGAAATCTATTGGCGCCCTAATCGCTGGGTTCAAATCGGCTACCACAAAACGCATAAATGCAATGCGAGGCACGCCAGGAAGTCTGGTGTGGCAGCGTGGGTATTACGACCATGTTGTTCGGGGCGAGGCACCCTTGAAGCGCATCCGTCAGTACATCAGAGAGAATCCGTTGCGCTGGGATGAAGATCCAGAGAACCCAGTCGTGCGCACGTCAAAGAAGCAGGTTTGAAACCTGCCCCTACGCATTGTGGGCAATGTTCAGAGAGTGAACTGTGTGGGGGTTATTTGATGGTGTAGAGGGCTTGGATTTGGACGGTGATTTCCAGGTCGCCGGTGCGGATGGGGGTGGGGGCGGACCGGGCCATCGATTCCATAGCAAAGGAGGCGGGCTGGGCCACAGGGAACGCTCCACCGGCCTGGGAGACGGAGACGAGGTCGCCGAGTTCAACGCCGGAGAGTTCGGCCATGCGCCCAGCTCGGGCCTTGGCGTCTTCGACGGCCAGGGCAAGGGCTTCGTCTTCCAGCGCTGCCGTGTCTTCGATGGCGAAGTTGATGCCGTTGACGCGAACGGGGTTGCCGCCCGACTCCACCACGTCGGTTATCAGGTCGCCGAGGCTTTCGATGTTGCGCACTTTGACGCTCAGCTCGTTGGTTACCTGGTAGCCGGTTACGGTGGGGGCATCGTCGCTGCTGTAGTCGTACTGGGTGTTGATGTTGAAATAACGGGTCTGGGTGTCGGATTCGGCGACGTCGTGGTCGGCCAAGACTGTGAGGATGTTTTCCAGGGAGGTATTGGCGGTGTTGAGGGCTTCACCGACGGAGGGAGAGAGGACCTGGACGCCGAGGTTGATGAGGGCGAGGTCCGGCTCGGCGCTGGCGACGCCGGTGCCAGAGACGACTATGCCCTGGCCGGGGATTGGAGAGTCGCGGTTAACGGCTTCAGCGGCCATTCGGGCGGCGGAGGCAATGTCTTCAGTGGAGGCGTTTTCGGCGTAGGGGACCGAGGGAGTGTCTTCGTTGCAGGCGACGACGAATACGACGAGGACTACGATGGCTGCCAATGCGAAGAGCAGGATTATCTTGGCCAGGGAGGGCATACTCACCTCTTGAACGCCTGCCGTGGGTATCGGGAGACGTTGATTTTGACGGGATTCGCCCTCAATGGTAGCATCGTCCGAAAGCATTGTTCAAATGTATGGGGGTGTCATGGCGACGAAAGTTGGGAGCGGAGATTTCAAATTCGAGGTAGATGAGGAGTGGGCGAAGCTCCCGGAAGGGTGGGAGATGACGGCGGCGGCGGTGGCGGGCGACTCACAAGACCGGGTATACGTTTTCGACCGTGGAGACCATCCGGTGATGGTGTTCGACAGGGAGGGGAACTATCTGTATTCGTGGGGTCACGACTTGATCAAGATGGCCCACGCAATCTATGTGGACGGCGGGGACAACGTGTGGCTGGTGGACAGCCACGGTGGGCAGATTATGAAGTTTACGCCGGAGGGGCGTCCGTTGATGCGGATTGGGGAGCGGGACTATCGCTCGGATACGGGGGTGGACCCGAAGGACTTCGGATCGGACACGTACCTGCGGGTGACCCACGCAGGCGGGCCGTTCAACATTCCCGCCGGGGTGGCGGTGGCGCCTTCAGGGGAGGTGTTCGTGGCGGACGGATACGCGAACTGTCGGGTGCACCGGTTTTCGGCGGAGGGGGATCACCTTGCCTCGTGGGGCGCGCCGGGGGAAGGGGCAGGACACTTCAACTTGCCTCACGGGATATTGGTAGACCGACACGGCAGGCTGCTGGTGGCGGACCGGGAGAATGACCGGGTGCAGATGTTCACGCAGGAGGGGGAATATCTGGGGCAGTGGCCTTCCAAGCTGATTGGGCCGGCGACGGTGTTCGTGGATGACGAGGACGTGGCTTACGTGCCGGAGCACAACGGCGGATTGTTCAGCGTACTGACGTTGGAGGGGGAACGGGTGGCGCAGTGGGGGTCGGAGGTTAACCGGGCGTGTCACGGGGTGTGGTCGGATTCCCGGAAGGATGTCTATTTTGTGCAGCCGGTGGTTTCGGGCGGGAAGAGGAGGGTGGTTAAGTATCACCGGGTGTGATGGGGGGGCTGGGCGTCCCTTCATCAGGATGAACTTCTGGAGGCTTGGGACCGGGCGCAGAATGGGGAGGCGCCTGGGAAGATAGCGCCATTGGAGTGAGGCATAGGGGTGTCGGGTTTTGGCCTTCAGTTGTAGGGAGGTAGGGTAGTTGATAGAATGCGGCAAGTTTTCGGATAGAAGACAACTCTGTTTTGGTAGGGAAGGAGTGCTGTGGTTCTAAGCGACAGGTCTATTCGTGAGTCAGTGGCGGAGGGGCGGATCGTCATCGAGCCGTTGGATGACGACGACATTCAGCCCGCAAGCGTGGACGTGCATCTGGCCGATGAGTTGCTGGTGTTTCGCAACGCACGGCGTCCATTCATCGACCTGCGGAAGGAGATGGAGGATTTGACAGACCCGGTGAAGATTTCCGACGAAGACGGGTTCAATCTTCATCCGGGAGAGTTCGTTCTGGCGAGTACGCGGGAGCATTTCGAGATTCCGGATGACCTGGTGGCGCGGCTGGAGGGGAAGAGTTCGCTGGGTCGGGTGGGGTTGGTGATTCACTCTACAGCGGGATACGTGGACCCGGGATGGCAGGGGCGATTGACGCTGGAATTGACTAACATTGCGCGTCTGCCGATTTGCCTCTACCGGGGCATGAAGATAGGGCAGATATCGTTTTTACGGCTGACGACGCCGGCGGAGCGGCTGTATGGCTCCAAGGAGCTGGGCAGTAAGTACCAGGGTCAGACGGGGCCGACGGCGAGCCGGTACTACAAGAACTACGACCAAGCATAGCAGTTCGAAATGGAGTATATGAAGCGCGCCCTTGAGCTGGCCCGCGCCGCAGTCGGGAGAAACAGTCCGAACCCGTCGGTGGGGGCGGTGGTGGTAAAGGATGGGCGGATTATCGGAGAAGGGGCGACGCTGCCGCCGGGGGAGGGCCATGCGGAGTGGGTCGCGTTGAGGGAGGCGGGAGAAGCGGCCAGAGGGGCTGACTTGTATACGACGCTTGAGCCGTGCTGCGTTGAGGGAAAGACTCCTCCGTGTACGGATGCCATTTTGGCGGCGGGTGTGAAGAGGGTATATGCTTCGATTACTGACCCGAACCCCAAGATCAACGGTCGGGGGATGTCGCAGCTGCGGAGAGCGGGCGTGGAGGTGGAGTTAGGGCAGGGAGCGGAGGAAGCGGAGGAGATGTACGAAGGATTCGCCAAGTTCATTACCACGGGACTGCCATTTGTGACGGCGAAGTATGCGATGAGCCTGGACGGAAAGATTGCGACCTTTGAGGGGGACTCACAGTGGATTACGGGTCCGGCGTCACGCCGACTGGTGCACCAGCGGAGACGGGCTTCGGATGCGATAATGGTGGGGATAAATACGGTGCTGCGAGATAATCCGCGATTGACGGCAAGAGACGACGGGGACGGTGACGCGGGCCGTCAGCCGCTGCGGGTGGTGGTGGATGGGAAGGGGCGGACACCGGCGAACGCGGCGATGCTGCGTCAGCCCGGCAGGACGCTGATTGCAACTTGCAGGGCTTCGAAGGAGTCTACTGCCCGGCTAACTGAAGCAGGGGCGGAGATATTGAACTTTCCTGAAGTCGACGGGTACGTGGACCTGGATACGCTGCTGCAAGAGTTGGGACGTCGTGAGGTGGTGAATCTGCTTGTGGAGGGCGGCGGAACGTTGATGGGGTCGCTGTTCGACCATGGGTTGGTGGATAAGGCCTGGGCTTTTATTGCGCCGAAGATAGTTGGTGGACGGGACGCGCTTTCGCCAGTGGAAGGGCGGGGAGTGGGGTTGATATCAAGGGCGATGAGCTTGCGCTGTCCGCAGGTGGAGCGGGTGGGGGACGACATGCTGGTTACGGGTTATCCGGAGGCAAGGAGCTAGGGTGTTTACGGGCATTGTAGAAGAGATGGGTGTAGTGGAGTTCTGCCGTCCAGTGGAGATTCCTTTGGATGCGGAGGGGCCTTCAGGTGTACACAATTACAGGTTGCGGGTGAAGGCACGCCGTGTGTTGGAGGACTTGGCCGTGGCCGACAGCATATGTGTGAACGGGGCGTGTCTGACGGTGGTTGCGCGGGATGAAAGCGGTTTCGAGATGGACGTGGTGCCGGAGACGCTGCGCAGGACGAACCTGGGGGTGCTGGTGAAGGAGAGCATGGTGAACTTGGAGCGGTCTCTTTCGGTGAATGGCCGGTTGGGGGGCCACGTGGTACAGGGGCACGTGGACGGCGTGGGTGTGGTGGTGGAGGTTCGTGCCGAGGGGGGCGCGCAGATATTCCGCATCAAGGCGCCGGATGAGCTGATGCGTTACATCGTCGAGAAGGGATTTATCGGTCTGGACGGGATCAGTTTGACAGTGGTTGAGGTGTTTAATTCCGCATTTACAATCTCTGTGATACCATATACCCTTGAAAATACCAACCTGCAGGTGCGCGAGACAGGCGAGTCAGTGAACCTGGAAGTGGACATACTGGCCAAGTACGTGGAAAGTCTACTGCCATATAAGGCAACCGGCGATGCCGGGGTGTTGGACTAACGATGCCCTTAATCTCCATCGAAGAGGCAATCGAGGAGTTCAAACAGGGCAAGTTTCTCATCGTCGTCGACGACGCGAAGCGCGAGAACGAGGGGGACCTGACCATCGCCGCCGACGCGGTGACGCCGGAGACTATCAACTTCATGATAACGAACGCGCGTGGGATGCTGTGCGCGCCGGTGACCCGGGAGTGCCTGGAGCGGCTGAAGATTCCGATGATGGCGAAGGGGGAGACGGAAGCCATTCATGGCACGGCCTATGCCATGTCCATAGACTACGTTAAGGACAACACTACAGGGATTTCCGCATACGACAGGGCAGCGACCATCAGCGCGCTGCTAGACCCGGATACTATGCCGGAGGACTTCGCGCAACCGGGCCACACCTTCCCACTGCGCTATTGCGAGGGTGGTGTGCTTGCGCGTCCCGGGCATACGGAGGCGAGCATCGACCTGGCGAGGCTGGCGGGGTTGAAGCCGGCCGCCGCCATCTGCGAGGTTACTAACGCTGATGGGACCATGGCCCGTTTGCCGGACCTGGAGGCTTTTTCCAGGGAGCACGGCATCAACCTGATATCGATTGCACAGTTGATTGCCTATCGGAACAGGACGGAGAGTCTTGCCGTACGAGTGGGCGAGGCAAAGATGCCCACCAAATACGGAGATTTCACGATTTATGGGTATAGGAGCAGGTACGGCAACGAGGAACACACGGCGCTTGTGCATGGGAGTTGGGAGGCGGACGAGGCTGTGCTGGTGCGGATTCATAGTCGCTGCCAGACGGGCGACGTGTTCGGGAGCCTGCGGTGCGACTGCGGGCACCAGGTGGAGCACGCGCTGCAGGCCATTGCGGACGAGGGAAGGGGCGTGTTCGTCTACATGGGGCAGGAAGGGCGGGGGATCGGGCTGCACAACAAGATTCTGTCATACCATCTGCAGGATGACGGGCTGGACACGGTGGAGGCGAACGAGCAGCTTGGCTTCGAGGCGGACCCTCGCAGTTACAGTCTGGGGGCGCAGATTCTGGTGGACCTGGGAGTGCGGAAGCTTCGTCTGCTCACGAATAATCCTAGGAAGATAACGGGCCTGGCCGGGTACGGGTTGGAGGTGGCGGAGCGGATTCCAGCGCCGGTGAAGCAGACGAAGGAGAACCAGAAGTACCTGAAGGCGAAGCACGAGAAGCTGGGGCATATAATCAGTGTGGATGATGGTTAGCCGTTAGGCATTGGTCATCAGGGATAGGGTGAGGGGGAGGAGTGGATTCCCGCCTTCGCCGGAATGACGGGTAGGGGGCGGAATTGTGGGGATTTGTCTACTTTGCAGTCGATAGCCCCACCCCTGGATTCCGGCTTCCGCCGGAATGAAGAAACTTCGCACAGTTGTCCCTGAACGCCAATAGTGGTTGGGGGAATGAATGGATTATGCCCAGCGCGTGATGGACTAGGGTAGGTTCCTGGGTTACACTCTAGCTAGCCATGAATGGAAGCATGCAGGACCCACTTCGCTTGTTTCATCCGGTTGTACGTGGATGGTTCGAGTCCCGGTTTGAACAGCCGACGGCGCCTCAGCACAAGGGGTGGCCATCGATTCACGGCGGAAGGGACACGCTCATTGCCGCGCCCACGGGTTCCGGCAAGACGCTGGCGGCTTTTCTGGCGGCCATAGACTCGCTCTTTCGGCAGGCTGTTGCCGGGGAACTTTCCGACGAATGCCAGGTGGTGTACGTATCGCCGCTGAAGGCCCTGAGCAACGACGTGCAGAAGAATCTTTCGGAACCGCTCGGGGAGATTCGTCAGTTGGCGGTTGAGCAGGGGTTGGAGATGCCGGAGATACGGGTGATGGTGCGGACGGGGGACACGCCATCGTCTCAGCGGCAGTCAATGAGGAAGAAGCCGCCACACATCCTCGTGACGACGCCGGAATCCCTCTACATACTGCTTACGTCGGTGAAGGCGCGGAACATGTTGAGAGGGGTGAAGACCGTCATTGTGGACGAGATTCACGCCCTGGCGCGGGACAAACGGGGATCGCATCTGTCGCTCACGCTGGAGCGGCTGGCCCATCTGGCGGAGGAAAATCCCGTCCGTATCGGGCTTTCGGCCACACAGCGGCCTATTGAAGAGATTGCCAGATTTCTGGTGGGCGCGCCAAAAGTGGATGAGGAGAGGACTCCGGATTGCGACATTATCGACGAGGGGCACAGGCGCGACATCGACTTGAGGCTGGAGATCCCGCCGACGCCTCTTGAGGCGGTGTGTTCGCACGAGGCATGGGATGAGATTTATCACCGGCTGGCGGAGATCATAGAGCGGCACCGGACCACGCTGGTATTCGTGAACACCCGTCGACTGGCGGAGCGGGTCAACTTCAAGCTGAGCGAGAGGTTGGGGGACGAAAACGTCACGTCGCACCACGGCAGCCTGTCGAGGGAACAGAGACTCCAGGCTGAGCAGCGGTTGAAGAGCGGCAGCCTGAAGGCGCTGGTGGCGACGGCTTCGCTGGAGTTGGGCATCGACATCGGGGACGTGGACATGGTCTGCCAGATCTCATCGACCCGCGCCATCGCCACGTTGCTGCAGAGGGTTGGGAGGTCCGGGCATACCCTCGGACGGACGCCGAAGGGGGTGCTTTTCCCGCTTACCCGAGACGATCTGGTGGAGTGCGTGGCGCTGCTTGGCGCCGTGAAGAGGGGGTCCCTGGACAGGTTGGAAATACCGGAGAAACCGTTGGACGTTTTGGCACAGCAGATGGTGGCCGCAGTGGCGATGGAGGACTGGGACGAGGACGAGCTGTTTGAGTTATACCGGCGGGCATATCCGTACCGGGAGCTGAGCCGAGAGGAGTTCGACGAAGTCAGCCGGATGCTTTGGGAGGGATTTTCGACGCGGAGGGGGAGGCGGAGCGCGTATCTTCATTATGACGGCATCGGTCGGCGATTTAACGCCCGTCGGGGAGCGCGGCTGGCTGCGGTTACCTCCGGGGGCGCGATACCGGAGAACGCCGACTACCAGGTGATTCTGGAGCCACAGAACATTACGGTGGGCACGGTGAACGAGGACTTTGCCATCGAGAGCATGGCGGGGGACATTTTCCAGCTGGGGATATCTTCGTGGCGTATAAGAAGGGTGGAGCAGGGGAAGGTGCGGGTGGAAGACGCCAAGGGGCTGCCGCCGACGATTCCGTTCTGGCTGGGAGAGGCGCCGTCGAGGACGGATGAGCTTTCCGTCGCCGTTTCTGAGCTTCGCAGCAGGGTGGAGGGATTTTTCCCCGACTTGCTGGGGGCGCAGCGGTGGTTGAGTGAAGAGACGGGGATCGAGTCTGCGGCGGCTCAGCAGCTGGTGGAATATCTGTGGGCGACGAAGAAGACGTTGGGGGTGGTGCCCAGCCAGGAGAACGTGGTATTTGAGCGGTTTTTCGATGAAACGGGGGGGATGCAGCTGGTTATCCATTCGCCGTTCGGGGGACGGATAAACCGGGCGTGGGGGCTGGCGCTTCGGAAGAGGTTCTGCCGGACGTTTAACTTTGAGCTACAGGCGGCGGCCAACGACAATTCGATTGTGCTTTCGCTGGGCCCGCAGCACAGCTTTCCGCTGGAGGAGGTCTTCTCCTACCTGAAGCCGCAAACGGCAAAGGAGGTGCTGAAGCAGGCGCTGCTGGCTTCGCCGATGTTTCAGACTCGGTGGAGGTGGAACGCGACGCGGTCGCTGGCGGTGCTGCGGTGGGAGTCTGGGAAGAAGGTGCCGATGCCGATACAGCGAATGCGGTCCGACGACCTGCTATCGGCGGTGTTTCCTGAGCAGACGGCGTGCCAGGAGAACTTGGTGGGGGACGTGGAGATTCCCGATCATCCGATAGTCAACGAGGTGGTGAGGGACTGCTTGACGGAGGCGATGGACATTGAGGGATTCACGCAACTTCTAAGTGATGCGGCCGACAAGCGGCTGAACCTGGTGGCGGTAGACTCGGTGGAGCCATCTCCTATGGCTCACGAGATACTGACGGCAAAGCCCTACGCTTTCCTGGATGACGCTCCGTTGGAGGAACGGCGGACTCAGGCGGTGTATATGCGTCGGTCGGTGGATGTCAAGTCTGATGATGACGTGGGACAGTTGGACCAGGAGGCGATTCAGCGGGTGCGGGAGCAGGCGTGGCCGGTGGTGGAGACGGTGGACGAATTGCACGACGCGCTGATGCTTCTGGGGTTCGTGACTCAAGAAGAGATGGAGCCGTTCCGTGAGTTCGTGCCGGAACTGTTGGAGCAAAAGCGGGCGACGGAGTTTTTCGTGTCGCCCGGCCATTCGGTGTTCATTGCATGCGAGAGGCTGAGGCAGTTTCGAGCAATTATGCCGGATGGAGAATTTAAGCCGGCGGTGGAGCCTCCTCCGAGGGAACGGGCAGTGGAGTGGACGCCGGAGAATGCACTGCGGGAGATTATCAGGAGCCGGTTGGAGGGACTTGGGCCGGTAACGGTCGTCCGTCTGGCGGGTCCGGTTGGGATGCCGGAAGGAGCCGTTGAGAGGGCGTTGATTGCGCTGGAGGGTGAGGGGTTCGCCATTCGAGGACGGTTTGAATTTCGGGATGGGCCAGAGGAGTGGTGCGACCGCCGACTGCTGGCGCGGATTCATCGGTACACGCTGGAGAGGCTGCGGAAGGAGGTGGAGCCGGTATCTCCCGCGGACTTCATGCGGTTCCTGTTCATCTGGCACCACCTGGACCCAGAGTACCGAGTGGAGGGGCCGATGGGTCTGACGGCGCTGCTGGACCTGCTTGAGGGGTACCAAGCGCCGGCGTCGGCTTGGGAGAACCATCTTCTGCCGGCGCGGATGAACCGTTACAGCAGCGGATGGCTGGACCAGCTATGTCTGTCCGGGCAGGTGGCGTGGGCGCGATTGCATGCTCCTTCGAATGGCGTCAGGAGTCGGAGGGGGAACACGCCGCACACCTTGCCGGTGTCGCTGGTGTTCCGGGATAATTTTCAGTTTCACCTAACGCCGCATTCGGATATGATTCCCGCGGTTCGCAACCTGAGCGGGCTGGCGGAGCACATCCTGGAGGTGCTGGAGGGCCGGGGCGCGTGCTTCTTCCAGGAGCTTGTGCAGCAGACGCGGCAGCTTGAGAGCAACGTAAGGCAGGGGCTTGCGGAGCTGGTCTCGGCGGGGTTGGTGACGTGCGACGGGTTTGCCGGACTGAGGGACTTGATTGCGCCGAAGCGACGACCGCTAGCTCGCAACCCGCGTCGGCCGCGGGGGAGGAAGCTGATACTGAGCACGGTGGACAGGACAGCGTCTGGGCGGTGGTCGAAGTTGGAGAGGGACCTGGGAGACATTGTGGAAGAGGGGGAATTGATTGAGTTCAAGGCGCGGCAGCTGCTGAGGCGGTACGGGGTGGTGTTCCACAAGCTGCTAGTTCGGGAGGCTCATACACCACCGTGGCGAGAGCTTCTGCGGGTGTATCGGCGGCTGGAGGCGCGGGGGGAGATTCGCGGAGGTCGGTTCATTACGGGATTTTCCGGGGAGCAGTACGCTTTGCCGGAGGCGGTGGGGCAGCTTCGGGCGATGAGGCGCAGGAAGACTCGGGGCAATCTGGTGACGGTCAACGGCGCGGACCCGCTTAACATGGTGGGAATTGTGACGCCTGGGGCTCGGATACCTTCGCTGTCCGGCAACCGGATTCTGTTCAGGGACGGAGAGCCTGTGGCGGCGAGGGTTGGGGGCGACATTGCCCACCTGGGGGCGCTGGACCAGAATTCGCTGCCTGCCGTTTATGCCGCGCTACGGGCTGACGCTCTGCAATCTCGTGCAGGGAGACCGATTCATAAGTCTGAAAGAGTGGGACTTAGTGACGATGGAGAGAGACACTCCCATCCCTTCGACAAGCACAGGGCAGGCTCTAACCTTCCCCCATCAAGGGGGAAGGGAGAGGACTAGATTCCGGCTCGGAGGCCGGAATGACGGTTATGCAAAGGTCTTTATAAGCAGGTTACGACGATAAAGGAAAGAATGATGGCAAGTCAGGATATTCAGCAGGTGAGAGCGGTTATCGACCGGTGGATGAAGGCTCTGAATGATTGCGATACGGAGGCGGTCAAGAAGGTGTGGGACTCGTCGTACTCCGAGTTGGTATACATAGCGGAGGAGAACAACGACGCGTTGTATGGGTGGGAAGGGGTGGACGGTTACTATAACGGATTGAAGGACGTCAGCGTGGCCGACTGGGTTATCGACAACGTGAAGATTGATGTGTTGGGCGACGTGGCGTGGGTGTATCTGACGTACGTGGTGGAGGCGCACCTGACGAATTTCGGGCGGACAATGGTGTTTCCCGGGCGGAACACCTTCATATTGCGGAAGAACGAGGGGGAGTGGAAGATAATCCATTACCACGAGTCTTTGTCGAGGGACGAGAGCCGGAAGACGTGGGACTGGTTTTTTGAGGGGTAGGGGGGTTGTTACATTGGGGGATATACCATCCCGACGTTGATCTGTGAAATGGGATGGATGGGATACTCCCATTGCCGTATCTAGTGAGGGTGGGCTTTAGACTTTCACCGTAGAGGGGGAAGAGAAGATTGCTTACCGCGTTCGGAGACCTTTGAATTACTGCCGAGTGCGGATTCAGGTAGTGGTTTGAGGCGTCAGCATCCGTAGCTAAATCAGGGGATTCTGGATTCCGGTTTTCACCGGAATGACGGCAGGGGGAGAAGGGAAGGGAGGGCGTGGCTGGGGGCGAGATTCTTCGTCGCGGGGCCTCCTCAGAATGACATGTGGGTTGAGGCGGAGGGATGAAGAGTGGGCCCCCGCGTTCGCGGGGGAGTGGGGAGGGATGGGGCCGCGGAAAAAAGGGGGCCGTTCGTGGCATTGCCAAGTATAGAGGCTATGCTTATAATCTAGCCACCTTCCCTTGTTGCCGATACCCTTCATTCAGGAGGCATTACCCTGCAAGATTTTGAATATGTAGCACCCACAAGTCTTAAGGAAGCCGTCGCTTTGATGGCGGAAAAAGGGCCGAAAGCCAAGGCGTTGGCCGGCGGCACCGACATCCTGGTCCAGCTTCGGGGACGACGCTTTTTCATCGACAGGCTGGTGGACGTCAAGGGCGTCCCTGAGATGAACGAGTTGTCCTGTTCAGCGGAAGAGGGGCTCACGCTGGGGGCCGCCGTTCCCTGCTATCGGATTTATGAAGACGATACCATCCAGAGTCTCTATTCGGGCCTGGTGGACGCCGCCTTTCTCATAGGAGGCATTCAGATCCAGGGACGGGCCAGCGTGGGCGGCAACCTGTGCAACGCCTCTCCGAGCGGGGACACGATTCCGATTCTGATAGCCCTTGGCGCGTCCTGTGTTATCGAAGGACCGAAGGGCAGCCGGACGCTTCCGGTTGAGGATTTTTGCACCGGGCCCGGTCAGAACGTACTTCAGGACGGGGAGCTGCTGGTGGCTTTGAAGTTCCCGCCACCCGCCGCCAACTCAGGGGCGCACTATCTGCGGTTTATTCCGCGCAACGAGATGGACATTGCGGTGGCAGGGGCAGGGGCAAGCGTTGTGTTGGAGGACGACAAAGAGACGATAAAGTCGGCGCGCATCTCCCTGGCCGCTGTGGGACCCACGCCGATCTTCGCTGAGGAAGCGAGTGAACTTCTGGCGGGAAGGGCCGCGAGCGAGGGGTCCTTCGAGGCTGCGGCGGAGGCGGCGAAAGCTGCCGCGCGGCCAATCAGCGACATGAGAGGGACCGCGAAGCAACGGATCCATCTTTCTGGAGTGCTGACCAAGCGGGCGCTACGAGAAGCTGTCGCGCGGGCGCAGGGGTAGGAGGTGAGAGTGGGGATTCGCGATTTCGCATGAATGACACGAAAACTCACCCCATTCCCCCATCAAGGGGGAAGGGAGAAGATGGATTCCCGCCTCCGCGGGAATGACGAGTGATGATTCGGTTAACGAGAGGGATAATCAGGATGACGGATAGGACAGTTGGAACCAGGAAAACAATAGTGAGGGACTGTATATGAGCAAGAAAATCCACGTTCAGACTAACATCAACGGTTTAGACGTCGACCTGCTGTGCGAGAGTCGTCAGAGTCTGCTTGAAGTCCTGCGGGACGTGCTCAACATGACGGGCACCAAGGAGGGCTGCAACGACGGCAACTGTGGCGCCTGCAGCGTCATCGTTGACGGACGGCTGATAGATTCGTGCCTGATGTTGGGCGTGGAGGCCGAGGGTAAGGAGATCACCACGATTGAAGGGGTGGCTTACACCCACGGGCTGCACCCGATTCAGCAGTCGTTCCTGGAGAATGCGGCATTGCAGTGCGGCATATGCACTCCGGGATTCATTGTTGCCGCCAAGGCGCTGCTGGAGAATGAACCGGAGGCGGACGAAGGCCGGGTGCGCCACTGGCTGGCCGGGAATCTGTGTCGCTGCACCGGCTACGACAAGATAGTCCGCGCCGTTCTGGACGCGGGGAAGACTATGGCGACCCAATCCAAATCGGAGAGTTAGTATGGTTTCAACCGCTGAAAACAAGACTCAATACAAGGTAGTTGGCACCCGTCCGATCCGTCACGACGGGTTGGAGAAGGTCACGGGACAGGCGCGTTACAGCGCAGACATTAACTTGCCCGGGATGCTTCACGGGAAGGTGCTGCGGAGTCCTCACGCCCACGCCATCATCAAGTCCATCGACATCAGCCGAGCGCTTGCGCTGCCGGGGGTTGAGTCGGTGATAACGTCGGCGGACCTGCCGCAGCCATCGGGCCGCGTTGCGGATCTGGGCGAGGGGGCGATGATGAACCCGAAGTTCCTGAGCAACAATGTGCTAGCTTCGGACAAGGTGCTGTATAAGGGTCACGCCGTTGCGGCGGTGGCGGCAGCGGACCAGCATGTGGCGGAGGAAGCGCTTGGTCGCATTGACGTAGAATACGAAGTTCTGCCGCCGGTGTTGAACGCGGTGGACGCAATGAAGGAGGGGGCCCCGATTCTTCACGAGCGTCTGTATACGGCGGAGAATCCCTTTGTCCGGCCGGGCGGGCTGCGTGACGACTCGGACCCGGAGGGCGGATCCAACGTGGCGAGCCATTTTGTGTTTGAACTGGGAGACCTGGAGAAAGGCTTTGCGGAAGCGGACGTGGTGGTGGAGCGAGGGTTCAGGACCAAGGCGGTTCACCAGGGTTATATTGAACCGCATTCGGCGACGGCGATGTGGAACCGGGACGGCCACGTGACCATCTGGTGCAGCTCGCAGGGGCAGTTCGCCATGAGGGACCAGTCGGCGTTGATTCTGGACATCTCCATGTCGCAGATTAAGGTCATTCCCCTGGAAATCGGTGGAGGCTTTGGGGGCAAGACGCTGGTTTACCTGGAACCGGTGGCGGCGTTGCTTTCGAAGATGACGGGTCGTCCGGTGAAGGTTTCCATGAGTCGCCAGGAGGTATTTGAAGGGACGGGACCAACATCGGGCTCGTTCATGAAGGTGAAGATGGGGGCGACGAAGGACGGGCGGATTACGGCCACGACAGCGACGCTGATTTACGAGGCGGGGGCGTTCCCCGGATCGCCGATCAACCCCGGGGTGCAGTGCATGTTCGGGCCCTACGACATTGCCAATGGGCGTGTTGAGGGGTACGACGTAGTGATCAACACACAGAAGACGGCAGCGTACCGGGCGCCGGGGGCGCCTGCGGCAGCGTATGCCGCTGAGAGCGTCATAGACGAGTTGGCGGAGAAGCTGAACATTGACCCGATAGATTTTCGGGTGCGGAATGCGGCCAAGGAGGGGACGCGCCGATTGACTGGGCCGGTCTTCCCTCGTATCGGGTATCTGGAGACGCTGGAGGCGGCCAAGAACCATCCCCATTGGTCGGCTCCCCTGGAGGGGCCGAATCGTGGCAGGGGAATTGCCACCGGATTCTGGTTCAACGGCTCCGGACCGTCGAGCGCAACGGCCAGCGTCAACCAGGATGGAACAGTGAGCTTGGTTGAGGGGTCGCCAGACATCGGCGGCACTAGGGCGGCGGTAGCCATGCAGATGGCCGAGGTGCTGGGCCTTCCGGCTGAAGACGTTCATCCGTCGGTTGGGGACACGGACTCCATAGGGTTCACGTCCACGACGGGGGGAAGCAGCGTGGCCTTCAAGACGGGCTGGGCGAGCTACGAGGCGGCGCAGGACATCAAGCGTCAGATGATTGAGCGAGCGGCGTATATCTGGGACGTGTCCGCGGAGGACGTGGACCTGACGGACGGGGTGTTCCATCACAAGTCGGACCCGGAATTGCGGTTTACGTTTAAGGAACTGGCCGGACTGCTGCTGGAAACGGGCGGGCCGATTGTCGGGAGCGCTGCAGTCAATCCCGGCGGCGTAGGCGGGGCTTTCGCGATACACATCGCGGATGTTGAGGTTGACCCGGAGACGGGCAAGACGGAGGTGCTGCGGTATACGGCGCTGCAGGACGTGGGGAAGGCGGTTCACCCGAGCTACGTGGAGGGTCAGATTCAGGGAGGCGCCGTGCAGGGTATTGGCTGGGCGTTGAACGAGGAGTATTTCTTCGACGACGAAGGTTGTATGACCAACTCCAGCTTCCTGGACTACCGGATGCCGACGTCGTTGGACCTGCCGATGATTGACACGGTGATGGTGGAGGTGCCGAATCCCGGACATCCCTTCGGAGTGAGGGGAGTGGGAGAAGTGCCGATAGTGCCGCCGATGGCGGCGATTGCCAACGCGATTAAGGCTGCTACGGGCGTCCGAATGACGAACCTGCCTATGAGTCCGGGCGAGGTGTTAAAGGCGCTGTGGGACTCTGAAGAGTCGAAGAACTCGGACTAAGGGTAATGGCCCGTGTGTTCATTCCGACGATGCTACAACCCCTCACGGAGGGTGTTAAGGAGGTTGAATTTCAGGCCGCGAACGTGCGGCAGGTGATTCAGGGGTTGGAGGAGCGTTTTCCAGGCATCGGCCAGTGGTTGACGGAAGACGGGCGGATAAAGCCGAATCTGGCCGTGGCGATAGACGGGGAGACTACCAGCATGGGTCTGCTGGCCAAGGTCGCGCCGGATGCGGAAGTGCATTTCATTCCTGCCATTTCCGGTGGCGGGAAATAATTAGTTAAGCGTAGAGGTATTTCAGATTGGAAATTGAGAAGTACGAACCCGGCTGTTTCTGCTGGGCGGAACTGGCAACGACGGACGGCGAGGGCGCCAAGAAGTTCTACACTTCGATATTGGGGCTGACGTCGGTGGATATGCCGATGGGGGATATGGGCGGGGCTTATGTGATGCTTCAGAAGGACGGCAAGAGCGTGTGCGCGCTGTTCCAGATGCCGCCGGATATGCTGGAGTTCACGTCCCAACCCCATTGGCGGACGTACATTTGCGTGGACAACGCGGACGAGGGAGCGGCCAGGGCTGCGGAATTGGGCGGCAACGTGATGATGGGCGCTATGGACGTGTTCGACGCTGGGCGGACGGCGATGATTCAAGACTCAACGGGGGCGGTGGTGGGTCTGTGGCAGCCGAAGGAGCACATCGGGGCGCAGGTATTTGGCGAGGCCGGCACTCTGGGTTGGTTTGAGCTGCTGACTAGGGATACGGACGCAGCTGCGGAGTTTTATGGCGGACTGTTGGGTTGGACCAGCCGAAGGGGATCAGCTAACGAGGAGATGGAGTATATCGAGTTCCAGAAGGACGGCGAGTCGGTGGCGGGGATGATGCAGATTCAGGAGGAGTGGGGAGAGGTGCCGCCCAACTGGGGAGTATATTTTGTGGTTGATGACGCGGACGGGACGATGGAGCGGGCCAAGGAGATGGGGGCGAATCCGATAATGGGGCCGATTGACGTTGCGGGCGTGGGGCGGATTTATCCGCTGATGGACCCCCAGGGTGCGTATTTGTCGATTATTCAGATGGAGGGGTAGGGGACGCAGGGGCTAGTAACCTCTTGTCCATGTGGTTAAGGGTTCTTTATGCTTGCCTTCATTGACGAGAGTGGGCATCCGCATCCCAATGATCCCTGTGATCGTCCGGTTGTTGTCTGCGGGTGTGTAGATGAAGGAGATGTTCGTTCCATGGCAGCGCGTATTCATGGATTGAAGCGTGATTTGTTAGGACAGGAACGGATGGAGCTTAAGGCAAAGAACCTAATCAATCGGCATACGTTCAGACGCAAGCCACATTGCACCGGCTTCTTGGAACAGTTCTATAACACCCTACTGGTTTTGCCAGTGACAATCTTCGGAATGATAATGAAAATGCCCTTTGGCCATATCCAAAAGGGTGAAGAACATTTGCCCAAGAGATTTCAACTTCTGGCTCAACGGGTCGAAGTCTTGGCGGAAGAGGGCGACACTATGGCCACCGTCATGTTCGATGGGCCGTCTGGACTCTACGGAGGATTAGGTTGGCAATTCTGCCGCTACCTCTAACGTTCTGACGAAGGCAGAGGGTTAAGCCACATCACCGATGTGCCCTTGTTCGTGGATTCGAAGACTTCAATAGGGATACAAATCGCAGACTTGGTGGCATCGGTTGTCCGGCAATACGAAGAGGCTAAATTGCGCCCGCAGTCTCCGCGGAAGGGAGATGCCTACCTGCACACAGTCTGGCGGTGGAATGACATCATTGTGCAGAAGACCCGAGACGACCTGTCCGCCAAAGATGGAAATCCGCTGCCAGGGTTCTACCGATTACCGAGCGGAGCAACCTAAGGTGAAACAAGAAAGAGTGCCCGGAATGACTCCTGCAAGGAATCATCCCCGGCACTGTTTCGAATTTACGCAGTCCTTAGGCATTTGTCAATTTTGGGTGTAACAGAGAAGCCCCGATGCATCTGCATCGGGGCTTCTTGATTGTCGGCGAATCTTGTGGGGTTGGAATGGTTAGGTCATGTTGAACATTTTGGCGCAGTTTTCGCCGGCGATGAGGGCTTTTTCGTCTTCGGGGACGCCCTCTAGGATGCGGTCGACGATTTCGCGAGACTTGGGGAAGGTGGACTCGGCGTGGGGGTAGTCCGAACCCCACTGGAGGGTCTCAACTCCCACGTACTCACGAAGCTGGATGCCGAGGTCGTCCTCCTGGAAGCTGAGGAACATGTTGCTCTTGAAGTAGTCGCTGGGCATGGCACCGTTCTTATAGCGGCGCTCGAACATGTTGGGGCGCTCCTCATAAATCCTGTCCATGCGGTTCAGTAGATAGGGCGCCCAGGAGATTTCGTATTCGGCGACGCCGATGCGGAGGTCCGGGTAGTCTTCGAAGATGCAGGAATAGAGAATGGCGGTGACATTGTCCTTCATGTCGTATTCCTGGTTGGTGAAATCGATCAAACCCTTCTTGGACCCGTGGGCGGGGTCGTTTGCTGGCGTCCAGCGAGAGGTGCCGATGTGGATGGCCAGAGGCATGCTCAGCTCCTGAGCGGCTTCCCAAAGGGGCACGTACATGGGGCTGTCGTAGCGGCCGAAGACGGGCCTCTGGGGAATCATGGCGCCTGCCAGGCCGATCTTGTGGGAGCGACGCAGTTCCTTTACGCCCTCTTCTACGCTATCCACGTTCAGCATGGCCAGTCCCTTGAGACGGTTGGGATAAGGCTCGCAGAAGATGGCCAACCAGTCGTTGTAGGCGCGGAAGACGGCGGAGAGGAGGTCGGGGGATGGGATAACCCAGGTAGTCAGGCCCATGGACGGGAAGATGACGCCGCCGTAGACGGTGTCGAGGTCCATGTCGGCCACGTGGGCGTGGGGGTCCATGCCGCCGAGGCGGACTTCCTCGTAGGTGCCCTGGGTCTGGATAGTCTCCGGGGCCTCGAAACGACGGCCGGCCTGGGTGTTTGATCCTACGACACCGAACTTTACGTCGCCGTCGGCGTACCACTGGTCGAACTCGCCTTCGCGGACAACGCGGGGCGCGCGGTGCTTATACTCCGGGTCGATATGCTTGAGCCAGAGGTCGGGTGGCTCCATGATGTGCGAGTCTGAAGAGACAAGCTTGTAGTCAGACATCATTCCCTCCTACGATTTTCAGTTATGAAATTGGTTAGATATTACCGAATTGAGCGTGTCAAGTCCAGTCGGATTATGGAATTGTTGGGTTGTTGTGTCAACCTGTGGAATGGGCTGTGATAGTATGGTTGGCAAATTGTTGAAGGAGTTGGTATGAAAGCCCTGAGCGGCATACGAGTTCTTGACCTCACCCGTGCCCTTGCGGGCCCGTACTGCACTTTGATGCTGGGGGACTACGGGGCGGACGTTATCAAGATTGAGATTCCTGGTAGGGGAGATGACACTCGCCAGTGGGGACCGCCATTTGTGAAAGGCGAAAGCGCGTATTTTTTGTCCATCAACCGGAACAAGAGAAGCCTGACGCTGAACCTG
The DNA here is from genome assembly GCA_951812825.1 of uncultured Dehalococcoidia bacterium. GTDB lineage: Bacteria > Chloroflexota > Dehalococcoidia > Lucifugimonadales > JAPULR01. The sequence continues at coordinate 784,279 of OX638324.1, read as the reverse complement.
AAGGAACCCGCTGGTCGGGAGGTTTTCATGAAGCTGGCGAAAGACGCGGACGTGGTGGTGGAGAATTTTACGCCCGGCGTGGTGGACCGGCTGGGGATTGATTTTGAGACGGTGAAGGGAGTGAATTCGAAGATTGTTTATGCGTCGATTTCTGGGTTCGGGCAAACGGGGCCTTATCGTAGGAAGCCTGCTTACGATCAGATGATGCAGGGGCTGGGGGGGATTATGAGTTTGACGGGGGAGCCGGACGGAGAGCCGCAGAAGATGGGAATTGCGCTGACGGACATTGGGGCGGGAATGCTGGCGGCATACGCGATTACGGTAGCGTTGTTTCATCGGGAGCGGAGGGGGAAGGGGCAGTACATCGACGTTTCGATGCTGGACTTGCAGGTATCCTGGCTCACGTACCAGGCGGGTACGTATTTTGCCACGGGGGCACCACCGGCGCGGGTGGGGGCGGCGCATCCCAATCTGGCGCCGTACCAGGCGTTTATGGGCGCCGATGGGAAGTTTGTGAACGTGGCGGTGGGCAACGAGAGGTTTTGGGGGCGGTTTTGTGAGGCAATGGGACGGATGGACCTGGTGGACCATCCTAGATTTGCGCTGAATCGAGACAGGGTGAACAACCGTGAGGAGCTGATCGACCTGCTGCAGGCAGAATTTCGGAAGGCTGACGCTCAACACTGGGTGGGTATTCTGGAGGGGGCAGGAGTTCCTTGCGGGCCCATTAACGACCTGGCGGACGTTTTCGGAGACCCCCAGGTGAATGAACGGGAGATGCGGCTGACAGTTCAGCATCCGTCTGCGGGGGAGATAGAGCAGACGGGGATACCGATAAAGTTTTCGGCCACTCCCGGGGCGATTGACGCGCCGCCACCGGAGTTGGGGGAGCATTCCGTGGAGATACTGCGAGAGTTGGGGTATTCGACGGAGGAGATTGGAGAGTTAGGGGATCGGAAGGTAATCTGACGGCGATCTGAGATTAGCCTTGTCTTGGTAGGCGGGTTTGGCTATGATTTGGCCTAGCAAGCCGGGAGGTTTCGGAAGTGGACTTAGGGCTAAGAGACCGGGTAGCCATTGTAGGGGGATCCAGCAAGGGTATGGGCAAGGCAACGGCCATGGCCCTTGCAAGGGAGGGGGCGCTGGTCACCATCTGCGCCCGTACGGAATCAGAGCTTCGAAAGGTGGAGATGGAGATAGCGAGGCTGGCGTCGCAGAGACACGTCATGGCAATACCCGCCGATCTATCCAAACCGGAGAACATCAAGATGGTGGTGCGGGACACGTTTAATCGTTTCGAGCGAATAGACGTGGTGGTGAACAACATCGGAGGGCCACCGCCGGCGAGACCTTCGGAGATCAAGGATGACGCGTGGTACGACGCGCTGGAGCAGAATTTCATGAGCGCGATGCGGATGAGCCGGGAGGTTATTCCGTACATGAAGCAGCAACGATGGGGGCGCATTATCAATCTGCTTTCCAACGCTGTGCGGGAGCCGGTGCTGAATCTGGTGCTTTCTACTTCGAGTCGGCTGGCGGTGGTGGGCTACTCCAAGATGCTTTCCAACGAGTTGGCGAGCTTCAACATTACAGTGAACAACGTGCATCCCGGGCAGGTGATGACGGGGCGTATGACGGCGCTGTACGGTGCGATGGCGGAGGGTACGGGCAAGAATGCGGAGCAGTTGATGCGGGAGGCTGCGCACCAGATTCCGATGCGGCGACTAGGCCGGCCCGAAGAGATGGGAGACCTGATAGCGTTTCTGGCGTCGGAGAGGGCGGGGTACATTACGGGACAGAACATCAGCCTGGATGGGGGAGCGCTACACGCGACGATTTAGGGTTGGGGGCAGTGCAGTTGGGCGATTATGGGTTTGTCAGGATATTCGACGGAGGGGAGGGATTCTGCTTCAGGGCTATGGTCGTTGTAGAGTTATGAACATTTGGATAAGAATAGCATGATTACTCACAATTGGCCGATAGTTCACTGCGAACGGGACTCTCCTTGCTGAGGCGCATACAACTTTCCGGGCTAAGTTACAACCTTCAAACCCTTCGCGGTGATATTCTTGGTGGCGTTACTGCGGCGGTGGTGGGTCTGCCGGTGGCCTTGGCCTTTGGGTTGGCGGCAGGACTGGGGCCGTCGGCGGGCATATATGGCGCAATATCGGTCGGTTTCTTTGCCGCAGTGTTCGGCGGGACGCGCTCCCTGATATCCGGGCCTACAGGATCAATGACGGTGGCAATGGCGGTGATTGTTGCCGCCCATGCGGACAACATCGCCGAAGCATTCACCATAGTCATAATGGCGGGCCTGATTCAGATATTGTTTGGGCTTCTTAGAATCGGGCGTTACGTAACATACACTCCCTATTCGGTCATTTCGGGCTTTATGACCGGGGTGGGAGTGATAATCATTCTGGTGCAGATTCTGCCCTTCCTTGGCGCGCCTGCCGCAATGGGGGGACCAATTGGCACGCTGCAGAATCTTCCGGACGTGGTTGAGCACTTTGATGGTGGCGCACTTCTAATAGCTGCCGTGACCCTAGGGGTGGCTATATTCTGGCCAAATAGATTCGATCGCTTTTTACCCTCCACACTGGCAGCTCTATTGATTGGGTCACTGTTGGGGGTGGCCTGGCTCACGGAGGCGCCGACAATAGGCGCAGTGTCCACAGCGTTGCCCTCCTTCCAACTACCGGACTTATCTCCCGGCGTGCTGGCGAGCTCGATTGAGCCAGCTTTGGTTATTGCTCTAGTAGGTTCTGTGGATACGCTGCTAACTGCGCTGGTGGGAGACTCGATGACACGGACGCGGCACGACCCGAGCAGGGAGCTGCTGGCACAAGGCATCGGCAATGTTTTCACGGGATTCATCAGGGGCCTACCGGGATCCGGCGCAACCCCCAGCACTGTGGCGAACATCCAGGCCGGCGGGGCGACGCTGGTGGCGGGAGTGGCGTCGGTGGCCATACTGGTGGTGATGGTTTTGGTTATGGGGGACTTTGTGGCCTCTATACCAAACGCCGTACTTGCCGGAATTCTGGTGAAGGTTGCGCTGGATACCATAGACTGGCGATTTGTGATGCGGGTGCACAAGGTGCAACGAGAGCACATGGTGGTGATGCTCCTGACGCTGGGATTGACTGTGTTTCTGGACCTGGTCGCGGCTGTGGCCGTGGGAATGATTGCTGCTGCAGTGACCAATGCGCGGCAGTTTGAGCAGCTGGAGATGGACAGTGTAGTCTCTGTGCCAATTCTTGATCAGGCCTTCTTTGGCACTGGTGCGAGGTGGGACGACGTGGACCGCTTCTCAGCCAGGGTGGGTCTGGTGGCGCTTAAGGGAACCTTTACGGTAGCGTCCTCCAGCAAACTGATTGACACCATAGGTGCAGATATTCGAGACCATGAAGTGGTGATTCTTGATTTCTCGGATACCGTGTACCTGGATGATAGCGCGGCGCTGGTGGTGGAGCAGTTGGTGGACACCGCAATGTTGCAGAATACTGATTGTGTGGTGATGGGCCTTTCCGGGATGCCAAGGCGGACGATTCTCGCCCTCAATGTTCTGAAGCGAGTTCCAGAGAGCCGGATAGTTCGCACCTGGGACGAGGCGAGGGATACAGCGTGGGCGCTCCTAACTCGCAAGTATAGATAAGGATGAGCAGGAAGCGGGAACATGCCGTGGCCTTCAAGTTCATGCTCCGGCGCAGAGGGATAAGGGTCACCTCAATCACCGAACACGCTAACGATTCCCCTACGGGCAAGCTGATGGAGGCCATCATCGAGTCGGTGGACGAGTTCTACAGCGAGAACCTGGCCCAGGAAGTGATCCGGGGAATGCGGGAGGCGGCTTCACGGGGTTTCTGGGTCACTGCCAGACCACCCTTCGGGTACAGGAAGGTGTACGTACAGGACGGGGTTAAAAAGCGGCCTCGGCTGGAGGTGGACAAGGAGAAGGCTCCCATAGTGCGGCGCATGTTCGACATGGCCCTTGAGGGCAAGAACTCCTTGACATTACCAAGGCCATGAACAGGGATGGCATTCCCAGTCCAACGGGAAAGCGGTGGCACAAGAACTCGGTTCACAGCCTTCTGAATAACGAAGTCTACACGGGCACCTTGGTCTGGGGTGTCAACGCCAGAGATGGAGCACCTCCGGTGCGATTGAACAAGGCCTCCCCCCCTGGTCACCAAGCGTAATTTCCGCCAGGTGTCTGCCCTTCTCCGCTCCCGGGCTCCCAGGATCGAACATCCCAGGAGGTCCTCCAGTCCCTATCTGCTCAGCGGCCTTGCAAGATGTGAGAGTTGCCGCAAGGCGCTCACGGCATCGGAAGCCAAGGGCGGCAAGTACACCTACTACGCTTGCCGGTCCCTGCTGATGCAGGGCAGGCGGACCTGCCAGACCCCAGGCTCAACGCGAAACACTTTGAGGGGCTGATCGTCAAGAATATCCGGGAGAACGTCCTGACCGAGTCCAACATCAGGGACCTGGTGAAGATTGTGGATGAGGAGATGGACGGGGAGGCCAGGGACCAGCGCAAGAGGTTGAAGACCATCAGGAAGGAGCTTGACGAGGTGAAGGGGCGGCTGGGAAGGGTGTGGCAGGTGGTTGAGATGACTAAGCTTGACATCGTAGACGCCGCGGACCGGATCAGGGAACTCCGTGAGAGGAAGGAGAATCTGGAGGCCACGGAGGAAGAGGCGAGGACAATCCTGAAGCGGCGAAGGGTAACATTGGACAGGATGGAAACTATAGCCGCATTTGCCAAGGATATGAGGAAGTATCTGAGGACCAGCGACTTGACGGGAACGCGGGCCTTCATCCGGTCCTTCGTGAAGGAGATTCGGGTGAAGCCGGGAAAGGCTTCCATCCGCTACACCCTACCAACCCCGGGGGACAGCCCCATTGGGGGTGGGAACGTAGATGAAGTGGCCCTAGTCGAAGGGGTTGTTATGAATTCAGTACACTATGGTGGGCCGGGATGTACTGTATTGCGAACTTTTCACTGGGAGGTCCAAATATAAAAGGCCAGCCGACGGCCTCCATCCATGCCGCAAGAACCTCCAACCCTGGCAAGTTGGAGGCTTTACCTTTACCTTTCCCATTACCCTGCACGGGCCTACCTTCTGTCTGCTTCGGCTTACCGCCACCCCTATGTCGGTACTTGCCACACCACGCTGGCTAGACCGCGAAGTTCTGCAGTTATGGGAAGACGAAGCTTCTTGGCCTGGGGTTCGCCAGGGAAGTTGACCACGAACCGATATTCCCGTTCCCACTCAAAATCCGGACGCTTCTGGAAAGGCACGATTGCAGGCTGGTGGTATTCTGGAAAGGCGCGCACCACCTCGGCAGAGGCGGCGGGGTAACACACAGCACCGTGATAGACGTGGATCGTGCGTCTTATGTGCACCACGGACGCAAGCAACTGCAAGACCTTATGGTGGCCAGCCAGCTGGACATCGTCCCATGAAGTATGGGAAGCGAACACCGCGCCCAATTCTTGGGCGAACGCCCCGGGGTCGCGGATTTGCGTTCCGCACCCGTAGCTGAAACACTTTCCCAGCTGTCCGATGCTCAAGCTCGCTGCCCACTTTGACACGACAGATGTGCAGAAGACCCACTGGTCTTCGACGCCCATTTCAACCTGGGCCGAGAACGAACCGCCCCGACCAGATCGTCCCATGCGCCTCAACACAGTCTGAGTGATGTCTTCTTGAAAGCGTCCCTCCATCTCGTCCCGGATGCCCTCGCCCTCGCCCTCGTATTCGCGATAGTATCGAAGTGTCCCAAGCTGAATTTCCTCTGCGACGGGGATGGCGAACTCGCTCTTTGAGAACTTTATGACGGCCGGGGTCGCTGGACTTGTCCCAGGAAGAGGATCGACTCGAAACACCATCACCAGGGTATCTGGAGAACCATCGTCCACAAAGACGGTCTCCAGCGCCAACCCGCGGCATTCCAACTCTTTGCGTATGTCGTCTGTGATAGTAAATGTGGTTCTCATTCCGTCAATATCCCGCTTGATAAAGGGGAGGGTGCTGGTAAGCCAAAGTAGTGTCCCATAGTGGTGGTGTAAGAGAGGATTGTATGAAGACAGACCACCGCGTCATCCTTACTGACGAAGCAACAACACCAAGTAAGGAGTACAACGATAACAGGTGAACCGTGCATCCGTATACCATTCTTGTGAATTATCGGCTAGTGGCATGTTGTCTCTCCATGCTCATCTCATTCAGGGGCAGGCGGGCTTGCCTGTCCATAATAGTCGTCGCCCCAGCACACCGCTGAGCCGCCTTCCCGCAACATGCAGGTGTGAAGCCCACCGCTGCTGATGGCTGTGGCGTCGGCCCTTTCGACTTCGGCCTTTTCGTCGGTCGCACAGGCTGCAAGCAAGGACATGGAAACTAGGACGGATATCAATGAAATGACCAATGGAAGTATTCTGAAGTTCATAATTGCCCAACTCTCCACATTAAATGACGATGCTTGCGCGTCGCCTCTATGATGGTGCGAGGATCGATGTGCTCATGGAGATGGAGCGGCACTGAAGGCGCCTTGAAGGAGGTGTGTTCTGACTCTCCTTGTTCCGGCGGTCGTAGGACTCGATGGTCCGCTTTGGTCGGCTGGTGCGTCTTGGTCGTTCCATAGCATACTTCGGACACCATTATATTTCGTGCCCACCGCTACGGTCCCGACCATCCCGCCCTGGCCGGCCGAGACCTCGACCCCCAACGACTCGCCAACCTGAATCGCCTATACGCCTGAATCAACACGGCTCGGCCCGTCGCCGCATCACGCCGTTCCGGGCGCCCACCGTCCCCAACCGCTTTGGTGGGCCTAAATGCACCGTATTGCGAACTTTTTGCTGGGAGATTCAGATATAGAGGGCCCGAAGCCCAGTCCCGTCTGGTGATCTGCGGCGACGACAGCGACCTGTCTCAACCCGTCGTCTTGCATCAGATTCTTGGCGTCAGAACTTGTTGTCGCCACGCTACTCACAATACGTCATGCCTGCAGGGAAGTGGTAGTAGTAGTCGGCGCCGACGTACTTCATATCAGCCGATATGCAGCCGCTCAGCGGGTTCCCACGTAGATCCAGAAACCACAGCTTGGGGAGATCGGCCCATACTGCCCCAATCTCCTCACTAAGTTGATTGTTCGCTAGATTCAGGTCTCTCATGGTGGAGTTGGCCAGCTCCCCCGGTATCTCTCCGCTCAATTGGTTGTTGTCGAGTCTCAACATTCGCAGTTCGGGCCCCTCGCCCAACTCCGCCGGTATCTCTCCGATGAGATTGTTGTCTCCGAGGTACAGACTATCGACCGTTCCATCGCGGAGGATTAAGATGCCGTACCAGTCTTTCAAGGGCGTTTCGGTCAGCCAGCCCTCGTTGTTGGTCCAGTTGTCGCCTCCGGTAGCATTGTAGAGGGCGACCAGCGCTTTCCAATCCCTCTCTATCCTGTCCCAGTCCACCCAGTCCTCCTCCACGCCTGCGCCGAGCGCCCGGGGAAAGGCGGTGCCCGGACTGGTGGAGGCTTCCGTGGGATCTGGCGTTGCCGTGGGCATCGCTTGCTCGGCAGGCTGGCCGCTGCCGCCACTGGTGGGCGTGGCTTGCTCGGGCGACTCCCCGCCACCGCACCCCGCCACAATCGTCAGTAAGACAAGCGCCAAGGCAACTAACCAAGCCACGGGAAGAAAATGAATGCATTTACCCGCATCTCTGATGGAACAGATCTTTGACCGGTGCATCTATCTCCTCCTTCTTGGGATTTATCGACTCGAAGCCGGTGTCTTCGGGAACATGGATTCTGGTGGAGCTTCTCACCCGCCCTGCATCGGTCGATTCCCGGTCAGGCCAAGCCTCCTCAGCATCCAACCTCTGTTATTCTACTATTGGAATGCCCCGTCACACTCGGCGGCATGTCCCCTGCGAAGGGCGATGGAAGCCGCCTCCATCCCGTACACGGAGCATCATAATCCCAAGCTACCACCACGACACCACCGGAAAGTCGGTCTCTTTGTCAATCAGGTGTACTCGTTCAGTACATATGAGACAGAGGAGCTGAGACCAAGCTTGGGTGGCACTGTTCAAGATACTCGGCCGGAGTGCGCCCGTCCAGGGAGTGGTGTGGGCGGATCGTGTCGTAGACGCGCTCCCATCCCCGGAGTGCCCGGTTTGGGGGACCATCCCCAAGTCGCCGTCATACAACTCGTAGAACTCCTCGGTATGGGTGCGCTGACCTCTCTCCACATGGCCGTTGAGCTTGGGTGAGCGCGGCGGCAGTACGAAGAGCTTGATGCCGTGGTTCTGGCGGGCGGACTCGAAGGCGGCCTGGAAGCGGCCTGTAGAACCGTTGTCCGTTCCGGGCCCTTAGCTAGGGATACTCTGAACAAGTCTGGTGTGTTGTGGCATAGTAAAATGCCATGAACAAAGCAGAGATGTTTGGAGTGAGGACACGATGGACCAGCCAACATTTGCCGACTTGGAGTACGAGAGCAAGAAGTGCAAGACCCGGCGGGAGATATTCCTTGAGCGCATGGACGGTCTGATCCCGTGGAAGCAGCTCGTAGAACGCATCCGCCCGTTCTATCCCAAGGCAGGCCGGGGCCGGCGACCTTATGCGTTGTCTATGATGCTGCGGATTCACTGTGTGCAGGCGTTCTACAACCTTAGTGATCCTGGCATGGAGGACATGCTCTACAGGTAGAGTCGGTGAGACGGTTCATAGGGTTGAGGCTATCGGACCCGTTCCCGGGCGAGACGACGATCCTGAACTTCCGCCATCTGTTGGAAGAGCACGAGTTGGGACAGGTTCTGTTCGAGGAGATCAACCGTCACCTGGAGTCCCAGGGGCTGCGGCTTCGGGAGGGAACGATCGTGGACGCGAGCATCATTGAGGCGCCATCGTCGACGAAGAATCGTGCAGGTGAGCGAGACCCTGAGATGCGTCAAACGAAGAAAGGGAATGAGTGGCACTTCGGGATGAAGGTACACATCGGTGCGGACGCTGAGACGGGAGTAGTACATAGCGTAACAACGACACCTGCGAACGTTCATGACGTGACGGAGGCTCACCGGCTACTGCACGGTGGAGAGAATCGGGTGTGGGGCGATGCGGGGTATCAGGGAGTCGACAAGCGATTGGAGAACCGCGAGTTGGATGTGGACTGGCAGGTACCCCTGATGGTCGTCGTCGGACACAACCGAAGCCGGTAAGAGCACCCTGTTCACCAAGGGAGAGTGACCCTCAGTAAGGTGGATCGGCGAAGCCAGCGCGCCCGCGTTGGGAGCTCGCTCGGTATCTTACCGCTTAGGTTATTGTCCTGGAGGAACAGGTATTGTAAGTTAGGGAGGTTGCCCAGCCCGGCAGGCATCTCGCCGCTTAAGTTGTTGCCTTGGAGGGCTAGACACACTGCCGCGTGGTAGCATTTAACCACAACCCTTCCCCTCTCTGGATGTGTGTCAGCGAAAGTGCCAATACTGCGGCACAGATACGTCAGACAGTGGCGGACTATAGGGTACAGGCAGGCCAATGTGTCATGCCAACCCAAACGACAAAGGACGAACGCAAATACACCTCCTCAATCATATGACAGTCTTCCCGAAGCTCATACTCCTGGGCTTATTCCTCACCGCTGTGATTTTGCTGGTCTACGCCGTGACGGCCAACGCCACGGACGCGCCTTCCGGGCTGATCGCCACCGCCGGCGACACCCAGGCGACGCTGACCTGGGACGACCCCAACGACTCTTCCATTACCGGCTACCGTGTCCTGTGGATGGAGCCGTTGGCGAAGCTGCCCGATCCCAGCGATCCCGTCAGGGCTTCAGTCGCCCTTGAGGCGGGCGATGGGTTCGGGGAGGCTGTGGCCATTGCCGGGGACCGGGCGGTGGTCGGAGCGCCTGCGCAGGATTTTTCGCCCACCCTGGGTACTGTAGTTGAAGACGGCGGATTGGCGCACGCCTTCAGCAGAAGCTCCGATGGGTGGAACTACGACGGCTACCTGTCAATAAACGCCCCGCAGGAAAATGGCGAGCTTGGATCTGCCGTAGCGCTGGACGATCGCACTGCCATAATCGCAGCGCCGTCGCGCTACGCCTCCGTAAACACTGACCCCGGTCGCATCAGCATAGCGGTGTACGATACAACCTTTAGCGATTGGGGCAACACTTTCTCGGAGACCGGCAGTTCGGGCAATGACTTCTTCGGAACGTCGGTGGCGATAGACGATGCGACCGCCGTTGTCGGGGCCGCTGGAGTCTCGGTCAACGGCAATGATTTTGCCGGCAAGGCGTACGTATTCACCAGGGACTCTCAGAACCAAAGCACAGGTCAATGGAGCCAGCAGGCCGAACTGGACGGCGGCAGCAACGTCGAGAATGGCCAATTTTTCGGGCGCTCCGTTGCGGTTGACGGCGACACCATCGTCGTTGGGGCACAGGGGGAAGATACTTCCAAGGGCGCGGCTTACGTGTTTACCAGGAACATCCAGGGCCAGTGGACTCGCGTCGCCAGGCTCACCGCCTCCGCACAAGAGCATGGCGATGGTTTCGGCGGGGCGGTGGCCATCGATGGCGACATTATTGTGGTCGGGGCCGAGAACTGGGACGGCGGTGCGTCGGGCAGTCCTCAACAAGGCGCGGCTTTCCTATTCAAGAAGCCGTCCGGTGGCTGGAGCAATATGACCGAGACCGCCATGCTCACCTCTTCGGACCGCGAAGACGACGACGCTTTCGGGTACGCCGTCGCCGTGGAGGGCGATACCATCGTGGTGGGAGCGCCGGAAGACGATGACAATGGCGGGAACTCCGGCTCGGTCTATCTGTTCACCAGGCCCACCGGCGGCTGGGACGATGCTAATGAAACGATCAAGCTGACCGCACCCAACGGCGCAGCGGACGATCAATTCGGATCGTCCGCGGCGGCGGACGACGGTAGATTCATCGTCGGGGCGATTGGGGCCGACAACGCGACCGGCGCCGCTTACGTGTACAGCATCCCCGAGTCGACCGGCATCCCCGTTCCCGACATTGATTCGGGGACCATGTCTTACACCGTGACCGGGCTGGACAATGGCGTGGAGTACACCTTCTGGGTGCAGCCGGTGGACGCTGATGGCCCAGGGACAACCTCGGACAGCGTGCGAGTCACGCCGACGGCAGCCCAGGCGGCCACGCCGGCGAACCTGACCGCGGTGGGGAGTGACCGGGAGGTGAAGTTGTCCTGGGACGACCCGAACGACTCCTCGATTACCGGCTACGAGTACCAGCAGAAAGAGAGCGACGGCGCCTACGGAAACTGGACCAGCGTCGCTCTGGCGGACATTGACTCGGCCAGCGAGCCGGGCAGGTTGAGTTACACCATTTCCGGCCTGACCAACGGAACAACCTACACCTTCCAGTTGTATGCGGAGGACAATCACCTAGACAGCGCTATAGCCGAAGTAACCGCCGCAGCGACCCTTCCACCGGCGCTCCCGGCCGTGCCGGTGTTCGTAAGCAACATCGGCCAACCCACCAACGTCCAGGTTGGCGCCGATGCCGACCTGCTTCGCGACCAGGCTCAGCAATTCATGACGGGCGCCGATGCGTCAGGCTACGCCCTGGGAAGTATCGACCTGTACTTCCAGAGCGCTGCGGATAGTGCGGAAATCACGGTGTCGGTGCGGGAAACGAACGCATCGGCCAAGCCGGGCGACACGCTGCACACCTTTACCAACCCAACCACCATAGAGCCGGGGTTTGTGCGGTTCACCGCCCCGGACAACGCCCGGCTGGACGCAGACACCTACTACTTCGTGCATCTGACCTTTGGCGTCACGGAAACTCGCCCTCGATTGAGAACAACAGCGTCCAACTCCCTGGACTCCGGCAAGGCCACCGGGTGGGACATGGTAGATTACCGCCACCATCTCAACGCCTCGGACGCCTGGGTGTCCAGCTCCAACGCGCTGAAAGTCAGCATAAATGAAGTACTCGAAACCCCGGACTCCCCGGCCAATCTCGCGGCCGCGGTGGGCCACGGCGAGGTTGTGCTTTCCTGGGACGACCCGCAAGACCGCTACATCTCCAGGTACCAGTACAGCGACGACGGCGGCGCGAACTACACCGATATCGCCCTCACCGAAATCGACTCAACCAGCGAAGCGGGCAAGTTCAGATACACTGTCGAAAACCTGGCCAACGGCACGAGCCATACCTTCTATGTTCGCGCGGTCAACGATTCCGGCAGCGGTACGGCATCCACGGTGACCGCGGTGATGGTGCCGGCTGCCCCGGCGAACTTCACCGCCACGCCCCGCGACCAGCGGGTCGAACTGTCTTGGGACGACCCCGGCAACACCACTATCACGAAGTACCAGCTATGGCAGATTATGGAAAGCGCCAAGCTGACCGGCGGCAGCGGAAATGACCTGGGGTATGTGAGTTCCGTAGCGGTAGTCGGCGACACGGTGGTCGTCGGCCTACCCGAGGACGACGACATCGCCCAAAACTCCGGCGCCGTCCTCGTATATGCGCGTGATCCCAACGGCGACTGGACCCAGACCGCCAAGCTCAAGGCCAGCGATGCGGCGCCGGATGACGAGTTCGGGACTTCGGTAGCCTTCGACGGCGTCACAATTGTGGTTGGCGCGTACCTCGACGACGATAAAGGAGTTGATTCCGGTTCGGCTTACGTATTCACCAAGTCCGGCGGTGAGTGGGGCAGCGCTCCGATCTCTGGAGATCACAGAGTAGAGACAGCCAAGCTCACTGCCTCAGACGGCGCGGCGGGCGATGAGTTCGCGCGAGATGCGGTTGCGGTTGACGGCGACACCATCGTCGTCGGGGCGGACAAGCATGACGGCACTAAGGGCGCCGCTTACGTGTTCGTCAGGCCCGCCAGCGGCTGGGAGGACGGCGCCGAGACGGGCAAGCTAACCGATACCAATGCCTCGACCGGGGCACATTTCGGCGCGTCGGCAGCGATAGACGGCGACACCATCGTTGTCGGCGCCAAGGGTGGCGCCAACGATCCGGGTGCGGCATTCGTGTTCGTGAAGCCCCAGAGCGGTTGGGCGGACAGCGCCGAGACGGCCGAGTTAACCGCCTCCACCAGCCTGGACCTGGACTCCTTCGGTCGGTCCGTAGCGATAGACGGCGACACCATCGTGGTCGGGGCCTACCTGCACGATGCGAATCTTGGCACGGCCTTCGTGTTCGAGAAGCCCGGCATGGGCTGGGCAAGCGGTAACGAAACGGCCAGGCTCACCGCCTCGGACCGCGGAGACAGTGACTTCTTCGCATATTCCGTCGCGGTGGACGGCGACGTCGTGGCGGTCGGGGCCGAACGCGATGACGACGCTGGCTCCAACACCGGCGCGGCTTACGTTTTCATCAAACCCGGCGGAGGCTGGGATGACGCAAATGAGACAGCCAAGCTTACCGCCTCCGATGTCGCGGAGCAGGACAGATTCGGAAATGCCGTTGCGCTAAGCGGAGACCGGATCGTGATCGGCGCGCCCGGCGCCGGTGCCGCCTACGTGTTCGACATAGCGGACTGGGCAGACATCAGTGGCAGCGACGCCACAACCACGTCCCACGAGATAACCGGACTGGCCAATTTCCGGGAATATTGGTTCGGTGTACGCGCGGTGAACAATACCGGCGCCGGCTCGGCATCCTCCGCGTCCGCCACGCCCATACCCGTGCCGGGCGCGCCGGCAAACCTGTCGGCCACGCCGGGCGACGGCCGGGTTACGCTCAATTGGGACAACCCGCAAAACGCCAGCATTACGAAGTACGAGTACAGCACCGACGGTGGCACGAACTTCGCGGACATCTCCAACAGCGGCGCCTCCACGACCTCTTACACCGTAACCGACCTGGCCAACGGAACCACTTACACCCTGGCGCTGCGGGCGGTCAACCTTTCCGGCAAAGGCGCGACGTCCACCCTGGACGTCCTGATGGTACCCGCTGCCCTCGACCTTTCCGCCGCGCCCTGTGACGGCCAGGCCGCGCTCTACTGGAACTACCCCGACAATGCGACAATCAGCGGGTACCAGCTTCGGCAGCTGGAGTTGGGCAAGCTGACCGGCTTCGGCGGCGCGGAGGGCGACGGCATTGGACTTTCGATTGCGGTGGACGGCGACACCGCCGTCGTAGGGGCGTCCGGGCACGACGGAGCAAAGGGAGCAGCTTACGTATTCGCCAGGGACCCGGCATCCGGCGCCTGGACCAGGCAGGCCAGGCTGATGGCCTCCGACGCCGCGGGCAGTGACAGTTTCGGCATTTCGGTGGCGGTGTCCGGCGATACGGCGCTGATCGGCGCCTACCGGGACGACGACAATGGCACCAACTCCGGTTCGGCTTACGTATTCGCCAGGGTCAACGGCCAGTGGGGCGACGCTGCGCTCTCGGGAGACCACCGGGTGGAGACTGAGAAGCTGACCCCCACCGACGGCGCGGGGGGCGACTGGTTCGGGTTTTCGGTAGCGTTGGACGGGGACACCGCCGTTATCGGGGCGCGGAAGGACACACTCAATATCAACGGCGTCGAAATATCGGAAGCCGGTTCGGCATACGTATTCGTCAGGGCTGCCGGCGCCTGGAGCGAGGCCGCCAAGCTGACCGCCTCCGACGGCGCCACAGACCAGAGTTTTGGATCTTCCGTTGCTGTGGACGGCGACACCATAGTGGCGGGGGCTGATACGGGCCCGAACGCCTCTGACGTCAGATCCGGTTCGGCTTACGTCTTCGTCAAGCCCGCCGGGGGCTGGGCCGACGCCACGGAGACTGCCAAGCTGGACCCCTCCGACGGCCAACAGTCCGACTTTTTCGGGCGGAAAGTAGCGGTGGACGGCGATACCGTGGTGATCGGGTCGTATGCGCACCCGTCGGACGACAAATTTAGGTCCGGGGCGGCCTACGTTTATGCCAAGCCGGCGACGGCCGACGGCTGGCTGGACTGGAACGGTCTGAGCGACGGTGATAAGGACGAATTGAGGGCCAAGCTCATTGCCTCCGACGGCGCAGCGAACCACTACTTCGGTTCGTCGGTGGCGGTGTCCGGCGACTTGGCCTTGATCACTGCCGCAGAAGACGACCGAAGCACCGGCTCTACGTACCTGTTCGCCAGGCGGCACGGCGGGTGGAGCGAGACCCTCAAGATCACCGCCCCGGACGGCGCGAGGTTCGACTACTTCGGATGGTCGGCGGCCCTGGACGGGGATACCGCTGCGCTAGGGGCGTACCTGGCCGATGACGGCGCCACCAATACCGGCGCGGCCTATATTCTGGACATCGGCGACTGGGCCGACATACCGGAAAGCAACGTCTCCTCCACGTCCCACACCGCGACGGACCTGACCAACTACAACAGGCATTGGTTCCGGGTACGGGCGGTGAACGAGAGCGGCGCTGGTCCGGGCTCCAACAACGCCGCCGCCATCCCCAGGCCCGGGAAGCCGAACAGGCCGGCCGGGCTGTCCGCAACGGCGAGTGACGCCCGGGTGGAGCTGCGCTGGGACAACCCCGGCGATTCGACCATAGACCGGTACCAGATAGCCGAGGCAATCCCGGAAGACTTCCTCACCGCCTCCGACGCGGCGAAAGGCGACCATTTCGGGATTTCCATAGCCATCGACGGCGACACCGCCGTGGTCGGGGCGGACCGGGCAAACGGCCGGAAGGGTAAGGCCTACATATTCAGCAGGGATTCCAACGGTGACTGGACCCAGGAGGCCAAGTTCGAGGGCGAGAATGCGGGCGACCAGTTCGGGTGGTCCGTGGCGGTGGACGGTGACACCGTTCTGGTTGGAGCCCACGCCTACGACGCCCCAGGCGCCGGCGGCATTGCCCAGAGAAACTCCGGTGCGGTTTACATATTCACCAAGTCCAACGATGCGTGGAGCCAGACCGCCCGGCTGACCGCTGACACTCCCGAGGCCCGCTCCTTTTTCGGTGGTTCCGTAGATCTGGACGGCGACACCATGGTGATTGGGGCTCGCCTCTCCGACGTCGGGGGTCGCTGGAGCGCGGGCGCGGCCTATGTCTTCACCAGGGATTCGGGAACCGGCATGTGGAGCCAGGCGGCCAAGCTCACCGCCTCCGACACCTTTGCGCTGGCATGGTTGGGATACTCTGTAGCGGTGGACGGCGACACCGTACTAGCGGGGGCGTTTGGCTCGCCTCAAATACGCGACCGCCTGGGAAGCGGTGCGGGCTACCTTTTCGAAAAGCCCGCCGACGGCTGGAGCGACGGGACCGAGACGATCAAGCTCGCTGCCTCGGACCGCCAGCCCATCGACTATTTTGGGTTCGCCGTGGCGCTGGACGGTGACACCGCGGTGATCGGAGCAAGGCAGCACAGCGACCCTGACATCGGAGCCGGTTCGGGCGCGGCCTACGTCTTCACCAGGGAAGCCGGGGTGTGGGGCGAGAAGGCGAAGCTCACCGCCTCCGACGCCGCAGCCAGAGACGGCTTCGGAGTGTCGGTGGCGTTGGATGGCGACACCGTGGCAGTCGGGGCGTGGCAAGACGAAGACCGGGGCCGCAACTCCGGCTCGGTGTATGTTTTCGAGAAGCCGGCCCTGGGCTGGGCCAGCACTTTCGAGACGCTCAGGCTCACCGCCCCCTCTGGCAGGGCCAACGACCGGTTCGGATGGTCGGTGGCGGTGGACGAGGATGCCCAACTCGCGCTGGTCGGGGCTTACAGCGATGATCATGACACGGACGGCAACGGCACACTCGAGGCCAACGCCGGTTCCGTCCAGGTGCTGGGCATCCCGGATTGGTACGACATCGGCTCCAGCTACGCCGGTACGGTTTCCCACGCGGTGACCGCCGAGCTCGACGACCCCAGCGCCAGTTTAGCCAACGGAACGGAATACGGCTTCCAGATTCGCGCGGTGAACGACAGCGGCGCCGGCCCGGCCTCCGAAGGCGTCAGCGCCACGCCTCTGGGGCTGCCAGCCGCGCCGGCCGGGCTTTCGGCAGATGCGGGCGACACACAGGTGACACTGAGCTGGGACGTCGCTGCCGCCAGCTCCGCCATTGGCCCTATCACACGCTACGAGTACAGCGCCGATGACGGCACGAGCTTCGAAGATATTCCCGACAGCGGGCCGGACACAAACAGATACACGGCGCTCGGCCTGGACAACGGCGTCTCCTACACGTTTGCGATACGGGCCGTAAACGTGATCGGCGAAGGGCCTGTAGAAACGACCACTGCCACGCCCACAAGTGGGCCACAAGCCGCCCCGACCAATCTCGAAGCAGAGGCGGGCGACACTCAGGTGCGGCTAACCTGGGACGACCCGGTAGATTCTTCGATTGACAGTTACAGGCTCAGCACCGACGGTACAAACTTCGCCGAAATCGACCTGAGGGACATCTACTACGGCGTCGCGGGCAAGTTCCGATACACAGTCACCGGGCTTACCAACGGCACGAGTTACGAGTTCTATCTCCGTGCGGTGGACGATCAGGTGGAGAGTGGGGATGCCACTGTCACTGCCACGCCTCAAGGTTCTGAGCTGGATACCAGCACTAGCACTATGACGCCCATCAAGCCTGCCAAGCCTGCCGGCTTCACCGCGACCGGAGGCCACCAACAGGTTACGTTGCAATGGGACGACCCCGACGATGCTTCAATCGACAAGTACCAGCACCAGTACTTGCAAGAGAACACCGGCGGCAGCTTCAGCAACTGGAACGATGATTGGGAAGACGTTCCCAGCAGCAACGCCAGCACCACTGAATACACGATGCCCGGCCTGACCAATGGCGTAAATTACAGGTTCCGAATCCGGGCAGTGGACCTGGTGGGCCCAGGAACCGACGACGACGAATTCGGCGACTCATCTGATGAGGTCGAGGCGATACCCTTGCCGACCAAACCCAGAGCGCCGATCGGCCTCAGTGCGACAGAACTCGATCAGAGCGTGACGTTGACCTGGCGGACTCCCGAGGACTCTTTAGTCGAGAAATACGAGGTATTGCACTTCCAGGCTAGCGCACTTGTGAACCCTGGCGTGACGGAAGGCGACAAGTTCGGGTTTGCCGTAGCGGTGGATGGTGATATTGGAATAGTCGGCGCCTACCGGGACGACGCCGATGAATCTAATGGCATCGTTGATTCCGGCGCCGCCTATCTCTTTACAAGGAGTGGCGGTGTGGTCTGGGACCAAGGGGTCAAGCTGACCGCCACGGATGCCGGGGCGTACGACAACTTTGGGATTGCCGTGGCGGTGGACGGTGAAACCGTCGTGGTTGGGGCGTCCGGGGACGACGACCAGGGCGCCGGTTCCGGCTCGGTCTATGTGTTCACCAAGGCTAACGGTGTGTGGAGCCAGGCGGCCAAACTGACCGCCTTCGATGGCGAGACGCTCGACCATTTCGGACAATCCGTGGCCGTAAGCGGCGACACGGTTCTGGTGGGAGTGCACCTGGACGACCGGGAGGAGACTGCCACCACGACAGAGTTGGAAGATTCCGGCTCGGTCTACGTGTTCACCAAGCCAACCAGCTCAGGAGGTTGGGGCGATTGGGACGACTTGACGCAGACGGTCAAGGATGGGTTGACCGCCAAATTGGACGTGGGCGCCGATAGTGCGGATCACGACAACTTCGGGACTTCCGTAACCCTGGACGGAAACACGGCGGTGATCGGGGCGCCCGGGGCCGACGACACAGACAACGGAATCGACTCCGGTTCCGTTTACGTATTCACCAGGGATGGCCAAGGCAATTGGAACGACGGTGTTAAGCTGACTGCAAACGACCTGAAGCCGAGCGACGCGTTCGGCATCTCCGTCACGATTGACGGCGCTACTGTGGTGGTTGGGGCGCATCAACATGACCCCATCGACCCGTATTCAGACCTCAATTCGCTCTCGTATCTATTGGATGCAGGCGCCGCTTACGTGTTCATCGAAGAGTCCGGGGGATGGAGTCAGCAGGCCAAGCTGACGGCCGATGACGGCCGGGCGGGCGACTACTTCGGGTACTCGGTATCGGTAGACGGAAACACCGCCTTGATCGGGGCGTACCGGCACGACCCCATCGACCCGGATTCAGACCTCAGTTCGCCGTCGTATCTGTTGGATGCAGGTGCGGCTTACGTGTTCATCAGGGACTCCGGCGTGTGGAGCCAGACCAATCACTTGAATGAGGATCCCGGCGAGCCAGGCGGCTGGTTTGGGTATTCCGTCGCAGTGGACGCTCAAGCTGACACCGCATTGATCGGGGCCGGGTCGGCCCACGTGATGGACATCCATGACTGGGAGGAGGTCCCGGGCGGAGCGCAGGCCAGCTCCCACACGTTTGAGGGGTTGACCAATGGCCGTGAGTACGATTTCCAGGTGCGCGCGGTGAACCTTGCCGGCTCAAGTGACGAGGCAGAGGCGGAGGCAGAGCCTCAGGCCGACACCGATCCGCCGCCGACGCCTAAGCCCACCCCGAAGCCTAAGCCCGCCCCGGAGCCTCAGCCCACGCCGGAGCCGACGCCCACGCCGGAGCCTCAGCCCACGCCGGAGCCGACGCCCACGCCGGAGCCGACGCCCACGCCGGAGCCTAAGCCCACGCCGGAGCCTAAGCCCGCCCCGGAGCCTCAGCCCACGCCGGAGCCGACGCCCACGCCGGAGCCTCAGCCCACGCCGGAGCCGACGCTCACCCCGGAGCCTATGCCCACGCCGGAGCCTATGCCCACGCCGGAGCCTATGCCCACGCCGGAGCCTATGCCCACGCCGGAGCCGACGCCCACCCCGGAGCCTACGGTCACACCCGCGCCGGAGCCGACGCCCACGCCGGAGCCTACGCCCACCGCTACGCCTGCGGGCACACCCGCTCCAGCGGCTATCGTCGCACCCACGCCAACGGCTACGGTCACGCTCACGCCCGGTTCTACGGTGGAGCCGGTGTCGCCCGAAGCAGCTCAAGGAGGCGTGGAATTCCCTTGGTGGATCATAGCGGCGATAGTGATTGGGGTACTTGGGGGAATTTTCCTCATCCTTGCGTTGAAACGCAGGCGGAAATAGGACTGAGCAGAGTCTTGGCCCAAATCCACCGCAAGGATCTGGCCACCCCTGCGAAGCAGGGGGTGAGATGATCCGGATAGAGACGGCGCGGCCTTGATCCGCCCCCAATCCAGCTGGGCGCCGGGTGTGGTGGTCGCGCCAAAGGGATGTTGACGCCCACAGCGCCGGCGGAGGGCGATATCAGCCTGGCCGACGGCAGCAGGGGCCAGCCTGGCGCGGGGGACGGCGAGACGATTGGGTAGTGCGCCGGATATCGAGACGCTGTGGGTGTAGCCAGGAGGGGACTGGCAGGGCGCGCAGGCTCGACCGGGCTCTGACGAACTAGTTGTCCCAGGGGGAGGTGCAAGGTGAGGCGACGGGCCTTGCGGGTGAGCCCTCCGGCCAGGGAGAAGAAGCGCCGTCGGAGGTTGCGGCGACTGGCTACCGTGGCCCGCACCGGTTTCAGCAACCGGTCCCAGGGTGGCGGCGCTGGCTGATAGCGCCCGCGCTTGCACCTCCGGGTCCAGATCGAGATGGCCGTGGCGCTGGCCCAACAGGTGGCGGAGGCGACGCCTGCGGATGAGCGGGCAACGGTGATACGCGGCTCGTTCAGCAGCGGAGGCTCATGGTCCGTCGTAGGCACTGACCGGGTGGACTATCATCTCATACGAGACGCCGGCGGGTACCTGATCTTCCTTGCGGAATGTGATCTGCCTTACTCATTGCTTCATCATTCTACAAGGGTAACGCCTCACCAGGATCGGTTTTCGAGGTGCAGACCCCCCCAGAATCTCCGATGGACACCAACCGATTCCTTTTGAGGCAATAGTCATTATGGCGGGTGTCAGTTGCCGCTGGGACAACTGGCGAGTTTCGGAGAAATTGAAGTTTCCGCGATAATGAGGCCCTCTGCAAAAAACTTACCTGCGCAGAAAGGCGAACCTGTCTTAATTAGCCACTTCAGGCCCAGTGCACAAATTGTGGGTAGATGACTATGCCGATGATTTTGATAAGGACGTACATCGGAATGAGTGCGAGCATAATCACCATCAGTGCCCTGATAGTCGATTTGTAGTCTGTGCCCGGTCGCACGGCAACTATCATGCAGAGCAAGGTCCATAAGGGCGCCACGAAATAGATGACATCGCCGATGAAGGGCAAGGAAACAAACAGATATAAAACGCCTGGAGATAGGGCAAATCCAGTGGTGCGGAACAGCCGTCCCCAGTATGCCCTGCTATCCGCAATATCGAAAATAGCGTTTCCGACCATTCGAACGGACAGAATCCAGATTGTCCAAGCAATCATCCCCAAGGGGATGCTTTGCGCAAAAACCCACAGAGAGTCTTCATTCCCATCCAGGAGAAGTTCGCCCGCGGCGGCTGCGACAGAAGAGACGACCACGATGAATAGGGCTTGGTAGATTGCGCCGTGGTCATTCTCTACGTCCTCGTAGGTATCGGATTTTAGACGCAATACTCCAAGGACTCTTCCAAACATTTGATTGATCACAATTCCCTCACTTTTGGGAGAACCTCAACAGGCAAGGAGACCTGCTCCGATGGTTGCTTCAAATGATCGGAACATCGGCTACTGGAGAACATATCCGGTCTTCTTCATTGGTAATTCAACTCATTCCAGAGAACTTGTCGCATCGCATTTCACCGTTTTTCCTAACTTGGCCTCGCTGCCATCTTTTACGGAGCTCGCTTCAGGGGCGATACTGCCAGAGTGCTGTGAAGTCAACTGATGCCACCCACCTTGACCTTTGAAGCCAACTTGTTACGGGTCCATTGACCGAACGAGAATAGGGAGAGGGAAGCGACCAGGATTGTCAGGGCCGGGAAGGTAGAGATCCACCAATTTGCCACGATGAGTTCACGTCCACCGGCCATCATAACGCCCCAATCGGGGATGGGACTGGGGATGCCCCTGCCAAGGTAGCTGAGGAATGCTTCAAGGAGAATGATGGTGCCCAACTGGAGTGCAGCTACGATTACAAAGGCGGAAAGCAGCTTGGAGAAGATTTGCATGAAGGTAATTCCTGGTTGGGAAGCGTCGGTAGCCCGAATTCCTCGCGCGAAGTCCCGGTTCCTGATGCTGAGGAGTACTCCACGAACCTGGCGAGCGTACAGAGGCCAAAACACCAGGGCGATACCCATTGCCACCTTCGGCAAGCCAAACCCTATATGCGGCCACACGCTGGGACCCAGATCCGGCCACCAGCTCAGCTCCGCAGGCGGCCGGAAACTGAGCCCCAAGAGCGGCCACAAGCTGGACCCAAAATACTGAATAAAGATAAGAGCCAGTAGAATGGCGAGAATCAGCAGATAGATGTCCATCAAGCGCATTATCGAACCGTCAATCCACCCGCCAACATAGCCGGCCAACAGGCCAACAGCGGTGCCCGCCACTCCTGCCAAGAGGACCACTATGAGGGCAACTAAGAGGGAAGTACGCGCTCCATGAATCAGGCGGGTTAGAATGCCTCGGCCGAGTTTGTCTGTACCGAGCCAGTACTTGGTTGACCCGCCCGGAGTCAACTGGCGGACGTGGTTGGGCAGTGCGAGAATCTCGTCATCCGTACCGTCTACGTGGATGTTCTCCATGATGGCAATGCCGACGACAGGCGCCACGAGGTTCCCTTCGGTGTCCCTAACTTCCAGAGCGTCTCTGGCTTGACGTCCCTGTAAGTTTGCGCCGAGGGGAGTGAAGGTTACTTCACCGCCGTTATCGGTGCCCATGAAGGCCACACCGGCTGGAACTTCTTCACCGTCGACGTACAAGCCTCCGTTATCAAAGGAAACAGGATTCTCGACCACTACCAACCCGGCAAGTTTGGAAGTGACTCCCTCTTCCAGTGCGCCTGGATAGACCAGTGAGCGGCCAATGGTGATGATATCGCCGCCGCTGCGATATTCGACTATGCCCACAATCGGCTCACCGTCTGCAAACGGCGTACCCTGGTGAGCTAACGTGGCCCCTTCGACTAATTCGTCATTCTTGAAGACTTCTATGTCGTTTAAGTCAACTCCACCCTTGAGAGACTGTACCGTCGCTTTGACCCAGGCGGGCGGAACCAGGCGGTCTTGCAGGGTTCCTACCTCAGGATCGAGCCCCCGCCAGTTACTCCAGAAGTTTGCGAAGATTGCAGAAAGGATCAATACGAAGACAACAATGAACACGGGAACTAATTTAAGTCGCCAGAGGACGCTAAAGGCCGCGGCCAGCTTGGACTGAGAGTGCCAAGGCTTTGTCTTGTGTATTGAACTTGCCATCGAATTCAATTCTCCGAGGCTTCAAAGTTGTAGCGGATGTGGAGATCCAAGCAGTTGTAGAGGATTACAACAACCAAGTTAAAGGACAACACTAAACGATTTAGCACACGCTACGCCACTCTAAGCCTGACAGAAATCCCCCCAAATATCCCCGGCCACCACCTTCCTGGTTACTTGAACTCATAGTGGGTGGATCAATCTTGTTCCTGGCTGCAGCAACGGTATACGCTTATAGTCTCCGGGGATAGTCCTCAGCTGCTAGCGGAGAGTGTTTTGCGAGGATTGGCCACATTGAGGGAGAGTCGATGATTGGCCTATGGGGTTGTTGGATTTGTCCGACCGGAATTCGGGGAATCTCCAGAGACTCTTCAAAATGAAGAAATCGGACTTCTTCTGTAAATCTACAGATCCCTTGTGATTCATCTCGTTCTTACTTGGTGAAGTCAGCAGGAAAGAGAATCTAGTGTGGCTCTTGATTACGGAAAGGAGGGTACGAGTCCACGGGGAGGTTGTGGGGGGAGAAAGTGGGCCGAGGTGTACTGTATTGCGAACTTTCTGGTTGGAGGTCTCTCTGTAATTTGTAGCTATTCAATCCTTCAAGATAAATGCCTGAAGCTAACGTTGCTCAAATGGACCCAATCCTTACATTATTGGACAATGCGATATTGGACAATGCGATATTCGAGAAATCCGACAAGAACACTGGAATAGATGAGAATAATTGGCGCACAACCCGGAAGATGTCCATGATCATACCCTTGCAGTGCTTTCAATTACGTCCCGGTAGATCGTGGGCGTTGTCGCGTATCTGAGCAGGCCCCAGGGCATTGCCTCAGCACCTCTTACAGCATCCGCTTGTCCACATTGAAATCCGTAGCCAGATACATAAGATTCCGGTTCTCACCCAACACTTTCGATTGCCTAACCGTTGCCGCTTCCATGCCTATGCCTCAAGGCAAAGGCTATCTGCGATAACGCATATGCGGAACCCTTTCATGGGATGATTCTCCTTGCTTCATTGTCTCCTCCTCCGCCAGAGCAGACATCTCAGTTGGACCAAATTTCGGAGAGCAGACCATGATGGAGGCAACATTATTTGTCCCATGGGGCAAAAAGTGGACCTTGCCAGGCTTCCAATGGAACTAGATCCGAGAATTATCACCTCCGTTTATCCACTCCGCCAAATGCCAGATTCCGGGTTTCTGGTGATGCCAAGCATTGCCTGTTCTAACTAAGTTTGAACAGCGACAATCATTCTTGCCGGTTGAAAGATGGGATGATCTGGTACCAAGGAGGTGCCGGATTGGTCACAGATCAACAGGTAGTATTACTGAGGCAGAAGTTGATGGAAGGCAAGACACAGCAGGCAGCGGCGGCGATGGCCGCCATGAGCGAGAGATCAGCAAGGAAGTGGCAGCGAGGAGAGCTGCCGTCGGAAAAGAAGAAGAGCAGAGAGAGGTGGAGAAACAGGCCGAACCCGTTCGAGGGTGTATGGCAGGGTGAGGTGGGGCCCCTACTTCAGTCGGACCCTGACGGTGAACTCAGTGCGACAACCACCCTGGAGTGGTTGGAAGAGAGGCATCCGGGCAGGTTCAGCAGGTCCCATCTGAGGACATTGCAGCGTCGGCTCCGCGATTGCAGAGCCCTTCACGGGCCGGACCGGGAGGTGTTGCTTCCAACAGGACCATCCACCGGGTCGTGAGGCGCAGGTGGACTTCACCCACTGTGGGTAGTTGAGAGTGACCATAAGTGGAGAGCCATTCAGGCACCTCCTGTTCCACCTGGTGCTGAGTCACTCGGGGTGGCGCTACGCGGAGGTGTGCTTCGGAGAGACGTTTTCGGCGTTGGTGAAAGGACTGCAGGGAGCGTTGTGGGAACTTGGAGGAGTTCCCAGGATGGTGCGTACGGACAACCTGTCAGCTGCAACCCACGAACTGAAGAACAGCCGGGCCGAGCCATGGACGCAAACTACGAGGCGATCCTTGCCCACTATGGAGTGGAGCACACCAGAACCAACCGGCGCTCTTCCCACGAGAACGGAGTGGTGGAACAGGGCCATCGACGTCTGAAGAACGCCATAGCCCAGGCGCTCATCCTCAGGGGAAGCCGCGACTTCGAGTCTGAGGACGAGTACAGGAAGTTCGTGAGTGGAGTCGTAGACCGGTGCAACCGGCTGGTGACACCGAAGCTGGAGACAGAGCGTCGCCATCTGAGGCCGCTTCCGCCGGCGCCAGTACCAGAGTACGTCAACTACCGCCTGAGGGTGCGCAAGTGGAGCACGATCAGGGTGGCGAACCGGACATACTCGGTGCCCTCGAGACTCATCGGTGTGGTAGTTGACGTCCGGCTGTATTCAGACCGGATAGAGGTGTACTTCAAGGACCACCTCGTGGAGAGCATGGAGCGGTTGCATGGCACGAGGGAGGCGCAGATCGACTACCGTCACATCATCGGATCGCTGGTGCGCAAGCCCGGCGCCTTCGCCCGCTACCGCTTCAGGAAGCAGATGGTTCCCCCACACACCTTCCGGCTGGCCTATGACGCGCTGCGTGAATGGAGGGGCGAACGTGCCGATGTGGAGTTCGTTCGAATACTGCATCTGGCCGCGACAACCATGGAGATTGAGGTGGACAGGACTCTTGGGAGACTGCTTGAGTCGGGGCTGAGGTTCGACTACGCCATGGTGCGCGAGCTGGTGGCGCCTGCACCGCCCTCGGTACCGGAGCTGAAGCTGCCGGGAAAAGTAGATCTCGGTGTGTACGACCGGCTGCTGGTGGGAGGTGCACGATGATGGTGAACACTCACTTGCCCAGTGCAGTGGCGGAACGGATCAAGGAGCTGTGCAGCCAGTTCAAGCTTCCCACGCTGGCGGCCGAAACCGTCGAAAGGTTCAGCGAGGCCGGACACGCGGACGCCCTCTCGACCCTGCTGGAGGTGATGGAGCAGGAGGCGGAGGACAGACGGATACGACGGGTGAACCGTCTGAAGAGGGCGTCGAAGCTGCCGGCGGGTAAGACCTGGGACACCTTCGAGCACGACAGGATCCCGGTCATGCTCAGACAGCAGCTAGAGAGACTCGGTGAGGGTGACTTCGCGGACCGGGGTGTCAACGTGCTCGCCTTCGGAATGCCCGGCACGGGCAAGACCCACGCCATGGGAGCCATAGGACACCGGTTGGTGGAGTCGGGGCGCTCTGTGCTCTTTGTCCCGGCCTACCGCCTGGTACAGGACATGCTCGCAGCCAAGCGGGACCTGGAGTTGCCACGGATTCTGAGAAAGATGGATAACTTTGACCTGCTCATCATCGACGACCTGGGCTATCTGCCTCAGGGAGCCGAGGAGTCCGAGGTGCTCTTCACTCTAATTGCAGAGCGCTACGAACGAAGATCGTTGGGGATTACGTCGAACCTCGTGTTCAGCCAGTGGGAGAAGGTGTTCGCCAATCCTATGGCCACCGCGGCGGCTATCGACAGGATCGTACACCACTCCGTGATCCTCGAGTTCGATGTGCCCAGCTATAGAACCAATCCGGACCGGAACCTCCAGATAAAGGAGAAGTCAGACCGGCAAGAATACTTGACGCCAATCATAAGTTCTTACGCGCAAGCCAGTCGGTGTAACCAAATTTAGTATTCGTCGTTTATTAAGCAATAAACAACGTTATTCATCTATTGTGAATCTATACACTATCTAAAGATGACGAAACCACTTGACAAATGAGTGGAATCGTTGTCAACTATCAGCCTGAGATACATGGATCGGCAGGCAGGGCTCATCAGAGGACAATTGCTCTCTTCAGAGTTGGTTTGCCGGATTCCAGGACAAATACCCGTATGGAGGCAGTCAAATGACTGATTTTCTGATCACAAAAGCCCGTTTAGCGTACGTGCTACTTACAGTCGCCCTTACTCTCACAATCGTTATTTCAGCATGCGGCGACGACTCTACTCCCGAGCCTACTGAAAGGCCCCAACCGGTGGCAACGCCGGTCCCTACGCCAACTCCCGCGCCGGTGACAACGCCCACTGCCACAAGGGCAGCTCCCACGGCCACGCCCACAGCGACGAGGGCCGCGCCAAGTACGCCGAGGCCAACTCCTACGGCCACGCCACAACCCACTCCAAGAGAAACGCCAACGGCCATGCCTGAGCGGGAACTTGTTTCCCCTAGGCTTAAGATCGCCACGGTTCCACCCGGCCACCAGGTAACGGTCATGTGGAAGACTTTCCAGAGCTCTACCGGCCCATTGAAGAGCATGTATGAGCATTTGGTCTATCAAGATAGGTTTACCGACAACTGGACCAATGAGCAGCTGGCCACCGACTGGACCGTTTCTGAGGATGGTAAGGGTTGGGCCTTTGATCTCAGAGAGGGCGTCTACTTCCATACAACCGACGACTGGGAGGGAACGGAGTTCACCGCCAAAGATGCAGTGCTGACCATCCAAACCATGGGAGGAGAGACTTCCATCTCCAGCCCCGCCCTTTTCAGTGTTCTCGGCATTGAAGACAAGAACTTTGATACCCCTGACGACTACAAGTTTACCTGGAACCTGGACCGGCCGGAGCCGCTGCTGGTGCGCCACGTCAGCGAGCAATGGACTGCCGCCATCATCAGCAAAGACTACTGGGACGCGGTGGGTGAGGAAGGCTACCTAGAACACCCGGTAGGCACTGGCCCATTCCAGTTTCTCGAGCTCGTCATCAATGAATACATTCTCCAGGAGCGTGTAGAGGATCACTGGAGAAAGG
The DNA here is from genome assembly GCA_951812825.1 of uncultured Dehalococcoidia bacterium. Taxonomy (GTDB): domain Bacteria; phylum Chloroflexota; class Dehalococcoidia; order Lucifugimonadales; genus JAPULR01. Next base: position 756,246 of record OX638324.1, on the reverse strand, counting down.
TCCCAGAGTTCCACGAACTCCAAATCCACTACGTGCCGGAAGAAGCTACCCGGCTGGCCATGCTCCTTAATGGAGATGTCCATATTGCCGCCGCCCCCAGGACCCTCCATCCCCAAGCCATAGAACGAGGCTATGCCGTCGCAACCAGCACCCTTCCCGGTTTTCACATGTTTGCCTTCCTAGGCCTGTACTATGACGAACCCAAGGAAGTGCGCATAGGTCCCAGAGCCGGCGAAATTGAACCCCTGGCCCCGGGCTTTAGCGCCGATGACCCACTCCGTGACCTGAAGGTCCGGAAAGCTCTCAACCTCGCAGTGAACCGAGACGCGATTCAGCAGGCCTATTACGCACAAGGGGGCGTCATTCCAGAGGGGATGTGGGCCATCGCTCCTTACATGCCCGAGTTCAAGGACGATTGGCAGCCCTATCCCTACTCTCCCGATGAAGCCAGGCAGCTATTAGCCGAGGCCGGCTATCCCGACGGCTTTACGTTTGATCTCCACGTGGCGAAAATGTCCGGCACACCGGAGGCTCCTGAAATTGCCGAAGTTCTTGCGGCAGATTGGAAGGCCATCGGCCTTGATCCCCAAATCAAGGACCAGGACTTTGGAAATATCCTCGGCCGCGTTCGAGACAGGGACTTGCAGGGAGTCTGGGTTGTGCGTTACTCCATGGGACACTTTGCCATCGCCGCCTGCTTCCCAATGAGTAACGTTGCCGGCGGCTGCGGCTCTTCACAGTGGGAAATTGAGGAGTTGGACGATATATACATCTACATGAAGGAGGCCGTCGCTCCTCCCGACCTCCTCGAGAGGACCCGGGAAATGGCCGATTGGGTATACAATAACTACTTGGTCGTCCCCCTCTTCTACATCTTCCCTCAAGTTCTTATCGACCCCAAAGTGGTGGCTGAATATCAAGCCAACCACCTCCACTACGGGCCGGTCCGTCACCACGAATACACCAAGGCCGTGTACAAGTAGCTCCATAATCGGAACAGGCGCTTTGAGCGGGTCCCCAATGATTTTGGGGACCCGCTTCTCGTTGTCGCTCTGGCCCGATTAAATCGTCATAGCAGCTGATTCCTTACCTTGTGTCAAGTATATAAGTACCATTTGAATCTATGTAGATGTTCAATGACAATTTCAGTCTATGAAAGGACTGGCGTTGACAACCAAGGAACAGTCAAGGATACAGATGTTGAACGGAGTGATGGAGGGCAAGGTGACGGTGACTGAGGCATCTGGGTTGATGGGAGTGAGGGAGGGCCATTGGTGGCGACTACTGGCAGCATACAGAGAGGAGGGGTTGCTGCCGTGGCTCACGGGCACAGAGAGGAAAGAAGCCGTCAACCACCACGTGCCCGAGGACACAACAAAAAGTGATGAGCTGATCAAGGGGCCGGGGCCTTACTTCGGTGCGCTGGAGTTGGTGTAGATGGCGAGGTAGGCGGGAGGAGGGAGACGTTTGACCGCTTGACGTTCACCGCCCGGACGTTGGGGGATGTAGCTTACGCCGCGTTGGGGGGAGCCGTCCTGTGGGTTGATGGCCTGAAACTTGGAATTTCCCCTGTCTAAAGCGAAGGAACAGCCGTTTATCTCCCAGATTAAGGACTGCCCCTTGACATGAAGGAAGGCCTGGGACTGAAATCCCAGGCCTTCCTTTTGATACCTTGGATTTTAGAGGTCTATTGCTGATACACCGGTACAGTCCACTCGTGGTATCGGATGGGCCCCACGTGGAGCTGGTTGACATTGTACTCGGACACGATTTCGGGATCATAGGTGCCTTCGCCGAATATCCATAGCAGCGGCACGCTAATGGCGTTTTCAATCCACCACGTACCAAACTCCTGAGCTAGCCTTATGCGCTCTGCCGGGTCGGCAGTGGCGTCGCAGGCATGTTTATACTCGGATATCTCAGGCCACTCACGGTATCCAACACCTTGGTCCCGCCACCAGAAGGAAGGCGCCACACAGATTGGGTCTAGCGAGGGGGCGGCAAAGAAGGACCAGTTGGATACGTCGGCGCCCCTAGCTCGCCTCGTCAAACTACCTTCAAAGGGTACGAGCTCAGTCTCGATTCCAATGACTTCCCAGTAGTTCTTAAGAGTCTCTACAATCTCTCCCTGCTCCGGTACTGTCCCGCTGGAGGTTGCAAACCAGAGCTGAGTCTTGAACCCATCGGGCCAGCCTGCTTCAACCAGGAGCTCCTTTGCTCTCTCAGGGTCGTAAGGATAAGGCCATCCACCTTCGCGTCCGGTCTTCCCGTCTTTGTTCGGATAGGGTGCCCATTCATCCAGGAAGTCTTCCCGCCAAGGTGGGAAGTAGTCCACTAATGGGAATCCTTCTCCGAAGAAGAAAGCGTCGTTAATTTCCTCTCGATTTATCGCGTAGTTCAGTGCCAATCGCACCTTGGGGTTCCGCATTGGGTCGTTGACATCGTATCCAGGAGTTGGGCCACACTCACGACCTCCTACCGTTGGTTCTCCACCTGGGCAGTAGTTTTCAGGCTGGTAGAAGGGGATGCGCAAATGGGGATGATATCCCGGCAAGGTGCTCCTTGCCGTCACCATCCCAGCTGCTTCCGCCTGGCCTCGTAAAGTTCGCGGGAGACTGGCAATGGCTGCTTCTCCGTTTATCAGCTGGGCTAGGCGGGTGGCGGCCTCTTTGATGAAGAGGATCTCAAACTCGTGGAACTCCGGTGTCTTCCTCCAATGATTGTCTACCCGCTCATGGAGCACATTCACGTTGAGGTTCAAATCAATATAGCTCCAGGGTCCGTTGCCTATTGGGTCCTCCATGTATCCGTCCTCACCGCCAACGGTGTCCCACCAAGCCTTGCTCGGTATGCCCGTGTTCCACTTTTCAGAGACAAAGAATGGGAAATCTAAGACAATCTTAGGCAACTCAATTCTAAGACGGTGATCATTTTCTACAATCCAGGCGTTCTCATCGGTACCCAGCCTTCCGACCCAGAGGCCGGGACTTCGCGATCGGTCAGTCAGATTCCCTGTCAAGAGGTTGAATGCAAGAACAGCGTCTTGGGCGCTGAACATCATATCCGTGGGTATGCCATTCCTATAAAAGGGAACGTCATCCCGAAGATTAAAGGTCCAGACCCTCCCGTCGGGGGACACCGACCAGTCGCTAGCTAGCTCCGGCCCTTCGACGTCTGTTTGATAATGTCTCCCCACAAGGTGTTCGTAGATTGGCATTATCTTTTCTGATGTCTGGGCCTGGGCGTGGGCCATAGTGAACTGGTCCGAAGGAGGAACTACGGATACTATAAGCCGCGGGGACACAGGAATTTTTTCGACCATTGCTTGTGTTGCCGTGGCCGTTGGAGCCGCTGTAGCTCTTGGGGCCTGCGTGGCTGGCATAGCCGTGGCCGGCATAGCCGTGGCCGTTGGAGCCGCTGTAGCTCTTGGGGCCTGCGTGGCTGGCATAGCCGTGGCCGGCATAGCCGTGGCCGGCGCAGGAGCCTGTGTCGCCGGGGCCGGCGCGGCAGTAGCTGGGGCCTGCGTGGCTGCGGTTTCATCATCCCCGCCGCAGGCCAGAATGAAAAGGGCCAACCCTATTAGGCTTGCCAGTAACAGGGGCACTTTCCAACTCAATAATCTATGTGAATACGTTATGGTAGACACCTCCAAATTTTATGCTTGGCAGTAGGTCAAGGGCATGTGGTGACTCGACTATTAATCAAACAATCCGCTACATACTAATAGCGACAATTCACCTTTGTCAATCCCTAGTTCAAACCAGAACTTTACATGGTGGAATAAAGCAAGTTATTGGATGATAAGCTACGTATTCCGCAAAGTAACCTTGGCCCTTGTCGACCTATAACCATGGTTGAATCCGGTGATCGCCTGCCATTCCCGTACAAATATCTCTCTTGAAGATCCTGAACCGTTAGATCTAGGGGTTTACGGTATAAGACACCTCAACACTCTGAGCTTGCAGTGGGAAGGGGTTGAAGAAAATTATCACGTGCTCACCGTTCACCTCGGCCTCCACAGACACAGTTCCAGAGTCCGTGATTTCATCTATGGTCAGCAGAGAGGTTTCCAAAGGATCTGATATGACCACCTGAACACCCCCCGTAGCCTTGCCTTCTCCGGACATGAAGTTTTGACCGCCCGTGACATTGGACTCCACATCAAAAGTTACTTCCAGAACGTCCCTTGCCATTAAATCTACAGTGACCTCCCCGGTTTTGTTGGCCGATATAAACAGCGACTCAGAGCCGGAAAAGGACGCGGACTTTGCGGGCGCGTCCGTTGGAGGGGGAGGGGCAGCATCAGTACCGGCGGCCGTCGGGGCAGCCGTGGTAGCTGGGGCAACCGTTGTTGCCACAGTAGAGGCAGGTGTGGACCCATTGGAGTCATCTCCCCCTCCACATGCCATCACTACCAGAATAGAAAGTACCAGCACGGTTATGTATACCAAGGGATTGCCGAGCTTGCTGTGCATCTGAATCATATCTCTTTCTCTACCTTATGCCGACAAACTTGAGAATAGTGTAACTCTACACCTTAGCCAATGAATGTCCTGAGATCAGCCTTTCTCCATAGACTTTGACGGAGTTGTCCCAGAGAATCTTGCGCTTGGACTCATCGGAAAGGGGCTGCTCCATCATATTGTGCAATGGCTCCGTGGTGCCCGGCGCGTCGGGATGGGGGTAATCCGTGTTGAAAACGATGTTGTCATCGCCAATGTAGTCCACCACGTACTTGATGGTCGGCTCATCGGCGTCCGATGCGACGGCACATTGCCGCTTGAAGTACTCCAACGGCGTTAGACCCAGAGGCTGCTCATCGAAAAATACCGACTGTCGTCCTTCACAATACTTCTCCATCCGGTTCAGCCAGAAGGGGACCCAGCCTGATGTGCTCTCAAGTATCAGCAGTTTCAGGTCTGGATATCTGTCAATAATGCCGGCATAGATGAAGTGTCCCATGGATATCATATTCTCGAAGGGGAACCGTATCGCCTCTGACAGGGATATGAAAGCGCCGCCCTTTCCGTCGTACCGGGAGTTGGCGTTGGGAGACCCGCTGGAAGTACCATGAATGGAGAGGGGAAACTCCAGGTCTTCGGCCAGCTTCCACACCGGATCGTAGTCCGGATGATGCCACATCTTGTCGGGAATGGCCGGCGGCATTACGATGGAAACGGCTCCCAGTTCTTCCACTGCTCGTACAATCTCTGAAACCATCTCATCGATGTTCTTTCCCGGAACTATAGCAGTAAACTTGACCCTGTCCGGGGCGTCCCGGCAGAAATCGTTGGCCCAGTTGTTGTACGCGCGGCACATGGCCGTACCCACTTCCGGGATACTGTGGGCAGGGGCCATGAACCCGTTGGTGGGAAGGCACACCTGAATGTCCCAACCCTCGGTATCCATATCCTTCAAGCGGCTTTCCAGGGTCCATCCATCTCTGAAGGCGTGGCCGAACTTGCTTTCCATCTGAGAAAAAAGAGGCTCGGCTTCCAGCACATCGTCAAAGATTCCCAAGCTCAGGTTCCCCTCGTACTCAAAGAGGGTCTTGCCGTGCACCTTGGCTACTCGAGGCCTGAGATCGTAGCATTCCGCCTCCATGTACCTATCCCAAATATCGGCGGGCTCGTAGAAGTGAGCATCCGCATCTATCACTCGAAACCCGTTTCTCATTTCGCCACCTCCTGATTAGCTTCCGGGCTTGGGGGGATTGGCCATCCACCGTCGGACTGTGGTGGCCCATTTCCCATTTGCATCACCTCCCTGCAAGTGCACTTGATAATGATCGGCGTCCTTCACTTCCATAACCTCCACCGGCCCCACCTCCCGCTCCAACGCCGGCTCCATGAGGTCACAGTGATGCCGAATGAAGGGATGGTCATGTTCTCCAATGGTGATAAAGAAGGGGGTGCGGTTTCCCTTTACGTAATGGGTGGGACTTGCGATGACCGCTTCATCGGGAGATCTAAGAAATCCCCCAACGCTGACGGGATTCCCCGACGGAAGGTCGAACACCCCACTGATGGGAAAGCAACCCTTGATGACATCGGCCGGCAATCCGCGCTTCACGGCTACATCAGGCCGCAGAGCAAGAAGGGCCGCCAGGTGCCCACCGGAAGAATGCCCGCCTATGAAGAGCCTGTTCGGGTTGCCGCCGTAGCGTTCGATATTGTCGTGGACCCACTTCAGAGCATCCCAGCAGTCGTCAGGTTGATCGGGGAAATGAGCCCGGGGGACCAACCTGTAGCCGACGGAAATGAAAATGGCCGGGAGGCAAGTGATGGCCGGGGCCATGAAGCCCATCCATTCCTTATACCCGTTGGCCCAACCTCCGCCGTGCATAAACAGTAACGTAGGCAGCGACTTTGAAGATTCTACTGAGGGAAAGTAGATGTCCAGTCTCTGCTCTTCGTCGGGGCCGTAAGAAATATCCAACTCGCATCTGGTATTTCTCTGGACCTCTCTTGACAGTCTGAATGCTTCCGCAGAGTAGGCCTCGGCATCGGCAGACATTAGCTCTTGGGGCTTGAACGTCCTGGCCATTCTCTGGCTCTTAGACTCCAAGAAGAAAGGGTATCAGTCCGCATTATATCAGAGACTTGCGAGAGCCTCAAAGATTAGACCAATCCACAACCGGAACTGGTTTTGACTGCACTGGGAGCGACTCCGATAATGGCCGGACACCCTCAGACGAGTTTGAAATGGTCGTATCCGAAGAATCTTCCCGGACAGTCTACAATTCCCTCAAGGGTGTGGGCGTTCAGCTGGTATCGGCGCTGCCCGAGACTTGGCTTGTACATCTCATCCGCTTGGCGGAAGAGGACCCAGACATGACCCTGGTGCGCGTAAACAAGGAGGAAGAGGCGGTGGGAATTTCGGCCGGAGCGCATCTGGCCGGAAAAACCTCTGCGATGCTGATGCAGAACCACGGTTTTTTTGCCTCCATAAACGGCATCGTTTCCTTCGCCATGTTATACCGCATCCCCCTGCTGATGATTATCAGCTACCGCGGCGGCATGGGCGAGCGGGATACGTGGCAAACGGAAGGCGGGAGAGTTACAGAGCCGGTGCTCCAGGCACTGGGAATCAACTACACTATGCTCGACTCACGGGACACCGTGACCCATCGTATAAAGGAGGCCCACGTACTGGCGGAAAGTTCACTACGCCCAGTTGCCCTTCTCCTTACCCGCGACCTCATGTGGGAGGACTAATGCTCCGTATAGACGCGCTAAGGGAGATCCACCCGATTCTGAAAGACTAATTGGTGGTAACCATCATGGGCGCAGTGGCGGCGGAACTGTATTCCCTAGGCCATCGTCCCAATTTCTTCTATCTCGAGCACGCAATGGGGCTGGCCTCCTCCACAGGACTCGGTCTATCCCTTTCACTCCCGAACAAGAAGGTGATAGTCCTCGATGGGGACGGATCGATGCTGATAAACCTGGGAAGTCTCAGCACCCTGGCCCGCTATCGTCCGCGCAACCTCACGATAGTCATCTTTGACAATGAAAGCTTGTTGTCAGTGGGCGGCTTTCCGACGGCCACATCCACCGGGACCGATCTGGAGGGAATAGCTCGTGATGCCGAGGTGCCGCAGACCGGAACGGCAAGATCTGTGGGGGAATTCGCAGACAGATTCCAGAACGCCCTAAACACCGACGACCTCACTGTGCTTGTGACTAAGGTGGAAGCGGTGGGCCCACCGGGATTCCACATGGACCTTGCTTTGCTGGAAAACCGGTTTCAGTTTCAGCGCCACATAAGATCTTTGGAGGAGAGATGATGAAAGACATTTTGGTTGCTCATATTAACGGCATTCAGGGAGGAGGATTGGAGGTAATAGACCTGACTCAGCCACTCAACCACGATACGCCGATTATCTCTCTGCCGGAGCAATGGGCCCAGACGCCGCCCTTCCGAATGCGTGAACTCTCTCGCTACGAAGAGTCTGGCCCGTTCTGGTACTGGAACGCCTTTGAGACGGGAGAGCATACGGGAACGCACCTGGATGCCCCGTGCCACTGGGCCACCGGGCGTGAGCTGGAAACCGTGGACGCCATCCCCCCCAAGTCCCTCATTGGACCCGCCGTTGTAGTGGACCTTGCGGAAGAGTGTGAGCGGAATCCGGACACGCTGTTGACGCCGGAGCACCTCAAGAATTGGGAAGAACGCAACGGGCCCATACCTTCCGGGGCATGGATCCTTGTCCGAACCGGCTGGGATGCCCGGTTCAATGACGCTGAAGCCTACTGAAACGTTGGAGACGACGGCATGCCGCACTCTCCCGGCATATAGAAGGAGGCTGCGGAGTTCCTGACGACGGAGAGAGATATCCTCGGCGTGGGTGTGGAGACTGTAGGCACTGATGCAGGCTTGGCTGCGACATTCGACCCTCCCTTTCCCAACCATAACATCATGCATGGGGCCGGACGCATGGGCCTGACAAGTCTCACCAACTTGGACAGGCTGCCCGAATCCGGCGCCGTTGTCATTGCTCTGCCACTGAAAATAGAGGGAGGCTCCGGCTCACCAATGCGCGCCATAGCTATGATGGAGCGGTAGAACCTTCGGAGTGCGCTTTACTCACCCGTGCTAATTAAGGCGGCCTGGATTCTTGACTCTTAAAAGTTCGAGGAAATACGGGAATAGCCTGGACTACAACCAAACAGTTTCGGTGTCTTAGTGGGGGATGTGTAGAGGAGTTATATCACAGTCTTCTGCTGCACGGATGGGCGAGTTTGAAGGTGGGGCGGATTGGTGCCAAGATGGTGGGTCAAGGCGTACCGATTTGCGAACTTTTCGGTGGGAGGTGCAGATATAAAGAGTCCAGCTTGGTGGGCCTGGATTTCCTGTGCAAGAACCACTCTTGAACCCATGGTCTTCTTGTAAACGCCGGTTCCCAGCCAAATCCTTCGCCAAGCTGGTTTCGTCTCCGTGCGCCCACCAGACCGGACAAAGCCGAGAGCCTTCATCGACAAGAAGAGCAACGACGACATACGGCCCATGCGCCCCTGGCGACGTTTGTGCATTGTAGCGCGGACGAGTTGCCCTGTCATTGTCAGAGAGGGCCGATTACGAAAATCGACAGTGAGTGAAAGGTGGCGCCCGTTCACGTACTCCAATTGAACACTCATGGCAGAGATATGCCACAAGACTAGCAGTATCTTGACAACATCATCAGGCACCACTACAGTTATCGACCTAACAGGATCGGAACCGCAGGCGCACGAGAGAAAAACTTTGCTCAACGGCCGGAACGTGGTTACAGTCTTTGTCATTTGGCTAGGGCTCACCGTCCTGGGGGTGTTTGGTGCGTACCACGCGGACATCTACCCCATAGCAGGCAACCACTTGGCCTCTCAAGTGGACGACGCGTTCCGGTTGCTCATGATGCTGGCAGTCCCAGTCTTTACATTCGTCGTTACTATCCTTGTATACTCCATGGTCCGCTTCCGGCGGAAGACCGATGCGGACGATACCCCGCCCCACACCTTCCATAGCCACGGCGGCGTTATCTGGGGCTGGCTGGTTGTAACCTCCGGGCTGACCATAGCCGTCCTTATTCATCCTGGATTCACCGGTTTGCGGGAGCTCACTGCGGACCGCCACCAGGATATGGTTGTGGAAGCCCTAGCGGCCCAATGGAGCTGGAACTTCACCTTCCCGGAGCATGGGGTAAAGCTGGACAAGGCCAATGACCTCATGCTCCCCCAAGGCACCAGGATCCGGTTTGATGTTACCTCCAGAGACGTCGTCCACTCGCTTTGGCTGCCCATGTACCGGATGAAGATTGACGCCGTCCCAGGCCGCACCAACCACATCTATCTCACCACAGGAGAACCCATCTCCTTTTCTGAAGACCCCAATGTACGCGTTCAATGCGCTGAGCTGTGCGGCACCGGCCACCCCCGCATGCAGGTGCGTGTTTCCATCGTTGACCAGCAGGAGTTTGACATCTGGTTGGGTGGTTTGGAGCCAGTCATCGTGGGGAATGAGTGATGCAGCTTGCACCAACAGCATTTCTTAGAGACTGGGCCTTTGGCCCACTTGCCTTTGGGATGCTCGTTGGCCTTGTCATGTTCTTTGCGGCGGCCGGCCTGATCATGGGCGTGCGCGCATGGGCCGGAACAGAGCCGGTCGCTTTTGGGCCCGTGGTTCTCGGGGCCTACTGGTTTGGTCTCGCCGGGTGGTTGTTGGGCATAGGAGTGTGGAGCAAATGGGCCAAGGAGTGGCTGGGCCTTCCTGTAGACCGAACCATGAAAACGGGGTGGCAACGGTACTTCGACTTCACGACCGACCACAAAGTGATTGGCGTCCAGTATCTGGTTACCTTCTTGAGCATGTTCCTGCTGGCCGGGGTCCTGGCCATGTTGATGCGGATTGAGCACATGAGTGGCGATCAGGTGCTGTTCTCCCCTGCCCAGTACAACTACGTGATGAGTCTCCATGGCATAACTATGGTTTTTGTGGCCGTCGCCGCGGTCATTGGCGGCTTTGGCAACTATGCTGTGCCAATTTTGATAGGCGCCAAGGACATGGCTTATCCGCGTTTGAACGCGCTGAGCTTTTGGTTGGCGGCGGCCGTCCCCGTTCTGTTGGCCGCCACCTTCTTCGCAGGCGGCTTTGATGCGGGATGGACGGCGTACGCGCCTCTCTCCACCGAAAATAGTGACGGACAAGTCCTCTTCAACCTCGCCTTCATCACCTTGGGGCTATCGTCGATAGCAGGCTCAATAAACTTCATCGTCACGGTGATAAAGCTTCGTGCGCACGGCATGGGATTCGATAGGCTTCCAATCTTTGTCTGGGCAGTCTTTGCCATGTCTCTTCTGGGCTTCTTCTTCACCCAGTACATAGCGGCAGCCATGCTCATGACCCTCTTGGACCGGGTGTTCGGGATGGCGTTCTTTGACTTCACTGAAGGTGGAGACCCCCTTCTCTACCAGCACATCTTCTGGTTTTACTCCCATCCCGCGGTCTACATCATGGGCGTACCCGGCCTTGCGCTGGCCTTGGAGGTCATCTCACACTTTTCCCGTAAACCCCTGTTCGCATACCGGTGGGTTGTTGGCGGGATCCTGGGGATTACAGCCCTCAGCGCCATAGTTTGGGCTCACCACATGTTCACGGCAGGCTTAAGCACTGCTGAGCTGTTCTTCTTCATTACTACCACTGAGGTCATCTCGATTCCCACTGGCCTGATCTTCCTGGGCGCCTTGGGCACCATATGGAGAGGACGGCTGTGGCTTCGGACCCCAATGCTCTTTGCGCTTGCAGTGGTCTTCAACTTCCTCATCGGCGGCCTCACCGGGATCTTTTTGGCGGACGTCTTTACAGACATCCACCTACAGGACACCTTCTTTGTGGTTGCACACTTTCATTACACCATCGTCGGGGCGGGCATCTTCGGGCTCTTCGCAGGCATCTATTATTGGTTCCCCAAAATCACGGGCCGAACCTACTCAGAACATCTCGCGCAATTGCACTTCTGGTGGACGTTCTTGTCATTCAACCTGACGTTTCTCCCCATGTTCTGGTTGGGCCTCAACGGCATGAACCGTAGAATCGCTGTTTACCCTGAAGAGCTGGAGTTCCTCAACCTGCTGGTCAGCCTGGGAGGCTTCTCTCTTGGGGCCAGCTTCCTGGTATTCCTCTACAACATCCTCAAGTCGTGGATTCGAGGTCCCGTCGCCGAGGCGGATCCCTGGCGTGCGCGCACCCTGGAATGGCAGACCTCGTCGCCCCCACCTGTGGAGAACTTTACAGAAGCGCCGCGGGTGGTTAGTGGGCCGTACGATTACGGAAGCCCATCTACGGCCCACGCAGTCTTCGGCGCGTCGACCAATCCGGATGGGGCAGGGTAGCTATGTCCACCTCGACCTACACTGCCCACGATAGCCACGCCATAAACAGCATGGGGCTGTGGTTGTTTATCGTATCGGAGACCGCCCTCTTCTCTGCCTTCATCTTCGCTCGCTACTACCTCACGGGAACAGACCAGCCAAGCGAGCTGAATATTGGCCTTGGCTACGCCATTACCGCAGTGCTTCTCTCCAGCAGCCTTCTTGCATACGGGGCGGAGAGGCGGATTGCAAAGGGAGACCGGCGTGGTTTCCTTTGGCTCACGCTAGGGACCATTGTGCTGGGTGCGCTGTTCCTGGTTGGCGTTGGGCTGGAGTGGCGAGAGGCTGCTCACGCCTTTGCCCCGCCGGACCTGTTTGGGGTTGTGTTTTTCTCTCTAACCGGCCTCCATGCAACCCACATGGTCACCGGGCTCATTGCCCTGTGCTTCGTCTGGCTGGTCGGTTGGCGGGGAGGCTTTGGCGCGACAGACCATTGGGGCGTCACCGGCGTGGTCCGCTATTGGCACTTTGTTGATGCCGTATGGCTCACCGTATTCCCAACGCTCTATCTCGTTTGAAGAGAAGTCACACAAGGAAATAGGAGGTGCGATAATGCGTTACGTGATCATTGCTATGGCATTTGGCGTCTTGGTGTTGTTGATTGCAGGCTGCGGTGAGGAACCCGCAAAACCGGATTCCAGTGGGACCGTCACCATTGAACTCTCCGAGTCTTTATTCACTCCCAGCAATATTGAGGTGACTGCGGGCACCACTGTACGGTTTGTCCTGAACAACGTTGGTGCTGAAGAGCATGAATTCATGATTGGACGGACCGTGTCAAGTGCCCCAGGATACCCGGACACGTTCGAGACGGACTTCTTCCACGGCGTTAACGTTGAAGTCATCGGAGATCCGGGCGGGATGGTCATGGCCGGCGAAGCAATGCTCACGAGGAACGGCAGCATGGCCATGGACGACGACCACAGCGAGGACTCAGGGGGCATGGCCATGGACGACGACGAGAGCGAGGACTCAGAGGGCATGGCCATGGACGACGACCACAGCGAGGACTCAGGGGGCATGGCCATGGACGACGACGAGAGCGAGGACTCAGGGGGTATGGCCATGGACGACGACCACAGCGAGGACTCAGAGGGCATGGCAGATGACCATGGCTTCATGGTCTCTCAGCTTGCCGGCGTCGACGGAGTTGTGGTGGTTGTGGAGATTCCTGACGACAAAGAAGGCGTCTGGGAAATCGGCTGCTTCGTAGACGAGGGAACTCACTATGAGGACGGCATGACGGGCACGCTGACGGTTGTCGAAGCGCCGTAGCTGCCCCTCCCTTACGCCCGCGCCAGGGCGATGACTCCGCCGATGTCCTCGGCGGAGTCATCGCCCCAGAACTGGGCTAGGAGCGCATGCGTCTGGTCCTCGGTTAGCACGCGCCGGACCACTCTCCGCAACACCGCCCGAACCCGCGAGCACAACTCCTTGGGGCTGTACGGCTAGGTTATGTAGTCGTCGGCGCCCAGGTCGAGACCGGCCAACCGGTCCTCTTCGCTGTATCTCGCGGTCAGCATCACGAATGGAACATCCGACTCCTCTCTGAGAACGCGGCATAGCTCCACGCCGTCCATTTTGGGGAGCATGAGGTCCAGGACGAGAATGTCCGGCGTTCTCTCTTGGGCGAGGCGAAGCCCCTCCAACCCGTCACCAGCAACTAACACATCGTGTCCGTCGAGCGCCAGCGACGTCTGTGCGATCTCAACGACCGATGGATCTTCTTCTACAAGTAGGACAGTACCTACCGTCTCATACTCCCGGGGAGGACAAACTTCTAGAAGTGAAATTCATGCAGTTTGCCTTGATTCCTGGGTGTTTAGGTTAGTTCCCACGCCAACAGATCGAACACTCGGTAGGTTAGCAAGGAGTGTCCAGCAATCGCAGATGATCTTGGTAAAGTATACGCAGGATGTGGCCAAACTCCTCAAAAACAGTCACAGTCGTCGTCCAACCAACCTGTCATATAGTGTGGTGGGCCCGGATAGACTCGAACTATCGACCTCGGTCTTATCAGGACCGCGCTCTAACCACCTGAGCTACGGGCCCACAGCTTAGGGATTATACCGCCTGGGTGCGGGGGTAAACAAGGTATTGTACTCGTTCAGTACATGTGAGACAGATTAGAAGGGACCAAGGATGGGTGGCACTGGAGAAGATACTGCAAAGGGGTTAGTCCGTCCAGGGAGTGATGAGGTCGGAAGGTGTCGTAGATTTGCTCCCATTTGAGCAGAGCCCGGTTGAGGGTAGAGACATCCAGTTCGCCATCATAGAGCTCGTAGAACTCTTCGGTATGAGTACGCTGGGCCCGCTCCACATGGCCGTTGAGCTTGGGAGAGCGCGGCGGCAGTATGAAGAGTTTGATATCGAACTTCTGGCAAGCGGTCTCGAAGTCCGCCATGAACTCGGAGCCTCCATCCACCTGAACTGCCTTGATGGGGAAGGGAAACCGTCGCCGCATGGACTCAAGGAACCGGGCCGCCAGTGTGGACGTGGCCCTTGTGTGCACCTCCAGCACGTCCCACCTGGAGACCATGTCCCGAGCGGTGAAGTGTTTGAGCACCATGCCAGGCAGAGGGCGCACGTCCAAAGTGTCCACCTGCACGATGTCCCCCGGTTCTATGACCTGATACTCCCTCGGCTTCCGTACCCCATAGGGACGCGGACGCGTGCGCCTACGGGCCGATATACCGTCACGGGGCGGCTCTTTCAACACCCCACGGGCCTTCAAGCGAGTCAGAATGCGGCCCACCATGGATGTGGACACCTCCCAGCCCTTATCCCTGAGCAACGGCGCCAGCTTGTCCTTCCCCCATCTAGGATACTCTTCCCTCAGCTTTAGCACTGCCCTAGCTAACTCAACAGTCCACGTAGGCCGCCTCACCCTCTTGGGTCGTCGACTCTTGTCTACTAAGCCCGCCGGCCCTTCCTCCCTGAGGGCTTTGTCCCACCGGTACAGGCTACAGCGTGACAGTCCCAGTGCCTCTGCTGCTTCCGATGCCGTCACTCCCCGTTGCCTCAACCTATTCCAGCCACTCACCCACCTCATCCGATCTTGCGCTTTCAACGTCAGCTGTGCTGGTGTCCTCTTCGAAAGCCGATAGAATGATTTGGGTAGTCCTACTACCCTCATGAAAGGGACCTCCTTCGGTCTATCTCACCCAAAGGATGGTCCCTTTCTATTTCCCTTACAACTCCATCCGTCTCATATCTATCTGAACGAGATCAGGGATTGTGCCGGTGGGGTGTGATTGACGCGGGGACGGTGCGGGCTATAAGATTGGGAATTAGCACGGCGCGAGTATGGTTGTTTCGGGAGATGATATGGTAACTATGACGGAGCAGAAGTCGATTGGGATTCAGGTTACGGACAAGGCGTCCAAGGCGGTGCGACGGATTGCGGTGAGGGAGGGGCACGAAGGTGAGGATTTTGGTCTGCGTGTAGGGGTTAAGGGTGGCGGGTGTTCCGGGCTTGTGTACGTGCTGTCTATTGTTGAGAATGAGCCGCTGGAGACGGACCGGGTGGTGGATGACAACGGATTGCGGATTTTCATTGACAAGCGCAGCTATGTTTATCTGGCGGGGACGGAGCTGGACTTTTCCGACGGGTTGAACGGAAAGGGCTTTGTGTTCCAGAATCCCAACGCCACGAGGGCCTGCGGCTGCGGTAATTCTTTCGCTGTTTAGGGTTTGGGGAGATTCCCCGTCGCGGGGCTTTCTCAGAGTGCCATGCGGGGTGAGCGAAGGGGTTTACAGGAGGCTGGTATGACTATTCCAGTTGAGTCTTCCGAGGCAGTTATCTCTGCGAGGGATGCCGTTCTGGAGTATGGTGCGTTTGTCGAGGGGGCGGGGGTGTATGAGGATGTGGGCAGGGGCAATGTGAAGGCGGTGGGGGCGGACGTTCTTGATCTGCTGAACCGGCTTTCGACGAACAGTGTGGACCGTCTGAGGGTAGGCGAGGGCGCGCCTACGATTCTCACCAGCGAGAAGGGTCGCATCATTGACCTGGTGTACGTGCTGAATCTGGGGGATTTTGTGCTTCTGCTTACGGGTGGTGGAGCGCAGGGGCGGGTGATGGAGTGGCTGGACAGGTACACCTTCATGGAAGATTCGACGTTGGAGGACGTGTCGGACGCGATGTCGATGATGACGGTGGCGGGGCCAAGAGCGTTAGATGTGTTGGAGGCGGTGACGGGCTTGGAGTTGGCCGGACTGGGGGCTTATGACTCGTGCGTATTTGATGTGGGAGGATTGAGGGGTTGGGTGGTGCGGATGGACGTGGGGGAAGTGCAAGGATTTCAGATG
Source organism: uncultured Dehalococcoidia bacterium (assembly GCA_951812825.1). GTDB lineage: Bacteria > Chloroflexota > Dehalococcoidia > Lucifugimonadales > JAPULR01. Next base: position 740,029 of record OX638324.1, on the reverse strand, counting down.
TTGGTGGATGATGGGGACAAGCAATGGATGTTGGAGAAGCTGGCTGCCCAAGGTGCTACGCCTGTGGGCGCGCAGGCTTGGGAGGCGTTTCGGGTTGGGGCAGGGGTGCCGGTGTATGGGAAGGAGTTGGACGAGAGCCGCAATCCGTTGGAGGCGGGGTTGATTGGGGCGATTGACTTTGCGAAGGGGTGCTACATCGGGCAGGAAGTAATTGCCCGTCTGGACACGTACAAGAAGATACAACGAGCGTTGGTGTCGCTGAGGGTTGGGGGGAGTTGGGACGAGGGAGACCACCTGATGGTTGAAGGCAGACGAGTTGGGGAGATAACTTCGCTGGCGAGAATGCTGAGTGAAGGGGAGTCAGCGGGGTTGGGGTATGTTCGGCTCGGCGAGGCAAAGGTGGGCAGTCGGTTTGAGGATGAGGAAGCGCAGGGGCGATGGATGGAGATTGTCGGCTTGCCGAAGCTTTTTGGGGGTTAGATGGCCAAGCCGCCGTCGACGCGGATTACCTGTCCGGTAATGTAGCCGGCCTCGTCGGTGCAGAGGAAGGCGACGACTCCAGCTATATCTTCGGGGACGCCGAGACGGTTCATGGGTACGCGGTCAAGGATCATCTGCTTCAAGTCGTCGGAAAGTTCTTCGACCATGCCGGTGAGGATGTAGCCCGGTGCGAGGGCGTTGGCGGTGATGTTTCTTCGGGCGACTTCTTTTGCGACGGACTTGGTAAGGCCGATGAGGGCGGCTTTGGAGGCGGCATAGTTGGCCTGACCGGGGTTGCCGGCGACTCCCACGACGGAGGACATGTTGATGATGCGTCCGCGTCGCTGCCGGACCATGAGGGGCAGGACGGCCTTGGTGCAGAAGAAGGCGCCTCTGAGGTTCACGTTGATAGGGTCGTCCCATTCCCGGGTAGTCATGCGCATCAGAAGACGGTCTTTGCGTATGCCGGCGTTGTTGACTAGGATATCGACGCGGCCCCACTGCTTGCGGACTTGGGCGACCATGGACTTGACCTGAGCTTCTTCGGCAACATCGGCCTGCAGGGGGAGGGCCTCGCCACCCTGGGCGGAGATTTTGTCAACGAGCTGCTGGGCGGGAGCTTCGCCGGAGTTGTAGTTGACGGCGACTTTGACGCCTTCGGCGGCGAGGCGGAGGGCGACGGCGCGTCCGATGCCCCGGGAGGCGCCAGTGACGAGGGCTACGTGGCCTTCAAGATTAGGGGCCATTCTGGCGTGCTCCGATGAATTCTTCGAATTGGGTGAGTTCTTGCCTGATGCTGTTGGCCATGTCCAGCTGGATGCAGCGCTTGGCGGTCTCGATGGCGCCGGCGACCTCACGGCTCCTGGAGGCGCCGTGGCCGACGATGACGTTACCGTTGACGCCGAAGAGGGGACCGCTGGTCTTGCGGGAACGGTTAGTGAGGTCGTAGAGGCTTTGGGATAGGCGGCGGAGATCTTCGTCGGGGAGCTTGCCGCGGAGCTTGTCCTGGAGGAAGGAGGCGGCGGAGCCACCGAGGGACTCGGCGAACTTGAGGAGGACGTTGCCGACAAAGCCGTCGCAGACGACGACGTTGATCTTGTCGGAGAGGATGTCGGATCCCTCCACGTTGCCTACGAAATTCAGGCCGCTCTCCTTGAAGATGGGGTAGGCTTCCTGAACCTGGCGGTTACCCTTGCCCTCTTCCTGGCCGACGCTGAGGAGGCCGACGGTGGGGTTTGGGATGCCGAGGAACTTGCGGACGAAGACGCAGCCCATGACGGCGAAGCTCAAGAGCTGTTGGGGGCGGCAGTCGATGTTGCTGCCAACGTCGAGGATGGCGGTGTGGGGGGCGAGAGAGATGAAGGGGCCGCCAACGCAGGGGCGTTCGACGCCGGGGAGGAGGCCGAGGCCGAGGGCGGCGCTTGCCATGGCGCCGCCGGTGGAGCCGAGAGAGACCATAGCATCGGCCTTGCCGGCCTTGACGAGGCCGGTGGCGACGGCGACGGAGGCGCGGGGGTTCTTGCGGAGGGCACGGGCGGGGTGTTCGCCCTCGGTGATGCTGCCCTGGGAGGGGGCGAGGGGAACGGAGTCGGGGGAGACTTGCAGTCTTTCGAGTTCGGACCGGAGGGTGGGTGGGTCGCCGACCAGGATTACATGGATGTTGTGAAGTCGGGCGCCGAGGAGGGCGCCTTCTACGATTTCCGCCGGGGCGAAATCACCGCCCATGGCGTCGACGGCTACGCGGTAGGGTGGGTCACCTTCAGGGCGAGATTCTTCGCTGCGCTCAGAATGACATGAGGGGGTGCGATCGGAATGACCTAGAAGATGGACGTAGTCGTTGGAGCCGGTCATTGATTCTCCTGGACTTTGGGCAGGCGCAGGGTGGCGGCGCCGGTTATCAGGTCTTCATCGTTGTCCAAGTTGCGTAGGGCCACGTCGCATTTTACCAGAGTATGGTCGGAGGCTTCCTTCCGGTCTGTGACTTTGCCCCAGGTGCAGAGGATGTCGCCGGGATAGGCGGGGCGCTTGAAACGGACCTTGAGGCTGCCGGTGGAGAGCCAGTTTACGCCGAAGCGTTCAGTGAGCATCTCTGAGAGGAAGGCGAGGGTCATCATGCCGTGGGCGACGATGCGGCCGAAGGAGCTTTGGGCGGCGAATTCTTCATCTAGGTGGACGGGGTTGAAGTCGCCTGAGGCGTGGCTGTAGCGTTGGATCTGCTCGCGGGTGATGGTCTTCTGTATGGCGGGAAGGCTGTCGCTGGAGTCAAGGGAAGGCACTTGGATCAGGCCTCCACGGGGGACATGACGGTGGTCTTGCCCTTCAGGATTTTTTGTCCCGGGCCATCGGCATTTTCTTCGTATAGAGTGAAGGCTACGGAGAGGAATTTCCACTGACCGCGTCGGAGGGGGCGAGAGGGTTTGGCCTGCGCGGAGATTGCCTGGCCGAGGTATACGGGCTTGAGGGCGGTTACTTCCTGGGAAGTGTGGACGGTGCCGGAGGCGAGGCCGAGCTTTTCGATGAGGAGGCCCAGGGTGCGGGCGGCGAGGGCCATTGGGGGGACGAGGTTGTGGTCGGAGTAGAGGCTGGACTGGGAATCCAGGGTGGAAAGGTATTCGGCCACGAATTCGGGGGTGGCGGTCCATTGTCCCAAGGAGAGGGTTCTTGGTCTGGTGGTGGAGGTCAATGAATTCACGCTCAGCAGGGTGGAGAAATTATAGGAAGGGATGGAGATTCAATCAACTGTTTCAGGGCCGTAGTGAGGGAGGTGGTTAGTTGGTTGTGGGGACAGTGGGGCTCAGGCTGAGAGTGGGTTCCTGCCTTTGCAGGAACAAGAGATGGGCGGTAATTGGGTGTGGGAGGTCGGACGGTTCTCGAACCGCCCCTACCAGAATGGAAGGAAGGGTGTAATGAGGAGAGGGGGTAGTCACGGGGGCGAGATCCTTCGTCGCGGGGCCTCCTCAGGATGACATGTAGGCGGAGCCTCTTCAGGATGACATGTAAGTTAAGGGAGAAGATAGGTTGGGATGGCATTGGGGTTATTGGGCGACCCAACCGCCGTCTATGACGAGTTCGGAGCCGGTGACGTAGGAGGACTCGTCGGAGGCGAGGTAGAGGACACCGTAGGCGACCTCTTCCGGCTGGCCGACGCGTCCCATGGGGATTTTGGAGAGCATGCGTTGCCCGAACTCCTTGTTGTCGTTCATGTTCTGGGTCATGGGGGTCTCAATGGGGCCGGGGTGGACGGAGTTGCAGCGGATGTTGTCCCCGGCGTGGTGGATGGCGATGGACTTGGTGAAGATGCGGACGGAGCCCTTGGAGGCCTGGTAGGCGGGATGGCCGGTGTCGGCGCCGACGATGCCGAGCTGGGAGGAGATGTTGATGATGGAGCCGCCGCCGGCTTGTCGCATGGCTGGGATGGCGGCGACGGTGCCGAGGTAGACGCCGGTGGAGTTGACGTCCATGATGGCGTCCCAGGCTTTCTTTGACATGTCGCCTAGGAAGTGGGTACCGCCGATGCCGGCGTTGTTAACGAGAACGTCGAGCTTACCGAAGTCGGAGACGGCGAGGTCGACGGCGGCCTGCCAGTCGTCTTCGCGGGTGACGTCGAGCTTGATGAAGCGGGCGTTGCCGCCGTCGGCGTTGATATCGGCGGCGACCTGGCGGCCTTCATCTTGGAGGATGTCGCCGATGACGACGCTAGCGCCCTCTGAGGCAAAGAGTTTTGCTTCCACGGCGCCCATGCCGCGGGCACCGCCTGAGATGAGGGCGACCTTGCCTTTGAGTCTCATGCTGCTACTCCTATGGGTTGGGTTGGGGGATATTATAGGGGGAAGTTGGTGTGCATGGGTAGTAGGTCGGCGTGAGGGGTGGGTCGATGGATTTGGCGAGACTGGCTATCAAGAACAAATGGGGAACGAAGCCGAGACGAATGACTCGTTTCAAGAATTTCAGGCGTGGGAGAGAATGGTTATTCAAAACGAATAGTGAGGTATTGAGGCTGTTGCAGGCGTGAAATCGGCTGATTGTGGGTTCGAAATTCGTTCCAAAAAAAAGATGGAGGATTTTGGCGAAAAGGTGTGATACAGAGTCTGCCAATAGGTGGGGGTGGAGCTCCCGAACATCGACGGACATGGAGAGGGGGTGGAGGGGCCAGGGGAGGTGGTGAGGAAGATCCGGGGGTCCATGAGACTTGTGATATAAGTGCGTATGCGTTCATGTGTTTTCATGTTAGGAAGTGTAAAGGATAAAGGGGATTGAGGCAAGAGGGAGGTGTCAGAAGGAGGAATTTGGGTGGTTGTGGTATGAAGAAAAACGTGTATAATGTTGGGGTTGCGTCGAGGGACGCACTGATACTGGCCTTGCGGCCAAAAATTGAGGAATAGCCCTGTGGAACTAGCGGACAAGACCATCACCTGTGTGGACTGTGGAACACCCTTTGTCTTCACTGTCGGAGAGCAAGAATTTTTTGCGACGAGAGGCTTCACGAACGAGCCTAAGCGGTGCGCGAGCTGCCGATCGTCGCGGCGATCCCAGCGCGGAGACGGCGGGTACCAGCGAGAGCGGTACGACGCCATTTGCGCTGAGTGTGGAGTGGAGACCACGGTCCCCTTCCAGCCACGGGGCATTCGTCCTGTTTACTGTCAGGACTGCTTTACCCGCCAGCGATCTGCCGGCTACTAGACCCCCACTGTAGTTAGCTTTTGCGCCAGAGGGCGCACTCTCTCTGGTATAGGTGCGTCTGGCGGGCGGTTCGCGAACGGCCTAAAGGGGAGTCGATTGCACGTTTAAAGGTGGCGGACTGCCACAAGGTTCGTCCCTGCGTAAGAGGGGGTGGGGGTTGGTAAGGGCGGGTTTGGGGTATAATTGAGGTTGCCTTGAAGATTTTCGGCGCTATTCCAAACCTCGTTTTCGTCAGGGTAGACGCATGAAATATAGGAATCTCAGGGATTTTGTTGATTTTCTGGAGAGCAGGGGCGAGCTTCGTCGTATAAGCACGCCGGTCACCTGGGACCTGGAGATTACGGAGATTTGCGACCGGGTGACGAAGAGCGGCGGGCCGGCGCTGCTGTTCGAGAATGTGGAGGGGTACGATGTTCCGGTGCTGATAAACATGTACGGCTCGGAGCCTCGGATGGCGTGGGCGCTGGGCGCCGAGAGCCTGGAGGACCTGGGTGACAAGGTGCGGGGGCTGCTGGGGCTGGCACAGGGGCCGCCAAAGGGTGTGATGGAGAAGGTGCGGGCGCTGGGTCAGCTTATGAAAGTGGCTTCCGTCCGTCCGAAGATTGTGCGGAGCGCGCCCTGTCAGGAGGTGGTGCTGGAGGGGGACGAGGTGGACGTGACCAAGTTTCCGATTCTGAAGTGCTGGCCGGAGGACGGCGGGAGATATATCACGCTGCCGCTGGTTATCACGAAGGACCCGGAGTCGGGGGTGCGGAACGTGGGGACGTACCGGATGCAGGTTTTCGACAAGCGTACGTGCGGGATGCACTGGCAGACGCAAAAGGTTGGGACGGCGCATTATCGGACTTCGAAAGAGCAGGGTCGGGACCGGTTGGACGTGGCGGTGGCGCTGGGAGGAGACCCGGCGACGATCTGGTCGGGGACGGCGCCGCTTCCTCCCAACGTGGACGAGATGATGGCGGCTGGGTTCATTCGGGGGGAGGCGGTGGAGATGGTTCGGGCGAAGACGGTGGACCTGGAGGTGCCGGCGCAGGCGGAGATTATTCTTGAGGGGTACGTGACTCCGGGGGACGAGCGGACGGAAGGGCCTTTCGGCGACCACACGGGGTATTATTCGCTGGCGGACACGTTCCCAGTATTTCACATAACGTGCATCACGCACCGGAGAGAGCCGATTTATCCCACGACCATCGTCGGGAGGCCGCCGATGGAGGACTATTACATGGGGAAGGTGACGGAGCGGTTCTTCCTGCCCATCATTCAGCTGGTGCTGCCGGAAGTGGTGGACATGAACATGCCGGCGGAGGGGGTGTTCCACAACCTGGTAATCGTTTCGGTGAAGAAGGACTATCCGGGTCAGGCGCGGAAGGTGGTGTACGGGCTGTGGGGGATGGGGTTGATGGCACTGGCGAAGGCGATAATTGTGGTGGACGACAACGTGAACGTGCACGACGTGTCGGAAGTGGCGTGGCGGGTGACGAACAATCTGGATGCGGAGCGGGATATTTTCTTCGCGATGGGGCCGGTGGACGACCTGGACCACGCATCGACGGCGCCAAAGTTCGGCAGCAAGGTGGGGATTGACGCGACGACGAAGGGGCCGGGTGAAGGATATCACCGGGAGTGGCCGCCGGACATTGTGATGAGCCCGGAGGTGAAGGAGATGGTGGACTCCAAATGGGAGAGTTACGGGATATGAACCCCGCAGCGGCGCTTCCTCACAAGGTGCGGCTTGTGCTGGCTTCGATTCGGTTCGAGCATAGCCTGTTTGCGCTGCCTTTCGCTTACATCGGGATGTTTCTGGCGGCGGACGGGCTGCCGACGCTTTCTCAGTTCATCTGGATAACGGTGGCGATGGTGGGGGCGCGGACGGTGGCGATGACGGCGAACCGGCTGGTGCACGCGAAGGAGGACGCGGCGAATCCTCGCACCAAGGACCGGCATATTCCGATAGGGCTGCTGAAGCGTCGGGACATGCTGTTGATGATGCTTGTTTCGATGGGGGTGTTCGTGTTTGCGGCGTCGCAGCTCAACACGCTGGCGTTTGCGCTTTCGCCGCTGGTGATCGCGGTGCTTTTCCTTTATACATACGCGAAGTATTTCACGTGGGGGAGTCACCTGATTTTGGGGTGGGCGGACGCGATTGCGCCGGCGGGGGCGTGGGTGGGGGTGACGGGGACGCTGGAGCCGCAGGCGGTGCTGCTGGCGGGGGCGGTGGCGTTCTGGGTAGGGGGATTCGACATTATCTACGCTTGCATGGACTTCAAGTTTGACAAGGAATATGGCATCCATTCGATTCCAGGACGGTTCGGGATTGCGGGGGCGTTGTGGACGGCGCGGCTGATGCACGTAGTAACTTCGGGCTGTTTGCTGGCGCTGGGGATCTGGATGGAACTTGGGGTGTTCTACTTCGTGGGATGGGGGATCGCTTCGGCGGTGCTGGTGTACCAGAACTCGCTGGTGAAGCCTTCGGACCTGTCGAAAGTTCCTGTGGCGGCGCTGAAGTTCAACAGCTACGTGGGGCTGGTGCTATTGCTGGCGGTGTCTCTGGCGGTGTTCGCGTGAAGCCGGTGGTGGTGGGCATATCGGGGGCGAGCGGGTCAGTCATTGCCGAGCAGCTGGTGGAGGCGCTGCTGACGCGGGAGACTCCGACGGCGCTGGTGTGCACGAACGCGGCCAAGATGGTGTGGCAGGAGGAGATGCCGGAGTCGTTCGCGAGCTACCTATCGGCGTGGCGGGAGAGTCCATTTTTCACGTCGTACGGGATTAACGAAATGAGCGCGCCGATAGCGAGCGGGACGTACCCGACGGGGGGAATGGTTATTGTGCCGTGCAGCATGGCGAGCGTAGCTTCCCTAGCCAACGGGATGGCGAACAACTTGCTGCTGCGGGCGGCGGACGTGTGCCTGAAGGAGCGTCGGAATCTGGTGATTGTGCCTCGTGAGACGCCGCTTCATGCCATCCACCTGGAGAACATGGCGAGGCTGGCGCGGATGGGGGTGCAGGTGATGCCACCGGAGCCGCCGTTTTATTTGAAGCCGAAGGGGATCGACGAGGTGGTGGACTACTTTGTGGAACGGATTTTGGTGTCGCTGGACGTGGAACCCGGGCTTTCGGATCGGCACGTTTATCGGGGCAGTTCGGACCGGGAACCGCGCTACTGAGGATGGCGGGGCTACGGGGTTCGGAGAAGCGGCGATACGTAGCCGCGATGTTTTCTCGTATTTCGGGCCGGTACGACCTGATGAACTTCTTGATGACGTTCGGGATGGACAGCCGGTGGCGGAGGAAGGCGGCGAGGTTGGCGTTGGAGGGGTTGGAGGGGCCGGTGTTGGACGTGGCGACGGGGACGGGGGACCTGGCGCTGGAGCTGGAGCGAACGCCGGGGGCGGAGGAGGTTATCGGTATGGACCTGCTGGAGCCGATGGTGAGTCGGGCGTCGGTGAAGGGGGATGGGAGGCGTAGGCGGCGGCGGGTGAGCTTTGCGATGGGAGACGCGCTATCGCTGCCGTTTCGGGATGATAGCTTTGCGTGCGTGACTTCGGCGTTCAGTTTGCGGAACATTCCAGATTTGGAGCAGTCGCTGCGGGAGATGGCGCGGGTTGTGAGGCCGGGTGGGAGGGTGCTTTCGCTGGAGACGATGCCGGTGGAGCGGGGGGCGCTGCGTCCGTTTGTGAAGTTCTATTTTCGTCGGGTGGTTCCGCTGGTGGGGGCGGTGGTGGCGCTGGATATGTCGGCGTATACGTACCTGCCCAGGTCGGTGGAGGGGTTTGTTTCGCCGGAGGAGCTGGAGGGGGTGTTTGCGCGGGTGGGCTTGGTTGATGTGGGGCGGGAGTCGACGGGGTTTGGAGCGGTGCATTTGCATTGGGGGAGGAAGGTCACTGCGTGACGGGTCATTGCATGACGGCAAGTTTGGGGTTGGGCGTGGGTTGAGGAGGAGGGCGGTTCGCGAACCGCCCCTGTGTGTAGGAGCGAGAGGGTGTGGGTGGAATAGGCTGGTTACCGGCAGCTAGATTCCTCGGCGCTGTTGCGCTTCGCTCGGAATGACATTTGGATGAGAGGGGGAAGAAGGGAGGGAGCCCCGCCTCCAGATTCTTCGTCGCGGGGCCTCCTCGGAAAAAAGAGGGGAGGGGGTTGGTTGACAGGGCGGGTGATGGGGAATAGGATTTATGGTGAAAAATCAGATAGATTGTCCTCTCTTATCCAGATAGGCAGAGGGAACGGCCCTGTGAAGCCTGGCAACCTACCGGCGTTGTAAAACGACTTGGGAAGGTGCCAATTCCGGCGCCCCGGTTTGGGGTGAAAGATGAGGGAGGCTCAAAGGTAATAATTTGAGCTTCTCTTTGCGAGAAGTTTTTTATTTGGGGGCCGTGAGGGTTGTGGGATGAGATTGAGGCGTACGAGCGGAAAGAATGTAGTTGGATACGGGGTTCACCCCCATCCTAGGCTTCCCCCGTCGAGGGGGAAGGGATTTTATGGGATGGGAGAAAGTGGAGGAGATTGAAGGTTGCAGGGTGAGATTCAACCGATCTTGTGGGAGTCTGGCAGGCTGAGTCTGCTGGACCAGACGCGGCTGCCTAGGGAAGAGGTGGTGGTGGAATCTTCGGACTATCGGGAGGTGATTGCGTCGATACAAGAGATGCGAGTGCGGGGGGCGCCGGCAATCGGCGTTACCGGCGCTTACGCGATGGTGTTGGCTGCGAGGGAGGTTGCTGAGGGCGGCGATGGGGGGTTCCTGTCTCGGTTGAGGGAGGCGGCGGAGGAGATAAAGGCGGCTCGACCTACGGCTATCAATTTGGCATGGGCGGTGGAGCGGCTTTTGGGAGTGGCGGAGGGTGAGTCGGAGCCATCAATGGCGTGTGAGACACTGTTGGAGGAAGCGAAGAAGATACAGCGTCGAGACGTGGAGGCTAACCGGCAGATCGGGAGACATGGAGCGTCGCTGCTGAGGGGGAGGCAGGGGGTGTTGACACACTGCAATACGGGCGCGCTGGCGACGGCGGGGTATGGGACGGCGCTGGGGGTGATTCGGGCGGCGTGGGAGCAGGGGGAACGGTTTGACGTATTTCACACGGAGACGAGGCCCTTCCTACAGGGGGCGCGGCTGACGGCGTGGGAGCTGGTGAAGCTGGGGATACCGGCCACGATGGTGGTGGACTCGGCGGCGGGGCTGATTCTGCGCCAGGGGGCGGTGGGGTGCGTGGTGGTGGGCGCGGACCGGATTGCGGCGAACGGGGATACGGCTAACAAGATTGGGACGTATGGCTTGGCGGTGCTGGCTCGGGAGAATGGCGCGCCCTTCTACGTGGCGGCGCCGACCAGCACGGTGGACCTGGGAGTAGCTTCTGGGGATGAGATTCCTATAGAGGAGCGGGACGCTGCGGAGGTGTCGGAGTTGGGGGGTGTTCGGACGGCGGCGGAGGGGATAGGAATTCGGAACCCGGCCTTCGACGTGACGCCAAATGAGTACGTGGACGCGATAATCACGGAGGTGGGGGTGATTCGACCGCCTTACGTAGAGAATTTGAGGGCTGCGGTGACTCGTGGGCAGGGGGAGGGTTAGGGTGGTGAGTCTGATTGGAGCGAGATTCTTCGTCGCGGGAATGAGGGAGATGGAGGAGTTGGGTGGCTATGGGGGAGGGTGTGGCGTGGATTGCGAGTGGGTTCCTGCTTACGCAGGAACGAGGAGCGGTGTGAATGGATGCAGAGATTCAAGTTTACTTACGACGACGGGACTCGCGCTGGGGGAGGAGTCTGATGGATAAGCCTCGGTTCGCGGTTATTGGCGGCAGCGGGCTGTACTCCATGGAGGGGCTCCAGAATGTGGAAGAGGTGGAGGTCTCGACGCCGTACGGGAGTCCGAGCGACGCGATTGTGGTGGGGACGCTGGACGGTGTTAGGGTGGCGTTTCTGCCGAGACACGGGCGAGGGCATCGGATATCGCCGACGAACTTGCCGGTGAAGGCCAATATCTTTGCGCTGAAGACTTTAGGGGTGGAGAGGATTGTTTCGGTGAGCGCGGTGGGGAGCTTGAAGGAGGAGATGAAGCCGCTGGACATGGTGGTACCGCACCAGATAATCGACCGGACGCGGCTTCGGGGGAACACGTTCTTCGACGGGGGTCTGGTGGTGCACGTGGCGTTTTCCGACCCGTTCTGTCCCACGCTGAGCCAGCTTGTGTATGACTCGGGGGTTAAGGCGGGGGCTTCGATGCACGAAGGGGGGACATACCTTGTGATGGAAGGGCCGGCGTTTTCGACTCGGGCGGAGTCTCATTTGTATCGTCAGTGGGGGGCGGACATCATCGGGATGACTGCATTGCCGGAGGCGAAGCTGGCGCGGGAGGCGGAGATTTGTTACTCCACGCTGGCGTGCGTGACGGACTACGACTGCTGGCGGGAGGCGACGGAGGTGGTGACGGTGGAGATGGTGGTGGCGAATCTGATGCGTAACGTGGATACGTCGATAAGCATCTTGCGGAATTTGATTCCGGCAGTTCCGATGGGGCGGAATTGTTCCTGCGGTTCTGCGCTGGAGAACGCGATTCTGACTTCGCCGGAGTTGGTTTCGGAGGAGTACAAGGCGCAGCTAGCGCCGATTATAGGGAAGTATGTTTAGAGAGAGGACACGCAGGCGTGGGTTGAGAGAGGGTTCCTGTGCCCGCCCCCGCCTTCACGGAGGCAGGCTCTGCGCGGGCACAGGCTCTTCGTTTGCAGGAACAAGAACTGATAAGGGAGTTGTGTGTGGTCCGGGGGCGAGATTCTTCGTGGCAGAGCCTCCTCAGAACCACATGTGGGTTGAGGGGGAAGGGCGAAGATGGAGTGGGAGGTTCGGGAACCGCAACTGCTTGTGGGGTTGGGGTGTTACACGTTTATTGATAGCAAAGTGAGGAGGTCCAGAGATGGCTAGACAGGAACCGGGAGAGCCTTTTTTGAGGGTAGATTCGCCGGAGGCGAAGGAGATTTTGGACGCCGAGGGAGACGGAGCGGCGATTGTGGACGTGCGTCGTGACGACGAGTGGGTGACGGGCCATGCGGCCGGGGCCATTCACATTCCCATTGACGATTTGCTGGACCGGATGGACGAGGTGCCGGAAGGGAAGAAGCTGCTGTTCATCTGCGCCGCCGGTGTCCGCAGCGGTCTGGCCTGCGAATACATGGCTTCGATGGGGGTTGACCCTGCGTTGCTGTATAACATCGAAGACGGCACGCCCGCCTGGATTGAGGCCGGGCTGCCGACGGAATATCCGTAGGACGAGCTTCGATGTCTCTGCTGGTAGTTGGTTCGGTGGGGTATGACACAATCATCACCCCGCAGACCACGGGCAAGGACCTGCTAGGGGGGTCGGCCACGTATTTCGCCATTTCGGCGGGGTACTATTCATCGGTGACGCTGATTGGGGTGGTGGGGGAGGATTTTTCCCCTGAAGACGAGGCCTTGCTGGTGCGACGGGGGGTTGACATAAGTGGGCTGGAGCGGGTGGCGGGGAAGACGTTTCGGTGGACGGGAAAGTACGGTACGGAGGACGTGAATCTGCGGGACACGCTGGACCTGCAGTTGAACGTTTTCGACGAGTTCAGCCCGGTGCTCAGTCCTGAGCAGAGGCGGGCTGACTACCTGTTTCTGGCGAACATTGATCCGGAGCAGCAACTGAAGACGCTGGCGCAGATGGAGTCGCGGCCCAAGCTGGTGGCGGCGGACACTATCAGCATCTGGATTGAGACGAGGCGGCGAAGGCTGACTGATGTGTTGAAGTCGGTGGACGTGGTGTTCATGGACGAAGGTGAGGTGCGGGCCTTTGGGCGGGAATTGAACCTGGTGCGGGCCGCACGGGCGATTCTGGACCTGGGGCCGGTTGCGGTGGTAGCGAAGCGGGGAGAGCACGGGGTGCTGATGGTGCAGAGGGACTCGATGTTTGCGGCACCGGCCTTTGCCCTGGATAGCGTGGTTGACCCAACGGGGGCGGGGGACTCCTTCGCCGGCGGGTTTATGGGTTATCTGGCGGAGACGGGAGAACTTAGCAGCGAGAACCTGCGTCGGGCGGCGGTGGTGGGTACGGTGATGGGGTCGTTTACGGTGCAGGCGCTAAGCGTTGAGAGGTTAGCGTCGCTGACGCGTGGGGAGGTGGAGGAGCGGTTGAGGGGATACGTGGAACTGACGAGATTCGAAGGGCTGGAGTCGAGCGAGGATCTGCCGTGGCGTAAGATGGCCAGCGTTATCTGACTTAAGATTAGGAGAAAGATTTGAGCATTTCAGAATCGGACATTAAAGACCTCTCGCTGGCGCGGGAGGGAGTGGAGCACATTGAATGGGCCGGACGGGACATGCCTGTGCTGGCGCTAATCCGTGAGAGATTCGAAAAGGAGAAGCCGCTGGTAGGGATTCGGGTTTCCGGCTGCCTGCACGTAACGTCGGAGACGGCGAACCTGGCGATCACACTACAGGCGGGAGGGGCCGACGTGGCTTTGTGCGCCAGCAACCCGTTAAGCACTCAGGACGACGTGGCAGCGGCGCTGGTCAGCAATTACGGGATAGCGACCTTCGCGATTAAGGGAGAGGACGACGATACATATTATGGCCATATACGGTCAGCACTGGACACCGTCCCCAACGTGACGATGGACGACGGAGCGGACCTGGTGGCTACGATACACCAGGAGCGGAAGGACCTGATCAAGGGCGTAATCGGCGGGACGGAGGAGACGACGACAGGGGTTATCCGTCTGCAAGCCATGGCGAAGGAGGGGATGCTTCGTTATCCGATAATCGCCGTGAACGAGGCGGACACCAAGCACTTCTTCGACAATCGTTACGGCACGGGACAGAGCACGCTGGACGGGATTACGCGGGCGACGAACCTGCTGTGGGCGGGGAAGAAGGTGGTGGTGATGGGGTATGGCTGGTGCGGACGGGGCATCGCAAATCGGGCGAGGGGGATGGGGTCGAATGTGATAGTCACCGAGGTAGACCCAGTTCGGGCGTTGGAGGCGGTGATGGACGGGTTCACCGTTGTGCACAGTCAGGAAGCCGCCCAGGTGGGAGACGTGTTCATTTCGGCGACGGGCGGGCTTCATACCATGGGCCCGGAGCAGATGGCCAGTATGAAGGATGGGGCGCTGCTGGCGAACAGCGGGCACTTCAACGTGGAGATAGACATTCCAGCGCTGGAGGACATGGCCGAGTCAATCGCCGAGGTCAGGCCCTTCGTCAAAGAATATACGATGAAAGACGGGCGCAGGCTCAACCTGCTGGCGGAGGGACGGCTTGTCAACCTGGCTGCCGCCGAGGGCCATCCTTCCAGCGTGATGGACATGAGCTTCGCAAACCAGGCCCTGAGTGTGGAGTACCTGGCGAGCCGGAAGGAAGGGCTGGAGCCGAACGTGTACCCGGTGCCGAAAGAGATGGACATGGAGGTGGGTCGGCTCAAGCTCCTGTCCATGGGAGTAACCATAGACAAACTGACCGAAGCCCAGCGGAAGTATTTGAACAGCTGGGAAGAGGGCACTTAATTCATCTAAGGAGAGCCACCAATTGTCTAACGCATTTATGAATTCATCACAATACCTACTCACCTCTGAGTCGGTGACGGAGGGGCATCCCGACAAGCTGTGCGATCAGATATCTGACGCCGTCGTGGACGCAATTCTGGCTCAGGACCCCAAGGCTCGCATCGCCTGTGAAGCGTGCACCACCAACGGACTGGTGGTGATAATGGGAGAGATAACGACCAGCGCAACGATAGACGCGCAGTCGCTGGCAAGGGAGACGCTGAAGCGGGCGGGGTATACCAGCGCCGAGCGAGGCATTGATTACAAGAGCTGTGGCGTGATGGTGTCGATACAGGAACAGTCGTCGGACATCAGCTCGGCGGTGAGCACTGCACTGGAGGTGCGGGACGACGGACGTTCGGCGCAGGGAGAGGATAACCTCGATTTAATCGGCGCGGGGGACCAGGGGATGATGGTGGGGTTCGCATGCAACGAGACGCCGGAGATGCTGCCCTTGCCTCATGCGCTGTCGCACCGGCTATGCAAGCGGCTGGCGATGGTGCGGAAGGAGGGGATGATTCCGTATCTGTGGCCGGACGGGAAGTCGCAAGTCACGGTGGAGTACGCATACGGGGAGCCGAAGCGGATCGACACGATTGTGGTGAGCGCGCAGCATACGCCGGAAACGGAGCAGGAGACATTGACGAGGGACGTGACGGAGCAGGTGGTGCGGGAGGTGGCGCCGGCGCATTTGATGGACGAGGACACGAAGATTTTCGTGAATCCGAGCGGGCGGTTTGTGAACGGTGGGCCGGCGGCGGACACGGGGCTGACGGGACGGAAGATACTGGTGGACACCTACGGCGGACTGGCGCGTCACGGAGGCGGGGCGTTTTCGGGGAAGGACCCGACGAAGGTGGACCGGTCGGGGGCGTACGCGGCGCGTTACGTGGCGAAGAACATCGTGGCGGCGGGGCTGGCGGACCGGGCGGAGGTGCAGGTGTCTTATGCCATCGGGGTGGCGAGGCCTATCTCCGTGAGCGTGGAGACTTTCGGGACGGCGAAGGTGACGGACGATCTGATTCAGGAGCTGGTGGACAAGCACTTCGACCTGCGACCGGCGGCGATCATCAGGGACCTGGACTTGCAGAGGCCGATGTACGGAGAGCTGGCGGCGTATGGGCACTTCGGACGGGAGGAGTTGAACGTGCCGTGGGAACGGACGGACAAGGCGTCGGCGCTACGGGCGGAGGCTTTCGGGGTCACTGCGTGACGAGAACCTTCGGCTTCGCTCAGGACAGGGTTTGGGGTTGGGCGTTGGTTGGGTGGGGCGCTTCCCAGGGGCGGGGGTAGAAGGGTGGTGGAAGAGGGAACCCCATCCCGGTATCAGGTTCGGGGCAGGCTCTCCGCGGGCGCAAGCCTTTGTTGGCAGGAACAAGAGTTGGGAGGGGTTGGCGCGGGTGTGAGTGAGATTCTTCGTCGCGGGGCCTCCTCAGAATGACATTTGGGGCAGGGGGAAGGATATGTGGGGAGGGGGATGAGGAAGGTGTGCTATAGTGGGGGCGATGCAGTCTTTTGAGGAGGTGGAGCGATGCCTGGAGTCCATGACCGGGGCGGTTGGCCAACTGACGATCCCATCGACCAGGAGGAGCATCCAGTGATGGACTGGGAGGTTCGGATGAGCGCCCTTCTTGGAGCGTTGCGAGGCAAGGGGTTGATGCGCACGGACGAAATGCGCCGTGGCATCGAGAGCATCGATCCGAGCAGGTATGAGTCTATAGGCTACTATGCAAGGTGGGCGGAATCGGTGGAGTCTATTCTTGCGGAGAAGGGTATTTTCACGCGGGAAGAGATCGACGGGAAAATGGGGGAGCTTTCGGGAGGAGCGGGTTAGTGCCGATGGCAGAGCAGCAGCCGAAGTTTGGCGCGGGGGATAGGGTGAGAGTGCGTTGTTTGAATGTGAAGGGGCACAACCGGACGCCGTGGTTCATCAGGGGCAAGGTTGGGACTGTGGAGAGGTGTCATGGGGCGTACCCGAACCCGGAATCGCTGGCGTACGGCGGGTCGGGGGAGCCGGCGATGCCGTTGTACCTGGTGGAGTTCAGCCAGAGGCAGTTGTGGGAAGGGTATGAGGGCCGGGAGGGGGACAAGCTGCTGGCGGACGTTTTCGAGCACTGGCTGGAGCCGGCATAGCGACAGAGGAGGAGCAAATGAGCGAGTCTCACGGACATGAACATCCAGGGATGGCGCACGACGAGGAGTTGGGGTACTACGCCCGGAGGGTGAGGGCCATGGAGGCGGTGCTTGTGGAGAAGGGGATTGTGAGCGGCGAGGAGGTTGAGCGTCTGGTTGCGGAAGGAGAGGCACGAACGCCGGCGGACGGGGCGAGGATTGTGGCCCGGGCGTGGACGGACCCGGGGTTCAAGAATAGGCTGCTGGCAGACGCGAAGGCGGCGGTGGCTGAGATGGGGTATTCGGAGTCGGAGAGCCTGCCGGACGTGGTGGTGGCGGAGAATACGGATGGGGTACATCATCTTGTAGTTTGCACGCTGTGTTCGTGCTACCCGACGTGGCTGCTTGGACGTCCGCCGGACTGGTACAAGAGCCTGACTTATCGGTCGAGGGCGGTGATTGATCCGCGAGGAGTGATGGGGGAGTTCGGGTTGGAGTTGGAGGAGGGGGTGGTGGTCAAGGTGTTGGACAGCACGGCAGACGTTCGATATTTGGTGCTGCCGCAGCGTCCGGCTGGGACGGAGGGGTGGAGCGAGGTGGAGCTGGCGCGGCTGGTGACGCGGGACTCGATGGTGGGGGTTTCGAGGCCGTTGACGCCTGAGACGGTGGTGGGGTAGGGGAGTCTGGTAGTTTCGCGAATCACCCCTGCCGGGAAGGCTATTTGGGGTGGAGGGTAGTCATTCGGCATGGAATGTTGATTAGCCACAAGGGAAGTGCTATTTTCCTGTGCGCGAAACTATGAGGAGGTAGTTAAGACAATGGGAGAAGCTAAAGGTTCGTCTCTTCTGAGTTGGGTGACGGTTGACAATATAGCAGTGGGCAACACAGCCGTGGGGGTTGTGGCGGCTGGAACTTGGAACGCCATCGCGATGGTGGCGATATCCTTCCTGAACGCGATAGGGCTGGTCTCCTTCAGTCCAGTGAACGCCGTGGGGTTTGTGGCCATAGGAGGGGTGAATGCGGTGGGTGTGGTGGCTATTGGGGGTATCAATTCAGTCGGCGTGATTTCGATAGGTGGTTTGGGGGCCTATGGGGTGATTGCGATTGGGGGAGGGACTGTGAAGAGCGCGTTGCCGCTTTCGTAGGGTTTTTTGAGTTGGGGGGTGGTTTTCGGCGTAGGGAGATGGGTGGTGTGGAGAGGGGGTACGGCAGGTTTAAGCGTGGGAAGACGGGCGGTTCGCGAGCCGCCCCTACGGGATGATTGTGAGTTTGGTATGGGTAGAGTGGGTTCCTTTAGCCGCTTCCGCGGGCACAAGCCTTCGTTCGCAGGAACAAGAGTGGGATGGGTGCGTGTTTCGCGGAGGGCTTAGGGTCTACAACCGGAGGTCACGGCGCTGGTAGGCGAAGTAGCTGGCTATTGCGGGTACTACGATTACGGCAATCAGCAGAATGACGTGCAGGGGGTCGAGGCCATTCAGGATGGGGGAGTTGCCGCCGTGGTAGAAGAAGGGTGAGAGCCACTTGGCCGGCTCCAGAATGTCCACAATGGAAGCGAGGGTGTTGATTACGTAGGTGGCGACGGCGGTCCCGGCGGAGACGCCAACGCTGAGCCCGCGGTTGCCGGTAATGGCGCCGATTGTGAAGGCCAGCGAGCCGAAGGCGATGCCGAGGAGCGAGGAGCTTATGACTGCTGCGGCAAGGTTGAACATGCTAACGTCCATGCCAACGATGGGGGAGCCGATGGCCAGGGATATCCAAACTACGGCGGCCAGCAGGATGCTTGCAGCGAGGAGGAAGGCGTATTTTTGCAGAAGTACGCGCTGGCGGCTGACGGGCTCGGAGAGGAGAATCTCGATGGTGCGTTTGTCCTCTTCGCCTGCGATGGCGGAAGCGCCGAGGCTGATGGCGAATATTATGAGCAGCAGGGGGATCATCAGGCTGAACATCTCGGCGCTCAGGTATCCGGCGCCGGAGGTTATGTCCGTCATTTCGGAGAATCCAAAGAGGGCGAGCAGGTCGGGGTCGAAGGCGTCCACGTAGTCCTGAATGGCTTCGTTGGTGGAGATACTGGGGTAGAAAGAGGTCATGACTGCGCAGAGCAGGATGATCCCCATGATCCACCAACCGAGGCCGCGGCGGTGGTCGAGGAGGGACTTGAGGAAGAGGTTACGCAGAAGCATCTGCATCCTCCTCACGGTAGAAGGCGAGGAAGATTTCTTCCAGGCTGGGCTCGTGGACGGTGATGTCGACCACCTCATGTTGGGCTGCTGTTTTGATGAACCGGTTCAGGGAGCCCACCACCTCGCACTTGAGCACAGCGCCATTGACGACCACGTTCCGCACGCCGTCGACAGCCTGGAAGGCGTTTTGGGGCACGGGATGGCCGAAGCGAAGCTCGAGGCTGCGGATACTGCGCGCTTTGAAGGCGGCGACATCTTCGACGGCGACCAGACGGCCATCGCGAATGATGGCCACCCTGTCGCAGAGATCTTCGACCTCCTTCAAGATGTGAGAGGAGAGGAAGACGGTCCTGCCATCGGCCTTCACCTCCTTGACCATGAGCTCGAATTCCTGCTGGATGAGGGGGTCGAGGCCTGATGTGGGTTCGTCCAGAATGAGAAGCTCAGGCTCGTGCATGAAGGCGCGAATGACGGCGACTTTCTGGCGGTTGCCGTGAGAGAGGGTGCGAATGTTGCGGGAGAGGTCGCACTCAAGCCTGTCGGCCAGTCGTTGGATTTTCGACCAGGGAACGCCGCCCTTGAGGCTGGCGACGTGGAGGAGGAACTGCTTGCCGGTGAGGCTGTCGTAGAGAGCGGGGTCGGCGGGGAGGTAGCCGATGCGTCTGCGTATCTCCAGGGAATCTGCCTGGGCGTTGAGGCAGAGGACGCTGGCGGAGCCGCCGGTGGGGCGGATGAGGTCCAGGAGTAGACGGATGGTGGTGGTCTTGCCGGCGCCGTTGGGGCCGAGATAGCCGAAGACGCCGCCGGGCATGACCTCCATATCGAGGTCGAGGACGCCTCTTTGCTCGCCGTAGTATTTGGTGAGTTTTTGTAGTTTGATGACGGGGTTCATTTCTCGCTCTTGTGTTTCAGTGTATCACGATTCAGGGCGGGGCGGGTAGACGGCGTTGGGATTATACATGGGTGGGGGATGGGGGTTGTGAAGCGGGGGAGGAATCAGCGGAACGACGCGGGGGTGAGGGACATTACCTCCATCCCTTCGGCAAGCTCAGGGCAGGCACCAGCCTTCCCCCATCGAGGGGGAAGGGGTTAGCCGAGGAGTAGGGTGCGGACGGCGTTGGGGTGTTGGAGGAGGGTGGCGGTTTGTGCGATGGTGTCTTCGACGGCGCTGACGAGGGGATCAGCGCCGAAGCGTTCGCCGTCGGGGTGCATCATGAGGCGGAAGGTGGGGGCGGCGCCGGGGTAGCCGGTGATGGGGATGGTGATGACGCCGTAGTTCTTGAGGAGGAGGAAGCTGGCGGCGACGGAGACTTCCGAGGGGGCGAGGGTGGTTTCGCGGGAGGTGGTCTGCTGGAAGACGACTTCGGTGAAGTCTTCGGCGGTGAGGGCGACCCCGGGGCCGGCCTGATAGACGGTGGGGCCGAAGCGGGACTGGAATTTCTTGTGCAGGGTGCGGGCGAGGGCGGAGGCGCGCTTGATGGGTTCGGGATCGAAGGCTTCCATGCCCCTGACCATTGCGACGTAGTGTCCCGACTGGGCTTCCAGGCCGAACTGGAAGGCCTGGGCGGAAACCTGCTCCATGAGGTCTTTGCGTCCGACGATGGCGGCTCCGCGGGGGCCTGGGACGTGCTTGTCGAGGGACCAGACAGAGAGGTCGACGTCGCCTAGCTGGAAGGTTGGGGGTTCGTCGAAGAAGATGGTGCGGGACATCATGTGGGCGTCGTCCATGAAGACGAGCATGTCGCGATCCTTTGCCAGTTGGATGGCGCGGCGGACCTGGTCGGCGGGGACGTGGTGCTTGGAGGGGGTGAGAGGGGTGATGACGAGCATTTTCCAGGACTTTAGGGGGAGGTTATCTTCGAGGGCTTCTATGCTTTCGACTTCGATAAAGTCGGCGCCGACGAGTTCGACGGCCTGCTGAACGGAGGGGTGGGAGCGGCCTTTGCCGACGAGGGAGATGACGGAGTCAGCGGGCTTCAGGGTCCCTAGCATGATGGCGAGCATGGCGGAGGTGACGCGGTTGCACATGACGGCGTTGTGGTCGCGGGGGTTGGCGCCGGTGAATTCGATTGCCATGGCTTCGGCGCGTCCGAGGAAGTGGGTGTAGTAGGTGAACTGGTTTTCCAGGGTGGGGAGGTCTTCAGGGTCTAGGGGGAAGGCGCGGACGAGGCCGGTCATGTTGTAGATTGCGTCTTTGCCGAGGGATAGGACGCGGTCGCGTACGAGGCGGCGGCCCTGGGTGGACTTGCGGGCTTCGTCGGCGGAGGTGGCGAGGATCTGGCCGCGGGGGTAGTCTTGGGGTGGGGCAGCGACAGCGGTTTCGGAGTTGTCTTGGGTGGTCATGGCGGTTGGGCCTTTCTTGGTGGGGGTTGGGTCAGTCGGAGCGTTGGTCGAAGGCTTGGAGGAGGTCCTGGAGGTCGGGGAAGATGTGGGCGTTGGGTTCGTGGCGGTGCTCGGCGACGAGTTGGCCGTCAATGCGGACGTCGAATTTGCCGTGGCCGCCGGGGATGAGGGTGAAGGAGGTGATGCGGTCGCCGATGCGGTTGAGGGTGTCGCCGGCCATCCAGGCGGCGCGGAGGGCGTGGCCTCAGTCGTGGCAGTATTCGATTTCTATGGCGTGTTTCTTGGGGTTGGGCATGGGGGAGGCTCCTTTGGGGGGTGTAGGGTGAAGTTAAGGGGGAATTAGGGGAGAGTCAAGGGGCGGCAGGGTCTTGAGGTGCTTGAGCCTTAGTGTGGCCAACTACGAGATCTCATCAATCTTGCATTCGACACGGTTCAAACCTGCCATTAGATCGACTGCCACCTGCTTCATCAGTTTTAACTCACGTTCTCCGATGAAATAGACCGGTGACTTGGTTATATGTTCCCAAGGGCAAGGTAATGGCGGACAGTCAAGGTCGAACATCCGTAGACTTGCTAATGATTTTAGACCGCCTTTATCTGGCACATAAATTAGTTGAGCAGTGTCATCCTCTTTGATTAATTCCCAACTACTGTGAGCCAACATATTTCGAAAGCATCTGGCGTAATTGAATTGGCGTCCTAGGGGAATTAGCTTCAGTTTGTTCGAAGTAAACTCATCGAATTGTCTAATTTCCTCCTCGGTTAACCTTGTTGGCGATCTAATCAATTCGACTTGGTTCATCCACTCCTTTAATATCCAGCTCTCATATTCTTTAGTTGAGTTCAGCGACGGTGACGACTCACTTTGTTTTTCGAGGATCTGATGCAGCTTTCTTCTGTGGTCTGTTTCCTTGATGCACCACTTCTTCACGATTGATTCGGCCTTTTCACTCAGTGTTCCTGGTGACGCAGGTGTGAACGCATAAACCATCGATACAGATTGTATGGCCCACTCAAGAGTCAAGAAGGTTCGCCCGAATTCGGAGGCAAGCTTTTCGCGCCTTTTCCAGGATTCAAGCACTATTACCCACGCTGCCAGGCGGTGAGTTTGACGGCGAGGTCGTCTATGGTGCCGGTGGGTTTCAGGCTCAGGTGGATTCGAGCTGAGTGGAGAGGGATTGGGGGGTGGTGACGGGGAGGTTGCAGACGTAGTTGCGGCAGACGTAGGCGGTGGGTTGGCCTTCGATGAGGGTTTTGTGGCGGAGGAGGGGGAGGGGGTGGCTTCCTGAGGGGTCGCCCTGCTCGGAGGCGGCGAGGACGCGGTTGGGGAGGTAGCGGAGGTGGATTTCGTCCAGGAGGTCCTGGGCGGCGTCGGTATTCAGGTCGCCGATGAGGGCGATTTCCTTTGGCCGGCCCACATGGAAGTCGAGGGCGGCGAGCCATCGTCCCATGCCGTTGGCGTATTGGGAGAGCATGGGGCCGAGGCCGCGAAGGGAGGTGGCTGCGACGTTTCGATAGCTTTCGTTGCCGGTGAGGAGGGCCATGCGGAGGAGCACGTCGGCGGCGACGGAGGAGCCGCAGGGAGTGGCGTTGTCGAAGATGTCGCGGGGGCGGACGAGGAGGGTTTCGTGGTCAGTGCCGGTGTCGTAGAAGATTTCCTCGTTGGGGTTCCAGAAGAGGTCCAGCATATCGTTGGTGAGGCGTTGGACTTCGTTGAGCCAGTGGTCGTCCAGGGTGAGTTCGTAGACGGCTAGGAGGCCGTCGGCGAGGAAGCTGTAGTCTTCCAGGTAGCCGTTGAGTCGGGCCTGTCCGTCCTTCCAGGTGCGGAGGACACGCCCGTTGGACTGGAGGTTTTCGGTGATGAAGCGGGCGTTGTTGACGGCGGCGTCGTAGTAATCGTCGCGCTGGAGGGAGGCGGCGGCCTCTGCGAAGCTGCGGAGCATGAGGCCGTTCCAGGCGGTGAGGATTTTGTCGTCGCGGTCGGGGGCGATGCGGGCGTTGCGGACGGGGAGGAGGGCAGTCTTGCCGCGCTGGAGGGCGTCTTCGAGTTCCCGGGGTTCGATGTCGAGGCGGTCGATGACTTCCTCGGCGGCAATGGGGACGTTGAGGATGGTCTTGCCCTCGAAGTTGCCCTGGTCGGACACATCGTAGTAGGCGCAGAAGATGTCGGCGTCGCGGTCGCCGAGGGCGGCGCGGATTTCGTCGGGGGACCAGAGGAAGAACTTGCCTTCTACGCCTTCGCTGTCGGCGTCCTGGCTGGAGTAGAAGCCACCTTCTGGGGAGGTCATTTCGCGGAGGACGTAGTCGAGGGTTTCCTGGAGGATGCGGAGGTAGAGGTCGTGGCCGGTGGCGAGGTAGGCGTGGAGGTAGAGGCGGCTGAGGAGAGCGTTATCGTAGAGCATCTTCTCGAAGTGGGGGACGAGCCAGTAGCTGTCGGTGGAGTAGCGATGGAAGCCGCCGCCGAGCTGGTCGTACATGCCGCCGAGGGCCATTTTTTCGAGGGAGAGGTTGAGGATGTGGAGGGCCTCGGCGTTGCCGGTGGCGTCGTGGTAGCGGAGGAGGAAGTCGAAGTTCATGGGCTGGGGGAACTTGGGGGCGCCGCCGAAGCCGCCGTTCTGGGCGTCGAAGCCGGCGGCCATGTGGAGGAAGGCTTCGTTGAGGATGTCGGGGGAGAGGAGGGTGGAGTCGGACTTCATCCGGCTGGTCTGTTTGAGGCGGTTGACGATTTCGGTGGAGGCTTTGGTGATTTCGGAGCGGCGGGTGCGGTAGATCTGGTCCATGGTGAGGAGGATGCGTGGGAAGCCGGGCATGGGGCCGCGGTCTTCGGGCGGGAAGTAGGTGCCGCCGTAGAAGGGTTCGGCCTGGGGGGTGAGGAAGACGGTCATGGGCCAGCCGCCCTGGCCGGTGATGGCCTGGACGGCCTGCATGTAGATGGCGTCGATGTCGGGGCGCTCCTCGCGGTCGACCTTGATGTTGACGAAGCTGCGATTCATAAGGCGGGCGATGGATGGGTTTTCGAAGGACTCCCGCTCCATGACGTGGCACCAGTGGCAGGCGGAGTAGCCGACGCTGAGGAGGATGGGTTTATCTTCGGAGCGGGCTTTTTCGAGGGCTTCGGGTCCCCAAGGGAACCAGTCGACGGGGTTGTTGGCGTGCTGGAGGAGGTAGGGGCTGGTCTCGTTGGCGAGTCGGTTGGGCATGGGGCCTCCGTGGGGAGTTTTGTCCTATTGTGCACGATGGGAAGGGAAGAGGCTAGGGGGAGGGGGGTGTTGTGGTGGTGCGGGCGGTACTCAGATAGAGAAGATTGGTCCCCGCCTTCGCGAGGACAAGAGTAGGGGGAACCCCCAACCCTTCTACAAGCTCAGGGCAGGCCCAGGCCTGCCCCATCGAGGGGAAGGGTGAAGAGTGGATTCCGGCTCGATCGGCAGGATGACTGCTGGTTGTTGTAGTGGGATTATTCGTTTCAGCGTGATTCGTTATATTGGGTGGTGGAAACGAAGGGTGTTTTCCTTCGTAAACGGGGATTCGTTATTTGCTGTAGTGAAAACGAATGGCGCATTAACCAGAGGAAGAATTGCCTTTGGAAGGGAATAGACGGCGCGGAGGAGGAGTTCAGCGGAGCCTGCCGTGGAGTTGTGAAGTACGGTTATATGTTCCATTTGAAGAAGAATAGCAGAGAGTGGGGAATCATGGCAAGGGAAAGTTGTCACTTTGGGGGGCTTGCCAAGTCTGGGGTGGCGTGTGGGAATGTGGGACGGACGGTTTGCGAACCTTCCTTACAGGTGATGAAAGCAGAGAAGGACTGCTGCGGGAGCGAGATTCTTCGTCGGGGGGCCTCCTCAGAATGACATGGGGGTGCGAGGAGGGAGGGGGAGATATTGTGGCGCTGGGGTTGGAGTGGTTTGTGGATAAGGCATTGGTTCCTGCCTTCGCGGGAACAAGAATAGGGAGCGGGTGTGGGTTGGGAGGGGATTTGGTATACTCGCGGAAGTATGCTTTGCTGGAGGGTGCGATGAAGTGGGCTTCTGCTGCATCTGAGAGTTCTATGCTGGATGAGGCTCTGGATTCGTGCGCCGAGTCGATTAGAGGGGAGTTGGGGTCGGAGTCGGTGGACCTGGCGGTGGTGTTTGCTTCGCCGCATCACGGGGAGTCGTACGAGCGGATACCGGGGATGGTGGCGAAGCGGCTAGGGGCGAAGCATCTGATTGGCTGCTCGGCAGGCGGGGTTATCGGGGGCGGACAAGAGATCGAGCAGCGGGCGGGATTCTCGCTGACGGCTGCGTCGCTTCCGGGAGTGTCGATAAAGCCGTTTCACGTGGCAAACGAGTCGCTGCCGGACCTGGATGCATCGCCAAGCGCGTGGGAGACGCTGGTGGGCACGACGGCGGAGGAGAGACCGCAGTTTCTGCTAGTAACGGACCCTTTCACTATTCGAAGCGACAACCTGTTGCTGGGTTTGGACTACGCGTTCCGCTACAGCGTGAAGGTGGGTGGAATGGCGAGCGGTGGACAGCATCCGGGGGCCAACGTGCTGATGCTGGACGGCAAGGCGCATCGCTCCGGGGCGGTGGGCCTGGCGTTTCACGGAGACGTGGTCATTGACACAATTGTGGCGCAGGGGTGCCGGCCCATCGGCAAGCCGATGAACGTGACGAAGTGCAGCAATAACGTGTTGCTGGAGCTGGACGGGTCGACGGCGCTGGAGGCGCTTCGGGAGCTGTACGGGGTGTTGAGTGATCGGGACAAGGAGCTGGCGCGGCATTCGCTGTTTCTGGGGGTGGTGATGGACGAGTTCCAGGAGTATCCGCAGCTGGGCGATTTTTTGATTCGCAACATAGTCGGGATGGACCCCCGGCATGGGGCGTTGGCGATTGGGGAGAGGCTGCGGGAGGGTCAGATTGTGCAGTTTCACCTGAGGGACGCGCAGACTTCCACTGAAGACCTGACGGCGATGGTGGACCAGTACCGGGACAGGTACCGAGAGACGGGGGTTGAGGGGGCGCTGCTCTTTTCTTGCCTTGGGCGGGGGCAGTATCTGTACGGCCAGCCGGACCACGACACGGGGATTTTTCGAGACATGATGGGGGAGATTCCGGTGGGGGGCTTTTTCTGCAACGGGGAGATTGGGCCGGTGCAGGGGACGACGTACCTTCACGGGTATACGAGTTCCTTCGGATTGTTCAGGGCCGCGGAGTAGCGGGCTGATGGCGTACGACGAGGGACTAGCCTGTCGGGTTGCTGAGGCGCTTACGGGAGTCGACGGTGTGGTGGAGAAGAAGATGTTTGGCGGGATGGCGTTCATGGTGAGAGGGAATATGGCGGCGGGGATTCTGGGCGACCGGCTGATGGTGAGGGTGGGGAAGGAGGCGTACGAGGAAGTACTGGCCGAACCGCACTGCGGGCCGATGGACTTTACGGGTCGACCGATGCGGGGGTTCGTGGTTGTGGAGGCCGAGGGGATTGCGTCTGATGTCGACCTGAGTGACTGGGTGGATAGAGGTGTGGGGTTCGCGTTGTCGCTGCCTTCGAAGTAGTTCTTGCGGTTGACACGATATGTGGGTGTGGGCACAATTTCTGTTACTTTGGGGTTGCCCCATAAGGGAATCTTGATTTCCACCAGTGAGTGATCATATTGGGCAAGAGAGGGAATCATCCCAATCCAAACCTTCCCCCTTCGAGGGGGAAGGGACGAAGATGGACTTGGGCTCGGAGGTCGGAATGACGGATGGGGAATTGGACGTCGACCGGCGGCGAGATTCTTCACTCCGCTGCGCTGCGTTCAGAATGACATGCGGGTGGAGGAGAATTCCACCCCGCGCAATCGCCCCGCGGTGGATTCCTGTTTTCGCAGGAATGATGGATAGGGGCCTGGAATGACGGATACTGAAGGGTTTTGTTGGAGGTATGTGTGAATAAGAAGGACCTACATTTCCTTTCCGTGGTTGAGCAGGGTAGGTTGCTGCGGGACCGGGAACTTTCTCCGGTGGAGCTGACGGAGGCGTACCTTGAGCGGACGGAGCGGCTGAATTCACGGTTGTTTGCTTATATAACGGTGACGGCGGAGAGGGCGTTGGAGCAGGCGCGGCGAGCGGAGGAGGAGATTGGGCGTGGGGAGTACCGGGGGCCGCTGCACGGGATACCGATTGCGGTGAAGGACCAGATGTGGACGGAGGGGATTCGGACGACGAACGCGTCGGTGTTGCTGCGGGACTTTGTGCCGGAGGAGGACGCGACGGTTATTTCGCGGATCAAGGAGGCGGGGGTGGTGCTGCTGGGGAAGCTGAACATGAGCGAGTTCGCGTCGGGCGGGCGGTTCATGTTCCCTTACGGTCGGACTCGCAACCCGTGGAACACGGACTATGAGCCGGGGTCTTCCAGTTCGGGTTCGGGGGCGGCGGTGGCTGCGGGGATGTGCGCCACTTCTTTGGGGGAGGATACGTCGGGATCGATACGGCATCCTTCGTCGTGGTGCGGAGTGGTGGGGCTGCGTCCGACGTGGGGCAGGGTAAGCAGGTACGGGCTGATGCCGATAATTTGGTCGATGGACCAGGC
This sequence comes from uncultured Dehalococcoidia bacterium, assembly GCA_951812825.1. Taxonomy (GTDB): domain Bacteria; phylum Chloroflexota; class Dehalococcoidia; order Lucifugimonadales; genus JAPULR01. The sequence goes on along the minus strand of OX638324.1, from coordinate 712,134 downwards.
GGGGCCGATGTCGAGGTCGGTGGAAGATGCGGCGATTACGCTTCAACCTATCTGCAGGCACGACCCGAAGGACCCGAACACGGCGGACGTGCCGGTGCCGGACTTTCGGAAGGCGCTGACGGGGTCACTTCCGATGGGCAGTTCCGGCGAAGAGCTCAGGGTGGGAGTCATCAGGGAGTTGACGGAGGATGAGCAGGTGACGCCGGAGGTGCGTCGGGCGTTTCTGCGAGCGGTGGAGATGCTTGTCGACCTGGGGGCGGAGGTGGAGGAGGTTTCGGTGCCGCTGGCTCCGTGGGCGCGTCTCATTTTCTATACGCACATGTACGTGGAGATGCCTGCGCGGTACAAGGAGTGGATGGACGAACGGTTGACGGAGTTTGACTACGACCAGCAGGTGAAGTTTTTGACTGGGAGTCTGGTGCCGGGGGAGTTGTACGTGAAGGTGCAGCGGCTGCGTACGATGCTGCGTCGACAGGTGCACGATGCGCTGGGACAGTTTGACGTGTTAACGTCGCCGACTATGCGGGTGACGGCGCCGCGAATCAGGCCGAACGTGATGCCTGCGAGCAAGGAGGACTCGGCGGACCTGTTGGTGCGGGGGCCGGACCAGACGCCGACGGTGCCGCTTTCCAACGTTACTGCGATGAACGTGCCGTGCGGGTTCGCTGGGCCGGAGGCGGGCGGGATGCCGATTGGGATGCAGCTAATTGGGCGGCCGTTCCGGGAGGATGTGATTCTGGCGACGGCGCACGCGTATGAGCAGGCGACGCCGTGGCACCGGCAGAGGCCTGAAATATTCAAGGCGTGATAGCCTTTTCGGAATCTACTGATGTTCATTTGGGAGGGTTGGCATGAGTTATAAAGGGTTGGACGGTTGGTTGGAGACGGAGACTTTTGACGGCTTGCGGGAGGCTGCGCTTTCGAATTTGTGGTTCCCGATGCAGCAGTTGAATGACGTGGCGAAAGAGGGTGGCCTTCAGATTATGAGGTCGGGCCAGGGAGCGAAGATAACCGATTTTGAGGGGCGGGAGTATTACGATGGGTTCGCGGGGCTGGCGCTGGTGAACGTGGGGTACGGACGGGAGGAGATTGCCGACGCAGTTCGTGACCAGCTGGCTACCCTGCACTATGCCAACACTTTCTCGTATGGGACGATTCCGGCGATCAAGGCGGCGGAGAAGCTGGCGTCGCTGGCGCCTGGGGACCTGAACCGGGTGTTTTTCACGAGCGGGGGGTCGGACTCGGTGGAGACGGCGATGAAGATGGCGCGTCAGTACCACTTCAACCGAGGAGACAAGGAGCGGATCAAGTTCATTTCGCGTCAAGGGTCGTACCACGGGGTAAGCCTGGGGGCACTGGCGGTGAACCAGGCGCCGTGGGTGAATCGGGACATCTTCCAGCCGATGCTGCCGATAGTGAGAGTTGCGCCGCAGCCGTATCCGTATCGGTGCGCGTTGGAAGGAGAGACAGCGTCGGAATGCAACATCAGGTGCGCACAGGCGGTGGAGGATATCATCCTAGAGGAGGGGGCGGAGACGGTGGCGGCGGTGATTGCAGAGCCGGTTTCAGTTTCGTCCGGGGTGGCGATTCCGGGGCCGGAGTACTGGCCGATGCTGCGGGAGATCTGCGACCGTCACGGGGTGCTGCTGATTGCGGACGAGGTAATCAACGGATTCGGGCGAACGGGTAAGATGTTCGCCATCGAGCACTTCGGTGTGCAGCCGGACATCATGACGCTGGCGAAGGGGATTACGAGCGGTTACCAGGCGGTGGGGGCGTGCATCGCGAGGGACCAGGTGGCGGACGCGTTTGTGGGAGAGGGAGATGTGACGTTCAGGCACGGTTACACGTACAGTGGGCACCCGGCGGGAGCGGCGGCGGCGCTGGTCAACATGGAGATCATCGAGCGGGAAGGACTGGTGGAGAATTCGGCGGTGATGGGTCAGCGGTTGTTGGACCGGTTGACGGCGCTGAAGGAATCGCCCATTGTCGGCGACGTGCGGGGTCTGGGGCTGATGTGCGCCATTGAGTTGGTGAAGGACAAGGCTACGAAGGAGTCGCTTTCGTCCGTGCCGGGAGCGGGGGACAAGCTGTCGGCGCGGCTGGCGGAGAACGGTCTGCTGACGCGGACGGTGCCGTATCTGAACCTGACGCCGGCGCTGACGCTTTCGGCGGCGGAGGTGGACGAAATTGCAGACATCGTGAGCGACGGCATCAGCTACATCGAGAAGGAGCTTGGCTACTGATGGATGAACCGATTCGGATAGGGATCGTAGGTGCGGGGGCGAACACGCGTCGTCACCACATTCCGGGGTTTAAGGCGCTGCCGGGGGTGGAGGTGGTGAGCGTGTGCAACCGGAGCAGAGAATCGAGCGAGCGGGTGGCGGAGGAGTTCGGCATTCCGGTGGTGTACGAGGACTGGGAAGAGCTGGTGGAGGCGGACGATACGGACGCTATCTGCATTGGGACGTGGCCGTACCTGCACTCCCCGGTGACGCTGGCGGCGCTGGACGAGGGGAAGCACGTACTGACGGAGGCGCGGATGGCGATGACGGCGGAGGAGGCCCACGACATGCTTTCGGCGTCGGTGGCGAGCCCGCAGCTAGTAACGCAGATTGTGCCGGCACCGATGACGTTGAAGTTCGACAGGACGATTCTGGACCTGATTGCGAGCGGATTCCTTGGGGAGATTCTGGCGGTGGACCTGCAGGGTCATGGCGGGGAGTTCGTGGACTGGGACAGTCCGATGCACTGGCGGCAGGACAGGGACTTGAGCGGGTACAACATTATGAACATGGGAATCTGGTACGAGACGTTGATGCGTTGGATAGGGCCAGCGACGGCGGTGCAGGCGATGTCGACGGTGAACGTGCGTCAGCGTCGGGATGAGAATGGGTGGTTGAAGGGGGTGACGGTGCCGGACCACGTGGAGGTGTTGTGCCGTATGGCGTGCGGGGCGCAGGCGCGGCTGAGGTTCAGCTCGGTGACGGGGCACGCGCCGCCATCGCAGGTGTGGCTGTTCGGGAGCGAGGGGACGCTGCACCTGGACATGGGGGCGGGGAAGCTGATGGGAGGACGTCGCGTCGACGAGGGGATGCGGGAGATTGAGATTGAGCCGGAGAAGGAGGGGGGTTGGCGGGTGGAGGAGGAGTTTGTGAACGCGATTCTGGGGTTGGAGAAGGTGACGCACACGTCGTTCGAAGACGGGGTGCGGTATATGGAGTTCACGGAGGCGGTGTCGCGGAGCGCTCAGGGAGGACGGGCGGTGGGGTTGCCGTTGTAGGGGGGTGGGGTGCTAGATAAGAAGGAGCGAAGGTATAGGGAGATGGGCTCACGCCTTCGCGGGAGCAAGTGGGGTGTGGGAAGTTGGGTGGTCTGGAGGGAGGGATGGGCGCGGGTTGAGGGCTGGGTTCCTGCCTTCGCAGGAACAAGAGTGGGAGGGGGAGGGCGTGGTCCGGTGGCGAGACCCTTCGGCTCCGCTGCGCTGCGCTCAGGGTGACATGTGGGTGGAGAGGGAAGAAAGAGTGGGCCCCCGCGTTCGGGAGGGCACGGGTAGGGTTGAGCGTCAACCTGGGGCGAGATTCCTCGGATACGCTTCGCTGCGCTCGGAATGACATGTGGTTTGAGGGGGACTTGAGGGAAGGGGGTTAGCGGAAGGCGGGGAAGCCGTTTGGGGTGGCGACTTCGATGAGGTGGATGGTGTCGGAGGCGAGGGCTTCGGCGAGGGTGGTGGTTAGTTCGTTGAGGTTGTGGACGCGGGTGGCGGGGGCGCCGTAGGCTTCGGCGAGCTTGACGAAGTCGGGGTTGCGCAGGTCGGTGCCGATGTAGCGTCCGTTGAATGTGTCGCGTTGAACGCCCTTGAGGACGCCCCAGGCGTTGTCGTTGAAGATGAGGACAACGGGGCTGATGCCGTATTGGAGGGCGGTGCCGATTTCCTGGATGTTGTACTGGAAGCCGCCGTCGCCGGTTATGACGACGACCTGCTTGTTTGGCGCGCCGACTTTTGCACCGAGGCCTGCGGGGAAGCCGAAGCCGAGGCCGGCCCAGGAGTTGGGGCCTATGTAGGTGTTGGGTTCGTAGAAGGGCATGCAGCGGGAGGCGCGGTAGTTGGGGACGGTAGCGTCGCCGACAACGATGGCGTCGCGGTCGAGGACGCTGCGGATTCCTTCCAGGGTCCTTGTTTCGTTGGGGTATTGTTCCACCAAGCTGCGGTAGATGCCTTCTTTGAGATCGGCGATTTCTTGGGCGTAGCCGGGGTTGGTGGAGACGGGTTTGGAATCGAGGAGGGAGATTATCTGCTTGAGAGCGACTTTGGCGTCGGCGGTTACGCCGATGGAGGCGGGGTAGTTCTTGCCGATTTCTGCGGGGTCTGCGTCTATCTGGATGATGTTGTCGGGGAGGGTGAGGCCCTGCTGGATGGTGCGGTGGTAGGCCATGGTGGAGCCGATGATGAGGAGCAGGTCGGCCTTGTCTAGGAAGTCGCCGAGGGGGCTGTCGCCGCGGATGCCGCCGAATTCGCCGACGCCGAGGCCGAGGGGGTGGTCGTCGGGGAAGGCGCCTTTGCCGGTGGTGGCGCAGGTGACGGGGGCGCCGAGGGTTTCGGCAAGCTGACGTAGTTCGTCGGTGGCGTCGGCGAGCATGACGCCGCGTCCGACCCAGATTATTGGGCGTCGGGCGTTCTTGAGGGCGTTGGCGGCTTTTTCGATGGCGGCTGGGTCGGGGGTCGGAGCGGCTGCGTCGCGGGGCGGGATAACTTCGACATCGGCTTCCTTGGCGAAGAGGTCTGTGGGGACTTCGAGCTCGACGGGCCGGGGGCGACCGGATTCGAAGCGCTGAAAGGCTTCGAGGAAGTAGTCGGGCATGGCTTCGAGGTCGTTGATGAGGGCGTTCCAGCCGGTGACGGAGCGGAACATGCCGAGCTGGTCTTTTGCTTCGTGGATGGCGCCTTTGCCGGAGTCGATGAGGCCCTGTTCGGCGTTGGCGGTGACCTGGAGGACCTTGGATGAGGCGTGGTAGGCCTCGCCCATGGAGCCCATGCTGTCTGCGGCTCCGGGGCCGCCGCTGGTAAACATGATGCCGGGCTTGCCGGTGACGCGGGAGTAGCCGTCGGCCATGAAGCCGAGGGCGTGTTCGTGGCGGCCGCCGATGAATCGGATGTTGGCCTGCTCATGGTAGAGGGCGTCGTAGATGTACATGGTGTGGGTGGAGATGATGCCGAAGATGGTATCGACGTTGTGGGCCTTGAGGCATTCGACAACGGCTTTGCCGCCGGTCATGAGGGGCATGGGAGGCTCCTGGGGTTTAGGATGGGGGTGATTATAGAGGAATTTTGGGGAGTGGGGGAGGGAGAATCTGGTCTACCAGAGGATGGTTTCGACGCCGGTGAACGACTTTTTGTGTAAAGTCCTTCGTACTCATGGTGTCGGCGTTGCCTGCGGGGTGGGTGTTGCCTCCGGTTCACACCGGGGGAGCCAGCTGGCTTGCAACCATAGCTCCGTAAACTCCTTCGCTATGCAGCCACTAAAATCGTTACCCTCAAGCTTTAGGTCATCCAGGGACTGCATTTGAGCCAGCTCCACTGGAATTTCTCCGCCCAAGTTGTTGTCGTTCAGATACAAGGTACGCAAACGAACTAGTTCTGCCAACTCCACCGGTATGCTCCCGCTGAATTCGTTGCCGTCTAGCCTCAAATAATTTAGTTCCTGCAATTGACCCAACTCAACTGGTATGTTTCCGCGGAGGTTGTTAAGGGTCAGGAATAAGCCTTTCAAGCTCTCCATCTGGGCCAATTCGGGCGGAATGCTGCCGCTGAGATGGTTTCCATAGAGGTTTAACCAGGTTAGATTCTTGAGCTTTCCCAACTCCGGCGGGATGGGGCCACTCAGGGCATGCCTCCCTATTACCAATCTATCTAGATTCGTGAGATCGCCTAACTCTTTGGGTAAAGGCCCTTGCAACTCATTGGCATCGACTCCTGACCCCCCTCTGATATCGATTACTCGCAATTCTGTCAATTGGCCGATTTCTGGAGGAAGGGACCCCTTCAGGCCACCCCGCCACAATTCCAGCTCATGCACCCTCGGCGGAGACCCAGCTATGACAACCCCAGCCCATTCTGACAGGGGGGTCTCCTCGTTCCAATTGATGATCAGTGGCCCATGTCGGACGAGGGTGTTGCGCATGCCCAGGAGGACCTCACAATCCTGTACCAGTTCCGGATTAGCCTCCGGCTGCGGCACCACCACGCCAGCGGAGCAGGCCCCAATGTCTACCGGAGGTGGAGTGGGAGGAGGTCTATGGAGGATAAAGTTCCCGTTTTTGGTGGCTCTTCCCAGGGTGCGCTGGTCCGAACCGTCCCTTGTTACAGTGAAGAGATCTCCTTCGGGGTAGTAGATGGCTATCTTGCTTCCATCGGGGGACCAGGCGGCCAGAGGCGCCAGATACTCATGCACCTCTACCACCCTCTGGGGTTCTTCTCCACCCTTCTCAATGACGTAGAGCCAGTCATAGATGAACATTAGCTCCGAACCGTCGGGAGACCAGGACACCTGGATTACCGGCGTGCCATCCTCAACCTCAACCTCCTCATCCTGCCCGCTCCTCCATAGCTCCCGCTTATCCGTGCCGTCAGGTTTTGCAGAGTAGATGACCGCCTCCTGGTCTTCCATGACGGCGTAGGTCACCTCCTCGCTATCGGCAGTCCAGCTACCCAGGGTTGTAGTCCCCCCTATTCGCGTCAGTTCTGTGCCGTCAACGCTTACGGTGTGGAGGACCTTGGTGTAGGGTAGACGCTCTTCCTCATTAGCAATGAAGGCCAGTCTCTGGCCGTCGGGTGACCACACCGGTGGATACAAGGCTATCCTTCCATCAGTTACCAGACTCTCCTCTGCGCCATCAGCGTTCATGGTAAATAGAGAGGTAGAACTTGAATTGTAGAAACCGTCAGACTCAGTGCTTCGCAGAAAGGCAATGCGTTTTCCATCAGGGGACCACACCGGATAGTGGTCCAGGAATTCGTTATCGGTAAGCCGCCCCTGGATTGTTCCATCAGCGTTGATCACGGCTAGTTCGTAGTTGTGCTGTTTTTGTTCTCCCCAATAGTTGTAGGGGTCCTTGATACTCTCTGACCTGTACTGGCAGGTGGAATAAACTATGTGGGAACCATCATGAGAAACATGAGCATAGAAGCTGTACAGGAATCTACCTGGAAGTGGATTCGCGTCTGCCAAAGTCCGTTGCCTGCTGGCATCTACAGCAACTATCTTCAGGTTATTACCGGAGCTTAGAACGAGCTGGGCGCCGTTGGGAGTCCAGCGGAGGAAATCTTCTTGATGAGGCGGTATTGGGATAGAAAAATACTCAATGCAGGGTAGGCTTCCATCAATTGGGGGTCTTGTGGGAGTTGGCATTGTGGCTGTTCTCTGAGCGGGGGGTGTGGGAATCGCCGAGCTTTGCGTAGGCGTTGGGTCAAAAGTTGGAGTTGGCGTTGTGGCTGTTCTCTGAGCGGGGGTTGCAACACTTTCAGGGGGAGTCGCCTCTTCTGCCTGGCAGCCAATGGAACCAAGAACCAAAACTATCGCAATGATTTTCAGGCCGAATATAGTAAGTCGATTGTTCTGCAATGTAATCATCTAGTCCGCTGGCTAATCGATAGCGTAGGTGGCTTGGATGTTTTGAGTCGGTGGACTATTCAGGTCAGGTACGGTGCGTTTGGAGGTTTGTTAGGGGTGGTAGAGGGTGGTGGGGTTGGTGGTTAGGATTTGTTCGCGTTCGGATTTGGGGATGTTGGCGAAGGAGCGTTGGATGTATTGGCGGGTGTTGGGCCAGGTGGAGGTGGCGCGGGGGAAGTTTGTCTGCCAGAGGATGTTTTCGACGCCGAGGTAGCTTCGCACCTGGAGTCCGGCGCGGTCGTACCAGCCGGTCATGTAGCACTGGCGTCGGAAGAGTTCGGAGGGTTTGAGGTCGTAGCCTTCGAGGTGAAGGCGTTGACGTTCGAATTGGTGGTCGGCGGTCTCGACGAGGTAGGCGCCCCAGGCGAGGGAGGTGTCGGAGAGGACGAATTTAAGGGTGGGGAAGCGGGTGAGGATGCGGGAGAAGAGGAGGTTGGCGAGGATGGGGACGCTGCTGACGGGGCCGGTTATGGCGTTTATGGCGTCGGTGAGGACTGGGGAGAAATTTTCCCAGGCCTGGAGTCGGAGCTTTTCGGTGGCACCGGAGTTAAAACAGACGGGGACGTTAGCGTCCTGGCAGACGGTCCAGAGGGGGTCCCAGGCGGGGTCGTTGATATGGGGGACGTCCTGGAGGTCCCATGGGGTGCCGGGGAGGATGACGCCGCGGTGGCCGAGTTCGAGGGCGCGGGCGGCTTCGGTGGCGGCGGTGTTGGGATCGTTGATGGGGACGAGGCACTGGGGGATGAATCGGGGGCTGTGGTTCGCCCATGCGTCGATGAGCCAGTTGTTGTAGGCCTGGACGCAGGCCAGCTGGAGTTTGGGATCTGATATTGCGCCAAGGACTTCGCCGGAGCCGCCGGAGAGGGTGGGGTATAGGACCTGGGCGTCGACGCCATCGGCGTCCATGGCGCGGAGACGTTGGGCGGGGTCGTAGGCGGCGGGGGGAACGTCGTCCCAGTGTTGGGGGAGCTGGTTGCGGTCGGGCATGAGGGCGCCGGTTTCGGCGAGGGGGCGGTCGTCGAGAGTTTGATCGGCGACGACCCAGAACTGGGAGCCGTCGTCACGTTGTTCGAGGTGGGGGATATTGTCGCCCCATTGCTGGGAGGAGATGTAGGCGGTCCAGGTTTCGGGGGTTTCCTGGACGCGGTCGGCGGCGCTGATGAGGCCGTGGGTCAGGTTCACGGGTGGCTCCTTTGGGTGGATTTTTTGAAAAAGGGAGGGCGGTTCGCGAACCGCCCCTACGTAGTTGAAGGGGGAAGGGAGAAGAATCGGGGAGAAGGATGGCTCCTGCGGCGAGATTCTTCGTCGCGGGGCCTCCTCAGAATGACATGTGGGAGGGGGGAGAAGGGCGACCAGCCGGTCGCCCCTACACGTCTAGCCATTGGATTTGGTATTTTCACGGTTTGGGGGGTTAGGACATTTTGTAGATGCGGATGGCGTTGCCGGCCATTAGGGGGAAGCGTTCTTCCTGGGGGACGTCCTTGAGGGTGCGTTCGATGAAGGTCCAGGAGTCTGGCCATGTGGAGGTGGAGTGGGGGAAGTCGGACTCCCACATGATGTTTTCCATGCCGATGCTGTGTCGCTGTTCAACGCCGGCGGACTCGTACCAGAAGTCTACGAAGATCTGCCGGTGAAAAACGTCGCTGGGGCGGTTGACGAGGCCTTCGGTCCAGAGGTGACGTCGTTCCCATTCGTGGTCGCAGGCTTCGATGATGTAGTTGACCCAGCCGAGGCCGGTTTCGGCGCAGACGATTTTGAGTTGGGGGAAGCGTTCAAGGGTGCCGGAGAGGAGCATGTTGGGGATGGACTGGGCCTGGAGGCTGAAGCCGGCGGCGGGGCCCATGGCCTGAAGCTGGTTGCGGGTGTAGCCGTCCCAGCGGTCGAGGGCGAGCTTGCTCATGCCGGCGCCTGCGTGGAAGTGGACGGGGACGTCGAGGTCCTGGCAGGCGTCCCAGACGGGGTCCCAGAAGCGGTCATTGATGTGGGGGAGTGCGTCGTCGTTCTGGCTCGGCTCGGCGAGCATGACGATGCCCTTGTGTCTGTTCTTGACGGAACGGCGGATTTCGGCGACGGTGGCGTCGATGCCGGACTTGTAGGGAATGATGGCGAGGCCGACGTAGCGGTCGCTGGCGGCGATCCATTCTTCGCTGATGTGGTCGTTGTAGGCCTGGACGCAGGCGAGTTCGAAGTCTTTGTCGTAGCGGACGAAGAGTTCGCCGGACTGGCCGCCGATGTTGGGGAAGAGGACTTCGGCGTCGATGCCGTCCTTGTCCTGGGCTTCGAGGCGGGTTTTGGGGTCGTAGACGAAGGGGGGGACTTCCTCCCAGCGCTGGGGGTAGGTCTTGCGGAGGGGATCGCCCATGGCGGTGGGGCAGTTGACGGTGCCGCGGGTCTCGGTGAATTTACCGTCGATAAACCAGCGCTCGATTTCGCCTTCAAAGGGGGCGACGGAGGCTGAGGGGTCGGTGGTTTCGACGACGCGGGGGATGCGGTCGCCCCATTTGGACTTTGACATGCGGCTGGTCCAGGTTTGGGGGTTTTCCTGGGCGTGGCTGTCGCAGCTGATGAGACCGAATTTTATTTCCATGGGGGCCTCCTGGATTTTTGGTGGGTGGAGGGCGACCGGCCGGTCGCCCCTACCGGTATTGGGTGGGCGTATGGGGGTTTGGTTGTAGGGGCAATGCTAGCGTTGTGGGGGGAGGGAGTCAACGGGGGGAGGTGGACGGGGGACATCCATCCCCATCGCATCGAAAAGCTCGGGGCAGGCTCCAACCTTCCCTCATGGAAGGGGGAAGGGAGGGGACTGGATTCCGGCTTCTGCCACAAAGATTAGAGGGTGGTTTGCGAACCGCCTCTACCAGGGATGATGAGAAGGGTAGGGGGTTAGGAGGGGAGCCAGGCGATGGCGGCGATTTCTGAGAATTCGCGCCATTCTTTTGTCCAGGAGTCGCCGCCGTTGTCGCTTCGGTATAGGTAGCCGTAGCGGCTGCCGGCGAAGATCAGCTGTGGGTCTGAGGGGTGGGTGCCGAAGGCCCAGATGGCGGAGTTGGGCTCGACGGGGAGGGTGAGGTTTTCCCAGGTTTCCGCGCCGTCGCGGGAGCGGAGAATGGCGCCGGTGCGCCCGGGGGTGAAGTCGCCGAGGCCGAGGAAGACGGTGTTTGGGTTGCCGTGCTTGACGGTGATGCAGCGGGGGTAGTTGAGGGGGAATACGTCTTTGGCGAGGTTTCTGTCCCAGGAATGGCCGTCGTCCTGTGAGGTGAAGGAGCCGTTGTTGACGACGACTATGACGGACTTGGGAGGACCGGCGGTGATGGCAAGGCTGTGGACGTCCTTGTTGGAGATGGCGCCGTTGACGTCGCGCCAGGTTCGTCCGCCGTCGTTGCTGTGGCGGACGCCGTCGACTTCGATGCCGGCCCAGATGCGGTCCTGGTCGTGGGGGTCGACGGCGAGGCCGGTGAAGCGGGGGACGCCGACGTTGGGGCAGGTTTCGGCGACTTGGACGGGGAGTTTCTGCCAAGACTGGCCGCGGTCTTCGGACTTAAAGAGGGCGGCGGGGGTTGGGGTGCCGGTGCCGGCGTATATGACGTTGGGGTTGCGGGGGTTGCGGGTGAGGTTCCAGACGCTGTAGTCGGAGAGGGGGGTGTCCAGCATTTGCCAGGAGCGTCCGGCGTTGGGGGTGCGGTAGAGGCCTTTGTCGGTGCCGGCGAGGAGGGTTTGGGGGGAGTCTGGGTCGGTGGAGAGGCAGCGGACGATGGCGTCGGAGTGCATGCCCTGGTCAATGCCTGCGCGTGACCAGGAATGACCGCCGTTTGAGGACCGCATGACGCCTTGGCCTGCAGTGGCTACGAGGACGGTTATGTTTTTGTTCATGATTGCCGCTCCCTTCCGCGGTTTTCGACGTTTGGGGTTGGGTTTATTGTAGGGGGTGGGAGTGGCTGGGGCAAGCGGGGGGTTAGGGGCAAAGGGGGAGGTTGAGGGAGGAGAGGTCGTTATTATGTATCTTCTGAAGGTTGGCGGGGATGCAGCCGGTGAGGGAATTGCGACTGATACTCAGTGTTTCAAGGTTGGAGAGGTTACCCAGTTCTGATGGAATCTCGCCACTTAACTGATTGTCACTTAGCAAGAGGGATTCCAAGTTGGAGAGGTTACCCAGTTCTGATGGAATCTCGCCACTTAACTGATTGTCACTTAGCAAGAGGGATTCCAAGTTGGAGAGGTTACCAAGCACAGACGGAATCTCGCCATTTAACTTGTTATGGCTTAGCCAGAGCGCTTCCAGGGTTGAAAGATTGCCCAAAGCAATCGGAATCTTGCCGCTCAACCGGTTACCAGCGAGGTTCAGAACCTTCAGCTCAGAGAAACTGCCTATAGCGGGCATTATCGTGCCATTCAACCGATTATTCCCGAGGAATAACCATTGCAGACCAGTGAGGTCGGCCAGTTCTGACGGGATTTTTCCACTAAACTGGTTATTGCTAAGCAAGAGAAGCGATAACTTGACAAGTTTCCCCAGTTCCGAAGGTATCTCGCCGTTCAACTGATTGTCGTCAAGGTATAGCTTCTGAAGTCGGGTGAGATTACCCAATTCCGAGGGGACTTCACCGCTTAACTGATTCCTGTTTAGAAACAGGAAAGCGAGATTGGAGAGGTTGCCGAGCCCTCGGGGAATCTGTCCATTCAATTGGTTGTACCTGAGGTCCAACGATGCCAAGTTTGAGAGGTCTCCCAATTCAGGAGGGATTTCGCCGCTTAACTGATTATTCGAGAGGTTTAACTCACTTAGACGCGAAAGGCTACCCAGTTCCGGTGGGATCTGTCCTCTTATCCAGTTCCCACTGAGGTCCAGTTCAACAACCCTTCCATCGTCATTAGTGATGACTCCATACCACTCCTTGAGAGGCATTTCGCTGAGCCAGTTGGAGTTGTATTTCCAGATGGTGCCGTTGGTGGCGTGGTAGAGAATAGCCAACATATCCCGGTCAGTCGTTGGCTGGGAAGTGGGAGTTGCTGGAGTGGATGGATCATTGCTACAGAGGGTTAAGCCGAGGGCGGAAACGTCGTTTTGGGGTACACCCTGCAAGCGAGGTGGCACACAACCACTTAACGAATTTCCAGTGAGCCACAGCGATTCCAGGTTGTCGAGGCTGGCCAACCCTGATGGAATCTCACCACTTAATTGATTTCCATTAAGCCATAGGTGCGTGAGATTGGAGAGGTTACCCAATTCCGGCGGAATATTTCCGCTCAATTGATTATCGTGAAGGAAAAGCCATTCCAGGCTGGAGAGATTTCCCAGTTCTGGCGGTATCTGCCCGCTTAACCTGTTACCGTTGAGTTTCAATTCCAACGGCATGGCGAGATTTGCCAGTTCGTGGGGGATTTTTCCGCTCAATTGGTTATTTTCCAGCCGTAGATGGGTCAGGTTTGAGAGGTTCCCCAATTCCGGCGGTATCTGGCCGCTCAGCTGGTTACCATCGAGGGGCAGCCAAATTAGGCTTCCAAGATTCCCCAATTCCGATGGGATTTCTCCAGTGTGCTGATTTTCCGTAAGATCCAGGATTGTGAGATTGAAGAGGTTGCCTAGTTGCGGCGGGATCTCCCCGCTTAATTGGCTATTGCTAAGCCGTAGCGATTCCAGGTTGGAGAGGTTGCCTAATTCCGGCGGAATTAGGCCGCTCAATGGGTTGCCCCTCAGATCAAGCACTCGTAGATTGGAGAGGTTGCCTAGTTGCGGTGGGATCTCCCCTCTAACCCCGTTCCAACCGAGGTCCAGTTCAGTCACTTGGTCGTCGGTGTTGGTGGTGACGCCGAACCAGGCGTTGAGGGGATTGTCGGTGAGCCAGTTGGTGTTGTTGGTCCAGTTTGGGCCGTTAGTGGCGTGGTAGAGGGCGACGAGGGCTTTTCTGTCTGTGTCTTGCGAGTTTTGGAGGGTTTCACAGAGGGGGAGGCTAAGAGCGGTTACGTCACCAACGGATACGGTTGCGAGGTCTGAGGGGACGCAGCCTGTGAGTTGGTTGCCGCCGAGGTACAACACTTGCAGGTGGGGTAGGGTGGCCAGTTCCGGGGGAAGTTCACCGTCTAAGCCATTCTCGCCAAGCCTTAACTCGATCACTCGACCATCGGAATCGGTGGTTATTCCGAACCAGTCACTGAGTGGTTTGTCGGAGGACCAGTTGGTGTTGTTGGTCCAGTTTGGGCCGTTAGTGGCTTCGTAGAGGGCGATGAGGGCATCGCGGTCCAATTGCTGAGGGGTGGGTGTGGGTGTGGGAGGTGAAATAGGTTTAGGTGTGGGTGTGGGCGTCGGTGTCGGCGTGGGCGTGGGCATGGGTGTGGGCGTGGGCGTAGGTGTGGGCATGGGTGTCGGCGTAGGCGTGGGAGTCGGAGTAGGCGTGGGTGTCGGAGTCGGAGTTGGTGGAGATGTAGGTGTTGGTGAAGGCGTGAGGGCTACTGGGAGCGTTGGTTGGGGAGTTGAGGTTGGAGTTGGAGGTTCCGTTGGTGTTGGGATGGGGGATGCTATGGGAGTAGGACTGGTGGATATGGGAGAAAGTTGCGTTTCTTCTTCGGAGGTGCAGGAGGTAATGAGGAGGATGAGAAGGGCGACGACGAGAAATAGGCTCAGCTGGGTGCTGTGTCGGAGTGCCTGCTTTGGGATGTGAGCCACTTTCGGTGTTGCCTCTAACTGATATTATGTGGTTTGTGGGGGAATGGTTCCATAGCGTTTGAGAGAGATGTGGTTGGGTAGATGAAGGGTGGAGGGCAAAGGAGGGACTGGATTCCGGTTTTCACCGGAATGACGGGAAGGGATGGCACGGGCGGTTCGCAAACCGCCCGTGCGGGAGATAGGGGGAGTTGGGTGTTGGTTTAAGGATGTAGAGTGGGCCCCCCGCTTTCGCGGAGGAACGGGTGTGTAGTGTCCTTTTGGGGCGAGATTCTTCACTCCGCTCCGCTGCGTTCAGAATGACATTCTAGGTGATGGGGAAGAGGTTATTCGGAGGATGGGGTTGGTTAGAGGGTGAAGACCTGGAAGGAGACGGCTAGGGGGGCGCCGAATTGTTTACCGACGGATTCGGCGTGGGAGCGGAGCATAGCGTCCGGGTTGACTTCGAAGGGGAGGTTCTGGAGGTAGACGCGGTGTTCTTCCAGGGAGGCGACGCCTTTGTCGAAGGAGTCGGTGACGTCGACGGCGTGGGTGGGTTGGGGGGAGCCGCAGATGCAGACCATCTTTACGCCGTTCCAGGGGTCGAGGCCTTCTTCGGCGAGTTCGGGGAAGATCCAGGGGTTGCCGGCGTCCTGGGAGGCGTCGAGGGTGGCGAGGCCGGCGGCGCGGTGGTCGGCGAAGTTGAAGCTGGAGCCGCCCCAGGTGAGGTGATAGTTGGGGGCCAGGATGACTTCGGGTCGGTGTTTGCGGATGGCGCGGGCGATGTCGCGCCGGAGGACGGGGCCGTATTCGATGACGCCGTCCTTGTGATGAATGAACTCGACGGTATCGACGCCGACGGCGGCGGCGCTGCGTATTTCTTCCCCTTCGCGGAGGGGGCCGACCTGGTCGGGGTGCATTGAGCTTATTCCGGCCTCGCCGCTGGTGATGAGGAGGTAGACGACTTCTTTGCCCTGGGCGGTCCAGCGGGCGATGGCGCTGGCGGCGCCGTATTCGAGGTCGTCGGGGTGGGCGGCGACGGCGAGGCAGCGTTGCCAGTCTTCGGGTAGAGGTGCCAGCTTTTGGGTTTGCGTCATTTAGAGGCTCCTTTATTGATCTTGAGAGGTTCTCTGAGAGTAGGAAGAGTCTGTGCAACCGCCAAATGTGCACACACCTCGCCCGCATCACTCCCATGACCCCCATCGAGGGGAAGGGACGGGCGGGGGAAGCGCCCCCCGCCACCAGATTCTTCGTCGCGGGGCCTCCTCAGAAAAAAGAGGTGGAGGGAGGGATTCCCACCTGCGCTCGGATGGCGGTTACGCAAGTTGTTGGCGGAGGGGTGGTAGGACTTCGCTGGCCATTCGGCGAACGTCGTCCATGGTTGTGTGGTAGCGGAGGGCGCGTTGGTGGATGTCAGGGAGGGCCTGGGTGCCGGCCTCGTCGAAGGGGGCGCGTAGACTGAACATGAAGGTGGTGACGCCGAGGTCGATGAATTCTTCGAGTCGCTGTCGGACCTGGTCAGGGTTGCCGACGAGGGTTGTCTTTTGGGCCTCTTCGATGGAGATTCCGGCATCTTTGGCGTTGACGGAGAGGGCGGAGGCGATTCTATTGGGATCGTCGCTGATGAGGAAGTCCATGTTGAGGGAGAGGGCGATTTCGGAGGGGTCTCGTCCGGCTTTTTTGCAGTGGTTATGGAGGATTTTGAGTTTGCGACGGTAGTCGGCGGGGGTGCCGGTGATGTTCCAGTTCCAGTCATCGGCGACGCGGGCGACCATGGGGAGGGTAAGTTGCTCGCCGGCGCCGCCGACGAGGATGGGCGGGTGGGGTTTCTGGAGGGGCTTGGGTTGGAAGGGGGCGTCGCGGAGGTTGTAGTAGCGCCCTTCGAAGTTGGCGCGGTCTTGGGTCCAGAGGAGGCGTATGACGCGGATGGTCTCTTCGAGTCGGCGGATGCGTTCGGCATTGCCGGGGAAGTAGATGTCGTAGGCGTGGTGTTCGGGACGGTGCCAGCCTGTGCCGATGCCGAGGATGACGCGTCTGTTGCTGGCGTGGTCTACGGTGGTGACGGCTTTGGCGAGGGCGACGGGATGTCGGAAGGTGGCGCTGGTGACGAGGGTGCCGATGCGGGGGCGGTGCACCACTTGGGAGAGGGCGGCGAGGAGGCTCCAGGCGTCGGTAACGTGGCCGTCTTGCAATTCGGTGCCTGTTGGGAGGTAGTGGTCGTAGACCCAGAGGTCGTCGAAGCCGAGTTGTTCCAGTTCGAGCCAGGTGTCTCTGAGCTGGGGCCATGTGGTCTCCTGCTGGCCGGTTTGGATGCCGAATCTGACTTTGGGCATGGGGGAGCCTCCGGGTAGAGTATCGATGCAAGACTAACCTTACTATAAGGGATGTAGGGTTGGGGATGAAGAGTGGGTTTCCGCATGCGGAGAGCTTTGCGTAACTGCCGAAGCAGGTTCAGATTACGGCATTGGCCTGCCTTATCCATAGCTAAATGATGCAATTCTGGATTCCGGTTTCCGCCGGAATGACGGTTGTTCAAAGGCTTCCCTTGGCGGGGGCACAGGTAGGGTTGGGTTTCAACCGGAGGCGGGACCCTTCGGCTGCGGTGCGCTGCGCTCAGGGTGAGATGGGGGTGGAGGGTGAAGGCGTTGCGGTTGGGCAACTCAGTTGCTTTAGAGGCCACCTGCTGGCTATGCTATGACTCAGGACTAGAACTGAGGATTGGATTATTGAAACGGGCATTTGCGAGTGGGATTTTGGAGGTTGGGGATTGTGCGGTTGATTGGGCAACGCAGGCTTCTTCGTCGCTCAACGAACCAGACTGCTCGCCTCATCCCTTCGATTTGATGGCGATCTACGCCCTTTATCAGGAAGAGTCAAGATGAAGGCGGCGAATGGAGATTATCAACGAGAATGGAGTATACGCTGGCCGCTTGTTATCGGTGTGATAGTGGTGGTTACGGTGTTGTCGGTGACGAGTATCATTCTTTCCGTCATCGCGGCGAAAAATCTACTAAGTTACAACATCATCGAAGAGGATTACGAACACTGGGACGATTCGATTTTGTATGCGTCCCAGTCGCTTGCGCCTCAGTGGACGCCTGATGGTGAATCTATAGTGACGGCCGTACGTCGTCATGCCGTGTATGGAACCATAGAGGTAGCAAGAACAGATGGTTCAGAGAGCCATCGCCTTTCCAAGGGAGAGAACCGGTATGAGTTGGATACTTCACCAGACATTTCTCCTAACGGTAATCGCTTGGTCTACGCCACTTCCAATCCACAGGAAGGGATGCGTGACTCTTTTGAAATAGAGATTTCAAACCTGGACGGATCTGACAAGAGAACTCTTACAGACTCAGACACCCATAACTTCGCCCCTACTTGGTCACCGGACGGTTCCTACATAGCTTATGTACATGTCCCATCCAGAATTGGAGATCGAATATACATTGCAGATGCCGACGGGGAATCCGAGGCACAGTTCATCCATTACATAAGTGACTACTTTGGTCCCACATACGGGCTCGATATCATCACACCACTAGCGTGGTCTCCCGACGGAAGAAAGCTTGCCTTTGTGGAAGAAAACCCGCGACACCAACGGTCGATATGGGCATTGGAATTGGATGACGGCTTGAACGTTCATGGACTGACGACATTGCTTGATGGGAGGGACTACGACGACCGCCACACGATAGTTGACGCTCCTAGCTGGTCGCCGGATGGCCAGAGATTGGCGTTTCTACAACTCGAGAATTACGACGACGTTGGTTCGTACAGGGGCTTAACCCTAAACATCATCGATGCCGATGGCTCAGACCTAGGGAAGGTCACCAAAATAGAGGACACGAGCCGGGGTTACTATGGTGTAGTGGATTGGTCTCCCGACGGCAAGGAGATTCTCTTCTCTTGGAGTAAACGTAGAGGTCTCGGTGACTCGTCCGCAGTTCAAGAAGCCAAAGGAACCATATACCTTGTAAACGTGGACGGAACGGACCTGCGGGAGATTGGGACTGGAACTTGGGCCTCCTGGTCACCCGACGGGTCCAGGATAGCCGTAGCGCACCACTACAATTACGGCGTTGTACACGACCTATCGACCATGGCGCCTGACGGGTCCGACATGCAGATATTGCTTTGGGGGAGTTCACAGGAGAAAGTCTCGAGGGAAGAATACCTGAAATTCAGGGATGAAGGTAGATGAAGGTACTATGAGACTTAAGGTCTTCGTTCCCAAGGTCGGACTTGTCATCATAGTAGTGGTCGTGCTTCTTCAAGCGGGATGCAGCAACAGCAGTGAAGAACAAACCAAATCATTGGCGGCTATCCCGCCCTGTTCCCATGGCAACTGTGATCCCCGTGACGTGAGCGGTCTGGATCTCTTTGCCTTAGGAGTGAGTGATAATTCGGCCATGAGTGACCCTGCTCCCACAGCCACCACGTAGGAGGTGTTGGACGTGGGTTCAGAGTGGGTTCCTGCCTTCACAGGAACAAGGGAGGCGGCGAGACCCTTCGGCTGCGGTGGGCTGCGCTCAGGGTGAGATGGGAGTGGAGGGTGAAGAGGGTGAAGGTTGAAGAAGGGAGAGGGAGATTAGTTCTTGTCAGGGTTGGGGCTAGCATTTAAGATAGGCGAGAAAAGCGTCAGATGCCGGCGCTGCGCCCAGGACGAGGGGCTTCGGTCCCGGGTTTCCGGGTGGAAGATATAGAGGGGAAGTAGGGAATGCCGCCCTTTGAAGCGAACAACAACTTTGGCACAGTAACTCAGATAAGCGCAGAGGCGCTGGGTGAGCCGGGGAAGAGGACGTTCCGCCTTTTGGTGGAATCGGGGGCGGCTTTCGCCCAACTCTGGCTGGAGAAGGAGCAGCTTCAGCAGCTGGCGGTATATATAGAAGAGATCGACCAGGAGGGCACGAGGCGCGGGAGGAGGAAGGATAGAGGGCGGGAGCCCGAGCCTACGTATGACGGCGGGTACGTGAGGCTGGAATTCAAGGTTGGCAGTCTTTCCATGGGTCACGATGCCGACATTAACTCGTTCCTATTCCTTGTCCACGACGGAGAGGCTGTGGGGGAGGATACGCCGGACCTTTGCTTCTGGGTACCGCAGGATATGGCGTTGAAGCTATCTAAGGAGGCGTTGGAGGTCTGCGCCGCCGGCAGACCCCGCTGCGTGCTCTGCGGCCTAGCAATTGACCCGGAAGGGCACATGTGCGTTCGCTCCAATGGCCACCAAGCGCTGCACCCCTGAACAGGCGGAAGAACCGTCCCTGACCCTCGATGACGAGGCGAACCAGTCGCGGTTGCTGAGGGAGGGGGAGGTGGCCTCCTGCATTCTGACGCCGGTGGGTTCCAACTATACTTTTCTGGCGAAGCTGCGGGACGAGGACGGACAGGAGATGCGGGCGATCTACAAGCCTATGAAGGGCGAGATTCCACTGTGGGACTTCGAATCGGGGACTTTGTACAAGCGGGAGTGCGCCGCTTACCTTTTCAGCCAGATTCTGGGGTGGGAGTTCGTACCTGAGACGGTAATCCGAGAAGGCCCCTACGGCGTAGGCTCTATGCAGCGGTTCGTGGAGCACGAACCGGGAGTCACGTATCGGGAGCTTCGGGAGTCCAACCGCGGTGAGTTGAAGCGGATTGCCTGCTTCGACATCATTGCGAATAACGCCGACCGGAAGGCGGTGCATTGCATCAAGGGGCTGGATGGACGGGTGTGGGGAATCGATCACGGGTTGACGTTCAACGCGGCGTTTACGCTGCGGACGGTGATATGGGACTTTTGGGGGGAGGAGTTGGAGCCGGAGACGTTGGAGGCGATGGAGGGTTTTCTGGAGGCGGTTTTGTCTCCGCAGGGTCTGGTGAAGGAGCTGGCAGAGCTGCTGCAGCCTGAGGAGATGGAAGCTCTGGCACAGCGGACCGGGTGGCTGGCGAAGGCGGGGGCGTTCCCAGAGATGCGAAGGTTCTAGGGGAATCACCCTCACCTCAGTCCTCTCCCACGCTGGGAGAGGAGGAGTGGACTAGCTTGACACTTCTTGAAGCTGAAAACTAGAATTAGCAATAGTCGAGGCAGGAGGTAGGTGTTTATGCAGGAGATGACCGTAGATAGCATTAGGGTCAGCCTGATGAACTACCAGCGGGTGGTCATTCTGAAGGAGATGGAATCGGACAGGCACCTACCCATCTGGATAGGCCCGGCGGAGGCTGACGCCATCGCGGTCAAGCTACAGGGGATATCGGTCCCGCGGCCACTGACCCACGACCTGCTGCAATCGGTCATCGACAACCTGGGCGCAGAGATCAGTTACATCCGAATAAACGATTTGAAGAACGATACGTTCTTCGCCAAGATAGGCGTGTCGATGGACGGGAAGAAGGTGGAGGTGGACTCGCGTCCGAGCGACGCGATTGCGCTGGCGGTGAGGGCGCAGGTGCCCATATACGCAGAAGACAACGTTTTGGACAAGGCGGGCATTCAGCTAGATGCGGATACGGGCCGTCCGATTTCCAAGGAGGACATGACTTCGGTGGACGAGGACAAGCCCACGAAGGTTAGGGAAGAGGAGTTGCAGAGGATGTCTGCCTTTACGGACTTCATCAACACCCTGGATTTGGAAGACATCGGCAAGGGCGAGTCGAAGGAGCAGCCGAAGGAATAGGGGATTTTTTTGGCATCCTGAGACGGCCTTGGCCAGCGTGCTCTTGTTGACTTTAAAAAGTGCTAGTGATAAAGTTCACCAAGTTTTGAAGGTAGCGAATGTCCGGTTGGCGCCTGGCTATGCAGATGGTGGGATTGGGATGGTACGTAGCGGTGTGCATCGTTATAGGAGTGCTTGCCGGATTGTGGCTGGACAGGAAGTTTGAAACCTCGCCCGTATTTTTGCTCGGCGGGACATTGTTGGGAGTGGTAACGGCTTTTTACGGCATGTATAAGTTGATGGCCCCATTTCTACAGGATTCGTCTCAGAACAGTGCAAACGGGGAGCGTAAGGGGCGTTAATGCCCAAGTCAGCCTTAGCTAAGCCGCTAATCATTGGGGCCGGGTTGAGCCTCCTGGCTCTGCTGATATTCGGGTTTGTGGTTGGGGCGGTGGGGTCGGAGCTTTTCGGCACCAGCACGATAGTGAAAGAGCCGGAAGTGCATCTGCCTGCTTCGGCAGTGTTCCCCGCGGAGGAACGGGAGATTGCGGCCAGGGGCGGAAACCTGGGGTTCATGGGCTTTGCCATCACCAACTCGATGTTGTCTTCTTGGCTCACCACGATTCTCCTGATAGTGATACTGGTGCTGGCCGCTTCCCGCAGGAAGCTGGTGCCAGGACGGCTGCAGAGTTTCGGCGAGGTGATTGTGGAGGGGCTGCTGAACTTTGTGGAGGGGGTTTCCGGCAAGGGAATCGCGCGGGCCTTTTTTCCGATTATCGCGACTATATTTCTGTTTGTGCTTTTTAATGCCTGGATGGGTTTGTTGCCGATTTATCCTTCGTTGGGATTCAATTCTTCGGAGGAGGCGAACGCGGAATATATCGCGAAGGCAGAGGAAGGGAAGGCGATGCACCTTCACGGGACCATCGTCAGTGTGGGTGACAGCGAGTTTACGTTAAAGGACGGCGCGGTCTTCCACCTGGAGCAGGAGTCGGAGATCGGTGATGAGCTTTCGAAGGGATGCACACCGGCGCCGTGTGTTTCCGAGAGCGCGGTTGGGAAGATAGTGAAGTTTGACGCGGTGAAGTCCGGCGGAATGCTTGTGGTGGAGCACGCTGAGAAGGGGAAGACGCCACGCATTGACCTGCTTCGGCCCGCCGGCACGGACGTGAACATGCCGCTGGCGCTGGCGGTGGTGGCGTTCCTGTTCGTGGAGATATGGGGATTGAGAAGGCTTGGCTTCGGGTATCTGGCAAAATTCATCAGAGTGAAGACACTTATCAAAGGACCAGGCCGGCTGTTGAATGGGCCAATTGACCTGTTTGTAGGCATTCTGGAGGGTTTAAGTGAATTCATCCGGGTGGTGAGTTTCACCTTCAGGCTGTTCGGGAATATGCTTGCGGGAAAGCTGCTGATACTGGTTTCAGCGTTTCTGGTGCCGTTCGTATTCAGCATACCCTTCTATGGGCTGGAGTTACTGGTGGGGTTAATACAGGCAATGATTTTCGCGGGGTTGACGCTGACCTTTGCCACATTGGCGATAGCTCATCATGATGAATAAGAAAAGGATTCCAAGAGTGACAATGTCGAGCGGCAGAAATGGAGGGTCAGGCGTGGGTAGTGAGTGGGTTCCTGCCTTCGCGGGAATGACGGTGCGGGTTTAGGGTGAAGGGAGGTAAAGTTGTGAACGGAGGAGAGAGATGGAAATATTGATACTGTTATTTGTGGTAGTGACCCTAGCGGCTACGTTGGGGACGCTGGCCGGCGTTTTTGCAATCTACGCCAGCCGTCAGGATTAGACAACAAATATTACTGCGTGAGGAGGACCCATGGTTGGATTAGAGGTCTTGATGTCGGTAGGGGCCCAGGAGGCGTTGAGCGACGTAGGAGCTAAGGCCATAGCCACTGGATTGGCCATTGGATTGGGGATGTTGGGCCCAGGAATAGGAATAGGCATTCTTGGGGCGGCAGCGATGAGCGCCATTGGTCGGAACCCGGAGGCGAGGGGAGCAATTTTGCAGAACATGATTCTGGCGATCGCCTTCGCTGAGGCGCTCGGAATCTACGCTCTCATCGTGTCTGTCATCATAATCTTCGTAGCCTAGACCGGGCTGACGAAGGTTGGATGGGAAAAGAGGTAACCCTTGGAAGAGTTAGGTTTTAACTTACCGAGCCTACTTGTCTTTCTGGTTAACTTCGCCATCCTGCTGGTGATCCTGTATTTCTTTGCCTATAAGCCAATCCTGAAGATGCTGGACGAGAGGTCGGAGCGGATTCGGGAGAGCCTGGAGGCGGCGGAGCAGGCAAGGCAGGAGGCGGCGGAGTCGGAGGCCCGGACCCAGGAGCAGCTGCAAGAGGCCCGCAGGCAGGGGCAGCAGCTGCTGGAGCAGGCCCGAGCGCTGGCTGACAAGTATAGGGAAGACGAGATGGTCAAGGCGCGAGCGGAGGCGGAAGCCTTCGTGGCGCGCGCTCGGGAGGAGATTCAGCAGGAACGGGACAGCGCCGTGGAAGAGGTGAAGCGGCACTTTGCCATTCTGGCGATTCAAGCGGCTGAACGGGTAATCGGACAGTCGCTGGACGCGAGCGCACACCGGGAGTTGATTGTGCAGGTGCTCGAAGAAGGCCAGGAAGTCGGGAAGGGCCAGGGATAGGCAGTATGGCGAGCAGTCTCAGGGCAAAGAGGTACGCTCAGGCCATCTATGAGATGGCCACGGCTACGGAACCGCGGCAGGTGGATAAGACTCTGGACGCCTGGGCGGCAGATTTGCGTCGCATCAGCGAAGCCCTTTCCGGCGAGGAATTCAGGGTCTTTTTGAAGCATGCGAAGGTGCCCTTCGACAAGAAGGTGGAAGTGATTCACGAGGCGCTGGGAAAACGGGTGAACCCGCTGGCGCGGAATATGCTCTGCGTGATGGTGTCCCAGGGACTTTCGGACATGGCCTACAAGGTGGAGTCGGAGTTCCAGGGGCTGCTGGACGCCCGAAAAGGCGTTGAGCGGGTGGCGGTCTATTCGGCGATACCACTGCGGAGGCAAGAGCGCAACAGGATTTCCCGCTTCGTGGAGGAGATGACGAGCAAGAAGGTTGAATTGGAGGCCCACGTGGACCCGGCCATAATCGGCGGGCTTGTACTGCGAATTGGAGACAAGCTGCTGGACGGCAGCACGCGGACCAAGCTGGAGGGTCTGAGGGGTGAGCTGGAAGGGGCCTCGATTTCGGGGTCGGCGTAGATTAAAGATAAGGAAGATACGTAACCCGCGCCGTTGCGTGAAGGCAATGACGCGGCAGGAGGCTTATAGATGACCACGCGCGGTTCAGACATTGTTTCGGTAATCAGACGCCAGATTGAGGAGTTCCAAGGGGAACTCCGAATGGTTGACGTGGGCACGGTGGTGGAAGCGGGGGACGGAATCGCCCGGATTCAGGGGCTTCAGGGCGCGCAGTACAGCGAGCTTTTGGAGTTTCCAGGCGGGGTGCTGGGCCTGGCGCTGAACCTGGAGGAGGACACGGTGGGCGCCGCCGTGATGGGGGGTGACGACGCGGTAAAGGAGGGGGACACAGTCCGCTCTACGGGACGGATCATCGAGGTGCCGGTGGGTGACGAGCTTGTGGGGAGGGTGGTGGACGCGCTGGGGCGGCCGCTGGATGGGAAAGGGCCCATTCGGACGACGAAGGTCCGACCCATCGAACGGATTGCACCCAACGTGGTCATTCGGCAGTCGGTGGATACGCCGGTGCAGACGGGCATCAAGGCTATCGATTCGATGATTCCCATAGGCCGTGGGCAGCGGGAGCTGATTATTGGCGACCGGTCGACGGGGAAGTCGGCGATTGCCCTGGATACGATTATCAACCAGAAGGGCCAGAACTTGTTGTGTATCTACGTGGCCATCGGGCAGAAGCAGGGAAAGGTGGCCCAGGTGGTGTCGACGCTGGAGGAGCACGGGGCGATGGAGCACACGGTTGTCGTGGCGGCCAACGCATCGGACCCGGCGCCGCTCCAGTACATTGCACCCTACGCCGGCTGCGCCATCGGCGAGGAGTTCATGGAGACGGGGCGGGAGGCGCTGATCATCTACGACGACCTGACGAAGCACGCGTGGGCGTACCGCCAGATGTCGCTGCTGCTGCGGAGGCCGCCCGGGCGTGAGGCTTATCCGGGAGACGTTTTCTATCTGCACAGCCGGTTGCTGGAGCGGGCGGCGAAGCTGGCGGACGAATTCGGGGGCGGATCGCTGACGGCTTTGCCCGTCATCGAGACGCAGGCGGGGGACGTTTCGGCGTATGTACCTACCAACGTAATTTCGATTACGGACGGGCAGATCTATCTGGAGCCTGAGGCGTTCAACGCCGGGATACGCCCGGCGGTGAATGTGGGTCTCTCGGTGTCGAGGGTGGGCGGAGCCGCGCAGACGCGGGCCATCCGAAGCGTGGCGGGCAGGCTGCGCCTGGACCTGGCGCAGTACAGCGAGCTGGCGACATTTGCGCAGTTCGGCACGGCGGACCTGGATGCGGAAACGCGGGCGCAGTTGGAGAGGGGGCAGCGGAGCATCGAGATTCTGAAGCAGCCCCAGTACGAGCCGCTCTCCATGGGGAGGCAGGCGATCATCTTCTATGCGCTGAACAACGGCTACCTGGACGAAGTGCCCATACCCCAATGCAGAGCCTTCGAGGAACAGCTGCGTCGCTACGTTGAGACGGCGGCGCCGGAGCTGGAGGGCCAGATTATGGAGGCCGGAGACATTACGGAGGAGCTAGAAGAGGTGCTGAAGAAGGGGCTGGAGGAGTTCAAGGCGACGTTCGCAGCGTCATAGAGGTCAATGAGGAAGCCGGCGAGAGACTGAAATGCCAAGTTTGAGACAGCTGCGGAGGCGAATTCGCAGCATAGAGAACACCGCCAAGGTGACGCACGCAATGGAGATGATTGCGGCCTCCAAGATGAGGCGCGCCCAGAACGCGGTGCTGGCGGGACGCCCCTACGCGGAGAAGATTCAGCAGGTGATTTCCGACCTGAAGGCGCAGAGGCAGGACACGGAGGAGATCCATCCGCTGCTGACGCAGAGGCCGGTGAATCGGATTACGCTGCTGCATCTGACGCCGGACCGGGGATTGTGCGGAGGGCTGCACGGGAACTTGAACAGGGCGGTGGCGCAGTTCATCGTTGAGAAGCGACCGACGCCGGTACGCATTGTGGCGGTTGGCAGGAAGGGAAGGGACTTTGTGGTGAGGACGGGGCAGGACGTGCAGGCAGTGTTCGTGAACCTGGGGGACCGGCCGCCGATGGCGGAGATTCTCCCCATCGCGCAGATTATATTAAGCGACTATAACGAGGGATCGATTGACGAGGTGTACCTGGCGTATCCGGAGTTCGTGACGCTGACTTCGCAGAGACCGAAGATCACCCGTCTGCTGCCTATCGAACCGTCGGACTTGCCGGCGGAATCGCGGGTGGGGTACATCTACGAGCCGGATCCGCTGGCTGTGCTGGATCTGCTGCTGCCGCGATTTGTGGAGATGGAGGTCTATCACTCCATGCTGGAATTGAGTGCCAGCGAGCAGTCGGCGCGGATGGTTGCAATGAGGAACGCGACGGACAACGCCAACGAGATGGTGGGAGACCTGACTCTGGAGCTGAACAAGGTGCGGCAAGACAGCATTACCGCGGAACTTCTAGACATTGTAGGCGGCGCCGTCAGCCTGGAGGGCTAAGGCGACCGCGGCTAGTAATTGAGAGAGCCGGAAAGAGAGGACCAAGGTGGCTAAAGGCAGTGTAGTACAAGTGATAGGCACGGTGGTTGACGTGGAGTTCCCGCCGGACGAGCTTCCCGCCGTGTACAACGCGCTAACCGTGGACAACAACGGCGAAAAGCTGGTGTTGGAGGTGGAGCAGCACGTGGGCAACAACTGGGTACGGTGCCTGGCTTTGGGGCCTACGGAAGGTCTGGCCCGGGGCGCAGAGGCGGAGGACAGTGGCAGTTCCATTCCGGTGCCGGTGGGACCGGAGACTTTGGGCCGGTTGTTCAACGTTATAGGAGACCCGCTGGATAACCTGGGGCCTGTGGAACCGCGAGACCGATGGCCGATACACCGTGCGCCGCCGTCTTTCGCCGAGCAGCTGAGCACGCAAGAGGTGCTGGAAACGGGCATCAAGGTCTTCGACCTGGTGACGCCTTTCATTAAAGGCGGCAAGATTGGCGCATACGGGGGCGCGGGCGTGGGCAAGACGGTGATCATTCAGGAACTGATACGAAACATTGCGGCGGAGCACAGCGGAGTTTCGGTTTTCTCCGGCGTGGGCGAGAGGTCTCGCGAGGGGAACGACCTGTGGAAGGAGATGCAAGAGGCCAACGTGATGGACAAGACCGTGATGGTCTTCGGCCAGATGAATGAGCCGCCCGGAGTTAGGGCGCGCATTGGTCTGACGGGCCTGACGATGGCCGAGTATTTCAGGGACGAGGAGAACCGGGACGTTCTCCTGTTCATCGACAACATCTATCGATACATTCTCGCGGGGATGGAGGTTTCCGCACTGCTGGGCAGGATGCCTTCGGCGGTGGGGTACCAGCCCACGCTGGCGACGGAGATGGGGGCGCTGCAGGAGCGGATTACGTCGACAAATAAGGGATCAATTACTTCCTTCCAGGCGATTTACGTGCCGGCGGACGACTATACGGACCCGGGAATTGTGACGACTTTCGGACACCTGGACGCTGTTGTGGCCCTTGAGCGGGCGCTGGCGGCGCAGGGCCTGTACCCGGCGGTGGACCCGCTAGCTTCGTTCTCACGGGTGCTCGAGCCCGACATTGTGGGGGAGGAGCACTACGGGGTGGCGAGGGGCGTCATTGAGGTGCTGCAGAGGTATCGAGACCTGCAGGACATCATCGCGATTCTGGGCGTTGAGGAGCTTTCGGAGGAGGACAAGCTGACGGTGGAGCGGGCGCGGAAGATTCAACGGTTCCTGACGCAGCCGTTCTTTGTTGGTGAGACCTTCACGGGCATTCCGGGCCAGTATGTGCCCGTGCGAGAGACGGTGCGTGGGTTCAAGGAGATCCTTGAAGGCAAGCATGATGACGTTCCTACGCAGGCGTTTTACATGAAGGGAACGATAGATGAGGTGCTGGCGAGCGTGGGCCGCTCAGATTCGGGAGACAGTTAGTCGACATGCCAACGATGCGATTGGAGATAATCACCGCCGAGAGGGTCGTCTACTCTGACGAAGTGGAGGTGCTGGTGGCCCCCGGAACAGAGGGGGACCTGGGGATTCTGCCGCATCATGCGGCATTGATGAGCATGCTGCAGCCCGGGGAGTTGATGGTGCGAAAGGACGGGGAGGAGACGTTCCTTGCGGTGACGGGAGGGTTTCTGGAGGTGATGGAGAATCGCATCAGCATCCTGGCGGACGCTGCGGAGCGGTCGGAGGAGATCGACGAGGAGCGGGCGCAAGAGGCGATGGAACAGGCACGTGAGCGGATTGCCATGCGGTCTGCCGACGTGGACCTGGAGCAGGCGCTAGCGCAGCTCAGGAGGGCGACGGTGCGGCTGGCGGTGGCGCGACGGAGACGGCGGGCGAGGGCGCAGCGGGGAGATTCGCCCAGGGTCGGTTAACCGTGGTTGTTTCGATGGCTGAGGTAGTAGGTCATCGACTGGAGAGAGAGGACGGGGTCCACGTTGCGGACGCGAACTCGCTCCGGCACGTGGGGGTAGACGGGAGCGTAGTTGAGGATGGCTTCAACGCCGCATTCGGTGAGCAGTTTCATCACCTCCTGAGCCACGGAGCTTGGCACAGCAATGACGCCGATGCTGATGTTCAGACGCTCAACGGTTTCGCCCAACTCGTCCATTGGCTGGACCTTCAGTTCGCCTAAAGTGGCACCCACGACGCGGTCGTCTGTGTCGAAAGCGGCGACGATTTCGAAGCCTTCCGGGGCGAAGCCTGGGTAGCTGAGGATGGCTCTGCCGAGGCGACCCACGCCTATGAGGCAGACGTTCCATCGGCGGTTGAGGCCGAGTATCTGCTTGAGTTCGGAGGCGAGGTAGCGAACGTCGTAGCCCCTGCCCTGCTTGCCGAAGCGTCCGAGGTAGCTGAGGTCTTTTCGTATCTGGGCGGGGGTTACCTGAAGGCGCCGGCCCAACTGATGAGAACTGACCACCTCGACGCCGGAGTCCATGAGGGCGTGCAGGATGCGAACGTACTGGGGCAGGCGGTCGATGACGACGTCCGGAACCCTGGAGGGTTGGGATGGGGTATTGTCAGGTTGGAGGGCCAATGAATTTCCTTGCGGGAGCGGGCTTTCGGTTCCTCCTGGGCGATCTCAAGGGAGAAATGAGGGTAAAACGGAATGTCGGGGTAGGGCGATTCTAGTATGGGCCAGTTAGGGTGTCAATTATGAGGGGTTAGGGCGCGCAAAGGATAGGGCAGTGAGGGGATGCGAGATTCTTCGCTTCGCTCAGAATGAAATTGAATGCAAATGTGGCCAGGAGGCTAGCGGTAGTCGGGAGGGAAGTTGTCCCAGGGGTTGCGACGGCCCCACGGTCTAGTTCGTTCCGGCATGAGGGGTTCGCGGTGGATGAGCTTGTAGATTAAGCCGCAGAGGATTCCGGCGACGAAGCCTCCGACGTGTGCCCAGTAGGCAACGCCGGCGTCCCACGCGCCGAACTGGCCCAATCCCTGGAAGAGCTGGAGGATGAACCAGAAGCCCAATACCAGGATTGCCGGCATATCGACGGCCATGATGAAGAGGAAGAATATTAGGGTTCGTATGCGGCTGAAGGGGAAGAGGACGATGTATGCGCCGGTGACGCCGGCGATGGCTCCGCTGGCTCCCACCAGAGGTATCTGGGACTCCATGTTGAGGGCAGTATGGGTCCAAACGGCGGCGAGGCCAGTGCCGAGGTAGAAGAGGAGGAAGATCAGGTGGCCGAACCGGTCTTCGATGTTGCCACCGAAGACCCAGAGGTAGAGCATGTTGCCAAGGAGGTGCAGCCAACCGCCGTGGAGGAACATGGAGGTGAAGGCGGTGCCCCAGGTGGAGATGGGGGAGGCGACGTCGGCGTTGAGGATGCCGATGTTGCGTCCCTCCCTGACCAGGAAACGCCATTCGGTGATTTCGGGGCCGCCGGTCAGTTCGCTGGGAATGAGTCCCCATTGGAGGAAGAAAACGGTGACGTCTATGTTGTCGGTGAAGAAGAGAGAGCCGCCAAGGTAGAGTTCGTAGAGGAAAACCAGGACGTTCACGGAGATAAGGCCGTAGGTGACGTAGGGTATGGTCTTACGCTGAATTCCTATGTGGCCTATGGGGATCAAGGGTTACTGTCCTACGGGAGAGGAGTATTGGCTGCGACGGGAGAAGGGCGGTTCGCGAACCGCCCTTACCAGAGGGGTGACGACACCGATGGGGGCTGTTTTCATAGCAAAATGACGAGGGGGTCTAAGAATCCAGGCTGTTGAGGACTTCGAGAAGCTCGCTATCCTTGGGCATTCCGCTCTTGAGGTATCGGATGACGCCGTCACGGTCGATGATGAGGACGGAGCGCTGGATGCTCTTGCCGTTGGGCTTGACGGCATCGTAGGCGTTGGACACGGAGCGGTCGGCGTCGGACAAGAGAGGGAAGGGAAGGTCGAACTTAGTTTTGTAGTTCTGGTGCGATTTCACCGAGGCGGGGTTAACGGCGAGGATCGCCGCGCTGGCTGCGTCGAATTCGGCCCTGTCGTCCCGCAGGGCCTGGAGCTGACGGTTTCAACCGGGGGTGTTGTTTCGACAGTAGAAGACGAGGAGGACGTTTTGCTTGTCCTTGTAGCTGCTTAGGGAAACTTCCTGGCCATCGGTGGCGCTGAGGGTGAAATCCGGGGCTTTTTCGCCAATGGAAAGGGACACGTGGGGACCTCCTCCAGGATGATTTGTGCACCAGTTTAACACCAAGGTGGCAGGTGGGGCTATGGCCAGAATGGCACTGGGGTCGTCTGGGTGAATACGAGTGACGGGGTATGGTGAGGATGTTGAATTGCTTCTTGACGCGCTATGGCGTGGAACCGGGTGGGGAAGTGATGTACATTCGTTGATAGGGCTGTTTGGGTAGTCTAGAATAGATAGTTGCGCCCGATGGGGGCGTTTGTGTTGCAGAGATAATTGCAGGAATGGAGGCGGGTGTGGGCGAAAGAACTAATTGCGGCGAGCTTAGACTTGGGAGGGTGGGCAGCGAGGTGACCCTTTCCGGTTGGGTGCATCGGCGGCGCGACCACGGTGGGCTGATTTTCATAGACCTACGCGACAGGTCCGGCATCGCCCAGGTTGTGGTGAATCCGGCCACGGCTCCGGAGGCCCACGCGGTCGCCGAGGAGGTGCGGTCAGAGTGGGTGGTCAGCATTACGGGGACGGTGGAGAAGCGGCCAGAGGGTACGGAGAATCCCCAGCTTGCCACGGGAGCCGTGGAGGTGCACGCCAGCGGGACGGAGGTGTTGAATCCTTCGAAGACGCCGCCCTTCTACATCAACGAAGAGCAGGAGGTGGACGAGGCGCTACGTCTGAGTCATCGATACCTGGATTTGAGAAGGGAGGGGATGCATGGGAACCTGGTGCTGAGACACAGGGTGGTGAAGTTCATCCGGGATTTCTTAGATGAGCGGGGCTTTCTGGAGATCGAGACGCCGATACTTATCAAGAGCACGCCGGAGGGAGCGAGAGACTACCTGGTGCCAAGCCGGCTGCATCACGGAAGCTTCTATGCGTTGCCGCAGTCTCCCCAGCAGTTGAAGCAGCTGCTGATGGTTTCGGGGTTCGAGAGGTACTTTCAGATGGCGCGATGCTTCAGGGACGAGGACCTGCGGGCCGACCGCCAGCCGGAGTTCACGCAGCTGGACCTGGAGATGAGCTTCGTCACCCAGGACGATATTTTGTCCCTTATAGAGGAGTTGTACGTCGAGATTGTTGAGACTATCACGCCGGAGAAGCGGGTCTCCAGGCCGTTTCCCAGGCTGGACTACCGGGACGCAATGAGCAGATATGGCAGCGACAAGCCGGACTTGCGGTTTGGGTTAGAGCTGGCGGACGTGACGGAGATGGCGGGGGAGAGCGGGTTCCAGGTGTTTCGGTCGGTGGTGTCGGGTGGAGGTGTGGTGAAGGGGTTGGCGGCGCCGGGGTGCGCGGGATACTCTCGCCGACAGCTTGACCAGCTGACGGAGGAGGCACGGAGCAGGGGCGCGCGGGGGCTGGTGACGGTGGCGCTAGGAGAGGGCGAAGGGGGGCTGGAGAGCCTGACGATGGAGCAGGTGCGGTCCGCCGCCGCCCGACATCTGACGTTGGAGGAAGTGCGCGGGATGGCGGAGGCGATGGGGGCTTCGCGGGGGGGCCTGCTGTTGGTGGTGGCAGGGCCGGAAGAGGTGGTGAATAACAGCCTGAGCCACCTTAGAGAACTGATGGGAGAGCGGCTGGAATTGGCGGACGCTGATGAGATGGCGTTTGCGTGGATTGTGAATTTTCCGCTGCTGGAGTGGCGGCCGGAAGAGGAACGGTGGGACGCGCCCCATAATCCGTTTTCGGCGCCAGTTGAAGAGGACGCGAGCTTGTTGGACTCGGAGCCGGGGGCGGCGGTGGCGCAGCAGTACGACATGGTGTGCAACGGATACGAGGTGGGGGGAGGCAGCATTCGCAACCATCGCAGGGAGGACCAGGAGAAGATCCTGCGTCTGATGGGGCATTCGGACGAGGGGATGCAGCAGCAGTTCGGCCAGCTTTTGGACGCGCTGGAGTATGGTGCGCCACCTCATGGGGGGATCGCCATGGGGATCGACCGGCTGATTATGCTGCTGGCGGACGTGGACAACATCCGAGACGTTATTGCGTTTCCGAAGACTCAGAGCGCATCGGACTTGCTATTTGGAGCGCCATCGCCCGTTGAGGAAGGCCACCTGTCGGAGTTGGGGATCAGGCTTGCGCAGTAGAATGACCCAATTGGGTGCGTTCGGATTGTTCCAGAAAATACGCCCTGTGATATAATTCATGCAGGGTTTTGGGGAAGTGAATTAGTTGAAGATAACACGCGAGGCGGACCTCCCGACGGAGGTGGTTCTCAATATTGAATGCGACGAGCAGGACGTTGACCCGTATCTGGACTGGGCCTACAGGCGTCTGGTCAACAGGGTCAGGATTCCCGGATTTCGTAAGGGCAAGGCGCCCAGACGGATTCTCGAGCAGGTTGTCGGGCGTGATCAACTCCTGAACGAAGCGCTGGAGCGGGCGGTGACGGGCCTGGTTGACCGTGCGGTGAAGGAGGAGAGCCTGGAGCCGTATATTCCGCCGAATTTGGACATTACCAGCGTTGAACCCCTTCAGATTAAGGCAACCGTGCCTCTAGAGCCGAATGTGCAGTTAGGCGACTACAGGATTCTGCGGATTGAGCGTCAGGCCGTTGACGTGGGAGATGATCAGGTGGACGACGTGTTGGAGCGTCTGCGAACGGAGACTGCGCCCTGGGAGCCCGTTGACGAGCCGGTGCAATTTGGCGACCAGCTGACGATTGACGTTACGGGAACGGTGGAAGGGCGGAATATAGTTGACAACAAGGGAATTGAGTTTATTCCTTCCATGGAGAACAAGCTGCCGCTGCCCGGCTTCTCGGTGATGCTTGAGGGATCCAAGAAGGGCGACGACAAGACGTTCACACTGCAGGTGCCCGATGACTTCGGAAACGAAGAGTATGACGGTAAGGAATGCCGCTTCCACGTGGTTATCAGCGAGGTGAAGCGGAGGGCGCTGCCCGACCTGGACGACGAGTTTGCCAAGGGGATAGGGCCGGGCTTCGACACGCTGGAGGCGCTGGGAGAATCGGTGATGGAAAACCTGGTATCCACCGCGGAGCGGGAGGCGGACCAGGAGTTGTACGACAAGGCGATGGAGCAGGTGATTGAAGGGTCTACGGTGGAGTTTGCCGACGTGCTGCTGGAGCGGCAGTTGGACCACATGTGGCACGAGAGAACGCAGGCCCTGCAGGCGCAGCGGATGGATATGGACGATTACCTGAATCAGATCGGGAAGACGGAGGAGGAGATCCGGGAGGAGATGAAGCCCGATACGCGGGAGGGGATGGTGCGGTCCTTTGTACTGAGGAAGCTGGCGGAGGAAGAAGGGATTGAGGTGAGCGACGAGGAGTTGGACGAAGCGATTGACCAGCTGGTGGTGGATTCCGGCGGAACGGGAGACCCTTCAGTGAGGGAGGCTGTGTCGTCGGAGGAGTTCAGGAATTCGATCGCGTCGAATATGAAGACCAAGAAGACGCTGGAGCGTCTTGCATTGATTGTGCAGGGCAAAGAGGAAGAAAAGGAATCTCCAGCTGAAGCCGAAACAACGACGGATGAGGAACAAGGAGGAGAATAGAGTGACTTTCAACCCAAGCAATATTATACCCATGGTTGTGGAGACCGGGCCGAGGGGCGAGCGGGCTTTTGACATCTATTCGCTGCTGCTGAGAGAGCGAATTGTATTTCTGGGTACGCCGATCATGGACCAGACGGCGAATTTGATTATCGCGCAGCTGCTGTTTCTTGAGCGGGAAGACCCGGACAAGGACATTCACCTGTACATTCACAGTCCGGGCGGGGTGATTTCCGCGGGGCTTGCGATCCACGATACGATGCAGTTGATACGGTGCGACGTTTCGACCATAAGCGTGGGGATGACGGCGAGCATGGGGACGGTGCTTCTGACTGCCGGGACGAGGGGGAAGAGGTATGCGCTGCCGAATTCGACAATCCACATGCACCAGCCGATGGGAGGTGCGCAGGGGCAGGCCAGCGACGTGGAGATTGCGGCGCGGGAGATTCTGCGGTTGCAGGACAAGCTGCGGACTATCCTTTCGGACAACACGGGGCAGCCTTACGACAAGATTGCGCAGGATACGGACCGGGACTATTACCTGACGCCGGAGCAGGCGCTGGATTATGGGATCATCGACGAGATTCTGGGGAAGGCGGAGGATGAGGGAGAAGAGGGCGACGGCGACAGCTAGCACCGACGTAAAGCCAATCGGATTCAAGAGACCCGCTCGTTGGAGCGGGTCTTTTTTTGAGGGGTTGGGCGTAGGTTCGAGGAGGAAGAGTGGGCCTCTGCGTTCGTGAGGATGCCGGGGGTGTGGGGGCGTTCCGGTTGGGGCTGTGGGTAGGTGGAGTAATGTTTCCTGTGCCCTCCGCCGCGGGCACGGGCCTTCGTTCGCAGGGACAAAGGTGGGGAACTGATCTACTCTGGTGGGAGTGATTGGCGTCAGCCGGGGGCGAGATCCTTCGTCGCGGGGCCTCCTCAGGATGACATGTGGGATGGGGGGAGGGGGATTTGGTTGGTGGCGATTTTGTGGAGGGTTTCTACGTAGAAGCGGCGCTCGGTGGTCTGGACGCGGTCACGGAGGGTTTCGAGGGTGTCGTTGGGGAGGATTGGGACCTGGGTCTGGGCGAGGATTGGGCCGTGGTCGTAGATTTCGTCGACGAGATGAACGGTGACGCCGGTGGTGCCGAGTCCGGCTTTCAGCACGGCGCGGTGGACGTTGTCGCCGTACATTCCCCGGCCACCGAATTCCGGGAGCAGGGCGGGGTGGGTGTTGACGACGCGATTGTGAAAGCGACGGAGGGTCTTGGGGCCCAGGAGCTTCATGTATCCCGCAAGGACGACGAGGTCGACTTGGTGGTCCAGGAGGGTTTGCTTGATGGCGGAGTCGAGGGCTTCGGCGGTTGGATGGGTGCTGGAGCTCAGATGGAAGGCGGGGATGGAGTGGCGTCGGGCTCTTTCGAGGGCCAGGGAGGTGGAGTTGTTGCTGATGACTACGCGGCAGCGGGCGTTGAGTATGCCGTTTTCGCAGGCGTCGATGATTGACTGGAGGGTGGTGCCGGTGTGGGAGGCGAGGATGCCGATGTTGAGGGGTGGCGACATCGGATCACCGGCGGGAGAGGAATTTGCGGGCCTTGGCGATGGTGGGGGCCATTCGGTGGAGCATGTGGGTGCGCCTGGTGACGAGTTTGGCCTGGGAGAGACTTCGCAGGAAGTCCTGGGGGGTGTTGATGGAGGGGGGGATGAGGTTGTAGGTGCGACCCAGTTCGACGGAGGCGTGGCCGTCGCTGGCGGCTGCGGGGACGATGCGGAATTTGCGGGCGATTTCGTCGGCTTGGGCGTCGTCGGCGTGGAAGAAGTTGCGGGCGTTGAAAGTCTCTACTATGTCCACGTCGTGGGCTATGGAGTGGAAGGCTTCGAGGCCAAGGGCGGAAGGACGAACGCGGTCGAAGGGGTGGGGCACCATGACAAGGCCGCCCTGGGACTTGATTTCCCGGACGGTCTGCTGGGGGGTAAGGTCCTGGGGGATGGTCTCTTTGAGGAAGAGGCCGATGATGTCACCTTCCGAGGATTTAACCTCTTCCCCGACGATGATGTGAATGGGAGACTCATCCTTCAGGAGCAATGCCCCCTCGGCGGTGTTGTGGTCGGTGATGGCGAGGCAGTTGATGCCGGTCTTGATGCAGCGATTGACTATGGACTGGAGGGGGGCGGTGGAATCGTGGGAGTAGCAGGTGTGAACGTGGAGGTCTGCTCTAAGGAAGCTGTTCATCGTTCTCCGGCTCGGTTTCGGACATCTCCTCCGTGAAGGAGTCACGTAACTCGGTTATGCGGAGTTCGGTGGCGTTGAGCATCCGGTTGCAGAGTTTGGCGAGATTCATACCTTCTTCGTAGAGGCGGCCTGTTTCTTCCAGAGAGAGCTTTCCCTCCTCCAGGGTTTGGACCAGCTCCTCCAGGCGCCGGAAGGCTTCTTCGAAGGTTATCTGTTGTTCGTCATTGGGCATGGCAATTCTTCTAAAAGAGGCGGGCGGAGGCTTTGGGGATAGACTTCTTGCGTCGCCTTCTGGCCGGTTGAGGGCCTTGGACGGTTGCGGGGAATGAACCGTCGCTGATGGTTACGTTGAGGCTGTCGCCGGTCTTGACGGCATCACGGGTGTAGATGGGCTGACCGTCGGTTTGTTTGTGGACTACGGCGTAGCCACGCGAGAGGGTGGCGGTGGGATTGAGGGTTTGGAGGCGGGCCATGAAGGAGGCGGCCTCCCGAGTGCGGAGGGTCAGGAATGAGGCAGTGGCGGTGCCAGAACGCTGGGAGAGATCGTCGACGCGGCGGCGGAGGGTGGGGAAGTCTGGGATGCGGTAGTCGAGGTTGGAGACGACGCGAGAGAGGGAGTAGCGTCGCTGGGCGTTCTGGTCAGTGATAGCGGCGTGAAGTCGCTGCAGGCTGGCGTCGACTTCCTGCTTCAGCGCCGACTTGTGGGGGGCGACGAGCTCTGCTGCGGCGGAGGGGGTGGGGGCGCGGAGGTCGGCGACGAAATCGGCGATGGTGAAGTCTGTCTCGTGGCCGACGGCGCTGATGATGGGGACGGGACTGGCGTAAATGGCGCGGGCGACGGCCTCTTCGTTGAAGGGCCAGAGCTCTTCCATGGAGCCTCCGCCGCGGGCTACGATGATGACTTCGGAGCGTCCATCGAGGAAGAGCTTGGTCAGGGCGTCGACGATGGCTGGGGCGGCGTCGGGGCCCTGGACGGGGGTGGGGGAGAGGAGGATTTCGGCCAGGGGATAACGGCGGGAGAGGACCTGGACGACGTCGTGGAGGACGGCGCCGGCAGGGGAGGTGACGAGGCCGATGTGCTTGGGGAATTCGGGGAGGGAGCGCTTGCGGGAGGGATCGAAGAGGCCTTCTCGTTCGAGGGACTGTTTGAGGCGTTCGAACTCGAGGGAGAGGGGGCCTACGCCTTCGGAGACTACGATGTCGGTGATGAAATCGAGGGTGCCACGGACTTCGTAGAGGGACATGTTTCCGTGGGTGGTTACGGCAGCGCCGTCGGCCAGGAGGTTTATGCCGGCGCCCCTTCTGAACATAACGCAGTTAAGCTGGCTGTCGGGGTCCTTCAGGGTGAAGTAGGCGTGGCCGGCTTGGGAAACGCGCAGATTAGAGACTTCTCCTGTAACCCACGCATCCTGAAGGACGGGGTCCTGGGCGAGCAGACCCTTGAGATGCTGGGCAATCTGGGAGACGGTAAAGACTTGCAACTAAGTCACGCGTTCAACGTATTGGCCGTTGCGGGTGTCGACCTTGATGGTCTGCCCTTCGTTGACGAAGAGGGGGACGTTCAAGGTGTGGCCGGTTTCCAGGGTGGCGGGCTTAGTGCCACCCTGGGCGGTGTCGCCGCGGAGGCCGGGGGGGCTGTAGGTGACTTCGAGATCGACAAAGGTGGGGAGCTTGACGCCGATAATGGCGCCCTTGTAGAAGGAGATTTCCAGTGTTATCTCTTCTTTCAGGTAGTTGAGACTGTCGCCCAGCTGATCCTGGGTTAAGTGGTGCTGGTCGTAAGTGTCCATGTCCATGAAGGTATAGAATTCGCCGTCGTAGAAGAGGTACTGGGCCTCGGCGCTGGAGACGTCGGCGGGAGTGAAGGAGGTCTCGTAGGCCTGGAAGGTCTTTTCGGTGACGCTGCCGCTGAGGAGGTTCTTGACCTTTACGCGGGTCACGGGGGCGCGCTGCTGCATTTTGTGGCGGGTGTAATCGACTACCTCGAAGGGCTGGCCGTCTATTTCGATGGCGAGGCCTTTTCGGAGGTCTCCAAAGTTCAGGGTTGCCATTGAGGGGTCTCCTGTTGAGGGTTAGGGAAGTGTAGGTGATCTATTTTCTGGCCTTGCTGAGAGGTCGTGCGCCCGATTCCTCCAGGACGACAAGGTCTTCGATTCGGACGCCGCCCCAGCCGCTGAGGTAGATGCCCGGCTCAACGCTGAATACCATGGACTCCTCCAGGATGTCGGGGGAGGTAGGGCCGACGCGGGGGAACTCGTGGACAGCCAATCCGATGCCGTGGCCGAGGCTGTGGCCGAAGTTCTTCTTATATCCGGCATCGTCGAGGACGGTGCGTGCGAGGTTGTCGGCCTCTTCGCCGTTGAGGCTGGGCTTGAGGGTTGAGATGGCGGAAAGCTGGGCGCCGAGGACGAGGTTGTAGATCTTGCGGAACTGGTCGTCGGGCTGACCGATGCAGACGGTGCGCGTGATGTCGCTGCAGTAGCCGTCGAGCTTCGCGCCCATGTCAATGACTATGGGTTCGCCCTCCCGGACGGGGCGGTCTCCGGCGCGGTGGTGGGGCATGGCGCCGTTGGGCCCGCCGGCGACGATGGTATCGAAGCTGAGGCTGTCGGCGCCGAATTCCCGCATGGCTTTTTCCAGAAGCCAGGCAATTTCACGCTCAGTCTGGCCAGCCTGGAGGTTGGGGGTGACGGTCTCCATGGCCTTGTCCGAGATGTCGATGACATTCTGAAGGAGTTCGAGTTCGTGGGCGTCCTTGACGGCGCGGATGTTTTCGATGAGGTTGCTGGTGGCTACGAAGGTGGGACGCTTTTCGTCGGGCATGTCCTTGATGGCGGCGACGATGCGGCGGTAGGCGGCCATGGTGACGTGCTGGGACTCGAAGCCGACCCTGGCGGGGCCTAGTTTCTCCATCTGTTCGACGAGCCATTTCCAGCCGGCAACCTGGAGGACTTCGAAGTCGGGTGCCTGATGGGTTGCCTGCTCGGTGTAGCGGAAGTCGGTAGCGAGGATGGCGCGTTCGTGGGAGATGAAGAGCCAGCCGGCGGTGCCGACGAAGCCGGAGAGATACTGGCGGTTTTCCGGGGTGGAGATGAGGATAGCGTCGAGTTCCTTTTCTGTGAGGGCGGAGCGGAGTCTCTTTAAACGGTGGGCTGTCAAATCAAACCTCCTGTTGTGTAAGGGCGTGAAGATATTCGAGGGCGGCGAGGTAGCCCATCCAACGCATGCCTGCGATGGTGGCGGAGACGGCGCGGGCGAAGATGGAGGGGCTGCGCCAGGTCTCCCGGGCGTAGATGTTGCTGAGGTGGACTTCCACCACAGGGACGCCGGAGTCGATGCAGGCGTCGAGGAGGGGGTAGCCGATGGTGGTGAAGCCAGCGGGGTTGATGATGATACCGTCGGCGCGGGCGGCGTTGTTATTGATGAAGCCGACGAGGTCGGCTTGGCTGTCCGACTGGCAGAATTCCAGGTCAACGCCAAGCTGGGAGGCGCGGATATTGAGCCGTTCCTCGATGTCGGCGAGGGTGGTCGTGCCGTAGTGCTCAGGGTCTCTGCGACCGAGCATGTTGAGGTTGGGGCCGTTTACGACGAGTAAGGTGGTCATTGCTCGTCCACCGGCTCGGGGCTTCCGTTGGCCCTGGGATGGCTGGCCATGTATACTTTTCTTGCCTGCCTCTGGGTGACGTGGGTGTATATCTGGGTGGTGGCAGGGCTGGAATGGCCGAGGAGTTCCTGGACGACGCGGAGGTCGGCGCCGCCTTCCAGCATGTGGGTAGCGAAGGTGTGGCGCATGCTGTGGGTGTGGGTCTTGGGGTTGATGGTGGCCTGGCGGGCGCTTTTCTTGACTATCTTCTGGATGCTTCGGGTGGAGAGGCGACCGCCGTACTTGTTGAGGAAGAGGGCGTTTGTGAAGGTGTCCAACAGCAGGGGCCTTGAGGCTGACAGATAGTGGTGGAGAGACTGAACGGCGGGGCCGCCGAGGAGGACGATGCGCTCCTTGGATCCCTTGCCCCATACTTTGGCTTCGCGGGTTTCCAGATTGAGGTCTTCCATGTTCAGAGCAGCCAATTCGGATAGGCGGACGCCGGAGGAGTAGAGGAGTTCCAGGATAGCCTGGTCGCGGATGCCCATCTCGGTGTCCGTGTCGGGGGCTTCAAGGATTCGTTCAGTCTCATTTTCGGTGAGGAAATCCGGGAGGTGCTTTTCGGTCTTGACACGGAAGGCGCTGCCCTTGGGGACGGGGTTGACATTGACCACGCCTTGCTGCTGGAGGAAACGGTAGAAGGCGCGGAGGGAGACCAGCTTGCGGGCGACGCTGACGCGGGCGTAGCCGCCGCGTTTGCCCCGGGCCCTGGTTGCCAGCCAGGCGAGGTACTGACGGAGAAAGCGGCGGTCCAGCCGGGCGTAGTCGGCGTTCTGTAGTTCCAGGAATCGGTCGAAGGTTGAGAGATCGTCCAGGTAGACTCGGGCGGTGTTTTCTGACCGGCCTTTGGTGCCGATGAGGAAGGCTTTGTACTTATGGAGGAGTTCTTGGGGTAGGGACATTGTCCTTCAGACCTTGGCGACAGTCTTTGCGGGTTCGCCCTTCCATGCACATCTTGTGCAGGAGTGGACGTTGTTACTATCGACGACCATTAGGCCCTCGCATTCAGGGCAGGGTTCGGGAAGGGGCCGCTTGTTGACGAGAAACTTGCACTTGGGATAGTCGGAACAGCCGTAGAAGACGCCGCGGCGGGAGCGGCGTTCCAGCAGGTCACCATCGCAGCGGGGACAGCGGGCGCCGGTCTTCATGGGCTTGATGTTGCGGCACTTGGGATAGTTGGAGCAGCCCATGAAGCGACCGAAGCGGCCAGTTTTGATGACCATAGGGCTGTCGCACTTGTCGCAAGTTTCGTCGGTGGGTTCTTCCTGTGACGGGGCCGCGCCGTTTGAGCCGATCTCCCTGGTGTTGCGGCATTCTGGGAAGCCGGAGCAGGCCATGAAGCGACCGAAGCGGCCTGTCTTGATGACCATTGGACTTTCGCACTTTTCGCACTTTTCATCGGTGGGTTCCTCCAC
The DNA here is from genome assembly GCA_951812825.1 of uncultured Dehalococcoidia bacterium. GTDB lineage: Bacteria > Chloroflexota > Dehalococcoidia > Lucifugimonadales > JAPULR01. Next base: position 670,553 of record OX638324.1, on the reverse strand, counting down.
CTTTACTTTGGGCATCTTGTCCCTGGCTTCCTGGAGGGTCTTCTTGAAGGGGGTGTAGAAGTTCTCCAGCATGGGAACCCACTGGCGTTCGCCGCGGGCGATTTCGTCGAGGGAGTCCTCCATGTTGGCGGTGAAGGCTACGTCCATAACGTCGGGGAAGAACTGGGTAAGCAGGTCACTGACGGAGATGCCAAGGGCTGTGGGGATGAGGCGGTTCTTTTCCTTGGTGACGTAGTTGCGGTCGGTGAGGGTGGAGAGGATGGGGGCGTAGGTGCTGGGGCGACCGATACCCTTCTCCTCGAGGAGTTTGACGAGGGTTGCCTCGGTGTAGCGGGGCGGCGGCTGGGTGAAGTGCTGCTTGGTCTCGAGTTTCTTGAAATCGAGCAGGTCATCCTTTTCAAGCTTGGGCAGAGGTTTGCCGTCTTCCTGGGGGTCGTCGTCCTTGCCTTCCTTATACAGGGTGGCGAAGCCGAGGAATTTAGTCCGCGTGCCGGTGGCGCGGAAGACGTAGTTCGTGTCGGATTTCGGCGAGGAGGCGCGGATATCGGCGGACGTGGCGTCGTAGATGGTGTCGGCCATCTGGGATGCAAGGGTACGCCGCCAGATGAGGGTGTAGAGTCGAAGCTGCTCGGGCTTGAGTCGACTCTTGAGGGATTCGGGTGTGCGGAATATTGCGGTGGGGCGGATGGCCTCGTGGGCCTCCTGCGCGCCCTTGGAACGGGTCTTGTAGATGCGCGCGCCCTTGGGGAGATAACTCTTGCCGTATTTTTCGGAGATGTACATGCGGGCCTCGCCGATGGCAGAGGAAGCAAGGCTTGTGGAGTCGGTCCTCATGTAGGTGATGAGGCCGGCGGATCCCTCCCTGCCCAAAGAGACGCCTTCGTAGAGCTGCTGGGCAACACGCATGGTGCGTTTGGCGGTGAAGCGGAGCTTTCGTCCAGCTTCCTGCTGGAGGGTGCTGGTGGTGAAGGGGGGCGAGGGGCGGCGACGGCGTTCTTTGGTATTGACAGACGTTACGGTGTAGGCGGCACCCTGCAGGTCGGACTCAATCTCGCGCACCCTGGACTCGTCGGAAAGCTGTATCTTGCGGCGCTCGCCTTCCACAGAGTGCAGAAGGGCGGAGAAGGGGCGGGATTCCTTGGCCAGATTTGCCTCCATGGTCCAGTATTCCCTGGGTTCGAAGGCCTGTATTTCCTTTTCACGGTCGACAATCTGGCGGAGGGCAACAGACTGAACGCGTCCGGCGGAGAGACCTCGCTGGACCTTGGACCAGAGGAGGGGGCTGAGCTGGTATCCTACCAGCCTGTCGAGGATACGTCGGGCCTGTTGGGCGTTGACGAGGTCCAGGTCCAGGGGGCGGGTGTGTTTGAAGGCCTCGTTGATTGCTCCGGGGGTAATTTCATGAAAGACGATGCGTTGGAGGTCGGGGGAATCGAGGTCCCACTTGAGGGCCTTGGCGAGATGCCAGGAGATTGCCTCGCCCTCCCGGTCCGGGTCCGTGGCCAGATATATGGAGCTAGCGCTTTTGCCAAGCTGGCGAATTTCCTTAAGGGTAGAGGACTTGTCGCGGGGCACGGAGTAGGTGGGGGCGAATTCGTGATCCACGTCGATGCCAAGCTTGCCCTTGGGCAGGTCTCGGACGTGGCCCATGGATGCAGTTATCTTGAAGTCGCTGCCAAGGATTTTTCCGATAGTCCTGGCCTTTGTGGGAGATTCCACGACGACGAGCTTACTGGATCCCTTGCGGGAACGGGCTCTTTTGGGAGTTTTACCAGCCATGAACGGCTTGAGCCTCCTGAATTCTTAAGTTGTTTGGTTGAGAGTGGGTAGGGTCCGAACCTTTAACGGTAGATACCAGTGGCCTCTCTAGTGAGGACGTACTGCATACCCGGGACCTGCTTGACCAGGCCGTTCAGTTCCATAAGGGTGAGGGTGCTGCTGACCACATGGGCGGGCAGGCCTGCGCCCCTGCAGATCTGATCGATATGAACAGGCTCATAGGATATCTGGTCGAGGAGGGTTTTTTCGTTCCCTTCGAGCTGAGGATTAGGGGGTTTTAGCGGCATCTGCTCGGCGGGTACCCTTACTGCCGCTGTCGCTGGCTCCCTTCTTCCGGGAGCAGGGCTGGTTTGAATGGGGAGATTGTAGATTGAGTTCAGGTTCATCTCCTGGAGGACGTCCTGAAAGTCCATGACCAGCTTGGCCCCTTCCTGGATGAGTTGGTTTGGGCCGTAGCTGACTGGAGAGAAGATGCTGCCCGGGATGCAGAAGACGTCCCTATCCTGTTCAAGGGCGTGTCGGACGGTCCAAATGGCGCCGCTGCCCTTACCGGCCTCGACGACGAGGGTGCCAAGGGTCATGCCGCTCATGAGCCGGTTGCGGCGGGGAAACTGCCTAGGGTTGGGGCGTACTCCGAGGGGATGTTCGCTGATGAGGGCGCCGCCAGTTTCGACAATTTCCTGGGACAGCTGCTTGTTTTCCCTTGGGTAGATGTAGTCGACGCCACTGGCCAGAACTGCCAGGGTGCGGCCGTTGGCGTTAAGGGTGGCTCTGTGGGCGACGGTGTCGATGCCACGGGCGAGGCCGCTGACGACGGTGATGCCGCTGCGGGCCAGGTCTGTTGCAAGGGCCTGGGCGGCTTCGCGTCCGTAGGGGGTGGCCCTTCGGGTGCCAACGATGGCGATGGAGCGGCGGTCTTCGGGTTGGATTTTGCCCTTGACGTATAGCACGGGCGGCGGGTCAGGGATGTGCTTGAGCAGATCGGGGTAGCCGGAGTGATTCCAGTTGAAGGTGGAGACGCTGGCCTTTTCGAGTTGTTCGAGCTCGTGGTCGGGGTCGATGGTCTTGCGGCCTTCTTCAACGAACCTGACGGTACGCTGGTCCAGGCCGGCGGTTCGGAGGTGTCGGATGGGTGCGAACCAGGCGTCCTCGAGGGAACCAAAAAACCCTTCAAGCAGGCGAAATCTCACGGTGCCCAGCTGGCGCACCTTGTCAAAAGCAATCCAGTACTTAAGGTCGCTCATGGCGCTAAGGTTAGCATAGCATACGGAAATAGGCGCTACAACGTGGAGAGGGATGGAATGTGACGAGGGGATGGATGGCGGAGAGGGCGGGATTCGAACCCGCGAGGCCGGTTGCCCAGCCTACGCGCTCTCCAGGCGCGCCCATTCGTCCACTCTGGCACCTCTCCAAATTGGGGAAGATCCTACGATGCCAAGGGAAGGCATCGGCCGTAAAGTATGAGGGGATGGGGAATTTAGTGTCAACCGGAAGGATGGCGCGTCTGGATTTTCGTTGCTGTGGGGTTGACGTGATAAAGGATGCAATATTGCTGAAGGGGAATGGGATGGATGGCGGAGAGGGCGGGATTCGAACCCGCGATACGCGCAAACGTATACCGCTTTTCGAGAGCGGCGCCTTCGTCCACTCGGCCACCTCTCCGGGCCGTGGGAGCTTGACGCTCTCCTTTGATTATATATAAGGGCCGGGAATTTAGGAATAAGGGGTACGGTTGAAGTCCCGCGCGGTTTGGGGAATTGTGGCGGAGATTCTGCTAGAATGGCATCAAGGTCGGCGAATGAGGCCGGTTATGAAGCATGATCGGGTGGAAGGAGACGAAAATGGCAGACTATAAATTGATTTCGGCAGATTCTCACGTGGTGGAGCCGAGGACGATGTGGTTGGACTACGTGGACGCGGAGTACCGGGAGAGGGCGCCGCGGAACGTGGTGAACCCTCCCGGATTGCCGCCTGGGGAGTACATGTTTTTTGAGAATATGGCGCCCAAGGGGATTGAGGGTTCCTTCAACGCGGGCCGAACGGCGGAGGAGAACCGGGCCACCCATGGGGAGACCCTGGACGATTGCCGGCTCGGCGCGTACCTTCCGGCGGAGCGGATTCCCGACATGGAGCTAGACGGGATTGAGGCGGAGGTAATCTACACTACGCAGGGGTTCCGGATGTTGGCCTTCACCAGGGATGCGGCTTTGCAGGCGGCGCTGTTCCGAGGCTATAACAACTGGCTTGCAGAGTTCTGCGGCTACGACCCGAAGCGGTTCATCGGGTTGGGGCTTATTCCGCTGCTGGACCCCGCTGAAGGGGCGAAGGAGCTGCGTCGATGCGCGGAGATAGGACTGCGTGGCGGCATCATCATGACCTCACCTCCCGACGAGATGAGCTACGGGGATGCGGTGTATGAGCCGTTCTGGGCGACGGCCGCGGAGATGAACATGCCCATCAGCCTGCACGTCAATTCGGGGCATGGTCCCGAGACTCAGAAGGTGGGGAAGTTTAAGAGCAACCACTATCTGGGCGTGATGAGCATGATCGACGAGGTGAAGCGGTCGATTTCGGAGATTCTCTTTTCGGGGGTGCTGGCGCGTCATCCAAACTTGAGGATCGTTTCTGCGGAGAACGACATCGGCTGGATGCCGCACTACGTCTACCGTTCGGACGTCTGGTACCACCAGCAGGGGTGGAAGACGGTGACGGACCTGGAGATGGCACCCAGCGAGTACGCAAAGCGGCAGATTTTCGGTACATTCATGGATGACGCGGTGGGACTGATGTTGACGGACTATTTCGGCGAGGACAACTTCGCCTGGGCCAGCGACTATCCCCACGGAGCATCCACATTCCCGAACTCCCACGAAATTGTGGACAAGAACTTTGAGGGTGTTTCGGAGGAGGTTGCGCTGAAGGTTACGCGCACCAACGCGAAAAAGCTGTACGACCTGGAGTGATGTGTAGAAGAGGAGCGGGGGCCCTCACGGGACGCCTCTACGGACGAACGTGGTAGTAGGATAGAGATGAAGAGTGGGTCCTTGTTTCCGTCCCAGCCTTCGCGAGGGCAGGCTCTTCGCTGGTATGTGCCTTCGTTCCCAGGAGCAAGAGAGCGTGGGTGAGGCGACCGGTGATGGAAGCGAGATTCTTCGCTTCGTTCAGAATGGCATGTGGGTGAGGGAGAAGGGGTTTGTTGGAGGGGGTTGGCTACCTTAATGGCAATTGCAAGATGGAATGGGGGAGAATTAAGTGGTCCGTGTAAACGAGACTAAGAGGAAGATGAAGGCTGGGCAGGTGGTGTTCGGCGCAACGGTGGGCGCACCGGAAGTTACTCCCGCCATGGCTGAGATGCTGGGAGTGTTGGGGTTCGACTACCTGGACGTGGTTTTGGAGAATGATTTGTTTGACCCGGCATTGTTGGAAGAAATAATTCGGGCGGCGGACCTGGGCGGTATGACGACCATCTTCAGAACGCCCTACGATCCGCGATTGATTCTACGTTTGCTCAACGCAGGCGCACAGGGAATTCTGATTACGCGGGTAAGATCGCTGGCCGAGATGCGGGCGGCATTGGACGCTGCGAAGTTTCATCCTGAAGGCAAGCGAACGGTGTATCACGGCGGGCGAGCGGGGAATTTCGGTCGGGACGTGAACGCGCCGGAGGGTTCTAATCCGCAGATGATCGGATGGACACACCGCATAAACGAGGAGACCATCGTCGGGTGCACGATAGAGGACATCAGCGCGGTGAACGAAATGGAGGAGATTCTGGCTCTTACGGCATTGGACTTCATAGGCATCGGACCGGGCGATCTGGCGCACTCGATGGGATGGCCGCCCCAGGATGAGGTGGACGCGCTGACGGAGAAGATTCGAGAGGCGTCCGTTGGCGCGGGGAAGACGGTGTTCATCCCAGCGTCGGTGGAGGATATGCCGACGGCGTTGGAGAAGGGGTTTAGGGCCTTCGCATTTTCGCCGCGGGCTGCGCTTCAGTCTGCGGCTACAGTTTTTTTGGAGGGCGGTAGGGCGGTGGCTCGGAGCAAGAGGCTGGTTGACTGACTGATACAGTTGTTCCGAGGACAGGATACGGGCTTGGAATAGTTATTGACATACTGACATTGCCAGTCTAGGATTCATCGTAACACCGCTTCCGAACGGGTGGCTGTGCTTGTTTGGCGGCAGTGCAGCTTTTGTAGTGACCGAGGAGGTCCAATGATGAAGACACTGATTTGGATCAGGAGATGGCAGACGCTGGTTGCACTGTTGTTGGTCGGAGCGATGGCTATGGTAATCGTCGCTTGCGGCGATGATGAGGAAACGCCTGAGGCCACCGCCGCCCCGTCGGCGCCATCGCCGGCCCCGACAGCGGCTCCGACGATGGCGCCGACGGCAGCCCCGGCGCCGACGGCAGCACCCGCGGCCACCGCCGCACCGGCGACAGCGGCGCCCAGGCCGGCGCCGACGGCAGCGCCTGCGGCCACAGCGGCTCCGACGCCGACGCGCCAGAGGTTCATACCTGATGTTACAGCGGCACCGGAAGCGACAACCCCGCCGGCCATGGTGGAGGAGGGGGAGCCGGTGCAGCCGCGCATAAGGGTAGCGATTGCGCCACCCATCAGCCAAAGCTCCACCATGTTCGACCTGGGACAATTGCAGAGCCCCCAGGGGCCTCTGACAGGCATGTACGATGGGCTGCTTGCAAACGAACGCTTCACCGAGGAATGGGAAGGGTACGTGGCCGAAAGTTGGCTCATCAGCGACGATGCCAAGGAATGGACCTTCAAACTGAAGGAGAACGTGCCCTTCTACCAGAGAGGCGTACCGACCGAATATTCGGTAACGTCGGCGGATATATTGCACTCTTTCGACGTCAACAACTTCGAGCCATGGCAGGCCGGCAACTCCAGTCGATATGCCGACTTTGCCTTCCCGAACGAAGATCACTTCGAGATCCTCAGCGACTACGAGTTCAAATGGAAGCTGTTAAAGCCCAACCTGATTTGGGGCCAGCACCAAACGGATGAGCGGCGTGGCGTGATCAGCAAGGACTACTTTGAGGAGGTGGGTTGGGACGGATACATAGCCGACCCCATCGGTGCCGGCCCCTTCACCTTCCTTGATTTCGAGATCAACCGTGGCATCTCTATGGAGCGGGTTAAGGACCACTACCGGCAGACGCCCCTAATCCACGAGCTTGAGTTCATCTACGTGAATGAGGAGGCGACCCGGACTGCCATGCTCTACACAAACGAAGCGGACATCTCCGAGATGTCGCTGGCTCTTCACGAGCAGGCTATCTCCCGCGGGTACAAGGTAGCGAGCAGCACCACCCCGAGCGCACGTTTCTTCATGTTCATTGGGGGCATGTTTGAGGAGACCAGGCCGGATGGCTTCAAGAATTGCCCGCCCGGCACCGACGTCCAGCCAGATCCCCCCGCCTTTTGGGGGAGATGCCCGGCTGGAAGATATGAGATCGACACCGAGAGCCCCATGCGAAACCAGGACGTGCGAGAGGCCCTCAACCTGGCCATCAACCGGGACGAGATGAACGAGGTCTTCTTCAAGAACACGGCCATCCCCATGATCCAATGGAGTTTCCCCCACTGGTGGGGCCATCATCCGGATGACTGGGCCCCCTATCCCTACGATCCCGACCGGGCCAGGCAGCTGATCATAGACGCGGGATACCCCAACGGGTTCGAGATGCAGATAATTACCACCAACGCCCTGCCCGGTCTGCCTGAGGTGGGTGAACTGATGGAGGCTCTTACCCAGTACTTCAATAATGTCGGCATTACCATAGATCTCCAGGTGATCGACAGGTCGCAAATGGTGCCCACTATCAGGAACCGGCGTCACACCCGGGGAATCATTCCCGCCCGGTGGGGTTCGCCCACCCCCGGGAGTGTAGTAGGCCACTTCAAGAACAACGTGGACTGGCGGCAGGAGTGGCAGATGTGGGATGAGGTCTATGAGCACATCAACATACTGGAGGCCGCCACCAATTGGGACCAGCTGCGGGAGCTGGAGATAGATGCGGTGAACTGGGAAAGACCCAACCACCTGATGATTCCGATGTTCTGGCTGGTGGGGCAGGTAATGTTCAATCCCGAGACGGTTGAATCCTACGTGTCCCGGCACATCCATATGGGACCGACCAGGCATCACGAGTTCACGGTGCCCGTGTACAAGTAGATCGATCACTGAACGAAATTGATCAAGTGAACGGCCGCCCTCCTTGCGAGGGTGGTCGTTTTGCTTTGTGTCGTTTGCAACGGGTGTGAGAGAGTAGGAACCACGTATTGACAGGAAGCCTCTGCTAGTCTAGGATGCTTCGAAATCGCTGCTTTGGAGCGGGTGGAAATGCTTGCTTGTCGGCAGTGCAACTTTTGCAAGAATTGAGGAGGTCCAAACGTGAAGACACCAATCTGGATCAGAAGATGGCAGATGTTGGTACTGCTGTCTTTGGTCGCGGTGATGGCAATGGTGATTGTGGCTTGCGGCGATGACGATGAGGAAACGCCAGCGGCCACTGCGGCGGCGCCGGCTCCGGCACCGACTGCGGCGCCCGCGCCGGCACCGACGGCAATGCCCACGATGGCGCCGACAGAGGCCCCAAGGCCTACGGTAGCCCCGGCACCGACGGCAGCCCCGGCACCCACGGCGGCTCCGGCACCTACAATGGCGCCGACGCCGACGCGGCAGAGGTTTATACCTGCGGTAACGGCCACCCCTGCGCCTACGACAGAGCCGCCGATGAGGGAAGGGGTGCCTGTGCAGCCGAGGCTGAGGGTGGCGATTGCGCCGCCGATTGCACAGACTACCGTTCAGTTTGGTATTGGGTCTGTTCAGAGCGCGCAGGGTCCGATGACGGGCATGTTCGACACTCTCCTGCACAACGACCGGTACACGGAAGCGTTGGAGGGATACCTGGCGGAAAGCTGGGAAATCAGCACTGACGCAAGAAATTGGCGGTTTGTTTTGAAGCAAAACGTGCCATTCTACAGAGGCGGTGAGCCAACGGGAATGACGATGACAGTGGCCGACGTAATTCACTCTTACGACGTTAACAACTTCACGCCCTGGCAAGATGGCAACTCCGGGCAGTTGACACCCTTCAGCTTTCCCACGCCGGAGTACTTTGACATCATCAGTGACCACGAGTTCATCTGGAAGCTGGACCAGCCCAGTTGGACCTGGGGTCAGGACATTAACTCCGACGACAGGCGTGGCGTAATCAGCAAGGAACACTTCGACGCCGTTGGTTGGGACGGGTACGTTGCGGACCCGATAGGCACCGGACCGTTTACCTTCCTGGACTTCGAGGTTAACCAGGGCATTTCGATGGAGCGGGTGGAGGACCATTACCGACAGACACCGCTGTTCCACGAGCTTGCGTTCTTCTACGTAACTGAAGAGGTTACGCGGTCGGCGATGCTCTACACGAATGAAGCGGACATTTCGGAGATCTCCCAGGTGCTTCATGAGCAGGCGATAAGCAGGGGCTTCGAGATTGCTTACAGCACGACGCCCAGCGCCCGCTTCTTCATGTTCATTGGCGGCATGTTCGACCCGAATCTGCAGGACGGATACGGGAATTGTCCTCCCGCCGGTGACGATGGGCAGCCGATAAAGGCTGTGGACTACCAGTGCCCGCCTGGAAGGTACCAGATTGACGAAAACAGCCCGATGCGCGACATTCGGGTAAGGGAAGCTCTTAACCTGGCGATCGACAGGGATGAGCTGAATGACGTCTTCTTCAAGGGCACGGCTGTAAAGCAGACACTGTTCAATTATCCCCAAGCATGGCCCCTTCATCAGGACAACTGGGTCCCTTATGATTTTGACCCAGACCGGGCACGCGAACTTGTGATTGAGGCGGGCTATCCCGATGGATTCGATATGGAAATCCTCCTGCCTCCTGCATCTCCCAGCTTGCCGGAGATCGGAGACATCATGGAGGCGCTAGTGTCCTACTTTGATGCGATAGGCATCAGCGCGGAACTTAACCCAATGGACTGGGCGCAGCTTGCTCCATATCTGCGGGAGCGTCAGCACTCCAGGGGAATCATTCCCTCCCGTTGGGGAGCGCCGGTACCCGGCGACGTTGTTGGGGACTTCCGAAACAACGTGAACTGGCGGCAAGAGTGGCAGGGACATCCTGAGGTGTACGAATTCATCGACAAGATGGAGGCGGCCACCAGCTGGGAGCACCTGCAGCAGCTTGAAGTTGAAGCGGTGAATTGGACGTACGAGCAGCAATTGATGATTCCGCTGTTCTGGCTGACTGGTCAGGTGGTGTTCAACCCGCAGACGGTGGAGTCCTACGAGTCTAGGCACATCCACATGGGACCGACGCGGCACCACGAGTTCACGGTGCCCGTGTATAGATAGACGCTTAAGATCCCGGGAAACAGAGACAGCCGCCTTCCAGTTGGGAGGCGGCTGTTTCGTTGAGCGGACAAGTTGCCGGCGAAAGCCAAGGAACCGGCCCTGTGGGAGGTGGTTGGGTGCGATTAAGGGCTCCTTACACGGTGTGCGGGGACGGGTTTGTACTGGCTATTGACAAGGCGATTCGCCTAGTCTAGGATGCAGCAAAATCACTGCTCTCATGCGGGCGGGCAAGGCTGCTTGTCGGCAGTGTAAATCTTGGAAAACTGGAGGAGGTGAATACATGAAGTCTCCAATGTGGCTAAGGAGATGGCAGATGTTGGGTCTGCTATCGATAGTCGCGCTAATGGCAATGGTGATCGTCGCCTGTGGCGGCGACGACGATGAGGAGACAGCACCGACTGCGGCCCCGACAGCGGCGCCTGCGGTCCCGACAGCGGCGCCAGCCCCCACAGCAGCGCCGACGATGGTCCCGACAGCAGCTCCCGCGGCCACAGCCGCACCGGCAACTGCGGCACCTGCACCGACGACTGCGGCGCCTGCTCCAGCGGCTACGATGGCCGCGACGCCGACCAGGCAGAGGTTTATACCTGACGTCACGGCTACGCCGACGCCCACAATGGCCCCCGCTGATACTATGAGGGAACCTGTGCAGCCACGGCTAAGGGTGTCCATGTCGCCGCCCGGCGTTCAGGCCAGAACTCACTGGGAGTTGGGTGGTTGGCAGAGCGCTCAGGGTCCCCTTTACACGATATACGAGACTTTGATCCACCTCGACAGGTATGACGAGAGCTACGTTCCTTACCTGGCCGAAAGCTGGGAAATTGGTGCAGGCGCACAGGAATGGACGTTCAAGCTGAAGGAGGGCATCCCCTTCTACAAGAATAAGCAACCTACCCAGTACTCTGTGACAGTAGAAGATGTAATTCACTCCTACAGGGTCAACAACTTCCCACCCTACCAGCAGGGCATACCCGGCATAGCAGCTCAATCCGGTATTGAAGACAGGCACTTTGACGTGAAAAGCGATTATGAGTTCACGTGGAAGCTGGACACTCCGGACTTGACCTGGGGCTACTGGAGCTCCGACGACCGGCGTGGCGTGATAAGCAAGACTTACTGGGACGAAGTTGGCGACGAGGCCTACTCTGAGGATCCCATTGGAGCCGGTCCGTTCACCTTTAATTGGTTTGGGCTAAACCAGGGACTGATTGTCGAGAGGGTGGAAGACCACTACCGACAGACGCCAGCGTTCCATGAGCTCCAGTTCTTCTACGTGCCTGAAGAGGCCACTCGAACTGCGATGCTTTACACCAATGAGGCCGATATCGTCAGCATAGCCAGGTCCCTCCTACCACAAGCGGTGGAGAGGGGATACCAGATTGTAAACAGCACCACACCCAGTTCCTACACCTTCCTTTTCATCGGCGGCATGTTCTCCTCCACTCGTTCTGACGGGTATAACAACTGTCCACCCGGTGACGATATAAAACCCGACGAGAACAACATGTGCCCTCCCGGCAGGTATGAGATAGACGAAGAGAGTCCGATGCGGGTCAAGGAAGTCCGCGAGGCGCTGAACCTTGCCATTAACCGGGACGAAATGAACGAAGTGTTCTTTGACGGACAAGGTGTCCCGACCTCCCACTGGGCATTCCCGCCGTGGTGGCCTCACGCGAAGGCTGAGTGGGCGCCCTACCCCTACGACCCGGCGCGCGCACGTGAACTGATTACAGCGGCAGGCTATCCCGATGGGTTCGCGATGGAGGTCTATGTGCCGGAAGCGGTAACGGGGCTACCGGAAATCGGTGAGATGTCTGAGGTGATTGCTCAGTACTTCGAGCAGGTTGGACTGGATGTGACCTTGAGACCTATCAACTCGGCCGAGCAGACTTCCATTCCAAGGAATCGCGAATACACCAGAGGTGTAATGCAGACACGGTTCGGGCCTCCGTCCGGAGGTCAGTTGGTACGTCACTTCAAGAACAACATCAACTGGCGCCAGGAATGGCAGATGCATGATGAGATCTATGACTTCGTCAAGAGGCTTGAGTCTTCCAGTGATTGGGATACTCTAAGGGCCATTGAGATTGAAGCGGCCGAATGGGCTCGCGACAACCATCTGATTATTCCTCTGTGGTGGTTGGTGGGTCAGGTTGTAATTAACCCCGACATTGTAGCGTCCTACGAGTCGCGCCACCTGCACATGGGACCATCCAGGCATCACGAGTACACGGTACCCGTGTATAAGTAGGTCGATCCCAGATAGAGAGAAACCGATGAACAGCCGCCCCCAATACGGGGGCGGCTGTTTCTTTTGCGGTTGGGACTGACCCTTTGGATGCGAAGACTCTTTTGGGATTAAGCAGGGTTATGCAAGACGGTTACGAGAATGACAATCAGTGGGGTAATTCGACGTGTGAATGGACGTTTATTGGGGGTCGTGATAATTTGTCGCATAACATTTCTCGGATGTTGACACACATTTACCCTTCCTATAATATGCAATGAGCGCGTCCAGGCGTACATTACCCAAAAGACACAGATTGGGGGTACTTATGATTATAGGATGGCGACCCGCAACTTTGAATGTATTGGCAATGCTGGCCCTGATTGGGGGGCTTTTGCTGGTGATTGTTGCGTGCGGAGGGGATGAGGAGGAGGAAACGGCGGCCCCGGCGGCGACGGCAGCACCCGCACCGGCTGCCACAGCGGCGCCAGCACCAGCGGCGACGCAAGCGCCAGCACCAGCGGCGACGCAAGCACCAGCACCAGCGGCGACGCAAGCGCCAGCACCTGAGCCTACACAGGCCCCCGCACCGGCTGCGACGGTTGCGCCCACACCGACGCGGCAGAGGTTTATTCCTGAGGTGACGGTTGCGCCCACTGCAACGCCCACAATGCCGCCGACTACGGATCCGGTACAGCCGCGGCTGAGGGTTTCGATGGCGCCTCCGGGCGTTCAGGCGACTACCAAGTGGCAGCTGGCCGGCTGGCAGAGCGCCCAGGGTCCCCTTTGCAACATTTATGAGGGTATGCTGCACATTGATCGTTTCTCTGAGCAGTGGGTAGGCTACCTGGCTGAAAGCTGGGAGGTAAGCAACAATGCCCAGGACTGGAAGTTTAAGCTGCACGAGGGCGTTCCTTTCTACCAGAACAAGCAGGCTACGGACTACGTGTTTACCGTTGACGACGTTCAGTTTTCGTACATGGTGAACAACTTCCCGCCGTGGCAGGCGAGCTTCCCAGGGGCGGTGGGTCCGTTCTCCACGTTTGACGACGAACACTTCGAGAAAATCAGCGACTACGAGTTCGTGTGGAAGCTCAACTCACCCAACCTGACTTGGGGCTACTGGAGCACCGACGATCGGCGTGGAGTGGCCAGCGAAGACTATTACAATGACGTTGGCGAGGATGCCTACATAGCTGATCCCATCGGCACCGGCCCTTTCACATACGTTGACTTCGCCATAAACCAGGGGCTGACGCTGGAAAGGGTGGAGGACCATTACAGGAAGACTCCGGAGTTCCACGAGCTCCAGTTCTTCTATGTGACGGAAGAGGCGACCCGCACCGCCATGCTTTACACCAAAGAGGCGGACATCGTGAGCATCGCCAGGAGCCTTCACGAGCAGGCTATATCCAGAGGGTTCCAGGTGCAGAACAGCACAGTGCCAGCATTCTATACGTTCATGTTCATCGGCGGCATGTTCTCTGCGACCCGTCCCGATGGTTACGGCAATTGCCCGCCTGGAAATGAGGTGAAGCCAGACGAGAACAGGATGTGTCCTCCGGGGCGCTATGAGATAGACGAGGAAAGCCCGCTACGGGTGAAGGACGTTCGAGAGGCGCTCAACCTGGCCATTGACCGAGATGAATTGAACAAGTCGTTCTTTGGCAACCAGGGCATCGTGACCACTCACTGGGCCTTCCCGCCCTGGTGGCCTCACTCCAAACCCGAATGGACTCCCTACGCTTACGACCCGGACAGGGCACGGGAACTGATTGTTAACGCCGGCTATCCCAACGGCTTCGAGATTGAACTCCACGTTACGCCACCGTTGACAGGCCTCCCTGAAATTGGTGAAACGGCGGAGGTCATAGCCCAATACTTCGAACAAGTCGGCATCGATGTGAATCTCATTCCCATCAACACGGCGCAGATGACATCAAAGGCCAGAAACCGAGAGCACGCCAGAGGCGTGCACCAGACTCGGTTTGGCCCGCCCACCACAGGCGGACTTGTGAACCATTTCAGGAACAACGTCAGATGGCGGCAGGAATGGCAGATGCACGACGAGATATACGATTTCGTCGACCGGCTGGAGGCCGTCTCCGACTGGGACACGCTTCGCGCCATTGAGGTAGAAGCTACGGAATGGGCGCGCGAGAACCACCTGATAATCCCGCTGTTCTGGGTGTATGGACAGGTTGTGGTCAACCCTGAGGTAGTACTGTCCTACGAGGGGCGGCACCTGCACATGGGCCCGTCCAGGCATCACGAGTACACGGTACCCGTGTATCAGTAGGATCAACTCGCATAGCTAGACGACTGGCGGACAATCGCCCTCCAACCGGAGGGCGATTGTTTTTGTTGAGTCGCAACTAGGGGTGCGAGACGGTGGTGGACGTTCAACCACTGATGGGGAGGGGGAGATTGCGAGTTTCGTAAGTTGAATGGAAGTGACTGAGCGATTCGGCATGACCTGGTGAAGTCTTGCGCAATTCGGCGTGCCGATTATCGAAGTTGACACTCAAATTGCGTTCCTTTAAGATTCGGTGAACGCCTGCGGGCGGGAACCCATCCTAGATTTTGAAGACAGGGGGTAACTTCGATGGATGCTTGGCGACAGAAAACCTGGAAAGTAATGATAATGTTGACGATGTTGGGATGTGCACTGCTGGTGATTGTTGCGTGTGGAGGGGATGATGAGGAGGAAACGCCCGCATCTGCGCCATCGGCAGCGCCCGTTGATGCTGCAGCAATAGCGGACCAGGTGGCCGTGCGGCTAGAACAGACGATGATGGAAGTGAGCACCTCCATTGGCGCTGCACTGGCCGAAGCGGCGGGTGACCAACCGGAGCCTCTGTCTCAGGAAGACATCGAGCGCATAGTGCGCGCGGCAGTGCCTACTCCAGCGCCGACGGCGGCTCCTACTCCGACGATGGCACCTACGATGGCGCCGGAGCCGGTGGTTTCGAGGGTTGCGGTAGCTATGCCGCCAATGGTGATTCAGGATACGTTGCCGAGGAAGGCCGGATTTGGGGGCGTTATTCACATTCGCCCGGCGTTCGACTTCTTGATTGGGAATCACCGGGTGACCTATGAGTTCGAGCCGCAATTGGCGAAGGAATACTCCATCAGTTCGGACGGCACTACCTGGTCCTTCCAGCTGCAAGATGGCGTGATGTTCAACGACGCTCCCGGCTGGCAGGGTGTTGAATTCAACGCCGATGATGTGGTCCATACGTGGCGCGAGGTGACCAAGGAGGACGCAGCGCTGACGGGTGCGGTGTTCTGGCAGCGTTGGCTTCCTGACGAGAGTCACTTCGACGTGAAGGGCCCCTATGAAATTGACATGAACATTTCGGCACCGGAGCCTATCCTGGACTTCTGGGCGTCTGAGCTCACATTCGTGATGCAGAGCGAGGACTACTGGAACGCAGTAGGAGATGAGGGTTATTCGGCCCATCCGGTTGGCACAGGCGCCTTCAGGTTTGTGAGCCATGAGATTAACGACCATTTCCTGTATGAGAAGGTCGATAATCACTGGCGTCAGACGGCGGAGATGGATGAGTTGGAGTTCCGGCTGATCCGGGAGCAGGCCACCCGAGAGGCGGTGCTGCTGACCAAAGAAGTGCAGATGTCCATTATCTCCAACACGGTGGAGGGAGTTCAGAGGATTCGGGACAGGGGCTTCGCGGTAGTTCGGAGCACCCAGCCCTCCAACATGGTGGAATTGCACTGGGGCGGTCAGTTCTACCAGCTTCCCGAAGGAGCTACGGAAAAGTTTGGCGTGACGTTGAACGATAATAACCCACTGCTAGACTTGAGAGTGAGGAAGGCCCTGAACATCGCAATCAACCGGGAAGAGATGAATCAGGTCTTCTACGGCGGCGAAATGGCGTTCATGCCCGTTACCCACATATTCCCACCCACGGACTATGGCTTCAAAGATAGTTTCGTGCCGTATCCATACGATCCCGAGGAGGCCAAGCGGCTTCTGGCGGAGGCGGGCTATCCCGACGGCTTCAATATGGAGGTCAAGTTCGGCGCTTCCAGCGTTATTCCTGAAGTCGGGGACCTGACAGAAACAGTGGCCAACTACTGGAAGGCCGTTGGCATTCAGATTGGTTCAGTGGACCAGACGGACAATCTCTGGGGACAGATGAAGGAGTACGGATTGGATGTGGGAGCCGGAATGATGCCCTTTGGTCGGGTATCACACGAGCTGCAGATGGTCTTGAACCTGAAGATACCTGCACACATCGATCAGAACTTCACTTCACACACCTTCGATCACCCGGACCTGGACCGGATGATAAGGGAGTTTGAGGTTACCATCGACAAGGTGAGGCGGATCCAGCAGATGGAGGCGTTGGGCGACTACCTGTATGACAACTACGCGACAGTGCCGCTGTTCTGGTACTTCCAGACTTATGGGTATGACCCTGAAGTAATTGAGGAGTACCTGGGGCTGCGGTCCGCAACGGTCAAGTGGGAGTACGCGACGCTGAGGTAGGGGTTACCTCCCCAAACTGATTCGCAAAGGGAAATGAAAGGCGCCCGGTCTCATTAGAGACCGGGCGCTTTTGCGTTTGGTTGGGTTGGAGGAGGGGGAAGAGGGCTGGTCTCAAACCAGCCCCTACAGGTTGGGTGGGGTTTCGGCTGGGGCCATTCGCGATGGAACGGGATGTGGGGGGATTGGGTGTGGATGGGGGTGAGATTCTTCGTCGCGGCGCCTCCTCAGAATGACATGGGGGTGGAGGGGGAAGGCATTGCGGTTGGTATTGTATGTGGGTAGAGGATGGATTCCCGCCTTCGTGGGAATGACGGAGTTGTTGGCTGGGGGTTATTGGACTTTGAGGCGTTTGCCGGTGCGGGAGGACTCTTCGATGGTGTGGATGAGGCGGTGGATCTGGAGGCCACGGTCGAAGTCGGGCTGAGCTGGTTGGTTGGAGCGGACGCCTTCGCCCATGCGGCGGAAGAGTTGGGCGACGTTGAATCCGGGGCCCTGGGGGACTTCCGGCGGAATCCGGGTCAGTTCGTCGGGGATGGAGAGTTCCTTCAGTCCACTATCGTCCTTGCGGGCGCCGAAGAGGCGGGGCTTGACAATTTGAGGGTAGCTATCTGAGGTGGAAACGAGGGTGCCTTTCGAGCCGTAGACTTCCATTTTCCAGCCGCTGGTATGCCAGGGGACGTAGGCGACGGTGGCGGAGACGGCGGCGCCGTTGGCGAGTTTGCCGCCGATGATGATGTGGTCAGGGGAGGTAACGGGGACGTAGGTCTGGGTGTCGGAGACGTAGCGATGCTTGAGTTCCGTCGAGACCTGGGCGGAGATTTCTTCGAAGTCTGCGACGCAGAAGGCGAGGGCATCCAGGGTGTGTCCGCCGCCGATGGTTAGGGCTGATGCGCCGTTCGCGTATTCGGCTTCCCAGACGTCGGCGGATTCGAGGTGGATTCGGCCTTCGGTGAAGAGGGTCATGTTGCAGCTCAACACTTGTCCGACGTAGCCTTCCTGGAGGAGCTGCTTGAGGCGGTTGAGGACGGGATCGCCCTGGGCCTGCAGGCCGACCATGGTGTTCAGATTTTTCCCGCGAGCGGCGGAGGCCATTTCTTCCGCTTCGGCGAGGTTTCTGCCGAGGGGCCATTCGCAGAAGACGTGCTTGCCCGCGGCGAGGGCGGCGAGGACCATTTCAAGGTGGAGGGTGACTCTGACGGATACGGAGATAACGTCTAGGTCCGGCTGTTGGACCATTTCGCGGAAGTCGTGGAAGTAGGTCGGGACGCCGTAGTATTCGGCGGCGGCTTTGGCGCTTTCGGGCCTGCTGGTGCAGAGGGCGGCGATCTGGAACTCCGGGAGGTTGAGGAGGGCGGGGAAGTGGGCGCGTCCGGCCCAGCCGACGTTGGGATTGGCACCGATGATGCCGACTTTGATTTTGTCTGTGGTCATGGTGGGTGTGGTTGGGGCCTTTCTGTGGGGTGTTGGTGTGGGGGAGGGGAGGGCGGTTGCTACGGTGACGAGATTCTTCGTCGCGGGGCCTCCTCAGAATGACATGTGGATTCAGGGGGAAGGGGTTAGCGGATGCGTTGGCCACCCTGGAAGACGGCCCAGATGTTGCGGAGGGCCTGCATGTCGTAGAGGGGGTCGCCGTCGACGAGGATCAGGTCGGCGAGTTTGCCGACTTCGACGGTGCCGACGTGGTCCAGGGTGCCGGTGAGTTCGGCGGCGAGGCCGGTGGCGGCACGAATAGAGTCCATGGGCGACATGCCGGAGAGGACGAGGAGTTCCATTTCGCGGACGAGGGTACCGTGACGGACGGGGGCACCGCCCGCGTCGGTGCCGGCGACGATTTTGACGCCGTACTTCATGCAGCGCTTAAGGCTGGCTATGGAGGAATCCCGCTGATGCTCGTATTTTTCAAGGTCGGACCTGGGCATGTTCCACCGTTTGGCTGCGCGGACGGGATAGTCCCAGGTGGACTGGGTGGGGACGTGGTAGGTGCCCATTTCGGCCATGAGCTTGGCTGTTTCTTCGTCGATGTGGGTGCCGTGCTCTATGGAGTCGATGCCGGCGGCGACGGCCTGTCGCGCGCCTTCGAAGACGCCGGGGGTGTCTTCGGGTCGGGCGTACCAGCAGTGGGCGGCGGCCTTGAGACCGGCGGCGTGGGCCATGTCGGCGACGATCTTGGCGACGTCGTAGCCGAGGGTGCCGTAGCCGGAACCGTCTTCGTGCTCGCCGGTGGCGCCGACCTTGATGAGGCCTGCGCCCTGGGCTATCTGGGCGGTGATGGTCTCGCGCATCTGGTCGGCGGAATTGACGGTGCGCATGTTTGCGCCGGGCCAGGTGGTGGGGAACTGGATCCACTGGCCGGAGGCGGTGATGCGTGGGCCGGGGATGGCGCCGGCGGCGACGGCGCGGGCGAGGGTGATGCTGATTCCGTGGGGGGAGCCGACGTCGCGGGCGGAGGTCTGTCCGGCCATGAGGGCGCGGCGAGCGTTGTTGACGGCGCGTTCGAAGAGGACGTCGCGGTCGTCGGCCTGCTGGCTCATGATGCGGACGCCGTCCTTGCCGCCATCGCCGCAGAAGTGCTCGTGACAGTCGAGGGTGCCGGGCATGAGGGTGAGATCCTGGCCGTTGATCTCCTCGTAGTGGGAGCGGTTCATGGAGGAGACGTCGCCTTCGCCGATCCAGGAGATGACGCCGTTTTCGACTACGACGCTGGCGGAGGGGATTGGGTCTGCGCCGGAGCCGTCGATGAGGTTAACGTTGCGGATGATGAGGTTCATGTCGGTATCGGGCCTCCAAATGGGAGATAAGTGTTGGGGATGGCGCGATTGTATCCGTCCCTCAAGGAAGGGTCAACCGGGGAGGTGTGGAGGGGGATTGGGTGAGGGGAGATGGGAGGGGCAATTGTTGAGAAGGGGTCGCTAATACAAATGGGGAACGAACCGGAAACGAATGCTTCGTTTCATGATCATCAGGCGTGGGGGCAGAGTTGTTTTGGGGAACGACTCTGTGGTTTTTGAGGTGTTGCAGGCGTGAATTCGGCAATTTTGGACGGGTTTTCTGTTTCCAAAAAAATTTCGGGGAAATTGTAGGGATATGGTGAGAAGAAGTATCAAGAATAGAGGGCGCATCAGGGCGAAGAGAGGGTGAGATAGTATGTTGGGTGTGTTCATGGAGGTAGGGTAGCAGGGTGGGCAGATTGGAGGCAATGGGCAGGATGTCACAAAGAGGGGCCACTGCGTGACAGCAAGTTTTGGGGGATGGGCGTGGGAGGGGGTTGGGCGCTACGGTTGGGATGGGGCGGGGTTTTGGGGGAGAGGAGGAGCCCCTACAAGAACGGTGAGGATGGGGGATTGTTGCCCAAACGTAGTATCTCTTGTATAGTCACGGCATTAGTGTCTAGGGGGGAGCGTAATGGAATACAATCGAGTATCCGGGGACTCGCACATCGACCTCAGTTGGCTGCCGGGGGACCTGTTTGTGGACAACGCGCCGTCGCATCTAAAGGATGAGGTGCCGCGGGTGATCGACACGGAGGAGGGGCCTCGATGGGTTGCGGAAGGGACGGAGTTGGGCGTGGCAGGCGGGCTGGGCTTCGCCTTCACGGCGCCACGTCGGAACCTGCGATACCGGATTGACAGGATGTATGACGTAGGGTACTACGAGGGGGGGCCGCATCCGTCGACGCCGGAGTTGCGGATGAAAGACATGGAGATGGACGGGGTCGATGCAGAGGTGCTCTACGGGATGACGAATGCGGGGATGCGGATTAAGGACGTGGACCTGCTGACGACGACCTATCGCATCTACAACGAGTGGGTGGTGGACTTCTGCAACACCCGGCCCGGGCGTTGGTATGCGCTGGCGTGCATTCCGATAAGCGACCCAATTACCGCGGCGGAGGAGCTGCGTCGAGCGGCGAAGCTGGGTCTGAGGGGTGCGGACTTGTATACATCGTTCACGTGGCCGATCTACATGCGGGACGGGTATTGGGACCCACTATGGGAGGCGGCGGAAGAGACGGGACTGCCGCTTTCGTTCCACATAGGCGGGGGCGGGATTCGGGTGCCGCAGCCGCCAAAGGAACGGAAGTCGGGGGATGCGTTCAGTCCGGCGGAGGCGGAGCAGAACGAGCTGGCGCAGAAGGGCACGTATTTGACGTTGAGCCAGCTGGCGGGTTCGGAATGGCTCGCGAGCATCATCATGAGCGGGACGTGCGAGAAGTTCCCCGATTTTCAGTTTGTGCTGGGAGAGTGCGGAGCGGGGTGGGTGCCCTTCGTTACGGAGCGTCTGGACGTTCAGTACAAGGACAACCTGATTGACGTGAAGTTCGATCCGTCCTTGAGCCTGATGCCGAGCGAGTACTGGTTCCGGCAGGGAGCTACGACGTTCCAGGACGATCCGACGGTGGGCTACATGGCTGAGTTCATTGGGGTAAACAACCTGATGTGGGGCTCGGACTATCCCCACCCGGACGGGGTTTGGCCGGACTCCGGGGAGGTCATCGAGCGGACGATGGGGCAGTTGGACGAAGACGTGAAGCACAAGATTGTGTGCGGCAACGCTGTCCAGCGTTATAGGATGGGGCAGTAGGGGGTTTTTGGACAAGATGGAAGACGAGGGAGGTTAACCACACCTAAATCACCCCCATCTCAATCTTCCCCCATCGAGGGGGAAGAGGGGGAACGGGGGAGACCCTCAACCTAACCTTCTCCCAGGTCGGGAGAAGGGAGGAAACGGGGAGGGATGGGGGTGTAATTGCGGGGGCGAGATTCTTCGTCGCGGGGCCTCCTCAGAATGACATTTGGGTGTAGAGGGAAGGACGAAGATGGATTCCCGCCTTCGGGGGAAAATGGAAGAAAGGGCCAAGTGTGGCCTCTTCATTGAGAAGAGTATCTAAAAGGTTTGAGGCAGCAAAGCGTAGGAGGAAGAGATCGTGCTAGACGTTGAACTGACTATCAAGACGGAAAACACGCTGAAGATGTTCGAGGAGGCGCGGAAGTACTCGCCGGCGGGGGTGATCGGGGACGGACGCTGGTACGAGCCGTACCCGTTGTTCATCAAGAAGACGCTGGGTTCGCGGATCTGGGACGTGGACGACAACGAGTTTATCGACTACCACGGGTCCTTCGGCCCGGCGGTGTTGGGGTACAACGATCCGCAGGTGCGTCAGGCGGTCTTCGATGTGATGGAGGACGAGGGGGTGCTTTCGGCGACGCCGCATCCGAAGGAGCTGGAGCTGACGAAGCTGCTTTCGGAGATCATTCCCTGCGGGGAGATGAGCATCCTGTGCGGGGGCGGCGGTTCGGACCCGATGTATAACGCCGTTCGGGTGGCTCGCGCCTATACCGGGAAGACCAAGGTGCTGAAGTTCGAGGGCGGCTATCACGGCTGGCACGACTATCTAATTGTCAGCATACGCCCGAACCTGGAGGATGCGGGCCCGGCGGACAATCCCACGCCGGTGGCGAATTATCCTGGAATGCTTCAGTCGACGGTGGAACACGTAGTGGTGGCGCCCTTCAACGACAACGAGGCGGTGGAACGCATCGTAGAGCGGGAGAAGGACGAGCTGGCGGCAATTGTGGTGGAGCCGGGGTACAGCGGTGGCTGCCCGGTGATGCGGCTGGACTTCCTTCAGTTACTGCGGGAACTGTGCGACAAGCACGGCATCATTCTGCTGTTTGACGAGGTGGTGACGGGATTCCGGACCCACCTGGGCGGCGCGGGTGCTATGCTGGGAGTGACGCCGGACCTGGGAGTTTTCGGAAAGGCGATGGCCAACGGGTTCCCGATAGCGGCGCTTACGGGCAACAAGGAGATAATGTCGCTATTTCAGCCGGAAGGGCCGGTGTTCTTTCAGGGGACGTATAACGGCCAGGTGATAGGCGTGGCGGCAGCGCTGAAGACTATTGAGCTGCTGCGGGACGGGGAGATTCACAAGAAGCTGTGGCGTCTGGGAGATAAGATCACCGACGAGCTCAACGCGATGGCGGATGAGCTGGAGATTGATGCCCGATGCTACAACTTCGGGTCGATCTGGGGGATGTATTTCACCCGCAAGCCTTTGGAGAACTATCGCGACATTGCGAATATGTCGCTGCTGAACCGGGACAATCCGAAGGGGTACGCGATGAAGAACCACCTGATGAACAACGGGGTGTTTGTAACGCGGAGTCCGCGGGGGTTCATTTCTGGGGCGCACTCGGATGAGGAGATCGACCGGACGATTGACATAATCAGCGATTTCTGTCGGACGCACCAGGAGGAGTTGCGGTAGTTCTTGCTAATCCCGAGGCCGCGGGTAAGGGTGGCTGTTAGCCGGTGGCGAGACCCTTCGGCTGCGTCACGCTGCGCTCGGGGTGACATGAGGTTGGGGGGTTAGGGGTCCAGGCGGGTGGGTTGGATGAAGGCGGGTTCGATGGTGGTGAGGTCGTCGGCTGGGAGGTTGGCGAATTTCTCTTCAATGACGTTGTAGATTTCGGTGGTGGACTCCACCTGCTTTTCGTGGGCGTTTATTCCTGCTTCGTTGAATCTCTGCCTGATTGTTCGTTGAGTGACTGCCATGAGAGGGCCTCCTTTCGTCTCATTAGATCGTGGGGGATTAGAGGTCGGGGTGCATGGTGTGCCACGGGGTTGCCTGCTCATAAGCATGGGCGGCACGGAGGACGGTAGCGTCGTCCAGGAAACGCCCGGCGATCTGGAGGCCGATGGGCAGACCCTCCGGGGTGAAGCCGCAGGGGACGCTGACGGCGGGGGTGCCGGTCATGTTGTAGGGACGGGAGAAGCTGCGCTCCGCCGCGACTGAATCGGCGGCCTTCGTTCCTGGAGCCGGGCCGGTGGGCAGGGGGCCGGGAGCGGATGTGGCAACGGGGCCGACGAGTAGGTCGACCTGCTTGAGGACGGTGTTCATTTCGTCTATGACCATGCGTCGGATCTGCTGGGCCTTGTGGTACTGCATGCCTGTGACAACGGCGCCGGTGAGGACCTTCTGGCGGGCGCCTTCCGTGTAGTCCTGGATCTGGTCGAACCAGGGGGCATGGACCTGGGCTTCCTCGCTCCAAGTGATGACGCTGCCGGCCAAGGTGGCGTGGGCCCCGGAGACGGGGAGGGATACCTCGCGAATGTCCGCGCCGAGGTCCATGAGGACGGCGATAGCGTCCTGGATGAGGGACGCTATTGCGTCGTCACAGCCTTCGTTGAGTTCCTTGGGGATGCCGATTCGGAGGCCGCGGATGTTGCCGGTGAGGGCTGCGCGGTAGTCGACGCCGGGGTTGGCGACGGAGGAGGGGTCCTTGGGGTCGTAGCCTGCGACGGCCTGGAGCATGATGGCGCAGTCCTCGACGGTGCGGGTCATGGGGCCTGCGTGGTCGAGGGACCAGCTGAGGGCAAAGACGCCGTGGCGGCTGACGAGGCCGTAGGTGGGCTTGTGGCCGACAATGCTGCAGTTTGAGGCGGGGCCGCGGATGGAGCCGCCGGTGCAGGAGCCCATGGAGCCGAAGATGAGGCAGGCGGCGACGGCGGCGCCGGAGCCGCTGGAGGAGCCGCCGGGGGAGTGGTCGAGGTTCCAGGGGTTGTGGACTTCGCCGTGGATTTCGTGGTGGTTGCCGCAGGCGAACTCGAGGCAGTGATTCTTGCCGACGAGGACGCCGCCGGAGTTGTTGAGATTCGCGACGGCGGTGCAATCGGCTTCGGGGACGTTGTCCTTGAAGACCTTGGAGCCGTTGGTGGTGCGGATGCCGGCGGTGTTGTAGATGTCTTTGACGGCGTAGGGGATGCCGTGGAAGTCGCCGACATGCCGGCCGTTGGAGATTTCCCTTTCGGCGTAGTGGGCAGCGGCTAGGGCCTCGTTCCGGCAGAGAGTGAGGAAGGAGTTGAGCTTGCCATCGACGGCGTCGATGCGGTCGAGGCACGCCTGGGTGAGTTCGACGGGGGAGAGTTTTTGAGCCTTAATGAGGTTCGAGGCTTCGGTGAGGGTCAGGGAGGTCAGGTCCTGGGTGGTCATGTGGTTCACGCTCCGGTGGGATTTGGGAAGAGGGAGTCACCCCCATCCTAACCTTCCCCCATGGAGGGGGAAGGAAGAAGAGGGAGGTTATTGCTTGGTGAATTTGGCGACGCTGCGGACGTTGCCGGACATGTAGAGGTTGCCGAGGTTGTCGATGCAGGCACCGTGGCCGACGTCGGGAGACATGCTTCGGTCTATGAGTTTGCCGTTGAGGTCGAAGACCGAAAAGCGGGGGGTCTGGTCGGTGACGAAGACGCGGTCTTTGGAGTCGATGAAGATGTCCATGGGGTGGTAGAGGTCGCCCCACTCGGTGAAGTAGTCGCCCTCGGGGCTGAAGATCTGGACGCGGTTATTTTCGCGGTCGCAGACGTAGATCTTGTCATTCTTGTCGGCCCAGATGCCGTGGGGGGTGGTGAACTGGCCGGGGCCGCTGCCGCGTTCGCCCCAGGAGCCCAGGTGCTTGCCTTCGGCGGAGAAGCGGTGGACGATGGAGTTGCCGTAGCCGTCGGCGACATAGATATCGCCGTTGCCGGAGATGCAGACATCGGCGGGGGAGTTGAAGGGGGCCTGGAGGGAGGCGCGTTCGCGGTTGCCCATGCGGAGGAGAATTTTGCCGTCGTTGGAGAACTTGAAGACCTCGTGGGCGTTGCGGTCGATGAGGAAAACGTCGTCGTTGTTGTCGATGAAGATGCCGTGGGCGTCCATGAGCAGGCCGTCGCCCCAGGTGTTGAGGAGGTTGCCGTTTGTGTCGAAGATGAGCATGGGGGGGTCTTTGCGCTGGTAGACGTAGACGCGGTTTTGGGAGTCGGTGGCGACGTGGCTGACGTTGCCGTAGGACCAGCCCTGGGGGAGATTGCCGAAGGGGTAGTTGACTTCCCAGCGGTCGGTGGTGCCGAAGATGGTGCGGTTGGGCATGGGGCGCCTCCTGAATGTGGGGGTGGAGGCATTATAGCGCGTTGAGGGAGGGGATGGCGAGGGGGGCTGTTAGCCCTGAAGGCATTCTCAATACTGAGTGTCGTGCAGTAGCCGTTGTCTGCTATTCACCACTACTCACAGTCTTGACGAAGAATGGACTAAGGAATCCTTCACATACCGGAGATACGGGCCCGTTGAGCATCAGATTGAATTCTCTATCCACTTCTACATATACGTTTCCGCCTGGTGCCTTTACGAGAACCGGACTTCTAACCATACCGAGTCGTACCGCTGCGCTTGCCGCAGCACAGGACGATGACCCCGATGCTGAAGTCTCGCCTGACCCCCTCTCCCAGATCATTATCTTGATGGCGTAATTGCCCACGACCGAAGCCAGCTGTACGTTCACTCGATTCGGAAACAGGAGGTGATTTTCGATTGCAGGACCAAGTGCGAGCAGATCGTCTCGCGTCCAATCCTGACCCGGCCGACTGAAAACAACGCAGTGGGGATTTCCAACGCTCACACCGGTGAAGTAGAATCGGCGGCTCCGGGCTTCTATAGGCTGCTTGATTAGTTCAGACACACCGAGTGTGCACGGAAGGTCTTCGGGCTTGAAGCTAGCCCTACCCATACTTGCCGAGGACTTTAGGACTTCTCCATTTTCGGCGACCTCCAGACGCACGCGGTGGATCCCTGCCTGGGTCTCAACGTTGAATTCTTTTTGCGCTGTTTGGCCAGCCTTGAGCACATAAAGACCGAAGATGCGCAAGCCATTTCCCGAAATTTCTGCTTCACTGCCATCAGCGTTAAAGATGGATATGCCGAAGTCGGCTTTGTCCGAACTTTCAATGCCAACTATTCCATCGCTTCCAACGCCTCTAGTTCGATCACAGATTAATCGTATTGCATTTGGGGTGAGTTGAAAGTCCAAGTTAGCGGGATCCATGACTATGTAGTCATTACCCAGCGCGTGGCCTTTGAGAAAGCTGTTTCGATGGCTGGATGACATTGCTGCAGTGAATCACTTCCTACGAGCTAGAATCCAAAGATAACTCACTTCACGATTTTGCTCAAGTTGACTCTCTACATCTGCTTCGATGATATCGAAACCTGCGTCCTTTACCAGCCTCATTATGGTCTTAGGGTCGTACATGCTGAAGAACATTGGGGCACCTAGCCACTCAACTGTAACGTCGTTCCTGTCACCCTTTTCGTAGCTAAACAGCAAGAGACCTTCCGGTCTGAGCCAACTGTGGATTTGTTGTAATATTGGCCCGTGCTGTTCTCTGGGGAGGTGCTCCAATGTATAAAAGGACACTACAGCATCAAAGGATTCATCGGGGAAGTCTAGCGAACTGAGGTCTTCGTGTATGAATCGACCTTTAGGAATGTTTTGGCGTGCCAAGCCAATTTGGGCTTTTGATAAGTCCACGCCGATGACATGATGAAGCCGGGCAATCTCAATGTCTGCCGGGTCGCCAGATCCACATCCCAAATCGAGGACCGAGCTCCCTGGCGCCAGTCTTGACAACACCTTGCTAAGCCATCTCATACGAGGCCACTGGTTTTCCCTCTCGAGGCGTGAATATGCAGCGGCTACAAGGTCATAGCCTTCCTCGACTATTTTTCTAGGATCTTCTGCCATAAGCGACCCTACATATCCGGGTTGAGACGTTTGCCCATGCTGACCACGTCGTCCACAGTGTAGCCGAGGGCTTTGTCCCACCGGTACAGGCTACAGCGTGACAGTCCCAGTGCCTCTGCTGCTTCCGTTGCCGTCACTCCCCGTTGCCTCAATCTATTCCAGCCACTCACCCACCTCATCCGATCTTGCGCTTTCCCGTCCAGATCCGGTGGGACCTTCTTCGAAAGCTGATAGAATGATTTGGGTAGTCCTACTACCCTCATGAAAGGGGCCTCCTTCGGTCTATCTCACCCAAAGGATGGTCCCTTTCTATTTCCCTTACAACTCCATTCGTCTCATATCTATCTGAACGAGATCAGGGGGAGGGGGTTCACCTGATACAGCGGCGCCAGATCCCTTCCCATTGTGACCAGAATCCCGTTTCTGGCGGAGTCCTATGAGTGACTACTTCCCGGAGCTGATTCACGACTTCAAAACCGCCGCGGGTGAGGTTGAGTATTTCTTCCCGACTATAGAAGTGGACGGGCATTCCCTGCTTGGAGCCAGCGTCGTAGATTACCGTTATCCCGCCGAATTCGTTCTGCTCAGCAATTGTGTGTGATCGGTAGATCTGGGTCGACGCGGCGTTGACGCGAAGGAAAAAGAGGCCTCCTGGCATGAGCATGGACCTGACGTTGGCGAAATATCTATCAATGTCTGCACTGTAGCCATGCTGAAAGACCTGAATGGCGATGATGTAGTCAAATTTTCGCTGATGTTGGAACTTCCGAAAGTCGGCATGGACTAGCAATTCTGCGACGGCTGGTTCCTTTGTTGTTAATTGCCTCAGGGACTCGGCCGAAATGTCGACGCCATAGATATGGAGGCCGGAGTTTATAAGGGGTAGGTAGTTTCGGCCGTTTCCGCAACCGATGTAGAGTCCCGTGCTTTTCAGCAAGGAGAATTCTTCGAGGTTGTGGAGTATGCGCTTTACGAAGGGAATGGGAGGGTCGTTATCGTATCGGCCGCTGCGGTATAGCTTGTCCCAGCGGGCCGAGACTGTGTCTGGATCCATTGCCCTCAACAGAGGTCTCCTGCGATATTGGTCATTTGAGAATTGTACTCGGAATTCCAGGTTCGACGCTTGGCCGTTGTGAGAATTCAGTCTCTACGTCGTTAAGACACGAGCATTCTTGCCAGTTCTTCCAGATCCGTTACTTCAAGGTCTGGGGTGATTGAGGTGGTGTTGGTTGTGTTGTGTCTGTTTAGCCAGGCGCTGCGGAGGCCGGAGTTGTTTGCACCCGAGACGTCGTTTTCGAGGGAATCTCCGACGTGGAGGACTTCTTCCGGATTGCGATTGATTTTGTGGAGGGCGAACTTGAAGATGCGAGGGTCGGGCTTGAAAACACCGCAGTCGGTGGCGAAAACGACGAAATCGAAGACGCTGGGCAAGCCAAACCTGTCCGGGCGGGTATTGCCGTTGGAGATTACACCGAGTTGGAATCGGTCTGCCAATTGAGTCAGGGCGGCTGGCACTTCTGGAAAGGGCCTTACTGTGGCGAATCGAGCTTCCATGTAGATCTGGTACAACTCGGTTGCAAATTCTCGGTCTGGGTGTCCGATGGTTTCGAGGGTTTTGACGAAGGCAGCGTGGCGGATTCTTTCGAGTCCGGTGGCATCGCCGCCCATTTGCTGAGAAACCTCATCCCTGATATGGGCCATTTTGCCCACTGTCAATTGCAGGGCGGATTCGATGGGAACGGTCTGACTAATGCGCTGCAGGGTGAGGGCCAGAGCGTTTGTCATGGCGGATTCGAAGTCCCATAGTGTGTTGTCGACATCAAGGGAGACTGTCTTGATGTTCTTCAGTGCGTGGCTGTTATGGAGGTCTGTCATGGAAGGATCCTTGAAGGTACTCTACGTGTCCGGGTAGAGGCGTTTGCCCATGCTGACTACGTCGTCCACGGTGTAGCCGAGGGCTTTGTAGAAGTCGATGACGTGGGTGTTTGAGGTCCTGATTTGGAGGTTGATTTTGGGGCAGCCCAACTTTCTCAGCCGGGCTTCCGCAGCGTCCATCATGAGTCGGCCGTAGCCTTTCTTCTGGCAGGATGGGTCGACGGCGAGGTAGTTGATCCAGCCGCGATGGCCTTCGTAGCCGGCCATGACTGCTGCTACGACCTTGTTGTCG
This sequence comes from uncultured Dehalococcoidia bacterium, assembly GCA_951812825.1. GTDB lineage: Bacteria > Chloroflexota > Dehalococcoidia > Lucifugimonadales > JAPULR01. The sequence continues at coordinate 640,914 of OX638324.1, read as the reverse complement.
ACCAAGCCCGACCAGGAACATGTCTCGCTGGACGGTGAGTTTGCGACGGATGTCTTTGCCGGGGTCGTTCCAGGGGACGACGAGACCGCACTTACGCCAGAGGGCGACTACGGCGGTTTCGTCGGATTCGTGGTAGGGGCGGATTTGTAGTTCTGGCATTTCGCGATTTCCATCATTCAAGGTGGTTTATCCAGTGACGAAGTTGGGCTGGGCGGTTGAAGGGGGAGGCCCCGGATTTGGCGAGTTGGATTACTTCATTGTGGGCGGCAAGGGCTTGTTCTATGAGGTCATCGGGGTAGCTCATCGACATGCGGTTTTCTTGGAATTCGTCGAAGTCAAGGGACTGGATAGAGCCGTCGAGGCGGCAGCCGACGTCAATGTCCAAGTCTATCCACTGAAGGGTTGTTCCGTCGAAGGTTGCGGGCGTGGAGATATTTGCGTACCAGAGGTAGTTGTTTACTCCGTGTTCCAGGAAGTGCAAGACGTTGTACCAGCGGTCCGTGAAGTAGATTTCGATGGCGTCGTTGGCGGATACTTCATGACGGTCGATTCCTCGGAAGATGGGGGTTGCTGATGGAACCTGTAGGCGAATGAGGGAACCGATTTGGTCAAGCAGGAGGCCCGTGTAGGATTCGCGGAGAGAGCCGTCGTATTTGGTGGAGAGCATTTGGATTGGGCGTGGGTGATCGAGGTTCATTTAGAGTGCAGAGAGGAGACGTGGAGACCTTTGACGATGATTGCGGGTGTAAGGGATGGGGGACTATGCCCCGGTGGGAGCGGAAGATACCAATGGGGAGCATGCTTCACCCCAATCCCAACCTTTCCCCGTCTAGGGGGAAGGGATAAGTGGGGATGACGGTTACGCATTGGGGGATCAGTTAGTCGGCGGTGGGGCCGTGGGGGGCGTAGGCGGCGGCGTTGGGGTCTCTTGGGGCGAACTTGGCGCGGCCCTGTTTGCCCACAACCTTGCCGTCGTTGATGACGACTTCGCCGCGGACCATGGTCATGACCGGGAAGCCGACGAGCTCCATGCCCTCGAAGGTGTTGAGGTCGCTGATTCCGTGCTCCTTGCCAACGGTCTCCATTCGAGCGGGGTCCCAGAGGACGACATCGGCGTCGGAGCCGACTTGGAGGGCGCCCTTCTTGGGCCAGATGCCGAAAATCTTGGCAGGGTTTTCGCAGAAAAGCTGGACGAAACGGGGGAGGGTGATTTTGCCGGTGTTGACGCCGTGGGTCCAGACGACGGGCATCATGAACTCCAGGGTACTGAGGCCGGCGGCGACGTTGAAGATGTCGATTTCGTCGGAGTCGGGCTCGGGAGCGTCGCCTATAACGCTGCCGGAGAGGCTGCCGGTAATCTTGAGATTCTTGGTGTAGCCGGTGAAATCGCTGGCGATGGTACTGAGGCTGCCGCTGGCGACGCCCTGCCACATTGCGTCGACATCCGGGTCGTTACGCAGGGGCGGCGCCACCTTGTACTTGTAGCCATGCTCAATCATCATGTCGTCGGTTAGCGTCAGGTAGTGGGGGCAGGTCTCGCCGTAGAGCGGGAGTCCCTTCTGCTTGTAGTGGTCGAGCACCGGCACCACTTCGGCGGAGCTGAGGTGGACGGGGTAGAGGGGAGAGCCGGTGACCAGGGCCATGGTGGCCGCCCGGTTGACCGCCTCAGCCTCGACAATAGAGGGAGCGGCCTTGTGGTAGTACTCGGGGGAGGTGAGGCCCTGGCCCTTGAAGTGGTCTTCGAGGTATGCCTTGCAGGTGCCGTTTTCTGCGTGGACCATGACCATGCCGCCGTTGTGGGCTGCGTGGTGCATCACCATCATCACCTGATCGTCGGGGAGGGCCATGAGGTTGGAGTAGTCGTTTTCGGTGGGGAGGACGAAGGGGTTCCAAGTCATGAAAAGCTTGAAAGAGCACGCGCCGAGCTTGACGAGTTCCGGGATGACCTTGTGGAGTTCATCCTTGTCGCGCATGGTAATCAGGCCGTGGCAGGTGAAGTCGGTGTAGGAAGTCTGCTCGGCGAATTCGATGAAGCCCTTGACGATGTCCGGGTTGTACTTTCGGATGCCCCACTGATTGTTGAAGTGCTCGTGGCGGTGGGTCTCGGAGCCGATGAAGGCGGCAACGGTGGTGACGCCTCCGTAGGCGGCGCACATGGAGTAGGTGTCCATCTTATCGCCAAAGATCGGGTGGGAGTGAGAGTCTATGCCGCCAGGGAGAATGTACTTTCCGGAGGCGTCGATGGTGCGACTGACTTCGCGGTCTGAGAGGTCAGACGCCAGTTCCGTTACCTTGCCGTCGTTGACCAGGAGATCGGAGCGGGAGATGCCGTCGCCGGAGACCAGAAGGCCGCCTCGAATGAGGAGATCTGCGCGTTTGGTGGTCATGTGCCGTCCTCCAAATATGGTTGCCCTATGCTAGCACGGGGTCAAAGGAGGGGCAAGCTGGGCGGTGCTATAATTCATGGCCCATGAAGACATCGGATTTCGACTATCACCTGCCTGAGGGGATGATCGCGCAGCGGCCGGTTGAGCCACGGGACGCGAGCCGGTTGATGGTGGTGAACAGGGCTACCGGGAGGATAGAGCATTCGGTTTTTCGCAGGTTGGGGGAGTTCCTGAGGGCAGGGGACCTGCTGGTGGTGAACGACACACGGGTCATACAAGGCAGGGTGAGGGCGCGGCGGAAGGAGACGGGAGGAAGGGTGGAGTTTCTGCTGCTGCGGCGATTGTCGGAGGGAGTGTGGCAGGGGGTGGGACGACCGGGACGGCGGATGCGGCCGGGGGAGCGGTACGAGGTGGAGGGTGTGGGCGTGGAGGTGGAGGTGTGGGAGAGGGGGGAGGACGGGACGCTGACATTGGGGCTCTCGACGGAGGTGGGCATGGAGGAGTGGGGAGAGACGCCACTGCCGCCGTACATACGGGAGACGCTGGAGGAGCCGGAGCGGTACCAGACGGTGTATGCGAAGGATCCGGGGAGTGCGGCGGCGCCCACTGCGGGTCTGCACTTTACCAGGGAGCTAATGGAGGGGTTGGCGTCACAGGGGGTGGGGATGGCGAAGCTGACGCTACACGTAGGGTTAGACACATTCCGGCCCGTGACGGAAGAAGATCCGAGACGGCATCAGATTCACAAAGAGTTCTGCCGGTTGGATGAGGCGGCGGCAGAGAAGATCAACGCTTGTCGACGGGGCGGAGGACGGGTGGTGGTGGTGGGGACAACGTCGGTGCGGACGCTGGAGCAGACGGGGATCTGGTCTAGGGGGAAGGGGGCTTCGGAGTTGGCGCCGGACTCCGGGTGGGCGAAGTTGCTGATACTGCCGGGGTATTCGTTCCGGATGGTGGATGTGATGATAACGAACTTCCACCTTCCTCGGTCGACGACGCTGATGATGACGGCGGCGTTCGTGGGGAAAGAGCTGCTGATGGAAGCTTACGAAGAAGCGATAAAGAATGGGTACCGGTTTTACAGCTTTGGAGATGCGATGCTGATACTGTGATTCCAGAGCAGAATTGGGAAGTGGCACCCTTGGGGCTTGTGGAGGGGGTGATAATGTGATAACTTACGGAGCAATACGGATACGTATATATACGGAAGAGAGGGGATCATGGCACTGAAAAAGCGGGTGGAAGTGCTATTCGATAAAGAAAAATTCACGTATCTGCAACAAAAGGCTAAGGAAGAAAAGACCTCCGTGGGCCATCTGGTCAGGGAGGCCGTGACAATAGTTTACATGACAAAGGAAGTAGATAAAGGGAGAGGGGCGTTGAAGCGAGTGCTTGAGATGGAACCGGTGGACTTTGGGCCGAATTGGGCGGAGACTACCTGGGAGGAATTCAAGGAAGAGATAGCGGAAGAGCGGTACAGGGCAACAATGAAGGGTATGAATGGTGATGAGCAGCTTTGAAGCTGATTGACGCAAACGTAGCCATCTACGCCGTGGGATCGATGCATCCCTACAGGGAGCCGTGTCGAAGACTCATGGAAATTGTTGATGGAGGCGACCATGACTTGTTGACGGACTCCGAGACGCTTCAAGAGATTCTTCACTTCATGCGAAGACGGGACCGGGCTGCTGTGGGATACTCGTTAGTCTCGGGCTTGATTTGGTCCCTGAGGTCGGTGATTCCCATTGGAGCTGCTGAGATAGGCGCAGCCATTGGGCTGCTTCGTGAATATTCCCAGCTTGATGCGAGAGATGCGGTTCATGCTGCGGTGGTGCAGTTGCATGGTTTGGAAGGGGTGGTCAGCGCGGACAGGGGATTTGACGTAATACGCGGAGTTACGAGGTTTGACCCGATGGAGATGTTTTAGGGCTAATTTGAGGTAGGAGTTGGAGAAGCTGGACCAGGTTGGCGTCGGGGTCTTTTAAGGTGGCCACCCAGCCGCCCCAGGATTCCTGCTCCGGGGGACGTACAAACTCAACTCCTTCTTCCGTCAGGCGGCGATGTTCGGCATGGATGTCGTCCGCGCCGAGGTTGATCATTATGCGGTAGGGATCTTTTGCGGGGCCTTCCACAGCGCCGTGGAGTCCGAGGCTTAAGCGCATGTCGCCGAATCGGAAAGCAACGAAATCGCCGTGGTCGGAGTGCAAGGGCAAGCGAAGGGTGTCCCGGTAGAAAGTCCGCATTGCGTCCAGGTTGGAAGTCCAGAGGATTACGCCTACCACGCCTGTAATCATTCGTCATTCACCCCATGTCATGATTCGGAAGGGGACAGCTGTCCCTGCTGAGCATTCTACTACCGGGCGAAAGTATTCAGAAAGGGTGTCAGGGGTTATACTTGAGGTTGACCGAAGAACGGAGGAGGGAGTCATGGAAGAGGCTGTCATAGTCAGTGCGGTAAGGACGCCAATTGGGAGGTTTGGCGGGGGATTTTCCGAGGTATCCGCAGTGGATTTGGGAGCGGTGGCTGTTGGGGAGGCGATCCGGCGAGCAGGTGTGGAGCCAAGGCAGGTGGGCGAGGTGATTATGGGGAATGTGCTCATGGCAGGGCAGGGGATGAACCCGGCGCGGCAGAGCCTGGTGAAGGCTGGGCTGCCCGTTCAGGTGCCCGCAATGACCATCAACAAGGTCTGCGGGTCCGGGCTGAAGTCGGTGGCACTGGCGGCGCAATCCATCCGGTTGGGGGAGGCGGAGGTTGTCGTGGCGGGTGGGATGGAGAGCATGAGCCGTGCGCCCTACATCATCCCGCGAGGGCGGTACGGCTATCGGATGGGGCACGGAGAACTTCTTGATTCTATGATCAACGATGGCCTTCACGACTGCATGATTGACTGCCACATGGGGGTAACGGCGGAGGAGCTTTCGGACATCTATGGGATCAATCGGGAGGACGTGGACCTCTACTCGATGGAGAGCCAAGCGCGGACGAAACGGGCGGTGGAGTTGGGGCTCTTTGATGACGAGATAGTTCCGGTGACGGTCCCGGGCCGGCGGGGGGATGTGGTTGTTGATGCAGATGAGCATCCGCGCCCGGAGGTGACGATGGAGCGGCTGGGACAGCTTCCCGCGCCGTTCCGAAGGGGCGGGATTGTAACGGCTGGAAATGCGGCGGGTATTAACGACGGGGCGTCGGCGGTGGTGGTGACTTCAAAGTCCTGGGCGGAGCGGAATGGACTGGAGCCGATGGCGACCATCCGCAGCTGCGCGGCGGCGGCGCTGGAACCTCGGATGATGGGGATTGCGCCTGCGGGTGCGGTCAACAAGGCGTTGGACAGGGCTGGGCTCGAATTGGATGACATGGACCTGGTGGAAATCAACGAGGCGTTCGCGGCGCAAGTGCTTTCCGTGGGGCGGGAGATTGACCTGGACTGGGACCGGACGAACGTCAACGGCGGGGCGATTGCCCTGGGGCATCCCATCGGGGCGAGTGGGGCGCGTATTCTGACGACGCTGCTGCACGAGATGGGGCGACGAGACTCGCGTCACGGCCTGGCAACGCTCTGCATCGGCGGCGGCATGGGGATCGCAATGGTGGTCGAAGCCAACTGAGTCGGCTGTTGTGACGATAGACGAGCTAAACCGGCTATTCGGGGCTTCCAATCCCATCATCGGGATGCTGCATTTGCGGCCATTGCCCGGCTCTCCGAGGGGGGAACCCCTTGCTACAACCAGGGAGCGGATGCTTGAGGATCTGGACGCGTTGATTCGGGGAGGTGTGGATGGGGTGATTCTGGAGAATTATGGGGACGCTCCCTACTATCCGGGTCGAGTGCCTGCCCATACGATATCCTGCCTCACGAGGCTGGCGTTGGAAGTCAGGGAGATGACTTCGCGTCCTTTGGGGATCAACGTGCTGCGGAGCGACGGGATTGGGGCGCTGGCGGTAGCCGCGGCAGTGGGCGCGGAGTTCATTCGGGTGAATGTCTACACCGGGATTCGGGTGTCGGGAGAGGGATTAATTCAGGGGAACGCCTACGAGATTCAGCGATACCGTCGAGAGTTGGGGGTAGACGTGAAAGTCTTTGCCGACGTGGACGTGAAGCATTCGACGGGTGTTGGTTCGGTAGACCTGGCGGACGAGGTGACGGAGACGATATTGCGAGGGAGAGCGGATGCTGTCATCGTTTCGGGCAAGGCAACGGGTTCGGAGACCAGACTGGAGGATATTCGGCGGGCCAAGAAGTCTGCGGGGTCGACGCCCGTGCTGGCGGGCAGCGGCGTGACCTACGAGACGGTGGCGGAAACGCTGCGTTGGGCGGACGGGGACATAGTCGGGACGGGGTTCAAGGTGGGCGGGGTTACGGACAATCCGGTAGACCAGGAGGCTGTTCGGAAGCTGATGGAGACAGCGCGGACCGGCGTAGGGTAAGTGGGGGGCGTCGTTGTTTGTTGGTTAATGGGCGGATATAATTTCGGTAGTTCGGGTGGAAAAGGAGACGGAGAATGGAGCCACTGAGAGGCATAATCACATCGATGCTAACCCCGTTTACGGACAGCTATAAGCTAGACGAGGAGACGCTGGCGCAGGAGTTGGAGTACCAGATTTCCAAGGGGGTCCACGGCATCTGCATTTTGGGAGGGACGGGAGAATCGCTCAGCCTTACCAGCGAGGAGCGGCTGCAGATGGTTCGAGTGGCCGTTCAAGTCATCCGAGGGCGGGTGCCACTAGTGGTGGGGTGCTTCGTTCCGCGAGAGGACGAGATTGCAGCATTTGCCGACAGCATCGAGGATCTGGGGGCTTCGGCGTTGATGCTGACACCGCCGCCGTTCTACAAGCTTTCGCCGCCGCAGTTCGGCCAGCTTATGGAGAATCTGAGCGGGCGCTGCACTCTGCCGCTGGTGATCTACAACGCGCCGGGAAGGGTTGCGGTGAACATGGGGCCGGTGGCGATTGGGGAGTACACCCATCGTTTCCCGAATGTTGTTGGGGTGAAGGACGCTACGGGGAGCATTCGGGAGGTTATCAATATGGGCCGTGATATGGCTCCCACCGCGGGGCTGTTGCAAGGTTTGGACGACGGCTTGCTGCCCGCACTGGCCTCAGGAGGCACGGGGGGGATTCTGGCGTTCGCAACGCCGATGCCGGAGATTTTTGTGGACCTCTACGAGAGTTGGAATCGGGGAGATAACGAGAGGGCGTTGGAACGGCAGATGTCTGTGATTCCAGTGATGAACGTGGTGGCGAAGGAGCCGATGCCGGTGTTGGTGAAGGAGGCGATGAAGGTGGTGGGTCGGCCAATGGGACCGACGCGTCCGCCTCTCTATCCGCCGTCGCCGGAGAATGCTCGGGAGCTGCGGGAAGAGGTTGAGAAGCTTCTGAGCTCGTAACGCACGTTGCGCTTTGGAGAGAGCTTCTCTGCTAGCAATTGTCGAATAAGAGAATGCGATTAAGGGAGCGCTGTGATGGTCTCATCCAAGGAGTTGAAGGAGCGGGTTTCCCGGGTCTATGCCGAGAGGATTAAGGAGGCTTCGTCCTGCTGTGACGACGGGGTTGCCGTGGAGATCTACTCGCCGGACGCGCTTGAGGGGTTGCCGGACGGGGTGGCTTCATTTGGGTGCGGCAATCCGGTAGCGTTGGCGAGTCTGGCTCCGGGGCAGGTTGTGGTGGACTTGGGGAGTGGCGCAGGGCTGGACTGTTTTCTGGCATCGAGGGCTGTGGGGCCTGAGGGTCACGTTATCGGGGTGGATTTCACTCCGGCGATGCTGGAGCAGGCTAGGCGGAATCAGGCCAAGCTGAGGATTGACAACGTGAGCTTCCGACAGGGTGATATTGAGGCGCTGCCCCTGGATGACGAAAGCGTGGACGTGGTGATATCTAACTGCGTGGTTAACTTGGCGCCGGACAAGGACGCAGTATTCCGGGAGGCGTTTCGGGTGCTGCGACCGGGTGGACGGCTGATGGTGTCGGATATCTTGTTGGAGAGGGCGGCGACGGCGGAGGAGATGGAGGACCTGGCGTTGTACGCGGGCTGCATATCCGGGTCGCTGCCAGTGGAGGAGTATCTGGGGAAGCTTCGCGCGGCGGGGTTTGAGGAGGTTGGGTACGAGGTGGAGGCGCCGGCGAAGGAGGGGGAGTTCTGGTTCAGCGCGGCGGTTTCGGCGCGGAGGGGGGTCACTGCGTGACGGCAAGTTAGGGGGGGACAGCGTTGGGAGAGGGGAGTTGGGAATGGAAGGGAGCGAGATTCTTCGTCGCGGGGCCTCCTCAGAATGGCATGTTGTTAGTTGGACGGGGGTTAGGGGGCGAGGGTAATGGGGAAGGGGACGTTAGGGTATTTTTCCAGGAGGCGACGCCAGACGGTTTTGCCGATGTTGTCGGCTTCCCGGATGATGGTGTCTTCGTCGAGGTTCAGGAATTTTCCGTCTTTCAGGACGAACTCGCCGTCTACCATGACGGACTCGATGTCGCCTGGCTGGCCGTTGTGTATGAAGGCTGAGACGATGCGGTTGGTGGGGACGAGGGTGGACCGCTGGGTGTTGATGATGAAGAGGTCGGCCTTCTTGCCCACTTCTAGGGAGCCTATGTCGTCGGCCATGCCTAAAGCTGAGGCGCTGCCCATGGTGGTCATTGTGAGGATGTCTTCGGGCTGAGGGTTCATGCCGTCGTCGCGAATGATGCGCTCGGTGAAGAGGCCGGTGCGCATTACTTCGACCATGTCCTGGGTGTTGTTGTCGGTGCCCATGCCGATGGTGCAGCCTGCGTTGCGGAGGGCGGGAATTGGGGGGATGACGGCGCGTCGGGCAGCCATGGCCGGCTGGTGGGAGATGTTGGAGCGGGTGGCGCCGAGGAGTGAGATTTCGGAGGGGCTCAGAAAGCGGACGTGGGCCCCTAACAGGCGGGGGCCTAGGTAGTCGTTGTGGAAGAGGCTCTCGGTGGGGCGGACGCCGCGCATGAGCAACAGGGACTCCACCTCCAGGCGGCTCTGGTTGAGGTGGATGGTGTAGCGGCTGTCGAATTTTTCTGCGAGTTCGTGAACGGCTCTGAGCAGGTTGGGGGAGGTGGTTTCCACCAGGCCGGTGGAACCCATGCAGGTGATGCGGTCGGTTTCGGTACCGTGATGCCATTTCTCGAAGAGGCGGGTTGCCTGTTCGAGGCTTTTGTCCCGCAGTTGGAAGGAGTAGGCGTGGACGGGTTCGCCAGCGCGGAAGGTTGGGGGAACTACGCCGTCGGCAGTGGTCTCGGCGAGGACCCAACGCATTCCCGTCTTGTCGAGCATGTGGGCGTAACGGTGGATGCCGCCGGCGATTTCGACGGTGGTGGTGGAGCCGGTGCGGGAGGCTTCGATGGCGCCGAGGGCAGCCATGATGGTGGTTTCCTCGTCGGAGATCATGTCGCGGACGTCTTCGGGGAAGGCGAAGCTGGAGGGGAAGCCGAAGTCCTCTGAGATGCCGCGGAAGAGATTGGCGGTGAGGTGGGCGTGGCAGTTGATGAGGCCGGGAAAGACGGCCTTGCCGTGTCCGTCTATGAGTTCGGCGCCGGGGTAGAGGGCGCGAATCTGGGGGGTGGCGCCGAGGGTGGCGATGCGATTGTCCCTTATGGCGATGGCGGCGTTATGAAGGACGGTGCGGCCCGGGTCGCAGGTGACAATGGTGGTGTTTGCGATGACTTTGGTTGACATAAACGGCCTTTCGTTACTGGTGGCTGCGGGAGGCTACCGGTCTTTGTAGGAGAAGGCACGCTCTTCCCGGGTGATTATCTCCAGCAGGGCGGGCCGGCCTTCCGCTATGACCTGCTGGGCGCGGATGATGGCGGGTATGATTTCATTTGGGGTCTTCACGAGCTCGTTGTAGCCACCGAGGGCTTCGGCCACCTGGGCGTAGTTGCCGGTGAGGAACTTGGTGCCGTAGCGTTCGTTGGCAGTGGGGAAGCGGTCGGAATCGTAGATGCCCATAGCGGAGTTGTTGAGGATGATGGTGAGGATGGGGATGCGCTCCCGGACGGCGGTTTCCACGTCGAGGCCGACCATGCCGAAGGCGTAGTCGCCCATGACGTTGACGGCGAGTTTATCCGGTTCGGCCATCTTTGCGCCGAGGGCGAGGCCGAGGCCGTAGCCGAGCTGGGTGGACTTGCCCCAGCCGATGAAGCCGCGGGGCGAGATTGACTCGTAGAAGGGGACCATCTGGTCGCGGGGGCTGCCGGAGTCGTGGGTGACGACGGCGTTCTTGCGGTCGATGGTGTTCATGAGGTCCCAGATGACGCGATAGGGATTGATGGGGATTTCGTCGGAGGTGAGTTTGGGCATCCACTCATCCAGCCAGGCGCTGCGGACTGCGCGGACTTCGTCGGCCATCAAGCTGTCTTCGCGTCGTCCTGCGGGGCCGGAGAGGGTGGTGATTTCGTCGATCAGCTGGGAGAGGACGAGCTTGGTATCGCCCCAGAGGGCGCAGTCGATGGAGTAGTCCTTGTTGATGTCCGAGTCGTCGTTGGTGGAGTGGATCATGACCTTGTCCTGGGGGATTTCGACGCCGAACCCGGTGCGGGTGAAGCTGCAACCGATGCCGAAGACGAGGTCGGCGTGGTTGATGAAGTGGACGACGGGGCCGGTGGTTGTGGCGGAGCCTGTGCCGAGGGCGAGGGGGTGGTTTTCCGGGAAGGCGCTTTTGCCGGAGAGGGTGGTCATGACGGGGGCCTGGAGAAGTTCGGCCAGTTCTTGAAGTTCGTCCCAAGCCTCGGCGTAGAGGACGCCCTGACCGGCGTGGATGACGGGTCGCTTGGCGGAGAGGAGGGATCTTGCGGCTTCGCGGATTTCCTGGGGATCGCAGCCGCTGCGGAATTTTTGGACGGGGCGGTAGGCTTCGATGAGGGAGTCGGCTACGTCTGAATTGAGGATGTCGGAGGGGAGCTCGAGGAGGACGGGGCTGGGTCGCCCGGACCTGAGCTGGCTGAAGGCCCTTCGCATCATGTTGGGGATCTGGGCCGGGAGGTTGACGCGATCCGACCACTTGGTGACGGAGGCGTAGCTCTGAGAGGGGGTGAAGGTGGGACGGACGCCGGCCCTGTCGAGGGGGGCGGAGGCGGGCAGGAGGAGGATGGGGACGGAGTCGGCGTAGGCCTGGGCGACTCCGGCGTAGGCGTTTTCCGCGCCTGGGCCTGCCTGCATGGTGAAGACGCCGGCGCCGCGACCGTTGGTTACGCGGCTGAAACCGTCGGCGAGATTTACGCCGACGCGCTCCTGGCGGAAGATGAGGGGGCGGATACCGGCGACGGCGGCGGCTTCCTCTAGGGAGTTGTAGGGGATGCAGCCGATGAAGTCCACACCCTCCTTCTTGAGAATCTGGGCTACGGCGTCGGCTCCCTTCATGTTTCCTCCTTGAGTTTTGTGGGTTTCATCCTAGTACGCGGGAGGGTTGGTGTCCAGAGGAGGGAGGGGTTCCACTGTTGTTGTAGAGCTGATTCGTTTTTTAGCATTCGTTATTTTCTGTGGTGGAAACGAAGGGTGTTTTCCTTCGTAATCGAGGATTCGTAATTTGTTGTGGTGAAAACGAATGTGGTTCCCAATCACAGAAAGAATGCTGGTGGAGCGCCGTGGCCGGATGGAGGCGTTGAGGGCGTGGCGATGGTGCACTTTGGAGAAACCGTATGAGAATTCTTTCGGCGCTGGGGGTTGTTGAAGAGGCAGCATTGACTAGTGCGTATATTTGTTTCATTACAGCATGATATCAGGAGATAGGGAGTTTTCGCAATGAGATGTTGTCACTATAGGGGGGAAGAGTGAGGACGCTGCGTGTCGGCAAGTTTTATGGGAGAGGGAGGGAAAAGAGCGCCCCCCGCCAGGTTCTTCGTCGCGGGGCCTCCTCAGAAAAAAGAGGGGGAGAGGGATCCCGCCCTCACCATACCCTGTACTGGGTTCCTCCCTTCGCGGGAACAAGATAGGGGCCCGTCCTCACTGCGCCCCGGGGTGGGTTTCTGCCTTCGGAGAGCTTTGCAAAACATGGAGATTCGAGCGAATGGCGTAATGAAGAGAGAATTCTATGGTGGATATTGGCTTGCTTTGGGGACGTTTTCACCCTCACCTTAATCCTCCCCTCAAGGGAGAGGGGAATTATGCAAAGGTCTCTTTCGAGGGGAGCGAGATTGAGCAAGGGTCTTCCTGAAGAGGGGAAGAGATGTTCTATGGAGGGATGGTAGAATTTTCCTGCCGCTTGCGGTAGTTGAGCGGCTTGGAGGTTGATGGTGGCGATAAAGTTTGGCACGGACGGCTGGCGGGCGATCATAGCGGAGGAGTTTACCTTCGAGAACGTGTCGTTGTGCGTGCAGGGGGTGGCGAGCTACGTGAAGGAGTTGGGTTGGGCGGATAGGGGGATTGTAGTGGGGTATGACACGCGGTTCGGGTCGAGGGATTTTGCTCACTGCGCCGCCGAGACGCTGGCGGCCAACGGGGTGCCGGCACTGCTTTCTAAGGGGGTGAGTCCGACGCCGGTGGTGAGCTATAGCGTGCCCAAGTGGGGGGCTGCGGGAGCGGTGATGATTACGGCGAGCCACAACCCGCCGGAGTGGAACGGGGTGAAGTTCAAGCCGGAATACGGCGGCAGCGCGTCGTCGGAGATTGTGGCGAGGCTTGAGGAGCACGTCAGGGCGGCGGAGGCTGCGGGGGCTTCGCGGATGGGGCTGGAGGAGGCGTTGAAGGAGGGGTTGGTGAGGGAGGTTGATCCGGCACCGAAGTATATGTCGCAGATGGGGAGGATGGTGGACCTGGAGGTGGTGAGGGGTGCGGGGATCAGGGTCTTAGTGGACGCGATGCATGGGGCTGGGGCGGGGTACCTGCCGCGCCTGCTGGAGGGATCTGCGAGCAGGGTGGAGGAGATCCGAGGGGAGGTGAATCCGGCCTTCCCAGGGATGCACCAGCCGGAGCCGATTGCGGAGAATCTGACACAGGCGTCGGCAATGGTGGCAGGTGGAAATCTTGACGTCGGAATCGCCTACGATGGGGATGCGGACAGGCTGGGGGTGCTGGACGAGAATGGAAGGTACTTCAATACGCTGCAGGTGTTTGCGCTGCTGGCTTTGTATCTGCTTGAGGTCAGGGGAGAACGGGGGCCCATCGTCAAGTCAATCACGTCGTCGGACATGCTGTTCCGGTTGGGGGAGATTTATGACGTGCCGATTCTGGAGACGGGGGTGGGGTTCAAGTACGCGGGGCCGTTGATGATGAAGGAGAATGCGTTGATGGCGGGAGAGGAGAGCGGGGGCTACGGATTTCGGGGGCATATTCCGGAGCGGGACGGGATTTTGAGCAGCTTGTTGTTTCTGGAGTTCATGGCTCGGACGGGGAAGCGTCCTTCGGAGCTGCTGTCGATGCTGTACGACAGGGTGGGGGAGTGGTATTACGACCGGCGGGACGTGCCCTTCGATGACGGCAAGCGGGCGGAGTTTCAAGAGGCGCTGGCGAAGAGCGGAGAGGTTTCGGAGATTGGGGGGATGCGGGTTGTGTCGACGGACGCTACGGACGGGAGGCGGTTCCGATTCGAGAAGGGATGGGTGATGGTGAGGCTGTCGGGGACGGAGCCGCTGGTGCGGATCTATGCAGAGGCGGATTCGGAGGAGGTAGTGGAGGCGCTGCTGAGCGGGGCGTCGGGGATGCTGGGGTTGTAGGGGATGGGGGGAGGTTTGGGTGCTGTGGTTGTGTTGGCAAATGGGTAGAGAGTGGGTTCCTGCGTGTGTGGGGGAACGGGGAGGAGACCCGCGCCGCGAGATTCTTCGTCGCGGGGCCTTCTCAGAATGACATGTGGGTAGAGGGAGGGGGTTAGCGTTTGGTGTATTGGGGGGCGCGGCGGGCGCGCTTGAGGCCGTACTTCTTGCTCTCTTTGATGCGGGAGTCGCGAGTCAGGAGCCCGTTCCGTCGGAGGGGCTTTCTTAGGTTCTCATCGAAGGCGACGAGGGCGCGGGCGATGCCGTGTCGGACCGCCTGACTCTGGGAGGAGATGCCGCCGCCTTTGACTTGGGCCATGACGTGGAATCGGCCCAGGCTGTTGGTGACTTCCAGGGGCTCTTTGACGGTAATCTGCCAGATGAACCAGGGGAAGGCTTCCTCCAAGGGCTGGTCGTTGACCCGGATGATGTTGCCGTTTCCGAGGTACAGGCGCACCTTGGCAATGGAGGTCTTGCGCTTGCCCGTTCCGTAGTAGTATTCCTGTTCAGTGGCTGTCTGGACCAATTGGCTGATTACCTTTCTCTATTTTGCGGCGGCTACCTGGGCCTGGTGGGGGTGGGTCTGGTCGGAGTAGACCTTTAGCCGACGGAGCATCTCACGTCCGCGCTTGGTGGCGGGGAGCATGCCCTTGACGGCCAGCTTGATGACCCTGTCCGGGTGCTCTTCCAGCATGTCGCGCAGGATGGTGGACTTGAGGTTGCCGGTGTAGCCGCTGTGCCGGTAGTAGGTTTTCTGGAGGAGCTTCTTGCCGGTGACCCGAATCTTGGAGGCGTTGATGACCACCACGTAGTCGCCCGTAAGCACGTGGGGAGTGTAGGCGGCCTTGTGCTTGCCTTGCAGGGTCTTGGAAATCTGGCTGCAGAGTCGCCCAAGGACCTGGCCGGTGGCGTCTATGACGTGCCAGTCAGCGGGGACCTCGTGGGACTTGGCTGAGTAGGTTTTGTTTCGCTTCATCTCTTCAGTTCTCTTTGTTGGGCGGAAAGCCCGGGTATTCCACTTTCATGAGGCAGAGGCCCTTGGCCGGAAGCCCAGTGACGAAATTGGCGTTCATTATACCATTTTCCAAGGTCTGTTTGACTACAGAAACGGGGGCCTTTCCTCTTCCGACTTCCACGAGCAGGCCGTTGGTCCTGAGAATTTGGCGCATCATGAAGGCGTTGGCTTCTGCTTCGATGAGGATTCGGTCACCGTCTATCCAAACATCCCAGCGCTTCACGTGCCTGACGGTGGATTTGTCCGGCGGCATGGAAACGGTGAAGGGTGCGAAGTCTTGGATTCCCACCAGTTGCCGGGCGCTCACCCGCATGGCGTCGACATCCAGAGGGGAGCGGACCCAAGCGCTACGGTCGTGAAGGAGGGGGGAGGGAGTGCTTCGATTCAAGATGGTATATCTGTAGATGCGGGCCAGAGCGTGACGGCGGGGGTTGAAGTCCGGCGTGGTTTGGTGGGTCTGTCGGACCTTGATGTCCTGCGGGAGATGGTGGTTTAGAGCCCTCGTCCAGGTTTCCTCCGATAGCTCGGAGCTGGTTTCGAATGCAACCACCTGCCCCAGGGCGTGGACGCCTGCGTCAGTGCGGCTGGCTCCTCTTACGCGCACCTCCCGGCCTGAAATTCTGGCGATGGCCTTTTCCAGTTCGTGCTGAATGGTCGGGAGATTGGGCTGGAACTGAAAGCCGTGGTAGTTTCCGCCGTGGTACTCGATGATGAGGGCCAACTTGCGGGTTGGCTGAGTTTGTTGAAGCAAGGCATGACTCTGGGACGGTCTTAGACGAGTTCCAGCTGGGCGAGAGGAGCGGCGTCGCCCTTGCGCCGGCCAAGCTTGATGATGCGGGTGTAACCGCCGGCGCGGTTGGAATAGCGGGGAGCCAGGTCGTCGAAGATCTTCCTGACCACGGTCTTGTTGGGGATTTTGGCCGTAGCGAGCCTGCGGTGATGGAGGGTGCCCTTCTTGCCGTAGGTGATCATCTTTTCGGTGAAGCTGCGGGCCTCCTTGGCCTTGGCTTCGGTGGTAATGATGCGCTCGTGGATGATGAGCTGGGAGGCGAGGGCTCGAAGGAGGGCAACGCGCTGGGCGGTGGGCCGTCCGAGCTTTCTGCCGGCCACTCTGTGTCTAACCATTGGAGGCTACCTCCTCTTCCGTGGGGAGGCCGGCTGTTACCTCTTGGGGTTCTTCCGGGGGCGGCTCCTCAGGTTCTTCCTGGAGGCCGTAGCCAATGTCCTTGAGTCTTTCCTTGAGTTCGCCCAGGGACTTTACGCCGAAGTTCCTAATTTCCTTTAGTTCGTCGTCGGACATTTCCAAGATCTGGCCGACACGCTGGAGGCCGTGATTCTTGAGGGAGTTCAGGGTCCGCGGGGAGATCTCCAGCTTTTCGAGGGGCGTCTGATAGACCTCGACGGGGACGGTGCGGGTGCGCCGCAGGTCCTCGGGGCTGATGGCACCGCTCTTGTCCAGGCTGTTGAACATGAAGAAGTGGTCGACTAGGACTTCCGAGGCCTTCTTCAGGGCTTCGGCGGGGGTAATTGTGGCGTTGGTCCACACCTCTAGGATGAGGCGTTCGTAGTCCGTGACCTGGCCGACGCGGGTCTTCTCCACGGTGTAGTTAACCTTGCGGACGGGGTTAAAAATGGCGTCCAGAGGGAGAACGCCGCGGGGCATGCTGTCGCCGGAGGAGGCGGGCTGGTAGCCTTTGCCGGGCTCCACGTTAAGCTCGACGGCGAGGGAGCCGTCGGGCGAGTCGATTGTGGCGAGATGCTGCTCGGGGTTGACGATTTCAAAGTCGGAGGAGGTGGCAATGTCACCGGCGGAGACCATGCCTTCGCCGGCAACTTCCAGACGCATCTTGCCCGGACGGCCGGTCACAGAACGGATGCGGACCTGGCCGATGTTGTAAAGGATTTCCATAACGTCTTCTTTGACGTTGGGGATGACACTGTATTCGTGAAGCACTTCCTCCACCTTGACCCAGGTGACGGCGGCTCCGGAGATGGAGCTCAAGAGGGTGCGGCGCATAGGGTTGCCCAGGGTGGCGCCGTATCCTCGTTCCAAGGGTTCGATGTGGAACTTACCGTAGGTTTCCGTGACCTCGATGATGTTGATGCCCGGGGTGATGGGCTTTTCCGGGGCAACGGGGGAATCTTCCAGGATGACGTTGTCGCTGTCAAAGTCGAGCATTGGGGCGCTACCTCGAATAGTACTCAACGATAAGGCGGGTATCGATGGTGGTGTCCAGTTCTTCGTCGCTAGGGAGCCGCCGGACGGTGGCTTTGAGGTTCTGCACGTCCAGCTCGAGCCACGCGGGTACGGGACGCTTGGGGAGATCGGCGGACATTAGCTTGGCGTACTCGTTGTCCTTCCGGGACTCCTTCCATTCGATAACGTCTCCCGGTCGAACGGAGTAGGAGGGGATGTCCGTCTTGCGATCGCCCACTGTGAGGTGGCCGTGCAGGACGATCTGGCGGGCCTGTCGGCGTGAGTCGGCGAAACCGAGGCGGTAGGCGACGTTGTCCAAGCGGGTCTCCAACTGGCGGATGAGGTTCTGGCCGGTGGATTCGGCCTGTTTGAAGGCCTTGTCCATGTATTTCCTGAATTGGGTCTCCATGATTCCGTACATGTAGCGGGCCTTCTGCTTCTCGCGAAGCTTAATGCCGTGGTCGGAGATGCGGCGGCGTCGCATGGAGCGGTCGCCGGGGAGGGTACGTCGCCGGTCTACGGCGCACTTTGGGGTGTAGCACCGCTCACCCTTAAGGAACAGCTTTTCGCCCACTCTGCGGCATAGCCTGCAGGCCGGGCCTGTATATCTTGCCAACTCTTTTCCTTTCCTTTTTAGGACTTGACGGAAGTGGGTGCCGGACGGGAGATTCCGCACCCGGCGCAAGTACTTCTCGTTACACTCTTCTTCTCTTGGGGGGTCTGCAGCCGTTGTGGGGTATGGGGGTAACGTCGCGGATGCTGGTGATGGCGAGGCCGGCGGCCTGGAGGGAGCGGATGGCGGCCTCTCTGCCCGCGCCGGGGCCTTTGACGAAAACGTCCACTCTCTGGAGGCCCTGATCGAGGGCCTTCTTGGCGGCCTGCTCCGCCGCGCGTTGGGCAGCGAAGGCGGTGCCCTTACGGGAGCCTTTGAATCCGCTGGTGCCTGCGGTGGACCAGCCGATGGTGTTGCCCTGAACGTCGGTCAGGGTGACCTGGGTGTTGTTAAAGGTGGCGCGGATGTAGGCGCGGCCATTGGGGGGCACCCTCTTGTCACGCCTGCGGCTTCTCTGTCTTGGCATCTAGCGATAACCTCTGATTTACTTCTTCATTCCGGTTCGGCGTCCGCGGCCAGCGACGGTCTTGCGGGGGCCTTTGCGGGTCCGGGCGTTGGTGCGGGTGCGCTGTCCGCGGACGGGGAGTCCACGTCGGTGGCGCAGGCCGCGGTAGGAGCCGATGTCAATGAGGCGTCGGATGTTCATGACGTTGCCGCGCCGGAGGTCGCCTTCGACGCGGTATTCCCTGTCGATTATCTCCCGGAGGCGGTCAACCTGCTCCTCGGTGAGCTCGTACATCTTTGGGCGTGGTTCGCCCTGGATGCCGGCCTGTTCCACCACTTGTCGGGCGGTGAAGAGACCGACGCCGTAGATGCGTGTGAGGGCAACGTCCACCCTTTTGCCATCGGGAACGTCCACTCCAACGATTCTGACCATGGGACCTCCTTAGCCCTGCCTCTGGGCGTGTCTGGGGTTGCTGCATATGACGCGAACGACGCGTTTGCGCCGGATGATGCGACACTTGTCGCAACGCACTTTAACGGAAGCTTTGACTTTCATTTTTTCGATTGAGCCTTATATAAGTCTAAGTGTACTAGATTCTTCACTACGCTACTCCTCGTTCAGAATGACATAGTGGCAGGCTGGGCTCTGCATTAGTGATTATCTTCAGTTATTTGAACCTGTAGGTGATTCTGCCCTGGCTGAGGTCATAGGGGGAGAGTTCCACCAGCACTCGGTCGCCGTTGAGAACGCGGATGAAGTGCAGCCGGATCTTGCCCGAAACGTGGGCGAGAACCTTGTGCTTGTTGGGAAGTTCCACCCGGAACATGCCGTTGGGGAGCGCCTCCGTAATTATACCCTCTACCTCTATTCCCTGCTTTTTTGCCATACTGCCTCTTCTATTGAATTTTGGTTAGTATCTCTGCCTTGCCTTTGTTGATGGCTATGGTGTGTTCGAAGTGGGCGGAAAGACTGCCGTCGGCGGTGACCACGGTCCAGAGGTCGGGGAGAAGACGGGTCTTCCCGCCGCCGATGTTGACCATGGGCTCGATGGCAATAGTCATGTTTTTCTTGAGTTTGGCGCCGCGGCCGGCGGGGCCGTAGTTGGGGACCTGGGGGTCTTCGTGGAGGAAACGGCCAATGCCGTGTCCGACGTATTCCGTGACGATGCCGTAGCCTCGAGAGACCGCGTACTGCTCGACGGCGTGGCCGATGTCGCCGGTGCGCGCGCCGTCGATGGCTGCGGCGATGCCTTCGTAGAGGGACTGCTCGGTGACTTCGATAAGTTCCGCGGCTTCTTCTGATATGTTGCCGACGCCTATGGTGACTGCGGAATCGCCGATGAAGCTGTCGATAGTTGCGCCGACATCCACTTTGAGCAGGTCGCCATCTTCGAGGATGCGGCCGCCGGGGATACCGTGGACGATTTCCTCATTGACGGAGGCGCAGATGCTGCCGGGGAAGCCGCGATAGCCCTTGAAGGTGGGCACTGCGCCACGCTTTCGGATCTCGCGGGAGGCGATCTGATCCAAGCGCCCAGTGGTTGTTCCGGGCTTGGCGGTTTGCTTGAGGACGGCGATGGTCTCCGCAACGATAGCTCCGGCGCGTCGCATGGCCTGAAGCTCGCGTTCCGACTTGATGGTTATACCGCCGTTGTAGACGGGCGGGGAGTTGGATGCGGTTTTCTGCTGTAAATTCTGGTTCATGAAGCCTTATTGTACGCTAAACGGGGCGTTTTTTGAAGCTCAAGCTTAGATTCGGCTGCTGGGCCCCGGGGCCGTTGGCGAAAGTCTCCGACGGTTGATATTCCTGGAGGCAACCGAGGATGCGGTGGAGGACGTCCTGCACCTCGCCGAGGCCGGAAACCTCCATGAGCTTGTTCTGGCTGCGGTAGTACTGGGCCAGCGGGAGGGTCTGGGCGTGGTACTCCTCCATGCGGATTTTGATGGCGTCCAGGGTGTCGTCCTTACGTTGGAGGAGAGGGACCTGGCAGTTGTCGCAGACGTTGTCAACCACCGGAGCGGCGGACTGCTTGTGGTAGACGCGCTTGCACGTGGGGCACACTCTTCGGTTGGCCAAACGGTGCATGATCTCTTCTTCGGGCGCGGTAATGAGAAGGGTTAGGTCGACTTGGAGATTCTTGAGCTTTAGCTCCTGATCGAGCCTCTCCGCCTGGTGGATGTTGCGGGGGAAGCCATCCAGGAGGAAGCCATCGGCTGCTTTCAGGACTTCAGGAAGGACAATCTGGAAGGTGATGACGTCGGGGACCAGGAGACCCATGGAATAGTAGGTCTGGGAGGCGATTCCCAAGGTTGTTTCGTTTGCCTGATGCTGACGAACGAGATCGCCCGAGGCGATGTGACGCAGGCCCAAGGTTTCCGCAAGGATCTTGCCTTGAGTGCCTTTGCCCGCCCCTGGGGGGCCGAGGATGACGAATCTGTTGTGGCTGCTCTCGTTCACCTGAGGAACCCCTCGTAGTTGCGCATTTGGAGCTGGGCTTCCAGCTGGCGCAGGGTGTCCAGGGCCACGGAAACCAGAATGAGCAGGCTGGTGCTGCTAAGCTGGAGCGCTTGAATGTCGGTGAGAGTGGAGGCTAGGAAGGGCACGATGGCCACGAAGCCGAGGAAGAGGGCGCCGCCGAAGGTGAGGCGGAATATGACCTGGTTGAGATAGTCCTGGGTGGGCTTGCCGGGCCTGATGCCGGTGACGAAACCTCCGCTCTTCTGGAGGTTTTCCGCCAGGTTTTGTTGCTGGAAGGTTATGAGGGTGTAGAAGAAGGTGAAAATGACAACCAGCACGAAGGTCAAGACCCAGTAGAGGGCGTTGTTGGGGCTGAAGGCGGTGGAGAACCAGCTTGCGACGTCGCCTATAAGACCCGGATTATCGGCCAGGAAAGTGGCGATGGTGCCGGGCAGGATGACGACGGAGAAGGCAAATATGAGGGGTATGACGCCTGCCATGTTAACGCGCAAGGGCAGATAGGAACTGCCCGTTTGTCTATACATCCTCCCCGAGCGGAAGACGCTGCGGCCATATTGAACGGGGATTCTCCGATGGGCCTCGTTGAAGACCACAATTAGGGCGATGATGAGAATTCCGATGATTGCGAAGATGATGAGTCCGCCCTGGTCATTGTTGGCCAGGAAGCCCTGTTGTATGAGATTGGGGAAGCCGGCCACGATACCGGCAAAGATGATGAGAGATATGCCGTTGCCTATGCCGCGTTCAGTTATGAGTTCGCCGAGCCAGACGAGGAACATCACGCCGGCGGTCATGGAGAGGACGGCGGCCACGGTGGGCAGGAAGGCTTCGCCGGAGAGGCCGATGTTGTCTAGGACGCCGGCGTTGCGGAGGAGGAGGAGCTGGCCGTAGCCCTGGGCCATGGCTATGGGCACTGTGGCCCAGTGAACGATGCGGTTGATCTGCTGGCGTCCCCGTTCGCCCTCCTTGGAGAGCTGCTGCAGGCGCGGGATGATGGGCACGAGGAGCTGCATGACGATGGAGGAGGTGATGTATGGGAAGACGCCGAGGGCGGCGATGCTCATGTTTCTGAGAGCGCCGCCGCTGAAGAGGTCCAGGAAGCCGAGGAGCTGGATGCGGTTGAATAGGTTGTCCAGCGAACCCTGGTCGACACCGGGAAGGGGAACCTGGGCCACGAGCCGGTAGATGGCGAGCATGGCGAAGGTAAAGATTATCTTGTTGCGAAGGTCGGGGACGCGCAGGGAGTCCAGGGCCGCCTGAAGTAAAGCAGGGCGACCTCGGCCCTCTTGGGTCATCATGAGGTAATCACCTCAACGACGCCTCCCGCACTTTGTATCTTCTGTCTGGCTGAACCGGTGTACTTGTGAGCGAGGACGTTCACGCTTCTGGTGAGCTCACCGTTGCCGAGGACCTTTACCGGCAGTTTCAGGTTTTTCACGAGTTTCATCTTGAGCATCACTTCGGGGGTTATCTGACCTTCTACGTCGAGACCCTCCAGGTCGCCGACCTTAACCAGCGAATAGTATTTCTTGAAGATGTTGGTGAAGCCGCGGCGTTCCGGCAGCCGCTTGATGAGGGGGAGCTGGCCGCCCTCGAAGCCGGGCCTGGGGCCTTTGCCGGAGCGGGACTTCTGGCCCTTGAGGCCCTTGCCGGAATAGGTTCCACGGCCACTGCCATCGCCGCGGCCTCTCCGCCGACGCTGACGCCGGGCCTTTTTGTTGGGTTGTATAAGATGCTGCATCATGACTGGTCTTCAGACTCCGTTGGGGAAGATTCCGCGGGCAGATTTTCCAGTTCTTCCACGTGCAGCATGTGGATGGTCTTGTTGACCATGCCACGGATGGTTGGGGTGCTGCGGTGAACTACGGAATGGTTGAGCCGACGCAGTCCAAGGGACTGGATGATGCGTCGCTGCTTCTGGTTTCTGCCAATGAAGCTCTTCTTCCAGGTTATCTTGAGATATGACATAGCTTTTGTTGCCCGTTTTCAGGCTTTTGCAGGCTGCTTCCTTCTTCTAGCCGGCGGCCGATTCTTCCTTGGGATTGAGGTGGCCCTTGCGCTTGGCCAGTTCTACGGCGGGGTCCTTGAGTTCGCCGAGGGCTTTGAGGGTGGCGTATATGACGTTTATGGGGTTGCGGGAACGGAGGGACTTGGCCACAGCGTCCTTGACGCCGGCGGCGTCCAATACTGCCCGCACGGGACCGGAAGCGATGAGGCCGGTGCCTTGGGGCGCGGGCTTGATGAGAACGAGGGAGGCGCCAAAGGTAGCGGAGGTTTCCTGGGGGATGGTGCTGCCGTTGAGGGGTATGGTCATGGACTTCTTGCGGGCAGTGGCCCCGCCCTTACGGACGGCGTCTGGGATGGCGCTGGCCTTACCCAGCCCGGCGCCAACCATGCCTTCACCGTCTCCGATGACGACGAGGGCGTTGAAGCGCAGGTGCCTGCCGCCTTTGACAACCTTGGAGATGCGACGGGTGTAAACGACTTTTTCTGTTATGACGGGCCCGCCGTCGGTGGTAGGCCCGGGGTTCCGGTTGCGATACATCATCTAGATAATTAAGCCTTCCTTCCGCGCAGCCTCTGCCAGGGACTTGACCCGGCCATGGTACTTGTATCCACCCCGGTCGAAGACCACGCGGGAGATGCCCTTTTCCGAGGCTTTTTTGGCTATGGACGTGCCCACGAGCTGGGAGAGCTCCACTTTCGACAGCTTGTCGTCGTCGGGGCGCAGGTCCTTGTCGAGGCTGGAGGCGGAGACCAGCGTGTGGTGGTGAGTGTCGTCGATTATCTGGGCGGAGATATTGCGCAGGCTCCGAAATACGGAGAGACGGGGCCTTTCCGGAGTGCCCTTTAACCGCTGGCGCAGTCTCTTGTGGCGGGCGATTCGGAGTCTGCGGCTGTTCCTCACTTTACCCATTTCTTTTACCCCTGGGCATTTTTCTTTTCTTAAGCGTGGGAGGTTTGCCGCAGCGGTTGGCGGTTGCGAAGATAGCAGCGGCGGAGGGTTGAATGCAGTTGGAATATTTTAAGTTCATCTGGGATTAGGCCTTTCGTCCGGCGGCCTTGCCCGGCTTCAGGTGGAGGATTTCGTCGGAGTAGCGGATGCCTTTTTCCTTGTAGGCGTTTGGAGGACGGGCCTTGCGGATGTTTGCGGCCACTTCTCCCACCTTCTGCTTGTCGAAGCCCGAAACGTGGACGCGGTTATTACCCTCAACGGTCAGGACGATACCTTCCGGCGGGTCGACGTCGATGGGGTGGCTGTGGCCCACGTTGAGGGTGATGCCCTGACCCCGCTGCTGAACGCGGTATCCGACGCCCATGAGCTGCAGGGTCTTGTGGTAGCCTTGGGAGACTCCCTGGATGGCGTTGGCGATGAGGGTGCGGGTGAGGCCGTGAAGGGAGCGATGGAATTTTCTAGAGGAGGCACGCTCGACGACGATGCTTCCGTTATCCATCTTGACGTTGACTTCAGGATGGAGGGACTGGACGATTTCGCCCTTTGGGCCCTTTACGGTTATCTGCGTGTACTTCAAGTCCACCTGCACGTTAGCAGGGATGGAGATGGGCCTGCGGCCAACCCTGGAGAGGGTGCGTTCCGTGGTTGTGACGGCTGCGTTACCAGACATAGCAGAGCACCTCCCCGCCGGTGCCGCTGTACCAGGCTTCCCGGTCGGTCAGCAGCCCCTTGGACGTAGAGATAATGGCGGTGCCGATGCCGCCGAAGACGCGGGGGACTTCCCCTTTGCCGACGTAGATTCTGAGGCCGGGCTTGCTGATGCGTTTGAGCCCTCTGATGGCGGACTCTCTGCCTTCCCGATAGAGGAGGTGGACGCGGAGGGTGCGTTGGGGGCCTGGGCCACCAACTTCGAAGTCGCGTATGTAGCCCTCCCGCTTGAGAATCTGGCACACGGCAACCTTCACCTTGGAGGTGGGCATGGCCACGGAGTTGTGGCGCACGGCCAAGGCGTTGCGGATGCGGGTGAGCATGTCTGCGATGGGGTCGCTTATGTTGGACAAGGTTGGCCTCTTATAAGATTTACCAGCTGGCTTTACGGACGCCGGGCAGTTCGCCGCGGAGGGCCATCTCCCGGAAGCAGATGCGGCAGAGACCGAAGAATCTCATGTAGGCGCGAGGCCGGCCGCACTTGTTGCACCGGTTGCTGAACTGAACTTTGTACTTAGGGGTCCTTTTCCACTTTTCGATTTTAGACTTCTTTGCCATAAGGTCCTTACTTTACTGTTGTCGAACGAAGGGCATGCCCAGAAGCTCAAGGAGCCGGGCGGCTTCGGCGTCGGTATTGGCGGAGGTGGTGATGGTGACCTGGAAGCCGCGGATCTTGTCTATCTGGTTATAGTCGATTTCGGGGAAAATGACCTGCTCGCGGATGCCCATTGAGTAGTTGCCGCGTCCATCGAAGCTGGACTTGGGCACACCGCGGAAGTCTCTAATTCTAGGCAGAGCCGTGCTCAGGAGACGTTCGAGGAAATAGTTCATGCGCTCGCCCCGAAGGGTGACGGATACGCCTACGGGCATACCCTCGCGAATCTTGAAGCCGGCGATGGCCTTCCGGGCGCGGGTGATGACGGGCTTCTGGCCGGCGATGGTGGTGAGGTCCCGCAGGGCACCTTCAAGGGAGCGGGCGTTGTCCTTGGCTTCGCCCAGCCCGATGTTGAGGACAATCTTGCTGATGCGGGGCACCTGCATGATGTTCTTGTACTTGAATTCTTGCATCATGGTCGGGATTATCTGATCCCGATATGTCTTGACGATCTGAGGCTCCTGCGAACCGTTGACGGCGGCGCCGGCGGAGCTGCCGTTCTTTGTGGAACCTTTTTGTCGTTTCGCTTTTTTGGTGGTCATCCTAGGTGATGGTCTCCTTACACAGTTGGCAGACGCGGACTTTGGCACCGTCGTCCAGCCTTCTGAATCCGACGCGGACTGGTTGACTGCAGCGGCTGCAAACCAGCATGACGTTCGAGATATGGATGGGGGCCTCCTGGGTGATGCGGCCTCCCTGTCTGAGGCCGGGGGAGGCCTTGACGTGGCGGGTAATGACGTTGATGCCCTCCACAAGGACGCGGTTGCTCTTGGGGAGCACACGCTCTACGCGGCCTTGCTTGGTCTGGTCCTTGCCGGCTATGACCTTGACGGTATCGCCCTTGCGTATTTTCATTATACGACCTCCGGGGCGAGGGAGATAATTTTCATATAGCCTTTTTCCCGCAGTTCCCGGGCGACGGGGCCGAAGATGCGGGTGCCCCTGGGGTTATTCTGGCGGTCCGCGACTATGACGGCGGCATTGTCGTCGAACCGGATATGGGAGCCGTCGGGCCGGATATAGGGCTTGGCGGTGCGAACGATGACGGCGCGGACCACTTCGCCCTTCTTTACGGCGGCAGCGGGCATGGCTTCCTTAACGGAGCAGACGATGATGTCGCCCACGTGGGCGTACCTGCGGCGGCTGCTACCGGGAATGTTGATGCACATAACCTTTCGGGCGCCGCTGTTATCGGCAACGGTGAGGCGGGTATAGGGCTGAATCATGGCTGTTTTTCTTCCTCTGGGGCATCAGCCTCCGCCGCTTCAGCGGTCGGGGCATCATCAGCGTCGTCGATGGCGGTGGGTTCTTCAGCGTTGTCGAGGGCTGTGGGTTCATCAGCGTCATCGATGGCGGTGGGTTCTTCAGCGTTGTCGAGGGCTGTGGGTTCATCAGCGTCGTCGAGAGCCACTGGTTCTTCGGCATCGTCGATGGCGGTGGGTTCATCAGCGTCGTCGATGGATGAGGGTTCTTCGACGTCGTCGATGGCAGTGGGTTCTTCAGCATCGTCGATGGGCGCGGGTTCTTCGGCGTCGTCGATGGCTGAGTGTTCATCAGCGTCGTCGATGGCTGAGTGTTCTTCGATTTCTTCCGGGGCGTCCATTTCAAGTACGGCCTCTTCGAGGGCGAGGGTTTCGGCCTCTGCAACGGCTTCGGAGTCGCCGGTGTCAGGCTCTTCGGCAACGTCAAGGGCGAGGGCTACGGCGTCTTCCTGGACTTCGACTTCGGTCTCGGCTTCGGCATCCTGGCCGCGCATCTGGGACTCCAAGAATTCTCTGTCCAGCTCCATGGGGCGGACTTCAGCCACTTCGCGGCGTTCCAGAACGTCAATGACGCGCCAGTTCTTCTGCCGGGAGATGGGTCGGGTTTCCTCGATTCGGACAAGGTCGCCGAGGGAGCAGTCGTTGGTTGCGTCGTGGGCGTAGAACTTGGTGATGCGGCGCATGGGTTTGCGATAGAGCCGGTTGCGCTGGCTCCACCGGACGGCGACGACGACGGTCTTGTCCATCTTGTCGGACACGACGCGGCCGGTCCTGACTTTTCTTCGTTCCTTACTCATAGGGTTATACCCTGAATCTCCCTTTCTCTTACGACGGTGCGAAGCCGGGCGATGATCTTCCTGGCCTGGCCGATCTGGGCGTTGTTGGCCAGTTGGCGGCTGGCGTTACGAAATCGCAGGTTCATAAGCTCCCGCAGGGTGTTGTCCAACTGTTTCTGGATATCCTCGTCGGAAAGCTCTCTGATTTCATCAATACGCATGGGACGTCTACTCCGAGCCTATGAGGGATGCCAGGTTGTCCCTGGACACCATCTTGGTGGCGATGGGCAGCTTGTGGGAGGCGAGGCGGAGGGCTTCCTGGACCTGGCTGCGCTCGGCGCCCATGACCTCGAAGAGGATCTTGCCGGGCTTTACGACGGCGACCCAGTAGTCCACGTTGGCCTTGCCGCCGCCCATGCGGGTTTCGGCGGGCTTCTTGGTGACGGACTTGTCTGGGAACACGCGGACCCAGACCTTGCCACCGCGACGCAGATGACGGGTGATGGTTACGCGACCGGCTTCAATCTGACGGGCGGTCAGCCAGCAGGACTCTATGGCCTTGAGGCCGTAATCTCCGAAGCTGACGGTGTTGCCGGTGGTGGCCTTGCCCTTGCGGCGGCCCCTCATAACCTTGCGGAACTTGACACGCTTAGGCTGTAACATCTTCCGTCTCCAGTTCGGCAGTTTCCTCTTCCTGGGGGTCATCGGCGTGGACGGTGACCTCGATGGTCTCCATCTCCTCCATCTGTTCCGGCTGGGGCTCCGGTTCGATGTTGCCCTTGTATATCCAGACTTTCACGCCAATCTGACCCATGACGGTGGAAGCCTCTGCGTAGTTATAGTCGATGTCTGCGCCGAGGGTGTGAAGGGGGACCCGGCCTTCCATAACCCGCTCGGTGCGGGCGATCTCAGAGCCCATGATGCGGCCCTTGATGACGATCTTGATGCCTTGGGCTCCGCCCTGCATGGTGCGCTGGAGGGCCTGCCTGAGGGCGCGGCGGTAGGCGACGCGTCGGGTGAGCTGGTCGGCGATATTCTTGGCTACGAGATAGGCGTTGAGCTCGGGCTGCTGAATTTCGAGGATATTAAGCTGTATGCGCTTGCCGGTAATTCTCTCCAGGTTGGCGCGGAGGCGCTTGACCCGTTCGCCGTCCCTGCCGATGAGGATGCCCGGGCGGGCGGAGTGGATGTTGATGACAAGGTTCTGGCTGTGGCGGGCAATCTCGACGGAGGCGATGCCGGCGTCGGAGAAGCCGCTGTAGGCTTTCTTAACTTCGTCGCGTATGGTGAGGTCGCCGAGGACCATCTCGCGGTACTGGCTGGCTTTGGGGACGAACCAGTTGGCCAGCCAGGGCTTGTTGATTCCCAGGCGGAAGCCTATAGGGTGGGTCTTATGGCCCATCAGTCGCCTCCTCATCCACTACTACGGTGATATGGCATGATCTTCGGTGCATTCTGCCGACGCGGCCCCGGGCGTGGGGTTTGAAACGGCGCATGGAAGGGGCAACGTCTGCGGTGATGCGCACGATGCGCAGGCTGTCTCTGTCGGCCAGCAGGTTATTTTCGGCGTTGGCGGCGGCGGACTTGACGGTCTTAGCCACCACCCTGGCCCAGGGGGAAGACGAGAGCTCGAGGATATTCACTGCCTCGTCTACCTGCTTGCCCCGCACCAGGGCAATAATGGGCATGACGCGCTTCTGGGAGACGCCCACCTGCTTGGCTACTGCCTGAACTGCAACCATGGCTAGCGGGGACCCCTACCGGCGCCGCGGATGGTGCGGGTGGGAGCGAATTCGCCAAGCTTGTGGCCGACCATGTTTTCGGTGATGAAGATAGGTACGTGCCGGCGGCCGTCGTGGACGGCGATGGTGAGGTTAATCATCTCAGGCATGATGGTGGAGGCCCTGGACCAGGTACGAATGATGGTCTTGGAGCTTGCGCGCTGGGCGTTCAGCACCTTTTTCTGCAGCTTGGGATGAACGTAAGGCCCTTTCTTGGTGGATCGGGACATAGACTATCTTCTCCTTCCCCTGCGCCGCCCACGGACGACAAGGTTCGTGGGTTTGCGCTTGTTGCGGGTGCGGTATCCGAGGGCGGGCTTGCCCCAAGGGGTCTTGGGGCCTGGCAGTCCGATGCCGGCCTTACCTTCGCCGCCGCCGTGGGGGTGGTCGCTGGGATTCATGGCGGAACCGCGGACCTTGGGTCTCCGGCCCCGGTGGCGGGTCTTGCCGGCCTTGCCCCAGATGATGTTCTTGTGGTCGACGTTGCTCAGCTGCCCTATGGTTGCCCGGCAGTTGGCGGGCACTCGACGGATTTCGCCCGAGGGCAGGCGGATGAGTACGTATACGTCTTCGCGGGAGAGGATCTGGGCGGCGGTACCGGCGCTGCGGACCATCTTGGCGCCACGTCCCACTTCCAGTTCAAGGTTATGCACGAGGGTGCCGGTGGGTATCAGCCGGATGGGGAGGCAGTTGCCGGGGCTGATTGCGGCATTGGGGCCGGACTCGACCTTCGCGCCGGGGGTCAGGCCGAGGGGGGAAAGGATGTAGCGCTTTTCTCCATCGGCGTAGGCGATAAGGGCGATGCGCGCGGTGCGGTTGGGGTCGTACTCGACGGACACAACGGTGCCGGGGATGCCGTCCTTGTCGCGCTTGAAGTCGATGAGACGGTAGTGGCGCTTGCTGCCGCCGCCTCTTCGTCGCATGGTGATACGGTTGGAGTTGTTGCGTCCGGCGTGCTTCTTCAGCGGACGCAGGAGGGACTTCTCCGGCTTATTCCGGGTAATCTCCGTAAAGGTAGGCAGCGCCGCGTTGCGGGTGCCGGGGGTGCGTGGGTTGGGTATTCTAAGGGGCATCTTTACAGACCCTCTATCAGCTGTATCCTGTCGCCGGCACGCAGCGTCACGATAGCTTTCTTCATATCGGGAGTGCGGGAGAGCCTCGGGCCGTAGCGCTTAAGCTTCCCGCGAACTCTGCATATATTAACATCAACGACGACGACGCCAAAGGACTTTTCGACGGCTTCTCGGATTTGCACTTTGTTGGCTCTGGGGGCAACGTGGAAGACGTACTTGCCCTCCTCCTGAAGGAGGGTGGTCTTTTCAGTGATGAGGGGCTTGACCAGCACCTGCTGAAGTTCCAACATGGCGGTTAGGCCTCCCCTTCCTGCTTCTCTGATTCGGCATCGACATCAGAAGCGTCCGGTTCATCGTCGGCAGGGGCCTCGTCCAGGGCGGCTTCTGCGGGTTCGGAAGTCTCTTCGAGGGCGGGCTCTTCTACGACTTCAGGCTCGACTCCTTCCTTGACCTCTTCTTCCGGGGCGGAAGCGTAGACAGGAAGGACTTCTACAGTGTCGGAACCTTCGCCCCAAAGATCCTCGGCGCGACGGAGAGCTTCCAGGGTCAGCACCAGATTGCTGCGCTTGAGCAGCTCGCCGGCGTTGAGGAGGTTGGCGGGCATGGTCCAGACTCTGGGGATGTTGCGGGCGGAACGGACCACGTTGGTTTCCGACGATGCGGTTACGATGAGGGTGGAGCCGCTGGTATTCAGGTTGCTTAACGCTCTAATCATTTCCCTGGTGCGGCCGGTGATGCTGTCGAAGTCCTCCACCAGGACGACGCGTCCGGCCTCGAGCTTCTGGGAGAGGACGCAGCGAAGGGCCAGATGGCGCATACGCTTGGGCATGTCGCGTCTATAGCTGCGGGGGTGGGGCCCGAAGGTGACGCCGCCGCCCCTCCAGATGGGGGAGCGGATGCTTCCGTGTCGGGCGCGGCCTGTGTGCTTCTGTCGCCAGGGCTTGGCACCGCCGCCGGAGACCTCGCTTCGGACCTTGACCTTGTGGGTGCCCTGCCGAGAGTTTAGCTGGTACATGACGAGGGCCTGATGGACGAGGTCGGCGTTAAAGGGAGCGCCGAAGAGGGTACGGCTGACGGGGACTTCGCCCACCACGCGACCCTTAATATCTTGCAGTTGAAGTTCCATCTCTGCGTCCTGGGCGGACTATCCGCCTTTCTCCGATTTCTTGACCATGAGGAGGCCCTGGGGAGCGCCGGGGACGCCGCCCTTGACCATGAGGAGGTTGCGGTCCGGGTTGACGTGGACCACTTCCAGATTCTTGACGGTGATTCGCGCGTTACCCATGTGACCGGACATTTTTTTCCCTTTGAATACCCGTCCTGGAGTGGTGCCCATACCGATGGAGCCGGGGGCTCGCAGGCGGTCGGACTGGCCGTGGGTGCGGTCACCGCCGCCGAAGCCGTGCCGCTTGACGGTGCCCTGGAAGCCCCGACCGCGGGAGGAGCCGACAACGGTGACGCGCTCACCGGCCTCGAAAATATCGGGGCCGACTTGCTGTCCCACTTCCAGACCTTCGAGGCCTTGTACGGGCACTTCGCGGAGGTAGCGGAAGGAGCCGTTGTTCTTCAGGTGTCCTAGCGTGGGACGGTTGAGCTTTCGCTTGGAACCGAAGCCCAACTGAGCGCTTTCGTAGCCGTCTCTTTCGGTGGTCCTCAGCTGAGTTACGGTGCAGGGGCCGGCCTCGATGACGGTGACCGGAACCATACGTCCGTCTTCATAAATATACTGGGTCATGCCCAGCTTTTTTCCTAATATTGCCTTAATCACGGTTGGATTCTTCTTATCCTACAGCTTAATAGAGATGTCCACGCCCGCGGGAAGATTCAACCGGGTGAGGGCGTCTATGGTCTTGCTGGTGGGTTCCAGGATATCTATCAACCTCTTGTGAGTGCGGATTTCGAAATGCTCGCGGGAGTCCTTGTCGATGTGGGGGGAGCGAATGACGCAGAAGCGTCGGATGTGGGTGGGCAGGGGGACAGGGCCGGCCACCATGGCGCCGGTCTGCTCCGCTGTTTCCACTATCTGAGTGGCCGAAAGGTCCAAGGTCTTGTGGTCGAAGGCCTTGAGGACGATTCGTATCTTTTGCGAGGTGGTTGCCTGGACTGACTGTCTTACCATCTAATTCAATGCCCTGCTAACGGTTGAGGATTTCCTGAGTGTGTCCGCTGGGGACAGGCTGGTAATATTTAAACTCCATGCTGTGGCTGGCGCGGCCCTGGGTAATGGAACGCAGGATGCCGGCGTATTGGAAGGATTCCGCCAGGGGAACGAGGACGCGGATCTGCTGGATGGTGTCGCCGCCCTCAATAGTCTGTATCTGAGCACGGCGGGAATTCAGGTCGCCGAGGACGGAGCCGAGGAACTCGGCGGGGGTAACCACTTCCATCTCCATAATGGGTTCCAGAAGGATGGGCTTGCCCTTTCTGAAGGCTTCCCGGAAGGCCATTGAGCCGGCGGCCCGGAAGGCGATTTCAGAGGAGTCGACGGTGTGGAAGCTGCCGTCCACGAGGGAGACCTTCATGTCCACGACCTGGTAGCCGGCCACAGAGCCGTTCTCGGCGGCCTGCTTCACGCCCTGTTCCACGGGCCTGATGAACTGCTGCGGGATAACGCCGCCGGTGATGCGATTTTCAAATACAAGTCCTTCGCCGCGATCCAGCGGCTCGATGTCCAGGACGACGTCTCCGTACTGGCCGTGGCCGCCGGTCTGTCGAACGAAGCGGCCCTGGGCGCGCGCCGGTGTGGTGATGGTCTCGCGGTAGGAGACCTTGGGCTGGCCCACGTTGGCGCCTACGCCGAATTCGCGGCGGAGCCTGTCGACGAAGACTTCGAGATGAAGCTCACCCATGCCGGAAATTATAGTCTGGCCGGTTTCTTCGTCGTGGCGAACGATGAAGGTGGGGTCTTCCTCGACGAGCTTGCCGATGGATTCTATGAGCTTGTCCCGGTCGGCCTGGGTAATGGGCTCGATGGCGAGGGAGATTACGGGTGCAGGGAAAGTTGGGGGTTCCAGAATGACAGGGTTGTCCTGGTCGCAGATAGTGTCTCCGGTAAAGGTGTTCTTGAGGCCAATGGCGGCAGCGATGTTGCCGGCGCTGATCTCTTCCACCTCCTGGCGATGGTTGGCGTGCATCTGAAGGATACGTCCCAGACGCTCACGCCGTCCCTTCGTCGCGTTGTAAACCATGGCGCCGGAGTTGACGGTGCCGGAGTAGATCCGCAGGTAGACGAGCCGACCAACGTAGGGGTCGGTGGTTACTTTCATGGCGAGGGCGGAGAAGGGGGCGTTGGGGTGAGCGGGACGAACCTCCAGCTCGTCGGTGTCGGGATTTTCGCCTTCCACCGGCGGAACGTCGGCGGGGGAGGGGAGGTAGTCGAGAACGGCGTCCAGTAGGGGCTGGATGCCGTAAGTCCTGAGGGCGCTGCCACAGAGGACGGGGATCAACTGCTGGGCGATTGTCGCCTTACGGAGGGCGTTCTTCAGGTCGTCGACGGGGATGTCCTCGCCCTCCAGGTACCGGATCATCAGGCTCTCTTCCGTTTCCACGATACGCTCAATCATAGCGTCACGGTAGCGTCGGAAGTCCTCCACGTGTTCAGAGGGGATGGGCCCTTCCTCGAAGCTGGGGCCGCCATTCCTATAGTAGTAGGCGCGCTCTCCCATGAGGTCGAACACGCCTTCAAACTCGGACTCCTGGCCTATGGGCATCTGAACGGCCAAGGGGTTGGCATTGAGTCGATGCCGCATGGAGTGGATGGTGCGCTCGAAATCGGCGCCCACGCGGTCCATCTTGTTGACGAAGCAGATACGGGGGACGTGGTACTTGTCGGCCTGACGCCATACCGTTTCAGACTGGGGCTGAACGCCGGCGACGGAATCGAGGACCACCACGCCGCCGTCGAGGACTCGGAGGCTTCGTTCCACCTCGGCGGTGAAGTCCACGTGGCCTGGGGTGTCGATGACGTTGATCTGATGGTCTCTCCACTGGGCGGTGGTAGCTGCGGCGGTGATGGTGATGCCGCGCTCGCGTTCCTGGGGCATCCAGTCCATGACGGCGGTGCCGAGGTCCACCTGGCCGATCTTGTAGGTACGGCCGGTGACATAGAGCGCACGCTCGGTGACGGTGGTCTTACCGGCGTCAATGTGGGCGATGAATCCGATATTTCGGACCCGGCTTATAGGTAGGGACTTAGACATGGCGTGAGGCTTCCGGCCTGGGCTTTTGCCGACGGCCCCCTACCACCTGTAGTGGACGAAGGCGCGGTTGGCCTCTGCCATTCTGTGCAGGTCTTCTTTACGTTTGACAGCGGTGCCCTCAGCGCGGGCGGCTTCCATCAGCTCGATGGCAAGGCGGCGTTGCATTGGCATGTTGCGGCGGGCGCGGGCGGCGGTGATAAGCCACCGCATGGCCAGAGCCTCGCTGCGATTGGCTGCCACTTCGATGGGCACCTGGTAGGTGGCGCCGCCGACGCGGCGGGACTTTACCTCCAGCAGGGGTCTAGTGTTTTCGAGGGCCTTGTTGAAGACCTCCATGGGCTCGCGCCTGGTCTCCTGGGCTACGGTGTCCAGTGCGCCGTAGACGATGCGCTGGGCGAGGGTCTTCTTGCCGCGGGTCATCACACGGTTGATAAAGCGGGAAAGCTCCACGCTGTTGAAGCGGGCGTCGGGAGGGCAGGGCCTGCGTTCGGCCCTTCTTCTGCGGGACATGGCGGTCTACCTTCTCCGCGGCCTTGAGGAGCCGTACTTGCTGCGGCCACGCATGCGGCCTTCGACGCCTTCGCAGTCGAGGGTGCCGCGGACGACGTGGTAGCGGACGCCGGGGAGGTCTTTGACCCTGCCGCCACGGATCATGACGACGGAGTGTTCTTGAAGATTGTGACCTTCGCCGGGGATGTATGCGGTGACTTCGAAGCCGTTGGTCAGCCTAACGCGAGCGATCTTCCGCAGGGCGGAGTTGGGCTTCTTGGGGGTCATGGTTCTGACCTGCACACATACGCCCCTTCTTTGAGGGGCGCCTTTGCTCCAGATTACCTTGTTTTTCAAGGCATTATGGATCCAATGCATAGCAGGCGACTTGGACTTCTTACGGGCCTTTTTACGGCCCTTTCTTACAAGTTGATTTATGGTAGGCACAGATATACCTCGCTATCCGACGGGACAGTTTGGGATTTTACAACTATTTGAAGGTAGTGTCAACTTGCAACAGAGGGGATTTGGGTGAGTGAAACGAAGGGGATTGGCCTTGAACCTGAGTGTATACTACCGAAAGCCTGAGGCGAACCGCTCAGGCAGGAATGGAGTGCGGAACCCTCCACCAAGAAGTTCATGGAAAGAAGCCCAAAAACTGCCTAGATTTAGTGGTGGTCCGATTAAATGAGATGGGACGACGATACGAGCAACGGGGAGAGACGCAGATGTATTTTTCCCAGGAGTGTGAAGAATAAGCTCTTCATGGGTCAGAAAGGCAAGTGCGCGTATTGCGGGCGGCTTCACCGAATCCGCTACTTTGAGATTGACCATAAATATCCATTCAGTAGAGGGGGCGGCAATGAGATTGGCAATTTGCAGCTGCTTTGCACTCCCTGCAACATGCGCAAGGGGATTCAGTCTGACGAGGAGTTCAGGGACCGATATTGGCGGCTGTTGCCGAGGGACGGGAGTATACCTGACCCCCCAGTTTCTCAAGAGGCATTCTCAGAGGAAACGGAGTATACAAGGGCTTCATATGAAGTTCGGAGGATATATTTTGAGCGATTCGCCAATGCTCGGAGGAAGCGGTTTGCCCATGCCAGAGGGGGTGGCGGAAGCGGTTGTGGGTTTGCCTTGGCAGTATGGGCCGTAGTTATCATTGTTGTCTGCATTGTAATTGCCTTTGCTATTTGAAGGAAACCGTCGTCCACTTGTAAAATCGTTGACAAGTTGGCTTTGTTCCTGATACCGTGGCACTACAGTTCAGCCTGAGTGACAGGAGAGTTCACAATGCTTGAGATTACGGACATTGCGGCAGAGAAGATCAGGGAGGTGTTGGAGGAGGAGGGGAAGGAGGACGCGCCTCTGCGAGTAATTGCGCTGCCCAATGGTCACGGCAGCGTCCAGTATATGCTGACGCTGGAAGAGGATAACCAGCCGGACGACACGTCGCTTGACAGGAGCGGCATCAGGTTCCTGGTGGACTCGGACAGCGCGCCTTTCCTTGAGAAGGCGACGATTGACTTTGTTGAGGACTTCACGAGGGTGGGGTTCCTGATTACAAACCCGGACTATCCGGCCGCAGGCGGCTGCGGTTCCGGCGGGTGCGGCTGTGGCGCTGGGGGTGGTGGCTGCGGCAGTGGCGGTGGAGGATGTGGCTGTGGTGGCGGCGGCTGCGGTGGCCACTAGACGATTATTTCAGTATGAATGCAAAAGGGGCGGTCGATGTGACCGCCCCTTTTTTGTTTGGGTCAAGATGTGAGCTTTAGGTGAGTTGGAGATTGGTATAGGTTTGATGAGTGGCCCCGCATCCGCGAGGGCAGGTGATTCAGTTGGGCGGTTTCGGGTGGGAGGGGATCTGCTTCGGGAGCGAGATTATTCGTGGCGGGACCTCCTCAGAATGACATGTGGGTTGAAGGGTGAAGAGAGGGGGCGGTTTGCGAACCGTCCCGACGAATGGTGAGGTTTGGAGTTATTCCCCTTCCGTGAGATAGTGGTAGGCGGAGAGGGCTGCGGTAATACCGTCGCCGACGGCGTTGCCCAACTGGCGGTCGGAGTTGACCCGGATGTCGCCGCAGGCGTAGACGCCAGGTATGCCCGTGGCCATGGAGATGTCGGTCTGGATGTGTCCGAATTCGTCCATGGGAACCTGACCCTTGAGGAAGCCACTATTGGACTCGAAGCCGATGTAAATGAAAGCGCCTGAAGCGGGGTATTTATAGACTTCCTGGGTCTTTAGGTTGCGGACGAGGGCGTTCTCCAGGTCCGGTTCGCCCTGAAATTCCTCGACGACATGGCTCCAGAGGAAGTCCATTTTGGGGTTTGCGAGGGAGCGTTCCTGGAGGATCTTGCTGGCGCGGAGTTCGTCGCGGCGGTGTATGACGGTGACCTTGTTAACGATGCCTGAGAGGTAGCCGCCTTCATCGAGGGCCGCATCCCCGCCGCCAACAACTACGACGTCCTGACCGCGGAAGAAGTTAGCGTCGCAGACGGCGCAGTAGGAGACACCGCGCCCAGAGAGTTCGTCCTCGCCGGGGACTCCCAGCTTCTTGTGGGAGCCACCGGCGGCGATTATGACGGTCTTGCCGGCGTAGGCGCCCTCCGAGGTGTGGATCAGCTTGAGGGGTTGGTCAAGATTCTCGACGCCCTCTACTTCTTCGTATCGCATGTCGGCGCCGAATCTTCTGGTCTGCTTTTCCATCATTATGGAGAGTTCCGGCCCTTTGATGCCTTCCGGAAAGCCGGGGTAGTTTTCTATTTCGTCGGTGACCAGAATCTGGCCGCCGTAGCCGAGCTTTTCCAGGATGAGGGTTTTCTGCATGGCCCTAGTGGAATAGAGGCCGGCGCTGAGACCCGCGGCGCCGCCGCCAAGGATGATAACGTCAAATTGCTCCATTGTTTGACCTCTCGGTAGTGATTTATACCCAGCTTCTCGTCTGGACTTGCTTGAAATAGTCTGCGGTCAGCTCCAACCCTTCCTTCAGGCCGGTCTTGGGCCGCCATCCCATCTCTCTAAGGGACTTTTCCGAGTTGAGGCTTATCTTTTGTACGTCGCCAAGCCTTGAGGGGGATTTTAGCGGCGTCTTGCGAAAGCGGTAGAGGTCCCTGAGCATCTGATATATCCGGTTCACGGAGGTGCTCTCACCGCTGCCGATGTTGTAGGCGCCGGTGACATTCTCGTTGATGGCGAGGAGATTGGCGTCCACAACGTCCTGCACGTAAACAAAGTCTCGCTCCTGCTCGCCGGAGCCGAAGATGACGGGCTGCTTACCTTCCAGCATGGCCTGGGAAAAGATGGCAATTACGCCGGCCTCTCCGTTGGGATCCTGCCGAGGCCCGTAGACGTTGCCGTATCGCAGGGCGGCATAGTTGAGGATGAACATCTTGTTGTAGAGCTCGAGATACTTTTCGCAGACGGACTTGGCGAGGCCATAGGGCGACAGGGGGCGAATGGGGTGGTCTTCGTCGCATGGGAGGTAATCAGGGTCGCCGTACAGGGCGCCGCCGGTGGAGGAGTAGATGAACTTCTCGACACCGTGGCGTCGTGAGGCCTCCAAGAGCCTTAGGGTGCCGAGGATGTTGGCTTCGGCATCCATGAGGGGGTTTCGCATGGAGGTTGACACACTTACCTGGGCGGCCAGGTGGAATACCAGCTGGGGGTTTTCCCGGCTGAAAGTCTCGTCGAGGTTAGCCTCGTTGATATCAGTGTGATGGAAGTTGATACGATTGGAGAGGTTAGCCAGCCTGCCTGAACTGAGATCGTCGAGCACGACTACGCGGTGACCAAGCTCGAGGAGCCTGTCGACGAGATGGGAGCCGATGAAGCCGGCGCCACCGGTGACGAGAACGGTTTTGCTGTCTACCAACCCTCGCGCATGCTCCTCAATCTTTTGACGCGGTCGGCGACGGGAGGATGGGTGGAGAAGAGGCGCATCATACCCTCTCCGTTGAGGAAATTCATGGACTTCCCGTGGAGGGGCTCGACGATGTAGAGGTGGGCGACGGCCTGGTTGGCTTCCATGGGAACGCGCTTGGACCAGGTCTGCAGCTTTTCGAGGCCGCTAGCTAAGGCCCAGGGGTTGCCGGAGGTCTTTGCGCCGGTGGCGTCGGCCTGGAATTCCCGGGTGCGTGAGATGGCGAGACGGACGAGGGTGGCAAGAAGGGGGATGATGATGGCGATGAGCAGCAGGGCGCCGATGCCTATCATGGAGCCGCCTCCGCCGCCCCGGCCGCGACCGCCGAAACCGCCGAAGATAAGGGCGAATTGGGCCATCCAGGCGATCATTGCGATGGCGGAAGCGACGGTGGCCACCATGGTCATTATCAGGGTGTCGCGGTTGCCGACGTGGGCGAGTTCGTGAGCGATTACGCCGCCCAACTCCTCGCGATTGAGAAGTTGAATTATGCCGCTGGTGGCGGCGATGCTGGCGTTCTTGGGGCTTCTGCCGGTGGCGAAAGCGTTGGGTGAGTCGTTCTGAATAATGTAGACCTTAGGCTTGGGGATATTGGCGCGCATGACCTGTTCGTCCACAATCATGTGGAGTTCGGGAGCATCTTCAGGGGAGACCTCTTTAGCGCCGGCCATCCGGAGGGCCAGCTTGTCGCTGAACCAGTAGGAGAAGAAGTTAAGCCCTATGGCGAATACCAGGGCGATGATGAGGCCCGTAATGCCGCCTAGGAGGGTGCCGACGAGAAGTAGGAGGGCGCCCATAAACATCATCAGGAAGCCGGTTTTTATAGCGTTCATGTTGTGTAGGACCTCGTCTCGGGGTCTGTGTTCGGCTCTCATTGCCTTTAAATGGATCATTTCTATTATACCTGCAAAAGGTGGGGAATAGGCAAGAGTTCAGGCGTAAATCCGTTAATACTCGCTATCCGTATTATTGTTGACAGGTGATGGGAGCGGGGAAAATACTAGGGTGAGTTGTCTCACAAGTTTTGGATTGGGAGGAGGAGTTGTGGAAGGAAACGTTTTTCCATCTTGCTTGAAGTGCAACGTGGGCCAGTTGTGTCCGCTTTCGGACTATGGCAGCCAAGGGGCGGCGGTGCACTATAAGGCATGGGTTTGCAGCAATCCGACCTGCGGCTTCAATATGAAGATCCGCAACGGAGACATTTATTTTAACGAACCGATAGCCAGCGGCGCTTCTCACGTACCGCGGATGCGGTAGGCCGCCGGCAGACTCCGGTGAACTCGGCGCGGCGTGATCCGTCGTTGCGTGGGGTTTGCTTTGACGAAGTTGCGGGTCCGCAGCCTTAGAGACGTTGACCGGGCCGACCAGCTTTCCGATGCCTCATAGGTACGCCTCTGATATCATAGGCTATACGCAAGAGCGGGAGTCTGGCTGTGCAGCTTAACGAAGGTCGGGGAGACAAGGGACGTCGATTCGCGCCTATGGCGGGTCTGGGCCTGATGGGCTTGGGCCTGTTGCTTGTTCTAGGCGTTGGGGCGTTCTTCATCTATTCATGGCGGGCGAGTTCCGACCTAGAGGATCTGGTTGTGCCTGCCCCAACGGTAGTGCCGACTATCACGGTTCCGTTGCCAACGACGTCGCCCGGGGAGGTGTCTGTAGGGTTTTCGTCGGAGGCGATTGCGGCCCAAAGGATGTTTCCCGGAGAGGCTTTGCCTCCGGTGAACTGGCGCAACCCGATGGAGGCGGAAGCGGCATACGCGCCGAGAAACCCCATAACAGGCGATTTTGATGCGGTGACGCCAGGGGCCCGGCATACACTGCCAGTGCCGGTGAAGATCACCATTCCCGCCATTGACGTAGATTCCGAGGTAATTTCGCTACAGATTCTCGATCTAGGAGATAGCCTGGCATATGAGACGCCGAAGAACGTGGTGGGGCATATTCCGGAGACGTTCAATCCGGGAGAGGATGGGACGGCGTGGTTCTTCGGGCATCTCGAGAGTCCGATTCAGGGTGAGGGAAACGTGTTCAGGCGTTTGCCTGAGCTACCGGATCTTCTTCGGCAAGGTCCGGTGTTCGCCACGGTGGGAAACGGGGAGTCGACGTTTCTCTACAGGCTAACATCTTCCAGGGTGGTGGACGAGGACGAGCTGGTAGTGTTCGACGAAGGAACGGCGGGCATCAGCCTGGTAACGTGCGTGCCGCGGTTTCTATACGATCACCGGCTGGTGGTGACGGGCGAGTTGGAGGGTATGAAGGAGGTTGGGGAAGCGGAGGGTTAAGGGTGGTCTGCGTTGGGGAGGAGAAGGGGGAGTTACCCCCAGTCCCCCGCCTTCGCGAGGGCAGGCTCAAACCTTCTCCCGTTGAGAGGGAAGGGTGAGGAAGGAATTGTTCGGGTGCGTCGCAACCAGGATGGTATGTTGGCTTGGCGGCTTGGGGTAAAAGGGGTATGCTTTTCCGGCAAATTCAAATCAATTACAAGGAGTCGTCATGTCCAGCAACCAGCCAACGACGCGCGTAGAGCGTGATTCCATGGGGCCGATGGAGGTGCCGGTGGATGCGTACTACGGGGCTTCCACCATGCGCGCGGTTTTGAACTTTCCCATCAGCAACCTTAGGTTTTCTCGCAGCTTCATCCAGGCCCTGGCGTTGATAAAGGGGACTGCGGCGGAGGTGAACGTTGAGTTGGGCCTGTTGGACGGAGAGACGGGAGGGTCGATGGCGCGGGCAGCGCAGGAAGTGGCGGACGGGGGATTCGATGATCATTTCGTCATTGATATTTTTCAGACGGGGTCTGGAACCTCGACGAACATGAACGCCAACGAAGTCATCGCGACCAGGGCGTCGGAGATGCTGGGATCGGAAGCGGGGTCAAGGCGGGTACATCCGAACGATCACGTGAACATCTGCCAGTCGTCGAACGACGTGATACCGACGGCGATACACTTGGCGGCGCTGGTGCAGATAAAGGAGCGGTTGATTCCGGCTCTGGAAAATCTGCAGGGGGCGTTGGAGGAGAAGAGCAGGGAGTTCTGGCCGCTGGTAAAGACGGGCCGGACGCACCTGCAGGACGCGACGCCTATCCGGTTGGGGCAGGAGTTCTTGGGCTACGCGGGGCAGGTGGAGCGAGGGGTACGTCGATTGCGACACGCGCAGGAGGAGCTGGGAGAGGTGGCGCTGGGAGGCACGGCGGTGGGGACGGGGGTCAACGCGCACCCCGAATTCGCAGCGAGGGTGTGCAGCAGCTTGTCGGAGAAGATGGGGGTCGATGTGCGGGAGACGGACAATCACTTCCAGGCGCAGAACACCTTGGATTCGGTGGTGGAGGCGAGCGGGTCGTTACGGACGATTGCGTTGAGCCTGAACAAGATCGCGAACGACGTGCGGTGGCTGGGGTCTGGGCCGAGGGCGGGGTTGGGAGAGCTGGCGCTGCCGGAGGTGCAGCCGGGGAGCTCGATTATGCCCGGGAAGGTGAACCCGGTGATATCGGAGTCGGTGATTCAGGCGGCGGCGCAGGTGGTGGGGAACGACCTGGCTATCGCGCAGTCGGCGCAGGGCAGCTATTTCGAATTGAATATGATGATGCCGGTGGCGGCGCATAACCTGCTGGAGTCGATTGACCTGCTGGCGGCGTCGGCGGACAACTTTGCCGACCAGTGCGTGAAGGGCTT
Organism: uncultured Dehalococcoidia bacterium; assembly: GCA_951812825.1. Lineage (GTDB taxonomy): Bacteria > Chloroflexota > Dehalococcoidia > Lucifugimonadales > JAPULR01. Next base: position 598,609 of record OX638324.1, on the reverse strand, counting down.
GCAGGCGACGGAGACGGGGCCGCAGATGGTGGAGCGGGGACTGATGCTGGGGACGGCGCTGGCTCCGGCCATCGGGTACGACGCGGCGGCGGCGATTGCGAAGGAGGCGGCGGCCTCCGGCGCGACGATTCGGGAGACGGCGCTGGAACGTACGGAGCTAACGGGGGAGGAGCTGGGCGCGCTGCTGAACCCGGAGAAGATGACGGAGCCAGGGTTGGGAGGGGGACCGTCGGGGGGTTAGGGTATGCTGAAGCGAATGTGGCACAGGTTCTTCGGGCATCCGAACGTGACGGACATGAGGTGCGCTACCTGCGGGGATTTGGGTGGTGGGGATGGGGACGTGGATGGGCCGCCGAATCCTGATGCGGATTATTATCGGTATTGGCGGCGTTAGGGGGTTGGGGAGTGGGGCGGGAGTGGGATAGGGATTTATTGCTATGGCAGCGTGATGTCATCAAACACGAAGGGGCCTGAAACTGTCCCAGAGCCGTTTATTGATAGGGTGAATCGCTGTGCGTCAGCAGAGGGAGTGCCCTTAAAGCTCAGTTGTTGCCATGCGACTTCATGCTGTCCGTTGGCGTTCCGTGTCCATCTAGTTCTAGTACCCAACCAATGGTAACTGTTGCCAAGATTGTCAGAAAGGCTTGCGGTGGACGGTCCTGCAGCTATCTCAGTTTGCTTCGCAACATCGTTGACAGGGGTAAGAACTAGAATGAAGTTTCTCGTTGTCGACTCTCGGTCAAAAGTCAATTCAGAGACTTTGTATTGAGCATTGTCAACGGAAAAGTTGGTGTTTATGGGAAGCGTAGAGTTCTCGGATTCACTGTCGTTCACCATTGAGGAATAGTCAGATCCCAGGTCAAAGGATTTTGTTCCCGTCTTTGTCGTATCATATTTTACGAAAGAACCAAGGTAAACGTCTCCAGATTGGTCTCTGCCGACTGGTACATAGGGGATGGTTTCAGAGATATTTCCGTTGCTGAGGCCGGCACCGGACGTAGCTTCCAACTTTGAGCCATCGCTCTTAGTTATGCTGCTGACGCCTAACTGAAAGACGGTTTCTTCCGGTTGGTATGAATATTCAATGGTGATTCCCTCTAGACTGCGGTCGAGGGAGTGAAGTTCAACTTCGACACCTCCGATTGAAAGCGTGTCATTCACGTCGACTTTTTTGCCATTTCCTCCAGAAAAAGCCAACGCGATACCAACTCCAACTATACCTACTAGAGTTATAGCTAGAATCGGGGGTGTAAATACTTTGCGGATTATTCGCTTGACCATGGTGATTTCGCTCTCAATTGATGGATTTTAGGTGCATTTGAATGAGGGAGAGGGTTATGCCATTGGCTCAACACGCGACACAAAACTCGCCAATGGTTTTGTCGTCATAATAATACACGTGCCAGCCGAACGTTAAGTAACCACCATTTGATCCAATGTGCATGTACGATTCCACCATTGTTCCTCCCTGAGCGCCATGTTGGAAGGTCCTTCCGCTCCATGTGCCCCAAGTATGCGTTTCAGAATCTGGATTGCATAGGATCGGGTCCAAATTATGACCATTCTCTGCTGGATACTGGTCACCACTGTCATAGTACACATACCCGCTCTTTGATCTAACACAGCCATCTATGGCTTCAACGTAGTGCTGTGTACTTCCTAACTTAATGCTGGACTCATTGAAATTATAGTAGTATTGCTTCTGCCTGCTCTTATAGCTTCCCCACGATCCACTGTGGGTAGCCAAATTTGTTGTATTAGTATCAGCAGCTACGTTACCAACCACAAATAGCATGACCATTAGTATAGCCAATACCAACGTAAATCGTGCGCTGAACATAAAGCTCCACTCCAATTAGGATAATTCTTGATTTAGGCAATATTGGATTCCGTGAATAATATGCTGACACCAAAGAGTCAACACATTAGACGACTGGTTCAGACGAGTACACGCAGTTGACAGTGGGGGAGGGGTGGGCCTAGAATTTTGGTGAACAAAATAGCATAAGGTTGGTTGGGGAGTAGTAACCCTCAGGCCGGGCCTAGAGAGCCGGGGAAGGTGGAAGCCGGCGCCCAGGGCAGAGGAGTGAATGGACCCCTTCGGAGTTTGAAGTTGACGTGTTAGGCAGGTCGGCTGATGCTCCCACCAATCATCGGGCGGGCCCGTTACAGCCCTTGCGTCCCAGATTGTTGGGGCGTCCAGAGAGTCCCGTTTCGTCGGGAAACTAGGGTGGCACCGCGGCTTTGCCCCGTCCCTTGAGGCGGGGTTTTCTTATTTTGGGGAAGTTGGGATGTCGAGAGAGGCGAGATTCTTCGTCGCGGGGCCTCCTCAGAATAACATGAGGGTAGAGGGGGAAGGGCGGTTCGCGAACCGCCCTACGAGAGAGCGTTGGGGTGGGTCTGAAAGGGAGGGACGGAGATGGGCGTTGTGAAAAGACGGCGTGCTTGGGTTGAGAATGCGTTCCTGCCTTCGCAGGAACAAGAATGGGTAGGTTTTGGAGAAATGGAGGCATCAGGGGCCATGACAGAGGTCAAGCGTCGGGTGTTCAGCGGGATACAGCCTTCGGGCAGTGTGCAGCTGGGCAACTATCTGGGTGCGATCAAGGGCTGGGTGGAGCGTCAATCGGAGAAGGAGAACTTTTTCTGTATTGTGGACCTTCACGCTATCACCGTTCAGCAGGACCCGGAGGAGCTTCGGCGGGAGACGAGGTCGCTGGCGGCGATGCTGTTCGCCGCGGGGCTTGACCCGGACCAGTGCACGGTGTTCGTGCAGAGTCACGTCACGGCGCACGCCGAGGGGTGCTGGCTGCTGAACTGCGTGACGCCCCTGGGCTGGCTGGAGCGGATGACGCAGTACAAGGACAAGGTGCAGCGTCAGGAAAGTGTGTCGACGGGGCTTCTGGACTATCCGGTGCTGATGGCGGCGGATATTCTGTTGTACGACGCCCACGAGGTGCCGGTGGGTGACGACCAGCGTCAGCACGTGGAGCTGACGCGAGACATCGCGCAGCGGTTCAATCATCTGTATGGGGAGACTTTCGTGGTACCGGAGGCGGTGATTCCGGAGGTTGGGGCGCGGGTGATGGGTCTGGACGAGCCTAGGGTGAAGATGTCGAAGAGTTCGGCGCACATCCGGGGTCATGCGGTGAATCTTCTGGACGATCCAAAAGAGATGGTGAGATCGATCAGAAGGGCGGTGACGGATTCGGGGAATGAGATCCGATTCTCGGAGGACCCTGCCAAGGCGGGGGTGAATAACCTGCTGGGTATATACAAGGCGATTACGGACAGGACGGTCGAGGAGTGCGAGGAGGACTTCGCGTCGGCGCGGGGGTATGGCGACCTGAAGTCGCGGGTGGCAGAGGTGGTGGTGGAAGAGCTGCAGCCGATTCGGGAGCGGTACTACGAGCTAATGGACGACGTAGGGGAATTGGAGAGGATGCTGGCGAGAGGGGCGGAGCAGGCGGCGTCGGTGTCGGAGCCGAAGGTTGAGGAGATCAAGCGTCGGATGGGGTTGGTGATTGCGGGGGAGTAGGGAGTTCTCAGCCTGTGAGTGCGCGATTCTTCGCTCCGCTCAGAAAGACAGGCATGAGTGCATCAATGAGTAAGCGTAGAAGGAGAAAGAGGGGATAGAGCCATGTACTATCCATCGTTGGAAGAGGTCAAGGGGATGGTGGGCCGGGGAAACCTGGTGCCAATATACCGGGCCGTGCAGGCGGACCTGGAGACGCCGGTTTCGGCCTATTTGAAAGTGGCAAGGCCACCCTATTCGTTCCTGCTGGAGAGCGTGGAAGGCGGGGAGCGGATTGCCAGGTACAGCTTCATCGGCACGGAACCGTACAAGGTGGTGAAAACGGGCCCGGGACAGCCGGAAGGCCGGGTGGACCCGCTGATTCCGGTAGAAGAGGAGATGAGCCGGTACAAGCTGGTACAAGTGCCGGAACTGCCGCGGTTTCATGGCGGCGGCGTGGGCTACCTGGCGTACGATTCGGTCAGCTACTTCGAGCCGCGAGTGCCGATGATGCCGAAGGACCCGCAGGGTCTGCCGGAATCTGTGTTCATGTTCGCCGATACGATGCTGGTATTCGACCATCTCCAGCACGACATCAAGGTTGTGAGCCACGTTCGTCTGGACGGCGACGTGGAATCGGCCTACGCCGAGGCTACGGACAAGATCGACGGGCTGGTGGAGCGTCTGGCGCAGCCCCTTAGCGGGCCCAGACTGCTGTTGGACCCGCTAAGGGGAGGACGGGAAACCTCTGACTTCGCTTCCAACTTCACGCTGGATGAGTATGAAGAGGTTATCGGAAAGTGCATCGACTACATCTACGCCGGCGACTGCATTCAGGTGGTGAACTCCCAAAGATTCAGCCGTCGGACGGAAGCGCCGCCCTTTGAGATCTACAGGGCGTTGAGGAGCGTGAATCCTTCTCCGTATATGTACTTCCTGCAGATGGACGACTTCCATATTGTAGGGGCGGCGATAGAGACGGTGGCGCAGGTGGAGGACGGCATCGTGGCGACGCACCCCATTGCGGGCACGAGGCCTCGGGGAGCGACGCCGGAGGAGGACGCGGCGTGGGAGGAGGAGCTTCGCAGCAGCATCAAGCAGCGGGCGGAGCACATCATGCTGGTGGACCTGGGGCGGAACGACATCGGACGCGTGAGCGTGCCCGGCACGGTGAAAGTGACGCAGTTGATGGACGTGGAGAGGTTTTCTCACGTGATGCACCTGGTATCCCACGTGGAGGGGCAGTTGAAGCCGGAGATGACGGTCTACGACGCCCTGCGTTCCTGCTTCCCAGCCGGGACGGTTTCCGGTGCGCCGAAGATTCGGGCGATGGAGATAATCGCGGAAGTGGAGGGGGAGATGCGGGGGCCATACGGTGGTGCGGTTGGCTATTTCAGCTACTCGGGCAACATGGACACGGCGCTGGTACTTCGGACGGGGATCTACAAGGACGGTACCATGTATGTTCAGGCGGGGGGAGGCATTGTTTCCGACAGTAACCCGCGGGACGAATACGAGGAAACTTTACATAAGGCAGGCGCACTGTTCAGGGCGATGGACCGGGCCGAAGGACGGAGGGGCTGAGATGATTCTTCTAATCGATAACTACGACAGCTTCACCTACAACCTGTACCAGTATCTCTGTGAGCTGGGGGCGGAGGTGCGGGTGGAGCGGAATGACAAGATCAGTCTGGAAGAGATTGAAGAAATGAACCCTCAGGGGATAGTTGTTTCGCCGGGGCCGTGCACCCCTCGGGAGGCGGGGATTTCCGGCGAAGTGGTGAAGAAGTTTGGGGAGAAACTTCCGGTCTTGGGGGTCTGTCTAGGACACCAGACCATCGGTTATGCCTACGGCGGAGTGGTGGAGCAGGCGCCCGAGATCATGCATGGAAAGACGTCTATGGTTCACCACGACGGCAAGGGGTTGTACGAGGGGCTGCCCAACCCCTTCGAGGCGATCCGGTATCATTCATTGATGGTCAACCCGGACACGCTGCCGGACTTTCTGGAGGTAACGTCTCGGACGGAGGACGGGATCGTCATGGGGGTGCGACACAAGAGCCTGCCGGTTGAGGGGGTGCAGTTTCATCCTGAGTCGATAATGACAAGAGTGGGGCATGATCTCTTGCGGAATTATCTGAACCGAGTAGAACGGTGGGCCGAGGAGAAAGGGGCCAGCGATGATTAGGGAAGCAACGGAGAAACTTATTGGGGGTTCTTCTCTCTCGATGGAAGAGGCGTCGGGAGTCATGACGCAGATAATGGAGGGTGAGGCAACGCCGGTGCAACTGGCGTCCTTCCTGACGGCGCTGCGGATTAAGGGGGAGACGCCGGGGGAGATAGCAGGGATGGCGTCGGTGATGCGAGACAAGGCGCTGCCTGTTGAGACGGATGGGGTGGTGGTGGACACGTGCGGCACGGGAGGCGCCAGGGCCAAGACATTCAATATCTCTACCGGAACGGCCTTCGTAGCGGCGGGAGCGGGATTGAAGGTGGCCAAGCACGGCAACAGGGCCGCATCCGGGACATGCGGCAGCGCCGACGTGCTGGAAGCTTTGGGAGTTGAACTAGAATTGCCGCCCGAAGCGGTTCAGCGATGCATAAACGAGGTGGGGATGGGGTTCATGTTCGCGCTGGTCTTTCATCCGGCCATGAGATACGCAGCGCCCGTACGTCGGGACATGGGGATTCGCACAGTGTTCAACGTTCTCGGCCCGTTGACCAGCCCTGCAAGGGTGAAGCAGCAGCTACTGGGGGTAGCTGAACCAGCGTTGGGAGAGAAGCTGGCACAGGTGCTGAACCTGATGGGGTCTGAGCACTGCCTGGTGGTCCACAGTTCCGAAGGGGCGGACGAGCTTACGCTGGGTGGCGAAAATCACGTCTGGGAGCTGAAGGCCGGGGAGGTGTCCCACAGTTTGGTCAACCCACAGGACCTGGGGCTGGCTAAGGCACCGTGGCAGGCGATACGGGGAGGGACGCCGGCGGACAATGCCTTCCTGCTTCGTCGGATCCTGACGGGAGAGAGAGGGGCGCACAGAGACGTGGTGCTTCTCAATAGCGCCGCCGTGCTGATGGTGGGCGGGCTGGTTGAGAGTCTGCAGGAGGGCGTGGAGATGGCGGCCCAGGTAATAGATGATGGGCGCGCTCTTACGAAGTTAGAGGCGCTGGTCGAGGTCAGCCAGGAGCTGGCAATGGAAGCGGAGGGCCAGCGAAGATGAGGAGCAGCGGATTTGGCAACGATTCTTGAGAAAATAGTTATGGCCAAGAAGGGAGAGGTGGAGGAGCAGAAGCGGAGGATTTCTCAGGCCGAGTTAGAGGGTCGAGTGAAGGATATTGGCTTGCCGCTGAACCTTTCCGGCGCGCTGCTGGGAGATCGGGTGCGGCTCATTGCGGAGGTTAAGAAGGCGTCGCCTTCCCGGGGGCTGCTGGCGGAGAATTTTGACCCAAAGGCGCTGGCTCGGGCATACGTTGATAACGGGGCGGCGGCGATTTCGGTCCTGACGGACCCTCGATTCCAGGGGACGCTGGATGACCTGGAGGAGGTGTCGCAGGTTGCCGGAGCAAAGAGGAAGCCCGTAATCCGCAAGGACTTCATCTTCGACCCGTACCAGGTGTACGAGGCGAGGAGCCGTGGCGCCGACGGTCTGCTGCTAATTGCGGCGATTCTCTCGCCGTCGCAGTTGTCGGAGATGCTGTCGGTGTGCCAGGAGTTGTGGATTCAGGCGTTGGTGGAGGTGCATGACGAGGGAGAATTAGAGGCGGCGGTGGAAGCAGGGGCGGAAATAATCGGCATCAACAACAGAAACCTGCACACTTTCGAGACTAACCTTTCGGTGACTGAAAGGCTGGCCGGACGAGTGCCTCGAGGCAAGATTATCGTCAGCGAAAGCGGGATTTTCACGGCAGAGCACGTGTCGATGCTGCAGGGTTTGGGCGTCAACGCGGTGCTGGTGGGGGAAGCGCTAGTTACCGCGGAGGATACGGCGGCGAAGGTGCGGGAACTAGCGCTGGGAGAGGTTGTCTGAGATGGCAGGCAGTGGATTACTCCCAAGAAGGAGAGAATCGAAGCCATACGAGATGCGGGGATTGTCAAAGAGGGTATGTGTATCCAAATGGTGAAGGTGAAGATTGATGGGGTCCGGAGGGTGGAGGATGCTCTGACGGCTGCGGAGACGGGAGCGGACTTCATCGGGTTTGTTTTTGTGCCTAATCGTCGCCGTTGTGTGTCTGTGGAGCAGGCCAGGCGGATGGTGGATGCGGTGAAGACGGCAGTCGAAAATCCTCCCAAACTCTTGGGACTTTTTGCAGACCAGCCTCTGGAGGAGGTGAAGGAGACGGTGGTTCGATCAGGGGTGGACATGGTACAGATGTCAGGCAAAGAGTCAATGGAATACTGTGACGAAGTACCGGTCCCGCTCTTCAAGGCAATCCATGTTCCAGGCGGAATGGTTGGCGATGAGGTAGTGGGCAAGGTGGAGAAGCAGCTTACGATGCTGCGTGAGCGGGGGCACTTGGCGACCCTGGACCGGTTGGTGGCAGGGCTGCAGGGAGGAACAGGCCAGTCCTTCGATTGGAGCGTCGCGGGGCAGCTTTCGCAGGCGGGATTTGAGTTCATGCTGGCGGGAGGGTTAACGCCGGAGAACGTAGGACGAGCGGTGAGGGAGGTGCAGCCTTGGGGAGTTGACGTTTCCAGCGGCGTGGAGACGCAGGGTGTGCAGGACGCTGAGAAGATACGTCAATTCGTTGCCGAGGCGAGGCGGGCGGCTCAGTTTTTGAATAGGAGAAAGACATGACAGTGAAGACGATTATCGAAGGCCCGGATGGGCGCGGCCGTTACGGCGACTACGGCGGGAAGTTTGTGCCGGAGACGTTGATGGTGGCGTTGGAAGAGTTGGAGTCGGCCTACCAAAAGTATCGCGAGGACGAGGAGTTCCAGCAGGAGTTGGACTTTCTGCTTTCGACCTATGTCGGTAGGCCCACGCCCCTGTATTTTGCGGCAAACCTGACACGGGAGTTGGGCGGCGCGAAGATTTTTCTGAAGCGGGAGGACCTGGCCCACACCGGGGCGCACAAGATAAACAACGCACTGGGTCAGGGTTTGCTGGCCAAGAGGTTGGGCAAACAGAGGATAATCGCAGAAACGGGGGCGGGGCAGCATGGGGTAGCCTCGGCTACGGCCTGCGCCATGCTTGGTCTGGACTGCATTGTGTACATGGGCGTGGAGGATATGAGGAGGCAAGCGCTGAATGTCTTCCGCATGAGGCTGTTGGGCGCGGAAGTACGCCCGGTGGACACGGGGAGTCAGACGCTTAAGGACGCAATAAACGAGGCCATTCGCGACTGGGTGACGAACGTTGAGACCACCCACTATCTTCTGGGCAGCGCCGTGGGACCGCATCCGTACCCGCTAATGGTGCGAGACTACCAGTCGGTGATAGGCAGGGAGGCCCGCCGGCAGCTTCTGGACTCGGATGGGCGGCTGCCTGATTACGTGATCGCGTGCGTTGGCGGAGGCAGCAACGCCATCGGGGCTTTTCATCCTTTTGTGGGCGACGAAGAAACTAGGCTGGTTGGTGTGGAGGCGGGTGGAGGCGGAGAGGAGGGTTCCAAGCACGCTGCGACGCTGGTTGCCGGACGGCCGGGCGTGCTGCACGGTTCGATGTCGTACCTGCTACAGGACGGGAACGGGCAGGTGGTGGAGACTCACAGCATATCGCCGGGCCTGGACTACCCCGGCGTGGGGCCGGAGCATAGCTATCTGAAGGACATCGGACGGGCGGAATATACGTCGGTCAACGACGCGCAGGCGTTGGAGGGATTTCATCTGTTGTGCAAGACGGAGGGGATCATTCCGGCGCTGGAGCCATCCCACGCTATCTACTATGCATCGAAGCTGGCACCCAAGCTTTCGTCGGAAGAGATCATTCTGGTGTGCCTGAGCGGGCGTGGAGACAAGGACATTCATATAGTGTTGGAGACGATGGGAGGTGAGGAGGCATGAGGTTGAAAGGCGGGGAATCGGCGGCTACAATTCTTGGGCCATGATTGGTTCTTGCCTATTGGTGGTTAGCTGATGTCCCAGAGAGTTGCCATAGTTGGCGTTGGCTACACCTCCTTCCGTCCCTCCTCTCCGGAGGTCTCATTTCGTGAGATGATATTCGAGGCGGCGGTCAGCGCATATCAGGATGCCGGCATAGAGCCAGGACAGGTGGACACCTTCGTTTCCGTCAGCGAAGACTACCTGGAAGGCACGGCCATTGCCGACGAGTACGTTCCCGACCAGTTGGGTGCGGTGCTGAAGCCCGTGCACACAATAACTTCGGACGGCATCACGGCCTTGGGAGCGATACTCATGCAGCTTCGGACGGGGGAGTTCGACATTGCGGTGGTGGAAGGCCGCTCCAAGGCCTCCAACGTTCTCTATCCCGCTTACGTTGAGGCGATGGCGCTGGACCCCGTAAGCGTACGCCCCTTGGATTTTCACCCCCGGTTTGTTGCGGGTATGGAGATGCGGGCGTTTCTGGCGTCTTCCGGAAACACGGCAGAGCAGACTTCGGCGGTGGTGGTAAAGAACAGGGGGAACGCTCAGCGAAATCCGATGGCGGCCTACGGATGCAGTTTTTCCGTTGACGACGTTACGTCTTCAAAGCTGGTTGCAGACCCGTTGAGGGAAGATCAGAGCGCTAGTACTGCGGACGGGTCTATCGTCATGGTACTGGCAACGGAGCAAGCGGCGGCGAGGATGAAGGGCAATCCAGTATACATAAAAGGCATCGGTTGGGGACAGGAGACACCGAACCTGGAAGAGCGAGATTGGGGAAGGGCCGGTTACGCCGAAGATGCAGCAAGCCGCGCCTACAAGATGGCAGGGATTGTCGAACCTGCCAGTGAAATACATCTGGCGGAGGTGGACGATACTTTCGCATACAAGGAACTGCAACACCTGGAGGCGTTAGGACTGGCGGCCCACGGTCGCTCCGGCGCCATGCTTGAAGCCGGCGAGTTTAGTTTCGATGGGCGGCTGCCCGTTAACGTTTCCGGGGGGAGTCTGGGATGTGGCTACACCCACGACCTTTCGGGACTTCGCAGCGTGCTGGAGATTGTGCTTCAGCTTCGGGGTGAGGCGCGATGGCGTCAGTTGGATAATGTCAAGCTAGGGCTGGCGCAGTCGTGGCGGGGCGTACCCACTGCCACCGGAGGCGTGGCGATTCTGGAGGCTGCCTGATGGGGAGATACGGTGGCCTATAGAAACCGCGTGGCAGTTCTGGGAGCGGGGTTGACCAGGTTCATGCGTCGTGCCCTGGAGACGCCGAAGGAGCTGGCATTCGAGGCAGCCCGGGCGGCGCTGGACGACGCTTCGCTGGAGATAGACGACATGGATGCCGTGGTGTCGGTGACGGCGCCGGACGCCTTCGACGGCGTCCACATGAACGGGGAGTATCTGGCCGACGGGTCCGGCGCGCGGGGAAAGCCTTTTATGCGCAGCTACGTGGGTGGCGGGTCCGGCGTGTTCGGGATTATAAATGGCTGGTACCACGTTGCAAGTGGGCATTTTGACACCTGCCTGGTGGTTGGGGAAGAGAAGATGTCTTCCGCATTGCCTCATCCGCAGGGCTGCTTTAACGCCATCTACGATCAGTTCCTGGAACGTCCTCTGGGAGTGAACCTGCTCTGGATCTTCTCTCTTGAGATGAACCGCTACATGACCACCCACAACGTTCCCATGGAGACCTTCGCCAAGGTGGCGCAGAAGAACAAGCGCAACGGGATGGACCATCCTTCGTCTCAGTCGGGCATTTCCGGGGACTACACCCTCGATCAGATAATGGACTCAGAGGTGATGGCCTGGCCGGTGCAAAGGCTGATGGTTTCTCCTGTCAGCGACGGGGCCGGCGCCATGGTGCTCGCCTCCGAGGAGTTCGTGAAGAAGCGAGGTTTGGACCCGGTTTGGATAGAAGGGGTGGGCTGGAACCTGGACACGTCCTACTGGACCAACCGAGACCTGTACTATCCTCGCTACGTGGAGAAGGCGGCCCGGATGGCATACGAGATGGCCGGAGTAACCGAGCCACGTAAAGAGATTCATGTGGTGGAGCCGTATGATCCTTTCGCCTACAAGGAGCTTCACCATCTTGAGGGCTTGCAGTTGGCGGACAAGGGGGAGGCGCCGCGGCTGGTTGAGGAGGGGTTCTGGGACAGGGATACGGAGACGGGAATTCCGGCCACTCCCTCCGGAGGTCTGATTGGCGTCGGCAACCCCATATCGGCGGCGGGAGTGATGAAGGTGGCGGAGATATTCTGGCAGCTGGAAGGTCGCGCGGGTAAGCGGCAGGTAAAGCGATCGGTGCAGCGGGGCTTGGCCCAGGCTTGGGGGGACCTGATGCAGGTGGGAACGGTTGTGATTCTAGGGAAGCAGAGTTAGAGAACGTGGAGCCGTTTGCAGGAACGTCCTTGACCGACCAGGCCTTAACCCAAGGAGAGGTCTTCACAACGCGCTGGCGGGGCAAGATGGAGTACGAGTGGGACACGGGCGCAGCGGTTGGCCGGTTTATGGCAGGACTAAAGGACGGAGAGATTCTCGGCTTGCGTTGTTTACAATGCAAACGGACAGTTATTCCACCGAGGGCATTTTGCGAACTCTGCTACGTGCCGATGGACCGGTGGACGAAGCTGCAGGACACTGGGGTCATCAACACCTTCTCTGTGAGTTTCGTGAACTGGGACGCCACCCGTAGGGAAACGCCGGAGGTCCCTGCCGTAATTGAGATAGACGGGGCGAGTCCGGGCGTGGGGATCCTTCACGTTCTGGGCGAAGTGGGGGAAGACCTGGAGACCGTAGTGTCGAGGGTGGCCATAGGCAAGAGGGTGGAGGCGGTGTGGAAGCCCGCGGAGGAGCGGGAAGGTTCAATCACCGACATCCGATATTTCAAGCTGATCGACTGATATTTCGAAGGCGCTTAGAGGCAAGCCAGGCGATGACTGAAGAAACCCCAAGTCCGGAACGCATCTCCCAGTGGAGGGGGAATATCCCCATCCACCATCGGTATACCGTTGGCGTTGCGGGGCAGCGGTTCTTCGCCGCGCTGAGAGACGAGAAGGTGATTCTTGCTTCCACGTGTTCGGGATGCGGGGCCAGGTTCCTGCTTCCCAAGATCTATTGCGAGCGGTGCTTCGTGGACACGAAGGAGTGGAGTCCTGTCAAAGGCCCGGGGTACGTGAAGACGTTTACGCTGGTGCATCGCAATCTGGACGAGGAAGTTCTAACGGAGCCGGTGGCAGCGGCGGTTATTGGCTGGGAGGGCGTGCGGGGCGGCATCGTCCACCGGATTGGCGGTATGGACACTTCGCAACTGAGAATAGGGCAAAAAGTAGAGCCGCAATGGCGGGAGGTACGTACTGGCGGCATAGCTGACATACTTTACTTCAAGCCTGTTGACCGGCCATTTCATCGAGGAGGCGCATAATGGCGCTTGAACACATCAACCCTTCTGACGTTGCCCCGCCGCGAGGATTCACCCACGTGGTAAAGGCGGGAGACGTCGCGTACATTTCCGGACAGGTGGGCCGGCGGCCAGATGGCACCCTGGCCGGCGTCGACATCGAATCCCAGACGGACCAGGTATTCCGGAACCTGAGGGCGGCTTTGGCGTCGGTGGGTGCGGGATTTGGGGACATGACGAAGATTACAGTCTATTTGACTCACAGGGAGGACATCCCAGGCTTTCGCGTCGCGAGGGACAGGCATTTAACTGGCGACAATCCTCCGGCCAGTACCCTGGTGCTGATTAGCGGGCTGGCAGAGCCGGAGTTCCGCGTTGAAGTGGAGGCCACAGCGGTCATTTAGCAGGTGACGATGGGTTATACTTTACCTATCCCAATCTTGACTGTTGGCGTAGAGCAGAAGCATTTCTGAAAGTCTGATGGCCCTAGATTTTGAAATCGGTGATTCGCAGAACCCTCGTGGTCATGCGCTGGTCTATTTCCGAGACAGGACGGACTCGGAGAAGTTGTACGCCACCTACGTGGTGGTATTTCCGCTGCCGGTGAACATTGCCAAGTACGTCCCTCCCTTCCTGGCCTCATCCCTTGGCGCCGCTTCGGCAGCGGAGATTTCGTCCTTCCCCATGCCGCCCGTGCCTGAGGACATGGAAAGTTACGAGCGGCTGTTACAACTTGCAGAAGCGCGAGGGGACGACCTGATATACGGAGGTCTTCATTCGCCTCAGGATGTGGCGGGCGGAATGCAGACGGTGGGCGAGATTGCCCACGAATACTCCGAGGTCTGGTCCAAGTTTGATGATTCGCAGAAGGCGCCCGTATTGGAGGAGCCTGCAGAGGAGGGGTTGGGCGTCAACGAGGTGATGTACAGCCTTTTGGGGGAGAAGGACCGCTTGAACGAGCTTTCCAAGCTTGTGGTAAAGTTCCGTTATGCCGTGGAGGGTCGAGACCGTGAGATGCGGGAAGAGGTGGGCAACGAACTTCGTACGCTGGCGCGCTTTCTCCCTGAACGCTACCACGTGGGCAAGCTGATTGACGCGGCGGAAGACAGCTCCGGCCGGGGCACCCGCCTGGCGCAGCTGTATCTGGAGCGTTGCTACGGTCTCTCCGACGATGATGCGGCGAAGGTGCAGGACCTGGAGCGAGAGATTCAGACAATGGAAGACTCCGACTAGCTACCGACCTTCTCGACGTCATTACCAGACCTCTGTGGCGAAGGCGGTCTGACATGCACCTGGCACGTCTGAATCTGGTGAACTTTCGGTCCTTCCGGAGGCTGGAAGTTGACGTGCCTGAGGGCCCAAGCCTCATTGTAGGGGCCAATGCCCAGGGCAAGACAACCATCCTTGAAGCAATCTACCTGCTGGCTATTGCAAAGTCCTTCCGTGCGGAGAACGAGCGGGAGGTGGTGAACTGGGATGCGGCGTCTACACTGGAGCAGGCAGCCGTGGATGGAACGGTGCAGTTGGATGGAAGCCGCACCCGGATCATCGTCGGATATCAGACGCATTTCAGGGCACGGAGCGCAGCTTCCCAGGGCGCACCCATCCACTCGGTGCGGAAGGAGGTGCGGGTAGACGGCGTTCGCAGGACGGCAGCGGAGTTGGTGGGACTTCTGAACGTGGTGCTGTTTTCGGCGGAGGACATTCGGCTGGTACAGGGTTCCCCTTCGGTCCGACGGCGCTACCTGGACATACTAATTTCGCAGTCGAGTCCCGCGTACCTGCGCGCCCTACAGCGTTATCAAAAGGTGCTTCACCAGCGCAATCAGCTGTTGAAGCTGATTCGCGATGGGCGGGCACGGGAAAGCGAGATTGCATTCTGGGACGAGCAGCTTGTGCAGGCCGGTTCTCTGATTGTCCAGCAAAGGACAGATACGATGACTGAATTGGCGCAAACCGCAAGGGCCACCCAGCGGGAGCTGACGGGCGATGCAGAGGACCTGCGGCTGGAGTACTTGCCCAACGTCACGCAGGCCGATGATGCCGGAGACTGCGCCGCAGAATTTCTGAATGGTTTGGAAGCCTTGAGGGACCAGGAGATCCGTTTGGGGTCTACGGCCCTTGGGCCACATCGGGACGATTTTCAGTTGTTGGTGGGTGATGTTGATATGGGAGTATATTCCTCTCGAGGCCAAGCGCGCACCCTGGCATTGACTCTCCGGCTTTCCGAGGCCCAGTACCTTTCGGCCTACAAGGGAGAGCCTTTGGTGTTGCTGGACGACATACTCTCGGAGTTGGACGAAGAACGGCGAGAGCAGGTGTTGGAGCGGGTGCTTGCCTACGGTCAGTCGGTGATTACGGCGACAGACCTGGACCCCTTCAGCAACGCGTATCTGTCGAGGGCGTCCATATTGCGGCTGTGCGAAGGCGAATTGAGAAGAGCCAACGACTAGCCTTCAGTGAAGCGGAGCTTGGTGCCGGTGCGCCTTTCGTAGAGGAGGGCCACTGCGTCGGCATCCAAGTCGCCCAATCCATTGCGCAAGGCCGCGCGGTATATCTGGGCGAAGAGGTTAGAGGCTTCCATGGGCAGTCCCAACTCGCGGCCAAGCTCAGTGGCGAGATGCACGTCCTTAGCTGCGAGATACAGGGTGAATCCGGGGTCGAACTTGCCCTGAAACAGGGTGGTGGGGAACTTGCCCTCCAGCACCCAGTTGTTGCCGGAGCCGCTGGTGATGGACTTGGCGACGGTCTTGAGGTCTACGCCGGCCTCTACGCCAAGGGTGAGGACTTCCGGGAGGAAGGCGGCGAGGCTCATGGTGACGAGGTTGTTGCAGATCTTGCATACCATGCCGCAGCCCGGGGGCCCGCAGTAGATGAGCTTGTCGCCCATGGCGCGAAGGACGGGAGATGCTTTTTCGAAAACGTTGCGGTCACCACCGACCATGATTGACAGGGTGGCGGCCTCCGCACCCGGGACGCCGCCGCTGACGGGAGCGTCGAGGGCGGCAACGCCGCGGGCCTGGAATTCCTGGTAGATGCGCCGGGCGAGGCTGGGAGAACTGGTTGAGAGGTCTACGTAGATGGCGCCTTCCGACGCACCCTGCAGGACGGACTGGTCGCCGAGGGCGACGGCCTCAACTTCGCGAGGGCCGGGGAGGGAGGTGAGGATGATTTCGCTTTTTTCGGCAGCGGCCTGGGGCGTGGGAGCCAAGGTTGCGCCCATCTCCTCAAGGTTGATGGTGGATTGACGGTTGAGGTCGTGGACCGTCAATTGGTGACCGGCCTCCAGGATGTGGCGGGCCATGGGGTTGCCGATGTTGCCGGTTCCGATGAATGCGATTTTCATAGGTTCTTCTCGGTGGGTTTTTCGATGGCTGGGGAGACAGTGGACGAGCAGCTCTGCGAATGTGCGCGATGAGTTGAGTTGGCTGCCGAGCCTGGATTCTTACTCAGCTATAAAATCAGTGTAATTTGGGTTTAAGTACCACATTCGGTACCACAAAGGTAGCTTCAAAAGGATCTGTTTGGAATAATGGTTGTTTGATTCTATTCGGGCTGCCTCCCATATGCTTATCTACCCTCTATAGGTGTGCCACCTGATGTGTTACACCGACAAGAGTTGGAACCTGAATGGAGGGCAAAAGAGTCTTTGGTGCGGGTGGCTTAGAGCAGTGGGGAGCAGTCATAGGATAATAGGAGGGCGTGGCTAGCCGTTAGTTTCAATATTATTTACTGTAATTTTAGCATATTCAAACAAAAGCCGTCTTTCTATGTCGACTATCTTCTGACGAGTTCGAGTCCAGTCAGGCGGAGTGACCGGTCCCTCACTTAGCTCCAACATAGTCCTGCCCAACAAATAGGACCCCCTAGATTGGTTGACTTCGATGAGTGTCTTGAATTACAGTTCTTGCAAATCGAACTTAGGACCATTTGAGAGGCACCAAAGTGATTTGCGCATCGAAACGATTCACCGAAAAGGACATTTGCATAAGCACACTTTTCGAAGCTCAGGCAACAAGGACTCCTAAGGGAGTAGCCGCCATTTATGAAGGCGAAAACATCAGCTATAGAGAGTTGTCGCTAAGGTCAAACCAACTGGCAACCTATTTGAGGCGGAAGGGAGTCGCCAGACAGGATCGAGTTGGCCTCAGCATGAATCGATCGATCGACGTAATAGTAGGCGTCTTGGGCATTCTAAAGGCAGGCTGTGTATGTGTTCCCTTTGAGCCTTCCGAACCCTTTGACCGGCTGAAAGCTCTGCTGGAAGACTCTAATGTGAAGCTTATTGTGACGCAAACACATTTCTTGGGCATGCTTTCTTATTTGGGAGTACCGATTGTAGCGGCGGACAAGAATTTCCACATCCATCGACAATTTGATAATTTTAGACCAATAAATTCTGTTGGCGCAAACGACTTGGCATTCATTTTTGGCACTTCGGGGTCTACTGGACGTCCAAAAGGTGTTATTCTCTCTCATGGCGTGTGCGTTAATTCTTTGCCTTGGGTGAATGAAAGATTTGGTCTTAGCGATCAAGACAGGCATTTGTTCAAAACTTCGATAGGTTTCGTGAGCTTATTGCGACAGATTGTTTGGCCACTTTTGTCTGGGGGTTGCATAGTAATAGTACCTTCTGGGAAGGAACAAGATATATCCTATCAAATTGAGCTAATCCATAAAATGAAAGTCACCATAATTACTCTCATGCCGTCTGTTTTAAATGTTATGTTGAAGGACTCGAGAATTTCACTTTGTAAATCTTTGAGGCACGTCATCTGCGGTGCAGATAAGATTTCGGAGGGCCTCCGCGCGCGATTTTTCGATTTCTTGAAAGCGGAGTTGCACAATATATATGCTATGAGTGAAGCACCTCTAGTTACACATTGGCAATGCGAACGAAACGAGCACGGCAATTCACCCATTGGAAGACGAATTCCGGGAATGGCTGTCTATCTACTTGATCCCTATTTTTACCCCACTAGAAGGGGAGAAATCGGAGAGGTATACGTTGCAGGTGAGATTGCTTCGGGATACGTTGACAGTGACCTGACAAGTCGCAGGTTCTTACCTAATGGCCTAAGCAAAGATAACTACAGTCTCATGTACAAGACGGGAGACCTCGCTCGATACGGGGAAGATGGTGCCACGCTCGAATACATCGGACGCGCTGATAGCGAAGTTAAACTAAGGGGCTATCGAATCGAGCTCCAGGAAGTTGAAGCAGCAATTGGGCGACACCCTGACATAGAACAAGTGGCAATCATAATCCGAAAAGATCAGGCAGGACAGAAACGCCTATCTGCATACATCGTCCCTGTAGAAGGAATCTCTCCCAACCTCAACGAATTAAGGAGCTTTCTTAGACCTATGCTCCCAGAGTACATGCTTCCATCTATATTTGTCCAAATGGAAACACTTCCTCTAACAAGTAGCGGGAAGATCGATAGAATTAATCTCCCCAATCTCAATAACATTCGGGAGGTCTCGAAGACGACCTTTAGAGAGCCTGGGACCGAGATGGAAAAAATCATTGGGCGAATCTGGCAGACGATTCTGAGGGTCGAGGAAGTCAGCGCAAATGAAACTTTCTTTGACCTTGGGGGGGATTCCCTTTCGGGCATGGAAGCCTCGATTTGCTTGGAGAAGGAGACTGGATGCCACCTGCAACCAGCCGAAATAATGCTTGAGCCGATCGAGAGACTTGCAAAGATCTGCCAAGAGCGAATGTCCCAAGTAAGGCCGAGCTAGGGGTTAGGAGAGGGAACCCATGCCTTTTAATGTGCCACTGAGTGCCCGGGCGTCCTTTGGGATAATGCATCTTAACGAAGTGTTCAACAACGATGCCATCTCCTACGACTCAAATCGGGCTGACGTAAATGAATGGTTTCTGGGGGCATATCCAGCCGAAGAATTGCCTGAGTCCGAGCAAACCATATGCATGGCCGATGTGCCATTTGTATTTCCCAGAAAGGACGATGGCGCCTCAAATAACTTCTATTTGGCGAACCAAGTAGTTTCGTTCCCCCCAATGAAGCTAGTCAAGCTTTTCTTCTTGTGTGCGGGAGATTTTGGCGACTATTCGGAGGAAATCGAGATTCATTTCCTCAATGGTTCAAAACAAATAAGGATCTTGGGATTCCCAGACGGTTTCAATTCATCACCTACTTTAGGAGCCAGCTACGGCTTGAGATGTTCACATAGCCACCATAAGGGCAGCGACTTGAACTTCCCTAGATCCATTTGGCTGCAAGAGGTACAAGTCAACTCTAACATTGCTGTTTGCGGATTAGCTTTTGGAGATAACCCGTTCGCCCACATTTTCAGCATTACGATCCAAGACCAGGACTTAACAAATTAAACAGTAGTGGAGATTTATAGGATGAGGCATGTTTTACAAGGAGTACCGCTGGTCCCAGGAAGTGATAATTGCCTTCTAGTTTGTTTAAGGAGTTACTTGAGTTATATGGGTGTTCCCGCCGCTGATACCGTTCTTGCGCGAGAGTGGGGGTTTTACTATTCGAAGGGTTCCAGCGTAATGCATTCCTCAATTGAAGCTAGCCATTTGGATAGATACGATGGGCTTAGAAGGTCTGGATTCTCAGTTGAGGAAATTGAGACTGATAACAGTGCTGAGGCATGGCATGAGACGCGTAGACTGCTTGATGAGGGTAAGCCTGTAATAGTTTTTGTAGATCCTTATTATTTGCCATTTTGGCCGCTTAAGACTCACACTCTGCACACCTTGCTTGTGTACGGTTATGATGACAGAGACCAAGTTTGGGTGATGGATGGGTTCAATGCAATTTCATTTGCTGGCCCGATTTCCCTTGCCGACTATTTATCCGCTCGAGAGTCAAAGGACACTGCTGATGAGCACCTCCCACTAAATCCTGGAGGCGCAGTTAGAAATCGTTTTCTCTCAATCGATACGCCTTGCATGGCCGCCTATTCCGTAGAACATCAAGTCGACGAATATATCAAGAACGCAAGACTGAATTCCCTATGTGCCATTGGTCCGAGCGGGTCACTAGTTGGCCCAGATGCAGTTAGAGAATTTAATATCGACTTTGCTGAAACATTACGGTCGCGAATTGACAATGGTCTCCTTCAGGAAATGTGGCGCAAGTTTTCCAGCTTATGGGTCGAAAAAAGGCTCGGCAAAGCGGTCTTTGAAACTGCCTACAATGTTTCTAATAGATTAGAGCTTCAAACGCTAGTGTCATTTGCCGCAAAAATCGAAAGGTCATGGCTAATTGCAGCCAAGACATGTCTAAAGATGTCATATGAAGAAATAGTGCCGGCTCCAGATTTCTTGAGTTCTAGAATCGAAATGATCGCAAATTGGGAGGAAGAAATCCAAAGTGGCCTGGCAACACTTGAGATGGTCCCGGAGAATGGGATCGGTGACTAAGTGAGGACCCTGTTCTGTCATGAGAGGAGCGATGTGCTCATCAAATAACCCGTTGACTAATGGTTCATTTCCTCTCGCCTTTGCATGGAATTCCTGACCGATGATCGGGGAATGTCATTCATTCGTCCGTGACCACGACTCATTCTACTAGAGCGTTGGCCCTTAGTGTTTATTTGGGGATTTATATACCAAACTGAACAAGTGAAATTATGAATGAACCGAGATATCACCAGAGATTCAGGTTCGATGTACCTCTTTCGATGAAGAACATCTAGTGTGGATTGCATTCGAGCCTACTCATGACGACAAAGAATTGCACCTTGGGCTAAGCGGAGAAGTTCCTCCATTTGACGAACTATCTGATAACCGCACTCAAGAATAGCCTCGGGGCTGCCGTGGGGTTTGTGCTGACTAGTATCAGAGACAGCTTCACCGGCTCGAACGATGTCGGCATTCACAATCAACGCTAGGTGTTCATGGTAGTAGGGACTGCTGGTTCGTTTGACCTGCACACTCTTAATCCGCTCTGACATATTGTCCTCCATCGCTGGTATCAAAGCAGTGTATCACGCCTGAGCACCTTATTCTCTCAAGACTTAAGGCAAAGGGAGATTGCCTCCTTGGGAGTAAGCATATTGATGCCCATGTGAGGGCGGATTTGATTGTAGGTGTAGAGGAAGCGCTGGTACCAGGAGTTCAGTTGGCCATAGTTACGGGGAGGACTTTCCAGCCAGAAGAAGAACTCTTCTTCGTCGGTGCGGAAGCTGCGCTCCACCACTGCGTGTCAAGGGCGGAGCAAAGACGTACCAGCGGGGTGTCGCCGCTCAGGATAAATGTCAGTGAAAGTGACCAGCATAAATGTCACCGACTTCGTCTCTGATCATAACAGGTCACGAATTCTTGAATCTGGGTTGATGGCCGGTTATGGGCGGGCTCCTGGCGTTCATGTACTTCTTCGCGGTGTCCCTATGAATGCCCAGTTCCCGGGCTATTCCTCGAATAGACAGGCCCTTTCGCTTAGCCTTTTGCACCGCCTTCCACCTGGCCGTCTGCAGTGGCGTGGGATCTCTTCGTGGTGGGCCTACAGATTTGCGAACTCTTCTGGTGCCATTGGGACCGGCGACAGCAATGAGCTTTCCGATATGGTGAACCTGGTCCGGCGTCGCTAGCCTGGTCACCGATCTTCCACCCAGACCGTTGCCGTTGACTTTAGAGGACAGGTAAGGGGCAACTGTGTGTGCGGTTCTCCCGGCGAGGCCGCGAAGGACACTCGGATGTGGCGGCGCCTCTTGAGAGGGGATGTCCCACCCTTGGTGCTGCACTTCCAGGTGTCCGTCCAATCTCTCAAGTACATCTACGACTGTACCGGCGTAGCTCGTCCTGTCCGTACCGGGCAGCAGTTGCAGAGTACGGCGGCGATATCTGACAGTGTTGTCCCTGGCAACTCTGCGGCGATACTTGAAGCACAGCACCTTCTCCAAGCGGATTCCATCGTCCACTGGGCGGTAGACGGCTTCAGACTCCTGGGAAGGCACCTTGAAGCGGCTGTTGAAGCGTGGAAGAAAGTCCTCTAGCACGCGATTTGCATCATCGATGGTGATCGCCCCCGCAAGCCGAAGCTCCGTAACCAGCCTATCCTGGAGTGTTCCCGCTGTGCGTTCCACTCGTCCCTTAGCCTGTGGCGACCGAGCGAATATCAGCTGTATCCCTAGCTCGTCCATAGCTCGACTGAACTGAGTAGGAGCGGCGGCACTATCTGAGGATGGCGTGTACTTGAAGACGGCATGCCGGTCCGTATAAAGGGCGAGGGGCAACCCGCAACGCCTTATCAAGGCCTCAAGCAGCTGGAAGTAGCTGCGGGTCTTCTCCAGCCCACAGAATAGGGCGCTAGCCACGATGCCCGTAGCATCATCCACCGCCAGCAGTAATGTGAACTGTGGACCATCTTCCCCAAGCCATCTATGGTAGCTCCCGTCTATCTGAATGAGCATACCCTCACGAGGCATTCTCTGACGTCGACTTCGATGCTTGGGTGGACGTCTCCCGCGCGGGCTGTTCTCACCGACGCTCACCAAAAGTCTCCGCAGCGTGCTGCGAGGAATGTCTATGCCTTCGTGTTCTCTCAACAACTCGCTCATGTGCGTGTGATTGGTTCCCACGTACCGTGTCTGTGCCAGGTAAAGCACAACAGCCTTCGCATCCTCCGATATCGCGTTGGGCGCCCTCCGACCTCGATGACCGTGAGCCAGGGCGGCTGCTCCCTCCTCCTTGTAAGCCGCCAGAATGCGCCAGGCTTGACGTATGCTCACCCCCATCAGCGTAGATGCCTGCTCTATCGTCATATGCTTCGCCAGCAAGCTGTTGAGTACCTGTAGTCTCCCTTGTTCCTTTTGATTCAACGTCACATTCTCCATGATGTGACATTCTTGCTGAACAGTTAACTACTGACACTTATGCTGGGCAACAACAAGCGGGGCGGAGTAAAAGTGTACCACTTGGGCGCTATTGGTCAGCAAAAATGTCATCAATTAAATGTCAAGCGAAAATGTCCTCTGCAGCGGCTATTGGCTGGGGGACGAGTGTAGGTCTGGAGTCGCCGCCACAGCGTCTAGACTGCTCTGTTTGAGGCGGTAGCTCTCGCCGTTCATCTCCAGGATGTGCACGTGGTGAGTGAGCCGGTCCAGCAGGGCTCCGGTGAGTCTTTCGGAGCCGAACATCTCGGTCCACTCGTCGAAGGGCAGGTTGGTTGTGACGAGTATGGAGCCTCATTCATATCGCTGGCTGAAGATCTCAAAGAGCAGTTCCGCTCCCGTTTGAGACAAGGGCACGAAGCCGAGCTCGTCTACGATGAGCAGCTTCAGCCGGAACAGCTTCTTCTGCAGGTTCAGCAGGCGCTTCTCGTCCCTGGCTTCCACAAGCTCATTCACCAGACTGGCAGCCGTGGTGAAGCCGACGGAGAGTCCCCTCTGACAGGCGGCGAGTCCCAGTCCCAGGGCTATGTGGGTCTTGCCGGTACCGCTGTTGCCTATGGCGATGACGTTCTCGCGGCGTTCTATGTACTCGCAGCGGGCGAGTTGAGCCACAAGCCGGCTGTTCACCGACGGCATGGCCTTGAAGTCGAAGGAGTCCAGGCTCTTTATAGACGGAAAGCGGGCGGCCTTGATCCTGCGCCCCACCATGCGGTGATGACGGTCTATGAGCTCAAGCTCAGACAGCCTCAGCAGGTAGTCGGGATGGTCCACCCCTTCGGCGGCGCACTGGGCCGCAACCTTGCCGAACTCCCTCAGGAAGGTCGGCAGCTTCAACTCCTTCAGGTTGTGTTGCAGCAGCAGCGTTGATCTGTCAGTCACGATGTCCTCCCATTCAGCAGCTTCATATAGTCTCCCGCCGACGTGGTGCTCACACACACCCTGGGCAGGTGGGGATACAGGTCGAGGTCCAGCCTGGGTGGCCGTTCCTCGATGTTGCACAGCACAAGATGCTTGACAGCGTCGAAGCCGGCCGCTCCCATCCTGACGGCATCGCGCACGGCCATATGCACATCCTCCCGTGAGAAGGTCTCCAACAACCTCAACACCTGAACGAACTCCCTCTTTCCACGTCTGCCCATGCGGTACTCAAGCAGCCTGCGAAGGGTGTCGAACTCTCCCGGTAGCTTCCACCCGGCCAGGGGCGCCGCCTGGTCCAGGGCTGCTATCTTCTTCTCCAGAAGTGGCAGATAGTGGATGGGATCGAAGACGAAGTTCCCCCGTTCGTAGGACCGCCTGTGGCGGGCTATCACCTCAGAACCGCAACTGATCACCACCTCCTCCACATAGCCCCTGACCAGCACGTCCCTGTGTCCGTAGGCCACCGGCACCGAGTAGTCGGCCCGGTATCGGACCAGGGACAGGGAACTCACCCGGGTGGCGTGCCTGTCGCACGGGTCGTAGGGAACCGAGGGCAAGGGCAGTAATGCGCCGAGGTCTCGCTCCATTCGCTCTCCTATGCTCTCCCTGTGCCCCCTCAGCTTCGCCTCCTTCCTGCCAAAACATCTTGACTCCAGGTAGGCATTGAGCGCGTTGAAGCTGTCGAACTTCGGCACAGGCACCAGGAAGTTGCGCCTCACGTATCCCACCATCCCCTCCACATTCCCCTTGTCTGTGGCCTTGCCGGGTCGGCCGAACCTGTCGCTGAACAGGTAGTGGGACTGAAGCTCCGTGAACACCCTCGTTCTCTTGCGGCGTCCATCTCCCCGTATCCTGGCCACCGCCAGCTTCGTGTTGTCGTACAGGATGCTCTGCGGAACCCCGCCCAGGTAGGCGAACGCGGATACGTGGCCATCACAGAACGCCTCCGTAGTCTCCGCCGGATACGCCTTCACGAAGATTCCGTCACTGTGCGGAAGGGACATCACAAAGTAGTGGGCCCTGCGCCTCTCGCCCCCTATGACTGCCCACGCCTGTCCGAAGTCGCACTGCGCGTGTCCGGTAGGATGGGCCAGGGGAACGAACATCTCTCGCCCCTGCCTCCTGCTCTTGCGCACATAGTCCTTGACTATGGTGTAGCCGCCATCGAAGCCGTGTTCTTCTCTCAGCCGCTCGAAGATGCGCTTGACCGTGTGACGCTGCTTCCTGGGAAGGCTCAGGTCCTCTTCAAGGACCCGGTCTATGATGCCGGTGAAGAGCTCAAGCTTGGGACGCCGGGCAGGGCGCTGCCTTCGGTATCCGGGTGGCGTTGGGTTGGAGAGCATCTTCCGCACAGTGTCCCTGTGAATTCCAAACATCCGGGATGCTTCCCTCATGCTCATCCCTTCCACCAGACAAGCCTTCCGCACACGAAAATACAGATCCACCACATACATCCTGTCACCCTCCTTCGAGTCTGCTTCGACTCTATCGGAAGGTGGGAGGTGGTACAGTTTTCGACCGCCACAATCAGACGATCAAGCCGCCCCCTTGGTACATTTTCTCTCCGCCCTTCTCAAACTGCGTTCTCATTGGGAGAACTCTTGTGGATGTAGAAGTGTTCCACACAGACCGTACGGCGTCGGAGAAGGAATCAAAGAAGAGGAGGTACTCTATACGACCGATGTTGGTATCATGTGCAGGAGCGACGGGACCCTCACTTAAGTCTACCCTCACTCTGTCCATCTAATGGGGTCCACCTCAGCCTACCTTTGCTACCTCTTGACAACCTAGACGGTTGCTTTTTCGCTTTTCACTTGAGGCGACATATTCGTTGGATAACAACGTTCTTGGCGCATCATGACTGGACAGAAAGCAGAGCATACTTCAATTAATCAGCCATATCAGATCTCTTTAGTGTTTTCTCTAGGACAGCATCAACAGTAGACCATTGATCATAGGAGAGGGTGGAATCGTCGAATTCTTCCTGTAGTAGGTCCTCCAATTCTCGAAACATATCCAGGAAGGCAAAGGAGTCCATTCCAAGCTCTTCAATCAATCATGCAGACGGCTTAAGTAAGGCTGGATCATCGTAAATGGAGTGCTTCAATATGATTGAAAGCACATTAGACCTAAGGTTGTTATAGTTCTTATCCTTCATATAGCAACCTACTCTTATCCGGTCGAGGCGTGAGTTCCGGAGAATTTGACTTCAATTGAACTTTCTTATTTGGTTCCTGCCATTGAAACCATCGCCCCTTCTGAAGTGGGAATGTAATCATCTTGCCCTTGGACTTGAAAACCATGTAAGCGGACGATCTTGGAGTTGTTGCGATTATCTTGTATCTACCATCTTTGAATACAATAGCGCAGTTATTGTCAAGAGCTATACCTGTGCCTCCCCGACGGGCGACCATGGTTTGAAAACTTGCCTTTCTGGACCCTCCTTTCCACGGTTGATCATAGTGTGGGCATAGAGTGGCATCTATTAGGCCAAGTCCGGCCACGGCAATGAAGCGCCAATTGTCAGAATTATAGAAGCGGAGCGAATCACTATGTCCAGCCTTAAACCAGCACATGGCTCCTGCACTTATACCAGAGAGCAACACCCCCTGATCGAACGCCGTTCTGAGCACCGCATCCAATCCTAGTCTTCGCCAGCGACGCATCATTTTTAGGGTATTCCCTCCGCCTACGTAAACCAAATCACTCGACAGTATGGCTGATTCGATTTCACGCGGCGAGGCGGTTTTATTTGCTATATGCAACACATTCGTCGCGCAACCAAGAAGTTCTCCATAGGTCTCGATAAACATTCTTGAATAACTTTCGGAATCCCCACTTGCCGTTGGCAGGAAAAGAGCAGTTGGCTTGTACTTTCCAGTTAACCGAACTATCTCTTTGTCCATATCCAGCGTCTCGCGAAGGCGAAACTCACCACCTCCGATACCAACAACTATTCCCATCTATGCACTTGCTCAGGTATTGTGGGCTTTCTCGTTTTCAAAGGACGCCTGCAGTCCCGGCATCTTGGGGTAGCTGCCAAGCCTACACCGTGTGTAGTAATCATTAGGCTTCAACCGAAATGGCCCAACTACATTCCATATGTGATATTCTCACCGCCACGGTAACTTTGATTCTACATTTCTATTTTCGCTATATCAATCCCTTGTACTCGTTAGGCACTCATTTGGACAGATGAAATGGACCCGAGCATGGTTGGGATTGGTTGAGCTACTCGGCATTAGTGCGTCTGTTCAGTGAGTGTTGGGGACGGAGGCTGTCTTAGAATACTCCCATTGGAGTAGGGATTCAATTGAGGTAAGGGATGTCCAGAACGCCGCCATAGATCCCGTAGAATTCCTATGTATTGGTGCGCTCCACCTTATCCATAGAGCCTGTCTCATAAGTCCTCACCTATGTTTCATGTTAAGCATTCCAAGAAGATTGCGGACGGCTTTCTGAGTGGGAGCATAGAATATCTACTAAGAGTTAGTCATTCCGGCTGAAGCCGGAGTCCAGAATGCTGAGGTAGACCCCATTAGATGGACAGAGTGAGGGTCCCGTCGCTCCTGCACATGATACCAACACCGGTCTATAGAGCACCTCCTCGCTTTTGATTCCTTCTCCGGCGCCGTCCGGTCTGTGTGGAACAGCGCCGCGGGGGTGCGTCAGCCCAGGGCCTGATGGGGCCTCTGGTTGTTGTAGAAGCGGAAGTAGCCACTACGCTCCCTCCTGGCGATGGCGCCGTTAGCATAGGCTTTCAGATGCACCTCCTCGTACTTCACCGTCCTCCACAGCCGCTCCGCCAGGATGTTGTCCTGGTACCTTCCCTTCCCGTCCATGCTGATCTTCACTCCACGCTGCTGTAGGACCCGGGTGCACTCGAAGCTGGTGAACTGACTGCCCTGGTGGGTGTTGAACATCTGTGGTTTCCCTTGCTCCAATGCATCCGTCAACGCCTCGACGCAGAAGTAGGCCTCCAGGGTATTGGACAATCGCCAAGCCAACAGGTAGCGGCTGTAGTAGTCCATCACCGCCACCAGGTATAGGAAGCCACGAGCCATGGGGATGTAGGTGATGTCCGCCACCCAGACCAGATTGGGCTTCGTGACCTTGATATCCCTCAACAGATAGGGATAGATCCAGTCCCCCTTCGCCCGTCGGCTGGTGGGTGGGCGCCGATAGAGGGTCTGTAACCCCATGAGTCCCATCAACCTCTGTACCCGTTTGCGGCTCACCCGGATACCTTGCTGGTTCAGTCCAGCCTTCATTCGTCTCGATCCGTAGAAGGGAGTCACAAGGTACTGACGGTCCCATCTCCTTCATCAGGGACAACTCCTTCGCAGAAGCACCTTTGGGCCGATGGTAGAGGCTGGATCTGCTCACCCCAAGGAGGGCGCACTGCCGCACTATGGATAGTGTGTGATGTTCCCGGTCCACCATCTTCCGCCGTCGCTCCCTACTCATGGACCGGACCTCTCCGCCAAGAAATCCCGCTCTACCTTCAACTGCCCTATCTCCTGATACAGCCGCGCTATCAGCGCCTCCTCCCTCTTGGCCTTCCTGTCCCGCCCGTTGCTGAATACCCCGGCCGCTCCTTCCTTCAGCGCCTGCTTCCATGCCTGTATCTGCCCCGGGTGCACTTCGTACCGGGCCGCCAACTCCGCCACCGTCTCATCCCCTCTCACCGCCTCCAGGACCACCTTCGCCTTGAAGGCTGCGCTCTGTTTCCTTCTTCCTTTTCTCATCTCCCACTCCTTCTCGACAGCTTCTTCTACCTCTAGTCCAGGAGCAGGACTCTCACTTAGCTACCTGTCCGATTTTCCAGGTCCACCTCACCCTGAATCACGTTGTTCAGAGTGTTCCTAGTTCCTTGACACCATGCGGCGCCGGTTTCCCTTCCTGATCAGAGCCATACGGGTGGACGGAGACTCCGACTTCCGGGCTGCTTTCGAGATCGTATGCTAGCAGTTCGGTATCAGGCTCTTTGTACTGCCGCATTGCTCCCAGAATTTCAACGGCCACGCGGAGCGGGTACAGTGCACTCTCTCCGAGGAGTTCTACGCAATGTATGACGGCGATCTGGACATCCCAACCCTCAACTGGGCCCTGCTGCATTGGGAGCGCGTCTACAACACTTTCCGACCCCACCACACACTGGATGGACGCACTCCGCCCCGAGTATCTTAACTAGTGCCGTCCAACTTTGATCCCAACGCCATTGCCTTATATGTGCTGAACGAGTACAAGGAGTTGAGAAAAGGAGCCGATGCTGGTACCGTGTGGAAGAGTCACGGCACACTGATTTCGTTTCGACTTGATTTTGTCAAATCCACCAAATCCACAGTGTTTCATTAGGTTGCAACTAACACAAAGTGGGGGGCAATTACATTGAGTGAGTATGGGGATTATGAGGGCCCACATTTTAGATTTATTCTTCTGGAAGGTACCAAAGATGACTTAACCGGACTTCTTCAGATGCTCACCGAAATGCAAAAAGTGCTGAATCTAAGGATGGACTCTATACTTAAGTTGACATTCTTCTTGGCCGCAAAACCGCCAAGGCTACAGATTGTCTCCGAACTAGCTAGGCTCTTTGAAGGACGCTTACCTGCTACAGAAGTACTATTGCAACGACCATTAGGCAAGAATTCTGCTTTGTTGCTAGTATGGTTGGCCAGCGGTCCCAACGTAGAAGTGAGATATCCAGCGAATGGCATCTCCATTTTGTTGCATCGTGACATCACACTCAAGTTTGTAGGTTCTATCTACCCAGAGTTCCCCTTAGGATTGTATCAAGAGCAATTTGCTAGCTGCTTTCACCAACTTCAAGAGAAGCTGGAAAGCATAGAATCCAGTGTCTTTGATATTGTAAAGACATGGACGTATTACGGAGACATACCAAGACTCTCGGACACTTCAGACTTCTTTCTGGATTTCAATATTTCGAGGACGCAATTTTTTCGAGAGACAGGTTTGCTCTCGGGTAGATGTAGCAATGCGTTCCTTCCTGCTAATACAGGCGTAGGAACTCAAGAGGACTCCCCCTCCATCAGCGGAATAGCATGCAAAACAAGAAATAGTTGGAACGTATTTGCCTTGGATAATCCCATGCAAACAAATCCGTCTCACTATCCGAAGACCAGGAGCGCAATTCCACCGCTGTTCTCGAGAGCTGTGGTATTGTCTGGCCCAAAGAATGCAATTGCCCTTATATCGGGTACCGGCAGTGTTATTGGTTCTAGTACTAGTAGCAGCGACTCAGCTTCGAGGCAAACTTCCCAAACACTAGAATTAATTGACGTACTATTGGGGAAACAAAACCTTGCAAACAATGGCATCCTGATTGAGAGTGGTGGTCTGGGTAGACTGTTGTATTGCGTAGTTTACCTAAAGTGTGAATCCGATTATCCTTCTGTAAGAAGGCAATGCGAAAAAAGTATTCCGGCTAACATCCCTGTGGCCTATGTTCAGGCTGATTTGGTGCGTGACGACCACTTAGTAGAAATAGAGGGAGCGGCGGTCTTTCAGACTTAAGGAACACTCTGAACAGCGTGATGCAGGTTGCATATAATAGTCCGTGGGGGTTGTAAGAGACTTAGGAGCCTCACATGGGGTTCTTCCGGTGTACACAGGAAAGCGTTGGAGGCCCCAAGTCACCTCAGCCGGGGCGTGGTAGTGACCCCGCCTCTTAGGTTGTGCGCAGGTAGGCCCTCTCAAGCCACCAGGTGACGATCCGCCGTTATGAGGTTGGTCAGCCTCAACAGCAACGCCAGCCGTTGGGTGTTCTTGGTCAATCCCCGGTATTGAATCTTGGCGAACCCGAAACCTCGCTTCACCCACAGGAATGGATGCTCCGCCTTGGCCCATATGGACGCCTTCCGTCTTTCCTCCACCGTTTCCTCACTCCCAGGCTCCAATTGTCGTCGCCTTCCAGGCCTCATGGCCACTCGCCACTCCACGTACAACCCCCTATTCTCATCCCCTGAATGGCGTCAAGTATTCTTGCCGGTTGTGCGACAATCATTTTTGCCGGCGCGTTGCCTCAAGGTTGTTGTTACCGAAGTCGAGCTATTGCCTCACGGAAGATGTTACCCAAACCAGGCCATTGCCGCACAATAAGTGTTACCCAAAACTAGGAGGCATGACATGGTCGCAGACATCAGCGCAGTGACGAGGACAGAGGTGCTTGGCGCTATTAACAGGCGGTACAGAGAGGCGTCCAAGAAGGACAAGAGCGGATGCTCGATGAGTTTGTGGCAATTGCTGGCTGTCACAGGAAGCACGCCGTCAGGCTACTCGGTCAGTGTGATCAGATAAGAGCGCGGACCGCTCCCAAAGGCCAACGCATCTACGACGAGGCCGTAAGACAAGCGTTGATCGTGGTGTGGGAGGCGTCGGACAGGATATGCGGCAAGAGGCTCAAGGCGGCTCTGCCAAGCATGGTGGACTCGCTGGAGAGGCACGGACATCTCGCTCTCTCCCCTGACGTACGCGAGCGTCTTCTCACAGCAAGCGCGGCCACGATAGACCGTCTGCTGAGACCTGTGAGGGAGAAGGCCGGAAGTCGCAGGAAGCGAAGAAGCAAGAGGAAGCTGGGAAGCCGGGAAGCCGGGTTCCCGTTCGCACCTTCATGGACTGGAAGGATACCGAGCCCAGATACCTTGAGATAGACTTGGTGGCGCACTGCGGCGGTTCGGTCACCGGATCGTTTATCAATTCCCTGGTGGTGACCGACGTGTGCTCTGGATGGACGAAGGCGATTCCGCTGTTGGCGCGCGAGCAGTCCCTGGTGGTAGAAGGGCTTGAAGCCATCTCCCGCGGTTTCCCTGTTTCAGTCCGCGGAATAGACTTGGACAACGACAGCGTATTCATCAACGAGACCCTGTTTGAGTACTGCGCCGACCGGGGTATCGAGTTCACACGTTCACGGGCTTACCGCAAGAACGACCAGGCTTGGATTGAGCAGAAGAACGGATCGGTGATCCGCCGCTTTGTGGGACACGAGAGATATTCGGGTCCCATGGCCGGTCAGATACTGGCTCACCTCTATGGAGCGATGCGTCTGTATGTGAACCACTTTCAGCCTTCGTTCCAGCTGCTGGAGCGGACTAGGGATGGAAGCAGCGTAAAGAAGCGGTACAGGAAACCAGCCACGCCGTGCGACCGCTTGCTGGAGAGAGATGACGTGAGCGAAGAGGTAAAGCGCGGACTGGAGAGCAGTCGGGCGAGACTGGATCCGATATCTCTGCTGCATACGATACGTGAGGCTCAATCGGCGCTTTCCGCTTTCAACGCCGATGATTCGGCGAGTGTGCCAAGCAGCGAGAGTCAGGAACACTTCCTTTCCAGGCTGCCTGAGCTGTGGCGAGAGGGGGAAGTGCGTCCTACTCACACATCAAGAGACGGTCGCAGTGCTCCACGCACCTGGCGATCGCGTCCAGATCCCTTTGAGGGAGTGTGGTGTGAAATCCTGAAATGGCTTCAGAAGCATCCAGACATTACGGCTTCGGCTCTTCTTGAACGGTTGATGCGCCGCTACCCAGCCCGGTATAGCAGGCGTCAACTGCGGACCCTACAGCGCAGAGTCCGTCAGTGGCGACGGGTGGTGGCCAGACAGTTGGTGTATGCTTCAGCAGAACAGAGTGTAATGGTAGAGGCTGACTAGAGTGTCATCGGACCTGAGGGCGTAAATCAAAGCTGAAAATTCTTCGGTAACAATTCTCGATGAGGCAACAGGCCGGCAAGAATGATTGTCGCTGTTCAACCCCGCCATAGTGGTGTTGGAGTCTACAGGCGGGCTGGAGCTCCCTTTGGTTGCAGCCTTGGCAGCTTCGGCGCTGCCAGTGGTCATAGTTAATCCCAAGCAGGTTCGAGACTTCGCCAGGGCCACCGGAACACTGGCGAAGACCGATGCGCTGGACGCGGCCGCACTAGCCCACTTCGCCGAGGCGGTTCGACCTGAAGTGAGGCCCTTGAAGGATGCCGAGACCCAGGTCCTGAGTTCTTTGGTTGCTCGCAGACATCAGGTTGTTTCTATCGTAGTGGCTGAGAAGAACCGGCTCGGAAGTGCGATCGCTGCGGTACGTCCCCGGATCGAGGCCCACATCGCCTGGCTGGAACAGGAGGGTGCGTGACATAGACTAAGGGCTGCGGCAGACGCTGCGCAGCAGTCCCGCGTGGCGGGAGAAGGATGACATCCTGCGCAGTGTCCCCGGAGTGGGCGAGCAACTCTCCCTCGCTCTGCTATCTCAGTTGCCGGAGTTGGGCACGCTGAATCGCCATCAAGTCGCTGCTCTGGTGGGAGTGGCTTCATTCAACCGCGATAGCGGCACGCTGTGAGGCAAGAGGCGGATCTGGGGTGGTAGAGCGCGGCTCCGCGCAGTTCTGTACATGGCTGCAATAGTCGCCAGCCACTTCAACCCCGTCATCCGCGATTTCTACAAGCGTCTCCTAGCCGCTGGCAAGCCGAAGAAGGTGGCCCTCACCGCCGGCATGCGTAAGTTGCTTGTCATACTAAACTCCATGCTCAAGAGCCGCTCTCCATGGTGTGATGAGCGTACCGGAACCCAGGAACTTCTTGGTCAAAGCTCTTGAAATCCAATACGGTCGCTTGACAGCTAGGCCGAGATGGTCCGATATCTATCATCGCACTGCAAAAGAAAAAGCCCATCTCACAGATATATCATCACAGTCTCATTATTTCTGGTGGTCTACAGTTGGCCCCCGATTGGACCCCTTGCGTCGAAGTGAGCGACTGAATTAGGTTCCGAATTAAGCGAGGACCTACATCGTTTCTTAGGGTCATTATTGATTCAGGGTGGAATTGGACACCAGATACGGGCAACTGCTTGTGTTCGACCGCCATGATTATACCATCATCAGATTCAGCTGTTATGGATAGCACGCTTGGAATACTATCTCTTACAGCATAGAGAGAGTGATAGCGTCCGGCAGTGAAAGATCTAGGTATACCTTTGAAAAGCCTGCCGCTCTTCACCCGCACTTCAGAGAATTTGCCGTGCTTAGGGTACGATAATGTACCTAGCTCGCCTCCAAAATACTCAACTATCGCTTGCAACCCCAAGCAAACTCCAAACATTGCCAGTCCCTCCTTGAGCACGATACCAATCGTGTCTGAAATGTTGTAATCCATGGGAGTTCCGGGGCCAGGCGATAGCAATACGAGAGATGGATTATATTCGTGTATTATCTCTCTTAGTTGTTTTTGAGAGAACCCAACACGCACGGTTAATACTTCCGCTCCAGTCTGCCGGACATAATTAGCAAGAGTATTTACAAATGAGTCTTCGTGATCTATCAGAAGGACGCGTTTTCCTTTACCAACATACTGCAATGAGGCCTCTGAATTGTCAGTCCCAGAAGCACTACTACAGGATCCCCTAATGGAGTCGATAAGTGCTTCAGCTTTTAATTCAGTCTCAGTTTCTTCTTTGTCTGGGTCCGAGTCTACCAGTAGAGTACTCCCGGCCCTGACTTCTGCAACACCGTCCTTGATTCTCATAGTCCTGAGAGTTAAGCCCGTGTTTAGGTTCCCGTTAAATCCGATGAATCCTATTGCGCCTCCATACCAGTGTCTGTATGATCGTTCATGTTCTTCTATGAACCTCATGGCGGCCAGTTTAGGAGCGCCAGTTACGGTGACTGCCCAGGTATGTGTCAAGAAAGCGTCGAAGGCGTCAAATCCTTCACGTAAATACCCCTCAACATGGTCGACGGTATGTATTACCTTGGAGTACATTTCGATTTGCCGCCGTCCGATTACTCGAACAGTGCCCTCTTTGCAAACCCTTGACTTGTCATTGCGATCAACGTCTGTGCACATTGTGAGTTCGCAGTTGTCTTTCTCCGAATTTAGTAGCTCCAATATTTTCTCTGAGTCATCAAGTGCGTCTTTCCCTCGTGAAATGGTACCGGAGATAGGACAAGATTCGACGCGCTTGCCATCTACACGTACATACATCTCTGGCGACGCGCCTACCAAATATTCATCTTCACCTAGATTCATAAAAGTTCCATACGGTGCTGGATTGATACCCGTCAGGCGTCGAAAAATTTTCGATGGTCTAGACTGACACGGCTCCAAAAAGGCTTGACCAGGTACTACTTCAAATAGGTCGCCACGCTTGAACCATACTTTTGCAGTACGAACAAGATTTGCGAATTGCCCGGGCTGATGATCTCTACTGACTTCGACGCTAGTAGATCCCCGGTAATCGCTTGCATGCCCTACTCTTGGAACACCGACGGTCGAACAACGTCCAAACTGAAATTCGTAGCGATGTTCTTGGGCCACTTTTTCATAGTGATTGGCAACCAGCAGACGGTCAGGCAGGAAAAGAACCAAGTCTCTTTTAGATGCGGGCCTGGGAATCATGTATGGAATCGAGTCGAATTGATACGCAAGATCGTAACCGAATGCCCCATACAGACCCAATTGAGAATCGTTAGCACTAGAGAAAAGATCAACTATGTCCCGCAGCAATGAGAAGATGGTATTTTGTTTACTGCGATATTCCTCTGGAAACCACCGGGGAGGACATTTAATGGTGCCCTCTATATTGCTTTCTGCCGTTGCCAGATCCGCAATGTAATCGGCACACCGGATTCTAGACTCTATTGCAGCCAATATCACTTTGCCTCTATCGTTTAGGGCAATAATTTGAAAATTCCTATCGTTAGAAACGATTTGAAGAGGGGGATCAACGAAACCGATACACCACGGCCTGTATCGCCCGGGATATTCAAAAGTCGAAGATAACAGAACTCCTAAATGCGAATCGAGTTTATCAATAATAGACTCCAAAGCAGCTTGTTTCGGAATCTCGCTAGTATGACGATGGACACTGATTCCCCCTTTTGTATGGTAACACGATGGACTAGAGTCAAATCCCACAATGCTCACGTATCTACCTCGCATAACTGTTTCATCTGCCAAATCGCTTGACTTATCCTAATCTAGGAACAAGCTGCAATGTTAGTCATGCAGTTCATCGGTCCCCCGCTAGGGACATCTTCGCCAAGGTCTCCGGAACTATTCCTCTCTGTCGCCAAAATCTTAACTGTGGCAAGTTGTAGACCCCATACACAGATACACAGTATTTGATAGCTTAGTCGACCTTGCCCTCCCAAAGAATCGGAGTAATGTATGGATCCGAGTAGTCGGGAGCACCATCAGCGAGCTTTCGGCACAATAGATCATTATTGTAGATATATTTTTTGCCATCTTCACCAATGGATGCCCGATATCGGTTATCACGATCCTGGAGATGCACGGCAACTGCTCTACGATGGTCTGCGCTCAAATTGAGGCCACTTCCATGAAAAGTAAGACAATGATGGAAGCTTACTTGTCCCTTTTTCATATTCATTGGAACAAAACGGACAGGCATACCGCTTTTTGCAAGCCTTTTTTCAATTTCGGGCACGTCCGAACTT
This sequence comes from uncultured Dehalococcoidia bacterium, assembly GCA_951812825.1. GTDB lineage: Bacteria > Chloroflexota > Dehalococcoidia > Lucifugimonadales > JAPULR01. The sequence goes on along the minus strand of OX638324.1, from coordinate 562,399 downwards.
ACAAAAGATTTATCATGTCGAAGCTGAGCTATAATGTTGTTACTTGGCCAGAGATTGCTACCATCAATCATGGTGATTGTTCCCATTTTCTCATCGCAATCGTGAAGGGGAATCCATGCGGTTAGCATCTTATCAGATGTGCAGGTTCTCCAATAAGTACGGTCGTTGTGCCAACCAACCTTAACATGATCTCCTGTGATTTGAGGAGGTTTACTGATCAGTGAACTATTGAATAGCCTAATCTGGTCACTGCCAGAAAGCTTGGATGCAATTGCACTTAGTATCGGGCGAAATGCGAGCTTTTGTATCTCAAGATTTTGCAAGACAATATAGTCATTCAGTCTTAGGATATTTCCCTTCCCTGGGTTCCAATCAAGAAACTCTTTAATTCTAACCGGAATTTCCCAGTCTTTTTCACCGGCATAGTATCGCTCCGTTGCTGACAATGCCTCGTCAATTTCTTCATCGGAGAATATCTTTTTTGAAATATACCAGCCGTGACTTCGATAAAAAACGACATCCTCTTCAGAAGGCAACAGTTCTTTCTCTTCAACAGATAACTTCATTCTTAATCTCGCATTCCTTCAAAATTATTTGCTGGCACAGTAAGATCCCACTAACGCAATCCTCACACACTGGAACTTGTTTCTTGAACGAGGCCATTTTGAGCCAACTAGAACTCTAGGATGACTTGAAGTGATGGCAGCGGACAAGTCTTTGAAGCCAACGACAGCGGATTCTAAAGCTAACATGTGTGCCTGTCAACTCCTTGTACTCGTTCAGCACATATAAGGCAATGGCGTTGGGATCAAAGTTGGACGGCACTAGTTAAGATACTCGGGGCGGAGTGCGTCCATCCAGTGTGTGGTGGGGTCGGAAAGTGTTGTAGACGCGCTCCCAATGCAGCAGGGCCCAGTTGAGGGTTGGGATGTCCAGATCGCCGTCATACATTGCGTAGAACTCCTCGGAGAGAGTGCACTGTACCCGCTCCGCGTGGCCGTTGAAATTCTGGGAGCAATGCGGCAGTACAAAGAGCCTGATACCGAACTGCTAGCATACGATCTCGAAAGCAGCCCGGAAGTCGGAGTCTCCGTCCACCCGTATGGCTCTGATCAGGAAGGGAAACCGGCGCCGCATGGTGTCAAGGAACTAGGAACACTCTGAACAAACTCCGGTTGTCGAAGGCTATTGTAGAATGGCAAGCAGAATGCAGAGATGTTTGAGGTGAAGTCACGATGCACCAGCCGACATTCGGAGATCTGGAGTACGAGAGCAAGGAGCGTAAAGCCCGTCGGGAGATATTCCAAGAGCGTATGGATGGCTTGATCCCATGGGGTCTGCTGGAAGAGCGGATTCGGCCCTACTATAGGAAAGTGAGCCGGGGCCGTCGGCCCTACGAGCTGTCGTCGATGCTGCGGATACACTGTGTGCACCTGTTCTACAATCTGAGCGACCCCGGTATGGAGGACCTGCTCTACGAGGCGGAGTCGGTGAGAAGGTTCGTGGGACTGAGGCTCTCAGGACCGTTGCCGGACGAGGCAACGATACTGAACTTTCGACATCTGCTGGAAGAGCGCCGGTTGGGAGAGGGACTGATGGAGGAGATCAACCGCCACCTGGCAACCCAGGGGCTGCGGGAGGGCACCATAGTGGGATCCAGCATCATAGAGGCGCCGTCGTCGACGAAGAATGGCGCAGGCAAGCGAGACCCACAGATGCGTCAAACGAAGAAGGGGAACGAGTGGCGCTTCGGTATGAAAGTGCACATCGGGGTGGACTCAGAGACAGGAGTGGTGCATAGCATGAGTACGACATTCGCCAACGTGCATGACGTGACGGAGACGCACCGGCTGCTAGACGGAGGAGAGAAGCGAGTGTGGGGAGATGCGGAATATCAGGAAATGGCCACGAGGGATGATCAGCGACAATCATTCTTGCCGGCCTGTTGCTCACCAGGAAATGTTACCGAAAGCTCAGCGGCTTCTAATTGACGCCCACGGGGCTGATGTACCCTCGATCAGCCTCTTCCATTCCCCTCCGTTCTGCTGAAGCATACACCAGCTGTTTGGCCACCACACCCCGCCACTGACGAATTCTTCGCTGAAGTGTCCTCAGTTGACGCCTACTGTAACGCTCTGGGTAGCGGATCATGAGACGATCGAGAAGGTCCGTTGCGGTAACGTCCGGCTGCTTCTGTGCCAACGCAGGATCTCACACCATACTCCTTCGAAGGGGTCTGGCCTTGAACGCCATGTGTGCGGGACCCTGGCCTTGCAACCGTGAGTAGGACGCACTTCGCCCCGCCTCCACAGCTCAGGCAGACTGGCGAGGAAGCGTTCCAGACTCTCATTGCTCGGTAAAACCGGCGAGTCCGAAGCGTTAATCGCCGCAAGCGCTGATTGAGCCTCCCGAATCTTGTACAGCAGGGATACCGGGTCCAGTCTCACCCGACTCGACCTCAACCAATGTTTCGTCTCCTCACTTACATCATCGCGTTCAAGCAGACGGTCGCAAGGTGTGGCAGGCTTGCTGTATCTTTTCTTCACGCCCCCGCCATCGGGGCTGCGCTCCAGCAGCTTGAATGAGGGCTGGGAGTGGTTTACATACAACCGCATCGCGCCATAGAGGTGGGCCATCGTCTGGCCAGCCGCAGGGCCGGAAGTAGCGCGCATGTCCGACGAAGCGGCGTAGCACCGATCCGTTCTTCTGCTCTATCCATACCTGGTCGTTCTTGCGGTAAGCACGGGACCGCGTGAACTCGATACCTCGGTCGGCGCAGTAGCCCACCAGTGTCTCGTTGATGAACACACTGTCGTTGTCCGAATCGATTCCACGGATTGGAACCGGAAAGACTCGGGATATGGCTTCGAGTCCCTCCACCACCAGGGCCTGCTCCCGTGCCAGAAGCGGCATCGCCTCCGTCCTTCTGAGCACACGTCGGTCGCCACTAAGCTGTTGATGAACGATCCCGTAACCGTGCCTCCACAGTGCGCCACCAGGTCTATCTCAAGGTAGCCTATCTCTGGCTCCTTCCAGTCCATGAATGTGCGTACAGGAACCCGGCTTCCCAGCCTCTTCTGCCTCTTGAGCCTTCTAGGGCTTCCGGCTTTCTCTCTCTCACAGGTCGCAGTAGCCGGTCTATGGTGGCCGCGCTTGCCGAGAACAACCGCCCACGCACGTCGGCATCTAGGTCGAGATGTCCATGTCTCTCCAAAGTCTCCACCATGCATGGCAAAGCGGCCTTGAGTCTCTTGCCGCATATCCGGTCTGAAGCCTCCCATACCACTACCAGCGCCTGTCTGACAGACTCGTCGTAAATGCGTTGGCCCCTGTGAACGATCCGACCTGTTACCTGCTAGCACTGTCCTAACATCCTGACGGCGTGCTTTCTGTGGCAGCCCGTCAGCGCCACGAACTCGTCGAGCTTCCTTCCCTTGTCCTTCTTCGATGCCTCCCTGTAGCGGTTGCGCATGGCACAGAGTCCCGCTGTCCTAATGTCTCCCTCCATCTGAATACCTCCCTGATTATGGTAACATCTTCCGTGAGGCAATAGCTCCGATTCGGTAACGTTTATCTTGAGGCAACGCGCACCGGTTGGTGGAGTCGGGGCGCTCTGTGTTCTTTATCCCAGCCTACCGCCTGGTACAGGACATGCTCGCAGCCAAGCGGGACTTGGAGTTGCCACGGATACTCAGGAAGCTGGACAACTTCGACCTGCTCATCATCGACGACCTGGGCTATATGCCTCAGGGAGCCGAGGAGTCCGAGGTGCTCTTTACCCTGATTGCAGAGCGCTACGAACGAAGATCGTTGGGGATTACGTCGAACCTCGTGTTCAGCCAGTGGGAGAAGGTGTTCGCCAATCCTATGGCCACCGCGGCCGCCATAGACAGGATCGTCCACCACTCCGTGATCCTCGAGTTCGATGTGCCCAGCTATAGAACCAATCAGGACCCGAACCTCAAAATGGAGAATAACTCAAACCGGCAAAAATGATTGTCGCACAACCGGCAAGAATACTTGACGCCATTCAGGGGATGAGAATAGGGGGTTGTACGTGGAGTGGCGAGTGGCCATGAGGCCTGGAAGGCGACGACAATTGGAGCCTGGGAGTGAGGAAACGGTGGAGGAAAGACGGAAGGCGTCCATATGGGCCAAGGCGGAGCATCCATTCCTGTGGGTGAAGCGAGGTTTCGGGTTCGCCAAGATTCAATACCGGGGATTGACCAAGAACACCCAACGGCTGGCGTTGCTGTTGAGGCTGACCAACCTCATAACGGCGGATCGTCACCTGGTGGCTTGAGAGGGCCTACCTGCGCACAACCTAAGAGGCGGGGTCACTACCACGCCCCGGCTGAGGTGACTTGGGGCCTCCAACGCTTTCCTGTGTACACCGGAAGAACCCCATGTGAGGCTCCTAAGTCTCTTACAACCCCCACGGACTATTATATGCAACCTGCATCACGCTGTTCAGAGTGTTCCTAGTTCGTCACTCCGTTGTACAGGAACCCTACTCAAGTTCAGCAGGCACGTTGGGAGGCGGTGCGGAAGGCCAAGCAGCAGGGACTCTCCCTGCGCACTATCGCCTGCAAGCTGGGATTGTCACGGGTTGCCGCCAGAAAATACGCCCTAGCAGAGAGTCTCCCACCAAACGCTTCAGCGCCAAAGAGCGTGACAAAGCCGAGGCCCTGACTGAATCATTGATCGACGCAGGTTAACCGAGTGACATTTTCGCTTTTCACTTAAGGGGACATAATCGCTGAGCAGCAACAGATTTAGACTACAGCCGCTCGGTTTGGGTATCAACATCATTGACGAGCATATGCTTATAGTAATAATCTGCATTTGCTCTAATTGGAGCGATCTAAGAAATGTTGCAGCACATAAGAGACGAATAGGATTGATCAGTAAATCGGCTAGGCGCAAATGGCTAATTTTTCTGGCTGTGGGAATTGGCACGTTCATGGCTTCGGCGGATTTTGATAGCATTGCTATAGCCTTGCCAAGAATTGCAGAAGAGTTTCATAGTGATTTAGCTTCAATCCAATGGATTCCCCTAGGTTATGCAGTAGCTGTCAGCAGTTTCCTATTGCCGGCGGGCAAGGTCGGAGATTCGTATAGTCGTAAGGGGGCATATATCCTAGGCTATATTGTATTCGGACTCGGCTGTTTGCTCGCAGGATTGTCACATGAACTTTGGATGCTGATTGCTTTCAGGATCATTGCTGCTGCAGGGTCTGCCATTCTCTTGGCGCTAGGCATGGCGATAATTACGTCCACCTTCGAAGCAAATGAGCGTGGAAGGGCTATAGGGCTCTACATGACTGTGACTATAGCAGGGAATATCATAGGTCCTGTCTTTGGGGGAATTCTGGTAGAGTCTCTCGGATGGCGATCTGTGTTCTTTGTGAATATTCCTCTCGTTCTTTTGGGGATGACTGCAGTCTCTCTTATCATCAGGCACAATCTGTCAAATGCAAGACCCGCGAGAGGGCGGGCATTGATGGAATTCGACTGGCTGGGATTGGTTCTGTCTGGCGGAACTTTACTTGCTGCATTAATAAGCCTTTCCTACGTTCATAAATACAGCTGGACTGGTGTCCCAGTAATGAGCGGATTGATTGTCTCAGCGATACTACTAGTTCTTTTTATCAGACATCAAGCAAATACTGCCCATCCTCTATTGGACCTAAGCCTTTTTAAGAGTAGGATCTTTGCATTTGGCTCTCTCTCCGCACTATTTGCATTTGTTGCCGCTGCCCCTGTCTGGATACTTCTACCTTTTTACCTTCAACAGGTACTGAATTTGTCTCCGGGGCGGACTGGCCTCATCATGATGGCTAATGCAGCTTCCCTGGGTGTAATGGCACCAATAGGAGGTCGCATTTCTGATAAGTATGGCACTAGGATTCCAAAGATAGTGGGAGCCATGATATCAGCAATAGGTCTATTTCTACTCGGGAGACTCGCCCTACACTCTAACTATTCTGATGTGTTGCCTGGACTGATTCTTCTCGGGGCAGGTATAGGAATATTTCATGCCTCAAATCTCAACTCTCTACTGGGTACTGTACACACATCCAAATACGGCGTAGCATCGGCATTTACCAATTTGAACAGAAATATGGGTAACTCCTTGGGGCTCGCTCTTGCCACAGCCATTGTATCAGGCATCATAATATCCAAAGGGTATGCTCCGTCAGAAATTGTTGCCGTTCCTGTGGTACCGGAGGTAAAGGAAGCATTTACCGCAGGGATTCAGATTGCGTTTTGGGTTGGCCTTGGCCTCATGGTCGCCGTCATTGCATTATCATGTTTGAAGACTTCCGAAGTTCAAAGAAAAATGGACTCGGGTGATGGAGCCAAAACTCCATAGGAGTGGGTGTTGAGTGGTAGGATGATCGACACTGTCAATGAACTACCAGTATAGGCCGCTAGCGGAAATGCGACTATTGGCAATCAGTACAAGTGATGCTCCTATTGAAGTCAAGTAGTCTTTTGGGCCGTTTGAGCCCAAGTCTTGTGGGCGGAGTAGACCTCGCGAGCAACGTATCGTTTGAGGCAATGGATTATCTCCGTCCTACTCATACCCTCGGTAGTACGACGGCGCATGTAGGCCTGAGTTCGAGGATAATGACGAAGTCTGGCGATAACGATCCTATAGAGGGCGGCGTTGGCCTGATGGTGGCCGCCACGATTGAGCCGATGCCGGTTGGTCTTGCCTGAAGAAGCAGGAATGGGGTTGACACCGCATAGAGAGGCAAAGGCGGCCTCGGAGTGTAGGCGTTCAGGGTTGCTTCCCGCGGCCACCAGGAGCGTCGTCGCCGTGTACGGTTCTATGCAATAGCTGTTTACAAGAGCAGGTGCTACAGCAGGTGTGAGGTGCTCCAAGTTGGCCAGCAGGTTCTGTATCTCCTGATCCAGACTAAAATATCGACGGGCAAGGGAGCGGAGAGCAAGTTTCGCCGCAGCCATGAGACTCTTCAGTCGACTAGGACGGAAACTCTTGCACCGGTTGATCAGTACGCGTGAGGTGAGAACATGGAGCGATTCCCTGAGCCTAGAGGATGCAGTGATGATGAGAACCCTCATTTGATGCAGGGCCTGGATGCGAGACTTGACGGCTGAGTCCTTAGTGGACTTCAGCATACGGATCATCTCGACCTCACCCTCTCCCGACTTGGGTGTGGCCGTCGCCACTCCCGCCGGCATAGCTCTAGCTGCAATCTCGGCGTTGGTGGGATCGCTCTTGCCTTTCCTTTAGCGCGTAGATCGGTCGTGCCGGTTCATCTTGATGACACTATAGCCTCTACCCGTCATATGGCGAGTGACACCGGCGCCATCGGAAGCCGTTCCCTCAATTCCGAATGCATGGATCTCTCTCAACTCCCATAACCACCGTTCCAGCTTCTCATACCCATGGGTGGTTGCAGCCGCGTGAAGCTCGCCGAGGCGCGCATCCAGACGATCAATACCCACGTCCACATGTTTCTCCTGGTGAGTGTCCACACCGATAACTACCTGATTCACGTCACCGCCTCGTCCATCAACAATTGTCGTCATCTCAACTACCTCCTCGGTCGTAGCCTTCCAGCTGAGCGAGTGGACACTACTGCGATGGGACTTAGAAAGTGTCCAAAAACTGCGTGTCAAGGGCGGAGCAAAGACGTACCAGCGGGGTGTCGCCGCTCAGGATAAATGTCAGTGAAAGTGACCAGCATAAATGTCACCGACTTCGTCTCTGATCATAACAGGTCACGAATTCTTGAATCTGGGTTGATGGCCGGTTATGGGCGGGCTCCTGGCGTTCATGTACTTCTTCGCGGTGTCCCTATGAATGCCCAGTTCCCGGGCTATTCCTCGAATAGACAGGCCCTTTCGCTTAGCCTTTTGCACCGCCTTCCACCTGGCCGTCTGCAGTGGCGTGGGATCTCTTCGTGGTGGGCCTACAGATTTGCGAACTCTTCTGGTGCCATTGGGACCGGCGACAGCAATGAGCTTTCCGATATGGTGAACCTGGTCCGGCGTCGCTAGCCTGGTCACCGATCTTCCACCCAGACCGTTGCCGTTGACTTTAGAGGACAGGTAAGGGGCAACTGTGTGTGCGGTTCTCCCGGCGAGGCCGCGAAGGACACTCGGATGTGGCGGAGCCTCTTGAGAGGGGATGTCCCACCCTTGGTGCTGCACTTCCAGGTGTCCGTCCAATCTCTCAAGTACATCTACGACTGTACCGGCGTAGCTCGTCCTGTCCGTACCGGGCAGCAGTTGCAGAGTACGGCGGCGATATCTGACAGTGTTGTCCCTGGCAACTCTGCGGCGATACTTGAAGCACAGCACCTTCTCCAAGCGGATTCCATCGTCCACTGGGCGGTAGACGGCTTCAGACTCCTGGGAAGGCACCTTGAAGCGGCTGTTGAAGCGTGGAAGAAAGTCCTCTAGCACGCGATTTGCATCATCGATGGTGATCGCCCCCGCAAGCCGAAGCTCCGTAACCAGCCTATCCTGGAGTGTTCCCGCTGTGCGTTCCACTCGTCCCTTAGCCTGTGGCGACCGAGCGAATATCAGCTGTATCCCTAGCTCGTCCATAGCTCGACTGAACTGAGTAGGAGCGGCGGCACTATCTGAGGATGGCGTGTACTTGAAGACGGCATGCCGGTCCGTATAAAGGGCGAGGGGCAACCCGCAACGCCTTATCAAGGCCTCAAGCAGCTGGAAGTAGCTGCGGGTCTTCTCCAGCCCACAGAATAGGGCGCTAGCCACGATGCCCGTAGCATCATCCACCGCCAGCAGTAATGTGAACTGTGGACCATCTTCCCCAAGCCATCTATGGTAGCTCCCGTCTATCTGAATGAGCATACCCTCACGAGGCATTCTCTGACGTCGACTTCGATGCTTGGGTGGACGTCTCCCGCGCGGGCTGTTCTCACCGACGCTCACCAAAAGTCTCCGCAGCGTGCTGCGAGGAATGTCTATGCCTTCGTGTTCTCTCAACAACTCGCTCATGTGCGTGTGATTGGTTCCCACGTACCGTGTCTGTGCCAGGTAAAGCACAACAGCCTTCGCATCCTCCGATATCGCGTTGGGCGCCCTCCGACCTCGATGACCGTGAGCCAGGGCGGCTGCTCCCTCCTCCTTGTAAGCCGCCAGAATGCGCCAGGCTTGACGTATGCTCACCCCCATCAGCGTAGATGCCTGCTCTATCGTCATATGCTTCGCCAGCAAGCTGTTGAGTACCTGTAGTCTCCCTTGTTCCTTTTGATTCAACGTCACATTCTCCATGATGTGACATTCTTGCTGAACAGTTAACTACTGACACTTATGCTGGGCAACAACAAGCGGGGCGGAGTAAAAGTGTACCACTTGGGCGCTATTGGTCAGCAAAAATGTCATCAATTAAATGTCAAGCGAAAATGTCCTCTGCAGCGGCTATTGGCTGGGGGACGAGTGTAGGTCTGGAGTCGCCGCCACAGCGTCTAGACTGCTCTGTTTGAGGCGGTAGCTCTCGCCGTTCATCTCCAGGATGTGCACGTGGTGAGTGAGCCGGTCCAGCAGGGCTCCGGTGAGCCTTTCGGAGCCGAACATCTCGGTCCACTCGTCGAAGGGCAGGTTGGTTGTGACGAGTATGGAGCCTCATTCATATCGCTGGCTGAAGATCTCAAAGAGCAGTTCCGCTCCCGTTTGAGACAAGGGCACGAAGCCGAGCTCGTCTACGATGAGCAGCTTCAGCCGGAACAGCTTCTTCTGCAGGTTCAGCAGGCGCTTCTCGTCCCTGGCTTCCACAAGCTCATTCACCAGACTGGCAGCCGTGGTGAAGCCGACGGAGAGTCCCCTCTGACAGGCGGCGAGTCCCAGTCCCAGGGCTATGTGGGTCTTGCCGGTACCGCTGTTGCCTATGGCGATGACGTTCTCGCGGCGTTCTATGTACTCGCAGCGGGCGAGTTGAGCCACAAGCCGGCTGTTCACCGACGGCATGGCCTTGAAGTCGAAGGAGTCCAGGCTCTTTATAGACGGAAAGCGGGCGGCCTTGATCCTGCGCCCCACCATGCGGTGATGACGGTCTATGAGCTCAAGCTCAGACAGCCTCAGCAGGTAGTCGGGATGGTCCACCCCTTCGGCGGCGCACTGGGCCGCAACCTTGCCGAACTCCCTCAGGAAGGTCGGCAGCTTCAACTCCTTCAGGTTGTGTTGCAGCAGCAGCGTTGATCTGTCAGTCACGATGTCCTCCCATTCAGCAGCTTCATATAGTCTCCCGCCGACGTGGTGCTCACACACACCCTGGGCAGGTGGGGATACAGGTCGAGGTCCAGCCTGGGTGGCCGTTCCTCGATGTTGCACAGCACAAGATGCTTGACAGCGTCGAAGCCGGCCGCTCCCATCCTGACGGCATCGCGCACGGCCATATGCACATCCTCCCGTGAGAAGGTCTCCAACAACCTCAACACCTGAACGAACTCCCTCTTTCCACGTCTGCCCATGCGGTACTCAAGCAGCCTGCGAAGGGTGTCGAACTCTCCCGGTAGCTTCCACCCGGCCAGGGGCGCCGCCTGGTCCAGGGCTGCTATCTTCTTCTCCAGAAGTGGCAGATAGTGGATGGGATCGAAGACGAAGTTCCCCCGTTCGTAGGACCGCCTGTGGCGGGCTATCACCTCAGAACCGCAACTGATCACCACCTCCTCCACATAGCCCCTGACCAGCACGTCCCTGTGTCCGTAGGCCACCGGCACCGAGTAGTCGGCCCGGTATCGGACCAGGGACAGGGAACTCACCCGGGTGGCGTGCCTGTCGCACGGGTCGTAGGGAACCGAGGGCAAGGGCAGTAATGCGCCGAGGTCTCGCTCCATTCGCTCTCCTATGCTCTCCCTGTGCCCCCTCAGCTTCGCCTCCTTCCTGCCAAAACATCTTGACTCCAGGTAGGCATTGAGCGCGTTGAAGCTGTCGAACTTCGGCACAGGCACCAGGAAGTTGCGCCTCACGTATCCCACCATCCCCTCCACATTCCCCTTGTCTGTGGCCTTGCCGGGTCGGCCGAACCTGTCGCTGAACAGGTAGTGGGACTGAAGCTCCGTGAACACCCTCGTTCTCTTGCGGCGTCCATCTCCCCGTATCCTGGCCACCGCCAGCTTCGTGTTGTCGTACAGGATGCTCTGCGGAACCCCGCCCAGGTAGGCGAACGCGGATACGTGGCCATCACAGAACGCCTCCGTAGTCTCCGCCGGATACGCCTTCACGAAGATTCCGTCACTGTGCGGAAGGGACATCACAAAGTAGTGGGCCCTGCGCCTCTCGCCCCCTATGACTGCCCACGCCTGTCCGAAGTCGCACTGCGCGTGTCCGGTAGGATGGGCCAGGGGAACGAACATCTCTCGCCCCTGCCTCCTGCTCTTGCGCACATAGTCCTTGACTATGGTGTAGCCGCCATCGAAGCCGTGTTCTTCTCTCAGCCGCTCGAAGATGCGCTTGACCGTGTGACGCTGCTTCCTGGGAAGGCTCAGGTCCTCTTCAAGGACCCGGTCTATGATGCCGGTGAAGAGCTCAAGCTTGGGACGCCGGGCAGGGCGCTGCCTTCGGTATCCGGGTGGCGTTGGGTTGGAGAGCATCTTCCGCACAGTGTCCCTGTGAATTCCAAACATCCGGGATGCTTCCCTCATGCTCATCCCTTCCACCAGACAAGCCTTCCGCACACGAAAATACAGATCCACCACATACATCCTGTCACCCTCCTTCGAGTCTGCTTCGACTCTATCGGAAGGTGGGAGGTGGTACAGTTTTCGACCGCCACAATCAGACGATCAAGCCGCCCCCTTGGTACATTTTCTCTCCGCCCTTCTCAAACTGTGCCTAGTAGTAGTTGGAGTGCAGGCATGGGAGTGCCTAAAGCGGTGTTCCATGAGCAGAGAGAGATATCCAAGCGACCTGAGCGACTGAGGGACAAAGAATGGGAACTGCTGGAACCGTTGCTGCCTCCTCCCAAAAGAGCAGGCAGGCCTATCAAGTACTATCGCTGGGAGGTGGTGAACGCCATTCGATATGTGCTGCGCACCGGGTGCGCATGGCGGATGCTCCCTCACGACCTGCCCCCCGTGGCGCATCAAATTCCACTACTTTCGCACATGGCGTCGAGATGGGACCCTGGAGCGGATACATGAAGGGCTGCGTGACCGGTTGCGCACGGCTGAGGGACGAGCTGCCAGTTCCAGCGGGGCCATCATAGACAGCCAATTGGTGAAGACCACGGAAAAAGGGGGCCTCGTGGCTATGATGCTGGTAAGAAGGTGAGTGGAAGAAAGCGACACATAGTAGTAGGCACCACAGGATTGCTGTTGATAGTGGTGGTGCATCCGGCCAATATTCAGGATCGAGGCGGGGCTAAGTTGGTGCTGATGGGTTTGGTAGGCTGGTTTCCCCGGTTGAAGCGGATATGGGCTGATGGGCCCTACGCAGGCAAGCTGGTGGAGTGGGCGCGAAACATATGTGAAGGGGACTTGGAACTGGTTCGGCGTCTAATCCCATCAACACACCTTTGAGATGCTTCCACGCCGTTGGGTTGTAGAACCCACCTCTGCCTGGTTGGTCCGGTTTCGCCGGCTGAGCAAGGACTATGAGGAATTGCGCCAGACTACGGAAGCGTGGGGCTACGCCGCCATGACTGGCCTCATTCTACAACGATTGGCACCCTTCAACGCTTTTTAGACACCCTCCTAGGGCCATGCTCCTATCAGGTCACTGCTTGCCGTGCCTAAGGCATTGCTGGAGCCAGTACTGAATGGAGTCGGACGTGGGCGGCCCGGCATCTATTATCGCAGTGACTGTGTTGATGTATCTGGGCGTGTTGGCAACCAGCAAAAGTGGGACAGATGGAAGCCGAGAAATCGAATGTGAATTCGAGGCTCGGTCAACTCCCTCAGAGACTGGTTGTATCTCCTCCTCCGTTGGATAGTTTCCGAGTGAATCTCCTTTCGGCGTCGTAGGATTGTGTTTCGCCGGCCTCTGAGTACATCCGACGGTGTGACGTTGCCCAAGGCTTTGTGGTAGCGCCGATGGTTGTAGTAGCTGACGAAGGCGACGATGGCTGTCTCCAAATCCGAGGGCATATCGTAGGGAAACTGGTTCACGTCCTTCTTCAGGGTCTGATGGTAACGCTCCAACTTCCCATTGGTCTGGGGGTGGAAGGGACTGGCGAAGATGTGTTTTATGCCCACCATGTGAAGATAGTCCCTGAAGGCCCTGGATACGTAGCCCGGCCCGTTATCGCTGAGCAGGCGGGTCCCGTCAGTGACTGGGACCTGGTCCATGTCCGTTCTATCCACGGCATCCTGTACCACCCCTATGAGAGAGTGGGAGGTTATGTCTCTCTGAAGTCTGTGGGCGAGGATGAATCGAGAGTAGTCATCCATGACGGTGACCATGTAGTAGAAGCCCCAGCCCGATACCCTGAAGTATGAGGCATCAGTGGCCCACATCCGGTGAGGGGCTGTGGTCTTGCGATGATATTCCTTTCCCGCGACTAGCTTCACCTCAGCTCTCTTCACCAGACCTTCTCTTAGAAGAATGCGGTACACCGTGGACTCCGATACGGAGAAACCCCCGTAGTCGGTAATCCACACCGCCAACTGGCGATAACTCAACTCCGGCATATTCCGAGCTGCCTCAAGCACACGGTCCACTTCCTCCGGTGTGAGTCTGTTCCACGGAGGTCTTCCTCCTCCCACCTGGTCCTCCAAGCCCTCGTCATCCATTCGTTTCAGCCACCGGTAGTAGGTGCTCCTCGGCACTCCCAACTGGCTAAGCACCTGCCGCTTCGGTAGTTCAGACGAGGCCACCTTGTCGATAACTAACATCTTCTCTACAGCGCTCATCCTCTGGTACCGGCGGCGTTCAAGTTGGGAATCGCTGTTTTTTTAACCGCTGGGCCTCAAGGTACAGCTCACCAACCAACTGCTTCAATACCTCCACCTCTCGCTGCGTCGCATCCCTCACACTGTCCCGGGACAGCCTCTCCTTCCCTGCCTCCTTGAACTCCTTTGTCCATGCGTAGTAGGAATGGGGCTTGATTCCCTCCCTGCGACACGACTCATTCACCGTCACCTCCCTTCTGAACCCCTCCAATACTATCCGGATCTTCTCCTCTGCCGTGTACTTCCGCCGGGTTATTGTCTTTACCCGTCTGACAAAGGACCTGGTCTCCTTTGTGCGCTCCTCCGCCACCTGGCCCTTGGTCGTTCCTCTCTGGGACATATCCGCTCCTCCGTATGAGTAATCTAACCCATCCAACGGAGCTTCCCCAAACCTTATTCTATCGACTTTTCTCCTCCTCCAACTGTCCCATTATCGCTGAAGTTCTACACTGAGCACCTCCACTCTTTCGACTTATACTTCGACACCGTCTGATGATTGATGTCAACCATTCTATTCCCTTACTGTTGCCTCGCCAAGAGATGTTTGATGTGAACCCGGTAAATCTGACAGGTGGCTAAGTAGGAGTCCTGCTCCTAGACCAAGGGTAGCAGGAAATGTCGAGAAGGAATGGGAGGTGAGAACGTGTCGGTAATTTCGTAGAACCGCTATAGGCGACGGTCAGTCGGTCTCCGCGTTCTGCCCTTAGTTAACTCTAACCGCAAAATATGGGCCGAAGTGGACTATAGGTGGAACCATCTTCGAATTGCAAATGGATCTGTTAACCTTTCTGCCACCCGGTTCTGGAAACAATTCCACTACATTTCGGGCTGATAGTGACGGTTTGGAGAAATTCATTAAGCTCAGGTTCATGAGTAGCGACCATGCACGTTTACAGTGATTGCGAATGACAAAACTTTAGGTGGACCCCAAACACAATTCTAAGAGTGCTGGAATATCCCACCTCAGAATCCAGATGACCAAAAGAGAATGAAATCTACTATACCAACAACCTTCTCATTCGTGAGGGATGCATAGGGCACAATCTCAGACAACATCAAGTGCTTTTTTCCCAATCTCCCAGCCGACCCTGGATTCTTACTCAGCTATAAAATCAGTGTAATTTGGGTTTAAGTACCACATTCGGTACCACAAAGGTAGCTTCAAAAGGATCTGTTTGGAATAATGGTTGTTTGATTCTATTCGGGCTGCCTCCCATATGCTTATCTACCCTCTATAGATGTGCCACCTGATGTGTTACACCGACAAGAGTTGGAACCTGAATGGAGGGCAAGAGAGTCTTTGGTGCGGGTGGCTTAGAGCAGTGGGGAGTAGTCAAAGGATAATAGGAGGGCGTGGCTGGCCGTTAGTTTCAATATTATTTACTGTAATTTTAGCATATTCAAACAAAAGCCGTCTTTCTATGTCGACTATCTTCTGACGAGTTCGAGTCCAGTCAGGCGGGCCTGAGTGGACGAAAGATGGCACCATCTTTGAGATGTGGCTAGGGGCTCACGATCCTCGGAAGGCTACTTCAGGTCGTGTGCTGCTGCGATGAACCGGTCGGTTACTCGCATCCTACTTCGCAGATCCTCCGGGCTAGCGATGAAATCCCTTACCCAAGACGATGTCCGTCCAATCTGGTATGGTCTTGTCTTCGGCCATCCGCAGAATCGCGGCCCGGCAAATGTCCTGAGCTTCAGCGATGACCTTATCTCGCGCCTTCTCGCCTTTCTTCTTGAGCCTCCCAGCGTGCAGGACGCTTGACGCAAAGTCGTAGGCGTCCCGGAGGCTCCGAAAGTACGATTTGCGCTGCTCCAGCGTCTCCCCAAGTAACCACGCTCCTCTTGTCGCCAGACGATGCCTCTTTTCTCCTACGACTCCCCTGTCGTCAGGAAGCAGAACAGACTCCAACGCGATTCTCAGTTCGACCAGTCGATCTTCTACTGTGGTCGCCCGTTTCGACCTGCGCCATCTTGCAATGCCGAGGTCCAACGAGGTGAACCCATCGAGCAATCCATGTAGCTCCAGAGACCGCTCCAAGTGCTCCTCAGTGACCAAGATTGGAGACGAGTCGCTTGCGTCTCTTCGTGAATGCGAGTGTCCCGGGTTGAGGAAGAAGGCGTCAACGTCTCCGTAGTCCCACCACTGTCTGAACCAGTCCATGTAGCCATTGATCTCTACCGACATTGCTCGACACAGGCCATCCAATGACACCAAAGATAGTTCTGGGTTGCGAACCTCGGGGCTCGGCGGAAAGTCTGGGAACCCCGGGGGGTCATCATCCGGGTGGTACAGCACCGGTCCTCTTTCATGTTCGAGAGACAAGATCGCTCTCTGGGCGTATTGCTCGTACCGAATGTCGCTCACGTCGATCTGGACGTAGAGGGACCTGGGAAACTCTTCACCGTTACTCGACAATGTATCCAGACAAAGTCCGTCTATGGGTCTCAGCTCACCTTCGGTTCTCGCCCCCTTGAGCAAGGCGCACAGCCAGACCTTAATGGGTTGGCCTTCCGCCCACCCAGTGAACAGACCCGCGGCTCGTACCGGACCCACTCTCGCAGCAGCGAGAACCAGCACCTTTGCGTAGTCCTTTATAGAAGGTAGACGCGGCGAGGCTAGGGACCCCAGCATTGTGTAGAGGCCGTTGCCTATTGCACCGGTCTCCCGAGAAGTGTAGCGGGCAACCATAGGGGCCAGTTCAGAGACAATGTTGGTCAGCGTACTCTCGGGAACGCCTATAGCGTCCGTGTCGGGCACGCTATACTCGCTACTCCTCTTCCGGGCATACAACTCGTGCATCACGGACGATTCAAAGCGTTGCTTAAAGAAGTTCGTAAACTCCGCTTGGTGGACAGCTCGCCCAATGCTTTCCGTCAGGCGTTCAATCGTCATGTCAATCCGTCCGCCCTCCAAGATGGGAGTTGAGGCCGAGCTTCTCCTCTCCTTACCTTGTGGTATGATACTGTGGTAGTACAACAATCATAGCAGGCCTGACCCATGTTTGAGAATTACATCGACGTCATCGAGGCCTCCAAGATTCTGGACGTTCACCCCGAGACGGTGAAGCGCCTGATCCGGGAGGGCAAGCTCACCGCTACCAAGTTCGGCAACAAGTGGATCATGGAGCGGGATCGGCTGCGGGTCTTCGCCAACACCTACGACGGGAGCCGCGGAAGGGTGAAGAAGCTGTTGTGAGTGCGGACTTGACGGAGCAAGCGAGTAGCTCATGGAAAGGCGCCGCCGTTAGGATGCTCAGCACCCTGAGTGTCCGATCTACTGCGCCGAAGCACAGCAAAATGCGCAGCGCACCTCATGCTGAATAGACAATGAACGATAGCATCGAAGGGACCAAATCCACTTCACGGTACCGAGTTACCCACCGGCGGGGGCCGAGGATTCAACTCGATCCTCACAGCGATTCCCCTGATCCGAGCGACAGAGACCGTGTTCATGCTTGGTTGGAAAGCAGGCCACGCCCTTGGGCGATAGACCTGTTCTGCGGTGCCGGCGGGTTGAGCTTGGGGCTTGAGGACGGCGGGTTCTCAGTGGTGGCGGCTGCGGATTCTGATCACGTTGCTACGCAGACGCACGCGGCAAACATCGAGGGTCTCACGTGGACGGGCGACCTTTCCGACCCCAGTGTCTTCATTCGCCAGTTGGACGATTGGGGAATAGAGGATGTAGATCTC
This sequence comes from uncultured Dehalococcoidia bacterium, assembly GCA_951812825.1. Classification (GTDB taxonomy): domain Bacteria; phylum Chloroflexota; class Dehalococcoidia; order Lucifugimonadales; genus JAPULR01. The sequence continues at coordinate 544,811 of OX638324.1, read as the reverse complement.
CTTGCAGGTGGTCCTCCATGCCAGCCCTTCTCCACCGCGGGCATGTCGAAGATCGGCAACTTGGTGAGGATGGGGGACCGGCGCCCTCAAGACGCAAGGGCTGACCTCTGGCGTAGTTTCTTCGCCATCGTTGACCGATTGAACCCGCGAGCAATGCTCTTCGAAAACGTTCCGAACTTTGCCCAAGCACAGGGCGGCGCGCCGTTGATTGCATTGGTGAACGAATTGGAGAGTCGGGGGTACGGTGTGCATGTGGAGGTGCTGGAGGCGTGGCGGTACCGTGTTCCGCAGCACAGGTCCCGGTTATTTGTGATTGGGATTGCAGGGAATGGCAGATTCGAGTGGCCCAAGCCCATTGGCAGCCGACCCACTGTTGGACAGGCCATTCGGGACCTTCCCGTGGCACAGGCGGACGTTCGAGATGAAACGCAGGTCTATGAGGGACCCCCGAGGTCAGTTCTTGCGAGGTTGCTCAGGAAGGGCCTGAGAGGGTCGGAAGCCCTGCTAATTCGAGATCATGTGACACGGTCGGTCCGGCCGGATGATGCGGAAATCTACAAGTTGATGGACCCTGGAGACACGTACATGGACGTGCCGGAACACCTGAGGAGGTACCGGTCCGACATCTTCAGCGACAAGTATGTGAGATTGTCATTCGAAGATCTGTCGAGGACCATCACCGCCCATATCGCCAAGGACGGCTACTGGTACATCCACCCGAGGGAGGACCGCACTCTCTCAATACGGGAGGCGGCCAGAATTCAGACATTTCCAGATAGGTTCCGGTTCGCCGGTCACCCATCCAACAGGTACCAGCAGATAGGCAACGCCGTACCACCTCTGCTCGCCGCGGCGATTGCCTCCTCCGTAAGGGGTGCAATTGAGGATGGGGCCGCTGCTGCTGCAACCAATGGCAGCCACCCCCAGAGCACGGACAACTTCCGAGGCCAATTGGCCAGGTGGTTCGGGAACAACAAACGCTCCTTCCCGTGGAGGCGCCCGGATCTGAACCCATGGCAGGTTCTCCTGCTGGAAATGTGCCTGCACCGCACGAAAGCTGAGCAGGTGGCCCGGATTGCGGACGAACTTCTCAGCCTGGGTGAAACACCAGCTTTATTTCTGAGCAACTCCAAGAAGCTGGCACCGCGGCTGGCCTCACTCGGCCTTCACTGGCGCTCCGCCAACCTTGTATCTGCGGCGGAATTTGTGATTGACCAGCTCGCCGGAGAGGTCCCCGACAACTGGCAGGAGCTCACTGCCATACCAGGGGTTGGAGACTACATAGCCTCCGCCGTTCTATGCTTCGCGTTCGGTCGCCCCAGTGTCCTGATGGACACAAACACTGTGAGAATTTCTCGGCGTCTGCTGGGAGATTCCGACCTACCGAATTGGCGGCTCAGACTTGCCCTGCACGAGTTGGCCGGACCCGGCGGAACGGACATCGGATGGAACCAGGCCCTGCTTGATCTGGGCGCGTTGGTCTGCACGGCCCGCGCTCCCAAGTGCGATGCGTGCCCCGTTCGACCCTCCTGCGCCACGGGAATAGGGGTGAGTTAGGTGCGCATCATTGAGATACCTCCCAAGCCCTCCCCGCTCATTGAGAGCATTCGTGCAATCGGATATTCACTTAGCACGGCCCTTGCCGATCTGGTAGACAACTGCATAGCGGCACAGGCGGAGACAATTCAGATAATTGCTAGTCTGGAAACGACTGAGCCCAAGGTCGGCATTCTGGATGACGGGGTGGGGCTGACCGAGGAAGAACTTCTGGAGGCGATGCGCCTCGGAAGCCGAAGTCCCCTTGAGGAGAGGGCGAAATCCGACCTTGGCAGGTTTGGTCTCGGCCTGAAGACAGCTTCATTCTCCCAATGTCGAGTGCTCACGGTGGTGAGCCGTACCAATGGGACGACCACCTGTGCTCGTTGGAATCTGGATCACATCGCCGAATCGGGCAGGTGGCAAGTCCAGATCCTTGACGACCTAACATCCATCCCTTGGACAGAATATATCGGTTCGAGCGGGACACTCGTGGTCTGGGAGCAACTAGGTCTCGGGACGGACGGCGGAGATTCGGCATGGAATGTGCCCGACTTCGTGCGTCGGTTGGATGAGGCTCGGTCCCACCTGGAGTTGGTATTCCATCGATTCCTCTCCGGTGAACCCGGACGCCGCAGGGTCAGCATTGAGATGAATAATCGGCCTCTTGAACCCTTTGACCCATTTCACTCCAGACATCCGGCGACGATCGCGGGTCCCGAAGAGCTGATCAGGGTCGAGAATGAGGACATTCTGGTGCAGGCGTTCACCCTTCCGCATCACGGCAAGGTCACGCCGGCGCAATGGGAACGCTACGCAGGACCGGAGGGCTATCTAAGAAACCAGGGCTTCTACGTCTACAGGGAGCAGCGGTTGATCATTCATGGCACCTGGTTTGGCCTGGCACGCCAAGCCGAGCTCACAAAGCTGGCGCGCGTCCGCATAGATATGCCGAACTCCCTTGATGGAGCCTGGAGGATTGACGTGAAGAAGGCATCTGCGCAGTTGCCACCCCCGGTTCGAGACCGCCTTCGTCGAATCATCGAGCCGCTCGGAGCAGCGTCAAAGAGGGTGTATAGAAATAGGGGACGCAAGCTCATCGAGGAGAATCGAATTCCGGTTTGGAGCAGGATTCAGAACAAGAATCAGATCTCCTATCGAATCAACGATGAGCATCCAATGGTCCTCGATCTGCTGTCCAGGTTGCCCCCTGAAACACGGGGCGACCTCCTCAGAGTTATCGAGGTCGCGGGGGCGTCGTTACCCATGGATGCACTGTTCGCAGACCTCGGCGGTGACTCCGCCTCTGTGGTCGGCGATGGCACCTCGGAACAGGCGCTGCGCTATGCGGCGGTTACGACGTTCGCTCATCTCAGCAGGACGGTGAAGTCGGTGGAGGACGTGCTCACCATGATGAGAGTTGCGGAGCCCTTCCGCTCGAATTGGGGGCGCACGGAGCAGATTCTGAGAGAAGACCTTAACGGGAAGTGGCAACATGAATGACCGGTTATCGGATCTCGAGAGCATGGTGTCCGCCGCTCTCGCAAATCAGCAGGGGCCCACCGCCGAGAACGTCCGCGAGCTGATCGGGAATCTCCGCCAGTTGCCCATGTTTGGAAGTGTCACCGACGATGACGCGGAGAGCCTCGCTAAGCGTCTCGAAGAGCGTGTCAGCATTATCCAACCCCTCGGCTCCATTCTGATCGAACGCGACCACACGCCTTGGTTGGACGCCGCCAGGTCACGGATAGACCCGTACTACTGGAGTCGCTATCGGCAACACCTGATTCAGGAGGGCCTCCCCACCGCCTCGATAACCACATTGGATGACGTCACCGATCGCGTGCTCGGTCTGATGCAGGACCCTCTCAGAGATGGGCCCTGGGATAGAAGGGGGATGGTTGTCGGGCATGTGCAGTCGGGCAAGACGGCCAACTACACGGGTCTCATCTGCAAGGCCGCGGATGCGGGGTACAAGCTGATTGTGGTCATAGCGGGCGTCCACAACAATCTGCGCAGCCAGACGCAGCGCCGAATCGACGAGGGATTCGTCGGTAGGGACAGTGCTCGGCTGCTGAGCAGGCAGGACGACATGTACGTGGGCGTTGGTCGGTTTGACCACACGAGGCGCCCTGTCACATTCACCAACACCATACGGGACTTCAATAAGACGACGGCTACAGGTGTCGGGATACCGCTCCAGAACCTAACTGAGCCCGCGGTGTTCGTGATCAAGAAGAACAGCAGCACCCTGAAGAATCTGCTTGAGTGGCTAAGGGAGCACAGTGCTCGGGGAGGCGGTGAGAGCATTGAGGAACCGATGCTGCTCATCGACGACGAGGCTGACAACGCCTCCATCAACATCAGACATGGTGCGGGCGAGGTCTCAAGAATCAATGGGCAGATTCGTGACCTCCTCCGCATGTTTGACAGAAGTTGCTATGTGGGATACACAGCCACACCCTTCGCCAACATCTTCATCGACCCCGAAACCGACGATCAGATGCGCGGTGAGGACCTCTTCCCCCGCAGCTTCATCGTGAGTCTTGATCCCCCATCGAACTACTTCGGAGCCACCACCGTCTTCCTTGAGGAGGGTGAGCAGTACATCCGCAACATCGAGGACAACGAGGACCACCTTCCCATCAGACATGAAATCGGCATCGTACTCTCCTCCATTCCCCCATCTCTTGCGGACGCCGTGAGGACCTTCATCTTGGGCCGAGCAATTCGACTCGCCAGGGGACACGAGGGACAGCATTGCTCAATGCTGGTGAACGCGTCGCGCTTCATGAACGTGCAGCGCCAGCTGCGAAATGAGATTCACGGACTGCTGGATGGCATACAGCGCTCGATCAGGGTGAACGGAGCATTGCCCCCTGAGACAGCGCTTCTCGACCCGGAGATCGGAGCACTTTACGAGGTCTGGGAACGCGAGTTCCACGACACGGAATTCGATTGGGCCCAAGTGCAGAGTCGCCTACTTGAGGCCGCCTCTCCCATCAGGGCGGTCGAGGTGAACAGCCAGTCTCCTGGCACTTTGGACTACACCGGAAATCGGCAGGACGGTCTCAATGTCATAGCGGTCGGTGGCTTCTCACTGTCACGTGGGCTGACGCTCGAGGGACTCATGGTCAGCTATTTCCTCCGCAACTCCATGATGTACGACACGTTGATGCAGATGGGGCGATGGTTCGGATACCGGCCGGAATATCAGGACCTGTGCCGGATATGGATGCCGGATGCAGCTCAGGGGTGGTACGAGCACATTGCGGATTCCATAGAGGAGCTGCGGAGTGAGCTCAGGAGCATGGAGGCATCCAACGCGACGCCCGAGGAGTTTGGTCTGAAGGTCAGGAGTCATCCCGATTCCCTCATCGTCACAGCGCGAAACAAGATGGGATCCGGGTCTCCCATAGTGGTGAGCATCGGTCTCGCATCCAGCCTGATCGAGACGCACGCGCTTCGCAGAGACGACGGGAGCCTGGAGACCAACCGGAACGCTGCTCGTAGGCTCGCCCGTCGACTAGGGCAGAGTGGGTTTCCCATAGAGGCTGCTGAGAGCGTGGAGTTTGGCTTCCTGCTCCGGGGCGTTCCGGTGGCTCCAATCCTGGACTTCCTCACGGAATTTCGAAACCACCCCGGCTCATTGAAAACCGATGGGGGACCTGTCAGACGATACATTGAAGAACGTCAGGACGACGAGCTTTCGGAATGGGACGTCCTCTTTGCGGCTGTGGGAGAGCGTGAGGGCAACACTAGGGACGACTCGCTCGGAAGGGTAATCAACTGTCAGCGAAGGACATCCGGGAAGAGGAGCGATGCGAGGACACTCCTGGTCAGCAACCGACAGCGGGTCTCGACCAGAGGGATAGAGAGAACGGGCCTCACCGCTGAGCAGCGGGCATCAGCGGAGGAGGCATACCGGAAGGAGTTGGAAAGGAATGGCAGATCGGTAGAGGGCAGTAAGGTCCAGTACCCGGACTGGGCATACAGAAGAGAGCGAACCAGGCCCCTCCTGATGATTCATCTGATTGACGTTCAGTCCAATGGACTGGATGTACCTCCAGATCAGCCGGTGGCTGCATGGGGCATCAGCTTTCCGGGCACGGATAGGGAGGAGCGCCGCGTGGAGTATGTGGTCAACACCACGTGGCTTCGGGAGAACTTCGGCGATGATGTCGACGAGGACGAGATGGAGGGTGATGATGGGTAGGGATCCTTGGGAGGAGATTGATCCACCCAGCATCGCCGACTCGGTCGCGGCTCGTCGCGTGGACGCTAGTCTGCCTTGGAATTTCTACTGGGCCCGGGGCGTGGACGGAGGGGTTCTCCTAACGCTGCGCCATGCCACCGATTCGGCGCCGACCGCTCAATTGCCCAAACTGCGCGACATTGAAGTGACCCTATCGCCGCCCGATGATTCAGGCACGCAGTTCCTCGCCTTCAAACTACTGGACTCGAATCAGCGTGACATCTTTCAGACCCTGTGCCAGGACATCATCTCCGCCGCCACGCAGGTGGAATCCGAAGCCGCGGCGGTGTCCGCCGCGCTGTCGAGGACATGGAGATGGCACCACCTGTTGAGAGGTGGTCGAGGCACCCTCCTATCCCCAGAGGAACAGAAGGGTCTCATCGGAGAATTATTCGTTCTGGAGCGACTGCTGCTGCCCCGCATGGATGCCGCATCCGCGGTGACGGCATGGCGAGGTCCATTGGGCGCCCCCAAGGACTTTGAGATTGCGCGAGTCGCCATTGAGGCCAAGACGCGTCGCGGGGGTGCAACGCCATCAGTCTCCATCACGTCGGAGAGCCAGCTGGACGAGAGCGGAGTCGACTCGCTGTTTCTGCATGTGGTGGAGCTGGATGAGGCTCCGATGGAAGGCAATCAAGGCGTGACCCTCCACGACGTGGCCGAGCGGATTAGAGGACATCTCCACTCAGTCGATCTCGGGTCAACTGGAATTCTCGAAACGCGGCTCTCTGCGGCGGGCTACAGGATGGAGGACGACTACTCCGGTCACCTCTGGTTGGAGGGGGCCACCCGCATCTACCGGGTGTCCGGTGAATTCCCTCGCATTACCTCAGGCGAGGTCCGTTCGGGTGTCTCTAACGTCCGTTACTCGGTCTCTCTGTCTGACTGTGAGCCCTTCTCGACCTCGGTCAATGCCTTGGACGAAGCCCTGACAGGACGGTAGGTTCGGATGGCGATCGACATTGCTGAGTACCATGAGGAGCTCTTTCAGGAGATCCACAGCCGCGCCGATGCCGAGGGCAGGTTTGCGGAGGACGCCTTCTTCGACGTGCTCTCGGAATCGCTTACCGACGCCGGCGAGATTGAGACCGCGGACCGGGTTCACTACGTCTCCCCCCGGGGCATTCGGGTTGACGGCTATGGTGGTGATCCGGTCAACTCCGACGCCGTACTCAGCCTGATCATCACCGACTTCAACCAGTCACTTGATGTAGAAACGCTCACGGCAACCAATCTGAACGCGACCTTCAAGCGGCTGTTCAACTTTCTCGACCGGTCGCTGGATGAGGCATATCGGAACAGTTTGGAGGAGTCCGCCCCAGTATTCGGCCTGGCCGACCTCATCGCCAGTCGGTGGTCCTCGATATCCAGGGTGAGGCTGTTCTTGGTCACCAACAGGGTACTCAGCTCCAGGGTGGATGGCAGGGAGGGGGGCGAACTTCGAGGAATTCCCATCACCTACAGCGTGTGGGATCTGGGACGCCTCCACCGCTTCGCCACGTCAGGGCATGAGCGTGAGGACTACATGGTAGAGCTGAATGAGTTCGGTGCGCCGCTGCCGGTGCTGCCCGCACACATGCAGGAGGCCGACTATGAGTCGTACCTAGCCGTCTTTCCCGGCCGCCAACTGGCGATGATCTATGACAGGTGGGGCCCCCGTCTCTTGGAGCAGAACGTCCGCGTGTTCCTCCAAGCACGCGGCAACGTCAATCGAGGTCTGAGGAATACCATCACGAACAATCCAGAGATGTTCTTCGCTTACAACAATGGCATCACCGCCACCGCGGAGAGCATCGAAACAGACGAGTCTCCCAACGGCCTGCTCCTGACCGGTATGCGCAACTTCCAGATCGTCAATGGCGGTCAGACCACTGCGTCCATTCATGCGGCGCTGAGAAACGAGGAGGTGGATCTGGATAAGGTCTTCGTCCAGATGAAGCTCTCCATCGTGAATTCCGATAGAGCAACGGAGGTTGTCCCCAAGATTTCGGAGTACGCCAACACGCAGAACCGCGTCAGTGCGGCTGACTTCTTCTCGAATCACCCGTTCCATATCAGGATTGAAGGATTCTCAAGGAGGCTCTTCGCTCCCTCGAAGGATGGGACATTCCGTCAGTCGAAGTGGTTCTACGAGCGGGCACGTGGCCAGTATCAGGATGCCAGGGGCCGCCTGTCCCGGGCGGAACGAAGGAAATTCGATCTCGAATACCCGAAGCCGCAGATGTTCACCAAGACAGACCTCGCCAAATTCCTGAATGTGTGGCGTGACAAACCGGATGTCGTGAGCAAGGGTGCTCAGAAAAACTTCGCCGACTTCGCCTCGTTCGTCGGGGGAGAGTGGAACAGGCACCCCAACGACTTCAATGAGATGTACTACCGGGAGGCGGTCGCAAAGGCAATTGTGTTCAGGTCGGTCGAGCGCCTTGTTTCCGAGCAGCCTTGGTATCAGGGGGGCTATCGTGCAAACGTAGTGGCCTACGCCATCTCGAAGCTGGCCCATGATGTGGCGCAGCGCGGCGGCTCTATCAACTTCGAAAGGGTCTGGCGAGCACAGAACATATCGCCCGGACTCCGGGACGCGCTGGTGGTCGGTGCCAAGGCGGTCCATGACGTGATAGTCAATCCGCCGGATGGCATGCGAAATGTGACCGAATGGGCAAAGCAGCAGGCCTGTTGGCATCGGGTGATGGGTCTTCAAGTTTCATGGCCCGATGCCCTGGACACCGAACTCGTCAGTTCATTCGAGAAGGGGGAGGAGAAGAGGGCTGCTGTCAAGGACCAACGGATGTTGAACGGCATAGAGGCTCAGATGGTCGTGGTCCAAGCTGGATCCGCCCTCTGGAATGACGTCAAGGCATGGGGAATGTCCAAGGGGCTCCTTTCGGCGACCGACCAGGGGATATTGGACGTAGCGATCTCAATCCCGGACAAGGTCCCGTCCGAAAAGCAAAGCGTCCGAACGATTGAAATCCTCCAGCGCCTCCATGAGGAGGGGTGTCAGCTGGGGACGGAAGTGATCTGATTGCCCAACGTAGTCACCAACGACGACACCGAACGCCCATTGGGGCGAGAAGGCTGAGACCGCCATGAAACAGATCTATCACTTTAGTGATCAGCTCACCAGTATGGACTGCATTCCGTGCGCTGAGACGCATCACAGCGGACGGTACAGTCGGGATCACATTCCAAGCAAGGCACTTCTGAATGCCCCCTATCCGGAGAATCTGATGCAAGTGGGAATGTGCCAGGAATGCAACTCTGGATTCTCGAAGGACGAGGAGTATTTCGCTGCGTTTCTCGCATCAGTGATCTCCGGATCGACCGAACCAGACCCGCTGTTGTTTCCAACGGCTTCTCGAACTCTGGCTCGCAAACCACGATTGCGCAGACGAATAGACGCTGCCCGCCGAGTGGAAGCCACCCCCAGTGGGGATACCGTGGTCACATGGATTCCAGAGCTCGAACGAATTGAACCGGTAATTGTTAAAAACGCACGTGGACACCTGCTGTTTGAGCCCGGGCAAACCGTTGAGTTGCCTCCGACTCATATCAACATTCTGCCTCGTGAGCTGCTCTCCCCACAGCAACTGAGTCAGTTTGAACATCCAACGGGATTAGTTGGCTGGCCAGAGGTTGGCAGCAGATTGATGCTACGCCTACTCGAAACTGGCGAGGTTGGCCACGGAGGTTGGATCGAGGTTCAAGGCGGAGTCTATCGCTACGCTGTTGATGATGTTCCCAGGGTTCGAATGGTATTCCGATAATACCTAGCGGCTGAGGTGATTTGGGAAGAGTGAAGCACACTTCACGCTCGGTGGACCAGCGCGCGCCCATAGGAGAGAGAGTGACGGATCCGAAGCCCTCAGACATCCTGACGGACATCATGCGCAGAGAGGAGGAGCGCATTCTCGCTAGCCTGCCCGGTGAGAGGCGATGGGGACTTCTGGAATTGGTTCGGGCAATTGACCACTATTTCATTTATGTCCTGGGACTTGACGAGAGAGACCGAGAGGAAGAGATTCAGAGTGAGAGATGGGACCTCTTCAGGTATGGTCAGAGCAAAGCCATCTCACTCTTTACGGACCGGTCCAGCATCGCACCAGGTCCCTCCTTGACGAGGTCGACGCAGGCCCATCAGCAATGGGCCGATTCCGTAATCGCAGGCTGTGGGAGACTCGGCATGTGCCATATGCTCCTGAACCTTCACCGCTATGGCTTGGTGGAGCTCTCCATGCCAAGCCCAAGAGCCATACATGCTACGGTCAGTCTCGGCGAGGTAGGTGTTGAGGCCGTCGAAGCCAATGAGTTCCGCATTGTCGGGGACTTGACCGCCGAGATGGATCAGCAAATACGAGAACACAGCAAGGTCATCGCGCCGACCATAAAGGCGTTGATGTCACCCTTAGTATCGCCCTGGCATGAGCACTATATTCAGTACGATACGAACCCCGAGATCGACCACTTCTTTCGAGGTCAGGGACTCCTGTGGGCACGCGCACGTTATGAGTCTGGGCAGGACGCCTTCGCCCCGGAAGCTACCTTCGGAGGTTTGCCATTTGCCCTGTACCGCGAAGCCGTAGTTGAGGCGATAGCCTGGGTGCTCAAGCACCTCACATACACCAATCTTCTACTCTTGAAACACCCACATCTCGATGTACGCAACACACTCACCGTGACCACTGGTGAATCCAAACTTCTGAGCTACCTATCAGATGCCCTATTCATTACCGAAACTGAAGCTCAGCAGGTGCTGAACACACTGAAGTCGACGCCGGACAGCGTACATGCCCAGACATCTGATCCCGCCGTCGACATAGCTCCGTTCCTCCAAATCAACTCCAGTTCCGTGATCTTCTCAATCGCAGGGGCGCTGAGCAGTCCATTTGACTTCATGCTTGCCGAACTCTACAGGCGATACCGCAAAGATTGGGACCGCGCCGTCGATGAGCGAGAAGATAGCTTTCGGAGTGAGCTGTACGATCTGTTCCCAACCGAGAAGTTTGCCAAGATTCCCAAACCTCTGGTACTGAAGAGAGATGGCGACATTGCGACAGATATCGATGCTGCCGTTTTCGACAGAGCGAACGGAACCCTAGGTTTGTTCCAGTTGAAATGGCAAGACACCTTTGGCACGTCCATGAGAAAGCGAAACTCAAAGATGATGAACTTTCTCAGCGAGACTAATAGATGGATTTCTACAGTGAATACGTTTCTGCTTGAACACCCTCACGCCCTTGACCATCCGCTTGGCCAGGGTACAATTCCAGCTGATGACGTCAAGATCATCCATTTGTTCGTCATTGGCCGGCACTTTTCGCACTTCTCCGGCGGGGCTTCCCGAGACTCCCGAGCAGCTTGGGGCATGTGGCCTCAGGTGCTTCGGCTGTTCAAAGAATCTGCAGTGGGTTCCGATCCGATCACGTGGCTACATAAGACCCTCCAAGAGCAGTCGCCTACCCTGAAGACGCCCGTAACTCTAGAGCCTTACGAGATGCGGATTGGCGAATACCGGATTAGGTACCACCCGGTTTCGGCCCACGAAGGTTCGCGGCAGGATGGCAACCACACGTCCACCTGTTAGTGGTCCACCCTAGCAAACTTCACCACATAGTGACCCATGGGCTTGGAAAACCGAAGCTTAATCTGTGGTTCGCCATCTACATTCAACCCCCCGCTTCCCACAACTCCTGCAATGCCCTGACGAATGCCCGCGCCCTTTTAACCGACCACTGTTCCCGGCCTGGCCCGAACAAGGGCACCCGCCCGTTCTGACTGACGTAATCCTTGAACTGCGCCTTCTTCAACCAGTTGAGGATGCCCGTGTACGTCGGCGCCAGCTTCGACGCAAACAAACTGTCGGGGACGTTGTAGAGTAGGCACTCGATGAAGTAGGAGGGAGCGTCCTCCTTCTTCAACTCTCCCTTGTCGACCAGCCTGTTCCGGGCCGCTTTGAACATGCGGATAGTCCTCTTGAACCGGTTGCTAGTAGCCTTTTCCTTCTTCAACCCCCGGGCATGGTGCTGCTCTGGGAAGCTCACGACCCAGCGTTGCTCGCCGGGGAGGTAGAACGCGATTCCCTCCCGGTGGCTCACCGTGACCACGAGGTCGGCGTCCGCCGGAATCTTGCCCTTCGGCATCTTCAGAGTCTTGCGGCCGCTCTTGGCAGCATTACCGAACCTAGCCCTCATCGCCTTCAGCGCGTGTTCCCGAAACGATTGCCATTGTTGGAGCACGAACCTATGAGAACCGTTCTTCTGCAACCGTTCCCCGGTAAGGGCGGCAACGCTGGGCTTTAGCTTCGAGGACAACCGGACGACCACGTCGACGTCGCTGTCCCCGCCGAGGTTCGTGTCGTTCTTGTACGAGCCCTGGAGGAAGACCTTGTATTTGAACTCCGAGAGGTCCTCGTAGGCGTCCATGGCCTCTCGGATGGGTACGTGGGCCTGCTTGAAGGCCGTCCCGGCCCCGTGATGGCTCCATTTAGCTAGTGTAGATTCAGGTATGGACATTTCTCTACGTCGACGTTTCTTCTCTCATCTTCATCAAGCATCAGGCTACAGTTCACCGATGAAATTGCCCAAGGTTCCAATATAGCTGTTCAGGTCAGCTTCGCCCCAAAGCAAGCAAGCATTAATTTGGTTTATCAGAGCCCACAACATGAGCAACTCGTTTTCTCTGTTCCAAATCCACACAGCTTTTGGCGAAGCCGATAGTCCCATCTCAATCGCCTGGCCGACAAAGCTCTCAAATGGGAGGGCGTCCAGAGTCACGTAACCACGCCCCAGCAAAAAGGCACCATCAATAAAGTGGTGATCGAAAAAGAACCGTTTGTCCGGCTCCGTTTCGCTGAGAGCCTCCACTCCATAATCATCTTCTTTTGAGATGTCCTTCAGCCATTTGAGAACTGTGTCCATTCGTTTCGGCCCATCATAGCCAAAGACGAAGGAGTATGGCCTTGGTGTTCGCACCAGATCGGTGGGATTCAGTCGTTGGGGAGCAAAATGGGCGTTTCTCTTGATCTCCTTAGAAACGGCAGCAGCTTCCCTCATTGCACTCTTTGTCAGAGACGACTTGATCTCTATGAAACTCGACACCGTTTCAATAAAGAATAAGTCAATACCTGTCGCTAAGGATAGTCTGGGATACTTCCTATTGTGTACAACGACGTCGATCTGATGCCTGCGTTCGTCGGGCGACGAATCACTGTGGATTATCTCGCCCGTTCCGATTCTCCAAAAGTCCGAAATGTTCTGTACCAGAAATTCTCGAACGAAGGCTTCTCGGATTTGGCCCCGGTTCAGCCCGTGCTGGAAGGACCTCGCCGCGTCCCCTTCAGCTTGCAGCCGACGCTGGACCCGTTCAAAGTATGCCGAAAGGACCGTCATTTCTTTTGTGTACCCTTCGTTGATCTCGCTCATGCGTAGTCCTGTTCCCCCGTCTCCCCCTCCGGCATTCGGTAGCCGACGCGGGGCTCGGTGAAGATGTAGGTGGGGTTGTCGGCGTCGTCGCCCAGCTTGCGGCGGAGTCTGCGGACGATGGTGCGAATGGGCCGCACGTCGCCGTCGCTCTCTCTTTTCTCCCATACCCGGTCCAGCAGGCGCTCGTAGGTCACCAGCCGCCCTACGTTGGCCGATATCTCGGCCAGCACCCGGTATTCGGTCGGCGTGAGGTGTACAGGCTGGCCGGCCAGGGTCACCCCACGCCCGGCGTAGTCGATGGTCAGGTCGCCCAGCACGTACGGCTCCGACGGCTCAGCGACCGCCCGCTTTCGCAGGGACGCCCTGATCCTTGCCGCAAGCTCCGTCGGCGAGAAGGGTTTGACCACGTAATCGGCGGCCCCCGTGCCGAAGGCCCTGGCGACGAGCTCCTCGCGCCCGTAGGCGGACAGGAAGATGACCGGCACGTCCGCCACGTCGAGGATGTCCTTCATCAGCTCGATGCCGTCCGTACCCGGAAGCATCAGGTCCAGCAGCACAAGCTCCGGCCTCTCGTCCGCCACGAGGCGGAGCGCCTCCTGCGGGTCGCCGGTCACCACCGGATCGTAGCCCGACTTGGCGAGGGTGTCGCGGACGTAGCGGAGGTCGTTGGGGTCGTCGTCCACCGCCAGGATGCGCAGCCTCTCCTCCTTCTGGACAGGCGACGATGTCGCGGGGAGTCTGCCGTCCGTGCCGCCCCCGGAGTCCTCGACGGTGGGAAGGGTGAAGGTGAAGCACGCCCCCGTGCCCGGCCCGTCGCTCTCGGCCCAGATGCGGCCCCCGTGCGCCTCCACGATGCCCTTGCAGATGGCGAGGCCCAGGCCGGTGTCCCCGCCCTGCTCCTCGGACTGCGCCCCGGAGAACTTGCTGAACAGGTCGAGCAGGCTCTCGGCGGGGATGCCACGCCCCTGGTCGGCCACCGAGACCGCGACATGAACGCCGTCCCGCACCGCTCTCACTCGAATGACGGACGATTCCGGGGAGTGCCGGGCCGCGTTGGACAGCAGGTTGCCGAGCACCTGCACGATGCGCCGCCGGTCCGCCATGACCAGTGGAAGGTCCGGCTCAACGTCTATGGCGAGGTTGTTCTTGCCCCCTGAGTTGGTGAACCCGCTCCTCGCCCGGTCCACCAGCACGGCCACCTCCGCGGGTTCGGGACCGACCGGCAGCGTGCCCGTCTCGATGCGGGCCACGTCCAGCAGGTCGGAGACCAGATCGTGCATGTGCTCGGCCTGATCCTTGATGATGCGGAAGAACTGGCGCACCACGGCGGGGTCCAGATCCTTCGCTGAGTCCAGCACCGTGGATGCGGAGCCCGTGATGGAGGTCAGGGGAGTCCTCAGCTCATGGCTCACCATCGCTAGGAACTCGGCCCGCAGCCGCTCCAGCTCCTGCACGTCGGCCATGTCCTGCATGGTGACGACCACCGACTCGACCGCGCTCTCCTCGGAGTGGGTGGGGGTGGCGTTGAGCAGGACGGTGACGGAACGTCCATCGGGGACGCCCATGACGATCTCCTCGGCCCGCACCGTTTCCCCCGTGCGCATGAGCTCGGCCATCGGGAACTCCCGCAGGGAGACTTCCCGTCCATCGGCGCGCCTGCAGGTCATTATTTCCAGCAGCTCCTCCGGCGACTGGCCGGGATTCCGCAGGCTGTCCACGATCCTCCACGCCTCCCGGTTGAAGGACACGGGCGCTCCCGTCCCGGCGTCGAAGACCGCGACGCCCACCGGCGAGGTGTCGATCAGCGTCTCCAGGTCGGCCCTGGCCCGCCGTTCCTCGCGGTGCCTGCGGGCGTTGGCGATGGCCATCGCCGCCTAGGAGGCGAACAGCACCAGCGTCTCCTCGTCCTCCCGCGTGAACTCCCGGTCGCCCGTGTCATGGGCCAGATAGATCGTGCCGACCCCGACCCCCTGATGGCGGATGGGGGCGACCAGTAGAGACTTCACGGGCACCGAGGGTAGGAACCCGGGCATATCCAGTCCTCCCAGGTGGCTGTCGATGTCCGAGACCCGCAGGGGCTCCTCCAGCCCGCTGAGATACTCTAAGAATCCCCGTCCCTCCGGCATGTCCCACAGACCTTGGTGCTCCTCCCCGGTGAGACCGGAGACGATGAAGTCGGGTGTCTGCCCGGCTTCGCCGAGAACGGTAATCGCCCCGTAGCGTGAGGCGGTCAGCGCTCGGGCGCCGTCCACCACCTCCTGCAACACCGTGTCGAAGTCGAGGCTCTCGTTGATGCGGAGGCTGGCCCCGCTCAGGCGTGAGAGGCGCTCTTCCAACTCCTGTATGCGTCGGTGTAGCTCGTCCGGTCGGTCCAACTCGTCACCTCAATGGCCTGTCGATTGGGGAGTGAATATGCCTCCACAGGGGTAATTATGCCGCATTCTGCGAATCGTCCAAGATGTCATGCGAATTGCTCTGTATTGTCACGGCTTCGTCATACCTGCGGTGGTAAAATAGCGACGGACAGTGCCCGAAAACGAAAAAGGGAAGTTTCAACTTGGCTCACGTACAGAGAAAACCTGAACAAGCAAACGCCTCGACACCGGCGCTTGAATTGCCCCATGCCCTGTGCGCCGATGACAGCGCATTAGTCCCCCCCCCCCCCCCGATTTTCACGCCCGCGTAACCCTCTAAGTCCTAAGTCTGCCACCGTGGCTGACGGCGTGAGCCGCCGCAGCCCATACACCCCCACGCAAACCTCGGGTCACCGTGGCCTTGGCGCTTGTCGCGTGGCATCGGTGCTTGCCGCCGCCTCTCCCTGCCGCTGAGGGGTTATACGCAGCGGCAGCGTCCTCATGCTTAGACAGCGCTTTCATAACAAGGAGGCTCTAAATGTGCCGCAACCAAGCCAACGTCAAGATTGAGTCGCCCCTGCTTCGATTCGCTCCCTTCCTCTGGGTTGGGGCTCTCCTGATTGTGGTAGCGCTACTAGGGCTTGGGCGCTCATCCCCCGTTGCCGCCCAGAACGACATGACAGCCCCGACCATCTCGGCTATTGCCCTTACCAGCGACCCTGACGACGACGTACGCGAGCATGTTCCTTACAGGGCAAGAGGGTTTACGTGGAATGTTCGACCGTCCGGCATCTACGGCATTGGAGACGCCATCGAGGTAAGGGTGACCTTCAATGAGGATGTCACCTTCAGCGGCACTCCGAAGTTGGACCTGAACCTCGGAGGCGCTCCCAAGGCCGCTGAGTACCTGAGAACCGAGGATAGCGCAGTTGTCTTCAGCTACACGGTGGCGGAAGGGGACTCGGACATGGACGGTGTTGCTATAGAAGCCAACAAGCTCAAGCTAAACGGCGGCAGCATCAGGGACGGCGCAGGCAACGACGCCGACCTGACCCATGACGCTCTGGCTGCTCAGACGAACCACCAGGTTGACGGCATCAGGCCGAGGATATCACTCAGACTCATGAACACTACCTGGGGAGCAGATGGCTTCCACACAGCTGGTGAATCAATTTGGGTTGAAGTGAAGGCTCTGAACGGCGACACCGCCTACGCCAGTGTCACCGGGCCTCCTCAACTGATGCTGAATTTCGACGGCAAAGAGAAGGCTGCCGAGTGGGATAGCACGAATTTGGGCGAGCTATTCACCTGCGTGGTACAGGTGGGTGACCTGGACACCAACGGGGTGGCCATCAATGCTGATTCGATAAGCTTGAACGGCGGGTTCATCAAGGATGAAGCTGGTAACGACGCGATCCTGACCCACAGTGCATTGGCCGCTAACTCCCAGATCCTAATCGACGCGGTTGTGCCCACCGTTTCATCCATAGCAATCACCTCAGACCCCGGAGAGGACGACACGTACTCCGCCGGCGACAAGATCGAAATCACTGTCACCTTCAGCGAGAACGTAACTGTTCCCGCTGTCGGGCGCAGTGGCAGTACGCGCACCCACAGACCTCGCCTCGAGCTGAACATAGGCGCCGAGGCTAAAACGGCCGACTATCAGAGCCACCAAGGGGCCGCCGTGGTCTTTGCCTACAACGTGCAGGCTGGCGACTCCGACGAAGACGGGATTTCGATTGGGGCCAACAAACTGTACCTAGACGGGGGCTTGATTCTTGACGCCGCCGGAAACAATCCCATATCAGCAACCTTGAGCCCCGCACAACTGCCATTGGACGCCGTTGTAAGCCACGACGCCGCAGCCTCCGACCCGAACCACAAAGTGGGGGAAGTGACAGCGGCAGAGCAGCAGACTCAGCATACCAACAGTCCCGCAACCGGCGCCCCAACCATCAGCGGAACTGCTCAAGTGGGCCAGACCCTTACGGCCATCACATCCGACATTTCCGACGCCGATGGCCTGATCAGGGTTTCCTATAGCAATCAATGGTTGGCCGACGACACCGCAATCGATGGGGCGACGAGTTCCACCTACACGCTCCAAGCATCCGACAATGGCAAGGTCATCAAGGTGAGAGTCACCTTCACCGACGACGCGGGCAACGATGAGTCGTTGTCTAGCGTGGGAACGGCGGCGGTGGTGATGGGTGGGTTGTAGGACACTGCAATGCGACAGTTAGTAAGGCTGTTGAATGACCGAATACTAACGCCACTGTCCCTAGTGGCACTAACCGTACCGGTAATTCTTCTCCTAATTGCCTGCGGAGAGGGAGAAGCACGGATGTCCCGAGCCGAGGTCGAGGAGATAGTCCGTGCGGAGATGGCCAAAGCTCCTGCGCCCCCTCAACCTCATTCGGGTCTCACAAAGAGCGAGGTCGAGGAGATAGTCAAAGCTGCTATGCCAGCCATTTCCCAACCCGTCCTGCCCCGCGCCGAGGCAGAACAAATCGCCCGCGGTGTGTTGGCCTCCATCCCGTCCAAGTCAGCTCTCGCCGAGTACACCCAGCACTTCGTGGACAACGCAATCACACGGTACGAGGCCGAAGGACTCGACGCCACCCTCGCCCACTACAACCGTCCCCAGAGCGTCGACGGCCAGTGGTACGTCTTCATCATCGACGAGAACGACCTGGTCATCGGACACCCGGACCCAGAACGCCTGGGCCTAGACCTCAAGGGCTGGGTGGGCACCGACGCCAACGGCTACGAGTTCGGGTCAGAGATGCTCTCAGCCACAGGGGAGGGCAAGTGGGTGTCCTACGTGTTCCAGAATCCGGAGAGCGGGAGCATAGGTTCAGACTTTGGAGCTCTGGAACTCAAGAATGCGTGGGTGGTGAAACACGACGGGTTGCTGTTTGGGTCGGGCTGGTACATCGACGCCGACGAGTTCACGAGGCAACTCGTATCCGTAGCGGTAGACCGATTCCGGGAGGGAGGCCTCGCGGCGACGGTGGCGTACTTCGCCAGTCCAGGAAGCGCCCTGGCGGGCCTGGAAGCGGCCGTCGCCTACTACAACGCCGCCGAGACGGTGGACGGGCACTGGTTCGCCTTCATAGCGAACCCGAGCGGGAAGATAGCGGCCCACTCGGTCCCTTCGATGATTGGCAGGGATACCCAGGACCTGTTCGGCACGGCGACATTCGAGGCCACCGAGGACGGCGACTGGGTAGAGTCGGCGTCGCTGCGCGTCTGGGTGGCCGGCTACGACGGATATGTCTCCGGCTCCGGCTGGCACCTGGACGGGTACGACCGGTAGCGCCAGCAGCAGCATGTCGTCGCGCGGCTCAAGACTCCTCGGACGTAAGAAAAGCTGGAAGGTCCTCCCCATGCCGCGACAGCGGACAGACCACAGCAGAAGGGTCTACGTCTTCCCCGACGACTTTCCGGGGCGATTGAAGCGGTTCATGAAGGAGTCGAGGTTGACGTGGGCGGAGATCGCTCGCCGCATCGAGACCTACCCCCTGACGATACGGCGATGGAGGAGCGAGGGCGTGCGGCCCAACCAGCGGTATCTGACGGCATTGCTCGACCTGGCGGACTCGCTGGACCTGGGGCACGTCTTCACGGACTGGGTACCCCGGTGCGCAACGCGGTCCGGTGCGGCAGGATCGGCCAGGAGAGTCGTCCGCAGGGCGCAGAGGTTTCCGAGGCCCAACGCGCCGCCCCGACGCGGCAGCTCGGGGATCAGGAAGCGTGTCGACGAGGCGTCAGTGGCCCGGCGCTGAAACGCAAAAGGCGCCCATACATGGACATGCCCTGTCCGCCCCCGTTCACCGGCTGAGGCGACGCGCGGGAACCGCCTGGAACGCGAAAAAGGCGCATACATGGACGTGTGCGGGGGTAGGACACCCAATCGTGATGTCCTACCCCCGTGAGTTGCGCTCCGGCGGCCCGGCCTAGAACAGCCTCAGCGTCTGCTGCTGCGTCTCTGCCTCCTGCGTCTCCGCCGTCGCGTTCTGCGCCGCCCCCTGCTGACGCCGGTTGCGACGCCGGGGCGGGGGAGCGGGCCGCTCGTAGGCCGGATGTTTGGGCGACTCCTCCCACCTGGCCTTGGCCCTCTCGATCACCGCCGTGACCTCCTGCGCCAGCTCCGGCAGGTCTGTGTCGTCGAAGGTCTCGATGTGCGGGTCCGACGAGGGCTGCTGCACGCCGATGACGGCCCTGCCTCCCTTGATGGAGATGACGACCTTCATCTCCTCCGCTTCGTCGTCCACCGCCTCGGCGTCGGCAGGTTCCCCGGCGTTATCGGAGTCCTGGGCGTCCGGTGCGGTCTCCTCATCGGCGACCTTCTCGCCGACGTCCTGCTCCTCGACGACCGTGGCCTCCGTGTCGTTCTCCGCCTCGCCGAAGATGCTCTCCTCGGCGTTCTCGGCGTCTGTGCGGGTGGTTTCCGTTCCGTTCTCGTCTGGCATGGTCTTCTCCTTTCCTTCGTTCATGCTCCGGCTGCGTTCACGTGCACCGGGCCGCTAGGCCGTCACCCCTGACGACTCGCTCCTGATCTCGCCGAGGGTCATGGGCTTCCAGTAGAGGTCGCGCTCGATGGCGGGGACGCCGCCCAACACCGTCACCTCCGCTAACTCGGTCAGGTCGAAGTACCCCAATTCCGTCTCGAACCCCTCGACCAGACCGAAGCACGTTCCGGTCTTGGGGTCCCACTCGGTGACGTACCAGCGCCATCCGTTGTAGGGGCAGAACAGCTTGGCGTGGGCCATCACGTCGTCGGTGTTCTTGACGTTCTCGTTGGCGTAGAGAGCGGGGATCGTCTCCCCGAGCTCCTTCGTCATCAGCTTGTGCCTGCAGAGCCCGCTGTGATTGTCCTGCCACATCGTGGTGGTCGTGGTGGTTCCGTTTACGTCAGACATGGTTTCTCCTTTGTCCTTTCACATCTGGATGGATTCATGTGCGCTGTCAGGGGCGATAGCGCCCCCGACGGTGCGTCAGCTACGCCCGGACTTCCGGGTCGTAGTCATCTCCCACAACCGCTCAACCGCCTCCGGCGTGACGTAGGTGGGGGTGACCGTGCCCAGGTCCATGTCTAGGTAGAGGGCCATGAAGGGGCAGGTTCCCGCCACCATTCGGCGTACAACCTGGAGCACGAGGGACGCCATCATCTGGTTGATGGTCGGGTCCTGGTCGGTGAGGTCGAGGGCCGCCGCGCAGTCCACGTCCGGCGGCCTGGTCGACACGGCCGTCAGCAGGTCGGGCCGCTGGAGCGTGGGCGCCGGGGCCAGGTGGCAGGTCTCCCCCGTGAATGGCGGTTCTTTCAGGTTCACCGGGTTGGACACGTTTCCCACCAGCACCTGTCCCCAGTTGGTGTCGTTGCCCGCGTCGATGAGCCACCTTCGCGGATCACCCGGCAGGCACTCGGCCATGGCCCTCCGCGCGGCGGCGTTGTCGGCGCAGCCGATGATGAGACTGTCGCCGTAGTTGGGCAGGCCGGGGTAGCCGTGCCCGTGGGGATGGGGGTCGTACTCCCGGAAGGGGTACGCCGAGTAGCCCACGGGCCTGTTGTAGGCCCGCGCCAGCCGGTCGGCCAGGACCTGGCTCTTGAACTTCCCAACATCGTCCCTGTAGAAATTCTGGCGGAGCAGGTTGTGGGGCTCCACCCGGTCGTGGTCCACCAGGACGATGGTGGCGTCCCGGCCCTGGAAGAGGCGGCAGAGGCCTTCGGCGATGAAGCCGCCGGTGCCGCCGCAGCCGACCACGGTGATCCAGGGGTTGTCGATCAGGAACGCGTTGTCCAGATAGTACGGCATTTTCAGTCACCTCCTTGCAGATGGATTGTTGTATTGCGTTGGCTCTAGGCCTTTGCCCACCATCCTCACGTCCAGAGGCAGGCCGTCGAAGACCTGCGACCACTGCACCGGTGCGAAGTGGCCGTAGACGCCGACCCGAAGACTCAACTCGGGCCGGTCGGCGTTGAAGCTTCCTGCGACGCCGTATATGCGAAAACCCTGCTCGTCCCGGTCGTCGGTGCCCGAGAAGAAGGCGCGGGAGCTTCCATGGGAATGGAACTCTGCAACCACTCCCGCGGGTGGCAGGTAGGCCAGGGACGTGGCCGTCCCCAGCTGTGGGGGTACCACGGGCCGGTAGGAGCGACCGTCCCACTGCACGGCGAAGAACCGCTCGGTCTCCGGATTGTCCTTAAACCAGCCCAGCCCCAGCTCGAAGATCCATGCCGGGATGGGGCCGTGGACAAGCTCCACCTTCTCGGTGACGGATGCCAACCCCCGCACCGCGCAGGGGGCGACGAGCACTCGCGCTGTCAGGTGGGCGCTCCTTGACTGGACGTAGAGGCCGCCCGCTCCGAGCACGTAGTCGAAGCCGATGCCCTGGGTGCCCTCCGTCCCGCCGTCTCGATTTATCAGGTAGCCTACGGGACCCCGCGTATGTCTAGGGATAGGGATAGCCCCGTCTCCCCTGGGAGACCGCCACGGCGTGGGCCACCGTACATTGCGGAACAAGGTCCTCAACCGGGTATTCGTCTTTTCCATCTATTTCCTCCCATAGCGTTAGCAGGTTGTCGGGGTGCTTCTTCGAGCGGTTCTGCGAATCTCCGGTGAGGGAGAAGAAAGACCGGAAGAAGGACTCCGGTATCCGGTCCACCTCCTCGGGGAACCGGTGGCTGCCGGGACAGACCCGCCCGTCACCAAAGACGTTGAAGGCGGGCATCCGGTAGAACTGCTCGCCGGGGTGCGTTGGCCTGTCCAGGACAGCGTAGACCCAGGGGGCGCGGCCCGGCGAGCAGGCGAAGACCAGCCCGGGCATGGGAAGCCGGAGCCGGGCGGGAGGCTTGAACGCCTCCCGTTGCAGAGCCACGGGCCAGATTTGGGGCGGTCGCCACAGGGCAACCACTTGCCCGGTCTCCCCCTGGTTCCACCAGAGGGCGTCCCGGGGCAGCAGCCCCGAGGAGAAGCCCAGGTGCTGGGTGAACAGGTTGGCGATCTCGTCAGCGGAGATGGTCCTGACCCAGTTGGTATCGCCATCGAAGCCCCGCAGGAGAATGGTCTCCCCGTACACCTCCAGCTGCACCTCCAGCGAGTCGCTGGGCACGTCGGTCGCCCCCGGCAGGAACCACTGGGTCCTATTGGGTTCTTTGATCATTGGTTGTTTTCCTCCTTGTCTTCTTGTTGTTGGGGCAGCCTGGGCAGGACGAAGTCCAGCATCT
The DNA here is from genome assembly GCA_951812825.1 of uncultured Dehalococcoidia bacterium. Taxonomy (GTDB): domain Bacteria; phylum Chloroflexota; class Dehalococcoidia; order Lucifugimonadales; genus JAPULR01. The sequence goes on along the minus strand of OX638324.1, from coordinate 522,014 downwards.
CGGCGAAGCGGCCTGGGAGGTCCTCCTCCAGCCACTCTGCCAGCCTGCACACCTCGTTCATCAGGGCGCTGGCCTTCTGCCACTCCTCCCTGCCCTCGGCGATGATCTCCTCCTCCCACGGGTCGATAAATCCGTCGTAGGAGCCTTCCTCGAAGCAGTGGTCGAGGAAGAAGTTGCCGGTCTCGGCGAAGGCCCATGAGGCGGCCTTTGCAGCCCCCTCGAACCGGGTGTCCGTCAACGCCTCGGTCAGCTCCTCGGTGGGTATGCCTCCTTGGGGGATCCTCTGAAGGGTCTGTTGGGGGATGCGCGCGGCGGCCGACTCCAGCCAGGCCACCCGTATCTCGTCGGACTCCCCGTAGAAGGGGTCCGGGGGTCTGGCCAGCAGGATCAGGGCCGATATGCCGTCCCGGTAGCCGTCCCACATCTCGTGGAGACCGTCGTATCCGAAGCCCATCAGGTCGAAGGGGATGCCCCTCCTGAGCCAGGTCCAGGGCGGCTCCTCATCGGCCTCCATCCAGAAGTCGATCAAAGGCAGGTAGAGGGGGAAGTGCTTTTCACCGAAGAGATTGGCGAAGCGCTCCACCCTGGTGCGCACGTCGGGAGCCGAGAGCGCCGCCTCCGCCTCCTCGGGGAAGAGGCGACCTACCAGCGCCGTGAACCATGCGTAGTCGTCGGCGTAGCCGACAATGGTTACCAGTTCCCGCAGCGACGGCGGACGCCGCAGGAGTTTTTCAGAGAGACCGCTCAGTAGCGCTGGGGCCGCAGTCGCCACCGCAGCGCCTCCCTCAGCCGTCTTGTGGCCGTGGCGTAGTCCTGCGCCTGGGCGCAGGCCATTTCCACGTCCTTCTGCCGCGCGGCCGCGGCGTCCAGGTCGAGTCCGCCGTCTGGCCGTGTGAGCTCCGCCGTGAGCTCGATTATTTTGAGGTTCGCCGGAGGGGTCATCGCCAGCAAACCTGACAGGGTTCGGTTGTCCATGAGATGCCCTCCTAGTTGCGGGTGTGGGTGAAGGCGCCCTTGGTGCCCACCCGGCGCTGGAACTCGTAGACCGTGTCGAAACCGCGCCTAGTCTCCTTGACCGAGGCGTTGGCGATCTCCCCGTAGAAGTCACTGAGCGTCGCCTTCACCTGGTCGACACTCATCTCGGGGTCGGGGTCCGGGAACTCGCGGTCGTCGTAGACGAAGATCCTTGCCATCTTTCTCCTCCTTATATGTGTGTTGCTGTCTTGCCTCCGTTGCCATGCGCGGGAGGCCGTCGCTCGTTGGCGACAGCCTCTCCGTGAACTGCGGTCTAGCGTCCCGCGCCGACCGTCTCCTTCTCCCGTTCCAACTCCATCGCCCACTCGAACATGGAGATGGTTGCGGGCTGGGGCTTTCGCCGGCTGCGCTTGGGCTTGACCGGCTCCTCGGCCATGAACTCGGCCCAGGAGAACAGCGACTGCTGCGGCGCCTCGGCCCCCTTGTGGTTGCCGTTCGCCGGGGCGGGGACGTGGCCGTTGTCGAGGACAAGCTCCACCGTAGGCCCGATGCGGAAGGGGTCATGGATCCCATTGCCGTTACCGTTGACATCGACGGTCTCCGGCTCTACAACCACCGGTTTCCAGCCGTCGTCCACCAGGTACTCCTCGGCGGCTGCCTCGGCCTCCCTGGCACCCGCGAAGGCATCCCGCACGGTTTCTGTTTCGGCCTCCTCGCCGCTGACGATCTTGCGGGCCAGGGCCATCATCAGGTCGTCTCCCTCGTCGCCGTAGGCGGCCAGGCCGTCCTCGGGCAGTTCCCCCTCAACGGCGAGAGAGCTCTGCAGCTTCTTGGCCACCAGCTTCAGAGCGTCGGCCTGCAGGGTGTTCCGGTAGGACATGTAAACCACCTTCACCGGGCGAGTCTGCCCGATACGCCAGGAGCGTCGGGACGCCTGCCGCATGACGTACACGCTGTAGTCCACCTCTCCCCAGACGATGGTGGGGAAGTCGATCAGGTCCAGGCCCGTCTGCACCAGGCGTGGGTGGCAGATGAGCACGTCTATGCCCTCCTTCACCCTGTCGGCCACCCATTTCTCCCGCTTGTCCGGGGCCACCTTGTCGGCCTTCATGACTGATGTGCGGAAGCCGTGCCGGGTGAGGATCTCCTTCATCCTGCCCGTGATGTCCCGGGTGCCCGTGTGGGTCACGTAGACAAGCACCCGGCGACCCTCCAGCCGCTCCTTGGCTATCAGGTCCACCAGGGACTTCTCCTTCGGGTACATCCTTTCCTCGGACAGGGGCGGCAGCTGGACTATGGGTTCGCCGCTCTCCGGATCGAAGACCGTTTCTCCCCTGGTGCAGCCGTCGGGATATGCAAACAGCGTCTGTAGGTAAGTTGACAGGAGCCTTTTGGAGCCTTTGCTGAGGGCGTCGACGAGCTTCCGCCTCAGCTCCTCGAACACGGTGTCATAGGCGCTGCGCTGGGAGTACCCGGTAGAGTCCTCCGTCGTGTCCATGCCGGAGAGCATGACCTGCTCCTCGTAGGGAGGAAGTCCCGAGGCCACGTCAGAGAGCCTGAGAAAGACGGTGTTGCCGATGATGTGGAAGAGGGCCGAGGGCACCAGGCCCGGCCTTTCCCTGACCACCTTCCGGTACTTGCGTCTCCTGCTGTTGCGTCCGTCCTCAAGGGCCTCGTCGTCGGGCTTCCCCATGGTGTACTCCTCGAAGCCGTACCGCTTTATCCACCGGTGCTCCTCTGAGCGACAGAACTCCGACCTGATCCCCGGCGAGAACCGGTAGAGCAGGTGGAATAGAGTGCTGGCATAGCCGCCCATGAGGGTCCCACTCAGACTGAGGGACCGGCCGCAGGCGTCGGCGAGGATGCCGGCGGCGATGCCCTGGGCGGAGCCTCTCCCCTTGTACTCGTGCACCTCGTCGGTGATCAGCAGGTCGAAGAAGTTCTTCATCCTGTGCTTCACATAATCGGCCAGGGGATAGCGGCGCAGGCTGGAACCGTCGGCCTGCCAGAGGGGGCAGTTGCAGAGGGAACAGACCCGTTTCTTCCGGTTCAGCTGGTGGTAGGTGAGAGGCACCCCGTCCTTGTCCAGGACCTGGGCGGTGCACGTGGGACAGCAGGGCACCCGAAAGGATTCCCCCGTCTCCTCGTCGCGCACCAGCCTGCCCCTGGAGGTGGCCCACCGGTACTCCACCGCCGGCTTCCATCGGTAGGAGAGCTTTGCCCTCTCCCTGGACATGACGGCGAAGAGTGGACCTGCTCCCACTGAGCACCTGAGGTTCTCCAGGTCGGTGATGGAGGTGACGATGGCGGCCCTTGCCAGGGGTACCGTCTCCTCCACCTCCCGCTTCCACTTCCTGGTCAGGTGAGGTGGGCAGAGCACCAGGATTCTCTTGAACCTCGCCATGTGGGCCGCTGCGGCTCCAATGAAGGTCTTGCCGGTCCCCATCTCCCCCACCACGGTGGTTCCTCTCTGGGACTGCAGGGAGAGGGCGGCGCCCCTGATGGCGTCCTCCTGGGCTCCCAGGGGAGTGCGGAGCAGGTGGGGGATGCTCCCCTCTTGGTCCGAGGGTCTGTAGAGGGGAGGGTAGGACTCCACCACCCGCTGGGCGATGGCGTCCTTGTAGGTGTCTATGAACTCTCCGAGATTCATTTCTTTTTCTCCCTTAAACGAGTGTTGGGTTCTTTGCGAACGTGGCGAGACCCCGCCGGTCTTTGGTTTGACCAACGGGGCCTCGTGAGATGCGGCTCGTCTACAGGGAGCCGTCGTGGCTGACTGTGCCTTTGGCTCGGGTTAGGTGTCTCCCTCTCCATGGCCGCCTCGCACCCTGCCCTGCCGTGTGATAGGCGGGCGGGAGACGCGACCACCCGCCCGCCTATCACATCTACGGAGGCCTCCTGCCAGGCGGGTTCGCCGGGCATTATGGGAAGCTTGCACTTGTGACAGTTTTCCAGAATCATTGGCGTTTTCCTTTCCCTTCTCTGAGGTTGAATTTGGGTTGCGTATGGGTGTCTGTACAAGTGTTTGTAGTAGAAGCGAAGGCCCCGTCGGTTCCCTGCCAATTGGGACGGCGGGGCCTTCGTTGTTCTTGTGTGGATCCCGCTTCTTCGGTCCCTTGACCTAAGCCTCGATGTCGGTGATGTGACCGCTGGCCAGGTCCAGGGACACAACGGTGGTGCTCAACTTCTCCCTATGCACCTCTCTTTCGGGGGAGTCCTCCACCATCTCCATAGTCTTGGAGGTCCTGCCCTTGACCAGGATGCGGCTTCCTTCCGATTCCAGGCAGAGGTTGTCCAGGAACCCTGCTGCCACCAACATGGCCATGTGGCCCCGGCGCAGGGGCATTAGGGGCCTGGTGCGGTCTACCCGGGCGGGCCATAGGGAGTCGGTTATCTCCGTGTTGGTCCAGAGGCCTGAACGGCGGGCCTCCGTGGCAGCGGCCACGGGGTCCACCGTGCGGGTGGCGAAGAGGATGTCCCCGGCGGTCATCGTGGGTGCGGTGAATTCCGCGTAGCGTTGGAACCGCAGCGGCTCCGGCTCGCCGGCGGCCCACTGCCTTATCCGTGCCTCTGCGTAGGGATCTGGGGACGGATCTGCCTTCCGATAGGCCAGCAGTGAAACCTGGTCGAAGACCTCCCGCACCGGCTGGGGGAAGGCCCGGCAGCGTATCCGCCGGTAGTGGGTTGAGAGGTATCGCGCCGAGACGGCCAGCCTCTGCCTGGGTACGATGAACACCAGCACTCCCTCCTCCGCCAGATACCTGGTGGTGTGCGTAAGGAAGGCGTGTTCCGTCCGTTTGTCCTCGGCGTCGAAATCATAGGGAGGGTTGAGGTACAGGACGCCGAAGGAGCCGTTGGCAATGGAGGTGCGGAACAGGTCGGCTGAGAGGGTGCGGTGTAGCCGGCGGGCCGCCTCCTCGGCCCGTTCGCTGTGAAGCTCCACCCCGTAGGTCTCCACGGGGGCGGAGTTGGCCTGCTGGATTCTTAGGGCCAGCCGTTCCACCGCATCTCCCGCCCCGCAGCAAGGGTCCAGGATACGGAGGGTGTCCCCGTTGTGGTAGTGGTATCCGATGGGGGTATCTATCAGGTCGGCCACCATGTCCACCACCCGGTCGGGGGTGGGATAGTAGCCGCCCTTGGCCTGTGCTGCCAGTCTCATTCTTTTTCTCCTTTCTAAACTGTTTGTTATGGCGTCCCTGTATTATCGGAACCGGCAAGGTTCGGGAATGCAGAAGTGGCAGTCCCTCCTGGTCCTGCGAGGAGGCACGTGGTCCTCCACCGACAGCGCCTGAAAAATGACCTGGATTCCGCAGCTGCCACAGTGGTATATCTCACCGGTGTGTATGTCCCTGTCGGGCTCCTCCACCTGCGCGAACCGCTCCTCGCAGTTCGGGCAGAGGAAGAACAGCGTCTGTTCAACTGTCATGGTTCCTTCTCCTTCTCACCGACTTCAGGCGGTACTTTTGATTTTCTTGTGGCTGTCCATTCGCATGCCCACCACCTCGCCCACTGCCACGTTCCGCTGGTAGCAGACCACCTGGGAGGTTCTCATTCCCTCGGCGCAGGCCGTGCAGTAGGCGGCGACTATCTCGGCGTTCCGGGCCACGGTCATCCTCCTCACCAGCACCCGGTCTCCGCTAGGTGCCCTGTACCTGTAGAGTCTCGTAGAGGGATTGCGTTCCTCGTCGGGCGTGGCCCTCCTGTAGAAGTGAGGCTGGGCCGATTGGACCAGGTGGAGGGAGCCGTCATGTGGGCAGTAGGGGCATCTGGTCCCGTCCAGGGAGAAACGCCTCCAGGCACCGTGGTTGCGGAGGACGCGCTTCCGGTTGCTAGTTCTCTTCCCCGTCAGGGTTCTATCCATGGAAGGCCTCCTCTCCCGGCAGGGACAGCCGCCCTTCTGCCACTGCAACGGAGAGATCCTCCCTCAGCTTTGCCGAATCGGGGGAGCACCGGTAGGCATTCACCCCCACGGACTGCAGTGGAACTATTTCACCGTTTGCGATGCCCCGCTGCCAGAGCCAGCGGGCCCAGGAGTCGTGGAGGGGAAGGGGACTCCGCCTGTCCAGGAAGCGGTGATGTAGGGCCGGAGCCTCCTGCTCAGACTGGGACAGCAGGAGGAAAGAATCCTGCTCGAAGGCGAACTCCGCGGTCTTCGTATACACCAGGGCATGATAACCGCCGCTCACCGGCAGCTTGACGATCTTAGTCGTCCAGGTTCCGATGGTGTCGTAGGGGATATGGCACCGCTGGTATCCGCCGCTCAGAGCCATGCCGTCGGAGCCACGAATGAGGTGGGCCGGGTCCGGGGGCTGCTTGAGCAGCGAGGCCCAGATGGCCTTGAGGGCCGTCTGGGATCCCACCATGGAGAGGAACCAGAGTCCCTCGGTGATCTCGTCTCTGGCGAAGGCGTCGGCGGTGGCGGAGAAGCCGCCGGCGCTGATTGTGTGCAGAACCTGCCCGGTATCCGATGAAGGGTCCCTGGGGTCGGTGTTTGCGGGATGCAACATGGTGCGTTTCCTTTCAGAAAGTGAGATGCGTTGAGTGCACAGGACGTTTCTTGCCCAGCGTGGATGCCGGTGGCGGAATACCAACCGGTCGTGTTCGAGGGCCTGTGCCTAGTACAGAAGACCCTGTTCCTTGAGGCTTGCGCAGCTGTAGCCGCCGATGACCACATGGTCGAGCAGGTCGATGTCGAGCACCCTGGCGGCCTGCTGCAGTTTCCTGGTGACGGCCACGTCGTTGGGGCTGGGCTCCGGGTTGCCGGAAGGATGGTTGTGCACCACGATGATGTTGGGCACTCCCTCGGCAACGGCGGGCCTGAGCACCTCCGCGATCCTCACCTGGGAGGAACTCACGGTGCCTTGGTAGATCACCCGCTGTCCCACCACCTGGTGTCTGGCATCGAGGAGGAGCACCCGGAGCTGCTCCTGGGCCAGAGAGGACATCTCCTTGGCCATAAGGGAGTGGACGTCTTGTGGAGAGGCGATGGTTGGCAGGTCCTTGCGGGTCTGCCTTCTGACGGGCACCTGGTAGCGGGCCGCCAGCTCCCCCAGGATGTCCAGGTTGCTGCGAAGGGCTTCCAATAGGGTGTTGGCGTGTTGGGCTGTGACGGTGGTTGTCATGGGTCTCTCCTGAGGGCATGGTGTTGGACGTGAAGCGGGGCCGTCCCCGGTTGAAGGGAGACGGCCCCGTGCAGCACCGCCCCACGGTGGGGCGATGACGTGGTGTGAATTCGGTTTACGGGCTAGAAGGGGGAGTTGTCGGTCTGGGGTGTGGCGTTCTCCCCGTTACCGGCTGCGGCATGGTCGAGGAAGACCACCTCCGAGGCGTGGACCTCGGTGCTGTAGCGGCGCCTGCCGTCCTCCCCATCCCAGGAGTTCTGCACCAGCCTACCCGCCACGTAGACCCGCTGGCCCTTGGATACGTACCGGTTAACCGCCTCCCCCTGCTTGCCCCACACAACCACGGTGTGCCAGTCCGTGGAGTCCTCCCCGTTCTTCCGGTACCGGTCCGTAGCCAGCCTGAGCCTGGTGATGGCGGTGCCGTTGGGGGTGTAGCTCATCTCCGGGTCTATGCCGACCCTTCCCAGGAGTTCCACTCTGTTTATGGTTCTTGCCATCTCTTGTTCCTCCTTGGTTTTGGTAGTGACGCGGAATTCCCGCGCCCAAAGAGATTTCTGCGTCGCTTCTTTCCTATAGAGGAAAGGAAGAACGTGGGGCGCTTCCCTATGGCTGGAAGCGTCTAGGAGACCCGGACGTATTCCGATTCCCGCTCGGTGACGATTTCGGTCCTGGTCTCCGGGTCCAGCAGGCTGTTGAGCCTGTTGTAGTTCACCGAGTAGCGGCGGGACTGCACGAGGCTGATGGTGCGCCCTCCCAGGGAGACTTTTTTGTCCCCTTTCCGGGACATCCACCTCTTCAGGGTTGCCAGGGCGGTTTTCTTCATCTTTTCGGGGTCTTTCATGGACTGCTTGGCCTCGGTGTAGGCGGCAACCGCCTCCAGGGCCTCCTCGTCGCTCACCGGTGACTCCTCCGGTTCTGCTTCCTCTTCGTGGCTGTTCTCGCCCGGCAGGCAGAGGTCCAGGAAGGGACAACTTCTACACTGCCAGCTGCCTGCCCGATAATCCCGATCGGGCAGGGCGTCGGGGTCCGGCCCGTGGAGGGCGTGATGTTCCACCAGGGGCTCCAGCCACCGGCTGGTATTCTGAAGGGCCTGTTCCAGCCGTTCTGCGGGGATCACCTCGTAATCCCAGGTCCTGCCGCCCGTGTCCATGCAGGCAATGACGGCGTCCCGCATCTCTCCGAAGAGACCCAGGGAGTAGACGGCAGCCTGCGCCACGGCGGGGGGATGGCTACGCTCGGCGCCCAGGGTGCGCCACCGTTTGAAAGCCTCGGGACCCCTGGTCTTCACCTCTACCACTATCTCTTCCCCGTAGGTGGTTTGGGCCGGTTCCTCCTCATCGAAGAGGAACATCTGGGGGATGGCGATGTCGGTGGGGGTCTCCCTCTGAGGGAGGGGAAACCTCACTGTGCCGTCGGGATGGCCCGTCACAAGCAGACCGGGTTCCAGCCTGACCTTGACCGACTTGGGATTCGTGGGATCGGCGGGATTCACCTCCCAACCCTCCCTGTCCATGGCCCGCATCATTACAGGTTCCAGGGCGTTGCCCGCCTCCATGGCCATGAGCGATTCGTCAGTGGGGGGATTGGTGGGCACGTAGCCGGTTGCGTAGTACCAGAGGGAGCGGCGGCAGCCCAGGGCCGCCGAGGCCCGCACCTCCAGGGCCTGTCCCGTATCCGATACGGGGTGGTCCTCGTCGACGAACCGCGCCGCGGGACGCGAGAGTGTCTCTGCTCTTTCCAGGGTTGGTGCTGTGGTCATTGTTTTTCTCCTATTTGATGGATTTGTCTGTGTGAGTGGAGAAGCTGCGCATCTTCCTCAAACCGTTGCCGGGGCCAATTGTCCTTCCGCCTGCTGAGTGGTTCTCCCTCTACTAGGTACTCCCGTAGGATGTGGGCGATGCCGTCGCCGACGCCCAGCACGGGCACGGTGTCACCACCCGGCAGTCCGTTGAAGAAGGGCTGCATCTCGCCGATGCCCCTGCACTGCCGGAGGATCTCCTGCAGAGGGGTGCCTGATCTAAGGTGCAGGGAAATAAGGCGGCAGACGAGCTCTGTGACGCCGCGCTGGAAGCTTCCTCCCTTGCCGAGCCTTCCGAAGACCTCGTAGGGCCGGTCGTCCTCGTCCACGGCCACGGTGACGTAGAGTTTGCCGAACTCTGTGTTCAGCCTGGTGGTTGAGCTGCGCAGACTTCTGGGCCTGGGTCGTTGAGTGGTTGTGATGAACATGACACACGTCTCCTTTCGTGTACTTGCACAAATGCAAAGTGGGGCGGCCCCCGTAGGAGACCGCCCCGTTTAGTTCCGTTGCCCGTGGTTGTGGTTGCGTCAGGCGTCCTTTGCCTTCTGCATCCTGTTGAGCTTGTTGGCAGCCGCCTTCACTAGGGGAGCAAGCTCTGCTGCCTCCAGCGCCTCCAGGTCCATGCCGGTCCGGGCTTGTACCGCCTCCCGCACCTGCTGCTCGTTGAAGCCCTGGGCCGCGCCCAGTTCAAGTAGCCGGTTCCGAAGCATCTCGGCCTGGGAATTTTTCGTATGGGGGTTGGGCTTTGCCCTTTCCGGATCCCTTCCGGCCTGGGTCTGCACCTGCTCCGGTTGGAATCGGACTCCATGGTCAACCTGGTCTCCGTAGAATCCGTTGCCAAATTGCACTCCAAAGCTTCTTAGGGCCCGTTTCAGGCCGTCGGTGACGGCGCCCTTCAGGGCTGTGTCGTGACCGTCCGAAGTCTCCTCCGTCACAGCGTGGAAACCCACGTCGGTGCGGGAGGGTGCGCCGACCACGATGACCCGCACCGGTGCGCTGTAGGCGGAGGAGGTCTTCACCTCCCCGGTCCTGGGGTCCACTGCCTCCAACTGCCTGAGGGTTACTTCTCCCACCAGGTCGTAGCCCCAGCCGCCAAACCCGAAAATCCGGTTGGCCTGGTCGATGACCGTGTGGCCCTCCAGGTAGTGGAAGATCATTCCTGCCCTGCCCCTGCGCTGGGAGATGAAGGCTGGGTCCAAGGGTTGGGCCAGGGACTTCGCCACGGCGGGAGGCAGCCCGTCCCAGAGGAGGGTCGGTTCCGCCATCGCTGCTGGGTCGTTGTCGACGACGATAGAGGAACCGGGTTTTCTTCCGTTGCCATTGAGGTGCACAAGGCCGTTGCCAGCGCCGTTGAGGTGGTGTCCGTTGCTGTTACTGTTGAGATTGGACATTGCTGAACTCCTTCTGTAGTCGTATTTGCTCAATGGGATGAGCAATGCGGGTCTCATAAGATGAGACGCGTGGGCGGGCAATTGCCCGTCGCGGAATGCTCTGAGGCATTCCTGTATGAATGAAGGGGGAGAGTTGGCGAAGCGGGCCGCTAGCCCCGACTGAATTGGGGGAAAGAAGTCCCTACCGTTGAGTGCGGGCGGCCCCTGCCAGCAGGCAAAGGAAGATGGCGCGTCCGTGACGGTGAGTCGCAAGCTCTGCCAGATCACCCAAGCCTCTGGGTAGAGCGACCACGGCGGCTTTATGTCCAAGCAGACCTGCAAGCCGTTCCGATGCTTCTCGGCCCGCGTCGTCATTGTCGAAGGCCAGGAATACCTTGGGGCAGCCCCGAAGGGCCGACGCCACTCGTTCAAGGCCATGGGTTCCCAGGGCCGCCACGGCGGGCAGGCCCCATTGAGCCAGGCAGAGCCAGTCGAAGAGGCCCTCTGCAACCACCACCAAGGGCGGTCCGAAGGGCAGCCGGCCAAGGCCAAGTACCGGTTTGGGGCCAGGAATGGACTGGAAGCGGGGCTTGGCGCCGGATTGAAGAGCCCTACCCGCAAGCCAGTGGACCAGGCCGCGGGAGAGGTCGGGAGTCACGATCATCCCTGCAAATCTCTCCCTTCCTCCCTCGGTGAACAGCCCGGAGTCCCGGACCCGTCGCTCGGGGAAACCGAGGGTCTCCAAAGTCTGTCGCAGCCCGCGACCGTTGGCAAAGCCAAGGCCAAGGCGGGCTGTGGCGTTAGGGCCAAGACCCCTGGACGCAAGGTACGCCTGGGCTTCAGGGCTGCCCTTCAGGTTTCGGGCGTAGAAACGTGCCGCCGCCGTCAGAAGGGTGGGGTCTCTTGGAGGGATCGTGTCGGTCTTGGGGCGCGGCATTGTTGTTGGATGATTTGCAGGCCGGAGTACAAGGTCTGTCCCGCCGTCAAGCCTTCGTAGGGCCTCAGGGAGAGTAAGATTCTCGGTGCGCTGGATGAAGTCCAGCACGTCGCCTCCGGCGCCGCAACCGAAGCAGTAGAACCTCTGGGAGTCGGAGTACACCGTGAAGCTACCCTCCGCCTCCTCGTGGAATGGGCAGATGCCCTGCCGGACCCTGCCCACGCCTCCCAGCCGTACGCCAGCGGCCTCCACCGCGTCGCCCAGGGGGTGTCGCGCCTTCAGCGCGGGAATGTCCACCTTGACGTGAGTTGCCGCCATACTACGCACCTCCCCTGGACAGGGGCCTGAGGCCCCTCAGGCTGCGCTGGGATAGAAGCTTGCCCGGCCTCCAGGACATGCCCAGCACGGCGACCACCTCAAGGGTCCCGACAGTGCCTGCGGGCACCAGGGCAGCGGCACGCCCCATTGTCTGGCTGTAGACCAAGGGGGCCAGTTGGCCAAATCTCCTTTTCACCAAGTGCTTCCACTCGGTGAAGGCCCACCGCGTAAGGCTGGGAGAGGCGGACGTCGGGACCGCGCCAGCCAGGGTCTCAAGTGCCCCGTCCAGGTTGCCCTGCTGGCGGTGTCGCCGGGCCTGGTGGATATCGCGAACCAAGTCCGTTGATGCTGCGATTGGCATTGGTTCAGGTTCCACCCTGAAGGTCAGGGTCGCCATGAGCCGGTCTACCCGTTCCTCCAGGCTGCGCCGGGGTTGTCGGGCCGGGTCCTGGTGGGGATCAACCACAGCGTCGGGTTCCGGGTCATCCGGGAAAATCAGCGCTGCGAAGAGCTGATCAACAAGCTCCTCAAGGCTGTGCCGGGGCCTCGCCGGCCCGGTTGTTGGATTGCCAATTGCCATAGTTGCCGTTTTCATCGTGTACCTCCTAAGTTGTTGTGTTGTTTCATGGGATCTGCGCCCACGACGGGCAAAAAGAGAGGGGTCGCCTCGGAAGAGACGCCCCCTGATGGTCGAAGTTGTATGCCTGGGAATGGGAAGACCGGACGTCAGCGTCCGTGTCTACGCTGTTTTTTCCGGCCAGCCAGCACCAGCTTTCGAATGACAAGGGCTGCAAGGCCAATGACGATGGCGTTCAGTACGAAGACCTCTGGGTCGCCTGCAAGCAGGGGCAGTAGAATCAGGACTCCTACTGCTATTACCATCGCCAGCCGCCGTCGTGACAGGACGGTATGGACTACAACGCCGCGGTGCTTCTTGAACCGGGATACCGTTGATCTGAGTTGTGTGACGTTCATGAACGCCTCCTTTCGATTGGGTGCCCGCACCGGCAAACGCGGCGCGGAAGGTGTGATTAGGGGAGCCGTGGCCGGGGACGCACCACCTCCAAGGTCGGATGCGAGAGGCAGGAAGGTGGAGTGGTGTGAAGAGACGCAGCTTCGCCAGGGGTGAGGAGTGCTTGCGGAGAATTGCTTGAAGGTGACGCCAGGCTCCCGGTGAACGATGAGGACGTTACCTGGGAGAGATCACGTGCACTCCGGCTAGGGTTCTACCACTTTCGAAACGGCCTCGGGGGAGCACGGCTCTACCCTTCAACCAGCCTCACGCAGCGGTTGTGCGGTTGTCCCTCCTGGGGTCACCGTCGGGAGAGCGAGGCTCAATCCCTCCGGTGAGAACCCCTCGGGCGGCTGTTGGGAGAGCGAGGTTCGATCCTGTTCAACCGGTCCCGAATTTGGGGGACGGAAATCCTCCAGGTTTCTCGGCGGGAAACGCTGGAAAAAGCCAGAAACAGAATTCAGTGATAGCACCGAATTTCAGCCTTGTCAACGATTTCGGGGCATTTTGGCCCACATCACTTACTCCTATGCAACCGCCATACGACAACGTTGGACCACCCACAAATGCAGTTCAGCTGCCGGCGCTAGAGTCTATCCCCGCCACAGCCCCAGGGTAAAAATACGCCGCAGCAACTTTCTCCTCGCGAGGGCTTTACGCGTGTCGCGCAGCGCCTCCCGCCGCCAGGCGATCTGGTCCCGGCGTCCGAAGCCACGGAGGGGTTGGGTCTCCGGTGGCAGGGTGAGCCCGTGCTGCTCCATCATGGCCAGCTCTAGGGTCAGCAGCCGTTCCTCCGTGGTCAGCCACGACAGGGTGCGGCCCTGGCTGGGATGGCCCGTCCTGAGCCGCCGCCACTCCTCCACCAACGGCCAGGCGTCGCCGTAGACCTCGGCGTCGAAAGCGGACGGGTCCTCGGCGACCAGCCCCTGGCACCGACGCTGCGGCGTAGCCCTCCCGGATGACGGATGCCCCTCCACGGTGGGTTGGACATCGGCCTTCACGACGGCATTGGCCAACGTCATTTCTCGCAACCTCGTTTCCAATTTCTTTACGCGCCAGTCCAAGGTGGTGACGCGCCCTGCCAGTCGGGACACCTCCGGAGCTTGCCGCGGTTCCATGAGCCGGTGCAACGCATCCCGCATGCGTCCCGTGAACTGCCCCGTCTCCTCGGCACGGACCAGGGTGCGGTAGTTGACCCCCAGCATCTCCGCCGCCTCCATCCGTCCTTCCTAGTCCACCAGCTCCCGCAACAGGGTCTTCAGACGCACCCGGCGCAGCCTTGGCCCGTCTCGCCGGCTGCTGTCGCCGGACAGGGACTCCTCCTGCCGTCCCTTCTCTCCCGTCAATGCATCGTGTTCACCGTTCACCGTGTTGTCCTTCATACGCCCTCCTCCTTCCGATTCAGTGTCCTGTAGAACTTCTCCTGTAGTGAACAACCACCCCCGCGTAAGGGCCCGTTCCCCGCAATGCTTACTCCCATGCGACAGAAACTCTCCCGATTGGCTCGAATTCCCACTTGCATTTATGCAATTTTCACCCCCAAACGGGGGAACGGGCCCTTACCACAAAGTACTTACAAAAAGTCCTCTCAGTTGCACTTTTCCGGCTCAATTCACGCCTGAAAAACCCCCCGACTTGTATTTCTACAACTTTCGTAATTCCTGTACACGGGTATGACACCACATTGGGCCTCCAAATATAAAGGCCCCGTGAGGGGGCCTCTTACTGGAGACCCCCTCAGAGACCATGATATTCCGTCCCGCCATTCCTCAGACTACTTGGCAGTCAATTGCGACGAATTCAAACACGAGGAGGCAACGAGGTGGCATCTCAACGGACCAACGAGAGATTTCTCAGGAGCGGGAGAGTTTTTCTTCTGGCGGTGGTCCTGCTGCTGACAATTCTGGCGACCATCCCCCTCATGGGCATGGCGGCTGCGCAGGCCCCGCCCGGCGACGAAATCGTTCTCATCAACGCTGGCCGGGAGTTCGTGGAGCGGAAGAAGGAAGGCGGGTTCATAGCCAGGCCCATCTACAACCGGCCCATCGACAACCTCTTCTACGGCATCCGCGACGGCGACAACGGCGACTGGATTACCCCCGTCTACACGGTGCTCGGAGGAGAGAAGCAACTGGGAGAGGGCTGGGAGTACTCATGGGAGTACCCGGCCATTCCGGGCCAGGAGGAGTTGGACCCGAACAGGGCCTACCTGCTGGCGATGGTTGCCGACGTGGTCGGGGGCCACACCACTGCCTTTCACGCCATTATTCCCATCTACCGGCCCACCAGCATCTGGGACAGGATGATAGCGGCCCTGGAGCCCGACCGTTGGGCCAGGGCATTCGCCACCTGGGTGGTGGAGGGCACCCACGGCTCCCTTTGCGGTGTGGTGGAGCGAGCCTCGGGCGTCGACGCGGACAACTGCGGGGGATGGTAGGACGGTATGAGCGACATCCTCACCGGCACTCCCCCCGGCCTCACCTACGAACACGAACTGGTGCGCCAGGCCTGGTCGGTGGTTTGGGTCATCGCCGGGGGATCCCTAGCGGCGATCCTGGGCTGGATCGGCCTCACCTTCATAGTGGGCGAACAGCTGGGCATCAAGCAGGCGGGATGGAGGGAGATGGTGCCGAGGCTGCTGCTTGGGATGGTGGCCGCGGTTTCATCCCTATGGTGGTGCGCCTTAGTCATCGACGTGGCTGACGCCGTGTCCGGCTTCATCGCCGTATTCCTTGACGTGAGGCCTGGAGACCTGCTGCGGGCTCCCCTCAACACCTTCCTGGTGACCGTGAACGTGGGAAGTGTGGGCATGGGCCTGCTGGTGGCCCTCCTCTACCTGGTCTACGGCTTTTTCGTCCTTTACGTGCTGGTGCAGATGGTGTTGAGGCTTGCCCTGATAGACATCCTGCTTGTGCTGGCTCCAGTGGCCTTGGGACTGTGGATCCTGCCCCACACGGCGGGTTGGGGAAGACACTGGCTGAAGCTCTTCATGACCACGGTGTTCCAGCAGGCGGTGCAGCTTGTGGCGTTGGCCCTGGGCTTCGGCTTCCTGCAGGAGGTGGCGGCGATCCAGGCCTACGAACCCGTGCAGGACCTGGTGTGGAAGCTGCTGCTGTCGGTGGCTTTCGTGTACATGGCCACCAGGATTCCCTCGCTGCTGGGCAACGTGGGCACCTTCGACGCGTGGGTGAGCACCCTCTACTTCGGGTTGAACCTGCCGGGGACCATGATCAGGTCGGCGAAGACCATCGGCATGGTGGCGGGAGGACTTGGTGGAGGACCAGCGGGCATGGCGGCGGGAGCCGCCGCCAGCGCGGGGTTGTCCACTGCTGCGAGCGGCATCAGGTCCATGGCGGAGATGGCCACCCCTTCAGGCGGAGCTAGCAGTAGTGCTGGGGTAGCCACTCCCCGGAGCAGCAGCGAATAGACCTCGCAACTACCACGATGAAACACAAGAAGCGAGCAACGGCTCGCCTCAACGGAACGAAAGCAAGGCGGTGAAGAGATGTGCAAATAGAGGACACAAATACAAGGACCACGAACGACGACCAGACAATCCTAGAGAGAGGAGAAAAAGAAGAAATGGAAGACCTGACACAGACCATATCGAACCTGGTGGGGATCATGCTGGGGATAGTGGGGGCCGTGGGGGTGGGCTTCTTCGTCTACGGGGCCTACATGTACCTGACGGCCTCCGGTGCGCCCCACCAGATGGAGAAGGGAAAGAGCGCCATGATGACGGCCCTGGCGGGCATCATCCTGGCCATGGTGGCCTATGGCGTGGTGGAGCTGGTGATGGACGCGGTGGTGGGATCCCCCGTGGACATCGACATCCCGGACCCCACGGAGAGCAGCTACAACCCCGGATCACCCACAGATCCCCCGACCGACGGACCCAAGAGCTAGGAGGTGGAGAATATGAGAGAACACGAAGTACCCACCCACGTGGAGGCGGAGGACCGGGTGCTGCTCTGGTTCACCTTTCCGCAGATAGTGGCGATGGTGGCGGTATGCGCCCTCTCTTACGGCGTATACCGCTACGCCCCCGTGGGGCCTTCGGGGGTGAGGATGGGACTATCCGTCCTGTTCGGCCTCTTCGGCATTGCCATGGTGGTGGGAAAGATAGCAGGTCGGCGGCTGCCCCTGGTGGTCGCCGACCTGCTGAGGTACCGGTTGGGACCGAGGCGCTACGTGGGGCCAGTGTCTCAGCTGCTTCGCAGCGAGCCGCCCGTGCGGGTGGAGACGGCGAAAGACAGCCCCGGACCACTGATCCTGCTGGCCATGCGGGCGAGGCGCAATGCTCGTCGGCTGGGCGGAATGATGGAATCGGCGCGTCGCCGGATACCGCGCAGGAAGAGGAGCAGTGGCGACCGGAAAAACGGGCGGATGCCCTTCCGACCCCACCGGTGGTTTGGCAAGGACCGCCGGCAATCGCCGGAGGATACCAACAACAAAGACTCGGAGTACAAGAAGGACCGTGTCAAGAGATTTCCAAGGCTGTGGGCGGCAGTGCTTGCCGCTGTCCTAGCGGCAACAGCCGTCGCACTGCCTCAGCCAACTCTGGCCGACGAGGACTGGCGGGAGGAGATAGAGTTCGAAGTTTTCGACCCCGTGCCGGGACGGCGCCTATACTTGGAGGGGCTGACCGTCACCGGCGACAAAGCCGTCGTTGCCCTCAGGGCAGCCACGGACCTGCACATAAGCATACAGGCCTACGGGGGACGGTTCGGAACGGAGCTCGTCTCCTGGGCTGCGACCCAGCTGGTGGAGGGGGAGGGGGTCGCCTACGAGCTGCCCCTGGAGGGATCTTTTCCCTCTTTCACCTTCTCCTGGGAGGACAGCCTCGGACAGGCGGGAGCCTTTTCTATTGCCAATGACCAGATTCCTCATCCCCTGCCCAAGGCCGAGGGGGAGATCTGTGACCTGAGTCTGATTTCCCTGGGATGGACTCCCGGCGCCATCGAAGGGGTGGTGGAGTCGGAGTGCGAGGATAGGGTGAAGAAGCTGATAGCCCTTCCCGCGGTGGCGGGCCACGTGAGCGTGGGAGAGATGTCCCTCATGGACGCCGATGTGACAGCTGTCACCGGAGTCGTCTCCGCCGTGACCAAGGGCTCTCGCACCGCCGTACCCCTGGTCCCCAACGGGGAGACTTCATTCCGATTGGACGTGGACGCGGCAAAGGCCGTCTTTCCCGTGTTCATCGTTGTGGAGACGGAGACAAGCCTCAGCATACCGCTGCCGCCCCTGACCCGGCTCACCCACCATGCGGAGCGCACGGAACAACGCGCGACGACGGTGACCCTCACCCGTCCCGGCACGAGCCAGACCGTCAGCAAGAAGGTGGAGGTGGAGCACGGCGACGGCACCACCACGGAGCACACCATCTCCGCCACCCTGTCTATTCCCAGCCAGGAGATTCTCAAGAGCGTGACTATCCCCATCATTCACCCCGAGCACGTGAAGGCGGATGTGGAGCGGAGAGCACCAGCCATTCGCAGCCGAACGGAAACCCTGGACATGGCAACCGGCATAGCGTCCGACGAACCCTATGGGGTGCTGATACTCCCAGACAGGATCACTGAACTACCCCTATCGGAGCAGAGGCCCGCGGACAGCGGTGAGGTGGGCCAGTGGTTCGAGGAGCTGGGATGGGAGTGGCCCTGGTGAGACGGGGCATTGCGGCAATCCTCTTGGCCGGCGTCGCGCTGGTCACGACGGGCGCGGACGCGCAGGAGAAGCTGGCGGCCTTCGAGGATATGGCCGAGGCCTTCGACCAGATTCTCACGGCCATGACCTATGCCGCCGCGGGCCTCTGCCTCTTCGCCATCGTCTGGGCGGGATTCATGCTGATGGCCGAGGGCGGCGAGGGAAGCGACGGGGGCGGCGCCAGGACCGCCGTGATCATGGCGGTGGTGGGGCTGGTCCTGGTGCTCTCGGCAAAGGCAGTGGTCACGCTGCTGCTGGGAGGCCTTGTTTCCTTCCAAAGTCCCTGAAACCAAAGAGGAGACTAGATCATTGAAAAAGCTATTTGAGCTTGTTTGGAATTGCGTAGGCCGGAGTACTTCAGAACGAGAGGCAGACCCTTCCGGCACCGCCGACGGTGCAGAAATTGCTGACACGCCGGCGCCCAAGCCGCCTCCCGACCTGCCCCTGTTCTACATGCTGTCCCACCTGGAGAAGGACGGGCCCGTCAGGTTGGACGGGGTGAAGGTGGGTGTGTGCGAGGTGATGGGGCTGGAGATTGACGAGCCGAAGCTGGGGTCCTTTGCCGGAGCCCTGAACGCCTTGGACTTCCCGGTACAGCTGCTTATCAGGCAGCATCAGCCAAGGTTGGGACAACTACGAAGAAAGCTGAAATATGCCCAGCCGGCGAATCTTACCGCGCAGACGGAGGCGGCGTCGGAATCCTTGAGGCGGTTGCTCAAGGAGCTGGAGAGCCGGGACGGCATCTTGGACCGGCGCTTCTACGCCGTGTGTGAGTTCCCCCGGGTTGACGAACTGCGGGGCCTTCTGTCCAGGACGGGGCTATCCGTACACCACCTGACGGGCAGACAGCTGAAGATGTTCTTCGTATCCACCGCCCTTGGCGGCTCTCCCTCAACTATGGATGAGGACCTCCAGGTGGAGGTGGAGATGCATCGTCACCATGTACGGGTGGGTGAGACTCTGGTCCGTTCCCTACAACTGGGGAAGTGGCCCCGGTCCCTCTCCCCCGGCTTTCTACAGGGACTGATGGCGGCGGGAGCGCCCATGGACCTCTCCATCCACCTGGGGGCCATACCCACTGACCAGGCGGCAAGGACCCTGGAGTGGCAGAAGGTGCGCTTCGAGTCGGCCCAGTCTTTGTCCTTCAAGCGGGGACGGAGCATGTCCCCCGAAGCGGAGATTGCCCTGGAGGACGTGACACGGCTCAGGGACCAGGTGCAGCGGGGGAGGGAGCGGCTATTCCACGCCTCTCTCTCCGTCACCCTCCACGCAAAGGACGAAAAGACCCTTAGGGAGATGACCCAGAGGGCGAAGGCCCACTTCGCCGCCACCCTGGGGAAACTCGACAACCTCTCCTTCAGGCAGCGGGAGGGGTTGATGTCCACGCTGCCCCTGGCCCTGAACGCCGTGGGAGTGTGGAGGACTTTGGACACCTCGTCGCTGATGAGGATCTTCCCCTTCTCGCCTCCTGATATGGATACGCGAAGCGGAACGTTGTACGGCATAGACATGAGGGCCTGTGCACCAGTGGTCTACGACCCCTGGGACGGCACTCACCTCAACGCCAACACCGCGGTGCTGGCCCGGTCGGGCTCCGGTAAGAGTTTTTCGACCAAGCTCGGAGTGCTGAGGGGCATTTGCAGGGGCGTAACGGCCTACGTCATTGACCCCGAAGGGGAGTACGCGGACATGGCCCGAGCGGCGGGAGGCCGGGTGTTGTCCCCCGGAGTGCCGGGCCAGGGCATGAACCCCTTCGTCATCGACAAGGGAGACTCCGAGGAGATGCTGCAGCGCATAGGCAGCCTGAGGAGGCTCATTGAGGTGATGGTTGGCGAGAAGCTCTCCGCGGATAGGAGAGCGTCCCTCGACCACGCCCTGGCGGGCTACTATTCCACACCCAGGAAGCGTACCGGCTTCCGGGATTTCTACACCTACCTTCAGGAGGACGAGAACGGCGATCCTGGCCTGGCCCACCTGCTGAGGCCCTTCGCCACCGGTAGCCTCCGACATCTCCTCTCCGACGAAGGGGACGACCTGCTGGGCAACGAGGCCCTGGTCACAGTCTTCGACCTGAGGCTGCTGGAGCCGGAATTGCGTCCCGCTGCGGCCATGGTCTGCACCGAGACTGTGTGGGCCGCCGCTGCCCAGGACCCCAAGCCCCGCCTGCTGGTGGTGGATGAGGTATGGAGCATCATGCAACACCCGGAGGGAGCCGCCTTCATGGTCTCCATGGCCAAGCGGGCTAGAAAACATCGGCTGGGACTCCAGTTCATCACCCAGGACGTGCAGGACCTGCTCTCCGAGGACACCTCGAGAGCCATCACGGGCCACAGCGGAAGGGCGCTGCTGCAAAACGCCGCCTTCAAGCTGCTGTTGCAGCAGGACGCGGCGGCGGTGGGCACCGTAGGCGATGCCTTCGACCTGCCGGAGGAGCTTCAGCGATGGTTGCTGTCCTGCCCCAGGGGGGACGGGCTCCTGCTGGCCCTGGGCAACCGGTTCCCCATACGCATCGAGGCCACTCCGGAAGAAACGGAGGTTATCGAGTGGAGGCCGGGAAGTCATCGCAAGGCGTGATGGATGCCGATCAATTCGGAACCGTGGATAACTGAAGCAATCAAAAGGAGGGAAGAAAAATGAAATTGAAGTTGAAGAAGATGCTCTTTGGAGATCCCGAACCGAAAAGACCCGGGTTGTTGGAGGTGACGCCGCCTCGTACGGGGGAGCGCACGCTTCTGGGGGTGGAGAACCTGCTGGGGTCCATCGCCGTGCCGGAGCCCTTCTCCCTGGAGCTGGCCGGCAGCGCGGACGGCGTGTCCCTTATGGCCCGTTGTATCGACGACCGGGTGGTGCGCGGCCAGATAGCCGTGCGATATCCCCAGGCCAGAATAGCTGAGGTGTCACCCAAGAACGACCCCCTACGCCTGGGCGAGGGAGAAGAAGCCTGGGGCATGACCCTCAGGGCCTCAGGGCCCGAGTACGTGTCCCTGCGCACATTCCGGGACGACGACCTGCTGGACCCTGGCTCGGACCCTATGATGGCCCTACTGGCTGCCCTGTCAGAACTGCAGGAGGGAGAGCGGATTGTGGCCAGGCTGAAACTTAATTCCCTGGGACCCGACTGGTCCCAGGGGTACATGGAGAAAGCCCATCGTAATCCGGTTCCTCAATCCAGCGAGTCCGCCCAGCAGGCCGGACTCCTGCGGATGGACGGCGTAACGATGGCGGTTCTTGGCATTGGAGCCCTTATTGCCATACGGGGCTATCTCTGGGTTCAGAGCGGCGAGATATGGAAAGCTGCCCTCCTTGGCGCAGGATCAGCCCTCGGACTGGCCGTGGGAGGCTGGATATGGCACTGGTGGAGGAAGTCCCGCAACCGGGTATACGATCCTCTGCTGATACGGGAGAAAGTGGCCCGGATGGCCTTCGACGCCGAGGTGCAGGTCACCGCCATGCTGCCCAGGGGCACCCGTCCCCTGAGGGCCAAGCATCTGCTGGAACAGGTGGCGGCGGCCTACCGACACTACGACAATCCGGCGGGAGCCAGATTCAGGGTGGGAAGGATGCAACCCATGGTTCCCAACCCGGAGGACCTGCATCCCTCGCGTCCCGGATTCTTCGGCGGCCGCAGTGTCATTGGTGTGAGGGAGGCTGCCGCCCTGTGGCACCCGCCGGGAGCAAAGGACGAGACGCCCCTCGTGGCCCGTTCCGGGGCAAAGATGCTGCTGCCCACGGCTGGCAGCGTGAGTGGCGGCGCCCACGTTGGCGACACCACCTCCGGTACGCCAAGAATGATTCACTTCCCTGATGACCTCCTCCGAAGGCATCACCTCTACATAGCGCGCACCCGCATGGGCAAGTCCACCCTCATGCACCATCTGGTATCTCACAAGATGCGGCAAAAGGCGGCGGGTAGGGACGGCGACGCCATCATCGTGGTGGATCCCCACGCAGACCTGGTCAACGGCCTGCTGGAGCAGGTGCCCGAGTCTCTCGTCAATAAAGTGAAGCTCATCGACCTGGCTGACGAGCGGGGAGCGCCGGGCATCAATTTGATTGACACCCGGATCTTCTCCGACAGGGACCGCACCGCCGACTCGGTGGTGCGGGTGGCGAAAGGCCTTTGGGACCAGTGGGGCCCCAGGATGCAGTCCATCCTGGAGTTTACCGTCAAGACCCTGCACGAGGCCAACAAGCAGATGGAGTCCGCCGAACAGTACACAATCTTGGACGGCCTGAAAGTCCTTTCCAACCCCGTCTTCCGGACCACTGTCCTCGACAAGGTCGACGACCCCTACATCCTGGAGTGGTGGGCGAACACCTTCTACGGCTGGAGCCGCGACTACAAGGCCGACTCTCTCGCCCCGGTCCAGACCCGCCTCTCCTACTACGCCTCCTCTGTGAGGGCGAGGGCGATATTGGGACAGTCCCGTTCCACCATAGACCTGAGGGAGACGATTCTTGATGGGGGCATCCTGCTGGTGTCCACCTCCCAGGGCGTCGTCGGCAGGGACGTGGCGGCCCTGGTGGGTGCCTCCCTGCTCAATCTGGTCGACTCAGTAATCAGGGAACAGGGCAGAATGCCCCTCGAGAAGAGGCGCGGCGCCCTCGTCGTGGTAGATGAGATGCAGTCCATGCCGGGCGTCGACTACGAGTCCATGCTCTCTGAATTGGGCAAGTTTGGAGCCAGCTTCATCCTGGCCACCCAGAGCCTGGCCAAGCTGGACGACCTCTATACCACCATGCGGGACACCCTGCTGGCCAACGTGGGATGTTTGGCCGTGTTCCAGGTGGCGGGTTCCGACGCAAGACAGCTTGTGTGGGAATTGGGAAAGGACCGGATCACTGAGGAGGACATGGTGTCGCTCCCCGTCCACCACTGCTACGTGAGAGCCACGGTGGGGAAGGAGCGCCTTCCAACCTTCTCCATGATGACGAGAAAGCCCGATCAGGGAGACCCAGAAGTAGCGGCCCGCATCCGCGCCGCAGCTCTGGGCTATCTTGTGACGTCCGGGGAGATATCGGAGAGGGAGTCCGGCCTGCGCAGCCTGGCGGAGAAATACCGCCGGGAGATGAAGCAGCTTGTCGGCGGGAAGAAAGCGAAGAAGGAGGTCGAGCCACCTAAACCTAGTCGCCAGAAGGTGCGGACCAAGCGTGACCAGAAACCTGGAGCATCCCCTGAAGGGCCAGCTGCGAAGGAGCGTGAGGAGTGAAGCCCCCGGATGCCCGGATAATGGGACTTCTGGCCCGTATGCCCTTCCTCGACCGGCTGGAGGCTGCGGCTATCTCCGGCTGGTCCAGGGGAGCCGTCTACAGGTCCATGGGAAGGCTGGTGGGATCAGGTCTCGTGGGATCTCTACCCCATGCCACGGAACTGACACCCCTGACGCGGAGGTACCACCTCACCGCAAGGGGATTGCGCCTACTGGCCAGTGCCGGCAACAAGGATATGGACAAACTGCTGCGTAGCCACCCCGTCTCCACCCGTTGGCGGCGAGTCCTGCTGGACCGGCTAGACTCCCTTGGCGTCCTCTACCGGCTGGCCACCGCCCTGTCCAACGTGGCCCATCCCATCGGCTTCCGATGGTATCGGGCCATGCCCTTGGATGCTGCAATCGACCTTCCCGGGGGAAGGACCGTCGGCATATTCCGACTGGGACCCACCTCTGGCAGGACGGGCTTCGCAAAGCGGGTGTGGAGACTTACACGAATACCATTGCCGGGCACAGTCCTCATGTTAATGCCCGACGAGATTCGGCTGCGGTACGCCCGCAGGCTGCTGTCCCTCACCCCCGTGTCGGCGCTCCTTGCGTTGGAGCGGGAGGCGGCTTTGGGAGCCACTTACCACTCCGTTTGGCAGATGCCCTCCGTCAGAGGCGCCATCGACTTGGGAGCGGCCATCGACCGGCTGCCCCCCGGCGGGGTGCTTCCCGTGGAGCGGCCTCTCTCTCGAATCTCCTTTCCCCGGGATCTGAACAAGTACGGCCTGGAGGAGGACGTTCCGGACTTCCTGCTGCCGGCGCTGCTCAGGCCCGCGGAGAAGCGCACCTTGGACCTGCTCTCCGGTTGGCCATGGCTTAACCTCAGCGACCTGGCAGGCCTGATGGGGGTATCCCGCCCGCGGGCGTCCCAAGTGGTTTCTTCCCTTAAGGACTTCGGCTTGGTGGTTCGCACTTCGGCGTCGGGGGGACGCCTGGCCCTTTCCGATACCGGCCTGGCTGTACTGGCCCGCCGGGACCGGACCTCCGTGGGGATTGCGAAGAATAGCTGGAGTGTTTCACCGCTGAATGAGGATTGTCCCCTACACTGGCGCAACGTCACAGGCAGGCGCAGCCGGCAGCTGCTGCGACACGTGGACCATACTTCTGCCGTCCACGGTTTCCTTGCCGCTCTTACCGGGCAGGCCCGCGACCTGGGATGGGAGACGGTACAGCTGGACCCGCCCATCAGGGCCTCTCGCTATTTCCGGTTCCCCAGCGGCATGCGATCCATCCATCCCGATGCCTTCGGCCTACTGCGGAAGGGAAACGTCGACTGGCCCTTCTTCCTGGAGATGGAGCGGAGGGCTGTACGCCCAATCACCATGGTGGTGCGCCTGGCTCCCTATATGAACTACTACGGAACACACCGTCCCGCCGATGACCACGGCTCCGCGCCCCACGTATTTGTGGTCTTCAACGAGGAATCGGCGGCCACCGGTTTTCTGCGTGTGGCAATGAAGGAGATGGAACAAAAAGGAGTCTCCGTGCCACTGCTGGTATCCCACGTGGGTCTGGTGGAGAGGAGGGGCCCTCTGGGACGCGTGTGGCGCAGGCCCGGGCAGTGGGAACTCGTGGCCCCGATTCCCAAGGCACGAATATCTCGAAACAAAAAGGAGAGAACAATACATGAGACTCTACTATGTTCATGAGGCCGAGAGCCGGAGGCGCCACGTCCGAACAGCCCTGGGCGTGAATGCCGAGGTGTGGAACGATTTCCTTCGAGTAATCCGCGATTGGCGACAAGAGCTGTGGCGCCGCCACGGAATTCCCTGCGAATGGCATCTTCGTCCCTCGGAGTTGCTGAGTGGGAATGTCAGTTTGAATAACCGCAGTTGGACGCAAAGCTGGATGCCCGCTGCAGTATGGGGAGAAAGGATCATTGCCGGGGGCTTGCGCCGTATCGAGGAAGCCGCACGGGCTATGGGTGGCGTCGAAGTGATAAACGTCTGTCTGTACAAGCCGGACTGTGGTGACTACAGGCGGGTCGGCCTCAACCGGCTGCTCAATCGCATCAATGTATCCGTGGCCATGGAAAATCGCCACGCCTTTCTCATATTCCGCCCCGGCGAGGAAGGATTGGTCTCCAGGACCTACTGGCGGCTAAGGACGTTCAATCCCATGCCCAGCAAATACGAGCAATGGGAGGACGGTCGGCGGATCAGGAACAAGCCCTTGAAGAACGTCATCGGCGGACCCGCTTTCCGTAGTTCAAGGTCCGACTGGCCGCTTCAGATGTCCGGCCTTGTGGCCCACGCCCTGCTCGTGCAGGAGGAGCAGGCTAACGGGGAGATGACTCTCTGGAAAGACACGATGCGAGCCCGTCAGCCCTTCGACATACTGGACTCCGCCCTCAATAGGAATGCATCGGGACGTGATTTGCAGGGCGTCATCAGGCGTTGAACTGTTGACATAGACTGAATGAAGGCAGAGATTGGAAGTAGGTTGACAATCATACTTCTAGTCAGACGCCGCAGTGACCCTCACACTCGATACCGAAACTGTCCTGCGATTCCACCGATTCCAGGCTGGCCTCATCTTTGGACACAGCCCCGGCTAGGGGGATGCGCAGGGGATGAAGATAGGGTGCCCTCACGTAGGCTGACCCTCCCTGCAGCCTCTCACCAATCTCCACCGATTCGGCGAACAGCCCAAGCCGCCGCCACTTGGTCTCCACCCACTTTGGGCGGGACTGGAAGGGACAGCCCACCCAGACCGAGCGTTCCAAGGGCCTGTCGTAATGCGCCTTCCACCATTCCATTCAATCCCTACTGGGACATGCCTACCTCGATGAGCGGGTAGCGAATTACGATCCACCGGTCCCTGGAGTTCCTAATCCGGCGGGCCTCGTCGGTCGAGATGCCGAGCCATAGTTCCACTAAAGTGGCAGAGGAGACATGTTGTCTAAACCTCAGGCTCAACAATTCGCGAATCTTCCTTCTAATGGGCCTGATCTTGTAGTTGGTTGAGTCCAAGTGGTTGGTGAGGTCCATCACGTTCTGCCGAAGACTAAGACTATTGTCCACAACGTGGGGAGAGAAGGAGGGTTTGTGTTTCAACCACGCCAGATGCTCCTATATGCTGGGAGGCTCCCAGTGGGTGTCGGCGGAGATGGAACAGTCGGAGACCGCATCGAAGGTCCCCTCTGCGACCATGACGCCCCCGCCCAGGCTGATGACCGTGAACCGCCTCACCGGCGCAGCTCCTCCGAGTTGACCCCCGCGGGCAGGTCTTTGACTGGTCGCATCAGGATATCCTCCCTTAGTCCCATGGCGTCAGCTAAGGTCAGGAGAAGGAAGAGATGGGCCGAACTGGGACGGGTGCCCTGGCGCCATTTCCAGACCCGGTAGGGCTTCACACCCATAAGGCGTGCAAGTGCCTTCCAGCTCAGCCCGCTCTCCTCCTTGAACCGTTCAAGCCTTTCGGAAAAATCTTCAGGGAAATCGAACTGCACGGGCCTGTGTATCTTTCGCTGAACTCCCATTCCTCTACGCCTCCTCCCCTTCGTCGCTCATTCCGAATCCAGAGGCCAGGGGCGGTTGATACACCCCGGACGGTGGGAGAACGTGGACTTCCATCAGAGTGTGAAGGCCGCCGGGTATGCGAGCGGCAAGCAGGATGAGGGCGCATAGCCCGTCTCCGCTGGGCTTGGTGCCCTTCCTCCAACGCTGAAGCTGTCGGGGGTCCACGCCCAGGCATCCCGCCAGAGCGTCCCAGGATAGTCCCGTCCTTTCTTTGAAGGCGTTCAGCCTCTGGGGGAAATCTGTGGGTATCAGCCCGTCGTCGACGATTAAGTGAGATGGTAGGAGGCCGCTCTTCATGAGACCGTCTCCAGCATGAACAGGTCATCGAACCTGGTTACTCCCAGGGCCCTCATCAGTTGTCTGCGTCGCCCCGGCGATGGACTGCGCAGCCCCCTCATCAGCAGGGAGAGGTAACCCGAGGACATGCCGGAAAGCTTGGCCAACTCGTTCTGGGAGATGTTGCGTCGGTGCATAATCTTCCAGACCTTATCACGAACGAGCTTCACCCTATAGGAGGGTCTTCTGCGCTTCACCTTTCTGCTCCTTGCCAGTTTTTTGCTCAACGTCAGACACACTGTCTCTGGAGACCAAAGAGGCCCCATCCTCATTTGCGCCGTCGACGTACATCTTGGGATGGGCGAGGCGATGGCGCACGACAATGCGGGCCAGGATCCTCAGCCCTTTGAGCCGTCTCCTATCCTGTTCTTCGGTGAGTTCTTGCTTCATGTTCTTTTTCATTCACGATGGGTAGTTCGTCTTGCCCTTGGCGGCATGGCCACGAGGGGTGAAGCCGATATGTATTTCTAAAAAGGAAAGATAAGTTCTGTATGCATCAGTGTATCTATACTGAGGGGATAAATCAAGGATATATCCTAAGAAACAGGCTATATCTTGACAATCACTTACTATGGTGTAACAATAAACCAACAACTAAGAGCCAACTGTTGGCCAAGAATGGGCCCGGAGCGACAAGTAAACCGATAGTGGTGTCCACGACTGAAGGGGGTGCAAGAGATGGAAGAGTTCAACGGCAACCTCAGTCCTGAGAGAGTCAGCGAAGCAGAGAGCAACGAGGAGATAGGTCCCCTGCTCAAGAGACTGAGAGGAGAACTGAGCCTCAGGGACATCACCCGCAGGACGGGCATCTCCAGCTCTTATCTGTCCCAGTTGGAGAGGGGCGACCGCAGGCCTGGCCGAAAGGTCCTCAGAGGGCTGGCGGAAACATACAACGTGGACCTGCGCCAGCTGCTGAGGCGGGCCGGGTACGGCCCCAAACCCGATCCCAACAGCAACGAGGCGTTGGAGGTGGAAAGGGCCTACAAGTACGTGCTGGCGGACCCGGTCTTCCGGGTAGGCACTAGGCCCGACGGCCCCCTCTCCCTGAACGCCAAGCGGTTCATCGTTGAGATGTACGAGCGGTTCACCAACAGGAGGCTGCTCCAGTGAAGGGAACACTCTACGGCTTCTGTCGATTGTTGTTGGAAGGGGTCCATCTCCGCCGGACCCTCAATCCCGGGTGGATGGCCGCGGCCTTCGTGGACTACTTTGGGGTGTCGTGCCGTCCCACCATGGAGGAGCTGTCCCTTCTGCTGAGGCGGGCGGGCTTCGGACACGTGACGGGCAGACACCTGGAGAGTATGAAAGGCATCCACTACAGCGCTCCCGGCGGTGGGCACCATATCCACTACCGCAAGGATCTGTGGGCAGGTGCCCGGGACTGCACGGTGCTCCACGAGGTTTACGAGATCGTTCACGAAGCCCTGTTCGATCTGTACGGCAGTTCCTATTCGACGCGCAAGATATGTGACGACGGGGACCGGTTCGCCGCGGCGGTGTTAATGCAGCCGGGGGTCTTCATGGCGATGGCCCGTGCGTCGGGACTGGACGTGCTGACCCTCCAGAGAATGTACCGGTGCTCCTACGCCTCGGTGGCCATGAGGTTGGCGGAGGTTGTGCGCCACCCGCCCCTGATGGTGGTCTTGTACGAAAGCACGGAGAGGGGAGACCCAGCCGGCTGGACGGGGCCTCCCTCCCTGAGGGCTACGGTTGTGAAAAGGACCAGAGGTATGGGCACGCCCGACTCCCCTGCCCTCAGTGGGGAGACGGGAGACGTGCCCAGGTGGGGTAGACCTCCTTCCCCCAGATCACTGGCGGATGTCGCCATGCGCCGTGGCGGGACTCAGTATGTCAATCAAGACGGTCACGCCGTTGTAGCCCGGCCCGTCTTATGGAAGGGGCGGCTGGCCAAGGTGGTGGTGATAGCCGTGCCTGAACGGGAATCCTCCATCCTAGACCTGCAAGTGATGTCCGCCCGTGCGCCGGGGTTGAGCCGTCGGAGGTCGGCAGCAGGTGGTTGGTAAACACCGCCGCCACGAGTAAGGACAGTTATCGCGTTGAAAAACAGGCGGTGTAGGAGATCCATCTTGCCGACGAAGACTCAGAGATTGATCCCGACCCCGACGGTGGAGGCGGACAAAAACCTGAACCCGAATTGGACAGACTCTCCAACATCATCCGAGAGTTCAACGACTGCTTCGTCAACATCGAGTGGAAGGACCAGGACAAGATTCAGAGGGTGATTGCCGAAGAACTGACAAAGAAAGTTGTCTAGGATGAGGCATACCAGAACGCCATGGCCAACTCTGACCTTCGAAATGCCCGCATAGAGCACGACAAAGCCTTGGGTCGGGCTTTGGCCGACCTCATCGCCGACCGCACCGAACTGTTCAAACGCTTCAGCGACGACGTGTCATTGCGTGGTGGCTCTCGGAATTGATATTCGCCGCAACCTACGTTGCAACAACTGTCTCCAGGAGAGCCACGGCACGAGAGTAACCGCGGCGCAATTCACCGCAATGGCATTCGCCCAACTCCCCTACGGGCGGTTTAGGACACGGAATCTCAACCTACGTGGCCTTCTCCGCCATTGGTGATTCGCGTCAACCATTATTGCTGTCCCCTTATTCCCGTCACCTGCGCACGGGTCTCGTTCTTGACATGCCCCTCATGAGTTGGCCTGCCTAATAGTCTATATCCCGTAGGGGCATCCAAGTCTCCGAGCAAGGCCTTGTCCCTTGAATCGATTACTCCCTTGGAGCAAATCCTGCTCTCGTTGACGCCAAGTTAACGATGATAGCTCGTCCAAAATGACCCTAAACGGGGGAATGATCCCTTACCACACAGTGCTGTCAACGACCGCTCTTGGAGGACCAATTATTGTCCTATTCTGGAGCGAATTGGCACAGAAACGGCTCTTAATCCAAGCTTGCAATTACGGTGTACGGGAATATCCGTAAATCAGGCCGATAAATGCAAACACCGGGTGAGGGGCCTCTCACGCGAGGCCCCCTCACAAGCCATGACAATTCATCACCCGACTCCTCAGAATTCAGGCATGGAACCAAAGGCAAAATCCACAGCGTACAGAAGACGGGAACTTGCTCCATCTCCAACCCAGGCATCGCCCGGTCTCGGAGAGATGTTTTCTTCCATCCGGGCTAGCCTCTGCCAATTGTGGGGTCCGTGTAGTGATTGTTTCCGAAAGCCAAACTATGCGCTGCAATAACTTAACCAATGAGGAGGAGGGAGTTTTGCAAGACAGACTATTGAGACGGCGAGAGGTCGAGAAAATTACCGGATTGAGTCGATCTTCAATCTATCGGTTAATGGAAATAAGTGATCTTCCACGGCCTGTGAAGATTGGTCCCGGCGCCGTGAGGTGGAAGGCAAGTGACATCATGGCCTGGATCGAATCGCGACCAGTAGCGGGGAGTCAGGTTGGCTAGTTGAGCCTTTGCAATTTTTTAGGCAGCAATCGGTTCAGCCGAGCAAGTAATCTGCCCAAGCTTGCATCAAGGCCCGCCGCTTTTCAAACAGATCCGAACGAGCATAGGCTTGCTCGGTACTATTGCCTAGCGAATGAGCCAGCGCGGACTCACCGACTGCCCAGCCTACGTTAGTTCGTTCCATACACCACGTCTTGAAGCTGGTCCTGAATCCATGGACTGTCGAGCGTTCGGAGAGGCCATTGTCTCTGAGCAGCTTGGTTAGAGTCATATCGGAAAGCGGGCGTCCAAGTCGCTTCGGGCTAGGAAAAACTAGTCCGCTATTGTCATCCAATATTCTTACCAACTGAAGCACTTCTAGGGCTTGCTGAGATAGAGGTACTCGATGCTCGCGGCCTGCTTTCATGCGCTCGCCAGGAATTGTCCAGGTAGCAGCGTTGAGATCAATTTCATTCCATGTCGCGTTCCTAGCTTCGCCTGAGCGCACTGCAGTGAGAACCAGGAACCTGAGGCAGGACCTTGCCACAATTGACGCGCGGGAATCACCGACGATTTTTAGGGCCTCTTCCACTTCTTCATAGGGCAAGGCCCGAAAATGCGCTTTTACGGAAGGGACAGGAGGAAGGGCCGCGTTGATAACATCGCCAGCGGGATTGTAGACGATTTCTCCGTGGTGAGCCATTGCGTAAGCGAAGATAGCCCGTAGCCTCTGTCTTAGCTTGCGAGCCATAGACGGCTTTGACGTCCATATCGGGTCAAGGACGTCCAGGACATGGCTGCGTTGAATTCTGTCTATTCGCATTCCTCCCAGCATGGGAAGGGCGTATCGCTCTAAGGTCTGCTTGAAATTCTGGCTGGTTTTTGTATTCTTCCAGCGCGGAGCGTTGGTGGCAAGGTACTTCATGGACATTTCGTCAAAAGTAGGCAGTGTCGCCTTGCGCTTTGCCGCCACTGGATTGCCGCCGGTCGCAACATTGTTGCGGTTGGCCAAAGCCTTTGCTCGGGCATCTTTGAGGCCGATAGCCGGGAAACCACCTAGACCAATATCCTTGCGCTTGCCGTCAATTACGATGCGTTGTACCCAAGCTTTTGAGCCGCTGGGTCTCACTACCAAATAGAGTCCGGCGCCATCTCCGTAGCGTCCGGGCCTCTTCAGCGACTTTACTTTTGTTGCTGTTAGTCTTGCCATACTCTCTTCTTATCTCGCCTCTTGTCCGTAATGGTACCACATTGGTACCACATTTGTTATGGGATTCTATCGGATTGCTTTTGACAAATCAAGACAGGCTAATGCGATTGCTAGGCGTGCAAGAGCCGTAAAATGGCCAAAATTGGCATAAGAAAGAGAGTGTGGTGGCTGCCGAGCCTGGATTCGAACCAGGGTTGCGTGATCCAGAGTCACGAGTGCTACCACTACACCACTCGGCAGTGTGGTCGGCCACTAAGATTATACTACAGCCGGTTTTGTAGACAAGAGAAAGGTGTGATAAAATGGCGAACGCAGTTGGCGCATTCGTCTAGTGGACTAGGACACCGCCCTCTCAAGGCGGAGATCACGGGTTCGAACCCCGTATGCGCCACCAAAGGGTTCAATACTGCGAACTTCGTTCCCTAGTGCCAGGAGCATGGTGTCGTCTACCTCTATGGGGCTGTCATCCGGTGTCGGTATGCTGTAGCGGATTATGGCCCTCCCGCGCCGCACCTCTATATCGTTCACGAAGGACCTGATGAAGGACCGCGTCTCAGTCAGTTCGCTTGTCTTAAGGTACTCCCTCATTTCTTTGGCGAAAGTCGCTACCGATTTCATCTTTTCCAACGCTTCGCGTCTTTGCTTCAGATTGTTTTCGGTCTCCTCTTCAGCAACCTCGAGTTTCTTCTTTCTTTCCCGGAGTTCCGCCAACCGTTCTGCGGCATCGTCGAGGTCGATTTTGATGTCTCTATCACCTCCCAGATTCTCGCCAATCGGCGTTTGACGTCTCCTAGCTCTCTCCGAATGGTTCTGAGTGCCTTCCGCTGATCCTTGGCCACATCGTCCATCTCCTCGTTCGCTATCCTTACCAAGTCTGTGATGTTGGACTCAGTAAGAATGTTGTCTCGTATGCTTCCGACGATTAAGCCTTCAAAGTACTTGGCATTAAGCCTCGGAGTGTTGCAGGACCTTCGTCCTCTCTTCAATAAAGACTGGCATACGTAATAGCTGTATTTTCCGCTCTTCGCCTCTGCGGCGGTGAGTGCCTTCCGGCAGGGCTCGCATTTGGCAAGACCGCTGAGGAGATAGGGGCTAGTAGCCCTTCTGGGATGTATCCTATTGGGTGCACGAGATTGTAGCACTTCTGCTACCTGACGGAAATCACGCATGGTGACGAGTGCCGGAAAGGCACCGTTCACTCGCACGTGCGGAGTCCCATCCTTGGATGAGCGGCCCCAAATGAGGGTCCCTGTGTAGGACTCATTGACCAAGACCTTTTGCACGGTGGTCTTGAGCCAGAGTTTTTCTCTGGGGCTAGCTATCCCTTCATCGTTAAGAATCCTGATGATTTCAACTGGGCTTCTCCCCTGAAGGGTCAACCTGAAAATGCGCCGGACCACGGCGGCCTTATCCTCGTCCACCTCAAGCCTTGGCCTCTTTTTCGCACCGTCACGCACATACACTCGCCGATATCCGAAAGGCACATAGGGAGCCATCCAAAAGCCTCTTGACGCTGCCTCCCTCAACCCTTTCATAACCTCTTGGGCCAGATTTTCGCTGTAGAATTCGTCCACCGACTCGATGATGGCCTCCATCGCCTTACATCCCAGCAGTCGGCTGATCTGTACCAACTCATAATCAGCCGTCACCGGGTCTCCAGTTTCGTCATCACATCCAATAGGGCCGTGGAGGAATGGCTCAGTCTCTTCGACGATCCCACCCTCGGCAACAGCGCCCTCGACCGGCTGGCCAACTCCAGCTACCAGATTGTCATCGAGGGAACCAGCAATCAAAAAAGGCTTTCTCCCCATTAAAGGCTTGCGGCCCCTAAGGAGGTGGTTGACCTCAAAACCAAGACCTGATAATTGTCTTAACCAGTCACGCCCGGGGTGGACTAATGTATGTGGCGATGACTGGTATATAGTTCCTGGCGATCAACAAACCTATGCCACACGCTGGGGAGCCCTGGCACTCTGTCCTAGTGATGGGCTACCCGCCTCACACAACCCGACCTGGTACGGCCTGGCCGGTAGGCTTATGTCAAACGATTACGCTCGGCCCGAGGGGTGCGAGCCTATTTTCGGCGGTTCTGTCTTGGGGTGAGACAACGGGTTTCAGTGGGATGGCTGGTTCCGTGAGCCGGTAGACGATTGGCGGGTGTTTGTCGATCGGTTCTCTGGTATACTCAAGACCGCCGAGATACTTCGTAACGCTCGGCGCGGCTCATTCCTCGGTGATCAGGCCAATCTCAAGCATCTTGTCAAGATACTACCTTGCCCGGAGTCATTCGACGACCTGCCTGCCGCACGGTGCGAGATTGAGTCAAACCTCAATGACTTGGCAGCCCTGGGCGGTGTTCACCTGGGGGTGCGTATGAATGAAGGGAGAGCCGGACCGCCTCACGTTTATTCTGTCGGAAGGCCCCGCCCCGGAAACAGGCGAATGGGTGACCCTGACGCCGCGTCCAGGTCCTAAGGTAACCTAGAAAAGGGGTGTATACTTCCATCAGGATGAAGCCCTAAACGCCACCAGGGCATCCAGCCGCAACGACAACTTTCGAAGGGGTGGGCATGTCGGTTGAAGATAATGTCAAAGAGTTCATCGAACGAACCACGTCTGAAGCTCTGGCTGACAAACGGGTTCAGGCGCTGTTGTCCGGCGAGATGATCCCGGACGAGGTGCGAGCATTTTTCCGGAGTTTTATCGTCACGCACCTTAACTCAGTCCAGATTCTATCGTTTCTGTATTCCATAGTTCCGCGGGGCCCTTCGAACTTGGTGAAAGAGAACTTGCTGGAAGAGATGGGATTGGAGGAGAGCGAGAAATCCCATCCAGATATGCTTATCGACCTAGCCCGAGGGCTGGGGTTTTCCCAACAGGACATACTTCGGCTCTCCGCTGAAGCAGACGAGGTTCGACGGCGTTTTAGCTCATCCAAAGTCCCGTACGGGACTTTGAAGGATTTGGGATTGTCAATATTACTGGAAACCGTCGCCTTTGAGTTCTTTCTTTCCAGAGTCAGCGACAGTATGGCCAATGCAATGACCGGCCACTACGGTCTTTCGTCTGGGGCGGTGCAATGGTTTAAGTTGCATGGGGAAGTGGATATCAAGCACGCAGAAGAAGGTAAGCAGACAATCCTAAGCTATGTCTCATATTTCAGATTCCAACCTGATGAATTTGAGCGAATCGCAAGGAAGACGTTTGCGGAGAACGTTGTTTTGAACCGGTATTTCCCACGCGGCTCGCATTCGACACTGAAGCCTGAGCCCAGCGGGATTGACACTTTAGCAATTCTACCTCTGCACATACCCTTTACCCAGACCTTCGTCCACTCCAAGAAGAGCCGGTCAAACAGCGACTCGGTGATTGTGCGACTAATGGGAAGTGATGGGCTAACGGGGTATGGAGAGGCGTTGCCCAGGCCGTACGTAACAGGTGAAGACGTTCCCAGGATGGTTGAGATGCTCCGGTCCAAGCTGGGACCTAAGGCCATGAAACTGAACCTTGAGTCGGGGGCAGAGGCCCTGGAACAGATACAGTCTTTCATAGAGGGCTGTGCGTCGCTCAATGCGTCCAGCTCCGATGTGGTCGCCTGGAATGCGACCTTGTGTGCGTTAGAGTTGGCCCTACTGGACTGGACGTTCAAACGCTCTGGCGAATCCATCTCTAATTGGCTGGCTCCGGCTCGAGGGCACGTGGTTTACACAGGCGTAATAGACGCCACGGACCCGGAAACAGCAGGAGAAACGGCAGCACGCTATGTACGGGCTAAGTTTAGGACCCTGAAGGTGAAGGTCGGCCTCGATGATGATATGCAACGCCTGGAAGCTGTTAGAAAAGCCGCAGGCGACCGGGTAGAGATAAGGGTGGACGCCAACGGCGCCTGGACCGCCTCCGAAGCCGTCTCGGCGCTGAAACGGTTAAGAGCATATGACATCAGAGCGGTCGAGCAACCGGTTCCCGCCTCTGATTTGGAAGGAATGCTTCGGGTCCGTCACGAAACCGGCGTCACAGTGATTGCAGACGAATCCCTGGTCACACTAAATGACGCCGACAGCCTCATCCGAATGGAAGCTTGCGATGCATTCAACATTCGGGTCTCGAAGTGCGGGGGACTCCTGGCGTCAAACCATATAGCAAAAGTCGGATTAGACGCGGGCATTCAAGTGCAGGTGGGAGCCCAGGTGGGGGAGACATCTTTGCTTTCGGCGGCCGGTCGGCATCTTGCCGCCCACCTGCCGGGGGTCAAGTATGTAGAGGGTTCGTTTGGGACTCACCTGTTGAGCGAAGATATCTCCCCGGAGCCTGTTATGTTCGGTTACGAGGGAAGAGGGGACCTTCTCCTAGGCGAAGGTCTCGGGGTTAAAGTCGACGACGAGGCCCTGGAAAGGCTTGCCGATGACATCGTAAGAGTGGGTGTCCAGGGTTAATCATGTCTGCGGTCTCACAATTGTTGGCTCTCAAGGGGCGCTGGTCTTGGCGAAGATTTGAGCACACGACGAAGCATCCAGAGGAAGTCCAACGCGACCTCCTTCAACGTATCCTGAAATCCAACCAGGATACGGCATATGGTCGGCAGCATGGATTTTCGAGGATGAACTCGGTACAGGACTACCGAGACGGTGTGCCTGTCGGGGACTATGAGGACTTTCGTCCATGGGTGGATCGGCTCAAGGAGGGTGAACGGCGCGTCCTGACCAGCGAAGACCCATACCTGTTTGCATTGACGAGCGGGTCAGCCGGCCAGCCGAAGTTCATTCCAGTAAACCGGTCCGTCGGAGATACGGCCAAGAGCCTGTCGCGACTCTGGCTTTACCGGTGCCTGGTGGACCATCCCAAGACTCTCGATCACAAAGCATTGGTAATCGTCAGCCCTGCCGTGGAAGGATGCACAGACGGTGGCATTCCCTTCGGATCAGCTTCAGGCTACATATACAAGAATGCGTCTTGGGTCTTGCGGCGTCGTTACGCCGTTCCGTACCCTGTGTTTGCTATCAAGGATTTCGAAGCGAAGTACTATGCCATAATGCGGTTTGCCATAGAACAAAGGCTTTCCTTGATTGCGACGCCCAATCCCAGCACGATACTGCGGCTGGCAATGACTGCGGACAACCACCATGACCGGTTATATGAGGACATTCACGACGGTGCCGTCTCGAAAGATTTCGACATATCTTCGGAGGTGCGGCGGCAAATCAGCCCATTCCTGAAACCAAATCCTAAGCGGGCGCGGGAACTGGAAAGCATCGTGGCCGGAACGGGTTCGCTGCGGCCCAAAGAATACTGGCCTGACCTGGCTTTGGTGGGCTGTTGGAAGGGCGGCAGCGTCGGGTCGACGGTGGACAGGCTAAGACCTTGGTTTCGCACCGAGACGCCGTTCCGAGACATCGGATACCTTTCCAGCGAGGCCTATGTCACCCTCCCTACTGAAGACGAGGGTTGCAGAGGAATCCTGGCCGTTGCCGCCAACTTCTACGAATTTATTCCGGAGGGCGACATAGAGAGTACCCGCCCTCACGTCCTGACCGTGAGCCAATTGGAAAACGGTGAAAGCTACTATATTGTGCTCACCTCTCCCAATGGCCTCTACAGGTACGACATCAACGACATAGTAAGAGTGGCGGGGTTCCATGGCAGGACGCCCCTGCTCGAGTTCATGCGAAAGGGCCGGGACATGGTGAACCTGGAGGGGGAAAAGCTCCACGTATCACAGCTGATACAGGCTGTAGAAGCTGCGCAGAGTTCGGTGGGAATTGGCATAGAGTATTATCGTGCTGTGGGACACCCTGAGACCTCCCGTTACAACTTGCAATTGGAGCTCAAACGACTCCCGGTGGCTGATGAGTCGGCGATTCGCCTGGGACGGGCCATCGACGACCAGTTGGCCCGCCTGAATATCGAGTACGAGGAGAAGAGACGGTCCGGCCGTCTTCATCCTCCTCTTGTCCAGATAATGGCAAAGGGCTGGTCTTCCAGGCGCCTCGAAGCTAAGTTGGCTCAAGCGGTGAGGGACATCCAGTTCAAGGACAACCTGCTGGGTGTGCCCGACGGGGACGACCACGGCGCGGAGATTATCAGAGAGTTGACCATCTAGGTTGTAGAACAAGTCCCGGAAGGCGGCGATGGCGTTAGTGGGCTTTGTCGGGCGCCGGTTGCTTACGGGCCTCACCTCAGGGGCCGCGCGATGAGGCGTGCGAGTGGAGTGAGGCAGTTTGTACGAATTGCCGGTTGAGCGTTTCGGGATCGCCATCGTGGGAGGAGGGCCAGGCGGGCTTGCAGTCTCTCAGCAGTTGGCCGCGCGGCGCATCTCCAACGTCGTACTCGAACGGGGAGAGCATGCCGGATGGATGTGGGGACAAGTCTACGACAGTCCGAGATTGCACACCGGCAAACACCTCAGTTCACTCCCTGGAATGCCATTTCCAGTTCACACGTCCCTGTTTCCCACCCGATCCGAGTTCGCTGAATACCTCGAGAGCTACGTAGACAAGTTTCAGCTGCCTATCCGGACCGGCGTTGAAGCGACAAGACTTCTGCGGGAAAATGGCGGCTGGACAGTCGAAACCTGAGGTGGACCCGGAAAATCGGACAGGTAGCCAAGTGAGAGTCCTG
Source organism: uncultured Dehalococcoidia bacterium (assembly GCA_951812825.1). GTDB lineage: Bacteria > Chloroflexota > Dehalococcoidia > Lucifugimonadales > JAPULR01. The sequence continues at coordinate 483,411 of OX638324.1, read as the reverse complement.
CTCCTGGACTAGAGGCAGTAGAAGCTGTCGAGAAGGAGTGGGAGATGAGAAAAGGAAGAAGGAAACACAGCGAAGCCTTCAAGGCGAAGGTGGCCCTGGAGGCGGTGAGAGGGGAGGAGACGGTGGCGGAGTTGGCGGCCCGGTACGAAGTGCACCCGGGGCAGATACAGGCAGGGAAGCAGGCGCTGATAGCGCGGCTGTACCAGGAGATAGGGCAGCTTTAGGTGGAGCGGGAATTTCTTGGCGGAGAGGTCCGGTCCATGAGTAGGGAGCGACGGCGGAAGATGGTGGACCAGGAACATCACACACTGTCCATAGTGCGGCAGTGCGCCCTCCTTGGGGTGAGCAGATCCAGCCTCTACTATCGGCCCAAAGGTGCTTCTGCGAAGGAGTTGTCCCTGATGAAGGAGATGGGACCGTCAGTACCTTGTGACTCCCTTCTACGGATCGAGACGAATGAAGGCTGGACTGAACCGACAAGGTATCCGGGTGAGCCGCAAACGAGTACAGAGGTTGATGGGACTCATGGGGTTACAGGCCCTCTACCGGCGCCCTCGCACCAGCCGACGGGCGAAGGGGGAGCGGATCTATCCCTATCTGTTGAGGGATATCAAGGTCACGAAGCCCAATCTGGTCTGGGTGGCGGACATCACCTACATCCCCATGGCTCGTGGCTTCCTATACCTGGCGGCGGTGATGGACTACTACAGCCGCTACGTGTTGGCTTGGCGATTGTCCAATACCCTGGAGGCCGACTTCTGCGTTGAGGCGTTGACGGATGCATTGGAGCAAGGGAAGCCACAGATGTTCAACACCCACCAGGGCAGTCAGTTCACAAGCTTCGAGTTCATCCGGGTCCTACAGCAGCGTGGAGTGAATATCAGCATGGACGGGAAGGGAAGGTACCAGGACAACATCCTGGCGGAGCGGCTGTGGAGGACGGTGAAGTACGAGGAGGTGCATCTGAAAGCCTATGCTAACGGCGCCATCGCCAGGAGGGAGCTTAGTGTCTACTTCCGCTTCTACACCAACCAGAGGCCCCATCAGGCCCTGGGCTACCGCACCCCCGCGGCGCTGTTCCACACAGACCGGACGGCGCCGGAGAAGGAATCAAAGGAGATGAGGTGCTCTATACGACCGATGTTTGTATCATGTGCAGGAGCGACGGGACCCTTACTTAAGTCTACCCTCACTCTGTCCATCTAATGGGGTCTACCTCAATGGGAATACTCTACGCTTTAACAGCAGCAGCCAAGGCTGAATGGAAAAATGCTTTCAGCACAAGCGTCCTCGTGTCGTTGCTGCTGGGATCTCTGCCAATCGTCTTGATGTTCTCCTGGATTGGCAGTCGCGGGCCCGACGTCACTACCGTAACGTATGTGCTCGCAGGGGTATTTCTCTTTATCGTCTGGAACCAGGCTTTCTTCAGAATTGGATGGTCCGTCAGCGGTGAACTCTTGATGGGCACCCTGGATCTGGCCATCGTTTCGAAGACATCCCTCACGCTGATCACTTTGGGAAAGTCCTTCTCACTCCTGCTCCTGAGCATTCTTGGAGCCGGACTGATGCTTGGCGTAGGAGTACTCGTTAACTCCGGTGTTCCTGAACTAGGAAACGTCCTTCTGGTATTCATCTCCCTGGTCATTACTACGATAGGCGTCATGGTATGCTGCTTCATCTTTTCTCCCATAATGGTGTTGATGGGGGGAAGAGGCGGCTTTCTGAACGGTTTCAGCCTCGGCGGAATCGTCTTGAGCGGCTTCCTCTACCCAATCGACATCTTTCCGGTGGGGCTTGAGGCCCTCTCCAGAGTCCTCCCCACCTCCTGGGGAATGATTGCGCTCTACGAATCGACCAGAGTTGATGACTCCATTTGGCAGATCACCGGTCACTGGGCGGTGGCTCTGGCCATCACCGTCATCTATATACTTGCCACCTGGGTTCTGTTCGGGATTATCGAACGGCGGGTCCGTAAGATGGCTTCCCTGGGAAGTGATCAGTAGATGTCGCAACTTATGGTTGGCACATGGCGAGTTTCGTATCTGTCCTACAAGGCCCTGTTTGGCTGGTTGACGTGGACCTCCTACATCTCCAACATAATAGTCAGACCTCTCCTGATGGTCTCCCTGTTCGCCCTCCTTGGAAAATTCGTACAGAGCAGCCCGCAGGAAATTGAAGCCTACATTCTGGGGATGTCCTGCTACTGGATAGGGGCCACCTTAACCAGCGGCATCATCCAGTGCTTCTACTACGAGAGAGTCCTCGGTACCCTTCATCTAGCCATGGCGTCGCCAATCAACCGGCCATACCTATATTTCAGCAGGGCCTTCGCCCACCTTCCCAACGGATTGATGAGCTTCGTAGCGGCATTAGTCTGGGCTTGGGCCCTCTTGGGACTGGACCTGTCCAACGCCAACTGGACGGCATTGGCCCTTTCGGTGGCGGCAATTCTGGCGTCCACCGCCTGCTTCGCCCTCTTTGTCGCCAATTTTTCCATCATCATGCGCGAATGGATCAGCCTGTCCGTCGTCGCCCACGGCTTCCTGATGGCCCTCACCGGCGTGATAGTCCCCATTGCCCTGTTGCCGTGGAAGCTCGAATTTCTCAGTTACGCCCTTCCCCTAACCCACGGACTGGAGTCCATAAGGGCGGCGGCCAGCGGTGGCGCGGTGCCCTATGGCAATTTGGTATTGGAGGGGCTAGTGGCCCTCGTTTACGCCGTCTTCGGCTACCTCATGTTTCACTTCATGGAAATTCAGATGCGCCGGCGCGGCAAGATGACGGAGGAGGCATAGGAGGAATCTCATGGCAACATCTGTAACGGAATTCCCCATAGAATGCGTTGACCTTAGAAGAGTCTACAGCTCCCGTAAGCTCTTTGGACGAATACAGAGCAAAGTCGCCATTGAAGGACTGAACCTCCAGGTGCCCAAGGGAATCGTCTTCGGACTTCTCGGACCAAACGGGGCGGGAAAGACCACGGTGGTCAGAATCCTCTCCACTCTTTTGACTCCCACATCAGGCGAAGCTCGGATCCTGGGGATGGACGTCGTCAAGGATGCCCACAAAGTCAGGCAGAGGATTGGCCTCGTCTTGGGAGGAGAGAGGGGACTGTACGGAAGACTCACAGGCCTGGAGAATCTCCTTTACTTCGCCGGTCTCAATCAGCTAAGACCCAGTGAGGCGAAGAAGCGGGCAAACAAGTACCTGTCAATGCTTGGACTCAGTGACAGGGCCGATTCTCCCGTGTCGCAATACTCCAGGGGAATGAAGCAGCGATTGCACCTGGCAAGGGGACTCCTCACTGAACCATCGGTGATATTCCTGGATGAGCCCACCATAGGCCTGGACCCCGAGGCGGCCCTGGATTTCAGGAAGATGATCCCGGAACTCGCATCCACCGGTGTCACAATTCTAGTGACCACCCACAATATGCCGGAAGCCGAGCAAATCTGCGACCGCGTGACGATAATCAACAGGAAGCTCATGGCCATGGGAACGCCCGACGAGATTAAGCGGAGTGCAAGCGGCGTAACCATAATGGAAATTGGCGTATCGGCACCATCCGAGTCGCTTTTGGACAAACTGACCTTGATGGATGGCGTATTGAGAGTAGAGCCCCACCGCAATATTGAAGGCGTCGACCCACGCATCGATCGGCTAACGATTCACCTTAGCAAGATAGACAACTCCGACGAGAATATCGATGAGCCAATCATGGAGCTGCTCTCAGAAGTGGCAACCGGGCCGCCCTCACATAGAGATCCAACCTTGGAGGAGTGCTATCTCGCGATACTTCGCAGGGGATCCAAGGGAGCAGCGGCCTAGTCCGCAATACGTAATCGAGGCCCTCGGGCACTGTGTCTGGTCAATCTCATTCCCTCATCGGATCTCGCCCATCAATTGTGGAAAGCTCCCGTGTGAGATAGGCTTCAAGAACGCGGTTCGAGAAATCCCGGTAGAACCCACTGTCTATACATCGGCGTGCAATGGCCGGAGAATTCGATTTATCGCTTGTAAAGGTTAGGTAAAAGAATGGATTGGCAGGAACACATCAGGCAGGTTGCCGTGAATTGGCTATCTAAGGGTGACGATAGTCTAACGTTAGAGCCGGATATGCTTATGCTGTTCGGAAACCCAGACCTCTTTCAGGAAGACCAATTCAATGCCCTCTTTGAGAGCATTGAGCCAGCGGGGGTGTTTTTTAGAGGGCTCTTCAAGGGCAAAGCACTCACCTTCTGTCACCCGCTCTTCGGGGCACCGATTGTGGCAATGTACACAGAAGTCGCGGCGCTATTGGGAGTGAAGAGAATCATAGCTTGTGGCTATGTGGGGGGAGTCGCTGATGAGTTGGGCGTGGGCAGCTATCTGGTACCACCAACTGCATGCGGTTTGGATGGCTGCACTCGAAGCTACTCCCCGGACAAGGGCTTATCCTGTTCATCGGAATCGCTCAACTCAAGACTTTGCAAAACCCTGGATTCGTACAGCGCCGAATTCTCTTTAGGTCCAATGATAAGCATCGATAGTCTTATGCTTGAGAACGATGCCATGATGGAAGCCTTCGCCAGAGAGGGTTACTACGCCATCGATCTTGAGACTGCCTGTCTGTACGCAGTGGCCGAACGAATGGGAGTGCAAGCGGCCGGCATACACGTCGTCAGCGACAGCCCTCGTAGGAAAGACATCGATAGGGAGCTTCGACACGAGGCGTCATTCGTCGAGCAAATTGAGATTGCACTGCATGCACTACTGAATTGCTGAAGGAGCCTCTACCCCAGCGACCTTTGGATCTTCCTTAAACAGCAACTCTCATACACATCTCGTAGCACGACAAGACTCCAGGTAGGGCAAATCTCGTTTAACGATTTCAATCGAGTCCGTTCAACTTGAACGAAACTTGTTCTTGGCTGAAAGGCTCTCAGGATTAAACGGAAGCTTGAACGTCTTGATTGGCCTAGCACGGGCAAGTCAAACCGGCATCGCTCTGGTGAAACCGATTAGATCTGATGCCCGCCCCTAGCAGTTGGCGGGTAGACTCTTGGGGACCTTGATTCTGGTGAAGCCTAGTTCGGTATGGAGTCCGAGCCAGTAAGGCACCGCGAAGATGAGCATGGGAAGTCAGTATTCCCGCACTTGCCTCGGAGAGTAGGCAAGAATGCCACCGCTGCTCTGGTCCGGCCCTATAGTGATATATTGGAGCGGTCATGAATGCTGTTCACGCACAATGGACAATTGTCACTCTTCAATGGAAGATCATTTACGCGACCAAGGACTACATTCCGGTAGTTCTGCAATCGGTACCCATGGTGGCGCTTATCGCGTGGGTCGCCAAAGTCGGAGAGAATCCCGAAGTTCTAGCGTATGTCTCCATAGGGGCTGCCCTTGTGACCCTCTGGAACGGACTCATTCAGCGGATGGGATGGCTTGTCGCCATAGAGATATTCGACGGGACTCTGGAGCAGAACCTGTTGTCACCAACTCCGCTCATCATCGCGATGATGAGCAAGGCCTTGAGCTTTCTGGTGGGCGGTTTCCTGGCCGCGACCGTAGCCTTCCTAGCCGTAGTGCTAGTAGCTCAACGCCTCCTTGACGTATCGGAATTGGTTCTTCTACTCGCCTCCCTGGTTGTCGCAGTAATCTCACTCCTGGTATGCGGCTTTATATTCGCTCCATTTTATGTGATTGCAGGTGGAAGGCCCGGTTTCTTTAACGCCATTACTCCTCTTGGCGTGCTGCTCAGTGGATTTCTCCATCCAATCTCTTTGCTCCCTCAAGGCGTGCAACAGGCAGCCCTGTGCCTTCCAACATCGTGGGCCATGAGAGCCGTTGTGGATTCAGTGGGAGGAAGCGGCTCCTCTCTGGACTACGCTTTGAATTGGGGTGCGTCGGCCGGCTTGACCCTCGTATACCTTGGCATCGCCTACTTCCTGTTCAAGAAGTTGGAGGAAAGAGTCCGAATTACGGGTAGTCTGGGCAGGTTCTAAAATGACAGGGCATCTCAGGAACTTCATAATTCAATGCTGGCTCTCCTATAGGGGGCTGTTTCTTTGGCTCAACCCCATGGGGTACGTCTCAAATGTATTTCTCGGTCCCGTGTTTCTAATGGCGATCTTTGCGATAGTGGGGCAATACGCTCAAGGACCCGAGGCAGCCAGGTCTCACATCATTGGCGTCAGCGTCTACTCAATAGCATTAGTCACTCAGGGCGGAGTCATTCAAACAATGTTCTACGACCGGGCCTTCGGTACGCTGTCAGCGAATTTTGCCTCACCTGGCAACCGCCTCTTGGTTTACCTCAGTCGGGGAATCTTCCATTTCCCCAACGGCCTTCTGGCATTGGGGAGCTCGCTGCTGGCGGCTGCAGTGTTTCTGGGATTCGACTTTCACGGAATCAACTGGGCATTGGCCTTAGCGTCTGTGTTGGTAACCACAGTTTCCTGCGTACTATTCGCCATGCTGGTGGGAACTTTTGCCATCGCCTTCAGGGACTGGTTTATCATTGGCCCTGCCGCCAATGGACTCACCCTGGGATTGACAGGGGCTATTTTGCCAGTGGACCAACTTCCGGTAGTTCTAAAACAGATTGGACTAGGTCTACCGGTCACTCATGGGCTGTTTGCCTTTAGGTTTGCTCTTGACGGAGCCGCTTTCTCCTCGGCAAGTCACGAGCTTGTGCTGGAAGCACTGATAGCAGCTGCCAACGGGATATGTGGATACCTTATTTTCAGGGCAATCGAGAAAAGGTCAAAAAGGCAAGGAACCCTTGAGGGCATCCTGGGTTGAGTCAGCGTTCCCCTAGTTCAGGATGCTCATGTACGCCTCTTCTAGGGTGGGATCTCTAACTAAGTAGCTCACGATCTCTCCATCGGGAACTTTGTCCTGAAGAAATTCATTTAGATCTAAGTCAGGCGGGCCGTGAACGACCATCTGCTGCATGGCGTCTTCAGTTCCCTCGGTAACCCGCTGTACATCCTCGAGGGCCTCGATTTCATCCCTCAGGCCTGGTGCAGGTGTCTTGAGAGTAATCTGAGTAATCTTGATCCTGCTGAATCTGCCCTTGATTTCAGCTGGAGTTCCCAGTGCGGCGAGCCTTCCCTTGTTGATGATGGCTATGGAATCGCAGAGGGTATCGGCCTCGAACATGTAGTGGGTGGTCAGAAGCACCGTCGTTCCGCCTCGGGCCAAAGTGGGAACCATCTGGCGGATTTCGTGGGCTCCTACAGGGTCCAGGCCTATGGTGGGTTCGTCTAGGAACAGGACTTCAGGATCCATGAGAAGGCCTCTGGCCAGATGGAGTCTCTGCTTCATCCCCCTGGAATACTCTTCCACCAAGGTCTTGGGCTGATCTGTCAGCCCAACCAGTTCCAAGAGTTCGGAGATGCGTCGACGTGCATCGCCGCGGTTCATCTGATTGAGGGCAGCGAAATATCGCAGGTTGTCCCTCCCGGAAAGCCTGCCGTAAAGCCCGCGCTCTCCGCCTAGTACAAGACCTATCCGTTTACGTACCTCATTGGACTGCTGCACAACGTCAAATCCCAATACGCTGGCCTGACCACTGGTTGGAATAAGCAGTGTGGCGAGAATGCGGATGGCAGTGGTCTTGCCGGCGCCGTTCGGCCCCAGGATGCCGAAGACCTGTCCCCGGGACACACTGAGGTCTAGGGCGTCCAGAGCTACGGTGGAGCGAGACTGACCCAGCAAACTACGGGACGTGTAGACACGTCTCAGATTTTCACACTCTATGGCGTTCAAACCGCAAATCCTTTCAAGCCGACCAACTTCCCCTCATGCGGGCTAAATGTCCTGCTGCTCCATTGTACCCCGAATTTTCAGTTGACGTTCCACTAACACAAAGCCAACATAGCCCGCCAGAGCATAGCCGGCGGCAACGGCAGCCTCTAGAAGCAGGTTGCCAACTACGTCGCTAAAGCCGGCGCCAGCCAGAGAATCCCTAAAGGCCACTAGCCCGTGTGAGATGGGAAGCATGTGTGCGATGGCCTCAAATGCCAACGGCAAATCCGAAACTGGCACCACCACACCAGTCAGGCCAACAATCACGCCCAGAGAGGCCATGTACAGATTTTGATAACTCTTGAGCAGCAGGACTAGGTCGCCCATTAGCAGCATGAACATTGTGATGGAGGATACGGTTAAGAACGCCGACACCAGCAGTAGGCCCCAGTTGGCGTTGGAGAAGTCGATGTGCAGGATGAGGACGCCAGCTAGCAAGCCTACTGCAATGGTGAAGAAGGCGTGTGGATAATGTACCACGCCCCGCCCAAAGTAATGGACAATCCGGTTCCCTGCGGGCAAGAAGATTGTCGTCAGGTTGCCCGTCCACTTCTCGCCTTGAAAGCCCAGCGTGACCTCATTAACCAGGTACAACACGGCTCCATTCACGGACATTCCGACAACGATGTGGCGAGTAAGATCAGCGTCAACTGCAAAGGCGGCCAGAAACCCAAACCCGAGCATCATGAACACCGGCACCATCGCGGCGTTGAGGATATATGCGGTTGGAGATGACCAGTAGAATCGCGCTTTATAACCCAGGTAGGTCTGGAGCCACATGTTTGAAAGCGCCGACACTATCATATTCTTCCCAATATTCCTGAGCTTCTCACCCTGTTCTCCACGACCCTGAACATCCACAGGGTTGCGAATAGCCAAACCAGCGAAAGACCTCCAGCCATAGCCCAGTCAAAGAGCACTCCCGATGTGAGTCCGCCGCCCCGACTGGTCAGCACTACGGCGTCCATACCCCAGGACGTAGGGAAAATCCAGGCTATTGGTACCAGATAGGCCGGCAGAATGTCTATCGGATAAAGAAATCCGCTGAATACCACCCCGAAAGGGGCCACCGCGTTCACGTAGCCCCTGCCACCGCCGCTCAGCACGTAGAGCGGGGAGAAGAAGAAGCTGACAGTGATTAGCGCCAATACGACCAAGAGGACAGATGCTGCAAAGATCAGTGGACTGGAAATCTGGGGGAGCCCATCGGCCACCATAACAAAAACAAAGAAGGAGATTGGCGTCGAGATGGCTGCGACTGCTACGATTGCGAGAACCCTCCCCAGTACAATTACTGAAAGGGGAGTCGGGGCAATCAGCATTGTATCAACGGTCTGGTTCATGAATTCATTCTGAAGAGCATGCCCGGCTCGATAGCTTGTTAGGTGCCAGATGGTGAAAAATATGGCGCCGAAGGTTACAAAGGTCAGAACAGCCGGGTCCGAGGCCCTGCCAACTATCCAGCCCACAATTGCCATATAAGGCACAAAGATGAGGAATATAGAGAGGCTTCCCCAATTCGGGAGAAGCTGCTTCCACTGCAAAATGAAGGATGCCGACAGAGCGCCTCGGTAACCCATCGACCTCACTCCTAAGATAGAAAAAACCTAGCGGTGAAGGAGGGATTGTCTCAGAATTTCGGGTGTCTTGCCAACCTCCTTCTCAATTGCTTGGCTGAGTTAGTGCAGATGCACTAGTTCATGGTTGAATTCGGCCTCGCTGATCCACTCGCCCAATAGAAGCTTGCCAAGGCGGTTTTCTGAGGTAGACCCCATTAGATGGACAGAGTGAGGGTAGACTTAAGTAAGGGTCCCGTCGCTCCTGCACATGATACAAACATCGGTCGTATAGAGCACCTCATCTCCTTTGATTCCTTCTCCGGCGCCGTCCGGTCTGTGTGGAACAGCGCCGCGGGGGTGCGGTAGCCCAGGGCCTGATGGGGCCTCTGGTTGGTGTAGAAGCGGAAGTAGACACTAAGCTCCCTCCTGGCGATGGCGCCGTTAGCATAGGCTTTCAGATGCACCTCCTCGTACTTCACCGTCCTCCACAGCCGCTCCGCCAGGATGTTGTCCTGGTACCTTCCCTTCCCGTCCATGCTGATATTCACTCCACGCTGCTGTAGGACCCGGATGAACTCGAAGCTTGTGAACTGACTGCCCTGGTGGGTGTTGAACATCTGTGGCTTCCCTTGCTCCAATGCATCCGTCAACGCCTCAACGCAGAAGTCGGCCTCCAGGGTATTGGACAATCGCCAAGCCAACACGTAGCGGCTGTAGTAGTCCATCACCGCCGCCAGGTATAGGAAGCCACGAGCCATGGGGATGTAGGTGATGTCCGCCACCCAGACCAGATTGGGCTTCGTGACCTTGATATCCCTCAACAGATAGGGATAGATCCGCTCCCCCTTCGCCCGTCGGCTGGTGCGAGGGCGCCGGTAGAGGGCCTGTAACCCCATGAGTCCCATCAACCTCTGTACTCGTTTGCGGCTCACCCGGATACCTTGTCGGTTCAGTCCAGCCTTCATTCGTCTCGATCCGTAGAAGGGAGTCACAAGGTACTGACGGTCCCATCTCCTTCATCAGGGACAACTCCTTCGCAGAAGCACCTTTGGGCCGATAGTAGAGGCTGGATCTGCTCACCCCAAGGAGGGCGCACTGCCGCACTATGGACAGTGTGTGATGTTCCTGGTCCACCATCTTCCGCCGTCGCTCCCTACTCATGGACCGGACCTCTCCGCCAAGAAATTCCCGCTCCACCTAAAGCTGCCCTATCTCCTGGTACAGCCGCGCTATCAGCGCCTGCTTCCCTGCCTGTATCTGCCCCGGGTGCACTTCGTACCGGGCCGCCAACTCCGCCACCGTCTCCTCCCCTCTCACCGCCTCCAGGGCCACCTTCGCCTTGAAGGCTTCGCTGTGTTTCCTTCTTCCTTTTCTCATCTCCCACTCCTTCTCGACAGCTTCTACTGCCTCTAGTCCAGGAGCAGGACTCTCACTTGGCTACCTGTCCGATTTTCCGGGTCCACCTCAGGATACGTTGGCCCATTTCTCTCAGGCACGGAATCCATCGGGCTTTGGACGTGGCATTCGGTGGCTAAGGCCTTGTCTAGTTAGATTTCTTTGAGTTCGTTTCCGATGATGTGGCTAGTGGGTGTTTCGCGTTGATTATTTTCTAATTGTCACGTTATTCCACAATCCCAACATACCGGTTGGACCTGATATTGGTAGCGGATCAATAAGGGCCGCCCCCTGTCCGCGGGGGTTGAAGATTGACGAGACGCGCATTTGCGAGGAGTTTGCCAAGCTGCGCAAGCGGGACGAATTCAGTGTCACGACGTCGCCAGTAAGACGCCCGCAAAGTCCAAGTTCGTTAAGGATGTCGGCACGTTTACTGTGTCGCTCGAGATCTTTTGAGATTTCGTGGGGAAGGTTATCTTGACGCTTCAACCTGCACCGTGACTATATCTACATCGTGGTATTTCTGGTGACGTACCGAGGACGCGTAGTGGCGCAGCAGGTGGAAAGATATTTCCTCGCCGTCGTCCGTGTCCGGTTTCTCACCCAGGTAGGCAAGCCGGTCCTCCAGGTTCTCCTCTCCAGCCGCTGACACGAACTCCAGCTCCGCCCCACCAGCTCCGACCCTGGCGCTGACGATCAGCCGTTTCGGCTCGTCTGCTTCATCCAATAGCATGCTGGTCAGGGTTTCCTCTCCCACCAATACCAGACGCTGCGACGACGTTGCGTTCCACCCTGCACGTTTAGCAAAGCCGCTAAGGAAATCACTCAGTTGCGGCAGCGCGTCCATATCCAGCGGAACTCGCAACTGTTTTCGCCGGGGTCCCGTCAGTTCCAGGAACACCATCATGATGACCGCGACCAGGGCGCCGGAGGTCATGCCGTTGCCCAGGAGCACGCCCAGAAACCCCTCGCCCAGCAGGTCCGGGAATATCCATCCGTTCTGGAATCCGGTGCCGATCCAGAAGGCCAGTCCCGCAACTATGGCTTTTCTGTGATCAACGCCGTCCTGGATGACAATCTTCATCCCTTGCAGGAACAGCATGCCTATCAGGACCGTCAGGTACGCGGCAGCTACGGGAGGCGGGATGGCAATCAGCAGGGCAGTGAATTTGGGGAAGAAGGCGACCGCAAGGAAGATAATGCCGATGATGATACCCACCCGCCGCGCTCCGATGCCGGTGACCTCGGCGAGGGAGATGCTGGACGAATAGGTGGTGTTCGGCAGGGTCCCCCCGACGCCCGATAGGAAATTGCCCACCCCGTCCGCGTTGAGCGCCCCTTGCACCACCCGGAAGTCCGTTGCCCGGGGCTTGCGCCGCGACACTCGCTGAATGGCTACGCCGTCGCCGATCGTCTCGATGGCTCCGACGAGGGTTACAACGACAAAGGCGGGGAGAAGCGCCCAGAACTCGACGCCGGGTGTAATGTCGAGCCCCGGCCACGAGCCGAGGGGTGCGCTTATCCAGGCCGCGTCCAGAATCCCCTGAACGTCATACAGCCCGAAGGGCGCTGCCACTGCACTGCCTATTATGATGCCGATGACGGGCGACCACAGCCGCCACGCCGGCGGGCCCCGCAGCACCAGCACCGCCACTACAACCAGCGTCGCAAGAGCCGAGACCGGCGCCGCCGCGCTGGAAACGCCCTCAGGCCCCTGATGAAGGGTGTCGAAAATGACGGGCATTACCGTGGCGGCTATAAGCATTATCACGGTGCCCGACACCACGGGAGTGAATATTCGGCGCAGCAGCGAAAGCCGGGCGGCAAGCAGAAACTGGATCAGCGAGGACACCAGGATGAGGCTCGCCATCGTGGCTGGGCCGGCCTCCATCAGCGCCGCCACGCACACGGCGATGAATGCCCCGGACGTGCCCATAATCAGGACGTGCCCCGCACCAACGCGGCCCACCCGCACCGCTTGCATCACCGTGGTAATGCCGCTCACAAGAAGCGCCGCGAAGACGCCCCAGGTGATATAACTTTCGGGCTGATCGGCGATCCGGGCCACTATGACCACGGTCAGCACCACGGGCGCGACGATGATCATGGCCGCCTGCAGACCTGCGCCCAAGGCTACCCAGAATGGGGGCTTCTCATCCGGCTCGTATCTGACGCCTTCGTTCTCTGATGCCAAAGTCTGGCTTTCTTCCGTCCTACAAGCCAGCCGCGACAATTGCTCAGCCGGCGATGGATAAAATTTGCAGATTTGCGTCGGGCAACCAAAGATTGGGTCTCACAAGAATCTGACCCAGTTCCGCGGCTTCGACATTTGCGACTGCTGGAGATCAGGTCGAACCCCAACAGAGGTGCAGTGAATACTCCCAGCTTTTTTATCTGCCTGTCAAGAGACTGGTCTGAATGATATTGTCTCACTTTGAGTCGTCTCCTCACGGTTCAAGCAACAGGGGGGTTGGGTCAAGTGAATCCCATGGATATGACGCCAATCTTCGACGCTCTCAAGTTGGTCAAATGAGGAATACTGCACTATGTATCCGTATTTCTTCTATGGCATCTTGCGGATAGAATAGGAACCAGGTCCAGACGATATGCTCTTCGCATCCGACATCAGCAAGTCTTATCCAAACGGGACTCTGTTCAGCGAACTCTCCTTCGGGGTAGTTGACGGGGACCGCATTGCGCTTATAGGCGCGAATGGCTCAGGGAAGACAACGCTCCTAGACATCCTTGCAGGGGAAATGGAGACGGAAACCGGCATTGTCTCCAAGCATCGAAACGTCACCATGGGATATCTCAAGCAGGAGCCCGGCTTGCAGACAAATAAGCCACTGCTCCAGGAGGTGCTGGAAGCGAGCACCGAAGAAAATGCTCTAGTGTACGAAATCTCCGCCGCCCACGAGGCTCTATCATCGGTGTCAGATTCTTGGGAACAGGACCTTCTATTGAACCGAATCGGCGAACTTGACATGGCGTTGGAAGCAGCGGGTGGCGGCTATCGTGAACATGAAGCCAAGGAGATCCTCTCCGGGCTTGGCTTCAATAAGGAAGACTATTTTAGACCCATGAGCGAGTTCAGCGGAGGGTGGGCCATGAGGGCAAACCTGGCAAAGATTCTGTTCAGGAAACCGAACCTCTTGCTTCTGGACGAGCCAACAAACCACCTTGACCTTGAGGCAAACCTGTGGTTCGAGAAGTACCTGACCTCTTTCGATGGCGGCGTAATTGTCACGTCTCACGACCGAGCCTTCCTCAACCAGGTCGCGACCAGGGTGATCGCCATTGAACCGGATGAAACGGTTCTTCAAAGGGGCAACTATGACGATTACCTGGTTGCCCGGGACCAGACCCTTGAGGTGAAGCAGGCGGCCGCAGCCCGGCAGGAACGGGAGATCAAGAGGCAGATGCGGTTCATCGATCGTTTTCGCTACAAGGCAAAGAAGGCCAGCCAGGTTCAGAGCCGCATTAAGCAGCTTGAGAAAATGCAGATCGTCAGGTTGCCACGAGCTACCAGGAAGGTCCGCTATTCATTCCCGGAGCCGCCCCGCAGCGGTTCCGAGGTCATATCGTTGACCAATGTGAGCAAGGCCTACGGCGACAATGTGGTCTACAGAGACCTGAACCTCGCATTTGCGCGGGGCGACCGCGTTGCGCTGCTTGGCCCAAACGGCGCGGGCAAAACGACTCTCTTGAAAATGCTTGCAGGCGTCATCACACCAGAAAATGGTAAGAGAAAGACCGGTCATAACGTCATCATCACCTATTATGCCCAGCATGTGCTTGAGCTGCTCAACCCAGGCAATACCATCATTGAGGAGTTGCAGCAGTCGGCGCCAAAGGAATCCGAGCAGAATCTCCGCAACACCCTCGGTGGCTTCCTGTTCAGCGGAGACGATGTCCGCAAGTCTATTTCCGTGCTGTCCGGCGGTGAAAAAGCGAGAGTCGCATTGGCCAAGCAACTGGTGCAGCCGAGCAATCTGCTTTTGATGGATGAGCCTACAAACCACCTTGACATCACTTCCAGGGAAGTTCTCGCGGATGCCCTCGGCGATTATCGCGGCACTATCTGTTTCACCACTCACGATCGAACGCTAATGCGCCAGGTTGCCAACAAGATCATCGAGGTGGACGGCGGCGAGATCAGGGTTTTTCCCGGGGACTACGACAGCTATCTCTACAGTAAGCAAATGAGGGCAAACAAGACAGCCGTCACCAGGAGAGTCTCGAACGCCTCCAAGAAAGCTCCGTATGGGCGGCGCAGAGGACGCAGAATTGGAGCAGAAGAACAGCTGCGACGCTCCCTTACAAAGGAAGCCAACAAGCTGGCCCGGCAGTTAGAGCGCGTAACTCTTTCCCTAACCGACTACGAGGCCCGCATCGGGGAATTGGAGGCAATGTTTTCCAATCCGGACCTGTTTGACGATCCCTCCAAGATCACCACGTCCGGAGAGGAGTACCGCTTGCTCAAAGAGGAGACTAAGTCCCTTTGGGAGGAATGGGAGAGGTTGTCGTTGGCGTCTGAGAGCGTCGGAGGCAAACTGGCAAAATTGGAAGCCGGCTAACCTAGAAAGCCCGCTTCCCGTAAAGAAGCAAACCCACCATATCCTTTTTGACAATACAGCGGAAAACTTCCAACCAGAAAGTCCGTCGTGAAGGAAACATAGGCCCACTTTTTTTGTTTGGAGCTATTACGGGTCCTAAATAAGCTATGGGGTTGGTCCGTTTCGTCCCATGATTGACCGATTGTGAAACGGGGCAACTTGCAGATTGCTCCCATTGCTATGGAACGTGTCTTCAATCTCTACGGAAATTTCAGGTCTATTCTTCTGGCAGCGGGGATGGATGGAGTGAGAGAATATAACAATTGGCCTAAATTGAGCAGTCATGACGCCTGGGACTGCCCAAGCGTAATTGATATTACTAGCCTGAGCTCGCCGATGAGGCGCTTCTCAGGAGGTACGCAATAGAATCCTTGCTTACAATTTTCCCCGCCGGTATTTCTGAGGGCACCGCTTCGCTACTGAAAGACTTCACAGTGGCTATGGTGGTTGCCGCTGCGGGGCTTATTTTCGCAAGGCTTATCTGGCAGCCGCCGGTCCTGGGTTACCTGCTTGCCGGTATGTTGATGGGTCCGTTCACGCTGCCTACCCCGCTTATCAGTAATCTGGACACTATTGGCCTGTTGGCGGAACTTGGTTTGATCCTATTGCTATTCAGCATTGGCCTGGAGTTGGGGTGGAAGCGCATCAGGAAGATAGGTGGGCGGGTGTTGGTGATCGGGGCTATTGAAATATCTGTACTCACCTTGTTTGGAGTGTGGATAGCCAGTTTTCTGCCCGGATTGGACCAGAGTCACGCGCTCTATTTGGGTGGAGCAATCGCTATCAGCAGCTCGGCGATTCTGCTGAAGAGTCTGCGCGACGGGGGGAATCTCAACACGGGCTGGGGACAGACGATTGTAGGCATTCTTCTGGTTGAAGACTTCGCTGCGGTGATATTGCTGACCGTTCTGGCGGGCCTAGCGACCACCGGAACGGCGAGCTTTGCCGACGCCGGAATTCTGGCCGGCAAGCTGGCCATCTTCTGCGTGGTGGGGCTGGTAATTGGCGCCATGCTGGGCGACAGGCTAATGCGAGTGTTGTCCCGGTTACAGTCGGACGAGACCCTGCTGCTTTGGAGTCTAGGCTCCTGCTTTCTGCTGGCACTGTGCGCCACCCTGCTCGGGCTTTCGCCCGCAGCCGGAGCCTTTCTGGTTGGGGTTATCATCGGGGATACGGAAGCCTCCGGGCGGGTTACCCGTATGATCGCTCCAGTGCGAGACATGTTCGGGGCGCTGTTCTTCCTATCCATCGGGATGCTCATCGATTACCGTACTCTGGATGATTACATCGTACCTGCGCTGATAGTTGTGGCGGTGTTCATGCTGGGAAAAATCGCTGCCAACACGATCGGTTCAATATTGGCGGGTCGAAGGTTCAGCGAAGCCCTGCAGGTGGGAATGACCATGCCGCAGATGGGGGAATTCTCCCTGGCCATAGGCCGCCTCGGTCCCGGTGACGTGGCGGGATTTTCTCCTCTGGGAGCGGTCATATCGATTGCCACCGCGATCACTTCGGTATTGGCGCCTATTACAAGCAGAAGCGCCTCTAAAGTGGCCAACTGGGTGGACCGCTTTACACCCGCGCCGTTGACCTGGATAGTACTCTCGGTGCAGCTGGGTGTAGATGCATTCTGGTCTGCGTTGTCTCTTAGAGGAGACAGCGGGGATCGTTTCCGCAGCGTACGACAGACTATATTCATAAACGCGGCCATAATGGGGTTCCTCAGCGTTGCGGGCACGGGAGTGGTCTACATAGCGCCGGATGCGGTGAGTGAGTTGCTGTCCGTACCAACGGGAGTGGCCGGAATGATCATAGTAGGAGTAGTGATAGGCCTGAGTATTCCTTCCGCATTGGTCATCTGGCGTTCGTTGGGTACCATTTCCCTTCTGGCCGCCGAAGGCTCGAGCGAAAGGGGAGATACGGCGGAGGCCCACGAGCGATCGCGCACGTTCAGGACGATGGTTGAATATGGACTCGCAACAGTGTTGATGTCTGTGTTGTTCCTGCTTGCGCTTCCCCTAGTGATTCGATTGCTTACGCTGGATACTTTGTCGATTCCGCTTTCCCTGGTACTGCTGATATCTCCGGCCCTGCTGGTGGGGTTGTTCAGCTTTCGAATTCAGTGGATTTTGGAGGATGCCATCACCGACATTCTCGGGTCAGGAACTGAGGATGCCGAGGAACCCTTGGAGGGTGACGCTGAGGAAAAACTGGGGAGCGACAAGGAAGAGACGAAATAGCCTGAGCTTCCACTTACGAGTCTAGTTCAGTATAATGCCAACTATCAGCGGAAAGAGGAGGTGGTGAGATGTCCCAGGAATTGATTGCTTACCTAAACGGAGAGTTTCTACCCGTCAGCCAATGTATGGTTTCCATCAGCGACCGCGGCTTTGGAGGGGACTCAGTCTACGACGTTGAGCGGACCTTCAATGGCAAGATCTTCCGCCTGGAAGCCCATCTGGATCGGCTGTACCGCTCCCTCAAGTACGTTCGCATCGATCCACGCATGACGAAAGAGGAGATGGCAGAGATTACGCTGGAGGTTGTGAGGAGGAATGAGCATCTCCGGGGCAACAGTGACTGGTCAGTAGCCCAGACCATCACCAGGGGCGTGGCGTTGGGCAACACTACGGGACGCACCACATCTGTAATTGATGACGTGCCGCCGACGGTGTACATCAACGTCTACTTTCCGCCCTTCAGACGGTACGCCCAGCTACATGAAGAGGGTATTCACGCGATTATACCCAAGACCCGAAACTACCATCCGGACACGATAGACAACAAGGCCAAACACCGCAGCCGATTGAACCTCACCATGGCTCAGTTGGAAGTGGTTGAAGCTGACCCGGAGGCTTGGCCACTTCTATTGGACCACTATGGGAATATATCGGAGGGAACCGGTTCCAATTTCTTCATAGTTACGGATGGAGTTCTGAGGACTCCTACAGACACAAGCATCCTGCAAGGGCTGTCCAGGGACACGGTTATTCTCCTGGCCAAGCAATTGGGAATCCCTTGCATTGAAGAGGACATACAGCCCTTCGACGCCTACACTGCCGACGAGGCCTTTATGACGGGCACCAGCCACTCAATGCTGCCCATCTCCAGGATAGACTGGCGCCCCATTGGCGATGAGATGCCGGGGCCAATGGTAAGGCGACTCCTGGCAGCCTGGAGCGAAATGGTCGGGCTGGATATTGTTGACCAGACCAAAGCCCTGGCTGCCATCAGCGAGTAGAAGTCGGCTGCGGTTCTAGCGTACTTGCCTGCCGCCCTGATAGACGGCCCAGACGTTTCTCATATCTCCGATGTTGGAGAGAGGATCGCCGTCGATGAGGGCAAAGTCGGCGAGCTTCCCGACCTCGATGGTGCCCACGTGGTCGGATGTGCCAACCAGTTCCGCCGCCGTTGAAGTTGCGGCCTTCAGGGCTTCCATCGGGCTTAGGCCCCAATCGACCATAACTTCAAGCTCTCGAACGATGTTACCGTGACGCATGGGATCCCCACCGCCCGCGTCGGTGCCCGCGGCAATCTTGACGCCGGCGGCGATGCAGCGCTGGTAGCTGGCCTTGTGCCACTCCCGGACGGCCTCGGACGAGTCGATTTGCTTCTTGGCCATGCCCCATCGCTTGGATGCTCTGAACAGGTAGTCTCTCCAGGATAGAGTGGGCACCAGGATAGTGCCCTTTTCTGCCATCATCCGGGCCGTCTCTTCGTCGATGTGGGTGCCGTGCTCAACGGAGTCGATGCCCGCCTCCACAACTTCTCGCGTGCCCATAAAGCCGGTGCAGTGGGCGGCCACCTTTAGCCCTTTGCCGTGGACGAAATCCATAACCATCTGCGCCACCTCCCGCCCCATGGTCCCGGGATCGCTGCCGTCCGTGCTGGAGCCGGTTGCTCCTATCTTGATTACCCCTGCGCCCTGGGCGATTCTGGCCAATATGGCTCTACGCATGTCCTCCGGCGAGTTGACAGTCTCAATCTTGGACTGCCCCCACGTTGTCGGATACTGGAGCCACTCGCCGGAGGCTACGATGCGTGGGCCGGGAAGGGCGCCAGCGGCAACGGACCTGGCCAGGGTGATGCTTATGCCGCGGGGCGAACCAACGTCCCTGGCGGAGGTCTGGCCGGTCATCAGTGCGCGACGAGCGTTGCCAGCCGCCTTTGCCAGGAGCACCTCCGGAGGATCGGTGTTCATAGCTCGGACGCCGTGCTGTCCGCCGTCGCCGGCGAAATGTTCGTGGCAATCGAAAGTGCCGGGGACGAGCGTAAGGTCTTCAGCGTTGATGTCCTCGAAATGGGGGTGGTTTGAGGGGGCAACGATGCCTTCGCCTATCCAGCTGATGCGGCTGTTTTCCACTACCACGTTCACCTTCGGAACAGGATCCGCTCCGGTTCCGTCAATCATTCGTACGTTTCTTACAATCAGATTCATTACATCCCCCATTTCTGCCCGAAAAACTTGGTTGATTCTAGTCTTGGGGTCGAAATAGAGTCAAGGTAGAGGCCGCCAGGCTCTTCAATGCCTTGTGCTCTGGGGCCGGCGGTGGTTAGCGGGGGATGGATTCGCCTATAATCGACCGGAAGGCACGGACCATCAAGGGACCAGGAGGCAATTATGGATTCCCAGAAAGTGAACATTGCTGTCATAGGAGCCAATATCCATGCGGGATGGGGCGGGGTTGTCCATATCCCTGCGCTTCTGGAACTGCCGGAGTACCGGGTCGTGGGCCTCTGCACCAGCAGAAAGGAGACGGCTGTGGAGGCGGCGGAGCATTTCGGCGTACCAATGGCCTTCCACGATTATCGGGAGATGGTTGCCCATCCCGACGTGGAGGCGGTATCGGTGTGCGTGAGGGTGCCGCTACATCACGACATGGTGATGGCTGCGCTTGAGGCCGGAAAGCACGTGTATTGCGAGTGGCCCCTGGGCGTGACCGTTGCCGAGGCGGAAGAGATGGCTGCCAAGGCACGCGAGAGAGGAGTTGTGCATATGGTGGGCCTCCAACTGCGAAACAACCCCGTGCTGCTCCGACTTAAGGAGCTGATAGATGAGGGGTACGTGGGCGACATGTTGAGCGTAAGGATGAAGGCCTGCGTGTCCAGCACCCCTAATGTTCATCCCCGGCTGGCATGGGAGGTGGATGGGAATCTGGGCGCTCACGTTCTTTCCATCCCCGGAGGGCACACCCTCGACGTGATATCACACTGCGTTGCCGAGTTCTCCCAACTGTCGGCGCAGGTTTCGACTCAGCTGACCAGTAGAAAAGTGGAGGGCACGGGTGAAGTGCTAGAGGTTACGGCCCCGGACACCGTGTTGGTTGCCGGAACGCTCAGCAACGGAGCGGCCGTGTCGGCCCACGTATCAAGGGGGATCTGGCACGGCACCGGATGGACGCTGGAAGTCTACGGTACAGAGGGAACTCTAGTGGCCTCGGCGAACACATTGCCTCAACTTGCCGCTTCCATAAGGCTGGAAGGCGCGAGAGATAGTGAAGAGGCCCTCGCACCGCTGGAGATTCCCAAGGGGCTTACCTGGGCGCCTGAGGGTTTGACCAAGGTTGAGCCTTTTAACACTGCCCAGATGTTCAGGCGCTTTGCCGCAGCCATCAGGAACGGCGGACCCGTTCATCCTAATTTCGACGACGCCGTTGCTAACCATGAATTGCTTGCTTCCATAGAGCGATCCTCCGCTCTTGGACGTAAGGTGAGTGTGAATTAGCGTGATTCACAAGCAGATTTAGATCGCCAAACGAAGGAGAGAAGAATGGCAACGATTCATTCGATAAAGGCGGAGCCGCTGAGCAAAGAGGCCTTCAGCCCCTTTGGAGAACTGCTGGATGTGGAGGAGATGTCCGCAAGTCAAGCGACCTCCTCCCCGGTGAATTTCCAGGGTGGGAAGGTCAGAGTTGGCACTGCCCTACTTCCCTACAAGGGACTCCGATTGACCGGTCTGGAGCAGCATTTCCACGTTACGCAGGCGTTCATACCCATTTCGGGCTCTCCGGCAGTGGTGGCTGTGGCCGCTCCCACTCCCCAGGAGGACGACAACGCTATTCCCAAGCCCGAGGACGTGCGCGCCTTCCTGATCGACGGTACAAGAGGCTATATGCTCCACAAGGGCACCTGGCACTCAGACCGGCTGCCCCTGTACGAACCGGGGTCCAAGATGGTCATCATCACGGATGACGAGACCAATCAGGACCTGAAGGAGCATGGGAGCATGTCTGATCCCATTGATCGGAGAGGCGGGTGGAAGCTGAACCGCCTTGTCGACTTCCAGCACGCGTTCGGCATCACCTTTGAGATAACCCTCTAGGCAGGCTGATTAATCCTATCTCCCTTGATTTACGTTCTCTGCAATGCCGTGCGACTGCCCGCGAATGTTGTGGGCGACCTCATTCGCAGAGGGGTATCAAAAGAGTAAAGGCCTGAGACCAAAGTCTCAGGCCTTTACCAATAGTCTGGTCCCTTCTATCTAGGCCGCAGCCAGGGGGTGGCCTGCAATTAGTCTATCCCCGTAGATCTTCACGGAGTTGTCCCAAAGGATCTTCTCCTTACTCTCATGGGACAGCGGCTGCGCCATCATTTCCTCCAGGGGTTCGTGGGGGGCCGGCGCGTCGGCGTGGGGGTAATCGGTGTTGAAGACTATGTTGTCGTTGCCAATGTCGTCCACCACGTATTTTATGGTGGTCTCGTCAGCGTCAGCGGCTATGGCGCACTGTCGCAGGAAGTAGTCCCGGGGTGAGGCGTCCAAGGGGTCGTCGTGGAAAGCCAGGCCCTGGCGTCCCTCCGTGGCCTTGTCCAGCCGGTTCAGGAAGAAGGGCAGCCAACCCGAGTTGGATTCCAAGACAAGCAGGCGTAGTGTGGGGTACCGGTCCAGGATGCCGCTAAGCATGAAGTGAGCCAGGGCCAGCATGTTCTCGAAGGGGAAGCCTATCAGGGTTCCCACGGATCGAGCGCCTCCTTTCACATTGTTATAGCGGACGCCCAGAAGGGGTTTGCCTGTGGCGCTGTCCATGCCGTGGATGGCCAAGGGCACTTCCAAGTCCGACGCCGTCTGCCAAATAGGGTCGTAGTCGGGATGGTGCCACATCTTGTCGGCAATGGCCTGGGGAAGGAAAATGGACACAGCCCCTTTCTCAACAACGGCGCGCCTCATCTCGACAACCATCTCATCCAGCAGCTCACCGGGCACCTGGGCGCAGAACTTGAGGCGTTCAGGGGCTGCGCTACAGTACTCGTTTGCCCAGTTGTTATAGGCGCGGCACATAGCGGCGTAGACGTGGGGCTCCCGGTTATAGGCGGCGGATACTGCGGCGTTGGTGGCGAGCATGACCTGGATATCCCATCCCTGTTCGTCCATGTCTCTGAGGCGGCTTTCTGCACTCCACCAGTTGTTGTAGCCGTTGGCAAATTTCTGGGTGAGTATTTGAGAGCTTTTCTCTCTGTTGCCCCCTACGGCTATCTGACCGTCGGTGTACTGGAGGATCGCCCTTCCGTGGACCTTGGCCACCCTGGGCCGCTGGTCGTAGCACTCCTCGCCAACCATATACTTGTCCCAGATGTCCGGCGGCTCGTAGAAGTGACCGTCAGCATCAATTATCTTGAATCCGTTACGCATCTCTGCACCTCTTTATTGTGGTCTAATTCTTAACCAGTTCGGCGTATTCCCAGTGTCGAGTGGGCCCCTGGTTGGAGAAGTCCGACTCATACTTTGCGATTACTCCGTCGTCGTAGGCAGCGACGGGCAGGACCCAGTAGAGGGGCAAGATGGCGTGCTCGTCGTAGAGGAAGTCGCCGAGTTGGCGGAATAGTCGCAGCCTCTCGGCCGGGTCTACGGTGACTTCAATTTCTCGCACCAGGCCGTCTGTTACCTCGTGGGCAAACATTCCGCCGCGGGCCCTATCCTCAGTCGCGGAGACCTTCAGGTTGTTGGTCAGGGACATCTCGTAGGAGAAGAAACCGTGCATCTCCAGGCGGGCGTGCCTCTGCAGGTCCCACGTGCGCCCCATGCTGAGCATCTCGGCGTATTCAATCTCCCTGAGTTCTACGTTGACTCCGATGTCCCTCCAGTACTGGGCGATGGTCTCGGAGATTTCCGGCCCCTCGGAGAGTCCGGGCTTCTTGCTGGCCACAACCTCAAGTTCGAAGCCATTTGGATATCCCGCCTCGGCCAGTAACTGCCTGGCTTGCTCGGGATCGAAGGGGTCCACCGTCCATCTGTCGTTGAAGGCCGCGTCCGTCGGGTGAATCTTGAAACCCGTGGCGTAGTCCGCATTTCCTTCGAAGAAGACATCGTTGATCTCATTCCGATCGATGGCCAGACTGAGAGACTTTCTTACTCCAGCTTTTGTGAGTGGAGAGGTGGGGTCGAACTTCTCCTCCCAACCGGGCGGCTGGTAGTAATACTGTCCTCCGAACATCATGAAGACAATGAAGCCGGGCACGGTGCTGAAAACTTCCGAATATCCCTCTTCTCTTATCTGAGGCAATAGATTCCTGGGAATATCGGACATGTGGACCTCTTTAGCCAATAGCGCCGCTACGCGGGTCGCGTCTTCCTTCATATAGCGGAATTCGATTTCATTCATCTCCGGCGTCTGTCGCCAATGGTCCTCCACACGCTCAAAGGCGATGTGGCTGTTCTCTCCAAAACTTACAAAGCGGAAGGGGCCCGTCCCGATGGGATCGGCTGCGTACCCCTCCTCACCTACCGCGTCCCAATGGTCTTTGCTGTAGTTGAGCCACTGGAACATATCGGAGGTCCAGATGCCAATAGTCGCCTCCGGCCTGTTGAGGTTCCACGTGATTTCATGGGGGTTTGGGATGCTGAAGCTATCCTCACCGTCGATGACCTCCATCATGAGGGCGGAGCCGGAGAGCATACTGTTTGCGTACTGTTCCCAAGTGAACACCACGTCCTGGGCGGTAAACTCGGTACCGTTGTGGAAGGGTATGCCCTGTCGCAGTATATAGGTCCACTTGGTCCCGTCCGGGGACACGCTCCAGTCGGTAGCCAGTCGAGTGGCCTCGTATTCTCGAGTGAATCGGTTGAAGCCGATGAGGGTCTCGTACATTCCTCTTAGTGGTCCGCTTCCCTCAACCCAGACCTTATGAAACAGGGTGTTCTGGGGGGAGGGTGGGGTAATCGCTACTACCACTTTGTCCACAACAGGCTGCGGTTCCGGAGCCATGGTGGGCGTTGGGGTCGGAGTTGGCATAGCCGTGGGCGCCGGGGTGGCCGGTGCGGGGGCAGCCGTGGGAGCGGGCGTGGCCGCAGCCGGAGTCGGTTCGGGCGTGTCGTCGTCCCCGCAGGCTGCGATGAACAGAGTCAGGAGGACCAGCGCACCCAAGAGGTAAGAGACTCCCCTCAAATGGGACCATAGCAGTCTGGACATCGCACACCTCTCAAATTTTAGTAATCGAGCTTGGACGAACCTTGTCCTTTGCGGATGTAGCTTAACCTCAAGGGCAACTCTAGTCAAGGACTCCGAGAACTGAGTCGCTGCGACGAATTATATTTATTGTTATATTAGTTGCTTACGAAATATGGTTAGATAAACACTCTCACATTTGCCCAGGAAAAACAGCCTTCTTCATTCCATTGTCGTGTCGGTCATGCATTCGGTGCGACCAACGCATTTCCGGAGATGGTCCACGCCCGCGACTTCATGTTGAGGATCTTAAGTCTTGGGAGCAGGGCCTAGTTACGGGTGTCCTAAGATGAGCGCCCTTCGACTGTTGAGGGCTATGGGTTGGGGGTGGCGGGGTTGGCCAGTGCACCTGGTACGTATCCGACCATTTCTACAAAGCCCCTGCCAGATAGAGGGCTTCCGTTTCTCGCGCCCTCCGCTGCTACCGCGCCTTCCCAGTAGATCACCGGGACGAAGCCGGATTCAGCGTACTCCGCTTCCCTGATTACCGGAGTCAACATGAGGTCTAGGCCAAGGGAACCGACCTGCAGATTCCAGCCCATGGGGTATTCGCCTCCCGTGTCGGGGCTGGTCCACGCATCGGTGGATTCCACGGAAATGTCGTCACCGGACAGGTGCACCGTTGATTGGCCGTCTGGAGGGACGTAGGTGCCATAGGTCTCTATGTGTTTGCCTCCATCTAATTCCCAGACCATCGAGATTTTCAAGTCGGAGCCGTCGTCGAGGTTCAGACTGAACCAGTCCCAGCCGATTCCCGCGGTGGTAAAGTCGCCCCACTGGTGGTCCATCCAGGCAATGCCGGTTACCGGTTGGGAGACGCCATTGACCGATACCGTTCCGGAGGTCTCAACGTCGGTATGGGAGTAGTAGTAGGACTTGCCGGCGACGCCGAGGTCAACATAGCCGGTCTCATAGTGGAGGGCTGGGGGCTTTGTGGATTCTCCCTGCAGGTCCACGGCGTAGTCGCCGATGGTGAAGGATAGGTCGAAGGACTTGCCGTCGCCGTTCATACGCCAGTCGCCGACGGCGAGGTCAAATTCTCCTGAAGTCGCCTCTACCTGTGGAAAGGCGGCCTGCTCCTTGACCAGATGTATTCCCCCGTCGTGGTCTGCCCAGCTGAGCTGCATCAATCTAGGGGTCAGCCCTGAGTCCAACATGGACTGGAAGGTGACGAAGTGGTAGCTGAAGGTGCGCCCGTCTTCCGTATCCAAGTGGCCATTGAAGTACCACCATTCTATTAGAGAGAGGTGAGCGCCTTCGTCGTGGGGGAGGCTGACGATGCCCTCAGCTTCGGGTGTTTCGCTAGTTGGCAGGGAAGCGGTGGCGTCGGACTTGGTTGGCGCAGCGGTTGAGGAGGGAGGAGTCGTTGGGGAATCAGAGGGTTTGGTGTCATCTTTGCCGCAGGCTCCTATCAGGAACAGCAGAAATAGCGTCGCGGCTACGATGTACGGTAAGGAGCCGGGCTGTTTTGGTCGAAGCATCGTAGATCTAATTATGCCATAATTCCTGAGGGTCGGGGGGCTGGGAATCCCAAACCGAGGCGCCGGTTCTGGAGAGTCTGCTAATGCGGTTGTGGTCACTACATCCGAGATATCTGGATGCGAAAGGGCTTGTGGCGCTCTGGAGGGAAGGGCTTCTGGCGCAGAAGGTTATCGGCGGTCACATTCGAGGCTATGGCAACCACCCTCAGCTTGAGCGTTTTTGCACTCATCCGGCGCGTCTGGACGCGATGGGATGCTACTTGCGAGCGGTGTGGGATGAAGGGTGCAGGAGGGGATATCGGTTCAACCGAAGCAAGATTGAATCTTCTGCGGTGCGGGTGCCGGCTATTGAGGTTACCGAAGGCCAACTGCGATATGAGCATTCGCACCTGGCGGCCAAGCTGGAACGTCGCGACCCGGAGAGACTGAGGCTGCTTGACCAGGACCAGGTTCCTGAGCCACATCCATCCTTCGTGGTTGTTCCGGGGCCAGTAGCTTCGTGGGAGCGCGTAAAGAATGGGATGTAGCCCTTACTTCAGGGACTTAAGCATTCAGGCATGGCCTGTTGCCATTTGAGGGTCCAGGCGCGATTTTGGACCGATTCAATCCCGTCGAATTGAAAATGCCCATTTCACGAGAGCCGGCCTCTGACACAGCTTCTCTTAGAGAGGTGGGCGCTACGTCCCGCCTCTTAAATAGAGCGCCGAGTGGAATTGCGCCTTGGTAAGGCCCTCAGGCAACTACGTAGGCGCGGGGATTCGTGATGACGCTATACGGCGCGCTGGTCGTGGAGCATGAACACGGCTCCAGAGAATTCGGTGCCCTTGATGACGTGGCCCGTGAAGAGCAGGCCCTTATTGAGGTCCATCAGTTTTTTGTAGTTGGCGGATGAAAGCTCCGCGTCGGAGAGGAGGGACGGATTGAAAATGCATATCAGGTCGACGGGACCGCTACTGATCTTGCCTCGCTTGTCTGCGTAGCGCATTTCTGCGGCATCATCGGAATTAATGTTGAATTTCTCGAGTAACTCTTTGCGCAACTCTTTCGAAAGTTTGCGGACTCCATTGCCGAATGGCCATAGTCTCATTGTTCTTCTCCTAATTTTGCGGTTGTATGTTGCGAAAGGGGGCCAGCAATGGTCATCCCTTCGCTAAACTGGGTTACAGTGTCCAGCTGTGGTTACCGGTGTACGATGTTGTCTGAAGCAGTAGCTACGGTAGACGGGACAGGCGTCATCGGCGCCTGGATGTGCCGGACGCGCTTTGCCTGACGGTATTTTGGACAGTGCTTGAGCTCGCTTTCGTGGCCCATGCGAACGTGGTACGACAGGTCGTCAGGGCCGATTGTGAAGGGTTGCATTAGCCCCATTCAGGAGAGAGTCCTGTCCTCGTAGCTTGTGTGACCTCCCTTCATCAGATGGTTGACAGGCAAGTTGGGGCACCATTCAGAAGGCGCAATGGGCCCAAGGAGGTTCGTAAGGAAGCTTACGAGGAACCGAAGGGGTGAGCTAAGGAGCCTAGGAGCAACCGCGGAAACTCAGTGTACCGCCAATGGTGCGATTATATCACAGAATGGGGAGAAGCAAGGAGCAAACGCAGGAGCCTAGGAGAAGGTCAAAGTTCCAGTGTGAGAGCCTGGAGCTTGTGAAGGTCCGGACGCGACTACTGAGGGGCGACGGGCGGCGTTTCCCACGGAAGATTTACGGGGATGGGCTGAATCGCTTCATCATCGCCTCGAAGGGGTTCGTAGGCGTCCACAAGGAATTTCTCGACACCTTTTCGTTGGGACTCAGGGATGGTCGCCCAGGTTACCATAAGGAGTCCCTTAGACTCATATTGAAGAATACGGCTGGAGCTTCGGTGATGGTTAATGCGACCGGCAATGTCGCCCTGGCCGATGTAGATGACCCGGGGCACATGCCCTCCATGCCAGATGACGTATACCCCGCTGGTGTTTACGCTTTCGGTGTCTACTTCCTTGAGTAAGCACCAGACTCGCTTGCTTCTGGCGATGCACCGTGCCCAATATACTTCCAAAGGGGTCATTTATGCTACCTGTCGGTTGATTGTGGGGGCGTATAGGGCCATTGATTCTAGTTTACCTGTCCAAGAGCCGTGAAGGCTAGGGTAAGGTGTTCCTTGTGTGACCAAAGATGGGTTGCGGGGAAGGCTATCGCTTATCCATCATGCTGGTCGCTTTGCCTTTGCAAACATTTCTACGAGGGCATCATCGGCACTAAATCTAGTATCATTGCCCTTGTATAGCGGGAAAGTCATTTGGATAACCATTAGCTGTAGAGGAGACAACCATGCGCGTGATGATTCTGATTAAGGCTACGAAGGAAAGCGAAGCTGGCGTGATGCCTTCAATGGAACTCATAGAGGCGATGGGCCGATACAACCAGGAGCTTGACGAGGCCGGCATACTACTGGCGGGAGAGGGCTTGAAGCCCACGTCGCAGGGCAAGCGGGTTGCGTTCGACGGGACAGGCCGGACTGTCGATGACGGACCCTTCGGCAATACCGAGGATCTGATCGCCGGATACTGGGTGTGGCAGGTGAAGGAGATGGATGAGGCGGTGGAATGGATCAAACGGTGCCCTAACCCGATGTCGGGACCCAGCGAGGTGGAGATTCGGCCAGTGTACGAGGAGGCGGACTTTATCGAAATGATGACGCCGGAAATGATGGAGCAGGAAGAGCAGCTACGGGAGAGGATAGAGAGCCTGTTTCAAAAGTCCTAGCCGATAATTCGTACTTAGCGTGCAAGAAGATTATCGCCGCCTGTACCCGTATTGCATTACAGGATATGGCCTTGAATGACGTGATTCCGTCTGGTAGCCTGTCCTCCTGCTCCGTCACGGCGTCCCGAATCGAGAAGACCTGGTCGTCGGAGATTGCTGGCTTTCGAAACAGGCTGTGGAGGATGGCCAGGGCGCGTCAGATTTCGTCAACGAATGAAGGGAGGGATGGAAATGTTGAGTCAGGTGCACGACCACATAGTCAGCGAGCTAAGGGAGAGCAGCCGCACGGATACGATATTTGTGCTAACTGCCATCGTGTTCAATCTTATAGTGCTTGCGATCAACTTCGGGGTGGCCACGGAGGCGGCGAATGAAGAGGACGCGGCCACCTACGACATCATATTGGCGGTGTTCATTGTAATGACGGTGGCTCTTAACGTAATCGCTGTGGCTGGACTGGCGCTGGGAAGGCGGACTCGGCAGATGCTGCTGCGGGGACTTGTGGATATGTACCGAGACAACGATGTGGACAGGTATTACGACCCGGCACTGATGTCGAACTACGGCATGCGCTATCTGCTGTTCACGGGGGTGATTGCGGCCCTGTCAGCCACGGCCATTGTGGTGCCCCTGATAGTGCGTTTTACGGGCTGAGCGATTTACTGTGTCAGGCGCGTCCCTGTCGCTAGACCGGCTCCGCGAGGAAGAGGGGGATCAGGCGGTGAGTCTTCTGCTGGTACTCCTCGTAGGGAGGAAAGGCCTGCACGGCTAGAGTCCAGAGGCGGGCCCTTTCTTCGCCTTCCGACAACTCGCGGATTCTCATCTTATAGATTTGGGTCTCGTCCTGAATCTGGACGTTGGGGTCGGCCCGGAGGTTGTGGACCCATTGGGGGTGGGTGGGGGCGCCGCCGCGGGAGCCAATCAGGACGTAGCTGTCGCCGTCCTTAACCCGCATGAGGGGGGTCTTGCGGATGGCGCCGGAGCGGTTGCCGCGGTTTGTGACGATGATGACGGGGAGACCGGAGTCGCGGAGGGTGGTGCCCTGGGTGCCGCCGCTGCTTTCGTAGAGTTCCACCTGGTCGCGGACCCACTGGGCGGGAGATGGAATGTATTCGGCCATGTATGCCTCCTTGGTGTTTGGTTGGGGTGGTTGGGACTAATGATATGGGGAAAGCGGGGGAGACTCTACTGTTAATATACTATTTTAGGGTGTGGCAGGAGCCTTTGCGTGCACACGCTAGGAGATGGGTTTTGAGGGAATAAGGCGATTGTGGACGAAAAAGCGTGGTTGAATGAGGGTGGAGTTGGCGTGTTTGAACCATGGAGGCGTCTGAATTAAGTTTGTTGCATGAGCCAGATCGATTTCTCACGGTTGAGGTCATTGGCCACGCGCCGGATTATTCAGGGTCTCCGTAGAGATGGGTTTGAGTTGATTAGGCAGAGAGGCAGCCATCGGCATTTTCATCATAGTGACGGGAGATTCGTGACCGTCACATATCGTCGTTCAAGTGACACTTAATCGAGTTGGAAGACTGAGGCTGATGTTGCAAGTGCAAGCAAAGTGGACCTAGGACGATCTCAGGCGGTTGGGCCTGTTGCGATGAGAAAGCGCGATAATGTGAGAGACGAGCAATGAAGACTTATTATTTTCGGGTAGTAGTGGAACGGGACGAAGAGCATTGGGTAGCGTATTGTCCAACGCTGGTTGAGAAGGGTGCGGCATCCCAAAGTAACCCGTTGCCTCCATGATTCTTGTCTGCGAGATTCGTCTACGGTTTCTTGGCGCGATCGTGGGACGAGATTGTGGAGCAAGTCCGGTCTGATCATCGTTCAGAGAAGAATGCCCTTACTTGTAAGGCATCTACGGAAAGCTGTTTAAGAAATTCTCTAGTGTCCATCGCTTTCATAATATCTTCCACCAACTGCGAGATTAACCTGTCCTGAAGCCGTAGCATCACATAGGAATTGAGTTGTTCGCAAAAAGGAAGAAGCCGGGGGATGCCCGGCTTCTTTAGTGTCCTTAACCTTTGGATAGTGGAAGGAAGCAATTATGTTGTGATTGTTTCCGAGTACACGGTGGGTTTTCACAGGGCCCTGATTACTGCTTCGGGAGCCTGGCTCGACCTAGGCAGCGGGCAGGGCGCCCACCGACCGACCTAGGAGTGAATCCGGTTGTTAAGCGGATTGGAACTCCCTAGAAAGGAGGTGATCCAGCCGCACCTTCCGGTACAGCTACCTTGTTACGACTTAGTCCTAGTCACCAGCCCCACTCTCGGCGCCTGCCTCCTTGCGGTTAGCTCAGCGACTTCAAGTGTTGCCGACTTCCATGACTTGACGGGCGGTGTGTACAAGGCCCGGGAACGTATTCACCGCGGTGTGCTGACCCACGGTTACTAGCGATTCCACGTTCACGCAGGCGAGTTGCAGCCTACGATTCCAACTGAGGCCGGCTTTGATGGGATTGGCTCCGGCTCGCGCTTTGGCAACCCGTTGTACCGGCCATTGTAGCGTGTGTGTAGCCCAGGGCATAAGGGCCATGCTGACTTGACGTCGTCCCCACCTTCCTTCCCCTTGTGGGGGACTGTCTCGCTAGAGAAAACAACTAACGACAGGGGTTGCGCTCGTTGCGGGACTTAACCCAACACCTCACGGCACGAGCTGACGACAGCCATGCAGCACCTGTGACGGCTCCCTGAGTTTCCCCAAGGTCGTTCCCCTTTCGGGGTTCTACCACCGACATGTCAAACCCTGGTAAGGTTTTTCGCTTAGCATCGAATTAAACCACACGCTCCACCGCTTGTGCGGGCCCCCGTCAATTCCTTTGAGTTTTAGCCTTGCGGCCGTACTCCCCAGGCGGGACGCTTAATGCGTTAGCTTCGGCACGGAAGGGGTCGATACCCCCCATACCTAGCGTCCATCGTTTAGGGCGTGGACTACCCGGGTATCTAATCCGGTTTGCTACCCACGCTTTCGCGCCTCAGCGTCAGGCACAGCCCAGAAGACCGCCTTCGCCTCTGGTGTTCCTCCCGATATCTACGCATATCACCGCTACACCGGGAATTCCGTCTTCCTCTTCTGCCCTCAAGCCGAGCAGTATCCCCTGACCTCTTCCAGTTGAGCCGGAAGATTTCACAGAAGACTTACTCAGCCGCCTACGCGCTCTTTACGCCCAGTAAATCCGGGTAACGCTTGCCCCCTACGTGTTACCGCGGCTGCTGGCACGTAGTTAGCCGGGGCTTATTCTCGAGGTACCGTCCTTACTCTTCCCTCGAAAAAGGGGTTTACGACCCTAGGGCCTTCATCCCCCACGCGGTGTCGCTGGGTCAGGCTTTCGCCCATTGCCCAAAATTCTTTGCTGCTGCCTCCCGTAGGAGTGGGAACCGTGTCTCAGTCTCCCTCTGGCTGACCATCTTCTCAGACCAGCTATCCGTCTTCGGCTTGGTGAGCCGTTACCCCACCAACTACCTGATAGAACGCGAGCCCCTCCTAGAGCCCCGCAAGCGGGTTTCCTCCCCGCGCCAAGGCCCGGGGATCGTATGCGGGATTAGCCTGGATCTCTCCAGGTTATACCCCACTCAGGGACAGGTTACTCACGCGTTACTCAGCCGTTCGCCGCTTTCCACCCGGGCGAACCCGGGATTCTCGCTCGACTTGCATGCATTAGACGCACCGCCAGCGTTCACCCTGAGCCAGGATCAAACTCTCTGGCGAATTACCTTACTTCCTTCCACTATCCAACTGTTAAGGTGCTAAGGGGTAATAGAGCCTCTCAGTGGAGGCTTGCGCCCATTATACATAAAGCGAATTCAGCATGTCAACAGCAGGTTGGGCTAAGACGTGGGTTGTGAGGCGTGGGGATTCGACTGGATTCGATTGGGAGGGCCAGGCGTGAAATTGATTCGTTAGGGTTTTCGAATGGAATCGAATTTGTGCCTGAATTTATTCGTTTCAGGCGTGGAGATTCGTTCCAAAAAATTTCAGGCAATCGAATGGTTTGTGAGGCCGACAATTGGCACGGGTCTTGAGGCATGAATTCATGGTAGAGATGGTATCAGGGAATGTAAGAGGCGAGCAAGGAAAAGTTGTCAGTGGAGGCAGGGAGGGAAGGGGCGAGGGACCGCTGACGACAGGTTGCGGCGAAGGCATTTATAAGTAGAAGTCTCAAGTTGACAACCCTATAGGCAGGTGCTAAATTGCGCTGGATTGGCGCTTCCTCGCAGGTTCGGAAAATGAGGCCTTTTCAGGACGCCTGCAGCGCATGGACGGACGGGGAAGTCTAGAAGGTTACCGGGCTACGATGCACTATGGATGAAGGAAGGCACGCAGGACAGTGGGGGCGGTTGCAGGAACTCTGCAGCTCTGTGCTTTCGCAACGACCGCTAATTCTCGCAAGCAACCGCGGCCCCGTTGAGCACTACGTACGGTACGACGGGCGACTTGAGGCCCGGAGGGGCAGCGGCGGGGTAGTCACAGCCCTGAGTTCTCTCACCAGGATGCTGGATTTCACGTGGGTCGCGACGGCCATGGGCGAGGGGGACAGAAGGGTGGCGGAGGAGAGCCGCGGGGCCAAGATTCGGTCCAAGCTGCCGGGCCAGCGGGCGCAGGTGCGCTACGTTTCCACGGCTCGACGGATATACCACAAGTACTACAACGTATTCTGCAATCCCCTGCTGTGGTTCCTGCAACATTACATGTGGAATTCCCCCTACAGCCCCAACGTGGACTCGAACGTGCACGACGCATGGAACAACGGGTACGTGACGGTCAACGAGAACGTGGCGGGCATGGTGATAGACGAGGGACTTGAGAGCGAAAAGCCGCCCATTGTGATGACCCACGACTATCACTTGTACCTTGCGCCTGGGTTCATTCGAGAGGGATTACCCAACGCAGCGATCCAGCACTTCACCCACATTCCGTGGCCGGCGGCCCGATACTGGAAGCTGTTGCCGAGCTACATTAGAAACCAGATCTGTCGCAGCCTGATTGCCGCCGACGTGGTTGGGTTTCAGTCCGTAGACGACGTGCGGAATTTCCTGGATTGCTGCGAGGAGTTTCTGCCGGAGTATGAGGTGGACCACAACAACCGGGTCATCTATCACGACGGGAGGGCGTGCCACGTTCGGGCTTATCCCATCTCGGTCAACGTGGACGAGATAATCCGAATCGCCAATTCACCCCGGGCGCTGGACTACGAACGCCGGCTGCGGTCTGAGATGCAGGGGAAGTCGATAATCCGGGTGGACAGGGCCGAGCCCAGCAAGAACGTGATCCGGGGGTTCAGGGCGTTCCAGCTGCTGCTCTCTCGATACCCGGAGCTCCACGGCGAGATCTCGTTTATGGCGTTCCTCGTGCCTTCCCGCACCCACATCCGTCAGTACCAGCGGTATATGGACGACATCCGGCGGATAATCGGGGACATCAATTCCATGTACGGCACGCCGGACTGGCAGCCGGTGAGGCCCTATTTCGAGAATAACTATACTCAGGCCATCGCGGGTATGAAGGTCTACGACGCGCTTCTGATTAACGCTGTGATAGACGGCATGAACCTGGTGGCAAAGGAAGGGCCGCTGGTTAATTCCAGGGACGGGGTGCTGATACTTTCGGAGACTACCGGCGCGCACCAACAGTTGAAGAGCGGAGCGCTGACGGTTTCTCCGGCGGACATAGAGGGCACTATGCAGGCCATGTACCAGGCGATTACAATGGGTGAAGGGGAGAGAAAGCGGCGCGCCACGGATATGGCCGACAGCATTCGGCGGGAGGATATCAGCCACTGGCTGGTTTCCCAGATTGAGGAACTGGCGCAGTTGACGGACAGCGGGCCAACGTAGCTCAGAGGCAGAGCAGCGGTTTCGTAAACCGCAGGTCGTGGGTTCGATTCCCACCGTTGGCTTTTTTACCTTGTACAGAGTTGGTTGCTTACGACCTTTGTCTTTTTACAAGTGCGATTTGCGCTATTGAGCAACGAGTGAAGGTCGGTGGCGGAACCATCCAGCCTGTTGCTCGTAGGCGCGGGCGGCGCGCAGGACGGTTGCTTCATCGAAGGGACGTCCCGCCAGCTGCAGGCCTATTGGCAGCCCTCCCCGGGTGAAGCCGCAGGGTAGGGTGACGGCGGGCATTCCCGTCATGTCGAAGCAGGCCCGGAAGTTTTGCGGCTCCAGGGTGCCGACAGCGTCGCCGTTTCCGATGGGCCAGGCGGTCTTGTGGCTTGAAGGGAGGGCGATGACGTGCACATCGTCCAATGCGGCGTGGAACTGGTGCCTCAGGCGGCTACGAATTCGCTGGGCTTGGATGTAGTCGGCGGCGGAGAATGCGGCCCCGGAGGCGAGATGGTTCCAGCTGGATGGGGCGTAGTCGTCGGGGCGTTGGACGAGGTTTTTGCGGTGGATGGAGTAGGCCTCCGACAGCATTATGGTTGTATGGGCCATGCGGTAGTAGTGGAGGGAGGGTACATCTATCTCGCGTATCTGAGCGCCTGAGTCTTCGAATATCTGCATCGCTATGTCGAAGGCGTCCAGGATCTGTGGGTCTGCGGCGACTTCGCCTGCGGCGAAGAAGCTGCGGGGCACTCCGATGGCGAGGCCAGTGACCTCGCCGGTGAGGGCGGCGGCATAATCGGGGACCGGCGCGGTGCTGCCGGTGGGATCGCGGGGATCGTGTCCTGCGATAGCTTGAAGGACAAGAGCCGCGTCCTCCACGGTGCGGGTCAGGGGGCCGCAGTGGTCGAGGGACCAGCTTAGGGGAACGATGCCGTGACGGCTGACGCGGCCGTAGGTGGGCTTCAGTCCAACGACGCCGCAGTTGGCGGCGGGGCCGCGGATGCTGCCGCCCGTATCGGTGCCGAGGGAGGCCATTGCGAGTCCTGCGGCGACGGAGGCCGCCGAGCCGCTGCTGGAACCACCGGTGTCGTAGCCGAGGTTCCACGGGTTTCTTGGGCGAGCGTACAGGGCCGTCTCCAGGCTTCCGACGGCAAATTCACCCATGGCTTGTTTGCCCAGAAGCACAGCCCCTGCCTGGTGCAATTGCGTTACCGCGTGGGCGTCAAACTTGGGGGTGAATCCTTCCATGACCTTCGAGTGGGCCTCGGTGGTGACGCCTGCGGTGTAGAAGAGGTCCTTGAGGGCATAGGGAATGCCGTGGAGGGGGCCGTGAAAATCGCCATGTAGCATCTCTTGTTCGGCCCGGCGGGCCTGGGCTAAGGCGCTTTCGGGCAGAAGGGTCACGTAGGTATGGAGGGTTGGGTCAAGCCGGTCGATGGCGTCAAGGTGGGCTTGAGTGAACTCCATGGGCGAGAGCTTGCGGCTGCGAAACAGGTTGCCGGCTTCCCTGATGGTGAGGAAGCATAACTGTTGCCAGGACTCATTCATCTGCCGTACGGTCTCCCTTCGTGGAAAAGGCGAGGCCCCTCCGCGCTGGAAGGGGCCTCTGGGTTTGTTGCCTGTTGCGCGTCTGCGCTACTGGTACACGGGAACTGTGTATTCCAGTCCTTCCGTCGGGCCCTGGTCAACCATGAAGCGGGTGAAGCCGGGATCGGCTATAACACTGGGGTCGTAGGCCGCCTGCGGAAAGAGGAAGGCGATGGGGATGATTATGTAGTTGTTGTACAGGTAGTCTCCCATCTCGTGGGTGAGGCGCCTAATTTCATCAGGCTGCACGGCGTTACGCAGATTGATGAAGATCTGGTCCAGATCGTCGTACTCCCACTGGGGAGAGCCGCAGCCGCCGGCCACGTTGCTCATGGGGTAGCAGGTGTTGGTACCGAACCTGTTGATGCTGTAGCGAACGGGGTAGGCGTAGCGTCCGATATCCCGCGCACGGTAGAGGGAGCGGATCTGGCTGAAGGAGCCGAGCTCCAGCAGCTTGGGCTTGAGGCCGACTTCTGACCAGTATTGGGTGATGACCTCGGCGACTTCTGGGACTTCCGGCACGCCGCTGACCTTGGCTGTCTGGAAGTCGAACTCGAAGCCGTCGGCATAACCGGCCTCGGCCAGCAGGCGGCGGGCTTCGTCGGGATCGTAGGGATAGGGCACCCACTCGTCCTTATGGTCTGGGTGGTTGGGAGTGAGGCTGAACTGGGCCTGCGGAATGGCCGCGCCGGCCCAGAAGGTGTTGATTATCTCTTCCTTGTTTACGGCCAGATTGAGGGCCTTGCGGACTCTAACGTCCCGGAAGGGGTCGTTGGGGTCGTATCCGGGGGCGACGGGTTCAATCTCGCCCTTCTTGGGGCCTGCAAGGTACGTCCTTTCGCCGTCGTAGTACTGGCCGCCGATGAAGACGAAGACGGTCATGCCGGGCCGGGAGCCGGTGACAACGACGAATCCTCGCTGTGCCGCTTCGGGAAGGAGGGAACGGGGAACGTCTGCGATGTGCACTTCCTGGGCCAGAAGCATGGCGAGACGGGTGGCGTCTTCAGGGCCGAAGAGGTATTCGAGTTCCGGGAACTCGGGGGTCTTCCGCCAGTGGTCTTCGACGCGCTCATAGCGGAGGTACTGGCCGAAGGTGACCTCGCTGAACTTGAAGGGGCCGGTGCCTACGGGATAGGTGAGGTAGCCCTCTTCGCCCTTGAGCCGGAAGTAGGCGGAGCTGATGACGCCGGAGGGGGTTTGCGGGCTGAGCCAGTTGGCGATGTCTGCGGCGGGCCCGTTCAGCATCCAGTTCAGTTCATACCGGCCGACGGCATCGAAGTTTGCGTTATCGACGCCAAAGTTGGTCCAGATTGTGGGCCGGTTGGAGAGATCAGATCCCAGCACCTGGAGGGTGGCAATCATGTCCAGGGCGGTCAGTTCCGCGCCATCAAAATCGGGAGCGGTGTGGAAGGGGATGCCCTGACGAAACTTAAAGTTCCAGACGGTACCGTCGGGAGACATGCTCCATTCCTCAGCGAGCCGGCTGAAGTCGACGACTCCCGTTTCGGAGTCGACGCCGACAACGTGCTCCATGTTGGGCAGGATTCCCTCTACGCTGTCGAACATGGCCAGGGACTGGTACTGGGGCGGAGGGATGGCAACCCTGAGCCTGGATTGTACGGGGACTTTGGGAGCCATGGCCGTGGGCACCGGCGTTGCCGCAGGAGTTGCGGTGGGAATAAACCGCTGACGGGTAGGTGTAGCCGGCATTGCCGTAGCGACGGGTGTGGCCGGCATGGCCGTGGGCTGTGGTGTAGCGGGCATGGCTGTGGTCTGTGGTGTAGTGGGCATGGCCGTGGGCTGTGGTGTAGCGGGCATGGCCGTCGCAGCCGGGGTGGGTTGGGGGGCGGGCGTCGAGGGCGCCGCCGTTGGGGCGGGCTCGTCCGTGGCCTCATCATCGCCGCAAGCAACAATTATCGCGGTTGCCAAGAGGGCCAGCACAAGCAGTAGGAGGATCTTTGTGGATGGGGGGATTCTCATCGAAGTCGCCTCACTGAGAAGTTTGCATAGGCTCAACCGCGGCTGGTATAGGGCATTTTGGATGCCGGGTCGAGCGCAAGGGCTAGTTTAATTTGTCGACCGCAAAAAGGCAAATGTAGAGACACGGGCAATTTAGTATGGGAAGTTTGCTTCTTTGGGTATCAGTTTCCGTTCTAATCCGCCCTTAGGATGACTTAAATCAGATTCCAAAGTAGGGCTAATAGTGGTGGATGCATGGGGCGTAGTTATGGTCCGACGGGGCTGTTGTATACTCTACCCGTCGGTAAACGAAAAGGAGAAGCGCTGATGGAAGAAAGAGACTTTGTTGGATACGGACCTAATCCCCCGGTGATACAGTGGCCGAATGGCGCAAAAATTGCCGTCTCGGTGGTGGTCAACTACGAGGAAGGCTCCGAGTATTCGCTGCTGGACGGCGACGCCCAGGGGGAGTCGATGGGGGAGGTGCCTTCGCCGGTACCGGTGGGGGAGCGGGACCTGGCCAACGAGTCTTTCTTCGAGTATGGGAGCCGGGTGGGCGTTTGGCGGATCATGAACATCCTGGACGAGTTCAACGTTAAGGCTACCTTCTATTGCTGCGCCCTGGCGCTGGAGCGCAACCCGGACGTGGCCAGGGAGATAACGGCGAGGGGGCACGAGGTCTTTGGCCACGGGAACAGGTGGGAGGAGTATTTCCGCATGAGCCGTGACGAGGAGCGGGAAGCCATCCGAAATGCTGTGGAGTCCATCGAACGGACCACGGGCCAGCGTCCTCTGGGCTGGTACTGTCGCTACGGGCCAAGCGTCAACACGCGGGAGCTGGTGGTTGAGGAGGGCGGCTTCATCTACGACTGCAACTCCTACAACGACGATCTGCCCTACTACACCAACGTGAACGGCAAGAAGTGGCTGGTGATTCCGTACTCGCTGGAGGTGAACGACACCAAATTCTGGCGGGGCGGGATGACAATGCCGGAGCACTTCTACCACGTAGCGCGCGGGACTTTCGATCTTCTACGCAGGGAGGGAGAGACTCACCCCAAGATGATGTCTGTGGGGCTGCACTGCCGGATAATAGGCAAACCCTCCCGGGCGGCCGGACTGCGCCAGTTTCTGGAATACGCCACATCGCAACCCAACGTATGGTTTGCACGTCGGATAGATATAGCACGTTGGTGGTTGAAGAACTATCCGTAGGGGATTGTCAGGCCGCTCAGCGACAGTCAGACTGCCAGCTGCTTCAGAGCTAAATGCGTAGCATGAATTTCAAACGCTGGCGCAATTCGTCGCGGTCGTTTCCGCGGTGTGTGCCTTGCCTTGACATGGGCATGGAGGACACCTAGGATACGGAAATCTGCAGGTTAAGGTTCCTGTCGGAAGACCGTCCATATTCATTGGGGGTGATTTCCATGAAGCAGCGCAGAAGATTCTCCTATAATTTCCTGTTGGGGGTACTTGGAGCGCTGCTCCTCCTGAGCCTCGTCATCGTTGCCTGCGGTGGGGACGATGAAACGGAGGAGGCACCCCAGCCAACGGTAGTCGCAACTTCCGCTCCGGCGGCTACGGCAATGCCGGCAACGGCGGCGATGACGCCCGCGCCAACGGCTACGCCGACGGCTGCTCCTACCACCATGGCGCCTTTAGAGCCTGTGGAACCGCGTCTCAAGGTTGCGATGACACCGCCGGCGCAGCAGACAGCTTCGCCTGTCAAGGCGTCGCGGGCATCTGCGGCGCCGCTGAAGCCGATGCTGGGCTTTCTTATCAGGGAGGACCCGGAGAGGCTGGATATACACCACGACTGGCTCGCGACGGAGTGGACCTTCGACACGAAGGCGTGGACTTTCAAGCTCCAGGAAGGCGTACCCTTCTATAGAAACCGGCAGCCCAGCGAGTATATGTTCACAGCCAACGACGTAGTCGCAACTTATGAATCGGGCGTTGCTGATGACTCCCAGGCCATCGGCGCTTTCTTCTGGAAGCGGTGGGTTGGTCCCGTCGAGAACTTCGAGGTCGTCAGTGACTATGAGGTAGTCATGAACATGGACGCTCCTGACGTGGCCATTCCGATCTGGCTGCTGGACGGGGTGGGTTTTCACATTATCTCCGGGGGCCACTGGAAGGCGGTTGGCGACGAGGGATACCAGTTGGACCCCATAGGCACTGGGGCATTCACCTTCAAGGAGTTGGAGGTGAACAGCCACTATCTGTATGAGGCGGTGGAAGACCACTGGCGAAAGACGGCGGAGATGGACGAGCTGGAGTTCCTGCTGGTCAAGGAGGACGCCACCAGGGTTGCGATGCTGTTGGCGGGCGAGGTTCACATTGTGGACATGCCGTGGAGTCTGGTACCGCAGATAGAAGAGGCCGGGTTCGACAAGGTGCTGGCAACGCGACCCGGTTGGTACCTCATGGGAGTTATCGGCGGGCAGTTCTACGCCACCCCCGAAGGCGAGGACCTATCCGATCCCAACAACCCGCTTACCGACGTACGGGTGAGGCGGGCGTTGGCGCTGGCCATTAACAAGGAGGAGCTGAACGAGACTTTCTTTGCGGGCGAGGGCCAGGTGCAGATAGCGCATTTGATGTATAACACGGAGCCTTCGGTCCCGCCTGGTCTGCAGCCATATCCTTTCGATCCGGAGGAGGCAAAGCAGCTTCTAACCGAAGCGGGGTATCCGGACGGCTTTGACCTGGAGCTTCCCTACTACGTGCTGGCGGGTCTCCCGAACATCGGCGAGATTGTGGAAGCCATTGCCAGCTACTACCGCGCAATTGGCATAAATACGGAAACAAAGATATACGAGGGTTCGGTGCTCAGGGAAATGGGGCGAGAACGACAGATAACGCAGGCTGTTCGATTCCTGAACAACGGACTTGTCTCCTATCAGATTGCCTATCCGATCAATCTGAGACTGTTGGAGCGGAGCAATCACTGGTTCGATCATCCATACGTGGCCGAATTCATCGACACTTTCGACACCACGTTAGACGAAGATACCCGTGTGCGGATCGCGCGGGAGTTTGCCCAGTGGATGCAGGACAACGTGATAACTGTGCCGGTGCTTTTCATCTTCCCGGTGCTGGGAGTTGATCCCGGTGTAGTGGAGGAATACCGGGGCAACATGATCAATCTGGGTCCCACCATGGACCACGAATATACGAAGATGGTTAAGAGGTAGACTGGAAAGTGATTTCAGGCTACAACAGGAGAGATTCTTCAGACTTTGAAAGGTACGAGATATGTTGAAGAGACACAAGGTTAGACTCTTGGGTTATGCGCTGTTGGCAACGGCGTTGATGCTGACGATTCTCATCGTGGCCTGTGGCGGCGACGAGGAGGACGAAGCAACGCCTGCTGCAGCGACCATTGACATGGATTCAATAAGTGCCATGGGATCCGCCATGGCTGAACAAATGGCTACACGGATGGAGCAGGCTATGCTTGACGCTATTGCGGAGATGCAGCCGCCTCTTTCCGAGGATGAAATTCGTTCGCTCATAGAAGGAGCCATCAGCGAAAGTGCGCCAGAAGGCATCAGCAGCGCCGAAATTCAGGCAATGGTGGACAGCGCGGTGGTCGCCGCCGCCGCCGAGGGCGTGAAGCAAGAGGACGTTGCTGAGGCGATTGGCACTGCGTTGGAAGAAGCGTTCAAGAACCAGACGGAGCCGTTGAGCCAAGCGGAAGTTGAACGCATTGTGCGGGCGGCGGTAGCCACGCCGGTGCCAACCGCCGCACCAACTCCCGCGCCCACAGCGGCTCCTACGCCAACTCCGGCGGCTACTATGGCCCCGATGGCGCCTGTTGAGTCCCGCCTTAAGGTGAGCAAAGTGCCGCCGGGCGCGCAGGTAACAATGATGTGGAAGACCTTTACCAGCGAAACTGGCCCGATGAAGCCCATGTACGAGTTCATCATCAACACAAACCGATTTGACGGCGAGTATGAAAACACCATGCTGGCGGAAGATTGGTCCATGGCTCCCGACGCCATGAGCTGGACTCTGAATCTACGGGAAGGCATTCCGTTCCACTCCACTGACTCCTACACAGGAACCAACTTCACTGCCAAGGACTTCAAGCTGACGCTTCAGACGGCGGGACGGGAGGACTCCCTTTCCGCCGGAAGCCAGTGGCGCAACCTGGGAGTAAAGGATGAGAATTTCAACATAGTGAACGACCATGAGGTTGTGTGGATTCTGGACAGGCTTGAACCTCTGGGCGAAGGCTGGCTTGCTGAAGGCAACGTGGCCGGCATCATCAGCCAGGACTATTGGGACGCTGTGGGTGAAGAAGGTTACCTGGACCATCCTGTTGGGACAGGATCATTTACCTTTGTGGAACTGGACATCGGTTCCCACATGCTATATGAGCGTGTGGAGGACCATTGGCGGAAAACCCCGGATTTCCACGAGTTGCAGTTCTTCTACACTCCGGAGAGCGCCACGCGGATCGCCAAGCTGCTCACAAAGGAAGTTGCCATTGCAGAAGTGGATAAGTCTTTGCTCCCCCTGGCTACGGCCGGCGGTTTTGGCGTGGCAACCAGCACTCTTCCCGGCACCAACCTCTTCATGATGATTGGCGGGCTCTACTATGACGAACCCGTGGAGATTAAGATCGGCTCCCGGATGGGAGAGACCCATCCCATCGCCCCCGGTTACATAGACGGAGACCCCCTCAGGGATCTGCGAGTTCGCATGGCGCTTAACCACGCCATCGACCGGAACACCATCAATGAGATCTTCTTTGACGGGGAAGGTATTCTCCAGACCATTCTGGGGATCCCGCCAACCCGCTCGGACTACCATCCCAATTGGGCACCGTACACCTACGACCCGGACAAGGCCAAACAGCTTTTGACGGAAGCAGGCTATGGCGAGGGAGTGGACATTGGCTTCATCACCACCAAGCTGAGCGGTGTTCCTGAAGCTCAGGACGTGGCGGAGGCCGTCATCGGCTACTGGAGGGAGGTAGGTGTGAACGTCAGACTGACCGAGATGGAGTTCGGGCCGCTGCTGGAGCAGTGGCGCAACCGGGACATGGGCCAGACCATCACCAGCATGCTATATGGCGTGGGCAGCGACCCGCTTTCGATTCG
This sequence comes from uncultured Dehalococcoidia bacterium, assembly GCA_951812825.1. GTDB lineage: Bacteria > Chloroflexota > Dehalococcoidia > Lucifugimonadales > JAPULR01. Next base: position 439,901 of record OX638324.1, on the reverse strand, counting down.
GAACAACGGGCGATACGCTATCAGCAGCGTAAGCGGCGGTACCGAGTCCCAGTGGGAATTCCATGAATTGGACGCGCTGTTTGCCGAAACGCAACAGTCAATCCTGCCGGAGGACATTCTCCGCACAGGTCAGGCCATGGGCACGTGGCTCTATGAGAACCACGTGATCATCCCTCTCTTCTTCCTTTCAAACAAGGTGGCCTACGACCCCGGTGTGGTCAAGGGTTACGACGTTGCCTTCGGCTTCTTCGGGCCGACGCGCTACCACGAGTATACGGAAGCGGTTTTCCAATAAACTGCTTCTTGTAGAGTGTTGAGCTTCGAAATCTCGAAGGGCAAGGGGCTTCAATCCCTTGCCCTTCTTGCTTGATAAGTTTAGGGTTGACATAAACAATAAAGGTGGGAGCGGCCATGACGGAATCGGAACTTACCAGGCTTTCGGCGTCTCGACTGTCGGACCTGATGGAGGCCCGGCAGGTGTCGCCGGTGGAGGCGACTGAGGCGTATCTACGCCGGATTGAGTCTATTGACCCGACTCTGAGGTCTTACCTAACAGTGGCGGCGGATTCGGCGTTGGAGCAGGCGCGACAGGCGGAACGTGACTTCATGTCGGGAGTCCGCAGAGGGCCGTTGCAGGGCGTGCCGGTGGCGCTGAAGGACCAGATATGGACTGCCGATATGCCTACGACAAACGGCTCTCAGCTTCTGAGAGACAACATCCCACCCGAGGACGCAACGGTGGTGTCAAAGCTGAAGGCCGGTGGTGCGGTGATTCTGGGGAAGGTGCACATGGGGGAGTTCGCCGGTGCCGGGATGTTCCGCCGGTCCTTTCCTGCCGCGCGGAATCCGTGGAACTTGGATCGCACTACCGGCGGTTCGAGCGGGGGATCGGCGGCGGCGACGGCAGCCCGCCTCTGCGCTACGGCCTTGGGGGAGGACACGGGAGGCTCTATACGCTCGCCCGCTTCCTGGTGTGGCGTGGTCGGCCTGCGTCCCACGTGGGGGCTGGTGAGCCGGTTTGGAGTGTTTGCCGGGGGATGGTCCATGGATGCGCTGGGGCCGATGGCCCGCACGGTTGAGGACTGCGCTATTACGCTCAGCGCGATTGCCGGACCGGACCCAAGAGACGCTTACTCGTCCACCGCGCCTGTTCCTGATTATCGCAGTGCCCTCGAAGGGGATGTACGCGGGCTGCGAGTGGGGATCGTCAAGGAGTTGACACTGGGGGACTTTGTAAATGATGAGGTGCAAAGCGCTGTCCTGAAGGCCGTGGAGAGTATAGGCAGCATGGGCGCGAAGCTTCAGGAGGTGTCGATACCGCTGGCGGCCTACGGGAACCTGATAATGTGGGGAATTCTCTATGTGGAAGCCACCGCCATCTATCGCGAGTGGGCGCGGAACTCCCTGCTTGAGGAGGATGATGAGCTGCCCATCACTTACCTGGTTGGAAGCGTAATTCCGGCAGAGTACTACTACAAGGCGCAGAAGCTGAGGGAGCTGCTGCGCCGACAGGTGATGGAGGCGTTGGAGGAAGTGGACGTGCTGATTTCGCCAACGGTTGAATCAGTCGCGCCACCCGTCTCGCGGGAGACTCCTCCGGTCACAAAAGAGTCCGTGATCGAGAATCTGGTGCGAGCGCCCTTCATGGTCACCCCCGCTCATCCTTTGGCGGGCATTCCGGCAATTAGCCTGACCTGCGGGTTCGCGTCGGGCGAAGACGGAATGCCCATCGGCCTGCAGATAGGGGGCAGGCCTTTCGAGGAGACCACGGTGCTGAGCCTGGCCCAAGCCTACGAGCAGCAGGCTGGCTGGTTCAAGAAGGAGCCGGATTTATCGGCTTTCGGTGGTTGATTTGCCCTGGAAGAAATTAAGCGCAGTTCAATTTTATGGTTGTCTGCCCGCTGGTTGGTGGGAACGGCGAAAACACCGAGGGTGGACTTCGAAATAGGGGGTTGGGTTAAGATGGTCGGGGCGAGTGGATTTGAACCACCGACCCCCTGCACCCCATGCAGGTGCGCTCCCGGGCTGCGCCACGCCCCGTCCGCAGGGGAGTATAGCATACGCCGTGTTTGAGCTTCAATGGAAGGGCGTTCTGCGTCTTCGCCTTGTACTGAGCGGCTATGAGTGTCTACAATGACGGCGCATCTCAACCCGTCGGAGGTCCAATGCCGAAGTTGACCGGAGCCCACCTGGTTATGCGATGTCTGAGACAGGAGGGCATCCGTCGCATCTTCACCATTGTCGGGGATACGATTTTGCCCCTTTGCGACGCTGCGGTTGACGAAGGAATGGAGCTGGTAGACACTCGCCACGAAGCCGCCGCCATGGGCATGGCCGACGCCTGGTGTCGCATCACCGGAGAGCATGCCGTCGCGATGGTTACCGGAGGTCCGGGCTTCTCCAACGCCATCTCCGGCCTGCCGAACATCTACACTTCCGAAAGCCCGGTGATATTCATCGCGGGGTGCAGCGAACTGCCGGAGCACGGGATGTATTCGTTCCAGGAAGTCGACCAGATCGGAATCACACGCCCGATGACAAAGGGTTCGTGGATGATTCACCACAAGAGCCGCATTGCAGACCTGATAGCTTCCGCATTCAGGACGGCGCTTTCGGGGAGGCCGGGGCCGGTGCATCTGTCGGTGCCGATGGATATTCAGGAGCAGGTCATCTCGGAGGAGGAACTTCCGGAGTATTCGCCCGCTGAATACCGTCATCAGGGAAGGAACCCGGCGGATCCCGGGTTGGTTGAGGAGGCCGTTGACGTGCTCTCGAGGGCGGAACGGCCGGTGGTAGTGGCCGCCAACGCCGCCCGCTACCAGACGAACACGGCAGAGTTACAGCGACTTGTCGAGACGACGGGTCTGCCGGTATTCACCGTAGAGCAGGCGCGGGGGATGGTGGCGGACAGTCATCCCCTCTGTTTTGGCTACGCCGATGCAGCGTTGAATCACGCCGCCCGTCACTTTAGGGAGGCAGACGCGGTGCTGCTTCTCGGGAAGCGGTTGGACCATCGGTATCGTTATGGGATGCCGCCCTACTTTCACCCGGAGGCGAAGATAGTTCAGGTTGACCCAGACCCGCACGAGTTGGGAAGGAACCGAGGGGTGGCGATGGGGGTCCTGGGACACATCGGCGCCGCAGTTGGACAGTTGACGGAAGTCGCCAAGCGCAAGAGGTGGAGGAACCTTTCGGCGTGGATGGACAAGCTGGCCGCCAGCCGGGACGCCCAGTTGCGGGCTATGGAAGCATTGGCTTTGGAAGAGTCTCCGATGCATCCGATTCGGGTATTTCAGGAACTGAAGCCCTTCATCGACGATGATACGGTGCTGGTATTCGACGGGGGTGACTTCGTCCAATGGGGACGGAGCTATCTGAGCGCCCAGAAAACGGGACGATGGCTGAGGCTGGGGCCGCTTTCGCACCTGGGATTCGGGCTGCCGTACGCCCTGGCGGCGCGATTGGCGCATCCGAATGCGAAGGTGTTCCTGGCAATGGGAGATGGGTCGTTGGGGTTCTATGCCATGGAGTTCGACACGGCCCTTCGCCACAATCTGCCCTTCGTGACCATTCTTGGGAATGATGCTACGTGGAGCATCGACAAGAACTTCCAGCTTGCGTATTTTGGCCGGGCAGTGGCGACGGACCTGCGGCCAATGCGGTACGACCGGATGGTGGAGGCCATCGGCGCGCATGGCTCCCACGTAGAGACGGCGTCGGAGTTCGGGCCGGCGGTGCAGCGGGCGCAGGATTCAGGCAAGCCCTCGCTGATAGACATAAGCATCGACCCGGCCCAGAGTCCGCTGGCGGACGCAATGATTGCGCGCAGACAGAGTTCGCGCCAATAGAGTATAGTTGGTAGCCCTTTCGGACGCTTTCGATCACCCATTACGGAGAGATAGTTGGTTAGCAAACCAGAGCCGAGTTCTATTACCCTGGACGCGACGTCTGTGACGATAATGTGGAAAGACGGTCACCGAAGCGTCTATTCTGCGAGACAGTTGCGGCTATTGTGTCCCTGCGCTCAGTGCGTGGAGGAGTGGACGGGCAGGGCGCTTCTGAATCCAATGACAGTACAGGACGGGATCTATGCGGTCGAATACATGCCCATTGGCCAGTATGCGGTGCAGTTCCTGTGGAGCGACGCCCACTATACTGGCATATACACCCACCAGTTTCTGAGGGATGTTTGCCCCTGCGAAGTGTGCTCGCTGGAGCGGGAGGGGAATCCGACGAAGGAAGGTAAGGCTTAGTTGCCGCAGAGTCGATTCACGGACGTGCTGAAGGCCGAGGCATGGCCTGTATGGGAAAAAATATACCGGCACCCGTTCCTGGAAGAGGCTAAGGCGGGCAGCCTGCCTCTGGAGAATTTCCGGTATTACCTAATTCAGGACTACAAGTACCTGAGCGCCTTTGCTCGCGTGGTGGCTATCGTCCTTGCCAAGGCGCCAAATTCCTCGGCGATGGAGTTGATAGGGAGGCGGCTGGCAACGCCCATTGAGCGGCCGCTGCATCGGAAGTTGATGCCGATGTTGGAGATTACGGAGGCGGACCTTCAGGAGACGGCAATTTCTCCCACCAACTTGGCCTACTGCAATCACATGATCAGTGCAGCTAGCCTGGGCAGCTGGGCGACGGGAATCGCAGCGCTTCTGCCATGCCCGTGGACGTACCACGAATTGGGGGATGTCGTGGGCAAGATCGACCATCCCGTGTTTGGGCCATGGTCGGCAGTCTACGCCGAGGGGTTGTTGGAGGAGGGGGTGAATCTGTGGCGTGAGCTACTGGACGAAGCGGGCGGTGGAGCATCTGCGGAGGAGCGGAAGGAAATTGCAGAGGCGTTCGTCGTCAGCAGCCGGTACGAGTACATGTTTTGGGAGATGGCCTACCGGCAGGAAAGCTGGCCCGTATAGTTGTCGGCGGCAGATTTGTTGACACAGGCGCGGCGTGATTCTTACAATAAATCTGCGCATCGCGCCTTTTGAGTCCCAGTAGCTCAGTTGGACAGAGCGGCTGCCTTCTAAGCAGCGGGTCGCGGGTTCGAATCCTGCCTGGGACGCTTTTTTAAACCCTGAGCTATTGAGTGGCTCCCCGCACTCTGGTCCTATTCTATTTTGTTTCCTAGCCACTCAGGTAGTTGCCCGTCTTCTGAATCGCAGGTTGAAGTGCCAATGGGATTGGGCTGGGTGGGACTATTCCTGATCGTAGTTGAGCATCCAGTTTACGCCGAATTTGTCAGTGCAGGAGCCAAAGTAGCTTCCCCAGAACATGTCGGCGGGGGGCATTGTTACGTTGCCGCCTTCCGAGAGCTTGCGGAAGAGCTCGTCCATCTCCTCCCTGCTTTTGGGCATGTACGAAAGGGAGAAGTTGTTGCCCATTACGGTGGGATGGCCGAAGGTGGATGGGGTGTCGCTGCCCATAAGGGTCATGTTACCCATCTGGTAGGAGACGTGCATGATGTTTTCGCGCTCGTCTTCCGGTACGGTGAAATCGGGCGGGCCTTCGCCGAAGGTGGTTATGATGTCGAATTCGCCCCCGAAAATGGAGCGATAGAATTCGAAGGCCTGTCGGCAGTCACTGTTGAAACGAAGATAAACATTTAGGGACATTATTGGGCTCCTGTGCGTTTTTTCATTTACCTTGACGTCCTATCAGAACGTCTATGTCTACTTTCCCATATACTTGCAATGAAAACAAGGCATTGACAAAGGCAAGAACGGCTTTTACGATGTAGCGGATTATAAGGTTTCCAGGGTAAGCCCTCTGCTTGCAACGGGCTTGCCGAAAAAACATATTGAGGAAGTGGCTGTTATGACCTTACCTCGTAAACTACTAGATTGGAAAATATCCCTATTGTTGGCGTGTCTGTTAGCGTTGAGCGTCATCATCGTAGCTTGTGGAGGCGATGATGAAGAGGAAGCCCCGGTTGCTACGCCGGCAGCGCCGACTGCTGCAGCTACTGCGGCACCCACCATGGCTCCAACGGCGGCACCCACGGCAACGCCAACTATGGCTCCGACGACGGAAGCGCCACAGGTGCCTGTTGCTACAAGGCTGATAGTGGTTATTACAACGCCGGCGGATCAGTTCACAATTCCATACGCGGCTAGCCAGACTACAGAGAAGATAATGCCCATATACGATCATCTGGTTGGGCGGCATTATCAGACCAACGAGGAGCAGCCGGAAATGGCAACGGACTGGAACGTTGGAGAGGACGGCAAGACTTGGACATTCGACCTGCGGGACGATGTTCCCTTCTACCGCAACGCCGAGCCTATGGACATCTTGTTCGACGCCGATGATGTGACGCTGGGCTTTGAGTTGCTGACGGGAGAGGGCACGGACAAGACACGACGGCCTGAAACCTGGGCCGGCAGGTTGGACACGCCGGATAAGTGGGTTGCGGTTACGCCCCACCAGATCCGGCTGGACTTGCCTCACATTAACCTGGACATTGCCTTCCTGCTCTCCGAGGAGTGGGAGACCGGCATCATCAGCCGCGACCACTGGGACGCCGTTGGCGGCGAGGACGGGTACATTGACGACCCCGTCGGTACCGGACCGTGGAGCTACATTTCCCTTGAAACCAACGTTGGGGTCGTCCACGAGAGGGTGGAGGATCACTGGCGCCAAACTCCCTACTTCCACGAACTGGAAGGAAGGTTCATCAGGGAAGCTCAAACTCGGTTGGCCCAGCTTATTACTGATGAGGCCCACGTAGGGAACGTACCGCGCGACCTCTACGCCCAGGCGGCAATTTCAGGCCTGGTAGTTTCAAGGAGCACTCTTCCCGGGCGGCATCCACATCTGCGGCTGGTCTATTTCCGGGAGAACAACGCCTGCTTTGGTGACCCGCCCATGCCGCCCCCAGGTGGCCGCCAGTGTGGCCCCAACCCAGGCCATGACCCAGACGACCCACTCAGGGACGTCAACGTACGGCTGGCTATGAACCACGCCATTGATAGGGACGACATCGACCAGGGATTCTTCGCGGGAGACACCTTCCCGCTGGTTGACTACTTCCCGCCCTGGCGCGAGGATTTTAAGGACGAATGGGCGCCCTACCCCAACCGCGAAGGGAAGACCGGCGCGGAAGGTGGCTGGCCCTACGACTACAACGTCGAGAAGGCCCAGAATTTCATGGCGCAGAGCAACTTCCCCGATGGCTTTGAGACCACATTGGCCTGTAGCCCCACCAGCAGCTTCACCGAGAACTGCGACATCGCCATCAAGCTGAAGGAATACTGGGAGGTGATCGGAATCAATGCCACGGTGGAACAGAGGGAGGGTTCGCTCACCCGCTGGCTGGGCCAAGAGCCGGGGGCCAACCGGATGATAATCGGCTCCCCGTCCCTTGACCCCATCTGCACCGCCGTAGAGTTCTGGTGGTATGACGACGGCGGCGGATACCGCGAGCATGAGGAAATCTCCGAGTTCAAGTATGCTTGCCGGCAGACAACCGACATAGAAGAACGGAATAAACTCGCCCAGGAATTCGGCGATTGGTGGGTCGATAACGCCATAAGCATTCCTCTGGTGTGGGTCTTCGACGCCGCCATCTACAATCCTAAGTACGTGTCGGAGTACAGGGTAAACCTGTTGCATATGGGACCGATTCGCTACCACGAGTTCACCGTTCCCGTGTACCAGTAAACAAGCCTAAAACCCAAGAGATTCAAAGAGGGCCCGGGATTTGCTTCCCGGGCCCTCTCCTTTTGCTGCGTATCGCAAGGCGGCGTTGCCCAATTTCAACTCGGCTCATATACTTTAGCCCGAAACGAGTGTCGTCGTTCGTGGGCTGAGGGACGGCGGCTCCGCATCCAAGACTCAGAGGTGTTTCATGCCCCATCGATGGTCGGATTCCGAAGCAAAGGGTAAAGACGAAATGGGTCTGCTGGTTTACCAGAGTCGTCTGGTAGGCGCAGATACTTCCTTGGTGGTCTGGGGTGGGGGAAATACATCCATAAAGACCACGAAGAAGGATTTTCGGGGTCGGGAAGTTGACGCCATGACAGTGAAGGGTTCCGGGTCAGATTTGAAGACCATCGAACCCAAGCATTTCCCCAGCCTGGACCTTGAGGACGTGTTGGTGCTGTTCGACCGGGACGCGATGTCGGACGACGAAATGGTCGCCTACCTGGCCCAGTGCATGATCGACCCGAAGTCGCCACGTCCCTCCATTGAAACCCTACTGCATGCGTTTCTTCCCTTCCACAGCGTGGTGCATTCTCACGCCGACGCCATTGTAGCGTTGACCAATACCCGGAACTCGGATGAGTTGCTGCATGAGGTGTATGGGGACAGGGCGGCCATCGTGGAGTACCTGCGGCCTGGCTTCGCCCTGTCCAAGCTGGTGGGACAGCGGGTGCGGGAGAACCCGGACGTGGACGGAGTGATTCTGGTGAACCACGGGCTGTTCACCTGGGGTGACACGGCCAAGGAGGCGTACCTGAAGCATCTGAACCTAGTGGATACGGCGGCGGAGTATGCGGAGGAGAAGGCAAAGGGGAGGACTATCTTTTCCGTTCGGGAAGGCGGACTCTTACCCGAGAATGAGCGGCGACGGCTAGCCGCCGGGCTTGCGCCCGTCATTCGAGGGCTGGTGAGCCGGTCCCAGTCCATGTTGCTGCGTTACGACGACAGCCCGGACGTGATGGAGTTCGTTAATTCTGCGGAAGGGGCGGCTCTCAGCCAGGTGGGCCCCGCAACGCCGGACCATACGCTGCAGACGAAGATAAAGCCGCTGTGGGTGGAGTCGGGGGAATTCCCGAATCTGGAGTACCTGTCGGGGCACATGCCGCGGGCCATCGACCGATACGTGTCCTACTACCAGGGATGGTACCAGGCCAACACGGACGGACAGCATCCCATGCTGGACCCCCATCCGCGGGTGATCCTGGTCAAGGGAGTGGGGATGTGGTCAACGGGGAAAGATGCCAAGGCGGCGCTTATCGCCGGAGACATATATCATCACACCATCAGCGTCATCAAGTCGGCGCAGGCGGTGGGGCACTACGCCTCTCTATCAGACAAGGATGCCTATGACGTGGAGTATTGGCCCATGGAGCTGTACAAGCTGACGCTGGCCGCTTCCGGAGGAGAACTTGCCAGCCAGGTGGCGCTGGTTACAGGGGCGGCCCACGGCATCGGCAAGGCCATCGCGGAGCGGCTGGCTGCGGAGGGGGCGCACGTGGTGGTCACAGACATCGACGTGGAGGGGGCGGAGGCGGTGGCGCAGGGCATTATCGGCAGCCAGGGTGCAGGGCGGGCGATGGCGGTAAACATGGATGTGACTAACCCGGAACAGGTCGCCGACGCCTTTGGCCGGCTACGGCTGGCCTATGGGGGGCTGGACGTGCTGGTGTCCAACGCTGGCATCGCTCCGGTGGGTGCCATTCACGAACTGAGCCTGGAGGACTGGCAACACGCCATGGACATCAACTCCACAGGCCACTTCCTAGTGGCGCGGGAAGCCGTCTCGCTCATGCGTCAGCAGGGTATGGGTGGCAGCCTGGTGTTTGTGGGAACGAAGAACGTTCCCTCGCCGGGCAAGGACTTCGGGGCCTACAGCGCGTCTAAGGCGGCGGAGGTGCAGATGGCGCGGGTGCTGGCCATCGAGAACGGCGAGTACGGGATTCGGGTAAACGTGGTAAATCCCGACGCGGTGTTCCAGGGGTCCAACCTGTGGACGGCGGAGGTGAAGGAGATGAGGGCCCGCGCCCACGGAATCAGCATCGACGGGTTGGAGGAGTTCTACCGGAAGCGCAATCTGTTGAAGCGGAGCGTGACGGCTGAGGATGTGGCGGAGGCGGTGTTGTTCCTGGCCGGGCCGCGGGCGTCCAAGACTACCGGGGCGATGCTTCCCGTGGATGCGGGGCTGAAAGACGCCTTTCCGAGGTAATGGGACGGTGCCTTGCCGATTTCCAAGCGTAACTTCTTCGCCAGTTAAGAATCACCCCCATCCCTTCGACAGGCTCAGGGCAGGCTTCAATCTTCCCCCATCGAGGGGGGAGAGGCCTTTGGGGGGCTAGAGCTGTCGGACGTATTTGTGGACGGAGAGAGCGTTGGGCAGGGCCAGGTAGATATCGCCTTGACCGTCCACCCAGATGCCGTGGGCTAGCGCCGCGTCCCACCGGCACAGGAGGGCGCCGTTTTCGTCGAGGACGCTTATGCGGTGCTCGCCTTCCGGCAACAGGTCCAGCCGTCCCAGCCGGTCCTGCTCCACGTACACCTCGGCGACGTAGAATGCGCCATCGGAGTCTACCGCGATGTCCATGGGACGGCGCACGTTGTCCCAGGACGCCAGATGGGAGCCTTCGGAGTCGTAGACCTGGATGCGGTGGTTCTCCCGGTCGCACACGTAGACTTGGCCGTTGTCGGTGACGAGGACGCTGTGGGGCAGATGCAGGTCGTAGGGACCGGACTTGCCGGGCTGCCCCCAGGAGTGCTTGAGTTGGCCGTCGGCTGAGAAGCGGTGCACGCGGCTGTTCTGATAACCGTCGGAGACGTAGATGTCGCCGCTGGGGGAGGGGACCATCTTGGTGGGATAGTTGAATGGTCCGGCGGCGTTAGGCGGCAAGTCGTTCTCGTTGTCGAAGTCGGGACCGATGCCGGTGTCGGAAGCCTGCCCGCGGTCGCCTATGACCTGCAGGGGCTTGCCATCTAAGGTGTAGCGCAGGACGACGCAGTCTTCTCTATCTACCAGGTAGGCGACGTCGTCGGCGATGTATATGTGGTGGGGGCCTGCCATGGCGTCGATGCCCCAACCGGTCTGGTAGCTGCCATCGGGGTCAAAGACGAGGACGGGCGGCTGTTTGTCCCGCTGGAATACATACACCCGGTCTTCGGAGTCGGTGGCCACTGAGGCAGGCCAGCCGAAGCTCATGCCTTCGGGGAACTTAGCCCAGTCTTCTACGAGTTTGTAGGTGTACTTGCCGGATCCTACGGTGGTCATTGGTGCGCCTCCCGGGTCTGGGATTGATTTGATTTGTTTTGGAAATCAATTCGGTTTGTTTTCCATGGGATCAGGGTAGTTTCGTGCCTGAGAGCGATGTATTTGGGGAATTGAATTGTTTCAAAATAATTTTTGAGTCAGGGTGCAATAGTTGAAGGCGAGTCTTCGCAGCGGGTCCCTGTGGAAGAAGCACATTTCATGAAGGTAGGGTAGCAGGGTAGGGTGGGTACGGACAATGGGCAAAATGTCAGTGAGGGAATTGGGGTGTGGGGGCGGGTTTCAAACCCGCCCCTGCGTGGGATGATCTCTACGCCCTTTCCAGTAGTGGTTCTTGCAAAACGGGAGGCTGCCCACCCCACCAGATTCTTCGTTGCGGGGCCTCCTCAGAATGGCATGTTGGTTGGGGTTGTTAGGGATTGCCTACTTCATCCTCGATGTTCAGGTTCTTTACGAGGGTCCAGATGTCCTGCCAGGTAGCGTCTTCGACGAAGATACCCTCGCGGCGGCGCTGGTTCTCCGTTCGCCATTCGATTTCTCCGGGGTAGAGGACTTCCTGGAAGCCTTCTGCTGGAGGTGAGGCTTTAACGAACCTGGCGAATTCGTCCACGCTGGTCTTGAACTCCTCCAGGGGACGAAAGGCGGCAACGTTAAAGACGGCGATGAAGCAACCGTCGTTGTGGCGGCCGTGGGGATCGACGCCGAAGCCCAAGCCGGTCAGGAGGCCGGAGAGGACTTCGACCACGAAGGAGAGGCCGTAGCCCTTATGTCCCTGGTCGGCGCCGAGGGGAAGAATAGCGCCACCGTCTTCGTAGTCCTGCGGGTCGCTGGTGGGTTGACCGTGGCGGTCTACCACCCAGGAGTTGGGGATTTGCTGGCCGCGATTGAGGGCGAGGCTAATCTTGCCGGAGGCGACGGCGCTGGTGGCCATGTCCAGCAGCACCGCGCCTTCCAGGTTGCTGGGGATGGCGATGGAGAGGGGGTTGGTGCCCAGGCGACGATCGCTGCCGCCGAAGGGCGCGACGCCCTTCGGCCCCTGGCCGGAATCGGCGGTGATGAGGCCGATCATGCCGGCGTCGGCGGCCATAGTGGGGTAGTCGCCCAGCCGTCCGATGTGGCTCTGCTGGTAGACGGTCATGGCGGCGACGCCGTTGTTACTGGCCTTGTCGATGGCCATTTCCATTGCGCGTTCGGTGACGACGTAGCCAAAGCCCCAGTTTCCGTTGATTACTGCCGTGGTGGGAGTTTCGTCCTCAACCTCAAAAGGAGCTCCTGGGACGATGTGGCCAACGCGGATGCGCTGGGCATAGACGGGCACCTGGATGACGCCGTGGGAATCGTGGCCCACGAGGTTGGCGCGGACCACGTGTGTCGAAACCATCTCCGCCTCTTCGGACGTTGCGCCCATGGCGACGAAAATGGAGCGGCAGACCTTGTGAAGGTAGGAGTGATGGAAGATGGGCACGATTTTCTCCTTCGGATCGGTTGATGCTGGGGATTGGGTGGGATTCTGGCCTAGCCAGGCCAATTCTCGTTCAAGAAAGGGGCTTCCCAGAAGAGATACTCGTAGCGGGTGCTGGCGACGTAGACCTCTTCCATTCGTTGCGCTGTGGTCGGACCGTGGCGGTCGGCGAGTTCGTCGGCGAGGTTGCGTACCCATAGGGCGAGGTTGTGGAACTCCTCGGATGCGTACATCTCAATCCATTGGGCATAAAGCGGAGCGTGTTGAGGGCGGTCTTGAGCGTCCAGGTGGCTGCCGATCTCCCAGTAACCCCACTGGCAGGGCAGCAGGGCCGCCACCAACTCCGGATAGGAGCGGCTGTTGGCCACGGATAGGAGAAACTGGGTGTAGGCCGTGGTGGTGGGTGAGGGGAGGGTCTCCTCAAGTTCCTGGCGGGAGACGCCAAACTGGCGGCAATAGTCCCTGTGGAGTTCCATTTCAGTGTTGAGGGTCTCGTGGAGGAGATGGGCAAACCAGCTCATGGACTCCAAAGTATCGGCGCGGGCCGCCGCCAGAGCCAGAACGCGGCTGTAGTCTATGAGGTAGAGATAATCCTGCCGGACGTAGAACTTGAACTTCTCCACGTCGAGAGTACCATCGCCAATGCCGGTTACAAAGGGGTGTCGGAGGATGGCAGCGCGAAGGTCTTTGGCCTTTTCTTCCGCCTGCTGGCTGAAGGTCATTGATGCTCCTTGTCTATTGGTTGTCCCGTCATCATCCTACGGTAGGCCGTTGGAGTTCCTGAAGGCGTGGGTATGATACCAAGGGCCGCTCCAAAATTCACGTTGCAGATTTCTTGTGTTTGAAGGCCGCAGGTTTCTTGCCACGACCTTTTCTTCACGGACGGCGATTCCATCTTCCCGTTGCAAAGATTTTGCCCCTGGAATAGTATGGGGCAACGGGAACGGGGAGAGCGAAGTGTCTGAAGCACGGCGGTTCATCAAGAAACTAGAGTCCATTGTGGGGCGGGAGTACGTCATTCACCACCCGGATGATCTGCTGGTGTACGAGTACGACGGGTCGGTGGACAAGGCTATGCCGAGGGCGGTGGTCCTGCCCGCGTCCACGGAGGAGGTCTCCCGGGTCTTGGTCGTCGCCGACGAAGCGAGGGTTCCGGTGGTGGGTCGGGGCTCCGGCACGGGGTTGAGTGGTGGGGCCATCGCGCTGGAGGACGGACTGCAGGTGGCCCTGACGCGGATGAAGCGGATTCTGGAGATCGACGAGCGAAACAGATTGGCGGTGGTGGAGCCGGGGGTCATCAATCTTCACCTGGACGAGGCAGCAAGAAAGAGGGGTCTGAGATATGCCCCGGATCCGTCCAGCCAGAAAGCTTGCAGCCTGGGGGGTAACGTGGCGGAGAACGCCGGCGGCCCCCACTGCCTGGCTTATGGCGTCACCAGCAACCACGTGCTGGGCATGGAGGTTGTGCTGGAGGACGGGTCGGTAACGTGGCTGGGCGGGAAGATTCGGAATCCCGTGGGTTACGATCTGAGGGGAGCGTTTGTAGGGTCTGAGGGGATGTTCGGGCTGGCAACGAAGATTATAGTCCGGCTGCTGCCTGCGCCCCCTACCGTGAAGACGTACCTGGCAGTGTTTGAGGACGTGGGTGGCGCGTGTCTGGCTGTTTCGTCGGTAATCGGGCAGGGAATGGTGCCCGCGGCGATGGAGATTATGGACGCGCTGAGCATAGAAGCGGTGCAGCGGGTGACGGATGTGGGCTTGCCTTCGGGCGCGGGTGCGGTCTTGCTTGTGGAGCTGGAGGGGGAGGACGAAGAGGTGGAAGACCAGGGTCTGCAGGTGGAGGCAATACTGACAGAATCCGGGGCTTCGGAGGTCCGGTGGGCGGAATCGGCCCAGGAACGGGAGCGGCTGTGGTCGGCGCGGAAGAATGCTCTCGGCGCGCTTGGGGCGTTGGCGCCCAATTACTATCTGGTAGACGGCGTAGTTCCGCGGACGAGGCTCACGGAATCTCTGGAGCGGGTTTCTGAGATAAGCGCCCAATACGATATTCCCATCGCCAACGTGTTTCACGCAGGAGACGGCAATCTACACCCGTGCATTCTGTTTGACGAGCGGAAGCCCGGCGACGTGGAGCGGGTAATGGAGGTGGGCGGCCGTATTCTGGAGGTGTGCGTTGAGTTAGGAGGAGCTTTGAGCGGCGAGCACGGCATAGGGTTGGAGAAGAAGGCCTACATGCCCCTGGTTTTCACCAATGGGGACATGGATGTGATGGCACGGGTGCGAGGGGCGTTTGCGCCCCAGGGACGATTCAATCCGGGGAAGGTTTTTCCGGGCGGGCCTGAGTACACCCACTCCATGCAACGGGGCGCCGTTCTGGCCGCCGGGCCGGGCGCTCACGTATAGATATCATGGCTCCAGAGGTTGCATCGTCCATAGTCGGAAGGGTGAATCCCCAATGGTTGACGCCTGATTGCGAGCTATCGTCGTATGGGGTAGATGGCTTGATTCCCACCGTGGGGGTGTGTCCACCCACTGTCGAGGACCTTTCAGGGGTCGTGTCTCTGGCCAACGAGGAGGGGTTGGCTACTATTCCCCTCGGAGGAAGGACACAGCGTTCCCTTGGGAATCCGCCTCGTCGTTATGATCTGGCGTTGGATCTGCGAGGGCTCGACCGGCTGGTGGAGTATGAACCTTCAGACCTGACAGTGACGGTAGAAGGGGGGATGTCCCTCGCAGGGCTGGATGAGATTCTTGCCGCTGAGGGCCAGTTTCTCCCTCTGGAAGTTCCTCGTCCTACGGAGGCGACGGTCGGCGGGATGCTAGCTGCGGCTGCTTCGGGACCGCTGAGTCTGACTTACGGTTTTCCCCGGGATTGGCTGATTGGGGTGAAGGTGGTAAACGCCGACGGTCGCGTGACCAAAGGAGGAGGAAGGGTGGTCAAGAATGTGACGGGCTACGACATGAACAAGCTCTATACAGGCTCTCTGGGCACCCTGGGAGTCATTGTGGAGGCATCCTTTAAGGTTGCACCGAGGCCGGCTGCGTCGACGACTTTTACGGCTGAATTCGACAGTCTGGAAGGGGCAATGGAAGGTGCGTGGGCGCTCCTGGAAGGTTATGGCGGGTCGGATGCGCTTACTCTGCTAAATGGCGCGGTGGCTGAACGGCTGGGCTTGGGAGTTGCAGGGTATGTGCTGCTGGCGCGGTTCTTGGGGCGGGAAGGGGTCGTGAGGATGAGGGCCGAGCGCGCCAGGGCGTCTATGGAGCAGGCAGGGGTGGGGGAGGTCAGAGAGTTGGGCTGTGACGAAGCTTCGATATGGCAGTCCCTGGTCGATATGCCGTGGGCGGACGAAGGGGCGCAAATGCTGGGCGTTCGGTGTTCGGTACTTCCAACAGAGGTTGGCCAGCTACTTGAGAACCTGGAGCAGATAAAGAGCTGGAACCTGAATCATGGCCTGGTCGCGTACTTAGGGACGGGGTTGGTGAGGAGCCTCAGTTGGGGAGACGCCGCGCCTTCGGAATTTGACCTCAGGGTGCAGAGGGTCATAAGACAGATGACGGAGCAGAAGAGCGCCTGGGTAGTTGAGCATTGCACGCCTTTCTTGAAGAACAGGAGGGATGTCTGGGGTCCGCTTCCATCGGGGCTGGGGATTATGCGTCGTCTCAAGCTTGCGTTGGACCCTCACGGGATTCTGAATCCGGGCCGGTTCGTGGGGGGGATCTAGGTATGTCTACCATAAAGCCTCCCACAAACAACCCACTTGGCCGGGTGATGGACGAGGACTTGTATCGCTGCGTCCACTGCGGCCTGTGCCTAAACGTATGCCCAACGTATCTGGAGACGGGATTGGAAACGGAGTCGCCCAGGGGGCGGATTGCCCTGATGAAAGGCTTGCGGGAGGGGCGCATCGAAACGAGCAAACGGGTGGTGAGTCATTGGGACCTCTGCCTGGGATGCCGAGCCTGTGAGGCCGCGTGTCCATCCGGCGTTCCCTACGGGCGGCTCATAGAGGGGGTGAGGGAGCAGGTTGCGAAGAAGGGCGCCACTTCCTGGCGGCACCGGCTGGTGTCGGCTGTGCTGCTTCGTGGACTGCTGCCCCGTCTGTGGGCGCTGCGTCTGCTGGTCCGGATGCTCAGGTTGTACCAGCGTTTGGGCATTCAGAGTATCGTCAGGGGCAGCAGAGTTCTGAAAGTCCTGCCGGGTTCCGTGGACAGGCTGGAGAGACAGCTGCCGAGGATACCTCCGCAATTCTTCAATGTCAGTCCACAGGTCTATTCAGCAATGGGAACGAAGCGAATGCGGGTAGGATTGCTAGCCGGATGCGTGATGCCGCTGGTCCACGGGCCCACTATGGAGGCGGCGGTAAGGGTGCTCCTGCGCAACGGCTGCGAAGTGGTCGCGCCGCCCGGTCAAGGGTGTTGCGGGGCGCTTAATCTGCATAGCGGCGAGGGGGCAGGGGCGAGGAAGATGGCCCGCCGCAACATCGATGTGTTCCTGTCGGCGGGAGTCGAACGGGTGGTGGTGGCATCGGCGGGCTGCGGCTCCGCCATGAAGGAGTACGACGACTTGCTGAAGGAAGATGCCGAATATTCCGAGAAGGCGAAGCGGTTGGCGGAGATGACGGTGGACATCACGGAGTTTCTTGCTTCCCTGCCATTGGTGCAGCCCCGGAACCGGTTGGACTTACGAGTGACCTATCAGGATGCGTGCCATCTGACGCACGCGCAGCGAATTTCCCACGCTCCCCGTCGACTGCTGGAGGCGATTACAGGGTTGGAGCTGGTTGAGATGGAGGATGCTTCGCGGTGCTGCGGCGCGGCGGGGACCTACACCATCACACAGAGGGAGATGTCGGGTCAGCTGCTGGACTCGAAAATGGAGGCGGTCCTGGCTACGGGTGCGGAGGTGGTGGCCACGGCCAATCCCGGATGCGCCCTTCAGCTAGAGGCAGGGCTGCGGCTTGCCGGGTCAGACGGGCGGGTGTGCCACGTGGTGGACCTGCTAGATGAGGCGTACGGCCGGGAGGAATAAGGGGTCAGGGCGCTTGGAGAAATGGGTCCACGGGCGTTCAAGCAGATTGCTGGGCGTGTCACACCTCCAGAATGGCGCGTGTTACTCTCGGGAGGGCGTTGATGATGTCGGTGGCGGTGGCGCCGCGGTCGCCGAAGGTGGGGCGGAGGCTTTCGGCGGCG
The DNA here is from genome assembly GCA_951812825.1 of uncultured Dehalococcoidia bacterium. Classification (GTDB taxonomy): domain Bacteria; phylum Chloroflexota; class Dehalococcoidia; order Lucifugimonadales; genus JAPULR01. The sequence continues at coordinate 422,292 of OX638324.1, read as the reverse complement.
GCTCCGTGCAGGTAGACGCCGCAGGCAGCAGCGGTGGCCGGGGTCATGCCCTGGGCCAACAGGCCGGCGATGATTCCCGACAGCACGTCGCCCGTTCCTCCTACGGAAAGCAGAGGGTTGGCGAAGGGGGAGATTCGGGTGGGGCCTCCGGGATTGGCGACGACGGTGAACGCGCCCTTTAGGACGACAACGTGCCCCCACTTGCGGGCGTATTCGCGGGCCGTTTCGGTGCGGCGGGATTGGATCTCCCGGGTGGGTAGGCCGGTTAACCGGGACATTTCGCCGGGGTGGGGGGTGACGACGGCGGGTTGGGGGATTCGTCGCCACCAGTCCGGGGATTCGGCGAGGATGTTTAAGGCGTCGGCGTCTATTAACAGGGGCTGCTTGGGGGCGTTCTCGGACAGCAGGAATTCTTGGAGAAACCGCTTTGCAGGATCGGAACGGCCCATGCCGCAGCCGATGGCTATGGAGGTGTAGCCGGGCAGTGCGTCAGTAAGGGTGGCCAGGGCTTGGGAGTGGAGGCTTCCTAAGTTGTTGTCGGGCAAGGGAAAGTGAATGGCTTCTGTGAGTTTTGATGTCATTTCGTAGATGCTCCGGGGAACGGCAAGCGTAACCAAGCCGGTGCCGGAGCGGAGGGCGGCGCCGGCAGCCAGGCACGGCGCACCGGGGTAGTTGATGCAGCCTCCGACGATGAGGGCATGGCCGTAGGTCCCTTTGTGCCCGTCCTTGGGACGGGGCGGCAGGCGCTGGCGGACCCAGGTAGGGTTTATCAGTTCGAGGGATATTTCCTGTGAGAGTTGGGGTGGGATGCCGATGTCGAGAGTCTTGAGGGTGGCGGAGTAGTTGGCGGCGGGGAATTGAAAGTGGCCCGTCTTGGGGTAGCCGAGGGCGAGGGTGACGTCAACTTTTGGGGTAAGGGGGTCGGCGTGGCCGGAGGCGGCGTCCACGCCTGTGGGAACGTCTACCGCGACGTACAAGGGTCTCTTGGCTTTGGGCTGGCTGGCGTTTTGGGAGACTTCGCTCATCACTTCGGCCAGTGGGCCGGAGATGGGTCGGGAGCGTCCAGTGCCGAGGACGGCGTCGATGACGACATCAGAGGAAGCCAAGTGACGTTGGAGGGTTTCTTGGCCATCGTTGGAGTTGACGGTGAGAGGTTGTGTGCCCTCTGACAGTGCGAGATTCAGCTTCGGATCGTCGTCGGGGCGGTTGGCGATGAGGCAGACGGTGACGGAAGCGCCCCAACGGGCGAGGTGCCGCGCCGCCACGAGACCGTCGCCGCCGTTGTTGCCGGGGCCAACGAGGACGAGGATGAGTCGTCCAGCGATGCCTTCGAGAAGGGCGCGAATTTCACGGGCAATGGCGAGTCCGGCATTTTCCATCAGGTCGTCTGTGGAGATTCCGAAAGCTTCGGAAGACTGTTCCAGTTCCGCCATCTGGTCGGGCGTGACAATCTTCATGACGCGGCCTCACGCCAACCGACGACGGAGGCCACAGCGTACTCCCTAGAGTGGGAGATGGATATGGAAAGCTGGGTGATGTTCAGGAATTCGGCGCGCTTGGCGGCGCGACCGTGGAGCTTCAGGGCGGGTGGGTGACCACGTTGTCGCACCACCTCAATCTCCTTCCAGGCGATGCCCCTGATGCCCAGACCGAGGGCTTTGGATGCTGCTTCCTTGGCGGCAAAGCGGGCGGCCAGCCGGTTGGACTTGCCAGCGCAGAAGTCGAGCTCCTGTGACGTGTAGATGCGTCGAAGAAAGCGGTTGCCCCAGCGTTCTACGACCCTCTGGATACGTGGAATCTCTATAATGTCTATGCCGGTGACTAGCATGGTGATGGTTTGGGCGGCGGTTGTGCCGCCTGAGGCTGTATTATAGGCTTGGCGGTAAAGGGTGTCGAACGGGCAGCCTTAACCAGGCAAGGGGGCAGCATGGCGAAGATTCTCGACGGACGGGCCACGGCTTTGGGGATGCACGAGGAGGTGGCTGCTGAGGTTGCCGAGTTGCGTCTGACCACGAACGTTGTTCCGGGCCTGGCGGTGGTCCTGGCGGGAGACGACCCGGCGTCGGCTGTCTACGTCAGGAACAAGGCACGGGCCTGCGAGAAGGTGGGCATTCGGTCTGAGACCGTGCTGCTTCCCGCTGATACGTCGCAGGATGAGATCCTGGAAATTATCGAAAGGCTGAACGGAGACGAGCTTTATCACGGCATCCTGGTGCAACTTCCCCTGCCTACTCATATCGACGAAGGAACGACGATTCGAGCGGTTTCGCCAAACAAGGACGTGGACTGCATTCATCCCCTGAACGTGGGGCTTTTAAGTCAGGGGGCTTCGGACTTCCTGCCGGCTACGTCCGGAGGGATACAGCAGCTTCTGATTCGCAATGGACTCAGCCCGGAGGGGAAGCACGTGGTGATTTGCGGTCGGAGCAACATCGTAGGCAAGCCATTGGCGACGCTGCTGGTGCAGAAGCAGGCCGGAGCCAACGCTACGGTGACGGTGTGTCACACGGGAACGTCCGACCTTGGGCAGATTACACGAGAGGCGGACATATTGGTGGTGGCGGTGGGACGTCCGCATGCTATAACGGCGGACATGGTGAAGCCCGGGGCCGTGGTGGTGGACGTGGGGATAAACCGGGTGGACGATGCGTCCCGCCGGAGGGGCTACCGGCTGGTGGGGGACGTGGACTTCGACGCCGTTTCGGAAAGGGCTTCGGCAATAACGCCGGTGCCGGGAGGAGTGGGGCCGATGACAATAGCCATGCTGCTGGTGAACACGGTCACGGCGGCAAGGAAGTCCATCGTCTAGAACACCGGGATTTCGGGAGAGGCGGAATACGGCTGGGCATCATGTCTTTGGCGCTATTCGTTCGCCCCTTCACAAAGGCGTGGAGTCAATATATACTGCCAGTCAATAGGGGTCGAAAGACCCCGCAAATTTGCAGCGGCTAAAGGGGGAGCGTATGCCCATTGGCGTAGGGCTGGAGAAGGTCAAGAAGTACCTAGAGGAGAACAAGCCCCGGCACATCGAGCGCATTCAACGGCTGATTCGTCAGCCCAGCGTGTCGACGGAGGACCTGGGGGTGGAGGAATGTGCAGAATTGCTGGTTGAGCAGCACTTGGAGGTGGGGTGTCAGGAGGCTGAGATAATCCCTACCGGGGGGCTTCCCGGGGTGTGGGCGGCTTACGACGCGGGCGCGCCCAAGACAATCATCGTCTACGCGAACTTCGACACGAGGCCCGTGCTTCCCAGCGAGAAGTGGGAACATCCTCCCTTCGGCGGGACGCTGACGACGATGGGTTCTTCCGGGAGGGTGCTGACGGGACGCGGCGCGCTCTCCTACAAGGGGCAATACGGGGCCTGGCTCAACACCCTGGAGGCGCTGATTGCGGTGGAGGGAACGCTGCCCGTGAACGTGATGATGCTGCTGGAAGGGGACGAGATTCTGGGCAGTCCGTACTACAAGGACATGTTCGCCAAATACCGGGACCGGTTGGAAACGGCGGACGCAAGCTTGAGCCCGGGGGCTTCCCAGGGCGCCAATGGCACGGTGGGGATGACGCTGGGCTACAAGGGGATGATTTATGCAGAGCTTACAGCCAGCGGCGACCGGTGGGGTCGGGGGCCTCAGGGAGCGCCGCTGCATGGGATGACCAAGTCCGTGGTGGACAGCCCCGTTTGGAGGCTGGTGCATGCGCTTTCCACGCTGACTGAGCCGGATGGGAACACCATAGCGGTTAAGGGTTTCTACGACGACGTACGGACGCCCACTGAGGAAGAACGGGCTGCCGTCCTTTCAGGGAAGCCGTGGAACCAAGCGCTTGCGGGAGTTGCCGGCGCGCCGGTGCCCGCAGGAGACCTGAGCGACGAGCAGACTATTTTGAACTTCTACTACGGCCCTAGCCTCAATATCAACGGCATACGTGGCGGGTTCACAGGGCCGGGCACGCTGCCGTTCAGCCTGCCTCACGAGGCCTCGGCGCGGTTTGACATTCGGGTGCCGCGCGGATACAAGGCGCAGACGGCGGTGAGGCTGATTCGGGAGCATCTGGACGCCGCGGGTTATGCAGACGTGGAGTTCAACGCCATGGGGGCCTACGATCCCTCCAGCGCGGATCCCAATTCGGAGCTTGTTCAGTCTATTGTGCGAGCCTTCGACACGATGGAGGTACCGCTGAGCATAGCGCCCTTCAGCGGAGGGGGAGGCCCGTGGTCGCTGTTCCCGACGGAGCTCGGGATCCCGATGGTGCGCAGCGTGGGCGTGGGCGGCGGTGGCGCGGGGGCCAACGAATACCTGGTTATCGACGGTACGGATAAGATGGGCGGGCTTGTGGAGTGCTCGCTTTCCCACATTCACATGTTGAAGTCATACGCAGAAGGGAGTTAAAGATGAACCGGCAAGACCTCATTCGGATAATAGACGAGGAGCTTTCAGGAGAACGCGCCCTTGAAGCGGCGACGCACATGACCGCCTTCTACCGATCGCCTGGTGCGTCGGGATACCACCGGGCAACGGACTTCGTGGCGGACCTTTTCCGCGAGAACGGATTCGACAAAGTTTGGGTGGAGCGGTACCCGCTGGACGGCGAGACAAAATTCGTCACGCAGTCGATGCCTTTGGCGTGGGACCCGTTCAGCGCGGAGCTACGAATTGGATCGGCCCAGGGAGAACTCCTAGTATCCTATGAGGATGCTCCCTCCTGTCTGCCGTGGTGGACGCCACCCACGCCGAAGGGAGGCGTCACGCTGGAGTTGGTAGACGTGGGCACGGGCGAGAGGCCGGAGGACTACCAGAAGCAGGACGTGCGGGGGAAGGTGGTGCTGATTCGAAGCACAGACAGGGCCAGCGGCTGGGGTCATGCGGCGACGCTGGCGATGGAGGCGGGGGTGGCGGGAATCGTCACCGACTACATGCTGTACCAGACTGCGCCGTTCCGCACCCGGGAGACGCTTCCCGAGCCGGTGATGCTGCTGCGGATGCCGGGAATTCGAAACACTGCATGGGCCATCGTGGTTAACTACCCCGCGGCAGAGAAGCTGGCGGCGCTCGCAGCCAACGGCGGTACAAAGGTCTTTGCCGACGTACAGTGCACGACTTTCAGGGGTGAGGGGCAGAACCTGTTGGCCGAGATTCACGGCACGGACAAGGCTGACGAATTTATCCAGTTCGTGTGCCACGCCACTGCGGGTACCAAGCCCGGCGCCAACTGCGCCTCCGGCCCCGCGTTGCAGGCGGAGATGGGCCGAACATTTGCGAAGCTGATTGCCAGCGGGAAGATACCTCGACCTCGCCGGAGCATCCGTTTCCTGGTGAACGTGGAGGGGCAGGGGACGAAGAACTACGTTCACAATCATCCGAAGGCGATTGAGAACACGCACGTGGTGATAGCGCTGGACAGCGTGGGCCACGACCAGGAGAAGTGCAAGTCGGCGCTGCTCTTCTACCATTCGCCAGACTCGGTTCCGACGTATATCAACGACTTCTACGGGAGCTTGATGGAGCAGACGCCGAAAGAGACGCGGTGGGTATTCCACAACGTGAATTCGATACCCTTTGTGAACTTCCTGGAGCACCCGTACTGTCCTTGGAGCGACAACAAGTACTATCCGGCCTTCGGGATTCCTTCACCGCTGCTGATGTCGTGGCCGGATCTTTACTTCCATACGGACCATCTAACGGCGGACAATTTGGACGCCAAGGTGTTCAAGCGTGGCGGAACCACGACGGCGCTTGCCGCCTACCTGCTGGCCTGTGCCGGCTCAGACGAAGTAGAAGACATCATGCGGGTGGTTGGAGCACGCAGTCAGTCCCGGCTTGCCAGCATTGCCATGGCAGGCAAGGGCGGGCCGGAAGAGGGCCGGGTGCGAAGCCGACTTGAGCATTATGCCCGTCGCGACCAGGAGGCAGTAGCCTCTGCCATTTCCCTGGCGGACGAGGCAGACAAGGCGCGGCTGGAATCCACCAGCGCGGCCATTCAGAAGGAGATCGGCGACCGGCTGACCGAGGTCAGCAGCTGGCTGAGCAGCGACGCCGGGGCTCCGGAGGAATATGCTCCCGGAAACGTGGTGCCGCGGAGGCTGGTGATGCGAGACGCGCCAGGGCTGGCCGGGACGGACTACTGGGAGCTGTACGACATGTGGCAGGAGATGGAGGGGCGGGACCCCAAGATGCGCTACGACTCGCTGCGGATCATCGGGGACGAGATCTGGAACTTCGTGGATGGCAAGCGGTCGGTGAACGACATCGCTGCGGCCATCGGGGCGGAGTTCGACTTCGACATTGAGTCGCGCCACGTGCTGAAGCTGTTTCAGGGGCTGGTCAAGGAGGGCTTTGTCGCCCTAGACAATCCCGGCTAGAGGGTAGTTGCCGCCGACGAACGGGGCCACATAGGCAGATAGGGGGTAGACATGTCGAGGACGATTAAGGTTCATCTTCTGCTGCTGGCCGTGGCTGTTCTATTGTCGTTGCCGTTTTATGGCTTTCGGTGGCACCTGACGCTGCATATTCTGGCGGCGATTGTGTTCATGGGCGGACTGGTGTCGTCCATGCTGTGGATGGCGCTGGCCCACAGGAACGGGGAAGCATCGATTGTGACTTTCGCCGCCAATGCTACACGGAAGGCGGGACTGATTCTGGTGGCGCCGGCGGCAGTGCTGGCGCTGCTGAACGGACTAATGATGGCGGCGGACAGGTGGGGAGGCTGGGGGGGCTTTCACGAACAGCGGTGGATTGAGTTTGGTCTGGCGTTGTTTGTGCTGGCGATTGTGTTGTGGGGCGCGTTCGTGCATCGCTATACGGTAAAGCTGGTGCGGGCGGGGGCGACGGCGGAGGATGGGCCTATCTGCCCGGAAGCGCAGTCCGTGTTGAAGCGGTGGTACTTCTGGAGCGGGTTGGTGCTAGTTTTGTCGGTGGTGATTCTGTATTTGATGGTAGTGAAGCCGTGAGCTCGGCGTCCGGTGTTTAGCCACTTTCGGTCTGAAGCGCCTGTCGACGCATACGTGAAGGGGAGCTATCCCAGGTGAACGGGGCACGGATGAATGCCGGGTTGTATTACGGGTGGATTATCGTTGGGGCGTCTTTCTTTATCTCGTTTCTGACGGTGGGTGGTCGGAACGGCTTCGGGGTGTTCGTCATCCCCATGAGCACGGAATTCTCGTGGGACCGTGGGACGATTTCGCTTGCGGCGTCCATCGGCTTCCTGCTCAACGGGTTGAGCCAGCCCTTCATTGGGCGACTCTACGACAGGGTAGGCGGTCGGAAGCTAATTCTGGTCAGCCTGGTGACAATCGGAATATCAAACCTGCTGCTGGCGGCGACGAACCACATCATCTTCCTGATAATCGTCTTTGGAGTGGTGATGGCCATCGCCATGAGCGGCGGGTCGATAAATACTACGGTTTCCATAATCTCCAAGTGGTTCCAGCGGAAGCGAGCCTTGGCGGTGGCGGTTGTGGCGGCGGGGGCGCCCATGGGCGGGCTGGTGCTGGTGCCGCTAGCGTCTTACCTGATAGAGCTGGCGGGATGGCGGGAGACGTGGGCGGTGTTGGGGGTGATGGTGCTGGTGCTAGCGGTGCCGCTGGCGTATTTTGTGATGCGGGAACGGCCAGAGGAGATGGGATTGATGCCCGACGGGGATTCCGCGCCAGATTCGAAGGACGGCAAGCCGGATATCAAGCCCCGGCGGGCGCCTTTGGAATCGGACCGGTGGGCGACATGCTTCGCCTCGTTCCCCATGTGGCAGTTGAGCGGGGCTTATTTTGTCTGCGGGTTTACCACGGCGCTGATTTCCGCCCACTTCGTGCCCTTCGCCATCGAGGAGGGGTATTCGCAGTCGATGGCGGCTTCGGCGTTCGGGGTGATGAGCGGGCTGAACGTGGTGGGGGTGATGGTGGCGGGTGCGCTGGGGGATAAGTTCAACCGGAAGAACCTGCTGTCGGTGGTGTATTTCTTGCGCGGATGTGCTTACATCACCCTGCTGGTGGTGCCGGGGCTTTTGGGGTTGTGGAGCTTCTCACTGGTGGCGGGGTTTTCGTGGATCGCCACGGTGCCTTTGACGACGGCGTTAACGGCGGACGTGTACGGGCTGCGCAACATCGGCATCCTGGGAGGGATTGTGTTTACGGCCCACCAGATTGGAGGGGCGCTGAGCATTCAGCTTGCGGGCGTACTACGGGACGTGACCGGCTCATACGATTCGGCGCTGGTAATAGCCGCGGTGCTGCTGATGTGCGCCAGCCTGCTGAGCTTCTCCATACGGGAGAAGAAGTATTCGGTGCGATACCAGGAACCGGCTGCGCAGGGGGCGTGACGTGGGGCGATGTTGGGATTCTTATCGATAGCAGCTCATCATGGGGAGGCGGCTGACCCGGACTTGATGGAGTGGATCATGCACCGGATCGATACGCTGGTCGGTCTGGACGCGGGGTTGATTGTGGTGATTCTGGTGGTGGTGATAGTGCTGATTCCGGTGGGGGTGCTGGGGTTGTACGCGCTGCATCGTCGGAAGGCGGAGCCGACGGGGGAGGAGTCCTGAGCCACGCTGAGGCCGTCACTACTCGGCTAGTTTTCCGACTTGACCCATAGCGAACGGCCGTCGGTGGTCAGTTCTACGACGCCGTCCAGCGCCGTTACGTAGAGGCCGTCGTCGCCGACGATCCTTTTGAGTCTTTCGATGACGTCCTGGTGGGGATGTCCGTAGCGATTCTCTTGACCGGACTGTATTACCGCAACGGTGGGACTAACGGCTCTGAGAAAGAAAGGGCTGGAGGAGTTGCGGCTGCCGTGGTGCGAGACCTTGAGGACGGTGCTTGGCAGGTCGTGCCCTTCCCGAAGCAGTTCCAACTCAACCTCTTCCTCTATGTCTCCGGTCAGCAGAAAGCTCACTGCGCCGTATTCAAGCCGGAGCACGACGCTATTGTTGTTCGAGTCACGCTCCGAGGGCGGGCTGGATTCGAGGGCCGGGTTCAGGACTTGCAGAGTTAGACCGTCGTCAAGGTGTATAGATGCGCCACGATGGACGGCGATGGACTGGATTGATTTCTCTTCCAGGGCGTGCTGCCATCGTAGGTAGAGGGCAGAGGACCCGGGGATGCCTTCCACGACGGTGTCGACATGGTGGCGCTGGACGATGCCGACGAGTCCGGCGAGGTGGTCTTCGTCGGTGTGGGTTGAAACGAGCAGGTCCAGACTGCGATCCCAGAAGGGGAGGTGGTCGTTCAATGCGCTGACGGCGTTGACGGGGTCGGTGCCACCGTCGACCAGGACGCGCTTGCCTGAGGGGGTGGCGATGAGGATGCTGTCACCCTGGTCCACGTCGAGGAATATGACGTGGAGCCGCCCGTCGGGTTCTGAGAAGGCATGAGCCCAGGCTACCGTGGCGAGCAGAAAGAGGGCGGCGGCAGGAATGAGAAGACGCAGGTTAGCCGCCCTTGACCTGAATGGGATTGGAGGCAGGAGGTTCGCGATATTCTTTCCCCATTCAGTCAATGTGTGCCATGGCGTCAGTGCTGCCAGGGTAAGTGGGAGGTAGTAGAGCCAGACGAGGAGGCCGCTGAACCGGGGTATTTCGATAAGGCCGCCCGGAACGGCGGCAACCGCCTGGACTATGGAAGTCAGGTAGGTAATGGGGATGTAAGCGGCCCAGCCAATGACTTGGCCGAGGGCGGGATGTATCGAGTCGGCAGCAATGGTCAGGGCTGACGCAAGCAGGATGGGAGGCAAAGCGGGCAGGGCCAGCACCGTCGCGGGAATGCCCAGGGTGGGGAGCTGTTGGAAGTGGAAGGCCACCAGCGGCAGGGTAGCCAGGGTTGCGGATAGAGACACTACGGCGCTAAGGAGGATGCCCCTTGCCAGCGAAATTGGGAAGCCGCTACGTTCGTGGGTGAGTCGGAGCTTGTCCTGTAGCCAGCCGGTGATGGGTGGAGCCAGCAGGGCGATACCTGCGACGGCTGCGAAACTGAGTTGGAAGGAGAGGTCTCGCAGGATTCCAGGGTCCATTCCGGCCATGACTCCGGCGGCGAGGGCTAATGCGGGGAAGACGTTTCGGGGTCGCCCGGCGGCCACGGCGGCGAGATATATGGTCCCCATGATGGCGGCCCTAACCACGGATGGGGACATGCCGCTCAGGATAGCGTAGCCCCAGAGGGCGACGAGCGGGACGAGGAGGAAGTAGGGCCCTTTCCGGCCCAGCAGGAAGGCGGAGACGGCCAGGGTGAGTACGAGGACGACGCCGACGTGCAGGCCGGAGATGGCGAGCAGGTGGGACGTGCCGGTGCTGCGGAAATTTTCTCGTATTTCAGGCGTGAGGTTGTCGCGATTTCCGAGGAGGAGGGTCTGGGCGACGGCGGCCTGGGGTTCGGGGAGAGCGCGCTGGAGGATTCTGCTCATTGAATCTCTGAAATCGTAGACGGAGGTCAAGACGGGGCTGCCCAGTCCTTCTTCCTGGAGCTGGACGGTTGGGAAGTCCATGACAAGATGGATGCCCTGGCGAGCGAGGTAGTCCCGGTAGTCGAAAGTTTCCAGGACGGGGGGTTCTTCCAGGGCGCCCTGCAGGGTCAGGCGGTCGCCGTAGCGGATGAAGGGCTCGCGATACAGGGTCACCAGATCCGGGGTAGGCCTTGCCATCACGAGTACGTCGGCGGTTATTTCCTTCCACCCGTTGCCTTCGTCGATGGAGCGGGTCTGGAGGACGAACCGGAGGGAATTACCCCGGGCCTCGGGCGGGGATACGACGATTCCGTCCACGCGCACGGAATTGGCGGAACCTTCCGGGGCTAATGGAGGTGGAGAATCCGTGTCTGCGGACCTGACGATACCCAAAAGAAAGAGAGCGGCCAGCATAGTTACAACGAAGAGGGCAAAGCTCCTTTGCCCTTTCACCGCGGCCCAGTTTGAGGCGGAGCGTCGGGCTATGGCTAGTAAAAGCAGGCCGATCGCAAAAAGGGCGAGGAGGGGGATGAGAACTGGCCAGAGTGGAGGGCCCAGAGACAGACCGAATAGTAGTCCGCTAACCCAAGGGGCCGTGAGATATAGCAGCTTCACGGGTCAATCGGGGCGACGGTTATCAGGTGTTGCATGTTCTCATAAGTCGCCGGGCCTATGCCGGGAACGCTGGTAATCTCCGACGTTTTGCCGAAGGGGCCATAGGTGTCTCGGAACTCAACGATGGCTTCAGCCTTCACCACGCCGATGCCGGGCAGGGTCTGCAACTCCTCGGCTGAGGCGGTGTTCAGGTCTATGGGATTCTCGGGAGAAGGAGCAGCTTCCGGGGTGGGCGATTGATTGTTGGTGGAAGAGTCGGCGGAGGGGTAGGCTGCTACTTCCTTGGATTCAAGGATGGTGGGGAAATGGAAGTGCTGCTCGTCTTCCAGGAGGGCTGCCATGTTGACTGCGGAGATGTCAGCCTCGGCAAGGAGTCCGCCGGCAGATCCGATGATGTCCTGGAGTCTATCGCCCTCTTGGAATTGGTAGACGCCCGGCTGGGCTACCGCGCCGCTGACGTAGACCATCAGCTGGGGTGGCGGTGTGGAAGTGGGGAGAGAGACTTCGATGCCGGGGCTGGCTTCCGGACGAAACAGCAAGGCGAGAACGCCCGAGACGGCGGCGACGGTTGCGATGATTAGGAGGGCGTTAGTCCACCGTTGGGAAGAAGAGTCATCAGGTTTCGCGGCCTTGTCTTCAGCAGAACTCAACCGATGTTGCCCATCTGACAGACCTTTTGTTCACCGCAAGAAGATAGCAGATATGGGGGCCGGAGTTCAAGCGCGATGCACCAGCGGTGTAGTTTGCTGCTAGATGGGAGGCCTCTGGATATGCCATGGAGTGGCTTCCTGGAAATGATGGGCCACTCTCAGCAACATTCCGTCGGAGAAGGGCCGTCCTGCCAGCTGCAGCGCCGTGGGCAGCTTGGGACTGCCTTCTGCGGAGACGAAGCCGCAATGGACCGCCAGTGCGGGGACGCTGGCCAGGTTGAAGGAACCCGTAAGGCTGCGACGGCCTGACATGCGGGCCCTGGCTTCCTCCTGGCTGAAAATACCGGGCTTGTTGTTGATAAGGGGGGCAGGCTCTGACGTGTTGGGAAGGGCCAAAACGTCGACTTTGTCCAGGGCTTCGAATACCTGGGCCCTAATGAGTTCCCGGAGCTTGAGGGCTTTGTAGTAGAGTTGGCCGGGCACCACGCATCCAGTGAGGAAGTCCGTGCGTACGTTGTGGTCGTAGTTTTGGGGCTGAGTTGCCAGCCATTCCCAGTGAGAAGGGGCGGCTTCGACCTCGATGTGGATGCGATTGATGGCGGCGGTGTAGGGCAGCAGTGGGATCGAGACTTCATCGACTGAGGCTCCCAGGCTCTCCAGGGTACCGATGGCCTTGGACACTGTGTCGCGGACTTGGGGTTGGACGAAATCGGCGTAGAGTCCTTCCTTGACCACGCCAATCCGGAGACCCTTGATGTCGCCGTTCAACTCCGCCTGGTAGTCCGGAGTCGGGGTTTGGGTGGTGTAGAGATCGTTTGGGTCGGGCCCGGCAATGGCCTGAAGGGTGAGGGCGCAATCTTCGGCGGTTCGGGAGATGGGGCCGCCGATGTCGTTGGACCAGGAAGCGCCCAGCATACCGTAGCGGCTGACCAGCCCCCAGGTGGGGCGAAGGCCGACGAGGCCGCAGTTGTTGGCGGGGTTGCGGATGGAGCCGCCGGTGTCCTCGCCCAGGGAGGTGGCGCAGAGGAAGGCGGCGGTGGCGGCGCCGGAGCCGCTGCTGGAGGTGCCGGGATTTCTGGTGCGGTCCCACGGATTTCGGGGCGTACCCCAATGGTGGTAGACGCTGTTGCCCGTGGCGAACTCGCTCATGTTGAGCTTGCCCATCAGGATGGCGCCGGCGTTCTTGAGGTTGGATATAACAGTGGCGTCGTGGGTGGGGACGTTGGTCGCCAAGACCTTCGAGCCGCCGGTAGTCAGGATGCCCGCGGTGTTGAACTGGTCTTTGACAGCGACTGGAACGCCGTGAAGGGGGCTGCGAATTTCGCCTGCGGCGATTTCTTGTTCGGCCTGTCGCGCGGCGGCGAGGGCATGGTCGCGGCAGACGGTGATGTAGCTGTTGAGCTTACGGTCCACCCGGTAGATACGTTCGAGGTAGGCTTCAACAGCCTCGACGGGGGAGATGTCCTGACGCTGAATCAGGCGGCCCAGGGCCGCGGCTGTCAGGAAGGGGATGGCTGCACTGTTCACTGGCCAATCTGGTGGTAGGGGTGAATTATGGGCAGGGGTTCCACCTCGTCGAGACCCGGAGGATTAAGGTCGTCAAGAAGTTCCCTCAGAGCGTTGATGTTGTAGGTCACTTCGGTGAGGTGGGGTTCCTGAAGGTCCAGCCCGGCGGCTTTGCCCAGGGACCTCACTTCGTCTTTAGTCAAATCGGCCATGAACGTTGCCCTCTACAGTGATAGTGTTGGTATTGTGCTACCAGCGTTGGGACAAGTCAATATGATGGATGACACTAAGCGCGGGACTCGGTAATGGGAGTCCGTCTTCAAGCATCCGTTGTGTGGAAGTTGAAGCTGTTATAATGGCGTGACCACTCGCCTGATTGTAGCGATCTGATTCGGGCGTTTGCGACCACTTTTCACAATAGGACGTGACATGCGCTTCGGCCCCTTTGTACTTCAGATAAGCCCAGCCCCCAACCTGGACAGCGGGATAATCGACAGCACGTTGAAGGAGGCGGAGCTGGCCGACGCGCTGGGCTACGACGTGATCTGGCTTACGGAGCATTATTTTGGCGGGGATACGGTGTACGCCGATCCGGTGGTCTTTGGGGCTGCCGTAGCCGCACGCACACAGCGGATAAAGATTGGGTTTGCGGTGGTGCAGATGGCTTTCCATCATCCGGTGAAGCTGGCGGCCCAGACGGCGCTGCTGGATAATCTGAGCCACGGGCGGCTGATTGTAGGGACGGGTCGGGGTTCCGCATACAACGCCTACGAGTATATGGGCTTCGGGACCACCATCGAGGAAGGGAGGCGTCGGTTGGATGAGGCGGAAGATCTGCTGCTGAAGTCGTGGACGGCGGATGATCTGGACTTCCAGGGGAAGTATTGGCGGGTGCAGGTGCCTATTATGCGTCCCAAGACCTACCAGCAGCCCCACCCGCCGCTAATCAGAGCGTGTATCAGCATGGAGTCGATGCTGGAGATGGCGCGGCGGGGGCGTCCCGTGCTTACCGGGGTGGACAGCGTGGAGGACACGGCGCACCGGCTGAAGCTGTACCAGGAGACGATGTACGAGGCAGGGTTTGACGAGGCGCACGTGAAGTGGTGCATGTCTGAGACGTGGGTCAGGCGCAGCGTATACGTGGCGGAGAGCAACGAGCAGGCGTTGGAGGAGGCGGTGCCGGCATTCCAGGCTGAGCGGGCGCACATCAGCGAGGCGAGGCAGAAGCTGAATCCAACTCGGTACGTGGACCCGATTCCGACACCGCCATCCATATCGTCAATGCCGGAGCACTACCTGGTGGCGGGCACGCCTGGGTACGTGGCGGAGAAGATTGCGGAGCTGAGGGACGTGGGGGCGCGGAACGTGCTGTTGGGAATGAGTCCGAGCCACATGGCGCGGGACAGGGTTCAGAATTCCATGAAGCTGTTTGCGGAAGAGGTGGCGCCGCTGTTCAGGGAGGACTAGAGGGTTGAGGGTGGGTTCCCGCATTTGCGGGGGCATGGAGGTGTGGGGGGAGTGTTGTGTGGGTAGAGGGAGCGGGCGACCGACCGGTCGCCCCTACGGGGGCAAGGAGAGGGGTGGAGGGGAGGGGGGGAGGCGGTCAGGCAGGCAGGTTGAAGGATTGGGCGGCTAGTTGGGCTATGTGGGCGCCGATGGAGAGGGATGAGGTGGCGCCGGGCGAGGGGGCGTTGAGGACGTGGATGGCTCCCTGAGTCTGCTGGATGCTGAAGTCGTCAAGAAGTCTGCCTTCACGGCTCACTGCCTGGGCGCGTACACCGGCTCCTCCGGGCGTAAGGTCTTGGGAGCGGACCTCCGGTATAAGCTTCTGAAGGTCTTTCACGAAGACGCCTTTCATGACGGAGCGGTGCATCTCCGCCAGGCCTACTCGCCAGGTCCGCATGGCCATACGCCAGAAGCCGGGGTAGGTGAGGTGGCGGAAAGCCTCCGGCAGGTTGACGTTGGTCTTGCGGTAACCTTCCCGGGCCCAAGCGAGGACGGCGTTGGGTCCCGCTTCCACCTCGCCGGTTATGCGCTTGGTGTAGTGGACGCCGAGGAAGGGAAATCGGGGGTCGGGCACGGGATAGACGAGGCCGCGGACGAGCCCACGGCTTTCGGGACGGAGGACGTAGTATTCGCCCCTGAAGGGGATGATTCGTACATCGTTGGAGCCGCCAAGGGCGCGGGCAACGGTGTCGGCGTAGAGTCCGGCGCAGTTGATGATAGAGCGGCAATGGACGTCGCCCTGGTCCGTCTCAAGGGTCAGATCAGGGCCGTTTCTCTGGATGCCGAGGAGCTTGTGGCCGGTGAGGATTTCACCGCCATTCTGCCGGACGTCGTCGGCGTAGGCTTGGGATACGCGGGCGTAGTCGACCACGGCGGTGCCGGGCACGTGGAGAGCCTTGATGCCGCGGGTGTGGGGTTCGATTTCCGCCAGTTCGTCGGGGTCTATGATGCGCAAATCGGGGACGCCGTTGTCTGTGCCGCGACGGTAGATCTCCTGGAGTCCGGGGAGTTCGGAAGGATCTGTGGCGACTATTACCTTGCCGCACCGGTCGTATTCGATGCCCTTTTGCTGGCAGTATTGCTTTAGTCGCTTGACCCCTTCCACGCAGAAGACGGCCTTGCGGGAGCCCTGCTTGTAGTAGACGCCGGAGTGGATGACGCCGCTGTTGTGTCCAGTCTGGTGGAGGGCAAGTTTGGACTCCTTCTCCAGGACGACGACGCGTGTCTTGGGGAAGAGACTCGTGAGGTGCAGGGCGGAGGAGAGGCCGATGATGCCTCCTCCGATGATGGCTACGTCCCAGCGATTAGGGCTCAAGGTTCTAGTCCAGGTTGAAGGGGACTTCCATCTGGGCACAGGTGTCCCGGAACCACTGGATGACGTACGGATGGAGGGGAATTCCGTTGGCTTTGCGGTCCTGCTCCGCTTCCCATTCCATCTGTCCGGCGACCAGCACCCGCTCGTTGCCGGGGGCGGGAGGGGTGTCCTTCAGGGTCTGGAGCCACTCGTCCATCTGCTGCTTGAACGTGTCTACTTCAATGAAGGCTTCGATGTTGTAGGCGGCGACGGTGTGGGCGACTTCTTCGGCGGGGCGTGTGGCGCCGTAGCGGCTGCCGGATAGTCCGCCGCAGAGGATGTCTACCACGCATGCCAGACCGTAGCCCTTATGGGCGCCCGTCTGGGGGATGCTGCCGAGGGGAAGGAGCTGATAGCCGTCCCTGGGCGGCGCTGGTACGGACTCCATGATGGGGGTGCCGTTTTCGTCGCCAATCCAGCCGGGGAAGAGATTGCCGCCCAGACGCCTTACGATGTCTACCTTGTTATCTGGGACCACACTGGTGGCGGCGTCGAAGACGAAGGGGGGATGGGTGCCGGCGGGGGCGGCCACGGCGATGGGGTTGGTGCCGAGGCGGACAGTGCTGCCAAGGGAGGGGAGGACCGTGGGGCGAACGCTGGACATGCAGACGCCGATCATGTTGTGCTCCAGGGCCATCATGGCGTGGTAGACGGCCATGCCGAGGTGGCGGGTGTTGCCGACAGTGACCATGCCGACGCCCACGTTCCGGGCCTTTTCGATGGCGATTTCCATGGCCTTGGGAGTGATGACGACGCCCAGGGCGCGGTCGGCATCTATGGTTGCGGTGCCGGGGGTTTCCCTAACGATGCGCCAGTTGGGCTTGGGGTTCATAATATCGGCCTGGAAACGTTCCACGTAGCGCTCCAGCATGTTTGAGACGCCGTGGCTCTCCACGCCCATCATGTCGGCCTTCACCAGCACGTCCGCGCCAGTGAGGGCATCGTCGGCGGGAACGCCGACATGCATCAGAATCTTTTGGACCGTGGTGCGCAGGTTGTGGGGGTCTACCCTGAGGCGAAGGTTTCCGTCTGATTTTGCCTGTTCCGCCAAGTGCTATGCCTCCATCGGATATATTGGCTGTTTTGGACTTGATAGGGCGACCGCCGATCGTCCCTACGGGGTGGGACGTGGGGAAAGGTAGAAGATGGATTCCCGCTTTCGCCAGAAAGACGATTATAGAGTGGTGTGCGGGCCGTTTGCATGGTAAATCCGCCGTCAGGAGGTGCGGGTGAACTTCTGGACGCGCTGTCCTTCCAGGACCTCGCTGACGTAGATATCGCCTTTGCCGCAGACCCAGATACCGTGGGCGCCCCAGAAGCTGCCGGGTTCCTGGCTGCGCCCGCCGCCCCAGCGGGCCAGGAGCTTACCTTCCAGGTCCAGAATGCTTACCCGGTCGCCGAGTTCGGAGACGTAGACGATACCGTCGGGGTCGATATAGATGTCGGTGGGCTGCATGAATCCGGTCCAGGTGTCGAGGAGAAGTCCCTGACGGGTGAAAATCTGGATACGGTGGTTCTCGCGGTCGCAGACCAGGACGCGGCCATTGCCGTCGACCCAGAGGCTGTGGGGGAGGTGGAACTGGCCGGGGCCGTCGCCGGGTTCGCCCCAAGACTGGATAAGCTCGCCATCGGCGTCGAACCTGTGGACGCGGCAGTTGCCGTAGCCGTCGGCCACGAAGATTTCGCCATCGGGGCCAAGGGCTACTTTTGTGGGCAGGTTGAAGGGGCCGGCGGCCCGCTGGACTATGCGCTCATTTTCGTCGTAGCCGGTGTTGGAGGGCTGGTCTGGGGTGCCGATTGTCAGCAGAAGGGCGCCTGCGGCGGAGTAGTGCTGGACCACATGAGCGTCCCTGTCGGCCAGCCAGTAGGTGTCGTCGGGGGCAATTGTGATGCCGTGGGGGTTGGCGAAGGATCCGGCGCCCCATGAGCGGAGGAAGTTTCCGTCCATATCGAAGATTTGCACAGGATGGGCGCTGCGATTGAATAGATGGACGCGGCCCTTGGAGTCTGCGGCCACACCGGCGACCTGGCCGAATTCGTGGCCTTCCGGCAGGTTGCCCCATCCTTCCGCCAATTGGTAGGTGAACTTACCTTTGCCGTATTGGGACATGGGGCCCTCCTTACCGACGGGTGAGTACGCCGGGGTAGTTTCGTGCGGGTAGTGTACTTGAGGCGGTGGGGAGGGTCAAATGGGAGAGGAGGGAGGGAGTTGGTGGGGGAGTTGGGCGTGGGATGAGAGTGGGGCCCTGCATTCGCAGGAAGAAGAGGGGAGGGAGCGCCCCGCCGCCAGATTCTACGTCGTGGTGCCTTCTCAGAAAAAGGGAGTGAGGGAGGGCAGCTCGTGAGCGGCCCCAACGGGAGTTGGGGATGGAGGGACGGTTGTGGGTGGGGTGTTAGGCGGGAGGGGTGCCGCCGTCGTCCTGCACCTGCACTTCGAAGGTGTAGGGGTTTCCGTTGATGGTGGCGGTGATGGAACGGCGGGAGGTGTGGACGTCGCCATGCAGCGGCTCCGTCTGTGCGGCGGTCTCGCCATCCTCGTCCTGCGCCTCGTAGGGCTTGTTATCCACGAGGACACGGAGGCCCGCACCGTGGGTCCGGGCAGAGCGGTCCACGTAGTCCTTGAATCGCTTCATGGCGTCTTCCTGCTCTTTGAGCAGCCGGTGGGCGGTCTCGACGGAGACTGCGTGGAAGGTGACGGTGTTGCCGGGGAGGGTCTGGGCGAGTTTTGGCAGGTCGACGGTGATGACCGTTGCAATCTTGGTGTATCCGCCGGTAGTGCCCCGGTCGGCCATGAGGATGACGGGCTGACCGTCGCCGGTTATCTGGACGGCGCCGGAGGGTATGCCGTCGGAGACGATGTCCGCGCCCCTGCTGTGGGTGATGGGTGGGCCTTCCAGCCGGTGCCCGACCCGGTCCGACTGCTGGCTGACGGTGTAGGAGGAGCTGAAGAAGGCGGCGATGCCCTCCGGGGTGAAGGCGTCTGACTGGGGGCCCATGACCACGCGAAGGGGCCGCTCATCCAGTCTTTGGGGGAGAAGTTCGTTGGGGATGGTTGCCGGGTTGGAGCGGTGCTTTTCGCCGCGTCGCACGGCGGAGATCTTGTCGCCGGGCTGGAGGGTGCGGCCTTCGTAGCCGCCAAGGCCGGTGCGGACGTAGGTGGAGCGGCTGCCCATCTGGAGGGGAACGTCGATGCCGCCTGGGAGGGCGAGGTAGGTCTGCTTGCCGACCATGGGACCATCGAAGGTGAGGAGGCTGCCACGTTGGACGCGGAAGGCGCGCCACATGGGAGCCGGGTGTTGGTTAAGCCGGGGGGCCAGATTTGCTCCGGCGAGGGCGATGGTTGTGTCTTCCAGGAATTCGAGCTTGGGGCCGATGAGGGTCATCTCCAGGGCGGCGTTGCCTTGCTCGTTGCCCAGAAGGATGTTGGCCAGGCGGAGGGCGTAGACGTCCATGGCGCCGGAAACGGGCACGCCGTAGCGCTGGAACCCGTAGCGGCCCAGGTCCTGCACCGTGGTGTAGAAGCCACCCTCTACTACCTTGAAGGTAGCCATGACTACTCCGGTGCCTCCGTTCGGGTCTTGTAGGCGCCCTGTTCGACCTCTTGGACTATGGCGTCGAATTCCGCTTGGTTGATGGGGACAAAGCGGATGAGATCGCCCGGTTCGAGGAGGCTGGGAGGGTCGGCATAGGGGTCGAAGAAGTTCAGGGGGGTCAGGCCGATAATCTGCCAGCCGCCCGGCGTTGCGGTGGGATACACGCCCGTCTGCTTTTCGGCGATGCCGACGGAACCGGCAGGGATGATTGTCCTGGGGGTGTCCAGCCGGGGAGTTTCAATGCGCTCGTCCATGCCGCCTAGGTAGGGGAAGCCGGGGGAGAAGCCGAGCATGTAGACGAGATATTGGGGGGCGGAATGGATGGCAACGACCTCATCAGCGGTGAGGTTGTTGTGCTGGGCGACGTGATCGAGGTCGGGGCCGGCATGTCCGCCGTAGAGGACGGGGATCTGGACGCAGCGGGGGGTGGCGGGTTCGCCAGCGGACACCGAGGCGAGCAGGGCGGTGAGTTTTTCGTGAAGTTGGGCAAAGTCCAGGACCAACGGGTCGTAGTTGACGAGGACGGAGCGGTAGGAGGGAACCAGGTCTACGACGCCTTCTATGGGGTTTCCCTCCAGGGCGACGAACAGGTCGCGGACGGCGGCGTTTGTTTGGGGGGTGATGTCGTCGCCGAGCTCAACGGCGAGGGCTCGGTCACCCGCGGGGAGGAAACGGGGTTCGGCATACATGGAGCTAGACCAGTTCGCTCATGGGGACGATCTTGACGCCGGCGGCTTCGAGGCCTTCGCGGACGGCGCGGGCCATCTCGACGGCGCCGGGAGTGTCGCCGTGGAGGCAGAGGCTGTCAGCCTGGAACTCGACTTCTTCGCCGGTGATGGCGGTGACCTTGCCTTCGGTGACCATCTTGACGCTGCGCTTAACGACGGCGTCGACGTCGTGGATGACGGAGCCGACCTGAGAGCGAGGAACGAGGGTGCCCTGGGCGGTGAAGGCGCGGTCGGCGAAGGCTTCGCGGGCGACGCGGAGGCCCATTTCGTTGGCCAGGTCGACCCAATCGGTACCGGCAAGGGCGACGACAATCATGTCCGGGTCGATATCCTTTACGGCCTGGCAGATGGCGCGGGCGAGGGTGAGGTCGGCGACGGCCATGTTGTACATGGCGCCGTGGGGCTTGACGTGCTGGAGCTTTCCGTCCGTGGCGAAGGCCTGGAGAGCGCCTATCTGGTAGGTGACGTCGTTGCGGGCTTCCTCGGGGCTGACCATCATGTTGCGGCGTCCGAAGCCCATGAGGTCGGGGAAGCTGGGCTGGGCGCCGACGCCGACGCCGTACTTTTCGGCCATTTCGACGGTGGTGCGCATCCACATGGGGTCGCCGGCGTGGAAGCCACAGGCGATGTTGGCGGAGGTGATGTAGCGGATAACCTCTTCGTCGTAGCCCAGCTTATACATGCCGAAGCTTTCGCCCATGTCGCAGTTGAAGTCAATCCTGTCCGCCATTTCTTCTTCTCCTTGGGGAGTGATATACGGGTAAAGATTGTAGGTGATTGGCGGGCAATCAGGCAATGGCGGGGCCTATGAGATTGGGTATTGAGAACGAACGGGTTTCAGGGTTCGTTCAGGGGAATCCAATTGTTCGTTTGCGGGGAACGTAGGACTCGCTTCAGGCTTGGAATTGATTAGTATCAGGAAACAGATATTGGATTTGCTATGCGTTTCAGGCGTGGATTGATGGGTTTTCGGGATTCGTATTCGTTCTATTGAAATTTGAGGAAGCGGATGTCAGAAATTTGATAGAGCGTACCATGTTTGACGGGCTTGTATTGGCAGGTGAATGGGCTTTTTTGTTCATGGGTGGATGGTAGCAAGGGATAGGGATGTGTGACAAGGGGGAAGTTGTCACTTTCCTGGATTGGTGCAGGTGTGGAATTGGAAGGTTGTGGGGTGTAGAATGCCCTAAGCGTTCAACTCACAGGCGGGAGGAGCAAGATCAGCTTCGACACGAGCGAGGCCCTAACCATTACGTATATCGGAATAGGGACCGCCTTCTTCCTGCTGGCGTTTCTTTCCCTATTCACCGCTTTGCTGCCGAGGATAACCGGACTCCTTTTCAGCCCTGATTCGGGCCAGTCCTCAGAGGAAGAGGCGGCGGAGGAGCGGAACAAGGCCCTTGCGGCCACAATAGCCGTGACGGTGGCCATGAGTCGCGGACATCTTCCTGAAGGGGCTGGCTTATTGTTGGAGGGGACACCCCCATCTCGATCTTCCCCCACGATGGGGGAAGAGGTGAGAGAGGGACTGGATTCCGGCTTCCGCCGGAATGACGGTGGAGTGAGGGGGGAAGAGGGGAACTCCCGCTAGGCAGGGCCATTCAGGTTGGAAGAGCTACGAGAATTTATAGACGCGAGCGGCCTGGCCAACCTGGGATGGCAAAATGTCTTGCTCCTAATGGCGGGCGCGGGTTTTGCCTTTGTTGCGATTGCAAAGAAGACGGAACCCTACGTGCTGTTGCCCATCGGCATCGGCATCATTCTGGCCAACCTGCCGCTGACGGGTCTGACCCACTACAGTCCTGAGGCGGGACAGCAGGAATCGGGGATTCTGGGCGTAGTCTTCGAGTTTGCGCTGTTCAAGTGGAACATCCTGCCGCCGCTCATTTTCCTCGGGCTCGGGGCGCTGACGGACTTCGGGCCGATTATCGCCAACCCCAAGACGTTGCTGTTGGGAGCGGCGGCGCAGATGGGGGTGTTTGCCGCGCTGTGGCTGGCGTTGGTGGTGGGCTTCGACATCAAAGAGGCGGGGGCGATTGCGATTATTGGCGGCGCGGACGGGCCGACGACTATCTTCGCCTCGGCGAGGCTGGCGCCGGAACTGCTGGGGATAACCGCGGTGACGGCGTACTCCTACATGGCGAGCGTGGTGTTCATTCAACCACCATTGATGCGGCTCCTTACGACCAAGAAGGAGCGGGAGATTGTGATGCGGCCCTTGCGGGAGGTGTCTCGCAAGGAGAAGTTACTTTTCCCCGCAGTAACCATGGTGATAATTATCCTGGTGGTTCCAGAATCCGCGCCGCTAATTGCCATGTTCATGATTGGCAACATGTTCCGAGAGAGCGGCGTGGTGCCGCGGCTGTTCAACTCCGCGTCCAACGAGGTACTGAACGTGGCGACCATATTCCTGATGATAACCGTCGGGGCGCAGTTATCGGCGGAGCGGGTGTTTGACGTGGACACCGTCAAGATTCTGGGGTTGGGACTGGGGGCCTTTGCCTTCAGCACGGTGAGCGGGCTGCTGTTTGCGAAGGTGATGAACCTGTTTGTGAAGGAGAAGGTGAACCCGTTAATCGGCTCGGCGGGGGTATCGGCGGTGCCGATGGCGGCGCGGCTTTCGCATAATATTGGACGTCGAGCGAATCCGGCCAACTTCCTGCTTCCACACGCCATGGGGCCGAACGTGGCGGGTGTGATAGGGTCGGCGGTGGTGGCGGGCGTGTTTATTTCGGTGTTGGGTTAGGCGGGTCGTGGGATTCTTCAGGGGACATGGGTATAAAGTGCTTGGAGAAACGATGGCGTTGTTGATGGAACAAGGGTGTGTGATGGCAGCGAGATTCTTCGTCGCGGGGCCTCCTCAGAATGACATGTGTTGGGGCGTGTCGGAGGGAGGGAGTTAGATGGTCCGGATGCGGGTGAAGGTGGAGGAGAGGTGGTACGAGGTGGAGGTGGGTGAGTGGGAGGGAGACGAGGTGCGGGTGCTGGTGGATGAGGAGCCGGTGATGGTGAGGTTGTCGGACGTGGCGCAAGATGCCCAAGCGTCGGGCCTGGAGGACGGCGGGAGGGAAGCGTCGGGGGAGGATGCGGGCGATAGCGTGGTGCGGTCGCCGCTGCCGGGGGTAGTGCTCTCAATAGACGTGGGTGTCGGCGACAGGGTTGCTGCGGGATCCAGGGTCTGCGTGCTGGAGGCGATGAAGATGGAGCAGGAGTTGACGGCACCGAGGGACGGGCGAGTGAAGGCGGTGAGGGTTCAGAAGGGACAGAACGTGTTGATTGGTCAGATGATTTTGGAGTTGGAGTGATGGCAAGGATGTCGATCGACGTAAGAGAGGTTGAGAATGGCGATTAAGCGGGTGGCGATTTTGAGTCCGGGAGACATGGGTCACGCGGTGGGACGCTCCCTGAGGGAGGGCGGCCTGGAGGTGATTACGTTTCTGGAGGGCCGGAGCGAGCGGACGCGGGGACTGGCGGATGCAGCAGGAATAGTCGACATGCCGGATTTGGAGTCGGTGGTGGATGAGGCAGACCTGGTTCTTTCGATAATGGTGCCTGCAGAAGCGGTGGCGCTTGCGAGGGACGTGGGGCAGGCCATTCGAACCATGGGCGTCGACGTGTATTACGCCGACTGCAACGCAATTTCGCCTCAAACGACGATGCAGATAGAGGAGATCATCGCCGGAGACGGGGGGAGGTACATTGACGGGGGAATTATCGGAGGGCCGCCGAGGGGAGGGTACCGTCCGCGGTTTTACGTTTCGGGCGAGAATGCGCCGGTGATGTCCGAGTTGGACGGCATGGGGATTATCGTGAAGCAGATGGGGGACGAGGTTGGGAGGGCTTCGGGGATCAAGATGTGCTACGCGGGGCTGACGAAGGGAACGTCGGCGTTGCACGTGGCGGTGCTTTCGTTGGCGGAGTCATTGGGGTTGACGGAGGAGCTGGCGGCGGAGCTTGAGTCCAGCCAGTCGGCGGCCTTCGAGGCGATGGAGTCAGGGATCGCGCGACTGCCGGCGCGGGCAGGACGTTGGATTGGGGAGATGGAGGAGATTGCGGCAACGTACGACAGCCAGGGGCTGCCGCCCGGTTTCCACCAGGGTGCGGCGTCGATTTACAGGCTGCTCAGCCGGACGCCCTTCGCCGCCGAGCGGGCGGAAACGGTGGACGATAGCCGCACCAGCGCCGAAACTATTGAAGCCGCCGTGGACGTTCTGAAAGAGTCCTCGTAAGTGGCTAACACGCCGCATACGTGATACGCTGACGGTCGAATTCGCAGAGCACAATTTCCAGGAGAAGCATTCAGTTTGAGTCCTAAACAGCGGTATTCCAAGCGGGTGAGCCTGTTCACGGAATCGGTGATTCGGGAGATGACCCGGGTCAACAACATGTACGACGGCATCAACCTGGCCCAGGGCTTTCCTGATTTCGACCCTCCGCGTCCGCTTATTGAGGCGGCCAAGGACGCACTGGACGGCGGGTTCAACCAGTACGCCATCACGTGGGGCGCGCCCTCCTTGAGGCAGGCGCTGGCGGAGAAGTTCGGCTGGTACAACGGGGTGGAGATAGACCCGGAACGTCACATCACCATCGCCTGCGGGGGCACGGAGGCGATGCTTTCGGCGATGCTGGCGACTGTGGACCCCGGGGATGAGATTATCGTCTTCGAGCCATTCTACGAGAACTACGGGCCGGACACGCTGCTGTGCCAGGGCAAGCCTGTCTACGTGCAGTTATATGAGAGGGGGGACGAGTTTGTCTTCGATGATGACGAGCTTCGGCGAGCGTTCAGTGGGAAGACCAAGGCCATCGTCATAAACACACCCCACAATCCGACGGGCAAGGTGTTCAGCCGAGCTGAATTGGAGACCATCGGCGAACTGTGCCAGGAGTATGACGCGCTGGCCATCACCGACGAGCCCTACGAGCATATTCTGTATGACGGCGAGACCCATTGCAGCATCGCGTCGCTGCCGGGGATGGGGGAGCGGACGATAACCATCAACAGCGTGTCGAAGACCTACAGCGTCACAGGGTGGCGGGTGGGGTGGTG
This sequence comes from uncultured Dehalococcoidia bacterium, assembly GCA_951812825.1. GTDB lineage: Bacteria > Chloroflexota > Dehalococcoidia > Lucifugimonadales > JAPULR01. Next base: position 396,863 of record OX638324.1, on the reverse strand, counting down.
CATCGCGCTGGACGAGGGGATAACGACGGGGATCCGACGTGCCCACGATTTTGTAACTGTAGGGGCTGCAGCCCCGTTGCAGGAAGCTGCGGCGGTGGGGTTGCGATTTCCGCAGAGCTACTATGACGAGCTGGCCGCCGGATACGTTGAGCGTCGGGACACGATGCTCTCGATACTGGGCGAGATGGGCTTCGACTACGTGACGCCCAAGGGGGCGTACTACGTGATGACGCACTATCCCGATTGCGGGTTTGAGGACGAGAACGAGTTCTCGATATTTCTATCGAGCGAGATTGGGGTGACGCCGGTGCCGGGGAGGGCGTTCTATCACCGTGCGGAGATGGGGAAGCCGTATATTAGGTTCGCGTTTCCGAAGACGCCGGAGACGTTTGCGCGGGTGCGGGAGAGGTTGTCGAGGCTGGCGGAGTTTCGGCGGTAGGGGGTGACTGCGTCACGGCAAATTTGGCAGGGGTGGGCGTGGGTGGAGGGGATTGGTTTCGGCGCGGGATGTTGCTGACGGGGGAGGGCGGTTCGCGAGCCGCCACTACGGGACTTGTGGTGGTAAAGGGAAAGGGCCGGTTTGGGACCGGCCCCTACGTTTTTGTTGGGGGTCACCCCTATCCTAACCTTCCCCCGTCGAGGGGGAAGGGAGAAGAAGGGGAGGGGGATGGCGTCGAGCGGGAGCGAGATTCTTCGTCGCGGGGCCTCCTCAGGATGACATGTGGGTGGAGGGGATGTGGGGACTATTGGCCCATGCGGTAGAGGTTTACGGCGTTGTCGCAGGTGATTTTGCGGCGGGCTGACTCGTCGAGTTTACTCATGGTGGCGTCGATGACTTCCTGGGAGCCGGGCCAGACACCGTCGGGGTGGGGATAGTCGGAACCCCACATGAGGTTGTCGACGCCGATGTGTTCGGCCATGTAGTTGACGCAGGGGTCCTGCTGGAAGGTGGTTGCGCCCTGGCGGTACCAGTATTCGCTGGGAAGCATGCTCATGCGGGGCTCGAACTTCTCGTCGAGGAGGCTGTCCCTGTACTTGATGTCCATGCGCTCTATGACGAAGGGGATCCAGCCTGCGCCGCACTCGCCGAGGACGAAGCGGAAGTTGGGGAGTCTTTCGCAGGCGCCGCTCATGATTATGCTGATGAGCCACTCGGAGCCGGCAAGCTGGCCAAGGGGCAGAGAGGTGCCGACGAAGGCAAGCTGGTTCTGGGTTGGTTCGTCGGCGCTGAAGGATTTTTTACCTTCCTCGCCTTCAATGGGGCCGGGGACCTTTATGCCGCCACCGCCGATGTGGAAGGAGATGGGCAGGCGGGTTTCCGCCGCCGCGTCCCATAGGGGGTCCCAGTGGCCGTCCCGGAGGTAGATGGGGCGGGTGGTGCCGCTGACGTAGAGTTCGCCGCCACGGATGCCCGGGTTATTCGCGGCCCTGCGAAGCTCTTCGCCGCCGAGGGCCGGGTCGTGGATGGGCATGCAGGCGAGGGCGTACCAGCGGCCGGGGGTAGCGGTGCAGAAGTCCGACACCCAGTCGTTGTAGATACGATAGCTTTCGGAGAGGACCTCCGGGTTGCGGATTCGCATGCCGGCGGTGGTCATGCCGTAGAGAATCTCGGCGTCTACACCGTCGATAGCCATGTCGTTGAGACGCAATTCGGGGTCGATGGCGTGGGCGCCGCCTTCGTAGTAGCCAGCCTCGTACATCTTGTCCACCTGACGTCGGTGACCGCGCTTGGGGGCGCTGAAGCCGAATCCGAGGCCGCCGTAGACGCCGAGCTCGCGACCTTCGGTGACCCAGCGGGGGCCGCTATCGGTGTCTACCACTTTGGGCATCACGTCCTTCAGGTGGCTGGGGCCGTTCTTTTCAAACAGGTCGCCGGGCAGCCAGCTCATGTCCATGTGGGAATCCGCCGAAACAAGGTTGTACTCCATGGAACTCCTCCCAGTGCAGGTTGAGGTTACTATACCACAGGATTTGGGAGAGGGAGGGCAGGTTTGAAACCTGCGTCTACCGCAGAGGAGGTGGGCGGTGGGCGTGGTTGAATCTGTGTTGGCCAGGGGATATTCTTGGCTTTATTCTGCGTCAGGAGGTGGAGTGATGGGGGTGCGAATTGGCGAAGGGGAGTTTGTCTATGAGGTAGCGGAGGGTTGGGGGATCCTGCCGGAGGGGTGGGGATTCAAGGAGGTGGCGGCGGTGGGAGTCGACGACAAGGGGAGGGTGTATGCATTCAACAGGGGTGAGCATCCGGTGATTGTCTTCGATCGAGACGGCAAGTTTCTCACTTCGTGGGGAGAGGGGATGTTTCCGCGGGCCCATGGGGTGACGATGGGGCCAGACGACACGATCTATCTGACGGACGATGACGACCACACGGTGCGGAAGTGCACCTACGACGGTCGGGTGCTGCTGACCGTGGGGGTCAGCGGCAAGCCTGCGCCCTTCCACAGCGGGAACCCCTTCAATCGGTGTACCCACGTGGCCATCTGTCCCATTAACAATGACTTCTACGTGTCGGACGGGTACGGGAACGCAAGCGTCCACAAGTATGACGAGGGCGGCAACCTGCTGTTTTCGTGGGGCGGGCCTGGGACTGAGCCGGGGCAGTTCAACATCGTCCACAACATCTCTACGGACAAGGACGGATACGTGTACGTGGCGGACCGTGAGAACCACCGGGTGCAGGTGTTCGATGCCAACGGGAAGTACGAGACCCAGTGGGTGAACATGGCAAAGCCCTGCGGTCTATACATGGACGATGGTTCCTTTGACGCGGAGAGTCGCCAGCTTCTGTACATTGGGGAGTTGGGGGCGACCATTTCTGCCAACGAGGGCGCGCCCGGCATGGGGCCGAGGGTGAGCATCTACGATCTGGAGGGTAAGGTGCTAGCGCGGTTGGGGGATACGGGGCCGGGGTTGGAGGCTGGGAAGTTCATCGCGCCCCACGGGATTGCGCTGGACTCCAATGGGGACATGTACGTGGCTGAGGTGTCGTGGACGAACACGGGTAGCCTGCTGAATCCGCCACGGGAGATTCGGAGCCTTCAGAAACTGGTGAAGGTGAAGGGTGGGTAGAGGCGAGATTCTTAGCTTCGCTCAGAATGACACGTGGGGCAATAGGAATTGGGGGGAGTATGGGGCTGGATTCCGGCTCGCGGGCCGGAATGACGGTTACTCAATGGCTTGTAAAGCGGGAGGAATGTGATGGCCAAGATTCTGGTAATTCAGGGGGCGGGGATGAATATGCGAGGGCGGGCGCAGATCGAGATCTTTGGGACGACGACGCTGGACGAGATCAATGACGCGGTGCGTGGGTACGCGGAGGAGTTGGGGGTTGAGGTGGAGATTTTTCACTCCAACATCGAGGGCGAGGTGGTGAACGCGCTGTACGACGCCCACGACGGCGACGTGGACGCGGCGGTCATCAATCCTTCGGGGTACAGCACGGGCACGGGGCCGCTGCTGTCGGCGATTAGTCAGGTGCGGTTTCCGGTGATTGAGGTGCATGCGTCCAACCCTTCGGCGCGGGGTGTGGTCTCCAAGGTGCAGCCGGTTAGCCGGGGGTTGGTGTACGGGTTTGGTGTTTTCGGTTATTACCTGGCGATGCGAGGAGCGAAGGAGTTGGTCGCAGGTTGAGAGTGGGTTCCCGCCCCGTATCTGTGTAGGGGCAGGCTCTTCACAGTTAATCGGGGGAGCTGGAAGGACGGACGTTGTGGGAGTGGTGCCCCCCACCAGATTCTTCGTCGCGGGGCCTCCTCAGAAAAAAGAGGAGGAGGGCAATCACGAGGGATTGCCCTTACGGAAGATGGGGGTAGGGTTTGGAAACCGCGCTTATTTGTAGTCTTCGTCGGGGGGCCAGATGGTGTGGCTGCCACGGCCTGCGCCGGAGGGGCCTGCGTCGCGCCAGTCCTTAGTAGTCTCCAGCCACTTCTTGATGTGGGGCGTCTGTGTGTGGGCCTTGAAGGCGGCTTCGTCCTTGTAGACTTCGTAGAGCCAGATGCGGTCGGAGTGGTCGGCGTCCTGGATGATGTCGAATCGGAGGCAGCCCGGCTCATTTTCGACGGAGCCTTTTGCGTCGAGGATCATGGCCTCGATGAACTGTTCCTTGAAGTCGTGCTTAATCTGGATGGGGGCGATGATGACGTACATCTTCTCTCCTTTGGTGATGAAGTAAGGTGGGAGTCATTCTAGCAGGGGAGGATGGGTGCAACAACGGGGGACGGGCGGTTCGCGAACCGCCCGTACGGGAGACAGGGGGAGTTGGGCGTTGGTTAAAGGATAAAGAGGGGCCCCGCTTTCGCGGGGGCACGGGGAGGGGTGGGTGGAGGGGATTGGCGTCAATCGGCGGCGAGATTCTTCGTCGCGGGGCCTCCTCAGAATGACATGTAGGTTGGAGGGTGAATAGGGGGGTCAGGTGCAGCGCTCCCATTCTCGCTCGATGTACTTTCGGAGTTCGATGGGGAGGGTTACGGAGCCGGCGACGGCGTTCTCCAGCATGCGGCCCGGACGGCCGGTGGCGGGAATCAGAACGGTGACGCGCGGGTCGGCGAGAATCCATGCCAGGGCGGCTTGACCCCAGGTTTCGATGCCGACTTCGCGGAGGGGGGTGAGGTCCGGTTGACGCTTGAGTCGGGTGACCACTCTTCCCTTAACCAGGGGGCGCATGACGATGACGCCGATGCCCAGTTCTATCGCGAGGGGGAGGATTTTCTCCTCCGCTTTGCGTTCCAGCAGGCTGTAGGGAACCTGGATAGCGTCGACCCTGGCGTTGAGCATGACGTGGGCCAACTCTTCGTAGTAGCGGGGCAGGTAGTGGGTGATGCCGATGACGTCGATTCTGCCCTCGGCCTTCAGCTGCTCCAGATAGGTCAGGTGGGTGCGCCAATCGACCAGGTTGTGGACCTGAAGGACTTCGATGTGGTCCGTGCCGAGGAGGTCGAAGGAGCGTTGAATCTGGGCGCGACCCGCTTCGACGCCGGCGCAGTAGACTTTGGTGGCCAGCTGGAACTTGTGGCGTCGTCCGCGTATGCCGTCGCCGATGACGGCTTCGGCGCGTCGGTACATTGGGGAGGTATCGAGGATGGTTGCGCCGGAGTTCAGGCAGTCGTCCAGGATACGGCGGCAGTTCTCCATCTCCTGGGGGGACTCCACGTCGAAGCCGGAGGATGAGGCGGAGCCCATGCCGATTACGGGAACGGTGAGGGGGCCTAGATTGCGGGTCTGCATATGTTTACTTTCGTGGGGGGGATCACGCTCATCCAAGCATTTTCCATAAAGGGGGAAGGGAGAGTTGGACGTGCACCGGTGGCGAGATTCTTCACTCCGCTTCGCTGCGTTCAGAATGATGTGTGGGAGGGGGAAAGGGGGAGTGGATTCCGGCCTCCATGTCGGGTCACGAGGAGAGGCTTTCGCCGGAATGACGGGATGGGCTGCGGGGAAGTTGTGGTCATGGCAGGGTTATTTGTGGGACCAGTCTTCGGAGTCGCTGGAGGAGGGGGAGAGGCCGAGGACGTCGCCTTCGGTGGTGACGCCGAGGCCGAGAACAGTGCGATTGGCGTAGGCGAAGTAGCTGACGACCTGGTTGATTTCGAGGATTTCGCCGTCGGTGAAGCCTGCCTTTCTCAGGCCGTTGACGTGCTTTTCGGCGATGATGGAGGGGTTCTTGGTGAGGGCGTTGGTGTATGCGAGGGCGGCAAGTTCTCTGCCGTCGAAGGCGTCTTGGGGTCGGTGGCGGTTGAAGGCGGCAAGGATTGCTTCGGCGCGGTCGTCGTCCTTCAGCAGGCGGCGGAGGCCTTCGTAGTGGTGGTCGATGCAGTATCCGCAGCGGTTGATGATGCTGACGAAGAGGCCGAGGGTTTCCAGGAAGGACTTGGGGAGGGTGTTGCCGCTGTGGTGGAGGGTTGCCTTGTATAGGGCGAGGTGGCCTTCCATGGTGTGGGGGCGGAGGCTGTGGGCCATCATGATGTTGTCTACGACATCGTTGGGGCCTTTGATGCGTCGGTAGAGGTCCGCCAGCTTGCCGGCGGCTTTGTGGAGGGGGATGGTGTTAATCCAAGTCATTGGGGCGGGATGGTCAACGCCAGTGGGAGGGCATGCCGTGGCGGTCGAAGAACTCGTCCATTTCGACGGGGAGGCCGGTGTTGTTGGACTCCTCGCAGGCGGCGATGATGCCGAAGGTCTTGAGGTGGTCGATGGCCGTTGGTTCGGGATGGAGGTTGCCTTCGGCGAGCTGGTCCAGGATTTCGGAGACCATGACGCGAGCGTCGTCCACGAGCTGTTCCTGCTCAGGTAGGGGGATCTTCTCCATGACGTCGTTTTCGGAGCCGCGGATGATGCGGAGGTCCTTGAAGAGCTCGTACTGGAAGAGAGCACCGTCGTCACAGTCGGTACGCCACAGGAACTGGTCGAGCTTGGTCTGGCCGGACCAGGTGCCGAAGTAGTTGACCTGGAGGCCGGCGGTCATGTCGAAGATGGCGATGGTGGTAGCGTCGTCGCGGTACATGCTCCAGGGCGGGTTGGAGCAGCGGCAGGTGACGCGCTCCACTTCGGAATCGTAGACGAAGCGGATGGAGTCGATGTGGTGGATGACCTGCTCGTAGAGCATGGGCTGGCGCATGGTGAGGGGGAAGCGGTTGAGGAAGGGGGCGTAGCCATCGCGGTTGCGCCAGTAGGAGTAGCCGGCGAAGCGGGGGGCGCCGATCCTGCGGCTGCGGAGGATTTCGCGAGCCTTCAGGATGCAGTGCTGCCAACGGAAATTGAGGCCGACGGCAAAGCCCAGCTTGGCGTCCTCAGCGGCTTTGGCCATGCGAATGCCTTCGTCGAAGTCGAGGGAGAGGGGTTTTTCCGAGAGGAGGTGGGCGCCGCTTTCGAAGACCTTCATCACGTTTTCGTAGCGGTCCATGGGCGGTGTGGCGAGGACGACGAAGTCGGGTTGGAGGTCCTTGAGGGCCTGGCCCATATCGTTGTAGCAGTTCTTCGGGTCTGCTTCGTACATGGTCTGGGCCCATTCGAGGTTGTCGTCGTCCAGGTCGACGTAGCCAACGGTCTGAGATTTTTGCTCTTCGTGCATGATGCGGGCCCATTTCTTGCCGCGGGCGCCGAGGCCGACCATGAGGGTGCGTGCGGGGCTGTTCATGTGTTCAGAATGTTCCTTTCTGCGTAGGTGAGGGTCTTGTCGAAGATGTCGACCATTTCGCGAATTTCGTCTTCCGTGATGGTCAAGGGGGGATGGATGTTCAGGCGTGCGCCGCTGCAGCGCATGTAGAGGCCGCTATCCACCATGAAGCGGGTCAGGTCCCGGCCAACCTGCTTGCCGCCGAGGGGTTCTTTGGTGCCATCGCCCTTGACGAGTTCTACCTCGGCGAGGAGGCCGACGGACCGGACGTCGCCGACGGTGGAGTGCTCTTTGAGGGTCTCCAACTGGGAGCGCAGGAAGGGGGCGAGGGCGGCGCTACGCTCCACCAGACGCTCGCGTTCGATGATTTCCAGATTGGTGAGGGCGGCGATGGAGACGACGGGATGGCTGCTGAGGGTGTGGGACTGGAGGAGGGTGTTGTCGGGATCGCCGAGGAACCTTTCGAAGACCTGCTCGGTGGCTACTACGGCTCCGATGGGCTGGTAGCCGCTGCCGAGGGTTTTGCCGAGGACCATCAGGTCGGGTTCGAGATCGTAGTGGTCGCCGCCGAACCAGGTGCCCGTCCTGCCGAAGGCGGTGACGACTTCATCGGCGACGAGGAGGATGTCGTGTTTGGCGCAGAGGTCTTTGACTATATCCCAGTAATCCGTAGGGGAGACGAGGGCGCCCTTGGGGATAGGCTCAACAAGGATGGCGGCGATGGACTCGGGGTCTTCGTATTCGATAGTGGCCTCGATGGAGCGGGCGCAGCCCAGGTTGCAGGTCCCAGTGCAGTGGAGGCAGCGATACGGGTTTGCTTCGGGGACCATGACGCCCATGGGGACGGCGGGTTCGAAGATGAGGGAGCGGATGGCGGGATCGCCGCTTACGCTCATGGCGCCCCATGTGTAGCCGTGGTGGGAGTAGTTGCGGTAGAGGACCTTGTATTTCTTGGGTTTGCCGTTCTGGGCATGGTACTGGCGGACGATCTTGAGCGCGGCCTCGATGCCTTCCGAGCCGGAGAGAGTGTAGAAAGAGCGGTTCAGATTGCCCGGGGTGAGCTCTGCCAGCTTCCTGGAGAGCTTGGCGGTGGCTGCGTTGGTGAAGGGAACGGTGCCGGAGCCGGTGAACTCCAGGTCCAGCATCTGCTGATAGACGGCTTCGGCGATTTCGCGCCGGCCGTGGCCGACGAGGCAGCAGTGGGAGCCGCCGGTGGCATCGAGGTAGCGGTTGCCTTCGCTGTCGATGACGTAGCAGCCTTCGCCCTTGACGGCGATGCCGAGGCCGGTGGGGTCATCGCGGCCTGAAATCTGGGAGTGGCTCGACCAGACGTGGTCCTTGGCCTGGCCGATGAGTTCGTTGACAGTTTCCTTGTTCATTGCGCCTCCCTGGGTAGTCTGTGGCCATTATGCGTTATTTGATGGGTTAATCCAACAGCCAGTTGTCATTCTTTCGCATGGACCGGGCGATGAGGGAGACGGGCACGGAGCCGTAGGAGAGGAAGGCGTCGTGGAAGTTCTTGAGGTTGAAGCGGTTGGCGTGCTTCGACTTCATCTCCTCGCGGAGGTTGACGATGGCATCGGAGCCGATGAGGTACATCATTGCGGCGCCGGGGAACATAGTGTTTTTGACCGCCTCGGCGCGGGAGGCTCCGGGGGACATGCCGACGCGGTCGGCGTAGAAGTCCTGGGCCTGTTGTAGAGTCATCTTGCCGGTGTGGATGCCCACGTCGACGATAGCGCGGGCGCAGGCGCGGAGGCGGGCGTTGTGGAGGGAGTAGCTTTCGAGGGCGGTGAGGAAGTTGACCTCGTCCATGAGCTTGACGCTGTAGGTGGCCCAGCCCTCGGCAAGGGTGCCGGCGCAGAAGAACGCGAGGCGGGAGGCGACGTCGACGGCGGCGATCTGCCCGATGCGAGATTCCGCCTTGTTGTTGGCGTACCAGTTTTGGACGTGGTGGCCGAGGGCGGCGTGGTGGACGACGTGGTTGAGCTTGATGACGCTGTTGTTGGAGGCCCGGAGCATCTGCAATCGTTGGCCTGCGGGGAGACTCCAATCAATGGGGGCGAGCATGCAGTCGACGGCGGGGATGGGGTCGAAGGCGGGGGCGGAATGATAGGGGAGGAAGTAGAGCTTGGATGCTGCGCCCTGGGCCCACGGGGGGCGGGGGATGAAGCGGATGTCGCACTCGGGCCAGGTGACGAGGTTGTTCTGCTCCGAGACGGCGCGGCAGGCCCGCCAGAGACCGTAGTGGTGGGGGAAATAGTGGTCGACGGTGGGGTATTGGCGTTCGAGCTTGGCCAAGGCCTCGCGCCAATCGGATGCGTCGAAGTCGTTGGCGTGGGCATCCAGCATTGCCTCGCTCTCGCGGAGCTGTTCCCAAGCGTAGGCTTCCACTTCGTCGGCGTTCATGTCGAGGCAGTGGCCTTGGTGGAGCATGAGATTGAAGGCCTGCTCGCCGGAGGCGTAGGCATCGTTGGCGGGGAGGGCGGTTTCCAGCCAGTGTTTGAAACGGCGGAAGGCGTCGGCGGCGCTTGTGGCCGCGGACTCCGCTTGGCTGGAATCGACGTTGTTTTCGCGGAGAAGGTGGTGGATGCCGGTTTCGAGGAAGGCGAGGGCGCCTTCGCATTCGCGGACGGCGCGTTCGATCCAGGCTGCGGGGGCGGCTTCGATGTTTTCGCGGGCCTGGTTGAGGAGGGCGTCGATGGCGTTCATACGCTCGATGGCGGCTTCGAGTCTCTGGGGGAAGGGGGCGAATTCGCGGCGAAATAGGGACAGGACGCCGAATATGGCTTCGCCGACGTAGAAGGAGGGGTTGCCGCGGTGGAAGTGGGTGGACTGGAACTCCCACTGCTGGATTTCGAGAAACGCTGACGCCAGTCGGCGGTCCATCTGCTGGGCTTCCGTGAGCGGTTCGGAGGGGAGGTCGGAGAGGTCATTCTGGAGCTGCGTTATGTCGGAGACGCAGTCGTCGACGCCTTCGGGTGAAAGATCAGGAAGGAGATGGTCGTAGTCGTGGACGCCGATGAAGGTGGCGTTGACGGGGCGGTTGCGGTAGTAGGATGTCAGAAAGCGGTCGAGCCAGAGTGAGAATTGGGTTTGCGTCGCATCCACGGTTATCTCTCCAGGGGGAGGTCGACCCAGCGTCGTTCGCGGCAGGAGAGTTCGACGGCGTTGATGACCTCCTGGACGGCGGCGCCGTCGACGAAGTTGCCCTGGTTGCGGGGGCCGCCTTCGAAGATTTCGTCTATGAAATCCTTGATGAGATTGGCGTAAAAGAGGCTGCGCCAGCTTTCCGTGGGAGCGCCGCCGCCGGGGTAGAATTTGTCGGGGATGGTCAGCTCCTTGAACTCCACGCTGTCGGGGGTGGCGACCTTGATGGTTTCTGCGACGCCGAATTCCTCCACCATGCGGCAGATGATGGCGCCCTTGTCGCCGAAGATGCGGGCCTCGACGCCCGGGAAGTTTCCGACGGTGACGAAGCTGGTCTGGACGGAGCCGATGACGCCGTTGGCGAACTCTGCAATGAAAACGTCCCCGTCGTCGATGTTCATGGGGGTGAGCTTGTCGCTGCCGTAGACCATCCTCTCCGGGACAAAGTTACGCATGGTACCGACGACGCTGGAGTATTCGGCGTCGACCCACCAGCGGCCGATGTCGATGATGGGCGCCCCGTAGCCCTCCAGGGAGACCACCTGGATCTGGGACTGGTCCTCGCGCATCTGGGAGCGGCGCAGGGGGGTCTGGGGGTTGATCCACTGGGAGTTCTGCTCATAGCCGTTGAAGATGAAGGGCTTGCCGACGAAGCCGTCGTCGATGAGGGACTTGGCGTACTGGACGCCGGGAGTGTAGCGGAAGGTGAAGCCGAGCTTGGTCTTGAGGCCTTTGCTTTCGGCGAGGGCGGAGAGGCGGAGAGTCTCGCGGAAGTCCTGGGCGACGGGCTTTTCGCAGAGGACGTGCTTGCCGGCGTCGATGGCGGCGGAGGCAAGCTGATGGTGGGTGTCGGAGGGGGTGACGATGTCGATGACATCTACGTCTTCGCGGGAGATCAGGGTCTGCCAATCGTCGGTTGCTTCGGGGAGGTTGAAGCCGGCGGCCATTTCTCTGGCCAGGGGGAGTTCGACGTCGCAGAGGGCGACGACCTCCACTCGGGGATCGCGGAGCCAGCCGGGGATGTGGGCCATGTTGGCCCAACGGCCCGCGCCGAGGACGGCGACTCTGAGTTTCTTTTCAGGCATGGGGTTCTCCTTGGGTTTTGAAGGTGGGGGTTAGTATAGCGTATTTTGGGGAAGGGGCTGGGGTGACTGCGTCACGGCAAGTTTGGCAGAGGTGGGCGTGGGTGGAGGGGGGTGACTGCGTCACGGCAAATTTGGCAGGGATGGGCGTGGGTGGAGGGGGTTGGTTTTGGCGCGGAATGTTGGTGACGGGGGAGGGCGGTTCGCGAACCGCCCCTACGTGGGTTGGCGGAGGGGCGGGTACGGCGCGCGGTTGCACGTGGGGAGTGGGGGGAGTCACCCCCATCCAAACCTTCCCCCGTCGAGGGGGAAGGGTGAAGATGGGAGGGGGTTGGTCTTGACAGTTGGGGTGGCTGGTCTACAATCAGCAAACGAGGGATGGACCTCGTGGGGAGTTTTGGAGTGGGAGGTTAGAGCGATGTTGGATATGATTATCAGTGGCGGTAAGGTTGTTACGCCCATGGGCGCGGGGAAGTGGGACGTGGGGATTCAGGGGAAGAAGATCGTCGTGGTGGCGATGCACGGCGCGCCGCTGCCGGAGGCGGGGCGGGTGATTGATGCTACCGGAAAGATTGTGGTGCCGGGGGGTGTGGAGCCGCATATTCACGCTGCATCCAACGTTCAGCCGGGGATACCGGAGTCTGTGCCGGGGGTGCCGAACGCAGGGCCGCTGGAGCACTCGCTGGGGGCGATATGGGGAGGGACGACGACTGTCGTCGACTTTGCGCCGGTGCCCAACGAGGGAGACCTGGCGGCGGGGATCCACGACTATATGTCGGTATGGCCGGGGAACGCCTACACGGACTATTCGACCCACTGCATCTACTCAAGCTCCAATACGCCGGACGCGATTTCGAGGTATGGGGAGCTGGTGCGGGCGGGATTTCCGAGCATCAAGATATTCACCACGGACACTAAGCCGCCGGAGGGACGGATTCCCATCAGCCTCGTGGCGAAGATGGACATGGGGCGACTTTCCGACCTGATGACGCAGATTGCCAGGCACGACGGGGTGCTGGCGGTCCACGGGTCCGATGATGAGATAACGATGTACAACTACCTGACCGCTCGTCAGCGGAACCGGTGGGACTGGCACAACGCTCATCTTATCCACTCGAATCTGGCGGAGGAGATAGCGTTTCGCAACGTGACGCGGCTGGCGGAGCGGACGGGGGTGGGGATGTACTTCGTCCACGTTACGGGCCACGAGGGCAAGGATGCCATAGCTGAGGCGAGGAGCGACGGGCGGCCCGTGTACGGGGAGGTGCTGACGCTGGCGCTCTCCTTCGAGTGCAGCCGGTACAAAGAAGAGGACGGGATGAAGTACCACACCTTCCCGTCGTTGAAGTACGAGGAGGACAGGCTGGAGCTGTGGAAGGGACTAATGAAGGACGACCTGGCGTTTACGGCGACGGACAGCGGGTTCACGACGTACCTGGACAAGATTGCAGGCCGGAACATGATGGACCTGAGGGGCGGGAACATCGGCATCGAGATCCGAATGGGGGTCGTGTACACGGACGCGGTGGTGAAGCGTGGAATGTCGTTGGAGCGTTTTGTGGATGTCACTTCGTCCAACGCGGCGAAGATGCTGGGCTTGTATCCGCAGAAGGGGGCGATTGCGGTGGGGAGCGACGCGGACATTACGATCATGGACCCTTCGGTGCGGAAGGCGTTGACGATGGACGACCTGCACCTGCGGGACTACAGTCCTTGGGAGGGGTGGGAGATTGAGGGGTGGCCGTCGACGGTGATGCTGCGGGGCAAGGTGATGGTGGAGGACGGGCAGCTTCTGGGAGAGCCGTCAGATGGGCAGCTTGTGTTTCGGAAGATCGAGTCGTCGGTGTTGCAGAGACCTGCCTTTTGATTTTTTTGCCCTGGGTATTGACAACGTGAGTTTGGACCCTTGCTAGCGAGGGCATTGACGTGGCGTCCGCCGACGCCCTTCTATTATGGCTGGCTGATAATGGGGATGGGGGCGCTGGCCACCTTCGCGTGCACGGGGATAACGCAGGTGGTGCTTGGGGGGATTCAGGACTTCATCTTCGAGGATACGGGGTGGAGCCGGAGCACTATTGCGCTGGCGGTGACGCTTGGGACGTGGACGTCCGGCCTGCTTTCGCCGCTGATTGGACGGCTGGCGGACAAGCACGGCCCGCGGGTGCTGATGCCGCTGGCCACGATTGCGATGGCGATTTCCTTCTTCTCACTCAGCCGGGTGAGCAAGGTGTGGCACTTCTACGCGGCGTACATCTTCGGTCGGGGGCTGGGGAATCCGATTCTCATCGGCGTGGTGCCTCGCACGGTGGCGGTGAACTTCTTCAGGCGGCGTCGGAACCTGGCGCTGGCGCTGAATTCGCTGAACCGGCCTATAGGCAGCGCCATCAACATCCAGCTGATTGCGGTGATCGCATCGAGCCTGAGTTGGAGGGCGGCGTATCAGTACATGGGGGCGTTGAGCCTGGCGATGGTGCTGCCGTTGATTGTCATAATGCGTCGGCAGCCAGAGGACATCGGGCTACTTCCCGACGGGGTGCAGCCTTCGACTGTAGGTACGGGCAAGGACGGAAAGTCGGTTAGAAGTGAGACGGAGGAGTTCAGCTGGAAGGCGGGGGAGGCGATGCGGACGGCGGCGTTCTGGCTGGTGGGGATGACGACGGTGCTGGCGATTCTGGGGGCGGCGACCATCGGGTTTGCAATGGTGCCGTATCTGAGCGAGGAGGTGGGGATGTCGACGACGCAAGCGGCGCTGGTGCTGACGCTGAGCACGTTCCTTTCGCTGGGGGTGTTGATGTGGGGGTACGTGGCGGACAAAGTTACTCCGAGGCGGCTGCTGGTGGTGGTTCTCGTTACGTCGGCGGGGCTGGCGCTGTACCTGCTAATGGTGGACTCGGTGTGGGAAGCCTACGCGTTCGGGCTGCTGTGGGGGCTGTTCTCCGGGACCACGGGGGTGCTGGAATCGATGCTGCTGGCGCAGTACTTCGGTCGGGGGTCCTTCGGGGCGATTACGGGGGCACTGACACCGCTTTCGATGGGGGCGCTGGGGTTGGGGCCGTTTCTGGGGGCGAAGGTGAGGGAGGTGACAGGCAGCTACGACGAGCTTTTTGTGGTGCTTGCGGGGGTGTATCTGGTGGCGGCGGTGCTTATCTATCTGACGCGGCGGCCGCAGCGGCCGGTGAGGGAGGGGGTCACTGCGTGACGGGTCATTGCATGACGGCAAGTTTGGGGTAGGGCGTTAGGGAGGTTGGGGTCGGCGCTGTTGGGTGAATGTGGGTTGCGGGGGACGGGCGGTTCGCGAACCGCCCCTACCAGTGGGGGAGGGAGGGGAAAGACCGCCCCCACCAGATTCTTCGTCGCGGGGCCTCCTCAGAAAAAAGAGGGGAAAGGGAGAGGGGCTGGTTTTGAACCAGCCCCTTTCGAGTCTATTAAACGGTGGTGTCTGGTGGGGGTTAGTTGCCCATGTTGTAGAGCTTGACGGCGTTGTCGCGGACTATCTGCCTGGTTTTTTCGGGGCCGAGGGGGCCGACGGTTTCGGCGATGATCTCCTGGGAGTCGGGCCAGACGCTGTCCGGGTGGGGGTAGTCGGAGCCCCACATGAGGTTGTCGAAGCCTACGAGGTGGGCGATGTTGCTGACGCCGTACTCTTCCTGGAAGGTGGTGAAGCCGTTGCGATACCAGTACTCGCTGGGCTTCATCGTCAAGGGCGGGTCAAACTTCTTCTCATATTGACCGTCGTCGTGGATGTGGTCCATACGGTCGAGGGCGAAGGGGACCCAACCGGCGCCGCACTCGCCCATGACGAACTGGAGGTCGGGGTACTTCTCGCAGGCGCCGCTGAAGATGACGCCCATGAGCACCTGGACCATGGAGAACATTCCCAGGGAGCCGCGCACGGCCTGATAGCCCTGCTCGTTCTGGCTGGGGGGACGGCCTTCGACGATGAAGCCGGTGTCCATGTCGGGGGTGGTGGGGATGGGGATGCGACCACCGCCGATATGGAAGGAGATGGGAGTGCCAGTCTCGACGCAGGCCTGCCAGAGGCAGTCCCAATAGCCGTCGCGGGCGTATAGGGGGTAGTTGAGGCCGCCGGCCATGAGGTCGGCGCCGCGGATGAAGGGGTGGTCGGCGACACGACGGACTTCCGCCGCGGCGAGCTTGGAGTCGTGGATGGGGAGGCAGGCGAGGCCGTACCAGCGGCCGGGATTGCTGGCGCCAAAGCGGTCTACCCAGTCGTTGTAGACGCGATAGACCTCGGTGACCACTTCCATGTTCTTGAGGTTCTTGCCGGAGCCAGTGATGCCGTAGAGGATCTCAGCGTCGACGCCGTCGGTCTGCATGTCCATCAGGCGGAGTTCCGGGTCGACGGGACGAGCGGGGCCGTCGTAAAATCCTGCGGCCAACATCTTGTCGGTGCGCTTTCGACGTCCCTTCTGAGGCGGGATGAACTCGAATCCAGCGGACTGGGCCACGCCGAGGATGTTGTCTTTTTCCGCCTTCCAGATGAGGCCTTCGTCAGTGTCGATGATGCGTGGCATCATGTCCTGCAGATGAGGCTGGGAGTTATTCCTGACGAACAGGTCTCCTGGAAGCCAGCTCATGTCCACGTGGGAATCGCCGGAAACAATGTTGTACTCCAATTTCAAACCCCCTTGGAAGTTGCCACTAAATTTAGCAGATTTTGCGTTTGGGCGCTAGGCATGGGGCGTAGATACTCGTTTTTGTGTGTTTGTGCCTGGAAAGGACTCGTTTTCAAATTCGAGTATGGGTGATTCCGTGCCTGAGATGATTCGTTTCAGGCGTGGGACTCGTTTCAAAAAAAGTTGGGCAAACGAGTGGGAATTTTCGGAATTTTGGGTCATAGGGAGGTGCGGAAGGCCAGTGACGGCATAGGTTCAGCGTCGGCTCTGGATTCCGGCTTTCGCCGGAATGACGGGTCGGACGGATGGGTTCGCGGATGGTAGAGGGCACGAGGGGATAGAGGGGGTTTCATGGAGGGAGGGTAGCAGGGTTGGGGATTTTGGGCAATGTGCAAATTGTCACAAGGAGGGACATGGGCGGTTCGCGAACCGCCCATACGTAGGCAGTGCTGTGGGGGAGGGGGATCACCCCCATCCCAACCTTCTCCAATGGTGTGGGAAGGGGTTAGGGGTCTGATTGTAGTTGAGGGGCGTGGTTAGCTGATGGAGAGGGCGCGGGCTGGGTTGGTTACCATGATGGTGTGAATCTGGTCTTCAGTGACGCCGAGTTTTCGGAGGCGGGGGAGGAAGGTCTCGAAGATGTGGCAGTAGCCGGTGCTACCGCCGTACTTCATTTCGTAGTCGCGGTTCCTGTCGTGGGAGATCATGAGGTGGTCGACGTAGCCGCGCTGGATGAGGGCGTGGACAAGCTCGGCGCGGGTTTCGTCGAGGAGGTAGTGCTCCTTGCCGATGACGTCGAACTGGATGAAGCAGCCTTCGTCGGCGAGGCTGGTGAGGACGTCGATGTCCGGTCGTTCGTCCACGTGGCCGACGATGAACCGGGTAGGGTCTACGCCTGCTTCCTTGAGAATCTGAAGCTGGTGAACGCCGACGGTGCCGCCGGGGACTTCCATGCGACGTCCGCCGGTGGTGTGGGTGGTGATGGCGGCGCCGGTGCGCTTCTGGGCGATGGCGACGGCCTGGAGGACTTTGAGCTCGACGGACTCAACGCGGGCGCGGTGTATGGCGGACTTGAAGACGCCGCAGCGTCGCTTGCTGTCGCCAACGCCGTCCTGGACCTCGGCGGTGATGTAGTCGGCGAGCTGCTCTACTGAGAAATCGTCGACGAAATAGGGGATGTGGGGTTCGATGTAGAAGCCGGAGGTGGAGATGATGTGGACTTCTGCTGCTTCCGAGAGGCGGGCCAGCATGTCCAGGTCGCGGCCCCAGCCGTTACAGGTGACTTCGACGAGGGCGCCGCCGCCTGCCTCCTTGAAGTGGCGGAGCTCGGAGGCCACGAGGTCGAAGTTGTCCAGCTTCATGAAGCCGGAGGGGTTGCGGGTGGAACCCATAACTTCAAAGCGGGGACCGTAGTTCTGGTCGCACCAGATGTGCTCGTGGGGGAGGCAGACGCCGAGGTCTTCTTCTTTGATGGGGCCTAGGACTGTTTGGATCATTGTATTTCTCCGTTTGGTTGTTGGTTAGCTGGGGGTGCGGGCGGTTCGCGAACCGCCCCTACCAGATGGGTGGTGGGGAAGGGTGAAGAGGGGAGGGGTTAGATTAGGACGGAGCCTTGCTGTTGCAGGGTTTTGAGCAGGAGGAGGAGTTCGCCGGTGGTGCGGATTTTGACGAGGCCGTGGGTGACGGCGTCGGCGGTGAAGATGTGGCCGGCGTCCGTAAGGCCGTAGGCGGCGTCGCCGACGATGAGGCTCTGGATGCCGTGGTCGCTGAGGTCGAGGCAGGTTTGGCGGACGCCGAAGTCGAGCATTGCGCCCATTACAATTACGTTTTGGACGTTGTTTTCGGCGAGGTAGGCGGCGAATTTGGGGTTGGCGAGGGCGCTCCAACCGGGCTTGGAGAAGACGGGTTCGTTTTCGTCCGGCTGCCACTCTTCGGGGTGGCAGCCAAGAGGCCCGTCCAGGTCCCAGGCGAGGCCGGTGGCTTTCTGGAAGAGAGAGGGGGATTCGTCGGCCCAGTGGCCGAGGCAGCTATAGGCGACGCGGATGTCCATCCGGCGCGCAACTTCCAGGACTCGGGGGATGTTGGGGCGAATGAGGGCGAGGAGGTGGAAATAGTCGTCGAACTCCCGCATGAGGACTTTCCGGTTCACCTTGTTCACAAGCCAGCCGTTGTCGGCGTCGGTAAAGGGTGAGTGGAGGTCCTGCAGGAGAAGGCACGTGTTCTCCACCGTCAGATTAAGGGGTAGGGTCTCCTTGATTACCAGGGTCAGGGGATGGCGGACCTGCATGGGCTACTCCTTACCGTAGTTGGCTTGCCAGTGGAAGCGGGCTAGAACGTCGTCGGCGTAGGGGGTGACCTTCTCGGGGGTGAACTCGAAGTCCCAGCCCTCGGCGGCGATGGTGTCGATGATGGGGCCCGCGTCGAAGCGGAGGCCGGTGTAGCGGCTTGGGGGCTGGTTGGCGAGCCAGACGAAGGCCTTGCCGAGGTCGATGGGGTTGGTCCAGCCGGCGGTTTCTTCGTCTGACATCCGGTCGACTTCCGACTGGCCGACGCCGGTGGGCTTGATGGGCTTGCCGGGGCCGATGGTGTTGAGGGCGATGTTGTAGGGGGAGGCCTCGAAGGCCAGGGCCTTGACGAAGCCCTCGACGCCGTGCTTGCCGGCGCAGTAGATAACCTCGTCCACGTACCCGCGGAAGCTGGAGCCGCTGGCGATGCCGATGATGTGGCCGCCGCCCTGGTTCTTCATGACGTCCCAGACTGCGCGGGTGCCGTAGATGATGCCGCCGAGGCAGATGTCGAGTTGGCGGCGGGCGGACTGGAGGGAGGTGTATTCGAACTTGACGAGGGGCATGACGACACCGGCGTGGACGAGAACGTCGAGGCGGCCCCAGCGGTCGACGAGTTCATGGACGACCTGGTTGAAATCCTCTGGATTTCCGGCGTCGAGGCGGCGGAGCAGGAATTCGGAGCCGTCATCCTCGTAGCCCTGGTGGGAGTAGGCGAGTTCTTCGGTATTGACGTCTGTAGCGCATACTCTTGCGCCGGCCTGTCCGAGGGCGCGGGCGATGCCCCAACCGAAGCCCTGGGCGGCGCCGGTTACGAGGGCTACTTTGCCGTCTAGTCGCATGTTTGGGTTGCCTTTCTCAGGGTTGGATTGGGGGACGGACGGTGGGGATTCGGCGGCGAGATTCTTCGTCGCGGAGCCTCCTCAGAATGATATGTAGGGGGAGGGGCGTAGGCATGGTGGGTTAGCCGATTACGTTTCTGATGAAGTTCATGGCGTTGCCGCCGGCGAGTTTGCGGACATCTTCGTCGGAGTAGCCGCGGGAGATGAAGCCGCGGACGAGGTTCTTACCGTCGGCGGGGGATTCGAGGCCGTTCAGGTAGGGTGCGGGGAAGTCGCGCATGAGGCTGCCGAGCATCTTCTTGTGGAAGGCGACGTGGTCGCCGATGAGGGTGTCGGTGCCGATGGCGACGTGATCGATACCGACCATTCTGACCATGTAGTCGTAGTGGTCGAGGACGCAGTTGATGTCCTGGTCGGGGTCGTCGCTGAGGGAGTTGGGGACGGCGGTGATAGAGATGAGGCCCCCCTTCTTGGCGCAGAAGACCAGCTCGTCGTCCTTGCGGGTGCGCCAAGTGGGGCGGAGGGTGTGGGAGGCGTTGTGGCTGTAAATTATCGGAGTTTTGGAGTGCTCGATGGCGTCCATGGCGGTCTGCCAGCCGGCATGGGAGACGTCGACAGCCATGCCAAGGTCGTTCATGCGGTGGACGACGGCGATGCCGAAGTCGGAGAGTCCGGCGTCGTGGCGTTCGGTGAGGCCGGAGCCGATGTTGTTCTGGTGGTTGTAGGTGAGGCCGCCCATGCGGACGCCCATACTGTAGAGCACGTCGACGCGGTGAAGAACGTCTCCGATGGCAAGGTGCTCGACGGTGGGGAGGATGCCGACCCTGCCGTCTTCCTTCGCTCGCAGGATCTGGTTGGCGTTGGTGACGACGACGGCGGCGGCATTGTTGAGTCGAACGTCTGCGACCATCATGCCGACCTCGTCGGCCAGGTCTTGGAATGCAATGAAGGATAGCTCAGGGCAGCCGACCATGCCTCGGAAGGCGTTGGCGGTGGCGGCGGCGGACCAACCGCCATGACGGATGGCATCGTAGCCCCACTCATACTGGCCAAAGTGAAGGTATTCTATGAAGTCGTCCATGCTCTCGGGGCAGACCATGGGGTGCTGGTGCATATCGACCATGACGAGGTCTTCCATGATCCTCTTGTAGCGGAGTTCCTGGAGGGGGTCCAAGGGGAGGGTCATGGAGGGCACGCGGCCCACCTGCTTTGTGAGATTGAAGGGGCTGTTTGCCATGAGCGTCTCCTTTTCTGGAGGGTCGAGGCTATTCGAGGGTGAAGGGGATGTTCAGGGTTTTGGCGAGGTCGCGGAGCTGTTCGAAGACGACGGAGTCGATCTTCGCGCCGGAGCGTCGGTATTCGGATTCGCGGCGGTAGTCTATTTCGCCGGGGACGAGGATTTCGTCGAAGCCGGGACGGAGCTTGCTGGCCTTGCATTCGGCGATGAAGGCATCCATGCGAGACTTAAAGTCCTCCACGGGCATGAACCAGGCGATATCGATGGCGGTGAAGCTGTGGGCAACGTCGAGCTTTGCGGGGTCGGAGTAGGGGGTGAGGCCGAAAGCGCCGCCGGAGATGACTCCGGTAAGGACGTCGGTCATCATGGCGAGGCCGTAGCCCTTGTGCTGACCGATGCCGAGGAGGGCGCCGTCCATGGCGGCGGCGGGGTCGTCGGTCTCGTGGCCGTCGGGGGTGAGGGCCCAGTCGAGGGGCATCTTCATGCCCTCGCGGAGGAACCAGCGCATCATGCCCTTGCCGGCGGTGGTGAGAGCGATATCGAGGACGACGGGGAAGGGGCCGCCGGCGGGGGCGGCGATGGCCCAGGGGTTGGTGCCAACGACGCCAGTAGCGCCGCCCCAGGGGGCCATTTCCGGGCCGGCGTTGGTGTAGGCGACGCCGATGCAGTCTTGCTCCGCGGCGAGGCGGGCGTGGACGCCGGAGGAGCCGTAGTGGGTGCCATTTCGGACGATGACGGTGCCGACACCCACGTCCTTGGCCTTCTTGACGGCGAGACTCATAGCTCTTTGGCCCACGGGGGAGCCGAGGCCGTTATGGGCGTCGACGAGGGCGAGGGCGGGAGATTCCTTGACGATTTCGAATTTAGCGCCGAGGTTAACGTGACCGTCGACGATGCGCTGTCGGTAGTCGGGGAGACGACGGACGCCCTGACCCTGGCCTGAGAGGCAGCGAAGTTCGCTCTGAATGAGGCCGTTGGTGCAGTAGCGTGCCTCTTCGTCGCTCATGCCCATGGCGAAAAAGGCGTCAAAGGTGAACTGTTCGAGATTGTCGACGGACACGGTGACCATGTCGATGGGCATGTAGGCGCTCCTTGTGATTGGGATAGGGTCGATTCGACGGCAAGTTTAGTATCTGGAGGAAGGGTTATCAAGCGGCGGAGGGCGTTGAGATAGAGGCGGAACGCAAAGACCGGCGATAAAGTGACATTTCGGGGCTTGAGAAAGAATCCCAAAGGCGTGGTAGAATAGGGGAGACTCCTAGACCAGGTTATTGTGACGATCCGCTTGTTGAGTTTGGGTAAGTTGATGCTCTGTGCGGCGTTTCCCAGGTGAGAGGAGAAATTGTTAGCTTTAAGGAGCGCCGTTAATGAACATCTACGTAGGTAATCTCTCTTATGACGTTTCGGACGAGGAGCTGGGCGAAGCCTTCAGCGCCTTCGGAACTGTGACGTCGGCAAGGGTAATTCGGGACCGGTATACGGACAGGTCCCGGGGATTCGGGTTTGTGGAGATGGAGAACGACACGGAGGCGGAGGCCGCCATCGCAGAGTTGAACGGGAAGCCCATCAAGGGGAGGCCGATTAACGCGAACCAGGCTCGACCGAGGGAAGACCGCCGCCGAATGTATTAGGGATTTGGCGGCCCAGCCGCCGTCCCCCCGCCGTTACGACCGGCGACAATTGAATAGTTTGAAAACATGACGGGGCTGCAAATGCCCCGTCTGTTTTTGTTGAGGGTGGTGTTGGGTTTGCGTCGAGGCGCGTGGTTGGGAGTTTCCGCCCGCGTGGAGGGTGGAATTGGTTCCTGCCTTCGCAGGAACAAGAGTGGTGTGGGGAACCCACGTGAGCGTTGGAGTTGGAATTGGTTAGAGAGGTGGGCGGATCGCGAGCCGCCCCTACGGAAGTTGGGGTGGAGGGGGAACGAAAGAGGGCGCTCCCAAAGAGCGCCCTCTTTCGCAGGAATGGTGAAGGGGGAGGGTTATTGGCCCATGCGGTATTGTTTGACGGCGTTGTCTCGGGTGATTTTGGTGAGGACGCCGGGGTCGAGATCGCCCATGGTCTCCTGGATTATGGCCTTGGAGTCGGGCCAGACACCGTCGGGATGGGGATAGTCGGAGCCCCACATCATGTTGTTTTCGCCGATGAGGTGGGCCATCTGGGCCACGTCGGACTCCTCCTGGAAGGTGGTGCTGCCCTGCCGGAACCAGTACTCGCTGGGGAGCATGCTGAGGGGCGGGTCGAACTTCTTGTCGAGGGCGCTGTCGAGGTAGATGTGGTCCATTCGACCGAGAACGAAGGGGACCCAGCCTGCTCCGCATTCCCCCATGACGAATTTGAAGCCGGGGAACTTTTCGCAGGTGCCGCTGAGGATGATGCCGATGAGCCACTGGACGCCGGAGAGCTGGCCTAGGGACTGGGTGACGCCCTGATGGGCGAGCTCGTTCTGGGAGGAATCGCCGTTTGAGGAGGCGTCGCCGTTGGGCGGCGGGGGCACGGGGATGCGTCCGCCACCGACGTGGAAGGAGATGGACATGTTGTTTTTGGCGACCACGTCCCATAGCGGGTCCCAGTGACCGTCCCGGGTGTAGATGGGCCAGGTGACCTCGCTGGCGATCAGGTCTGCGCCGCGGATGGGGCCCTTGTCGGCGGCGCGCTGAAGCTCCGCCGCCGCCAAGTTGGGATCGTGGATGGGGATGCAGGCGAGGGCGTACCAGCGACCAGGGTTGCTGTCGCAGAATTCGGCCACCCAATCGTTATAGGTGCGGTAGGTGGCGGCGATGGTGTCGTGGTCCTTGAGGCGCATACCGGTACCGGTGATGCCATAGAGGACCTCGGCGTCGATGCCGTCCATAACCATGTCCTGGAGGCGCAGCTCGGGAGTGGTGGGATGGGGGCCGCCTTCGTAGAAACCGGCGTCCCACATGCGGTCGATGCGCTTGCGCATGCCGCGGACGGGAGGGCTGAAGCCGTGACCGGCGGCGTTGGCCACGCCGAGGACTCCTCCTTCGGCGATCCAACGCGGGCCTTCGTCGGTCTCTTCGATTCGCGGGACCTTGTCCTTCAACGCTTCGGGAGCTCCTTCGACAAAAAGGTCTCCCGGAAGCCAACTGAGGTCTACGTGGGAATCTCCAGAAACAAGATTGTATTCCATAACGCCCTCCCTTTTTGCTTAGAGACACTCTACCACACTACGGGTTGTAATCGCTATGGCCGAGGAGAAAAGCGTATAACGTAAAATCTGGGAAAGCGCGGTGGCAGTTAGACTTGCCTGGAGCGTTCACCAGCCTTTAGAGTTAACGTAACTAACATTGACCTAATTAAGGTGAAACTAAGGGTTGACCAGAGGAGGGAGCCATGGACGTTTATGAATGCCTCAACACCCGACTGACCATCAGGGAGTTCAAGCCGGACCGGGTGCCCATCGACGTGACCACCAAGATATTGCAGGCGGGCCGGGGTGCGCCAAGCTCTCGAAATCGTCAGCCGTGGCACTTCGTGGTGATTACGGACTCTGACATGTTGAAGGAGATTGGAGCCATCGCCGAAAGCGGTCCCTTCATTGCTGGTGCTCCGATGGCCATTGCTGTTTTTATGCGGGACGCCGAACGGCTCGATCTGGATGCGGGCAGGGCAATTCAGCAGATGGAGATCATGGCTTGGTCGCTGGGGCTTGGCACCTGCTTCGTTGGTTTCAGCGACCCGAAAGCGGAACTGCAGGTGAAGCAGATGTTGGGAGTTCCGATGGACTTTGATCTCATTACCGTTCTGCCCTTCGGCTACCGGCTGGATTCCGTGAGGGGTCGCAACAGAAAGCGAAAGCCCATGTCTGCTATTGCTCACATGGGCCGGTTCGGGTATCCCTATCTGGCCAGATAGCAGCTTGTCAGCATTTCACCAGGAGCAAGGTATATGAATACGGTAGGTAGCGGCCGATACCAGTATCGGATTATCGAGAATTGGGCGAAGCTGCCTGAAGGCTGGCAATTCGGCATACTTGTCGGCGTGGCGGTTGACTCGCAGGACCGGGTGTACGTGTGTCACCAGCGTCAGGAACCGCCGATCATCGTCTTCGACAGAGAGGGAAACTACCTGTGCTCCTGGGGCGAGGGTGAGATCAACGAGGGTCATATCATGACCATCTCTGGGGACGACTCGATGTACCTGGTGGACCGGGGCGCGCATCAGGCATTGCATCTAAGGTTGGACGGGGAGCGGCTGATGGAGTTGGGGAGGAAGGGTTATCCTTCCCATACGGGGCTGACGGAGATTGGGGGCGAGCCGCAGCGGGCCGCCGAGCCGTTCAACATGCCTACCCGGATGTTCAGCGCCCCTTCAGGCGACATCTACGTTTCCGACGGGTACCGGAATGCGCGGGTGCACCGCTTCTCCGGCGGCGGCGAGCTAATTTCGTCGTGGGGCGCGCCGGGAAAGAACGCGCCGGGAGAGTTTCACCTGCCCCACAGCCTTTGGGTGGACTCGGAGGGGTTGGTGTACGTGTGCGACAGGAAGAACAACCGGGTGCAGATATTCTCACCCGCGGGGGAGTTCGTCAACCAGTGGGCGGATCTCACCAGCCCCGTGGACATCTGCATGGACGGCGACGAGAACGTGTTTGTGCACGAAGGCGGCGCGGACGACGAGTCGCCGCGCATCACGGTTCTGGACAAGTCAGGGGACGTGCAGGCGCGGTTCGACACGGTCTACGGCCACCAGATCTGGGTTGACACGCACGGGGATATTTACATGGCGGTATGCTGGGAGCAGCGGGTCCAGAAGTTCGTCCGACAGGGCTAGGTAGGGAGCGGGTATTTCGGCTGGTGGGGGCTTGGGTAGCGGCCAATTCAGTTGTGCGTCTCAGCCGGATCAGCCCCATTGTGCAACTGGGCACATAGATAGCACTTAAACCGGGCACCTGGGTAACACCCTTGCGAGTGTGTGGACGGGATCGAGATCCTTCGTCGCGGAGCCTCCTCAGGATGACATGAGGGGGGCGTGCTGCGTTCGGAATGACATGTGGGTGAAGGGGCAAGAGGTTAGTCGGACGCGTTAGTCGTTTGCTAGATTCTTTACCATGCTCAGAATTGCGAATGACAGGCGGGACGTGTTGTCAGGAAATGGAAGCGTCTACGGCGATGGCGGCGAAGAGTAGGAACAGGTAGGCGAGGGAGTAGAGGTAGGTGGAGAGGGCGCCCTGGATGCCGGGACTTCTGAGCAGTCTGGCGGCTTGATACACGAATACCAGGCCCAGGAAAAGAGACGTGCCCAGATACAGCCAGCCTACGGCGCCGGTGACGAAGAACATGGACGTGAGGGCCAGCAACAGGATGCTGTAGAGAAGGATGGCCTTCTTAGTTTTGGTGACGCCCATGACTACGGGGAGCATGGGTACGCCAACGCTTTCGTAGTCGTCCTTGAGCAGAAGGGACAATGCCCAGAAGTGGGGCGGGGTCCAGAAAAAGACGATGGCGAAGAGGTAGAAGGCGGGGAGGGCGAGGCTGCCGGTTACGGCGGTCCAGCCTATGACGGGAGGGAGGGCTCCGGCAGCACCACCGATGACGATGTTCTGGGGTGTAGTCCGCTTGAGGCTCATGGTGTAGACGAAGACGTAGAAGAGGGTGGAGGAGAGGGCGAGGACGGCGCTGAGAAGGTTGACCAGCGTGGCGAAGAGTATGAAGGCGATTACGTTGACGGTAAAGCCGAAAATGAGCGCCTGAGGTGGGCTGACGCGCTGGGCGGCCACGGGGCGGCGGCTGGTCCTGCGCATGCGGGCGTCGATATCCCTGTCGAGGAAGTGGTTGAGGGCGTTGGCGCCGCCGGATGCCAGCGCTCCGGCAACCATGACGATGGCTGCCAGCTTGAAGTCGGGCGGGCCGGCGGCGGCCAGGAACATTCCCACCAGGGCTGTGAACAGGAGAAGCAGGACTATGCGGGGCTTGGTGAGGGTTACGTAGTCCCTGAAAGCGGTACTGAAGCGTCGGCTGGGGCTTTCGCCCGGCTGCTTCAGCCGCCCATCACGTGGCTCGGTGAGTGCGGGGTTCAAAGCGCTATTGGCCGTTTGATGGGGAGGCGTCGAGGGTGGCTTCCATTTTGGCGATGAATGCTTCGGTTTGAACCAGGTTGCGAGCCACCCTATCGGCGCTGAAGGCGTTTTCGTAGAAGTTGGTGTGGAGACCGTTGGCGAACATGAACAGATTGTGGATATCCGGGTCTCCAACTTCGTCTACCAGTTTATCGACGGTGACGAAGAGGCTACGGTGAGAGTAGTGGTCCCAGCCGCGAAGATGGGCAGCGGCTTTTACGACCTGGGCGGCGGCGCCCCACGCTTTCTCCGACGCCTGGCGCAGATCGCCGGACGCCAACTCGGCGTGGGCCTGAGCCAGCAGGTGGCGGGAAGCTTCTCGATATGTGACGTCGGATGTGACCATTTGGGGTTAACCTCTGGCTGATATTATAGCGCAAGGATCTGTTCTATGACAGAGAACCCAGGACTCCTGGTCAAATCAGTTTGACATTTCCGGTCGGCGGTCATATCTGGTTGTGCCGTCTTGTTCAATCGACAGGCAGCATATATTATTCGAATCGAAACGCAGGTTAAGGAGTGAAGAATGACAGAGCAGGACTGGGGCAGCATCTACAAGGAGCTTGGGGCGAGGCCCGTCATCAACGCGATTGGGAGCGTGACGCTCCTGGGTGGTTCGACGCCGATTCCGGAGGTGAAGGAGGCGATGGAGCGGGCGGACGACGCGTATATTCCGTTAATGGAGCTGGAGGAGAAGGCGGGTGAGGCTATCGCGAAGATGGCGAACGTTCCGGCGGCGTATGTCACTTCGGGGGCAGGTTCGGCCCTGACGCTGGCAACCGCAGCGGTGATGGCGGGGGACGACGACGAGAAGATACAGATGCTACCCAACACGGAGGGGATGAAGGACGAGATTCTGATTCAGCGTCGGCATCGGTACTGGTACGACCGGTGTCTGGAGCTTGCGGGGGCGAAGCTGGTCGACTTCGGGTCTGACGAAGGCACGACCCGGGAAGACCTCGAGCAGGCCATCGGAGAGAATACGGCGGCGGTCCACTACGTGGCGATGGAGCAGACGCCTGACCCGCATGAACTTTCGCTGGAGGAGACGGTGGAGGTGGCGAATGAGCATGGGCTGCCGGTGCTGGTGGACGCCGCGGGACAGATCTATCCGCTGGAGAACTTCGGGAAGTACGTGCGGATGGGGGCTTCGTTCCAGTGCATCGCGGCCAAGTACCTTGGCGCTTCGCAGTCCGTCGGGCTGGCGCTGGGGAGCGAAGATTTTATGCGGAAGCTGTCTCTGCAGTCGTTCGTGGGGTACGAGGGACGTCGGATCCGGGGGGTGGGTCGTCCGCAGAAGGTGGACAGGCAGGAGATAGTGGGGGCGGTGGCGGCGGTGCGTCACTGGATGACGATGAACCACGAGGACAGGCTGGCGAAGGCGGAGCGGATGAGTCGGACGGTGCTTACGTGTCTGCTGGGAATTTCGGGGTTGGACGCGGCGATTATGGAAAATGTTATCGGCCATCAGCCCTTTGGCGTGCGGCTGAACGTAGACCCTGCAGTGACTGGAATGACGAACGACGACGTTGTGACGAGGCTGAAGGAGGGGGACCCGCCGGTGTGGACGCGGGTGAAGGAAGGCGAGGACTTCATTGCCATCCACATGTTCGGGCTGCGGGACGGAGAAGAGAAGGTTGTGGGGGAGCGGATTGCGGCGCTGTTTGACGGGTAGCGTCGGGCGTATCTGTTAGCGGCGGGGGCCGCCGTTGACGGAGAGGGTCTGTCCGCTGATGTAGCCGGCGTAATCGGAGACGAGGAACATGACCGCGTGGGCGATGTCTTCCGCCCTGCCGGGGCGTTTGACCGGGATGCTTTGCATCAGCCTTTGCTGGCCTTCGGCACCCATCGCCTCCCACTGGCGTTCGGTGGTGGGGTTGGAGCGGATGAAGCCGGGGGCTACGCTGTTCACTGTGATGCCGAAGGGGCCGAGCTCGTGGGCGAGCTGGCGGACGAGGCCGATCTGTCCTGCCTTGGCGGAGGCGTAGGCCTGGATGCCGGTGAGGCTGACGCCCAGTCCGGCGCCGCTGGAGATTATCAGGATTCTGCCCAACCCAGCTTGTTTCATGCCCGGCGCGACGGCCTGGGAGCAGATGAAGGCCCCCTTGAGGTTAACGTCGAAGATTGCCTGCCAATTTTCGGGGGTGACGGACTCGAGGGGCTGGCCAGCCTGGCCGACGGTGCCTCCCGCGCTGTGGACCAGGATGTCGACCCGGCCGTTGCGGGCGGAGGCTTTTTCTACCAGGGACGCGACGGCCGTGGCGTCGGAAACGTCGGTAACGGAGGCGTGGACGGAGCCGCCGTTTTGGGGTTGGGCGGTGTCGACGGTTTCCTGCAGGACATCGTCGAGGATGTCGCAGGCCCAGACGTGGGCGCCGTTGGCCGCGAGACCGTGGACGATGGCGCGTCCGATGCCGTGGGCGGCGCCGGTGACGATGGCAGTTTTGCCAGTGTATTCGATGTTCATGGGTTTAGTCCTGTATTGATGAGATTCTTTTCTTTGACCAGTATCAATTGTAAAGGGAGGGGGAAGGGATTGGTTAGGTCTTCTCCTTGCGGTAGACCTGGACGCGGAAGCGGATGTTGTCGACGACGTAGATTCGGCCTTGGGGGTCGACCTCGACGCCGGTGGGCAGAGTGAAGCGATATTCAGGTTCGAAGTTGGTCACCATGCGGCGTTTTTCGAGGTCGGCGATGTTCAGTTCAAGGTACTTGACGCCGCGGGGGGAAAGTTCTTTGGAATCGCCGTAAAGGGTGGTTAGATGCGAACCGTCGGCGTCATAGACCTCGACTTTGTCCTGACCCCAGTCGCAGATGTAGACGTCGCCGTCGGAGTCGACGGCAACGTCGCTGGGGCGGTGGAGTTTGCCGGGGCCTCTGCCAGATTCGCCGATGGTCTGTAGGAACTCGCCTTCCGGGGTGAACTTCTGGACACGGTTGTTGCCCCAATCGGCTACGTAGACGTTGTCGTACCTGTCGACGGTTATGCCCCAGGGTTTGTCGAACCGGCCTGGGCTGGAGCCGGGGCCGCCGAAGGTCAGGAGGAAGTCGCCGTTGCGGGTGAATTTGGAGACGCGGTTGTTGCCCTGTTCCGTGATGTAGAGGTCTTCGTTGGAGTCGAGAACGAGGCTGGCGGGAGCGCCAAGTTGTCCTGGTTCTGAGCCGCCAACGCCCCACTTGCGGAGGAAGTTTTTCTCTTCGATGTCTGCGCCGTTGAATTCAACGGTGGTGTCGAAAATGGAGATGCGGTTGAGCCATTCGTCGGCCACGTAGGCGAGGCCGTGACTGTCGACGGCAATGGCAGTGGGCCAGATGAAGCGTCCCTCGGACTCGCCGTAGCCGCCGAACTTGCCGATTTCCGTCTCGTCGACGGCGATCTTGTTGATGCCGAAGATCCACTCACCGTCGTGGCCACGGTTAACGACGTAGAGGATGTTGTCGGAGTCCAGGCAGAGATGGACGGGGTAATTGAAGACAGCGGCGTTGCCGATGGTGTGGCTGTAGGTGAATTCTCTGCCGCGAACGGCTATTGCTTCCAGGGTGGTTCTCCTATTTGGGTTGGCGGGCGGGTTTGGACCCGCTGCTACGGATGCGGGTAGCGGGACGGGCCCCCACAAGGCACGTCCCTACGGGTGGGTTGTCGGATAGAGCGGATGGATTCCGGCCCCCGCCTTCGCGAGGGCAGACTTTGCGTGGGAATGATGGGAGTGTGTATGGGCTAGGCCATCTCTTTGCGGTAGACCTGGAGGCGGAGGCGGATGTTGTCGACGATGATGATGCGGCCATCCCGGTCTACCTCGACGGCGGTTGGGGTGTTGAAGTAGCGCTCGGGGTCAAAGTCGGTGACCAGGGCGCGCTTTTCGCTGTCGACGGTGTTCAACTCCAGGTACTTCTGGCTGCGGGGGGAGAGCTTGTTGTGGTCGCCGTAGAGGGTGGTGAGGTGTGCACCGTCGGCGTCGTAGACCTCGACCTTACTCTGACCCCAGTCGGTGACATAGATGTCACCATCTGCGTCTACGGCGACGTCGCTGGGTCGACGGAGTTGGCCGGGACCTTGGCCAGGTTCGCCGATAACCTGCAGGAATTCGCCTGCGGAGGTGAACTTCTGGATGCGGTGGTTGTTCCAGTCGGCGACATAGAGGTTGCCTTCGCCGTCGATGGCTATACCCCAGGGCCTATTGAACTGGCCTGGGCCGGCGCCGGGGCCGCCGAAGGTCATGAGGAATTCGCCCTCGCGGGTGAACTTGGAGACGCGGTTGTTGCCCTGTTCGGTGATGTAGAGGTCTTCGTTGTCGTCGAGGACCATGCCGGCGGGAGCGCCAAGCTGTCCGGGTTCGGGGCCGGGGACGCCCCACTTTCGCAGGAAATTACCTTCTTCGACATCGCCGCCGTTGAAGTCCACGGTAGTGTCGAAGATGGAGATGCGGTTGTGCCATTCGTCGGCCACGTAGGCGAGTCGCTGGCTGTCGATGACGATGGAAGTGGGCCAGCGGAAGCGGCCGTCGGTATCGCCCTCACCGCCGAAACGACCGATTTCGTCTTCGTCGATGGTAATCTTGTTGACGCCGAAGACCCAGTCGCCGTCGTGGCCGCGATTGACCACGTAGACGTTGTTGTCTGCGTCTAGGCCCACGTCGACGGGATAGCGGAAGATGGTGAGGTTTCCGAGGGTGTGGCTGTAGCTGAACTTACGGCCGCGGGCGGTTGTTGCTTCCAAGATTTTTCTCCTGTTTGTTTTCGGGATGAGAGGCTTAAGAGGGGAGGCGGGAATGGCGGGTATTTCCTAGGAGGAGCAGGCGGGTTTGAAACCCGCCCCTACCAGGCCTTCTGCTGCGTTCAGAATGACATGTAAAGGTCAGGCCATCTGGAATTCGCGGCAGGAGGTGATGAGTTTGAGCATGGTGGCTACGCGGTTGGCGAATGCCACGTGCTCCTCCTCGGTTTCGCCGCGGTGGAGGTCACCCTCCGTTTCGGCATGGGCAACAAGCTGGCTGCGGGTGCCTTCGGCGACGGTTATGGGGCCGAGGAGGTCCAGGCAGCCGTCGACGAGTTCCGTGGGGGATAGGGTGCCCTGGCGGGAAAGTCTTTCGACGATGTTCTGTACGCCGGGGAGGTTGGGGTCGCCGATTCTATCGGCGGCGAAGTTGATGCGCTGGAGGAGGGCGCCGCTGTCGATCCACTCGTGGCCGGTGTGCCAGCCCTCCACGCTGGGCGGATTGAGGATGGCCTGGCCCTGGATGGAGGGTTCCATGGCGATTTCAAAGAAGCCGGGGCGATAGTCCTTGAAGTCCTGGGTAAGCCGCATGGTGCTGACAACGAGCTCGGTGGGACTCTTAACCTTTTCGAACCAGACGCTTTCGTCCTTGAAGAAGTCGGAGTTGAACAGGACGCGGAGAGTCTCGCGGATGTTGTAGCCAGAGGAGACCAGAGTTTCGGCGAGGGTGTCGATGGCCTCCGGGTCGCGGGGCGGCTCGTCGAGCCAGCTGGGCACCTGAACTTCGTCGGCAACGAAGAAGTTGTAGAGGTGGCGGGCGACGAACCGGGGAGTGGCGGGATGCTTGAGGATAATGTCGATGATGTCCTCGCCGTTGAATCGGCCCGTCTCGCCGAGGAAGGTTTTTTCGGTGTCATCATGGTCGTCGGGGTCGTACTTGAACTCCCAGGGAAAGCGGTTGTAGAGGACGCCAGGGAGGGTGGGGCCGATGGTCCAGCCGGTGAAGGCGCGGGCGCACTCCTTGACGTCCTCCTCGGTATAGTGGCCCTGACCCATTGAGAAGAGCTCCAGGAGCTCGCGGCCCCAGTTCTCGTTGGGGGCGTCCTTGTGGTTCTCGTTGTTGTCGAGCCAGAAGATCATGGCGGGATTCCTGGACAGCTCCAGCAGCATGGTGCGATAGTCGCCCATGCCGATGTCGCGGAAGAGGTCAATCTGGAGGGTCATCTCCAGGGGGCTGGCGACCTTGGCGTTGCCGGTGGCAAAGATGTGGTGCCAGAGGAGGGCAATCTTTTCCTCCAAGGGGCGCGGTGTGTTAATGAAGCGGTACATCCAGTAGCCGGACATATTCTCCGGGTTGGCGGGCACTTTGAAGCCGGGAGTCATGCGGAAGAGTTCGTCGGTGTCGAGTTCGGGGATGCCGTGGGCTTCGGGGTCGAGAAGTTCTTCGACGGTGGCCTCGTAGCCCTTGGCGACGCGGCGTTCGAGTTCGTCCCTGTCGGCGCCGAAGCCGGCCCGTCGCATGAGGTGGGCCATGAGAGCGATGTCCTTGTTAGCCATGTTTTCGTCCTTTTGATTGAGAGTTTTGGTAATGATATCCGTGGTTTTGGGGGGTAGTCAAGAATGGGGGTGTTTGGGAGGGTGGGCTGTGGAACTACACTAATGCGCTCTAGGACTTGGCATTGTAGGAACGGTTGAGACTATTCCTGTATCTCATTTCCGTGAAATGAACGGCCAATCACTCGTAGGGATTAGCACTGTGGGAGTGTGTGAATCGGTGACGTTGCTTCTCATGTAGATTCAAGCATTTTGCCAAGAAACTGTGAGGGGCACATTACTCATTTCTCTAGAGAATCGTCAAACATTGAACACTTGCAAGATTTTCCCCAATTGATATCATTGTGAATCAGGGAAGCTGATAGAAGGCACAGAAAACTTTGAGAGTCCGGATTACGATGCAATCGGTTAAGTGAATTGGAGGCGAGATGACTTCAGTTGAAGAAAAGCGCATTGATGAACAGTGGTACTCGGTTATGCCAAAAGGATGGGGAACATTTCGCGGTGACAAGCGAATGCACGGTGGTGAGCGAAAGATGCTCTATGACATCCTTGATCAAGGCGAGGATATAACTGCTTTGGTTGGCGGCACTTACAGGGCTGAGCAGGATACAAATCGTCTTCACAAACACAGTGGCGTGGCAGTGGCGACTAGTAAGAGAGTAATCTTTCTGGACAAGGGGATACTAGGCAGCAAAGAAGTATCAGAGATGCCTTACAGAAGCATTGAAGGAATAACGCATAGTACCGGGATGCTTTCTGGGGGTGTACAAATAACTGGACTAGGACGAGCTGGCTGGCGAATTGAAGACATCATGCCCAAGGATTCAGCAAAGCTATTCGCCGATAGTGTCAGGCATTATGTGGAAGATCTACATGCTGAGATGGCTCAGCAGACGAATCGAAAGGCCGAGTCAGTGCTTTCAGCGGCTGAAGAAATCGAAAAGTTCGCAAGTCTTTTAGAACGCGGCATCCTTACACAGGAAGAGTTCGACACGAAGAAGAGGCAACTGCTCGGGCTATAATTTGAGGAACGGCTGAATTCCGGCTTTCGCTGGAATGACGGCTGGTAGGGCCGCGCATCTTATCGGTAGTCTCGTTGGTTTAGGTGGGCGACCATTTCGTCGTAGTAGTTGTCGAGGTAGTGCTGGGCCATTTCGTCGGCGGTGGCCTGCCAGACGCCTTCGTGGGAAAGCATGTATGAGAGGGCGTCGTTCAGGTGGTCGATGCGGCTGGGGTGGCCGGCAAGGGCGGGGTGCAGGGAGACGCAGATCTGGGTGGCGTTGTGCTCGCCCTCGGCGTACATCACGTCGAACTGGTCCTTGAGGCACTGGGCCCAGTAATCCGCTGGGCAGCCGAAGCGGTTGAAGGTGCCGTCGTTCAGGTCGAGGTTGTAGGGCATGGAGATGAGACGGCCGGATTTGGCGTTCATGGGGAAGGGCTGGTCGTCGTGGCCCCAATCGGCGTTGTAGATGAGCCCAGCCTCGGCCATGAGGTCTGGCGTGTTGGCGGTGGGAGAGACGCCGGGGGTCAGCATACCCTTGAGCTTCTTGCCGGTGTGGCGGTAGAGGGAATCGACGCAGTCCTTGAAGAAGGCGCGCTCCTCGTCGATGGAGAGGTGGTTAAGGTAGCGGTTGTTGAAGATGCCGTGGGACATGTAGTCGTAGTCGCGCTTGACCAAGGCGTCGCGGATTTCGGGGAAGAGGTCGAGGACGCCTTCGTTGAGGGAGACGGTGCACTTGATGTTGAGGCTGTCGAAGACCTCCAGCATTCGCCAGACGCAGACGCGGTTGCCGTAGTCGTGGTTGCCGTAGGTCATGACGTCGGGGATTGGGGTCCGGTCGTAGGAGGTGCGGTAGAAACCGCCCTTGCCGTCGTTAGGTGAAGGGACGTAGTCCTTGAACTCGATGTTGGGGGCTACCCAAACGGCGATACGGGCGTTGTTGGGCCAGCGGAGGACGGGGCGGTCGATGATAGGGGCGTAGGGAGAGAGGTTGGGTTCAAGCATGGTCAGCCTCTTGGGGGGATTAGGGTAATTTTAACCAAGTGATTTCCTTCGAGAATTTGGATAGAGCAAAGCTGAGTTGGCGTCGCTAGTTCGGTTCCATTCCATTTCGTTTCGATGACGTAGTCTCGCAGGACGCTCTCTGCATTAGCGATTGCCTTGGCGATTGTGTGTCCCATTGCGCCGACTCCGGGGATGTCGGGGAAAACAACGCCATAGGAGCCCCTTTTTCCGTCAAGGAGGGCGGGGTAGCTAATCATAGCTGGTTCCTTGTTAGTTCATCAGGCATTCTTAGCAATTTCGGAAGACACTTTACCTCTTTCACCCCCATCCCAACCTTCCCCCATCGAGGGGGAAGGGACAAGATGGATTCCGGCTTCTGCCGGAATGACGGCTTTGCGTCGCCCTGATGCCAGAACCTTCGCAAGCCAGGATGTCGAATCTCTATGTGGGCACTTCAGCATGGAACCGAGGTTGTGGCACTGTCCTAAAGGATGCGCTTGCCCATGCGCATGACCATGGTCATGGTGCGGAGGGCTTTGATGTCTTCGAGGGGGTTCTTGTCGACGACGATGAGGTCGGCGTCCTTGCCGACTTGGATGGAGCCGACGATTTCTCCGGCGCCGAGGGCGTGGGCGTTGAGGTTGGTGGAGGAGCGGATGACTTCCATGTTGCTCATGCCCGCTTCGGCCATGATTTCGAGGCCGATGCAGTAGTCGCCGAATGCGGAGATGGCGTCGGTGCCGGAGACGATGGGGACCTGCCAGTCCTTATAGAGACGTCCGAGGAATTCCATCTGGCTATCGCACTTGGCCTTGGTCCATTCCAGCCGTTGTTCTTCGATGGGGGAGAGGCCCTCGCGTTCCTGCTTGTTCAGCAGGGCTTCCATACCGCGATAGCCGGTCTGGACGGTGGGGCTGACGTAGGTGCCCTGCTTGGCGATTCGTTCCGCCACGTAGGGGTCGAACTTGTAGGAGCCGTCGGGCTCGATGAATCCCGCGTGTTCGATCATGTCGACGCCGGCGTCGAGGGCGTTGACGATGCTGCCGGTGGCGAGGCAGTGGGCGGTGGTAGGCTTACCCATGTTGTGGGCCTCATCGACGATGGCGCGGAGTTCCTCGACGGTGTACGAGGGGCGGCGGAGGTCTGTGATGGCGGTGCCGCCGCCGGAGGCCATGATTTTGATATGGTCAGCGCCATCCTTGACGAGCTCTCGCACGGCGGCGCGGACGCCTTCCACGCCGTCGGCCTGCTGGTTGCACCAGTAGAAGTGGCCGCCGGTGACGGTGACGGGGCGGCCGCAGAGGAGCATGCGGGGGGCGGTGACGTAGCCGCGGCGGGCGCCTTCCCTGAGGTTGAAGGTGACCTTGTTGCGGGCGCCGTTCTCGCGGAGGGTGGTGACGCCGGCCTTCAGGTGGATCATGGCGTTCTGGGCGGCGCGGAGGAGCATGACTTCGTCGGAGTCGTTTTCGATAACGTCCTCGTAGCTGGCACCGGCGACGCCGAACATGAGGTGGGTGTGGGAGTCGATGAGGCCGGGGAGGAGGTAGCCGTCCGGGAAGCTGTAGTGGTGGACATTGGGGCCTTCGGGAAGGGCAATCTGTCCCTGGCGGTCGATGATAGAGATATGGCGGCCCTTGGTGACGACGACGGGGTGGTCGACGGCGCGGGCGCCGGTGCCATCGATGAGGGCCTTGGCTTCGATGACGTTGATGCGGTCTTCGTCGTAGGGCACGGAGCCGCCGGGCTCAAGTCTTTCGAGGCCTTTGTAGAAGCTCTGGGGAGGAACTGCTATGCCGGGGGGGTAGTCGTCCATTTCTTTTCCCTTTATTGTGAGATTGGCGTTGGGAGAGAGCGCCCCCACAAGGGACGCCCGTACGGATACTGGGAATGGAGTCTGGCGAACAGTGCCTACGCGTTGGTTGCGGAGAGGCTGCGGTGGTAGTCGACGATTTCGCCGGCGGAGGCCTTCCAGATTCCTCCGTGCCTGCAGATGTGGCCGAGGGCCTGGTCCAGATACTTGCTGCGGAATCCGGTGCCCATGAGCCAGGGCTGGAAGTTGAGGACCAGCATCCGGCCCGTGTCCGCGCCTTCGCGGTAGACAACGTCGAAGGAGTCCATGATCATCTTGGCGTAGGTGTCGACGTGGATGCGGCCGTACCAGTGGCTGCGCAGGTCCACGAGAGTGAGATTGACGGGGAGGGAGTAGAGGTCGCCGGTGGGGGTGTTCATGGGGTAGGGGTGGTCGTCGTTGGGCCAGTCGCAGACGTAGCTGACGCCTTCGTCGGCGAGGATGGCGGCGGTCTCAGCGGACTCGCCGAACTCTGCGCCCATCCAGCCCTTGGGGGCCTGGCCGGTGGCCTGGGTGACGGCGTCGATGGAACGGCGGATGTAGTCGCGTTCCTGGTCGGGGGTCATCTTGCTGGTGAGCAGCTGGTTGACGGCGACGCCGTGGGCCATGAATTCGCAGCCCCGCTCCTTGAGAGTGCGGACCACGTATGGGTAATTCTCGGCGGTCAGGGCGTCGATGGCGATGGTGGGGGTGATGCCGTACTTATCGAGGATTTTGAGGACGCGGAAGATGCCGACGCGGGGGCCGTACTCGCGGATGGAGAAGCCGATGACGTCGGGGAAGGGGCGGCCGCCGCCGCTGACACCGCCGGGGGACTCGGGAGCCTTGTAGGCCCAGTCCGGCTGGGAGCCGGGCATACCGCCGTTAACAAAATCGTTGGTGGGCTTCCACTGGTAGTGGTCCATACTGAGGATGACGCAGAGGGCCACCCTGGCGTCGTTCGGCCACTTCAGCGGGGGACGTTCCGGCAGGGGCGACCAGTCGTAGTAGGGCATGTCGTATCCGGGCTTACGCTCTGCGGGCATTTTTTCGTCCTCCAGTTATGGTTGGGTTGTCGGATTTTGGTTTGGTGGCACGTGGAACACCCCCATCCGGGGGGAAGGGATTTAGGTAGGGGGTTAGTTGTATTCGTGCTTTTCCAGGTGGGCGACCATGATGTCGTAGTAGTTGTCCATGTAATACTGGGCCATGTCGTCGGCGGTGGTCTGCCAGACGCCTTCGTGGCCCATCATGTAGCCGAGGACTTCGTCGAGGTACTTGATGCGGCTGGGGTGTCCCATGACGGAGGGGTGCAGGGAGACGCAGACCTGGCGGGCGTTTTCCGCTCCCTCCTCGTACATGACGTCGAACTGGTCCTTGACGCACTGGGCCCAGTATTCGGGGGTGCAGCCGAAGCGGCTGTAGGTGCCGTCGTTCAGGTCCAGGTTGTAGGGCATGGAGAGGAGGCGGCCTTTCCTGACTTTCATGGGGAAGGGCTGGTCGTCGTGGCCCCAGTCGGCGTTGTAGATGAGACCCGCTTCGGCCATCAGGTCGTGGGTGCGGGCGGAGGGGGAGACGGCGGGGGTGAGCATCCCCTTGAGCTTTTTGCCGGTGTGCTCATAGAGGGTGTCGACGCAGTCCTTGAAGAAGGCGCGCTCCTCATCCTCGGAGAGGAGATTGAGGAAGCGGTTGTTGTAGATGCCGTGGGACATGTAATCGTAGTCGCGATCAATCAGGGCTTGCTTGGTCTCGGGGAAATGCTCCAGGATGGCCTCGTTTAGGGAGACGGTGCAACGGATCTTGTGATGGTCGAAGACCTCCAGCATGCGCCAGAGGCACACCCGGTTGCCGTAGTCCTGATTGGCGAAAGATGCCACGTCGGGCGGGGGCGTGCGGCTGTAGACGTTTCGGAAGAATCCGCCCTTGCCGTCGTTGGGTGCGGGGATGAAGTCCATGTATTCCACGTTGGGGGCGACCCAGAGGGCCACGCGGGCGTTGTTGGGCCAGCGGACCACGGGGCGGTCGACGATGGGGGCGTATGGCGAAAGGCCGGGTTCGAGCATACCTTTGTCTCCTTGTCGGGTTAATTCGGGCGCGACGGGGGGCATCCGTCTGCCAAAGGCAGTTTAATGGGGATGGAAAAATGAGTCAACGCCAAGAAGCTCTCTAGTCCGACTGCCTTTCGATGATGAATCACGGGCAACCTCTTCGGCATCTTCACTAAAATGCCTAAGCCGTTCAGCATTTCTCACCGATTCAACTATGCGAGTCCCGTGCGCTGCGCGGCCCACTGCCTGGCGACCAATCCCTGTGCTGCCTGAAATGCGCGTACCGTTGGCAACCCTGGAGGTGGGGGAAGCAGGGCCTGGCGAGTGAAATACCCTGCTATAGACACCACCGCCGCGGTAATTGTGTCGCTCTCAGCGACGAGGCAGGCGGCATGTTTCGAGATGACTACTTCAGGAGGCGGTCCGCCCTGCATCCTCACACTAGACGCAAATGCGACGACGTCCAACCAAGCAGGGCCGATGCAAGCATGAGGCCAGTCCAGGAACCAGATTCGCTCATGCGAAAGCAATATATTATCCGCCCGGGTATCCATGTGAAGTAGCGTATCGCCTACCAGGGCGTCGACGATAGTCTCTTCGATGTCCGCCAACGTCTCCAAATGACGACGCGACCATTCATCCACGCAGTCAAGGCGCGACGGTCGATCATCCAGCAGCTTGCGCCAGCCGCAGATTTCTGAATCGAACATTTCGGATGCGGTTCCGACAATTGAATTCGGAAGCGGGGACGGTGTAAGTCGTGCGTTCAGGTCCTCTAATGCGGCGACTACACGGTCGAGCTCAGTGGCCAGCCAGGGCTTTGCCGGATGGCGACCTTCTACGTGCTCAAAGAGCAGCACGACCCAACCATCCGTGCCCTCATCGTAAGACCAGAGGAGCCGTGGAACCGGCGAGTCTTTTGGCATGGCGGACACAACCTTAATCTCCTGCCGATGCATAGTGGGCGTTATGGGATTGGGCTCAGACGCAACTGCCTTGATGAAGACTCGCTGACCATCGGCCAGGGTCAGCGCTGCCGCGACCCCTGGGGAGAACCCGGTGGGCTGAGTTTCGGCGCTTACTACCTTCCCACCCAGCCATTCTTCAACCTCACTGCGGACTCGCAGAGGTATATCGCGCCAGTGGGATCGAATGCCTTGATCCGGTGGTGATATATCTGTAGGTTCCACAGATTCTAATTCCTCGGCCAGCAGGGGTTAGTTTGAAACCAGCCCCTACGTTGCGGGATGAATGGGAGCGGGGTTCCGGTTCGGGCTGCGGAGTGAGCGGGGGGCGTCCCGGTGGCGAGATTCTTCGTCGCGGGGCCTCCTCAGAATGACAAGTGGGTAAAGAGGGAAGAGACAATATGGATATTGACTCTTACAGGAATGGTGACTGTGCAGATGACTCCGGGATGAGATTAGGCTACAGGTTTGGGCGGCGTTTGTGCCAGTCGGTGGTCTGTTCGTAGGCGTGGCCAGCGTTGAGGATGCTTGCTTCCTGGTAGGGGGCGGCCATGAACATGAGGCCGATGGGCACGCCGTTGGAGTCGAAACCACAGCGGACGGTCATGGCTGGAGTGCCGAGGAAGGCGGCGACGATTGTAACGTCGCCGGTACCGGTGCCGAAACGTCCACGGGCCTGGTCCCGCTCGGTGACGGGATTGGCATAGTGAATCTTCTTCAGTTTGAACATAAGGGTGGGGGCGATCAGAACGTCGTAGGGGGCGAGGAGCTTGAGCCACTCGCGGCGCATGATGGCGCGGGCGCGGGTGGCGGTCTGGAGGATGTGCCCGGGGATCAACAGGTCGACGATGAGGCGCAGGCGCAGGTTTCGCCCGTAGTGCTCGGGATGCGCCTTCAGGTTCTCGGCGTGGACGTGGCCGGCGTCGCTGCCCGTGACGGGGCTGGCGATGAGGCGGATGTCTCGGAGCATGGGCAGCGACACCTCTTCCACCGTTGCGCCGAGGTTTTCAAGGTGCTTAGCGGCGGCGGTGACGGCGTCGACGACTTCGGCATCGCAGAATTCGGGATCCATAAACTCTTGGATAAGGCCGATGCGCTTGCCCTTCATGTCTTCGCCGAGGCCCTGGGTGAAATCGGGCACGGGGCGTTTGGAGGTTAGTGTGTCCTTGGGGTCGTAGCCGGCGACGGCGTTCAGCATCAGGGCGGCGTCTTCGACGGTGTGGGTGATGGGGCCGGCGGAGTCCATGGACCAGGAGAGGGCGTGCATCCGGTAGCGGCTCAGACGGCCCCAGGTGGGTCGGAAGCCGACGGCGCCGGTGGCGGAGGCGGGGCAGCGAATGGAGCCGCCGGTATCTTCGCCGAGGGAGAGGGCGCACATGGAGGCGGCGATGGCGATGGCGGAGCCGTTGCTGGAGCCGATGGTGTCGCGCTCCAGGTCCCAGGGGTTGCGAGGCGGCTCGCCGAATTGCCACGGGTCACCGAGACCGGAGGCGAATTGGGTCATGCTGGTCTTGCCGATGAGGACGGCGCCGGCGTCTTTCATACGGGCGATGACGGTGGCGTCTTCCGGCGGGATGTTGGCCGACAGGCTGCGGGAGCCGGAGGTGGTGACAACGCCCTTGGTGTCGAGCTGGTCCTTTGCGGCGAAGGGGAGGCCGTGCAGGGGTTGCAGGTTATCGCCGCGCATTACGGCATCCTCGGCGAGGCGAGCATCGGCGAGGGCTTCTTCCTGGCAGACGGTGACGTAGGCGTTCACCTTTGGGTTAATGCGGTCGATGCGGTCAACGTAGGCGTCGACGAGTTCGACGGGGGAAAGCTCTTTCGAAGCGATCAGCCTGGCCATCTGAGCGCCGGAGAGGTCCATCAGCAAGTTGGCGTCCATATTATCTCCCTTGACGAGAATGTGCGGCTATTGGGCACATGGCCCGGGCCGGAGTTGTTGAATGTTACGCCAAGTGAGGGTTTTCGCCAAGTGCTGGAGGCGGAGATTTGTTCGAGTCTGGGATATATTTCGAATGCCTTCGTCGTATTTGCACGCCAACGTTAGTCGATAGGAAACCTCTGAATAACCCCTTTCGCCTCAATAGAGGAAGATTAGGATGAAGGCGAATGGCCTCAATTCAAGCTAACGTTTGCTTTATGGGCTTTCTGGATACCGGCCTTCGCCGGTATGACTGACCTTATTCAGACTCTTCCAAGCGTCGATTATTGTTTCCTGAATAGATAGACAGGTGCGGTTTTCGCCGGTTTGAACCTTGCGCGACTTGGCGATCTGGGGGCATCGGAGTCAACCATCTCCAGGGTCAGGGGTGTTCCTTTGGTCGTATGGAAGAAGGAAGTTAATTCGGCTTGGGAGGTCTCCATGCGGAGGTTTTCTCCCGTGAATGCCGCGATGATGATGTAGTCGGGATCGACGAAGGCTCGGCGGGCGTCGTAGTGTTCGTCGTTGACCAGCAGGAGCCCTTCCGGAGGGAGAAATCGCTCGCATGCCTGGGAGATGAAACCAGCGTTGAGGGAGATGAGAAGGTCGAAGGATGCTTCCGGCTCGGCGTTGAAGGTGCGATAGTCGTGCTGATAACAGTGTATCGTGGGAGCGTCCGGGTAATGCTTGTTGTCGTTGAGGTGCCGGCGGAGGTCCGGGTCTGCGAATGAGTCGACAATTCCTGACAGGGAGTCGACGTAGCAAACTTCGGGGAAGAACAGGGAGGGTGTGACATCCAGCCAGCTACCCGGGTAGAGAGCGCGCTGAATTTGGAACCTGCGGCTGAGCTGTTGGAATACTGGTCGTAGATCGCGACCACAGCCGGGGTTGTTGGTGTAGTTGGAGATGAAGGCGACTAATGGGGTCTTTTGCCGCATGGTAATTCCTTGACTGGTTGGCGCAGCGGTAGGGTGGATGATGCGGGCCGGAGGGGCTGCATCATCCGGCAGAGAGGGAGCATCTATCAAGGGAAACGGTGCCGTATCGAGACATGACGCGAGACACTATTTCTCGCTTCCAATGCTTGGGGTCCCAGCGACCAGTGGTCTTATGCCGCTGACGTCGGTCTTAGTGCGGGCAACGTCGAGATCGTACATGCGCTGAAGGTTCAGCCAGAAGTCGGGAGTCGTACCCAGGGCTCGACCAATTCGCAATGCGGAATCCGCAGTAATAGATCTGCGGCAGTGCACAATTTCGCTAATTCGAACCTGTGGCACCCCAATGGCCTTTGCCAATCTATACTGGGTTATTCCCAACTCCTCAAGAAATTCCGCCAAATGCTCTCCGGGGTGAATCGGCTCGTTGAGTCCCATGACATTCTCCTTAGTGATAATCGACAACTTCGATTTCCATCGCACCTTGTTGCGTCCAGATGAAGCACACACGCCACTGTTCGTTCACGCGGATGCTGTATTGGCCTCTTCGTGCTCCCCGAAGCGCCTCCAAGCGGTGAGAGGGAGGCACTTGGAGGTCCGTCAGGGCCGAAGCAGCCACCACACGCTGAAGTCTAAGCCGAGCACGTCGCTGAATGTCCTGTGGTAATCGACGAGGCCGCTGACCATAAAAGAGCTTCCGAGAGTCGGCATTTCTGAATCGCTTCACTGCGAGCAATAATAACGCAGAGCATTAGTAACGTCAAGCAAAAGCATGCGTGAACCGTGGCGAATTGGCAGGACGATTCTAAGCTAGAACGAAGCGGTCGGTGCGGGATCCTGGATTCCGGTTTTCACCGGAATGACTGTTGTTGAAGGGTTCTCGCTGGTGCGGATTGCGGTTCGTTCTGCGGGGGCTTTGCCATTGACGCTAAAATGGTGTGGTGATAGATTCTGTTGTGACGTTTACATTCGTAAATCAATAGTTGGCGGAGGGATAAAATGTCTGAAAAAGATCTAGCTCTCATGGCCCATCTGATGCGGAGGGCCGGTTTCGGCGCCACCCGCGAGGAGGTCGAACGGTGTGCAGCGAAGGGGTACGAGGCAACGGTGGAAGAATTGCTGCACCCGGAGCTCCAGCCGCCAGCCCTGGACGACGAGGACCTGCTGAAGCGCTACCACGTGGACGGGAACAATCTGCTCATGTTGGAGAGCTGTCAGACCTACTGGCTGTACCGGATGATCAACACCCGCCGTCCGCTGGAGGAGAAGATGGCGCTGTTCTATCACTGCATCTTCGCCACGGGCTATACCAAGCTCAATCATCCCAGGGCGATTTTGAACCAGGTGGAGATGTTTCGCAGGCTCGGGATGGGCAGCTTCCATCGGATTCTGCTAGAGCTTTCCAAGGACCCGGCGATGATCTTCTGGCTTGACAACAAGGACAACCATAAGGACGCCGTCAACGAGAACTTCGGCAGGGAGCTGCTGGAGCTTTTTTCGATGGGGCAGGGCAATTACACGGAAGACGACGTGCGTCAGGCTTCCCACGCCTTTACCGGCTGGACCATCGCCGACGCATCGTTGCATCAGTCCCGGACGGACCGGGACTCCATCTGGCCCTACGGCCGGCTGGACTGGCACTTCGAATATCTACCTGGGGACCACGACGAGAACGACAAGGACTTCCTCGGGCAGCGGGGGCCCTTCAACGGGGAGGACGTGATTGACATAATCTGTCGACACCCGGCGACGGGGAGGTTCGTTGGGCGTCACCTGTACAACTTCTTTGTGGCCGACGAGCCCCAGGTTCCGGCGTGGAAAGATACTCCGCCCAGGGACCCGGAGGCGGTGGAGACGCTGGCGAGGGTGTTTGACGAAAGCGGTTACAACATGCGTGAGGTGATGCGGACTCTGCTGAATTCGGACTTTTTCAAAGAGGCGGCGTTCG
Source organism: uncultured Dehalococcoidia bacterium (assembly GCA_951812825.1). Classification (GTDB taxonomy): domain Bacteria; phylum Chloroflexota; class Dehalococcoidia; order Lucifugimonadales; genus JAPULR01. The sequence continues at coordinate 352,522 of OX638324.1, read as the reverse complement.
CCAAGATAAAGAGTCCTACGGAATTTGTAGTGGGCACTGCACGTCTTACCGGCGGCTATTCCTTCCCCAGCCCCCAGGACCTGCGGTTGGCAGCAGAGACGGGGAACATGGGCCAGCAGTTGCTGGACCCCCCCAGCGTGGAGGGCTGGCACACGGGGGTGGAGTGGGTGACAACGGGGAGCCTGGTCAGCAGGGTGAACTTTGCCGCTGAAGAGTTTGCCGATCCTGCGCGTCCGGGCGTGCAGTCGATCATCCGGCGGGTGCAGGAGCAGGGGGCTTACGCATCGGCGGAGTCGCTCGTAGAAGAGTGCCTGGGGCTGCTGGGCCACATGAGGGTGTCGGAGGACACCCACGCCGACCTGGTGGCGCACGCGAGGGCCGCCGGAGAGTTGAGCTTCGACACGGCGGAGGATGCGCGGGCCTCATCGGAGAGCATCGCCCAGCTTCTGCAGGTTATTTCGGCCACCACAGAATATCAGTTGGCGTGAGGCGAAGATGATTACGAAAACAGCAGCTAAATTGCGGTACAGCCATACGGTGGGGTTCATGTCGCTCCAGGGAGGGCGAGGCTTCGGCAATCCGGTGGACCTGGCTTTCGACAGCGACGGGGTCATGTACGTGGTCAGCCGCGGGGGTTCCGACGCCGAGGAGATGAATCCTTCCAAGAGGGTGACTAAGTGCACCGTCGGCGAGCAATTCTTAGGAGAGTTCAGCTCGGGCGGTCAAAACGACGGACAGATAATGTGGCCTTCCTCCATCGCGATTGACGGGGAAGACCGGGTGTACATCGGCGACGAGGCGTTGCATCGGGTTTCCGTCTTCGATAAGGAAGGGAACTTCCTCTACCGGTGGGGCCGGCAGGGGAACGGCGAGGGGGAGTTCGACCGTCCGGCCGGGATGATTGTCGACGGCGATGGCAACCTGCTGATTGCGGACAGCCTGAACCATCGCATCCAGCAATATACGCCCACGGGAGAGTTCATTTCGCAGTGGGGGAGTGCGGGCGACGGCGAGGGAGAGTTCAACATGCCGTGGGGCGTGGCTGCCGATGCAGCCGGAAACGTGTACGTGGTGGACTGGCGCAATGACAGGATTCAGAAGTTCACGGCTGACGGGAAGTTTGTGAGGGTGTGGGGAGGCTCGGACGCCGACGACGGGAAGTTCAACCGTCCGGCGGGGCTGGCAGTGGACGACGAAGGAGTTCTGTACGTGGCGGATTGGGGGAACGAGCGGGTGCAGGCGCTGACCCAGGACGGCGAGTGCCTGGCAAACCTGCGGGGAGAGTCGGGGCTTTCCAAGTGGGCCCACGAGTATTTCACGACGAACATGGACGAGTTGGAGGAACGGGAGAGGGCCAACCTGGAGCCGGAGCTAGTGTACCCGCCGGGAGACGAGCTGCGGCAGGAGTCGGCGATGGTGGAGAAGCTGTTCTGGGGTCCGACGACGGTGAAGATTGACGCGGAAGGTCGGGTGTTTGTGGTGGACACAGCGCGGGCGCGGGTGCAGGTGTTTGCGTGGCCAGATAGTGCACATTAAAGGGTGCTGGCAGTAGTGCTGGTAGAATTGGTTTCCGTCATTGAGAGGTTGAAGGCTCAAATACGAGAGCATAGAGCAACGCTTTTGGCCAATAAGATCCGGACAAGGAATTCACTAATCGACCCGCTCTTGAGTGTTCTTGGTTGGGACACGGCTGATCCGTCGCTCGTAACTGTGGAAAAAATGTTGGCTGCGGAAGAATTGACTATGCTTTGCTATCTGCAGACGGCAAGCTAAGGGTTATCTAGAGACAAAACGACTAGGTGAATCGGTAAACAGACTGAGTCCTCCAAGAATGAAGGAACGTGTAGGATATTTCACCCTGACGAGTGTGGGGGAGAGGGATGGGGATGGGTTTGTGGCGGCTTGTCTCGAGTTGGGGACGGTTGCGTCGGGGGATTCTGTTGAGGAAGCGTTTCGGAATCTGGACGAGGTAATTTTGGTGCAGTTGAGGGCGTTGGAGGAAGCGGGGGAGATGGAGCGGGTGTTTCGGGAGAACGGTGTTGAGGTAGTGGCGTCGGTTGATGAGGCTGAGGGGTCTACCAGGGAGATTGGGGAGGGTAAGGTGATGAGGATCAGCCGGCATCAGGTTGTTTTGCGCTGCTGATGGACAGCACCTTTTGGCTGTCGAGTCTCCGAATCAAGGATTCCTTTGCGTAGCTCACCAAGGGTGGGCTTTGGGGATTGTAGGGGAGACACTCACATCCCTTCGACAGGTTCAGGGAATGCTCAATCTTCCACCGTCAATGTGAAAGAGGGAAGAGGTCCCCACCGCCAGATTCTTCGTCGCGGGGCCTCCTCAGAAAAAAGAGTGGGATTGATCCCCATTCCTTCGACAGGCTCAGGGCAGGCTTCAATCTTCCACCATGATGGGGGAAGAGGCTTCTAAGCACCCCTGTGAGGGTTGTGCAATTGTCTCCAATTAATGGGGAAGGGACCCGGGCTGGATTCCGGCTCGGAGGCCGGAATTACGGCTGTTCAATGGTCTAAAGTACTTGGCGCCCCTGTGATATAGTGGGCGGGCCGCCGACTAGCGTCGGTGTAACCTGCAATCAGGGGGAATGCCGGGATGGAAGAGCGCCCACAGAATCCGACCAATCAGATTCTGTCCCTTGTGCGAGAGTTCGTCCGTCGGGAGGTGGCGCCACAGGCCGCCATCCACGACAGGGACGACACTTACCCCCATAAGCTCGTCGGGCAGATGCAGGAGTTGAGCCTTTTCGGAATTGCCGTACCGGAGGCATACGGGGGCTTGGGCCTCGACCACACCACCTTCGCCATGATCTTCGAGGAGCTCTCGAAGGGGTGGATGAGCATCACCGGCATCCTGGGCACCCACTCCGTCATGGCGTACGTTCTGTCGCACTTCGGCACTGAGGAGCAGAAACGTCAGTGGCTTCCAAGGATGGCAACTGGCGAGATGCGGGGTGCGCTGGCTTTGACGGAACCCAACGCCGGCAGCGACGTGGCCGCAATCCAGACCGTCGCTGTTCGTGATGGGGATGAGTACGTGGTCAACGGGCGAAAACTCTTCATCACCAACGGGCGGAATTGTCATGCCGCACTGGTGATGGTGAAGACGGACCCGGACGCCCTGCCTGCCCATCGGGGCATAAGCGCTCTTGTTGTCGAAAAGGGCCCCGGGTTCACCGTAGGGCCAGATATGGAGAAACTGGGGTATCGTGGCGTCGACACCTGCGAGCTCCTCTTCGACAACTGCCGCGTACCGGCGAGGAATCTGGTAGGGATGAAGGAGGGGCAGGGATTTCGGCAGGTCATGGCGGGGTTGGAAGCCGGTCGCATCAACATCGCCGCCCGTGCCGTAGGCGTCGCGACGGCGGCCTTCGAAGAGGCTATCAGGTACGCCCAGCGTCGACGCACCTTTGGCAAGCCCATCGCCCAACACCAGGCGATACAGACGATGCTGGCGGACATGGCCACGAAGATTCACGCCGCCCGCCTGCTGACCTACGACGCCGCCGCCAAGAAAGACCGGGGTGAGCGGTGCGACGAAGAGGCAGGGATGGCCAAGCTGTTCGCCAGCGAGGTTTGCGGCCAGGTTACGCTGGACGCCATGCGAATTCACGGCGGCTACGGTTACATCAAAGACCTGCCCCTGGAGCGGTACTACCGGGACGCGCCGCTCATGATTATCGGAGAGGGAACCAACGAAATTCAGAAGCTTATAATCGCGCGGAGCCTGCTGCGTCGGTACGCAGTCTAGAGCGCATTTTCGGGAGGGTAACGAGACATGGCGGAACAGCGGTCGGACTACGGAGGGCTATTCGAGGACTTTCGGCCGGGGCAGATATTCAAGCACTGGCCGGGCAAGACTATCACCGAGTCCGACAACAATCTGTTCTCGCTGCTGACCCGCAACGACAATCCCCTGCACTCCGACGCTCACCACATGGCGACGCACCAGCACGGGCGGATTCTCGTCAACGGGACGCTGGTCTTCAGCCTGGTCGTCGGGATGAGCGTTCGCGACACCAGCGGTCAGGCGGTGGCGAACCTGGAGTACGAGAAGGTGGTCCACGACGAGCCGGTGTTCATAGGAGATACCATATACGGCGAGACCGAGGTGCTGGAGACGCGGGAGACCAGCCGGGGCGATAGAGGGATAGTGTACGTGGAGAGTCGGGGCTTCAACCAGCGAGGGGCGCGGGTGCTCACCTTTCGGCGGCGGTTTCTGGTGGGGAAGAGAGGATAATGAGGATGGCATCGCCTTGTGCAAGCAAAAAGTTGGTGGGCTTGACACGGGACTAAGACAATGATAACGTTGTGTTGTGATACCTCAGTTTGATGAGAAAGGGCTACTGCCCGCTGGGGTTCATAGAGCTTCCTGGGGCGAGCTTGCGGATAGATTCGGTGGGACCGAGTGGAGGAAGCTACTCTTAAACGGGTTGAGGGCGGCGATGACCAGCTTGAGAGACGCGGGATGCAAAATAATGTATGTGGATGGGAGCTTTGTGACGGACAAGGAGATACCGGGAGACTTTGACGCTTGTTGGGAAGTGGATGGGGTTGATCCCATAATCCTTGACCCCGTGCTGCTCACATTTGAACATGGGAGGGCTGAACAGAAAGCAAAATATTTGGGAGAGCTGTTTCCGGCATCATTCGATGCGGTTGGAGACGGGTTCTCCTTCCTAGAATTCTTCCAAACGGACAGGGACACTGGAAGGCGGAAGGGTATAATAGCTATTGATTTGGGGGAATTGAAATGATCAAAAACGAAAGGCAGTACAGGATTACAAGGGCGCAGGCCGGCCGGTTGAGAAAAGCCTTGGAGGCTTCGGGGATGCCCGGAATGGGGGCGGGTAGTGAGACTGCAGATGCGGCAACAGCAGGGGTGGTCATGGAGAGCAGGGTTAGATACGGGGGGATTCATCCTCTTATTGCGAAGGCGCAGGAAGACGCCATGAACAGCCAGCTGGCGGACTTGGAGGGGGAGTTGAAGGAGTACGAAGCCCTGAAGGCCGGCGGGTTTGATTTGGATTCTCTCAAGGCGTTAGCAGACATCCCCAGGCTGCTGATACAGGCCCGCATTGCGATGGGGCTGAGCCAGCGGGAGCTGGCGGAGAGGCTTAGTCTGAAAGAGCAGCAGATTCAGCGCTATGAGGCGACGGAGTACGCGCATGCGAGTTTGACGAGGATGCGGGAAGTGGCGGCGGTTTATCGGGTGGAGGGGGAATAGAGCCTATCCCACCACATCCTGCTCGCGGGCTTGGGGGGCCATGGCGGTGATGTCGGAGACCATGTCGAGGACGGCGGGTTTGTTGGCGGCGAAGGCGCGGGTCAGGGCGTCGGGGATGTCTGCGGGGCGTTCGACGCGCTCGGCGTAGCAGCCCATCGCTGAGGCGACCTGGGAGAGATTGACGTCGGAGAACATCATCAGGTCGTCGTAGGCGCGCTGGGTGGCGTTCCCGTCGTAGGCGCGGTCGATGGGGCCTTTTTCCTGGTTCAGGGAGCGGTTGTCGTTGACGACAATAACCAGGTTCACGTTGTGTCGTAGGGCGGTTTCGAGCTCGCCGATGTGATACCAGAATCCGCCGTCGCCGGTGAAGCACAGGACGGGACGGTTGGGTAGGCCGAGCTTTGCGCCGATGGCGCCGGGGAGGCCCCAGCCAAGGGAGCCGACACATCGCATGAAGTTGTGCCCCGGGTTTTTCAACTCCATCATCACGCCCGTCCAGATGCCGGAATGGCCTGTGTCGGAGACGACCATTGCACCGTCGGGGAGATTCTCGGCGATCTCCCTGACCATTCGCTCGGGCCTCATGGGTGAGGCGTCGGACTCGATCATGGGGCGGAACTCCTCGCGCCATTCGCCGACGATGGTCGCCACTTCGTCGAGCACGTCCTTACGGGGGTTAAGGGGTTCGAGGACGCTGATGAGGCGTTGAAGGGAGACCTTGGCGTCGCCCTGAACGGCGGCCGTGGCGGGGTAGTTTCGGCCCAGTTCGGAGGGATCGATGCCAATCTGGACGGTGGGAGTGTTGGCCGGGGGGACGCGCCATTCCCAGGTGGCCATGCCGCCGAGGCGGGTGCCGATGCCGATTACCAAGTCCGCCGACGACACTATCCGGTTGGCGCTCCAGTGGGAGTAGCGTCCGACGACGCCGACGTTCAGGGGATGGTCGGCTGCGAGGGTCAGCTTGCCGTTTAGGGTGGTCGCGACGGGGATGGTGAGCATTTCGGCGAGCTGTGCCACCTCGTCCCAGGCTTCGGAGGCCATGACGCCGGCGCCGGAGATGATGACGGGTCGGCGAGCTTCGGATATCAGTCGGGCGGCTTCCTTCACGTGGTCCACGCTGGGTTCGGGACGGAAGGCTGGGTAGTGCTTGTGGCGCTTTTCGATGACGAGGTCCAGATCGGCGTCGGCGTAGAGGGCCTCGTCTCGGACATGGAGGTGGACGGGCCCGGGGGAGCCGGTAGTGGCCTCGCGGAAGGTCTGTCGGAGAGAGTCGGGAATGCGGGAGACCTTGTCGATTTCGTAACTGGCCTTGGTGACGGAGTGGAATGGTGCGGCGTGGTCGTACTCCTGGTAGACGTGGCGATAGCGGTGCTCGGCGGGGATGGCGTTCGTCATGGCGATGACGGGGGATTGGGCCATGAAGGCGTCGGCGAGCCCGGCGGCCAGGTTCGCCGCGCCGATGCTCTGGGCCATGCAGATGCCGGGGCCCTTTGTCGCGCGGGCGTAACCGTCGGCCATGTAGGCAGCGGCCTTTTCGCCGTGGGTGACGACGCGGCGGATGTCCATGTTCTCCATCTCGGCCATGACGCCGAAGAAGGCGGTGGGCACCTGGAAGATGCTGGTGATGCCGTAGGCCTCAAGCATTTTGGCGATGTAGCGATTACCGGTCATTCTGGGCATGGTTTTTTCTCCCTTTCGTGAGCGTGGCTTTGGTCTAAAGGGCATATTATCACCAACGGGTTGGAGGACGCACGCTTGGGGGTCCGGGGGGAGAGGGCCCCCGCCGCCAGATTCTTCGTCGCGGGCCTCCTCAGAAAAAAGCGGGGGACGGAGAATTCTGGATTCCGGTGTTCACCTAAATGACGGATTGGGTGTGGGCTGAGATTGGTGAGGCGCATTGGTTGAGGTGGAAGAGTGGGACCACGCGTTCGCGAGGGAACGGGAAGGAGGGAGGCGGGTGTTGAGATTGCGTCACAGATTCGCTTTGTGTGGTAGACTTTCAACAGCGTTTAGCGGATGTGTTTGGCCTTCCCGCAAGCGTAAGGAGCAATAGGAGAGAGATATGACTACAAAACCAGGAAGCGCCGCGACCGAGGCGGCGGAAGTGTGGTCCAAGGCGGACATCCGTGACTATCTGTCGAACTCCGCCCTGACCGTGGGGGCGGGCACGCCCACCGACGCCGGCGCAGGGTGGCAGTTGCCCGTTCCCCATCCGGACCCCATCATCGCCGCCGGCGGCATCCCGGATGCGGCGAGCTTGCCGTCGGGGGAGTTGGAGGCGGCCCTGGCGCGTATCCTGAACAGTAAGGCCAAGGAAGTGCTCAGATATGGCGGCGTTCTGGGCTTCGAAGGGCTCCGGGAGGTTATGGCGGAGCGGCAAACCGTTCTGGATGGGATGAGCTTCGAGCCGGACAATTTCATTGTCCACAACGGCGGTTCGGGGTGTCTGGACAATTTGTGCCAGGCGTTCATTGACCCCGGCGACGTGGTCGTCGTAGAAGGGCCGTCCTATTCCGGCACCACGCGGGCCATTCGTGGGCACATGGCGGAGCTGATTGAGGTGGAGGTGGAGGACGACGGTATCTCCGTGGATGGGGTGGCCGAGGCGATTCAGCGGGCGAAGTCGGAAGGGAAGCGGGTCAAGCTCGTCTACCTGAATCCCGACTACCAGAATCCAACGGGGACGACGCTTACCGAGTCGCGACGGGCAGAGCTTATCGACCTGTGCGCCCGTGAGCAGGTGTTCATCGTGGAGGACGCCACCTATAGCGAGTTGTTTTTTGATGAAGCGCCGCCCCAGTCGATATATTCCATGGCCAACGGGGCGGGGGTGTTGAAGATAGGCACCTTCAGCAAGGTAATCGCTACGGGACTGCGGGCCGGCTGGATTCAGGCTTCAAAAGAGCACATCGACGCGCTGGGCCGGGTGCGGTTCGACATGGGCACCAGTCCGTTGCTGTTGCATATGCTGGCGGAGTTCATATCGTCAGGCAGGCTGGATCCCCACATATTGAAGATGCGGCCCGTGTACGCGGAGAAGTGCGCGACGCTGGCCGAGTCGCTGCGGGAACATTGCGAGCCTTACGTGCGGTTCAACGCGCCGGGCGGGGGGTTCTTCTTCTGGTTCGAGTGCCTCGGGGCAACGTCGAAAGAGGTGTCGGAGGCGGCTGCGTACGAGGGGCTGCTGTTCCCGCCGGGGACGGCGTTCTACCTGGACAAGGCGCATGAGCCGGACAATCACGTGCGGCTGGCGTTCAGCAACGCTTCCCTGGAGCATTTGCGAGAGATCGGGCCGCGGCTGAGGCGGGCGTTTCAGCGGGTGGTGGACTAGGGGTTTCTTTCCATAGGAGGAATCCCGCTTCTTTATTGATTGGCCGTAGGCGACGTTACTTCGCAACATGACCAACTCGGTTGATATTCTGTCAATCCTCAAGGCCAGATTTGGGTATGATCGCTTCTGGCACCCGCAGAAGCAGATTATCGAGGACGTACTGGCCAAGCGGGACGTGCTGGCCGTCATGCCGACAGGGGGCGGCAAGTCTCTCTGCTATCAACTCCCGGCCCTGGCCTTTAATGGCGTTACTTTGGTGGTCTCACCCCTGATTGCCTTGATGAAGGACCAGGTGGACGCCCTGAACGCAAACGGCATTCCCTCTCGATTCATCAATTCCAGCCTCTCCTACAGGGAGAGTTGGCAGGTACAGAAAGAAGTTAGGGATGGAACCGTTAAGCTCCTGTATGTGGCGCCTGAGCGACTTCCCGTTCCCGGTTTTCGCCGTTTTCTGCAGGACGCCAATCTCAACCTGATAGCCATCGACGAGGCTCACTGCATTTCCGAGTGGGGGCACGAGTTTCGTCCGGACTATCGCAACCTGTTGGAACTGCGGCGGAGCTTTCCGTCGACGCCCGTCATAGCCCTGACGGCGACCGCTACAGAGAAGGTACGCGAGGACATCGCCGACCAGTTGGAGATAGGGTCGGACCGGATGTATGTCTCCAGCTTTAACCGGTCTAACTTGAGCTATAGGGTACGACCTCGAGACGGTGGAGCGTTTGAAGAACTGGTTGGGCTTCTTGGGTCGCACAGGGGGGAGGCAACCATCATCTACTGCTTCTCCAGAAAGGACACCGACGACCTGGCCCATCAGCTGCGGGAACGGGGGATTTCGGCTCTGCCTTACCATGCGGGGCTGAACGCAGAGACGCGCAGGGAGACTCAGGATAAGTTCATCCAGGACAGAATACCTGCGATTGTGGCGACGATTGCCTTCGGGATGGGCATCGACAAGCCGGACGTGAGGCTGGTGGTGCACTATAGCCTGCCCAAGTCAATCGAAGCCTACTATCAGGAGACTGGACGGGCGGGCAGAGATGGGATACCAAGCGAGTGCGTGGCCTTTCTCAGTCCTGGAGACAGGGTCAAGCAGGAATATTTCATCAGAGAGATAGAAGACGACGCGGAGCAGCGCAACGCGCGAGAGAAGCTGGACAAGATAGTGCAGTATGCGCAGAGTCCTTCGTGTCGACGCCGATTTCTGCTGGGATACTTCGGCGAGGAATATGGAGAGGACAGTTGTGGGGCGTGCGACATATGCCTCGACACGAGCACAACGTTCGACGCAACTGAGGTGGCCCAGAAGATTCTATCCGCAGTAGTGAGGACGGGAGAGAAATTCGGGACGAATTACGTGGTGGACGTATTAGCGGGCAGCAAGAACAAGAAGATTGCCGCCGCGGGCCACGATGAATTAAGCGTCTACGGAATCGCCAAGGAATTCAGCAGGAAGCAGCTGAAGGAGCTGTTTGGACAGCTGGAGTCGAAGGGGTTGCTTGTTCGCAGCAATGGAGACTATCCCACGCTGTCATTGTCAGAAGCCGGCTGGGAATTCTTAAGGAATCGCGAGTCGATATCGTTAATCAGGCCGGCGGAGGACCTCAAGCGGGAACGGGACGGCGGGGCCGCTGACCCTGTGCAGTTCGACCAGGAGCTATTCTCCCAGCTACGGGCATTGCGAAGGCAATTTGCCGTGGATCGAGGCGTCCCGCCCTACGTGATATTCGGGGACGTATCACTCAGGCAAATGGCGGCGATTTACCCCCAAGATGAGTCCGAATTCGGCAGCATTCACGGCGTGGGAAGTCTGAAGCTCAGGGAGTACGGGCCTGAGTTTATCAAGTTGATTCGGGAGTATGTTGAAGCCAACAACATAACCACATACAGGGTCGGGGTTGGAATGAGGAGGGGCAGAAGCGCTGACAGATCGCCACGCAGCAGTTCCCTGGGACCTACCCATAGAGTTACCAAGCAGTTGCTGGAGGGGGGACACAGCCTGGATGAGATTGCTGCGGAGAGAGGGCTGGCCCAGACCACCATCGTTGGACACATCGAACGCTTAGTTAGCAGCGGGGAAATTGTGGATCTGGGGTGTTTGGCTCCCACCGGAGACAGGCTTGGGAAGATTGAGACAGCCTTCGAGGAGAATGGCAATGGCCTTCTGGGGCCGGTGAAGGAGCGTCTCGGTGATGGATTCGACTACGAAGAACTGCGGTTGGCTCGCTTATATCTAAACCAGCTAAAGGGACTCTCCAAGTCTTGATTTCTTGGTATTGACCCATGTTCGCCATCTGGACAATTTTTTACTCAGGGAGTATTCTGCGGGTTAAACGTGACGTAACGTCCGCCAAGTTTGAATTAAGGAGGCAGGAATGAGAAACGGTTTTAGAATCATCGACGGGGACGGGCACATGCAAGAGCCCCTGGACATTTGGGACAACTACGTTGAGCAGCCCTACCATCATCGTCGCCCGCTGGTGAGCGGTCACGTGGGCCGGTATCTCTTCAACTATCACCCGTGCGAAGCCTTTCCGGAGGGCCGCGGCTCCGTTCGACCGGAGAGCGTATTTGCCGACTGCGAGGAGCGGTACGGTGACGCCTGGCGCAACTGGTGGGCGCTCCCCGACCGTCTGACGGAGATCGACAAGGAGGGGCTGGACATCCAGGTGGGCTTCCCCACCAACGGCAACAGCGCCACCTCCAGCAGCATCACCGACCCCAAGCTGCAGGCTGCGCTGGTGCGCGCCTACAACAATTGGGCGACGGACTACTGCAAGGACTCGGACGGCCGGGTGCAATTCATCGCGCAGGTTACGCTGCTTGACGTGAACGAGGCCATCGAAGAGGCGTGCCGGATGGGACCCAACGCCCAGGCGACGGCGATAAACCTTCCCGACCCGGGCGGCTCCCGGAAGTGGTCCGACGAGGAGTTCGACCCATTGTGGGAGACGCTGGACGAACTGAGTCTGGCGGCGTCCTTCCACGGAGGCGGTTCGCAGCAGCGGGTGTTCAAGGACTACACGACCACTCCGACGCTGGCTTCCGTGAGCCACGCCCTTTCTTTCCCGTTGGACGCCATGTTGGCCATGGGTACGCTCATATTCGGCGAAGTGTTGGACAGGTTCCCGAACCTGCGGGTGTCGTTCCTGGAGGCCAACGCCGGCTGGGTGCCGTGGTGGCTGAGCCGGATGGACGACCACGCCGTTGGGCGTCAGGGCCGCTTCCAGTACGGTGAAGAGGTAAGACTGTCGCCCAGCGAGTATTTCGCTCGTCAGTGCTTCGTTGCTTGCGACGCCGACGAGGGGCAGTTGGAGTTCGCCGCTTCCCAGCTGAAGGACAACCTGATCTTCAACACGGACTGGCCCCATCCGGACGCGCCGATTCCGGGCGCGGTGGACAGCTTCCTCGGTCACAACATCGAGGAGGAGACGAAGCGGAACATTTTGTGGGACAACTCAGTCAGGCTGTACGGGCCGCGGGTGCTGGGCAAGAACTGACAGAATTAAGATGGTCTGAATTACGCTAGATTAATTGCTGTAGGGGCAGGGTCAAACCTGCCCCTACATTGCTATGTTCAAGCCCACGCCTTTTTCGATCGCGGCGGAGAGGACCAGCCCGGCGGCGACGGCGTCCTGGGCCGCTACGCCCACGGACTTGTAGAGAGTGACCTGGTCGTCAGAGTTACGGCCGGGGTGAGCGCCCGTCACGAGCTCGCCTATTTCCGCAAGGATGTGGGATTCTTTAATTATGCCGTCGCGTATGGGCCAGGTCAGGTCGTTGGCGCCGGCGGGGGCGGGAGCAAGGGCGGCTTGTCGAGATTCCACAAACAGCTTTGAACGACGAACAACTTCCTCGTCTAGCTCCCGGCCCTGGAAGTTCAACCCTACGGAATTGACGTGGGTGCCGGGGGGGAGCCACTCGCCGAGTAGAACCGGCGTATCGGCGTGGGTACAGGCGCAGATAACGTCGGCGTCTGTCACCGCATCTTCGAATGAGCCTGTTCCTTGGGTTGGCACGCCAAGTTCGTCCGAAACCTCCTTGGCAACGACTTTGGCCTTATTGGGGTCCCTTCCTGCGACGCGAATTTCGGAGATGGGCCTGACGCGGGGGATGGCGATGGCGTGGGCCCTGGCCTGGACGCCTGTGCCGAGTATGGCCAAGACTTTCGCATCGGGGCGGGCCAACAGGCGGGTGGCGAGGGCGGCGCCGGCGGCGGTGCGCATGGCGGTGATGTGTTCGCCGTCCATGACTGCGGCGGGAGCGCCCGTTTCGGCGTCGAAGACCGCAATGAGGGCCTGGTGGCTGGGTACGCCCAGCGCGTGATTTAGGGGGAAAACACTCACCAGCTTGACGGCCAGCGACCCTGAGCCGGGCAGGTAGGCGGGCATGACGAGCAGGTTTCCATCGCGCTCGGCGATCTGTGCGCCGATGCGCGGCGGCTGGGATATCTCGCCGGCGCTGACTTCGGCCATGGTTGACGCCAGAGCATCAATGAGGGCGTCGAGATCCAGCAGCCGCTCGACCTCTGTTCTGTTGAGGAACAGCATGGGGGTAATGCTAGTCGCAGGGTTGGGAGTGGTCAACTGTCTTGCCTGACGAAGGTAGATACGGATGTGGGAGGAGTTGGTTTGAAACCATTCCCTACGAGAAGTTCCCTATTTGGAGCGCCGCGCCTAACGGAGGCGGAGGAGCTTTCTCAGCAGCCACGCCAAGGACTTGAAGGCAAGCCTGAGAACCTGGTATTCGATGCTCCGACGCCCCCGGGCTTGGGCGCGCTGCCGCCGCCGGTGATGCCAGGGTCTGACGCCGCCGTCGGGAAGGCTCCAGACACCCAGCTTCTGGCGGCGAGCGTCTCTTTCGGCGTTGGTCAGGCCGAGTCCGCTCATCTCACCGAATCGGGTGAACCGGTAGGCCATGCCGGATTCCACCATTTGCCGGTTGACGGACTGCCCAAGCCTGCGCTGGTAGAGGACGCCGACGACGCGTCCAAACTGGTCTGTTGGGTCCCAAACCTTGCAGTTGAACCGTTTACCCTCGGCGATACGCTTCAGACGATGGGTTGCCTCACGGCCAAAGGGCTGGTCGTACTCCGGCGCGTCGATTGCGTGGAGCCGGATTTCGATGGTCTCACGGTTGCGGCGAAACCAGCCGAGGCGCGTCGCAATGCAACCGTCGCCGTCGTTAACGCGGATGACTCTTACGGAGAAGGTTTCGTCGCGGCGGAGGTTCAAGCTGCCACTCCGGCATTGGGTTTCGGCACGGTGCTAATGGCGGGTCCTATTCGGAATAGCAGTCGTCTGCGAATCAGAAGAGAATCTTTGCAAGTACCTGAGAACATTGAAGGTTTCGGTCTCTCCATCCTGCCCGCTAACACTTTGCACATTGTATACTGAGGCGACCCAGGTCTGCTCAACAGGTTCCACCGGCGGACGTGAGGGCGATTCCAAGGCGTAAGGTGAGTCTATCGTGACAGGGCGGAGGAAGATACTGCTGTGGGGTGGAAGCGGCGTAATGCTCGTAGTAGTCGCTATTGTCGTAGTCTTGGGTGTGCTTTGGCTACGGGGGACAGGACGTCCAGGCGAAGCGACAGCCCGATTTGTGCCTGAGAGCGCCATAGGGTACGTCACGATTAACACTCGTCCCGGAATGAACCAGTTGAGTCTGGCGCAGGACGTAATGGATCGGTTTCAGACGGAGGAATTTCTGGAGCGTCGGGACGATCTGCTTGATGAATTAGAGGATGAAACGGGCCTTCACTTCCTGGATGACGTGACTTCCTGGCTTGGGACTGATGTTACCTTCGTCCTTTTCCACGCGGACACGGATAGTGTGAAGTGGGCGCTGATGGCGCAGGTTTCCGATAGGGTGTCGGCCGAGAATTTCGCTGAAAGACTGGCGAATCTATTTGAGGACGAAATGGACGCGGAATTTGTCCATGAACAGCGTGCAGGCATGGACTTGTGGTTGACTGAGGAAGAGGAACTGGGCCTTGGCCTCAGCGAGGAGTATCTTTTCGTTGCGGACAGGGAAGGATCGATAATGGAGATGCTCGAAAACATCAATTCCCCGCCTGAGAAGTCGCTGGCAGACAATCCGGAGTTCGTCGCGGCCCAAGAGTCCCTGCCCAGCCAGCGCGTAATGTTCCTTTTCCTGCGGACGGGAGAGCTTGTGGACTCGCTGGAGGAAGTTGCTGATCCGTACACAGATACAGTTGGGCTGGAGCCGTTAACGACAGACCTGCCGGGCTACGTAGCGGGATCCGCCTCGTTCATCGCTGATGGCCTCCGTATGGACATGATTGCCGAAACCCCATCAGAGACTTTCGCCCTGAGCGAAGACGATCGACTCATGTCGCTGGATGTTCTGCCCGCAGACACCGTCGCAGTATATGCCATGGCGGGCGTAGACCGGCTATTAGAAGAAGCTCTAGACATGGCCAGGGGCGTGGATGAGTCCTCTGTGGACGAGTTCCTGGCAGGTTTCGAGGATGAGACTGGCATAGACTTGGAGAGGGACATCATCGGCTCCCTTACGGGCGAAATCGCCTTGGCGCTGTTACCCAGCGATCTTGGGCTGTTCCTGCCCCAAACTCCTTCCGCAGTAATCGAGGTGCTGCTGCTGGTTGGCGTAGAGGACCCGGTGGGAATCATTGACGGGCTGGAGCAACTCGCCGAACTTTTGGCAGGAGAAGAGATAGAAGTCCAAAGGGATGAATGGGAAGACCACGAGATGGCCACTTTCCACATTGACGAACTGACGAGCGAGGGCTACGTGCCGGGGTATCTGGTCACCGACAGGTGGGCCGTCGTGGGAAGCAACGTGGACCGCATAGAAGCGTTTCAGGAAACGTCGACGGGCCGGCGCGAGTCGTTGTCCTCCGTTCCGGCGTTCGCTGAGCTAATCTCCCAGGCGCCTCAACCTCTTCACTATCTCCTCTATGTAGATATCGCCGCCATAGTGGAGGCGGTGGAGAACTCGCTTGACGCCGATATGCTGTCCGACTATAGACGTGACGTGGAGCCGTTCGTAGGTCAGCTACAATCCTGGATGACGGGCGGGTCAATAACCGCGGAGAAGATACGTTTCTCCATGTTCTTTACGCTGCGAAAGGAGACGCGATGACCCTCGCACGCCTCTTCCAAGCCTGCTATGGGTGGGGAAGAAGGCCGGGGCAACCCAACTCAGCGAGGGACCGCCGGACCTTACTGTAGCTATTCGCTAGTCGAGAGCCGAGTCCTGGAAGGTGCGGTCGGTTTTGGCGGCCATGATGAAGTCGTTACGGTGGAGGCCGCGTATCTTGTGGGTCCACCAGTCGATGGTGACCCGTCCCCACTCGGTGACCAGCTTTGGGTGATGTCCTTCTTCCTCGGCGATGGCACCAATGGTTGTCGTGAAGTCCATGGCCTGCTGGAAATTTCGGAAGCGGAAACTGCGTTGAAGACGGTTGATGCCGTCCACTTCGATGAGATCCCAATCGGAAACTATGGGGTGTAGCTGCTCAATCTCGGCGTCGGTAACCCTGGGTGCATCCCTGCGGCATGCCACGCACTTTTCTCGTACAAGCTGTGTCATACTTATTCCTTCCTCGCGTCGCTTACGACGACGCAAACTCTGCTCAGTCCATCATAGTAGGGACGTGTTCAAAGGGGAAGGCACCATTCAGCCCACCGGTAGCCATGAGACGAAATTATGAATACAATGTAGGCAGTATCGCAGGTTGCGCGGGGATGAGATTCTTCGCTTCGTTAAGAATGACATAGAAGGAGATGGGAGATGGAAAGAGACATCGCACTGATGGCGCACCTCATGCGTCGAGCCGGCTTTGGAGCGTCGAGAGACGAGCTTGAAGCGAGAGCCGCCAAGGGATACGAGGCAACAGTCGAGGAGCTTCTCGACCCCGAGGCCCACGGCATCCCGCCCTTCAACGAGGGAAT
The DNA here is from genome assembly GCA_951812825.1 of uncultured Dehalococcoidia bacterium. Classification (GTDB taxonomy): domain Bacteria; phylum Chloroflexota; class Dehalococcoidia; order Lucifugimonadales; genus JAPULR01. The sequence continues at coordinate 336,018 of OX638324.1, read as the reverse complement.
CCTGTATCGCCACCTTCACGGGTTCCGCAATCCGGGGAATCCCCTGCACATGCAGGGCAACTGGATGTACAGGATGATCAACACTCCCAGGCCCTTGGTCGAGAAGATGGTCCTCTTCTGGCATCACGTCTTCGCAACCGGCTATTCCAAGGTTGATAACGGCAACCAGATGCTGTCCCAGATTGCGACCTTCCGACGATGCGGAATGGGCAACTATCGGGACATTCTGGTTGAACTTTCCAAGGACCCGGCCATGATCTTCTGGCTGGACAACAACGAGAACCACAAACACGCGCCGAACGAAAACTGGGGACGGGAGCTGCTGGAGCTTTTCTCAATGGGCCAGGGGAACTACACGGAGGAGGACGTGAAGGAGTGCGCCCGAGCGTTCACCGGCTGGACCATTTCAAACAAACTGCCGAGGAATCCCTACGGCCGCTTCCTGTGGGAGTTTCAGTATCGTGCGGACGACCACGACGACACGGAGAAGATGTTCCTGGGACATCGAGGGCGGTTCAATGGTGAAGACATTATCGACATCGTGATCCGACAGCCCGCGACTGCGCGGTTCATCGCCCGTCATCTCTACAACTTCTTCGTGGCCGACGAGGTGCAGGTGCCCAGCTGGCAGGACGTGGCGCCGCGAGACCCGGTGGCCATCAACCTGATTGGGGACACATTTATTAGCTCCGGCTACGACATGCGGGAGACCCTTCGGACGGTTTTCACTTCCGACTTCTTCAAGGACGAAAGCGTCTGGTACGCCAAGGTGAAGAGTCCGGCAGAGCTTATTGCCGGCACCATGAGGCTCGTAGGCGACTTCCAGTACCCGAAGCCCGGCATTACCACCCTGGTGGAGGAGTGCAACTTCCAAGGACAGGCGCTGTTGGATCCGCCCAGCGTGGAGGGATGGCACACAGGCGGAGAGTGGATCGACAGCGGCGCGCTGCTGCGTCGCATCAACTTTGCCGCCGACCAGATGGTGAAGCAGGAACTTCCGGGCATCCAGAACATCATCGAAAGGATGTCGACCCATGGGGCCCTGGATTCCGAAGGGCTTGTGGACGGCTGCCTGGACCTGATGGGGCCGGTGCAGGTGGAAGACGAGACCCGGCAGGAACTGATCGACCACGTAAACAAGAACCAACCGGGCAACGGCAACGGGGATTCGGCCAACTTCTCAGACCGGGTAGTTGGCGCAATGCAGATAATCGCTTCGACCAGGGAGTACCAGTTCGGCTAAGCGCCGATTGTCGACTCGCCTTTCGCAAGAATCAGATTAGGAGAGGGCAAGAAAGAATGCAGACGGTTATGGTCAAGGGCCGCACCTACAACTACATCCACGCCATAGGCATGGGCACTCCCGGGGGTTTGGGATTTCGCAATCCGTTGGACCTGGCCTTGGGTAAGGACGACCTGATCTACGTCCTGAGTCGTGGTTCCGAGGGGGAGCCGTGCCAGCGCGTTACCGTGCTGACCACCGACGAGGAATTTGTCAGGGAGTATGGCGGCCCGGGCGAAGGCGACGGGGAGTGGGTGTGGGGGAATTCGATAGCGTTGGACGACGAGGGTCGGCTGTACCTGGCCGACGAGTGGCTCCACCGGATTTCTATTTTCGACAAAGAAGGGAATTTTCTATCGAAGTGGGGCGTCCCCGGCTCCGGCCCGGGTGAGCTGAACGGACCGGCGGGTCTGGCCTTCAACAGCAAGGGCGAGCTTCTAATCACGGAGAACCTGAACCATCGGGTGCAGAGATTTACGCCAGACGGACAGTACCTGGGGAGCTTCGGCTCCGAGGGGACCGGCGACGACCAGCTTATCCGTCCCTGGGGGCTGGCGGTGGACAAATACGACAACGTATTCGTCGCCGACTGGCATAACAACCGCGTGCAGAAATTCTCGTCGGACGGCCAGTACATGATGACCTTCGGCACTCCCGGCAAGGGTATCGGCGAACTGAATCTGCCGAGCGACGTGGCGGTGGACTCCGACGGCGATGTTTACATAACGGACTGGTGGAACAACAAGGTTGAGGTCTTCGACGGCGACGGCGAGCACCTGACGACTTTCATCGGCAACGCCGACAAGCCCTCCAAGTGGGCGCAGCAGTTCCTGGACGACAACCCCGACTATCGCAAAGCACGAATGAGGGCGACGAGCCTGGCGCAGGAGCAGCTCTTCTACTCGCCGGTGGCGGTGGAGATCGGCGACGACGGTTCGATCTACATTGTGGAAGACCAGAGGTGGCGCATTCAGGTGTACCGCAAGGAGCAGGACTGGGTGGACCCGCAGTTTAATCTGTAGGGTTTGGGGGCGCGAGTCTTCAGGGAACCTCAGAGTGACTCGTGGGGCGAAGATGAATTCCCGCCTTCTCGGGTATGAGGGAGTGGGGTGTGCAAATCTTGAGTAAAGGCGGCGCAAGTATGGCCAGCGAGGGACAGGGTTCCGAGGATAGAATTCGGGTAGACTCTGGCGGTCTGCGCACCTTTGCCGCTGACGTACTGACCAAGCTGGGAGTGCCGCCGGAAGACGCGACGATGGCGGCGGACGTGCTGGTGTACGCCGACCTGCGGGGCGTTGAGACCCACGGAATGTCCAACAACAACCTGGGCCGCATCTACGTCCGGGACATTCAGAGCGGCAAGATAAAGCCCACCGCGCCGCTGACGGTGGTCCGGGAAACGCCCGTCACGGCCCTTCTGGACGCAAACCTGGGCCTGGGCCTCTCCGCGGGCGTACGCGCCATGAATATGGCCATCGAAAAGGCTCGGGATTCGTTTATTGGTATGGTGGCGGTGAAGAACAGCCATCACTTCGGCGCAGCGCAGTATTTCTCCATGATGGCCGTACCCCACGGGATGATCGGCATCTCCAGCACCAACAGCAACCCCATCGTGCTGCCGACGGGAGGCCGCGAGCCCGTGTACGGGACGAACCCCATCAGCGTTGGCGCGCCTTCCGGCGGCGAGCCGGACTTCTGCCTGGACGTGGGTACGAGCGCGATGGTGTTTCAGAAGCTTATTCTGACGACGCGCCTAGGGACGGAGATACCCCTGGGCGTGGCGGCTGACGACGAGGGGGTTCCCACTTCGGACCCCAGCGTGGCGGTGGAGGCGCGGAAGCTGCTGCCCCTGGGGAGCACGCCGGAGCTGGGCAGCCACAAGGGTTACGGGCTGGGGATGCTGGTGGATGTGCTGTGCGGGATTCTGTCCGGGCACGGCGCTTCGATACAGATGGACGCTGGCGAAAACTACGGAAGCGTGGGCCACTTCTTCTGCGCCATCCGCGTGGACGCCTTCCGTCCGCTGGACGAGTTTCAGGGGCAGATGGACGACATGTTCGACCGGGTGCACAAGACGGAGCCGGCCCGGGGATTCGACCGGGTGATGGTTGCAGGAGACCCGGAGCACGCCAAGGAACAAGAGCGAAGGAGCAGGGGAATTCCCCTGCTCCCTGCGGTTGTCGACGAACTCAAAGAGCTAGCGGACGATGTCGGCGTCGCGTGGACGCTGACGGGGTAGGTCAGGCTAAACGCTAGCTGCCGTTGTCCAAGCCGTACATTTCGGCGGCGTTGTCGCGGAGGATCCCCCGCTTCTGCTCCTCCGTAAGGTCCTTCCGCTCCCAGATGTGGTATAGACTTTCGGGGTATTCGTTGTCCCTTGACAAATCCATGTCTATGAACCATAATGATGCATAGCAGTTAAGTACATCATAATGGTGCAGTCATGGATGCAGACTCTAACAGAATTACGCCAGATGAGATTCGGAGCATTCGAGAGAATCTCGGACTCTCACAGGTAGAAGCTGGTAGACTATTGGGTGGCGGTCGGCGTGCATTTACGAAGTATGAGGCGGGGACTGTAAAGCCAGCCGCGTCCTTGGTGAAGCTATTACGGCTAGTTGAGACTGACCCTTCTGCATTGAAGCATCTGGGAGCTAAGAAGGTGAGGGGGAGGGTTCCTACTCATCCTTCGCCATTTGAGGTAGTCGGCGATCACGTCGCGGCGATTGACGAGCGAACCATGCCAGAACTCTTGCGGAGATTGCTTAATGCCGAGGCCATCGCCCACGGATTGCAGAGAAGTGGGATTCACGTGGCAGGCAACATCCATGCTGCGGATGGCGGAGAAGACGGTAGATTAGTATGGCAGGGTGGCCCGCCCAAAACAGCTTTCCTTCCGTCGAGGCTTAATCAATTCCAGTTGAAGGCGGGAAAGATTTCGCCGAGTAAAGCGGCTTCCGAAGTATTATCCGGGGACCAAAAGGTCAAGCCAATGGTTGATAGAGTCCTAAGAGACGGCGGGAATTACGTACTGCTTTGCGCCCATTCGTATTCGTTTCAACAAATTGAAGATAGAAAGAGTCGAATTCGGAGTGCTCTTCGGGGGGCGGGATCATCGATTAGAGATAATCAGGTGGACGTTAGAGACGCCGATCAGATAGCCGTTTGGGTCAATCAGCATCCGGCTGTAGCCGTTTGGGTGTTGGAGCGCACACAGCCAGGACTTCTAGGTCCCTTTCGGTCCTGGCTCCACTGGGCAAATCGAGCAGAACACGCCGGTTCGCCCTTGGTGAAAGATGAACGATTGCCGGAGTTGTGGGCTCGTATGCAGAAATGCGCGGGTCAGCCACAACAGACGCTTCGAGTTGTAGGACTGTCGGGAATTGGCAAATCACGCTTGGTTCTTGAAGCGTTGAGAGATAAGGAAGATGGGGAAGGCAGCAGAGTTAGCGATATTGTGATGTACACGTCCATGTCTGAGGCAAGTGCGGAGCGCATCAATAGCGTTGTTCAGAATTTGGCTGATTCGGGATTGCGGGCGGTGGTGGTCGTTGATGATTGCGAGTTGAAGACTCACCAGATTCTCGCGGGCATGGTTCTTAGACAAGGTAGCCGTCTTTCGTTGATAACCATAGACAACGAGACTTCTTTGGGATCGCTCGGTGCAGACACTGTTGAGGTCAATGAGGCTCCAGAGACGGTGACGGCGGGAATCATCAAGCGAATATTGCCCGGCTTAGGAATAGAAAATCGAAGCCGTCTGGAGAGATTCAGCAAGGGGCATCCCCTGATGGCATTACGTATAGGGGAGGCGTGGAAACGGGGTGCGGCGATCGCAGGTGTCGCCGATTGGGGAATGACAAAAACTTTTGTCTTGGGACGACATTCAGAAGAACCGGAGCTATTGCTGAAGGTTGCCAGACTGCTTGCAACATTTGGGATGGTTGGAATTGAGGGCGAAGTTGAGGGACAGTTTCAGGAAGTTTCCAGGTTGGGGCGGGATATTAATTCTAAAGACATGTATGTGGCCATTCACAGACTCGTTGAGCGCGGCATAGTCCAACGCCGTGGGAGGCATGTAATTATCCAACCTCGTCCTATTGCGATGAAGTTGACAGAGATGCAATGGCAAGAGTGGACGACTGACAAGTGGGAGTGGGTCCTAGCAGGTGATGTCGATACTTCGCTGAAGATACAGGCAGCGAAACAGTTGGCCTTGATAAACACGACAGATATAGCCAAGAAAGTGGTGAGTCGCGTTTGTAGGCACAAGGGACCATTTAACGGGCCAAAGGGTCTTTATGAGGCGGGGCATGCAGAGGTATTGTCGTCACTAGCAGAGGTGGATTCCATGATGGTAGCGGAGTCTATAGGAGGGTGTTTGGACGAGATTGACGACTTGACGAAAGTAGAGGGCAACCTGCGTAGACATCTGGTTTGGGCAGCTGAGAAGATTGCTTTTGTCCCAGATTCATTTGAAGAGGGAGCGGATCTCTTGCTGCGGCTCGCCTTGGCGGAAAATGAGAGTTATGCGAACAACGCAACGGGACAATTTGGGGGGCTGTTTCCTTTGGTTGCAGGCGGGACGGCGGCAGACGGAAAGACTAGACTGCTTTATCTGGACGGGGTGATTGAAACCGGCGACGCAGGCCAGCTAAGGATGGCGGCTATGGCTTTGGGTGCCGCATCTGCCACGTATCGATTCACGCGCGTTTTGGGACCGGAGTCGCATGGTTTGAGAGAAGCCTTGAAACCTTGGCATCCTACAGTGGGAGAGGCTAGGGAATATCTCATTAGTTGCGTTATTCGGCTTTCAGAAATTGCCAATCGGGAGGATGAGGCCGGCGCATTGGCGAGAAAAGACCTTGGTTTTAATCTGCGTTCGCTCGTCAGCCGTGAGGGTCTAATTGATCTGGTGGAACAGGTGGTGAGCACTGTAACTGACACCGTTGGCTATTGGCCGGTGGCGCTTACAAGCATGAGCCTTTCGTTTGCTCGTGATGCCGAGCAACTGGATTCTGAAACCACCGAGCGGGTGCGCGCCGTATACGAGAAGTTGAAGCCAAGAAGTTTAGAGGACCGATTGCAGGCTGGCGTTACGGATTACCTGATCGACTTCCACATGAAAAATGAGCAGGACTATCAAAAGCTTTACGAAGACCGTGTCGAAACGGCGCGCAACTTGGCCGCCGAGATGATTAAGGAACCTGACACACTTTCGCGATATCTGTCGCAGTTGAGCATCGGAAGCCAGAGCTTGGCACGTGTATTTGGGAGGGAGATTGCGGATGTGTCCGAAACGCCGCTGGACTGGTTGAAGCCTGTCGTTGAAGCCGTCATAAAGGTACCACGGGATGAGCGTAATTACGATTTGATGGCGGGATTTGTCGCAGGGCTAAATAAATTGCACCCTGACGAAGTAGTCGCATTCAAGAAATGGGTTGGGCAATCTCGTGAGCTTGCTTCTTCTTATCCACTGGTATGTGCAGTCATTGGCATAACTCCCTCTGATATTCACCTGGCAATCCAAGCTCTCCAAGATGAACTGCTGAATCCTATTGACTTGCGGGAATGGCAAAATTGGTTAGGAGGCAGTACGCTTTCGAGCGCTGATGTTACGCCACTGTTCAATGTTTTGCTAGACCACAGCGCGGAGGGGTACAGGGAGGGAATAGATTTAATATGGTGGTATGCAACTGGAACTTCCAGAAAATTGGAAGGCCTTAAGCCGGTAATCATCAAGCTCGCTGAGAACGCCTCTTGTTGGCAACAACCAACATGGTGGGGTGGGGATTCATCGGAGTTCGGTTCTATCATTGATTGGATGTTACGCAAAGGCAGAGGAGATAGAAGTGCCTGCGCAACAGCCCTATCTTTGGCAAAAGCTGTGGTGGTCAGTGAGAGAGAGTCATTCTTCAGCTCTGGAGTGTTCATTAGGCCGGTGATGCCAAGGCTGCTTTCGGACTTTCCGGAGATTGTCTGGCCCATCATCGGCGAAGCCATAATATCTGACAAACTGTTCGCAGAGACCTTTCGGTTTACTCTGGGTGATGCATTCTCCTTTTCGGACCAACCGAATAAACTGCTGCTGAACTTGCCGGAACACACGTTGTTTGCCTGGTGCCATGCGCATCCCAATTCCGCTCCCGCATTCACGGCAAGCGTAGTTCCGATCCTTACAACTCAGGGTGCTGATGCCTCGGAGAGAGAGTTTCATCCGATTATGATTAAGCTTATTGACGAGTTTGGTGAAATGAAAAACGTTCAACGTGCGGTTGAAAGCAACATCTTCACCTTTAGTTGGACCGGATCAAAGACTACGTACTTCGCCATATACAAGGATGCGTTCGGCAAGCTTGCCGAGCATCCCAAGGCATCTGTGCGCAGATGGGTTAAGGATGTGGTGAGGCAGATGGATAGCCACATCAGGAATGCGAGCAATGAGTATGAAGAATATTTCGCGCAGTCGGAATTGTAGCAGATAGAAGAAGGGGGCTGCCCCTACAGGGATTAGCCTGCGGTTAGGCTAAACGTTAGCTGCCGTTGTCCAGGCCGTACATTTCGGCGGCGTTGTCGCGGAGGATCCCCCGCTTCTGCTCCTCCGTAAGGTCCTTCCTCTCCCAGATGTGGTATAGGCTTTCGGGGTATTCGTTGTCCCAGTGGGGCCAGTCGGAGGCGTAGAAGAGGCGGTTCTGGCCCATTACCCGGATGACTTCGGGGATGAGCTCCTCACCGGGCTCAGCGTGGATATACACGTTGCCGCCCTTGATGTAGTCGCTGGGCTTCTTCTTGCAGTTTGGGGTCTCGAACCAGCCGCGCTTCTCCCACTCCTCGTCCATCCTGTCCAGTAGGTAGGGGACCCAGGTGCAGCCTGCCTCGAGGTAGCCGACCTTCAGGTTAGGGAATTTTTCGTAGACGCCCTCGTAGGTCATGTGCATCATCTGCATCATGGCGGACACGGGGAAGCCGATGGTGTGCCGCTGTATGAACTTGGTGTACTTCTGGGACTCCGCGGTGGCGTGTCCGCCGTGAACGGCGATGAATGTTCCGAGCCTTTCCGCTTCCTCGTAGAAGGGGTCGAGGCGCTTCTCGCCGAGGAGGCCGAAGCCGACGGCGGCGAGGAAGACACCGTTGTAGCCGAGCTCCGTGACGCAGCGTCGCATCTCCTTGATGGACTCGTCCACGTCCATGAGGGGCATGAGGGCCACCGACTTGAAACGGGGGTTGAACTTGAGCCACTCTTCGGAGACGTAGTTGTTGTAGGACCTGGTCAGAGCGATCAGGTAGTCGGGGTCAATGATGCGCGAGTAGCCCAACAGCGTGGTGGGGAAGACGAATATCGTCTCCAAGCCACCGGCGTCGGCGTTATCCAGCCACTCCTGGGGACTGGGAAAGTCGGGTCCGCCGTGGGCGCCCAGGCGTCCGCCGAGGCTTGAGTCCATGTAGTCCTTGCCGGCGACTACGCCGCCGCCAACGACACCATCGCCGCTGGGTATGTAGCTATGGAAGCTCTTGATGTCTTTGTACGGGCCTTCCAGGTATTCCATGAGCTTGGTTTCCGGTTCGTTGATGTGACCGTCGGCGTCAACGGCTCCGAAGGGGACCTTCATTTGCAACCTCCCACGTAAAACTTTGGCTTCCCAAGGTCAGGATATCACATGCCTCCTAATTCTTCACCGGGACCGCATACTCCCAATCGTGCACCTGCCAGATGCCGGCGCTCGTGTAATCTTCTATAACTCTCGTATTGACTATGTAGTCGGTGAATACCCAGAAGAGAGGAACGTATGGGATAGTCTCCTGTATCACGTCGCCCAGGTTCAGCAGCTTCTGATTCATCTCATCAACGCTTGTGGTGTTTTGCAGGTCCAGATAAAGCTCGTCAAACCGCTCCGACGTGAATCCGGCCCCGGGCCTGCCGCTCCAACTGTATATCTCGAACCTGGCCTCGATTGGCGCGTAGGTGGAGTGCCAGATGTAGACGTACCCCGCGGTTTCTTTGGCTCTACCTGCGCCTCCCCATGTACTTCTCTCGGTGGTTTCTATCTCAAGCTCGACGCCAACTTCCTTCCACATGGCAACTACGGCTTCGGCTATGTCGAGAACCTCCGGGGCGATGTCGATGAAGTAGAGAGACCACTTGTAGCCGGTAATGCCGTCGGGGTAGCCGGCTTCGGCCAGGAGCTGACGGGCCATCTCCGGATTGTAGGCGTGAAGCTCATTGTATCTCGCGTCCCACTCGGGTCGCCAGGGTCCGAGTCCAGGATGGAACAAGGACACTTTTACGGGTTCCCCTTCGCCGTCGTAGAAAGCCTTGTTGATGGCGTCTCGATCGACAGCCATGGAGAGGGCGCGCCTGACCTTAACGGCGTTCTCACTGTGTCCATACCAGGGCAGGTTTTCATCCACCGCCGGCTCTCCCGTCGCGGTTAGGAAGTGCGCAGGATAGTTGCCGCCGAAGAAGATGTTCAGGTGCAGTGTCGGGAGCGTAGTGGTCTCGACCTTGAGATGAGGTATGCCCTCGGCCTGTTTGGTGAGGGTTTTCGACACAACGGTGGTGTGAGTCTCCTGATTTACCATCATTGCGATCCTGGTAGCTTCCTCGTCAGAAAACACCAGTTGCAACTCGGGGAACTGCGGGTTCACCCGATAGTGGTCGTAAGGGACAGCCTCCCAGACGCTGAATTCCGAGGAGCGCAATTCGACGAACTGGTACGGGCCGGTGCCGACGGGATTGTCTCGGTAGCCGTCTTCCCCAACGAGATCGAAGTAGTCCTTGCTGGTAATGAAGAGGCCTTCGCTACCTGCAACGGCCTTATGGAGGCGAGTGTAAGGGCCTACCATATCGAATCTGACTTCATTGTCTCCGACGGCAGTGATACTTCCCACCACCTGACCGGCAGCACCGTCCGGAGTGGGCCAGCGGCTGCGATAGCTGTGAACCGAAACCTTGGCATGGGTCCGGTTGAAGGAGTGGATCACGTCCTGGGCAGAGAAATTACTGCCGATTCCGTGCCAAGGGATTCCCTCTCTGAGTTTGAAGGTCCACGACCTGGCATCTTCTCCAACGGTCCATTCAGTGGCGAGCATAGGGTAGTATTCGCCCGTTATATGGTGGTCCCCAACCAGGGATTCGGCATTTGGAAGCAGGAAACCTCCCACCACGTTATGCACCGAAGCTTCCATGCGCTCGCCGTAGGCCGGGTTGGGCATGGCTACCTTCAACCGCGACTCCACTGGCTCCATCATTGCTACCGGTGTCTGGGTGGGCGCTGGCGTGGGCATTGCCGTGGGTGCGGGGGCGGGTGTGGGAGCCGGCGTGGACATGGCCGACCGCACAATCCGCGCTACGTCGCTTTCAGTAAGGGGTTCCGTCTGAGAGGCGGCCGCTTCTGCCAGCGCAACTCCGATGGCCGCGGTAACGTCTTCCTGGTTAACACCCTCGGCCGCAGCCGCGGCCACGGCGCTATCCACCATTGCCTGAATATCGGCGGCGGAGACGCCTTCCGGGGCGCTTTGGCTAATCGCGCTCTCAATTAGGGAGCGAATTTCATCCTCAGACAGAGGGGGTTGCATATTCGCCATTTCGTTGCGGATGGTCTGTTCCATTTGGGCTGTTATGCTTGCAGATACGCCGGCGGATATTGCCGCTACGTCGACGGTCGCTGGCGGCGCCGCCGGTTCGTCTGCATCATCGTCGCCACAGCTAATGATCAGCAAGGCTAGCGCCATGAGGGCTGCCATGGATGCCAGAGTGGTGAGCTTTGAGGCTCTTGCGTATTCCAACATATCATTCTCCTCATTCTTGAACTGACCGGGTTCGGATACCAGAAGCTTCTTACTTCTTCACCGCTTTCATGTACTCCCAGTCGTGGGCCTGCCAGATACCCGCCGTCTGGTATTCGGCAATAACGTCAGGATTGATGATGATGTCCGTGTAGACCCAGAAGAGGGGAAGGAAGAAGACCGTGTCCAGGATGGTGTCACCAATGACCCTCAGCTTTTCGTCGTATACCCGAAGATCCGGTTCGGAAATGAGATCTTCGAAGAGGCTGTCGAACTCGGTGGTTGAGCAGCAGGCGGCGAATCCCTTGCTGTAGGCGTAAATCTCGAATCGGGACTCGATAGGCTGCCAGGTGGAATGCCAGGAGTATACGTAGCCCTTGGTGTTCTTCTGACGGTGGTTTCCTACCCAGGCGCCGCGCTGGGATTGGAAGATTTTCAGGTCGACGCCAATCTTGGCCCATTCAGCTAGCACTGCTTCTGGCAGCAGGTTGGTCTCAGGGGCAACGTCTATCTCGAATGCTGCCCACTCGTAGCCGCTGAATCCCTCCGGGAATCCTGCTTCGGCCAGTAGTTGTTTTGCTCCTTCTGGGTCGTAGGCGTGTATGTCCTCATAGCGGCTGAACCATACGTCGCGCCAAGGTCCGAGGTTCGGGTGGAAGAGGGACGTGATGACCTTTTCGCCTCGTCCACCGTAAAAGGCATCATTGAGAGCGTCGCGGTCAATGGCCTTAGAGAGGGCAGTACGGACCTTGATGGCATTTTCGCTCGTCCCATACCAGGGTAGGGACTCGTCGATGGCGGAATCGCCGTCCACAGTCTCAGTGCCTGGAATGTAGTTGCCGCCGAAGAAAATGTTCAGGTGGTAGGCAGGAAGGGTGGTTTGGATGACCTGCAAGCCCTGCTGTTCCGCCTGACGAGTCAATTCCTCGCCCACAACGGTAGTGTGGGCTTCGCGCGCTTCAAGCATCGCGAAGCGGGTGACTTCTTCGTCGGCAAAAATCAGTTGCAGTTCCGGGAAATCCGGATTGACCCGATAGTGGTCATAGTCGACTGCCTCCCAGAGGCTGTATTCTGCTGACCTGAATTCTCTAAACTTGTAAGGACCTGTACCGACGGGGTCCGTGGAGTAGCCGTCGGCTCCGACATTGTCAAAGTGTGTTTTGCTGGTCATGAACAGCCCCTCGCTTCCTGCCAGGGCTTTGAAAAGGCGCACGTAGGGGAAGTCAATTTCGAACTTCACAGAGTGATCATCAGTCGCTTCTATATTCTGGACAATACTCCCGGGGGTTCCGTCCAGCTGCGGGAAGCGGGAGATGTAGGAGAATGACGACACTTCAGGATTAACCGCCCTTTCTAGGGAGTGGATGACGTCCGCCGATGAGAAGTTGCCGTTGCCTCCGTGCCAGGGCACGTTCTGGCGAAGATTGATAGTCCATGTCATGGCGTTGTTGCTCAGGTCCCAGCCACTCGACAGCATGGGATAGAATTCACCGTCTATGTGGTCGCTGCCCACCAACGATTCTGCGTTGGGAAGGAGGAATCCGCCGATGGAATTGTGGATCGATGCTTCCAGGTTCTCTCCGTACTGCGGCACGTTGATTGCAACCTTCAGCCTGGACTCCACGGGCTCCGGCATCATTACTGCCGTTGGCGTCGGTGTGGGAGTCGCGGTGGGCGTGGGAGTGGGTCGCGGCGTTGCCCTGGGCGTCGCCGTAGGCTGCGGGGCTGCAGTGGGAGCCATTGTAGGCGTAGGCGCTGCAGTGGGTGCGGGCGTGGGCGCCGGGGTTGCCGCAGGCGCCGCAGTGGGCGCCGGCTGGGGCGTTGCCTCAGATTCATCGTCGCCACAGCTAATGATCAGCAAGGCTAGCGCCAAGAAGGCTGCCACCGCTGCCAGGGTAGCTAGCTTGGAGGTCTTTACGTGTTGCAACATCGTAATCACCTTCTGCGATAACATTTCGTAGGGGATAAGTTAGGCGTGGTCAATACACAATACCAAACTCACGCCGATACTATATTATCGGTTTTTTCAAGTCAAGCAGCGTACGATTTCAGAGGATGAAGGCGTCAGCGTTTGGTCTTCTGAAAGCACATACAACGCAAGGCATGACCGTTTTCCAGAAATGAGAGCAACTCCAGATTGAAGGAGTGGTCGGGCCGCTAGTCCAAGGCAGGCCGCGCCTTGTGCCATTCGGTAGCCTGTTCGTAAGCGTGGCCCAGCCCCAGCAGATGTTCTTCCGACAATGCCGGTCCCATCAGCTGCATACCGATGGGCAGACCGTTTCCGTCAAAGCTGCAGGGTACGGAGAGGGCAGGAAGACCCGTGACGCTGGCTATGGAGGTGACCCTGAGCAGGAGTTCCAGATAGTTAACCTGCACTCCGCGAACTTCGATTAGCTGTCGTTCCTGGGATATGGGGACTGCGGTGGTCAGGCAGGTAGGCGCGACAATTACGTCCACCTTTTCGAAGGCGTCGGCCACTTCCTGGCGCAGGATAGCCGCCATTCGCTGCGCGTCCAGGTACTCCTCCATGGTATAGGCGTCGCCCCGGGCCAGGTATTCTTTCAAGTCGTCGTCAATTTTGTCCAACCGCTCCTTGGGGAAGACCTGGCGGTAGTCGACGGCGGATTCCGCTTCGGACACCACCGTCAGGACACGGGTGGACTCCGACGAATGGGCGATATCCACGTCCTGAATTGTCGCGCCCAAGTCTTCCAGCACCGACAAGGCGTTGCGGATGGCCGCTTCCACCTCCTCCGTACAATTGGAGCTGACGAACTCTTGCAGAACGCCGATGCGCAAACCCGCAATGTTTTCGTGCAAGCCATCGGCGTAGTCGGGCACGGGACTGCGCAGGCTGATGGGATCATCGGGGTCGAATCCTGCCACAGCGCTGAAAATAAGGGCCGTATCTTTTACGCTCTTGGCCAGCGGGCCAAGCTGGTCGAAGGACCAGGAAGGGCCGAGGGCGTTGTGGCGGCTCAGGAGGCCGAGGGTGCCGCGCAGTCCCACCACGCCCGACCAGGACGCCGGAATCCGGACGGAGCCGCCGGTGTCGGAGCCAATGGAAGCGAGACACATTGACGCTGCAATAGAAGCGCCGGAACCGGAGCTTGAGATACCGGGGGAGCGAGTCAGGTCCCACGGGTTCCGGCACGACACCGGAATGTTGCGTCGGAAGTGGCAATCCACCTTACCCATCAGAACGGCGCCGGCCTCCTCCAGCCGCCGGTGCACCGTGGCGCTGCGCCGTGGCACGTAGTCCTGGTGACTGCTGTAGCCGTAGGTGGTCCTAATGCCATCGGTGTCGATCAGGTCCTTGAGCGTATAGGGGATGCCGTGGAGGGGCCCCTTGTAGTCGCCGGCGGCTATTTCGCTTTCGGCCTGGCGGGCTTTTTCCAGAGCATCGTCCGCGGTGACGGTGGTGAACGCGCCAATCTTGTGGTCAAGGCGTTCGATTCGCTCAAGAGTCGCTTCCGTAAGCTCGACCGGAGAGAGTTTCTGGTCTTGAAGCAGTTTGGCTGTACCAGCAATGGTAGCTTCGGTCAAGTCGAGTGAATTCATGGTGCGCCTCCGGGTACCGTATTGGAAGAATCTTATGTGCAAAGGTAAACTTGCACAAGATGCAAAGTTGCAAACTGATATCTCGTGAGGAGGAAGGACGATAATGGACGTAATGCAGTTGGTGGCAGAAACACTGCAGGAGATCGACCGGGACCTGGAATCGGCGTTGGATGGGCTGTCCACAGAGGAGATAGATTGGCGGCCAAGCGAGGAGGCGAACTCCATCGGGTTCAACCTTTGGCACAACATCCGGGTGGAAGACCACTGGTTGAGCAACTTCGCCATGGGAGTCCCGGAGGTCTTCCAGCGCAACGGGTGGGACCGGAAGTGGGAGATGGTGGGCGCGGGGACGGGTTGGGGCTACGGGAGGGAGGAATTGGCGTCGTTCACGACGCCGCCGGTTGACGAGCTGCTGGCTTTCGGACGGGAGGTGCGGGAACGAACGCTGGAATACATGGCCGGGCTGAGGGCTTCACAGCTTTCGGAGAGACCCCAAGCGACCCATCCGTGGCGCGGAGAGTACACCATCGGGCGGATGTTTGGTCATCTGCTTTGCGAGTTGAGTCAACACTTGGGGCATATTCGATACATTCGCGGGCTTCGTCGGGGCATCGACAAGTAGGCTGGAATTCCGCTGTGATAGAATCAGTCCAATAACAACTGCAAAACCGGCGCACACCAATAGCGGAGGTGGAGTCATGGAATCCAACGTGGTACTGGCAACGGGCAAATACGACGTAGTAGGCACCCGGCCCATCCGGCACGACGGCACGGACAAGGTAACGGGGCGGGCGCAATATGGCGCGGACGTGCATCTGCCGGGCTTGCTGCACGGGGCTGTGCTGCGCAGTCCTCACGCCCACGCCTGGATAAAGTCCATCGACACGTCAGCCGCAATGGCCATCCCGGGGGTCAAGGCCGTGGCTACCGCCGCCGATCTGCCCCAGCCCTCCGGCGAAACGGCGGACCTGGGCGAGGGAGCCATGACGAACCCCAAGTTCCTGAGCAATAACGTGCTGGCGGCGGAGAAGGCGCTGTACAAGGGTCACGCTGTGGCCGCCGTAGCAGCGGACAGTCCCCACCTGGCGGAGGAAGCGCTTTCGGCGATTCGCGTAGAATACGAGGTCCTGCCTGAGGTGACGGACGTTGTGAAGGCTATGGAGGAAGACTCGCCGCTGCTGCACGAACGTCTGGAGACCTTCTCGTTGGCGGGCATTCAGCCTGGCGGGCTGCTCTCCGCAGACGACGATGAGAAGGGGTCCAACGTTTCCAACCACTTCGTGCTGGAGAAGGGCGACCTCGCGGAGGGGTTCGCCAATGGCCACGTGACGGTGGAGCGGGAGTATCGGACGGCCACCGTGCATCAGGGGTACATTGAGCCTCACAGCGCGACGGCCCTGTGGAACAAGGACGGGGAATTGACCATCTGGTGCAGCTCCCAGGGCCACTTCGCAATTCGCGACAACACAGCGCTGGTTCTGGACATCCCCGTATCGCAGATCAAGGTTATTCCACTGGAGATAGGCGGCGGATTCGGCGGCAAGCTGAGCACCTACCTGGAAGCCGTAGCCGCTGTTCTGTCGAAGAAGTCCGGTCAGCCCGTAAAGATGACGATGAATCGCGCCGAGGTATTCGAAGGCACCGGCCCTACCTCCGGTGGGTATATCAAGGTAAAGATGGCCTCTGATCCGGAAGGAAAAATAACGGCGGCGGAAGCCCTTCTTGTATACGAGGGCGGCGCGTATCCGGGCGCACCCATCGGCGGCGCTTCCCAGTGCATTTTTGGAGCCTACAACATTCCCAACGCACGGGTTGAGGCCTACGACGTTGTGGTCAACAAACCCAAGACCGCCGCATACCGTGCGCCTGGCGCACCCGCGGCAGCATTTGCTGCGGAAACGGTCATCGACGAACTCTGCACAAAGCTGGGCTTGGACCCACTGGAGTTCCGCCGCCGCAACGCCGCTGAAGAAGGTACGAGGCAGATTAGCGGCATAGCCTTCCCGCGCATCGGTTATCTGGAGACCTTGAAGGCGGCGCAGGAGCATCCCCACTACTCGGCGCCCTTGTCAGGCTCAAACCGCGGCCGTGGGGTAGCCACCGGCTTCTGGCGAAACAACACCGGCCCATCGACGGCATTCGCAAGCGTCAACTCCGACGGTACGGTGAACCTGGTTGAGGGTTCGCCTGACATCGGCGGCACCCGCGTTGTAGCGGCCATGCACATGGCTGAGGTGCTGACCATCCCCGTCGAGGACGTGCATCCACAGGTCGCCGACACGGACAGCATCGGCTACACCTCCAGCACCGGCGGAAGCAGCGTTGCCTTTAAGACGGGCTGGGCCTGCTACGAGGCCGCCCAGGACATCAAGCAGCAGATGATCGAACGGGCCGCGACCATCTGGGACGTAAACGCCGCCGACGTGGAGCTGAAGGGTGGCTCATTCGTTCATTCCAAGGACCCTGAACTGAGCATCAGCTTCAAGGAGTTGGCGGGGATGCTGAACGGGACGGGCGGGCCGATTGTAGGCCGCGCCTCGGTAGACCCTCGGGGCGTGGGCGGGGCCTTCGCCGCGAACATCGTAGACGTGGAGGTAGACCCGGAGACGGGCAAGGTGGAGATTCTGCGCTACACCGCCGTTCAGGACGTGGGCAAAGCGGTCCACCCCGGCTACGTTGAGGGTCAGATTCAGGGAGGCGTGGTGCAGGGCATCGGCTGGGCGCTCAACGAGGAGTATTTCTTCGACGAGGGCGGCCGCATGACCAACTCAACGTTCCTGGACTACCGGATGCCTACATCGCTTGATCTTCCGATGATTGACACGGTGATTGTGGAGGTGCCGAATCCCGGTCACCCCTTTGGTGTACGTGGCGTGGGGGAGGTGCCCATCGTTCCACCCATGGCGGCGATAGCCAACGCCATCCACGACGCCGTTGGCGTCCGTATGACCAGCCTGCCCATGACGCCCGGCAAGGTGCTGGAAGAGATCTGGAAACAGTCAGACTAGGCTAGGGGTAGCGGCAAATGTCCCGCAGACAGCACTTCTCGCATTGGGGTGTAGGACGGCAGACGTCTTTGCCGTGGCGCACCAGTAGGGCGTGGTACTCGTTGAATAGGCGGTAGTCGGCGGGAAGAGCCTGGTGGAAGATATGCTGGTAGTCGCTGTAGATGCTCGCTCCGTCGCTACTGCCTAGCCGTTGGAGAATGCGATGGGTGTAGGCGTCAATGACAAAGAATGGCTTTCCCGCGGCGTAGAGTAGAATGTCGTCTGCCGTCTCCTCGCCTATGCCGTTTATTGACAGCAGTTCGCGGCGGAGGGAAGGGCCGTCGGATTCCAGCATGTTTTTGAGATCGCCGTCGTGGGCGTCCCAGAGATGGTGGATGAAGGCCTTGAGGCGGTGAGCCTTGACGTTGAAGTAGCCTGAGGGACGGATCAGCTGGGCGAGCTCGTCGGTTGGGATGTCCCGCAGACTTTCGGGAGAGAGAATCTCCTCAGCCTTGAGATTGTTGATTGCCTTCTCCACGTTGGTCCACGCCGTTGCTTGGGTGAGGATAGCGCCGACGATGATTTCGAAGGGGGAACCCCCGGGCCACCAGCCCTGAGGGCCGTAGGTGTGGAGGAGCCGTCGGTAGACTTGCACCAGAGGGTGGGACTTTGCATCCTCAGCGTTCATTCCAGCATCACCGGAATACTGCGCTGTATGGCAATTTCACGGCGGGTGACACGACAGTTGTAGGCGTATACCTCAACGCCGTGAGCTCTGGCGTCGCGAAGTGCCTCGGCGAAGGCGGGGTCCGCCGTGGGGTGTGGACGGAAGGAATCCGCGTCTTGCCGCTGAATCACAAAGAATGCCGCGGCCCGATGTCCTGCGGCGACGGCCTTGACCAGCGTTCCCAGATGCTTCCGCCCCCGCTCCGTCGGTGCGTCGGGGAAGAGGGCGACGCGGTTTTCCACGAGATTCACCGACTTCGTCTCCACGTAGCAGATACCCTCGTCGCTTGAGAGCATCAGGTCGAACCGGCTCTCCTCGAACGTCACCTCACGACGCGCTTCCTGATAGCCTGCAAACTGTTCCACCCGTCCGTCCAGAAAGGCCTGCTCAACCAGGCGGGGAGGCAACCGGGAGTCCGTCGAGCAAAGCGCGAATCCCAAGTCCACCAGCATCAGGTCGAAGGCCGTCTTGCGTTCCGGCTTCGCCGCCGGTCGTAGGAGCACGGTCCGCCCCGGCGTTAATAGCTCCCTCATACGGCCAGTGTTGGCCACGTGGACCATAACTTCATCGCCGTCCATATCCACGAGGGCGGCGAACCTGTTCAGCCGTCGGATGAACCGTGCCTCTATCAGTTCGCAATCGAAGCGCATCAGGGTCAGATGATATCAACGGATGTCGGCGGTCACAACGGCGGGCGGGGCTGGTATACTTACGGAGGCCATGACATCGTTTGTGCAGAAGTTGGACGCCGCCTGTGAAGCCAAACGCAGCCTGCTGTGTGTGGGGCTGGACCCGGACCCGCAGTTGATGCCCGTGCCGGACATTTTCGATTTCAACCGGTCCATCATCGACGCGACCCACGACTTAGTTTGTGCGTTCAAGCCCAACCTCGCCTTCTTCGAAGCGCAGGGCCTGGAGGGTCTGCAAGCCCTGAAGCAGACCATCGAATATATCCGAGATATCAGTCCATATGTGATCATTATTGGAGACGCAAAGCGAGGCGATATGGGCCGTGTTAGTGCTGCCTACGCCACAGCTATGTTCGACCATTGGGGCCTTGACGCGGTTACCGTACACAGTTATATGGGAAGGGAATCTGTCGAGCCATTCCTTGGCTATGGAGGGAAGGGGGCATTTGTCCTGTGCCGAACCTCAAACCTCGGAGGCGGCGAATTCCAGGACATTCAAGACGAGGCTGGAGTACCTCTATACCAACGAGTCGCCCTTGCCGTAAATGGTTGGGGAGCCGACGGCAATATCGGGTTGGTGGTAGGGGCTACGCAACCCGAGGAGATGAAAGCAGTGCGTGGCTCTTGCCCGCAGATGCCCATCCTGATTCCCGGCGTGGGTTCTCAGGGCGGTGACATTCACGCGGCAGTCGTTAATGGCACGGACGCTTTGGGCCGCCGCGCCATAATCAACGCCTCACGCAGTATCATCTACGCTTCACGAGGGCCAGACTACGCGGAGGCGGCGCGGAGGGAGGCAACGAGGCTGCGGGACGCGATAAACGACGTTCTTGAAGCGGAAGGCCTGGGTTGGCGTTAGAGCTGCACCTGGGTGACACAGTGCGGCTGAAGAAGGCCCACCCCTGCGGCAGTTTCCAGTGGGAGGTGACTCGCCTGGGGGCCGACGTAGGGTTGGTATGCTTGGGATGTGGAAGACGCACCATGCTTCGTCGCTCACGGCTGGAGGCGAGTCTCCGGGAGTTGAAAGCCCGGCAGCGTCCGGAAGTGCCGCGCTAGCCGGTTTATTGACGGCCCTTCGACCCCGTTGGTAGACTCAATCTATACCATTCTTTCAAATCATAGTTATGACTTCAACCAGAGATAGAATTCAGGAGGGCGCCCCTCGCGCATCGAAGCGCCAATTCCGAGAGCGTCGGAAGTCCTTCAAAACCTCGTCGAATATCCCGGTGGAGCGGGTATACACGCCCGAAAACGTGGATCCGGGGGAGTTGGGCTTGCCGGGGGAGTTCCCGTATCTGCGGGGCGTCCACCCGACGGGTTACCGGGGCAAACTCTGGACCATGCGCATGTTCGCCGGCTTTGGCACGGCGGAGGAGACCAACGAGCGGTTCAAGTATCTCCTCGAAGGTGGCCAGACGGGCCTGAGCGTGGCCTTCGACATGCCCACCCTCTACGGCTACGACACGGACGACCCGGCGGCGGCGGGGGAGTTCGGCAAATGCGGCGTGGCCGTTTCGTCCCTTGCCGACATGGAATTACTCTTCGACGGCATCCCGCTGGACAAGATCACCACGTCAATGACCATCAACGCGCCTGCGGCGATCATCTGGGCCATGTACATTGTGGCGGCGGAGAAGCAGGGCGTCGATCCCCGAAACCTGGGAGGTACCCTTCAGAATGACATCCTGAAGGAATATTCGGCGCAGAACGAGTATATCTTTCCCCCTGAGCCTTCAATGCGGCTAGTGACAGACACCATCGAGTTCGCCACGGAGCGGATGCCGAGGTGGAACCCCATTAGCATCAGCGGTTACCACATCAGAGAGGCGGGCTCGACGGCGGTGCAGGAGATGGCCTTCACCCTGGCCGACGGGTTCGAATACGTGGACTGGTGCCTGGGACGTGGGATGAAGATAGACGAGTTTGCGCCTCGTTTGAGCTTCTTCTTCAACGTGCACAACAATTTCTTCGAAGAGATTGCAAAGTTTCGCGCGGCCCGTCAGGTGTGGGCGCGCGAGATGTCGGAGACCTACGGCGCTGAGAATCCCCGCTCTAGCTGGATGAGATTTCATGCGCAGACGGCGGGCTGTTCCCTCACAGCCCAGCAACCGGAGAACAACATCATCCGAGTTTCCCTTCAGGCTCTCGCGGCGGTGCTGGGCGGCTGCCAGTCGCTACACACCAACTCCATGGACGAAGCGTGGGCGCTTCCTTCGGAACAGGCGGCGCTTCTGGCGCTGCGGACCCAGCAGATAATCGCTGAGGAGTCGGGGGCCGCCGACACGGTAGATCCCCTCGGCGGCAGCTACTACCTGGAGTCGCTGACGGAGCAGGTGGAAGAAGGGGCCTACGACTATTTCAAACGCATCGAGGACATGGGCGGGGTGATCCCCGCCATCGAGTCCGGTTACATCCAACGGGAGATTGCCGAGGCTTCCTACGCCCAGCAGCGGGAGTTCGACAACGGAGAGCAGGTGGTGGTGGGCATAAACGCCTATACGGACGGAGGAGAGTTGAGCATCCCCCTGCTTAAAGTCGACATGGAGGGGGAACGGCGGCAGATGAGTCGCCTGGCAGAAGTGCGACGGAGCAGGGACGACCGCCAGGTCGCCTCGACTCTCCAGCAGTTGGAGTCCGCCGCTGGCCGGTCGGAGAACCTGATGCCGCCCATTCTGGATGCGGTGAGAGCCTACGCCACCCTGGGCGAGATTATGGGCGTGCTGCGAAATCGCTTTGGAGAGTACGTCCCCACGTGGGGGATATAGGCGTCGGCGATGGCTGAGACGCAGAAGCTTCTGGTGGCCACGGGAAACCCGGGCAAGCTGCGGGAGGTCTCGCAGATGCTGACGGGGATGCCCTTTGAAGTTCTCTCCCTGCAGGACCTTGGAATTTCAATGGAGGTGGAGGAGACGGGGGCGACCTTCGCAGAGAACGCCATCTTGAAGGCCAAAGCCTACTGCGCAAGCGCCGGAGCACTCACCCTGGCTGACGATTCCGGGCTGGTGGTGGACGCTCTGGACGGACGGCCCGGAGTCCGTTCGGCGCGCTACGGTGGTGAAGGACTTACGGACCCCCAGCGGGTGGAGCTTCTTCTTAAGGAGTTGGTGGAAGTGCCGTGGGAGAAGCGGATGGCCCGATTTCACTGCGTCATCGCTCTCGCCTGGCCTGAGGGCCGGCTCGAAACGGTGGAAGGGGTGGTTGAGGGGATAATCCAGTATGAGCCGAAAGGGACTAACGGCTTCGGCTACGATCCCATATTTCATCTGCCAGAAAGGGGTTGCACCACGGCCCAGCTTGAAACGTCCGACAAGAACCGCATCAGCCATCGGGGACAGGCCGTCCGAAAGGCGGCAAGGCTCCTGATGGAACTGGGCGTTGCGGCCGGTTGAAGGGTAGCGTCGCAGCAATGCCAGCGTTGAAAGACACACTCGGAAGGTCAATGGGCGACCTGCGCGTCTCTGTAACGGACCGGTGCAACTTCCGCTGTCCCTACTGCATGCCCTTGCAGGTATATGGGGAGCGGTACAAGTTCCTGCCCAAGTCGGAAATCCTCACCTTCGAGGAGATAGCCCGAGTCGTCCGTCTGTTTGTCGACCTCGGAGTAAACAAAGTCCGGCTCACAGGTGGCGAGCCTTTGGTGCGCCAAGGCTTGGAGAAACTTATAGCCATGCTGTCGGGCATCCCCGGTGTCGACGACCTGACGCTGACCACCAACGGATATCTGCTCGCCAAGCAGGCAGCGTCTCTGAAAGAAGCCGGGTTGCAACGCATAACCGTCAGCCTGGACAGCTTGGACGACGAGGTGTTCAAGCAGATGAACGGCCTTGGGTTGAGCGTCGCTCCCGTGCTGGAGGGTATTGAAGAAGCGGCGCGGGTGGGGCTGGATCCTATCAAGATTAATGCCGTGGTACAGCGACGCGTCAACGACCATACAATTCTGGACCTGGCGCGCCGGTTCAAGGGGACGGGCCACGTGGTCCGCTTCATCGAGTATATGGACGTGGGCAACCTTAACGGCTGGAAGCCGGAGGAGGTTGTGGCAGCTTCCGAAATTGTCAACATCATCAACGCAGAGTTTCCCATCGAACCGGCCTCACCGAACTATCGGGGTGAGGTTGCCCGTCGCTATCGCTACCTGGACGGTGACGGCGAAATCGGCATCATTTCGTCGGTGTCGCAGCCCTTCTGCGCCGACTGCACCCGTGCCCGCCTCTCCACAGAGGGCAAGGTCTATACTTGCCTGTTTGCCAGCGTCGGACACGACCTGCGCGGGCCACTGAGGAGCGGCGCCACGGACGGGGAGCTGACGGACATCATCTCCGACATCTGGGCGCGTCGCAGAGACAGGTATTCGGAGGAGCGGTTCGAACTGGCCGATTCGCCCCGACGAAAGATTGAGATGTACCAGATTGGCGGATAGGTTGGAGACGCAGCGATGATTGACATCTATACGGACGGCTCGTGCCTGGGCAACCCCGGTCCCGGAGGCTGGGCAGCTATCGTCGTCGCGGATGGCAACAAGCGGATTTTGTCGGGGAGTGCGTCCAGGACGACGAATAATCGGATGGAGCTCGCGGCGGCCATTGAGGGGCTGGAGGTGATACCGAAGGATAAAGCGCTAACCATCCACAGCGACAGTCGGTACTTGGTTAACACCATGACCCAAAACTGGAAGCGTAGGGCGAACACCGACTTGTGGGATAGGCTGGACTCGTTGGTGGCAGGTCGCTCAGTACGGTGGAAGTGGGTCAAGGGTCACGCCGGTCATCCGCTAAATGAGGAGGCGGACAGGATTGCCAATCGGGAAGCGGAGGGCGTTTCTAGTGGAAGGGCAAGCGCGGCATCTAAGGCTTCCAAGAGTACGAAATCCAGCGTCCACGCTGCTTCCAGGAAGGAACTGACGCATCTTGACGCCCAAGGCCGCGCCCAGATGGTGGACGTGGGGGACAAGGCGATTACCAGGCGAGAGGCGGTGGCCAGGGGATTCGTCGCGATGAAACCGGAGACCCTGACCCTCATAACCGGCGGCAAGGTAGAGAAGGGCGACGTTTTTGCGACGGCTCGGCTGGCGGGGATTATGGCCGCCAAGCAGACCCCTCAGCTGATACCACTGTGTCATCCGCTGCCGATCAGCCGGGTGACGGTGGAACTCACCCCCAACTCGGACCAGGGCGGCGTATCCATCGAGGCATCGGTGAGGACTGAGGGCAAAACAGGCGTAGAGATGGAAGCGTTGACGGCGGTAACCGTGGCGGCGCTCACCGTCTACGACATGTGCAAGGCGGTGGATAGGGGCATGCGGATTGAGTCCGTGCGGTTGGCGAAGAAGACCGGCGGGCAGAGCGGCGACATCGTCCTGGAGGAGTGAGCCGGGATTAGCTTCGTTGACACCCCTCGGCGGTGTTGGCTATATTATCTAGGCGGAGTTTGGCTGGCGTCTGGCCGGCCCTCCCTGGGTGGCAACGTAGCTCAGGGGTTAGAGCGGGCGCTTCATAAGCGCTAGGTCACTGGTTCAAATCCAGTCGTTGCCACTTTTTTTGCCCTTTGCGACGCTTACCCTGGTTCAGCTTGTGCGTCTAATGCAATAGTTGGAGCAGGTCGAAGAACTGAGGGCACGTTTTCACCACGCAGTCCGCGCCCTGAATGCCCACGCCCGGCGTCACCAGTCCAGTGATGGCAAAGGCCATGGCGATACGGTGGTCTTCGAAGGAGTCGATGGTCGCTCCCTTGGGGGTCGAGGGGTGGATGGTCAGCGACGTGGGGGTCTCTTTGAAGTCGACGCCCATTCTTGAGAGGCCATCTGCGAGGGCGCTGATTCTATCCGATTCCTTCACACGGATGTGGCCGATATTCTCTATGGTGGTCGTCGAATCGGCGTAGGGGGCGATGCAGGCCAGGGTCATCACCGTGTCGGAAATCTGGGACATGTCTACACTCACGCCGTTGAGACGTTTTGGGCCGGTGACGGTTACTGAATGGTCGTCGGAAGCAACGTCGCATCCCATCGCCTCCAGAATATCCAGGAAGCCCACATCCCCCTGAACGCTGTTGCTACGGGAGAGGTTGTTGACGGTGACGGTCCCGCCGGTGACGGCGGCGGCGGCGAAGAAGTACGACGCTGTGGAGGCGTCGGGTTCAATGACGTGGTCGCCAGCCTGATAGGTGGTTGGGGCCGGGATGCGGAACCTTTCGTAGCCTTCCTGATCCACCTCAACGCCGAATTGCGCCATAAGGCCACAGGTCATGTCCACGTAGGGACGGCTGACGGGCACGGCGGTCCTGATCTCCAGGGGCGTTTTTGCCATGGGCGCGGCCATAAGCAGGGCGGAGAGGTACTGGCTGCTTACCTTAGTGCCGCCGAGGGTGATCAGGCCGCCGGTGAGCCCCTGGGTTTCGATGGCAAGGAGGGCGTCTACGTCCGGGGCTGTGCGGATGGATGCACCCTGGGAGGTGAGAGCGTCAATGAGGGGAGTCATGGGGCGTCTACGCATCTGTGGGGTGGCGTTGAGGACGTAGCTGCCCCTACCGGCGGCGACGGCGGCGGCGAGGAAGCGGGATGCGGTGCCGGCGCTACCGCACCAGACATGGGCGGTTTGGGCTGGAATTTTTCCACCCGAACCTTGGATGATGCACTCGCCGCCGCCGTCGAAGCTCAGTCGGAAGCCCAAGTCGGCGAGGGCCTGGGCGAAGGCGTCGGTGTCGTCGCTGTGAAGGATGCCGGAGATGCGGGACGTGCCACGGGCGAGGGCGGCGAGGAGCAGCAGCCGGTTGGTGATGCTCTTGGAGCCAGGCACGGGGACGACGGCCCGGACGGGGCCGTTGGTGGGTTGAATCCAGCGTATGTTTTGCGGGTCGGTCAAGCGCGTCTCTCTAGCGTGAATGTTGTAGATGATTATAATGGATTATCCGCTACGACAGCATGGAGGATACGTGGCCAGTCGACCGAACTGGTACGGGGGTTAGTTTGGCGAAAAAGGGTTATCCCACAAGAGACCCACGGCCGGGCTATGGGTGGACTCCGTGCGCGATGTGCAATCAGGAGGGGGAAATCTTAAGTCGCTGGAGTGCCGGGGCTGACGGCGGGAAGATAAGGTGTCCTAGGTGCTTCCGGCTTGGGTGGGTGCAGCTGAGCCTGGATGTCTTGAGGAAATCTCACCCGCCTTCGGCTTCGCCTCCGACGGCGCCGGAAGAACCTCCGCATCAGTCGCAAAAGGAAGAGCCAGCCAGGCCTCCAGAAGCGACACCAGTAGAATCGCCCAAACCCTCTCAGCAGGAATCCCAGGCAGCCCCGACGGAGCCAGTGCGACAACTGGATAAACACACCGCTGCTCGGAGTTACTATGCTGTAACAGGCAGGTATGCAGAACACCCGCCTGGCTGCACGTGCTGGCAGTGCAATGAGGAACGAAACAAGCAGAAGTTCAGCCGTGGACGCCCACCTCGCACGGCAACGAGATGGAGGCGTCCGCCTCAGCCTCCTTCACGTCCACCCACGTACGGCACAAGGCCGCCGGGTCCGCATAGGCCACGAAAGATGTGGTGGAGTTTCTGGCACCTACTCTGGATTGTACCAGTGCTGTTAATTGGATTTTCTATCCTGACCAATCTTGATGAGTTCGACAACTTACTCAATGAAGGAAACGAAACCCTAACAGTTGCGGCGCAACCAACGTACACTCCTACACCGAGTGCTACGCCTTCACGGTCTCCTACGATGCGGCCGATGCGGAGTTCGGTGCCAACGGCGTTACCTACGCCTACGTCTATACCAACGGCAGTTCCAGTCCCATCAACTGCGCCCACTAGACAATCTACGCCTGAAGTATACGATCCCGTAGAAGAAACAAAGAATCTTCTGACGAACGGGGAAATTTCTGAGTTTCGGGAGTACGCTTTGGAATTGATAAACCTGGACAGGGCAAAATTCGGGTTTGGGCCTGTAGTCCTAGGCGTAAATAATGCGGCCCAATTGCATGCAGACGACATGCTGGCGGATGACTATTTCGGACATTGGTGGAGCGACGGTCGCAAGCCTTACATGGTCTACAGCGAAACCGGTGGCAAGTCCTATGTTGCAGAAAATGTTGCTTCGTCCGGCTTCTCTTTCGAAGAATGGCGGGAGAGAGACTGCGATTCTCTCTTTGTGATCTGCTCTACGCCTAACCCGCGTAAGGCAGTTCAGGAGCTGCATTGGAGCATGATGTATGACGATGCAGATTCGGATTGGGGTCACCGCGACACCATCCTTGGCGAGAATCATCGCGCGGTCAGCATAGGTGTTGGCTTCAATGGAAAGCGCGTCGTCTTCGTTCAGCACTTTGAGGGGGGAGACGTGGAGGCTCTTGCCCGTCCGACTCTGTCAGACGACGGTTTGTTGAGCCTGGTTGTCTTGAAGAACCTGACGGGACTGGAGATTGCGCCTACCGCAACTCTATTCTACGATCCACCGCCCATTTCGATGACGCCGGAAGAGATAGGGGCGCTGGACAGATATTGCATCGGAGGAGGGGCAACCACGAGGTGCGGCGAGCCGGTGGCAGACGTGCTGAAACCTCCTGAGTCGGGGCGGCATTACACTGGGTTGACAGGCAACGATGTGGTGGCAGACGTTTGGGATGAGGACGAGAATTCACTTACGGTTATCGCCAATCTGGGCAGCCTCACGGCCAAGCCGGGAATATATACGGTAGTGGCCTGGAGAGAGAGCGGTGGGGAACGGCTGGAGGAGCGGCTTCTGGCGCTCACAGTGGAGAGACCGGACATAGCATCCGCCAGACCCACGCCAACGCCTACTTCGGAGCCAAGCCCAACACCTACACCGGAGCCGACGCCAGTGCCCACGCCAAAGGCAACGCCGATTCCGACTCCTGCGCCGACGCCATTGCCGACGCCGGTTACTACGCCGACTCCTTCGGCGACGATTTCAGGCAGAGCACCTGGTGGCACTCTCTTGGATGCTGCGGACATCTACGCTGCGGTTATTAGATATACTAATGAGGCACGCGTAACTTCAGGGCTTCCCCCTCTGTTGGAGGATACAGAAATTAGTAGAATCGCCTTTAGCCACAGCACGAATATGGCTGTATCCGGCGTCCTAAGTCATACCCTTAGAGGGCAAGATGCAACAGATAGGGCCTTGGCGGCGGGCTACGATTGCAGGGCGTTTCGAGGCGATGGAAGTTATACTTATGGGCTGTCTGAGAACATCATAAAAGCTCCTAGAATCCGGCAGTGGACGACCACCACCATTAATTCTATTGCCATTTCGACAAAGCCTACCATTTACCATAAGACATCTAACGATATGGCGAGAGCGTTGGTAGATAGTTGGTTGAACAGTGCAGGTCATAGAGCCAATATTCTTGACCCTTATGCAACTAGGATAGGAATAGGCATTTACATTCAACGATCTATAGAGAACGGGTACATCTCTGAGACAGTCTGGGCAACTCAGAATTTCTCCGAATGCACGTGAGGAATTGAAAAGACGTATTGAGCAGCCGTAGACCAGGATCCTTCAATCTAGGAGGTTCGCAAAATGTCCTTTGAGAGTTTGATTAGAGAGTTAGCAAGCATCAATCGCATGCTGTTTGTTGTGGGTGGGGGCGCTTGCGTGAGCGAGATGTACAGCGACGGCAATACCGAGCCTGAGTTTCACGACAGGTGGGGTATGATCGAGTCGGGGCCGTGGCATCTGCACCTGGACATGAGCAGCATCAAGCAGGCGCAGTTCGTGGAGGCGGACAATCACGGCGCGCCGAAGCTGTACTACGTCCGCTTTTCTGATGCGTCGGAAGAGACTATCGTGCGCGCGTATTTTCCGAGTCCGTATCTGGACGAATCGGACAAGCGGACTGAGTTCCAGCCGGCGAAGCTGGCGTTATTTGAGGAGGTGCGGGACCGGCACGTGAACGGGAAGGACGTGGTTTTCGTGAGGAGGCCGAAGGGAGGATAGGGGTATCACCTCCATCCTAACCTTCCCCCATCGAGGGGGGTAGGGACATGAGGAGCGAGGGGAGACTGGATTCCGGCTTTCGCCCCGGAAAGACGAAGTGGGGGTTAGGCGGACTGGCGGACGAGGTTTAGGGCGGAGCCTGCCTTGAACCATTCCAACTGTGATTCGTTGAGGGTGTGCTGGAGGGTCAGCGTCTCCGTTGAGCCGTCTGCATGGTGGAGGGTGCAGTCTACGTGGCGTCCGGGCGCGAGTTCGTTCAATCCAGCCAGGCTGACCCTGTCGTCTTCGCGCACCTTGTCGTAGTCAGCCGGGTCCTGGAAGGTCAGAGCCAGCAGTCCCTGCTTCTTCAGGTTGGACTCGTGGATGCGGGCGAAGCTGCGGACGATGATGGCAGCGGCACCCAGGTAGCGGGGTGATAGAGCGGCGTGCTCGCGGCTGCTGCCTTCGCCGTAGTTGTGGTCTCCGACGACAACCCAGCGTAGGCCCTCCGCCTTGAACCGGCGGGCGATCTGGGGGAATTCCTCGCCCTTTTCGCCAGTGACGGGATTGAGGCCGTGCCCGGCTTCGCCGGTGTAGGCATTGGTGGCGCCGAGGAACATGTTGTCGCTGAGGTTGTCGAGGTGGCCGCGGAAGCGGAGCCAGGGGCCCGCGGGGGAGATGTGGTCGG
The DNA here is from genome assembly GCA_951812825.1 of uncultured Dehalococcoidia bacterium. Classification (GTDB taxonomy): domain Bacteria; phylum Chloroflexota; class Dehalococcoidia; order Lucifugimonadales; genus JAPULR01. Next base: position 306,364 of record OX638324.1, on the reverse strand, counting down.
TGGTGCACTTGCCCTTTGCCTTCAGCAGGATGGGAACGTTGACGAAGTCCTGACCGTCCCAGGGGTCGAAGGGTTCGAGGACCTGGAGACGCTGGCTCTCGGGGTCAATGACGATTTCAACGTCGCTGCCGTCCTCCGGCGGGGCAACGTAGGTCTCGACGCCAGGGTCGAAGCCGTCCCCGGGGACTTCCGGGGCGGTCTTGGGCGGTGAGAGGGTGTAGGTGGAGCCGTCGGCGGCCGTGAGAGAGTCCTCCAGGGGGTTGAAGGAGAGGCTGCCGGCAAGGCTCATGGCGACGACTATCTCCGGGCTGGCGATGAAGTTCATGGTCTCGGGATTGCCGTCGTTGCGGCGGGGGAAGTTGCGGTTGTAGGAGGTGACGATGGTGTTTTCCTCTCGCTGCGCCACCTCGGCGCGACGCCACTGGCCAATGCAAGGGCCGCAGGCGTTGGCGAGCACGGTAGCGCGGATCTCCTGAAGTGCCTGCATCTGACCGTCCCGCTCGATGGTGGCGCGAATCTGCTCGGAGCCGGGGGTGACCAGGAGTCGCGTGGCGGCCTGACCGCCGTGGGCCTGGGCCTGGTTGGCCACGTCGGCGGCGCGGCTCATGTCCTCGTAGGAGGAGTTGGTGCAGCTGCCGATGAGCGCCGCGGAGATGTTGTCCACGTATCCCTTCTCCTTCACCTCCTCGGCCAGTCGGGAGATGGGACGGGCGAGGTCGGGAGTGTGGGGGCCAACAACGTGGGGCTCCAGGGTGGAGAGATCGATGTGGACGACGCGGTCGTAGTAGCTGTCGGGGTCGGCTTCAACTTCCGAGTCTGCTTCCAGCAGATGGGGATGCTGGCGTGCCTGCTCGACGAGAGCGCCCCGTTCCGTCGACTCCAGATAGAGGGCCATATGGTCGTCGAAGGGGAAAATGGATCCCGTCGCCCCGAGCTCCGCGCCCATGTTGGCAATAGTCGCCTTGCCGGTGCAGCTTATGGTGCGCGCGCCGGGGCCGAAGTATTCGATGATGCTGTTGGTGCCGCCCGCGACGGTGAGGACACCGGCGAGATAGAGGATAACGTCCTTGGGGGCCGTCCAGCCTTGGAGCTCGCCGGTCAGGCAGACGCCAATGCGGCGGGGGTACATCACCTCCCAGGGGAGACCCGCCATAACGTCGGCGCCGTCGGCTCCACCCACGCCGATGGCGAGCATCCCGAGGCCGCTGGCGTTGGGGGTGTGGGAGTCGGTGCCGATCATCAAGCCGCCGGGGAAGGAATAATTCTCCAGCACCACCTGGTGGATGATGCCTGCGCCGGGCTTCCAGAAGCCCATGCCGTACTTGGCGGAGGTCGACTGGAGGAACTGGTAGACCTCGCTGTTCTCCAGCAGGGCGTCGGCGGTGTCGGAGCGGCTGCCCACCCGCGCCTGGATCAGGTGGTCGCAGTGGACGGTGGTGGGCACGGCGACGCGGCTGCGGCCTGACTGCATGAACTGAAGGATGGCCATCTGGCCGGTGACGTCCTGGTGGGCCACCCGGTCGGGACGCAGGAGCAGATAGCTTTCGCCGGGGAGCATTTCGCTTCCAGCGGGATCGTCGAGGTGGGAGAGGACAATCTTGTCCGCCAGGGTAAGAGGGCGGCCCAGCCGGTCGCGCACAGTCTGGAGCCGCTGCTCCATCTTTCGGTATGCCTCCGCCACGAACTCAGGCGTCGATCCGATCCTGTCCATGCGTCACCCCTCTGTTGTTGTCACTCGAATTGTGGTAATCATAGCATTGGAGGTGCGGGCTGAAAATAGGTGGGGTAGAATGGCGGGAGTCTTCAACCCCCATCCATACTTTCCCCCATTAGCAGGGAAGGGTTGAGAGGGAGAAAGGGTTCCCCTGGCCCGGTAGCGAGACCCTTCGGCTCCGCTGCGCTAGGCTCAGGGTGACATGTGGGTGGAGGGGGAAGGGAGAAACGGGAGGATGAGATGAAGATTGAGACTATGGCGGTGCACAAGGGGCGGGCGGTGGATCCTGCGACGCGGGCGGTCACGCCGCCGCTTCACATGTCAACGACGTTCGAACGCGACACGGACGGTTCGTACCCTCAGGGATTCATCTATGGGCGGTCGGACAACCCCAACCGGCGATTGCTGGAAGAGTGCCTTTCGGCGCTTGAAGGGGGAGAGTCCGCGGCTGCGTTTTCCTCCGGCATGGCGGCGATAATGTCCGTCTTTCAGACGCTGCGGCCAGGCGACCACGTGGTTGCGCCTTCGGACATCTACCACGGCACCGCCAAACTGCTGCGGGAGGTGATGGCGTGGTGGGGGCTGCAGACGACGTTCGTTGATATGTCGGAAGCCGGCGCGGTTGCAGGAGCGGTGAACGATGCGACGCGGATGATATTCATCGAAACGCCCTCCAACCCCCAGCTGAAGATTACGGACGTGGCGGCAGTGGCGAAGTTCGCCCGAGGGCGGGGTATCCACACCGTCTGCGACAACACCTGGGCGACGCCGGTGCTGCAACGGCCATTGGAGCTGGGGGTGGACCTGGTGGTTCACTCCAGCACTAAGTACCTGGGCGGACACGGAGATGTGACGGGCGGCGTGGTGGTGGCGGCGAGTTCAGGGGGGCTGTTTGAGCGTGTTCGGCAGGTGCAGCACGACGGAGGGGCGGTGCCTTCCCCCTTCGATTGCTGGTTGCTGCTGAGAAGCATCCGGACGTTGCCCTACCGGGTGCGGGCGCATACCAGCAACGCAGGCCGGGTCGCGCGATTCCTGGCGGACCATCCGAAGGTTGCGGAGGTGTTTTACCCGGGGCTGCCCCAGCATCGCGGGTATGACACGGCCAGGCGGCAGATGAGCGATTTCGGGGGGATGCTGTCGTTTAGGGTGAAGGGAGGTCAGGAAGCTGCTTTCGGCGTGGCGGCGAGGACGCAGTTGTTTACGCGGGCGACTAGCCTGGGGAGCTACGAAAGCCTGATTGAGCATCGGGCGTCGATTGAGGGGCCGCAGAGCGCGACGCCGGAGGACCTGCTACGGGTGTCGGTGGGGTTGGAGAACGCGGAGGACCTGATTGCGGATTTGGGGCAGGCGTTGGGGGATTAGTCCAGGTTTGAGTCGAGGGTGAGGAGGGTTTGGAGGAGGACGTTAACGCCGTTGGTGCAGTCTTCGGGGGAGGTGTATTCGTGGGGGGAGTGGCTGATGCCGTTCACGCTGGGAACGAAGATCATCCCTGCCCTGGTGATTTCCGCCATGGACTGAGCGTCGTGGCCCGCGCCGCTGGGAAGGGAGGAGAGGCTGAACCCCAACTTACGGGCCGAATCACGGATGAAGGCTCGGATTTCGTCGTGCATGGGCGCGGGCGAGGCCAGGCCAATCTCTTCGATGTCTATGGTCACGTCCCAATGCTGGCACAGGCGCTGGCAGATTTCGCGGAAGCGGTCGGCGGCTTGGCGGATGCGCTCGGTCGTCTCGTCCCGGAATTCGACGCTGATATCGACCCTGCCGGGGATCACGTTTTCCGCGTTGGGGCTGACTTCGACCATGCCCACGGTGCCGACGCGGCACATCTCTTCATCGGTGGCGATCCTGTTGACAGACTGGATGACGTGGGTTGCAGCCATCAGAGCGTCGCGGCGATGCCCCATGGGCGTTGTTCCCGCGTGGTTGGCAAAGCCGCGAACGGACACGTTCATGCCAATGCGCCCGGTTATGGCGGTAACGTCGCCGATGGCAATGCCCGTCTGGTGGAGGACGGGGCCCTGCTCGATGTGGAGTTCGAGGTAGGCGGAGAACTCGTCGGGGGTGCGGACGGCTTCGCTGATGCGAGAGACGTCCCCGCCGATGTCCTTCAGGCGCTCGCCGATGGAAACGCCAAGCTCGTCAACGCAGGTTAGGTCGTCATCCTCCATCAGTCCCGCCATGGCGCGGCTGCCGTAGAGCCAGCGTCGGAACTGGGTGCCTTCCTCGTTGGTGTAGACTAGAACCTCAATGGGATGGCGGGTTGTCATGCCGGCGTCCTTCAACGTCTGGACGCACTCGATGGCACCGAGGACGCCTAGAGCGCCGTCGTACTTACCGCCCTTTGGGACGGTGTCCGTGTGAGAACCCATGCCGATGGCAGGAAGGCCGACTTCTGAGTCTACCTTGCGGGCGATGACGTTTCCGGCGGCATCCACGCGGACGCTCATACCCGCCTCGGTCATGAGAGACTTGACGAACTCCCGGCCTTCCACGTCAGCGGGACTGAAGGCGATTCGCTGCATCCCCCCCTGGGTCTCACCGATGCGACCCAGGGATTGCAGAGTGTCGTTCAGTCGTTGGGCGTTGATGGACAGCATGGCGATTCTTCGAGCTCAGCCTATGCCATAGAAGACCGGCTTGAGGCAGCGCTGGGCCTCGGTCAGGATATAGTTGCGCATCTCCGGAGGAATGATCATATCGCCTGCGGCGGCGTTCTCTATGATTCGCTGGGGTCGGCTTGTAGCGGGAATCAGCACGGTGACGCGCGGGTCCGCCAGCAGCCAAGCCATGAGGGCCTGGCCCCATGTGCGGATGCCGAACTCCCGCAGCGGCTCCAGGTTAGGCTTGGCGATGAGGTTGCTAAAAAGCTGGCCTGCTCCCACGGGACGCATGACAATTACGCCAATGTCCATCTCTTTCGCCAGGGGCAGAATCACTTCCTCCACCTGCCGCTCCATGACGTTGTAGGATATCTGGATGGAGTCGACGCGGCCGGTTCGCATGATTTCGGCCATCTCCGGCAGGGCGTCGGGGGAATAGTGGGTGAGGCCGATGATCCCGATTTTGCCGTCGGCCTTCATCTCTTCCAGCAGGGGCAGATGGGTCCGCCAGTCGACAAGGTTGTGAATCTGCATGACCTCGATGTAGTCCGTCTTGAGCAGTTCGAAGGAGCGGGCCATCTGCTTCACGGCTGTGTCGCGGCCCGTGCACCAGACCTTGGTGGCGAGCTGAAACTTATCACGCTCGCCCTCCATAGCAACGCCGATGACCTGCTCTGAGCGACGGTACATAGGAGAGGTGTCGACGAAATTGCTGCCCTGGGATATGCAGTTGTCCAGAATCTGTTTGCGGACGTCAATCTCGCTCATGGGCACATCGAAACTGCCGGCGGAGCCCATGCCCACAACCGGAACTTCCAGGTCTCTAATCATGCGGGTCTGCATGGCCTAATCTCCTTTGGACGAAGCAGCATCGTCTTCTTCAATGGTATAGCGGAAGTCGCAGTGGCTTGCGCCCTCCATGATGGTCTGGGTGCGGGCCAACTTGATGCGGGGATTGAAGCCAGTGGATAGAGCGCCATCGCGACCGCAGGAGAAGATACCGCCCAGGTCCGCCATGCCCAGTTCCCGGTACATCTCGGCGTAGCGGCACCGGGTGACGTTGAATGAAACTTTTCTTTCGTTGTCCGCGATAGTCTCCGTTTCCAGCGCGCCGCCACGGACCCAGGGGTCCTTGCTCCGGGAGAAGGCAGACAAGTCGTCACCGGCCATGCGTTTGGAAAGGGCGTTGCCCTGCTCTTCGGCGATCTTGACGATGACGCGACGGGCGATGGCGTGGGCGCGTTCCTTTCCGATCTCCGCCTCGAAGGCGCGAATCATGGGGCCGAGGATCATCGCCTCTATGCGACGGCGGTCCAGGACGCTCATGTTGTCGATGTCTAGCGGCATTTGTTATTCCTTGGTGATAGGGTGGTGCGTTGGAGAAAGGGCGGGTTACTACTTCTTGACGGAGGGGACTTCAACGGCGAGGGTGTGGATGCCGTTGTTGGCGTAGCCGCGGAAGTTCCACGGGATGCTCATCGGCTGCCGGTTCCCAGACGAATCCGTTGCCCTGACCTTGAATATAAAATGCCCCGGCACCGTCGCCTTCCAGGGTAATTTCCACTCTCTCCAGGCGTTGGGGTTGGAATCGCCCAGAAGCTTGGCTTCCGACCAGGTTCTCCCGCCGTCGGTGGTCACCTCTATCACGGTAACCTCCCCCTCCCCCGACCAGGCAAAACCGCGAATGACGAAATCGCCCGGCTGTATAACCTCGCCATGCCGAGGGCTGGTGATGACGGACTTGACCTTCAGGCTGGTGACGGGCATGCGGACAGGTCCGTCCTCCACTCCTTCGTCGATGAAGACGTACCGACGCTTCTGAAAGAACCCCTCGAAGGGTTTGTCAACCACTTCGATGCGGGTGAGCCACTTTACCGACGCCATACCGTACCAGCGGGGCACGAGGAGGCGGATGGGGAAGCCGTGGTCGGGCGTCAGGGGTTCGCCGTTCATTTCGTAGGCGAGGAGCAGTTCCGGCCTCATGGCAGTATCCACGGGGAGACTTCGCGAGTAGGGCAGTTCCGTGGAGTAGACGACGCCGTCCTCCTCCTCTTCGCCCGTGTCGGCCCCGTGGAAGACGACTTCCAGCGCGTCTTCGGAGACGCCTGCTCGTTCCAACACCTGCGCCAGGGAAACGCCCTTCCACCGGGCAGTGCTGACGGCGCCGTGGCCAAAGGCAATGCCCTCGGCGGGCGGCGTCAGGTAGGAGCGGCTGTTGCCGGCACACTCCAGGGTGACGACGGACTCGACGCTGGGCAGGCTGAGAAGCTCGTCGAAGGTCAATTCCAGGGGCTGGTGCACCATCCCCTCGACTTTCAGCCGCCACTTATCGGCGTCGATTGCCGGGACTACGGAAAAGTGGTTGCGGACGTAGAAGCTCTCCGTGGGGGTAATGGCGGTGACAAGAGAGGCGACTATCGACTCCCTGACCAGAGGGTCTTCAGAAATGGTGGTCAGGGCGGGAGGATAACTGGCGGCTGGACCGGTTGAGTCCGATGTCATCTTAAAGATTGACCTCTGGATATAAAGATGGGTGGCTGAAAGGGCAACCACACGGGTTGCCCCTACGGGCGATGGAGATAGGCGAGCCGCCGGCTAGCCGACAATTTCGGTGGAACTGCCGGCGGCGGTGAGGGTTATGTGTGAGAAGGACGAATCGTCAGTTGCGCCGTGCCAGTGCTTCTCGCCGGCAGTTACGTGGATAGTGGTACCCTCTGTGACTTCGTGCTCCTCGTCTTCCGTGGCGACGATTCCGCGGCCGTGGGTGACCAGCAAGATCTGGTCGCTGGTGTGAACGTGGAACTTGTTGCGCGCCCCCGCGTCGAAGTTCACCACGCTGAAGTTGAAGAACTTGCTGCTCTTCTCGGTCACGAGGTCCTGACGGGAAACGGCGCCTCCGAAGAAGATCGGGGCATCGCTGGAGTCTTCTTTGGGCACGTCTGCAATCCTGATTACCTTCACTTTGCCTCCTTGAAACCGGTTGTGTGATAGGGTGCTCCGCCTCAAAGGCGGGCTGGGGACATCATTGTATCAGTTGCAGTTGGGATAGCCAAACGAATAGTCCGTGCCTAACCTTCCCCCAAACCCATCCGTCGGTGCTATACTACCGCAGAAGTTCGCCCCCGTGGACGGGAGGGTTGAAATGCAGTGCATTACTATCGACCGCAGCAAGATGCTGAGGGACGAGCCCCACACGGGCCACAATCGGTGGCACCCGGACGTGGAGCCGAAGATTGAGGCGGATCCCGGCGAGGAAGTGGTGCTGGAAACGCGGGACGCCTGCGACGGCCAGATTCGCTTTGGCGATTCGGTGGAGGCGGTTTCCAGGATTGCAAGGGGCGTGGTGCATCCTCTGACGGGGCCGGTCTACGTCAAAGGCGCGGAACCGGGCGACCTGCTGGAGATTGAGTGCCTGGACGTGATACCGGAGGCGGCGGGCTGGACGCGTATCAGTCCCGGCATTGGATTCCTGCGGGACGTGTTTCTGGAGCCGTATCTTGTGCACTGGGCAATCAGCGACGGCTCGGCCATCTCGGAGATGCTGCCGGGTGTGCGGATACCCTACGGGGCGTTTATGGGCACGGCGGGAGTCGCGCCGTCGCACCAGCAGCTCGGCGAGTGGACGCGGCGGGAGGCGGAGTTGAGGGAGCGGGGTGGCATGTCGCTGCCGCCGGACCCCACGGACGCGGTGCCCGCCGGCGGGGTTGTGGCAGAACACGGACTGAGAACTCTACCGCCCCGAGAGAATTGCGGCAACGCCGACGTGAAGCAGCTGACGAAGGGGTCGCGGCTCTACGTTCCGGTGGCCGTAGAGGGCGCGCTATATTCAGCGGGAGACGGGCACTTCGCCCAGGGAGACTCTGAGTGCTGCGTCACGGCCATCGAGATGGCGGGAACGCAGGCCGTCCGGTTTCAGGTGCACAGGGGAGAGGCGGTGCGGAAGAACATCCGCTGGCCCCGATTCAGCCACGAGGGTTACTTTCAACCGCCGGAGTGGGCCGCGCCCCGCCGGTTCACTGCCACCATGGGGATGCCCGTCACTGATGACGGAGAGAACCGGGGCGAAGACCTGACACTAGCTGCCAGAAACGCCCTGCTGAACATGATTGAACTGTTGCAGGAGCGGGGTTGGAGCCGGGAGCAGGCGTACGTCATTTGCAGCGTCGCCGTTGATCTGAAGGTAAGCAACGTTGTGGACGTGCCCAACTTTGTAGTAAGCGCCTTCCTGCCAGAGGATATTTTTGGTTAGGGGGAGTTACACTTCGATTCCCCGCCATAGCGGGGGAGGTGCAGGAGCAGATAGATTCCCGACTTCGCGGAATGTCGGGTGGCGTTGGGAATGACGGGTGGTGTAGAGAGGGAAAGAAAAAAGAATCTAGAGTAGGAGAAGAACAAAAATGATGCTCACCAGAAACTTCATGCCGGAGGGTGGCAGCGCCCTGACAGCCCATAGACCCGTTATAACGGGCCGCCGCGGAATGGTGGCCTGCGCCCACTACGAGGCTTCCCTGGCCGGACTGAAGATGTTCATGCAGGGAGGCAACGCCGTCGACGCGGCGGTTGCGGCCGCCGCTGCTCTGAACGTGGTGGAGCCGTTCATGTCGGGCCTGGGCGGCATAGGGTTTCTGCTCATCAGCCGCAATGGTGGCAAAGAGCGCCGGGTGTTGAACTTCTCCGGGGTGGTGCCCCAACTGGCAACCCCTGACAAGTTCACGCCGGAGAACCACAGTGTGGGCGTTCGCTGCCCGCTGGTGCCGGGGAATCCGCACGGCTGGCTGACCATGCTGGACACCTACGGGAATCTTTCTCGCGAGGCCGTCCTTGCGCCGGCTATCGAGCTTTCAGAGCAGGGGGTCGTCATTTCAGGGTCCGACAGCCGGTATTTCGAGGTGAACGAAGGCAGGCTGTCTCAGTTTCCGTATTCCAAGGCCGCATATCTGCCCAATGGCGGCTCGCCCAAGGCCGGCAATATCCTGAAGCAGCCAAACCTGGCGCAGAGCTTCAGGGCCTTGGCAGCCGACGGGCTAGACGGCTTCTATCGCGGAGCCGTGGCCGAGGAGTTTGACCGGTTCATGCGCGAGGAGGACGGACTGATTACAGCGGCGGACCTGGACGCCTATGAGCCGGACTGGGAGACGCCCATCAGCACCACCTACAAGGGTTTCGAGGTGGTCACCACCGGGCCAAACTCCAACGCCTTCCAGGTGCTGGAGACGCTGAACATCCTGGAGGCATTCGACCTGAACAGTATGGGTCACAACTCCGCCGACTACATTCATACCGTATCGGAGGCCATTAAGATTGCCGTTCCCGACCGGATTGCCTACGGCGGCGACCCCAACTTCATGGACGTGCCCGTGGCCGGGCTGCTGACCAAGGAGTACGCCCGAAGCCGGCGGAGCTTGATGAACCACAAGCGGGCGTCCACCGTCATCGGGGAGCGCTATACGGAGAACCCGCCGGAAGACGCCATCCTGGCCGGAACGCCGAGCGTATACACCAGCGGCGAGACGACCCACTTCTCGGCGGCGGACGGCGAGGGCACGGTGGCGAGCATCACGCAGACCCTGGGAGCGGGTTTCGGCTGCGGCGTAGTGGCGGGAAACACCGGCATCCTTCTGAACAACAACATCGACCTGATGGACATCGTCGAGGGCAGCGATAGCCGTTTGCTGGTCCAGCCGGGTAAGCGCCCGGGCAGCAATATGGCGCCCATTCAGGTGTTCAAGGACGGAAGGTTCATTCTATCCATCGGTACACCGGGCAGCTACGGCATTCCCCAGACGACGACACAGATGGTGCTGAACGTGCTGGAGTTCGGCATGAACGTGCAGGAAGCTATTGAGGCAGCCCGGTTTCGCGTAATGACGGGCACCACCATCAACATGGAGGAGCGGGTGCCGTTGGCTGAACGGGAGAAACTGGAGGCCAGGGGCCACGACGTGAATCTGCTAGGCCAGTGGGGCATGGAGGTGGGCGGCGGCCACGCTATCGGCTGCGACCCGGCTTCCGGCATTCTCATGGGCGGGGCCGATCCCCGGAGGGACGGTTACGCGCTGGGCTACTAGCCAACGACGACTAACACGTTTTTTCGGTAGGGGCTGGGATTTAAACCCTCCCCTACAATTTGGGGGAAATCGTATATCTAGTGCAGCTTAGATGCGATGGTTGCACGGTAACGGGACCGGCGGTTCGCGAACCGCCCCTGCCAGAGATGGCTGTGGGGGAAGGATGGCCCTAGTCGGCGACCTCGACGATCATCTCGACTTCCACGGCGACGCCGCCGGGCAGGGTGGCGAGGCCCACCGCCGAACGGGCGTGACGGCCCGCGTCGCCGAAGACGTTGACCAGCAGGTCGGAGCAGCCGTTGACCACGGCGGGGGGCTGGGTGAAGTCTGGGTCGGAGTTGACCATGCCCAGCAGCTTGATCACCTGGGTAACCTTGTCGAGGTCACCGATTTCCTTCCTCAGATTGGCCAGTAGCTTGAGGGCGCAGTTCTGGGCCGCGGCATAGCCTTCCTCAACCGTCAGATCCCTGCCGAGCTTGCCCGCAAAGGGGGTGCCGTCGGGTCGGCTGGGCGTCACACCGGAGAGGAACACCACGTTGCCCGTCCTGCGGGCAGGGATGTAGTTGCCGCCGGGAGGCGGGGGTTCTGGTATAGTGAGGCCCATTTCCTTAAGTTTATCTTCTACTTGCGACAAAGTTTTCCTCCTGAATTTTGGTTTTGGAAGCTGAATCGGCGAGGGGAATCGTCCGATTTACTGATCTTTCGGGGTCTCGTTGGGCAAATTGCAGACGTCAAACGCGGTTAGTGAAAGGACTTTGGCCACCTGGTGCATGTGGCTGATGAGGGCGTACTCGTCAGGGACGGTCGGGGAATCGATGCCGCCGGCGGGGCCGTGAAGAACGCCGGGAACGCCCGCCTTCAGCAGCTTCGACGTATCGTCGCCACTGTAGGACCAGGGCAGCACCGTGCCCACGCCATCTGGCTCTCGTCCCGTGACTACGCGATACTGACGCTGCACGCTATCGAGAATGTACTCGTCCTTGGGAAGGTCGAAGGGGTCTACTATCATGGTGAAGGCCTGGTACTTCGGCGGCGGGGGCATCTCGATTTCGTAGCGGAACTCCGGGTCTTCGCGTCGAATGCCTTCGAGGGCATTGACCACGTCCTCCTTGATGGATTCCGCCGTGGTGCCGGGCGGGAACCTGACGTCGATGACGATGGAGCAGTAGTCGGCGTTGTAGGTGGCTTCAGAACGGTCGTGGTCAGGGCCTATACCGCCGATGATGGTACCCACGTTAAAGCGGGGCAAGCCTGGGAGGTCGGGACGAGGCGCGTGGCGGAATTTTATTCCCTTCAGGACGGGGATGACCTTGCACATCTTCTCAATGGCGTCGATGGACTGTTCAGCCAGATTCATGTGTCGGGCGATGCCGATGGTGTGGATGACCATCTCAGCAGAGCCGGCGTGGACGGTTACGATGTTGTCGGCGCCGAAGGGTTCGGGCACGACGGCCATGTCGGCCAGGGGGCCGTGCCGGCAGAGGTAGTCGGTGCCGACGCCACCCTGAAGCTCCCCAGCAACGCAGGCGACCACGAGGTCGCCCTTCAACGATTCGCCTGAGAGGCGGACGGCTTCGGCTGCTTCAATCATGGAGGCGACGCCGCTCTTCATGTTGCGGATGCCCGCGCCGTAGAGCCGGTCGCCCTCGATGGTTGGCGTCCAGGGGTCCCGCTGCCACCGGTTGGCGATGGGGTTGATGTCGATGTGGCCGTTGAGCATCAGCGACTTGCCTTCGCCGGAGCCCTTCAGGACGGCAATGGTCTGAAACCGGCCGGGTTCCACTTCCTGAAGGTTTACGTCGTAGCCGCGCTCCTGAAAGAAGCCGGCCAAGAAACGGGCCGCATCGGTCTCCTGTCCCTTAAAGCTGGGGATGCGGATGAGGTCGCCGGCGAGGGCCAGCATCCTATCCTTGTCTACGGAGTCGAGGATCTTGGCGGCGTTGGGGCTTAGGATTTGCTGCGCGCTCATTGGGGAGAAGTTTGCCCTATGGGGGCGTGGAGGTCAAGGGGAGGCAATTCTGAGCGCAGAACTTCACCATTGACAAGGGTGTTGCCGCTTTGCTCAGCGTCCACTTTAGCGGGGGTAATTATCATGTAGAATGGGTAGAACAGAATTCAAAAAAGAGGTCCCGCATTGGGAACTTTTAACTGGCCCATACGGTTGGAAAGCATGGACGGCGCGAAGTCGTTGGAGATTGAGGCAATGGTGGATACCGGCGCCAGCTACACCATTGTGCCAGGCAAGCTGTTGACGGACATTGGAATATCGCCAATAGACAAGATCAGCCTTGTGCTGGCAGACGGACGTACCGTTCAATATCCAATGGAGGAAGCACGCGCAATCATCTGCGGGAGGGGTATTTATACTCTGCTAGTTCTTGATGCGGATCACGCCCGTGCCTTGTAGGGGGTCGATACCCTCGCGGATTCGTTCCCTAGAAAATCTGTATATGAGAGGCGAAATTGCCTCCCATTTTCCGTCCTCAACCCATCCCGTACAGTTTGGCGCAGTTTCCGCCGACCAGCATGGCCTTCTCTTCGTCAGGGACGCCCGTCATGATTTCGTTGAGGATGCGCTGGGACTCGGGGAAGGTGGACTCGGCGTGGGGATAGTCAGACCCCCACATTACCCGGTCGACGCCGATGATATCCCGTAGACGGATGCCGAGTTCGTCCTCCTGGAAGCCATGGTAGACGTTACGGCGCATGAAGTCGCTGGGCAGCGCGCCGCTCTTATATCGGTGGGTAGCCTGGGTATGACGCTCCAAGTACGTGGTGTCCATGCGCTTCATGAAGAAGGGAATCCAGGAAAGCTCGTGCTCAACGTTGACTACACGAAGGTTCGGGTAGCGCTCGAAAACGCCGGAGAAGACCATGTGGCCCAGGGACAGGCGGACCCAATAGTCGGTGACGCTGCGTTCGGTGGCGGATTGGGTGACCTTGCCCTCGGTTCGCATTTGTGCGACGCCGACGCCGGGCCGTTTCGTGCCCACGTGCAGGCTCAGGGGCATTCCAAGGTCTTGCGCCGCTGCCCATAGCGGTTCGTACATGGGGAGGTCGTAAGTCTCCGACGGCTTGGGGAATACGGGAATCATCGCGCCGCAGAGGCCCAACTCGGCGGCGTGGTTCAATTGGTCGATTCCTGCGTCCATGTCGTCGTCGAGCATCACCTGGGCGATTCCCTTCAGACGCGCCGGATGGGCGCTGCAGAATTCCGACAGCCACAGGTTGTATGCGGTGAAGACCTCCCGCAAGAAGTTGGCGTCCGGAACTGCGTACATATTCCCGGCAACGGACGAATAGAGGACGCTCGCGTAGACGCCGTCCACGTCCAGGTCCTGCACGTGGGCGTTGGGATCGTAGCCGCCGGGCGGGACCTTGGCGAAGCTTCCATCCAGGATGATGTCCTGGGGCCGGGAGAAGCGCATGCCTGCGGAGGATGCGCCTCCCAGGGTACCGACAATTTCACCATCGCAGTACCACTGGTCGTGGGGGTCGCCGATCTCAAGGCGAGGGATTCGCTCGCCGTGGCTGGGGTCCATGCGGTCGGTCCAGAGACGCGGAGGCTCAACCACATGGGAATCCGAGGAGATAGTCAAGGAGTAGGCGCCCATGGAATCACCTCCCTTCAAAGCGATATAGAGCCTCTGCGGAAATCCGCAGCCAAAACAAAGTCGGCTCCGTGCTGTCCCTAGTTCAGGTTGTATAGCTCGGCGCAGTTGCGCGCGACTATCATCTCCCGCTCATCGTCCGAAACGCCATCGAGAATCTTGTTCAGCACCCTCTGCGATTCGGGGAAGGTGGACTCGGCGTGAGGATAGTCGGAGGCCCACACGAGCTTGTCTAGGCCGATGATGTCCCGGTCCCGGATGCCCAAGCCGTCGTCCTGGAAGCTGTGGTAGATGTTGCGGCGCATGAAGTCGCTCGGCACCATGCCGTCCTTGAAGCGATAGGTCGCCTGGGTGGGTCGCTCGATGTAGGTGACGTCCATCCGCTGCATGTAGTAAGGAATCCAGGCCAGGTCATGCTCCACGTTGACGACCTTCAGCGTCGGATAACGCTCGAAGATGCCGGAGAAGATCATGTGGCCCATGGACATGCGCACCCAGTAGTCTGTGTTGCTGCGGTCGACGCCCGTTTGGGTGACCTCGCCCTCCGTGCGCATGAGGGTGGAACCGGGCCGGTTGGTGCCGGTGTGCAGGCTCAGAGGGATCTTCATCTCGTGGGCAGCGGCCCAGAAGGGCTCGTAGATGGGGCTGTCGTAGGTCTCGTGGCTTCTCGGAAAAACAGGAATCATTGCACCGCAGAGGCCCATCTCGGCAGAACGCTTCAGCTCGCTGATGCCGGCTTCGATATCGTCGTCCAGAAGCAGCATGGCGATGCCCTTGAGCCGGTTTGGATAAGTGTTGCAGAACTCGGCCAGCCAGTCATTGTAGGCAGCGAAAACGTCCCGGATGAAGACGGGGTCCGGGATGGCGTACAGGTTGAGACCGATGGAGGGATAGAGAACGTCCGCGTACACGCCGTCAACGTCCAGGTCCTGAACGTGGGCGTGGGGATTGTAGCCGCCGGGTGGAACGTCGGCGAAGCTGCCCTCCAGGGTGATGTCCTCAGGGTTGGAGTAGCGCTTGCCGGCCTGGGAGATGCCGCCAAGGACGCCGACACCCTCGCCGTCGCAGAACCACTGGTCGAAGGGCTCGCCGGTGACCAGATGGGGGATGCGGTCGCCGTACTTGGGGTCCATCCTGTCCGTCCACAGGTCGGGGGGTTCTACGACGTGGGAGTCTGAGGAGATTATCAGCTTATTGGACATGGCAACCTCTCCGTTTCACATTTCTGGCGAATTCGCATGACTTTGTTGTTCTTCTATAAATCCAAAGCCACCAATCCAGATTTTGAGCGAAATTGTACTCCAACGTCGAAGGGCTTGCAATCAGAGCAGGGGGCCGGTTTTACATAAACCAGCTACAGGCTGCATTCGCCGGGAAGCAAGCGGCGGTTCGCGAACCGCCGCTACAAGGAGTGTGGGACGGGTTCAGCCGGACTGTTCTTTGTACAGCCAGGGCTCCGTCAAGGGGTTGCTCTTTGCGTCTTCGAAGGTGGCTCGGAAACGATGTAGAGTCATCTCCGGCTCGATGGGCGCATAGGGCAGATGCTCCGTCTCCTCAATCTTGGCGACGATGAACCAGGGGCCGGAGGTGTTCAACGCTTCCTTCAGTACCGTCTCTAGCTGCTCCTCACTACTGACGGTGGCTGTGCGCGGTATGCCGCAGCCTTTGGCGACCTGCTCTAGGTCCGTGCCCAAGGCGGTGTGGGAAGACTGATGCCCGGTCTGACCCCACTCTTCGTTGTCCCACACGATGACGATGAGGTTCTCCGGTTTCTCCCGCCCAATTGAGGCTATGGTTCCCAGATTCATCAGCAGCGAGCCGTCTCCGTCCAGAGAGATTATCTGCTCATCGGTGGATAGGGCCATGCCGAGGGCGATGGAGGAGCAGAGGCCCATGGAACCCCAAGTGTAGAAGTTGCGGTCCCTGTGACCCGTGTGCCAGAGCTCGTCTGTGGTCGGGCCAAGGTTACTGACGATTGGGCGGTCGCCCACCTGCTCCAGCACTACCTTCGTCGCTTCTATCCTATGCAAGGGAACCTCGGTGGAGCAGCGGTGTCATGCAGAGGGCCACGGGTTCCCGGCTGGCGTAGCAGAGATCCAGCGCACCGTCGAGGACCGTGTCCAACCGCTCGGTGGTGGTGAGGGTATAGTGGGGAATGCCGAGAATGTCTAGGATAGGCTTTGAGGCCCGTCCCATAGCCACCTGGGCAATGTTGAACTCGCCCAACTCGCCTCGAAGGTTGACGAAAAAGGGGATCGGCGTCCGGCAGGGAAGGCAGAGGCTTGCGATGGCGTTGATGCAGTTGCCAAGACCACTGGACTGCATGAAGACTGCGGACCGTTGGCCCACGGCGTATGCACCCACGGCCACCCCAATAGCTTCCTCCTCCCGGGTGGATGAAATCACCTGGAAGTAGGGGTCGTCCTCCATCAGCTTCGTGGCCTGGTAAATGCTGATGTCAGGCACATATGCAATAAGGGAGATTCCCGCCTTCTTAAGGGCGGCGACCAGAATATCGGCCCAAGTCAAAGACTACCTCACAAGCTTTTGTTTAAAGCCTGCGACAAGATAGCAGAGCAGCGGCGTCCTGTCAAAGGACGTCCGGGCCAGAATTGGCTATCGCGAAGGCCCGGAATTCATCCGTGGCCTTCGCTTAGCAAAACCACTTTCTCAGGAGAAAGCGGTTGGGTTGCGGATCTAGGCCGTGACCTTTCCAATGCGGAACATCTTGGTGCCGCAGTCGGGGCAGATACCGCGGGTGGCGGGCCGGCCGTTCTTCATGGTGATCTGCTCCGGGGCGTTCATCGTCTTGGAATCTCGGCACTTCACGCAGTAGGCTTGCATTCCTACAACCTCCGTTCTTAATTAACCTTATCCTACTCTACATAAACGCAGGATTCACTATAGCTAGGAACGAATTCAAGGCAATTTTGGTGATTTAGGCGTATTTTGGCCATTTTTTACGCCTGAGCCAGGCGTCCGTATGCGTGGATACAGGCTGCCAGCCGGTTGGAAAGACCGTAGGTAGACGAGAATATGCCGTGGCGATTCAGTCTCGCTGATGGATCGTCTCTCCACCGACAATGGTGCGTTCCACGGCGATGTCCATGATTGTTCTCGGATCGACGATCCGGGGGTCCTCCTCCAGAATTACCAGGTCCGCCAGCTTGCCCGGCTCGATGGAACCTTTGATGTTTTCCTCAAAGGAGGCGTAAGCGCCGTTGATGGTGTAGAGTATCAAGGCCTCTTCGACGGAGATACGCTGCTCCGGCCCCCAAACCTGTCCGTTGTAGTCCTCCCGGGTGACGCAGCTCTGAATGCCCATAAGTGGAGGCAAAGGGCTGCAGGGATAGTCGGCAGCGCCGGTGGAGTTGATACCGTAATCAATAAAGGACCTCTGGGCGAACATCCACTTCAAGCGTTCCTCTCCGTAGAAGCGCATCTTCTCGCCATGATAGTACACGTAGGAGCAGAAGGGGGTGACAACGCATCCCAGGGCTTTGATCCTCCGCAGCAGGTCTGGATTGACGACGCTGCAGTGCTCAATCCGGTGACGCGGGTCTTTTCGCGGGAAGGCGCGTTGGGCCTTTTCGTAGGCGGTCACAACAATGTCGATTGCCTGATCGCCGTTGGAGTGGATGCACACCTGGAATCCTGCGCGGTGCGCCTCCAGCACTCTCCGCTCCGTCTCTTCTGCGTCCATAACGGCCAGGCCGTGGTCGCAGCAGCTACCGACGTAAGGTTGTGAGAGGTAGGCTGTCCGGGTAGCAATCGCCCCATCCGCAACCATCTTGATGCCTCCGATGCGCAGCCGGTCGTCGCCTAGGCCGGTGCGAACTCCAGCATCGCGAAGGGCTGGGAAATGGTCGCGGTACATGAGCAGATACACTCGGAGGGGCAAATCTCCCCCGTCCCTGGCCTGTTGGTAGACACGAAGGTCGTCGACGGACACCATGGCGTCGTGAACGCTGGTGAGGCCCGCTTTGGCGAACATACGGCAGATGAGGGCCAGGCCGCGGCGTCTGTCGTTGTCTGTGTGAGGGGGCAAGACCTGACGCAGAACGGGGTAAATGGCCGCGCCGTAGACCCGCCCATCGAGTTTGCCGTCAGGGTCGTGCCCCAACCGACCGCCGTGAGGGTCCGGCGTATCGTCGCTGAATCCGGCCCGACGCAGGCCAAGAGAATTGAAGAAATATACGTGGCCTGCCTGATGGGCCACCATGATGGGATGCTCGAGGGAAACGGCGTCCAGGTCCTGGCGGTGGAGAAAGCGCTGCTCCGAGGTCTTGGTGTCGTCGAACTTGAAGCCCAGCAGCCAGTCGCCGGCCGGAGCGCCGATGGTCCTGCCCTTGAGGGCCTCCTGAATCTCGCCGATGGAGCGGAGGTCGCAGTCCTCCTCGGCCACGTGTCGGACGCCACTGCTCATAACGTGGGTGTGGGCATCGATGAAGCCCGGCAACACGGTCTTGCCGGCGACGTCCAGAATCTCGGTAGCGCTGCCCCTGAACGCTAAAACGTCCGCATCTGCGCCGACGGCCAGGAAACGCCCGTCCTTGATGGCAATGGCCGTGGCGGAAGGCGCGGCGGGGTTCATGGTGATGACGTTGGCGTTGAGGAAGATGGCATCGGCGTTGATGAACATGGTTAGCCTCCGTGGCACGAGTTACAGGCTTTCTTTGAACTCGCAGTACTAATTCCAACGGTTTTTGATTTCGCCTGAATATATCACAGGCAATGAGACTCGCGTCACTAGTGAAGTCAGACCCAGCGTGTAGGTTTTGGGAACCAACTGGGCTGGTGAATACGTTCATATCTGTTAGGAGCGAAGCAAACGATGCAGAAGAATATAAGTGGTAGGGACGAATGAAGGACACCAAAAGGCAGACTGACCTCGAGGAGGAATATCTACTCAAGAGGCCCTGTCTCGAAGCCAGTGAGACGGTGCGCTTGCACAAGGGAGAAATACGTGCGGGATATCCGGCACAAGGTGAAACCGGAACTCGTTGGGCAATATGCTGCCATCGACGTGGACAGCGGGTGTTGGGCGACAGGCGAGAACCCTACGGAGGCACGGGGAAAACTAGAGGAAATGAGGCCTGAGGCTGTTGACGTATTTATCGAGTAGATAGGATACGAGGCTCGGGCGATCCAAGCCGTTGCGTCAACCGGCATGTCCCTCGTCGGAATGCGAATGTTGGAAGATCATGACTTGCACGTGGAGGTGAGGAAGGGCGGCAAGGTCCTCATCGAATCACCGGGATAACGTCATCCGGTTCACGAAAACGCGTCTGCCTATTCCGCTGACCTCCTTTACGACTCATCCATTCTCGCTGCCCCACTGCGTTGACGGCCCCCAGCCCTACTTCATATACTGCTGCTGTCCGGTAATTCGATAGGCGGAGCGTTGGATATGGCTGTCGGTCCCATAAACATCTACGAGTATGAACCCCTTGCCAGGGAGCGGCTGTCGAAAAGCCAATACGACTTCATAGCCGGCGGCGCCACCGATGAGATAACCCTCGAACGCACCCGTCGCATCCTGGACGCCATCGTCCTGCGACCAAAGGTGATGGAGGACGTGACAACCATCGACACGTCGACGACGGTGCTTGGCCACGAAATCACCTTCCCCGTAATGCCCGCCCCCTCCGGCGCCCACGCGCGGGCCCACCCCGACGCCGAGTTGGCGACGGTGAAAGCGGCGGCCGACGCCGGGACCGTCATGCTTCTCAGCTCCGGCTCCACCTACACCATGGAAGAAGTGGCCCAGGCCGCTGAGGGACCTATTTGGTTCCAGCAGTACTTCTACACGGATCGGGGCATGACGGTAGAGGTGGCCCACCGGGCTGAAGATGCTGGATTCTCCGCCATCTGCCTGACCCTCGACATCAAGACCAACTCCAAGCGGGAGCGCAACATCCGCAACGAATACGTGCCGCCCCAGACCGGAAACTACCAGTGGGCCAGCAACCTGGTGCGCGACCCCGCGGCCTCCTGGGACTACCTGGAATGGCTCGCGTCGAAGACCGCTCTGCCCATCGTCATGAAGGGCATAATGACGGCTGAGGAGGCGGCGCGCTGCGGCCAGTACGGGGCGAAGGCTCTCGTCGTTTCCAACCACGGTGCGCGGCAGCTCGACACCACCTTCGCCACCATTGAGGTGCTGCCGGAAGTGGTGGACGCCGCCGATGGGCAGGTGGAGGTGTACATGGACGGCGGAGTCCGACGCGGTTCAGATATCGTCAAGGCGGTGGCCCTGGGCGCGCGAGCGGTGCTCATCGGGCGTCCTCTGTTCTGGGGCCTGGCCGTCGACGGACAAGCGGGAGTAAGTCATGTCCTGCAAATCCTCAGGGACGAGATGGAGATGACCATGACCCTGTGCGGTCGTCCCAACCTGGCCAGCCTTGACCGGACGCTGCTGGGATTCCGCTCGCCCCTGCTGGACGTGCTGCCACAGGCGGGGGGGTTCGATGGCTAGGAGGTGGGCGTGTCGGTCGGTACCGTTTGCCTCGGCTGCACCCGTTCCCTGATGAGATTGCCGGATTTGGTCTCTGCTTTTCGCAGCTCGTAGGTCTTCTGCAGGTTTAGCCAGAACTGGGGGGAAGTCCCGAAGTAGCGGCCAAGTCGTAGCGCCGTGTCCGCGGTCACCCCTCGTTGGCGGTTCAATATGGCCGTAATTCGATTTGTTGGAACGTCCAGAACTTTCGCCAGTCCGTTTGCAGACATTCCCAACTCCTCCAACTCCTCCGCCAGAATCTCTCCCGGATGGACCGGTCTCATGCGATTTTGGAATCTCATTTCAATCTTCCTCATCAGTGATAGTCCACGATTTGAACGTTAATTGGGCCTTCTGGTTCCCAGCGAAAACAGATTCGCCACTGCCGGTTGATTCTAATGCTGTACTGACCTTTCAAGTCTCCTGAGAGTAATTGGAACCGATTGCTGGGCAAGCTCGCCAAGTCCTGCAGGGATTCTGCATTGTCCAGTATGGTCAAACGTCTTTCAGCTTGGTTAGCAAAGCTCTGAAAGTCCCGTACGAATTGTCCATTATAGAATCGCTGAGTTCTTTGGTCTCTGAAGCCTAGAATCATTAGTATGTATTACGTAAATGATAAACAGTCGTACCATTATACCCGGATTCACGCCTCACTAGCAACTCTCCCCCTTCGTTGACGCTTTTAGCTTTCATATCTATAATCCCGTTCGCTGGGACTGGAAGAGGCAACCCCGCATTGCAATCTCGGCGCTTAACTAAAGGGACAAAACCGTGGACCCAAGCAAGATTGGCATATATCTGGAGCCTAGGGAAGGCAAACTTGTGCGCATCACATCGCCTTATTGGATTCCCGAGGCCCCGGAGTGGGTGATGATATCCAACGACCCGAACGTCACCCTGCTGGCAGCCAGAGCAATCATAGGCGACCGGGGATTGATGACAGACCCCCATCAAGCGATTTGGTCCAGGATTCCCACGCAGGACTAGAAAGCCAGAGCCTGTGGGTAAAATCCGGCTTCGGGAGAAAAGATGACAGACAGGATTAAGCAGTTTCTGGAAGATTCCCAAGCCTTCGTCGGTCAGCAGGCCGAAGACGTTCCCCAAGGCGCTGACCTGGCGGACTGGCTGACTATCCGGCGGTTCTGCGCCGCTCTCGGAGACCCAAACCCCCTGTACAAGGACCCCGCCAGCGGCGTAGGCACCAAGTACCACAGCATGATCGCACCACCGACTTTCGTTGCCGCCATCCGAACTCCCACCTCCGCTGCCGCCTACCAGACCAAGGACTACGGCGTCACCAGAATCACCCGCCGAGCGTCAATGGACTTGGTGGACGTTATCCGGGTGGGCGACCGGCTGACCAGCAGCCTGGAGGTGACGGGAGTGTCTGGTGGACAGTCCGTGGGCGAGAAGCAGACGGCGGACGTGGACTCCTGCGCCCTCTATCGGAACTCCTACGGCGGTTACATCGGCACAAGCACCGGCACGACCGCCCTTGTCCCCTTCCGCACCGGCGAGGAGATGATCTGCGACCGGGAAATCTACGTCTATTCCGACGATGAAATCGAAAACATCCGGCAGGGCATCGAAGGCGAGCCCCCGCCTCGTGGCCGTCTCCTCCGCTATTGGGACGACGCGGAGGAAGGCGAAGAGCTTCCCAAGCTGGTCAAAGGCCCACTGAGCCTCTCCGACATGATGGCCTGGACCGTGGCGGAGCAGAAGACCATGCCCCTCGGCTCTCCCGTCTACAACAACCTTAAGCGGATGCCCGGGCGCGTCCGCACCAATCCCTCCACCAACTGGCCCTACTGGGACGCCGAACAGGAATATGAAGATATCCTCTCGTGCCGCGACGCCGGGTTCGTTGCCCCCTTCAGCCGGGGGATGCAAGTGGTCTGCCTGGCGGGGCAGGTTGTTACAAGCTGGATGGGCGACGACGCCTTCCTACGCTCCCTGGACATCGAGCTGCCCAACCATTTCCTCTACGGTGACACCATGTGGCTGCGAGGAACGGTGTCGGACAAGTACAAGGAGCGTATTGGCAAAGAGACCTACTTCGCCGTAGAAGTACGCATCAGCGGCGTCAACCAGTTGGGGGAGACCGTTGCCGTAGGCAAAGCCGTCGCCTATCTGCCGTCGCCCGGCCATACGGTGTCGCTGCCAATCCCCCACGCCGACTACGCCCCCCTCGGACGCTAATTCCCGGACAGGAGCATTGCATGACCACCGAGCAGACCTTCGAAGAGGCCATCGAAGAATATATATCACGCACGAGGGCAATGATCGACGAAGAGGTTATGGAGAACCTGCCTCCGGACCCGCCTTCGCCCATCGACCAGTCGGGACCTCCCTACGAAGCCACCCTGCGCCTCGACGAGCGCACCATCCGCAATTACGCCCTCAGCATCGGCGACGACAATCCTCTCTTCACCGACCCTGAGTACGGACGGCGCTCTCGCTACGGCTCCCAGCTAGCGCCCGGCCCCATCCTGGCCCTCATCCGCTACCCTTCTGCCCACGGCGCCAAGCGTCCCCAGGGCTATCCCATGGCCAACTTTATCTCCGGCACGGCGTGGGAGTTCTACGACGTGGTTCGTGCCGGGGCCAAGTTCCGCTCTTCCAAGGTGACCAAGGAGTTGATTGAGAGGTCAGGCTCCCAAGGCAAGCTCATTTTTCTTATTTCGGAATGCTACTACCACGACTTCCACGGCGACATGCCCGCCAAGTGCTACGGCACCCAGATAATGGTTCCCCAGCGAAACATGGAGTCCAGCCGCGCCGTACCACGCGAGCGGTTGGGCCAGCACATGATGTACGAACGAAAGGCATCCCAGTATTCGCCGGAGCAGATTGAAGAATACGTGGGTATGATCGAGGCCTTCAAACCCCGGGGCGCTGAGCCGCTCTATTGGGAGGACGTGAACGTGGGCGACGAAATAGGCCCCTTCGTCCTGCCCCCGTGGACGCTCCAGGACCAAGTGTCGCGTCACTTCATGGATTACTGCACCAAGGCGGCGGAGAACCTCCCCGGCGACGAACTGGCCTTCGAGCCTTCCTACCACCACTCCAAGAAGACCGGCGAGTGGGTGCGCGTGCATCCCATAACCCGCTGGCCCTGGACCCCCGGCTCCGAGCACGAAGACGCGCTGCTGGCCATCTATCGCGGGCTGCCCGGCCCCTTCGACTTCGGTGTGCAGCGGGTACAGATTCCCGCACAGCTTCTGACCAACTGGATGGGCGACGAGGGCTTCATCCGACGGTTCTATATCGCCATGCGCAAGCCCGTTTTCTACGGCGACGTGACCATCTACAGGGGCACTGTCGTCAAGAAGTTCAAGGAGGTCCAGCGTGGCGAGGAAGGCCCCGGAGCCGTTCCCGGCGAAGTTGAATACTGCGCCGTCGGCATCGACATCGAAGGCACCAACCAGGTTGGAGAGGCCCAGGCCCCCGGTTCCGCCACGGTCTACCTGCCATCCCGCGAGTCCGGCCCGGTACAGCTGCCCATCCCCCATCCGGCCCGCCCGCCCTTCGTCGGCTACAACACCTACCGAAAGAACTGGTACTAGTAACGATGCAAAACGACAAGCCATCCAATAAGGGTGATAACTAATGGCGCTGTTGCTCGGCGACGCCGAAGTCGATCAGGTCATGTCCATGGCCGACTGCGTGGAGGTCATGGAGGATGCCTTTCTTCAAGCGGGCCGCGGCGACACCTGGAACCGACCCCGCTCCCGCATCCGGCTGCCCCGCGGCTTTCATCATCTGATGGCGGCCTCCGTACTGGGCAGCGGCGTCTTCGGCCTCAAGACCTACACCAGCTTCCGCGCCGGCACCCGCTTTCTCATCTTGCTCTACGACAGTACCACCGGCGACCTGCTGTCGCTGGTGCAGGGCACGCGCTGTTCGTTGCTTCGCACCAGCGCCGTCAGCGCCGTGGCCACCCGCCACATGGCCCGCGAAGATTCCGCAACCGTCGGCATCATCGGCACCGGCTTCCAGGGTCGCGGCCAGCTTGAGGGCGTGTGCGCCGTCCGTGACATCAAGTCCGTCAAAGCCTTCGATCGTTTTCCCGAAGCAGCCGTCAGGTTCTGCGAGGAGATGTCTGCAAAGCTCGGCATAGAAGTCACCCAAGCTGAAAGCGCGGAAGATTGTGTCCGAGGCTGCGACATCGTCATCACCATGACCACCACCCGCAGCCCCGTGCTATTGGGCGATTGGCTGGAGCCGGGCATGCACGTCAACGCCGCCGGCAGCAACCACTGGATCCGCCAGGAGGTGGATGATAACGTCATCCGCCGCTCCAATCGCATCGTAGTCGACAGCATCGAAGACGCCAAGATAGAAGCCGGAGACCTGCTCTACCCCATCGAGCGCGGCAGGGTGCGCTGGGACCAGATTCACGACCTGGCCTCCGTTGTGGCGGGCCGCGTTTCAGGACGTGAGTCCGACGACGAGATTACCCTGTTTGAATCCCAGGGCATCGCCGTCAGTGACGTTGCCGCCGCCGCTTACGTCTATCGCGAGGCCAAAGAAACGGGCCTGGGCGTGGAAGTCCCCCTGGAGTTGTAGCCTTTGACAACTGACGCGAAGAAGAAAGGCCCCCTCGCCGGTCTGCGCATCATCGACTCCACCACCATGGTCGCCATGCCCATGGCGCTGCATATCATGGCGGATATGGGCGCGGAGGTCATCAAGGTCGAGACGCACACCCTGTTTCGCACCGAGGCTGCCCGCCTCCTATACGCCGACAACGAACCCGGCGACGATCCATGGAACCGGGACGGCTCCTTCAACACCCTTCAGCGCAGCAAGCTGGGCGTAACACTTAATCTCAAAGTGGCAGAGGGCGTTGAAGCATTCAAGGAGTTGGCGCGCATCAGCGACGTTGTCGTGGAGAACAACCGCGCCGGCACCATGAAGCGCCTCGGCCTCTCCTACGAGGACCTGAAGCAGGAGAAGCCGGACCTCATCTACGTCTCCAACACAGGCTTCGGCCACACCGGCCCGTGGCGTACCTACGCAGGCATCGGGCGGATGTTTGAGCTCACCTGCGGCCTCAGCCAGTTCACCGGATACCCCGACGAGGGGCCCCGCCGCGTGGGCAAGTCATTCTTCGACCAACACGTTGGCTGGACGGCGGTATTCGCCATCCTCGCCGCCCTTCACTACCGTCAGAAGACGGGCAAGGGCCAGTGGCTCGACCTGGCCATGTACCAGATTGGCGTCGCCACCATGGGAGACGCTCTGTTGGACTACGAGGTCAACGGCCGAAACGGGCGCATCATGGGCAACCGCCACCCCTACCACGCCCCTCATGGCGTCTATCCCTGCCGTGGCGACGACAAGTGGGTCGCCGTCGCGATCGAGAATGACGAACAGTGGCAGGCGCTGCTTAGGGTAATGGACAGCGTGGCCTGGAGCCTCGACGAGCGGTTTGCCGACGCCCCATCCCGCTTCAAGCACCAGGATGAACTGGACGAGCTCCTTGGTCAATGGACCTCCGGCTGGAACCAGACGGAATTAATGGACGCGCTTCAGGGGCAAAAAATTCCCGCCGCCGCGGTGATGAACAGCCGCGACGTGCTCACGAACCCCCACATGAGAAACCGTGGCTTCTACGAGCGGGTCGAGCACAACCCCGACTCCGGCATAGGCCCAAAGATCTACTTTGGCCGACCCTGGAAGATGTCGAAGACGCCGGCCAAGATCCGCCGTCCCGCGCCCGCCCTCGGCGAGCACAACGAGTTCATCCTCGGCGACCTGCTGGGCCGCGACGAGGCCGAGATCCAGCGGCTATATGACATAAACGTCCTCGGCAAGACCCCGACGGACCCGCCCGACTTCAAGCCCCCTTCCTATCAGCGCCAGCTGGAGGAAGGCACCCTCGCTGGATACGACCCCAACTACGCCGACATTGTGGGGGCTGACTAGCATGCTCGACACCGCCCTCGGCCAGTTCAAGATCATAGACCTGAGCACCCACATTGCAGGCCCGCTGGCTGCCAAAATGTTTGCCGACTACGGCTCGGAGGTCCTGAAGGTTGAGCCCGCCCCCGCCGGAGATCCGGCCCGCAGCGTAGGCCCCTTTTTCCACGACGATCCCCTCCCGGAGAAGAGCCTCCTCTTTTTCTACCTGAACTGCAACAAGCGAGGCGTCACCCTGAACCTGGAGACCGCCGCCGGGCGTAAGCTGCTGCTTGACCTGATTAACGACGCCGACGTGCTACTGGAAAGCTTTCCGGCGGGCTATCTCGCTTCGCTGGGCCTCGGCTACGAAGACCTGGAGAAGGTAAATCCAGGGTTGGTGGTCACGTCCATAACCCCCTTCGGCCAGTTCGGGCCCTACCGCGACTACGCCGGCAGCGACCTGGTCTATTACGCCATGAGCGGCATGATGTACTCCAGTGGCGCCCATGACCGGGAGCCCCTTAAGCACGGCCACCCGCAGAGCTTCTACATGGGTGGAATGATCGCCGCATACGCCACCTCGGCCGCCCTCTTCTCCCGCCTGATGACGGGCGAAGGCCAGCACATCGACCTGTCATTGCAAGAGTCCGTCGCCGCCCACCATTACGACAGTGCCACCCGTTACTCCTACACCGGTACCATCGAGCGTCGGGCGCCCAAAATCGAGAGCGGCTCCTTCAAAGGCACTCGCTTTGAGGGCATCGTCCCCGCCGCCGACGGTCATATCGCGCCAACCATGCAGCGAGGCCGCCCGACGGCTCCCTTCCACGAGTACGTGACCTTCCTCGGCCACCCTGAACTCGACGACACGAAATTCGCCGACCGGCAGATGATTGCCGAGAACCGGGAGGAATTGGACGAGGTTCTCCTGCCCCTCCTCAAGCAGTGGAAGAAACTGGAGTACTTCAACACCTTTATGTCGGAAGGCTTTGTCGCGGGAGTCGTGCAGACCTCCGAAGACCTGGCCAACTGTCCCCAGCTGGAGCATCGTGGCTACTTCGCCGAAATTGATCATCCCGTAATGGGCCGCCTGCGCGTCCCCGGCGAGATGTTCCGTCTCCCCGAATGCCCCTGGTCGCTGCGCCTACCCGCGCCGATGCTGGGTCAGCACAACAAGGAAGTTTACACTGGCGAACTTGGCATCTCCGCCCAAGACCTTGTAAACCTCCGACAGCTGGGCGCAATCTAGCTAGTCCAGTGTCCTCCCGGAGGCGGGGACCCATCTTCCCCCCCTGAATCCACACAACACTTGTAGGGGCGACCCGTGTGCTCGCCCGATTTCCCGCTCACGAGCCCTCAACGGATTAAGGCAACCTACGTCCAGCCGTTAATCCGTAGTAACGCAGGTAACCGTGTTCCTTATCCCCCCTATGTTACGAATATCCCTCTGCAAAATGACCAGGATGGACTCAACATCCTCGGCCACCACCTCCGCTACAATGTCGTAAGGCCCCAGCACCTCGTGCACCTCCACCAGCCCTTCAAGCTTACGCAGCCCTTCCAACACGTCCTTCGTGTAGGCGACCTCAGAAGTTATGAGTACGTAGGCCTTGGTCATGGCGATTTTCTCCCCCGTCGGACGTTTCGCTACAGCTTACCATCCACGGAGGGTCCATGGACACTACAACGAGAACCGGCGAATAATCTGGTGGCCAACGCTATTGACGCCATAGTTAGCGCGGCTTGAGAATAGCATTGCCCACGGACGTATCATCCGCCCGGGCAAAAAATTCTCAAAAACTCCCCTTTGCGGGTGGCGTGAATGCCTTCCAGAGGCGCTAGGAAAGGGATCTACTACGGCTGGTGGATAGTCCTCATCGGCCTGCTGGTCAACGCCGTCCCCGCCGGACTCTACTTCATCGGCTTCGCGGTGCTTTTCCTGCCTATCACCCGAGAGCTGGGCATGAGCCGTGCCGCTGCGTCGTTGCCCTTGTCCCTCACAAGGGGTATTTCGGCGGTACAAAGCCCCTTCATCGGCATAGTCATAGACCGGTTCGGCCCGGGTCGCGTGCTCTTCTTCTGCTCCCTGTTTGCAGGACTGGGCTTCATCCTGCTGAGCCGAGTGGACTCGTATCTGACCTATTTCCTCGTTGTCCTGCTGGTGCTTTCACCGCCAATCATGGGCGGCTTCGACTCCACGTCCATCACCGCCACCTGCCGCTGGTTCATCCGAAAGCGGGGAATGGCGCTGGCCATCACCGTCCTGGGTTTTTCCATCGGTGGCGCGGCCATTCCGCCCATACTCTCAATCTCCAGCGACGTCTATGGATGGAGGACAACCCTGCTGGCCGCGGGCCTGTTGATGTGGCTCCTCTACCTGCCCCTCAGCACCCGAATGTACAGCTCCCCGGAAGAACGGGGCCTGCTGCCCGACGGCGACTCGCCACCGGATGACGGAAGTCCGGCGGAGTCGGCCCGTCCAACCACGCCTGTGAGAGGCCCCGTCGCCTACGAGGGCATGAGTCCGGCGGAAGCCTTCCGCACGCCAACTTACTGGATACTCTCTCTGTCACTGGCCATGCGCGGCATGGTGTTCACCGCCATTGCCATCCACGTAGTTGCCATCATGATCTGGAAGGGGATAGACGAAGGGACCGCCGGACTTCTCATCGCCTTTATGTCCCTTTCCTGGCTGCCCGTCTCGCTGCTCATGGGTTGGCTGGGCGACCGGTACGACAAGAAAGTGGTAGCGTCGGCAGGAGCAATAGTGGCCGGGATGGGGATGTTCAGCCTGGCCGCCTGGGACGAGATGGCAGCCTGGCAGATGATTATCGTCTTCGTAATGTGGGCCTTCAGCGAAGGCGGGCTCCCTCTGGGCTGGGCGATGCTGGCAGACCAGTTCGGGCGCAGGAGCTTCAGCGTGCTGCGGGGCGGCATAATGGCGACTTTCAGCGTCCTCGGTCTTGGAACGCCCCTGTATGCCGGGTGGATCTTCGACACCACGCAAAGCTACCAGTGGGTGGTCCTGCCGGCGGGGGCCCTTCTTGTCTCAGCGGGACTGCTGGGCTGGGCGATGCCCCGGCTGGACGCGGTGAGGTCTAACAGCGGCCCTAACTGAGGAAGAGCGTCTCGAAAATGAGACGAATGACCCTCTAATTCAACGCCTCCTCATTACGACAAGAGACAATCGCGAAATCCGCTTACTGGAACTATTTGCCCCTTATCTACGTACTATCTTGTGTATGCGCTGCAAGATGTTTAATATCATTACTCGCTGATGCTAAACGGCCTCTCTCTTGAGCCGAATCCTCACCAGGAGAAACCGAATACATGAAGTCGTCCTACGCCTTGATTGCCGCCGTTGCGATAGTATTGGTTATCGTCTCGGTTACGGTGTTTGTATTGCTTTCCAACGACAGTCCAACGGAGCCGACTCCGCTGGCAACCCCCGTAGCCGCCCCGTCGCCCACGCCCGCACCTACTCCGGCGCTCCCGCCGACCCCGGCGCCGCCACCCGCGCCCACGCCGGCACCGACGCCCGCTCCCACTCCTCAGCCGACTCCCCCGCCTACCCTTGCGCCAACCGTCGCACCCACACCGGCTCCCACCCCTACCCGCGTCCCCCGGCCAGTCCCCACCCCGTCCCCAACACCGCAGCCGGAGCCTCAAGCCACGCACACCCTCTTCGAAGATAAAACCCTCGGCATCTCCTTCATGCACCCCCAATCCTGGAAGTCCATTGACGTGGGCGAGGAAGAAGACGCGCCATGGGCGATTCTGGAGGGAGAAGACGGCGTAACCCTCCAGATTATGCTTGAGTTCAACGCCACGGACGCCGACCTGCGGCGCGTCCTCGTAAGAGCCATTAACTCCCTTGCGTCGGAAGGCGGCATTCCTTCCCTTGAGTTCCTGAGTTCCTTCAATCTGGATAGCGGCGGCCCCGTATTGCGCGCCGACCTGCTCCTCCAGTCGTATGAGGGAGACTCCAGTGCGACAGTACAGGCCGCCATGAGAGGCACCGCGACCTTCCTTATGCTTGCGTCCGGCCCCGTGGCTTCGCTGGAAGACCAGCAGGAAGATATCGACACGGTCTTCAACACCCTGGCGACTTCTGTCCCCGTCCCCTACGGCATCCCCAGGGAAACTGCCTTCACCATGCCCCTTGGCGAACCCAGCACCCTGGATCCCCACATTTCCACGGAGACCACGTCACACTTCTACGTCTCCAGCATCTTCAGCGGCCTCGTCAAGCTGGATGAGGGCCTTGCCGTCGTGCCCGACTTGGCCGAGTCCTGGGAGGTGGACGAGTCCGGTACCGTCTACACCTTCACTCTCCGGGAGGACATTACCTTCCACGACGGCAAGCCCATCACCGCCGCCGACTTCAAATACTCCCTGGAACGTGCCACTGACCCCGAACTGCACAGCGACACGGCCTTCCTCTATCTAAGCGACATTGTTGGAGCCCACGAGAAGCTGGAAGGCGAAGCCTCCGAGATCTCCGGCGTAGTTGTGGTCGGCGACCGCACTCTCCGGATTACCATCGACGCCCCAAAGGAGTATTTCCTGGCCAAGCTCACCTATCCCTCCAGTTACGTGGTCGACTCCGCTGCCGTTCAAGATCAGGGCGAAGAGTGGTGGCGGGCGGAATCGCTGAACGGCTCCGGCCCCTATACCCTGCACAGCTGGGACGCTGAGGAAGTCATCATCCTCAAGCGCTTCGAAGGCTACTATCAGCCCGTTCAGATGCAGCATATTATCTCCCCCTTCACGGCCCTGCCCGGCGCCGATGGTCAGGACATGTATGTGTCGGGCTACTGGGACGCTTTCTCCGTCGGATTGTCCTCCGTGGACCGTCTCAGGGCCGACGAAGCAATCGGCAGTCATCTCCAGGAATTCGACCAGCTGATAAGCTACTTCGTGGCCATCGATTCCGATCAGGCCCCCGTGGATAATCCTACAGTCCGACGCGCCTTCGCTATGGCCGTGGACCGACAGAAGCTGATCGACGACCTGTTCGGCGGGAATGTTCAGCTGGCCAACGGGCTTCTGCCGCCGGGGATGCCGGGCTATTCGGAGGACCTGCAGGGCATCCCCTTCGACCCCGAAGAAGCAAGGAGACTGCTGGCCGAATCCGGCTTCGGCGATGACCTTCCAGAGGTGACCTACCTTGCTACGGGCGTGGACGGCGAGCCTTCATCCATGGTCCAGTTCCTACTCGACTCGTGGGAAGAGAACCTGGGGGTAACCTTGGCGCCTAACCTGGTGGAACCCGACGAGTACTTCTACCACCTGGAAGAGCAGACAGGCCACCTGTTTACCTTAGGCTGGGTGGCCGACTATCCGGACCCGGAGAACTTCCTGGACCTGCTGCTCCACTCCGGGTCCCACTACTCCCGCTACGCAAACCCGGTCTACGATAATCTGCTGGAGTTGGCGCGATTGTCCCAGGACCGGGAGACCCGCCTGAATCTCTACCGACAGGCGGAGCAGCTGCTACTGGAAGATACGGGAATCATCCCCCTGTTCCACGTCCGGGAATACGCCCTCATCCAGCCCTACGTCAGGAACTTCACCGTCGGCCCCGTGGGCCAGCCCGTAATCGCAAACGTGGAATACGAAGGCGGGCCGTAACCCACACCCGCCCGCACCACGACCCACAAGGGGGGACGTTGCAACGTCCCCCCTTCCCTTTGCAAAATGGGTCCGTGATGGTAGAGCGAATTGGCGCGAGCGACTCCGTCACCATCGCCCGCCGCGAACTCCGCGCCTGGCTCCGAACCTCCCCCCAAGGCGCGGCGGTGGAAGGGGCGGTGGGCCGGCTCCTGGGGTAGGGGAAGGGGGGAATAGAACTGTCTATGAGCAGGCTTTCTTTATGAATGGAGGAAAAAGCGATGAATCGTCCCTTGGATGTTGCATATTGTTATCCCGCACCTTATTGGGGACTGCCCGAAGTAGGGTGGGTGAAAACATTACTCTTGTTCTTTGATAAGGTTTCTATCTTACTGCCAAGCTATATGTATGGTCGTCATCACTTGGCGGATCCAGTCTTGGCAGAGCCACTTGAGGATTTGGGGCTACTTGAAGTGCTTGATCCTGAAACGTGGATTGACGACCGGATGACAAAAGCTTTGGCCGATGCGATCATCGGTCTGCTCGCCAAGGGCGTGTTCGATGATCTTCCCAAGGATGTATATTTTCATGAGCTTTCGCAGTCACGAATAGGGTACGGGGCGGACATTGATCTTGCCAAGTGGGTGGTGTCGGAACTCCAAGAAAAAGGACTCGCAAGACCAAGCGAAGACCACGTCTCAATTCCGATGCATCCGGTAGTTCGTACAACAATCCTTGTAATTCTTGCACAGATTATTCGTTCAGGAGGCATGGAGCGAAACTTAGCCATTCACCCCGCAACCAGTGACTCCAACGCCATTAGGGGATTGGTTGAAACACTTTCAGGAGAGCGTATGCCGTCACGTGACAACGTAATCTCTCTTGATCTGGAAGCCGTCAGTTTCAATCTGGATCCAGTGCCTCTAGATGAACTGCTTGAATTTCGAACTGAGCACAAAACAGCACACCGGGCATACATGCTCAGCCTGAGAGGCTTCATGGCTGAATTATCAGATATAAATATCCCAGAAGAACGAAATACTTTGTTGCAAGAAAGACGTCAGGAAATCGCCGAGTCGGCACACGAACTCTTACGTATTACCCGCAGTGCCTTCAATACGAAACTCCGCTCGTTTTCCTTAGGGTTAGCTGGCTGTGCGTGGTCCGTCACTTCCGGCGATGTGCTTGGCTCCATGCTCACTGGATTGGGCCTTATCTCCGAATTCCTAGGTCCCAAGTCTGACGACTCAAACTTGGTAACTGCCTATTCTTACCTCTTTCAAATGGAACGGTCATTTGCACAGAGATGACATAGGCACCCTATGATCTCTGGGTGAGCGCGCCCCCCCCCACATGTCATTCTGAACGCAGCGCAGCGTAGTGAAGAATCTCGTTGCCGTAGACGCCCAATCGCCGTAAGATTCTTCGTCGCGGAACCTCCTCAGAATGACAGTTGGTGCAGGCAAACGTCTACGGGTGTATAATCTAAAACAGACATCCCACAATCCCCAACAAATCTCTCGCCAACAGATAGAGTGAGCCATGACAGCAAACCCAGATAACCAGGAACGCCTCACCACAACCAAGCAGCACCAAGTCGCCGAAAGCCCGGCTGCGGACCCCGCAAGGGACTACTACAACCGCGCCATCGCCTCTCTACAACAGTCGGAGTGGGACAAGGCCCGCGCCGACCTCTCAGACGCCATCGAACGAGGCTTGGATGTCGCCGCCACCTTCATTGAAACGTACAAGAGCGCCGGCGAATTTGAAGACTCCTTCGACGTGGAGTTGCCGCCGGATATCGCAGATATCCTGGACCCCATCAGCGAAGAAGAGGATGCCGCGCTGGTAAAGGCCATGGAGGAAGCCCGCAATTCCGGCGTTGTCAGCAGGGAGTGCATCATGTCCATTCTGCGGGGTGAGGATGGAGTTTGAATATGGTAGGCGATTTGCAAGGGACAGCAGGCGAATCGACAACCGAAAGTTGCGCGAGAACCTCCAACGCAAGATCGAAGAATTGGAAAGAGCATCGTCTCTCAGGGATGTGACAGGAGTCAAGAAACTGCAATCTGCGGGCGACTTTTTCCGTATTCGTATAGGCGACTATCGCTTGGGGATTGAGCAAAAGGGCACTAGAGTGGAGCTAATGCGGTTCCTCCACAGGCGGGACTTCTACCGTTCCTTCCCGTAGCACCCCCTCTGCCATCTCCCCCTTGCCACAACCCCTGCGTTCCTGCTAACATAGCCGCATGAATGTTCCTATAGATAACGCAACACCCCGCCTTCGTCCGACTTTCCCGCAGCGGTCGCCGTTCTCCCAAACCGGGCCATCCGCCTCCCTGAATTTTTTTCGGAACGAATACGAATCCTGCAAACACCCCAATCCGTGCCTGAAACGCCCCGCAAACACCGGTTATTCGCTGCCTGAATCCAATCGGATCCAATGAATCTCAGGCACGAAGGCCCTCGAAACGAAACCCTCCGTTTCTCAGAGACCAATCCCGGAATCCCATTCGTGTCCCCTTCGAATGGCCCCACCCGGACACCCGAATTTGCGGCGATGTCTCAAACTGTGCATAATTGACATGTAAATTCCGGTTTTCTGTAGAAGGGAGAAAGATGACAACCGATAAAGACGACGGCCTATGCTAGGGCTGTTCAAGAGGATCACCAACTCAAAAGGCTCGGCTCAGACCGGGTCAAAGACCAGGGCGCTGCGCAAGGCCGGCAGGGCCGCCCTGTACGTGGACACGGAGAACCTGCTGGCGGCGGCCCAGGGCACCGTCAAGACCATAGTCGAAAAGTGGCCGGAAGGCGCTCCCGCCCTCGGCTCCCTCCACCTCTACGTCCGCGCCGACCGCGTCGCCCTCTGGGAGATGTGGGCCACCGGCAACTACCCCGGCCTCACCGTCACCGTCAAGGGCGTCCAGCACTTCAGCCACCACCACTCCAAGAACTCCGCCGACATGGCCATCGCCATGGACGCCATCGCCGACTTCGTCACGGGCGACTCGGAGTTCGTCGCCGTCCTGAGCGACGACAGCGACTTCATGCCCGTGTTTGCCAAGCTGAAGGCAATGTCCGCCGGAAAGGCCCCCTTCCTCTGGCTGGTCACCGACCGCGTGCGGACCCGTTCCGCAACCATCGAGGAGTACTTCCCCAGCGAACACATTCACATCGTCAGGGTGAGCGCCCCCGCCAACGACTTCATACTCCTGCGCCCCGGCGATGACGGCAACAACGTCAATCAGAGGGCTCTGGAGGATGAGCGCAGAAGGGCTGCGGACATCAAGGTCCGTGAAGACGACGTCAGGATTCGGGAAGAGATGGTGGACCTCATTGTCCGCCAGATTCCCATCGGCTCCTTCAAGAGCACCGACTGCCTGCCGATAATCCAGGGGAGGTTCCCGCGCCACCGGATGGCCAGGATGCAGGGAGGAAGCTTCGGCATGGAGTTCACAAACAAGCTCTGGCCCATTCTGGAGAAACGGGGCGTTCGCGTCGGAAGCAAGCGTCCCCGCAAGTACGAGATGACCGCCGAAGCCAAGGGCTTCAGCCACCCAAGAAGGCGCTCCATCGGCCAGTAGCTCTGTCGCCGGTCTGATCATTAAAAACGGCCTCCCTGGATTCGCGATGCAATTCAGGGAGGCCCTTCTATCCCAAGTGAAGCCTATCTAGTCTTCGTCGAAGTCCTCCGGCATGAGCACAAACTCGGGGTAGGACTCCATGCCAAGCTCGCCTGCGTCCTGACCAAGCCGCTCCACCGAGTAGGGAACTCTGGCGCTGATGGTCTTCTCCAGGCCCTTCCACACCAGCCACGAAGCGCAGAAGGCAAAGGCGCCAACGCACACAATGCCGATAAGCTGCACGTGGAAGGTTGCGCCTACGGTAATACAGGCCGCAATGGTGCCCCAGACACCGGCAATCAGGTGGGCGGGAATCGCGCCCACCACGTCGTCCAGCTTCAGGGTCTCCAGCAGCTTGAGGCCCATGACTACCAACACTCCGCCCACCGCACCGACAAGCAGGGCCCAGGGGTGGTCGACAAAGTTTGGGGCAGCAGTGACCGACACCAAACCGGCAATGGCCCCGTTCAGGCCGGCGAACAGGTCGATGCGACCCATGATCGGCCTTGAGACCAGAATGGCCGCAATCACTCCAGCTGCCGCCGCCAGGTTTGTGTTGACGATTACAACGCTCATTGCCACCGCGTCAGCGGCGCTGCCAAGGGCAAGCTGGGAGCCGCCGTTGAAACCGAACCAGCCCAGCCAGAGGATGAACACCCCCAGCGTAACCACAAGGATGTTGGAAGGCGGTGTGGCCCTCGCTGTTCCGTCCTTCCTGAACTTGCCCAACCTGGGCCCTACAATCAGCACGCCCGCCAGGGCCGCCCAGCCGCCCGTGCTATGAACAATGGTTGATCCGGCGAAGTCTACGAAGCCCAAATCATCCAGCCAGCCGCCGCCCCAGTACCACGCGCCGACGACCGGGTATATGATGGCAGTAAGTATAAGCACGAACAGGAAGAAGGACCACATCTTCACCCTCTCCGCCAGCGCACCGGACACTATGGACGCCGCCGTAGCAACGAACACCATCTGGAAGAACCAGTCGGACATTGAGGCGTATCCCACGCCCTCGGCGAGCACGTCCGCTGCGCTGCCATTTCCGGCCAGCAGCGCCGCCTCCGCGGCCGACGATTCGTAGAAGAGGCGGAAGGATCCGATGAGGCCGCCGAAATCAACGCCGAACAGGCTCAACTCCCTGCCGACGCCCACGTACATCAGGTTGTATCCTAGGATGAAATAGGCCAACCCTGCGATGGAGTAGATGCCTATGTTCTTCAGGCAGATCATGGAAGCGTTCTTTGTGCGAACGGAGCCGGCCTCCAGCATTGTGAATCCGGCGGCCATCCACATGACCAGCGCCCCCCAGACGAGGAACGCGAAAGTATTGAAAATAAAGACTGCTTCTTCTTCAACTCCGGCCGCCTCCGCAGCGACCGGTCGGAAAACAAACAAGAGCAGGGTGGCAATGCCGGTGGCCGCCAGCAGGGTGATGATGCGGCTCCGGTTAAAGGCTCCTACCATTGTCTTCAACAAATCTCCTTCACTTTCTAAATTTGCCTACCCAGTTTTGCGACTGATCACTCAATCGGCAGTCTGGGCAAAATAAGATAAACGTTCCATACTATTTCAACTTGCGGGGATATTACCATAACCAATAGGACAATACCAATTCTCGTCGCAACGTACAGACCTGAGGCTAAGTTCAGAAGTTTGGGTGTATCGGAACAGCGAACCGTATAGTAGACAGCATCGTGGACTCTTCAATCTATGCGTGTTACGTAGATTTCGAAGGTTGGCACTAAGCAAGCCTGCAGCGGCGGGAACTTTACTCCAGGGGCAAATTCAACGCCCGCTTCAGATTGATCATGTAGTCCCCGTAGGCCAGCCGGCCATCGAGAGTGGCCTGCACCCACGTGCGGGGCTTGTCTTCCACAAACTCCTTGGAGGTCGCTACGTACCCGGCCTGCTCAAGCTTGCGCAGATGGATCGTCAGGTTGCCGCCGGTGAGCTTCAGAGTCTTCTGAATGAACCCGTAGGCCGTCCGGTCCTCCACGGACACGTCCACCAACAGGGTCATGATGCGGAGGCGCGTGGACTGGTGGATGAGTTCGTTCAGGACGATGGGTTCGTCGATCATGTGGTGTCGGTTCTCCGCAGCCACAGCCAGGCAACGGCAACCACTGCAAGCATGATCAATGCAGACACCACCGGCGCAATGTCGCCGAGGAGGTGGGATGGGACATAGTAGGAGGCGGCGAATCCAAGACCGACAAGGGAAATGGCAACGCGGCTCATGATGCCAAAGAGGACGTACCCAAGGGCGATGATGCCGATGACCACGCCGCCGATTGCGGCTCCGTCGACCTCGGCGGTCCACATGCCGGCCGCCGGCGGGATAACAAAGGCGGCGGAAATGACGGCCATCCAGAAGAAGAAAATTCGAAGCCCAACCCTGGTGGCGGTGCGGCCCTGGGCGTTTCGCTTGCTGGCCCGATATCCGATGATGGCGCTGCCAATCATTCCCACGAAACCCACGCCTGCCCAGAGGGGAGCTGGATACCAGGGATAACTTTCGGCGAAGGCGGGGGCGAGGGTCTCGATGGCATACTGGGAAAAGAAACCTATGGCGTACAGGGCGCCCCACATGAGCATGATGGTGGTCCACCCGGCCACGTACATGGAACTGCGGGAGCTGTCGAGGGTGTGCTGAATGGACTCCCAACTTTGCTCCGGGGTAATGGCCTGCGGTTCTCCGTGCTGTCGTTGCATTGCGTCCTCGCTTTTGCGGAAAATAAAATAGTTTGTAGTATAAACTAGAGCGTTTGTCAAGTGGGTCCACTAAGGCAGAAACGGGGTAGGAAACCCGGAGTTTCCGGTGAGTGGTTGACTGAGGGTTGCGCGGCGGCGGCCGGTTGCAAGAGGGGGTCGGATAGGCGAAATGAGGCAAGGACTCCCCTTGACACGGCAAAGTCCTCTCTTACATCATCCAATTGCCGAAGGCGCGATCATTGATGGCGAGTGACAATTATGCGGCGACCGAAACGTTATCCGGATCCAGTCTCTGATGAATTCCCCCGCAGACGGGCTGCGAGCGCGAACCCGGGGGTTCCGGCAGCGTGAGACGGGCCATTCTTCGCTTCTTCGGCAGGTGGCTCTCCAGGGAATTGCGGGACGCTCGCACCCGGTGGTTGTACGGGTTTGAGCAGGGCAGGTTCTGGCTCGCCGTTCCCATTACCGCCGCGACCATGTACGTGCTATGGCAGTGGGCATTCGGACTCAGCTTCTACTTCGGGGTCTCGTTTGTCGCTGCCGCATCTCTGGCCATTCTTCGGGGTCACGTTTTCACTCACCCCTTCCGTACGCTGCTGGTGGCGGTGGCAGTGGTCATCGGCTCCTTCGTCATCCCCAGCCTGGCGGGCAACGCGTGGGAGGCGTTCCGGCGCGGCGACACTATCACCGCGCTGGCTCTGTTGGGGATTGTGGCGCTCACGTGGCTGCTGAAGCGGTACCTGGAAACGGGGCAGATCAAGGGCCGCAACGTCCCCTCGAGGCGCAAACGGCGTAGGGCGCGGTCCAAAGGTCGCCGGCGTTAGGGTTTTTCGGCCTCTTTCGGGCTTCCAATCTCGCAGGTTCAGCGGGGAAGCGGGGTCCGCCCCGATTCATGGAAGATCACTTTGTGGGCCAGCATTTCAATGCCCTTTCATCGCCCAATTTTGTGATAAGATGGGCCGAGCCGTAGAGACGGCGTATTGACTGACCGGCCGTATCTCCACCGCAAATAAGAGGAGGTGAAGCAAACTGATGCTAGGAAGAATGCTGGGAGCCGCCCGCTTGAACGTCCAGACCTACGAGGACGTGGAGCATGACAGCGGGGCAACTATGCAGGCGCTGTTGATTGTAATTCTGGTATCCATCGCCAGCGTTGTCGGAGAGCTCATGAGAGAGGGTGAGCCAAACGTGATGGGCGCGCTAGTCATTGGCGTTGTTGGAGGAATTGTCTGGTGGGCCTTATGGGCTCTATTCACTTGGTTAATTGGGGCTACAATCCTAAAGACAGAGCACACCGAGGCCGACTGGGGTCAATTGGCCCGTTGCACCGGGTTCGCTCAGACTCCCCGGTTACTGAACGTGTTTTTCTTCGTTCCCAATTACATCGGTTTTGTGATCGCCATTGTTGCAGCAATATGGTCTTTTGCCGCCATGATAATTGCTGTACGGCAGAGTTTGGACTACACGTCCACTCTCCGGGCGTTCTTTGTTATTCTGCTATCGTTGATTCCCGTCTTGCTTGCAAATGGTCTTGTTTGGTGGGCTGTCTTGGCTCTAACTGGAGGCCTATAGGGTGCTGAATTCCCTTCGTGACAGCTGATTAATCTCCTTCAGGTGATCATCGACAAAAATAGGACATGTCCCCGGCTGCCCGCAGGGCATTAATATTGGACGTGCTACAAACTCCTTCTTTTGAAGTTAGGCTCAGTCTGCCCCGCCCCTATCCAAAACAGCATAGGCGACGGCTACTACAACTATGTTCCAAGCAAAGATTGGAGAGGTAGAGTCTTATACTCTGAACATTGGCGAGGCATTCATTGACGCACGTAATGCATTGGTGTAGGGTGCGTAATTGCATGCTTGTTTGAGGGGGGGTTCATGGCAGTTGCTGGCTTAGTATTGGGCATTGTCGCAATAGTCTTCAGCTTCATCCCAGTTCTCGGAATGTTCATTGCCATACCTTGCGCTATCGTTGGGGGTATTCTATCTGCAATCGCATTTGGAACCAGGAAAGATGGGCAAGGCAGAGGTATGGCTATAGCCGGGGGAATTCTCTCCATCTTAGCAATTGTTATATCGATCCTACTTGCCGTTCTAGTTTTTGCCGCTGTAGACGATGCAGTTGACGACCTAGATCGATCCCTCGAAGAGATAAGTGATTCCCTTTCGACCGACGATGGCAGGGAATTCATGCTGCGGCAACCTTGTGTGGATGTAATGGCAGAATACAACGCTATGGTAGGTGTTACGGGGCATGATAGCGCTGTCTTGCATGTTTCAAATGTTTACAACCTTAAGGCCGACTTTGGGACCTATGTCGCTGTTAGCGATGCGGCGGCTCGAATACGGCAGTGCCAGTAACTTCAGCCCAATTGTGACTGACTTATGGTGGTCACTAGCTCCCGTTGCCCACTTGATTGCTCTCGCCTATTGCGGGATGTCCATTTCTCAGCTTTATTGTACGCGACCTTGCTGACATCGGCCGACTAGTTAGCAGGAGAGTCCTTTCCAACAGGTATAGTCTACTCAAGGAGCGCTTGATGTCGGGATACATACCCTCCACCAAGGATTGGGTGCGCGAGCAGGTTGCGCAGTACGAAGCCAGCGGCGGCACCGAGGCGACCACGCTGCGCGACACGGGATTGCCCGTGATAATCGTCACCAACCGCGGCAATCACACCGGCGCCATCCGCAAGACTCCGCTGATGCGCGCTAAGGATGGTGACAACTACATTCTCGTCGCCTCCGTCGGCGGCTCGCCGAAGAACCCCGTGTGGGTCTATAACCTCCGCGCCGACCCCAATGTTCAGATTCAGGACGAGGCTAAGGTCTACCGGATGCGGGTCCGGGAGGTGGGGGACGGCGAGGAGCGGGAGCGGCTGTGGAAGCTGGCCGCCGAAGCGTACCCGCCCTATGACACTATGCAGAGGCAGACCCCGCGCAAGATTCCCGTATTTCTCGCGGAGCCAACCTGAGACGCCGATTCAGCCTACCGGTCACCTTCAAGCAAGTGTTGCCGGCCAGGTTGCCGCATTGATGTTGGCGCCCTAGCCAGCGGGACGTGGTGCGAGACCCAGCGACTCACGCCAGCCCGCTTCTAGAGCGTCAAAGTCCAACCCATAGACCTGACTGATTGCCTTCTCATCAGTGGAGCCCCGGGAGAATACCGCAAGAAGCTCCTGCATCTTTGTCCAGCCATACGCATCCAGCAGGTAGTTGACCAGGCTGTAGCTCTGGGCGTAGGACAGGATGGCGCCTGAGTGCCCCACGGGGAAGCTGCTGTTCAGGCTCCTCAGGCTTATCAAATCGTCGTTGGCGATGGCGTCGGCCAGGGCGACCCTCTGGGATTCGGATGGAACACCTTCGGCATAGACCGCCAGACCTTCGTTCAGCCAGGTGGGCAGTCCGCCGAAACAGTTGAAGGTGACCTCCTCTACGAGAAGGTGGGCCAGTTCGTGGACGACTCCAGGCAGGTCTCTATCAAAACTTGCCGGATCCACGGTAATCAGGATGATGTTTTGGCGCACAAAGGCCAGCCCACCGGTCCACTCCTGGGCGAATAACACCGCTCCTCGAACATCGTTGGAACTCTCGTAGGCGAAGACTCTGATGGGCGCCACCAGCTCTTGGTCCAAGATCAAGGAATCGAGACCGGAGCGGACGCCTTCAGCAATGCGACGGCCGAAATCGTCGCCGCCCGCGTACCAGTGGAAAGTGACGTTTCCGTCTGTGTGGGACTGCCAGTCGAAGCGAGCGTCGGCGAAACGCGTTTCCTTACGGGGCGTCAGTATCTCCTGCCCTTCTTCGTCCGTCAATCTCCAGCGCCACCATATGACGGATCCCGGAGGTATGGATCCACTGCGGCGCATATCCCAATCCCACGTCACCGATATATCTTCTCCAGGCTCCAGGTCCGTCCGTGCCGTCCAGTAAGAGATGGAAGCGCACGAATATACAAGGTTGATGCCGAATTCCAGGTCAACTGACTCGATGGGCCGCTGGCTGCGGCCCTCCATGTGGAAGGACACAGAATCCGGGAATTGCAGCGTAGCGTGGTCTATGGAAACGCTGAATTGGGACTGCTCCTCCGACGGAGTGACCGGGACAGCCGTTGGGATTGGGGTAGAGGCAGGCGTCGGGTTGGCTGTGGGCGTCGGCGTAGGATTCGGTGTTGAAACAGGCGTGACCGGCGTTGCAGTCGCGGGAGCATGTGTGGGAGTTGGCGTGGGAGCAGGTGTAACCGGCGTTGCAGGCGCAGGCGTAGAGGTGCGCGCTGGCGTAGGAGCAGGTGGGGGCGTTACCGTCGGGAATGGGGCTGTCTGGGTGGAGGGGGACGGTGTTGGGGCGGGGGGCGGAGCGGGCGGAGGCGTTATCGTTGGAAACGGCGCTGCCTGAGTGGAAGGCGTCGGTGTGGGTGTGGGAGCCGCTACGGGCGCAGGTGTCTCCGCCGGAGTGGCGAGAGGTGTCGGCGTGGGCGGGTCGCAAGCTGCCAACGCCAGGACGATAACGACAAGTGCGACGGCGTATAACAGCGCGCGCGTCACGGTCCACGCTCGATTGAGATATTCTGAAGCTGGGGTATGCCTATGGGCGTAAGCTCATAGCCCTTCACGTAAGGCTGCACCAGCATGTGCCTTGTGCTGTGGCGCAGCGGCACGGCAACCCAATCGTCGAGGACCAGCCTCTCCGCCTGGTGGTACAGGCTGGCCCGTCGCTCGCTGTCCGCCTCGGTGGAGGCCTCTTCCAACAGCGCGTCTACCTGCTCGTTGCTGTAGCCGAACCGGTTTTCCGCGCTTTCGCTGTGGAATAGCACGTGAAGGAAGTTCTGCGGGTCGGGATAGTCGGCGCACCAACCCGTGGCGAACACTCCCAGCTCTTCCTTGTCCAACCTTTCCAGGAAGTCCGCAAACTCGAAGACTGAGACGGCCTCCACCTCCAGGCCGAGGTGTTCGCGCCACGCCCAGTGAATGGACCCGTTTTCGGCGAATGACTTGATGGAAGGCAGGTTCTCGGCTCCGCCGTAGCCGGACTCGTCGAGCAGCTGTCTTGCCCGCTGCAGGTCGAAGGGCGTTGGCTCCAGGGCCTCGTTGTGGCCGAACATACCGGGCGGAACGAATCCGGCGGCCCGCTCCGAAAGCCCTTTCAGGGACACCTCCAGCCACTTGTCCGTTTCCATGGCCAGCGCGAGAGCCTCCCGCACCTTGGGGTCATCGAATGGCGGCTGGGATACGTTAAACCCCAGATAGTAGGTACACAGAGCAGTTCCTTCCCTTAAGTCTGCGTTCAGTGCATTGGCGGGATCACGGGCCCGGTCGATGTCATATATGCCGATGTGTGTCAGGTCAATCTCGCCCCGTTCGTACATCTGCATGGGTCTGCCTGCAAAGATCCGGTAGACGACATGCGCCAGAGCCGGGGCTCCGTTGTACCAGTCTTCATTACGCTCGAGGACAAGAAGCTGATCCTTGTTCCAGACTTTCAGCTTGAAGGCGCCCGTTCCGTTGGGGGCATCGGTCCAACTCTCGCCGGTTTCCACGTTGGCGCGATCAACCACAAAGGACGTGGGATAGGTCAGCTTTGCCAGAAAGTAGGGGAAGGGACCGTCGATGGTCACCTGAAGGGTCCGGTCATCCAGGGCCTGCACCCCTTCCAGCGTCTCAGCCTCTCCGGATGCAAGGGCTTTCGCCCCCACGATGTCTCCAAGATATGTCTCGGCCACGGTCGATTCCGTGTCGGGATGCAAGGCCCGCTCCCAGGAGTATTTGAAGTCATGGGCTGTAACGGCCCGGCCGTCATGGAATCGAGCGTTGTCCCGCAGGTCGAAGGTGTAAACGGTCCTGTCATCGGACACTTCCCATCTCTCCGCAAGATCGACGACGACCTCCAGTTGGTTATTCAGCCTGACCAAGCCGCTGAAGATGGCGCCAACTAAGTCGCCGGCCCCGCGCTGTGAGAGTGCAGGGTCTATGGTGATAATCTCACCCCAGTACTGGAACAGTGAGTCCTCCTGCGCCGCGCCAAAAAATACCGGGGATAGGAGGGTGAAACTTTCCATGAAGGCGTTGGCATAGGGCCGAACGGCGGGCCAAGTTTCCTCTTGCGCTATTGCGCGGATAAGAAACACCTGCGAGCCGCGAACGATGACCGTCCACATCTGCAACTGCACGTTGCCGTTGTCTTGCGTGTAGGCCATGACGGCTCGGTGCCCCGAGAGAGTGCCTTGGTAGAGGGCGGGTTCGCTGAGACGCACGTCGTCAAACCCTAGTCGGGATATCTGGCTGTTGAGCCATGCTTCGGCAGACGAATCGTCGCTTCGGGAGAAAATCCAGATTTCAGCCGCCGCTCTGGGCACGTCTTCCGTGGTGGTGATGGACAGCAGCGGACTTCTTGTTTCATTCTCAGTTCCAACCCACCCTACGGGCAAGACCACGGAGAAACCTTCCGTGGCGTTTTCGTAAAGGCCGGTAATCTGTCCGTTGTCGCCATTGGGCGATGCAGACGGCCATGCAAGGGCGAGGCTCAGAACCGAGATGACGAGTAGGGAACCTAAAGCTGCGAATATCCTGA
The DNA here is from genome assembly GCA_951812825.1 of uncultured Dehalococcoidia bacterium. Lineage (GTDB taxonomy): Bacteria > Chloroflexota > Dehalococcoidia > Lucifugimonadales > JAPULR01. The sequence continues at coordinate 261,450 of OX638324.1, read as the reverse complement.
ACATGATTCAATGATACGGCCCACGCAGGAAGCCAACATGGGTCTTGAGAGGCTCCAAAGTCGGCCGCAGGACTTGGCTACTTAGATCCCCATGGGCCACGCCCACAAAAGCAGGGGGATGGCAACGGCAACTATGACCACCACCAGGGGCAGGCCCATTTTGAAGTAGTCACCAAATCGATATCCTCCCGGTCCCATCACGATGGTGTTGGACTGGTGGCCTATGGGGGATAGGAATGCCGCAGAGCCTCCAACGGCCACAGCCATAATGAACGGGTCAGTGGATGCGCCAAGGGTACCCGCCACGCCAATGCCTATGGGAGCCATGAGTATTACGGCGGCGGCGTTGTTGATTATGGAGGAGAGCAACATCGTCGACACCAGCATAATGCCAAGCATGGCCCATGAAGGCATCGCATTGCCCAAGTCCGTTAGAAGCATCGCAATTCGAGCCGCTCCGCCTGTGGTTTCAAGGGCCTCTCCCACGGGTATCATCGCGCCCAACAGGATGACGACGGGCCAGTCGACGGCCTGGTATGCCGCCTCTAAACTAAGAAACCGGGTAATTAACAGGACCGCAACAGCGGCTACGAAGGAAATCTGAATCGACAGTACGCCTAGGGACGTAAGCACCACTGCTGTAACAAACACGGATAGCGGGAACAGCAATTGCCGCTGCTGTCCGATGCGAAGTTCCCGCTGAGCCAGAGGAAGGAGCCCGAGACGGGGCAGCGCCCTTTGCACCAGGTCCCTCTTGCCCTGAAGAAGCAACACGTCGCCCACCTTAAATATCACACCGCCCAGATGCCGCATGAAGCTGGTGCCCCGTCTGGACACTCCCAGCAGGTTGACGCCAAAGGCTTCGTGCAGGTGCAGTCCATGGGCGCTCCCGCCTTCAGCGCGACTGTCCGGTCCGACGATGGCTTCAACCATGGCCACGTCTCGCCCTGCCAGCGTCTCGTCGATTTCAGCCTGAATATCCCTGGCCGAGCCTTCAAGCGCGAAACCCGTCTTGTCCATGAAGGTCTTCAGGTCCTCAGGGTCTGCTTCGATAATGAATATGTCGTTGGCGTCGATGATCTGGTAGCTGGAGGGCGCACCGTGGACTACGCCTTTGTGGAGAAGTCCGACGATTGCCACGTCGTCTTCCGCGAGTTCTTCCAGGTCACGCACCAGCTTCCCCACGAATCGGGATTCTTCAGGCACGCGCACCTCCGTCATGTAGTCCTCGATGTGCAGGGCATCGCCCAGGCTGAGGGGGGCGCTTCGGGACGGAAGTAGACGCCACCCGATCAAGGCGATAAATGCCACCCCCGCCACAGCCACTCCCAAGCCTACCAGCGCAAAATCGAACATGTTGAAAGGCACTCCGCTCTCTTCCATCCGGATGTTGGACGCTATGATATTCGGCGGGGTCCCTATCAGCGTGATCATTCCCCCGAGAAGCGATGCAAAGGCCAGCGGCATCAGGAAGAGCGATGGCGGGTGCCTGCTCCTTCCCGCAACCCGCATCGCAACGGGCATGAGCAAACTGACGGCTCCCACGTTGTTCATGAACGCCGAGAGAAAGGCCCCAAGAGAGGCCAGGGATGAGATACGGAGTGGAAGATAGCTGGGGATGCGCAAGTACCAGCTGGCAATAACGTCGACTACGCCGGATTTATAGAGGGCGCGGCTCAGGATAAGGACGGCCGCGACGGTAACCACAGCCGGATGGCCGAATCCCAAAAAGGCCTGCGAAGCTGGGACGATGCCCAGCACGGCCAGTATCAGCAGGGAGGCCAGGGCAACGACGTCGTACCGCCACTTGCCCCATACAAACATGATGAGGGCGAAGGCAAGAACCGCAAATACTATCGCTTCATCCATCTCTGGCTAACCTGTACTTCTGGCAGGCTTCCCTGAAGAAAGGGGCCATTGCCTGGAAACTTTACCCATATATCATAATCGTATCAGACTTTTGGCAGATTCAAACAGGTCTGGCACACTTTGAGCAGTATGATGGTACCTCATGAAATCGAATAATCTAATGTCTGCATCAACCTTCAACCTCTAATGGTTGCCCTAACATGGGCGTGGAGAGGCATCTCGTCAATTCTGACATTTCACCTGCGACTCGCGGCATTGGGTTCTGTTGCAATACCGTGCCGTGGACCGAATCTCAATCATGAGTCTTCTATATTAGGGTTGCAATTGGCGAGATGCGCGTGAAGTACGATATGAAAAATGCTAAAGCTCAGTAGGATATCCCCCTGTGGCTTCCGCCCTTCAGGCGATTTTCAGCTAATTTAGGTGGGGCATTCGCATCTTGTCGGCACTAGGCAGAATCCTGATAGCTGGTATGTTTCTGGGCCGGTTATGGTGGCATAGGGCGTTGCCGCTGGGATTTGGATCTTCTTCAACGTGACGCACGCACGCCAAAATTGGCAATACTAACGTGCCGCTCACCGTCATCAGCGAGACATCGGCCCTTGCCATTGGCGACCTGATCGACTAAGCCCGCAGAGATGACTCCATAAAGGGCGTGGTGCTATATTTAAGCTCCCCGCGCGGAGTGGCCGGCGCGAGTGAGGGGCTGTACATCGAGACCCGTAAACTACGCTAGGAGGAGCCGGTGGTGATTGTTATGGTCGATCTCATCGCCAGCGGGGCTACATAATGGTGATGGAAGCCTCCCTCTCCTACGCCCAATGTGTCTTGGTCGTAAGCAACTTTGGGGTCGTCACGACCGTTGGTCCCTCTCATCCCCAAGCTGCCTGACGAGACCATAGTCGGGACGTCCGGCACGCAATTCGATGACACTCGTCGGCCACCGACATTTTGACCGATATTCAATCTGATAGGCAGCGTCATCCATGGAAATAAACAACATTGTTGAAAGCGTTTTTCACAACGGCCTGAGTCTGGAGACCGGGATAAAGCTGGTCTTGCCCGTGCTATTCTACGTCCTAGGCATGGTTGCCTACGCCGTCTTCATCTTCAAGTTTTACAGGTTCATAGCCTCTCGGGACATGTTTGCATTGGACCTGTCGAGCTACGAGCAGTCTCGTTATCTCTGGGTGCGGCGTTTCCTTCACGTGGTCATGTACATCGCAAAATACCTGATTGTATTCCCAGCTTTCGCCTTCTTCTGGTTCGCAGTCCTTACGTTCATCCTTGCGTTACTGTCAAAGGAACGAGCAATCTCGGAGGTACTAATTATTGCCCTGGCAACGGTGGCAGTCATCCGTGTATCTGCGTACTACAACGAGGACCTATCGAGGGACGTGGCAAAGGTGTTGCCCTTCGCTGTGTTGGGTTTGTTCCTAATTGACGCATCCTTCTTCGAGGTTAGTAAGTCGCTCAATGTGCTTAAGGACGCGGATGACTACCGTGAGAGCATCCTCTACTACATGCTGTTCCTCGTTGCCCTTGAGTTTACAATGAGGCTTCTTCTGGGGCTGATAACGTTCTTTGTTAAGTGGAAGAACACCCCAATGAAAACGGCTGTCGGAGACGACGGACCAGCATCCGCGACAGTTGAATGTCCAGACTGGGAGAAAGAAAAGCCGAAATCCGAGACCTCTTCGCCCGAAGAAGGAGAGCAGGAACAGGAGAACGAAGAGCAGCCAGCGGCACCCGTCTCCTCGCAAACCTCTCCGCCTGCCCAAGCCATACAGCCGCCTATTCGCCGTTGATGGCCCTCCAGAGGTCTTCGCCGTTGGACTTCCACCAGCCGTGCAGGATTGAGATGTCGGTGCCGATGGAGAAGTGGCGCACCCCCATATCCAGGTACTTTCTCGCCTCGTCGGGCGAGTTGATCTCGGCCCGGGCGGGGATACCCGCGGCGATGGCCCCCTTGAAGACCTTGTCGTGGGCCTCCATCACGTCGGGATGGCTCTTCTGGCCCGGCAGGCCGACGCTGACGGAGTAGTCCGACCCTCCCCACTGCACCATGTCCAGGCCCGGAATCTCCAGAATTTCGTCAAGCTCCTCAACGGCGCCCCGCTTCTCAATCATCACCGCAACCACCGTGTCCTGAAGCGCCTTCACGTAGGCGGGCGAACCCCCGTAGCCCATGTAGGTGTGCCGCCGGGTGGCGACGCCGTACCAGCCCTTGTCCTCCGGCGTGTCCGGCTTAACTGTCAGAATCTGCTGGCGAACGTCCTCGGCGGACCTGGCATCGGTAAACAGCACGCTACCGAACCCGGAGCCGACGGCGCGCTGGGCCAGATACGCCTGGTGGCTCTGGTCCACCTTGATCATCATGCCCATGTCGAACAACTCCGCCGCCCGGGCCATGTTGTCCAGATCGTGGAGGTCGGAAGGGCCGTATTCGGCCACGAACTCCACGTAGTCATAGATGCCCGTGTGGCCGATTGCTTCAATCACCGACGGCCACGTGGAATGGATGTGAGTGCTGACCGTCGGCTCGCCGTCTTGCAGCTTTTTCCGAAGTACGTTCGGCTTCATTTCAATCCTCCATCACCTTGTCCGGTGGCCTAAAGCATATATCATATAGACATCCAGGTCTAAGTTGAGGATTCAATCGGGAGGACAGGCAATGGCTGAGAACAAGACCCGCAAGACCGGCGCGAGCGTTGAGGACTTTCTAGCGTCCGTCGAGAACAAGCGCCGCCGGGAAGACGGCAGCACCATCCTGGAGATGATGAAGCAGATTACGGGGATGGAGCCGGAGATGTGGGGGCCGACCATCATCGGCTTCGGAGACTACCACTACAAGTACGCCTCCGGCAGAGAAGGGGACATGTTTCTAACCGGCTTCTCGCCAAGAAAGCAGAACCTGTCGCTGTACGTCATGGACGAATTCGAGGGCCGCGACGACCTCCTCGCCCGGCTGGGAAAGCATCGCAAGAGCGTTTCGTGCCTCTACATAAACAAGCTGGCAGACGTGGACATGGACGTGCTCCGCGAACTCATCCAGCGGTCTTTTGAGCACAGCAGGGCCAACGCTGAGGCGTGATTCAAGCTCTCCGAAAACCATCCGCGGGCATGGGGTATAATGGCCCATACACCTTTCTGAAACGATTGGACGGACAGCTATGAATTCGGAGCCGGAAATCAACAGGTCCCTATCCCTCAAAGACACGTGGGACGGGCCCTGGCCCGCCACCAGGGCCGTGCCCCTCTCATTCTTCGCCGCTCCGCTGGTGGACGACCTGGACAAACTTGACGCGGACGTCGCCTTCATCGGCGTTCCCTACGATCAGGGGACCTTTGCGCGGCCCGGCGCCCGATACGGGCCCAACGGCATCCGCTACGTCAGAGGCGTCTACAGCTACGACTCTTTCAGGAGCGAGGGGCAGGCCGAGGGTTACTTTGACATTGACAGGCAGCAGACGTTTCTTAAAGGCGTCACTATGGCGGACTGCGGCGACGTGACCATCATTCCGTCCGACGTTGAGAGCAACTTCGCCAAGATCACCCACGCCGTTAGAAAGATTATTGCCAAGGGTTCCTTCCCCGTCATCGTCGGCGGGGACCACTCCATCACCTTCCCGGCGGCGCGGGGCTTCGACAGCTTTGCGGACCTGGACGTGGTCCACTTCGACGCCCACATGGACTTCAGCCACGAGCTTCAGGGCACATACTACCATCACGGCTGTCCCATCCGCCGGTGTTTCGACCTGCCGAACGTCCGAAACGTCACTTCCATCGGCATCCGCAAGGCTACTAAGGAGATCTTCGACGACGCCGTTTCCAAGGGCGTGAAGCTGATAACCACGGAGCAGTTCCGGGAAATGGGGCCAGAGGGGGCGGTTGCCCACGTACCCGCCGGCAGCAACGTCTACCTGACGGTGGACGTGGACGTTATGGACCCGATGCAGGTGCCCGGCACCGGCTCCCCCGAGCCGGGCGGCTTCTTCTACTACGAAATGCGGGATGCCCTGATAGCCCTGTCAAAGCGGGTGAACATCGTTGGGTGCGACTTTGTGGAGATGGCGCCGCCCTACGACCACGCCGAAACTTCGACCATGTGCACCGCCAAACTCATCCTGGACCTGCTGGCCGAGCTTTTTCCTTCCAAGGAAGACTAGACCGCACCAACGGCCGCGTCGCCTTCCAGGTGGCTCACGTCGTTGAACCTGTCTATGCGCCAGAGCTTCACGTTGGTGCGGGACTTCGGGTCCAGATGCCAGCTGTCCACGTCAACCGTGAACTCGAATATCGACGTATTGTCGATGTCCAGCGCCCAGACCTGGTCGGTGCCCAGCAGTCGGGAGACAATATGGCGGAGTATGCCGCCGTGGGAGAAGAGCATTACGCGATCGGTGTTTTTGTGGGCGCTGCCAAGCCGGTCCACCACCCGCTGCGCGCGGTCGTAGCATTCCCGGTGGGTTTCGGCTCCCTCGATGATGTCGAAGTTGCGGGTTTCGGCGAACTCGCGGGCCAGCTTCGGGAACGCCTTTTCTATCTCCTCAGCCGTCATATTGGAGAAGACGCCGACCCTCAATTCAACCAGGTCGGCCCACGGCTCCACGGGGCAATCCCAGTTGGCGGCCACGATTCGGGCGGTCTCGAAGGCCCGGCTCAGGGGACTCGCGTAGACGTGGGTGGGAACGTAACCCTCCCGCTCCAGGCTGGAACGCAGCCGGGCTGCCTGCCGACGCCCTGCTTCGGACAACGGGGCATCCACCCTGCCTACCCAGCGATTTTCCACGTTGCCCGTGCTCTCGGCGTGCCTGATAAGCCTGATGTTCATGTGTTTTCAACCCTCGATTCAGGCGGAAAGTCTCGGTGTAACTTCATCCGCAGTCCTTTGTACTACAGCCGCACCGGCATGACAAGGTGGGACTGCGCCGCCTTGACACTCCCGCCCACCAAGCTAGAATCGACAGCAGGACTAGACGCCAAAGACGAGAGGAGGAACAACTATGCCGTTCTACACCAGGGGCGACGTACGTATTCAGTATGAGGAGGTCGGCTCCGGGTTCCCGCTTCTCGCGACGCCGGGGGGCGGCCTGGATTCCGTCATGGCCGGCTGGCCAGACCAGGTCTTCGACGCCATGGACGTGTTCAAGGACGACTTCCGCTGCATCACCTTGGATCAGCGGAACGCCAACGGCGGCGGCTCAACCGGCCCCGTCCCGACTGACGACGGCTGGGGAGCTTTCGCCGACGACCAGCTGGGGCTGATGGACCATCTCGGAATCGACAGGTTTCTCTTCATCGGATACTGCATAGGCGGACCCTTCGCTATGAAGCTCATTGAGCGGGCGCCGGACAGGGTCGCCGCTGCCGTGCTGTGCCAGCCCGTTGGTCATCATCCGGAGTTCCCCGACGCCATGTACGATTCCGGTAAGGACGTGTGGGCTCCCAAGCTTCGCGCCAGCCGGCCCGACGTTTCCATGGAAACGGTAGAAGCGTACCTCCACAGCCTGTACCGCGTTAATCCCGACTTCATGTACAGCGTCACGCGGGATTTCGCCCGGGCCTGCCAGACGCCGTTGCTGATCATGCCCGACGACACCCCTACCCATCCCTACCAGCCCGCGATGGACCTGGTGGAGTTGGCTCCCAGGGCCGAGGTGACGGAATACCCCTGGAAGGAATCGCCAGACATCTACGACAAGACCATCAGCCAGGTGCGGGAGTTTCTCAAGGCCCACACGCAGGTAAACGTCGCCGTTTGAGGGCAGAGGGTACGAATTCCCAGTCCATGACGAATGAGCGCCGGTTGGAGGGACGCGTTGCCTTGATTACGGGGGGCGGTCGCGGGATTGGCCGGGCCATCGCGCTGGCTTATGCTGCGGAAGGGGCTAAACTGGCGCTGGCGGCCAGGACGGCGGCAGAGTTGAAGGGAACGTCCGACATCGCAAGGGCACGGCACGGGACGGAAGTCCTTACAATCGTCGCCGACGTCAGCTGTAGACAGCAGATTGATTCGATGGTAGCAAGGACGCTGGAGCGTTTCGGCTCTATTGACGTTCTGGTCAACAACGCCGGCAATCTTGGACCAATGGGGCGGCTTTGGGAGAATGACTCGGACGAATGGACTCGCACAATAGGCATCCACTTGTTCGGAACATACTACGGATGTAAGGCCGCGATTCCGCACATGCTAAAGCGTGGTTCCGGTCGCATTGTAAATCTGGCGGGGGTTGGCGGCCCAAATGTCACTGCCTACGATGCAGCGAAGACCGCCATAGTTAATCTCACCGAGAATCTGGCTCTGGAGCTAGCCGATACGAGCATCACGGTGAATGCAATGAGTCCCGGCTCCATTCACACCCGCATGTGGGAAAAGACGCGGGACATTGCCCTGGCGATTGGCGATACTGCAATGTACCACCAAGGAGTTCAGGTTACCTCCGGCCAGGGTGCATCAATCGAAAGAGCGGCCGAGTTGGCGGTCTTCCTCGGAAGCGATTCTTGCGGGAAGCTTTCAGGGCGGTTGGTGCGAGCGGTGACCGACAAGTTTGAGGACTTTCCTTCGCATATCGATAGGATCATGTCATCGGAGGCCTATCTTATCCGTCGCGTGGAATAGGCCGCTGTTTCCTTCTGACGAATGCAAAATGGGCCAGTACGCCCACACAGCTCTGAAAAGCGCTGAAGTCTCTTGCGTCTTCAAACTTAAATAACGGGAATTCGGGAACCAAACTACATCGGATTGCGTATTTATGTGTGTGGGCGATATTGAACTCTGTTGCAGACGTGAACCGATGAAGACTTAGTTGACGAACTCCCTGCTTTCCGTTACAGCAATCATGACCTTTCTAGTAGCATTTGTCGCCTGTTAGAATGAGCCTGTCCTATCCAGCTAAATGCTTGAGATTACTTCTGGTAAGTACTTCAACGCATCCGTTAGCCGCACCGTAACCTATCGAGAATGATTGGCACTCACAGAGGGCGCGATTCTAGTAGTGGAGATTCGGGACACGAGCCACGCCGATGCGGCGACTCCCCTCATCGTCCGTCAGACCATCTCCTGTTCCAGGCAGACGCCAATCAAACTCAAGGTCAAATATAATCGCGACGACATAGATCCTCGCAATACCTATTCAATCAGCGCCGACATCATTGAGGCTGACGGCCGTCTCGCCTTCACCAACGAAACTGCCCACGACGTAATTACCGGCGGCAATCCGTCCAATGTGGACATACTCCTGGTATTGGTCAAGCCGCCTCCGGATCTAATTCCTGATGGTTCCACCGACTCTAATTGGCGGGATTGGGTAGAAGTCCCCGCCCGAGTCATTCACTGCCCGTTAGCCGCAGAAACGGCACCGAGCGTTTTGTGGGGCGAAGATGAGATCGTTGTCTGCGTCTTGAATGGCGAAGTCCAGGAGGACCCGCAAGGACTTTGCTTCGTCGGCCAGTCCGTACTGCTCGGCCACCTGCCCGAGCCAGTCCAATTGCGCCTGCTCTATCTCAAAAGCCTGGGAAACCTTGTTCATCGGCATAGTTGATGACCTCCCGTTTCTATCACTTTCCCCATCTGCCGGTTTATCAGTACAACCGCAAATTCGTGATTGGTTCTCCATAGTTTTATCACGTATTGCGTTTGAGCGGCAAGGGCAGGGATCTTCATCAAGTGAAGGATACGCACGTATCACTAACGACGCGGAGGACGGACTCCTGACCGAACCTGCGCTTATACTGGTCGGAGATTTCGACGGTCAATCGCATCGGACCTTCTCCGGGTGGCGCCAGGATTGCCAGCAGTTTGGACCGCTCCTGCTGGCGACGCCTTGGGAGCACCTCCAATGGCCCTGACCGTCAAGAACGGTTAGCCCGTCGGGAAATCGGGGAATTACCGTGTCTTACAGAAATACGGCCCGCGCCGCATTGTCTACAATTTCTCCAGATGCATTGCTTTTGTCCATGAAGAGTTGGTATTCCACAAAGTGGTCGGAGCCTTCAGGGCAAGCAAACTATTCACTGCCAAGGCACAGGCCCAGCATGAGGACGGCAATTGCCGCAACCGTTAGAAAAAGCGCAGGCATCAGATAACTCCGTTCGTTTGCCTATGGGCGAAGGGATAGCGCGCATATCGACATGTCAATTGAATCCCGGGCGAGCCCTGCTTGCGAGTTCACGGGAGGTCTGGAGCCGCTATATTTGAGACTTGCAGTGTGCGACACTATAGAAGCAGAATAGAAAGAAACTGGAGAGTTCCAGTTGGTACCACGAGCGATTCAGTCACAAATTTATAGAAGAGACTACAATAACGCTCCATTATGCGCGCCACAAAAATAGTCGCTACCATAGGCCCCGCCTCATCTTCCCCGGAGCAGATAGGCAAGTTAGTTGAGGCAGGCGTGGACGTGGTCCGCCTCAATTTCTCCCACGGCTCTCACGAAGACCACGCCAATGTCGTTCGGACGGTGCGCGAAGCGGCCGATCCACTGGACCGGCACGTCGCTGTGCTTCAGGACCTTCAAGGTCCCCGAATCCGCACCGGCCCTTTGGGGGAGGGCGGTCCTCTAGGACTGGAGCCGGGTTCTGACTTTGTAATCGCCCACGACCCGGTACCCAGCGAAGAAGGAAGAATCGGCAGCACCAGTCCTCACATCCACCGCTTTGTCGCGCCGGGAAACCGGGTACTGCTGGATGACGGTCGGCTGGAAGCCCAGGTACTATCCATCGAGGGGCAGGACATTAGATGCCGCGTGGTGAAGGGCGGGCTGCTTGGCGCATACCAGGGAATCAACCTGCCCGGCGTTTTCCTGGACATTCCCACGTTTACCGCGAAGGACAGGAATGATCTCGAAGCCGGCCTGCAGATGGGAGTCGATTGGGTGGCAATGAGCTTTGTGAGGAGCGGGGATGATGCGAATCCTCTGCGAGAACTCATGCGAGAAAAACGAGTGCGCGTGCCCATTATTGCGAAGGTTGAGAGGGCGAGGGCACTCCAAAACCTGGAAGGTATTCTTAGCTCCTTCGACGGGGTGATGGTAGCACGAGGCGATATGGGCGTGGAGCTTCCACCGGAGGAGGTGCCGGTCTGGCAGAAGACCATCATCAGCAGGGCCAGGCAGAAGGGCAAGATTTCAATAGTCGCCACTCAGATGTTGGAGTCAATGATCAATGACACTCGGCCAACGAGGGCGGAGGTCTCAGACGTGGCGAACGCCGTGTGGGAAGGCGCCGACGCCGTAATGCTAAGCGGAGAGACGGCCATCGGCTCGCACCCTGTTGAGGCTGCGATGGTAATGTCGCGGATAATCGATAAGACCCTGGAGGTGTACGTACCGGAGGAAACGGACGTAACCGGCAGATCAGTCCAGGAATCCGAAGCCGTGGCGCGAGCCGCTTGCAGCCTGGCCGACGGCCTGAAGGCCCACGCCATTGCGGTTCTTACTCGTTCGGGCGTGACCGCTCATCGGGTTTCCAAATCCAGGCCCGCCGTACCGATTCTGGCACTGACTAAGAACGAGCGAATAGCGCGGAGACTGAAGTTGTGGTGGGGAGTGGTGCCGGTACTGGCGGACCTGCCCCAGGTTACGGTGGACTCCTACGGAGTCATAGAAAGAGTGCTTTTGGAGAAGGGCCTCGCTAATCTCGACGACAAGATAATCGTGGTAGGTTCTTCCCCTCTGGCAGCGCGAGTTCCTACAAACTTTCTGAAGGTGCTGCGGATGGGAGCCTATATGTGATGCCTGGAGAACAGTCAGTACATCGGTCAACAATGCTTTGAAGCAGGAGGATGCATGCTGGATCTGATAGTTGAGAAGGGGATGATAATCGACGGGACGGGCAGTCCCGGCTTCTACGGCGCCGTGGGAATAGAGGGAGAGAAGGTGCGCGTCCTTAGGGGCGATGTTTCGCAGGTAGAGGCCATAGGGCGAATTGACGCTTCGGGGAAAGTGGTATGCCCCGGTTTTGTCGACATGCACGCCCATTCCGGTCTGGTGATGTTGAGCCAGCCGCAGCACGAGCCTAAAGTAATGCAGGGCGTTACCACGGAGCTAATTGGCATCGATGGTAACTCCTACGCCCCGTTCCGCAGCCACCAGGACTTCCTTCGCTTCGTTGAACTCAACTCCGGCCTGGACGGCGACCCGCCTCTCCCGGGCAGATGGTCTACCGTGGCGGAATATCTCGCGATGTTCGACAACAAGGTAGCGGTGAACGTGGCATACATAATCGGGAACTCGCCTCTGCGCATCGCAACCACTGGTTGGAAGGACAAACCGGCCTCCGGAGCAGACCTGGAGAACATGAAAGCCATCCTCAGGGAGGGTATGGAGGAAGGAGCCTACGGGATCTCGACAGGCTTGGACTATCCTCCCGGAAGCTACGCTACCACCCAGGAACTGATTGAGCTTTCCAAAGAAGCGGCTCGACTGGGCGGCATATACCACACCCACGTGAGGAATACGTTGGGCGACCAGTATCTGGACCCCTTGCGGGAAGCCATAGACATTGGTCGTTACGGGGAGATTCCGAGCCACATTACCCATCTGTCCCAGCAGAAGCGGCATCCCGGCGGAGCGGAGGAGATTCTCGAACTGGTGGAAAGGAGTCGCGACGATGGCGTAGACGTAACCTTTGACATGTTCCCATCCCTATACGGCAGCACGCGGCTCACCATCCTGTTTCCCCAGTGGACCATGGACGGTGGGCCGGAGCGTCAGAAGCAGGTGCTCGCCTCCCGTGAAGGCCGAGACCGCTTGAAGGAGGAGATCAAGCCCGGCGTGGTTTCCTACGATGAGATGTGGCTTACCTATTTCAAGAGGCCCCACAATCACAGGTTCGAAGGAAAGACCATATCCGAAACAGCGTCCCTCATGGGAAAAGACCCCTTGGACGCGATGTGTGACCTGCTGCTGGAGGAAGATCTGCAAGTGTGCTACGTAATGGCGGGGACGAACGGCATGACACTGCCTAAGTTCATCAACCATCCCCTCTCCATGATTGGAAGTGACGGTGTGTTGTTGGGGGACTTTCCAAGCCCCCGCACCTACGGCACCTTCCCAACCGTGCTGGGGAAGTTCGTGAGGGAGGAAGGCGGGATGTCCCTGCCGGACGCCGTTCGCAAGATGACTTCCTTCCCTGCCCAGCGGTTAGGCATACCTGACCGGGGACTTCTGCGGGATGGATTCAAGGCCGACCTGGTGGTGTTCGACCCCAATACGGTTGATTCTCCTGCTACCCGAAACCAACCCAAGCAGTTTCCCATAGGAATCAGCTACGTGGTGGTCAATGGCAAAGTGGTGGTGGCGGATGGGCAGCACACAGGCGCTCTGGCCGGTAGGGCCTTGAGGCGGGGCAGATTCGAAACATAGACGGAGTGGTAGGCTGAGCAAACCCTTATCGAGCCAAGCCTGTGACCCGATAGACCAGGTCCATGTCCAAGTGTTCACTCACCAATGCCGCCAGTTTGTCGTATTCCACGCTTGGCTCGATATTTGTGTTGGAAGGGGGGAGAGCCACTCCTTTTTGCCGGGCCGCACATTCAAGAATTGACCGTCGGACTGCTCGGTTGTGGAAGAGTCCGTGAAGGTACGTGCCCACGGTCATACCCTCCGGGTCCATAGAGCCGTCTGGCAAACTCACAGTGCGGCCTGATCGAGATTCAATGTTGAATGGACTAGCCAGTCCGTGGGACGCGGTGGAACCCATGTGAATCTCGTAGGCGATAACTTCAGAGCCTTCGCAGCCGCTCAGCATTCCCTTGCCCGCAGCCACTCTACCTTTCACCTGATGGGCTGATTTTTGGCTCAGGAACGTGGTCGACGTTGGTAGCAGCCCCAGTCCTGCCGTTTCGGACCGGGGAGATTCAACTCCGTCAGGGTCAAAGAGCCTATTGCCAAGAATCTGATACCCCGCGCAGATGCCGACTACAGGGACCCCCTTGCGGTGCGAAGCCAGAATACTCTCGTCTAGTCTCATGGAGCGTAGCCAGTCCAGATCTGCCACTGTGGTCTTACTTCCTGGGATAATCACAAGGTCAGGGTCTCCGTAATCCTCCACCCGCCCCGCGTAGCGAACGTGGACCGAAGGCTCATGAACAAGCGGGTCAAAATCGTCGAAGTTTGCGATGTGGGGTAATCGGATAACGGCCACGTCCACTGCTGCCTCTTCCGCGATGCCACCTTCGGAAACGAGCCCCAGAGAGTCCTCCTCGGCAATGTGGATGTCCGTAAAGTAAGGAATAACACCGGCAACCGGAGTCCCGGTGTGTCTCTCAAGGAAGTCGAGGCCATCGGTGAGCAGGGACGAGTCGCCCCGAAACTTGTTGATGACGAGACCCTTCACCAGCGCTCTCTCCTCTGGCTCCAGCAGGACCATGGTGCCGACCAGCTGCGCGAACACACCGCCCCGGTCGATGTCGCCAACCAGCAGGACGGGGGCGCCTGAATGAAGGGCAACCCTCATATTGACAATGTCGTGCTGCTTCAGGTTGACCTCGGCAGGACTTCCTGCCCCTTCGATTACGATCACGTCATACTCCGCGCGCAAACGGTCCAGGGCGGCAGTCACCGTATTCCATATGCGGGGTTTCATCTTGTAGTAGTCTCGAGCCGACTTGACGGCATGGGGCCTGCCCATGAGTACCACCTGGGAGCGATTGTCCCCCTCTGGCTTGAGCAGTAGGGGGTTCATCTCAACCCTGGGCGCCGTCATGGCCGCCGCTGACTGGACCGCCTGGGAACGGCCAATCTCCCCACCGTCCGGGGTTGCAAACGAGTTCAGGGACATGTTTTGGGCCTTGAACGGGGCGACTTGCAGTCCGTCCCGGGCGAAGATGCGGCAAAGAGCCGTAGCCAAGATGGACTTTCCCGCGTGGGACGAGGTGCCCTGGACCATGATGATCTTTGCAGGGCTGCCGTTATTCATTGCCCAACACTTCCCTCAGCGACTGTATGAGTCTCTGGCACTCCTCAGGTCGCCGGACCGCAATCCGAATGTGCTCTGGCAGTCCGAATGAAGTGCAATCGCGTACCACTACGCGCTTCTTCAGTAAGGCGCTCCTGACCTTGGCCCCTTTACCAACCCGCACCAACAGAAAGTTGGCGGCGGAAGGCCATACCGGAAGGCCCAGCGCATTCAATTCATGGTATAGATATGCCTTGGATTCAGCGACAACTTTTCTTGCGGCTTCGATGTGGTCATCATCCCTGAGAGCCGCTAGTCCGGCGGCTTGTGCCACGTCGTTCACGCTCCACGCCGGTTGAAGTCTCGCTGTTGCAGAGATAACATTTGCCTTGGCGATCATATAGCCCAGTCTTACACCCGCAAGGGCGTGTTCCTTGGTCATAGAGCGCAGAATTGTTACGCTGCCAAGGTCGAGGAGAGGAATGGCGTTCCACGGGCGGTCCGCCAGTGCCGAATAAGAGTCGTCAAGAACCAGCAGTCCGTTTCTTCCCATAGCATCACGAATTCTCTTCACTTCCTCACAGTCAAGGAATACGCCCGTGGGATTGTTGGGGTTACAGAGGAACACCAGGCTGGGACGGATGCGCTTAATGGCACGAGTGGCAGTATCGATGGACCAGCGGAATCCATCAGCTTCTTTAGCCTGAACAGTATGCACTCCCCCGCCAGCGAGGGTTGCCGCCTCTTCGTATTCGCCGAATGTTGGGGCAAAGATGAGGCACGACTGAACGGGGCTCAGGCGGGCGCGGGCTAGAAGATGTATAAGCTGCACGGAGCCGTTGCCCACCAGGATATTGTCAATGCTGACGTCCAAACGCGCTGCCAAAGCCTCTCGCAGCTCAAGGCAATGGCGGTCCGGATAAGCGGACAAGTTGGCCCGGGAAGCGGCCTCCCGAACCCGCCGGGAGATTCCCAAGGGGTTGATGTTGGAGCTGAAGTCCAGCAACTGCTCGGGCATGAGGCCCAAGCCTCGCAGCTCCGCCGTGTCCAAGCCACCGTGTACCGTAGTCACATTCACCTCCGGCTCAAGTCAGCGCAACTATAGCATGACGCGCGACAAGCAGCCCCAAGGCGGTCACAAGTCCTAGAATGGCCGTAATCTTCGCTACGCGCACGGCTTTGCTGATGTCCTCGACTTTCGGCTCCGGCATTCCCCAACCCAGGCAATAGTGGCCAACCTTTTCCAATCGGCTTCCCAACAGACCGGCCATAGCGCTCATGGTCCATCCCGCGTTTGGACTGGCAGTCAGATTACGGTCTCTCAAGAGAATCTTCCACCCCAAGGCGACAGGAAGGCGAGAAAGTGCGCCGGCTGCCAGAGTAAGCAGCGCACTAATTCGCGCCGGAATCAAGTTCGCCACGTCGTCGAGACGAGCGGACGCCTTACCCAGATATTCATACTTGCCACGATGCCCCAGCATGCTGTCCAGAGTGTTGATTGCCCGATAAGCCATAGCCCCCGGTATGCCGAAGATGGCGAATGCCAGCCACGGAGCAACGTAGCTGTCGGTGGTATTTTCGGCCACCGATTCTATGGCCGCGGCGGCCACCAGCGGGGTGGATAGGATGGATGCATCTCGACTCACCAGGTGTTTCAAACCTTCGCGAGCTTCATCCAAACGGTCTTGCTTCAGAGCATGACGAACACCGTTGGCAGCCGATGTCAGCCCCCTCACGGTGAACGTTGTTCGAAGGATCAAAGCTCCACCCACCACGTAAACAGCCGCACCGGCTGCCCTAAATAGATCTGCGACCACGTAGGCGATTGCAGTACACAAGGCCACGACAACAACGCCGATGATGCAGCCGTAGAGAAAGGTCAGAATGGGCTTCTGTGGGGTAAGACGCTTCAGCAAATCAATGGTGAGCCCCATCCAGACCACAGGGTGCACCTTTGAGGGGGGTTCCGGAAGAAGCAGATCCAGCAATACCGCCAAAAGCAACATGAGGGCGTTCAGAGATAGACCGTCCAGCCACGTAGTAAACATAAACAGTCGCTCACCGGCAAATCACTTGGAACGGATCGGTCTACATCTGAGCTTTCAAGGCGCCGAAACGAACCTATGCAGAGCTGTCTGACTTCATTCACAACCCGCCAATAGTCGGATAAAGAGCGTCTCTCCGCAAGTGGTGAAGTAAAACCTCACGACGTGATGCGCCCATTGCCTATGCACTCTACGAGTGGACATCACCTCTTGACAGCCCCCAATGGGCGGCATATCATCACCGATAGAATAGATATAGAGCCACTGCCCGTTCAGGTGCCCACCTAGGGAGAATAGGGAAGGCGGTGAAAATCCGCCGTGGTAGCGCCACTGTAAGCGGGGTTGAGGGTCGAAACCCACTATCGGCATTCTGATGGGAAGGGTGAGGCCAGGTAAATTAACCCGCAAGCCAGGAGACCTGCCTGAACGGAAGGTGACCACTCTCCGCATAAGAGAGGGTCCCTCAAGTTTCGGGGATAGGCCCGACAAGAGCGACACTAAAGCCTCCGGCGGAGAGAAGCCGGAGGTGTTTTTGTTAAGAGCTATTGGGCTCGACAGGATTCAGACCTACCGCCAAGCGGGCGTTGCCGCGCGGCTTGCGGTTGGGTCCGGGATTCTGGGCCTGCTGGTTCTCGGCGCAGCCCTACTATCCCTGAGCCTCGGTCCCGTTGAGATTCCCGTCAGCCACGTTGCTTCCATAATTCTCTCGTCCGTCAGACTCGATTTTGGGGAGTTTGGACGGACTGAACAGCTGGTAATCGAACAGATCCGTCTCCCCCGAATAGTAGTCGGGGCATGCGTGGGCATGGCCCTTGGAGTTGCCGGGGCAACCATGCAGGGACTATTTCGCAACCCTATGGCAGACCCCGGCATCATAGGGGTTTCGGCGGGCGGCGCGGTGGGAGCTGTGGCGGCCATAGCCATTGGAGCCACCGGAGCGTTCTTTCTGGCTCTCCCCGTGTTCGCATTCGTGGGAGCCATGGCCGCATGCTTTCTGGTTTACGGCATTGCGGCTGTAGGCGGCCGGTTTTCCATGGCCACGCTGCTGCTCGCGGGTGTGGCGGTCAACGCGTTCCTCGGAGCCGTCGTTTCCGCCATTATCATCATCCTGCCGGACAACGAAGCCCTGAGAGAGATCCTCTTCTGGCTGGCGGGTGGACTCGATTCCCGGACCTGGGAGCACGTACAAATCGCCGGCCCATTCATCCTGGTCGGAATCTTCGTAATTCTGCTGATGACCAGAGACCTAAATCTACTGATGCTCGGCGACGATGAAGCCCGTTCCATGGGCGTACGCGTAGGTCCCACCAGGATTATTCTGCTGGCCGCTGCGGCCATGGCCACCGGTGCAGCCGTCGCTGTCAGCGGGACCATCGCATTTGTGGGCTTGGTAACGCCTCATGTATTACGACTGATGTTGGGCCCCGACCACCGGGTGCTGGTGCCCATGAGCGCCGTCGGAGGAGCCGTGTTCGTCCTTCTGGCCGATACCGTAGCCAGGACCATCATCCAGCCGGCGGAATTCCGGGTGGGCGTCCTGGCCGCCTTCGTTGGCGCTCCCTTCTTCATATTCCTGCTGATCAAGAACAAGCGACAGGCATACTCGCTATGAGACAAAGCGTCTGAAAGGAGTCTCCATGTCAATTCGTCGAATTTCCGTCATCCCAGTATTATTGGGCATCCTGTTAACCATATGGTTCGCAGCCTGCTCCTCCGAGACGCCTACACCTACCTCTCCCCTCGAGCCTGCCCCCACAGTTGCGCCCACCGCGGCGCCAACGGCTCCACAGCCTACGCCGGCGCCCACGGCGGCAACGTCTACTCCAACGCAGGAACGAACGCAACCGCACTCTCCCTCCACACAAGCTCCGACACCCACGCCTACTCCATCAACACAAACGCCTGCGACAACCGCAACACCGACACCTACGCAGGCGACACCGTCGCCGACGCCTCCACCTCCAACTGCCGCTCCTACCGAAACGCCCATACCAGAACCAACGCCAGCCCCAATCGTCGAAGCCTATGCCGAAGTCTCCGGCATCGTAGACGCGACCAACTTCGGTTGGCCGCGCGAAGTCGAGGGATTGAACGGCCTGGTAACCATTCCTGCCAAGCCCGAACGCATAATTGGCGCTTCCATTGGTCACGACGAAGTTATTCTTGCCCTTGTCCCCGTTGAGAGGCTGGTTGCCGTAGGTAGCTTCAGCAAGGACGCAACCTACTCCAATGTTTATCAGCTGATCCAGGAAAAGCCGGAAATCACGCGAGACCCGGAGACCATCATTGCGCAGGACCCGGACGTACTGGTGACTAGCCCCTTCTTTGCGGCGGATGGAATTGAAGCTCTCGGCCGTGTGGGAATTCCCGTAGTCCAGACGGAGCTGCAGCACGACGCGGAGGCCCGCATAAACAACATCCTTCTGACGGGCTATATCCTCGGCGAAGAAGAACGGGCTTTGGAGTTTGCAGCGGAGGTGCGGGAGCGGTACGAATCGCTTGTAACAGTGACCGCGGCCGCGGAGCCCAAGCCCAGGGTGTTGGCACTGACCCAGTATTCGGATAACCTGTGGACAGCAGGCGGCGACTCAACAGAGGGCGGCGTCATAGTTGCGGCCGGGGGGATCAACGCCGCTGAAGAAGCTGGCATAGACGGTAATCAGATAACGAGTCTGGAGGGAATCATTGCCATGGACCCGGAGGCAATAATCATCCCACAGCCCGTGGAATTCGGCGCGGAAGAGTTCAAGACGAGCCTGCTTTCCAACGAGGCCCTGGCCAACGTGCCTGCAATCTTGAACAACCAGGTCCACGTGGTTGAAAGCAAGCACTACACCACCCTCTCATACTGGAACATCAGGGGGGCTGAAGACTTGGCAAGAATGCTTTGGCCCGACGCATTTTCCCATGCACCCTCCCCCAATTTCAGCCTGCCGGAGTAGTTGCAACGTGAACAATCAAAAAAACCAGGCAGTTTCGGCTCAAGACCTGGCCTATCAGGTCGAGGCTCAATGGCTACTAGATGGTGTGAACCTCAGCGTTGACAAAGGCGAGATGGTCGGACTGATAGGCCCCAACGGCGCCGGAAAGTCGACGCTCTTACGCGCCATATCCGGCATCCTACGCTGTCAAGACGGCGCTGTGACTCTTGAAGGAAAGGATCTAGCAAACATGACGGTCAAGGACGTGGCAGCCGGCCTGGCCCTGGTTCCCCAGATTGCGCCATACACCCACGGATTCACTTCCATGGAGCTGGTCCTGATGGGCCGCTACCCTCATCTGGGCCGCTTTCAGGTGGAGAGCAATTCTGATGAGCAAATCGCCCGAGACGCCATGGCAATGACTGAGACGGACCAGTTCGCCAACAGGACCCTGGATACTCTTTCTGGTGGCGAGAGACAGCGGGTTTTTGTTGCCCGCGCTCTTGCACAGCAGCCCCGCATTCTCCTCCTTGATGAGCCAACGTCCAACCTAGACGTGCTGCACCAGCTCATGGTGTTGGACCTGGTCCGGCAGTTGGTGGACGCGGGATTGACGGCAGTCGCCGCATTCCATGACCTCTCAATAGCTGCGCGTTACTGCGACAGACTGGTGGTGATGTCCGGAGGGGAAGTCATTGCCACCGGGCCGGCCGAGGACGTACTTAATCCAGAGCTGATAGAAACGGTTTTCAAGGTGAAGGCTGCGGTTTATCGGGACCCCGTAACCGGCTCCATGACCGTGAGTCTCATAGGGCCTGCAAACGGAGTTGCGCCGTTACGAAACATCTCAATTGGAAGAAATAGTGCGAAATGACACAGACGAAAAACGGCGGTTCATCACGCCCTATTCCTAGAAGGCCAAGGGTGCGGCACGGGCTAGTCATAGTAAACACCGGCGAGGGCAAGGGCAAAACTACAGCGGCCCTGGGCGTAATTTTTCGCGCCTGGGGAAGGGACTTTCAAATCAGAATGTTCCAGTTCATCAAACACACCGGTGCGCGGTTCGGCGAACAGCGGGCCGCTCAAAAGCTGAACATTCCCATCGAATCCCTGGGGGACGGTTTTACCTGGCTATCCAAGGACATGGACAGGACAGAGGCTCTTGCGGTGGAACAGTGGCACAGGTGCAAGGACGCCATATTGGAAGGCAAGGAAGACATTATCGTCTTAGACGAGTTCACTTACGCCTTACACTACGGCTGGGTCCCCGTTGTCGATGCGGTCGATACTCTCCAGCGTCGGCCCGATGACCTGCACGTCATCATCACGGGCCGGTACGCGCCCCAAGAACTAATCGACTGCGCCGACCTCGTAACGGAGATGAAACTCATCAAACATCCATACGAGGAGAAGGGCATCCGGGCACAACAAGGGATTGAGTTCTGACGATGATCCTGGATGAGGTAATTGCCGACATCAAGCCGATTGACGCCGACATCATGCGGCAAGCCGCTGAACGTCAGGACCAGCTAACCAAGCCTCCCGGCAGTCTTGGACGTCTGGAAGAGCTATCAATCCGGCTGGCGGGAATCTTCGTCACGGAACGTCCCTCAGTTAGGCGAAAAACCGTCATAGTTGCCGCCGGCGACCACGGAGTCACGGCCCAGAACGTGACTGGCTACCCACAAGAAGTCACGTCTCAGATGGTGCTGAACTTCCTGGCTGGTGGCGCGGCCATCAACGTAATTGCTCAAACAACGGGCGTGGATCTGGTCATTGTAGACGCGGGCGTTGGCTCTCCGCTGCCACCCCATCCCAACCTGCGGGTCATCGGCAAGGGACGCCCCACCAGAGACATCAGCCGGTGGCCCGCCATGAGCCGCAACAATGCTGAGACGACAGTCATGGCAGGGGTCCAATTGGCCATCGAAGCGGCTGAGTCAGGCGCCCACGTCCTCGGCACCGGCGACATGGGCATAGGAAACACCACACCATCAAGCGCCATCACCTCCGCAATCACCGGACAGCCACTCCGTGAGACCACAGGCCGCGGCACTGGGCGTACGGATGACGAACTCAATAGGAAGATAGCCGTCGTCCAACGGGCTCTGGCCGTCAACAATCCCGATCCAACCGACGGACTGGACGTCTTGGCCAAGGTTGGAGGCTATGAAATCGGCGTCCTTGCTGGCGTGATGCTTGGCGGCGCCTTTGCTCGTCGGCCTGTGGTGCTGGACGGCTTCATCTCCGGGGCGGCGGCGCTCATAGCCCACACGCTCTGTCCAACAGCGTCGGACTACATGATTGCCGCTCATCAATCCGCAGAGTCGGGGCATCGTGTTGTGTTGTCCCACCTCGGATTAAGGCCGCTCCTGGACCTGGATATGAGGCTTGGAGAAGGTACCGGGGCTGCGTTGGCCATGCCGATCATCGAAGCCGCCGCAGCCTGCCTCAGCGACATGGCCACCTTCGAAGAAGCCAGCGTCTCCAACCGCCCTCCAGAACCAGACTCACCGTGCGACTCTTAACGGACATCCGCCACGCCTTCGGATTCCTGACCATTTTTCCCGTCGCGCCGGCTGGCAAGACCCCAACCGGGTCGGCCAGCGCCTACTTTCCCCTTGTCGGACTGGCCCTCGGCGGCATGCTGGCCGGGCTTGATGTTGCGGCACGGGAAGTGCTGCCCCTGCCCGTGGTGGGCGCAATTCTGCTGGCAACGCTGCTCGTAGCAACCCGGGCAATCCACGTCGAGGGATTCCTGGACAGCTGCGACGGGCTGCTGGGAGGCGGGAACAGGGAGCACAGGCTTCAAATACTGCGGGACTCCCGAGTGGGCGCGTTCGCCGTCGTGGGCGGCGTGAGCCTGTTGCTGCTCAAGTGGACATTGCTCGCCTACGCCCCCTCCGGCGTACGCATCGAATTGCTTGCGCTGTTTCCGTGCCTGTCGAGGTTTGGTATGCTCGCAACCATGGTCGCATTCAGATACTCCCGCGAACAGGGGCTGGGTACCTCCTTCGAGATTGGCCGCAGCCGGTGGCAATTGGCCGTGGGTTTCGTCATCGCCGCGGTCGCCGCAGGCCTCCTCATGGGCGTTGGAGGACTCGTCTTGCTTGCCGTTTCCGTTGCGGCAGCGATGGCCTTGGGTTGGTGGGTCTCCCGACTGATCGGCGGCATGACGGGGGATACCTACGGCGCAGTCAACGAGGTTGCGGGGGTTGCCGTTCTTCTCCTGGTAGCCTTCCTGGTCCCGGCCATCTGCGGCCTGTTCGAGGCGCCGCTGTGGTAGCTGTCTCGACAACCCAACCCTTCAACACCCCGGCGGGCTGAAGCATGGGCGCTTGGTACCTGGTGCGTCACGGCGAGACTGAATGGAATCGCGCGAACCGGATCCAGGGGCACACCGACGTCCCTCTCAGCGATAAGGGTCGTAATCAGGTCCGCGCCCTCGCGCCTGAACTGGCCGAAATTTCCTTCTCTGCCGTCTGCTCAAGCGACCTGTCCCGCACCGTCGAAACAGCGCAGATTCTCCTCAGCAGTACCGGTCTCTCAGTGCAGCAGGACCGGGACCTGCGGGAGTTCTCCTACGGCGAGTGGGAAGGGCTGACGCTATCCGAGGTGCAGACCCGCGACGGCGACGCCTTTGCCCAGCGTTTCAACGTGCGCGACGTGGACTTTGCCGCCCCCGGCGGCGAGAGCGCAGTACAGTTGGTGGGGCGCGTCCGGCGGTTTTACGACAGGGTCTCCGCAGCCCACGATGGCGGCGAAAACGTGTTGGTCGCGGCCCACGGCGGCTCCATCCGTGCACTTGCGCTGTGCCTGCTTGGCCTGCCCGTCGAACACTTCTGGCGCTTTCGCGTGGACTGCGCCGGACTTACCATAATTGAGAACCACGCGGGCGGTCGCGTGCTTCGGGTGTGGAACCACGTCGTATCTCCGGACGCAGGCATCCCGGGGTTCGCACAGTGAGCAAGAGCCTCACCCTCATCCTGGGCGGCGTCAGGTCCGGCAAGAGTCGGTTCGCCCAAAGGCTCGCATCCGACCAAGATCGGGTGCTTTTCCTCGCCACCGCCGAAGCAGGCGACGTCGATATGGAGGCGCGCATACAGGCCCACAAAGAGGCCCGCCCTGCCGGGTGGGACACTCTCGAAGAACCCCTCGACCTGGCCACCTCCCTGTCTTCCGTCCTGAACGACTACGACGTCGTAATCCTGGAATGCCTCACCCTCTGGATCAGCAACATGATGCTGGCCCCGCCAATGGCTGGAGACGCCAAAGCCGACATCCCCTCCAGAGTCCACCAACTACTGGAGATGTTTCGAAGCGGCAACGCTTCATGGATTGTCGTCAGCAACGAGGTGGGCTTGGGGGTCATTCCACCCACCACCCTCGGCCGTAACTACGCGGACGAGCTGGGAAGAGTGAACCAAATCGTGGCCGCAGAGGCAGACGTGGTCTACTTCATGGCCGCCGGACTTCCGATGCAAATCAAGGGCCAGCGTCCCACCGGTTCAGACGACACGTAGCGACTCCTGGACGGGGAATGCTGCGGCCCCGCAGCCTAGTTCTGCTGCTGGCCCCGTCCCCACAGTGGATGCCGGAAGGTTGGATTGGCGCCCCCGTACCACGACCGCTGTTGCTGCGGCGCTGTCTCTGCCAACGCCTCCTCCCGTTCCACCCCCCGCGGCGGCATCTGTCTCCTGACCGGCCAGCTGTCCGACAGGTCGTTGAGATGGTGCGCCAGATCTATCAACGCCGCCATGTTGTGCACCGGCAGTAGGTCGTCGATGAACGGCTCCGCCGCCTGCATCCCCCGGGTCGACGCCTCGTACCCCTCACGGCCCGCCAGCGGATTCAGCCAAATCAGCCGTCGACAACTGCGCTGAAGCCGCTGTATTTCGGCGCTCAACATTTCCGGTTCTCCCCTGTCCCAGCCGTCGGAGACAATCAGGACGATGGAACCCCAACTGAGAGTCCTCCGCGCCCATCTGAAGTTGAACTCCTTCAGCGCGGCCCCGATGCGAGTCCCACCCGACCAGTCCGGGACGGCCTTGGCAACAGAATCCACCGCCTGGTCGATGTTCCTCTGGGCAAGCTGCTTCGTAACCCGCGTCAGACGAGTGGCGAACAGGAAAGCCTCCACCCTGCTTTCCAGCCCGGCGTAGAGGCTGTGGATGAAGTGAAGCAGCATGCGGGTGTAGCTCTCCATGGAGCCGCTAACGTCGCAGATTACCAACAGCCTGCGGGGCTTCTCCTTCCGGCGTCGGCGCCTCAACTCCAGCAACTCTCCGCCAAACTTGACGTTGCGCTGCAAAGTCCTCCGAACGTCCAACTCCCCTCCCCTGCCCGGCTCCTTGCGCCTGGTGCGCCTCACGCCGGGGTCCCACTGCAACGAAGCCAGCATCAGCTTCGCCTGGCGGGCCTCTTGAGAAGTGAACTCCGTAAAGTCCTTCTTCTGCAGCACCTCCCTGGCGCTGAAGGTCCTGGACAGGTCGATGCGATCAGCGGCAGATCCGTCCTCCGGCTGACCCCTTTCGGCGCCGTTCGGCGGAGGCGGCCCCGCCTCAATTCGTCGATACCTACGCTGCTCACCCATTGAACGCAGGTCCAGCGAAGACAGCCGGTCCTTCCTCTGACGCCAGAACACTCCGAAAGCCTCGTCGAATACGGGCAGGTCCTCCCGTCGATGCACCATAAGCGTTCGCAGCGCCGACCGCACCTCCATGCGGCGGCGAATTCCGATGTCCTCCAGCACACGGATGGCGTCCAGCATTCGTCCCGTGTGAACGTCCAGCCCCAGACGCCTTAGCAGGCGGCCGAACAGGAGAAGATTGTTCAGGAAATGCCCAGAGTCGCCGCTAGCCACGCCTTCTCCCACGGCGAGTACCGGGATTAAGCGCGCGATTCACCAGCGCCCTCGTCTGCTCCCCGCGGGTGGCCTCCAGGTCCTCCCGATACTTCAGCATCACACCCAGCGTGTCGTCAATCACCGACGGCGTCAGCTCGTTTTCGTTGAGGCTGATGAGAGCCGCCGTCCAGTCCAGCGTTTCGGAAACGCCGGGAATCTTGTACAGCTCTGTTCCGCGCAGCTCCTGAACGAAGGCCGTCACCTGCCCGGCCAGCTTCTGGGACGCCTCCGGCATCTTGCTGCGGACGATCTGCGACTCCTTGGCCGCGTCGGGATAATCGATCCAGTAGTACAGGCACCGCCGCTTCAGCGCGTCGTGGATCTCGCGGGTGCGGTTGGATGTAATCACCACAATGGGAGGCTCTTCGGCAGTGTAGGTGCCGACCTCCGGTATGGTTATCTGAAAGTCCGCGAGCATCTCCAGCAGGTAGCCTTCGAACTCCTCATCGGCCCGGTCGAGCTCGTCTATCAGCAGGACCGTGGGGCCGGAACTCTCCAGCGCCTGCAGAAGGGGACGCTTTATCAGGAACTCTTCGCCAAAAAGCTCCTTCTCTATCTCTTTCCTGTCGGAACTGCCAGCAGCCTCCATCAACCTGATGTGGAGCAGCTGACGAGAATAATTCCATTCGTAGACCGCCTGGCTCACGTCCAGCCCCTCGTAGCATTGCAGCCGGATAAGCCGCGCGTCGAAAGCCGAGGCCAGGGCTCGCGCCACCTCAGTCTTCCCGACGCCCGCCTCACCCTCCAGGAACAGCGGGCGCTTCAACTTCAACGCCAGATATACGGACATGGCCAGTCCGCGGTCGGCCACGTAAAGCTGCTTCCGTAGGGTCTGTTGGAGTTCGTCAACCGATTCTGGCAGGCGTACCTCAGATGTCATGTTCAACTACCTTGTCCTTCTGGCCCATAGGAGCCTTTGGAAATGATAAGGAGATGGGACCCAGGCTCGACCTTCCAGCCGTATGAGACGCTCGGGGACCTAGCCGGCCCGCGAAACTGCCGCCGCCAGGGCGCGTCGTACGTAGACTGCGGCCACTGCTTGACGATATTCGGCGGACGCGAAGATGTCGCTCATGGCGTCGCCCTGGAAGTCCCCCGCCACTGCCGCAGCGGCTTTGTCTAGGGCTTCGTCGCTCAGGTCCGAGCCCAGCAACGCCGACTCCACGGACGATGCTCGGGTGGGCGTCGTCTCCACGCCTCCCACTACCACACTCGCGGACGAGCATCTGCCGTCGGACACGCCGACGATGGCTGCGACTCCGATAACGGCGTACCGCGACGCGGGATGGGCAAACTTTACATAAGCGGAACCCGCCCCGGAGGGGATTGACGACACCGACACGCTGGTCAGAATCTCGTCCTCCCCAAGGATATTCTCCAGCAAACCCGTGGCGAAATCCGACGCGCCTACGCTCCGGTCGCCCCCCTTGCCTGTGACTTTCAGCGTTGCGCCCAGGGCTGTGAGCACCGCCGGCAGGTCGGAGGCCGGGTCGCTGTGGGAAATGTTACCGCCGATGGTGCCTCGGTTTCGCACCGCGGGGTCGCCCACCATGCCCGCGGCTTCCGCCAGCAGGGGCGCCCGTTCGTTGACGAGATCGCTGGCCGCAATGGTCGCCTGGGTCGTCAACGCGCCGATGGACAGCCCACCGTCCGTCGCCTCGATTCCCTTCAAGGCTTCGATGCGGCCGATGTCCACCAGAACGGTAGGCGCGACCAGCCTGAGCTTCATCAGGGGGATGAGGCTGTGGCCACCCGCGAGAACCTTGGCCCCTTCGTTGCTGGCAAGCAGGTCCACGGCCTCGGTCACTGAGTTGGGACGATGATATTCTGTCTGTGCTGGAAACACGGCTATGCTCCGTTCTGCGCGGAATTTATCGCCCGCCACACCTTTTCAGGTGTAAACGGCATGTCTATGCGGGTGACGCCCAAGGGGCGTAGGGCATCCATCACTGCGTTATAGACCGTGGGAGTGGATGCGATAGTCCCCGCTTCGCCCACACCCTTCAAGCCCAGCGGATGGTGAGGGGAGGGCGTCACGTTGGACTGCACGTGGATGTCGGGGAAGCCGTCGGCGCGGGGCAGCGCGTAGTCGAGCATCGTACCCGTCAGAAGCTGTCCGTCGTCGTCATACACGACGCCTTCCCACAGGGCCGGGCCAACCCCCTGCACCACGCCGCCGTGCACCTGCCCTTCCACGATCATGGGGTTGATCTGCGGACCACAGTCATCCACGGCGTAGTATTTCTGCAGGTCAATCTCGCCGGTGGCCGGATCTACTTCCACGACGGCAAGGTGCGCTCCAAAGGGGTAGGTGAAGTTGGGCGGGTCGTAGAAGGCGCTTGCCTCCAGACCAGGCTCCATGCCTTCCGGCATATCCCAGGCCACATTGGCCATGAGGGCGATGTCCTGAATAGTCTTCGCCTGATCGGGGGACCCGCGGACGAAGAACTTGCCATCCTCGTACTCGATGTCCTCGGCGGCTGCCTCCAGCAGGTGCGCGGCGAGGGCTTTGGACTTTTCCTTGATCTTGCGGGTCGCCAGCGTCACCGCCGCGCCGGAAACCGCCGTTGTGCGGCTGCCATAGGTGCCCCAGCCCATCGGCGTCAGGTCCGTGTCCCCGTGGATGATCTCCACGTCGTCCACGTCTACGCCTACTTCATGAGCAACAATCTGGGCAAACGTGGTCTCCTCGCCCTGACCGTGGGGGGAAGAGCCAACCATAACGTTGACCTTGCCCGTGGGGTGGAAACGCACGATGGCGCTCTCCCAGAGGCCTCCCTGGAACCCTACGGCGCCCGCAACCTGGGAAGGACCGAGGCCGCAGATTTCAACGTAGGTGGAAACTCCAATCCCCATATACCGACCCTGCTCTCGCAGCTTCGCCTGCTTTTCGCGAAGGGCGGAGTAGTCCGCCGCGTTCAGGCAGATGTCCAGGGTTGCGTGATAGTCGCCGCTGTCGTAGGTGAGGCCGGTGGCAACGTCGTGGCCGTTTTCGAATTTCGGGATCAGGTTCATCCGACGAAACTCCACGGCGTCCATGCCCAGCTTGGCGGCCATCAGGTCCACCAGCCGCTCGATGAGCATCGTAGCCTCAGGACGTCCCGCCCCACGATAGGCGTCCACCGGCGTGCCGTTGTTGAACACGCCGTAGACCGTGCCGGAGATGTTCGGGATGTCGTAGGACCCCGAGTACATCAGCCCGTGCAGAATCGTCGGAACGCCGGGGCTGGCCGTCGAGAGATAGGCTCCCAGTCCCGCATACACCGTCGTGCGCAGGCCGGTTATCTTCCCGTCGGATGTGGCCGCCATTTCAACTTCTTCGATGTGGTCGCGGCCCTGGGTCGTAATCAGATAGTTCTCGCTGCGGGTCTCAGTCCACTTCACTGGCACGCCCAGCTGCATGGAACAGAAGGCGGCAATGGCTTCGT
The DNA here is from genome assembly GCA_951812825.1 of uncultured Dehalococcoidia bacterium. Lineage (GTDB taxonomy): Bacteria > Chloroflexota > Dehalococcoidia > Lucifugimonadales > JAPULR01. Next base: position 232,382 of record OX638324.1, on the reverse strand, counting down.
CTGCGTAAAAAGGAATCTTGCTGCCGAATCCGCCCCCAACCTCGGGCGCGATCACCCGAATCTTGTGCTCCCCCACGCCGGTGACTACGGAGGTAAGGAAACGGGCGATGTGGGGATTCTGCGATGTACTCCACAGGGTCAGATCACCCGTCTGGCTCACCCACTGGGCTATGGCCGAGCGGGGTTCCATGGGGTTCGCAATCAGCCGCTGCAGCGTAATGGTGTCGCTGACGGTAACGTCGGCATCGGCAAACGCCGCCTCAGCGTCGCCTCCCGCCACGGCCCAGGTAAACGCCACGTTGTTGGGCACGTCGTCGTGCAGCTGCGGTGCGCCGTCCTGGGTGGCCTCCTTGGGATTCAACACAGCGTCGTGCGGCTCGTATTCTACGGAGATGAACTCCAGGGCGTCTTCCGCCTGGTAGCGGCTCTCCGCCACGACCACCGCGACTGCGTCGCCCACGTATCGCACCTTGTCCTTGGCGATGGCGGGATGGTCAGGCGTCTTCAGGTCCGAGTTGGGAATCAGCCAGGCGCAGGGAAGTCCGTTCAGCACCCCGTCGGTGTCTTCGCCCGTATAGACGGCGATGACTCCCGGCTGCCCGGCCGCCTCACTTGTATCTATGGATGTTATGGTCGCGTGGGCGTAGGGGCTGCGAAGAATAGCCGCGTGGACCATGCCTGGAAGCTTGATGTCGTCTGTGTAGGAAGCCCGACCCGTGATGAGCCTGGGGTCCTCTCTACGTCGGATGCCGGAGCCAAATATGCGTGTAGTCATAGCCTAAGCGCCTCCCATTGAGCGAGCAGCATCTTCGACGGCAAGCACGATGTTCTGGTAGCCGGTGCAGCGACAGATGTTGCCTTCCAGGCCGTGCCGGATCTCAGACCGGCTTGGCGATGGGTTTTTCCGAAGGAGCTCGTCCGCCGCGATTATCATCCCCGGGGTGCAGAAGCCGCACTGCAGGCCGTGCTTGTTCCAGAACGCCTCCTGCAGCGGGTGTAGGTCCGAACCGTCCGCCAGCCCTTCGATGGTTGTTACCTCGGATCCGGAAGCCTGGACCGTCAGCACGGTGCAGGCCTTCGTCGCCGCGCCGTCCAGCTTCACCGTACAGGAACCGCACTGGCTTGTATCGCAGCCCACCTTCGTTCCCGTCAACCCGACTTCCTCCCTGATGAAGTGGACCAGAAGCTGCCGCGCTTCTACCTCGCCGCTATAGCTCTTTCCATTGATAGTAATCTCAACAGGAACTTTCACATTGCACCTGCCTGTAAACTGCCTATCCGGGCGTCCGTGCCCGGCGCCACCATTGAGTCGAAGTGTATCAGATGCGGCTATTTTGTCAACGATGAAACGGCACGCAAGAGCTCCCTCCAATCGGCCTCCTGCCTCTGCTATAATCACTCCATGAAATTGCAAGGAGACTACCCATTCCAGGCGCCCCCGGAACGCCTGTGGGACGCGCTGATGGACCTGGAATTGGTCAGGGAGTGCATCCCGGGCGTCAAGGGCTTCACCCCCCTTTCCCCGGACAAGTACCGGGTGGAGGTTTCAATGCGGGTGGGCATAGTGTCTGCCACCTACGCAGGTACGCTGGAATTGGCAAACAAGGCCCCACCTGACTCCTACCGGATGATAGTCCGCGGCTCCGGCGTCCGGACCAACCTCTCCGCGGAGGGCGAGATAACGCTGCGCGCGGAGGGTGATGGCACAACCCTTTCCTTCAACGGCGACGTTCAGGTGACAGGTATGCTGGCACGGGCCGGACAGCGGCTCATGACCAACGTGGCCCAGCAGCAGATTGGCCGCTTCTTCAAGTGCCTCGACTCCAAGATCGAATAGGCCGCGCCGCGCCCAATAGTCCTATAGAGACGGCGCTGTAGAAGCAGACCCTGTGACCCTTCAAAATACCCCCACACTATTTCACGGAGGTATTCCCATGGTTAACGTCAATCCCGCCCAGTATCAGGCAATGGAGTGGCGATGTATCGGCCCCTTCCGCGGCGCCAGGGTTGTCGCCGTCGCCGCTGACCCGATAAACCCCCTGGTCTTCTACTTCGGCGCCACCGGCGGGGGCGTCTGGAAGAGCGTTGACGCAGGCGCCCACTGGGAAAACGTCTCCGACCCATTCTTCAACACCGCAGCCGTCGGCGCCATAGCCGTTGCCCCTTCAGACCCGAATGTCATCTACGTGGGAACCGGCGAGTCCACCTTCCAGAGCCACGAGTCCCACGGCGACGGCGTGTACAAGTCCACCGACGGCGGACGCACCTGGACCAACATGGGGCTGAAGGACACCAGGCACATTGCCAAGATCCGCATCCACCCGGACAACCCGGACCTGGTCTACGTGGCCGCCCTCGGTAACACCTGGGGGGCCAACGAGGAGCGCGGCATTTTCCGCTCCAAAGACGGCGGTAAAAGCTGGGAGAAGGTCCTCTACAACACGCCGGAGGCCGGCGGCATCGACCTTTCCATGGACCCCAACAATCCCCAGCGCCTCTTCGCCTCCCTATACCAGCTGCGCGGCTACCCCTGGACCCACCAGAGCGGCGGCCCCCACAGCGGTCTCTTTCGTTCTGAGGACGCTGGCGATTCGTGGACTGAGATAAGCCGTAACCCCGGTCTGCCACCGGGCATCCTTGGCAAGATGGGCATCGCCATCTCTCCCGCGATGCCGGAACGCGTTTGGGCCCTCATCGAAGCCGAGGACGGCGGCCTCTACCGCTCCGAAGACTCGGGCGAGACCTGGCAGAAGCTCACCGGTCAGGCCAACCTCTGGTGGAGGGGCACCTACTACATCCACGTCTTCGCCCACCCCACGGAGGCCGACACCTGCTACGTGCTCTCAGTAGAGCTTTGGAAGTCCACCGACGGTGGCCGCACCTTCGAGAACCAGCCCATGCCCCACGGCGACAACCACGATCTCTGGATCGACCCCAATAATCCCCACCGAATGATTGAAGGCAGCGACGGCGGGGCTGTAGTTTCGCTGAACGGCGGACTCACGTGGTCCACCCTGTACAACCAGCCCACCGCCAGCTTCTTCCACCTCACCACCGATAGCCGTGACCCCTATCACGTCTTCGCCACCCAGATGGACAACACAGCCATGTGCGTTCCCAGCAGCACCAACGAGCACGCCATCCTGTGGCGACACTGCCGCATAGCTGGCCCCGCAGAAAGCGGCCACATAGCCGTCCACCCCGAGAACCCGGACATCGTCTTCGCCGGCGCCATCGGGAGCTCCCCCGGCGGCGGCGGAAACCTCACCATGTACGACCATTCCACCGGGCAGACCCGCATGATTACCGCCTGGCCGGAGAATATGGGGATGGTCCCCGGGAAGGACAATCCGTACCGCTTCCAGTTTCACTTCCCCACCTTCCTTTCACCCCACGATCCGAGCGTGCTCTACATAGCGGCCCACGTGGTTTTCCGCTCCACCGACGAGGGACACAGCTGGGAAATCATCAGCCCGGACCTCACCACCAACGACGTGTCAGTGATGACGGAACTGCACGGCGGTCCCATCAGCATCCAGGTGGTGAACCCCTTCAACATGGGCAGCGTACTCGCTCTCGACGAGTCGCGCCTCCAGAAGGATCTCCTCTGGGCCGGTTCCGACGATGGCCTGGTCCACATAACTAAGGACGGCGGGGAGAATTGGGAGAACGTGACGCCTCCCGACCTCCCTGGCTGGTCAATCATCACTGTCGTCGATCCCTCGCACCACTATCCGGCCACCGCCTACCTCGCCGCCACCCGCCACAGGATGAACGACACAACTCCCTATCTGTTCAAAACCCACGACTCCGGCAAGACCTGGACTCGAATCACCAACGGCATCCCCGAAGACGACTTTACCCGCGTCATCCGTGAGGACCCCGCCAGACCGGGGCTTCTTTACGCCGGCACCGAGACCGCAGTCTACGTCAGCTTCGACGACGGTGAGAATTGGCAGCCCCTGCGCCTGAATCTGCCCGCGGTGCCCGTCCACGACATGACGGTGAAGAACGACGACCTGGTTATCGCCACCCATGGCAGGGCGCTTTGGATTCTCGACGACCTGACGCCTCTGCATCAGATGAAGGACGGTGTGGACGCGGCTTCCGATTTCCTATTCGCACCCCGGCCCAGCCGACGCATTGCACTACCTCAGGGTTTCGGCTTTCGCCCGGGCAAGGGTAAGAACTACCGAATGGTGAGCGGCGAAATCACGGCTTTCTATGATGGCGAGACCCCCACGGGCCAACCTCGCCCCACCTTCCCGGCGGCGGGCGCCAATCCCCCAAGGGGCGTGTCCGTCACCTACCTACTGAAGGACGAACCCCGGTACGAAGTCAAGCTCGCCTTCCTGGACTCCGACAGCAACCTCATCAAGCGGTTCTCCAGTCGGAGCGAAGACGGACTCAGGGTCCCGGCTGAGCCGGGGATGAACCGCTTCGTCTGGGACATGCGCTACCCGGGCGCGGAAGGTGCGACCAATATGGAAGGACCTATCGCCCCGCCCGGCGACTACCAGGTCAACCTCACCGTGGGCGATACGTCCCACACCCAGCCCTTCCGAATCTACAAAGATTCGCGGGTGCCGGTGTCAGATGCAGACCTCCAGGCCCAGTTCGACCTACTCATCAGGATTCGCGACACAATCGAGCAGACTAACGCGGCCGTCGCCAAGATTCGCGAGGTGCGCAACGGCATCGACGCGTCATCCGTCACCGCCTCCGGCATAATTCAAGCGTTATCATCTGTCGAAGAGCAGCTCGTGCCCATCCTGGGCCCCAACCCCCAGAAACCGCCCCCGGCAAGGCTCGGCACAAAGCTCGCCTCCCTCTCGGAAGTCGTGGCCAGCGGAGACTTCCCACCCACAACCCAGGCCTGTCAGGTCTTCGATAAGGTCTCGGCGGAGGTGGCGGAGCAGCTGGATCGGCTACAACAGATAACGGAGAACGAAGTGCCGGTCCCTTAGAGCATGCTTGCCTTGTTGAGCCTGGGTAGGAGAAATTCATTGACCCCTCTCTATGCCTGAGTTAGAAGCGGTCGACCACAAATGAAGCAGCTTATCCAGGTGGCTGGACGGCAGTGCTCTGCAATACCAAGCATGATCTGTGAACCTTTGGATTCCGTGCAGAATCTGAATCACAACTTATTCCCGTGCATGATTTCGTGGTGAGACAGGCAATAGTTTGTGATATTCTATTAGTGTCATATTCGCGGCATCGAAGAAGCTGGTACAGGAACTTTGAGAGGGAGTTTTGAACGATGCCAACTCAACGTGCGAAACTCGCGTATGCCCAATCGCTTTCCCCTTTTCCCGAGGGTTGGTACTTCGTCGCAAGCCGCAAGGAAATACTGAAAGTTAAGCTCATCCAGAAGACCTGGATGGGGGAAAACATCATCGTCTGGTGTGACGAGAACGGCCAAGTATGCGTGGCCGATGCCTACTGTCCTCACCTGGGTTCCCAGTTAGGCCCAGCCGCGGGTGGACGCGTGTGCGCTGGGCGGCTGGTCTGTCCCTTCCATGGATTCGAATACGATGCCACAGGCCAATGCGTCGCCACACCCTATGCAGATCCTCCCAAGACCGCCAAGCTGAAAGCATTCGAGACCCGGGAGATTAACGGCCTCATATTCGCGTGGTGGGGGATCGAGGGCCGGAAACCCCAATGGCGCCTGCCCGCAGAAGACCCTGACCAAGCCGGTTGGTGCAGCTACAGTATCAGGACAGTCCGATTTCCCGGCCACCCCCAGGAAACATCTGAAAACTCCGTAGACTTGGCCCACCTGCGATATGTTCATGGCTACGATAACGTTAAGCGCGTCGGCAAGGCAACGGTAACGGGTCCATATCTGGATAGCCGTTTCGATTTTACCAGAACCCTTACTTTCGCCAAGTTTCCAACCTTAACGTTGAACATCTCCGCAAAAACCCTTGTTTGTGGACTGGGATACTCCTTCGTGGAGATCCGTGAACATTCCATTGGCATGGATTTGCGCCTCTGGGTGCTCGCAACGCCCGTAGACGGAACGCTCATTGACATGACGCTGGTGTCACAAGTACGGGAAATTCGCAATCCGAAGAAGATAATCTCCGGCCTGAGATTTCTTTCGGTAGGACTGCGAGCTCCCATCATCAACAAGTTCATCTCGGCCGTGCAGCTAAGGGACGTACTCCAAGATGTCATAATCTGGAGCCGCAAGCGGTACGTGTCCCGCCCTCGTCTATCTCGCTCTGACGGTGAGATCATGCCCTTCAGAGCCTACTGCGCCCAATTCTACCCAAATCCAAACAAGGCTGTTCACCCTCTGCCTGTTGCTCACAGCGGCTCTATCCACTGAACTTTGAAAACTACGGACCAACGCCCCGGTTCTGAGACCGGCATGGTAGCTCCATATTACCCACGGGCTGCAGCATTTTCTGCAATGTCGGTATATTCAGTAATATGCCTTGCTGAGAATTAGCCCCTGTGGTAAAAGTTTGCAGAACGGATTTATGGTAGGCGGCAGCTGCAACAGGCTAGACGCAATAAGCTTCATCCGCTGAGCCAAGAAGCGAGGAGGGCTGCATCCACCGTTTTGTTTCGACGGAAGGATTAAGTATGAACAATATGCCCGGCAGGTTGGGCCCAATAATCACGGGGCGCCCATACATCACCATCATCGTCCTAGTCCTCATTACCATTGTGCTGGGCGCGGGTACCACACGGAGAGCCCCACCTCCGGAAACGGCGGCAACCCTTCCTGAGAACAGTCGCGTCGCTGATGTCCTGGTGGAAATCGATGAGCTTTTTGAAGATTCGGGTGAGGCCAATGTAGTGACGTTGGTATTCCGAGGCGAGTCCCTCACCCCGCAGGGTCTTGAGCAGATGGACAGACTCGCCTCTTCAATAGTCAGCAATCCAAGCGTTGGGTCCTTGCTGGAGCAGGAAGATCCCGTCTTCGCTCCCTCGTTCATCATTAAGTCCCTGCTTCACGTGGACTCCTTCCAGTCTGTTACCCAGGCAGAAATCGATTCCGTTCGCAGCATCCCGGAAATTCAGGCCGTCCTTAGCTCTGTGACCGGAACCGATACTGACGGAACCCCGGTGTCAATCGCAATCTTACGTCTACAAGACACCGGCGACGAACGAATACAGGTCGCAGAGCGGCTGATTCAAGATTTGGCAGTCGCCGACGAGGGACCCCTCGACGTCAGCAGCGTATCTCCCATAGTCATCGAGGATGAGTACGTCAAGGCCACCGAGGAGGGAATGGCGCCCCTCATTGGACTTGCCTTCCTGCTAATTGCGGCTCTGATCCTTCTATTTATGCGCACCTTCTCAGACCTCTTTTTGACGCTTGGCGGCCTCCTCATGTCCATCATCTGGATTGTCGGCGCGGAGGGCTGGCTCGGGCCGAATGGTCTGGGCTTCACCGGCCCACCCAACTCCCTCACTATCATGGTGCCTATAATCGTCATCGGACTGACGGTGGACTACGCCATCCAGATAGTGTCCCACTACCGTGAACAGCGCACCGCCGGTGAGGGCGTATTAAGCGCCGCCAGAGCTGGCCTGTCAAACGTGACCATACCCCTGGTCCTGGCTGCCGTTACGACAATCATCAGCTTTACGGCCAACCTTTTCTCCCCCATTGGGATCGTTGGCGATTTCGGCATTATTGCCGGACTTGGAGTTGGCATGAGCCTCATCGTCATGCTCACGCTGATGCCGGCCGGCCGGACCATCATTGACCGCCGGCGGGAGGCCCGCGGCAGACTGACCCCACCCCGTCCCATAGCCAACGCGCTGCCCGGAGTCAGCCGCATAGCAGCGTGGCTGGGACGCAGCGTCACTCACAAACCTGCCCCTTACATCATCGGAGTGGTTATAGTTACCTTAGGACTCGGCTTTGCCGCCACCAACCTGGAATCGGAATTCGACATTCGGGACATCCTGCCCCGGGGAGGCACCCTGATGAATGACCTGAACACGCTGGAGGCCGCCGTTGGTGGTTCAACCGAGATGGCCACCATCCTTGTAAAGGGAGAAGCAACCGAGTCCCGCACCCTCCTCAACCTGCAGGACCTGGAGTCCGGTTTTGCGGACGAGGCCCGACGGCCGAAAGCCGCAGGTGGCCCCATCATTGCATCCTACGAACTCACCCTGCGCGACTGGGTTTCCGATAGCGGGGAACCCGGCGACAAATACGACCCGGAACTGGCTGCCCTCTTCCGTGACGCCTCCGCCGGCGTCCAATTAGATCCGGCGCTCATGCAAGAAATCCTGGATAAGCTGGAGGCGAGAGATCCCTCCCTCAGCCGCATCCTCGTTAACGACCCAAACGGCCGCGACGCCATGCTGCTCCAGTTCCGCGCCATCAACAGCGATCCCTCCTTCACAAAAGTGCTACAGCAGGAGATTGAAGGCCTCTGGTTCGGCGAAGACGACACCATCACCGCCACGTCCGAGAGCATCATCTCCGTAACCGTGACCGATTCCATCACGGAACGTCAGACGGAGGCAATAACCTCCACCATCCTGGCGGCCCTCACCGTTCTCGCCGTATTTTTCTGGATAACGGTGCGGCAACCCGCGCTGGCAATAATAGCTGTCGGTCCCATCGTATTGGTGCTAATCGCAGTGCTGGGCACCATGGCCCTGTTGGGCATCCCCTATACAATCATCACATCAATCATCACGGCCCTCTCTATAGGTATTGGCGTTGACTACACCATCCACATGATTCACCGCTACCGGGAGGAGTATTCCGCTGCTCGCGACCCGGAAAGAGCGGCTATTCGCACCCTTTCCACCACCGGCTCGGCCCTCCTTGGTTCCGCGCTGACAACGGGACTAGGCCTTGGCGCTCTCGTGTTCTCGCCTCTGGCCGCGTCTCAGCAATTCGGCATCACCGCCGGCATCACCATCGCATACTCACTCATCGTATCCATCATCATGGTGCCACCGATGATGACGGTATGGGGCGCCTACCAGAACATGCGGCTCCGGTCTGTGGTGCAGCGTTGGTCCGAGGAGCTGGACGAGGCAATTGAAGCCGTACATCGGCGCCACGAACAATAATAGGATTCTTTGGAGACAACACGCCTTTGAAAACTCTCCTGGACTTCTACAAACTCTTCAGGCAGCTGAAAGCCGAGAACCGCGGATCGGACACCCAACACCGCGCAAGAGAATTCGATAGCTGGACAAATTGGGCGTCTGCGACGAATGACGGCCCGGCAGGCTACGACCATGCCAAGACCGTCTTGGAATACTACGACCTTTGCAGCGAGCTCATGGTGTTCTCATGGGGGGACTCTCTCCACTTCGCGCCACTGGCTCCCCACGAAAGCCTGGAGGACTCCAAAATTCGGCATCAGCGACTGATGATATCCAAGTTGCAGTTGCGAGAGGGAATGAAGGTTATCGATGTGGGTTGCGGGGTCGGCGGGCCAATGCGCCGTGTCGTCCGGGAGGCCGGGGTCAATGTTCTCGGGGTCAATATCAACGCATTCCAGCTGAATAAGGCAAGATCACTGAACTCAGAGGCGGGTATCGACCACATGGTTGACTACCTGGAGTGCAGCTTCATGAACATGACGGCCATAGCGGACAACACCTTCGACAGGGGCTACGCAATTGAATCCACGTGCCATGCTCCGGACAAGGCGGGCGCCTTCGCCGAAATCTATCGAGTCCTGAAGCCGGGATCCCTACTCTGGGGCCAGGAAATGTGCATGACGGACAGGTTCAACCCCGACGATAAACTGCACAGGGCCGTCAAACAGGACCTGATGCGCGGAATAGCTCTCAAAGGCATCGCGACAACGGGAGAGGTGAACCAAACCCTGGAATCAGCGGGATTTCAGGTTATCGAAGGGAAGGACCGGGCCGTTCAGGAGAAGGGTCCAAGTACGCCCTGGTATCAACCAATGGATTCCGGACATGGAATTCCGGGCAACGCGCTATACAGGATTCCCCTGGGACGCAAGCTGGCCGTGCGGGCCGCAGGGCTGGCCGAGGCATTAAGGATATTCCCCAAGGGATCCGCGGAAGTCATGCGCCTCCTGAATCAAGCCGCCAATGCCTACGTAGCAGGCGGCAAAGCCGGGATCTTCACGCCATTGTACTGTTTCCTGGCCCGCAAGCCCCTCTAGCCCGTCTTCTTCTCAACCTTCCGAACGCCGCATGCCGCATTAGACGTTTATCTCACGCCTCTGTTCGGCTACGAGGAAATTCAGCTTCTTGCTGGGTTTCATTGAAGGCAGCGCGTTGAACTTCAGCTTGTAGTTGGACGGCGAAATCTTGAGGTTGAAGTAATGGGCCACCATCAGCAAGTTGACAGTCAACTGGAGGTCCATCCAGCGAGATCCGAGACAGGTGTGGGTTCCCAGTCCGTATGGAGCGTATCCCGGACCGTGATGCTCGTTGCGCGGCTCCTTGTAACGATCGATGTCAAACTTGAAAGGCTCCGGGAAGGATTCTTCCAGGAAATGGGAAGCCGTCTGCGCTATGAAGACGCGTGTGCCCACGGGTAGTTCGTAGCCTTCGACTACGCACGTATTCATCACGTTTCGGATGGACATTGGCACAATCGGGTACATACGCAGGCACTCGATGAGGAAGCGGTGTGTCACGTCGATGGCTTCCAGGTTAAAGTCCCTGCCCTCGGGATCGCCTTTGTCGAACAGAGCGTCGGCCTCCTGCTGGATCTTCTCGTAGAGTTCCGGCTGCGATACCATTGCGTACAACGCAAAGCTGAACGCGTCCCCAAGGTAAACGCTTGCAATCAGGGCTGCCGATAGCGCGAAACGCAGATTGGATTCCGGAACGAACTGGGGATCGCTTGCGTGGAGGCTCAACAGGTCGTCCGCCAGGCTCCTCGGCTTCCCCGCTCTCTGGGCGGGGGTGTGCACGTTCTGAATCCGATGAAGCAACGTGTCGACTATCTTCGCACGCCGCCTCATACTCGGCGTCTTCAACATAAACTTGGGCAGTATCTTCATAATATGGACCATCAGCGCCCGCTCTTTGTACTTGACAAGGTCGTCGATGATGTCTTGGGAATCAACCCCGATGAACAGGGGAGAGAGCTGTGCATTTATCATCCGTCGGCACATGTATGTCGCCTGGTGCTTCTCTCCGACTTTCCATGAAGCAAGGAATTCCCTGACACTTCCATATACCTCATCCAACTGCCCCGAAAGCCTGCCGCGAGAATAGGCTGCCGCCAGAGACTTGCGAAGTCGAAAATGGTCTGCTCCGTCCAGGGACGGAAGAACGCCGTTGGCGCCGTAGACCTTTTCGAAGTCTGCAAAATAGTCCTTGGCCCTCAGGTACATACGCCCCCGGCGGTGCACCCAATGATTTGTTTCAGGCCCCGCAAGGAAGATCATGGGCTTGGCCAGCGGAGGCTTTATCGCAAATACCGGACCGTACTCTTTGGCGAGATCAGCGAAGATGGCCGGAATGTTCCCGCTGCGCACGTGCTTGTTGAACAGCAGCTTGCGGAGGGAGACGTTCGGAATCTTCTTGGTTAACGCCGACCGCCTGAGCAACGGACTTGCGATATTTTCGGCGACGGCTGCGGCGATGGTACGACCAAGCAAGGCCGTCTGGCGAATAAACTGGATTCGCCTTTCCGTCTCCTCATTCAGCTGGAACATGAAGCGAAAGACGTCGCATGCATCAACCAGGCTAATGAGCATGGCGTCCCGCGGATCAGGGATCTCGTCGTCGAAGATCTCCTTGGTAATCCGCGTTTTGACGAACTCTACCAAGGTGCCCTCGGAGAAACCGCCGGCAAACTTGCCCATGCGCGCATTGCGAGCAAGAGTCCAGAATTCTCCCGCGTGCTGCTCCAGAATCTTCATCTCCACCAGCCGGTCAAGCGTCAGGTCAATGATGGACTCGGCGTGGGGAGCAAGCCGTTCAATCCAATAGAGGGTATCGCGCTTGTTAGGTTCCTCCGCGATCTCCTTCAATATGGGGTCTAGTGTGGGGTCGCCGGTTTCCGTAGGATCAACTAGAAAGAGGGACTCAAGGTCGGTGTCTATGCGAGATAGAAGGGAGAGTTCACCAAGGACAGCCCCGACGATGGCACAGTTTAAATCCCAGCCAGGAACCTGGTGGAAATAACCGTTCTCCTCGTTGAGGAGCATCAGAATGAGTTCCTCGGGCAAAGTCAGCGTGTGAAGGGTAGTTTCCTGTGTGGCTGTAATCATGAAGGTCTCCTTGCGTCAAATCCACGCACTAACCTCAACCACTCTTACCAGATAAGATACCCAGTATACTTCTTGTGGCTACGCGTAGGCAAATCAGTGTTCCAAAATGACCCCACAGGACATGGCCTCAAGTGAAGCCGACAACTCCTGAAGTCTTAAAATCTGGGGCCTGTGAGATCTGTGACAACTCAGGCTTTCGAACTCTGTTTAACCCCTCGCTTTTTTAAAGCCCCAACCATACAGAATGCTCCCGTAGTAGTTGAACATTCTCCTTGCTTCGTGGTCGTCGAAAGGATAATCGGCGCCCAACTGCCTTGCCGCGGCTAGTCCGCTAACGAAACAGGTCTCCTGGCTGTTGATTAGCGTATGGGCGCCGCAGTACCAAGTCCGTCTCTTGCCCTGAACGAACCTGAACAGGTGCATAAGAAATGCAACGTGCCGAACGTCATGAACGATGTGTTGAAACCAATGTCTCTGGATGACCTTTCTTTCATCGATTTTGCTGATTGGGTTGTAAGTCACAAGGCACGGTTTGTCGGAACCATTGGCCCAAGGCTGCTGGTTATGCATGATGTAGGTAATTTCATAGTTGTCCGGTCTGGACCCATACTGTTCTATGTGGTTGCTCCTGGTTTCAAGGGGTCTGACCTCGTTGTCCGGTAATACAGATGAGTCCGAATGTACTACCGTGTGGTTGTGAAGCTCGCTCTCGTACCGAATCGACGAGAGAAGGTAACGCTCCAGCATCGTCGGGTTGTCAAGCATCATTAGCGTCTGGTTGGCGTTGCACGCGAAGATCACCTCGTCGAATGTTTCCTGCTCGCCGTTCTCGTCCTCCACCACAACTCCGGATGGCTGCCGATAGACCTTTCGGACGGGCCTGCTTAGGTAGATCTTGTTCCTAAAGCCCGCAGTCAAGTTCTCGTATATTTGCCGGGTTCCCTGGTCCCAAGTCTGCATGGAAGTGGCGGACTCTATGTCGAAGAACTCGAGGTACCTGGAGAAGAGGGACGCTGGCATATCGAACACATTCGTCGCCAGCACAAAATTAACGAACATGGGCTTAAGAATCTTGTAACGAAAATCTCCCGAAAAGCCGTGGAAATTCAGCACCGTACCCATGCTGACGTAGTTGTAGGGATTGAGAGCGTTGACGAACTTGGACCGCGAACGACTCAGCCTGCCGAACCGGTGAAGCCGCTTAAGGAGACGTTGGAATTTTTCAATCTCCGGCTTTAGCTGTTCTCTGATCTCGGAATCGAAATCGTGGGCGTAGACTTGGCCCCGGTACTTAACGCTGTAGCTGAATTTCGTCTCCACCAGCTTGATGCCAAAACGTTTCATTAGCAGAACAATATGTTGGTAAACCGAAGGAATGCACGCAGTTACCGAAATGTCGAAGGGAATAGCAGTCCCGTCTTCCTGCGGCATATCAACTGTGACGGCATTACCGCCAATCCTGTCCTGGGCCTCAAACAGACGGAAATCAAAGCGGTCGGGGTGATGATACAGCCCCCACGCCGCTGCCATACCTGATATTCCCCCACCTATAATGGCTATACGTTTTTGCGATGTCCTACTGTTACCAGTGACCATTTCTCATATTTTAGGTCGTTCGCTTAGTCCTCGCTAGACAATAGCTGTCAATCTAGATGGAGACATGGACGACATTGGTACATCATCGGCTAAATTGACTTCCCCTTTTTGCATACCTATGATGAGAATCAACAAGAATCAGGATGACATGATGGTAGACAAAGACATCGAACTAATGGCACACCTGATGCGGAGGGCCGGATTCGGCGCCCCCATAATGGAGTTAGAAGCCAGACTAGTCAAAGGCCACGAGGCCACGGTGGATGAGTTGGTCTATCCGGAAGAGCACGGGATTCCGCCCATAGACGAAAGCATCATATTCCGTCACAACCCCGGCTTCGAGATACCCGGTGGCCTTCCTCACAACGGCCAGGGTCACTGGATGTACCGGCTGATCAACACTCCCAGGCCTCTGGAAGAGAAGATGGCCCTGTTCTGGCATCAGATCTTCGCCACTGGCCACTCGAAGCTTGACAACTGCAATCAGATGCAAGCCCAGATATCCATGTTTCGCCAACACGGAATGGGAAACTACCGGGATTTGCTGCTGCGGCTGGCCAAGGACCCAGCCATGATATTCTGGCTGGACAACAACGATAACCACAAGGATACACCCAACGAGAACTGGGGTCGGGAGCTGCTGGAGCTCTTCTCCATGGGACAGGGGAACTACACTGAGCAAGACGTGAAGGAGTGCTCCCGTGCCTTCACCGGCTGGACCATTGCCCCAAAGCTTCCTCGGATGCCCTATCTCCGGCATCTCTGGGAGTTTGAATACCGCCCTGAAGACCACGATGACGGCGAGAAACAGTTCTTGGGACACCGGGGCAGGTTCAACGGTGAAGACATTATCGACATCGTGGTTCGCCAGCCCGCGACTGCACGCTTCATGGCCCGCCACCTGTATAATTTCTTTGTCGCCGACGAAGTTCAGGTGCCCAGCTGGCTGGACAAGGCGCCGAGGGACCCCATGGCGATAAACCGCATTGCCGCAACTTTCGTCGATTCAGGTTACGACATTCGCTCCACGTTGAGCATGCTATTCAAGGCAGACTTCTTTAAGGACCCTTCCGTTCGTTTCGCCAAGGTGAAGAGTCCTGCCGAAGTGATTGCCGGCACTATGCGGCTGGTACGAGACCATCAATCCCCTAAACCCGGCATTGGTCTTATAGGGATGGAAACTGCGTACCAGGGCCAGAGCCTCTTGGACCCCCCAAGCGTCGAGGGCTGGCACACGGGCCATGAATGGCTTGACACAGGTGCCCTGGTGCGGCGCATCAACTTCGTAGCAGATAGGGTGGGCGACGTGTCTCTGGAAGGCGTGAATGACATCATCCAAAGGCTTTCCGTGAAAGACAGCTTCACTGCCGAGGAGTTTGTTGATGGCTGCGCACACCTGATGGGCGCCGTTCACGTGCATGACGATACACGCAGACAGCTCATTGCACATACGGAAGTAGGGGGCGCTGTTAAAAGGGGCGTCTCTGAGGAGGAACGAACGGCCTTTGCCCGTCGTGTCGGCGAAATGCTTCGTCTGATAGCTTCCTCGCCGGAGTACCAGTTTGGTTAATTCCACCTCACCCTTGGAGTCAACGCCATGCAGACTGTGACGGTCCGCGGACGGGTCTACAACTACAGCCACACCATTGGCATCAATACCCTGTCGGGGCGCGGTTTCAGATATCCAGCGGACCTGGCAATCGGCAAGGACGGCGTCATCTACGTGGTGAACCAGACCGACGAGTTCCAGAAATGCCAACGCATCACCATAGCTACCATGGACGAAGATTACCTTGGAGAGTTTGGCGGCTACGGAGAGGGCGACGGCGAATTCGTTTGGCCCGTAGCCGTTGCTCTGGACGATGACGACAGGGTGTACGTTGTCGACGAGTGGCTATGCCGAGTTTCCGTGTTCGATAAGGATGGA
The DNA here is from genome assembly GCA_951812825.1 of uncultured Dehalococcoidia bacterium. Taxonomy (GTDB): domain Bacteria; phylum Chloroflexota; class Dehalococcoidia; order Lucifugimonadales; genus JAPULR01. Next base: position 216,656 of record OX638324.1, on the reverse strand, counting down.
ACGTTCATCACCAAATGGGGAACCCCAGGAAAGGAAAAGGGAGAACTGAACAGCCCCGGCGGGCTCGTCTTCGACCGAGACGGACACTTCTACGTGACTGAGGAGTTAAACCACAGAGTGCAGAAATTCACAAAGGACGGCGACTATGTCCTGGGCTGGGGAAGCGAGGGTGAAGCAGAGGGGGAATTCCGTCGCCCTTGGGGCATCTCCATCGACAATGACGGCGATGTCTATGTGGCCGACTGGCACAACGACCGGATCCAGAAGTTTAATCCGAACGGCGATTACATCATGAGTTTTGGCACTTCCGGTGAAGGTCCCGGCGAGATAAAGCATCCAAGCGACGTGGCAGTGGACAGTGACGGTGACGTGTACGTCACGGACTGGTGGAACCATAAGCTGGAGGTCTACGATTCTTCGGGAGTCCACATTGCCAGCTTCCGCGGTGATGCGGAACGGCTTTCCAAGTGGGCACGAGAGTTTGTAGACGCGAATCCGGACTATATTAAAGCCAGGCTACGGGTGAAGAACCATGAGCCGGAGTGGCGTTTCAACCGGCCCTGCGCCGTCCAGATATCGGACGACGGCAAAGTGTTAGTTGCAGACAACCAGAGGGCTCGCATACAGGTATACCAGAAAGAATACGATTGGGTTGACCCCCAGTTTAACCTCTGAACACATCCTCCAATACGGATCGCTCAGCGCCTAAAGTCATCCTTCCCTCTGCAAGCAGCAGCCTCAGCCTGACCAGCCTGGTTTGCCGACGGTAATCCTCGGTTTACGAAACTTCCTGGAAGGCTCAATCAACCCACGTTTACATCGAAATTGATGTTTCCCGCATACATTAGCCTTGGCACGGAAAAACGGCTTGCCGTAGACTTTGTGTCGATCTAAGCCTTGGGGCGAGGTGCAATTTCCCTACCAACGGACTTCAGGGAGAAAGAGCCAAGTCTTTCTGAACAGGCTGGGATCGATCAAGCCACCAGGTACAGATTTCCAGATTGGTTTTGCACTGGACGAGTTCTGCGGCTTGGGGGCCTTCAAATCAAATATCTAATGTGCACAAATTGTGGAGGTAATTGATGGCACAGATTGAACTTAATGTACTCGGTGAACTGAAGACATCAACCAGGCAGCACAAGATGCGCTGGGAAAAGCCGTCGCAATCCGGCGACCACAAATGGACGGCAGACGTAGGACAGTACGAATTCATTCTCATGCAAGAGAATCCAAACTCGCCGCTGCTCCGCATCATGAACGCCGACGATGAAATCGCAGTCATTCATGGGCCGGAGGTGATGAGTCTTCTTCGCTCAATTGAGGAAGAATCAAAGCAAATTGCAACCGAAGAGAAGAACGCCCGACTGGCACAAGTATTGGATACCCTGGAGATCCACCGAGAGGCTGATCGAGGTTCATTCTTTGTTCGTTCCTGACACAGGACGGATCCCGCCTATTCCGCAGCTTACTTAGAGGTTAGTGATCTGGCCCCAAGCAGGTAAGCATAACATGTTCGATCCAGGTTGGAGCCTCCCGAAGTCCCGAGTCCTTTCAGCGGGCTAACCACTTGAACTACCCACGGCAGAGTATTGGCTGTGCCATGGTTCTTGTCGGCGCTATCTATGCAGGATAAGTGAAATTGAGGGGCTGTCTTTCGGCCCTATTCTGCGCATCTAGGCTATCGCACTGCATAAGGCGTCACCTCTCGACATTCTTTCTCGCTTTCCTGGAGGCATTCTGGGACTCTCCGAATGCATGAAGTCTTCCCGAACTTGTGGTAGTGTCTGCATTGTCTGTGACTGGCACATTTGCGGGCCGGTTTAGCAAGTCGAACGGCTGAGAAACAGCCGGCCATAGGAATACAGTTGCCAAAGCGCGGAATTATTCGGTCGTAGTCGACCCGAAAGCAGCGGAACCCTAGGCAGCTGCCAGGCATAGAAATACGTCCTCGGTCTAGCAACGCTGGTCCTGTTCTTCTTCCTGGCGTATATAGGTGTTTCCTATTTTATTGTCTCAGGGGTGACGCGGGCCAAACGCACAGAATTCGATGACCATCCTTCCGACTATGGTATCGTCTACAAAGATGTTGATTTCCTCTCCCGGAAAGGGGACGTCACGCTGGAGGGATGGTACTTGCCCTCTAAGGGCTGCGATACGAGTTTAATCCTCGTCCACAGCATTACCGCAAATCGCTCCAGCCGTGAGGCCACCATGATCGCCGCCCATCTGGTTGAGGCATGTTTCAACGTCCGGCTCTTCGATCTGAGGGCCCACGGCACGTCCGGCGGCGAATGAATTACCGAGGGCATTGACGAAGCTGAAGACGCGCTGGGAGCCTATGATTATCTCCAAACTCGTGGCGCCAGAGCGGACCAAATTGGGGTGCTGGGCAGGTCAATGGGAGCAGGGGCGGCTGTTCTGGCGGCGGAGGCCGAACCGAGAATTATCGCTATGGTCCTTGATAGCACTTACGCCAGGGTAAACGACCTCATATCCTTTGAGATTGCCGGAAGACTCCTGTTCCCGAGTGGGCAGCGCCGATCTTCATCCCGAGAGCGTCGTTTCTCGCCAACGTGCTCTACGGCATAGACCTGAGCAAGCTCGCCCCAGAGGGGGCCATCCAGTCCGTTAACATCCCAATTCTCGTTATACATGGGGATACTGACACGCGAATTCCTATAGGGCACGGGATACGAGTGTTTGAGACAGCGCATTCAGACAGCGAACTTTTGCTGGTCCCGGGCGCAGACCCCGCGGAAGCATTCAACAACTTTCCGCAGGATTACATGGACCGAGTGGTGAACTACTTCAGTACAAGGTTCAACGAACAAGCAGCCCGTTGACAGGACCGCAGTGTCAGACCAGCCAATCAGTTGACCGTTATTTGGAGTTTGGTTGAAGGGAGCCCGAACATAATTTTGCCCGTGGCCTGCCTAACCCACTAGTCCTTGGACTCCTCTTCCACCAGCTCCGAATTGACGTCCCTGTGAGTCATCCAACTGCCCTTCCGTGAGGCCACAAACGTGTCCCTCCCGTGCTCGGTCATTGGGCTAATGGCCCAGCAGTCCAGAGTCGCAGTAACTGATGAAATAGTAGCTGACCATCAACACGCGTCTTACCGGTTTTCGTACCATCCTGAGGAAAAAATTAGACCGTCGTGGCGTACAGCCCAAGTGTGCTTCTGGCGTTCGTCACCAGTCTCAGGATTCAGAAGCACGTAGTCCACCCAACGACCGCCCTCGGTAGCGCTCATTAAGTCATCGCCATAGAAATAGCCCTCAGAGTCAATCCGCTCGCTGTGGTCGCGGCCGATGAACATGGGATTCTGGTGGCCGATGGTGTAACCGTTTTCGTCAATAATGAATACGTACCACTGGCCGTCCACACTTTCCTTTGTGTTGTAGTAGGCAACGGTTGCCTCCAGGCCGATTGCATTGTAGAGGTCTATAGCTCGTTTCACGAAATCTCTGGTGTAATCTTGTGCGTCGGCCTTGCTGACGCCCCGTTCATACCAGCCGGAACCGAAGGTCAGTCCGTCCACCTCAACCATCCAAGAGTGCTTTTTTTCAACGCCGTTGGTTGCAGGGTTGATGAATGAGTAGCTGAACCACTCGCCATCCTCGTCGGCGAGAGCCACCACTGCTTCACCGACGGGGAAGTTGTTGGGCCCGTAGACCTCAGAGGCAGGCTTGCCAACGAATCCCGGATTAGCTGCGTGGGCCAGCATGACGTCATTTTCGTCAAAGATGAATGTGTACCACTGGCCGTCCATGCTTTCCTGAGTGTTGTAGTAGGCAACGGTGGCGCCAAGACCATCTGATTGATATTTATTTATGGCCTCTCTGACGAGATGCTGAGTGTGCAGGGCAGGTTCCCACCTGGGCGGTGCCGAAACTGGCTTCTCTGCTGCGGCTTCAATCCTTACCTCGGCGATGGAATTCATTATGCTGGCAAGAACCACGATCCCTTCCACGAGATCTAAGGTCTGCTCCGTATCCTGGTCGGGAGCGGCAGCGGCGGCATTTACGAAGACTCTGTGGATCTCCCTGTCTAAAGCGGTCAATCTTTCCTTGAAAGCCGGGTTGCGGGTGTTCTCGATGATGAGATGGATCAAGTTGTCCAGCCGCTCGGAATCCTTTCTACGAGCATCAGTCAATCCACTTTCCAACAACTCTTGCAGCTGCTCAATTATGGAGGCGATAGTCGCATCATCGACCGTAACTGCGTCCACAATGGGAACAGGAAGCGCCGGCGGAGCAGGCGGACCGGGTGGTCCAGAATCGCCAGCAGGCCCCTGAGGACCAACTGCGCCCATAGGGCCTTGAGGCCCGGCCGGCCCGGTTTGTCCGACAGGGCCCGTATCGCCCGAACAGGCTATTAGCGACAAGAGAATACCGATTACCAGGATTGCTGCGACTAGCGTGCGCATCTTCCAACTCCCTAATTCGTTCGAAAAACCAGGTTGTCTTATACCGAAACTACTCCTTAATGCTTCCTTAAGGAAGTTTATTGCTGGTGAACAGCAACCACACGGCAAGGATAATTCAAGATATAAACTGCTTCAACCGGAAATCTTTCCCTCTATTTCCCCCATCGAAGCAGATCCAACCATTTCCCACCAAGGGCCTGCTTGGCATGGGGATGAATTTACTCCTAAATACGGCACGTATATCAGTACCCAAAGAATCTAACAGCAACATGCCAGAAAGCGGGTGCGTTTCGTGTCCTTTAAACATGATCAAGTCTATAGAGACATGTTATCAAATGAGAAGTCCCACACTGTGGTAATTGAGGCTTCCGGGGTCACCAATCACATCACCGCCGGCCTGCGGGTCTTTATTCGTCTGTGGAAAAAGTTGAAGGACAAGGGACACGCCCTCTACATCTGCAATCTCAAACCCTACATCAACCAGGTTCTTGAACTACTGAGCTTTGACCGGGTAATAGATTTCCATTATGACGTGGAGTCGGCTTTCGTCTTCGCCGGAAACAAGGCCTAAGCTGTTCGGACGACCAACGGCACAACCGTTAGCATTGTGGTTGGCGGCATTACGGTTATCAACACAATGACCATCAGCGTCACGGAACGTAGGCGAGAAATCGCATCAAGCGCGCGATTGTCGCGACGCAAGGCATGATAATGCGGGAGCTGGTCTGGGAGGCCGGATTCATTGGCCTCGTAGGTGAGTTGGCAGGCCCGGCTTGTAATCTACTTCTCCAACGAAGCCAGTCAATCAACAAGTACCGTGCTCTTCCACCTTACGCGCCGGATTGCGGTACTGGGCGTAACCTTTTCTACTGTACTTGGTGCGGTCGCGGGAGTGTTCCCGGCATGGAGCGTCGCCCGATTGGAGCCCGTGGAAGCGCTGAGACAAGGGTAGGATCGTCACATGGCATTTCTTGAAGCGCAAAATCTACACAAGACTTACCGGCTAAGTCGTCATAACGTGGTGCGTGCCCTATGTGAGGTAGACGTGTCAGTAGAAGCGGGCGAAATGGTGGGCATATATAGGACAGCGTGCGACAAGAGCACGTTGATTCACATTGGGGGGCTGCTCCATTCGCCAGACAAGAACACCTACCCTCCGATGAGTCTGATGATCGACGGAATTGACGTGGCGGGCCTTTCGGACAGGGCGCGCACTCAGATGAGAGCTAAGCCGATGGGATTCGTGTTTCAGGGCTTCAATATGCTTTTTGCCATGACCGCACTTGAAACGTTGCGCTCCCTGCCGAATATGCCGGCTGGCTTAGGTACGATGCCAGGCAGGCGGCCGTAAATGCTCTGAATAGGGTGGGGTTGGGAGAACGCATGGAGCATCGACCATTGGAGCTTTCAGGCTGACAGCAGCAACGGGTAGCCATTGCACGGGCCCTTATGACGAATCCGACTCTATTGCTGGCGGAAGAACCCACGGTCAACCTGGATTCGGAGAATCCGGAAGAGGTCCTGGAGCTTCTTCATAGGTGTAATCTCGAACTGGGGCAGACCATTGTCCTGGTAACACACTACGCAAGGGTCAGTGAGGCGTACAGCCGCGTTCTCAGGATGCAGGACGGAGGTGATTGCACAGGGAAAGATGCTGAATAGCCGCTGCTCCGTGTGGCCCTGCGATCGCATCACTCGCCGAAAGCCTCATATGCTCTCCTGGCATTCTTTTACCTGGCAATCTGCCACACTTCGCATAGATTTCAACCCTCAATCCTCAGAGCCCGGCTTGAGTTTCGTCGAACGGCATCGGAGTGACATCACCGACACATCAGGCATCATGGAGATTCTGCCGAAGGTACAGAGCTTTCTCTTTCTCTGTTGGGCTAAACCTCAGGAAAAGAAAGCAATAAGCGCTAACCCAATCGCTATGAGAAATGAGCCAAGCAGTCGGCCCTGGCCAAACTGCTCCTTCAGCAAAAACACCCCCATCAGGACACCAAGGACTATACCAACTTCCCGAGCTGGGACAACGTAACTGACTTGGGACAAGGAAAGTGCAGTCAGCACCAGACCGTAGGCGAGAAACATCAACATGCTTGATCCCAAAACAGGCAAAGTATGCAATTGCCACTCCTGTCGAACTACAGTCAGGCCGTACTTCAAGAGAATATAAGGAGCAATGACAATTGCTGCTCCAACGGTTAGCAGATACATGTAAAGGAAGGGATGGACGTGCTCTACTCCTTCCTTATCGACCAGACTATAGATCGTGATGGTCAACCCGGTAAGGACCGCATAGCGCATGCCGCTATCTCGTACCAGAAAAGACGGATTAGCCCAGAGCAGACGGAAACGGCCCCACCATGAAACTACGAAAATTCCGGCCACGATCAGGGCAATCCCGATACCGGCGGACAGGGTTACCCTCTCGCCAAGAATGAGCACGGCCAAAACTGGTACAAACATGGGGCCTATTCCTCGGGCAATGGGATAGACAAGAGACAAATCATCCTTGGAATAGGCCCGTCCCAGCAGGATGAAATAGAATACGTGGATGCACGCAGAAGCAATCACCAGCCAATATCCCGGCCACGAGGCAGGGTGCAGCCAAAACAAGACCACTCCAAGGGGAAGCAGAATTACAGCTCCTACCGCCAGAAGCGCCCATACGAAGACCTCCTGATTGTCGGCGCGTTTAAGCAGCAGGTTCCATGAGGCGTGACAAAGCGCGGACAGCAGAATCAGCGAAACAGCTAACCCGGTCATAGAGAGATTATAGTCGAAGCCGTGCCGTGATAATCCCTGCGACAACCGACAAGCGCGTCCAAGCAGACAATTCCATAATTGGGGTGATCATCCTCTTGCTGGACTAGGTATAAATTTGTCTTATTCCATGGGCTGTGGGGAGGTAAAGTGCGATTCATTCCTTTGTTTTGGCTGTGGTCCAGGCGACGCGGCCGATTCCGATCCGAGCGTGTCAGAAACAACCTCGTCTACTGGGAATGGTGAAGAGGGTCAACCTTTCGTCGTCGTCGGGTTGGACTCTCTCACCCGGCTTGGCAAGTCATACGGCGTCCCCCTGTCCCAGTCCAAGTTTATGGCGGTGGAGGAGATAAACTCTGCCGGCGGAATTAACGGCCCCATGCTGAAGCTCGTCGTAGAGGACTCCAAGTGCACGTCCAACGATGCAATCACCGCATACCGACGACTGACAGAGGTAGAAGGCATCAAGATCATCCTGGGCGCCACGTGCAGCAGCGGCACCCTGGGTGTGGCGCCTCTGGCCGAGAAGGACCGCGTGGTCCTATTGTCGCCATCCTGTAGAAGCCCTGACATAACCACCGCGGGCGACTATATCTTACGCACCGCCATTTACTCCCTGCAGGTAGGCACGGACATCGGCAATACACTCTGGATCGATGGCGTCCGCAAACTGTCCACCATCACGGAGGCCACAGACTACGCGGAGGGCGTTCGACGCACGGCAGTTGCTCAGTTCGAAGAACTTGGCGGCTCTGTCGTAGCAACGGAGAGTTACCCGTCAGAAGTCATTGATTTTCGCAGCCCGCTTACTAGGATGATGGGCGAAGATCCTGACGCACTCCTTCTCAGTGCTCAAGCGGAGACCTCTGGGGGCACTATCGTCAAGCAGGCGAGGGAACTCGGTTACGAAGGTCCGATTTATTCGGAGGTGGTGCCGACCGGACCCGGCACCCTAAGAATATCCGGCGACGCTGTCACCGGTCCGAAGGCTGTTGTATCCAACCCGGATCTAACCACGTCCACCGGCAAGGACCTTCTTGCCAACTACAAAACCCGATCCGACGTTCCGGCGCCATGGCCCTGGTTCCAAGGATCCGCCTACGACGAGGTCGATATTGCCGCAGAATGCCTGCGACAGACTAACGACGACCAGGATACTGATGGATTCAGAGACTGCCTATACGACCTAACCTGGAGCGGGGCCATCGGTGACGACTTTGGTTTTGACGAGAACGGCGATATCGTTGGCGTGTCGCATGTTCTCATCGAGGTCTTGCCCGCCCATGAAAGAACCGATGATAACCTGGGTTATCGCATTCTGGGACATCCGCCCACGCCCTAGATAGGATCGGTAGCCGCAGAAGCCCTGTTATTCCCGGTTACACCGTCAGACTAGCCCTCTTTTTGGTCAGACCAAGTTACGGTATGCACAGATAGGCCTGTTCCGTTGTAGAATGCCCTACAGCATGCATGGCCTTCGGACGCCCAGGAACCAGGTCCCTCCGGCCAACGTTACTATGCTTAAGGAGGCAAAGGATGTCTACACAATCACTAACCATTGATTGCCAGGTTCACTGCTATGAGCGCAATAGCCCGGAACGCCCCTGGCATGGTCATCTGGAGGGGCCTGAGGAGATGACCGGCGATGACATGATCGCGGCCATGGATTCCGTGGGAGTGGACGGCGCCATCCTCATATCGCCTTTCGCCATGTACCAGTACGATGCCAGCTATGCCCTCCAGGTATATGAGCATTACCCGAATAAGTTTGGCCTGGTGCGCCCCTTCGATCCTTCGTCCGATTCAATCTCCGACGAAATGGCACAGTGGGCGACTACACCCGGCGTAGTCGGGGCTCGCATCATGCTTAACGCCTACGATTTCGAAGCGGACCATCCCGGTCTCAACGCTATTCTGGCCGCCGCAGGCAGGGAGGGCCTTCCCGTAAACGTCATGGCTTCAGAAAAGCTCCCACTGCTTATGGAGCTGGCCCGTCGCAACCCCGACACACAGGTGATCATTGACCACGTAGGGCTTGCGCAGCCCTTTGTGCCACCCGCACCGCCGGAGCCATTCGGAGATCTACCAAACGTGCTGGCCGCCTCTCAACTGGACAACGTGGCCATCAAAATTTCCGGCGCCTGCACTCTCTCTCACCAGCCGTTCCCCTATCCAGACATCTGGGAGCCGCTTAGCCGTGTGTTCGACGCCTTCGGGTTGGAGCGTTGCTTATGGGGCACGGACTGGACGCGGGCCGTTCGTGTACTGACCTACGAGCAAGGCGTTGAGGCATTTCGAGTTACCGAAAGTCTCTCAGACTCCGACCGAGCCATTCTAATGGGTAGGACGCTTTCGAGAATATACAAGTGGTCGCCCAATCCGTAATAAATTGCCAATTTCCGACGTCAAAATACTGAGGTGAAGTCTTGGCAAAGTCACAGCTATCCGGCAAAGTCCAAACCGTTCTGGGGACAGTGGACCCCTCAACCCTGGGTATGACCTCCATGCACGAGCACGTCTTCATCGATTTTGTCTGCATGTACGCACCTCCGGAAGAGGCCCACAGCAGACGGCTTGCTGAGTCGAAAGTAGGACTGGAAAACCTAGGCTGGGTGCGCTACGACCCCTTCCGAAACAGGGACAACCTGGAACTACTCGACGAAAAGACGGCCATCTATGAGATAGGCTTGTTCAAAGCCGCCGGCGGCACGACCATTGTCGATGCGACCACCATTGGCATCGGCAGAAACCCGCAGGCCCTGGTTAATGTAGCGAAGGTTACGGGCGTAAATATCGTCATGGGTGCGGGATATTACGTGGACATGGTGCACCCTGGCGGCATGGATGACAAGTTGGAGAAGCAGTTGGCGTCTCAGATGATAGAGGAGGTGACGGTGGGCGTCGACGGTACGACGATTCGGGCAGGGATAATCGGAGAGTTGGGCTGCTCGTGGCCGCTCACAAAGAATGAGCGCAAGGTGCTGCGAGCCGGGGCACAGGCACAGCGAGTGACCGGCGCCGCAATACTGATACATCCTGGACGCAGCCCGCGAGCGCCGTTCGAAATTTTGGACGTGCTGGAAGAAGCGGGGGCGGATATCAGCCGGGTAATAATGGGACACCTGGACCGAACTATTCTGGACACCAAAACGCTGCTTGAGTTCGCCGATAGAGGTTCCATGCTTGAATACGATCTCTTCGGCTGGGAATCTTCCCACTACTCCCTTGAGGCCTATGACATGATCCACGATGGTCAAAGGCTGGACTACGTTCAGCTCCTGTTGGAACACGGCCATCAGGATAGAATTGTTCTGGCCCAGGACGTGTTCTCCAAGACGCGGACCTTTACCTACGGCGGGTACGGTTATGGCCACCTGATTGAGAACATCGTTCCACGGATGCGTGTCCGCGGCATACGAGAAAATCACATACATCAAATTTTCGTCGAGAATCCGGCCAGAATCCTCACCTTGGAATAGTGTACTGAGAAATTCAGGTGCATGCAGAGTCTACGGCCAAAGGCCTGAACTCCAACTGCTCCACTAGTTGCTCTTAGACTGAGTACCACAAGCCACAACTAACAACCTTCTCTAAACCCTCATTGTGGGTAACAGATCCGCCCTGTGTTCCACTATACTGGAGGGCAAGCTTTCCTCCACCACGCCTCCCATCATGTGGGGGTGCTACATATTTCCGACAGGCGATTCATATATGCTAATAGACTGAGGATATTTTGTGGACAACTTGTCTATTTCGTCAGAAAACCATACAAGGCAAAACGGAAATCTCATGATATCTGTGTCTAAGCTTGCCCTGTCCATAAGGCCCACAATCCCAGAACAGATCGGCTCTCACTTACCTGGTGATTACAAACGATGAAGAATCTGAAGTCCGATCCAGCCACTTTGGGGAATGAAGAAGTCAAATATTGTTCAAGAGACCGTTAGACGCTGCCGTCAATAAGCACGTCCAGCACTGCGGGACGGCCTGACTCCACTGCCTGCTCTATGGCCGGGGCCAGTTCCTCCGGGTCCTCGATGGTGCGTCCATGTACGCCGATGGCATTGGCGATTCCCGCAATGTTCAGAGGCAGGTTAAAGTCCATGCCAATGTATTCGTCCGGCCGCGGTTCTCCCAACAACTGTGTCTTATAGACGTCCATATTGACCTTGAGCACCCGGTAGGAGCGATTGTTGCAAATCAGGTAGACCACCGGAATGTTCTCGTTGGCAGCAGTCCATAGCGCCTGCACCGTCATCATGGCGCTGCCATCCCCAACCACAGCAATAACCGGACGTTCAGGATGGGCCAGCTTAACTCCCATTGCGCCGCCCATGCCCCATCCGATGGCTCCGATGCGCTCTCCGTAGATGCTGTCGAATTCAATGAAGTCGACAGCCCCGTGCAACGCGTCCTTGGAGCTGATTGCATCATCCACGATGATGGCGTCGGCTGGCATTCCACGAGCAAGCTCCGCCATCATCCGCTCTGTGGACATAGGTCGTTGATTCCAGCGCTGCCTTAATCGCGCCTCCCAGGCGACTCGGCTATCGGATTTTTCCTCAGCCACAGCGGCGGCGCGCAGTCGGGCCGTTTCTCGTTGTTCACCGGACATACCGTCCGAGACTGCATCAGTAAGAAGATCGAGAGCGGTCTTCGGGTCTGCAACTATCCCTACGTCGGTGGGCTCAGACTTGCCCACCTCTCTATAGGCAGAGTCCACGTGAATCAATCGAGTGGGTGCAGCCAAGCTGCGTCCGGAGAAGTAGAAGAAGCCCGAGAATACGTTAGTACCCACGGCTAGCACTACATCTCCCGTAGACAAGAGCTCTCGCGACGAGGGCAGAACGGGATTTATCCGGCCCAGAAACTGGGGGTGGCCAGAAGGGAAATTCATCCGCGCCAGGGAAGCGGCATATACCCGGGCACCAATTGACTCCGCCAGCAGGACTGCCGCATCCACACCCCCGGACTGCGCCAACCGGTCACCCACCACCATGATGGGACGCTCGGAATTGGCCAACATCCCGGCAGCATCCTGCACTGCCGCCGGGTCCGGATTGAGCCTGAAGTACCCTTTCGACGACGGCACTATCTCCATCTCTGCGGAGTCCTCCATTGCATTGGCAGCGAAGTCCACAAAAGCAGGTCCGGTAGGCGGCGTTTTGGCTTCGTTGAATGCCCGTCGCACCATGCCGGACATCTGCTCCACATGGGTGACTTCTCCACTCCACTTGGTAAACTGGCGCACCATTTCCACTAGATCTGAGCGACCTTCGTTGAATTTGCGGATATCCTTGTTGCCGGCCGTAAGCACCAGAGGAATACCCCCATCCATGGCGTGGTGCAAGAGACTGATGCCGTTGGCAAGGCCGGTCTCGATGTGCAGGTTGACCAGGGAAGGGACGCCGGTGGCGGAACTATAGCCGTCTGCCATGCCCATCGCCACTCCTTCCTGGGTCACCAGCACATATTTGATGTCCGGGTAGGCCGGAAGGGAAGACATTATGGCGCTTTCGCTCGTCCCCGGATTGCCAAAGATGTACCTCACTCCTTCGGCACGCAGCATCTCCATAAGCGCCTGTTTTCCAGTCATTAGCGGCATGGCACGGTCCCTCCCTTGCTACCTGATAGAAAAAGCAGAAAATCTTATCCTGATCCTGCCCCAAGACTTTATCAGTTGAAGCCATCGGTCCAAGCGTTAAGAATCAGAATGGCATTTGTCCGGCCACGGTCTTTCAAGACCCCCACTTGGGCTGCCACCTGCACGTCGGATAGTTTGCCAGAAGCAGAGCCTCAAGTATAGCCGGACGTTCCTCCAGAGGCCCTTTCCACAATTGATCTCACCCTCCGATGGCGCGAAATTTGAACTTACGCAACATTCAGGCTCGTCTCCTGCCTTGACACCACTTATACCTGGATGGCTAAATTCAAGTCGCCATTTTCTGGTGTTCACAACACGGTTATTACGCACATCCTATTGCCCACCTACGGAAAAAGACATTGATCAAATGCAAAAGAGATTCTCGGGCTGAACTTTGTAAATCCGCAGAGACAATGCCCTCATTCCTGTATGAGAGCGAAGCATGACGACCAACCCCACTACCTTGAACGGAACCACTGAAACCAAACAGCCCGTTGGCATGTCCAAGTTCAGCATCCGGCGCTATTCGTGCAGCACGTTCTTCTACTTTTGGCGGTACTGTGTCTCATTATTTCCTTTAACGTGTAAGCCCTTCTCGAAAATGATTGTAACTCTTCAAGACGAGCCGATGAACAATAGGCTTGGGATGATGAACGTGTATGCACGTTGAGTGCCTAGGTTAAGTTCCCGCCCTGACATACAAGAATCAGAAGGAGGAAAAATATGCCAACCACCAGCCCCTACGGCTCCTGGGCATCGCCGATTACAACAGACTTCATAGTGGCCGACTCGGTAGGGTTGGGGCAGATTGCTCTGGACGGCGAAGATGTCTACTGGGTGGAAATGCGCCCCGTAGAGGAAGGACGACATACGGTGGTGAAGCTCTCGCCCGGCGAGGCCGTCTCGGACGTCACCCCGGCTCCGTTCAACGTGCGTACCCGCGTACACGAATATGGCGGCGGCGCATTCGCAGCCTTCAAGGGCACGGTCTATTTCACTAACTTCTCCGACCAGAGGACCTACCGTCAATCCCCTGGGCAAGACCCTATCCCTGTCACGCCGGAAGGAGACATTCGTCACGCAGATTACGAGGTCGACTCGTCACGTTCGCGGCTGATCTGTGTCCAGGAGGATCACTCCGGTGAAGGAGAACCTGTTAATTCAATAGTCGCTATGCCAATGGACCCCTGTAGCAACGACACTAACAACCCGAAGGTGTTGATATCCGGCAGCGATTTCTTTTCCTCGCCTCGGTTAAGTCCGGACGGGTCCAGACTGTGCTGGCTCAGCTGGAATCACCCAAACATGCCCTGGGACGGCACGGAGTTATGGGTCAGCGAACTGGGCGACGACGGCGGCGTAAGCAATCGAACGCTGGTGGCCGGAGGCTTCGCAGAGTCGATCTGCCAACCCGAATGGTCGCATAACGGCCAGCTTTATCTCGTGTCAGATCGCAGCGGCTGGTGGAATCTCTACCGGTGGAACGAGGAAACAGATGGCGAAATAATCGAATGCGTACTTCCCATGGAAGCGGAGTTCGCTAAGCCTGCGTGGGTATTCGGAGCAAATTGCTACGGTTTCGTCTCGGCGGAACGGGCCATCTGCGCCGTCAACCGCAGCGGCACCTGGGGCCTTCTCGACGTTAATCTTAATACCGGACAATGGACTGAGTTGGATGTTGGCCGCTACTCGGCCATGGACCGCTCAGACCTGCGAATCGCGGGGCATATAGCCTATTTTGAGGCCGGCGGTCCAACCGAGCCGAGCGCCTTGCTAAGTCTGGACATGGACTCGCGGAAACTGGATGTCATCAGGCGTTCCAGCAGCGCAACCGTGGACGCCGGGTACATCTCCGTGCCACAAACCATAGAGTTCCCCACAGAAGATGGTCTTACGGCCCACGCTTTCCTGTATCTGCCCCAAAACCGGAACTTCATCGGGCCCAAGGAGGAAAAACCACCGCTGCTGTTGAAGAGCCATGGCGGCCCCACCGCAGCCGCGTCAAACGCATTGGATATGGAGATCCAGTTCTGGACAAGTCGCGGATTCGCTGTAGTCGACGTCAACTATGGGGGAAGCACGGGGTTCGGACGGGAATACCGCCTCAGGTTGGAGAGGAACTGGGGCATCGTGGACGTGGACGATTGCGTAAACGCCGCAAAGTATCTGGTGGCCCAAGGACTGGTCGATGAAAGCATGTTGAACATCGATGGTGGAAGCGCCGGTGGCTATACAACGCTGGCCGTGCTGACCTTCCGAGACGTATTTTCTGCAGGAGCCAGCTATTACGGAGTGAGCGACCTGGCCACGTTGGCCGAGGACACCCACAAGTTCGAATCGCGTTATCTGGATTCCCTGGTGGGGCCGAATCCGGAAGAAGCCGCCACATATAGAGAGCGGTCTCCCATCAGCTCCTACCACCAGCTATCCAGTCCCATCATATTTCTGCAGGGTTTGGAGGATAAGATAGTGCCGCCTGACCAAGCGGAGACGATGTTCAACGCCGTTCGGGCGAAGGGCATCCCGACGGCGTACCTGACGTTTCCGGGCGAACAACACGGATTCCGCAAGGCGGTCAACATAAAAAGGTCCCTGGAAGCTGAACTCTACTTCTATTCGCGATTGTTCGGGTTTGAGCCGGCAGACGAAATCGAGCCGGTGGAAATCGAAAACCTGTAGATCGGTACCACCGAATCCAGGTGCCCTACCCTAGAAGTACTTCTCAATGCCGCCGTAGCCTATCTGCTTGCCCTTCTCGGTGGCTTTCATAAAGTTCTTCAGGCGATTTTCGTAAATCTCCGGGCGGGCTCTGGCGATGTCGATGTACGCCACGCGAATTCTCTGGTAGGCAGGGGAGAAAGACTTGAAGTGCGCCCACGCCTGTTCATTCTCCTGGATTCTCTGAAGAATATCCTTTGGAAACACAAACTCCTCCGTCAATATCTCCCTGACCGATTCCATTACCGAGGGATGTAGCAAGCCTGCGTAAGCGAGCCAGCGGAGCCTCTCCTTGTTCTGCTGGGAGTAGCTGCTCTTTGGGTTCCTGGGTGTGAAGCGCTGCGCTGCGTGAAGGGGATCCAGCTTCTTGATGATGCTGTCTATCCACCCAAAGCACAGCGCCTCCTCCACAGCGTCGTTGTATACGATGCGCGGTTCGTCGGACGCCTTGTTGGGATAAACCAGCCATATTTCCCTGGCGGAGTCGAAGTTGGATTCCAGCCATTCTCGCCAGGGCTTTCTGTGGGAAACATAGAGTGTTTCTCCGATTTCCATGAAATCCTCCACCGTAAGGGGCTAATCCCCGCAAACGTAACCGTGATGTGGACTATGCCGGCTCAATCACTGGTGACCGGCACCGGCTGTCGCAAGGTCCTGATCCTCCACACCAGAAGGCAGAGAAGCACTACCATGACGCCTGACCCAATCTGAGTTGCGTGCGGGGCCCCAAGCCACTCCGCCAGAAACCCGGTCCCCAGACCCCCGAGCGGGAGCAGCCCCCACGGCAAAATATATAGGCCGGCAACCCTCCCACGATACTCGTCAGAGACTCTGCCATGAATTATCGCACTGCTGATGGAGAAGTAAATCATCATTGAGGCATTAACAATAATCAGGTTGACATATGCGGTTAGAAAGAAAACATTGATCGAAAAGATGCCTGTCGCTATCGCCATGGTAAACATGCTTGCCAGCACTACCACGTTCTTTGAACTGATATCACCTTTGGAAGCAAGAAACAGCGTGCCCAAGATAGATCCTGCACCGGCTGCAGACATCAATACTCCCAGCCCGGTGGCGTCCACGTGAAACACCTCAGCCGCATATACCGGCATGAGTCCCTGGATTGAAGGCATTACCAGCAGGGCGGGAAGGGGGATCAGGGCGAACAGCCCAATGAGCACCGGATCCCTAGATATGTAGCGCACACCGTCGAAGATATCCGAAAAGACGGTTGTCATACGAAGCGATCGACGGGTAGTTATAGGCGTGTTAAGGCCCATCACAATTAAGAGAGCGCCCAGCTGTAGTCCGGCCTCCAACGCCAGGGCGATTCCCGGACCGGCCAGCACTATGGCCAGTCCACCCATGGCCGGAACGATCAACCTCGGAAGGGAGAAGGACAGAGAGCTCAGAGCAAAGGCGTTGACTAGGTTCTCCTTGGGCACGATGTTCGCAATAAGGGACATCCGCGCAGGATCATTGATTACTATTGCTACCCCCATTAGGGGGATATAGACGAAGATATGCCAGATCTCCAAATTCCCCGTCAACACAACAGCAGCAAAGATGGTGGTTACAGTGGCCTGGTATCCGTAAATGAACGCTATCAGCCGCTTACGGTTAAACTTATCAACCAGAACCCCTCCAATGGGACCAACCAGCAGGATCGGAAGCGCGTCGAGGCCTAGGGCAAGGCTCGTCCATAGAGGCGATCCTGTCACGTCATAAGTCAGCCAACCGACAACAATCTGCTGCAACCAGTATCCTGAAGAAAAGCACAGCATAGCGAACCACAAGCGCAGGAATCGCCGGTAACGGAACGAGTCGAAGGTGCGGACCCGCATCCGAAGCTTTGCCGGTCGGAAGCGGGAGCGAGGCCCTAACATTTCCCGGGCCATAGACCTTCCCGGTGCAGCATCCTTCGCCAGGGTTACAGGTCCGTTGGAGGCGGCCGGAGGACCTGATATTGCTCCATCCGTCGGAGCGTGAGGCGGTGCAGATTCGACATTTCCGTCAGGGTCGAAGGGTTCCTGTGATTCCAAAGACCTATCGCTCCACCAAAGAGTAGGGAAGAGAGTTACAAATGCAGGTGGGGGGAGACGCCGTCCTCATATCGCATGGCAACCCCACCACGCTTCTGAAGTTTAGCATCTCTTGGCTAGTCCGGGAGTTGGGCAACCGTATTGGAAGCTGCCCGACATCAATTTGGCAATCGTCACCATATCTTCCTTTCGAATCACACCGTGCAGGCAACCGCTATAATGGGCCTCGTCAGGTGAAATCGGAGATTGGGGGAACTTCATGAAATACGACATCATCGTTGTAGGCGGAGGAGCAGCCGGTTCGGTCCTGGCGGGCAGGCTGGCGGAACGGCTGGACCTTTCCATCCTGTTGCTGGAGGCAGGCAACGACTATCCAGATTTCGCCTACCTTCCTGACGAGGTCAAATTCGGCCATACAAGATATGCTGAGGCGCCGGACTCCGAACACAACTGGGCGTTGCGTGGAACGATAACCGAGGAGCAGGGCGAGATTCACGTGGCCCAGGGCAAGGTAATAGGGGGTGGTTCCTCCATTAACGGCCAAGCCATGCAAAGAGGATTCCCGGAGGACTACGACAATTGGGCTTCCCTCGGCAACGACGAATGGTCCTACGCCAAGGTGCTGCCTTTCTTCAAGAAAATGGAGACCGACCTGGACATCCAGGATGACTTCCACGGAGCCAACGGGCCCATGCCGGTAAGGCGACGTCAATCCGTCGCCTGGCCGGATATCCAAAGGGCGTTCTATGAGGCGTGTCTGCGTGAAGGATTCGGCGTCACCGGGGATACCAATGGCCCCAACCCATCCGGCCTTGGCGTAACACCGACAAACAACCTGGAAGGCGTCAGGATGAGCTCGGCCATCACCTACCTCAACCCGATACGTCACCAACTGAACCTAACCATTCGCGGTGGAGTTTACGTACGAAAAGTATTGTTCTCAGGGTCTAAGGCCATCGGGGTGGAGGCTCAAAGCGCTGGAGAGTTGTTCAACCTGCGGGCGGACCGTGTCGTGCTTTGCGCAGGAGCCCTGAGATCCCCGCAACTGCTCATGCTGTCTGGAATCGGCCCCAGAGCCCTGCTGGAGCAGTTCGATATCCCACTGGTGAGCAAACTTCCCGGCGTTGGTCGGAGTCTTTGGAACCACCTGAGCGCCCACATTACGTTCAAAGTCAAAGACGGAAAGACTCTCACCACCGGCCTGGACAGCTCCCATTACGTCCTGCATTACACTTCCCAAGGGTCTACCGAGATCAACGACATGGGTCTGAGGACGAGCACCGTGGTAGATGAACGGGAGGAGCGTGTACCCGGCCTGCGCACCAAGTACCTTACCGAAAATGTCCCGCCAAACCGGGCGGCGCGTATCTCTTGCACTCTCGGACTGCCGGAAGGTTCGGGCTACGTAAGGCTGGCTTCTGCCGACCCCAACGTACAGCCATGCTTCAACTATAGATATCTGCAAAATCCCAACGACGCCAGACGAGTGCGGGACGGCTTGCGATTCGCTGCCACACTGCTGGAATCCGACTCCTATAGGGACGTGGTTGAATTTCGAATCAGCCCAACGGATGAAATTCTCGCCGACGACAGCGCTCTCGACCTTTGGGTTCGCCAGACCGTAAGCACGGCGAGGCACGTATCCGGCACGTGCAGGATGGGCCCGGATTCTGACCCAATGGCTGTAGTGGACCAATACTGCCGGGTCAAGGGAGTGAACAAGTTGTGGGTAGCGGATGCCTCGGTGGTTCCCCGTATACCCAGGTCGGGAGGCCTCCATCCCACGGCCCTTATGATCGGGGAGCGGGTAGTGGACTGGATAGCAAACGGTTAGAACCTCATCGGCATCTGGTAGAATAAGGATACGTGATGGGTATCAGGTGAAGGAAGCGTATATTTGTCTACCATAGTCAAGCAAAATATCCTGGTTGGTTCCTTGGAACATGTTAAAGAGCGCGGCTGCATAGTCGTGACCGGAGGCGGGCACACAATTGCGGTGTTCTATCACGAGGGTCAGGCCCATGCAGTAGACAATCGCTGCCCTCACATGGGGTTTCCCCTGGATCGAGGCAGCGTTAAGGATGGAATTCTCACTTGCCACTGGCATCACGCCCGCTTTGATCTCGCCGGCGGGGGCACGTTCAATCCTTTCGCTGACGATGTCCGCACCTTTCCGTGCATCGTAGTGGATGGAGAGGTGTGGGTAGACCCGTATCCGCCGCCCCGTGACGAGAATCGACACTGGCAGCGGCGGCTCAATGACGGAATGGAGCACAACATCCGGCTGGTCATAGCGAAGGCGGTTCTTGGACTGGAAGCCGCCGGTGCCGACTATACAGTGCCCTTGAAAATAGGTGCTGAGTTCGGCACTACCTATTCGGCCGATGGATGGAGCGCGGCCATGAGCATCCTGACGTGTACGGCAAACATTCTGCCGGAGCTGCGCGAAGAGGACCGACCAAGAGCTCTCTACCAAGGTCTTCTCCATGTCGCCAGAGAGTGCGCGGGGAAGGCCCCACGCTTTCCTATCGACCCGCTCCCCACGGGGGAAATGCGTCCTGAGGTGTTCTCTGCATGGTTCCGCAACTTCATTGAGGTGCGAGATGAAGAGGGAGCCGAGCGATGTCTGGCTACCGCCATAGAAGTGGGCGTCTCCAGAGAAGACATCGCCCGCATGATCTTCACGGCAGCCACAGACCATATCTACCTTGACAGCGGCCACGTGGTCGACTTTGCCAACAAGGCGTTTGAGTTGTTGGACCACCTGGGATGGGACATGGCCGGACAGGTGCTTCCCAGCCTGGTGCATGGAATGGCCCGTGCCCGCCGCAGCGAGGAACTTAGCCAGTGGCGCAGTCCCATCGATATCTCCTCAATGGTTTGGGAAGCGAGGAGGGGACTCCCCAGCCTTTTGGACCGAAGTCATAGTCGTTCAGGCGGCTGGCACGAAGAGGATTCCCTTGCTTTGGCAATCTTGGACGACTCACCCAAAGCAATAATCTCATCTATCAATGAGAGCATCGTAGCGGGAGCCACCGCAGAACAGCTGGGAGCGGCCGTGGCCCACGCAGCCTTTCTTCGCATGGCCCATTTCCACACATCCAACGAATTCCGGGACTGGGACACGGTGCATAATACTTTGACTGCCGCCAACGGCCTTCACCAGGCTTTGAAACGGGTCCCCAGCCCGGAGCTTCTTCGCGGCGTCTACGACGTCGCAATGAGCATCTACCTGGACCGCTTCCTGAACCTGCCGCCCATGCCCCTTCCCGCAATAGCATCAAACCACGAATCCTCCACGGAAATACTTGGACGGCTGTTGGACATGGTAAACGTGCGCCATCAGGTCGAAGAATCTGCCAAGGCCGTCTCCGATTACCTTGCCGGAGACGGACACTCAGAAAACCTGATGTCCACCATGGGAAGGATAATGCTGAGAGAGGATGCCGATTTCCATTCGTTCCAGATCCTGGACGCCGCATTTAAACAGTTTGCTTCCCGGAAATGCGCCGAGTCAGCACGCCACGTGATGATAGGCCTTTCCCGATTTCTGGCGGCCCATTCACCCACTCCCCGCGCTGAAGGCCAGACCTTCCAGATCGCCCTCCGGCTGCAGCGAGGCGAGGAGATATACCGTTAACGTACTTTCAGCCAGGAATAATACCGGTTATAATCCCCAAAATACTCCGGGGCGGTCCTAGGGAAGGTCGGAGATAAGCTATGAACTTTGATGTAGATGGTCATCTAACCGCTATGGAGCGCTCCGTGTCGTCGTTGATGCGCGATGGACGCCCCGCTCGCACAGTCATTCTTTCCCGAATCTACTCTACCCCGGTCGAGAATCTGTGGGATGCAGTCACCAACATCGAGAGAATCCCGCACTGGTCTATGCCAATTAGCGGAGATCTCCGCCTGGGTGGCCGTTATCAGTTGGAAGGCAACGCGGGCGGCACAATAACCACTTGCCAACAGCTGTCGGATTTCACGCTCACATGGGAGTTCGGCGGAGACGTCAGCTGGGTTGAGGTGGGCCTCTCGCCTACAAAAGCAGGTGAAACCAGGCTCACTATCATCCACACCGCCCTGCTATCGGAACATTGGGACATGTACGGTCCTGGCGCAGTCGGTGTTGGCTGGGAGACGGCGCTTTTGGGACTCGCACTACATATCGCGCGGCCAGACATGTCAAAGCCTGACGAGGTCGAGTTTGTTACCTCTCAAGACGGCAGGGCGTTCATTTCCGAATCCAGCAAAAGATGGGGCGAAGCCTCCATCTCAGCCGGAACCAGCCCTGAGGCCGCGGAGGCTGCGGCCAAGCGGACGACGGCCTTCTACACCGGCGAATCTCTTGACTCAGACTAGCGCAGGAACGGGACTGCCGGATTCTCAGTCGTTCAATTTCAAAAGCGCGGGACGGATCCTTGTACTCCAGTAATCATTTGCCTCTTCGCGCCTCAACTCCTCCACCAACCGCGCCGTCTCAGGTCCTACAGTCTCGTTCAATTCTGATGGGGTGCGGTCTCTGGCTAACTCGGTGACTGCCGTCCGCAGCTTCAATACGTACTCCGCGACTTCCAAGGCAGCCTGGTCGGATGTCGAGCGTACCTGCAGAGCCTCAAGCTTCTCCAACCATTCCAGGCCCTTTTCTGCATCGTCAAACCTGTCGTCAAGGGTATTGATGGTGTTCACCTGTCATCCTCCTCTCTTCTTTGCCTTCTCAATAGCCTTACTTCGAGTATTTCAGGCTGGGCCAGCATAATAGGCTACGTCCAACTTGTGAACAACTTGATACTCTGTGTCGAGATTGTAAAAAGCGCGATAAAGTTGTCTTGATGCGCGCCGACCTGCATCCCGTAAGCCGCCAGAACCGATGAGATGCACCCGGAAGACGTAGGTTGCGCTAGGCTAGACAACACGTGGCACGACAGGTGCGGAAGCCGTAGAAGCAAGGCGGGCAAAAGCAGACCCGTGGACCGCCACCTTCATCCTCGTGACCATCATTAAAGAAGTTCTCCCAGCCTTCCTTGATGAAGAAAGGCACGAGGCCAGCGCCGACACGGGATCCGCCCACCACCAGGAGAACAGTCCGTTTAGCCCAAGCCCTACCAGAATACCCAAGTCCTACAGATCGCAGAACAGGCTCTCCATGGCTTCTGCCCGCAAAGACCGGGACTGCATCCTCACGGAAATTCGCATCTTGCCGACATAGAGAACGGCCATGACCACCGCGCTTGCCGCCACAATGCTGACGCCTGCAAGGCTGGGCTGTGGCTCTGGCAGCCATCCCAGCAGGTTGGCCCCGGAATGAAGGGCTACGTATATCGCCAGCAGAAAGAAGCTCAACCCCAAAAGCCGCTGCGCCCTTCTCTCCGCCGCTTCCACATCCGATTCATTGCCGTCTACCCTCAAACGCCAGACCAGAACGCCACCGGCTAGAAGCTCCACAATGCTATCCAGCCCAAAGGCAAGCATCGCCACGCTACCGGCCTGTACTCCCGCCCACAACGAAACGATGGCTTCAACCATGTTCCAGAGCAGTCCGCCTATTACCAGAACCAGTGCGGTCTTGCGCAGGTTGGCCGATTCAATCAACTGGGAACACTTCTCCTTCATCCCTATGCTCATTGCCCGAAATGCGCGACCCCCTGGTGGCGACAGGGTACCGATCACCAAAATGCTGACGGTTGGTTAAGACGACGCGCTAGACTTGGTTTCTTGCAGCGGCTTTCATCTGTTGCCATGCCTGACGGGCGTCTTCAACTGATCCTTCATCTTCAATAGTAGTGATGTCGCCCGGTTCCTGATCAAGAACGACAGCCTTCAGTACCCGCCTCATGATCTTTCCGCTGCGCGTCTTGGGCAGCATGTCCACGAAGTTCAACTCGCCAATCACTGCGATAGGACCCAGGTTGCGACGAACTGTTTGGATCAGCTCGCGTCTGAGTTCGTCGGATGGGTGGAAACCTCCCTTCAGTACGGTGAAGGCGGAAATTACCTCTCCTCTAATCTCATCAGGGCGCGCCGTAACTCCGGCTTCGGCGACGGCCGGGTGGGTCAGGAGAGCCGACTCAACCTCCACTGTTCCGATGCGGTGGGCTGCTATTTTGATTACCTCGTCGGCCCTCCCCGCGAACCAGACATATCCGTCTTCATCAATGTGGGCGGAATCTCCGGCAAAGTAGACGCGCTTTCCCGGGACACGAGTCCAATAGTCGTTAGCGTATCGGTCGGTTTCTCCCCAGAGTGTAGGGGTCAAGCTTGGGAAGGGGCGTTTTATGGTCAGAATTCCCTTCTCGCCGGGGCCGCATTCTTCTCCCTCCAGGGTCATGACGGCCACGTCTATGCCCGGCAGAGGTATGGCGGCGGAGCCGGGCTTGATCGGCAGCAACGACAGGCCATAAGGATTGCCCACTATCGGCCCTCCCGTTTCCGTCTGCCAGTAATGGTCAATCACAGGTATCCTGTTCCCCAAAGCCTCCTTCTGGAGCCATTCCCAAGCCGGGGGATTCAGCACCTCGCCGGCGCAGAATACACGCTCCAGGGAGTCCAGGTCAGACTTTGGCATTGCGTCATCACCGTAGCGCGTCAACAGCCTTACTGCGGTGGGCGATGTGAAGATGCCCGTCACTCCAAACTCTTCGACGATGCTCCAGACCAGATCGGGATTTGGATAATCAAAGGCCCCCTCGTAGGCGATGGTAGTGCAGCCCATGAGCAGGGGAGCGTATACGATGTAGCTGTGGCCGACAATCCATCCTATGTCGGAAGTGGCCCACCACACGTCGGTTGACTTCATTCCAAAGCACCATTGGGCCATGCTGTGTATTCCTACCTGGTAGCCCCCGTGGGTATGGACCACCAGCTTGGGCTTGGCGGTGGTGCCAGAGGTGGCCAGTATGAAGGCGGGTTCATTGGCCTCCATGCGGGCAAATTCGCTGCTTTGTCCCTTCCCCTGAGCAATGAATTCTTCCCAGGACAGGTCTCTGCCCGTGGTCATAGGCACGTCATCCTCACCGCGCTTGAGGAGGATTACGTTGGTGACGGGACCCTCAGCATCCGCCAAAGAATCGTCAACAATGTACTTCAGCGGGATGTCCGTGCCCTTGCGATAAGTGATATCAGTCGTAAAGACCAGCTTGGAGCCGCTGGCCCTTATTCTTTCCCGGAGGGCTTCTGCCCCGAAGCCCGCAAAAATTACCGAATGAATGGCGCCAATGCGTACAGTCGCCAGCATCAGAACGATGGACTCAATGCAAACGGGCATGTAGATGGTGAGCCTGTCACCCTTTCGAATCCCCATTCCCCGCAAAGCTGCCGCGACTATGCCAACCTGATGCTGAAGCTGGGCATAGGTTAGGACAGTCCTGTCTCCACGCTCGTTCACGTATACCAATGCCGCACGCCCTCTGTGGGGGCCTTCGGCATGACGGTCTACACAGTTATACGCCAGATTCGTCTCAGCGCCTGAAAACCATGTGAATTCAGGAAAGTCCCATTCAAAGACCGTGTCCCACCCACGAAACCAGGGCAGAGACCGGGCAGCGTCCTCCCAAAAGGCGTCGGGGTCCTTGGCCGCATCTCGAAGCCACCTATCAACCAGAGGATTAATTGCGTCCATTTCAGAACCTCCCAGGACAAAACAGGCCGCTGCCCAAGTTGGCTCATCTTATCACCAGGCTATCAAAGGTATCAAACAGGTTTAGGCATAGTCCGCCAATACGAAGGCGCACGGATTGTCGTTGACTTCAAAGAGAATGTGCAAGTAGCCTATCCAGAAGGTTCAGGACATAATGTTTGCCATACGGCCTTTTCTGCGTCTCTCCGCAATTGAAGGCGTCCGAAAACAGTGAACCGAGGGAATCTAGACAATCCTCGAACATAGGAGTTCCCCGTTGACCCCTTCGCCCGCCGTTACCGTTATCAAGGCAAGAGCCCTCCTTGACGGAACCGGCGCCAAACCCCTCGTTGATGCTGCCGTAATCGTAGAAGGGTCTAGTATTAAGGCCATAGGGCGACAGGGTGATATCTGGCTCCCCGAAGGCCCTCACGTGCGAACGCTGGACTTCCCCAGCGGATACCTCCTACCGGGCCTCATTGATTCCCACATTCACCTCTCCTTCGGTGTTTACGGATGCTCCCACGAAGAGTTGATGAACAGTGATTCCGACCAGACCATGCTGCTGCGAGCAGCCCGGAACGCCCTCATCCACCTTAAGAGCGGCGTCACGACAGTTCGGGAAAACGGTGCCAGGAACCGGGTCATGTTTGACCTTAGAGAGGCCGCCAAGAGAGGCTACGTCACTACGCCGCGCCTCTATCTTTGCGGCCGTCCGGTTACCATTTCCGGAGGTCACTTTCACTGGTGTAACCAGGAAGCAGACGGAGTTGAGGGCGTGCGTGCGGCAGTACGAGAGCTGATTAAGGACGGCGCCGATCACATAAAGATTATGGCTTCCGGAGGAGCTACAACCATTACGGACAACCGCAGACCGTCCTATAGCGTCGAGGAGCTGTGGGCCATTGCAGACGAAGCCTATAGATTCGGTAAACTTACCACCGCGCACTGTCTTGCAACACAGAGCCTGACCAACGTGCTCGATGCGGGCATAGGCATGATCGAGCACGCCGGTTTCAGAGAGCCGGACGGCTCCTATAAGTTCGACGAGGCCATAGCGGAGCGGATTGCCAATCAGGGTGTGTTCGTCTGCCCAACGTCCCAGACGGGATTCCGACAAAGAGAGGCGCTGTTGGCGCAAGAGCTTGAACGTCCCCTGACCGTCAAGGAGCAGAGCCGTTTGGATGACTTGAAGGCCAAATGCGAGAGTCAGTTGGAATTCCTGGGCCGGATGTGGAACGACTTCAACATTAACATTGTCACCGGTACCGACGCCGTCGAGATTCTGGGAGATTACTGTCTTGGACTGGAGTTAATGAGCCAGGCCGGAATGACCAACATGGACATTCTCCAAGCATCCACCGGCATGGCTGCGAAGGCCATCGGTCAGCAAGACACCATAGGGACCGTTGAGCCGGGCAAAGAGGCAGACCTGATTATTGTAGACAAGGACCCGCTAATGGATATCCGGGCCTTGCGAACCATGACTATGGTAATGCGGGCCGGGGAGCGAATAGTTTAGGCGGGTCCATTGGCATTGCTGCGTTACGCCACGCCAAACTCAAACCGTAAACAGGTAACTGTATTAGGCCGTTAAAGGAGTAGCTAAGGTTGCGTGGCACCTCGCAGTCCAAGCCACCATTTCCCTACGATCGCTGGCTAGGAAGCCCGTTCACGCTGTGGCGTCACCAGCAAGAGCAGGGAAGGTAGTACTAGCAGAGCAGCGGCTGCGGCCATGAATACCATCACCGCAGTGAGAGTGCCGTAAGCGGAAAACATCGGCATAGGGGCGAATCCCATTATTGCGAAGCCCAATACGCTGGAGGAGGCCGACCCAATGAGGGCCATTCCCGTGCTTTTGGCTGACCGCTCAATTGCCCCCATCCCGTTTCCGTCCCGGGATATTTCCTCACGGAACCGCTGGGTGAGATGGATTGAGAAGTCCACGCCCACACCGATGGAGATCGCTCCTATAGTGGCGGTTACAAAGTTGAGGTCAAACCCGAGTAAGTACATTATCGCGTAGAGCCAGGCCACCACCAGGCCTATGGGGATAATGGTCACGAAGGCATATCGCACCGAACGCATGAAGACCGCAGCCACCAGAAAGCACGCAACTACGGCAACGGGCAGAGAGATCAACAGGGAACGTACCGCCGCATCCAGAGAGGCCGCCCTGGTAAAGGCGGAACCCGTCAGTCCCGCCGTTGTAATGGATGGCGCCTCCTCGAGAAATTCAAGGTCGGACTCGACAGCCTCACGTGCCGCGGCCACTTTGGATTGCTCCCTAGTGCCGGGCAGCGCCACCCGCAGGAGGAGGGCATTCCTGGCATCTTCCGTAGGATCTCGGAAGAGACTACCCTGCACCTGGCGTGCCGAAAATGCAGGCGTGGACTCGTCCATCGGAATGCCGTGCTCCACAATATACTCGATGGCTGCCCGGACTTGGGCATAGGTATCTGGAATCTTGTCTCCATCCCCATCGGTAATGGTATGCCCTGTTACCAGCTGCACCTGGCTGCGAGCGTAGTCACTGTCGATAAGGCGCTCCATTAGATCGAAGATGGTCCAGCCGTAGAAGGTCGGCTCTCCATCTGCTCCCTTGCCCACGTGGGAATTGACCTTCAACTTCGCCTCCAACTCTCTGAGGGCCTCAAGGGATTCGTCGGAAGACAGGTCGCCCTCAATATAAATGATGCCGGGCTCGCCCTGTGTGTTTCCAACGTGATAATCGAGCTTATCCAGCCCCACGACGAAGTCTGAGCTGCTGTCAAAAAAGTCCTTCACGTCCAACTGCGCCTCCAGTCTGAAAGCGAACGCCAGAGCAGCGCCCGTGATAATAGCCACAATTGGAAGCACAATGAGACGGCGCCGGGCGAGCCTGCCCACTATCCATTCAACACTGAGAAAGTCTCGCGATACGCTACCCTCGGTGGAAGCGTGCGCACCCGGAGCCGGAGCAGCGTCAGCATGGCCCGGCCTCCGCAGCACGTCCAGGCGCATGTAAACCAACGGCACGAACACGCCCATGATGATGAATGAGGAGATTACGGCTATGCCGGCTGCAATGCCAAATCCGATAATCGACTCTATACCAGAGACGGTGTTGGAAAAGAAGGCCAGACCGTCGGTGAACATCGCGAGCACCAGCGCACCCACCACTCCCGCAAATCCCACCCTTAGGGCAGGGCGTGGTCCCAGTCCCCTGCCTCGCTCTTCTCCGTAGCGATGGAGGGCATGGATGGCGAAGTCCACACCAAGGGAGATCATCGCAATAGGCACAATCAGCTCCACCACCAAGCCTGCCTTGAGACCCACCAGGTTGGATATGCCCTTTAGCCACACAATCATCATGCCCAGTCCAATGGCTGAAAGCAGCACCGCGCGCCAAGATCTGAGGCTGATTCCAATTACTAGCAGCACGGCAAGTACGGTGGCTAGAATGAAGGGTACGGTGGTACGTCCTTCATCCTGGGATTCAAGATTAGGGTCAATGGCGACGCCCCACAGCCGGTAGTTGCACTCCTCGCCACGCAGGATTCTTTGGACGTTCCGACCAAAGTGCTCCTTCTGCATGGCGGTCTCGTCAGCGCCAACGTTGATGGTCTGGGGACCTCCGCCCAGCTTGTCGTTCTCCGCCAGGACAAAGTTGATTATCGCGGGAGAACGCCAGCGACGGTACTGCCCGATGCCTTCCGCATATTCAAGAGTGTAACTGGCCCTTTCGGAAAGGGATTCTGTTAAGCCGAAAGTCGGAGATCCTTCCAGAAGCACGAAATGAAGAGCAATCTTGACCTCTTCATCACTGGCGCGTTCCAGATCGATACCAACTTCCGTCAGGGCGGCCTGAACGGCGTCAGCCACGGAATAAATTCCGTGGACGAGGCGTTGATTGCTAGGGCTGATTCCCTTGTACAGGTAGGGCTGTACTGCCAACTCTGGAGGGTGCAGTTCGCCACGCTCATCCGCGCGACGCATCTCTTCCTCATTCCAGTACAGTTCCCAGAGTGCAGCCTGGTTCAGAATGTCGCCGTCCGGCCCATCGGGCGACTCCAGAATGTAAGTCGGGACATAGAGTTCATCCGGGAAGCGTTCGTTCACCAAGTCGCGCAACTCGAAAACCGGACCGCCCGGTTCAGTTGAAGCCTGTTCCTCAGGCGCCAAGACCATGAGTGGCAGCAGGAGCAGGAGAGTCGCCAATACAACTCCAGTTATGATCCATCCGGAACGCCCCTCCAGAAACGCGCTCGCTTTCTGCGATGGGGTCTGGTTCATTGCTCCACGACTGCCTTCACTTCAGCGCAAACCTCCTGGTACGGATGAAGCCGACCATTATCAGTCAGCCCACCCTCGATCATATCGACTATACCCCAGATTCTCCATCGTCGTTTAAATGACCGCTATCCAAGCAAGGCTATGCCGGAGCTCCGCTTTGCTTAACCCCGTTGTCGACGGTTACAATCCAATCCCATGCCGGACCAACTATCGAAAGGCGTCCGACGGAGAAGGAGGAAAAATGCTTGCGGATCTAGTTCACGTAATCACACCTGACGGCATTTCCCTTTCAGGGGCCTATTTCGCCCCCGCAAACGAAGGTCCGCCCCCTTCATTGGACGCCGTGCTGTTCTTTCACGGCGATTGCGGCAACTTTTATGGTCGCCTCTATCTGGGCCTTGGACAGCGCATGGCGGAAAAGGGCATAGCCTTTCTGTCGGCCAATCGCCGTGGCCATGACCATGTCGCCAGCGGCGCAAAGGGAGGGCTGCTAGCCGGCTACGCCTTCGAGTCCGTATATGACTCCCGAGTCGACTTTGGAGTTTGGTTGGACCTGCTGCGTGAGCGAGGACACCGGCGCATAGCAATTGGCGGGCACAGCGGAGGAGCAGTTCGAGCCACCTACGCCCAGGCAACGGAAAAGTTCGAGTACGTGGAGGCGGTAATTGCCGTGTCGCCGGGTGAATACGACCACGAGGGAATCATAAGGCTCCACGGAGAGGACTTCTCGTCCCCCTTCCAGGAATCTCTACGCAACGTGGAGGAAGGCCATTCGGATGTGCTGCTCCGTCCGGGAGTCCCGTGGGGATCCACGTGGAGTGCAGGGGCCTATGTCGATTGTTTCAATCCCGACAATCGCTACAGCGTTACCATGCACGCAGCGAAGACGGGCTGCCCCACCCTCTTCGTATTCGGCGCAGAAGAAAGCGCCGTCGGAGGGCGGGAGGAGATTCCCGTGTGCGGAGCAGCCCAACGCAACCTTAGAGCAACCGGTTACTCCCACGTCCAGATCAACGAAATTGCAGGGGCAAATCATGGCTACATGGGTCGCGAGGGAGAACTGTTTGACACCATGTTCCGCTGGCTCAGAGACATCTAGAAACGATAGTCCATTCCTCTCTCCTTCCGCTCATCGTGTAGAGTCACAGAGCCATTCCCCAACCAGAGCCGTGCGCAACCTGCCGGCGCCGTCGGAGTTGCCGCAACCGCCCGCCTTCCAATCCCACAAGAAATCTGGCGGGAACGCGGATCCTAAGAATACGCCCGACCATTCCCCTCAGGAGGAGATCCAGTCCCCTCAGGAGGAGATCCAGCATTGCACAGTGGGATTCACTCAGCTATCTTTGCCCAATATCGCTGATGTCAAACTAATGATTGAGGAGGACGCATGAACCAAAATACTTCGGTCCAGTCCCACAGACCGGTAGTCATGAGCACCAGGGGCATGGTTGCCTCCGCCCACCCCCTCGCCTCAATCGCCGGGCTGCGCGCTCTCATGGATGGCGGCAATGCCTTCGACGCCACAGTAGCCACCGTCGCTGCATTAAACGTGGTCGAGCCCTATATGTCGGGAATGGGTGGAGTGGGCTGTCTCCTTGCCTATGTCGCCAAAGAGAAGCGCACCAGGGTTTTGAACTTCACAGGACGGGCGCCCGCTGCAGCGGAACCTTCCCTCTTTACCAACGAGAACAAGGAGAGCGGAATCCTGTCCGTTCTTGTGCCCGGCAATGTCGCAGGTTGGCTCACTCTGCACAAGACCTATGGTGGATTGGAGCTGGAGAGGCTGTTTCAACCCGCCATCACTTATGCAGAAGAGGGGTTCCCGGTCACCCACCTGAATAGCCATCTGATAGCAGACGGCCAGACCCGCTGGTCTGCCTACCCAAGCTCTAACAAAATTCTGGCGCCACACGGAAAGGCGCCTGAACCGGGTGAGAAGCTGCTTCAGCCCCAACTGGCCGATAGCTTGAGGAAGGTCGCCAAAGGTGGAAAAGAGGTCTTCTACAAGGGCGAACTGGCCCAGCGAATCGTCGAAGGCTCCAAGGACTTGGGAGGCCTATTGACAGAGGAAGACCTTTCGGATTATGACGCATGGTGGGAGGAGCCAATCGAAATAAACTACCGGGGATACAGGGTATTGTCGACTCCACCGAACTCCGACGGGTTTCAACTGCTGGAAACCCTGAAGATACTCGAGGGCTTTGCCCCGAGTGAATTGGCCTACGGCTCCGCGGATACCCTCCACCGGCAGATAGAGGCCACCAGACTGGCAATCACAGACCGCATCGAATATGCGGGAGATCCTAACCACGCCTTTATTCCCGTAACGGGCCTGCTTTCGGACAGTTACGTCGCCGACCAGAGGTCCCGTATAGACATGGCCAGGGCGTCGGCAGTCCAGGGTGAGCAGTACAATCCCCATGCATCGAAGGACATCCTTCTTCCAGGAAGAATAGATCCCGCGCTGTTGGGTTCAACCACCCACCTGGCGGTGGCAGACAGTGAGGGGAATGTGGTGACCCTTACCCAGAGTTTGGGTTCGGGATTCGGCTCAGGCATCGCCATCGGGGACACAGGCATTTTTCTGAACAACGTGGCCAATTGGTTCGACATTTCCCCAGAAAATGACGTGCCGAACAAGATTGGACCGCGACGCCTTGTTGACTGGTGTCCCACCCCTGCCCAGGTGTTCAAGGATGGAGATTTCTTCCTCAGCATCGGAACACCGGGCAGCTACGGAATAGCCCAGACTAGTGCTCAGATGCTCATGAACGTCCTCGACTTCGGGATGAACGTCCAGCAAGCAATCGAAGCCCCGCGCTTTAAGTGTATAGCAGGCAGGGCTGTGGAGATGGAGTCTAGGTTTTCCCCGGAGGTCCTCGCTGAACTTGCCGGCCGCGGCCATGACGTTGAAGTGCTGGAACCCTGGTCAAGAGTGGTGGGAGGCGCCCAAGGCATAATGGTAGACCATTCCAATGGCGTCTTGAGCGGCGGAGCGGACCCACGTCGAGACGGATACGCAATTGGTTGGTAGCGCCATCCCTTGACCCTCTTTGGAACCGTCCTCAGACTACTGATTAACCCGGTATCGCTTTATCCTACCGGCGTCAGAATCTCCGGGCCATTGTTGCGCGCCGAGTTGACAAGCGCTGAAACCTGGTAGGTCCTCATCAGGTCAGGAGGGTAGGGCATTAGGACGTCCGAAAGCGCAGCGGCGTCATGTACGTCCCGGTCCAGCCAGAACTCCTCCACCTCTCTGGACAGGATAACCGGCATCCTTTGATGTATGGGCCGTAGTAGATCGTTGGCCTCAGTGGTAATGATGGTGCAGGATGGGACGGTGTTGCCCTCCGGGTCCTTCCATACGGCCCAAAGCCCGGCAAAGGCAAAGGGCTCCCCGGACTCCATTTCGATGCGCATGGGCTTATTGACCTTACCGACCCTCTGCCACTCATAGAAGCCGTCGGCAAGGATCAGGCACCGACGCCTCCGAAACGCACTTCGAAAGGCCGGCTTTTGCGCCACGGTCTCCGCTCTGGCGTTAATCATTCGGCTCCCGAAGGAAGCGCTCCTGGCCCAGTGGGGAATCAACCCCCAGCGCATGAACCCGCCGCGCCTGTTCTGGCTGCCTACCACGGTTAGAACGTTCTGGGTAGGCGCCACGTTATAGTTCGGTTCCAGCTCCGACCAGTTGCCTTCAAACTCGAATCGGCGGGCCAACTCTCCCAAGTCTGCAGTCAGGCTGAATCGTCCACACATGATGCTCCAATAATCTACTCCACGGTGCTTTTGTGCAATCCCCTTCCCAATTCGCCATCCATAACTGGGGATTGGATGCGGGAGAATTAGACTTGACCATCCTTCCCTGATATCTGCGCCCTGTCGACGGCCAACCCATTCTGGAAATTGCCAACGGCGTCTTTGAGCCAGCGCCCATGAAGGTGGCTCCTCATCCTGGAGATATAACTTCTCATGTGCATCTCCCCGTTTCGCTTTCCTCACACTCCCTTGGTCCGGCCTATCCCTACATCTGCCCCACACTCGCTGCTGGTAATGGTTGCCAACCCATGGGGAGGTGGGTAACATGGTGGCAAGGAACCCATTGAAGATACGACCGCACTCCCCTGGTATTCAACAGTCAAGAGCATGAAGTGTATGATGCAGGCAGACAGGTTGCCATCGCGTTCGTGTTCCTTCCGTGTCGTCGGCAGCAGGGCATGGAGATCGATGAACGGATGCCTCAGCCAATGGTGAGTCACCCACTTACCGACGACCCTGAGCAACCATTTTCCGGCACAGGAAAGCCATTCGACGGGTGGTGATTCGATGAAGCCTTATCTGTTCGGACGATACTGCTTGACTTCCTATTCGGGGACAAACTGGAGCCTGGTACCAAGGCATCGCCGCCAACAAACTCGATGTCGAGGAATAACCCAATTTTGCACTCCATACGCCGCAAACGTGCTAGGCCGTGGGATAGCAGCAATTGACCCGCACTAGCAGATCGGTGAGGTCAGGCGACAACCATAAACGAGTGCTCGGCTGGCGAGAATGGGTATCCCTGCCAAGCCTTGGCATCGTTTCAATCAAGGCCAAGCTCGATACGGGCGCAAAGACTTCAGCATTGCACGCTTGGGATATCAGCCTTCGCAAGGTCGATGGTCGGCAATGGATTCGCTTTCGCGTCCATCCCATGCAGAGAGACAAGAAAACCTCAACGGTCTGCGAGGCTCCCCTTAGCGATCGTCGGTGGGTGACGAACTCAAGTGGAGGCAGCGAGCGTCGGTACATAATCATCACCGAACTTCAGATAGGCGCCAGCCGTTGGCCCATAGAGTTGAGCCTCACCAATCGCGAAGCCATGGGGTTTCCCATGATCATCGGCCGTGAAGCAATGCGCAACCGCGTCCTGGTGGATCCGAGGGCATCCTTTCGTGCCGGGAGGCATTCAACTAAAGCGGTCAATAGTCCATCCAACAAATGGGGAAGCCCGAGGAATGGTGGTGCCGTTAAGTGAGAATCGCAATGCTGGCGCGCAATCCAAATCTCTATAGTCACAGGCGCCTCGTGCATGCCGCAGAGGCCAAGGGCCACCAAATCGACATAATCAACACAACACAGTGCTACGCAAACATCACGTCCGACAGTCCTCAACTGTTGTACAGGGGCGCCACCCTCACCGGTTACGATGCAGTGATTCCGCGCATAGGCGCCTCCATTACCTTTTACGGGCTGGCCGTGCTGCGCCAGTTTGAGATGATGGGCGTTTGGACGCTCAACCAATCAGAAGCAATCGGAAGGGCCCGTGACAAGCTATGGGCGCTTCAGATCATGTCCCGCCTGGGCATTGGTTTGCCGGCTACCAGTTTCGCAAACTCTGCCCGACGATCAGAGGATTTGATCCGCATGGTCGGCGGCCCACCTGTCGTCATCAAACTGGTGGAAGGAACACAGGGCCTGGGCGTTGTGCTTGGCGAGACCATGCCCTCGGCAAAAAGCACATTTGAAGCTTTTCGAGGAGCCAAAATCAACATCCTGGTACAGGAATTCGTCAAGGAGGCGGGCGGAGCCGATATTCGAGCATTCGTCGTTGGCGACCAGGTGGTTGGCGCCATGAAGCGCCAGAGCGGACCAGGGGAGTTTCGTTCCAACCTTCATCGCGGAGGCACAGCCGAGAAGATCAACATCACGCCGGACGAGAATTCCGCTGCCATACGCGCCTGCAGAGCGTTGGGCCTGAACGTGGCCGGCGTCGACATGCTTCGGTCCAGTCGCGGACCAGTGCTCATAGAGGTGAACTCAACCCCCGGCCTGGAGGGAATCGAACGGTCGACGGGCAACGATATCGCAGGACGGATTATTGCGTTCATTGAAACCAATGCCAGACCCATGCCGACCAAAACGCAGTTTTAGGTGCCAGTTAATGAACGACGCCACTTCCAATTCAACCCAAGTGATAAGAATCGGCGACATAGAAGTCGCTCCTGGGGAACATGCCCAGATAGATCTGCCCGTTGCAGACTTGTCCATTCATGTCCCGCTAACAATGCCCGTGCACCTAATTAACGGTACACAGGATGGGCCGGTCTTGTTCGTGTCAGCAGCTATACACGGCGACGAGATAATTGGGGTCGAAATCATTCGGCGAATCATGCAGCTTCCCACGTTGAGAAGCCTTAACGGGGCCATGATTGCTATTCCCATAGTTAATGTACCCGGCTTCCTGAATCTCAGCCGATATCTGCCGGACCGGCGAGACCTCAACCGCTCCTTTCCCGGGTCTGCCAGAGGCTCCCTGGCCGCCCGTCTAGCCAACATGTTCCAAGAACATATCCTTGCAAATTCCACTCACGGCATCGACCTTCACACCGGCGCCGTCCACAGGGAAAACTTTCCGCAGATTCGTGCTGATCTGGAAGACGCCTCCGCCGAGAGTATGGCACGGGCCTTTGGCGTTCCTCTAGTGCTGAACTCCTCCTATAGGGAAGGTAGTTTGCGCGCCACTGCCGCCAAGGAAGGCATCCCCGTAATCGTCTACGAAGCAGGCGAAGCTCTCCGCTTCGATGACTTTGCCATCCGGGCCGGGGTGAGGGGAGTGGTTGGGGTTATGGAACATCTCGGCATGTTGCCCGCCCATAATGCCGCCGGCCGTTCCCGTGCTCCCATGATTCTCCGCTCTAGCAGGTGGGTTAGGGCGCCGTTGAGCGGCGTCGTCAGGTCCAAGAAGCGCATAGGTTTGCCCATTCAGTCCGGACAGGTACTTGCCGTCGTTTCCGATCCCTTGGGCGAGGTGGACACCGATATCATCTCCCCTATGGACGGGGTTATACTGGGCCGCACCAACCTCCCCCTCGCTCATGAAGGTGACGCCCTCTTCCATATCGGGCTGACTGAGGACATTGATCAATTCGATGGTAATCCCTTGGTCATGGACGACGAATTCATGGAATTCTCACCCTGGTCCTAGGGGCCTCGGTGAAGCCCTATTTGAGGTCCTTCAGCCCTATATCCATCACTAAGTTCCTGTTGAGGCGTTTTCCTTTTCATCGTTTCCGGCTTGCCGATTCACACCTCCTAGCAAGCAACTAAGTCCCCCGGTCCCCTTTCTTCCATTGGAGGATGTGGACTGCCTTCGCAGAATGAGGTTGCCGCCGGACATCTGTCGAAAAAGCGGCGCCTGGGGGCCGGATCTATTGGAGCGGTTATTGCAGCAGGATTACGACGGTGATGGGGATCAGGGACCGACACCACTGACAAAAGAGCTTTGGCGTATGGGTGGAGAGGGTTTTACAGAAGCTCCTCGGTCTCCGCAATTTCAACAATCTTCCCCATGTACATAACGGCTATCCGGTCTCCCATGTACCTTGCGACCGCCAGGTCGTGAGTGATGTACAGATAGGCCACCCCCATGTCCTCGCCAAGCTCTTGCATCAACTACATGATCCCCATGCGGCTGGAAACATCCAACATGGAGGTCGACTCGTCGGCAATCACCAGGTAGGGTCAGAGGATTAACGCACGGGCGATTGCAACCCTCTGCCGCTGTCCATCCGAAAGATCATGGGGATAACGAAACAGAAAAGTCGAAGTCGGCGTGAGTCCAACCTGCGTCAGAAACTCGGAAACCAACTCCAGTTGATCCAACGAATTCCCGATCTTCTGCACTACCAGGGGCTCCGCGATGATGTCGTGTATCGTCAGCCATGGATTCAGAGATTCGTACGGGTCCTGGAAGATCAACTGCTCCTGACGCCGGAAGCCTCTCATCTGCCGTCCCTTCAGCGCGGACGCATCAATGGGTTCATCTGTTGTCGAATCCTCAGCCACGCCGGGAAAGTGGAAGAATATGTCGCCGGCTGTCTGCTCCAGCAGCTTGCCGACGATTGTCAGGTTGCATTGCCAGGAAGCCAGACCGTCTATGTCGCTCTGAGTCGTTCCGACTTCGTGTGAATACCGGTTGCGCCATCCGGTCTAGTTGGATTTTCCTCCTCTATTTGCGGAGTTCCGTCAGCCTCAACGCACCGTACGTGGAATTCGTGGCCTCCTTCCTCGAAAGGCCAATCGTAGCGCCAGATCACCCAGGAAACTTCCGACAACGGAGAGCGCAAGTCCGCCTCGTGCCAGTTTGC
Organism: uncultured Dehalococcoidia bacterium; assembly: GCA_951812825.1. Lineage (GTDB taxonomy): Bacteria > Chloroflexota > Dehalococcoidia > Lucifugimonadales > JAPULR01. The sequence continues at coordinate 179,035 of OX638324.1, read as the reverse complement.
TTCATCGTCGATACGGACCTCCACCCTGGAGATTCCGCGGGCGCCCGCGTAGGCGATTCCACCAATCGGGACCAGCTTCCGCTCACCGTCTTCGATCAGCGAGTCCACCGCTACCGTATCCACCACAGAAGTAGCCCTTACCAGCGCTTCCTCGGACCAACCCCGTTCAACCCAATAGCCCTCTCTATAATCGCCGATTACTTCGATTCCGGTTATCCACTTTGGTTGCTTCATGCCATAGCGGTCGGGAAGCCAAATCCGCAGCGGAAAACCGTGATCGAAGGGTATGGGTTTACCGTCCCAGTTGTATGCCAGCATGATCCGTTCGTCGGAGTCTATCAGGTCCATGTCGACCGTCTCATAGAATCCGTCCGCACTGGTTATCTGCAGGTAACGCGCATCTCCCTGAGGCCTAACGTCAGCAAGAATCTCCTTTAGGCTGGCGCCGGTCCAATGGGTGGTGCCTATCAGCGGGCCTCCCACCCGATTTGAGATGCAACTCAGCGTGACAAACTCATTGCGAGGCTCGTACCTGGTCATGATTTCGCTCAGAGTCAAATTCACCGGGTTGTCCACCAGGCCGTAAATCGGAAGGGTCCACGTTTCGCCGTCTATCACCGTTGGTTCCGACCGGATATAGATTTTGTAGTGATCTCTTACTGCAGTGTATTCGGGCCGGGTTCCGAGTGCGGGTTTAATCGGGTCATCTTCATTTGGCAGCTCTACAACCAACGGGGCCTGGGGCATATTTTCTTTCATCGCCTCCAATTCAGCTTCCAGCCGGTTGCGCTCGTCTATTTCGAGAAGGCGCCCCAACCCCGCGCCTACAACCGTTACGGTAGCTGTGGCTGCCCCCATCTGGATGAGAAACTGGCGCCTGCCGGCTACCCTGACCGACCTTGTTTCGGTCTGCGCTAATGAACTGTCGGCGGTAAGGGAGAACTGCGGCAGCAACCTGCGTGCCGTGGCGACAGTGACGACGCCCGAGATGCAGAATAGACCGAGGACCCAGAAGAAAATGAAGAAGACGGACGTGGATACCTGGGTCATGGTGGCCGAAATAATCGCGATCGGCAGCCCCAGAACAGCGCCCACCATCAGGCCCAACGCGGGTCCGCCTATAGAAGGCCGGCGCCCAACAATAAGGTGAACGATTACGCTTGCAACGATTACGCCGATACCGAAGGCCAAAACTGCCTGGATGTGTTCGACAGTCTTCGCAGTGTCTGCGACGTTGAGGCCTACCATTTGCAGGCTATCAATCATCAAATCAATGCCGAACGTCACAACCGGGCCAGGCAGAATTCGTGCAATCCAGTCGAAGACATCGTAGGGTGCGAATGAGAGGTTGAGCCACTGGTCCGCTAGATACATTAATGCAACCATGGGCACAACCAGCAAGCCGCCGACAAGGGCGCCGAGGGCTATGGTCCGAGTCTTCATTGGTCACCTCCTTCCACTAGGTGAAGTTCCATCAGCCTCCACTACTCCCACTCTTATTGCCTACATCACATGGCCAGTTACAAAGTCGGTAGCATGCTTGGTGGTGGATATGACATTTACGCCTATGTCATGAACATGGATTTGAATGCCAATTGCAGCTCCTGTTGGGGACATAACTGGAGAACTTCCAAAACGTAGTATAACCCCAAGGACCACATCGGGAAATCCCCGTTAGTTGCTCACGCTGCAGCATAGGCACACCGTTACATAGCTAAAGACTAAGGCAGCGAACTCCAACGGAGACCCAGGGCCAGGGCGGAAAGAGCAAGCAGGCTGCTTGCTGCGGTCAGGAAGGCGGAGAGCTCCATGCGCACTCTTTTCTTCTCCAGGCGCAACGGTATCGTGGTGAAGACTTCAAGAAGTTCGTCCGCGCTCTCTGCCAGATAGTATTCCGCCTGGGTGATTTCGGCGATACGGCCCAAAGTCTGTTCGTCCAACCTCAGGTAATTGCCCCGGCCGAACCCTCCTCCAAAGTTGCCGAATCCGCCCCGTCCAATACGGTTGGTGAATGCATCACCGCCAAGCTGTTCCGCTGTGCACCTCAATACTGATGGGTTTTCGGTACCAAAGCCGACGGTATATACCTGAACCCCTCGATCACGGGCAGCGCTCGCCGCTGAGAGAGGGGGGATTCCCCGTGTGTTGGCGCCGTCCGTCAGCAGAACGATCACATCCGGCTGAAGAGAGTCTTCCAATTCGGCGTCAGATACATCCGAAAGCGGCCCTACCCGCACTCTGAAGGGCGGAATGTCCGGGTTTACTTCGGAGAGGGCGTCCAACGAACGGGCTATGGCGCTTCCCACGGCAGTGCCGCGCGAGGCGGTGAGGTTGGCAGAAGCCTCTAGCAGTTCGTCTCTGTCAGTTGTGGGTGGAGCAACAAGCTGCGCAATACCTGCAAAGGCCACTATGCCCACCCTGGTGCCTTTCGCCTGAGTATCAATGAATCTCTCTACGGCATCTTGAGCTACTGTGAACCTGTTGGGGTCCACGTCGGTGGAGCACATGCTCAGGGAGACATCCAACGCCAGCATCACGGTGGTGCGGTTGGCGGAAACGGTAACGTTCGCGAACGGGCGGGAAAGGGCCAGGATGAGCAACAGGATTGCAAGCACAATCATGACGAAGGGTAGATGACGTCTCCATTGAAAGCCTCCGGCCATTGCCGGCAGTATCAGAGACAGGCTGGAGTAATGGACGGCAAATCGCTTTTTGCGGCGCAATACTAGGATGTAAGCTGCCACCGCAAGGGGAACAGCGACTAGAAGTAGAAGCATTGCAGGCCAGAGCAGTCCCACGATACCCTCCGTTATGGAGTCCGTCCGAACCAGAATAATGAAAGAGCTCCCCCCGCCAGCAGCAGAAGTGCACTGAAGGCGCCCACAATAGAGGTTACCTCAATCTCTCTAGGCTCCACCGTGAACTCTTTCTTCAAATCGTCGTAGATGGCGCTGATGCCCTCGATGTCGGAAAGACTGAAGTATGTACCTTCCGTTTGCAGTGCGATTTCCTGCAAAATGGGCCCGTTGAGCTGTGTAAAGAGATTAAAGCCTTCAACCTCAACAGTTGTTCCATCCTGCGTGCCAATTCCAACCGTGTGGACCCTCACGCCCTGCTCTATGGCCACCTGGGCGGCTTCTATGGGATCTATCGGCTCCGTGTTTTCCCCATCGGTTAGCAGGACGATGATTCCGGACGCGAATGAGTCCGGAGAAGCGCTTTCTTTCTCCGCGGAAGATTGCTCCGACCCTGTTTCCGGCGGCGGCGATATCAAATTTAGTGCAGTAAGGATGCCCCTTGCCAGAGACGTTCCGTGGTCCGGGTTTAACCGATCTATGGTGGCATTCAAGGCCTCGACGTCGTCTGTTGGGAGCTGCACAACCAGCCCTCCCTGGCCGAAGGCTACAACGCCAACCAGGGCGCCCGCGGGCCGCTGCTCCACAAGTGTCTTTGCTGCCAGCTTTGCCACCTCCAGTCTGGAAGGTTTCACGTCATCGGCGGCCATGCTTGAAGATACGTCCAATGCCAGCATCATTGTGCCTTCTAAACGCGGCAGCGGCAGAGAAAGATGAGGACGGGCTGATGCCACCGCCAGGAAAGCGACTGCGATCAGCAAAATGACCGGCGGAATATGGCGACGCTTCCCGGCCATGACGACAGTCCCTTCCCAAATGCCACCCATCGCGCCCAACCTTTCCTCGGCCATGCTGCGCTTCCGCTGAAGACGAAAATACATGAACAGGCACAAGGGTACCGCGAGAAGGGAGAGTAGGACCCATGGCCAGACGAATGTTACCATAGCTGCAACCTATTGCCCGCGCCGTCGCGCCCTGCTTCGCACGAAAGCAAACCTCAAAATAGAGGGCACAATGTCCTCCTCTGTGGATAGGGACAACTCGTCCACACCGATCCGCTTTAATGCCAGCGCCAGCGCCTCCTCCCGCCGGCTCGCGGCCTCATGGAATCGTTGTCGGAATCCCCTGTCGCTGGTGTCCACTCTGAGTTGCATGCCAGTCTCCGAGTCTTGGATAAGCACAACACCAACATCGGGAAGTTCTGTTTCGCGGGGGTCCCAAAGTCGCACCGCCACAAGGTCGTGTTTCCTGTTCAATTGGTCAGCCACTCTTTCCCAACCTGGCAGGCAAATAAAGTCTGAGACCAGGAAGATGAGGGAACGACGCCTAATTCGTTTATAACCAGACTGAAGAAGCTTGCTCAGATCTGTCATGGATCCAACGGGAGCCGCCTGCTGCTCCTGGATGGCATCAATTATCCTGAGCGTCTGAAGCCGGCCGCTTCGGGGAGGGATCGTAAATTGCATTTCGTTGTCGTACAGAATGGCGCCAACACGGTTCCCATTTCGAGTCAGCAGACGCGCGAGCAACCCCACCAGATCGACGACAACCGACTCTTTGCGCCGGTCCACAGCGCCAAAGGCCATGGAAGGGCTCAGATCAACAAAAAACCACGCCGTCACTTCCCGGTCTTCCATAAACTGCCGTACGAAGGGTTCGTCCATACGCGCTGTGACGTTCCAGTCGATGTGGCGAATGTCGTCTGGCGGCTGGTATTCGCGCAAGCCGGCAAAGTCCAGTCCGCTGCCCTTGAAGAGACTGCGGAAGTCTCCCTGGAGAATCCCATCGATCCTTCGGAGCAGGTGCCATTCCAGCCTACGTAGCACCCCCTCCGGCGTCTCCGGAATCCTATTTCTAATGGGGGCTTTCGTGTTCACGCAGCGGGACCTCCGGCATTCGGACTGCCTCCATCAGCCTTTCGAGAATGTGGTCGCTTGTGACGTCATCCGATAGGGCCTCATACGAGAGCACTATTCGGTGCCTCAATACATCCAGGGCTACGTCGCGGACGTCCTGTGGGAGGGCATATTCCCTTCCACGAACGAAGGCCAGTGCCCGGCCTGCCAGGATCATGTTGATGGATGCACGGGGACTTGCCCCATACAGTATGTAGGGGTCAAGTTCCTTGAGGTTGCATTTCTCCGGTTGGCGAGTTGCTGTAACCAGGTTCACAGAGTATTCGATGAGGGCCGGATCGACGTACACGGAGTCAGCACGGACTTGAAGTGCTGCCAACTCATTGGCATCCAGCACCGCTTGCACATCTTGAAGCGCGCCAATCATGCGCTCGACGATTACAAACTCCTCCGTAGCGCTGGGATAACCTATGAGCACCTTGAGCATGAAACGATCAACCTGCGCCTCCGGTAACGGATAAGTGCCTTCCGACTCGATGGGATTCTGGGTAGCCATAACAAGAAAGGGACTGGGGACCGGATAAGATTGACGACCTATGGTGACCTGATGCTCCTGCATGACTTCCAGCAGCGCGCTCTGCACTTTGGCAGGGGCACGATTTATCTCATCAGCCAGCAGCAGGTTGGCAAAGACGGGCCCCAACGACGTTCCGAATTCACCTGTCTTCTGATTGTAGATGCGGGTGCCGATGAGGTCAGCCGGCATGAGGTCCGGCGTGAACTGAATCCGTTGGAACTCCCCGCTTATGGCCCTTGCCAATGTCTTGATTGCCATAGTCTTTGCCAGCCCTGGAACCCCCTCGACCAGGATGTGTCCCCTCGCCAGCAGAGCTACCACCAGGCGTTCTAGCAGGTGGTCCTGGCCTACTATTACCTTTTTCACCTCATACAATACCCGTTCCATCGGTTGGCTATTCTCGCTATTGGTCATTCCTTACGCACACCTCTCCGTCGACTATTTTGCCGGCCCTCCGGCTGCTCCAACAGCCACGTCAATCGGTACTGCAAATCCTATTCCAATGAATGTGTCCATGTCCGTTGGGTTTATCAACCCTGTGATAATGCCTACAACCTGACCACGTTTATTCAACAGCGGCCCGCCGGAGTTGCCCAGATTAACAGCTGCATCGAACTGGATAACCCCCTCAAGGCGCATGTCTCTATCCGAGGGCTGGAATTCGCGGTTCAATCCGGACACAACTCCCGCACTGAGAGAGCCAACCAGGCCCAGCGGGTTGCCTACCGCGAAGACCTCGTCTCCAACCCGCAGCGCCGAGGAACTGCCAACCGTCGCAGGCACAACTAGACCAGGTGGAGTAAACGGCCTCAATACAGCAATGTCCCTTTCCCAGTCCACGTTTGAGACAAAGGCAGGTGTTCTGGTCCCATCCGCAAAGCCTAATTCAATCGTCGTTGAGTCTTCAATCACGTGGAGAGCGGTAAGCACGTCCGCGTTGCCGCTGATGACAACTCCACTCCCAATTTCGCGGCCGTTCTCTTCCCCCCTCGCATCGGCCAATACCACAACCAAAGAGGGCAGAATCGCCTGATAGACCTGGGCAGAAACGGCCGGTGAAGCTGCAAGTACCTCAAGGGTCTCCGAGATCACTGAATCCATATCCGTAACCGGCGCCTGCTGTTCATTCCTGTCAAGGCCCGTAAAAAACACCAGCACAAGTAATATCGCCGAAATCACAAGGGCTACGAGCAGTAGAAGAAGAATCCGCTGACGAAGGTATCCCAGCAGTCTTTCCGGGATAGACTGTCGGGGACCTACAGGCTCGGTCGATTCCTGATTGGCTTTGGGTTTCATGATTGTGCGATTCGGCGAAATAGTTTTTCCGCGAGACCGAAGCTTCCATTACCTCTTGCAAGCCGACCACTGGTACGCTTGGGGGAAGAGATCCCATTTAATTGACGCGACTCAGCCCAAAGGTATCACAGAACCTACAAAAATGTGTTAACGCCCAATAGAAGACAGCCTAAGTGTCCGTGCTGCATTCGTGCAATTAGTCAGAGCAAAATGTGGGGCTACTTGGAAAGGTGTACATACTTTAGTTGCCGTCACCTGCCTACCTGTCTAGAATGACCACGCGGCGTACGCATAGGAGGCGAGGATGGAGACTAGAAAACTCGGCAGGACAGGCATTGAAGTGAGTAGGCTGGGTCTGGGACTTGCGGAGGTGTACCGCCAGGAGCTGCGCGGTAAAGAGACGACGGGAGCTGCACAGGTGCTTAATTTTGCCCTGGACGTCGGGATCAACTTCCTGGATACGGCCGCCTGTTACGCCTCAACGGAGGAGCTGATAGGGTCCGCTGTGTCACATCGCAGAGACGAATTCTTTCTGGCGTCCAAATGCGGTCATGCAGTTGACACTGAAGGCGAACCCTGGACAAGTAAAGTCATTGCAGAAAGCGTTGACCGCAGCCTAAGAAGGCTCAAAACCGACTATCTGGACCTCCTGCAGTTGCACTCCTGCGATCTTGAGACTCTCAAGCGGGGAGAATCCATTGAAGCCGTAATAAGAGCACGTGAAGAAGGCAAGACCCGGTTCATCGGTTACAGCGGCGACAACGAAGCGGCCTTATGGGCCGTGAGGAGTGGATTGTTCGACACACTTCAGACCAGTTTCAATCTGGTAGACCAAAACGCCCGCAAGGAACTGCTCGGCATCGCTCACGCCAAAGAGATGGGCATAATCATCAAAAGGCCTCTGGGCAATGGGGTGTGGGGGAAAGCTAGTAGTCCCTACACATACGCCGACGACTACTTTCGGCGCGCACAAATCCTGAAGGAATCGGGACCCATCTACGGAGCACCAGAGGACCCTATCCTGCTTGCAATGGGATTCCTGTTTGCTCACGACGAGGTCAGTACGGCGATCGTCGGAACCCACAACCCGAATCACCTTAGAGCAAATGTTGAGATGCTGGAGAACGAACTGCCAATCCTCCCTGGAGTAGTGAAAGAACTACATCGCCGTTTCGACGCTGTCGGAGAAGGCTGGCCCGGCATAGGCTAATAACGCGCTCTAGGCGACTCGCAGCGCTTGCTCCCAAAGCTGACGAACGCCACCTTCAAGAGGTGGCTCACCAGCATCAAGCACCAGGGGTCCTATTCCGACTCTCCACCAATTGAGAACCCCACGTCAATTAAACAATTACAGTTTACGTTAATGGAATGCCCATTTGACTGGGCGTGTAGCAAGAGATAATATGCTTCCTTACATGAATCGTCGTATTGCAAAATACATTAAATGGAATTAGAAAGCTGAAGGAGCTCGAATTATGCGCAACGGATTCAAAGTTGTAGACGCCGATGCTCACTTCTATGAGCCTGCCGATATCTGGGACAAATACGTGGAACAACAGTACCAGGACCGTTGTCCCAAAGTCGTGGACGTGCTGGGCAACGCGTTGTTCGAATACGAGGACGCCCACTTCTCCGGGTCGGTGAGGGCGAAGACCCTGCTTTCTCAGATGGAGAGCAAGTTTGGCCATGCCTATCGAGCCAAATGGAGCATGAAAAGCCGTTTGGTAGATATGGAAGCGGAGGGCTGGGACATTCAGGTCTGCCTGCCAACCAACGGGACAAAGGCCCTCAACTACCCGGATCCGGAGGTGTCGGCGGCATTGTCGAGGGCATATAACACCTGGGCCCACGAGTTTTCCAGTTCGGCAGCGAATCGTGTCAAGTTCACGGCGGTATTGCCTGGGCCGAATATCGAGGAAATGATCGTGGAGGCGCGGCGGGCCGTAGAAAGTCTCGGAGCCGTGTCTGTCATGCTGCCCAGCGTAGCCACAGGCAAGATGTGGCACGATCCCGAGTACATTCCGCTGTGGGAGGCTGCCCAGGAGTTGGAGTTTCCCATCTCCCTTCATGGCGCCAACAGTGGCTATCCCGCAGCCAACGCTCGCTATGATCCCTTGGTGGGGGCCTTTATTGCTCTCCACCAGACTATTGGCTTCCCCTTCGAGAACATGATAAGCCTGGGTCACTTCATGTACAGTGGCATTCTGGACAGGTTCCCCAACCTGAAGCTGCTCATCCTGGAGGCCAACTCCGGCTGGGTGCCCTTCTGGCTGAACCGGCTGGAGAAGTATTGCGAGGGACGCCAGTCGGTGTTCTTCGACGAGCATCCGCTGGGCTTGACGCCCCAGGAGTATTTCCTGCGCCAGTGCGCCGTGGCCGCCGACGCGGACGAACCGTCCATCAAGTACGTGGTGGACTACATTGGAGACGACAACATCGTGTTCAACACGGACTATCCGCATCCTGACGCGCCGGCGACGAACGAGCCTTTGGCGAACATGATGGAGCAGCCGCTGTCGGAGGATACGAAGCGTAAGATTCTGTGGGACAACTCCGTCAAGATCTACGGAGAACGATTGGTTGCGGGGGTGTCCTAGACTCCCGCCTCATCGCATCCACGGCTCCGTACACCCAGATTCCACGCCGCCGCCCGGAGGTCTCACCAGAAAACTTCAAGAGCATCCTCTGAAATGACCTAGTCAGCAATATTCAATTAATTCCACTCTCGCAAGTACAAGAGGAGATTCATGAAAACACCGAAAATACCCTTAAGCCTCAAATTGCTGGTGGTTCCGGCTCTGTGCATGGCACTGACACTCTTGATAATAGGTTGTGGCGGGGAAGAGGAAAGCACGCCCACGGCTGCTCCGGCCCCGCCCACAGCGGTGGCAACGGCTGCGCCGGCGCCTACGGCCACGGCAATGCCAACAGCCATGCCCACACCGACCCCCACAGCTATGCCAACCGAGGAACCTCAACCTGTTGTCTCGCGACTTAAGGTCGCCCAGGTGGCGCCGAGCACGCAAAGCACGATGACGCACATAAGCAGCTATGCCGGCAGCGGGCCCCTTCGCGGTCTATACGAGCCCCTCATCGGCGTCGACGTCAATACGGGCGGCTACGCGGCTGACAGGCTGGCCACGGAGTGGACCATGTCTCCCGACGGCATGGACTGGACTTTCACGTTGCGGGAGGAGGTACCCTTCCATAACGGCGTGGAATTCACCGCCAAGGACGTCGTTAGGACCTGGGAAGTGTACAGCGCCGCAAGCTCAGCCACCACCGGAGCGTCCTTTTTCAGGAACTGGCTGGGCGACGACAAGGAAAACTTCGAGATAGTTAACGACCACGAGATTATCTGGCATCTCGTGAAGCCGGAAGGCGGACTACGCCCGTGGCTGTCGGACCTCCTCATGTTCCTCATCATCAGCGACGACTACTGGGTAGAAAAAGGGGAAGAGGGTTATCTGGATGACCCGGTTGGTACGGGACCATTCCAATTTGTGGAGTTGGAATTCAACAGCCATATCCTGCACGAAAGAGTGGACAACCACTGGAGAAAGACCCCAGAGGTGGAGGAGCTCCAGTTCTTCTACGTGCCCGAGCCCGCCAACCGGCAGGCGATGCTTCTGGCCGAAGAGGCCCACATAGCGGACTTGCCGAGAGTCCTGTTCTCGACGGTGCGTGAGCAGGGGATGGAGATTGTCCACAGCACTCAGGCAGGGTCCTACATCCTTATCACCTACGGAGGACAGTACTACGACACTCCCGAAGGGCTTGAGGACATTTTCGACCCAACGGAACCTCAACTGAAGCTGGACGTACGAAGGGCGATGAGCCTGGCAATTAACCGCCAGGAGATTAACGACGTTTTCTTCGAGGGCGTCCTGGAGCCCCAAACAATTCACGCTCTCCATCCCAGGGAAGACCCCTGGATCCCCGGCCGATGGCCGCCGGACCCCTACGATCCCGAAGAGGCCATGCGATTGCTGACGCAGGCAGGATATCCGGACGGATTCGACATAACCCTGGTGGTCTCCCCCACTTCAAGCGTTCCGGAGCTTCCGGACATTGCCGAGACCATCACCAACTATTGGAACGACGTGGGACTGAACGCAAACCTGGAACTGGTTGAATCCAGCTACGCCGTAGCCCGGGAACGGCAGTTGCAGGGTAAAGCTGCTCTGGGCAATACCGGGCTGGTTTCCTACGAGCTTCAGATGCCTCTGAATCTCAAGCTACAGCAGGGCCAGTCTCACTACCATGACAAGAAAGAGTTGGATGCGCTGGCGCGCAAACTGGAAACAACCATTGACCCCGACGCGCGAATAAAGGCAGCCCAGGAAATAGCCGACTACTGCTATCAGAATTACGTGACCCTGCCCCTCTTCTTTATCACTACAGCGGTGGTGATCAACCCGGACGTTGTGGAGGAATACCACGCCATAATCCTCAACATTGGGCCGGGCTTCCGGCACGAATACACCACAATTGTGAAGAAATAGGCTTGGCTGGAAGGAGTCGCAAAATGCCTACCTGGTACGCACTCCATTTGAAGACGCGAGACGTGAAAGCTACAGCCGCGTGGTACATGAAATTCGGGCTCAAGGACCGGCAGGTGGAAACGGATGATGGTTCTCATACCATCGTGCTGGACATTGACGGCCTCCCTTTGGTCATCACCCAGCATCCCTACGCGGAGGAGATGCCCGGAATACCCTCGAGACAGTTTCTGGGTATAGAGCACCTCGGTTTTGGCCTGGAAGACTTTGACGCCCAGATTGCGAGGCTCCGGCAGGAGGGAGTAGAGTTCTTCCCGGAGTCGCGCATGAATGAGGTTCCGGGTGAGCGGGTGGCCTTCGTGCGGGCACCGGACGGGGTGCGTCTGGAGCTAACAGACGCACCCTGGAAGTGGCGGCAATAGCGGGAATCGCTCAGGCTTCCAGTTCACGGCACAGCCACATCCGGCAATTTTCTGGTGAGCCAGTTCGGTGCAAGGCGCTAACTGGCACTCCCTGGCAAGGTTGCGCCGCTACGTCTTGTGTAATACTGCACGGTGAAGGCCTTGCTTTGCCAGGCCGATTAACGGTATCCGCACGTCGCTACGGCCAATGGTCGTGGGGATAGCCCACAATTCCCCTTGGAAGGGGTAAGAATAGGAACGAGCATATGCAGATGATTCGATTGTACACGGGAGACGACGGAGTAACCCATTTGGAGGACATGGAACCCAAAGATATGCGGTTCTCCGCTTCGGAGATTGTTATTCGCTCCGCAGCTACGAACCTGCCTTCTCCCTGGCACAACGCGCCCTTGCGTCAGGTCCTCATCGTCAGAACCGGGAACGTAAAGGTTGAGGTTGAGGATGGCGCCGTAAGGCAGCTTGGGCCGGGAGACATGGTTCTGGAGGAAGATCTGACGGGCAAAGGCCATCGCGGCATTCCCGTAGATGACCAGCCGGTGGTCCTCAGCGCAGTCGTCCTGGAATAGCCTTCATAGAAGGAGCCTGTCCCCCGCCGCAAGGCCGCGACGCTACGAAGCAAGTCTTGCAACAAATAGATGCAGATACTGCCATCGTTGTGCGAAAAAGCGTTCGAGATTATGATGGCATCGTAGGAACGATATGGGCGATACAGGACTCGAACCTGTGACCCCCTGCGTGTAAAGCAGGTGCTCTAACCATCTGAGCTAACCGCCCAGGAAGCGCCTTCGTCCGTACCCGCCGGACCGTTGACGGCAACTACGCGCTCGGCGCATAACACTTACGCCGACCATGATTATACAACACCTCCAAGCCTAATTCAGCGGTCTGAAACTGCAATGATCAGCCCCCTTGCCTATACAGCGTCACCCGCCTGCATTTCCCCTTGGCCCTTGAGCAAGAATCAACGCCAAGTTCCAGATTGAACACTTTCTTAAATTCACATAAAACTCGTCTAAATTTGCAACCATTATCCTTTACTGGAATCTCCCTCTATCGGTAGACTCACCTCACGGGTTGAAGATGCGGATAGTAGGAGGAATAGCCAAGGGAAGAAAGCTCGCCTCTCCCGCTATCAGAGGAGCCAGACCCACCTCGGAACTTATCAGAGGAGTCATCTTCAACAGCCTGGGTTCTCAAATTTTGGAAAATGCCAGGGTTGCGGACCTCTATGCAGGTGTCGGCTCCCTGGGAATTGAGAGCCTTAGCCGGGGCGCCGCCTTTGCCGACCTGGTGGAGAAGGACCCCCGACAGTGTGCCGTCATAAGGAGGAACCTAAAATCTACCGGGCTTGAGGCGCAGGCGAAGGTGCACCGCATGGAGGTGCTCAGGGCCTTGTCGCTGCTGAAGAGTCCTTACAGGGTAATCCTCATGGATCCACCCTACCGGATGGAAAGCCTGGACCAGGACTTGGAAGCCATAGACCAGGCGGAAATCATCGAGAATGAAGGAATGCTAGTCGTCGGACATTCAAAGCGTTTAACCCTAAAAGAGAAGTACGGCAAGCTTTCGCTGGTGCGCAGCAGGCGCCACGGCGATAGCGTTGTAGACTTCTTTTGCAGGAGAAGCGAACTATGACCATGGCTCTCTATCCGGGAACCTTTGACCCGGCCACCCGGGGACACGTGGATGTAGCCACCCGGGCCTCCGGTCTCTTCTCCCGCCTCGTGGTCGCCGTATATGAAGGCTCCACAAGGCCCTGCCTCTTCAGCGCCCAGGAGCGGGTCGATCTCTTCACAGAAGCAGTCAGCCACCTGGACAACGTAAATGTCCGAAGCTTCAGCGGCCTGGTGGTCAACTACGCCCGGCACATGGGGTCCCAGGTAATCGTCCGCGGCCTCAGGGGAGGTTCTGATTTTGAATATGAATACGAGATGGCGTTCGTAAACAAGAAACTAGCGCCCGACATCGAAACGGTTTGTCTCATCACAAGCCTTGAATATCAATTTGTAAGCTCAAGTCGTCTAAAGGAGGTGGCCAGTCTGGGAGGCGACATAGGAGTCATGGTGCCGCCGCACGTAGCCAAAGCAGTCCTGGAGAAGTTAGCTCTGCCCGGTAACCCATAAAGATTGGAAGGAGGACATATGGATATAATCAATATCATCGATAGGCTGGAAGCACTAATTACCACTAGTACCAAGGTTCCCGCAACTCAACGCACTCTTCTGGATGTCAACAAGGTTCAAGAGCTAATGGACCAGCTGCGACTCGCAGTACCCCAGGACGTTCGAGCCGCCAAGGAGATCCTGGTCAACAAGGACGACATCCTCAACTTGGCAGAGGCCGAGCGCCGCCGCACAAAGGCCCAGGCTGAAGAGGAATTCCAGAACCGGATCAACCAGTCGGAGGTCCTGAAGGAGGCCCAGCGCAGGGCTCGGCAGATCGTGGACGACGCAGAGCGAAAGTCCAACCGCATGATCTCCCAGGCCGAGACCGAGCTGAAGACCAGCAGGGCAGAGGTGGATGCATACGCCGCCAAGGCCCTTCGCAACCTCGAGCGCCAGCTGACGGCCAACCTCACCAGCGTTCGCAACGGGCTTGCTCTTCTCACTGGTGTCGAGACCTTCGAGGTCTTGGCAGAAAACGGCAGCAGGCACAACAGCTAACTCCCGGACTCTTCCTCATCAACTCCATCGGTCCCCGGCACCGGGACCGGTGGAGTTTTCTTTTGCCTCTCGTTTCCAGCCTCACGACACCGGACACCCATGCTTACTCCAGCAAACGCCTCACCTTGTAACCAAGCTTCTCCCCAAAAGGTCTTGGTGTATAATCACCCTGAGACTGCGTCATATCACTTACCATAAGGCGGATACCCATGGCCTCTGAACAAGGAACTATGCTCAGCCTGCCCCTGAAGCGCGACAAACCCTTCCTCATGATTATGGACGGCCACGCCATGGTGCATCGCGCCTTTCACGCCATTGCGCCGGGGCAGTCTCTCACCACTCGCGAAGGAGAGGACACCACCGCCGTCTACGGCTTTTCCAACACTTTCCTCAGATCAATCGCCGACTTTCAGCCCACCCACTGCATCATCGCCTTCGACACTCCGGCGCCAACCTTCAGGCACGAAATGTTCGACGAATACAAGGCCCATCGGCCTCCAACTCCCCCTGAACTGCGACACCAGTTTGACCGGGTCAAGCAGTTGATGGCGGCCTTCAACATTCCCCGGCTCGAAGTTCCAGGCTTTGAAGCGGACGACGTTTTGGGCGCCCTCGCCCAGCAGGCGGAGACGCAGGGCGTAGAAACCGTCATCCTGACGGGAGACACGGACATTCTCCAGCTCGTCTCCCCCCACGTGCGGGTGCAGATTTTCACCAGTTTCCGCGGGCCGAAGATATATGACGAGACGGAAGTACGGAAGCGTTTCGGCGGTCTGGAACCCGAGGTCCAGCCGGACTTCAAGGCCATCGTTGGAGACCCGTCGGACAACATCCCCGGCCTCCCTGGACTCGGAAAGGTGGCAGCCACCAAGCTCCTTCTCAAGTTCCGAACCATTGAGGGCATATACGATCAGATTGAGGAAGTAACTCCCCCCAGGACAAGGAAAATCCTCGCAGAAAACAAGGACGCCGCCCTGCAGGGCAAAATCCTGACCACCATCCGGAAGGACGCCCCCGTATCCCTGGACCTGGACGAATGCCGCTTCTGGAACTACGACAGGGACGACGTAGTTAACCTGCTTCGCGAACTGGAATTCGCCAGCGTCGTCTCCCGCGTGCCCCACGCCAACGGCGAGCCTTCCGGCGACGACTCCAAACCCGCCAAGGGAGAAGGCCCCAAGGTGGACTACCAGTGTGTTGACACACAGGAAGCCCTCGACAGAATGATCGAGTCCCTCCACGAGGCCGGCCAGTTCGCCTTCGATACCGAGACCACCAGCCTCAACACCATGTCGTCGGAGCTCGTGGGGCTCAGCTTCTCCACCGCACCTGGCAAGGCCTGGTACGTCCCCGTCGGCCACCAGCAGGGCGACCAGCTTCCCCTGGAAGAGGTGCTGGCGGCGGTCCGGCCCCTGCTCGAAGACCCCCAAATCGCCAAGTCCGGCCATAATCTGAACTACGATGTCACCGTCTTGGGAAACTACGGCATTCAGGTCCGGGGCATGGCCTGCGACACCATGATGGCCGCCTACCTCCTTGGCATTAAGGCCATCGGACTGAAGAACCTCGCCCTGGACATGTTTAACTTCGAGATGACCCCCATCAAGGCCCTGATTGGCACAGGTCGGAAACAGAAGAGCATGGACCAGGTCCCCATCGAAGACGTAGTCACCTACGCCTGCGCCGACGCCGACTACTCCGGTAGGCTCCGTCCCATCCTGGAAAAGAGACTCCGAGACGACGGCTTCTGGGACATCTTCCAAGACATTGAAATGCCCCTCATCGAAGTGCTTGTCCGCATGCAGCGTAACGGCATAACCCTCGATGGCGGCAGCCTGCAGGAGATGTCCCAAGACCTCCGGCTGAAGATTGCTGAATTGGAAACCGCCATCTACGAGGATGTTGGCCACACCTTCAAAATAAACTCTCCCAAGCAGCTCAGCCAGGTGCTCTTCGAGGAGCAAGGGCTGCCCAAGACCAAGCGCACCAAGACCGGCTACTCCACCGACGCCAACTCACTCGAGTCCCTCAAGGGCGCCCATCCGGTGATTGAGAAGGTTCTGGACTATCGTCAGGTTACTAAGCTCAAGTCCACCTACGTCGACTCCCTCCCAACCCTGATCAACCCCCGCACCAACCGTATTCACACCAGCTACAACCAGGCCGGTTCGGCCACCGGTCGAATCTCCAGCAACGATCCCAACCTCCAGAACATCCCAGTTCGCACTGAGTTGGGCCGTCAGGTACGCAAGGCCTTCCGCGCACGGCCAATGAACGGCGACTCGTGGCTGCTCTTCGCCGCCGACTACTCCCAAATCGAGCTCCGCGTTTTGGCCCACCTCTCCCAGGACTCTGCGTTGATAGACGCCTTCTTGCAGGGAGAAGACATCCATACGGCCACCGCCTCCATGATGTTCGAAGTTCCAACGGACGAAGTGACCGCCGACCACCGCCGCATCGCCAAGGTCCTCAACTTCGGCGTAATCTACGGCCTCTCCGCCTTCGGCATCTCCCAGCAGACCGAATTCTCTCCGGATGAAGGCCGAAAGTTCATCCAGACCTACTTCGACAAGTACCCGGGCATCCAGGGTTATCTAGATGACATAAAGGAGCGGGTGAAGGCCGTCGGCTACGTGGAGACCTTGCTGGGTCATCGAAGGTACATCCCGGAGGTCCACGCCTCCAACCGGGTGGTGCGTCAGCAGGGCGAGCGAATGGCCATCAACATGCCCGTCCAGGGCACTGCCGCCGACATTATGAAGCTCGCCATGATCCGGGTGCACCGCCGCCTCGAGGACTCCGACTTCCAGGCCAGGATGCTCCTCCAGGTACACGACGAGCTGGTCTTTGAAGCGTCGGAAGACCAGTTGGAAGGGCTCAAGGCCATCGTCAGCGAGGAGATGCCCAACGCCCTGGAAGGCTACGCAGAAATGTCCGTACCCCTGAAGGTGGACACCAAAGTGGGCGCCACCTGGGGAGACATGGAGTAGAATCTTTCCATGCCTGAACTCCCAGATGTAGAGGCAATGCGCCGTTACCTTCTCGGTCGGGGGCTGGTGGGAAGGAAGTTCACCGGCGCCGTTCTGGATTGGCCCAAGGCGGTAAAGGGTTCTTCTCTTGAGGACCTGGTCCTGGGCATCTTGCACAAGCACGTACAAGACGTTGCCAGGCGGGCCAAATTCCTCATGCTCAGGCTGGATGATGGGCAAAGCCTGGTGTTCCACATGCGCATGACCGGCTCCCTTCTACTGGAGCGTTCAGCAACTCCCCGACACCCGATGACGCGCAACTTCTTCCCGCTGGACGACGACTGGTATCTCCTCTTCGTCGACCCCCGAAAGCTGGGCACTGTTCAGCTTGTTGCGGACGAAGCGCTCCTTGTCGGCAACCTGGGTCCGGAACCTCTGGATGAGTCCTTCACTCCGGAAGTCCTCATGCAACGACTGGAACGGCGCAAGGCCCCCGTCAAGGCCCTGCTCTGCGACCAAAACGTGATTGCCGGCATTGGCAATATCTACGCCGACGAGATACTTTTCTCCGCCACCGTCCACCCGCTCACGCCCGGTGGAACCCTGACCCCCAAACAGGGAGAGCTGATGCACGCCGCCACCGTCGAAATCCTCACCCAGGCCATCGACAAGCTGGAAGACCTGGTGTCCAAAGGAGGCCCTCCAACGGAGTCTGCGGAAGGGCTGGGTACCCTCAAGGTGCCAAGAAAAGCAAATGCGGCTTGCACAAAATGCGGCGAGCCCATCCAGCGAATAATTGTGAGGAGCCGCGGCACTTACTTCTGCCCCAAGTGCCAGACATGAACGGCAAGGCTCTTTACCGAACAGCAACCGTGCCGTATCTTTAGGTGAAGTTACATCAACGCTTGAGGATTAACTGATGCCCATCTATGAATACGTTTGCCCCGAATGCAACGTGAAATTCGACCGGTTGCAGCCTGCGGGCGCTTCCCAAGCCGAATGCCCTGATTGCGGCCTCCCCTCCAAGAAGGCCCTCTCCCTCTTCTCAGCCTTCGTGTCAAGCGATGGAGGCTTCTCGGAGCCCGTTGCCGGAATGGGTGGCTGTGGAGGTTGTGCCGGCGGAGCCTGTGCCTGCAGCGCGACCCACTAGGCCTTCATTCTGCAACCAACAATAGCCCTTCTGACCCGCTACTCGTTTTTCCCGCGAATGCGGGCATCCATCTTCAGAAGTCCTATCAACTTCCGTCGCATTGATGGATTCCGTAGCACCAGATACCCACCGGAAACAACGGCCAATAGTGCCGCTCCTCCCAGCGTCAGGAACGCCACAAAAAGCGTCGCGTCCAGCCAGAACCCTTCCGGGAACATCATCACTAGAAAGTCGCGCCGTGGGTCCAACTGCCAGAAATCATTGGCAAAGCTTACCCGGTGGAAGAGCAGAAAAAGCTCATCGAAGGCCACCAGGGATATCAGCCCTACCAACGCCACCAGCCCCACCGTAGCCTCCGCGCCCCACAGCATCCTGCGACATAACGCGGGCGCGAAACTGCGTCCCTTTCGCACAAACCCCACCACCCCAACCCCTGACATGAAAAGCAGCGCCAGCGCCCCTGTCCCGTAAACAACCCAGATCAAGTCCTTAACGTCCGCCATGTGTATGACTTCGCGATAGTTGAACAACACCTGCTCGCGCCCGTAAATCCTGGTGCGGACGTCCAGCGGCTCCTGGGTCGAGTGAAAGTAGCTCCGAATCTCCCGCCCAACCTGCACCAGGTCCTCCAGCTCGATTCCGGTTACCGTCGGAATATCGTACTTGTCGAAGCCGCGGGCATAGAGTCCCAGGTCATTGACCGCCCACGCGACACTCGCGGCAATCAGAAGAACGGGTACCGCGACAACAAAAAGCAACGTGACCACTGCGCGTACTAGGCCGGGTTTCATGGCAGGTAAGTTATCACTCCCGACCTTGTCATTCAACGCAGCCCCCGCCTATAATCGCCCCATGGACAGCCACTCCTCCTCGCCGGATTTCAACAGCGAAGTAACCGCCTTCGAAGCCCTTGTCCGCGTAGTCGATCACCTGCGTTCTCCCGGCGGTTGCCCATGGGACCTGGAGCAGACCCACCTCAGCCTGAAGCGCAACTTGCTTGAGGAGTGCTACGAGGCCCTGGAGGCCATCGACTCCCAAGACCCCAAAGAGCTGTCCGAGGAGATGGGGGACGTGCTGCTCCAGGTGCTCTTTCACGCAGACATCGCTCGCAAGGCAGGCCAGTTCACCCTCGCCGAAATCATGGACCGGAGCGCCGACAAGCTCGTTCGTCGTCATCCCCACGTATTCGGCGACACCAAGGTGGCCGACGCTCGCGAAGTAGAGCGCAACTGGGAAATGCTGAAGAGCGCCGAAGGAAAGAAACGCTCCGCCGTGGAAGGCATCCCACCCGAAACCCCGTCTCTCGCCTACGCCCAGCTCATGCAGGAACGCGCCGCCCGCGTCGGCTTTGATTGGGACGACGTGGACGGTGTCCTGGCCAAGATTGCCGAGGAAGCCCATGAGGTGGTCACGGCGAAGGGAATCGAGCAGAAGACCGACGAAATCGGTGACCTGCTTTTCGCCCTCGTTAACCTGGCCCGATGGCAGGGCATCCACGCCGAGGACGCTCTCAGACAGGCCAACCGGAAGTTCAAAGAACGCTATCTGTCCATGGAGCGGCTGGCAAAAGAACGCTCCATTGACTTCGACGAACTGTCAATGGACGGCAAAGAAGCCCTCTGGCAGGAGGCCAAGACCCTCGTAGACCAACGGTCCCTCTAGTCCCCCCAGCGTCCCCCGAACAGACCCGGATTGCCGTAGTACAAGCCGGCTGGAAGCTCCTGCCGTATGCCGGACGCCAGCCCGGCGGCCATCCCCCGACCGAATCTCCCTGCAAATCGCTCCAACAGACTCCGCCGTGGCCTTATCCACAGCGGATTAGGTCGCACTCCCCCCAAGTCCGCCGCCACCTGCAGCGCGTGGTGAAAGTCCCCAAGTTCATCCACCAGACCCAGCTTCTCCGCTCTCAGCCCGGTGAACACCTCCCCCGTCGCCAATTCGGTGACTTTCTCCACCTCCATACTTCTGCCCTTTGCCACACATCGTATGAAGGACTCGTGGACTTCCCCAATGAGAGACTCAAACTTCTCGTCCTCTTCGTCCGTCGGGCTTCGCCAGAAGCCCGTCATGTCCTTCAATCGCCCGCCCTTGTACACGGAAAGCCCAATGCCGAACCTCTCCAACAGGTCCTGCAAGGCAGGGCGTAGGTAGAGCACTCCGATGGACCCTACAAGCGCCGACGGCAGGCTGATAATCTTTGCGGCGGGGCAGCTTATCAGGTACGCCCCCGAAGCCCCCAGACCACGAATGTACGCAACCACCGGCTTCCTGTTCGCCACCCGCTGAAGGAGGAAATAGATAGCCTCAGACCCGCCCACAGTGCCGCCCGGCGAGTCGATGTCCAGCAGAAGCGCCTTGACCCTCTTGCTCATCAGCGCCGTGTTCAGCAGCTTAAGCTGCTCCGCAACCTGGTTCCCGCTGCCTATAGGCCCGTAGAACTCCACAACACCGACTCCATTCCTCCTCGACGTGAAGGGCAGCATGAATCCTCCTAAATTTCAGTAGTTCAGATGACGTTTTGGCTCAAGCGGGTCTGCACGCAGGCTGAGGCTACATGCTCCCCGGGGGTGCAATCTGGAAGGGCGGCGTCCAGCTCTCTATTGGGCAGTCGATGATGACGGGCTCGTCCAGCTTCAGCGCATCTCTCAGGGCTTCACCCAACTGATCATAGTGCTCCAACCTGACGCCTACCGCGCCGAAGGCCTCCGCCGTCGCGGCGAAGTTGGGATTCCGCAAGCGAGTCCCGATAACTCGCCCTTTATATCGCACCTGCTGGTCACGCAAGGAAGCGCCCAGCGCACCATCGTTGAACACCACCGTCACCGAGTTTATCCCCTCCTGCACCGCCGTAGCCAGGTCCGGCAGTCCGTACATGAACCCACCGTCGCCAGTGACCACCACCACCTGCCGGTCGGGATTTCCCACCTTGGCCCCAAGGCCCGTGGGAAAGGCGTAGCCAAGCGTGGCAAAATACGATGTGTTCAGGTAGGACCGGGGAGCCAGCACCGGAAAGGCCAGGTGAGACCAGTAGCCAATGCTGGATATGCCGCTTATGAGTACAGCATCGTCCTCCAACTCCGCCCTGATCGACTCAATGATCCGCGCCTGGTCGGGAGCCTTGGCCTTTGTGTCCTGGTAGTCCAAGGCCCTGTGATGAGCGATCTCTTCTGCTGTCCATTGACTCTTGTTCCCACGTCCCTTGATTCCGTGCAGCAGCGCTTGCAGCGCCGGCTTGGCGTCGGCGCAGATGCTGACCTCCTCCGGCCAGTTCCTGCCCAACTCCTCCGGGTCGACGTCCACGTGGATTATCGGCTGGTCCGGCTTGAAGCTCCACGACACCGGATTGAAGAAGTGCAGCCGCGTGCCCACCGCAAGGATCGCGTCACCCTGGGGCACAACCCGGTGACCGGGCCCGTGGCTGTAGTAATAAGGCCCGACGTAGTTGGGGTGATTTTCGGCAATTGCGCCCTTGCCCTCGGCAGTTACGATAACAGCGGCGTTCAGAGCTTCCGCAAGCTTGGTCAACTCTTCATTGGCGCCGGCCAGGTTTATTCCGCCCCCTGCCCAGATGATGGGACGTTCCGCCTGGCTCAGAATGTCTAACGCCGATTCAACGGCATCCGCAGTCGGTCCCTGCTTGGCGAACACCTCCGGCTCCAGCAGGTCCACGTCCGCCGACTGCGCCAGCACGTCGGAGGGCACCTCTAACGCCACGGGGCGGGGTCTCCCCGTCTGAAGCTGCTTCATCGCCTCGTGGACGGCCTCCGGCGCTTCGGCCGGCTCCATGATGGTCGACCGCCACTTGGTGATGTTCTTCACCACGTCAAGCTGGTCAACCACCTCGTGGACGGCCCCCGCACCCTTGCCAATGTTGTAGCTCTCCACCTGCCCGGCCAGCAGCAGCACAGGCGACGAGGAAGCATAGGCGGTGCCGATTCCGGCGGCAGCATTCAGCAGACCCGGCCCCGGCACCACCAGCGCAGCGCCAATCTTGCCCGTAGAGCGGGAGTAGCCGTCGGCCATGTATGCGGCGGTCTGCTCGTGGCGGGTGGTGATAAGGCGGATGCCCGGCTCGTGGTAGAAGGCGTCGTAGACGTCCATTATCTGCACGCCCGGAAGTCCGAAGACCACCTCCACACCCTCCCTTACAAGGGAGCGCACCAACGCCTGCGCCGTCGTCATTCGGGGCATCCTTCACCTCCAACCTGAGTCTCGCGGTTCCCTAGACATGATAAAGGGTGGGGATATGGTGTCAACTTTGAGCCACTAACAAGCGTCCTTAGACGTTGACTGTGCATTGGCCCGTTGCTACCATGCAAATCAGCAACCAGCGTCCAATTCGTTGTGGGAAATTCTCGCCCTGACGAGTTTCAAGGAGGGTCGAAGTGTCCGAAATCGTAGGTCAGGGAATCTCCAGGGAAAACCTGGAAGGGGCCTTCAACAACTTCATCGACCGCATCTCCAACGACGAAAAGCTCCGCGAGGAGTTGGCTGCCGACCCATTGGGGGTTCTCGAGAGTTGGGGCCTGAACCAAGAGGAAATAAACTCCATCCGGCATTCCCCTGCCTGGGCTTGGCTCAGGGATAGCTGGGACTCTCTTCCCCCAGGCTGGTAGGCCAGCCCAACCTCCAAGCTACATCGCCGTCTGTTCCTTCTGGGGCAGCAGCGCCATAGCGTCGTCCACAGGCTTAGCCACTATCTCCTCCACTTCCTTCTTGAACTCCCGCAGAACTTCGTCGCCTGCTGGTCCGTCCGGGATCTCGTGGTTGTTCAGCTTCTCCTTGAACTCCTCGAAAAGCATGTCCTCGGACCGACCGTGCGGTATATCGAAAAAGTCGTGGTTGAAGTGGGGAAGCTCCCCGGGCCCAAAGTAGCCCTTGCCCTCGACGCTGTATCCTTCAAGCTCGTGAGTCCCTTTCCCCAACACCTCTCCCGTCTCCACGTAATGCTCCATCACTGGCTTCATTCCGTACTTCTGCACGGGACAAACCTTCATGCACACGCCGCAGCCGGTGTACCGCGCCATAACGGGACGGCACCGGTCATAGACAAGTTTATGCTTCTGCACTCCTCGCCACCACACCTTGTCCCTGATTAGCGCGCGACCGGGGCAACGATTGACGCACACCTGGCAGATTTCGCAAAACTTGTGGATGCCGTAGTCCAACGGTTTGTCGTATGTGATTATGGCGTCCGTTGTGATAATCATCAGACGGGCGCGAGAGCCAAAATGGGGTGAAAGCAGCTGACCGTTGGCTCCCAGCTGACCCAGACCCGCCTGCACAAACATGGGGATATATGCGGCGCTGTTGTCGGCGGGACTGTGCACCTGCGCGTGATATCCCAGGCTGCGAATGTAGTCCGCCAGAAGCAATCCCGCCTGGCTCATAGTCCGGTAAGTCCCGAAGTGGGTCGTCTCGGCGAACATGCTCGGAATCGCCTGCGTCCTCTCGTAATCCTGCTCGAAGGCGATGCAGATGGCATGCTCAAACCTGATCCATCGCTTCTTGTACTTGAAAGTATAACGGCGGTCGTAACGGGTTATCCCCACCTCACCGAAGCCCAAGTCCCGCGCCTTTGCCTTTATCTCCTCAGTAACGTCCTTACCCGGTTCGGGTTCCACCGTCGGCTCTATATCCCCGTACTCGCCGGAAATCTTCACCACCTCCTTGGAAAGGCGCACGTGCTCCCGGTGTCCCTCCTGCTCCTCCTCCGGGTAGACCGTCCACGCCCATTCGGAGTCCGCCGTGTTCGTGATACTCTGGCTTTCCAGCGGGTATGACCTCGAATAGAAGTCCACGTCCTTCGGCACCTGTCGGATGCCCGGGGTAGTGACCAGGTCCTCAGCCACCGGAATCTCAATGGATGGGTCGCCGTTTCTCAGTCCGGGCCTTTTCAGAACGTGACTAATGCGCTTCTTCACTGCTTTCTCCTTCCGTCGGGCCGTCTATGAGACTCTCCCCAGAATATCCAGTCGTTCAATCCCTGTCAACGTAATCAAGGAATTGAATGCGCCGAAATAGTAGCTAAAGGCTTCACATAAGCCTGAATTATGAAAGAAAAGCCGTCTCTGCCAACGAAAATTTGCACAAAGAATATCGGCAAAAAGCTGCAATTTCTGGCATTGAATTGCCCGTCTCAGCCACATTAGTATTCTCTACCGATGATTTTGCCATACCCGGGATTACGACGCCCTAGGAGTGGATATGTTTCATCGCATTGAATTCGACCCCGTTCCCTTTAAACCATACACGGAGCTCCTCGAACCCAGCCTTGTCGAGGATCTCCGCAGCCTGGTCGCTCGCATGGAAGGCGAGCGCATCATTCACGTCAACAGCACCGCCGTCGGTGGAGGCGTCGCGGAGATACTCCGGTCCCTCATTCCCATCAGCAAGGGCTTGGGCCTCGACACCGACTGGTACGTCGTCAGCCCACCCGCCGAGTTCTTCGACGTAACTAAGAAGATTCACAACCTCATGCAGGGCGCCGAAGGCTCTCTAACCCCCAAGGAGCGTCACACCTACACCACCTACGCCGGTCAGGCCGCAAACCTGGACTTCTCGGCCATAGAAGCCGACGTTTGGATTCTGCACGACCCCCAGCTATTGCCCATGATGGCCCTCCTTCCCGAAGACGCCTATCCGCCCATCGTGTGGGTGTGTCACATAGACCTTTCCGCACCTAATCTGGATATGCTGGCCAGCGTCTCCGGCAACATCCGCGAGGCTGACGTCAAAGTCTTCTCCCTACAGCAATACGTTCCGGCAGGTCTGGAAGACGCTTCCGTTGAGATAATCCCGCCAGCCATCGATCCCCTGAGCGTCAAGAACCGTCCCATGGACGTGGATGAAGCCAGGATCCGCATGGCGGCCATGGGCATCGACGTTGCCAGACCCCTCGTCACCCAAGTCTCTCGTTTCGACCCGTGGAAGGACCCCTGGGGTGTGGTTGAGGCCTACAGGATCGTCAAACAACAGATGCCTCAAGTACAGCTCGCCTACCTCGGAGCTTCCCACGCTGCCGACGACCCGGAAGGCAAGGTAATCTTCGAAGAGATATCCGCCCAAACCAAGGACGACCCGGACATCCACCTCTATGGCGACGCTGACATTCCCCTGGAATCGGTAGACTTGGTTGTCAGCGCCTTCCAGACCGCCTCGGACGTGGTCCTGCAAAAGTCCGTCCGGGAAGGTTTCGGCCTTACCGTCACGGAGGCCATGTGGAAGGGTCAGCCCGTCATCGGCGGGAACGTCGGAGGCATCCGGCTGCAGATTAGCGACGGCGAAAGCGGCTTTCTGGTGAACGACGTGCCCCAGTGCGCTCAACGCATCCTTCGCCTGTTGCAGGAACCGGAACTCCGCGCATCCATGGGAGAAGCGGCCCGTACCAGCGTACGACAACGCTTTCTGCTGCCTCGATTCCTGCGTGACTATCTGAAGGCCTGCCAGGAGGCTAAGGCCGTCCGAGCAATCGGCGCCATGGCCTTCGACACCCCGGGGACCTAGACCCTACTTTCAACCGGACGTCGGCCGCTCCCATACGGGAGCGCTGACGTCCCATCTTTCCGCCTGTCTCGGGCGGCAAGTCCCCCTCAACCCTGGTTGTAACCCAGATTGTGCAATTCATTAACCATTTCTAAGCAACTAAGGAGCAAAATGGACAAGAAGCAAGTGTACCGTGAACTCTTTGCCAACCTGGTGAAGCCCACCCAGCGGGACTTTGATCTGGCCAAGGGCGCGCTCTACATTGCCGCCGAGGACTCCCCCATCGTGAACGTGGAAGAGTCCACCACAAAGCTCGATGACCTGGCAGAGAAGGTCCGAGAGCACCTGAAACCCTCAATGGACCTCCCCGCAAAGCTCAAGACCCTCGGCTCCTACCTGGGCGAGACTCAGGGCTACTCCGACAACGTGGAGGACCAATTCAATCCCGGCAACCTGTACCTGGACCAGGTCCTTTCTAGAAGAAGGGGCATGACCATCGCCCTTTCCCTCGTCTACATGGAAGTGGGCGCCCGGCTGGGCATGTTCTTCGAAATAATCAACCTCCCCAACCGTTTGGTCATTCGAACGCCGTCTCAGGGTGAGGACATCTATCTGGACCCCCATCATCACGGTGAAATCATTACCAGGGAAGAGTGTGGTAAGCTAACAGAAAAGGCCTCTGGCCACACGGTCCATCTCTCCGAGGAGTTCTTCAAGCCTTGCACCAAGAGACAGCTACTGGTCAACCTCCTGTCCAATCTGAAGATGATGCACGTACGACGGCGAGACTACAGTCAAGCCATAGCCGCGGCCGATAGAGTCGCCCTGCTGGACCCATACATGGGCAGCAACCTTAAGGAGCGGGCCTGGATGTTCTACAGGACTCACAACTACTCCAGGGCAATTGAAGACCTGGAGACCTACCTGGACCTCAATCCAGTGGCCGATGACGCAGATTCCGTCCGAGCCCAGATCAAAAACCTGTGGGATAACCTCGCTTCCATGAACTAGCGGGGCCCTTGAATCCGAAAGGGGAAAGTTCTGCGTATTATGAATTGGAAAGGCGGTTACCATCTCCCGGGAGGGCGGAGTTGACGGGACAGTATGAGAGCCTGGGAGACGAAAATCTCCTTACCCTTATCGCCCACGGTGACAAGGAAGCTTTGGAGTGCTTTTACGAAAGGTTTTCAACCCAGGTTTTCTCCCTGGCCAGATACATGCTTAAGGACGAAGCCATCGCCGAGGAGATTGCGCAAGATGTTTTCCTGGCCGTCTGGCAGAAGGCTGGAACCTTCAAGGCCAACAGGGGATCCCCCAAGGGCTGGCTCATGAGCATTGCCCACCACCGGGTCATTGACCACGTGCGTTCCGCAAAGCGGGCCCGGGCGTCAATGGACAGAATGGCCCAGGAGATGGCCAGCATGGAGATGCTCTATCAGGTCCGCACAGAAGATGAGGCCTTCAGGAGCATCGAGCGCCAGGAAATTGCGAAGGCCCTTCAGACCATACCCGAAGCCCAGAGGACTGTTATCCTTATGTCCTACTTCCAGGGGTACTCCCAGTCGGAGATCGCGGAAATTCTCGAACAGCCCTTGGGCACCGTAAAAACCCGAATCAGACTTGGAATGCAGAAGCTGAGGTCAATCTTCAAGAATGAGGCAGCGCTGAGTCCATGAACTGCAAGGACATAGAAGCCCTCATTCCCGCTTACGCCCTGGACGCCTTGAGCCCGGAGGA
Organism: uncultured Dehalococcoidia bacterium; assembly: GCA_951812825.1. Classification (GTDB taxonomy): domain Bacteria; phylum Chloroflexota; class Dehalococcoidia; order Lucifugimonadales; genus JAPULR01. The sequence goes on along the minus strand of OX638324.1, from coordinate 151,523 downwards.
TGAACAGGCCGTTGAGAGACACCTGGACGAATGCTCCTGGTGCTCTGGTCAGGCGCGAATCCTGAGAGATGCGGCCTCCACCCTGTCCTTGGCCGTGGACCAGGAGCCGCCTCATCCCAGAGTCCTTACCGGCGTCAAGAAGCGAATAGCCGCCGACGAAGCAGCCGCTGAAACCTCGACGGAAAGGCCTCCGGGCCGCTTCCGACGCCGCCCCCTGTCCGTAATCGGCGCCTTCGTATATGCCGGCGCCCTCATGGCCCTCCTTCTTCTGGGCGGGGTGCTGGCCTTCACCCTCCGCACCTCCGGCCAGATGGACAATCTCCACGAGGCGAACGCCGGCCTGACCCAGCAGGTAACGGACCTGCAGCAGCACAACAGCGCCCTCTCCGACGAGCTCAACAGCCTGATGCATCACAACAGTGAGATGGGCGAGCGGGTGACAATGCTGCACCAGGAAAGCTCCGAGGTAAACGCGGACGTGGACGAACTGGTCTCCGGCAACGAGGCCCTGTATGAGCAGGTGGACGCCCTGGCTGACAGCGGCAAGGAGATGATGAACGTGCTGCGGACCCAGCAGTCCATCGTTTACATGCTCACCCTGCCCGGCACCCACGTACTGAAGCTGGAGTCAGATTCGGGAGCCGCCCAAGGCAACCTGATGATGAATCTGGATCAGCGCTGGTGCGTCTTCGTCGCCACCGGACTTCACACGCCCCCGCATAACCACCAGTACAACGTCTGGCTGCGAAGAGACAGACACGAATACCTGGTAGCCGTTCTTGCAATAGACGAAATGGGCTGGGGCCAGGTCCTCATCGTACCGGAAATGCCCATGGCTGAGTATCACTGGGTGGGCGTTTCCGTCGAACCCGCAGAAGACGCCTCGTTACAGGGCCGCCGCGGAGACCTGGTGCTGTGGGGCGAGATTTCCCTCGCAGACCCCCTCTATCCGGGCATCCCCCGCGCCGGCTCCCGCTAACCGGTTCTGCCCTTATTTCGGCGCCGGGGCCGAATTCTCCCAACAAAAAAGAAGGGCGGCGATTATGCCGCCCTTCTCTTGATTTCGTCCCCTATGTCGACGCTATGCGTCCCTTTACAGGTTGAACTGCGGGTCCAGGTAGTCGTCTTCCTTCTGGTAGATCTGAATCCGGCCACTAATCGACTCGATTACCAGAATCTGGTTCTTGTCGTTCACCGCAACTGCGGAAGGACGCCTGAATGTCCACTCCTTGGAGGTATCTGCCCTCCGGCGGGCCTTCACGAAGTCTGAGTTGGCCTCGATGAAGACCTGGGCCGACTTGGAAAGCTCTCGGGCATCCCCGTAGAGCGCGGTGATGATGTCCCCCGTTTCGTCGTAAGCCTGTACCCGGTTGTTGCCCCAGTCGACAACGTAAACGTCGCCGTCAGAGTCCGTAGCCATGCTGGTCGGACGTTGCAGCTGACCGATTTCCGTGCCTGAACCGCCGATTTGCATCAGCAACTCACCGTCCGGCGTGAACTTCTGTACCCGGTCGTTGCCCCAGTCGGCAACGAAGACGTTTCCGCCACTGTCGATGTGCAGGCCGTAGGGCATGTTGAACTGGCCCGCGCCGTCACCGGCTCCGCCCCATCCGCTCAGGTACTCGCCACTTGAATTAAACTTCTGAACGCGGTTGTTTCTGCTCTCCGCCACGTACGCGTTTCCGTCGGTATCGAAGCGGATGCCCGTGGGACCATCCAACTGGCCCTCGCCGGAGCCGGACGTCCCCCACGTTCCCATAAAGTCTCCGTCGTCGGAGAAGATATTCACGTGGTTCATGTACTCGTCGGTAATGTAGACGTTTCCGTCGGGCCCTATGTCGATGCCGGAGGGCCACATCAGGTCCCCCTCACCCATGCCTTGGCCACCGGCCTCTACGATCTTCACGTCCCCTTCCAAGTCCCACTTGTTCCATTTCTGCCTGCCGCCCAGGGGATATCCCGGGTCTCCGCCCCGGCTCACCACATAGGCGACGCCATCCGGCCTCAGCACCATGTCCGAGGGAGCCGTAAAGGCGAAGAGACTGCCGACGCAGTGGCTGTAGGTGTAAGTGCGATCTCCGATGGTCTGGATTAGCGCCATAACAACCTCCTTCTCGAATTCTGTAAGATGAAGTTGGGTTGAGCCGCCGGGCTTGCAAGCCCGGCGGCATTCAATTTACGCGAACTGGTACTCCCTGGCGGCGGCGATTAGCTGGAGCACTTCCGTGACCCGATGCCCGAAGGCCGCCACCTCTTCTTCCGTGGAGCCTCGCCTGACCTCGCCGCCCGACTCGACGTGGGTGACAATCTGCTGGCGGGTGCCCTCTTCCAGTTGGATGGCCCCCAGAAGCTCGAGGCATCCGTCCACCATCTCGTCGGCAGTCATGGATTCACGATTGCCCAGCTTGTCGATGATGGATCTTACCCCGGGCTTGCTGGCGTCTCCCAGCAGGGAGGCTACAAAGTTGACCCTTCGAACCAGGGCGCCCGTGTCTATCCACTCGGAGCCCGTGTGCCAACCCTCCACGCTGGGAGGATTGATCAACTCCTGCCCCTGGTAACCTGTCTCCAGGGCCAGATGCATCACGCCCGGCTTCGGCTCCTGATAGTCGCCGATTAGACGAATTGTCCCGGCGATTACCTCCGCCGGATTCTTCACCTTGGCAAACCGGACGGCCTCGTCCTTGAAGAAGTCCGAGTTGAAGATGAAGCGCAGCGTCTCCTTGATGTCGTAGTTGGAGCCTGCGAAGGCGTCGGCTATGGCCTGCACCGCCTCCGGGTCCCTCGGAGCAACATCCTTCCAGCTGGGCACCTGCACTTCGTCTGCTACGAAGAAGCTATACAGGTGACGCGCTATGAACCGGGCAGTGGCCGGTTCCTCTAGGATAATGTCGATGATATCCTCGCCGTTGAAGTTGCCCTTCCGGCCCAGGAACTCCTTCTCGCTGTCGTCGTGGTCTTCCGCGCGGTATTCAAACTCCCACAAATAGCGTCCGTAAGGCGCACGAGGCAGCTTCGCCTTGATGGTCCAGCCGGTAAAGGCCCTGGAAGCCATCTTCACGTCGTCCTCCGAGTAGTTCCCCTGGCCCATGGAGAAGAGCTCAAGAAGCTCCCGGCCCCAGTTCTCGTTGGGCGCGTGCTTATGGCTCATGTTGTTGTCCAGCCAGAAGATCATCGCCGGGTCCTTCGCCAGTCTAACCAGCAGGTCCCGGTAGTTGTCCATTCCGGATTCCCGGAACATGTTGATCTGCCGGTTCATCTCCGTGGGGTTGTCAATCTTGGAGTTGCCCGTTGCGAAGACCATGTGCCAGAACAGGGTCATCTTCTCTTCCAGGGGCCTCTTGGTGGTGAACATATAATAGAGAAAGTTCATCGTGCCGTAGGGCGGCGCCTGCGGCAACTCGTTCATCGGGTGGTAGCGCCACATCAGGAAGTTGTCCACAGGTGGCACTCCATAGGCCGCCGGGTCCAAAAGCTCTTCCACGGTAGCCTCATAGCCCTTGGCAACCCTCTCCTCCAACTCTTCGTAGGAGGCGCCGAAGCCCGCTCGTCTCATCAGGTGGGCCATCAATGCAATGTCTTTACTCGCCATTTCTCTCCCTCCATTCAGAATTTTCGCTTATCCTGGGAATCATCCGATCCCTCGAGACGCACTGCCTCTCAATGCTAAGTGAGAGTAATTTTGTCCCACTACAGCTTACTTTCCGCACCAATGGGTGTCAAGCTGTGAATTATGACTGCATATAGCCGCAGTTGCCACTGAATCGACGCCGAATAAGCTATTTTTGCTCCATACCGCCAAACGGCACTCACCGGGAGATATGGAAATCCAAAATGGCGGCGGCGCCCCGGATTTTCAGCCTCAAATCAAGTATAATACGCCCCGATAATTTCAACCTGCACGAGGGCACTTAATGAGGTTCAGCCGCCTTATCACCAAGACCATGCGAAGGGACCCGGCCGAGGCGGAAACTCCCAGCCATCGCTACATGCTCAAGGCCGGCATGGTCTTCCAGGTAGCCGCAGGCGTCTACTCCTACCTGCCCCTTGCTTGGCGCTCCCTCCGCAAGATTGAGGCCATCATCCGCGAGGAGATGGACGCCGCCGGCGGCCAGGAAGTCCGTTTGCCCGTCCTCCAGCCCATGGAACTCTGGGAGGAGTCGGGGAGAAGAAAAGCCTTCGGCGAAAACCTCTTCACCTTGCAAGACCGCCGGCGCAGACCCATGGTCCTGGCCCCCACCCACGAGGAGGTCATCAGCCTCATCGCCAAGACCCACGTTCAGAGCTACCGCGACCTCCCCCGCATTCCATACCAGATCCAGACCAAGTTCCGGGACGAACCTCGCTCCCGCGGCGGCCTCATTCGCGTCCGCGAGTTCGACATGAAGGACGCCTACAGCATGGACGCCGACGCCGAAGGCCTCGACGCCAGCTATGAGGCCATGGCCCAGGCCTATCGCAACATCTACCGTCGTTGCGGCCTCCCCGCCGTTATGGTGGACGCCGATAGCGGCGCCATCGGCGGACGGGACTCCCACGAGTTCATCCTGCCCGCCTCCACCGGCGAAGACACAATCCTCCGGTGCGCCGGCTGCGACTACGCCGCCAACCTCGAAAAAGCCGAGGCAGTCAAGCCGTCCCTGCCCGTAGAGGACCCGCTTCCCCTTAAGGAAGTCTCCACCCCCGGCGTAAGGACCATTGCCGAGCTTTGCGAATTCCTGGGCGTCCCCGAAAACCGGACCCTGAAGGCCGTCTTCTACAGCGCCGACGGCGAGATCGTCTTCGTAACTATCCGGGGAGACCTGGAGGTCAACGAGGTCAAGCTCACCACCTACCTGAAAGCCAAAGATCTCCGCCTCGCCACGGAGGAAGAGACTCGGGCAGCGAGCCTCGTCGCCGGATCTGCCTCCGCCGTGGGACTCACGGGCATCCGATGTGTTATGGACGATTCCGTGCTTCTGGGTTCCAACTTCCTGGTTGGGGCCAACAAGCCCGAAACTCATCTGCAAAACGCCAACCATCCCCGGGACTTCCAGCTGGAAGAGGTGACAGACATCGCCCTGGCGGAAGAAGGCCAGCCCTGCGTCAAGTGCGGAGAGCCTCTCGAAGCCCTGCGCGGCATCGAAGTCGGCCACATCTTCAAGCTTGGCACCTTCTACAGTGAGACCCTCGGCGTCTACTATCTCGATAGCGAGGGCAACCGCCGCCCCGTCATCATGGGCTGCTACGGCATCGGCGTAGGACGGCTCCTCGCCGCCGCCATCGAGCAGAACCACGACGAACAAGGAATCATCTTCCCGGCGCCCATCGCCCCCTACCACGTGCATATCGTGGGCCTCAACCTTACTGAGGAAGCCGTCTCCCAGGAAGCGGACGCCCTCTACGATCGCCTCTGGGATGCGGGCATAGAATGTCTCTACGATGATAGGCCCGACGAGTCGGCAGGCGTCAAGTTCAACGACGCCGACCTTCTCGGTCTGCCCCTTCGCTTGGTCATCAGCCGGCGCGCCCTCCGCAACGGCGCCGTGGAGATTCGACGGCGCGCGGGCGACGACAAACCCGTTCTCACACCCTCCCAAGACGTGGAATCCACCATTCGGGAGATGCTGTCCGGCGGCTGAACAGTCCCAGACACCTTTACATAATCCAACGAGACCCACAAGGGGGAAGAAAAATGGCTGGAATCTGGCCCGGCGAAATTCAATGTGTGGCGCTCCTCACTTTCGACATCGACGGCGCAAGCGGCACCATCAACCGCAACCCGGATGCCGTCAACATGCCCACCGCCCTCTCAATGGGCGAATACGGCCCCAAGGTTGCCATGCCCAGAATCCTCGACCTGCTGGACGACTACGAAATCAAGAGCACTTTTTTCGTCCCCGGATTCATTGCCGAGAACAACGCAGACCTGATGGTGGACATCATCGACAGGGGCCACGAGGTGGGGCACCACGGCTACATGCACGAACCTCCGGCCACCCTCTCCGCCGCGCAGGAGTTTAAGGTGCTGGAGAAGGGCATCGGCATTCTGGAGCAGACCACCGGCCTCCGCCCCCTTGGCTACCGCTCCCCTTCCTGGGAGCTCAGCCAGCACTCCCTGGAGTATCTAGCCTCCCTCGACTTCCGCTACGACACCAGCCTTATGGGCGACGACGCGCCCTACATGGTGGACACCTCCAAGGGCCCGCTGGTGGAACTCCCCATCCACTGGCTCCTGGACGACGCCCCCCACTTCTCCTACTCCCCCGCCATGGGCAGAACTGGGCCTATGAAGAGCCCCGACGAGGTATTCCTAAGCTGGAAGGCGGAGTTCGATGGTCTTTACCGCTACGGCCGATCTTTCCATCTCACCATGCACCCTCACGTTATCGGCCGGCCGGGTCGTCTGCTCATGCTGGAGAAACTGATCAACTATATCCGCAGCTTCCCAAACGTCGCCTTCATGCGCGCCATCGACGTTGCTAACCTCTGGGCCTGACCCTTGCAGGCCCATATCGTCCCCAATCTCCCCACCCTTGCCATTGACTCCCAACCAAGGGCAATTTACAATGCACCACCACAGCGGCGCACTTTTAGGTCAAGCCGCCCATGCCCGAAAGGATGAATGAGCAACCAGTACGGAGATAACGGCAACCCGGGACGCCGCGGCCCCATTGACGTGGGGGACCTCAATCTGCCTATGTGGAGCAGCCGCTCCGTTCGGTGGGTTGCCGCCGGCACTCTGGTCCTTTTCCTCATCATCGGCCTTTCCTGGGGCAAGAGCGTCTACACCGACTGGCTCTGGTTCGACAGCCTCGGATACGTCAGCGTCTTCCGCGAGATTCTTATCACAAGAATCTGGCTGTTCTTTGCCAGTGCCGCCGTCTTTGCGCTCCTCCTCATTCCCAACATATACCTGGTCTTCCGCCTCACCCGAAGCGACACCCCCACAACCCTAACCCGGGCAGCCTATGACGCCATCCGGCGTGCGCTCGCCCTCGCCGCCGCTGTTGCAGCCATCGTTGCATCCGCCGCCGTCGGCGCTGCCGCGGCAGGCCGATGGGAAACCGTCCTCAAGTACCTCAACTCTACCCCCTTCACCCAGGTGGACGAGGTCACCGGCGCGGTAACCCCCCTCGTGGAGCCCATCTTCAACAAGGGAGTGGACTTCTACGTCTTCACCCTACCATTCCTCGGCTTCATCCGCGGCTGGTTCCTTGGCGCCGCCATAGTCATCCTCATCATTGTGCTGGGCCTCTACCTTGTCCTGTTCGGCCTCAGAGAGCGCAACGTCACCGTTCCCCGCAACGTGAAAATCCACATGGCGGGCATCGGCGCCGCCCTTTTCATCATCATCGCCGCCGGCCACTGGATTGGCCGCTGGGAACTTCTCTACTCAGACGCCGGAGCCGTCTTCGGCGTAGGCTTCACTGACGACAACGCCCGCGTAACCGTCCGCGCAATCCTGGCCATAATTGCCCTCGTCAGCGGCGGCCTTGTGTTTGCCGGCGCCTTCCGTCCCGGATACCGCATGATGCTAAGCGCCATCGGACTCTGGCTCGGCATGGCCATTCTAGTGGGCGGAATTTTCCCCAACGTTGTTCAGCGTTTTCAGGTGGAACCCAACGAGTTCGACAAGGAAGAACAATACCTCGTTAACAACATTGAATTTACCCGCCAGGCCTTTGGCATCGACACTCAAACCGAACGCGACCACCTGGGCCTCGACACCATCACTCCGGAGGCCATCGAAGATAATCGGGGTACCGTTGACAATATCCGTCTGTGGGACGAACGTCCCCTCGGTGAAATCTATAACCAGGTAGAGTTCGTCCAATTTTTCTACGATTTCGCCAGCGTCGGCGTCGACCGCTATACGTTGAACGACGAAGTCCAGCAGGTAATGCTGTCCAGCCGCGAGATCTCCTCGGAGAAGCTGCCGGAGGAAGCCCAGAACTGGGTGAACCGCCACCTCGTCTATACCCACGGCCACGGCGTGGCCCTCAGCGGCGTCAACGAGGTCAACGCCAACGGTCAGCCCCAGATGCTGCTGAAGGACGTTCCCGCCTCACCCGCCGAGGGTTACGAAGAATTGGCCCTCACGGAAGCAGGCGTCTACTATGGCCTCAAGAGCCTCCCCTTCGTCATCGTCCGTTCGACTCAGCCTGAGTTGGACTACCAGGGCGAAGGCGCGGAGCCCGTATTCCGCGAATACGCCGGAACGGGAGGGGTAGACCTGAGCAATATCATCCGCAGAGCCGCCTACGCCTGGCAGTTCCGAGACATCAACATCTTCATCTCCGGTCAGGTCGACAACTCCAAGAGCCGAATCCAGTACCGCCGCACGGTGCCGGAACGCTTTGCGACCATAACCCCCTTCCTCACGCCGGACAGCGACCCCTATCAGGTGGTGGCCGACGGTCGCATCTTCTTCATCCAGGACGGCTACACCACCACTCCCCAGTATCCCTACTCCACCCCCTGGGAGGGTACGGGATTCAACTACATCCGCAACAGTGTCAAGACGGTCGTCGACACCTACAACGGCACCGTCGACTATTACGTCTCCGACCCGAACGACCCTCTGATTCAGAGCTATATGAAGATCTTCCCCGACCTGTTCAAGGACATGGAGGAACTGCCCGACTACCTGAAGGATCACGTCCGCTACCCGCGAGACATGTTCACCGTTCAAACTCGCATGCTGCTCCAATACCACATGACCAACCCGGAGACCTTCTTCCAGAAGGGCGACCAGTGGTCCATACCCCTTCAGAGCTCCTTCGGACGTGAAGGGACGCTGGACCCCTATTACATTCTGGCCCGCCTGCCCGGCGAGGAGAAGGAAGAGTTCCTGCTCATTCAGCCCTTCACCCCCGACCGGCGCGACCCACTGAAGGCGTGGATAGCCGTACGTAATGACGCCCCCAATTATGGCGAGATGGTCCTGTTCAGCTTCCCTGAAGGCAAGAGCATCCTCGGTCCCAACCAGATTGAGGCCCGCATAGACAACGACGCTGCCATATCGCAGCAGTTCACTCTGTGGGGCCAGGTGGGTTCGGAAGTGCAGCGCGGCAACATGCTCGTCATTCCCGTTGGCGATTCCATCCTCTACGCCGAACCCATCTTCCTCAAACCTGAGGCGTTGGAATTCCCCGAGCTGCGTCGCATCATCCTCGCCGACGGCAGCCGTATTGTGATGCAGCCCACCTTGGAAGACGCCATCCGAGCGCTCAAGGGTGAGATTCCCGAAGTTGCCCCCGCCGTCGCGGAAGACGCCGGCATGACCACCCAGGAATCCGTGTCGCCCAGACCGACGGCTACCCCCAACCCCGAATATGTCACACCAACGGATGACGTGACGCTGACCCCGGATGAAATCGATGAGTTGCAGCGAGCGTTGGAAGAGTTGGGCCGTCAAATAGACGACCTGGAAGCCATCCTGCAGCGCGCCTCAGACCAATAACTCCCGCCCTTCTCTTCTTCCTGCAAGGAGACCTTTGCATAACCGTCATTCGGCCGAAAGCCGGAATCCAGAGGCGGGGGTCCAAGCACGAAATGTCTGCCCATCATCACGCAATTGCGCTGTTGGCGGAGCTACGCAAAGGTCTCCAAAGGCAGTAACCTATCCCAACCCACGTCTAATTCCCCCGTACGCGCCGTTCGCGTACCGCGCGTTCGCGTACCGCGCGTCCCCATCCCGGCTTGCCCCGCGAAGGCGGGGGCCCATACTCTCCCCACTCTTGCTCCTCCAAAACAGGAACCCGTCCCCTATCCCAACTCCTTGGAGACCCGGTTCCTCTGCCAGATCTCCAGCCCAACTCCCGCCACAATTCCCACAATCCCGATCAATCCGCCATAGAGCACCATCAGGATTCCCATTCCCAACAACACTCCATTTGCCAGGGCGGATAGCCTGTGACGCTTCACCAGGGAACCGTCGCTTCCCATGTCCTTGGGAACCCGACTCCGTTGCCAGAATTCCATTCCTCCCCCGCCGATTATCCCCACCAGACCTATCAGTCCAGTGAATCCGAAAAAGACACCAAAGAAAATCCCCATCCCTACAAGCACACCGTTGGCCGCCGCCGAAAGTCTATGTCGCTTGACAAGTGAAGCGAAATCCATCTTGGATTGACCCTCCTAACTTAACTCTGAGTTCCTATTCCGATTGATCAGCCAGGAACAGGCTGATGGAAACACCCAGTTCCGTCAAAGTCGTGACTAGAATCGCCGCCACCAGAACACCCAGCGCCAGCATCGGCATGGACCTCCTCGGTTCAATGTCCATCGCCCACGCCAGCAGGCACCCCGTCCAGGCCCCGGTGAAGGGCAGCGGCGTCGCCACAAACGGCACCAACGCCCACCTTCCATATCTCGTAACCCATGTCCCTGCCCCACCCTTGAGTCTCTCCACGCGCCACTGTACGACGCTCCCAACGGGTTTGGGGGCTCTCAGGAGCAAATGCCCCACCCGCTGAAGCAGCCCCGGCAACACCAGCACCGGTATCAGGTTGCCGATTAGGGCGAGGAGGAATGCCTGGTACCAGGGGAAGCCGAAGTGTAACATCGCCCAGGGTACGGCAAATCGCAATTCCCCCACCGGTACGGCGGCCATCCCAACCACAGCCAGAGCGTCAATCATCGGACGCCGTCAACGGCGGTACCGTAGCCTTCCTGCATTCCCTTATGCTCATGCCTGCGGTTTGATAGTGTACCACCTTTAACCCCTCTTATCCCTTCCCCAACCTTGACCCCAATTCCCGCCATCCACTACCCTTTTCCTTTCCCGCCATCCACACAAGCAAAGGAAGAAAAACCCGAATGACCGCCGCCGCCATCGGGCGAGTCCTAATATCCATACTAGTGCTGCTGTTTGGCATCGCCGTAGCCATAACGGGTTCTTACATGGGCGGGCCGCTAGTGGTCGTAGGAGGAGTCGCGCTCATCGTATTGGGCGCAAGACTGCTGAGACCGATTTCTCCCGAGATCCTTCGATGGCTCAACGACAAGGACGTGTAGACCCGCCCTTTAGCCCTCGTCGTCCCTGCCCCGCTGCCTGCGTAGCCGGTAGCACAGGTTGAGAAACTTCAGCACTTCGGCCGCGCCGAACTTGGAACTCCCCCTTCGGCGATTGACGAAGGTAATTGGCAGTTCCTTCACCCGGGCCTCCGGGCACTTCACCAGTATCTCCAGCAGCAGCTTGAATCCGGCGGGCTCCAGCTTGGGCTCCACGTAGTCCAGCACCCCCCGGCGAAACACGGCGAATCCGGACGTGGTGTCCTCGTATGGCAGCCCCAGCGTCATGCGGGAGACGCCGATGGAAACCCGGCTCGCCAGCTTCCGATAGGCGGACATACCGAAAATGGACCCGCCTTCCACGTATCTAGACCCAATCACCACGTCATACTCCCGCACAGCCTCCAGCAGCGCCGGAAGGTCCTCAGGGCGGTGCGACAGATCCGAGTCCATCATAACGATAATTTTTCCGTCAGATTCCTTGTACCCGTGTACAATGGCGCTGGCCAGTCCCTGCTTGCTCTGCCTCAGCAGAGGTAAAACGTGGGAGTCCCGCTCCGCAATCTGCTTCACTGCGTAGTAGGTGCCGTCGGGGCTGTTGTCGTCCACCACAACAATCTGGTAGTCCACGTCCGCCAGCACTGTCCGCAGGCCCACAATCAGGTCTTCGATGTTGTCCACCTCGTTGTAGGTGGGGACTATGACGGAAATCTTGGGCAGCGCTTCCAGCATGACTTTGCTCGACGTCCTTAGCGAAATTCCGCGTTACTCAACGGTCACCGACTTGGCCAGATTTCGCGGCTGGTCCACGTCGCAGCCCCGCTCCACCGCCACGTAGTAGGCCAGAAGCTGTAACGGCGGCACAGTGACGAAGGGGGTCAGCAGCTCGTGCACCCTTGGGACGGGCAGCACGTGGTCTACCTGCGACGCAAGTACCTGGTCATCCCGATCGCCCACGGCCACCACAAGCCCGTCCCTCGCCTTCACCTCTTTGATGCTGTTGAGCATCTTGTCGTAAAGGCCGGAAGGGGGCGCAATCGCTACAGTTGGCATCCGCTGGTCAATCAAGGCAATGGGCCCGTGCTTCATCTCGCCGGCGGCGTAGCCCTCGGCGTGAATGTAGCTCACTTCCTTCAGCTTCAGCGCACCCTCAAGGGCCACGGGATGGTTGATACCTCTGCCCAGGTAGAGGATGTGGTTGTAGCGACTCAGCCACCTGGCGAGCCGCCTGTACGGAGTGTGGTCGGCGATGGTTGCGCCGATCAGGTTCGGCAGCCGCGTCAGGCCATTCAGGAGCTCTCTCCGCGTCTCTTCCGTGATAAACCCGTTGGCCTGGCTGATATACAGGGACAGTAGCGCCAGCAGCCCCATGGAGGCCATGAAGGTCTTGGTGCTGGCCACGCCGATTTCGGGGCCGACCCTCATGGCCAGCGTTCCCTCCGCCATTCGCGAGGCCTGGCTGCCCTCCACGTTGCAGATGGTCAGCAAACGTGCGCCCCGCTTCTTCGCCTCCTCCATGGCCGAAAGGGTGTCGGCGGTCTCCCCCGACTGTCCCACCGAGACGACCAGCGTATGCCGGTCCACCACCGGCTCTCGATAGCGAAACTCAGAAGAACTTTCCGCTTCGGCGGAGAGACCCGAAAGCCGCTCCACCAGATGTCGGCCCACCATAGAGGCGTAGTGGCTCGTGCCGCTGCCCAGGATCACCACCCTGCGCAGTTCGGCAATCTCCCCCTCCGTAAAGGGAAAGTCCTCCAACGCCACGCGGCCGCACTGCATATCCACACGCCCCTGAAAGGCGCTTCCCAGCGCCACCGGCTGTTCCATGATCTCCTTGAGCATGAAGTGGCGGTACCCGTCCTTGCTCACGGAAAACCAGTTCTCCGGCATGGGGTGGGGCGTCTTCGTCAGCCCCCGCCCGTCGAAATCGAAGTACTCTGCGCCCGTCGGTGTCGCGGAGACTATCTCGCCGTCCTCCAGAAAGTTGACCTCCCTGGCGTAGGGGGCCAGGGCCCCCAGGTCGCTGGCCAGAATCGTCTCGCCGTTGCGGTGGGCCACGGCGATGCCCCCCGCGTTACCCGACCTCATCCCCAGAATGCGATTCGGCTCCTCCTGCCAGATGGCCGCCACCACGTTGGCCCCGCTGATCCGGGCCGCCATGTGAGAGAAGGCGGCAAAGAAGTCTTTCTCCTCGCTCAGGTCCTCCTCAATCAGGTGGGCCAGGACTTCCGTGTCCGTCTCGGAGGAAAACTTGTGCCCCCGCCGGATGAGAGCATTCTTCAGTTCAAGGAAATTCTCGACGATGCCGTTGTGCACAATCGCAACCTGGCCGTCGCAGCCCGTGTGGGGGTGAGTGTTGGCCAGAATCGTGCGTCCGTGAGTGGCCCAGCGAGTGTGTCCCAGGCCCAGAGTCCCCCGTGGACTTCTGCCATTTAGGGAGGAAACCAGGTCTTTGACCCGCCCCACAGCCTGGTGAAACTCCGGCTTCTTGTCCCGCCCCAGCGTCACCACGCCGGCGCTGTCGTAGCCGCGATACTCCAGGCGCTGCAACCCTTCCTGAATTAGAGGCCACGCCTCCCGGGGTCCCACATATCCAATTATTCCACACATAGCCTGCTAAGTTGGGCTAGTATACCACGCTTCACGACAGGACACAGGCGGGAAGTTCCTTCCCCTGAGACTCCTCAGCATCCGCCTCCGGCCCGTCGTCCGATTCCGCGATGCCCATGATGGCCTCCGCCAGCAGGGTGGGATTGTGTCGCGCGTAGCGCCCTTCTCCTATCATAGGCCGCCTGACGATTTCGCGGGCGTACCGACGGCACTCATCATCGTCCACCTCCACCGGATGCTGCCCATTCGAAGCGTATCGTAGACGCACCTGCTCCGGGAAGGCGGCATCGTTGGCCAGCAGGTAGTCCACCGGCCTCTCTGCGTCTAGGTACAGGCTCAACAACCGCAGAAAGTCCGACGCTTGGAACCCGTCGCTTTCGCCGGGCTTGGTCATCAGGTTGCACACGTGGATCTTCAAGCCCTCGGTGGCCCGCACAGCCTCCGCCACCCCCGCAACCAGCAGGTTTGGCAGTATGCTGGTATAGATGTCCCCCGGTCCGATCACCACGGCGTCAGCCTTCGCAATCGCGTCCAGCACCGGAGGATATGCACTGGCTTCAGGCTCCAGGTACACCCGCGAGATGGGCACGCGGCTATTTTCGCGCCGCTGGTCGATGCAGGACTCCCCCTCGATGATGCTGCCATCCTTCAGCCGCGCCTTCAGGGTCGAGTCGGAAAGCGTCACCGGCAGCACAGTCCCCCGAATGCGCAGCATACGCGAGGCTTCCCGTATGGCGGCTTCCGCGCTGCCGGTTATCTCCGTGAGCGCCGACAGCAGCAGATTGCCGAAGCTGTGGCCCTTCAGTCCCTCCCCGTCCTCAAACCTGTGATCGAAGAGCCGACGCAGCCTTTCGGAATCGATGTCGTCGCCCGCCAGGGCCACCAGGCACTGCCTCACGTCTCCAAGCGGTAGCTGTCCCAATTCGTCCCGCAGCCGGCCGGAACTGCCACCGTCGTCGCTCATGGCAACCACCGCGGTCAGGTCGCAGTCCATCCTCTTCAGCCCGGAGAGAACGGTGTGGCTTCCCGTTCCGCCGCCGATTACCACGATGCGCTTTTTGGCCATTGATACGTTCTCATCCACAGAAGATTAGGAATTCCGACCCGCGCCTGTGGGGACTCCCACGGCTGCTTGATTCGATGCGACCGCGTCCCCTCGGGAGTGCCGTTTGCGGGCCGTTCAGTAGTGTATGGACAAGCATTCTGAGTGTCAAGAAAACCACCGCACGCCCCAGCCTGCCGGTGAATCATGATATCATGCCAGTCGGCAGTTTCGACGGGAGGGAAACCCATGGCAACTCTGGTCACCGGCGGCACAGGCTTCGTCGGAAGCAATATCGTCAAGGTACTGGCTCAACAAGGCCACGACGTTGTTTCGGTTGACATCGCCCCGCCCGACGAAATGGTTCGCCGCTACATCTCCGACGTTGCCGACAGCATCTCCTGGGTACAGGGCGACATCCTTAATGGACAGACCCTTGCGGAAGCAGCCAGCGGTCGCGTGATTGATAAAATCGTCCACGCCGCCGTCTACACCGGCACCCGCGCCGACGTGGAGATTGACGACAGCCACCGCATTGTTGACATAAACACTCGCGGCACCCTGAATCTCCTGGACCTGGCCCGGCAGCTGGCAGTGAAACGCTTCGTTTACGTCAGTTCCGGCGGCGTCTACGCCGGCAAGCGCCCGGCCAACGAACCCCTCCGCGAGGACATGGCCCTCTTCCCCATCAACCTCTACGACATCACCAAATACGCCTGCGAGATGCTTACCGAACGCTACGGCAACCTCCACGACTTTGAGACCGCCAGCGTCCGCCTCTCCGCCCCCTACGGCCCCATGGAGCGCGTCACCGGCCACCGCGCCGTTATGTCCCAGGTCTACGAGTGGACGGGCAAGGCCATGCGCGGCGAGCCCATCGACTTCTCCCGCGACACCCCGGACCGCGACTTCACCTACGTCGTCGACACCGCTTCCGCCATCGCAGCCGTCCTGGACGCCCCTGACCTCAAGCACCAGGTCTACAACATCGCCCGGGGCCGCAGGGTCCCCATGGGAGAGATGATCGACGCCATGGAACGCGTCTACCCTTCCGTGACCTTCACCGGCGACCGGGCCGCGGCTGAGCAGGCGCCACAGCCCAAGTTCGGACGCGGCCCCATGGACGTCAGCCGCCTGTCCGACCTGGGAATCGTCGCGGAGCACGACATCGAAACGGGCCTGCGGAAGTACATGGCCTGGCGTAAGGAATTCGGCTTCACAAACTAGCCTCCTGACACTCCAATGAACGAACCGAACCTCGAACAGCACAACCCCCGTGGAGGCGAACCCGTCACCGGCGCCGAACGCGCGCGGCTAGTTGTCGAACACATCCTGCAGCACCTGGAAGATGCCGACGTAAAGGGGGCTCTGGACCTCTTCGACCGTCTACATCCCGCTGACCAGGCCGAAGTCGTTTCAGCCATATCCGAAGAATCCCGCCCTCTGCTGGTGTCATCCCTCGATTCCGCCGTGACGGCGGAGGT
Organism: uncultured Dehalococcoidia bacterium; assembly: GCA_951812825.1. Lineage (GTDB taxonomy): Bacteria > Chloroflexota > Dehalococcoidia > Lucifugimonadales > JAPULR01. Next base: position 135,389 of record OX638324.1, on the reverse strand, counting down.
GTTGGAACACCTGGAGCCGGGTGCGGCTGCCCGGGCGTTGGAGGGACTCGAGAGTACGGACCTCCTGGCCGTCCTCGACATTGCCAGCCCCGACGTGGCCGCCGACGTCATCAAGCAGTTGCCCATCGAAAAGTCCGCGGAAATCCTGGCCGCCATGGGCGAGGCCGACGACGTAGTAACCCTCATCCGCTACCCCGACGAATCGGCGGGCGGCCTCATGACCACCGACTTCCCCCTCGTTCGCGGCGACATCACCGCCGCCAACGCCCTGGACGTGCTCCGAATCCAGGGCGAAATGGTCGAGGATACCGGCGTCATCTACGTGGTGGACCGGGCCGACAAGCTGAACGGTTCCCTAAGCGTAACAAGGCTCGCCCTCGCCCGTCCCAACACCATTATTTCGGACATTATGGACGAAGAGATAATCTCCATCTCCGTCACGGCAGACCAGGAAGAATGCGCCCGCCTCGTCGACCGTTACGACCTGAAGTACCTGCCCGTCGTCGAAGAAGACAATACCCTCGTCGGGCTCATCCTCGGCGTGGACCTGGTGGACGTTCTCCGCGAGGAAGCCACCGAGGACATGCACCGCATCTCCGGTCTCGGTCAGGACCGTCTATTCGACCCCCTGCGAAGCTCCATCTCCCGCCGCCTCCCCTGGCTCTACATCAACCTCGGCACCACCATCCTCGCCGCCCTCGTCATCAGCATGTTCGAGTCGACCATCGAAAAGCTGGTCATCCTCGCCGCGTTTCTGCCCGTCATCGCCGGACAGGGAGGCATCGGCGGCACCCAGACCCTGACCCTCGTGGTGCGCGGTCTGGCCCTCGGTGAAATCTACGGCAACCGCGGACGACGTCTGCTCCTGCGAGAATTGCTGCTGGGCGTAATCCACGGCGTGCTTCTCGGCCTGCTCATCGGCCTCATCGGCTACGTCTGGAAAGGCAACGCCATGCTGGGGCTCATCCTCGGACTGGCCATGCTGGGAAACATGGTGGTGGCCGGACTCACCGGCGCAGGCATCCCTCTGCTGCTGCGTCGTATGGGGCTGGACCCCGCCGTTTCCTCAGCCGTCTTCGTGACTACAGTCACGGACATTCTCGGCTTCCTGCTCTTTCTTGGCCTCGCCGCCGCCTTCATCGGCCTCCTCCTCTAAGAATCTCCCGCCTGTCATTAAGGAAGGCCGGAGCCTCCAAACAACCGTCATTCCGGCGGACGCCGGAATCCACCCCCTATCCCACGTCATCCCAAAACAACCCATTGCCCCCTATCCTTCCCGACCGTTGCGTGGCACTGCGGAGCCGAAGACACCCGCTGCGCCAGGCCATCTCCGCCAACCCATGACGCCTTTAACACCCGGCCCAAACCTGATAGCATGATTGGGTCGCGCTTGACTACAGGAGACGAATAAATGGCTTTCGTGAGAATCTACACCGACGACCAGGGCCGGTCGAAGTTCGAAGAGATGCTTACGCCCTTCGAACCCTCCAACCCAGCCGAACCGGGCGCGATGGCCTTCAGCCAGAAAGCCACTTCCATAACCTTCCGCAGCCAGCCCGTAGGCCTTGTGCAGGACTGGCACACCGCGCCCCGCCGCCAGTACGTCATCACCCTCCGGGGCATGGCCGAAATCGAAACGGGCAACGGCGAAATCCGCCACTTCGGCCCCGGCGACGTTCTGCTCGCCGATGACCTTGCCGGCGGGGGACACGTCACCCGCGTCATAGGCACCGAAACCCGCCTGTCCGTCACCATCCCCATCGAGACTTAGTTACCAAAGCTCAACGTTCGACGGGGAAGTCCATCTAAACGAATCAAGACCCATAGGAAGCGGCCTTTGGCTGAGAAGAAAACAACCTATAACCTGGTGCCCCAGACCCTGAAGAAGGGCCTCTACACCCAGATAGTCGGGAGCCGCATTCTCCACTTCAAGGAGCTGGATTCCACCATGGACAGGGCCGCTGAGGAGGCCGAACGAGGCACCCCCGACGGCACAGTCGTCCTCTGCTACAGCCAGACCCGGGGCCGGGGCAGGTTCAACCGCGTCTGGGTTTCCCCGGCGGGCAACCTCATCCTCTCCGTCGTGCTGCGCCCCACCCTGGAAGCGCTGCCCTTCGTCAGCATCCTCGCCGCCCTCGCCGCCACTCGCACCATCGAATCCGAAACAACCCTGGACCCCGTCATCAAGTGGCCCAACGACGTTTTAGTTCGAGGCCGCAAAATCTGCGGCCTCCTCGTCGAAAACTCCCTCCAGGGCAGGAACGTCCGACACTCCATCGTCGGCATCGGCCTCAACGTTGAGCTCGACCCGACGGAGACACCGGAGATTGCCGCAATCGCCACCAGCCTGCGACTGGAAACTGGCCGGCCAACCGACGTAAGCGCCCTCCTTCTCCGTCTGCTCCACGAACTGGACGAAATCTACGTAGCCCTCAGAAATGGCCGGTCCCCCGTTCCGAAGTGGAGCAACTATCTAGAGACCATCGGCAAGCGCGTCGAAGTGCAGTGGGGCGCAGACGTGGTCACCGGCACGGCGGAAGGCGTAGACGATCTGGGCCACCTGTTGCTGCGACGAGACAACGGTGCCTTGCTGACCCTCTCCGCCGGAGAAGTAACCCTCAAAACTTCGGAGCGAATGCCCGCCCCCTCAGGAGGATAAATGCTGGATAGATACTCAATGGATGGCAAGGTCACCATCGTCACCGGCGGAGGCACCGGCCTGGGCCGCGCCATGGTCCGAGCCCTCGCCCGCGCCGGTTCCGACATCGTCGTTGCGTCCCGCAGGCCAGGCCCCATAGAAGAAACGGCGGAGGAGGTCCGCGAAATGGGCCGCCGCGCCCTCGCCATCCCCACCGACGTTACCCGTTCGGGCCAAGTCAACGGCATGGTCCGCCATTGTCTGCAGGAATTCGGCAAGGTGGACGTCCTCATCAACAACGCCGCCCAGCTTGGCGCGCCCCGCACGCCCATCTGGGACATGACCGACGACGAGTGGCACTACGGCATTGACGCCAACCTTACCAGCGCGTTCTACTGCTCCCGCGCCGTCGCCCGGGCCATGGTCTCCCAGGGCAGCGGCAAGATCATCAACGTGTCCTCCGGATACGGCCTGCGCGGCGGCAGAAACATGTATACCTACACTGCCGGCAAGGGCGGCATGATTCAGCTTACCCGTACCCTCGCCCTCAGCCTGGGCCCCTACGGCGTTACCGCAAACACCATCTGTCCCGGCTTCATCCCCACCCGTGGCACTGAATCCTTTGGAGGCAGCCTGCCTCGCATGGCCGATCGGGTGCCAATCGGCGAATTCCCTACCCCAGCCGACATCGGCCCCATCGCCGTCTTCCTGGCCTCCGCGGCCTCCAACTACATGAACGGCGAGCACATAACCATCGACAGCGGCGGTCTCGCCGGAGGCTTCGCACCCACCGGATATGCCCCGTCCATACCCTTGGAAGAGCTATCGAGGAGGTAACCATGCCCGTCAACTCTGAGTACCGTTTGGATGGCAAAGTCGCCTTCTTGGCTGGCGAAGGCGACGGCATAACTCCCACCCTTGCCCGCGCCCTCGCAGAAGCCGGGGCCAAGGTCTTCATCCTCGGCCCCCACCAGCCAGTGGTCGAGGGTGCCATGATGGAAGTCGCTTCCCTGGATGGTCAGTCCCTCGGCCTCTTCGGCGAACCCTCCGATCCCACCTCCGTGGAGCGAGCCCTGGAGGCCTTACTTCCCATCTGGGGCAAAGTGGACATCCTCGTCAACAACGCACGCACCTCCTTCGGCAAACCCTTCGACAAGGTTACGTTGGAGGAGTGGGACGAGATGATGCGACGCAACGTGGGCGCCGCCTACCTACTCGCCAACCGCGTTGGACGAGAGATGACAGCCAATGGAGGCGGACGAATAGTCAACATAATCAGCGGCTTGGCCGAACGGGGCCTGTGGAATTCCACCGCCTTCTGTGCCACCCAGGGAGCCGTGCTCCAGCTTACCCGGGGTCTTGGCCTGGAATGGGCCCGCCAGGGCATCCGAGTCAACGCCGTCGGCATCGGCTGGCTCGAAGGCGACGGCCAAACTGCAAATGACCACCTGAAGAAATACATCCCCCTCAAGCGGCGGGGACTGGCCGAAGAGATAGCCCCCCTGGTGGTCTACATGGCTTCCGACGCCTGTAACTTCACCACTGGACAGCCCGTATACCTGGACGGCGGCCTCCTGGCCCACCCGTAACCCTGGTTCCGCGAGCACCCCCCAGCTTGAAGGCGCGGAAACCCCTGGTATACAATCCCTCCCAATTATGGAAAATCTTAAGAAACTTCCAGGCTTCCGTGACCTGGAGAAAGGTCCGAGGCAGAACCTCAACCGCGCCTACGCGATCCTGTCCGACCTTTTCTCCGCCAAAGGCTACCACGCCATTGACACCCCCTTCCTCGAACCTACGGAGATGTTCCTCCGCAAAGGAGGGGGAGAGATGGCCTCCCAGATCTACTCCTTCGTTGACCCCGGCGGCAATCCCGTCAGCCTGAGGCCGGAGTTCACCTCCTCCATTCTCCGCTGGTGCCTGGAAGAGAATCGCCTGGAGCAACTCCCCCTCCGTGTACAATACAGCGGCCCCGTTTTTCGCTACCGCAGAGATGGCGACGAATTCCGTCAGTTCCACCAGGCAGGAATCGAGCTCATCGGCTCCGCCGACCCGCAGGCCGACGCCGAAGCCCTCACCCTTGCCTGCCAGGGCCTCGCTGCCCTGGGCGTCAGCAACATCAAGCTCGTCCTCGGCGATCTTGGCGTCTACAACCGCCTCGCTCTCCAGATGTCCCTCTCCGAGCGGGCCCGCGTCTTCCTGCTGGATAACGTCAGCTCCCTCCGAAGCGGCGCCGACGGCTTGCAGGACGTAACGGACCGCGCCTCAAAATTCCGTCTAATGACCGACGGACGAGAAAACAACGGCGTCATGGGCCAACTCGTCGGACTCAAGGAAGAAGAAGCCCGCAGCCTCATAGCCGGCATGATTGAGCGGGAAGATCCCGCCTCCCTCGGTCAACGCACCCCGGAGGAAGTGGCGGAGCGGCTGCTGCGCAAGGCTCATGGCGCCGGAGAGCAGAGCAAGATGCAGCAGGCCCTCTCGGTGGCTTCCAGACTTGCAACAATCCAGGGTCCCCCCACATCGGCCTTGGCATCGGCGGAAGACCTGCTCCGCACCGAAGGCTTCGATGCTCAAACTCTGGACCCCCTGTCGAACGTCACCACCCTCCTGGCAGACGCCGACCTGGACGGCGCATCCGTCACCCTGGACCTGGGCATGGCCCGGGGCATCGCCTACTATACCGGCATCGTCTTTGAACTGATCGATGGCTGCAACGGCGTCTCCCTCGGCGGCGGTGGCCGATACGACGGTCTTGCCCGCAACATGGGCAGCCCCAAAGATGTGCCCGCCCTCGGATTCGCCTACGACCTTGACCGGCTCCTGGACCGGCGAGAAGAAGGAGCGCCCTGTTGACCTCCTCCAGCAACGGCCTCCGCTTCGTCCTGCCCAGCGACGGCGCTCTCTATGAGTCCACCCTCGACTTCCTCAGCGCCTGCAATCTCGATGTCCGGCGGCACAGCGCCCGCAAGTACACCGGCGTAATCTCAAAGCTCGCCTCAACCACCGTCCTCTTCCAGCGCACCGGCGACGTCACCTCCAAGGTGGAGGACGGCAGCGCCGACATCGGCATCACCGGCCTGGACCGCTTCCTGGAAAGCCGTCGTGAGGCCGGCAATGGCATCGTCATCATTCCCGACTTGGGCTTCGGCCACTGCGAACTTGTCTTGGCCGTGCCCAGCGCTTGGCTCGACGTTACCACACTCAGCGACCTCGCCGATCTAGCCCTCGACTTCCGACGCAACGGCCGTCGCCTCCGTATCGCCACCAAGTACCCCAACCTGGTCCAACGATTCCTGCTGGAAAACGGCATCAACTATTTCACCCTTGTCCTCGCCGGCGGCACCATTGAGGCCGCCCCCGCCGCCAACTTCGCCGACGTTATTGCAGACCTGACCTCCACAGGCGAGACCCTCAAGGAGAACCGTCTGCGCCCCCTGGAAGACGGCAGTATCCTCGTTTCCCAGGCCTGTCTCATCGGCAACAGAGCCACCATCGGCAAGAACTCCCAGGCCCTGCAGGAACTCCGCCGCATTCTGCAGATGCTGGAAGGCTACCTCCAAGCCCGCCCCCACTACCGGCTTTCCGCCAACATCAGGGCCGAATCCCCCGAGGAAATCGCCTCCCGCGTCCTCGCCCAGCCCCATCTCGCCGGCCTTCGTGGCCCCACTGTCTCCAAGATGTATAATGTAGACGGCGAAGGCTGGTACACCGTCAACGTGGTGGTCGAACAGGACAACCTTCTGGAGATGATCGACCACCTCAGAAGCGTTGGTGCCGCCGATATCTCCACCTCGGGCGTCGACTACATGTTCAAGGAGCGCTGCCATACCTATGAGAACCTCCTCTCGCAGCTGACCGACTAAAATGCCGAACCTTCCCACCCACTTCAGCTTCGCCCTGAAGACCCTCGACGCCTTGGACGACGAGTCCATTCGCGCGAACCTGGGCAGCTTCTTGCTCGGCTCCACCACCCCCGACATCCGCGCCCGCACCAAGTGGAAACGCTCCCACACCCACTTCGCCCCCCTTTCCGTTGACAAGGTCGGCACGGGCACGGAGGGGCTCTTCCACTCCAACCCGCACCTGACGGAAGCCGCCCGCAACAGTCCCGCTACCCGCGCCTTCATCGCTGGCTATCTCAGCCACCTCGTCACCGACGAGACCTGGATTACCCAGGTCTACCGCCCCTTCTTTGGCAACAGCGACCTCTTCCCGGACGAAATGAAGGCCAACGTCTACGACAGGGCCGTGCAGCTGGACATGGACCGCAACGCCCGCCGCGAAGCCCCCGGCATGGACGCGATAATCAAGCGCCTCCACGCCTCCGACCGCTACGTGCGCGTCGGTTTCATCGACGGCGAAACCCTGAACAGCTGGCAGGCGTGGGTTGCCCACTTCTGCGCCCGCCCCTTCTCGTGGGAACGCCTCCACTTCCTCGCCCGCCGTATGTACAAGGACAGCCCGCATGTTGAGGAAGAGGTGGATGATTTTCTCACCGACCCTGCCGACAACCTGAAACGCGTCTACAATCGCCTGCCCAGCAATCGCATTCGCGACTTCCGGGAGTTCGCCGTAGTCGAGGCGGCGAGAGAGATCAAAGAGCGCCTGGATGTTACTTAGAGCGTCATACGCGAATCGCCCTGACAGAAGCGGCACTGCTGCGGGCCAAGGAGCCTTTGCATGCTGTTGAAGACCTACGTCGGCCTCAAGGCGGGACAGGAAGTCCTCGCCCAGCGAAGACAGCCTAAAGCCTCCACGCCCACGGCCGAATCACGACGGCGCACCATAGAAATCTTTGGCGAAGACATCACGCCAGAACTGTCCGTCCGCCGAATCCTCGACGACGTCCGCCGCGACGGCGACAAAGCCGTCCGTAACTACACCCGCCTGCTGGACGGCATGGACGACGAAGCCCTTGAAGTCGACAAACAAAAAATAAACAACGCCCCCTCACAGGTCGACGCGGCCCTCATCGAAGCCCTCACCCTCTCCGCCCGCCGTGTGGAGGACTACCACCGCAGCAGCATGCCGGAAGGCTGGATGGACCCCGCCCGCGGCTTGGGCGAGCGGTTAATCCCCATGCAGCGAGTGGGCGTCTACGCCCCCGGCGGCACCGCCTCCTACCCCTCCACCGTGCTCATGACCGCCATTCCCGCCCGAGTAGCCGGCGTTGAAGAAGTCATCCTCTGCACCCCCTCAACCTCTCCGGCAGTCATGGCCGCCGCCGCCATCGCCGGTGTTGACCGCGTCTTTCGCGTCGGCGGCGCCCAGGCCGTTGGCGCCATGGCCTACGGTACGGAGTCCATCCGCAAAGTCGACATGATTTGCGGCCCCGGCAACCTCTTCGTCACCCTCGCCAAGCAAATGGTCTACGGCGAAGTCGCCATCGACGGCCTCTACGGCCCCACTGAGACGGTCCTCATAGCCGACGACTCCGCCGACCCCCTCCACTGCGCCGCCGACCTGCTCGCCCAAGCCGAGCACGACCCCCTCGCATCGCCCATTCTTGTCACCAACTCGGCCTCGCTGGCAGAAGGCATCAACGCAGAACTTGACCGACAGCTAGCCTTGCTCGAGCGTAAAGACATCGCCGTCACAGCCCTGACCAACGGCGGCTGCATCGTCCTCGTCGACACCCTCGATGAAGCTATGGAGCTTGCCAACCAGGTGGCGCCCGAGCACCTATGCCTGCTGGTCGACAACCCGTGGCAGTGGGCCGATAAGGTCCGCAACGCCGGCGGCGTGTTCGTTGGACAATACTCGCCGGAGGTGGTCGGCGACTACGTTGCCGGCCCCAGCCACGTCATGCCCACCGGCGGCACCGCCCGCTTCTCCTCCGCCCTCGGTGTGCATCAGTTCCTCAAGTCCATGCCCATCATTGGGCTCAACGCCGAAGGCTTCCCCGAAATGGCAAAGGCCGTTTCTACAATTGCTCGGTGGGAGGGCCTGACCGCCCACGCCCGCGCCATGGAAATCAGGATGGAATCTTCCCAGGAGGTCACCTCCCATGAATAGGGACGTTAAAGAACTCGTCCTGCCCCACCTGCGGGCCCCCGCAGGCTACGACGGCGTCCGCTCCCTGGAGGCCATGGCTTCCGAGGCCGGCATCCCTCCCGAAAAGATAATCCGGCTCAACGGCAACGAGAACTCCTACGGCCCCTCGCCCAAGGTCGCCAAAGCCCTGGGCGCTTTCGAGCAGTACAACCGCTACCCCGACCCTGACCAGACGGTCCTGCGGCATGCCCTGTCTGAATACACCGGCACACCCGCGGAAACCATCGTCTGCGGCAACGGCAGCGACGAACTCATAGACCTTATCATCCGCCTCTTCGTCGGCAAAGGCGACAAGATTATCGAGCCCACGCCCACCTTCGGCATGTACCGATTCTCCACCCATCTGGTGGGCGCAGAGGTCGTCCCCGTGTCACGCGACAAGAACTTCAACCTCGACGTAGAGAGCATCGAGCTTGCCCTAGACGAACGCTCCAAGATCATCTTCCTCGCCCATCCCAACAACCCTACGGGCAACCTCGCCCGCGAGGATGACATCCGTCGCCTCCTGGAGCTTCCTGTCATGGTTGTAGTCGACGAGGCCTATTACGAATACTGCGGTCAGACCGCTATGCCCCTCCTCTCCGAATACCCCAACCTCATTGTCCTGCGCACCTTCAGCAAGTGGGCCGGTTTAGCGGGTCTGCGAGTTGGCCTGGGCGCCATGGACCCGGAAGTCGCCCGCCTCATAATGACAATTAAGCCCCCCTACAACATGAATCGCGCGGCAGAGCTTGCCCTCATGGCTTCTCTCGATGACCAGGAACTTCTCCTGAGCTACATACGTCCCGTCGTAGAGGAGCGGGAGAGAATGTTCACCCTCCTGGAGGACATCCCCGGCGTCACCCCCATCCCCTCAGCGGCCAACTTCATGATGATGCGACTACCCGAAGGTCAGGGCGAGCGCATCTTCCAGGACCTCGCCCGGAAGGGCGTCTTCGTTCGAGCCTACGCCGACGATGCAATGAAGGACTGCCTCCGTGTCAGCGTCGGACTTCCCCAGGAAACCGACGGGTTCGTCCAGGCCCTCCGGGAAGTGGTGGGTGGCTAACATGGAACACCGAAAAGCCACCATCGAACGCTCCACCCGAGAGACCCAGATAAGCGTCAGCATCAACCTCGACGGTCAGGGTGACTCCGAAGTCTCCACCGGCAACGGAATGCTGGATCACCTCATCGCCCAGCTGAGCCGCCACGGCCTGATTGACATAACACTGAAAGCCCAGGGAGACCTGGAGACCGGCTGGCATCACCTCGTCGAAGACACGGGCATCTGTCTAGGCCGTGCCTTTCGGGAGGCGATGGGCAGCGGCGCCGGCATCCACCGCATGGGCCACGCCATCGTCCCCCTGGATGAAACCCTCGCAATGGTAGCCCTCGACCTGAGCGGCAGAGGCTATGCCGTCGTCAACTCCGGCCTGGAAGGTCAGATGGTGGAGACCCTCCCCGGCGAGATGGTCGACCATCTCCTTGAGTCCTTCGCCCTGGAAGCCAAGCTCAACCTCCACGTGCGAATCCTGGATGGAAAGAACGGCCACCACAAGGCGGAAGCGATATTCAAAGCCCTCGCCAAGTCCCTCCGCCACGCCCTGACCCCTGACCCCAGAAACCCCGGCCGCGTCCCCAGCACCAAGGGCACCATAGACAGCTAGTCTTCCGCCACTAACCTAAACGAAAACTCCTCCATCACCGGGTTTGCCAACAGCCGGTCGCACATCTCCCGCACCTGTTCTTCCGCCTCCTCCCGGCTGGCCGACTCCACCCGCATCTCAAAGTACTTTCCCGCCCGAACGCTCTTGGCCGATTCGAATCCCAACGTCCTCAAGCCCGCCAGCACCGTCTCCCCCTGGGGATCGTTCACCGTGGGCTTCAGCGTCACGAAGATGCGGGCCAGATATCTCAAGCTAGTTCATGTATCCGCCGCAGGGTATCGACTCCACGCCGGAGTTGTTCCGGTGGGCATCGTAGAAGCTCTGCACCCGCTCTTCCGTCAACTCTGATACCGAGAACTCGTCCTTCCAGCCCCAGGCCGTCAAGGCAATCCGCCCCTCGCCAATCTTGGAGTAGGGACGCATAATCATCCAGCTTCTGCGCCCGGGAAGACCACGCGCAATCCCCTCAAGTCGCTCAATCTCGCCCCCGTCAGACAGGTTATAGCTGATGATGACCTGTCCGTGCTCCATGTTGTGCACCACCTGCTCGTCCGGGCTCTCCTCCTCGAAGAACCCGCAGCCCGCCCATCCTGTATCCCAGTGAGGACCGGATGTCGGCGGCGTGGAGTTATACTCCCCATCGAAGCTGCTGCCCGGAGCTATGTGGTTGCTCGGCCTGTAGAGGACGGGCATGGGAGCTATCCGCTCGCCCACCTGCTCGCCCGTCCCCGTATCCCCCGGGCCTCCGCCGCCAAAAATGCTGTTGCCAATGTCGGCGACGAGAATACCGGCGATAATGGCCAAGGCAGCAGTAACCAGGACCACATAAAGGCCCCACCTACGAATCTTCTTCCACGTCCTCGGACGGATTCTGGGCTTGGCGATGTCCGTCTGTACGGACTGTCTCCGCTCCGACGAGCGCCGTCTCCGATTCGGCGAATGACGGCTTCGCTTCGCCCTGTTTCTTCTGCTGCTTTCAGGCAATCTCTTTCTCCCTAACCAACGCTGCGTCAGACCGGCCGGTTCCTGCCAAACGCGTTGAAGCTCCTCAACGGGGACTTTCCCTAAGCCAGAAGCTCCATGCCGGTGAGTCTGCGGAATGCTTCCTGGTAACGCGCCGATGTGTTCGCCACTATTTCATCCGGCAATTCCGGCGCCGGCGGCTCCTTGTCCCAACCCTGGCCCACCAGCCAGTCCCTCACGTACTGTTTGTCGAAGCTCGGCTGGTCCTTCCCCGGCTCATATCCCTCCATGTCCCAGAAGCGGCTCGAGTCCGGCGTGAAAATCTCGTCAATCAGAATCAACTCCCCGTCCACGAACCCGAACTCCAGCTTCGTGTCGGCGAGAATAATCCCCTTGCCGGCAGCGTAGTCTCTCGCGTACTCGTAGACTGCGATGCTCTTTTCCGCCAGCTGGGCCGCCACGTCGGCCCCCACCATGTTCCGCACTTCCTCCAGGCTGATGTTCTCGTCGTGTCCCTCCTCCGCCTTGGTGGTGGGAGTGAAAATCGGCTCCGGGAAGATCAGTCCTTCCTTCAGGCCGGACGGCATCGGCTTCCCGAACACCGTCCCTTCCCTCCGGTACTCCGACCAGGCAGAACCCGCAATGTATCCTCGCACGATGCACTCCACGTCCACCCTGTCCGCCTTCTTAACCACCATCGCCTGCCGGGCAATATCCTCCGGCACCTCACCCACGGGCGAGTCCGCCGGAATAGCCCCGGGCGAGTCCCCCATGGCAATCAGGTGGTTCGGTATCAGGTGTGCCGTCTTATCGAACCAGAAGGATGATATCCGGCTGAGCACAAGCCCCTTCAGCGGTATGCCCGTGGGCAGCACCACGTCGAAGGCCGAAATCCTGTCCGAGGCCACCATCAGCAGCGTCTCGTCATCCAGACTGTACGTGTCTCGCACCTTCCCCCGGTACATCAGGTTGGGCAAACGGGTCTCCATCAGTGCTTCCATCCATTCCTCCTATTTCAGCCCGACACGCTCGAAAATCTCGTCCACGTGCCTTACGTAATACCTGTAATCAAATAGGGCGTCCAACTCTTCCGCCGAAAGCGCCCTGCTCACGTCCGGGTCCGATCTCATCATCTTCCGAAAGTCCTGGCCGCTCTCCCAGCTCTCCATCGCCCGGTTGTGGACGATGCTATAAGCCGGTTCCCGCTCCATTCCCTGTTCAATCAGGGCGAGGAGCACTCGCTGAGAGAAGAGCACGCCATGAGTCGATTCGATATTGTACATCATACGGTTGGAGTCAATGTTCAGGTCGCGCACGAGGCCCGACATCAGGCTGAGAGCATAATCAAGGGCTATAGAGGCGTCCGGCAGAATCAAACGCTCGGCGGACGAGTGGCTGATGTCCCGTTCGTGCCAAAGCGCCACGTTCTCCAGCGCTGTCGTGGCATGACCGCGAATCAAACGCGCAAGCCCGCACACCCGCTCCGAAAGCTCCGGGTTCCTCTTGTGCGGCATGGACGACGACCCTGGCTGCCCCTTCGGAAATGGCTCCGACACCTCCCGGATCTCCGTGCGTTGAAGTCCCCGAATTTCCGTAGCGAATTTCTCCAACGACGCGGCGATCAGCGCCAGCGTCATTACGTACTCGGCGTGCCGGTCCCGCTGGAGTATCTGCGTCGATGCCGGCGCCGCCTTAAGGCCCAACCGCTCGCACACCGCCGCTTCTATAGACGGCGGCACCGTTCCATGGGTCCCGACAGGCCCGGAGAGTTTCCCGTAGGCGATACCCGACCGTGCATGGGCCAGCCGGTCCCTGTTGCGCCGCATCTCGTCATACCAAACCGCCAGCTTAAGCCCAAAGGTCACCGGCTCGGCGTGAATCCCGTGGGTCCGGCCTATCATCAACGTGTCCTTGTGCTCCAACGCCCTCGACTTGATGGCGTCCATCAGCGCGTCAATCTCTGCATCCAGCAGGTCAATGGCGTCGAGAATCTGAAGGCTGGTCGCCGTGTCCCAAACGTCGCTCGTCGTCAGGCCCAGGTGCAGCCACCGCCCCTCCGGACCGAAGCCTTCCGTGATAGACTGGAGAAACGCCGTCATCTCATGCCGGTGGACGGCCAGAATCTCCTCCAGTCGTTCGTAGTCGTACGTCACCCCCCGCAGCTTCTCCATGTCCGAAAGGGGAATCGTTCCTTCCTCGGTCCACGCCTCGCACACCGCCAGTTCCACCTGAAGCCAGAGGTCGTACTTGTTTCGCTCCGACCAAACCCCGCCCATCCGTGGCCTCGTATACCGTTCAATCATCTCTTGACTCCCTCGGAGCCGGAGTCCCCGCTACGTCTGCGTTTTCCCGCGAAGGCGGGAATCCATCTTCTTCCCTCTTCCCCCTCAGTTCCTTCAGAGTGCGTACCATCTTCGAGAAGTCTGAGAGCTTCACGTAGGGCAGCCCCATCTCCTCCCGATGTTCCTCCAGATATCGACGTGCGAAGACGATGTCCGAGCGGTCCGCCGGGCAGATGTCCGTCTTCCCGTCGCCCGCGAAGAGAATCACCGAGTGACCCTTCTGACGGTACCGCTCCAATACCGCGCACTTGCAGTTCCCCGGCTGCCAGCAGTCCTTGGAAGCGTACCGGTACTCGTACTTAATCCCCTCTTCGGTAAACTCCGTATCCGCCGCGTAGCACTCTACCGACTCCATCCCCTCCCTCTCCAGCAATGCTTCCACGTAGAAGTCCAGCCCCATGGTAGCGATGGCCAAGGGGATGTTGTTCTTCCGGCAGTGCTCGTAGAGGGCCTTGAAGTGAGGACGAAGCGTGGCGTTTTTCTTGACGTGGTCCTTCATCTCTTCCCGGCCCACCTTCACCGTCTGGAAGGCCCGCTCCTGGTACTCCTTCAGCGTCATCCGATGCTGCACGTTCTGCCGCTGATACTCCTGCCATCCCTCGCCGCCGAACTCCTTCAGCAGCATCTCCGCCACGTTCTCCAGCACCGTGGTGTCGTCGAAGTCGCAAATTACGGCGGGACCCTTGTCAGGAATCCTTGAGTCCTTCACTGAATGCCCACCCCTTGCACGTCATTCTGAGATCCCCCGAAGAATCTCGTACCCACGTCCGTCATTTCCCCTATCCTTCCTGCAGCTTCTTTCTGTATGCCTCATAAGACTCTCTGACATCCTCATGCTGCAGGGCCAGAATCTCCGCCGCAAGGTATGCGGCGTTCCGAGCGCCCCAAGACCCCACCGCGACGCACGCAACGGGCACTCCGGGCGGCATCTGCGCTATGGCCGTCAGGGCGTCCGAACCCCCCAACTCGCTGCTGGCCAAAGGTATCCCGATGACGGGCAGCGTGGACCATGCGGCCAGCACTCCCGGAAGCGCCGCGGACCCTCCCGCCGCGCCAATCAGAACCTCGATGCCCCGATCCCGCGCCGAAATCGCGTAATCCATCACCGCCTTGGGCCTGCGATGGGCCGACATGACCCGTACCTCGTAGTCGATTCCCAGGTCCTCCAGCACGTCGATGGTAGCCTGTACCACCGGCTCGTCGGAAGAGCTTCCCATAACCACACCAACTCTACTCATTCACTATCACCTTTCAAGCGTTACTTGGCCTCTCGCCAGGGGGCGGTTCCCCCTCGATAAGGCCGATGTCCCTTCTGAAGTGGCAGCCCTGAAACGTCACCCGCTCCACGTTATCGTAGACCCGCTCATAAGCGTCCGTCACCGTCGGGCCGGAGCCCACCACCGTAAGCACCCTGCCGCCGGTGGTCACCACCTCGGATGCATACCTTCTGGTGCCAGCATGGAAGACTAGTATATCGCTGTCCACCATGTCCAGTCCGTTGACCTCCAGCCCCCGGCGGTACTCGCCTGGGTAGCCACGTGATGCGACGACGACTCCTACGCAGGACTGGTTTCCCCAGTTCACCCTCGTCCTCCTCAACCTGCCGTCCATGCTCGCCAGCATCACCTGCGCCAGATCCGACTTCATCGGCGGCAGTATCACCTGCGTCTCCGGGTCTCCAAGTCGACAGTTGAACTCCAGCACCCGCAGACCCTCATGCGTCAGCATCAGTCCCGCGTATAGCACGCCACGATAAGGATATCCCTCGTTGGCCATGCCGTGCACCACCGGCTCCATCACCTGCTCGCGAACCTGCTTCTCCAACTCCTTGTCCCACACGTCCGCAGGTGCGTAGCTGCCCATCCCCCCTGTGTTGAGGCCCCGGTCCCCGTCCAGCAGCCGTTTGTAGTCGCAGGCCGCTGTGAGGGACGACACTGTTTCCCCGTCAGTGAAGGCAAACACGCTTATCTCCTGGCCCTCCAGCATCTCCTCCACCACCACCGTTGCTCCGGCGGGCCCGAAAATTCGGTCCTCCATGCAATCATACAGCGCGTTGATTGCCGCCTCCTGGTCTCGACATATCAGGGCGCCCTTGCCTCCCGCCAGACCGTCCGCCTTCACCACCACCTGCCCTTCGTGGTTGGAGAGAAACTCGTAGCCCTCGGAGTAGTTGTTGAAAATCTTGAATTCCGGCGAAGGAATATCGTATTTCCGCATCAGCATGCGAGCGAAAGACTTGCTCGCCTCTATGCGCGCGCCGTCTCTCGACGGGCCGAAAATGGTCAGCCCAGCCATCTGGAACCGGTCCACTATTCCATTGGCCAGCGGGTCTTCCGGTCCCACCACTGTGAGGTTGATTGAATATCGCTTGGCGAACATTGCCAGCTTGGGAATATCGTCCGCCTGTATCCCCACGTTTGTGGCCACTTCCTGCGTTCCTGCATTACCAGGTGCCACAAACACCTTATCCACCTGCGGACTCTTGCTGAGCTTCCAGGCCAGGGTATGCTCCCTGGCGCCGGAACCAATAACCAACACGCGCATCAGCCTAACTCACTCTCACTCGCCTATCTCACTGCCGACGAACATCTGAATCTTACTCCCATTCAATCGTCCCTGGCGGCTTGCTGGTGATGTCGTACACCACCCGGTTCACTTCCGGGACTTCATTGACGATGCGGCTGGAGATCCGCGCCAGCACGTCGTATGGCAGCCGCGCCCAGTCCGCTGTCATGGCGTCTTCGCTGGAAACGGCGCGAACGGCCACCGCGTAGCCGTAGGTGCGAAAGTCCCCCATAACCCCCACGCTGCGAGCGTCGGTCAGCACCGCGAAAGTCTGCCACAGGTGGCGGTACAGGTCCGCCCCCTTGATCTCGTCCATCACTATCCAATCGCACGCCCTGAGTATCTCTAATTTCTCCGGCGTTACCTCTCCCAGGCATCGAATGGCCAAGCCCGGGCCGGGAAACGGCTGCCGCATCACAATCTCTTCCGGCAGCCCCAGCGCCGACGCCACTCCCCTGATTTCATCCTTGAACAGGTACCGCAGGGGCTCCACCAGCTTCAAATTCATATCCTTTGGCAGGCCCCCCACGTTGTGGTGGGTCTTGATGGTCGCCGAAGCCTGGTTCTCCGAAGTCTGACTCTCGATGACGTCCGGGTACAGAGTCCCCTGCGCCAGAAAGTCGGCGTCGCTCAGCTCCGTTGCCGCGTCTTCAAAAACGCGAATGAACTCCTCCCCGATAACCTTCCGCTTCTGCTCCGGGTCCACCACCCCCACCAGCCGCTCCAGAAACCGCTGGGAAACGTCCATATATAGCAGGTTCATGCTCAGGTTCTGCTGGAACGTCCGCTGCACCCGCTCCGCCTCCTCCCTCCGCAGAAGCCCGTTGTTCACGAAAATACACGTCAGCTGGTTCCCAATCGCCCGGTGTATCAACGTAGCGGTCACGGCGGAGTCCACTCCCCCGGACAGGGCGCAGATAACCTTGCCATCCCCCACCTGGTCCCGCACCTTCTGGATGGCCGAATGGACGAAGTTGTCCACCGTCCAGCGACTCTGACATCCGCAGATGCGGTACAAGAAATTCTCCAGAATCCCCTTGCCCTGAGGCGTGTGCGCAACCTCCGGGTGGAACTGCAGGCCGAACACATTGTCGAAGCCCGCCATAACCGCAATGGGAGAGTTGTCCGTGTACGCCAGTGCGGAAAACCCGGGCGGCAGACTCTGAATCTGGTCCCCGTGACTCATCCACACGGGCATACTGACGTCCATCCCCTGAAACAGCGCCGAATCTGTCACGTTCTGGTGTAAAACGGCGTGGCCGTACTCCCGCTTGGTGCTCGGGGTCACCCGTCCGCCCAGCTGGTGGGCCAGCACCTGCATCCCGTAGCAGATCCCCAACACAGGCATCTTCTTCTGGTACACCCAGCCCGGCGCAAGCGGCGCTCCCTCGTCGTAGACGCTGGCCGGCCCGCCGGAAAGGATAACCCCCTTGGGATTCATCGCCTGCACGTCTTCCCAAGCGGAGGTGTGGGGCACCACCTCGCTGTAGACGTTCAGCTCGCGGATGCGCCGCGCAATCAGGTGGCTGTACTGGGAGCCGAAGTCGATGATGACCACGCCTTCCGATACCTTGGGCGTCTCCTCAGGCCGCTGGGAGCCCTGCCCCTCCTTCTCCTTGGCTATTTCAAGGTAGGCGGAAACTTCCAAGTCGTCGCTGGTAGCAATGCGGCGGCTTGGAGTCGACTGATGAACTGTCATCGGCTCCTTCAAACCAAACGGCGGGCAACAGCCCGCCGATTAGCAAAACGATCTGGAATTAGTGGCTCCTCATACTTTTGCCGAGTCACGCCCTTGCACGGCCACCCTGTACCTGAGATTAAGGCCTATGCTATACTCAGATGCCGTTCTCAGTCAAGTTTCACGCCTGAGCAGCGGCCCAATACTAAAGCATGCTTTCGCTTGATATAGAGAGAGGTATAGAACTGGCGGCGGAGTTACTCCGCAGCAATGGGGTGGTAGCCTACCCCACCGATACCCTATACGGCCTGGGATGCGACTCCTTCTCCCTAAACGCCCTCGCCAGAATCCTCGAAGTGAAGGGCAGAAGCGCCGACAAGGGCGTCCCCCTCCTCCTCGCCGAGCCCGACAACGTTGAACTCGTCGGCCGGCCCGATTCCCCCCATTTCCACGCTTTGGCGGATGCCTTCTGGCCCGGTCCCCTGACCCTCGTTCTGAAACCTGCCCCCGGCCTGCCCGACCCCGTCTTGGGCCCCACCGGCGCCGTGGGCGTTCGCGTCCCCGACCACGAAGTCCCCCGCGCCCTTGCCCGCGCCCTGGGCAAGCCCATCGTAGGCACCAGCGCCAACCTCAGCGGCGGCCCCGACCCCGTCACAGCCCAGGACGTTAACCGTACTCTGGGAGACGCCATAGACCACGTCCTGGACGGCGGCCCCGCCCACCGAGGCCTGCCTTCAACCGTGGTTGACATAACGGGAGAACGTCCCATAATACTCCGCACCGGCGCCATCAGCCTCAGGGAAATACAGAAAGTCTGCGGCGTAGCCATAGATGGAGCGCTCCTATGAGGGAATACATGCCGTCCATTATCCAGGACCTGGAGCAATATCACGCCGACCTGGACTCGGAGCTCGAGGCCATACTACAGCCCCGAGAGGGACTCCTCTACGACATGATGCTCTACCAGCTTGGCTGGGCCGACAAGCAGGGCGAACCCCTCCCCAAGCCCCGACCCCTGCGCCCCTACGCCCTCCTGGCCCTCCTCTCCTCCGAGGCCGTAGGCGGAAGCCATCAACCCGCCCTCCCCGCGGCGGCGGCCATGGAACTCGTCCACACCTTCATAGAGGTGCACAAGGACGTTCAGGAGGGCAACCCACGCCAGGAGTCTCGCCCCTCCGTCTGGTGGGTCTGGGGCCCGGGCCAGGCCATCAACGTGGGCGATGGCCTCCACGCCCTTGGCCGCAGCGCCCTCTTCCGCCTTTCTGACGCCAACCTCCCTCTGGACAGAGTTCTCCAGGCCCTCGGCATCCTAGATGAGGCCTGTATCCGAATGTGCGAGGGACAGTATCTGGAGCTTTCCCACCAGGAACGTCTCGACATCTCCCGCTCCTCCTACCTGAAGATGGCCGCCAACCTCACCGGCAGCGTAACCTCCTGCGCCATGGCCCTCGGCGCCCTCGCCGCCACCGGCCGCCAGGACGCCGTCGCGGCCTTCCAGGAAGCCGGCCGTAAGCTCGGCCTCGCCTATCAGGTCAGACAGGATGTCCAGGCTGTGTGGGGGAACCAAAACGGCGGGACCGCCAGCCCCCAGTTCCTGAACAAGAAGAAGCTCTACCCCATTGCGGCGCTCCTTGAGTCCGCCGATCTGAGCACCAAGCGCGCCCTTGGCGATATATACTTCAAGCGAGTCCTCGAACCCGATGACCAGCAGCAGCTTCTTAACCTCCTTGAGGCCAACGACGTCCGAGCCGACGCTGAATCAACGGTCGCTGACTACATCACCCAGGCTGAAGCCGCCCTTCAGGCCGCGGGCCTGGAAGAGGAAGCTCTTCAGCCACTTCTCGACTTTGCCCGCAATCTTGTAAAGCCCCACAATTCAGACGAGAGGTCCTAACTCCATCCATATGACACGTCGCGACAAGCAAACCCTCTACGACCTGGATGTCACCGGCAAGACCGTGCTGCTCAGGGCCGACTTCAACGTCCCCCTGGACCCGAATAACCCCGAAATAACCTCCGAGCACAACCACCGCCTCCGTGTCACCCTTCCCACCGTCGAATATCTCCTGGAGCGCAACTGCAAAGTTGTCCTCTGTTCCCATCTGGGCCGACCCAAAGGCCGCGTCGTCGAGTCGTTGCGTCTGAAGCCCGTGGCCCGCAGCCTCTCCGCCCTCCTGGGCCGTCCCGTACACGCCCTGCAGGACTGCATCGGCCTACAGGCATCAAGCCACGTGGCAGAAATGCTCCCCGGCGAGGTGGTCCTGCTGGAAAACCTCCGCTTCCACCCCGGCGAGGTAGCCAACGATCCGCAGTTCGCCAACGCCCTGGCTTCCCTGGCGGACATCTTCGTCCTCGACGCTTTCGGCGCCGCCCACCGTGCCCACGCCTCCATTGTCGGCCTGCCCCGCATTCTCCCCTCAGCCGCCGGTCTGCTCCTCCAGCGAGAACTCGAAGTTTTGGGCGAGGCCCTCCAATCCCCTCGCCGTCCCTTCGCCGTCATCCTCGGCGGCGCAAAGGTCAGCGATAAGCTGAAACTCATTGAAAACCTCGTCAACCGCTCAGAACTCATCCTCATAGGCGGCGGCATGGCGGCCACCTTCCTCAAAGCCCAGGGCAAACCAGTGGGCGCCTCCCTGGTGGAAGACAATCTGCTGGACTACGCCGCCATGCTGATGCGCAACCGCTCGACGTCCATCCATCTACCCGTCGACGTTGTCGCAGCGTCGGAAATCAGCGACAACCCGTCGAGGATAGGCGTCTACCCCACCGACCAGGTCCCATCGGATCTCCGCATCCTCGACGTCGGCCCCAAGACCGTTGAACGATTCTGCCGCCTGCTTGACCAATGCGGCACCATAATCTGGAACGGGCCACTGGGAGTCTTCGAATTAGAACCCTTCTCCGCCGGCACCACCGCCATTGCCGACCACTTGGCCTCGCTGGACGGGACAACTATAATCGGGGGTGGCTCTACGGCCAAAGCCGTGGAGTCCTTGGGGCTGGGTCATCACATGGATCACGTGTCCAGCGGAGGCGGCGCTATGATAGAGTTCCTGGAAGGAAAGGAACTGCCGGGCATCTCCGCCTTGCCGACCAAAGCCCTGCTCGTTGGTTCGCCGCTCCCCCCTGCAAACAGGCTCTTCCGCTCGAAATGATAAAGAATGCCTGAACTGAAATCTGATGATTGACGTTCCCCATCTTCGCGACATCTGCGTCGGCACGTCGTCCAAGATAGTCATGCTGGTCGTAGACGGCCTCGGCGGCCTGCCCCACCCGAAAACTGGAAGGTCCGAGCTTGAGACCGCCTGCCTCCCCAACATCGACGCCACCGCCGGAGAAAGCGCCCTCGGCCTCACCATCCCGGTAATGCCGGGGGTTACTCCCGGCAGCGGCCCCGGCCATCTTGCCCTCTTCGGCTACGACCCCCTCCGCTACGTCATTGGCCGAGGCGCCCTCGAAGCCATGGGCGTCAACGGCATCGACTTTCAGGAAGGCGACATCGTAGCCCGCGGCAACTTCTGCACCGTAGACGACCACGGACTCCTCCTCGACCGCCGCGCCGGACGCATCCCCTCCGCCCTCAGCGAACCCCTCTGCGGCGAGCTGGACAGCATCCAAGTCGATTCCCTGGACATCCGCGTATATCCCGTCAAAGACTACCGCTTCGTCCTCAGAATGAGAGGCAACGGCCTCTCCGAAAATCTGACTGAAATGGACCCCCAGCGCACCGGCGTCGCCCTCCAGAACGTCAAGGCCCTCACCCTTTCCGCCCGCGCCACCGCCGACGCCGCCAACGAATTCGTCCGCCAGGCCCGCCTCACCCTAATTCAGGAAGAGCGGGCCAACATGGTCATGCTGCGCGGCTTCTCCGGCATGCCCCACCTCCCCTCCATGGCCCACGCCTACCAGCTCAACCCCGCCGCCATCGCCGCCTACCCCATGTACCGCGGCCTCGCCACCATCCTGGGCATGCACGTCCTCGCCACCGGCGAGACCTTTGCTGACGAAGTTGAAACCCTCGAAAAACACTGGGACGACCACGACTTCTTCTTCATCCACTACAAACCCGCCGACACCGCAGGCGAGGACGGCAATTTCGACGAAAAAGTGCGCGTTCTCGAAAAGCTGGATACCTTCATACCACGTATCATGGACCTCAAACCTGACGTATTTCTCATCGTCGGCGACCACTCCACCCCGTCGGTAATGGCCAACCATAGCTGGCACCCCGTCCCCTTCCTCCTCAAGTCCCCCTGGACCAGGGCCCAAGGCCCTCCCTCCTTCAACGAGCGCTCCTGCGCCCTCGGCGTCATGGGGACCATCCGCGCCGTAGAGCTGATGCCCCTGGCCCTCGCCCACGCCGGCAAAATCTCCAAGTTTGGCGCATAGCCCCTTGCCCCCGCTCCTCGCCATCCCATCCGCCTGTCATTCTGAGGAGGCTCCGCGACGAAGGATCTCGTCCCTCCGGCGTAACCTCTAATGTCAGCTGCGACCCTTCTAGCCGTCGGCAACTGGAAGATGAACACCACCGTCCAGGAGGCGATGGCCCTCGCTTCCGATGTGCGCCGCAGGCTCGAAGACGACCCCCCCGGCGGTGTCCAGACAGTCCTCTGCCCCCCCTTCATTTCCCTGGCCCCCCTCCACGATCTGCTCAAAGACTCTAACATCGCTCTCGGAGCCCAGAACCTCCACCCCCAAACCTCCGGGGCGTTCACCGGCGAAATTTCCCCGACCATGCTTCAGGGACTCTGCCGATACGTCATCGTCGGCCACTCAGAACGTCGCCACATAATGCGGGAGGGCTACCATGTGGTGGGACAGAAGGTGAAAGCCGCCGTCGACGCCGGCCTGACCCCCATTATCTGCGTCGGCGAGACTCTCAGCCAGCGCCGTCAGGGAGCCGCCGAAGCCGTCGTTCGTCGCCAGCTGGAAACCGGCCTCTCCGGCATCGCCGACCCCCGCCACGTCGTCATCGCCTACGAGCCCGTTTGGGCCATCGGCGCCGGCGTCCCAGCCACCCCCGTCGTCGTCGCCGACATCACCGGCGGCGCAATAAGAACGGAGCTTGCCAACCTCTACGACGATGCAACAGCCCAGAAAATCGCCGTCCTGTACGGCGGCAGCGTCAACCCCGAAAACGTCACGGCCTTCCTGGAACAGCCCAGCATCCAGGGCGCCCTCGTTGGCGGCGCAAGCCTAGACGCCGCCCAGTTCGCCCAAATCGTCAGACTTACCGCAGAGGCCAAGGGAACGGACTGATGTGACTCGACCGTCATTTACTCCTACAACCCTCCCCAGTAGGGGCGACCCTTGTGGTCGTCCGTCCCGCTTCTGACGTGACCCCCTCCCTCCCTCCAGCGCCCCTCATCGCCATCGTCGGCCCCACCGCCGTCGGCAAGAGCGCCCTCGCCATGGAACTCGCCCGAAAGCTGGACGGCGAAATAATCAACGCCGACAGCCGGCAGGTCTACCGCGGCATGGACGTAGGAACCGCCAAACCCAGTGCTGAAAACCGTGCCCTCGTCCCCCATCACCTCCTGGACGTCACCGACCCCGACGACACCTACAGCCTTGCCCTCTTTCTGGAGCAGGCCCGCGCCGCAGTGAAAGACGTTCAGACCCGCAGCTGCCTGCCCATCCTCGTCGGCGGCTCTGGCCAGTACGTGTGGGCCTTCCTGGAAGGCTGGCAGCCCCCGAAAGCCCCCCCCAACCCTGCCATACGCGCCGACCTGGAGTTCCAGTTGGAACGCCGAGGCGTCTGGCCCCTCTTTGAGCTTCTGCAGGCCATCGACCCTGTGACTGCCGAGCGCACTGACCCCCAGAACCCCCGACGCGTTCTACGCGCTTTGGAAATCCACCTCTCCGGCGGCAAGAACCCCACCACAAACCCCAGACCCAAAAACCCCGACGTCGACGCCCTCGTCATCGGCCTCACCATGAACCGGGAAGACCTCTACACCCGCATCGACCATCGCGTCGACGACATGATTAAGCGCGGCTTCCTCGAAGAAGTCCGCGACCTCCTCGACAGCGGCTACCCCCCATCCCTCCCCGCAATGTCCGGCGTAGGATACCAGGAACTCGCCGCCCACCTCTCCGGCGAGCTGTCCCTGGAAGAGGCCGTCCAGCGCATCAAGTTCCGCACCCACGGCATCGCCCGACGCCAGTACTCCTGGTTCCGGCTGAAAGACCCCCGCATCTGCTGGCTCCAAGCCACCGAAAACCCCACCGACGCCGCCCTCCCCATCATCCAGAACTACCTTCAAGGCTGACCCGTCCCCTCTTTCCTCCTCTCCCGTCCTGGGAGAGGATTGAGGTGAGGGTGATTCGGGTGGGGTGGATGAGGCATTCGGCAGTTATGCAAAGCTTCCCCTCGATGGAGGAAGGTTTGGATGGGGGTGATTCCTCCAAAACCTACACCCATCCCCCGGTAGGGGCAGGCTCTCAAACCAGCCCCCAATCCTGTGCTACAATATCCGCCAACGGAGGCAGCAAACATGAGCATTGAATTCACCAAAATGGAAGGCTGCGGCAACGACTACGTCTACGTGGACGCCCGCGGCATTAACGAAGACTGGCCCGCCCTCTCCGTTGCCATGAGCGACAGGCACTTCGGCATCGGCAGTGACGGTCTCATCCTCATCATGGACTCCGACAGGGCCGCCCTCAAGATGCGCATGTTCAACGCCGATGGCTCCGAAGGCGAAATGTGCGGCAACGGTATCCGCTGCTTCACCAAGTTCGCCATCGAACGCAACATCGCAGCCCCCGCCAACGGCGGCCTCACCGTCGAGACCCTTGGCGGCGTCCGCACCGTCACGCCCACCAGCGAAAACGGCCGGGTCACCCGCGCCCGCGTCGCCATGGGCGCTCCCACCCTGCTTCCCAGGAACATACCCGTGGTTGTCAGCCTGTCGAAGGGCCGCAACATCGGCGAAGCAGTTGCCGACTACCCCCTCACCATCGACGGCGTCGACCTCAAGCTCACCTTCGTTTCCATGGGCAACCCCCACGCCGTCGCCTTCATCGACACCCCAGTGGAGCAATTCCCCCTGCACACCATCGGCCCCAAGGTCGAGCATCACCCCATATTCCCCAACCGCGTCAACTTCGAGATCGTCAACCGCGTCGGTCGCAACAAGCTCAATGCGCGAGTCTGGGAGCGAGGCAGTGGCGAGACCATGGCCTGCGGCAGCGGCGCTTGCGCCATGATGGTCGCCTCCCATCTCCACGGCTTCGTTGGCAACAATGTTGACATAACCCTCCCTGGCGGCACTCTCACCATCGAGTGGGACGGTCTCGGCGAAGTCTACCTCGAAGGCCCCGCCACCGAAGTCTTCTCCGGCCGCTGGCCCTCCTAACCCCCTCCCGTGTCCTCGCGTAGGCGGGAACCCATCTTTTTCCCCTGTAGGTGAGGTTCGCGAACCGCCCACATCCCTATTCATCCACCCCCTCCTGGCGTTGTGCCATTCTCCCCATTGCCGCCTATCCCCACACCCTGCTACCCTTCCCTCAGACAACCCATGCACCTTAACAACGATGCGAACCCGCACGCCCCTACCTCTCCCGTTTTTCCGCGAAAGCGGGAATCCATCACCCCAAAAACAGACTCGTTTGCCTAACATTTTTTGAAACGAGTCCCCACGCCTGAAACGAATAATCTCAGGCACGAATCCGCTCCGACTCGTTTTCCCAAACGAGTCTTCCCCACGCCTGACCTCCCCAAAACGAGTCCACCCCCCAACTCCCAAAGTTGCGGCCTTCACCACAAGCCGATATATTTGACTCGCCTGCGACCACTCTGACGACTGATATCCACAACGCAACCGCCGGGACAAATATCTCAGCACCCGGCAATACCGCAAAGTAGAGAAACACCAAAAACATGAAATTTTCCGCCCGCCTGGACAAACTCGCCCCCTATCCCTTCGTCGAAATCTCCCGCATCATCGCCAGAAAGCGCGCCGAAGGCGTTGAAATCGTCACCTTTGGCATCGGTGACCCAGACATCCCCACCCCTGAACCCATAATCGACCGCCTCATCGAAGCCTCCCGCACCCCCGCCAACCACCGCTACCCCGAGACCGACGGCCTCCCCGAAGTCCGCGAGGCCATCGCCGACTGGTACAAGTCCCGCTTCGGCGTCGACGGCCTCGACCCCGCCTCCGAAGTCCTCCCCCTCATCGGCGCAAAAGAGGGCATCGGCCACGCCGCCTTCTGCTTCCTCGACCCTGGCGACGTCTGCCTCATCCCCGACCCCGCCTACCCCGTCTACGCCGCTGGCACCCTCTTCGCCGGTGGAGAGTCCTACGTTATGCCCCTCCTGGAAGAGAACGGCTTCCTCCCCGACCTGGAAGCCATCCCCGCCGAGGTCGCCCGCGACGCCAAGGTCATGTGGCTCAACTACCCAAATAACCCCACCGGCGCCGTCGCCGAAAAGGCCTACTACGAAGAGGCCATAGCCTTCGCCCGCGAGTACGACATCGGTATCCTCCACGACGCCGCCTACAGCGAGGTCGTCTTTGATGGCTACAAGGCCCTCAGCTTCCTCGAAGTCGAGGGCGCAAAGGACGTGGGCATCGAGTTCCACTCCCTCTCCAAATGCTTCAACATGACCGGCTGGCGATTCGGCTCCGCCGTCGGCAACCCCGACATGGTCCACGCCCTCTTCACCATCAAGTCCAACCTGGACTCCGGCATCCCCCAGGCCATCCAGGAAATGGCCATCGAAGCCCTCACCGGCCCCCAGGACCACATCGACTCCAACAACGCCATCTACCAGGTGCGACGCGACAAGGTCATGGACGCCCTCGTGCGCCTCGGCCTCGGCGTAGTCCCCCCCAAGGCCGCCCTATACGTCTGGGCCAAAGTCCCCCCCGGCTACACCTCCGCCTCCTTCACCGCCCGACTCCTCGACGATTTAGCCCTCGTAGTAACCCCAGGCTCCAGCTACGGTGAGAACGGCGAAGGCTACATCCGCCTCTCCCTCACCACACCCGACGAAATGATTGACAAGGGCGTCGACCGCCTCAACTCCTGGAATATCCCCCCTCCGCCGGAGGCCTAGAACCATCTCCAAGCGAAATTCGTGGCCCCTGGCCCATACGGAGCGCGCCCTCCTCGTCGGCGCGCAGCTGAAGAGCGCGGGCAGCCCCCGTAGCCTGAAAGCCTCCCTGTCCGAACTCGCCCAGCTGACCGACACCGCCGGCGCGGAAGTCGTCGCGTCCGTGTCACAGCGGCTCGACAAGCGAACCCCCTACTACGTCGGCGAGGGCAAGCTGGAAGAACTCCGTGATCTCAAGCGCGAGCTTGAAGCCGACGTGGTCATCTTCGACGATGAACTCAGCCCCACCCAGCAGCGCAACCTCGAGGAAAAGCTGGGCGAAAAGGTCATCGACCGCACCGCCCTCATCCTCGACATCTTCGCCCGTCACGCCCGCACCCGCGAAGGCCAGCTTCAGGTGGAGCTCGCCCAGCACCAGTACCTGCTCCCCCGCCTCGCAGGCCAGTGGTCCCACCTGGAGCGCCTCGGCGGCGGCATCGGCACCCGTGGGCCCGGCGAGACCCAGATAGAGACCGACCGTCGCCTCATCCGCGGCAGAATCAAGCGCCTCAACAACCAGATTGAGCGCGTGAAACGCACCAGAAAGCTCCAGCGTGATCGCCGTCAGCGTTCCGGCCTCCCCGTAGCCTCCCTAGTCGGTTACACCAACGCAGGCAAGAGCACCCTCTTCAACACCCTATCCCACGCCGGCGTACCCTCCGAAGACCGCCTCTTCGCCACCCTCGACCCCATCACCCGCAAGATACGTCTGCCCCACGGCGACGAAATCCTGATTACCGATACCGTCGGCTTCATCAACAAGCTCCCGCCCACGGTCATCTCCGCCTTCCACGCCACTCTCGAGTTCCTCCAGGATGCAGACCTCCTCCTCCACGTGGTCGACGCCTCCAACCCCGGCAGCGCAGGCCAGGTCCATGTGGTGGAAGACACCCTCCGTCAGCTTGACCTTTCCGACAAACCCCAACTCCTGGTCCTGAACAAGATGGACCTCGTTTCCAGCAACGGCGTCCAGACCCGCGAAATCCCCTCGCCCCACCCAGCCGTGCAAGTGTCCGCCGTCACCGGCTGGAACATCGAAGCCCTGGTGGAGCAGATCCAGAGCGTCCTCGTAGACCGCTGGGCCGGCCGCATCGTCTAACCCTCCCTGCACCCTTTCACCCACCCACATGTCATTCTGAGGAGGCCCCGCGACGAAGAATCTCGCCACCGGGCCACAGTCAGCGCCCCCGCACCCCCATTGTTAAGACCCCTTTCATAATTCTCCGCAATTCCCCTGATAACATAGAACTGGAGGGCCATTGAATAGGATAGACGGCCGACAAGAAAACCAGATTAGAGAGACCCGTATCACAACAGGATTCCAGTCCTTCGCCGAAGGTTCCGCACTGATTGAAATGGGAAACACCAAAGTCATCTGCTCCGCCACCATCGAAGAACGCGTCCCCCCCTGGATGCGCGGCCAGAGCCGCGGCTGGGTCACGGCGGAATATTCCATGCTCCCTCGCTCCACCCTCACCCGCATCACCCGCGAGTCCGTAACCGGACGCGTCAAGGGCAGACACCAGGAGATCCAGCGGCTCATCGGCCGCGCCCTCCGTCCCGTCGTGGACCGGGAAGCCCTCGGTGAGCGTATGGTCGTCGTCGACTGCGACGTTTTGCAGGCCGACGGCGGCACCCGCACCGCCGCCATCACCGGCGCCTACGTGGCCCTATACCAGGCCTTCCACCGGCTGGTGAAGAATGGCGCCCTCAAGCGGTTGCCCCTCCGCGACTCCGTCGCCGCCATAAGCGTCGGCATCGTCGACGGCGAGCTCCTGCTGGACCTCTGCTACGAGGAAGACTTCCGCGCAGACGCCGACTTCAACATCGCCATGAACGGCAGCGGCCACATGATTGAGATTCAGGCCTCCGCCGAAGGCGACCCCTTCAACCCCGAAATGGTGCCCGAAGCCATCAGCCTTGCCCACCACGGCATCAAGTCCCTTCTCCAGATTCAACGAGAGGTCACCGAAGCTATCCGTACTCAATAAGCACGGGCGAGGCGCTGGACCCTAAATCCGAGTGGAAATTCGAAACGTATCAGACACATGATGAAAAAAGCGCCGAATTCTCTGGCAATCCGAAAGATGAGGCCCTCACGCTCCGCCGTAATGCTTCTTGCGCTCATCGTCGCGGGCCTCTTCGTCGTCGCCTGCTTCCCAAGCAGGTCCGAAGATCCCACCGCCATTCCCCAACCGACTCTACCCCCTGCTGCGACGCCTCAGCCCGTGGTCGCTCTCCCCACTCTATCACCGCCTCCGCCCGCCACAGCCCAGCCTCGACCGACCCCCAACCCTCCACCCACACCCTGGCCTACGGCTGCGCCCACCCCGGTTCCCACTCCCGCCCCTCCGCCAACTCCTGCGCCTACCCCCACGCCTGACCCGACCCCAGCAGCGACGCCAACCCCTGCCCCCGCTCCCGCCCCCGCACCAACACCAACGCCGGAGACAACCGCGTCGCCCACGCCGATTACACCACCCACCGAAGCGCCCACGCCCCAACTCACCCCTACACCCCACTTCACCCCAAACCCGTCGCCTGAAAGTCCGCCCCCTGTCACTGCCCTTCACGACATCGCATCCATGGTGGAGGATGTCAGGGCCGCCGTAGTCTCCGTCGTCGCCCTCGCCGAAGTGCAACAGGGCTTCACAACCGATACCCGCCCCCAGAGCGGTTCCGGAGTCATCATCGACCTCGACGGGCACATTCTCACCAACCATCACGTCATTGAAGGCAGCGACAGCATAACCGTTACCCTCGACGACGGGCGAAAGCTCGACGCCGAACTTGTCGGCTCAGACCCCCTCACGGATCTCGCCCTCCTCCGCGCCGACGAACCCTCCCTGCCCTTTATCCCCTTCGCCGACCCCTCCGCCGTCCGCGTGGGCGAGTGGGTCATCGCCATCGGCAACGCCCTCGCCCTTCCCGGCGGCCCCTCCGTGACCCTGGGCATCGTCAGCGCTCTTGATAGAAGCTTTGCCCCCGACCAGAGCAACGTCCTCTACGGCCTCGTCCAGACGGACGCCACCATCAACCCCGGCAACAGCGGCGGCCCGCTCATGAACCTCAACGGCGAAATCGTCGGCATCAACACCGCCGTCCTTCGCGGTAGCAGCGTGGAGGGAATCGGCTTCGCCGTTGGCGGCGAGACGGCCATCCACGTCTCAAACCAGCTCATTCAGTGGGGCAAGGTCCGCTGGCCCTGGCTCGGCGTAATCGTGTCCGAGTTAGACCCGGAGACCGCCGCAGAAATGGCAGTCCCCTTCAGCCGCGGCATCCTCATCCGAAGTCTCGTGTCCGACAGCCCCGCAGAAATGGGTGGCCTTAAAGCGGACGACATAATAGTCTCGATGGACGGTGAGCCCACCGAGGGCACCCGCGACTTCGTCCAGCTGCTGCGCCTGAAGTTCGCCGTGGACCAGGTTGTCGACGTGGAAGTTTGGCGTGACGGTCAGACGGGCAACTTCCAGGTGCGCCTAGGCGAACGCCCCGCCAGCCCCCTCTAACCTAGCCTACCCGCCGTACTCCCAGCGTTAGCTCCATCCCCTCCAGCTTGTGCGACTCCACGTGCGCCCCTTCCTCCGCCTCTCCCTGACGAATAGCCTCCGCCAGCGTCTCCACCCGCACGTAATCGCCAAAGGTCGCAACCACCTGCCTAACCTCCGCAGGCCCTTCAAAATACAAAAAGATCCTGTCCGTCACCTCAAACCCCGCGGCTCGGCGCATGTTCTGAATCCGGTGCACCAGCTCACGCGCCATACCTTCTTGGGCTAGTTCAGGCGTCACCGCCGTGTCGATGGCCACCATGTAGCCGCCGTCCAGCGCGGCTTGCAGGTCTCCCAGCTTTGCCGCCCGCTTCTTCCGGCCCGAAGCTGCCAACGCTGTCTCGTATAGAGGATCGCCGTGCTGCACAAGCTCAATCTCCTTGATGTTCAGCTCCTCACGCAGCTGCGCCACAATCCGCCCCACGTGCATCCCCTCGGAAGCGTCCCTCGTCCTCACCAGCGCCCGGCTCAGGGGCAGCCGCACCTTTTTGCCCGCCCTGGAGCGGGCGTCCCGACCCAGGCTGGAAAGCTTCATCGCCAGCCGCGTGGCCTCCATCAACGGCTCGTCGATGCGGCTCACGTCCGCAGTTGGGAAATCGTCCAGGTGAACGCTCTCGGCACCTTCGCCGTCCAGCGAGCGCACCAGGTTCTGGTACATCGACTCCGCCACGAAGGGCGTGTACGGGGCCATCAACCGACACAAAGTAACCAGGCAGGCGTACAGCGTGGAATAGGCAGACAGCTTGTCCTCGTCGTTCTCGCTCTTCCAGAACCGCCGCCGGCTCCGGCGCACGTACCAGTTGGAAAGCAGGTCCACAAACTCCTGAATCCTCCTTCCACCGTTCGTCGGCTCGTACCCGTCGAGGGCCTCGTCCACCTGCAGCACCAGCTGGTTCATCTCCGACAGTATCCACCGGTCAAGCTCGGACGTCGGCTCCGCCGGCCCATGCTGCTCCTTGGGGTTATACCCGTCAATCTCAGCGTAGGTGGTGAAGAAGGAGTACACGTTCCACAACGTCAACATGAACCGACGCACCACCTCGTTCACCAGCCGTTGAGAGAAGCGGCGCGAGTCCCCCGGCTGTCCCGCGGTGAAAAGGTACCACCGGATGGCGTCCGCCCCCTGGGCATCCAGCACCTCCCACGGGTTAACGATGTTGCCCAGGGACTTGCTCATCTTCCGGCCCTTCTCGTCCAGGATGAGCCCCAAACAGATAACGTTCTCGTAGCTGGGCTGCCCCATCACCAGGGTCGAGATTGC
Source organism: uncultured Dehalococcoidia bacterium (assembly GCA_951812825.1). GTDB lineage: Bacteria > Chloroflexota > Dehalococcoidia > Lucifugimonadales > JAPULR01. The sequence goes on along the minus strand of OX638324.1, from coordinate 103,585 downwards.
CAGCAAGCTGTAGAACCAGCCCCGGGTCTGGTCCACCGCCTCCGAAATATACTCCGCTGGAAACAGCCCGTTCCGCCGGATAGCCTCCAGGTCTTCCCTGGAAGTCACGTTCCACTGGGCCACGGGCATCGCACCTGAATCGAACCACGCGTCCATTACCTCTGGAACGCGCCGCATGACCCCATCGCAGTCCGGGCACTCGATGGTCACCTTGTCCACGTACGGCCGATGTAGGTCCAGCGTATCGATGCCGTCGCGACACTCCGACGTGGCCATCCTCTTCAACTCCGCCACGTTGCCCACGCAGTGGTACTTCTCGCAGCTCTCGCACTGCCAGAAGGGTATGGGTGTGCCCCAGTACCGCTCCCGCGAGATGGCCCAGTCCACCCCGTTCCGCAGCCACTCTCCAAACCGACCTTCTTTGATATATTCCGGGTGCCAGTTGATCTTCCGGTTGTTCGCAATCAACTGCTCCTTCATCGCCGTCGTGCGGATGTACCAGGACTCCTTCGCGTAATACAGCAGCGGGGTCTTGCAGCGCCAGCAGAAGGGATAGGTGTGACGATAGATGCCCCGCCTGTGCAGCAGGCCCCGCTCCTCCAGGTCCGCCATGATGTCCTTGTCCGCATCCTTCACGAACTTGCCTGCGAAGGGGAAGTTGCCGGTAATGACACCCTGCAGGTCCACCTGCTGCACGAAGGCCAGTGCGTCGCCGCGCCCCGCCGAAAGGTCCTCGTCTCCGAAGGCCGGCGCGATGTGCACAATCCCAGTTCCCTCGTCCAGCGACACGAAGTCCCCCTTGATAACCGCCGGCGTGAAGTCGTCCACCGGCTCCAGCATCGTCGCCTCGCCCGTCGACCCCTCCGGTCGCACGAACCGGAAGACCTCCACCCCGTTCGCCGCAGCGTCGTACAGCTTCCCATAGGACCCCCCCACCAGCTCCGCACCCTTGAACGACCTGACCCTACGGCAGGATTCCCCAACCACCGAGTCCACCAGTGCGTCGGCCAGAATCAGCCCCTCCGTCCCTTCATCCGTCTCCACCTCTACCAGGCTATAGTCCGCCTGCGGGTCTACCGCCAACGCCGTGTTACCGGGCAGCGTCCACGGCGTCGTTGTCCACGCCAGCAGGTACAACTTCTCCGGTAGGCCGTCACCTTCACCCACCAATCCGGTGGCATCCTCCACGGGAAACTTCACATAAACCGATGGGTCAGGCACATTCTCCTGATACCCCAACGCCACCTCGTGGGAACTCAGCGAGCTCACGCAGCGCGGGCAGTGCGGCGTCCCCTTCATCCCCTTGTAGATGAGGCCCTTCTCCCACATCTCCTTCAGAATCCACCACCCCGTCTCGATATAGGAGTTGTGCAGCGTCACGTAGGGGTCCTTCATGTCCACCCAGTAGCCAATCCGGTCCGTCAAGTCCTCCCACTCCCTCACGTACTTGAACACGCTCTCGCGGCACTTCTCGTTGAACTCCGCGATGCCGTACTCCTCAATCTGCCGCTTGGACGTTAGGCCCAATTGTCGCTCCACCTCCAGCTCTACCGGCAGCCCGTGGGTGTCCCAGCCGCCCTTCCGCAGGGGACGAAAGCCCTTCATCGTCTTGTAGCGACAGATGACGTCCTTGAAGGCGCGGGCCAGCACGTGATGAATGCCGGGGCTCCCGTTGGCCGTCGGCGGTCCCTCGTAAAACATAAACAGGGCCTTGTCCTCGCCCTGCTCGCTCTTCTCGAATATATCGTGCTCCTTCCAATACTGGAGCACCTCTCGCTCCATATCAGGGAAGCTGACCCTGCTGCTCACCTTGCTAAACATCGTTGTTGAAGACTCCTGAATTGTAGACCTGGGATTTGTCTGATATACACGCCGTCACCTTCAGACTTGGGAAGCGGCTCATCCTCTCGTGAATCTGCTCTCTCGCAGGTATTGCCCCCACTCCGCTGTCCTCCACCTTCAATGATGCGGCGCAGCTGGCGAAGATACCCGCTGCGCAGGCGTTGTTAGTCTCAAAATATCGTATCAGAAAGGCGGCGGCGAATACATCCCCGGCGCCCGTGGGGTCAACCTCCCGCGCCGGATAGGCGGGAATCCTGTGCCACCTGTCCTCGTGCCGCATAACGGCCCCACGTCGGCCCCTGGTCAGGATGAAGATTCCCTCGTGGTCAAGCCAGCGGTCTGGAATGCGTCCCCCGGGCACGTCCATCTCCGATAGCACCACCACGTGCGCCCGCCCCAAGACCTCCGCGTCATACCAGTCCGAAGCCTCCACCACCCCCTCCGCCGAAGCCCTACGCAGCCACCCCTGCGGCGCGACGCCCAGAAGCGCCCCAGAAAACCGACCCGACAGCGAAGTTGGAATTTCCTGGAACACGGGAGCAAGCATCACCACCTCCGCATCCCTCCAACCTTCCGGCAACCCTCCTCCTTCGATGGGCGGCGCAGTTTCCCTCAGCCCCACCCGACGCCCATCCCCGCAATAGCGGATCTCAAAGGTGGTCGTCGTATCCGAGGGCTCGTCCACAACCATCTCCAGCGAATCCAGAAACTCCCGGGCCTCGCAGGGTGCGCCTCTCGTCACCAGTCCCGTCCGCCATCCCAACCGCGCCGCCGTCACCGACGCATACAAGCCCGCCCCGCCTGCTGCACGCCCACCCTCAGTCAGGTCCCGAGACACGTGTCCGATGGCCAGAAACCGCGGCTCACCGCCCATCTTCGTAAAAACCCAGATGCATAAAGAATTCCCGATTGCCCGCCGCTCCCAGAATCGGCGAAGGCGTTATCGAACGTAGCCGCAGCCCCGCTTCCGCCACCCATTTGGTCATCCGACCCAAAACCCTCGCGTGAATAAGCGGATCGCGCACCACACCGCCCTTCCCCACCTCCCGCCGCTGTGCCTCAAACTGGGGCTTCACCAGCGCGACCACACTGCCCCACGGCTTAAGGTGGGCCAAAACATTGGGCAACACCCGCGTCAGCGAGATGAAAGAAACGTCCACCGTAGCCACGTCAACGCGTTCCGGCATCTCGAAGGCATAGTGGGCGTTCACCCGCTCCATCACAACCACCCGATCGTCTTGACGCAGGCCGTAGTCCAACTGGCCCCTCCCCACGTCCAGGGCGTACACTCGTCGTGCGCCCCGCTGCAGCAGGCAGTCGGTGAACCCTCCGGTGGAAGCCCCCACGTCCAGCCCCGTCAAGCCCTCGGGGTTCACCCCAAATTCCTTCAAAGCATGGGCGAGTTTGATGCCGCCGCGTCCGACGAATGGCGGCTTTTCCCGAATGCTGATGCAGGCTGACGTGGACACCACCATGCCCGGTTTGGTCACAACCCTGCCCCCGGAGGAGACTTCCCCCGCCATTATCAGCGCCTGCGCCTTGGCCCGGCTCTCCACCATCTCCCGCTCCACCAACAGCACGTCCAGCCGCTTCTTTTTGCCCTTCAACGTCTGCTCTCCCCCAAAACTATTTAATTTGCCCCACAACAGTGACACCGCAAATTGACATGGAATTGCCCAATAATTATAATCCTCTAACTTAGGAGACTGAAACAGAATGCCCAAGCGTACGTACCAGCCCAAAGTTCGCCGCCGTAAGCGAGTCCACGGTTTCATCCGCCGAATGCGGAGTCGCGGAGGCCAAAACATCCTCAAGCGGCGTCGTTTCAAGGGCCGCCACCGGCTTACCGTTTAGACAATGCCCGAAGTTCATGCGGAGAGACCAGCGGTTAAGAAGCAGCCGAAGGTTTTCCCAGATACGCACTGAAGGCAGGGTTTGGGTTAACAATCTTCTCGTATTGAGAACCCTCCCCAATAACGAAGCAGAAACCCGCTTTGGATTTATCGCAACTCGCCGAATCGGCAATGCCGTTGTTAGAAACAGGCTCAGGCGTAGACTCAAGGAGATCCTCAGGCTTGCGCCGGTCAAGGCTGGCTGGGACTTGGTATTCATCGTAAGAAAAAACAGTGTGGACGCCAGTTTCCAAAACCTGAAACGGGCCGTCCACAACCTACTGAGAAGGAGCAATCTCTTGGAAAGCTCGCCCCGGAGCAGCGAACACTGATGTTTAAGCGCCTGGCAATGGCCGCCATCAGGTTTTACAGCTTAGCCCTCTCTTCTTTTCTCCCAACTTCCTGCAGGTTTCAACCTACCTGCTCCCACTACTCCCACCAGGCCATAGAGCGCTATGGCACGTTCAGAGGCGGCTGGCTTTCCCTGAAACGCCTGGGCCGCTGCCGTCCCCTGGGAGGAAAGGGCTACGACCCCGTACCCTAGCCCATGACAAATCCACTCTCCACAATCGCCCTCCCTTCGGCTTTTCCCAAGCCGCGTCTCCTCTCCTTAATTCCCGCCATCGCTCTCCTGTCGCTGGTCCTGGCGGGCTGCGCTCCGGGGAACGTCATCGGCGTCGCCGAAGGCTGGACGCCGGTCACCGCAGTTGATGGTGTCGTCTACACCGGAACCCGCGACGGTAACGTGCTTGCCCTGAACGCTCAGGAGATGGACAGGGACGAACGCATAGGCCCTATTTGGGAATACAAACCCCGCGAGGAAAATCGCCTCGGCTCCATCTTCGGCTCTCCCGCCGTCAGCGACACCCACGTTTACCTGAGCAGCGCCCACACCGACGAGGAAACGGGCCGCCTCCTGGCCCTGAGTAGGAACAGACAGGCAGACAACAGGAGCCAGCTTCAACAGGACGAATGGGAAAAGACCATCGAAGGCGCCCTCGTCGGCGGCCCTGTCCTTGCCGGCAGCCGGCTGATCGTCGGCTCCGAAGACGGCAGGCTCTACTGTTTCGACGCTACCACCGGCGACCGCCTCTGGACCTACCAGACCCAGGGACTCCTGATGGAACTGGGCAAGGAACGCCGCATCTGGTCCACGCCTGCCATCACCAACGGCGTGGCCTATTTCGGCGCCATGGACGGCTATATGTACGCCGTTTCCGTCGAATCCGGCCAGGAAGTCTGGAAATTCAAGACCGGAGGCGCAATCGTCACCAACCCCCTCGTTGTAGGGAATGCCGTAATCTTCGGCTCTTTCGACCGCACTCTCTACGCCCTCGATGCCTCCAACGCCACCGTCTTGTGGACATATTCTTCCGATGGATGGTGGTGGGCCGGTCCCGTCTCCGACGGCGAGACCGTCTACGCCGCCGACATGGGAGGGCAAGTCCTCGCCCTCCCTCTCGACCGGCGCGACGGCGACCCTCCCCTGTGGATCCACGAAATCGGCTACATAGTCAACGCCACCCCCGCCCTTGTTGACGACAAGATGGTCGTCGCCGCAAAAAGTGGCGTAGTATCCATCCTGGATCTGGGCACTGGCACCGCCGAGGAGGTGCCCCTGGACCTTGAGAAGGACATCCGCGCCTCCCTCGCCGCTTCCGGCTCCGGGGAACTGGCTCGCATCTATTTCGGAGACGTTGACGGTGTGGTAAGGTCCTTGGACGTGGATAGATGGAGAGTATCCTGGACCCTGGAAACCCGGGAATAGCCAAACAACCATGGAATATATCCTAGCCAACCTCTTCACCGACATCTGGAATCAGGGCATCCTGCGGCCCATGATCAACAGTCTGGTGTTCCTGTACTCCGTGCTGTTCAGCAACATGGGCCTCTCCATCATTGCCTTCACCATCATCATCCGCGTACTCACCACTCCCCTGACCCTCCGGCAGGTCCGGCAGATGCGCGCCATGACCGCCCTTCAGCCCAAGATGCAGAAGCTGCGGGACAAGTACAAGGGAGACTCCAAGAGGATCTCCCAGGAAACCATGAAGATGTACCGGGAGGCCGGCGTCAACCCCATCGGCTGCCTCGGCCCCCTGCTCATCCAGTTCCCCATCTGGATAGGCCTCTTCCAGGCCCTCGTTCAAACCCTGCCCACCAATCCCGACAGGCTGGTATCCCTCTCCGAAAAGCTGTATTCCTGGGTGCCCAACGTCCATGAGGCCATACCCCTTAGCAGCGATTTCCTCTGGCTCAACCTCGCCGAGCCGGACCCCACCAACATCGTTATGCCCCTGCTGGTCGGCGCTTCCACCTGGGTCCAGCAGAAGATGACGTCCATGCCCTCGGCGGACCCGCGCCAGCAGTCCACCCAGTCAATGATGCTCTGGATGATGCCCATCATGCTCGGCCTGCTCAGCATGACTTTCCCCAGCGGCTTGGCCCTCTACTGGGTGGTGTCGAACGTAGTGGGCGTATTTACCCAGTATCCAATAACCGGTTGGGAGCCTCTCTTCCGCAAGTCATCGCAACCTGTATCTGAGGACAGCGATGATAAGGATGAAGAAAATTCTCAGCCCGAGGAGGAAACAACCGATGACGCAGGATCCACAGACAAGAGTAGTAACGGCCAAAACCGTCGACGAAGCAATCGAAGTCGCAATGCACGAGCTCGACGCCGCTCGCGACGAGGTAGAAGTAGAAGTAATTAGCCCCGGCAAAGTCGGCTTTCTCGGCATTGGCTCGGAAGACGCCAAGATTCGAGTGCGCAAGCTCTCCGCCCTGGACGACGCCGGCCACAAGACCATGGAGGTCATCTCTCACATCCTGGACCTGGCCGGAGCGGCTGCCGTCTGCACACTGCGAAGCGCCCACGACCCCCAGTCGGGTGGCCCGCAGGTGGACATCGAAGGCGAAGACGCCGGCCTGCTCATCGGCCGTCGCGGCGAAACTCTCCGTTCCCTTCAATTTATCGTCAACATCATCGTCAACCGAAACCGGGACGAGAACGTCCGCGTGCTTCTGGACGTGGAAGAGTACCGCCTCAGAAGGCAGCGCTCCCTCCAAGAGTTGGCCCAGCGCGTCGCCAACAAGGTAGCCGCCACCGGACGCTCCATCTCCCTGGAGCCCATGCCGCCTGCTGAACGCCGCGTCGTACACATGGCCCTGTCAAACAACCCTTCGGTCACCACGGAAAGCTCCGGTTGGGGCAACGGTCGCCGCGTTTCAATAAACCCAAAGGGCAATTCCAACAGGCGCTGATATGAAAACCCAACCAGACGTCAACCCTTCCCGTTGACCCGGAATACGTCCCGGTCTATAATCCAGCTTTAGGGGGTGGAGATGGCTGAACGCCAGAGGCCTTGGCCCTTCTCGGACAAACCTAGGGAAGAATGTGGGGTGGTAGGCGTCTATTCACCCAGAAATCGGGCCGCTCGCCTCGCTTTCTTCGGCCTCTTCGCTCTGCAGCACCGTGGCCAGGAGAGCGCCGGAATCGCCTCCTCCAACGGACAGTTCCTCCGGGTGCACACCGATATGGGCCTGGTGGCCCAGGCCTTCCGGGAAGACACGCTGGAGCACCTCACAGCCGACATGGCCATCGGCCATACACGCTACTCCACCACCGGCTCCAGCACCCTCGCCAACGCCCAACCCTTCGTCGTTTCCGGCGTAAACGGTCAGCTTGCCCTGGGCCACAACGGCAACCTGGTCAACGCCCTGGCCCTCCGCAAGAAACTCCAGTCCGAATGGGGCGTGAGCTTCTCGACCTCCAGCGATTCCGAGGTGCTGGCATATCTGCTCGCCAACGCCTCCGGCGAGACTTGGGAGGACCGGTTGGCCTACGTCATGCGTAACGCCCAAGGCGCTTATTCCGCCGTAGTGCAGACCAGGGACGTAGTCATCGGCATCAAGGATCCCCTCGGCGTTCGCCCCCTCTGTCTGGGGAGATTAAGCAGCGGCGGCTGGATAGTAGCCTCCGAAAGCTGCGCCCTCGACCACGTGGGCGCCGAATACGTCCGCGAGCTTGAGCCCGCCGAGGCCGTCATTATCGATCGAAACGGCATGCGCTCCTTCATCTGGGATGGCAGAGACCAGAGGCGCGCCCTCTGCGTCTTTGAGCTCATCTACTTCGCCCGCCCTGACACCCAGATCGACGGTTCCCAGGTCTACTCCGCTCGACGCGCCATGGGCGCAAAGCTGGCCAGGGAGCAGCCGGCCGAGGGCGACGTGGTCATAGGCATCCCCGACTCCGCCACAGCCGCCGCCATGGGTTACGCCGCGGAAATCGGCATCCCCTACAGCGATGGCCTCATAAAGAACCGCTACGTGGGCAGGACCTTCATTCAGCCCGACCAGAGCCTGCGTGAGTTGGACGTGCAGCTCAAGTTCAACCCCATGCCCGACGTTATCCAGGGAAAACGCCTTATCGTCGTTGACGACAGCATCGTCCGCGGCACCACCACCCCCAGGGTGGTGCGCCTGCTGCGCCGCGCCGGCGCCAAGGAAATCCACATGCGCGTCTGCGCCCCACCCATCCGCTGGAGTTGCCACTTCGGCGTGGACATGGCCACCCGCCGCGAACTCATCGCCGCCAACATGACCGTGGAGGAAATCCGCCAATTCATCGGCGTCGACTCCCTGGGCTACCTCAGCGAAGGCGGACTGCTCGACGTGGTAAGCGGTAAGTCCAACGGCTTCTGCCACGCCTGCTTCAGCGGCAACTACCCCATTCCCATTCAGCTGGAAATGGACAAGCTGGTGCTTGAGCGCTCCGGTGAATTCATTGACTAGCTGTCCTCCGTCGCCAATTGGTGCAGGAACCCTGCATGGCATCTAATGCCTACCAGTCCGCCGGGGTCGACCTTCAGGGCATCGAGTCTCTTAAGGAGCGAATCGGGGCCTTCGCCTCCCTGACCCACGGCCCGGAAGTGCTGAAAGGCGTAGGAGCCTTTGCCGGACTCTATCGCCTCCGCAACTACAAGAACCCCGTACTGGCCGCAAGCACCGACGGCGTCGGAACCAAGCTGAAAGTCGCATCCCTGCTCGGACACTACGAGTCCCTCGGCATCGACCTCGTCAACCTGAACGTCAACGATATCGTCACCTGCGGCGCTCATCCCCTCATGTTCCTCGACTATATCTCCCTTGGCAGGCTCGACCCCCAGATAGTCGAGCCCATGCTGCGCGGCATGGTCTGGGCCTGCCGTGAATCCGACTGCGCCCTCGTAGGCGGCGAGACCGCCCAGATGCCGGGCCTCTACGCCGACGGCGAGTTTGACCTGGCAGGCACCGTCGTTGGAGCCGTCGAAGAGTCCGCCATCATCGACGGTAGCAGCGTTGTCGAAGGCGACGTCCTCCTGGGTTTGCCCTCCAGCGGTCTCCACACCAACGGCTACTCCCTCGTCCGAAAGGTCTTCGACATCGACGACAACCCCTCGATCCTATATCAGCAATACTCGGAGCTCGGCCACACCCTCGGCGAGGAGCTGATCAAGCCTCACAGGTCCTACTACCACACCCTCAAGCCTCACTTCGGACGACTCAAGGCCGTCGTCCACGTAAGCGGAGGCGGTCTCCCCAACAACATCCCCCGCCTCCTGCCCGAACAGCTCGCCGCCCGCGTCCGTCTCGACGCCTGGGAACCCCACCCAATCTTCAACCTCATCCAGAACGTCGGCGAAGTAGACCCTCTGGAGATGTACCAGGTCTTCAACATGGGCCTGGGCATGGTCCTCATCTGCGACCACGACGCCTGGCCGTCCCTGCAGCGTTCTCTCCCCGACGCTGTGGTCATGGGCGAGGTGGTAAAGCGGACCGACTCCACCCAGGTCCACATGCAGAGGTAGCGGGCGCAACTGCCCTCCATCCCATGCCCCGCCTCGCCCTCATCAGCGTCTATGACAAGACGGGCCTCGCCCCCTTCGCCCGCGCCCTCCACAATGCCGGTTACTCCCTCGTCAGCACCGGCGGCACCTACGATTTCCTCGCCAACGAAGCCGGTGTGCCCGTATCGAAGGTCTCAGACCTGACCGGCTTCCCGGAGATTCTGGAAGGCCGCGTCAAGACCCTCCATCCCCGCATCCACGGCGGCCTTCTCGCCCGCCGCGACGATCCCGACCATCTATCCCAGCTTGCCAGCCATAATATCGACCCCATCGACGTCGTCGTCTCCAACCTCTACCCCTTCCAGCAGACCGTGTCCAACCCCCATACAACCCTCGCCGACGCCCTCGAAAACATCGATATAGGCGGTCCATCTATGCTTCGTGCCGCAGCGAAGAACTTCCCCGCCGTCACCGTGGTCTGCGACCCGTCGGACTACGGCTGGATTGCAGACAAGCTCGACGGCGCAGGTCTCACTGCCACTGACCGAAGGGTTCTGGCCCACAAGGCCTTCCGCCACGTCTCCCGCTACGACAGCGCTGTCGCCTCGTACCTCGCCGCCCCCGAATCCACCCTCGGCGACGCTTTGCCGTCCGAACTCAGCCTCACCTACACCAAGGCCCACGACCTTCGCTACGGCGAAAACCCCCACCAGCAGGGCGCTCTCTACCGATCGTCATCAGCCGCCGAAAACGACGGCGACCAACTCCTTCACGGCAAAGCCCTCTCCTTCAACAACATCGTAGACGCCGACGCCGCCTGGAGGGTTGTAAGCGACTTTGAAGCAACTACCGTGGCCGTCATCAAGCACACCAACCCTTGCGGCCTCGCAAGCCATCCCGACCAGAAAGAGGCCTACACCCGCGCCTTCCAGGGAGACACCGTTTCCGCCTATGGCGGCATCGTCGGCTTCAACTCCACCGTCGAGGAATCGACGGCCCAGGCCATGCGGGGCGTCTTCTACGAAGTAATCATCGCCCCCGCCTACTCTCCGCAAGCTCTGGCGCTCCTGAAGCGACGCAAGAACCTGCGGGTCATCCAACGAAATGCAAGAATAGATGTTGGCTCGGGCTACGACCTCCGCCCCATAACCGGAGGCCTGCTGGTCCAGACCCCTGATGTCGGCCAGGAAGACACCTCAACCTGGAAGGTCGTCACCGAAAGAACCCCCGACGAGCGAGAAATGCGCGACCTTGAATTCGCTTGGAAGGCCGCCAAACACGTCAAGTCCAACGCCATCGTCCTCGCCAAAGACCGCTCTCTCATCGGCATGGGTGCGGGACAGCCAAATCGCGTCACCAGCGTCTTTCTGGCCCTCCGCGCCGCCGGCGACCAGGCCGAAGGCGGCGTGCTGGCCTCCGATGCCTTCTTCCCCTTCTCAGACAACGTAATCACCGCCGCCGATGGTGGCGTGACCGCCATCATTCAGCCCGGAGGCTCCATCCGCGATCAGGACTCCATCGACGCCGCAAATTCCCGCGGCCTGGCCATGGTCTTCACCGGCGCCCGTCACTTCCGACACTGATCCCCCGATTCTCATAGGGGCGAAAACGTCCCTACCATCTCCCTGAATTGGGTTTGAACCGACCCTTCCAAGGCTATATAATCATCTGGATTTGGCGAAAGCGCTTGACATAAAACCCTGGTCTCCCAGCTCTACATCAGAGAACGGGGGCCGTCGCTTTGACGGAATTTCGTCCGCCTCCGCGCCATCGTCCCCCCTGATGCCCCGGCACGTCCGCGTTGGCTTCCGCCGCTACTCCGCCCTGCAGGGCATTGAACTGACTCCTTTGAGAACCTGGCGAGGCCGCGTAACATCAATGGAGACCCTTGTCTCCAAGCTGGTCAGCGCCCTCCGACAAAACGGCTTTCGCCCCTTCCGACCCTTGGAGGAATCCACTCGGCCCAACGAATCTTGCGTCGAATGCCGTATCACCGGCCTCCAGGACTTTGGTGTCCGGTTGCGCCTGCCCTGGCAGCCCAAACTGGTTACCTGCGCTCTTTCCATAGACCTGAAAGGCCGCAGACTGGTGCAAAAGCAGCTGCGCGGTTTCTCCTCTCAGGGCCACCGAGTCGTCTACGACGCAACCGTCGACGTTTCCGGGGGCGTCGCCATCTTCAGAGGCCGACGCTGGAAGACCCTGCGTCGAGCCAAATTCGACCGTCTCATCCTGGACGCCGTAGATGAAATCCTCTGGAACCTGAGAATAACGGCGGCGCCCTTAGGCGCCGCCACTGGGTCCCTGTTCGAGTACTCCAATATCAGCGAAGGCTAAGCTGCCGTAACCCCCACTCGCTGCTTCGCCCATATCCCCAGCACCTCGTCGCTGGTGGGCATGTCGAACTTCTCCCGCAATATCGCCACGCCGGCCTCGTGCCTCTCCGGGAAGCCGTCCGCTATGCAGTCGGACACCACAACCGTGTAGTAGTCGTTCCACAATGCGTCCAGGCACGTCGCCAGCACACACCCGGCGGTGCTCGTGCCCGTCACCACCAGAGAATCTATCCGGTTGGACTTCAAAATCTGGTCCATCCGGGTATTCACAAAAGCCGTGTTGCGGTGCTTCTTCACCACAATCTCGTTGGGCAGCGGTTCCAGTTCAGGAATTATCTCTGCCTCCCACGTGCCGTCGATAAGCACCTCCTGGCTGGTCCGCCTGTCGTTCCCCATCGAGTGTCCCCAGTAAGCGCCCAGATCGCGCAGGCGGGAGCTCATGTACAGCCACGCCGGGGAGCTCGATCCACCATTCTTGTCGAACACCACCTGCACGTGGACTATGCAGATGCCCATCTCCCTCGCCGCCGCCAGCATCTTCTGCACCCCGGGAAGAATCTCCCGCTGGTGGGCGATGCTGAACTTGCTGTGACGCGCCGTATATCCGTCCAACGATGCCAGGCCGTTCTGCATGTCAATGATCATCAACGCCGTGTGATTCGGCTCGATGACCTCCTCCAGGGATTCGTAAACCATCTTTCCTTGAATCTCAATCATAGGGTCCTCCTTTAGTCGCCTCTTCTGCTGTTGTCAAAGGGGCGTCGGAGCCTCAGCCCCGACGCCCCTGTTGTCATCCTCTCAATCCCGATCCGCAAACCTTGCGGCATCCGGAGATTACTGGTATACGGGTTTCGTGAACTCGTGATAGCGCACGGGTGCGTGGTGCAGCAGGTTCACGCTGTAGTCCTCCAGCACGCCGGGGTTGTACGCCCCTTCCTGGAACACCCACAGAATGGGGAAGTTCACTGTGCGCTCGTACCACCAGTCACCGAAGTCCAGCGTCAACTGGCGGCGCTCCTCGTGGTCCTCCTGCTGGTCACACCGGTTCTTGTACTCCGAGACCTCGTCATAGTCGAAGAAGCCTCGTCCCGACTCGTACCGGTTGAAGACCATCGCCACGCAGGGGTGGGCCGACTTGGGCGAAACGTTCATGTAGACCGCCTGGGACTTCTCCCTCGTCCACGCCGTCGCGAACACCTGCTGGTTCGTCAGCGAGACGAACTCCGTGTCCACTCCAATCTCGCTCCAGTAGACGCCGATCTGCTCGGCGACGTCCGGCATCTCCGGCACCAGAGAGTGGTTGTTGGGCACGTGGATGGTCACGGTAAAGCCGCCGTCTGGCCAACCGGCATCTGCCAGCAAAGCCTTCGCGCCTTCTATGTCATGTGGGTGATCCCAACCGCCCGCGGCCCCTGTCGCGCCGTCAGGCCCGGGGAAGGGAGCCCAGTCGTCCTTGAAGATGTCCGACCACGGCGGGAAGTAGTCCATCGGGTTCGGTATTGCCCTGCCCTGGAAGAACACGTCATTTATCTCATTGCGGTCCATGGCCATTATGAGGGCCCGTCTCACCTTCGTGTCACGCAACGGGTCCTCGGGGTCGTAGCCCTTCGTGGGGCCTTCCGGCCCGGCGGAATACGCCTTCGAACCGTCCGGCTTCACGTAGTTCTGCGGCTTATACCAGGGTAGCCTCATGTTGAAGTGACCCCCGGGAATGCTGGCCCGGTAAATAGCCATCCCCGCTTCGGTTGCTTGGTCGTGAATGTCCCTGGGCACTACTGCCAGGTGGGATTCTTCCGTAATCAGGGAAGCCAGCCTTGTCGAGGATTCGGGGATCATCTTCATCTCCAACTGGTGGAAGAACGGCGTATGACGCCAGTGGTTCTCCACCCTATCAAAGAGATAGTTGACCCCCTGATTGAGCTCCTGCAGGGCAAAGGGTCCCGAACCTATGGGATTGTCGTTGTAGCCGTCTTCGCCGCCAACGGCGTCCCAGTGGCCCTTGCTCGAAATCCCGCTCTCAACCTCGTCAGACATGAACGTTAGAAGGTCCAACTGGACCACGTGCATGTCGAAAATGACTTCGAAGTCGCCATTGGTCTTGTGAGCGTCTTCCCTGCCTGCATACCCTTCCCAGTTGGCGGGGTTGATCGCCTTCTCCGTTCCAACGCCAATCAGCAGGTTGAAGCTGAAGACCACGTCCTCCGAGGTCAGGTGATAGTCTGAGGGATTCCCATCCTTTCCGTAGAAGGGCACGTCGTCCCGGAGCTTGAATGTCCAGACCTTGCCGTTTGGCGAGGTGTCCCACTCCGTGGCAATCTGGGGCCCGTAGGCCGCCGTCTGCGGGTCCGACGCAATCAGATGGTCGTAATGCACCAGGAAGGAGTTCGTCAGGTTGTTGGCCAGGTGTATAACGCCTACTTCCTGAGAAGGTGGTGGCACCGCCAGAATCAGTCGCGGCGAAACCGGCTCCGGCTCCGCCGGCGGGGCCGCCGTGGTGGGCATCGCCGTTGGCGTGGGTGCCATGGTAGGCGCGGGCGCCGCCGTTGGGGCCGCCGTGGGCGCCGGCGCAGCCGTCGCCGCCGGTGCGTCATCGTCGTCCCCGCCGCATGCGGCTATGACAAGCGTCATCGCCAGCGCCAATGAGAGTAGCAGGGCAGACAGTCGCAGCCCATACTTGGATATCCTATACATTCTTACCACCTCCTGAAAATGGTGTGCGTTGATTTCGCAGAGGAATCTCGCCCTAAGGCGTCAAAGCAATTCAGAAAATGCTTCACCCCCAAGGCTTTTCTCTACGTGCGCTAGTAGACATGAATCGCAATTCATTGTCAAGCATACACGGAAATTCTGCGTCTAAGGTGGATTTCGCAACCCCCGTCAACCTTGCATCATCCAGCCGTCCCCGTTGTGACGGGTTGCGACAAACCCAATTGACAGAGCGCGCCCTTGAACGGCACAATAAACGTACCCGATTAAAGGGAGAATTGATGAGCAAACTTGTATCCAGAATCGAGAAAATCAGCCGCGGCTCCCCCGCCCCCATCGGCTTCGGCGCTTCCAGTCACACAGCCCAGACCCCCGCCATGGCCCTCATCGGCATCCTCTCCGAAAACGCCCTGGAAGAAGCCACACGTCTGTCAAGTTTGGACGCCGATGGCGCCCTTCTGGACAGCGAGACTTCCGACAAAGAACTCACCGCCCTGGCCGAAGCCCTCGGTTCCACGCCTTGGGGCATTAAATCTGCCGAGTTGAGCGGCGACACTGCTGGTGGTCTGGTCGAAAAGGGCTGCGACTTCTTTCTGGTCGATGCCGCAACCGCCTCAGTGGAAGCCGCCAAGGACGACCGCGCCGACCTCGTTCTCTCTCTCCCCGCGGACGCGGGAGACGGATTTCTCCGCGCCCTGGAAGACCTGCCCATCGGCGCCGCTTTCATTACCATAGACGGCCCCCTGACCCTCCAAAGCCTTATCGACATCGCATCCATGCGCACCATGTTCGACAAATACCTGCTGGTCCAGGTCCCATCAGACCTCTCCGCCAGGGAGCTCGAGGCCCTCCGCGACGTAGGCGTGGACGCCGTAGTCGTCGACGTGGGAAGCGCTTCCGAAGAGTCGCTGAAGACCATGAAGCAGCGCCTGCTGGAACTACCCCGGCAGCGAAAACCCCGCTCCGAGCGAGCAAGCGCCGTCATTCCCTCCGGGATGCCCGGCGGCAACACCCACCCCGACCACGACGAAGAATACGAATGTCTCCACCACCCTCTAACGTGAAGTTCAACCGGAGCCGTCGCACTAACCAAATTATCCACAGGGGAATTGCATGGACACCATAACAATTATCGGGACGGGCCTCATAGGCGCCTCCCTCGGACTCGCCATCAAGAAGGTGGGCATCAAGAACGTCGAGATTGTCGGTACGGACCTGGAGAGGTACCGCGCCAACAAGGCCAAGAGCATGAAGGCCGTGGACCGGGTCGAAAACAACATGATCGCCGCCGTTTCCGACGCCAGCATGGTGTTCATCGCCACTCCCGTCATGGCCATCAAGGACGTCATGGAACACATCGGCCCCCGCCTCCGCCGCAGCGACGACAGGACCATCGTCTCCGACACCGGGGGTACGAAGGCGGAAGTCCTCCAGTGGGCGAAGGAATTCCTCCCCAGCCACGTGGACTTCGTCGGCGGCCACCCCCTCGCCGGACGCGAGACCCCCGGCCCCGACAACGCCGACGGCGATCTCTTCAACGACAGGCCCTGGTGCATCGTGCCCAGCCCCGGCGCCAGCCAGAAGGGCGTCCGCACCATCGTCGACCTCACTTCCGCAATGGGCGCCAAGCCCTTCTTCATCG
This sequence comes from uncultured Dehalococcoidia bacterium, assembly GCA_951812825.1. Classification (GTDB taxonomy): domain Bacteria; phylum Chloroflexota; class Dehalococcoidia; order Lucifugimonadales; genus JAPULR01. The sequence goes on along the minus strand of OX638324.1, from coordinate 87,342 downwards.
ACCCCCAGGAGCACGACAGCTTCGTCGCCGCCGTCAGCCACCTCCCCTTCGTTCTCTCGGCTGCCCTCATCGGCGCCACCTCCAAAAGCCCCCAGTGGGGAGACATTAGCCATCTCGCCTCCTCCGGCTTTCGGGACGTTTCGCGCCTCGCCTCCGGGGATTCCGCCATGCACCGGGACGTCTGCCTCACCAATCAGGAAGGCATCATCCACTGGATTAACGAGTTCATCGTGGAGCTTGAGCGCATAAAGGGAATCATGCGAGAGGAAGAACCGGCGCAGCCCCTCTATGACCTGTTCGAGACCGCCTTCGAGGAGCGTGAAAAGTGGCTCGACGGCGTGATCACCCCGTGGGCCAGGGCCGACTACGAACGCCCCAAACCCCTCTCCTTCGGTCGCACCGCGTCCACGTTGATGTTCGGAGACAGGGCCACCCGTGGTCTCCTGGGAGAAGAGGAAGACGATAAAAAAGGACGCAACAACCGCCGCTAAACGAGGTCGCCTGCCAATTGAGAGTCAGCCTTGGACTTGATTAACCCAGACTATCCCGACAGGTTCGGAGACCCCCTGCTGGTGGTCGTCTCAGGCCCTTCAGGCGTCGGCAAGGACGCCGTCTTCCAGTACATGCGCCAGCTCGACAGGCCCTGGCACTTCGTGGTGACGGCTACCACCCGACCTCGACGGCGCACCGAGCGAAACGGCATCGACTACCTCTTCCTGGACACCGAGGAGTTCGAGCACATGCGCGAAGGCGAACAATTCCTGGAGTGCGCCGAGGTATACGGAAACTGGTACGGCGTGCCCAAGCAGCAGGTGAAAGACGCCCTCGCCAGGGGCAAGGACGTTTTCGTAAAGCTCGACATCCAGGGCGCGGCCACCGTCCGCAACGTGGTCAAAGACGCCCTCATGGTCTTTCTCGCCCCGCCATCCATCGAAGAACTGGAGCGTCGACTCCGCTTCCGCAAAAGCGAATCCCTGGAAAGCCTCCGCCTCCGCACCAAGGCCGCCCGCGGCGAAATGAAAGCCATGGATGACTTTGAATACAGGGTAGTCAACCACAACCAGCGACTGGACCTGGCCGCCTTCTGTATCGACGCCATCGTTACGGCGGAGAAGTGCCGCATTCCCACAAGACGCGTGACGATTCAATGACAACCCGAACCAGGCCGCGACTCCCCGAATGGTTTAAGGTCCCCATGCCCGGCGGCTCCAACTACCGGCAGTTAAAGCATCTCATGCGCAGTTCGAACCTGCACACCGTCTGCGAAGAGGCCCGCTGTCCAAACATCGGCGATTGCTGGGAACGCCGCAGCGCCACCTTCATGATACTCGGCGAAATCTGCACCCGCGCCTGCCGCTACTGCGCCGTCACCACCGGCCGCCCATCGGGTTTGGACGTAGGCGAGCCCCAGCGCCTCGCCAAAGTAGTCAAACGCATGAACCTCAACTACTGCGTCATAACCTCCGTCAACCGGGACGACCTCGCCGACGGCGGCGCCCTCGTCTTCGCCATGTGCATTCAACAGATAAAGAAGGTACTCCCCACCTGTCGTGTCGAAGTCCTCATCCCCGACTTCGAAGGCTCCGACCTGGCCCTGCGGCGGGTCCTCCAGGCGGGCCCCGCGGTGCTGAACCACAACATCGAGTCCGTCCGACGTATCTTCCCCAAAGTCCGCCCCAGGGGCGACTACCAACTCTCCCTCAACCTACTCCGCCGCTCAAAGGAAATAGCCCCACACATCCCCACCAAGTCCGGCATCATCGTCGGCATGGGCGAGTCTGCCGCAGACGTCGTGACTACCATGAAGGACCTCCGCGCCGTGGGCTGCGACCTCCTCACCATCGGCCAGTATCTCCGCCCAACAAAGGACCACCTGCCCATAGACAGGTTCTACACCCCCTCCGAGTTCGCCGACCTTGCTTCCATAGGCAGGGATCTGGGCTTCAAGCACGTCGCATCAGGCCCCCTAGTCCGCAGCTCCTACCACGCCGACGAACAGCACGACGCTGCCGACGTTGCCTGACTCCCCGGGTATCAAAGGCACATTCACCATCGGTGACGACGGTCACTTCTCCTACTGGGCGGAAAGCAGCGACGGCGCCGTCACCCTCCACCGCCGCCCGATCGACTCCGACGAAAACCCCGAAGCCGTGGCCCGGCTGGACCCGGAGACCCTGCGGCTCCTCCTCCTATGGGCGGAGGCCGAAAAAAGCGTTACTTTCTCACTGACCGGTCCCTTGGCCCAGCAGGTCAAGGACCTCTCAAAAGAACTCAGCCTCACCCCGGAAATGTTCGTCTGGCACGCCGTCAAGATTTTCATAGATTCCGCACCGGACGGCTAGAGAGCCAATACCCAAGGACTTATCGGCGCCAGAATCAGTCAACGGACTCAAACCATGACTCCCAAAGCCGACCTTCTGCTGTTCAACGCCCGAGTCCTGACCCAGGAACCCTCCCAACCACTGGCAAACGCTGTCGCCATCAGAAACGGTCGCATCCTTGCCGTCGGCTGCGACAAGGACCTCGCGCCACTTTCTGATGCGGGAACCCAGCGTCTAGACTGCCACCGCATGACTCTGATACCCGGCTTCCACGACGCCCACTGCCACTTCTTCGCCCTTGCCTCCCGCCTTCTCCAGCTGGACTGCAGCTCCGACTATGCCCCTTCAATATCAGACGTAACTCGCCTCATCGCCAGCAAGGCCCGGCGAACCCCCACCGACCGGTGGGTCCGCGCCTACGGCTACGATGAATATCTGCTGAAGGAAGCTCGTCATCCCACCGCCGCCGACCTGGACTGGGCCTCGCCCAACCATCCGGTGCGTCTCGACCACCGCACCGGCCACGCCACCGTCCTGAACACCGCCGCCATGAAACTCCTTGGCATCGGTCCAACCTTCAAAGGTCCCGCCCACGGCGTTGTGCTCCGAGATGAATCAGATTCACCCTCGGGCGTCTTCCTTGAAATGACCCAAGAGATTGGCCGCATGATGAGGCCCTTCCGAAAGCAGGACGAGTTCGAAGTCGGAGTCAAACAAGCGAACACCCTCCTCCTCTCCAAAGGCGTAACCGCAATCCAGGACGCGGGCCCAACCAACGGCGTCGAGCAATGGCGCACCTTTAGTCGCCTGAGGCAGGAAGAAACTCTGATTCCGAGAGTCACTATGATGGCCGGCCAACCCCACGCAGACGACGATGATCTCTTCAACGCCGCAGTTATCGACGCTGAAAGCGGCCTGAAATTGGGCGCAATAAAAGTCATGCTGACCGCCACCTCCGGCGCCCTTCACCCAACCCCGGAAGAGCTGACCGAAATCTCCAACCACCACCACCGGAAAGGCAGGCAGTTGGCCTTTCACGCAATAGAAGCCGAATCCATCATCGCCGCCGCCCGCGCCATCACCGCCGCCAACCGCGCCCACCCCCGCCAGGATCCCCGCCACCGCATTGAGCACTGCGCCGAAGGGCCCACTGAAATCCTGCGAATGGTCAAAGATAGCGGCGCAATGGTCGTAACCCAACCAGGATTCGTCTACCACCACGGCCCCAAATACCTCGCCCAAGTCGATCCGGGCCTGATTCCTCAACTCTACCCTCTGGCTTCTCTGGACGACGCCGGAATCCCCTGGGCCGCCGGCTCCGACGCTCCCGTTGCGCTTCCAGACCCCTTGCTCCACGTTCAAGCGGCAGTCGCGCGTCGTGCTTCCGACGGTCGCAGCATCGGCCCCAACCAGACCGTTTCAGCCAATCGAGCCCTGAATGCGTGGACTATTCACGCCGCCCACTCCTGCTTTCAGGAAGAGTTGCTGGGCTCAATCCGTCCGGGAAAATACGCCGACCTTGTCCTTTTGTCCGATGATCCCACCCAAACGCCGGCAGAGAACATAGGTAACGTAGAAGTACGGATGACCATTGTCGGGGGCCAAGTTGTCTGGGAGGCTTGAAGCGCTGGCCTAACGCTGCCTCTTCGTTACGTAGGACGCCAGAATGCTGAGCGACTCCCTAGATTGCGAATCCGGAAGCCCTTCAAGTATCCGAAGGGCCTTCGCGCAATACTTCTCGGCATCGGCATGACACTCATCAAGGATGTCCGACTCCTGCATCATCTTGAGGCTATTTTTCAGGTGGGTCTTCTCGTCCGGGTTAGCGAAGAAAGCGCGAACAGGGTTGTCCGTCGGGTACCGTTCCAGCAGCTTGATGCTGGGAAGTGTCAACACTCCTTGAAGCAAATCATTCCCCACAGGTTTGCCAATCTCGTCGGCGTCGCCACTCACATCCAGAATATCGTCCACAATCTGAAAGGCCATGCCAATGTTGTAGCCATACTGCGCGAGAGCGTCTATCCCCTCCTCCGGCGCCCCTCCCAGAATTGCCCCCGATTCGGCCGCGGTGCGAAACAATGACGCCGTCTTGCGATAGATCCGGTCCTCATAGAGCTTCCGTGTCTGTTCCACGTTGTGACCGTTGAAATATTCCATCAACTGTCCGCTGGAAAGGTCCATGATCGTCTCAGAAAACCGCCGAATGACCCGAATGTTGTTCGTGTCGCAAACAAACGTCGCAGAGGCGGCAAAAACATAGTCACCCAGCAAGATTGCCACGTTTTCGTCCCACCGGCTGCTGATTGTGTCCATCCCCCTGCGCGTCAGCGAGTTGTCTACGGTATCGTCGTGAATCAGCGTTGCTATGTGCAGAAGCTCTACGGCGGTGGCCATAGTTATCGCTGCCGGCGCATCTTTTCCGTACAGGGTGGACGCCAGAAGGGTCACGGCTGGACGCATGCCCTTGCCCCCACGGTCGAACAGGTACGTTAGCAAGGGCGTCATATGCTGGTCTTGCCCTTGGCGCAGACTCTTCAGATTCTCAGCTACCTGAAGAAGTTCTCCCGTAATCGGCTGGTAAATCCGTAGGGCCTTGGCGTCCAAGCTCTTTAACAAGGGTGCTCCTACCGCGCCGCCGCCCGAAGTCGTTCTTGCTCTTCCTCAGCTACCGAATCGTCCAGCTTGCTGAAGAGGTGGGCGGGCTTGCCAAAGGACTTTCCCATGGGAACTACGTCCAGCTTCCAGCCGGCGTCCTTCACACCCCCCTCGTATCCCAGCATTTCGTGAAGACGCTGGGCGCTGAAGGGCAGGAAGGGATAGGTGATAGTCCGCAGGCAGGACAGGACGTTGAGGCATACCCACAGTGTGGTGGCCGTTCTCTCCAGGTCGGTCTTGCGAGTGCGCCATGGCTCCTTCACGTCAAGGTATCGGTTGGCTGCCTGGGCAAGGTCCATGGCGACAGAGAGAGCCCGCCTGAACCGGCACGACTCAAGATTCCGGGCAGCCTCATCAAGCGCCGCTGGAATCCTGTCCATCATCGCCTCATCCTCTGCGTCCAACTCCCCCGGTTGCGGGAATGTCCCCTTGAAGTTCCGATGAGTCATCGTCAGCACCCGGTGCACCAGGTTCCCATACGTCGCCACTAGCTCCTGGTTGTTCCGACGTACGAAGTCGGGCCACGAGAAGTTGGAATCACTGCTCTCCGGCATGATCGCCGAAAGCACGTACCGCAAGGGGTCCGGCTCGAACCTGTCCAGGTAGTCCGGCAGCCAGACGGCCCAGTTCCGGCTGGTGGAAATCTTCGCGTCCTCCATGTTCAGAAACTCGTTCGCGGGAACGTCGTAAGGACGCTCGAAGCTCCCGTCCCCCATCAGCATGGCGGGCCAGATTATCGTATGGAAGGGTATGTTGTCCTTCCCGATGAAATAGTATCCGCGAGTTTCGGAATCGCGGAAGTACGGCTCCCACGCCTCCGGCTCCCCCTCCCGCTGCGCCCACTCCTTCGCCGCCGATAGATACCCCGTCACCGCCTCGAACCACACGTAGATGCGCTTGCTCTCGTAGCCTTCCAGCGGAATCCTGATCCCCCACTGAATGTCGCGAGTGATGGCCCTGTCCTTCAACCCGTCCTCCAGGTAACGCTGTGTGAAGTTCAACACGTTCGGACGCCAGTGGCTCTGCTTCTTCACCCACTCCAGCAGCGGCTCCTGGAATGCCGTCAGCTTCAGGAAGAAGTGCTCCGACTCCCGGAACTCCAGAATCGAGCCCCCAATGGCGCTCCGGGGCTCAATCAGGTCCGTGGGATTCAACGTCCTGCCGCAGGCGTCGCACTGGTCTCCCCTGGCCCCGGGGTCTCCGCAGAACGGGCAGATCCCCTCCACATACCTGTCGGGCAGAAACCGATCCTGCTCCGCGGAATACGGAAGCAACATCGAGTCCTTGTAGATATACCCCTTCTCCAGCAGGGTGAGAAAGAGTTCCTGCACCACCTGGGCGTGGTTCTCCGTCCCCGTGGTGGTGAAAAGGTCAAAGCTGATCCCCAACCGGCTCCAGCTATCCAGAAACTCGGCGTGAAATCGGTCCACAATCTCCTGGGGCGAAATACCCTCCCGGTCGGCACGAATCGTAATGGGCGTTCCGTGCTGGTCGCTGCCGGAAACCATGATGACGCGGTTGCCCTTCATCCGGTGATACCGGGCGAAGATGTCCGCCGGCAGGTAGCAGCCCGCTATCTGACCCAGATGCAGCGACCCGTTGGCGTAAGGCCAGGCCACCGCTACAAAAATCCGCTCCGGCATAGACGCTAGTTCGCTCCTCCAGCCGCGTAGTCGCCGTTCAGAGCGCGCTGCCGGAATCCCGCACCGCCGCTCCAGGGCGTCAAGTTTAGCACAATCCCGCCCAAATTCGGTACGTAGTATATCGAGGTACCACTCCACCCGCCCGTCACCCGTCCAATCCCCGACCTCAATCTCACCGATCCACCCTTCCCCCTGTGACACAATTCCATTGCCAAACTCCTCTCACCTCTGATAACCTATCCGTCATGAATAAAACAACTGTGCCATCAATCCCCTCCCCCGGGCGCATCTGCCCCGCAGAATTCAACGCTGCCTGCCTGAATTCGGCAATTCATTTGGCAGGATTTTTAAAAACGAAAACCAATGCCCAAAACCCTCGGATCCACGCCTGAATCAGCCCAGTTCACCCCATCTCCGTTCCCGGAAACGAATCCCGCCCACGCCTGATACGAATCCTTCGTTTCTGTGAGACCAACCCCCATCCCCATCAGATTCAGAGGGTCGATTCCTTCCTACTGACCGCCCTCGCCCAGCGACAGCCACTCCCCATACACCACGCTCCGCCTGACCCCCGAAGCATCCACCACCCGCCGCACCGCCTCCTTCGCCCTAACGCCCTCCCCCTTCAACTCCATCAACGCCTCCCTCACCTGCTCCGCGTCCCACACCTCCGCCCCCGCCGGCTCCGCCCCCTCCGCCACCAGCGTAAACTCGCCCCTCGGTTCGTCAAATCGCTCCAGCGCCTCAGACACGTAGCCTGCAAACACCTCCTCAAACTTCTTCGTCAACTCCCTGCAAACGGTCATTCTCCGATCTCCCCAGGCCGAATGAATATCCACAAGCGTGCTCCGAAGCCGGTGCGGAGCTTCGAAGAGCACCAGCGTGGTCTCGATGCTTCTCAGACCCTCCAGCATCCTGAGCCTGTCGCTCCGACGGCGCGGAAGGAACCCGACAAACGTAAACCGGTCCGCCGGCATCCCCGACGCTGAAAGTGCAGCTGTAACCGCCGAAGCCCCGGGAACCGGCGTCACCGTAATGCCCAACTCCAATGCCTTCCGCACCAACTCTGCCCCCGGGTCCGAAACCGTCGGAACCCCTGCGTCGCTCACCAACGCCACGTCTCCCTCCGCCAAAGCTTCAAGAATCCTGGGCATCTGCCGGACGTGATTATGCTGGTGAAAGCTCAACAGAGGCGTCCTGATTTCGTACCGCGCCAGCAGCTTCCGCGTCGTCCGGGTATCCTCGGCGGCGATTAGCTTCACCTCGCGCAGGATCCGCATGGCGCGAAGGGTAATGTCCTCCAAATTGCCTATGGGCGTGGCTACAACGTATAGAGTCAAACCAATTTCCACCAACAAATGACATGCCGTATTTGAAACGTACCCCGGCTATGTTATAATTCGTGCTTGAAAAGAGAAAGAGGGAATAGAAAGAGTACGTGAACAAAGACAGTAAGTCGGCCATTATGGCGGAACACGCCCAGACCCCGGGGGACACAGGCTCAGTAGAAGTACAGGTGGCCGTCCTGACGGGAAGAATCAAAGAACTTACGGAACATCTCAAGTTTCACCGGAAGGACACCCACACCAGGGTGGGCCTTCTTAGGCTTGTGGGTCGCCGCAGAAAGCTGCTCAACTATCTCACCCGCAAGAACGTCGCCCGATACAGGTCCCTTATATCCAGGCTCGGCCTCAGAAGATAGGCGTCCCGACGGGGCGCTTTTTCCTTTTATTCCCACTCTTTAACCTTAGAAGGATTTGATACCTATTGTAATGGAACATACTTTTCAGAGACAGATCGGCGGCAAGCTGCTCACTTTGCAGACCGGTAAACTGGCCTCCCAGGCCAACGGCGCCGTCAAAATTGCCTGCGGGGACACTGTTGTGCTTGCCACGGCAGTCATGTCCTCCAGGGCCCGACCCGACATAGACTTCCTGCCCCTCACGGTGGAATTCGAAGAGAAGCTCTACGCCGTCGGCAAGATTCCCGGCAGCTTCTTCCGACGCGAAGGCAGGCCCGGAACCGAGGCCGTCCTATCGGCGCGGCTGGTGGACAGACCCATGCGACCCCAGTTCCCCAAGGGCCTCCACAACGACCTCCAGATAGTCCTCACCGTTCTCTCCACCGACCAGGAGAATCCTCCGGATGTGCTTGGCATCGTCGGCGCGTCTGCCGCCGTGTCCATATCAGACATCCCCTTCAATGGGCCCGTCGGCGCCTGCCGCGTGGCCTACAAGGACGGCGAATATATCGTTAATCCCACCTTCGAGCAAATTGAGGAAAGCACCCTGAACGTAGCCGTCGCCGGCGTTCGCGGCGCCATAGGAATGGTGGAAGCCGGCGCCACTGAGGTTTCGGAGGAAATCGCCCTCGAGGCCATCCGTCGTGCCCAGGAGGCCAACGACCAGATTATCGACTTGATTGACGAAATGGTCGCCGCCGTGGGCAAGCCCAAGATGCCCGAGCCGAAAGTTTCGGACGAATCGGACCTGAAGCGTCGCGTGGAAGGCGTCCTGAACGGACGCCTGGAAGCGGCTTTGGCGCCCACCCCCGACAAAGCCGGGCGAGAGGACGCGGAGCAGCAGCTCAAGGACGAGGTGTTCGCGGCGCTAGACGATGAAGATCCCAAGCAGATATCCGGCATCTTCAAGTCCATGATGAAGGACGTGGTCCGCTCCCGAATCCTCGACCAGGGCGTCAGGCCCGACGGTCGCCAGGCCCACGAAATCCGCCCAATTACATCAGAGGTTGGCATCCTGCCCCGCACCCACGGCACAGGCCTGTTCACCAGAGGCCAGACCCAGGTGCTGAGCATCGCGACCCTCGCCACCATCGGCATGAAGCAGACCCTCGACACCCTAAGCCCCCAGGACAGCAAGCGCTTCATGCACCACTATAACTTCCCGCCCTATTCCGTCGGAGAGACCGGTCGCATGTTCACCGGACGACGTGAAATTGGTCACGGCGCTTTGGCGGAACGGGCAATCGAGCCCGTCCTCCCCTCCGAGGAAGACTTCCCCTATGCCCTCCGCATCGTGTCCGAGGTCCTGAGTTCCAACGGCAGCACCTCCATGGCCAGCGTCTGCGGCAGCTCCCTCGCCCTCATGGACGCGGGCGTGCCCGTCAAGAGTCCCGTTGCCGGTGTCGCCATGGGCCTGATTATGGGCGACGACGGCAATTACGCCGTCCTTTCCGATATCCAGGGCGTTGAAGACTTCCTCGGCGACATGGACTTCAAGGTGGCTGGCACCGCCAAGGGCATAAACGCCCTGCAGATGGACATCAAAGTTCAGGGCCTCACCCAGGAAATCTTGCAGATTGCCTTGGAGCAGGCCAGAGTCGGCCGTCTTCACATCCTCGACAAGATGGCGGAGGCTATCCAGGTACCGCGCACTTCCCTCAGCCAGTACGCCCCCAAGATGGAGCGCATCACCATCCCCGTCGACAAAATAGGCGCTGTCATCGGCCCCGGCGGACGCAACATCCGAGCCATCATCGAGGAATCGGGCGCCACGGTGGACATCGACGACGGCGGCGTGGTCATGATTGGGGCAAACGACGATAACGCCATCCGCAAGGCCCGCACCCGCATCGAGAATATGACCCGCGAACTGGAGGTGGGTGACATCTTCACCGGCAAGGTGGTGAGAATGACCAACTTCGGCGCCTTCATCGAACTCGTGCCAGGTAAGGACGGCCTCTTGCGTACGGAGGAGATGGCCTCTATGGACAACGGAGTGGCGATGGACGAGGAGATAACCGTGATGATCCAGGAGATAGACCATCTGGGTCGCATCAACCTCTCCCGACGCGCCCTATTTGGCGAGGAAAGCCCCCCACGCCGTCAATTCAGCGGCGGACGCCCCGGCGGCAATCGCGGCGGCGGCAGGCCCTACGGCGGTGGTGGCGGTGGCGGCGGTCGTCCGCCACGTAGAGGCGGCCCCGGACGCAACAGCGGCCCCCGCAGGGAGGATCGCCCCGGCTCCGGTCCTCGTGGTGGTGGTGGCGGCTTTGGTGGTTACCGCCGCCCTCCCAGCCGCTAACTGTATCCTGACTCAACAATTGCTTCGTAGGGGCGCCCCTCGTGGGCGCCCTTCCCGTTTTCTCAAAGACGTAATTCTGAGGAGCCCCCTCGACGAAGCATCCCGTCCTCTCTCCTCATCAGTAGCCAAATCTCCCGTCGCCCTATACACTATAGCGTAGCTTCCGCTCGGAGCGTTCAATGGCAGAAATCAGAGTCCTCATCCACGGCGTGGCCGGCAGGATGGGACAAGAAACCCTCAAGGCAATCTGCGAGGCTGAAGATACACAGCCCGTGGGCGGCGTCGACATCGTCGCGCCTGACAACCGAATGCAGTTGCACGACGGCTCCGGTTCCATTCCCCTTTCGTCAGACCTGTCGTCCCTGGTCCTCCAGACCAAGCCCCACGTTGTGGTCGACTTCTCCAACGCCGACGCCACAGTAAGCGCAGCCCACACCACCATCAAAGCAGGCGTCTGCTTCGTCACAGGCACCTCCGGCCTCACCGACGATGCTGTCCGTCTGATGGACGAAAGGGCGCGTGAGAAGAGCGTCGGCGTGGTCGTCGCGCCCAACTTCGCCCTCGGAGCCATAGTGCTCCAAAGCCTGGTGCAAAAAGCGGCCCCCTTCTTCGACTACATTGACATAATCGAGTCCCACCACGAAGGGAAAATAGACGCCCCTTCCGGCACGTCCATAGCCATAGCCCAAGCGGCCGCCGACGGAAGAGAATTCGTCTACAATGAACCCGAACGACACAACATCGAAGGGACAATGGGCGCTCGCGTCGATGGCGTCGGAATCCACAGCCTGCGCCAGCCCGGCCGCAGCGCCCACCACGAAGTTGTCTTCGGCGCCCAGGGTCAGACCCTCACTTTGCGCCACGACACCCTGGGCCGTGATTGCTACATGCCCGGCGTCCTCCGTGCCATCCGTGAAGTTGTTAACATAAAGGGCCTTGTGCTAGGCTTGGACAAAATTTTAGGAATATAGCAACCAAAAGTTGAGCAGATATTTCAACATAGCAGTAATAGGCGCCACCGGCGTCGTGGGCCGTGAATTCCTGAGAATCCTGGAACAGCGCTCCTTCCCCGTCAACCATCTCAAGCTGCTTGCCTCCAAACGCTCCGCCGGCACACGAATCTCCGTCGCCGGTCAGGAATACGAGGTCCAGGAGACCACGGAAGACTCCTTTCGAAACATCGACTTCGCCTTCATCTCCGCCGGTTCGCCGGTAAGCCGCCGCTTCGCCCCCGTCGCCGTCAACAAAGGCGCCGTGGCCGTCGACAAAAGCTCCGCCTATCGCATGGACCCCGCCGTCCCCCTCGTCGTGCCCGAAATCAACGGCCAGGACGTGGAGGACCATCAGGGCATCATCGCCACCCCCAACTGCTCCACCATCCAGATGGTCATGGCCCTCTATCCCCTCCACCGCGCAAACCCCATCCGCCGCGTCATCGTAGACACATACCAGGCCGCCTCCGGCGCGGGCGCGGGCGCGGTCCAGGAACTGACCGACCAAGCCCAAGCCGTCTTGACCGGCGCCCCCACAAGCGCATACGCCATGCCCCACACCCTCGCCTTCAACCTCTTCCCCCACATCGACGATTTTCTCGATGACGGCTACACCAAGGAAGAGGAGAAGATGATCAACGAAACGCGGAAGATTCTCCACGATCCCTACATGGGAATCTCCGCCACCTGCGTCCGCGTGCCCGTCTACACCTGCCATAGCGAGGCGGTCCACCTGGAGTTCGAAAACCCCATGGACCCCGCCGAGGCGACCCAACTCCTCGACGAAATGCCGGGCGTCACCGTCTTCCGCGACTCCTACCCCATGCCTTTGGACCTGGCCGGCACCGATGACGTTTACGTGGGTCGCATCCGACGCGACCCCTCCATCGACAACGGCCTGGCCCTCTGGATAGTCGCAGATAATCTCAGGAAGGGCGCCGCCCTTAACGCCCTCCAAATAGCTGAAGAGGTAGTTAGAAGGGACTGTCTCACTCCAAAGACCCTCGCCGCTTCTTCTGAGCCGTAGCCCAATGGGTTTTGCACGTATAGCTGGAGGACTGCCATGGTAGAGCTTGGACGACTACTGACAGCCATGGTCACGCCCATGGACCAACACGGCGAGGTGGACTGGCCCAAGACCCGCGACCTGGCCAATCGCCTGCTGGACTCCGGCAGCGACGGCTTAGTCGTCGGCGCCACCACCGGCGAAGGCCCCACCCTCAGCCACGAAGAGAAGCTCAAGCTCTGGGGCGAAACAAAGGCCGCCATTGGCGACCGCGGCGCCGTCATCGCCAACACCGGCAACTACTCCACCTGGGACAGCATCAACCTCAGCCGCGAGGCGGAAGAGGTCGGCGTAGACGCTCTGCTCCTTACCGTCCCCTACTACAACAAGCCCCCCCAAGAGGGCATCTACCGCCACTTCAAGGCCATCGCCGAGTCCACCCACCTGCCCTGCATCCTCTACAACATACCCGGACGCACCGGCACCAAGATGTCCCTCGAAACCACCGTCCGATGCAGCCACGTGGACAACATCGTGGGCGTGAAGGACGCCACCGCCGACTTCGAGCTCATGGCGCAAACCATCGACGGCGCTTCCGACGGCTTCCGCATCTGGAGCGGCAACGACGGCGACACCTTCCCCCTCCTCTGCATGGGCGGCTATGGCGTCATCTGCGTAGTCTCCAACCTCTTCGGCAAGCAGATGCGTCGCATGATTGACCTGGCCGTCAAAGGAAATCTTAGAGAGGCTGCCGAAGAGCATCTCCGCCTCCTCCCCGTCTGCAACGGCATGACCGGCATCGCCTCCAACCCCATCCCCCTCAAGTACGCCTACGCCAAGGTAGGCTTCGACATCGGCGAACCCCGCCTACCCCTCATCCCCGCCGACGCAAACATGGCCGCCCAGGTAGACAAGCTGCTGGAAGACTACCCCGTAGACCTGCCCATCTAGCACAGACATCGGAATAGCTGGCTAGTCAGGGGACGATTCTGACCTAAGCTTTCGTGGGCTACCGCGCGAAAATGGGCCGGCAGACCCTCAAATCATCGGCTTGAGCATTATCGTCTCGTCACGATGGGGGCCGGTGGAAATCAGGTGAAACTCGCACCCGATCAACTCCTCCAGCCTCCCCACGTAGGCCGCCGCTTCAGCCGGTAGCTGCTCCATCCTGGTAGCGCCCTCCGTCGGGTCCGACCAACCGGGCATCTCCTCATAAACCGGCTTGCACCTCTGTAATTGAGTCGCGCCCGACGGGAAGTATCCCAGCAGCTCTCCGTCCAGTTCATAGCCCACGCATATCTTCACGGAGGGAAAGCCATCCAGAACGTCCAGCCGCGTCAGCACCAGCGACGAAAACCCGTTGATGTGCTGACTGTACCGTGCCGCCACCGCGTCGAACCAGCCGATTCTCCGCGCACGACCGGTGGTTGTGCCATACTCCCATGCCCTCTCACGCAGCTCATCCGCCTGTTCGTCAAGCATCTCCGTCGGAAACGGGCCGCTGCCCACGCGGGTGCAATATGCCTTGAAAACTCCTATCACGCCGCTGATGCTCCGCGGATGTATTCCCAGGCCCGCCGCCGCACCGCCCACCGACGCCGACGATGACGTAACATAGGGATACGTGCCGTGGTCCAGGTCCAGAAGCGTGCCCTGGGCGCCCTCCATGATTATCGTATCCCCCCGCTCGATCGCCTGCTGCATCAGGAAACTGGTGGGACGGAGCAGGTCCTTCAGACCTTCCCTCCATCGGGCGCACTGGTCCAGGATCTCCTGAAGCGACAGAGGCGGTTGGCCGTACAGCTTGGTCAGAATTCGGCTCTTGTCCTCCACCACGCGCTTCAGCCGGGGCAGAAGCTCATCCTCCAGGTAGAGCAGGTCCCCGGCGCGAATTCCCGTCCGGGAGGCCTTGTCCACGTATGCAGGGCCTACCCCCGTGCCCGTGGTTCCCAGGCTCGCCCGTCCTCGGGCCTCCTCCTCCAGGGCGTCGATCTGAATATGGTAGGGCATAATCAGATGGGCGCGCTCGCTGAGGTATATCCGACTCACGTCGACCCCTCGCTCAGACAACCCCTTGATCTCCTCCAGCAACACCTCCGGGTTCACCACCACCCCGTTCCCGATTACGCAGGACACATCAGGCTGGAAGATCCCGGACGGCACCAGATGAAGGGAGAAGGTGCCCCCATGGTTCATTACCGTATGACCGGCGTTGTTGCCGCCGGCATACCGGGCTACCCACTGCGCCTTGGACGCAAGATAGTCCACCACCTTCCCCTTGCCCTCATCACCCCATTGCGCCCCAATTAAGGCGTACGCCCCCATTGCATTCCCTCGTCAGTTACAAATGAAGCGGCCCCCGCGGAGGCCCAAGGCAGTATAGCAAAAAGCAAATGTAAATAGCCAATTTTGAGCACTGATAGGGCTATGCTATAATGAAGCCGAACAGCCAGGCCTTTGCTCGATGGCCCACCTGACCCATCCTTTTCCCACGTGCAAAGGCATGATTCAGGGCAAAATCTCAGCTTCGGGGGGAAGAATGCGCTCACTGAGCGATGAGCTTCGCGTGTTCACTGGTAACTCTCATCGGCAGCTGGCCCAGGACGTATGCAAATACCTGAGCATCTCCGTGGGCCGGGCAGAAGTCTTCAAGTTCTCCAACGACAATAGCTTCGTACGCATCCTGGAGAACATCCGGGAGCGGGACGTCTTCATAATGCAGCCCGTCTGCGCCCCCGTGAACGACGCCCTGATGGAGCTGCTCATAATGATAGACGCGGCCAAACGCGCCTCTGCCGGCCGTGTCACTGCGGTGGTTCCCTATTACGGCTACTCCCGCACGGACAAGAAGGACCAGCCCCGTGTGCCAATTACGGCCCGCCTGGTGGCCGATCTGCTGACCGCCGCCGGAGCCGACCGACTGCTCACCATAGACCTCCACGCCGGTCAGATTCAGGGCTTCTTCAACATCCCAGTAGACGAGCTCACCGCCCTCCCGCTGCTGGTTCGCTATTTCCGAGACAAGAATCTCGATGACCTCGTAGTCGTCGCCGTGGACGTGGGCATCAGCAAACGCGCCAGAGACGTGGCGGAGCGTCTTGGCGTGCCCCTTGCCATCGTCGAAAAGCGCCGCGAGGGAAACACCTCTTCCATCCAGACCCTGAACATTATCGGCGACGTAAAGGGCAAGAATGTCTTGACCTTCGATGACGAGATAAACACCGGAGGATCCATCATCGCCGCCGCCGAGGCTCTCAAGGCTAGCGGCGCCCGAGACGTCTACTCCTGCGTTACTCACGCCCTCTTTTCAGGGGACGCAACCGACAAAGTCATTGACAGTCCCTTGAAGGAACTGGTGGCCACGGACACTGTTCCGCTTTCCGAAAATAACCTGAACGGCAAGGTTACCATCCTCTCCGTGGCGCCGCTGCTGGGAGAGGCCATAAGGAGAATTCACAACGGCCTTTCCGTTGGAGAACTTTTCAACGGAGAATCATGATCCGCTTACTCGACAAGATCATCGGCACCCCCGAAGATCGCCTCAAGAAGAAGTATCAGTCCCTCATAGACGAGGTTAACGGCCTCGAGCGAGAGTTCGAAGGGTTCACCCATGCCCAACTAAAGGAGCAAACAGACTCCTTTCGCCAACAGCTAAGCCGCGGCAAATCCGAAGACGACATCCTACCGGAAGCTTTCGCCACAGTGCGCGAGGCCGCCAAGCGCACTCTCCGCCAGAGACACTTCGACGTTCAGATTATGGGCGGCTCCATCCTCCACAAGGGGGGCATCGCCGAAATGAAGACCGGTGAAGGCAAGACCCTCGTCGCCACACTTCCCGCCTATCTCAACGCCCTCTCCCGCAAGGGCGTTCACGTCGTCACCGTCAACGACTATCTCGCCCGCCGCGACCCCGTGTGGATGGGCCCCATTTTTCACATGTTGGGACTCTCCGTAGGCTGCCTCCAGTCCGATGATGACAACTCCGCATACGTCTATCAGCCCGGAGCCCCCGGCAAAGACCCCAGCTACAACGACCTTACGCCCGTGCCTCGACAGGAGGCGTACCTCTGCGACATTACCTACGGCACAAACAACGAGTTCGGCTTCGACTATCTCAGGGACAACATGGCCGTGGAACCCACCCTTCAGGTTCAGCGCGAACTCAACTACGCCATCGTCGACGAAGTTGACAACATCCTTATCGATGAAGCGAGGACGCCCCTCATCATCAGCGGGCCGGCTCAAGAACCCGTCGAGCTATATCACGACATGGCCAAGCTGGCCCGCCGCCTCCGCGCCGAGGAGGACTACACAATAATTGACGAGCGCAGCCAGGCCGTCTCTCTCACTGAAGAAGGCATCTCCAGAATAGAGGGCTGGATTAAGGTCAATAACCTCTACGCCCCCGAAAACGCCCACCTCGTAAGATACGTGGAAAACGCTCTAAAGGCCCGTGTCCTCTACAAGCGGGATAAAGAGTACGTAGTCAGGGACGGCGAAGTCATCATCGTGGACGAATTCACCGGCCGTCTCCAGCCGGGACGACGCTGGTCCAACGGTCTTCACCAGGCCATTGAAGCAAAGGAAGGAATACGGGTACGGCAGGAGAACGAGACCTACGCCACAATAACCCTGCAGAACTACTTCCGCATGTACAATAAGCTTGCAGGCATGACCGGGACAGCCCTCACGGAAGAGGAGGAGTTCCTGAAGATCTATCGTCTGGAAGTTGTCGCAATTCCCACCAACGAACCCCTGGTCAGAAAAGACCACTCAGACCTCATCTACCAGTCGGAGGCGGCCAAGTGGAAGGCCGTGGCTGACGAAATTGAAGACTTGCACAAGCAGAACAGGCCCGTTCTTGTAGGCACCACTTCCATCGAGAACTCAGAGAAACTGAGCGGCTTGCTTGAGCGCCGTGGAGTTCCCCACCAGGTCCTGAACGCCAAGCAGCACGAACGCGAAGCCTACGTTGTTGCCCAGGCAGGCCGCCCTGGCG
This sequence comes from uncultured Dehalococcoidia bacterium, assembly GCA_951812825.1. Classification (GTDB taxonomy): domain Bacteria; phylum Chloroflexota; class Dehalococcoidia; order Lucifugimonadales; genus JAPULR01. The sequence continues at coordinate 69,683 of OX638324.1, read as the reverse complement.
CGGTAACCGTCGCCACCAACATGGCCGGACGAGGCACGGACATCGTACTCGGCGGGAACCCCGACAGCCTGGACATCTCACCGGAGCAGTGGAAGAAGGACCACGACGCAGTAGTTGAACAGGGCGGCTTGACCGTCATAGGCACTGAACATCACGAGTCCCGGCGCATCGACAACCAGCTGCGGGGCCGCTCCGGCCGCCAGGGAGACCCCGGCGAGACCCGCTTCTATGCCTCCATGGAGGACGAAATAATCAAGCGGTTCGGCGGCGAACGAGCCAAGAACCTCATGGGCAAAGTATCCGGCTGGGCCGGCATGGACAAGGGCGCGCCTCTGGAAAGCGGCGTTATAACCAAGATTCTGGAGGGCGCCCAGAGCCGCGTAGAAGGCTACCACTTCGAGGCTCGCAAACACCTGCTGGAGTTCGACGACGTTCTGAACCAGCAACGCGATCGCATCTACAGGGACCGCCGGGAGATCCTAGAGGGTGAAGACCTGCGAAAATCCGTCCTCAGCAAGGTGGAGGAGAAGATAGACAAGCTGCTGGACCAACATCTCGAGGGTAGTGTGGTCGAAGACCGAGACTACCAGGGCCTGCTTGAGAATCTCCGCATAATCTTCCCCACTCTTCCGGAACCCTTCAATGACGAGGAGCAGCTGAAAAAGGCTAACAGCGGCAAGCTCAAGAAGGCCCTCGTTGCTCACGCCGGAGAGGTCTACCGAGAGAAGGAAGAAGAGCTGGGTGAGGATAGAATGCGCGCCTTGGAGCGCATTCTCATGCTGAGAGCCCTGGATCTGGGTTGGAAGGCGCAGCTTACCGACATCGAAAAACTTCGACAGGGCATCGGCCTTCAAGCCTACGGCCAGCGTAACCCGCTGGTGGCCTATCAGAGGGAAGGCCGTCGCATGTACCAGGACCTGCTGGACCAGATGCGCGACGACGTTGTCCACGGAATCTATCGTCTCTCCCTAGCCCCCGCGGGCACTCCTGCCAAGGCCCCGCCCAACGGACGCGCCCGTAACGGCGCGGCGAGAAAGATTGGCCGCAACGCCCCCTGCTACTGCGGCAGCGGCAAGAAGTTCAAGCGCTGCCACGGCCGCGGGTAGAGACCGCATCGTGTCTACCGTAAACGAGGAACTGGTTGCCATCTTCGAGGACATGGCCCACCTTCTGGAGAGGAAGGGAGACCTGATTTTCAAGATACGAGCCTACCGGCGGGCCGCAGAAATCATCTCCGATTTCCCGGAACCCTTGGACGCCCCTTCCCTGCAGGGGCAGGACCTGATGAAGGTGCCTGGCATCGGCAAGGCCATAAGCGGCAAGATTAGCGAATACATTACCACCGGCCAGGTAGCCGCCTACGAACGTCTGAAAGCCGAGTTCCACGAACTCAACGGAATGCCCGCGAAACACGCCACCTCCCTTGAGGGAGGGGGGTCCCATTAACGTCAAACCCTTCGAAGCGACCGTTGAGCTAATAGAGCAGCCCGCAGGCCCCCCCGCATCCGTGGAGGCGGAGGCCTTGGGCCGCCTCTCACAAGCCATTCAGGCAGGCAGGCCCTGGGCCGAGGCCCTTCTCGAGGCCATGAGCATGTGGACCCTGCCTGAGGAGCGCGTCAACGGGCGGCTTTATCGCTACGTCATCCAGGGCGAGGCCTTCGACTGCCTTCTACTGGCCGAAAGGATGTGCACCTTATTACGGGACTCGCCACAGATTCCCGAAATCGAAGACCTGATATTTGCAGGCCGCTTCCCCTCCTACATTAACGAGGAGAGCCTCAAGAACCTGCTGGGCTACAACAAGTACCGCGGATTCTTGAATTTCTGGTATGGCGTTGTAGTGGAAGAGGCCCTGCACGTAGCCGTTGAAGAAGAAGTGCGAAAAGACATGCGCGCCGGCGGCCGGGTGGATGTGGAGGACATGAGCAATGCGGTGTTCCGCCGGATCTACGACGACGAGCAGGCCAGCCTGATCGTCAAGTTCAGGGAGAAGATGGGCTATCCGAACCAGAACGGATTCAGCCTAACCCAGTCCAAGGAGTTCACCTACTGGCTGTTCAAGCACCGACTCTACTACTGGGATCCAGCCAGAGTAGCCAGCGACACACGCAAAGGTTTGAACTGGCTGGAGCGGGTCCGCGGCTCCTCTTCACCCATCTAGGGCGGAAGCTGCGCCAGGACCTCCTCCAACCGCTTCAGTCTCTCCCTAAGTCCTAGTGCCCGTTCCTGTTCTCGCACCACTACGTGCTCCGGCGCCTTGGCGCGAAACTGCGGTCTGGCAAGCAGCGAATCCACCCGATTCAGATGCTTGGAAGCATCATCCCGCTCTTCCTCCAGACGTCGCCTCTCTTCAGCCAAATCGGTAACCTCGCCAAGCGGCAGAGCCACCACAACCTCGCCGGCCACAACTGTCACCACTCCTCCGTCGTGAGAAGCCTCGTCGTCAACTGCCCCGCTTAAGTTTCGCAGCCTGGCCAGCCCTTTCACCGCCTCCGCCTCATCGCCAATCAGGTAGTCATGGCCCTGGAGGTCCAAGGTAGCTTGCAGCTCCTCCCTTGGATTGATGCGAAGCTGGGCTCTGACGTTGCGAATGGACCGCACCAGCGTGATGATCTGGGCGACTTCAGACTCTGCCACATCGTCGATTCTGGCCGGGTTCTCCTCCGGATAAGGCGCAATCATTATCGATTCAGTGAGCCGTTCCTCTTTGGGAAGCTGCCTAGTCAACTGCTGCCACACCTCTTCGGTGACGAAGGGCATGAATGGATGAAGCAACCGCAGCGTCTTCTCCAGCACGTGGGCCAGCACCGGCAGTGGTGAGGGTCCGGAGTCGTCCCTCATCCGAATCTTGGCAAACTCAATGTGCCAGTCGCAGAACTCATTCCACAGGAAGTCATAGACCTCCCGCTGGGCCTCCCCAATTTCAAACCGCTCAAGGTAGTACCGGGTGCGGCCAACGACCCGATTCAACCTGCTCAGAATCCACCGGTCCTCTCGGTGGGAAACGTCGGACAGTTCATACCAGCCCCGGGCAGCGTCCCCGTCTTCCAAAGAACCGATGACGAAGCGTGAGGCGTTCCACAGCTTATTTGCAAAGTTGCGGCTGGACTCCAGTTTTTCCGTACTTAGCCGGAGATCGTTTCCGGGGGCAGCGCCGGTGGTCAGAGCAAACCGCAAAGCGTCGGTGCCGTAGGTCTCAGTAAGTTCCAGGGGATCCAGCACGTTGCCGGTGGTCTTGCTCATCTTCCGTCCTTCACCGTCCCTCACCAGCCCGTGCAGGAAAACCGTTTCAAAGGGCGGTTCACCCATATTCTCGATGCCCATCATTATCATGCGGGCAACCCAGAAAAACAGGATGTCGTAGCCCGTGACCATAACTTGAGAAGGATAGAAGAAGTCCAGGGCCTCCGACTCATCGGGCCAACCCAGGGTCGAATGGGTCCAAAGGCCTGAGCTGAACCAGGTGTCCAGCACGTCCGGGTCCTGAGAGATCTTCTGCGAGCCGCAGTGCCGGCACTCCGTCGCGTCCTTCACCGACACCGTCAGACCTTCGCATCCGTCGCAGTACCAAACGGGTATCCGGTGCCCCCACCAGAGCTGCCGGCTGATGCACCAGTCCCGGATGTTTTCCATCCAATTGAGATACACCCGAGAGAACCGCTCCGGCACAATGCGGACATTCCCGTTCTTGACTGCGTCAATCGCCGGTTTGGCCAGAGGTTTAATTCTAATGAACCACTGCTTGCTGACAAATGGCTCCACCACCGTGGCGCATCGCTGGCAGTGTCCAATGGAGTGGCGGAGGGGTTCCGTCTTCACCAGATATCCCTGTCGCTCCAATTCCTCTACCGTATTCCGCCTTCCTTCAAACCGCTCCTGACCCTCGAATTGCCCAGCGGCCTCGGTAAGGAAACCCTTGTCATCCACCGACATCACGATGGGTAGGTTGTGGCGCTGGCCAATCTCAAAGTCCACCGTGTCGTGCCCTGGCGTCACCTTCAACACTCCCGTCCCGAACTCCCGGTCAATGGCTTCGTCCCCCACAACGGGGATGGGGCGGTCGGCGAGGGGCAAAATCACGTTTCGCCCCAGCAGCGGCTGATAGCGCGGGTCTTCGGGGTGGACGGCCACCCCTGTGTCGCCAAACATCGTCTCCGGGCGGGTGGTGGCAACGGTGATAGAACCTTCGCCGTCCTCCAGGGGGTATTTAACAAAATAGAGGTAGCCTTCCTCTTCCTGGTACTCCACCTCCAGATCGGAAAGGGCGGTGGAGCAGCGAATGCACCAGTTGATGATGCGCTCTCCCTGGTAGATAAGACCCTTCTCATACAGATTCACGAAGGTGGTACGCACAGCACGGCTTGGGCCTGGGTCCAGCGTGAAGACGAGTCGAGACCAATCGCAGGAAGAGCCAATCCGTTTGAACTGCTCGTCGATGTTGTTTTTGTACCGGTCCACCCAGTCCCACATTTTCTCCAGAAACTTTTCTCGTCCCATCTCCCAGCGAGATGTGCCCTCGCTCGCCAACTGCCGCTCAACAACAACCTGAGTAGCGATACCGGCATGGTCCTTACCTGGCAGCCACAAGGCCGCATCTCCCATCATCCTGTGCCAACGAATCAGGATATCCTGAATAAACGTCGTCAGTGCGTGCCCAATGTGAAGGTCTCCCGTTACGTTTGGAGGAGGCATGATGACAACGAAAGGCTTCTTTGAATGATCTACCTCCGGTGTGAAATACCCCTTCTCCATCCAGAATCGGTATAGAGGCTCCTCGACCTCATTGGGGTTGTAAGCCCGTGGCATCTCATTGGATGACGGCAAACTCATGGACTCCTTCCTCTTTCCCTCGCTCATCTCCGGATTCTTGTGTGCTTTCGTACTCCCAAGACTCATTCCTCCTTCGCTATAAGAATGTTGCTCATCTGCTCTAACACCCGGTGGGCCAGCTCCAGCTTGGACATCACAGGCAGCTGATGAATCTCACCGTCAGCGGTGAGAATCGCCGCCTTGTTCGTATCGGCGCCGAAGCCGCTGCCCAACTCCGTGATGTCGTTAGCCACTATCATATCCAGGCCTTTGGAAACCAGCTTGCTGTTGGCATTCTCCAACAGGTCCCGGCTTTCCGCCGCGAACCCCACTCGGACTGTGGGGCCTTCGACACTGGCAAGGATGTCCGGGTTTTGCACCAGCGTCAAACTCAACGGACCTCCGGTCTTTTTCAGCTTGTGGGAACTCGCCTCAGCGGCTCTATAGTCCGAAACGGCCGCGGCCATTATCAGCGCATCCGCTCCCTGGCAGGCTTCCTCGATGGCGTCCCGCATCTCAATTGCCGTTTCCACCCGCACTATCTCAAGGGCAGGCGGCGCATCAAGGGTTTCCGACGCCGACACCAGTGTCACCGAGGCACCCATGTCCCGAGCCGCCTCTGCCAGTGCGTGGCCCATCTTGCCGGATGAGCGGTTGGTGATCACTCGCACCGGGTCCAGCGGCTCCCGAGTGCCGCCCGCACTCACCACAATCCTACTGCCCGCCAAGGGTCCACCCTGTCCCAGCACCGCCCGCACGTAGTCAAGAATCACCTCCGGGGCCGCCATCCTTCCTGCGCCCACCTTGCCGGAGGCGAGATAGCCGGAATCTGGCCCCACCACCCGCACGCCATGATGCTTAAGCCGGCTGACATTCTCCTGAATAGCGGCGTTTTCCCACATGTGGCCGTCCATTGCAGGTGCAACCAGTACCGGCGCCGCTGTGGCGGCGTAGGTGGCCACGAGGGCGTTGTCCGTCAGGCCCAAAGACATCTTGGCCAGGGTGTTAGCCGTCGCTGGCGCCACAACCAGAATGTCCGCCCTGTCTGCCAGAGCCACGTGCTCTACGCTTAACTCCGAGTCAGGGTCAAAGAGGCTGGTCGTCACAGCGCGGTGGGTGATGCTGCCAAAGGCCAGAGGCGCCACAAAGCGGGTGGCGTCTTCCGACATTACCACGTCCACCAGCGCGCCCCCTTGGGTCAGCTTGCTGGCCAGATCCACGGCCTTGTAACAAGCAATACTGCCGGTGACTCCCAAGACCACGTTCTTTCCTTTGAGGACCGGAATCAACCTAATCCCCTTCCCGCTGTCCGCGGTTCATCTCGTAGATCATTCGAAGCCCGATCAAGGTGAGGTCGGGATTTGTGGCGTCGAAGATTTTCGTGGCGCCGGCCATGACCCTCGCCAGTCCTCCGGTGGCTACCACCTTTGCATCGCCACCTATTTCATCCTTGAAGCGGCGCACCATCCCTTCCACCAGGCCAACGTAGCCCAACATCAGTCCCGACTGCAGAGCTTCCGGCGTGTTGCGCCCAATGGCCCTCCGGGGCATGGCCGCATCGACACGACGTAGCTGGGAGGTGGTCTGATGAAGCGCCTCTGCGGCCACCTCAATGCCGGGTGCAATGGCCCCGCCAAGATAGTCGCCCTCCCTTGAAATAGCGTCGAACACGGTGCCGGTGCCAAAATCAACCACGATAGTCGGGCCGCCGTACAGCCGGTAAGCGGCGGCGGCGTCCGCCACCCGGTCCGCACCCACGTCACGAGGGTTCTCGTAGAGAATGCGCACCCCCGTCTTGACGCCCGTATTCACCGTCAGCGGAGTTACGTTCAGAAACTCGCGGCACACTTCTTCGAAAGTTGGAGTGAGGCGGGGAACGACGCTGCAGATGGCGGCGGCACTGACGGCTCCAGGCTGAACGCCCTTCCGGTTAAGGATGTTGAGCGCAAGCTCTCCGTATTCATCCGCCAGCCGGCGGGAATCGGCGGAAAGCCGAGCCGTGCAGCTTAACCTCTGGCCATCGAATACGCCGAGGGTGATGTTGCTATTACCTATATCTATAGCTAGAAGCATGGTGAACTCGCAGCCAAATTATAGGTTAGCCCTCACCTGGCGGCAACTTACGTGACAGTTGAAGGGTTCCGCTACCTATGCTACCTTGAGAACATCCACATGCTGGCACATGTGCCGGCTGGAGAGGCGGAAACCTTGGTCCGAATCGTCTCCCTACTTCCCAGCGCCACAGAGATAGTCTACGCCCTGGACTTGCAAGATGACCTACACGGCGTGACCTACGCCTGCGACTATCCCAGCGCCGCCTCTGACAAACCAGTGGTCGTTTCCAGTCGCATTCAGGATGCAACGTCCAGCGGCGAAATCGACCGGCAGGTCAAGGATGCCCTTATCTCGGAAGACGGCATATACGTGCTCCATCTGGATACACTGGAAGAAGCCCGTCCCGACCTGGTGCTGACCCAGGCCCTGTGCGAAGTTTGCGCCGTGCCTTCCCAACAGGTGCACGAGACGCTGGCAAAGCTGCCCCATGTGCCGGAAGTCATATCCCTGGACCCCCACTCCCTCGCTGACGTGGCCAGCGACGTTGCAAAAGTCGGCAACTCCGCCGGAACAGATGAAGCGGCGGCCCGCGTTGCCAATTCCCTGCGAGAGCGCGTCGACAGGATAGAGTCCTCGGCGGCGAAGGCAGACACTCGCCCCCGCATCGTATGCCTCGAATGGCTGGACCCACTGATGGTTGGAGGCCACTGGGTGCCGGAAATGGTCGAACTGGCCGGCGGCGTCGACTGCTTCGGGAAGCCTGGCCGGCCCTCCTTCGTCGTCGAATGGGAGCAGATTGTTGAAGCCAAACCCGACGTAGTCATAGCCATGCCGTGCGGATTCGACGTGGGACGGGGCCTTTCGGAAGTTAGAGCATTAACGGGCAAACCGGACTGGGACGAATTGCCTGCCGCAAAGACTGACAGCCTCTTCGTCGTCGATGCCAATTCCTATTTCAGCCGCTCCGGGCCGAGGCTGTTCGATGGATTGGAGATACTGGCGGAGATACTGCACCCGGAACTGTTCGGAGGACTCGTTCCCGTTGGCGGCGCTTTTCGCATCTTCGGAAAGCCATTCTAGCTTGCGAGCGTAATCCACCCGACCTACGACAGCCAAATTGGCTGGGAAGAAGATTTAGCAGACCCTTCCAGCTAGTTCATCCGCTCCCGAAAACGCTTCTGATTGCCCATCTCATCCTTCAGGAGGGACGTTCGCTCCTTCAGCAGGGGCAGCACCCTCTCCAACCGTTCCTTTACCGACGGTATCTGCAGCAGGTATTGGCCCACCATGGGAGGGTAGGTCACAGCCTGGGAAGCGGCGTAGGAGAGTGCCAGCGGTTCTTGAGGCGTGTCAACGGTCTGAATCCAGCCCTTCTTGAAGCTGACAACCAGCTGGAGATACTCGCTCAGGCAGTCGGAAACCTTCTGCGTCAGATCCCCCACATAGTCCGAATCCGTTTCCTCCAGGTACTCCACCTCGGCCTTCAGATAGGGAGTGCCATCAACGATATTCAGGATGCGAAAGCGACGCTCCCCCACCGTCTGAATGCGGTACATTGACTGGCCAGTGGGTTCCGCCTTGAGGATACGAGCTGTCGTACCCACCCTATGGGGACGGGCCGACCCGCCAACTTCGCGCCCTTCCTTGATGAGCACCACGCCGAAGGGCTGCTTCATCTCGATGCATTCGCCAATCATTATCTTGTACCGATTCTCGAAGATGCGCAACGGAAGGGGCGCGCCCGGGAATAGCACCACACCCAGTGGAAAAAGCGGAAGGGTTTCTAACTCTCCCATGGTCCGTAACCTCAACACAACCTTTAGCTGCAAGTATAGTTAGGCAGCCGCCGTTGGGCAACACGCATCCCGTCGGATAGCTCAACCTTGACACTGTCGACCCGCTCAATCTACATTTGCGGTATCCAGGTAAGGGAGGGATAGCCATGGCCTACGATCTGCTCATCAAGAATGCAAGGATAATCGACGGCTCAGGAGGCCCCTCACTCAAAGGCTCCGTGGCCGTGCAGGACGGCACGATTCTAAGTGTCGGGAAGGTCATCGGCAATGCTCATCGCGTCATCGACGCCCAAGGCTTGGCCGTGGCGCCGGGATTCATCGACAACCACTGCCACTACGACGCCCAGGTGACCTGGGATCCCCTTTGCACCTTCTCCTGCTATCACGGCGCCACCTCCGTCGTCATCGGCAACTGCTCTCTATCCCTCGCTCCCGTACGCGACGATGACCACTACGCCCTGGCCCAGATGCTCTCCCGCGTGGAGGCCATCCCCATAGAGTCCCTCCAAGAAGGGATCAACTGGTCGTGGAATACAGTGCCGGAGTACATAGCAGCCCTGGAAGGCAGCCTTGGCGTCAACGTGGGCGTCCTCGTGGGCCACTCCGCCGTCCGGCGCTACGTCATGGGTGAGGAGTCCCAGGAGCGCGACGCGACCGAGTCTGAACTGCAGGCCATGAAAGCGTTGGTAAAGGAAGGGATGGAAGCGGGCGCATTGGGCTTCTCCGTCTCCCGCAACATGGGCCACTTCGACCTGACCGGCAAGCCCCTTCCTGCCATCGTAGCCCCGGAGGAGGAGCTTTTCGCCCTCACTTCAGTGGTGGGCGAGGTTGGTGCAGGCATTCTCCAGTGCGGAGGAGGCACCACTCCTGAGATGCAGGACGGCCTTTGCAGCCGCCTTTCCTCCGCTGCTGACCGTCCCCTGGTCTATAACAACATCACCCATCGCTGGAGCGCCCCCAACCAGTGGCGCGAGCATCTGGACTACGTTACGGAGACCGTCGACAGGGGCAACCGGGCCTACCCGTTAATCAGCCCTCGCAGCAACAACACCCGCTTCACCATGCTGAACGCCCAGGTCTTCGACCGGCTGCCATCCTGGAAGCCGGCAATGGAAGGGACGCCGGCCCAGAAGATGGCCGCCTTCCGAGACCCCGAAATCCGCCGCCGTCTCCGGCTGGAGGCCGTCGAAGGGGCGGAGGTCGCCTTCAACGCCTTCTCCCGCCGGTGGGACCACCTCTTCATCACCAAACCCGCCCTGAAAAAGAACCGCGGTCTCAAGGGCAAGAGCATCGATCAGCTGGCGAAGGAGCAGGGCAAGGACGTTCTCGACGCCTTTCTGGATCTGGCGCTTGAGGAAGGCCTGGAAACGAGCTTCGAACTCAACCAGAGCGGCGGCGACGAAGCCGCCATGACCACCATGCTCACCAGCCCCTACCCCGTTGTCGGCCTCTCCGACGGCGGCGCCCACGTCATCTTCGACGCGGGCTACGGATACAGCACCTATTTCCTGGGCCACTGGATACGCGAGAAGAAGATCATGTCCCTGGAAAAGGCCGTTCAAAAGCTCACGTCGATCCCCGCTGAGCTATTTGACATCACCGACAGGGGCCTCGTGAAGGAAGGATTAGCGGCGGACCTGGTGGTCTTCAACCCGGACACAATCGCCCCCATGGAGCCGGAAGAAGTTGACGACTTTCCCGGAGGCAGCAAGCGTCTGGCCCAGTTCGCCGATGGTATCGAATACACCATCGTCAACGGCGACGTACTCATGGAAGGCGGCGAGCACACCGGCGCCCTCCCCGGCCGCGTACTCCGCAACAGCAAGTACGCCGGGTGACGGATCCGGCCGTTGCAGGAACCACTCGTGTTGACACCCGTTTGGGGCTGGCCTATCCTTTAGTGCGGTTCGAGACCCCCATTTCTACGCCGTTGCTGCACGCCTGAAAGCCCGCATTGTCCCAGTCCAGACTTAACCCCATTACCGTTGAGATAATCGGCAACAGTCTGGCTTCCATTGCTGACGAAATCCTGGTCGGCCTCATCAAGTCCGCCTACTCCACCAACATCAAGGAACGGCAGGACTGCTCTTCCGTAATCATGGACGCCCAGGGTCGCGTCGTGTGCATCAGCGACATGAGCCTTCCGATGCACCTCAGTTCCTTCATGTTTACCGGCGAAGCCCTGCTCCGTCGCCACCCGAACGAGACTCTGCACGAAGGCGATGTCTTCATCGTAAACGACCCGTACAGCGGCGGCCCTTCCCATCTCGCCGACGTGACCTTCGTCACCCCAGTATTCCACCAGGGAGAGCTTGTCGCCTTCGTCGCCAACACCGGCCACTGGCCGGACGTGGGCGGGAAGGCCCCAGGCCAGGCAGCCCTCGGCGATGCTACCGAGATCTACCAGGAGGGTCTGCGCATTCCCACGGTGCGCCTCCAGAAGGCCGGCGAGGTCCAGCAGGACATCCTGGACATTGTGCTGCTCAACGTTCGTGACCCCCACAACCGGGAAGGGGACATTCGCGCCCACATGGGCTCCCTCATGCTGGGCGCCCGTCGGATGAAGGAGCTGGCCGCCCAATATGACGTTTATATCCTCACCGATGCGCTGGACCAGCTTTTGGACGTGGCGGAGGTCAAGGCCCGCCACGGAATTCTGTCTCTGGCCGAAGGCGACTACGAGGCCCTCGACCACCTGGACGACGACATGGACAGCGACGAGCCCATCCCCATCCGGGTGAAGGTATCCGTTCGTCACAAGCCGAAGCCGTCCATCAAAGTGGACTACGCCGGCACGGGCGGCCCGGCAAAGTTTGGCATCAACATGCCCTACCATGGCACCGTAACCGTCGTCTTCTGGGTGCTCCGGTCCATCCTCGACCCGGAAGTGCAGCCCAACGCCGGCTTCGAACGCGCTATAGAGGTGGTCGCCCCGGACGGCTGCCTGGTGAACTGCAAGGACCCTTCGCCCCTGGGCGCCCGTTACGAGGTAGCCTCCCAGATACCGGACTCCCTCTTTCTCGCCCTCTCCGGTGCAGTGAAGAAGGGTATCGAGGCAGGCGGCCACGGCACCCACGGCATGGGCTTCAGCGCCCAACCGCCCAACTCCTTCATCTACTACGAGACTGTCGGCGGTGGCGGTGGAGCGCGGCCCGACAAGGACGGCGTGAACGGCGTCCACATAACCTCCAACCTTCCCATCGAGGCCATGGAGCAGGAATTTCCCATGATGGCCGACAGGCTGGAATATATACCCGACTCCGGCGGACCCGGACGCTTTCGCGGCGGCGTCGGCATTCGGAAGGACTGGCGTATGATGGTGGACTCCTACGTAGGCGTCCACTCCAACCGCCACAGGATTCCCGGCCCCGGACTGCTGGAAGGACGGGACGGGACACTGACTCGCATCGTCCGCAATCCTGACTCCGACATCGCCGAAACCCTCCATAGGGAAGCAACTTTCGTACCCGTCGGCCCCGACGACGTCGTCACCATATTCGCTGGCGGCGGCGGTGGCTACGGCAGCCCCCTGGAGCGCGACCCAGCCCTGGTGGCGCAGGACGTGACCGATGGCCTGGTGTCCATAGAAGCGGCGAGGCGTGACTACGGTGTGGTGGTGGACCCCGAAAGCCTGAAGGTTGACTCCGAGGCCACGGCAGACCTCCGCCAGGAGATGCGCAGCAATGCCTAGCCCTGCGCGCTCTGCCATATTCGAAATCGTCATCGACGAAGGTCAGGCCCGCGAATGACCCGACTCCGCTTGGGCGTCGATGTGGGCGGTACCTTCACCGACCACATACTCTTCGACGAAGACTCCGGCCGGATTTTCACCTTCAAGACTCCCTCCACGCCGGAAGACCCATCGCGCTCCGTCATGGCGGGGGTCAAACACTTTGGTGCAGCTCCACGCGGCCTCTCCGGCCTGTGGCTCATGGCCCACGGCACCACCGTAAACACCAACACCGTCCTCTCCCGCACCGGCGCAAAGATTGGCCTCGTCACCACCAAAGGATTCCGAGACGTTCTTGCTATAGGACGCCAGACTCGTCCCCACTTCTATCGGTGGGACGTTGACCGTCCGGAGCCTCTGGCGCCCCGACACCTGCGTCTGGAAGTAGCGGAGCGGGTGGACAACCGGGGTGAAGTCGTCCTGCCTCTTTGCGAAGAAGACGTACGCCGATGCGCTGAAGTCTTCAGGGTTCAGGCAGTGGAAGCCGTGGCCGTCTGCCTGCTCAATTCCTACGCCAACGCCGATCACGAGTCCCGCGTGAAGGAGATACTGGAAGAGACCCTCCCGGACGTATATCTGGCCATATCCTCTGAGCTTTCGCCGGAGTTCCGGGAGTTCGAACGCTCCAGCACAGTAGCAACGGTCGCATATATCGGCCCCAGCTTCCAACGGTACGTGGACGAGCTTCAGCGGAGCCTATCGAATGAGCTAAAAGCACCACCTCAACTCTACATAATGCAGTCCTCGGGCGGCATGGCCAGCGCAGAAGTTGAGATGCGACGACCACACTATACCCTGGAATCCGGCCCGGCAGCCGGAGTTTTAGCTTCGGTGGACCTGGGCCAGCATCTCGACATGTCCAATATCATCTCCTTCGACATGGGAGGTACAACCGCCAAGGCCAGCCTTATTCAGGGCGGCAAACCCTCCATCGTCAGCATGCTGGAGATAGGCAAGGATGCCACCGGGTTCTACGGCATCCGAATTACCGGCATGCCCGTCAGAACGCCCTCCATTGACCTGGTTGAGTGCAGCGCCGGTGGCGGCAGCATCGCCCAGGTGGACGTGGCCGGCCTACTGAAGGTTGGCCCCGCCAGCGCGGGCGCGGACCCAGGCCCCGCCTGCTACGGCGCCGGCGGCACGGAGCCAACGGTCACCGACGCCAACGTGGTCCTGGGTAGAATCAGCCCGGACTTCTTCCTAGGCGGCCGCATGAAGATCCAGCCGGAGTTGGCCCAACGCGCCATAGAGGAGAAGATTGGCGGGCCGCTGGGCATGTCCGCCTCGGAGGCTGCCCAGGGCATCCTCGACGTGGTGAACGCCAACATGGTGCGAATCCTGCGCGTGGTCTCCGTCAGCCGCGGATTCGACCCACGGAGGTTCGTCCTCATGGCCCACGGAGGCGCCGGGCCCCTTCACGCGGGCGACCTGGCAGAGGAGTTGGGCGTTGAACGCATCGTCGTCCCGCCAGACCCGGGGCTGTTCTCAGCCATGGGCCTCGTTATCAGCGACGTACAGACCGTCGCCTCCACCACTCGTTTCCTTCCTGCTGACGCAGCTAGTCTACCCGCCATCCGGGAGAGTCTGGCGGCACAGACGGAACAGTGTAACGAGACCCTATCGGAAGAAGGCTTCACCCCGGAGAACCAGGTTGTGGAGCGGTTCCTGGAGATGCGGTACGTTCGTCAAAATTTTGAGCTTGAAGTCCCGGTCAATGGCGACCTTCAAAGCAAGGCTGAGTTGGATGGCGTCCTCAAGGCCTTCCACAACATGCATCTGCAAAGCTACGGACATTCCGACCCGAACGCGCCGGTAGAAGTGGTCAACGTCAAGTGCCGCGCCTCCGGTCTGGTGCCCAAACCCCAACGCGCTCAACTCCCCAGCGGCGGCCCCAACCCTTCCGACGCCTTCATTGGCCGTCGACGGGTGTTCTTTAAGAGCAGCGGGTGGCTTGAATGCCCCCATTATGATAGGGTGAAGCTGCTGCGAGATAACGTAATCCGAGGCCCGGCAATGGTCTGCCAGTTCGACTCGTCCGTCACCATCCTGCCGGGCCACATGGCCACCGTGGGTTCCATGGGCGAGCTTGTAATCGACACAGGAAAGGGAGATGTAATATGACAGAATTCAAGGGCGTGGTTGCCGCCATAATAACCCCCTTCGACGCCGACGGGGAGTTCAACGAAGCCGTTTTCCGTCACGTCATGGAGTCCAACATCCAGTCGGGCGTAGACGGTTTCTGGATCAGCGGCGGCACGGGCGAAAGCGTGCTGCTGACGGAAGAGGAAAACATACGCATCGCGCAGATTTCTGCGGAGCTATGCAGAGGCCGTGCGGCTTCTATTGTTCACGTGGGCGCGCTGACCACAGGAAGCTCCGCCCGCATGGCCCGCGCAGCGGGAGAGGCCGGAGCCGATGCCATTGCCTGCGTGCCCCCCTTCTTCTATCACCCTACCGACCAGGCCATCATCGACCACTACCGTGCCGTCGTGGACGCTTCCGGTCTGCCTCTCTTCATCTACAACCAGCCCAAATACACCGGCGTGGAGTTCACCGCTCCCCTAATGGAGAAGGTGGTGCGGGACGTTCCCATGGTCGCCGGGGTGAAGCACTCCGCGCCCGATTTCAACAACATCCGCCGCTTCAGGGACATGGGCCTGGCCGTGTTCACCGGCAGTGGCTCTCTCTTCCTTTCAGCGCTGATGACGGGCGCCGTGGGAGTGGTGGACGGCCCGCTGACCGTTGAGCCCGAACTCTGGGTGGGCGCCTACCGTGCCTACCAGCGCGGCGACATAACCGGAGCCCAGGAATTCCAGTGCAGGGCGAACGTCCTTATCGACCTGGCGGCGCGCTACGGAATGCAGGCAACCTGTAAGGCGCTGTCCAGTGTCGTGTTCGGGCAGGATTGCGGCGACCCGCGGCTTCCCATCCCCTCCCTCTCCGCCGAAGAGAAGTCGGACCTCATTGGAGCTGCGCAGGCCGCCGGCGTGATTCGGACGCCCCAGCCGACCTTCGTCGAAGACGAGTAATCGGCAAGCCCCACGCCATACGTAATAGTCAATAGGAGGCGCTTATGTCCGCAGACCATGAGAGATTTATGGAAATTGCCCTGGAGGAGGCCCGCAAGGGTGAGGCCAAGGGCAACGGGCCCGTTGGCAGCGTCATCGTCAAGGACGGCGTCGTCATTGCCGGGGGATACAACAAGGCCATCAGCGACCTGGACGTAACCTCCCACGCAGAGACCGACGCCCTTCGCAACGCCGGACCCGCTCTGGGCCACACCGACTTCAGCGGCTGTACCCTTTACACCACCGCGGAACCCTGCATGATGTGCGCAGGGGCCATCGTCTTCGCTGGCATAGATACCCTGGTTCTGGCCACCAGCTACAACCCCAACTACGGCTCCTACGGCGACTACACCGTTGACAAGGCCTTTGAAATGGTCGAGCGAGGTAGCATCAAGGTCATCCGGGGGGTTCTGGTGGACGAGTGCGAGGCCATCAGCTGGAACTATAAGGTACGCATGAAGCGAGAGGCCAAAGGCTGAATCCTTCCGACTCATCCAAGCGTATAAGGAAGTGAACCACCATGAGTGAACACGAAAAGTTCATGAGGCTGGCCTTGAAGGTGGCCCACACCCACGAGAAGGAAGGCGAGGCCCTCGTCGGCTCGGTGATCGTACGCGACGGGGAAGTTGTCGCCACAGGGTGCAACACGGCCAAGCGGGACCTGGACATGACGGCCCACGCAGAAATTGCGGCCATGAAGAACGCCGGACCCGCTCAGGGGCACACCGACCTCAGCGGCTGCACCCTCTACAGCACTGGCGAGCCATGCATAATGTGCGCCGGAGCCATGGTTTCGGCAGGAATCGCGCGGGTTGTGCTTGGCGGCAACTACAGCAAGCACAACGGAGGCTTTGGCGACTACAGCGTGGAAAAGGCCTTCACCCTGGTTAACCGCAGCGACATCGAGGTCATCCGCGGGGTGCTTACGGCGGAGTGCGAAGCTATGCGCTGGGACTATTGGGCAAGGCAGGCCAGAGGAGAGGTCTGATGATTCCCGTTTCCGTAAAGCGCGCACTCCCGGTTCTGCTGATTCTTGCGGCGACGGGCGTTCTTCTCCTGGCGGCATGTGGCGTGCGTCCGAGCCAGGAAGGCGAAGGGGAGACGGCAGCTTCCCAGACCATCGCTGCGGAAGATTTGGCCAAGGACTTCCCCATTGACCTATACCGAGGCGAAGAACTCCTGGGTGGCTCCTCCATCAGCTTCAAGCAGATTCTGGAGCACGAGAAGCCGGTGGTGCTCAACTTCTGGGCAGCCCTCTGTCCGCCATGCCGGGCCGAAATGCCCGACATTCAGAAGGTGTCCGAACAGTATCAGGGCGAGGTGATCTTCCTCGGGCTGGACGTTGGTCCCTTCCTGCTGCTCGGCACCGGGGACCAGGCCTTGCACCTGTTGAATCTGCTGAAGATCACGTATCCCTCCGGCAGCACGGAGTCCGGCCAGGTGATTCAGGACTACGAAATCAGCAGTATGCCCACCACCTTCTTCATCACTCCCAAGGGCGAGATCCAGCGCAAGTGGGCGGGATTGCTTAACGAGGAAAAGCTGGTAGAGTTGGTGGAAGAGCTCCTGGAAGCCTGAACCACCACTCACACAGAAAAAATGGACTTCAATACAGCAACTTTACATAGGGCAGCGGACCTAATCCGCAGCAGGGAAGTCTCCCCCGTGGAGCTCGTTGAAGCTCACCTGGCCCGCACGAAGAAACTGAACCCTACCCTCAACGCGTACGTTGCCATTGGAGAAGAGCCTGCGATGAGGGACGCCAGGGCCGCCGAAGCGGAGATTCTGGACGGACGCTATCGCGGGCCCCTCCACGGCGTCCCCATTTCCGTGAAGGATATCTTCAACACCACGGATATGCCGACGGCCTTCGGTCAGCGGAGCCTTTCCGGATTTATCCCCGACCACAACGCGGCCATAGTGGAGCGGCTGAGGGAAGCCGGAGCGGTAATCATCGGCAAGACCAACCCCCTCTACGGCGAGTATTTCCCCGTGCCGGAAGTTGGCCTCACCCGGAACCCGTGGAATCTGGACCGGCTGCCGGGCTACTCCAGCAGCGGCTCGGCAGCGGCTGTGTCGTCCGGCTGCGGCCTGGCTTCCGTTGGCTCCGACGGCGGCGGGTCGGTGCGATACCCCGCGGCCTGCACCGGCCTGGTGGGCATGAAGCCCACCTTTGGCCTGGTCAGCCGCTTCGGGGCCGCGCTCTACGGGGTCCCCAACGACTACGTAGGGCCACTGACCAGGACCGCCCGAGACAATGCGACGATGCTGCAAGTCATTGCCGGTTTCGACCCACGGGACCCCTTCAGCGCCAACGTCGCAATCCCCGAGTACGCCGAGGCCCTTACGGGAGACCTGGCGGGAGTGCGGGTGGGCGTATCCACCGACTACTTCTGGGACTTTTTGCATCCCGAGGTGGAGGCGACGGTCCGACGGGCGATTGATCAACTTGGCGAAGCGGGCTGCGAGATTATCGAGGTGCCCCTGCCCAACATCCATCGCACCAACGACATCCACACCATGCTTTCAGAAGGGGAGACGGCGGGGTACTTCCAGCCTGTGATGAAGGACTTCCCGCCGGAGACTCCGAACATTCTCTACCAGAGGATCCACAGGGGTTCCAAGGTGCTGGCTGCCGACTATATACAAGCCTATGCGATGCGGAACAAGATTCGGAAGGAACTGGACGCAGCCTTTGAGAATGTAGACGTGCTGGCTACTCCTTCCTCCATCCTGCCGCCACCACCTCTGGGCAAATACGAATTCGACCATTCGGGCAGGGAGTGGGTCATCGGAGACCTGGCCTCCAGGCTCTCCCGCCCATTGAACACAACCGGGCACCCAGCCCTTTCCATGAATTGCGGGTTCACCGCCGACGGTCTGCCCATCGGGTTGCAGCTTGTCGCAGCTAATTTCGGTGAGGCAACGCTGCTGAAAGTCGCTGACGGCTTAGAAAAGGCGACGGGCGGCGTGGAACGCTGGCCCCTGTAGGCAAGCGCCTCAAGAGGGAGGACGATTCCCGAAACGGCCCTACGGAAGACGGGAGAGGCGGCGGTCCACGTAGACTTCCCCGTCTTTCATCACCCAGTTCACGGCGCGACCGTACTCCAGAATTGACACGTCCTCCAGGGGATCGCCCTCTACCAGGATGAGGTCCGCCTTCAACCCCGCCTTAACCGTGCCGATGGAGTTCTCCAATCCCAGGCACTGAGCCGCGCGGCCCGTTGCAGCCCGGATAGCGTCCATAGGCTTCATTCCGCGCTCAACCAGGCAGGTCAGCTCGTGGGCGTTGTTGCCGTGGACGAAGGCTCCCGCGTCGCAGCCCGCCACCACCTGCACCCCCGCTTCCAGGGCCAGCCGCAGACTCTCCGCGTGGTGCTCTCGAAAGTGCAGGGCACGGGCGCTTTCGTGGGGGCTTCCCCGCCTTTCGTGATAGTAGAAGACGCTGAAGGTGGGGGCGAAGTAGATCCCCTTCCGGGCCATCATTTCGAGGAGTTCCGGGTCCTGGTTCAGATAGGAGCCGTGCTCAATGGAGTCCACTCCCGCTTCCACGGCCATGCGCAGGCCCGACCCGCCCAGAACGTGGCACATCACCTTGCGGCTCATCACGTGCGCCTCGTCTACGAGGGCGTCCAGCTCCTCGCGGGTCATTATCTGGTCTCTAGGCCCCAGTCCTCTAGTGGGACGACCCCAACCGTTCACTGCGGTCTTTATAACGTCGGCGCCGGCGCGGACCATCTCCCGCACCTTGGCGCGCATGGCGAAGGGCCCATCGGCGATGCCCAGGGGCAGGTCGGGCTGGGGAATCACGGCGGGGGAGTGGCCGGAGGGGCTGGTGCGGTCCGCCTGTCCCGCCGTGGGCGTGATGAAGTTCAGCGCCACTTTTAGCCGGGGTCCCGGCATCAATCCCCTGTCCACCGCGTCGCGAAAGCCGGCGTCCAGTCCGGCGGCGTCGCGGACGGTGGTGAACCCCGTCTCCAGCGTCTGCTTGAGCACGTCGAAGACCCGGGCGTGGCGCAGACTCTGCGGTTCGTCGATGCCCCACCGGACGGCCAGGTCGTGGCCGAAGTGGGCCAGGTGGTCGTGGGTGTCGATCAGCCCTGGCATCAGTGTCAGACCCGTGGCGTCTACAACTTCTGCTTCGTAGGGCACTTCGACGCTGCCGGCAGGGTGAACGCCAAGGATGCTATCGCCACCAACGATCACAGTGGTATTTGGGATGGGCGGCACGCCCGTACCATCAATAAGCCTCGCCCCGACAATTGCCTTCATGCTCATCACCTCTAAACCCGGCTCGTATACGCGGGCTAGTCTACCAGCCATTGGGTTTGGAGCGAAGGGGCGCGGGTCTGGGGGAAAGGGCGGTTCGCGCACCACCCCTACCAGATGGAGCTCAATTTCGCAGAATCCTAACGAGATTCTTCACTGCGTTCAGAATTACAGGCTGGGGGAGTGGAAATGACGTGGCGGCGGAAATGATGTAATCTGAGGGTTAGGGGGTTGGACAGGGGGCTTTACATAAGTCTACAATGCGGGAAGAGGGCGGAGGAGAAAGCCCCAAGAACTCAATTCACAGGAAGAGAGGTTGGACTATGTACAAGGAATTCAAGGTTATCGACTCAGACGCGCACATTACGGAGCCCCATGACCTGTGGAGCGAGTTTATGGAGCCGGAATACTATCACCGCAGGCCCATCGTCGGCCCCGCGTCGGAGAGCCGCGTTGGAGCCAGCCGCAGCTTCATGGAATGTGAGATCTTCCCCGAGGGAAACCGGGTCAAGACCACCATCCAGGGAGCGGGAGTCAACCGAGAGGTCACTATTGACGACCGCGACGTGATGGCCGAGAAGTACGGCGCGGCCTACGCCAAGGGGTTCACGCCGGAGAGCCGCATTGAGCACATGGACGCGCTTGGCTGGGACAAGCAGGTGTTGATTGACAACGGCCCCCACCCGCTACGCGTCTCTGGCCGCGATCAGGGTCTCCTCTGGGCCTGCGCCCGCGCTTATAACAACTTCTCCAGAAACTTCTGCGACACAGCCCCCAGCCGCATCAAGATGGTGGGCGTGCTTCCAAATCAGCACGACATCGAAGGGTTGGTGACGGAAACGCGGCGGGTGATAGATGAGCTTGGCGCGGTTACGGTCACGATGCCCCGCGCAGAGAAGGGCCGCCCCTGGCACGACCCGGCCTACGACCCCTTCTGGGCCCTGGCAGAGGAGCTGGACTTCCCCGTCTCCTTCCACGGCGTCAGCAGCGGCGAGCCACATACCGGCGTACGCTACCAGCCCCGCTCCGAGGTTTCCGGCCCCGAAGTGGCCCTTGAACACGCCATCGGCTTCCCCTTCGAGAACATGATCTCCCTGGGACACCTCATTTTCCTGGGCGTGATGGAGCGGTTCCCCAAGCTGAGGGTGTCCTTCCTGGAAGGCAACGCCGGCTGGCTGCCCTTCTGGCTGGGCCGCCTCAACGACCACGGCATGAGGGACAAGCGGCAGGGGATGTGGTACGACATGGACCCGCTGCCCCTGAAGCCCAGCGAGTACTTCCTCCGCCAAGGCTTTGTGGCCTGCGACCCGGACGAGTTCCACCTGAAGGGTGTGGTGGACGCCCTAGGCAACGACAACATCGTATGGAACACGGACTACTCTCATCCAGACGCGCCGGACCCGGAGAAGGCGCTGCCGGACTTCATTGCCCAGCCCATCTGCGACGAGAGCAAGCGCAAGATTCTGTGGGACAATGCCGTCCGCCTATACGGGGAGCGAATTTTGGCTTAGATGGCGATTCACCCCCATCCCTTCTACAAGCTCAGGACAGGCTCCAACCTTCCCCCGTCGAGAGGGCAGGGGTTTGGGATAATTCTAGCCCGGCATATTTGAGAGCTCGATGCGGACGCCGCCCTGGAGGTTTTTGAAGACCTCCCTAACGCTGCGGCGGGCATCAATGGTCACGAAGCGGTACTGCTTGGCCAGGTTGCGGAACTCATGCAGCAGGGCATTCTGGTAGACAACAAAGCTGGAATGCCGGTCCGGCCTGCGGAGGAAGTCCTCGCCGGACTCCCAATGGTCCAGTTCTCTGTTTGCCAGCATCCTGGGAAGCAGCTGCTCCACGTCTATATCCAGGTAGAAGACCTGGTGGGGCACAATGGCAAACTCCAGCACGTCATCCAGCCAGCGGGCTGGGACGCCGCGCACCCGCGCCCGGGCGATGATGGAGTAGATGTATCGGTCTGCGAGCACAATCATTCCCGCCTGAAGCGCAGGGATGATGCCCTTCTCCATCCGGTCCCAGAAGTCGGTGGCGTAGAAGAGGTTGAGGGTTACGTGGTCCAGGGTGTGTCCCCGCATGGCCCGGTCTATGCCGTCGCCGGTAAGCTCGGAGCGTCGAAAGCCCGTATCGAGCACGGCGTGGCCTTGGGTCTCCAGCCATTCCTTCAATAGGGCAATCTGGGTAGAGCGGCCCACGCCGTCGGTCCCCTCTATGACGATGAGTCTGCCCGGCATGTGAATCTTGCCAAGGCCCAGCGGAGTATGACCGTAGAACTTCGGCGTAGTCATCAGCCGCTCTCCGTCATTCAGTGCGCCGTCTGCATCCCTTGAGGCTCCATTGGGGCTAGCCATCGGGGCCTCCAACAGTTTCCGGAATCCTGCGTGAGCCGGACCGACGAACGTAACGCCCTATCAGGCCGGCGCTGCTGAGGGCCTCGGGCAGGCTGTCTCCGTGAATCTCCATAAGGCCGGGCAGCAGAGGTTCCACGTACTTCCGCACTAGTTCTTGCTGCTTTGATATGGTGTCGGTGGCGTCGATAGCAACCAGCTCAAACTCATTGGTGAGCCGGTCGTACTCGTCCAGGAGCCGCTGCTGAAAGGTGCGGAAGGATTCCTCCCGGCTGGGAGCTAGATCAAGGTCCTGGCCGGACTCGTAGTATCCAATGGATTCCCTACCGGCGACTATCCGCCTGATGGACTCTTGCAGGGGCACTTTGAAATACAGGGCCAGCGAGGGCTGAACGGCGAAGGAGTAGATGCGGCGGAGCCAGTCCCGGTTTACGCCCCTTGCAGCGTCGCGAGCGAAGGCGGTGAAGACATACCGGTCGGCCAGCACCACGGTGCCCGATTTGAGAGCGGGAAGTATCTGCGTATAGACGCGGTTGGCAAAGTCCGCCGCGTGGATGAGGCTGAAGGACATGGGGGTGAGCAGACGCTGGTCTTTGCCCCGCTTTGTGGTGCGCCGGACTATTGGAGACGAGTTCCACTCGGTGAAGACGGTGACGTAGCCCATGCTGGTAAGCCACTTGGCCAGCAGGTCTATCTGGGTGCTCTTGCCGGAACCGTCGATCCCTTCCACGATTATCAGCCGCCCGGGGTACTTGCCGTCGTCGGGGTGGTCTCCGAACCTGGTGCCCATGGGGAAGTTAATGTTCAGGTCGGAATTATTCATGGCTCACCCGCCGGATGAAGATTGGCTGTCCGAATTCCCGCTCCCAGCGCTTGCCGATGGCATCGCCCGCCTTCCTGGACCAGGCCGGAGTGGAAACCTGCAGCCCGCCGCCGTTCCTGGAAATCTGCACAGCGTCCGCCCGTAGTTCGGGAGGCAACCGTCGCTCCAGTTCGTCTGCCGCCAGGAGAATCACGGCGGCCTGTCCCACGCGCTCCCGGTCGTTGGGCGAGAGCAATCCACTTCGACGGTACTTGCGGGGTAGCCGCCCGCTCTCCACCGTCAGCAGGATGGCCGTTATCAGGGCAGACTCCCGGTGGCTGAACCCGGGCAGATCCGACGCCACCACGAGGGAGGCGGTGCGGTTCAGCCGGTTGTAGAAGTCAACGGCGCTGCCCACGTCCAACAGGAACGCAGCGCTTTGGAGGGATGCGGAGAGGAGTTGGGACTTTCCGCACCACACGGCATCGGCGATTCTGTGTGCGATCTCTGACCTTCGAGGCCCGCGACGGGAATAGCGGGGTGCGAAGCGTTGGCTAAGGTCAGCCAGGGTGTTCAGACGGACCGTAGACGTAGGCGGAAGGATGATGCCGCGCTCCAAAGATAGATCGTGGGGGTTGCGGGCGATCCCTTCCCGGAGGCCCTGGCCAGATAACATAATCCTGTTGGCGCCCGCGTGCTCCAGCAGAGCCAAGGCCACTACGGCGCCGCCCACGATAGAGTGGGCACGCTCCGGGTTCATGCCCGGGACCTGCCTGCGCTCCTGCAGGTCCGTTTCCGTAAGGTCGCTCACGAGGGTTTCCATGGCGCGGCGGCTGATGCTGTAGCCGTGGATCTTTTTCACGGGATGATGCCTATGGCGGCGGTCGAGCTTGGCAAAGAGGCGCATGGAGCCGCCGGACCCCACCAATTCTACGTTGTGGGACAACGTAGGAACCTTGGCTAGCGCGAGGGATTCTCGAGCGTACCGGTGAGCGGCGGCCACGTCTTCCGCCGCCGTCTGTTGAGTCAGGCGAAAACTGTTGGCGATGCGAAGGCTACCCAGGGGCAGGGTGTGGAGGGTCTTAAGGGACCTTTCTGTGAATTCCACCACCTCCATGCTGCCGCCGCCCAGGTCCGCCATGAGGCCGGCGTTGACGGGCAGGCCGTGGACGGCCCCCAGGAAGCAGTAGGCCGCCTCCTCGTAGCCATCAATGACGCGAAGGGTCACTCCGAAGCGACGGGCGATGGTCTGCGTCACCTCCAGCACGTTGCTGGATTCCCGCAGGGCGGCAGTGCCCACGGCGTGTATGCAGCTTATGCCGTAGCCCTGGGCAAGCTGAACAAAGTCTTCCACCGCCTCCACGGTGGAGGCTACGCTCTCGTCGTCGAGGGCGCCCTTACGCGTGAGGTGACTCATGAGGTTCAGGCTAATTCGTTGCTGGGCGATGATTTCTATGCCGCCGCCGCTGTTGACCTGCATGACCACCGCGCGGGCGGAACCGGAGCCCACGTCTATGACGGCGGTAGGCAGAGGTTCGGAGAAGAGGCTCGACTCCATCGACTCCAGGGTCTGAGGAGCAGAGACATCGGATACAAGACTTCGCTGCATTTCAGAAAAAGCAACCCCCGCAAGTAGGTGTGGTGGAAGTGAAGCCGGGGCCTTCACGAATCCGCACGGCGTGAACGGCCTGCGGTTGCGATGATATTACAAGGGAAGGGCAAGCGCAATTAAGGGGAAGTTAAGGTTTGGGATGGTGGAGACGGGGGAGGGTCGAACTCCCCGTCCAGGAGAAGTCTCGGAAGAATATGCTACAGGCTTATCCGGTACTTTGATGTCGCACCCTTGACCCTCTACCGGCAAAGTTTGAAGGGGCCAGCCGGTTGATCTTGAGCCATCCTTAACCGGCGTGGAGATGGCAGCACCCCGGGCTTATTGCGCCTGCTTCCCGCATCCGGGGTTAACGGGGGCAGACGAGCAGTCTAGATGCCTAGACTGCTAGGGCGTATTCTCTTTCGCCAGTTACTTTTTGCCGCCTTGATTACGGGGTGATGACGGCGCCCCGACCTGCAATTCTTCCAGGACGTTCCCCTGTCGAAACCGCGCGTCCCCATGTCCTGAAGATAAATTATCCGCTACTGCTGTGAAAATGTCCAGAGCCGGTGCAACCATTGAGCCGGCTGTTGTTGTAGAGATGATTCGTTTTGGGGAGATTGGTTTTGCTGTGTGGTGGAAACGAAGGGTATTTTCCTTCGTAATCGGGGATTCGATATTTGCTGTAGTGAAAACGAATGGTGTTTCAACGGTAGACGCAGGGACGCTGGAGGGCATGAGTCCGTCAAGGGCATGGACGGCACGGAGGATGCGTCCGGCGAGTCGTCCCGTGAAGTGGTGCAATACGACTATATGTTTCATGAGAGTGAGGGTAGCAGAGGGAGGGGGTTTGTGGCAAGGGGCAAGTTGGCAAAGTGGGGGAGGGGGATGGGGGCAGAGGGAGGAAGAGTGGGCCCCCGCGTCCGCGGGCACAAGCCTACGTTCGCAGGAACAAGAGCGGGGGATGCTCAGGCGATCTGACGAAGGGCGCGGCGGGCTTCGCGGTCTTTGTCCCGCTCGACGATGGCCTTCCGCTTGTCGTACTGACGCTTGCCCCTGCCAAGGCCAAGCTGGATTTTTGCCCAGTGGTTCTTTACATAAAGTTTCAGTGGAATCAGCGTGAGGCCCTTCTGGGAAAGCTTGCCCGCTATATCCTCAATCTCGCTGCGCCGCATCAACAGCTTTCGGGGCCGCTTGGGGTCGTGGTTGCTACTGCCGGCGGGGTCGTAGAGGGCCACGTGCATGCCGTGAAGCCACAGTTCGTTGTCCTCGAAGCGGGCGTGGGCGCCGCGCAGGTCGACGCGGGCGGCGCGGATGGACTTAATTTCGGTGCCCGTGAGCTGAATGCCCGCTTCATAACGCTCAAGCACCTCGTAGTTAAAGAATGCCCGCCGGTTGACGGCTATATCCCTTCGGCGTTTCATCGTCTAGCCGCCCGCCGCGACAACACCCTGCAATAGTTCGATGGCCTTGTCCAGCTGGAAGTCCTCCGTTCCCTCAAGGTCGGACTCCACGACAATGTCCGGCTCGATGCCCTCGCCTTCAATGAGGTCGCCGCCTGGAGTGAACCAGCGGGCGATGCTGTAGTAGACGCCTGAGCCGTCGCTGAGGGGACGCTGGATGTTGACGCTTCCCTTGCCAAAGGACGTTACGCCCACAAGCTGGGCGCGGCCGTGGTCCCGGAGGGCGCCGGCCATGATTTCGCTGGCGCTGGCGCTGAATTCGTTGATGAGAATTATGAGAGGCAGGTCCGGTACCTTGTTGCCGCCGGTGACCTGGTATTCAATCCGGTTCTGACGTCCGTCCATCTGGTAGAGCACCAGGCCATCCTCCAGGAACCGGCTGGTCAGTTCCACCACCGTATCCACCCGCCCACCGGGGTTGTTTCGCAGGTCCAGAATGATCCCCTTGGCCTTCAGCCGCTCGGCCCTTTCTATGGCCTTATCGAACTCTTCCAGGGTATTTTCGCCGAAGAAGTTAAGCTGGAGATGGGCCAGACCGCCGCTGAGAATTCGGAGGTCCAGGGTGGGGACTATCACCACGCCTCGGGTGATGACAATCGTAACGGGGGAAGAGGCCTTGGGATGCAGAACTAGCAGTTCAACGTCGGTACCACCCGGCCCCCTTATCAGGTCCACCACCTCGAATACGCTGAGACCCTCAACGCTCTGCCCATCAACCTCCAGGATGACGTCGCCCGAGTGTATGCCCGCATCCTCTGCTGGCGTGTCTGGGATGGGGGCCACCACGATAATCTGGCCGTTCCTTTCGGTGACCTCAGCGCCGATGCCTTCGAAGTTTCCGCGGAATCTCTCCAGTTCGGCGCTGAATAGTTCCGGGTCCAGGAAGGCGGAGTGGTCGTCGTCTAGCGCGTCCAGCATTCCCCGGATTGCCCCGCGGCTGAGCTGCGTGGCGGTGAGGTTGTCCCTGTCGTAGTGGTCTTCCAGCAGGTGGTTGTAGACTTCGAAGAGCACGCCGAATTCCTCCGGCGCATTCGAGGGCAGCGGCGCCAGGGCTTCGGAGGCAATAGGGGGCTCGGGGTCCCGGTCGAAGAGGTTGCAGCCGACTATGACCGCAGCCAGGACGAGGACGTTGAAGGCAACCAGGAGCAGGGTTGAAGTTTTCGGGCGTGGCACTTTCAAACCTCGATGATGCGCTGGAACGACCAATCTATTGTACCATTACGCCGCGGGCTAGAACCTGTACTCGTTCAGTACATGTGAGACAGATTAGAAGGGACCAAGGATGGGTGGCACTGGAGAAGATACTGCAAAGGGGTTAGTCCGTCCAGGGAGTGATGAGGTCGGAAGGTGTCGTAGATTTGCTCCCATTTGAGCAGAGCCCGGTTGAGGGTAGAGACATCCAGTTCGCCATCATAGAGCTCGTAGAACTCTTCGGTATGAGTACGCTGGGCCCGCTCCACATGGCCGTTGAGCTTGGGAGAGCGCGGCGGCAGTATGAAGAGTTTGATATCGAACTTCTGGCAAGCGGTCTCGAAGTCCGCCATGAACTCGGAGCCTCCATCCACCTGAACTGCCTTGATGGGGAAGGGAAACCGTCGCCGCATGGACTCAAGGAACCGGGCCGCCAGTGTGGACGTGGCCCTTGTGTGCACCTCCAGCACGTCCCACCTGGAGACCATGTCCCGAGCGGTGAAGTGTTTGAGCACCATGCCAGGCAGAGGGCGCACGTCCAAAGTGTCCACCTGCACGATGTCCCCCGGTTCTATGACCTGATACTCCCTCGGCTTCCGTACCCCATAGGGACGCGGACGCGTGCGCCTACGGGCCGATATACCGTCACGGGGCGGCTCTTTCAACACCCCACGGGCCTTCAGGCGAGTCAGAATGCGGCCCACCATGGACGTGGACACCTCCCAGCCCTTATCCCTGAGCAACGGCGCCAGCTTGTCCTTCCCCCATCTAGGATACTCTTCCCTCAGCTTTAGCACTGACCTAGCTAACTCAACAGTCCACGTAGGCCGCCTCACCCTCTTGGGTCGTCGACTCTTGTCTACTAAGCCCGCTGGCCCTTCCTCCCTGAGGGCTTTGTCCCACCGGTACAGGCTACAGCGTGACAGTCCCAGTGCCTCTGCTGCTTCCGATGCCGTCACTCCCCGTTGCCTCAACCTATTCCAGCCACTCACCCACCTCATCCGATCTTGCGCTTTCAACGTCAGCTGTGCTGGTGTCCTCTTCGAAAGCTGATAGAATGATTTGGGTAGTCCTACTACCCTCATGAAAGGGACCTCCTTCGGTCTATCTCACCCAAAGGATGGTCCCTTTCTATTTCCCTTACAACTCCATCCGTCTCATATCTATCTGAACGAGATCAGGGGATGGGGGGCGGTTTAGGTTCAGAGGGTGGCGCGTTTGGGTCAAAAAGCGTAGAATGCTGGCAAAATTATCTTTGGTGGAGGCGTTAAGGTGTCAAAGAGCAAGGTTATTTCTTCGGATTCCCACGTGGTGGAACCGCCCAACGTCTGGATGGAGCGCATGGACCGGGACAGGTTTGGCAACAGGATTCCGCATATGGTCCCGGCGGGAGACATCGACGCCTGGATCGTCGACAACAAGGAGACGGGCGGCGTTGGTGCTATCGCCCAGGCCGGATTCAGATTCGAACGGCCCGAGGATATTGTCCTGAAAGGAAGCTTCGACGACGTTCGCCCGGGTGGGTATATTCCCAAAGAGCACGTGAAGGACATGGACGTGGACGGGGTGTATGGCGGACTGGTCTATCCATCGATAGGGTTGGCGCTGTATAGAGACGTGGAGGACCCGGACCTGGCTCGGGGGATATTTGCCGCCTATAACGACTGGCTGGCAGAGTTTTGCAACGCCTACCCAGAGAGGTTGAAGGGCGCCGCCATGATTCTAGTGGACGAGGACGTTCAACTTGCCATCGAGGAGACGCAGAGGGTGGCGGAGCAGGGCATAAGGACGGTGATGATCCCAAGCTACCCGAGGGCAGACCGGACCTACGACAATCCCATCTACGAGCCTTTCTGGGCCATGTGCGAGGAGAACGACGTTACGGTGAATCTGCATGTGACGACGAACCGGCCGAAGGCGGACCCGATCGACAGAGGCGTCACCACGACAAGCACGGCATCCTACGTGCAGCACGACTACTGGGTCCGTATGTCGCTGTGCCACATCATCTTCTCCGGCGTGTTGGAGAGGTATCCACGGCTGAAGGTGGCGGAGGTGGAGCACGAACTGGGCTGGCTTCCCTACTTCATCGGGCGCATTGACATTGCGTACGAGGAGAAGCAGGAGTCGCTGGCTATGCGGTTCAAGGACGGCAAGATGCCCAGCGATTTCATGAGGAGCAACGTGTACCACAGCTTCCAAGAGGACGCGCTGGGGATTCAGATGCGGCACGTGATTGGGGTGGAGAACCTGATGTGGGGGTCGGACTACCCGCACTCGGAGTCGACGTTCCCGAAGTCGATTGAGATTCTGGACGAGATTCTTGAGGGTGTGCCGGAGGAAGAGAAGGCGATGATTGTGGGGGAGAACGCGGCGCGGGTTTACGGATTTTAGTTTCTGTGCCCTGAAGACCCCGGCAAAGTTATAGAAAAAGGAACCGGCCAAGGCTGCGTAAGCCTTGGCCGGTTTGTTTTGTACCTCAAGAATAGGCCAGCGGCATTCCTTCCTTCACTTGGTTATGGAGTCATCGGTCCACTCCAACCAACTGCCGTGAGCATCAACGTCCGCTAGTTTGCGGTACTCTCTGGCTCCTCCTCGAATTGAGACCAAATTTAGAGTCCCGTAATCCACCCTGGTGAGCATTTCAGCGGAGAGTAGGTGCACATCATTCTCCATCGAATACTCATCCAGCAGAGAGTCAAATCGGGCCCTTTCGTCCAGCGAGAACTGATTAAGGGTGTGGGCATGGAATATACAGAGAGTCGAATCAGGAGGAACTTGGTTTAGGACTGAAGGGAGAGTTTCCAGGGCATCGCCAGCAATCAGAGACGGAGGGTTGTCGATCGCTAGCTTTGTAGCCGCTTTGAGTTGGATAGCCCGGGCTTTATGTTCCGGCCAGACCAAGGCTCTCAACCAGAGCGCCGAATCCGGATCAGTCAAATGTACAGGATTGAGGTCAAGACCAATCTGGAACGCTATTCGTGGAAAGATGTTCGGGATTGGAGGAGGGTTGCCGCCGCGAACTTTGGCTCTTATTCGAACCCTTGACAACTCGTCGCCCACGACTTTGATATTGTACTCATAACAGTACCGATTCCAGAGCAGATGCAAACCCGCGCTTGCGCCTATGTCCACGATAGATAGGGGGAAGCCCGGATTTTGGCCTGCTATGAAGGCGAAGGCAGGCAGCAGGTATGAGCATCTCGCGACTTCGTTGGTCTGCACCAGCCTGCTAGACAGAAGGTCCCTGATATTGTGTTCATATTCCAGGCAGAATGCACGAAAGTAAGGATAGGCATCGATTCCTGACCGGAACTCGCGTGTCATGCTGGGATAGAAGGATGAGAGTTTGTCATTTGCACCTCTGAGGAGCAGATAGTGAACGGCTCCAAAGAGGAGGTTGGGTATAGGTCGGTGGGTCGCAGATGAAGCTAGGGCAAGCAGGTCAGGGTCGTTGGAGATGCCGTCGGCCAGAGAAGCATAGAGCGGTGAACTGCCGACATGAGCTTCCACAGAGAACCTCTTGAAGACCTGCGCGAGAGCATCCGACCCATTCTGGTCTCTTGATGCCAAGTTAATGGAACCTCCATCTGAGGTAACTCTCATCCCACGAAAATGGCGTTATCCGCAATAGTGGGGAATTCTCGTCAGGCTTGGGGCGAGCAAGGCGGCATAACAAAAGGCAGCTTATAAACCTGCCCCTACGTATCCAAGGCGGGGGCGAGACCCTAGCCTCTTAGTCGGGTTTTATGTGGCAGCCGGCGGCCCGCTGTGGAGCCGCCGGCTTTGGTCTTTCTAGGAGTTTTGGGCGACCATTTCCATGGCGGCGGACTCGATGGCGGGGAGGGTGGCGTCGATGAGGTCCAGGTCGAGTTCCTGGACGATGCCGGGGTAGCCCGCCTTGTTGAGCATGTCGGGGAGCTTACGCGCCTTGAACTGGTCGAGGGTCCAGCGAAGGGTGTCTGGGACGATGGTCTGGTCCCAGTAGAGGCGGATGTTCTTGTTGCGGGGGCCGTAGTGGTAGTGGGGGCCGCGGTCGAAGCAGTCGAAGGCGAGGAGCTCGACTTCCTGTCCAGCAACGTCGCCGAGGACGTGGATGGCGAGGCCCTGTCCGATGGAGAGCTGACGGAATTCCAAGCCGAACTTGATGTTGCCCATCTCGAAGATGCGGTCGCCGCGGTTGTGGGTGACGGTACTTCGCTGGGAGAGTGCCATCTCGCGGGCGGCGGCTTCGACTTCGTCGAGCTTACCCTGGACCTGGTCGGAGTCAGCCTGGGCAGCGAGGTCTTCGGCGCCGGCCTTGGTGAGCATGGTGCCGAAGTTGCTGCGAAGCTGGCTCATGGCCCAGCCGATGGGGTTGCCGGCGGTGGTCTTGTCGAGGTTGTGACGTTCGTTGATGGTGGTGGGTCCGTAGTGGTAGTGGGGGGTCTGGTCGAAGCAGTCGAAGCGGAGAAGTTCCGTCTGCTTGCCCTCCACGGGGCCCATAACCATGAGGCAAACGCCCTGGTCGTTAAGCAGGTCTCGGTGCCTCATATAGAATTGGATGTCACCTGCTTCGATGGAAACGGGACCGCCCTTGGCGGGGCCGTCCATTGCGGTCATCTGCTGTGCGTTGGTTTCTGCCATATTTTCCCTCCCTACTGCGTATTCTGCGTAGTCGCCGATTAAACCTGAACCATAAAAGGCGTTGAGCAGAGGCCTCTTTGCAAGGCCGGTAACTCCATTATACCCAACGAGGGGAAGGCGTCAATTGGGAGGGGTTGAGGGAGGAGGGGGAACTGGATTCCGGTTTTCACCGGAATGACGGCTATTCCGAGGTTTGAATACGTGGGGACATGGGAGAAGGGATGGCGCGCTTGGCGGGATTCGAACCCACGACCTCAGCCTCCGCAGGGCTGCGCTCTATCCAGCTGAGCTACAAGCGCTTGAGCCAACTTCTGGTGCCGAGGGTGGGATTTGAACCCACACGCCCGTAAGGACACTGCGCCCTGAACACAGCGCGTCTGCCGTTCCGCCACCTCGGCCCAATTGCCGCGTCTGAGTGGTGGGCGGTGATGGATTTGAACCAACGACCTCCTCGGTGTGAACGAGGCGCTCTAACCACTGAGCCAACCGCCCCCGACATCCCGAACGCGGGCAAGGGGGTATTATAGCAGTCCAGCGGGAAAACGGCCAACCGGGTTGAGGTGGTGGGATTGCTGTATACGATGGGACGAGAGAGGGGATGAAGATGGGTTCCTGCCTTCGCAGGAACAAGAGGGGAGCCTTGGGAGATGGGACGGGTTTTGACTCTCGGTAACGAGATTCTTCGACTCCGCTTCGCTGCGCACAGAATGACATGTGGGGGAGGGGAAAGAGGTAGGAGAATGAGGCTACGGCTCGGTGGTGTCCCAGTCGGGGAGGGTCCAGTAGCCGATCTTGGGGAGTTCTACGCGGGCCGTGAGGCCTTGGGCGCGCTTTAGTCGCTGGCAGTTGTAGAGGTGGGTGACGAGTTCGCCTTCGCTGTGATGGAAGCATCCTTCCAGGGTGAAGATGCGGAGGTTGGGGTCGGTGGGGTGGGGAAGCAGGGTGCCGGGGTATCTGTGGGCAATAGGGTCATAGAAGCCGGGGCCTTCCATTTCGATGGTCTTGGCTAGGAGGGAGTCCATAGTTTCCCTTCTGAGAATTCCGTGGACCATTTCGATGGCCTCGCCGAGCTTGCCAAGAATCACGTTAATCTCCCACCACTGCTCCTTATCGAGCTGCCGATGGGGAAGGGCGGCCAGGTAGTCGACTTCGTCGCGGTAGGGGATGCCTTCGGGGAAGATCTGGTCTCCCCAGCGGAGGATGTACCATCGGAAGAGGTGGGAGGCGACGTGGCTGATGTTGTTGCGGATGCTCCAGCCGGACCATCCCCAGTTGGGGCTTGTCCAGTCCAGCTGAGGGTCAGTCAGGCCTTCCAGTTCCTCGGCGACCATTGCCTCGTATTCTCCGAATAGGGGGAAGTGGCCAATTGCGGGTTCCTGGGGGTTGGTAGTCTGTTCAGCCATTACGTCGCCTTTCGCGTAGCATAGGGAGTGCCAAGGGTATCATCGGGGGGGATGATTGTCGACGCGTGGGACGCTGGTGCGGGTAAGGGATTCTTCGCCGGGCCGGGAACGACGTGCAGGGATGGAGTCGGGCCGGTTTGAAACCAGCCCCTACGGGAAGCGTGGTTGGGGCGGGCTAAGGGGACTGGATTCCGGTTTTCACCGGCATGACGGGAGGGAGTGGAGAGGGGGTTTACCAGCCTTCCTTTGGCTTGTTGTCGGCCATACTGGAGGGTGGCCTTGGGCCGGAAGAGGAGACGGCGTCCATTGACATGAGAATGGCGGCGGCGGAACCCAGGCTGCCGATGACGATGAGGGCTACGGAGGGCAATAGGGGGAAGTTGCCCAGAGCGCGGGACAATTCCAGGAGGATGTCCAGGGTGGGCTCGCAAACGAAGTCCGCAGCGTCGTCGCAAATCTCGGAGGATGCCTCGGGTATGAAGGCGGAAAGCAGGGCAGACACGATGATGGCCACGACTCCGGTGAGGATGAGGGTGATGCCGGGCCACATGATCATGGCGGTGCGGTGGGGGATGTTGACCAGAACGAGAAAGACCGTGGCCAGGGCCATGATCACCAGGGCCACGGTGGGGCCAACGCTGTGCAAGGTGTTTATTGGGTCTCGAACGGCGTCGGCGCCTTCAACGAATTCTTGTCGTGTCAATTCGGAGGCTTCGGCGGCAGCCTCCACAAGGTCGAAGCGGTCCCGATCGTCCAGGTGGGTGCGCACCTCTGTGATGGCTTCATCGATATATGGGGAGACTACGGCGCGGGCGGCCAGCTTCATGGCCTCAGGGCTGTCCGGTTGATTGAGAGCTTCGGTGCGCACCTCTTCCCACTGAGCTTCGAGGCTGGCTGCTATGCGGGGGTCGAGGAAGGAAAGGGTGGGCAGCACCTGGTCGAGGGCGTTTTCCAGCACGGGTGTGGGAACGTTGGCAAGGGATGGCGCGCTCGGCGGTATCTGACCGCTTTCCAGATATTCGATTAGTGTTTGTGCTTCTTGGGCGTACTCTTCCGGCGTCGTTGGATTGGTCTGCTCCACGGACTCAATGCGACGGTCGACGAAGTCCAGGCTTGCCTGGCGTATGCTTTGGATGGGCTGGGCTAATTCGACGAATAGTTGGGGTTCTTCCACCTCGCCACGGAGGTAGGACATGACGCCGGTGATTATTCCGTCCAACTGGGTTTTGAGGTATGGGAGGGATATGACATCTTTCGCCACATTATCGAACTCATGGTCGTCCATGCCAAGGTCGTTTCGCAGCCCGCCAACTTCTTCGCTATCGCCAATGTTAGAGATGAGTCCGATCTGGATGATCTCGTAGGAGTCGTTCTCTTCCAGCACTTGGGTGTAGAAGGAAGGCTCCAGCAGGGTGGTGCGGACTTTGGAAGCGGTGAGGAAGGCCAGGAAGCTGACGCAAACGACTACGGCGAACAGGAGGGAGGCGAGGATGCGTATGGAGGTCACTAGCATGGGTGAATGGGGAGCTTGCCCAATTTTGATGCTGGGAGAAGTGTTCGGAGGAGGGGATTTCTATGGTGGAAATTTGCGGTATTCAAGGTCATAGATTGTACACCATATTCTTGTTTGGGCATGGATTGGGGTGTGTGGGGCCACGCCCTGGCTCTGGAGGGGCAGGCTCTTCGCGTGGACGAGAGAGGGGGGTGCGTTGAGAGTAAGTGGGTGGGTGTGAGTTTGTTTCTTCTGGCATTCTACAACCCTGAGGGGTAGAATCAGCTTCATGGGTCAGGACGCGCCGTAACAGTGAGGAAAGACACCTTCACCTCCCGGATGCTGGGCGCTCTGCAGCACGCCGAGTTTAGACGCCTGTGGGCGGCGACGGCGTTTTCGCAGTCGTCGGCGTGGGCGCTGATTGTGGCCCGGGCCGCGTTGGCGCTGAACGAGACGGGGGCGTCGAGCGCGGCGGGGATCGTAACATTTGTAGCCATGATTCCCTCGGTGGTGATGTCGCCGGTGGCGGGGTATCTGGCGGACCGGTTCGACCGGCGGAGGGTGCTGGCCGCGGCCTATGGGGTGAACCTGGCACAGAACGCGGTACTGGCCGCTTTGGTGATTACGGGCAACCTGGAGTTCTGGCAGCTGGTGGTTTTGTCCACGGTCAACGGATTCGCGAGGGCAACGCAGATGCCGGCGGCGCAGGCGCTGCTTCCGAATCTGGTGCCGAAAAGCAAGCTGGTGAACGCCGTGGCTTTTCATCATGCCACGGTGCAGGGGTCAAAGCTGTTGGGTCCGCTGTTCATACTGCCGGTGGTGCTTCTGGGTTACAGCGAG
Organism: uncultured Dehalococcoidia bacterium; assembly: GCA_951812825.1. Classification (GTDB taxonomy): domain Bacteria; phylum Chloroflexota; class Dehalococcoidia; order Lucifugimonadales; genus JAPULR01. The sequence continues at coordinate 34,197 of OX638324.1, read as the reverse complement.
TGGGCCTTCGTAATTTCGTTGGGGCTTTACGTAGTGGGGTTCGGGCTGGTGCTGCAAATTCGGACGGTGTCACGGGGGGTGGTGGACCGGAGCCGGGGTGCAGTCGGCAACCTGGTGCAGGGGCTTTCGTTCGTCTATCAACATCGGCTGCTGCTGCCCTTGTTCCTGATGGTGGTGGCGCACTGCTCATTGGTCATGTCGTACGAAACGCTGTTTCCCATTCTGTCGAGGGACCGGCTGGGGTTGATGGAGGGGGCGGAGCTTTATAAGGGCGGCAACCTGCTGATGATCGGCATAGGGGCGGGTTCGATGGTCTCTTCCTTCAGCATAGCGGGATTGGGGAGCGAGAAGATACGGGGGCGGATTCTGTTGGCGCTGGGGATTCTGAGCGGAGTGACGCCGATTCTGATGGGATTATCCTTCAACCTGACGACGGCGGTAATCGCCGCCTTTGGGGTGGGGCTGTCACAGGCAGGATATATGACGCTTTCCAGCGCAATGGTGCAGCAGATTGTGCCGGACGAGATACGGGGGCGGGTGATAGCGGTGTACAGCTGGCACCTGCAGGGGGCGATGGCGAGCTTTAACCTGGTGAACGGGATTTTGGCGGACACGGTCTGGCTGAATGCCACGCGGATATTGGGGGGATTCGGGACGATATTTACAGGGATGACGGCGTTGAGCCTGCTAAACCGTCCGCTGCGTGGTCTGTATAGTCGGGGCATCGGAACTCGTGCCGCCGCCGAGGCGCTGGCGGAGCGGTAAGGAAGAAACGCAGGGAGAGCAGCGACGATGAAGAAGCTGATTATTCAGGCGGATAAGCTCATTGACGGTCGGGGTGGCGCTCCTGAAGAAGGCATGGCCCTGGTTATGGAGGGGGATGTAATTTCCGGCGTTGTGCCCGCCGCTCAGTGGGGGGATTCCGTTGATTCGTACTGCGTACTGCGCTTTCCCGGGGCGACGCTTCTGCCCGGGTTGATTGACGCGCATACGCACACGAACATGGCGGGGCGGGGACGCAGCGGGGAGGAGGCCATCGCCGACGGGGACGACCTGATGCTGCTCCGTTCGGCTCGGAACGCGGGCATTGCGCTTCGGAGCGGGGTAACGACGATGTGCGACAACGGCGCCTGGCACAACACGGGGTTGTCGCTGAAGAGGGGCATCGAGGAGGGGGAGGTTTCAGGGCCTACGCTGCTGGCCTGCGGCCGGCCCGTTACTGTCACCGGAGGGCACCTGTGGTTCATGGGAGGCGAGGCCGACGGGGTGGATGGGGTTCGGACGGTTACAAGACAGCTAATCAAGGAGGGGGCGGACTTCATAAAGGTGATTGCGACGGGGGGCAGTACGCTCACCAGCTATCCGTACCGTCCGGCATTCGGGGTTGACGAGTTGAAGTCTATCGTCGCGGAGGCGCACAACCAGGGCCGGTTCGTGGGGGCACACTGCCGGTCCAACCAGGGGATGCGCAACGTGTTGGAGTCTGGGCTGGACGCCATCTATCACGCCTTCTTTGTGGACGAGGGGGGAGAGGCCAGCTACGACGCAGAGATTGTGGAGCGGATTGTGCAGCAGGGGGTGTGGGTGAATCCAACGATGCACATCGGCCGGAGCGGCATCTGGGCGTTGGAGGCCAAGCGGGACGGCGAGGGGTTGACGTCGGAGGAAGAGGCGAGGCTCTCGGCGGGGTATGAGCATCGCAAGACGCGGGTGGAGCAGGTGGGGCGGATGGTGGATGCGGGGGTACGGCTGATTGCGGGCTCCGACTGTGGCTGGGGCAGCTATCCCTTCGGTCATCTGGCCTATGAGTTGGAGTGTATGGTGCAAGGGGGGCTGACGCCGATGCAGGCTATTCTTTCGGCGACGAGTCAAGCGGCTGAAGCGCTGGGGATGGGGGATAGAGTGGGGGAGTTGACTGCGGGAAAGAGGGCGGACCTGCTGGTGGTGGAGGGGGACCCTTCGGAGGAGATTCTCGATCTGACGAAGGTGCAGGCGGTGTTCAAGGGAGGGGAGCGGGTGGGGGCGTAAGGGGAAACCTTTGCCTAAGCACCAGTGAGGGACCATATTGGGGAATGGTAGGCCAGGGGGCAGGGTGAAGATAGATTCCCGCCTTCGCGGGAATGACGAGGGGGGAAGGGGACTGGATTCCGGCTCGGGGGCCGAAATGACGGCTGAGTGAAGGCTTGCAGCGTGGAACTTGTTTTCGCCGTGACAGCCGTTCGGGATTGGGATATGATGGGCGAAAACCAGGAAGGACGCCATGACTCTTCCCGTCATCTATACCATCCAGTTCTGCCCCGCATGCGACAAACTACGTGAAACCTGGGACAGCCAGGGCATCGAGTACGTGGAGAAGCGGGTGGACGAGAGCCAGGAAGCTCTGGACGAGGCGCTGGAGTACGGCAGCGCCGTGCCGATCATCGTCTACCCGGACGGGCGGATCGAGGAGGGAGAGTTCGAAGGCGTCCACGGTTGAGACATCGGCTGACGGGCCGTGGGCCCGGATAGGAGGGAGACCATGACAGAGGAGACTACCGTCGTAACGCCCCAGAGGTTCGAGGAGGGATATTCGTACGAGGAGTACCTGTCGCAGATAAAGGTAAACAAGCTGCGGTTTGAGCAGTACTTCGGCGAGTTTGACCCGGAGGAGGGGGAGGTTGAGCGGTTCCGCAATCTGACGCAACGGGCTAGGGGTCCCGCCAAGGTGCTGGCGATAGGGGAGGACTGGTGCCCGGACGTGTACCGGGGGCTGCCGACGATGGCCAAGTTGGCGGACAGCGCGGGGGTGGAGGTGCGGGTGTTTCCACGGGATTCCAACCTAGACGTGATGAACGAGTTTCTCAAGGAGGGGAAGTATCAGTCTATCCCTGTCTTCGTGTTCTATACGGAGGGGTTGGACTACATCTGCCATTGGATCGAGCGGCCGGAGGTGGCGGACAAGGAGTCGGCAGAGATAGAGTCGGCCATCCGCGAGGAGCAGCCTGGCTTAGACGACAGGCAGTTTGGCATTGAGCGGCGGAAGCGGGTGAGCCAGCGTTTTCCGGAGTGGCAGCAGGCGACGGTCAGGGAGATAAACGAGATGCTGGAGCGGGCGGTGGGTGGGTAGGGGAATAGACGGAATCTGAAATTGGAATTACGAAGACAAGTTGAGGGGTAGATCAAATGAAATTTGGCATGAACCATATTCACATCAAGGCAGAAGATCCCAGGGGCACGGCCCAGTGGTACGTGGACACGTTTGGGGCGACGATAGATGCAGAGGCGGAGATGGGCGGCACGCTGACGGTCCGGACGGACTTGGGAGGAGTGCGAGTGAACATAACCCAGGCGTCGTCTGAGAGTCTGCCGGCCGGTTCGTCCGCCCCTCACATGGGGTTGGAGCACTTTGGCATTGAGACGGACGACATCGACGCGGCGATGACGGAGCTGGAAGGGAAGGGCGTGAAGGTGCTGGAGGGGATTCGTCCGCTGCCGAACGGAATGAGGATTGCCTTTGTGGAAGCGCCGGACAACGTTCGGGTGGAGATAATGCAGGTCCCTTAACCCGAGAGCAGGGGCGGATATGGTGAAGCTTTCCGCCGGTTGTTCAGGTGGGGGGAGATAGGACTCTTTATGAGTGGATTCCGGTTGGCGGGCCTAATGGTGCTTTGCGTGGTTTCTGTTTCGCTGGTTTCGGGTTGCGTCGGCGAACCGGCAACTCCCGTGGCGACGCCGGAGACTATTTCCATGCCTGTCACTGCGGCGACGGTAACTGTCGGGCCTACGCCTGATCTCACCCCTGCACCAACGCCTGCGATGAGACCGGAGGCTACACCCACTGCCATCCCTTCTCCTACGCCGAGTCCAACAGCTACCATCACTCCCACCCCTGCGCCCACATCGCGTCCGACGGCAACGGCGACAGCTACGCCGGAACCTACTCCCTCGCGCACACCGCGTCCTACGCCTACGCCGACTCCCAGCCCCACGCCAACGCCCGCACCCACGCCGAAGCCGACTCCCACTCCAGAGCCCAGCCCGCGGGAAGAGGCTACTGCGAGGCTGTCTGAGAAGATTTCGTGGTTTAAAGACCCTGCAGAAGGGGCTGAAGCGGATGCGGTTGAGACGCTGACTGAGCTATGGCTTGTGGACGCCGAACTAGCGGGGCGGGTAGCTGGGCTTCCGTGGGTTTCGGATGGGGTGGAAGGCATGGAGTCGGCAGTGCTTGAGGCTTTCCTGCGAATGGGGATGGCTGATCCCGAGCTAGTGGGAAAAGTTGCGGCATTGTCTTGGATTGCGGATGAGGTGGCTGAGGAAGAAGGCGTTGCTCTAGATGCACTTGCCGACATTGCAGTCGACGATGCGGAGTTGGCAGGGAGAGTCGCAACCCTTGAATGGTTCTTCGACGGCGTGACGGAAGGTGAGTCCGAAGTACTGGACACCTTTGCTGTAGCTGGTATCGGAGACGTCGAGCTAATGAATTGGACTTTAACGATTGGATGGTTGGGCGACGGAGTTACAACGGAGGAAAGCGCTGCCGTGTCTAACCTATTCAGCCTGGCAGGCAAGGATTCCGAGCTAGGCAGCTTGCTTATGGAGACGACGTGGTTTAACAAAGGAGTGGGAGAGGCGGAAACTGACGCACTCGTCAGATTGGACTTCCTTGCAAGTAGAGACGTCGGATTGGCCAAACGCGTAGCAGGCCTCCCCTGGTTTGCCGATGGAGCAATAGAGGGAGAGCGGGATGCTATCAGCGCGACTGCGGTGATGGCATCCCGCAGCGTTAAGTTCACCGAAGAGGTTACGAGCCTGCCCTGGTTTGTTGACGACCTGACGGAGGGCGAAAGCGTTGTCATCGCCGCTTTTGCCGCCGTTGGATTGGAAGAAGTTGAAATGCTGAATTGGGCGGTTGCGCTTCCATGGTTGGTCGATGGAGTGACGGCAAATGAGCGGACTGCGCTCCGGTCTGCGCTTAGATTGGGAGAAATTGACCCGGATTTGGCCTTGGCAGCGGCGATGTTACCCTGGTTTGTCGACGGACCGACGGGGGATGAGCGAAGTGTCATGAATTTCGTAAGAAACATCGCTGAAGCTGAGGTGCGAGAAGGCAACGAAGGGGAATTGGGGGCGCAGGCGGCAACGCTGTTGCTATCTCGGCCCTGGCTTGCCGACGGGGTGGTGCAGTCGGAGGCTGCGGTCATCCACGCAATAAGCAACATTGCAGGTAGGGACGTTGACCTTGCCAGGCATATGGCAGCTCTGCCCTGGCTGGCTGACGACGCGACAGGGGATGAGTGGGGAGCCAGTACCACAGTGGACTATATCTCAGACAAAGACCTCGAGCTGGCCAAGCAGGTGGCTGGTGTTCCCTGGGTTGTTGACGGAGTGACGGAATGGGAGGTATCGATCCTCCGCCTATTGGACGCAATAGCGTCGAAAGACTTGGAGTTGGCCAAACGGGTAGCAAGTTTGCCCTGGTTCATTGAGGACGTGGCGGAGGATGAAGGGGTCGTTAGACGGGGTCTGCTCGAAGTGACATCCAGAAACATTGAATTCGCTGACGACATTGCAGCTCTTCCGTGGATATCCGACGGCATTACAAAACTGGAAAGTTCTGCAGTCTACTCTCTGGCTGATATAGCAGCCGCGAATGAGGGGCTGGCAAGCAAAGTTGTAAGCTGGCCGAGGTACGAAGGTGATGCGATCAGGGACCTGGATTTCTTTCTCTTGTGGGCCTTGGGTCGGGCGGATGAGGAACTGTTGGATACCTTGACCGAAAGAACCTGGTTTACCGATGGGTTGACTGATGAAGAGGCCGCGCTGGTTGTGACGCTTGCCGGTCAAAACCCCAGCCTGTACAGGGCGCTGCTGATAGATAACCATCTCTATCACGAAACCATTTCGCTGCCTCTTGCGGGTGATGTCAACGTCTGGCTGGTGCAGGATAGTAGTCCGGTATTGAATCAAGAGTCGCTGAAGCAGATTGAGTCCGCAGCGCAAATTGCCGAAGAGTTTTTTGGCGTTCCCTTTCCAACTACGGATATCATCGTGCTGCTTGTGACCGAAGGGAGGGAAGAGTACGGGCATCTTGTGAGGCATCTTGGCAGTCATATGTCTGTAATAGTTCATCGCGGTCGGTTATATGGCGTTCCCCATGAGGTGGCCCACTATTACTTGACGGCAAACTTTGGCGGACATCCCTGGTTGGTTGAAGGCGGGGCGAACTTCGTGGAGGCGCATGTGAATCATGAGAGGGGTTGGCAGGACATATCCAGTCGAGAGACTGTAGTTTCAAAGGAAGTCCAGAGCTTCTGCGTCGACTCGGGGGTTGAAAACATACGCCACAATGCCTATCTGCAGGACCTGGGATTCATTTCCTATTTCCAATGCAACTACAGGCAGGGCGAGTATTTGCTACTTAAGTTGCGGAAGATAATGGGCAAGAATGCCATGTCGTCGGCATTGAACGAATTGTACGTTTCCAGCGGAGGGCACTTGCCGGCATTGCGATTCAGCACTCCGCCTACTGTAGAGGAGATATACGAGACCTTTGTGAAGCATGCGTCGTCTCAGGAAGACAGGGTTCGCGGTCTGTTCCGGGATCTTCACGGCGGGGATTTCGCTTACCCGGAGATCGACTATGTCGACGGCGAGGCCGACGAACCAGAGAATGCAAGGCTCGTCGAAATCGGCGAGGTGGTTACGGGGTCTCTGGACTACATCTTCGATTTCGACTATTTTCGATTCACGGCGGAGGAGGGACAGATCTACCGGATATCCGTGGAACATGGGACTCTTGGTCACACGAGCATAACGCTGTACGGTCCCGACGGGATGAGCGAACTTCGGAACGAGTGGCAGGGTCGAATAGAGGGGCCAGATGGACCGCAGATTCAGTGGCGAGCTCCCAGTACAGATACGTATTACCTTGCAGTGCAAAACTTCGGTGGCAAGACCGGTGACTACACCTTCACGATTTTGCCACAGGAAGAGGCTGAGGAAGATGACCATGGCAACGGACTAGAGTCATCTACCAGGATTGGGCGTTTCAAGGAGATTCATGGCACAATAGACGATACTTTCGATGAAGACTATTTCCGCTTCAACGCCTCTGAAGGCAGGGTATACCACATCTTCTTTTGGCCAGATCAAACAACAGACCTGTGCGCGCAGATGTATCGAGCTGATGGGAGTAGATCTTCCGAATGGCATAATCGTTGCGATCACGGTAATTTGTGGAAAGGCGGCTCAGTGCATGGGATTCGATGGGTGGCTCCCGAAACCGGGGACTTCTACCTGGCCATGAGTGGATTTATGGAGAGCGTTGGTGAGTACAAATTCGAAATCAGACTGGCCCTGGATCCCGGCAACCCGAATTGATGTTGATTCTTCATGCTGAATCAGAATTCTGTCGCCGGTCTAGTCGGGGGTTAGTTCTGCCTTGTTAGCGGGTTGGGTTATTTCCCGGGTTCGGGGGATGTTTTATGGGTGGTGGGTTGTGGCGGGGGGCATGGTCAGCATTGCCATCAGCAGCGGCATGTTCATGCACGGGTTCCAGTTCTACTTTGAGCCGATGCGGCGGCAGTTCGGTTGGAGCCGCACGCTGATATCCGGTGCCTACACCCTTTCACGGGTGGAGAGCGGTTTTCTCGGGCCGTTGGGTGGATGGCTGGTCCAGCGTTTCGGCTCGCGGATTGTTATGGCAGGCGGGTTCGTAATTCTGGCGTTGGGACTGGTGATGCTGAGCCTGACGCAGAACGTACCGATGTTCTATGCGTCCTTCCTGATTCTTTCGGTGGGCTCCGGCCTGGCCGCGTGGACTCCTGTGGTGCCCGCGCTAACCAACTGGTTTCGGCGGAGGCGGGCGATGGCGGTGGGACTGACGATGATGGGGATGGGTTTCGGGGGAATTCTGGTTGCGCCGGTGGTGGCGTTCTTCATCAACAACTTCAGCTGGGATAAGACGGCCCTGGGCTGCGGCATAATAGCATTGATTATTGGAATTCCTCTGTCCAGGGTCATGCGATACAGTCCTGAACCCTACGGTTACCTGCCGGATGGGGACAAACCTGAGGAGGAGGCGACGGAAGGATCGAAGGAGCTCCGGGCCGCGCCGTCGACGGAGCAGGAATTCGACTTTTCGCTCAAGGAGGCGTTGAAGACGCCTGCGTTCTGGCTGATGTCCATCGGGCATTCGGTCTCGTTGCTTACCATATCGTCGCTGAGTTTGCACATGGTGCCGTACCTGGAGACGGACCTGGGTTTCTCTACGGAGAGGGCGGCCACGGCGGTAGTGGCGGTAAACGGATTCTTGATGGCGGCACAGCCTGTGGGGGGATTTCTGGGAGACCGTCTGCCGAAGCGGTACATCGCCGCGGGGACCATGCTGGGGCACGCTTCCGCGCTGCTGCTTTTTGCCTTAGCCGGAAGTTTCTGGCAGGTGATACTGGCGTCGGCGATACAGGGGATGTCCTGGGGAATCCGGGGGCCGGTGATAACGGCGATGAGGGGCGAATACTTTGGGCGGAAGAACTTTCCGATGATCCAGGGTTATTCGCACCTAGTGCTGATGGGCGGGCAGATTGTGGGGCCGATGCTGCTGGGCTACATGGCGGACAATTACAGCTACAGCGCGGGCCTGAAGATAATTTCCGCGATGACTGCCGCCGGGGTGGTTATGTTCCTGCTGCTGCGAAATCCGCAGCCGCCGCAGCGGGCCGGGGAGCCGTTGTAGCGTTGAGGAGGGGGAGTTTCCCGGATGATTGGATTCCAATTCGGGCCTTACATCTTTGTAGAATCAGGATAGAATATTCGGCAGTCCCGAGAATATGACCAACGAGGAGAGAGAAGCCAGATGACCAACGATGAAGGGTACCAGCGGGGGATGGTGATAGTGGCCCATCCCGACGACGCAGAGTTCGGATGTTCCGGCACGGTTGCCAAGTGGTGCAAGAGCGGCATGGAGGTGGTGCAGGTTATCTGCACGGACGGGAGCAAGGGTTCCAGCGATCCGAGCATGACGTCGGCGGAGCTGACAGAGATCAGAATGCGGGAGCAGCGGAACGCCGCCAGGGTGCTGGGGGTGAAGGATGTGGTCTTTCTGGGTTACGAGGACGCTATGCTGGTGCCGACGCTGGAGTTGCGGCGGGACATAGCCCGGGAGATCCGGCGACACCGTCCTCAGGTGGTCATCTGTCCCTCTCCGGTGCGGAGTCTGACGGACGGGCCGTACATCGGGCATCCCGACCACATCGCCGCCGGGGAGGCAGCGCTGGCGGCGGTCTTTCCTTCGGCGAGGGACAGGCTGACGTTCCCGGAACTGCTGGAGGAGGGGCTGGAGCCTCACAATGTGGAAGAGTTGCTGATTACGGACCGGGCTAACGCCGACACGTGGATTGACGTGTCCGAGGTCATTGAGGTGGCGATTAAGGCGCTGCAGCAGCACGAGAGTCAGGTGGGGCACTTCGACGTGGCAAAGGGAATGCGGCGGTGGAGGTCGATGACGGGGGAGTCGAAGGATATGGCCTACGCCGAGTCGTTCAAGTCATACAAATTCCGATAAGGCTATCAATAACGGCATTTCGTGGTTTTAATATCGCATCGCTGAACAATATCAGAGGTGTAATCCTTCACGTGATTGCGTTTCGGCGTTGTAACTCCGTCAATGTTCCTTGACACCCTCTGCCCCTGTGGATATTATGGGGCCACCAAGCGCATATAACATAACGTTTGGTCGTTGCACTCTGTGAGGGGGGTCTAGGAATGGCAGAGAAAGATATCGCGCTAATGTCCCATCTGATGAGGAGGGCGGGTTTCGGAGCAACCAGGGATGAGTTGGAGGCGCGGGTTGCGAAGGGGTACGAGGCTACCGTTGAGGAACTGGTCAATCCCGAAGAACACGGGATTCCGCCCATCGACGAGGGGATGATCTTCCGACACAACCCGGGCTACGAGATACCCGGCGGCAATCCCACCAACGGCCAGGCGCACTGGATGTACCGGCTTATCAACACGCCAAGGCCGTTGGAAGAGAAGATGGTCCTGTTCTGGCACCACGTATTCGCCACGGGCAACGCAAAGGTGGACAACTGCGACCAGCTTTTGGCGCAGATTGACATGTTCCGCAAGAACGGCATGGGGAATTATCGGGACTTGCTGGTGCTTCTTGCCAAGGACCCGGCGATGATCTTCTGGCTGGACAACAATGAGAACCACAGGGATGCGCCCAACGAGAACTGGGGACGGGAGTTGCTGGAGCTCTTTTCGATGGGGCAGGGCAACTATTCGGAGGACGACGTAAAGGAATGTTCCCGCGCCTTTACGGGCTGGACCATTGCCGCGAAGATACCGCGGCTTCCCTATGGGCGTTACCCGTGGAGCTTTGAGTACCTGCCCCAGGACCACGACGACGGCGAGAAGACTTTCCTGGGACACAGGGGTAGATTCAATGGAGAGGACATAATAGACATTGTGGTAAGGCAGCCTGCGACGGCGCGTTTCATCGCGCGCCATCTCTACAACTTCTTCGTCGCCGACGAGGTGCAGGTGCCAAGCTGGCTGGACGTGGCGCCACGGGACCCGGTGGCCATCAATATGCTCGGAGAGACATTCATCAGTTCCGGCTACGACATGCGGGCGACGCTGCGGATGCTGTTCAACTCGGACTTCTTCAAGGACGAGAGCGTGTGGTTTGGGAAGGTGAAGAGTCCGGCGGAGGTGGTGGCAGGGACGATGCGGCTGGTGCAGGACCACGTTTCGCCGAAACCGGGGATGGCACCCATCGGGCTGGAGACGAACTACCAGGGACAGGCGCTGATGGACCCGCCGAGTGTGGAGGGGTGGCACACGGGACAGGAATGGATCGACAGCGGCTCACTGCTGCGTCGAATCAACTTTGTGGCAAACCGGGTGGGGGACACGAGCCTGCCCGGGGTGAAGTCGATTATCGAGCGGCTGGCCGCTCGGGAGAGTTTGACGGCGACGGAGTTCGTCGACGGGTGCATTGATCTGATGGGGCCGGCGCGGGTGAACGACGATACGCGCTCTGAGCTCATCGCCCACGTGGAGGCCGGCGGGCCCGCGCGTAGGGGCGCGACGGAGGAGGAGCGGGCGGCTTTCGGACGGAGGGTTGGGGAAGTGTTGCAGCTGATAGCTTCCACTCGGGAGTACCAGTTCGGCTAAATCTGCAAATTCGCTGGAGGACATGCTATGCAGACCGTTATGGTCCGGGGCAGGGTCTACAACTATAGCCATACCATCGGGCGCAACGCCACGGGAGGGCCGGGATTTCGTCATCCCGTAGACCTGGCGCTGGGCGGCAACGGGGTCGTCTACGTCATCAACCGTGGGGACGAGTTTCAGCCCTGCCAGAGGGTGAGCGTTATTACCGTAGACGAGGAGTTCATCCGGGATTTCGGCGGCGTGGGCACGGGTGACGGCCAGTTCACGTGGCCCACGGCGATTGCTCTGGACGGGGACGAGAACGTGTATGTGGCGGACGAGTGGCTGAATCGCATCTCTATTTTCGACCGTGACGGCAACTATCTGGGCAAATGGGGGACGCCGGGCAGTGGGGAGGGGCAGATAAACGGTCCCAGCGGGATTGTGTTCGACGGAAACGACAACATTTACATCACTGAGGAGTTGAACCACCGGATTTCCAAGTTCACGAAGGACGGTAGGTATATTTCGAGTTGGGGTAGCGAAGGCCCGGGTGAGGGGGAGTTCAACCATCCGTGGGGCATTGCTCTGGACGGTCGCGGTGATGTGTACGTGGCGGACTGGCACAACGACCGGATTCAGAAGTTCTCGCCGGAAGGGGAATTTCTCGCGAGCTTCGGGGGCTCCGGAGAAGGCAAGGGCGAGTTAAAGCTGCCCAGCGACGTGGCGGTGGACGACGAGGGGGACGTGTACGTGACGGACTGGTGGAACAACAAGGTGGAGGTGTTCGATCCGGAGGGGATGCCGCTGACGACGTTCATCGGCGACGCCGAGGAACTTTCCAAGTGGGCGCAGGAGGCGGTGGACGCCAATCCGGACTACGTGAAGGCGCGGCTCCGGGTCAAGAGTCTGGAGCCGCAGTGGCGGTTCACTCGGCCAACGTCCATTGAGATTTCCGAGGACGGAAAGATTCTCGTCCTCGACAACCAGCGGGCGCGGATTCAGATATACCAGAAGGAGTCCGACTGGGTTGACCCACAGTTCAACTTGTAGGAGAAGCTGGTTGGCAGCTTCGGTTCATTCGGTTACATCGCAGTGTTAAAGGGCGGCACTCTGTATTGATTGATTTACGGATTACGTAGAGAGTTTGCCCAATGAACCAAGCTTCCATAATTCATCATGATTTATGTTGACACTGACTATATGCGAGAGTATTCTTGGGGACAATGTCCAAAACCGCTCATAAGGGGGAAAGATGACCACAAAGAAGGTTAGCCATGTTGTCAAGCGCCCTGGGCTTCGACTAAAAGACCCGGACTATGAGATTCCGGTAGCCGAGGACTTGGTGACCACCCCCGGCATCCGACAGAACCAGAAGGACGTGGACTTCTACTCGCGGTCCTATCCCCTGGAGAGCCAGAACATCGAATACACCGCCGACCGGTCTTGGGTGTGGACGGTCTACAGCCCTGAGGAGGAAGAGTCCCACCTGGAGCACGAGCGGCTGCAGGCGCCGGTGGTGAACGCCGCCGCCACCTCCGCAGACGTGGCTCCCACTGCCGCGCCGACTGGCAAGGACGTTACGGAAGAGATCAAGACAAAGGCCCGCGAGCTTGGTTTCGGCGAGGTGGGGATGACCCGCTACGACCGGCGGTACACGTTCAAGTACAAGAAGCGATGGACCAGGTTCGAGCATGCCATCTGCCTGGCTTATGAGCAGGACTACGAGCGGACCCAGTCGATACCCAGCAGCTTTGCCGAGTACACTCACTTCGGGACGTACCGGACGATGAGCCAGCTGGGACTGATGATGGCGGACTACATCCGCAGCCTGGGCTATCACGCGCAGGTGCACAGCCCCAACGACAACAGCGCGCCCTACATCCCCATGTTTGTCGCGGCGGGTCTGGGTCAGCTTGGGGCCAACGGGCAACTGCTTTCGCCCCACTTCGGCTCCCGTGCCCGCCTGATGGTTATCACCACGGACGCGCCAATGACCTACGACCAGTCCGTAGACTACGGCATCCACAAGTTCTGTGAAGTCTGCCAGGTGTGCGTGAACCGGTGTCCCGGACGCGCGCTGATGCGGGACAAGGTCTGGTGGAGGGGCGTCGAGAAGCACAAGCTGGTCTACGAGCGGTGCAGGCCCGTGATGGCGCGCTACTCCGGCTGCGGCGTGTGCATGAAGGTGTGCCCCATTCAGAAGTACGGCATGAAGCCTGTCATGGAGCACTACGTGGAGACGGGCGAGGTGCTGGGCAAGGGATCACACGAGCTGGAGGGTTTCAGCATCGAGGGTAAGGGTTACTTTGGGCCAGGACAGCTTCCCCACTTCAACCATGACTTCTTCGAGATACCGCATGGCCGGTCGGAGGACTTGCTGTTCGAGCAGTTCAAGGAAAAGCTGAGCAACCACGAGATACCGGACGGGCCTGCGGGAGACGAGGCGCTTCGATCGTTCAAGAAACGGGTGGAGGAGATTCTGGCGGAGCCGGAGACGGACTCCATGTTCGCGGTGATGCCCGAAGAAGCCTAGTCCACAAGGTTAAGGAAACTGCAGAGACGCCGGCGATTTTCGTCGGCGTCTTTTCTTTTTGGGGATGTTGGATAGGGAGGGCGGGTTTCAAACCCGCCCTTACAAGGTGTGGATGTGGGAGAGGGGGAAGATGGATTCCCGCCTTCGCGGGAATGACGAGTTTTCGGGGATAAGGGGTAAGACTGGATTCCGGCTTTCGCCGGAATGATGTTTATAGAAAGACCTCTCTTCACGATGACAAGAATGAGGAGGGCCTGTGGTGACTGGAGTGTCTATGTTGGTTGGGGAGTGGGTTACCAGCCGGGCGGGGCGTTCCAGAGGTCGCGGAGCCAGGCCCATGCTTCGTCCTGCTTGATGGAGCGCAGGTCTTCTTCTTCCAGACCGGCGTCGGCCAGCACCTGGGCGGGGTTGGAGATGAGGTCGGAGCGGAACATTTCGTTGTTGGCGCACTTTTCTATGAAAGCGAACATGGCCTCGCTGGGCACTGCGGCACCTCCTCAGGAGATAGGGAGTGGATTCAATTCTGGTGTATACAAGGGGGGTTAGCGGAAGGGGATGTTTCTTTGGTTCATGGCGGCGGTGAAGGAGTTGAGGCTGGCGGTGGCGGCCGCCCCGATGGTCCGGACGTCGCCAACAACGTGGCAGAGCATGAAACCCATGGCCATCATGTCGGCGGAGACGTCGGGGCCTGCGCCGTGGTGGCAGGGGGCAACGCCGGCCTTTCGGGCGGCCTCGACGATGCGGCGGCAAGCGTTGAGATGGCGTTCGTCGTTGGCCCAGCCGGAGATGCTGACGCCCATGTCGAGGGAAAGGTCGCTGGGGCCGACGTAGAGGCCATCGACGCCGGGGGACGTGGCTATGGCATCTACGTTGTCGAGGGCCTGCATGGTCTCAATCATCACCAGGCAGAGCATTTCGTCGTTGGCATACTTTACATAATCGTCCTGGCCGTTGGCGAGGGCGGCTCGGCTGCTGCCTATGCTGCGGTTGCCTGTGGGTGCGTAGCGGCAGGACAGGCCCGCGGCGGCGGCTTCCTCGGGGGTGTTGACCATGGGGACGATGACGCCGTAAGCGCCCGCGTCCAGCACAAAGGAGATGTAGTCGGGATCGTTTTTAGGCACTCGCACCATGGGCATGGTGTCGGTGTTGCCGATGGCCTGGATGCAGCTGACGATGGAGCCCTGGGTGACGCCGATGCCATGCTGCCAGTCTAGGGTAACGGCGTCGAAGCCGGCGTGGGCCATGACTTCGGCGATGTAGGGGTTGCCGGAGGAGCACCAGCCCATGACAGCCGGACGGCCCTGACGCCAAAGCTCCTTGATCCTGTTTTTCTTCAACTCTTGAACCTCGGTTGGAATTGTTGGGGAGTTCCACCCCCATCCTAACCTTCCCCCGTCAAGGGGGAAGGGATTATTTTGTGCGGGCGAGCTTGACGATGGTCCTGATTTGAGGCCCGTGGTCCGGGTTGTGGCGGCCCATGGCATCCTCCATCCACTCGGGGCCCATGTTGGCGTGGGGCATTTCGCAGACGTAGAGGTCGTCGTGGGAGTCGACGGCGATGCCGTGGGGGGCGGTGAAGTGCCCCGGGGCCTCGCCAGGGGAGGGCTCACCGAAGCGGGTCTGCAGGTTGCCCTGCTTATCGTAGATGCTGACGCTGTGACCGAGGCTGGGGGCGTCTATGATGTAGACATGGGGGGGCATTTCGGCGACGTAGAAGTTGCCGTCGGCGTCCATGTCCAGGCCCGCGGCGCGCCAGATACCGGGCCACTGGCCGAGGAAATCTCCCTTGGCGGTGAAGACTTGGACTCGGTGGTTCTCCCGGTCGGCGACGAAGACGTTTTCGTCTTCGTCCACGACGATGTTGTGGGGAACGACGAATTGGCCCTCGCCGGTGCCTGCCTCGCCCCAGGAGTAGATCAGGTCACCCTCGGGGCTGAAACGGTGGATGTTGGAGTTGCCGTAGCCGTCGGCGACGAAGATGTCGCCGGAAACGGGGGAGACGGCGAGATGGGCGGGGCGGTTGAAGGGCCGGCCGCTGAAGCGGCCGGAGGGGCCGCCGATGGTCTGGAGCAGTTTGCCTTCCGGGGTGAACTTTCGGATGACGTGATGCTGGGTGTCGGTGCAGTAGATGGAGTCGTCGGGGGCTATGGCGATGCCGTGGGTGCCACCGAAGACGCCGTGGCCCCAGGAGGTGAGGTAGGTCCCGTCCCTATCGAAGACTACGACGGGGTGTTCGCCTCGCGTGTAGACGAAGATGCGGCCCTTTGAGTCGACCACGGCTCCGGCGCAGTCGCCAAGAAGGAACCCTTCGGGGAGCTGGGGCCATCCCTCAACAACGGTGTAGCTCCAGTTTCCGCTTCCCAAAATCGTAGTCATGCTCACCTCCGACATCGTCTGGAAGCCAGCATAGCTTAAGGGGCGAGAAATGTCACGCAGCGGGTGGCATATTTCATGGATGCTCCAATGGTGCTAGAATCCCGATATGTCTGAGCCGCCTGGAATACACGTCTCACCCATGAGATTGACGGTCAACGGGCGCGCCCGAAGGGTGGATGCGGCGCACCACTGGACGCTGCTGCGTCTGCTGAGGGACGTTCTGGCCCTGACGGGGGCGAAGGTGGGGTGCGACCGGGGGGAGTGCGGCGCCTGTACGGTGGCGGTAGACGGGCAGCCGGTGTACGCCTGCCAGATGCTGGCGATGCAGGCCAGGGGGAAAGAAGTGGTGACGGTGGAGGGACTGGCGAGCGAGGAAGGGCTGCATCCGGTGCAGCGGGCCTTTCTGGAGGAGGACGCGGGGCAGTGCGGGTACTGCACACCCGGGTTTGTTATGGCCGCATACGCGCTGCTGCTGAGAAATCCATCGCCGACAGAGGGCGAGATTCGAGAAGCATTGGCGGGGAATCTGTGCCGGTGCAACGCCTACGGGCGGATTCTTGAAGGGGTGAAGGCGGCGACTGGAAAGATGGATTCCCGCCCCCGGCCTTCGCGAGGGCAGGCTCTTCGTGGGAATGACGGAGAGGGATGCGGGTGATGGCGAGATTGAGTGTAGTGGGCCGCTCCGTGGTGCGACGGGGGCTGGAGGAGAAGCTGACGGGCGAGGCGCGGTATACGGCAGACTTGAAGCTGCCGGGGATGCTCCACGCAAGGGTGCTGCTTTCGCCCCATCCGCACGCCGAAGTGGTCAGCGTGGATACATCTGCGGCAGAGGCGGTGCCCGGGGTCCACGCTGTGTTCACTCCCTTTGATGATGAAGCCTCGGGGCTGTTTGCCGGGGACATGAGGGTGCTGGACACGCGGGTGCGGTTCGTAGGGGACGAGGTGGCCGCCGTGGCGGCTGAGACGGAAGAGGAAGCCGACCGGGCCATCGAACTGCTGGGGGTAGAGTATCGAGAGCTGCCCTTCGAGACAGACGCTGGTAAGGCGCTTCGACCGGATGCGACGGATATCCACGAGGGGGGTAATCTGTGGGGTGGGGAGCCGTTGGTGTTGGAGCGAGGGGATGTGGAGGCGGGTCTGCGAGAAGCGGACATGGTGTTGGAGGAGACGTACGTGGTGGCGTCCCATTCGGCGGCGCCGTTGGAGCCAAGGGCCGCCGTGGCCCGATGGTGCGAGGACAGGCTGACGGTGTGGAAGACGAGCCGGGGGGTGCACCAGGACAGGGCGCATCTGTCGGCGGCCCTTGGCGTGCCGGAGGAGAGGATCAGGGTGGTGGGGCCGCACTTTGGAGCGGGGTATGGGGCCAAGGACGAGAGCCGCTGCGCCATGCTGGCGGCCGTTTTGGCGCGGAAGGCGGGGCGAGCCGTGCGGCTGGAGTATTCTCGTTATCAGGAGTTCGTTGCGGGTCGCGTCCGTCACGGAGCGGTGATCGAGTTGAAGGTTGGCCTCAAGCGGAGTGGGGAGATAACGGCAATTGACAACAAGACGTTGATGAACACGGGCGCGTATCTGGCGTCAGGGGCGGGAGAGCTTCGGAGGGCGGCGCAGGGAGGGTTGTACCTGTATCGATGCCCTAACGTGCGGTACGAGGGTCGGCTGGCGTACACGAACTCGCCGGTGGCGGGTTCCTACCGGGGACTGGGCGCCCCCCAGGGTCACTTCGCTGTGGAGGCGCTGATGGACCAGTCGGCTAAGTCGTTGGGGATAGACCCGGTGAAGTTCCGCTTGATGAACCACGTGGGCCTGGAGGGACAGCTGGGGCGTCGGACTTCGCCGAGGGACTTGGTTGTGGACACGCAGCCCGTGGAGGGGGGGATTCCCTTCTCCAGCAACGGGCTGCGGGAGTGCATTTTGCGGGGAGCGGAGGCTATCGGTTGGGGGACCGCGGTCGAGGAGGCTGTCGAACCGCATCTGAAGCGGGGCGTTGGTATGGCGACGTGCATCTATCGTGGGGGGCCGGGATGGGAGTCGACGGCGCGGGCGGTTCTGCAGCGGGATGGGAAGGTCGATCTGCACACGGGGGTTGTGGACGTGGGGCAGGGGTCGCATACGGTGCTGGGGCAGATGGCAGCGGAAGCCTTCGGGTGCGGATATGAGGAGGTGCGGGTGGTCAGCGGGGACAGCGATGTTGCGCCCCATTCACCGATAACGGCGGGATCTACGGCCACGTTTTCGGCGGGTCTGGCGGTTAAGGAGGCGTCGGAGAAGCTACGGAATGGGCTGCTGGATATGGCATCGACGTACCTGGAGCGGGCGAAGGATGGGTTGGACGTGTCGGAGGGATTCATCGTTGCCAAGGGAAGTGGGGAGAGACTGGAGTCGGTGGCCGTTCTGGCTAGCAGGATGCCGGGGAAGTTCATGGATGCGGAGGCGTCGGTGGTACCGGGAAGCGCGGACTACATAGTCAACTCCTTCGCGGCGCACTTTGCGCTGGTGGAGGTGGACCTGCTGACGGGAAGCGTGTCGGTGGTCCGGTACGTAGCGGCCCACGATTCGGGGCGGATCATCAACCCGCTAGCCGCCGTCAACCAGGTGGAGGGAGGAGTGTCGCAGACGCTGGGGCTGACGCTGAGCGAGGAATTGGTGACTGACGGGGCGTCGGGAGTCACTTTGAATGGGAGCTTTCTCGAGCACAAGTGCCCGACCATAGGTCAATATCCCGAAATTGAGACTATTTTTGTGGAGACCGAAGACCCCATCGCACCCTTTGGGGCGAAGGCCTTGGGGGAGCCGCCGAGTGTTCCCGTAGCGGCTGCGGTGATTAATGCGGTGTATAACGCCGTTGGAGTACGGTTCACCGAGATCCCGCTCACGCCGGACAAGGTCCTGGAGGGGCTGGCCCGGAAGGTAGAGGCGGCGTGAATCCCTTTGAGTTCGTGGAGCCTGAGAGCCTTGAGGAGGCGGTCTCACTTCTGACGAAGGAGCCGGGTAGGGCTGAGGTTATCGCCGGTGGGACGGACCTGCTTTCGGAGCTCAAGGACGGGCTGCGGAGGCCGGAGAGGCTGGTGTCGCTGATGGGGGTTGAGGAATTGGGAGGGGTACGTTGGGAGAGGGATAGGGTGTGGCTGGGGGCTTCGTTAACGTTGGGAAGTTTGGCAGAAGATGAGCGTCTGAGCGGTGAGTATCCGATTCTGGCGCAAGCAGCCCGTTCGATTGCGACGACGCAGATTCGAAGCGTGGCTACGTTGGGTGGAAATCTGTGCCAGAGGCCCCGGTGCTGGTATTACAGGCATCCTGGATTTCCGTGCTACAAGAAGGGCGGCGTCCACTGCTACGGGGTGAACGGATACAACCGCAACCTGGCAATTCTGGGGCACGGAGCGTCGGTGATGGTGCATCCTTCGGACATGGCGCCAGCGCTCATTGCGATGGACGCGCGTCTGGAGTCCTTCGGGCCACGGGGACGTCGGACGATGGCGTTGGAGGACTTTTTCGCAGGGCCTAACGAGCAGCAGATGCAGGAGCACGTGCTTGAGCGTGGAGAGATTGTGACGGGGGTGTTCGTTTCGAAGCCGCCTTCTGATGCCAGAAGCGTGTTTCTGAAGGCGCAGGACAGGACGGGTGAGGACTTCGCGCTGGCAAGCGTGGCGGCGTCGGCGAGCGTGTCTGACGGAGCGGTGACGAGGGCGAGGATGATTCTGGGCGGGGTTGCGCCTGTTCCTTACAGGTCGCAGAAGGCGGAGGAATATCTGGTGGGTCAGGCGGTGAAGGAAGTGGAGTCGTCCAAGGCAGCGGAGCTTGCGCTGTGTCACGCCCGCCCGTTGCGTCACAACGGATTCAAGGTGATTCTGACCAAGAACCTGGTCAGACACGCCATCGAGACAATTTTGAAGCAGTAAAGTTGAGTAAAAGGAGAGGAACAATGGCCAAGAAATCGAAGTATCTGTTCATTGCAAGCATGGACGTGGAGTCCGAGCAGGAGGACCTGTTCAACGAGGTGTATGACAAGGAGCACGTGCCGAATCTTATGACGGTGCCCGGGGTGGTTTCTGTGGCCCGCTACAAGATGCGGGAATTGACGATGCTCATTGGTGGGGAGAGGAAGGAGATGCGGTTCGAGGAGGAGCCGAGCTATCACGCGCTGTACGAGGTGGAGAGCCCGGAGGTGCTTCTCTCCGATGCGTGGGGAGAGGCGGTGGAGTTGGGTCGGTGGCCGGAGCAGGTGCGTCCCTATACGCGGAATAGGCGGCATATTCTGACGGAACGGATCGACTAGGTGGTCGAGGGTGGTGGGGTCTTCACCCCCATCCCTTCGACAGGCTCAGGGCAGACTCTTTGCGGGAGTGGCAGGGTTTATTTAAGGGGCGTAATTGGTGGTTTGGGCGAACCTTCGCTATAATCACCCGCGCCGTTGGCAGTGAAAAATGCGCTTTACCTTCAGTCAAGAACAGCAGCAGTTTCGTCAGGAAGTCTGCGCATTCCTTCGGGAGGAGATGAGTCCCGAATACGAGACCGTCTTCGGCACGTTTTCGGAGGAGAAATACTGGTTCAGCAGGGATCTGTTCCGTCGGCTGGCGGAGCGGCGATGGCTGACTGTTGGCTGGCCGGAGGAGTACGGCGGGGGCGGGAAGACGTTCCTGGAGCAGTCTATTCTGGACGAGCAGATCGGCTACCACAGGGTGCAGCGGGTGGGGATAACGGGGATCAACTTTGCAGGCCCGGCGATTATCAAATTCGGGACGCCGGAACAGAAGGCCCGCTACCTGCCACCCATCGCTCGGGGCGAGGCTGAATACTGCCAGGGTTTCACGGAGCCGGATGCGGGGTCGGACCTGGCGTCGCTGCAGATGCGCGCCGAGGCGGATGGGGACCAATACGTGCTGAACGGTTCCAAGATGTTCACCAGTTACTACGCCCACGCCGACTTCATCTATCTGTTGGCGAGGACGGACCCGGACGCGCCGAAGCACCGGGGCATCAGCCTGTTTATCGTGGAGATGGACACGCCCGGCATTTCGACGCGTCCGCTGCCGTATATCAACGGGGAAGTTGCGGCGCAGACATTCTTCGACAACGTGCGGGTGCCGCGAACGTGCCTGGTGGGGCAGGAGAACCAGGGCTGGTATCACGCAATGACGACGTTGGACTACGAGCGGGCGGGGCTGGAGCGGTACGCGCGGGTCCGTCGGACCTTCGACGATTTATTGAGTTTCTCCAAGTCTGCGCCGTACAGGGGAGGTGTGTTTGGAAAGGACCCGCTGGTGAGGCACAAGCTGGCGAAGGTGAAGGTTGGGCTGGAGGGGTGGGCGGCGCTGTGCTGGAAGGTGGCGTGGATGCAGAGCCGCGGGGAGGTGCCCAATGCTGAGGCGTCGATAGCATTCCTGTACGGCACGAAGCAGCGTCTCTACTTCGCCCAGGAGGCGATGGAGATTCTAGGCAAGTTTGGGACGCTGACGCCGGAGTGCGACACTGCGCCGATTCAGGGGGCAATTGAGGGGCTGAGCCGGGAGAGTATGCACATGCACGGAGCAGGGACGATGGAGATTCACCGCAACATCATTGCGCAGAGGGGGCTGGGGCTTCCCAGGTAGAAGAGTGGACCTGGGTCTTAATCAAGCACAGGAGATGCTGCGTCGGACGGCGCGGGGATTCCTTGAGGCCAACTGTCCAACCACGCTGGTGCGGGAGGTGGAGGCTTCGGGGGAGGGATATTCGCCGGAGTTGTGGGCGCAGATGGCGGAGTTAGGGTGGCTGGGACTGTCGCTGCCGGCTGAGTATGGAGGTGAGGGTGGGGATGCTGTAGACCAGCTTGTGCTGTCGGAGGAGATGGGGCGGGCGTTGCTGCCTTCGCCGTACCTGACTTCCGTGGTGACGTGCGGGAGGCTGGTGGCACTGGCGGGGAGCTTGTCCCAGCGTGCGACGTTGCTGCCGCGGCTTGCGCGGGGGGAACTGCTGATGAGCCCGGCGTTAGGAGAAGAAGGCGTTGGGTGTTCCGCCAAGGTCGTCAAAGAAGGCAGTGGTTATCGTCTCAACGGGGTGAAGACCTTCGTGCCCTTTGCGGCTGCGGCGGACATGCTGATTTGCGCTGCCGGGGGGCTGGACGATGGGGAAGTCTCGCTGTGTCTGGTTTCGCCGAATGCCGACGGAGTTTCGATTGAGCCGCATGCGAGCCTCGCCGGTTATCCGCAGGCCAGGATGGAGTTCAACGACGTTGAGATTGGCGTTGATGGAATTCTGGGTGGAGTTGGGGAGGGAGGGGATGCTCTTGGTGAAGCGCTTGCATGGGCGACGCTGGTGCAGTGTGGGGAGATGGTGGGGCGAGGACGAAAGATTCTGGAGATGGTCATTGACTACGCCAAGAGCCGGGTGCAGTTCGGTCGGCCCATCGGGGCGTTTCAGGCGATCCAGCACCAGCTTGCGGACTTGAGGGTTGCCGTCGATGCTGCCGAACTTCTGACGTATCGCGCTGCCTGCAGCATGTCGGAGGGACGCAACTGCGCTGAGGAGATTGCGTTGGCGAAGGCGTCGGCGGACGAGATGAGCCGGATGTCGACAGTGGTGGGGCACGGTGTATACGCCGGAATTTCATATACGGTTGAGCACGACATGCAGCTGTACAGCGCACGCAACAAGCTGTCGGAGGCGGGAAGCGGCGGGACGTTGGGTCAGATTGACCGCATCGCTGGCTCCATGGGGCTTTAGCCCTGCCGGTCGGGATACTCCTTCATGTCAGAGCCAGCCCTTTCAGACGTAACGGTCCTTGACCTGAGCGAGAATATCGCGGGGGCCTACTGCGGGCGGCTGGTGGCGGGATTCGGCGCGGACGTCATCAAGGTGGAGCCGTCGGGTATCGGTGACTGGGCTCGGAGGGTGGGCCCTTTTCCAGAGAACATTCCTAATCCCGAGAAGAGTGGGCTGTTTCTGCATCTGAATGCAGGGAAGAGAAGCATTGAGCTTGACCTCGAACACGAAGATGGGCGGGAGACTCTGAGGCGGTTGGCAGCCAGAGCGGACGTCATCATCGAGACGTTTCCGCCCGGGTTCATGGCTAGCATGGGGTTGGGGTTAGACGTGTTAAAGGGGACGAATCCTTCGCTGGTGATGACGTCGATTACGCCTTTTGGGCAGACGGGGCCGTATCGGGATTACAGGGCGACGGACTTCGGCGTGTTCGCCATGAGCGGACGGATGTATGTGCACGGGCTGCCGGAGAGGGCGCCGCTTCCCTACGCGCCCGACGTGGTATGGTACCAGGTAGGGGCCACCGCGGCGGCGGCCACTCTGGGCGGGCTGCTTGTGAGCAGGCTGCAGGGAGTAGGTCAGCAGGTGGACGTTTCAGCCCAGGAGGCGTTGATTGGAAACGTGGACAGCCGGTGCCTCTTCTATGAATACACAGGGGTGAAGACTACCAGGGAGAGGTGGCCGGGGGGCATTCCCCAGGGGGCGTATCCTTGCCAGGACGGTTACGTGGTGATGGGGGTGGGCTACGACCTGTATTTCAGGCGGCTGTGCGAGGCGATGGGGATGCCGGATGTGGCTCTAGACCCCCGGTTTGCGGAATCGGAGGCGCGGAGCAGGAACGCGGAAGAGTTTGACGCCTTGTTCATCGAGTGGTTGATGCAGCACACAAAGCGAGAGGTGTTTGCGCTCTGCCAGGCGCACAAAGTGATGTGCGCGCCGGTGTTGAGCTTCGAGGAGCTGTTGGAGGACCCGCAGCTGGAGGCGCGGGGATACTTCAGCAGGATGGAGCATCGGGGCGTGGGAGAGCTGCCGGAATTGGGGGCGCCGGTTAAGATGAGCGAAACCCCGTGGCTGACTGGGCTTAAGGCACCAACGTTAGGCGAGCATACGCAGGAGGTGCTGAGGGGTGCGGGAGATGTGGTGGCGAAGGATGCCGGGCTTGCGGAGGGTACGGACGACATTCAGGAAGAAAGCGTTATGCCGCCGTTGGAGGGATTCCTGGTGGTGGACATGACGGAAGTGTGGGCAGGGCCCATGACTGCTTCGATGCTAGGCG
Source organism: uncultured Dehalococcoidia bacterium (assembly GCA_951812825.1). Taxonomy (GTDB): domain Bacteria; phylum Chloroflexota; class Dehalococcoidia; order Lucifugimonadales; genus JAPULR01. The sequence goes on along the minus strand of OX638324.1, from coordinate 10,129 downwards.
ATCTGGGGGCTACGGTCATCAAGCTGGAGTCATTTCCGCGTCCATCACTGACGCGTCTGACGGGGCAGGCCATCGGTTATAGCGGGAATGACCCGGACTCACCGCGTCCGTGGGACAGGTCGGCCTTGCACAACATGGCCAACCGGAACAAGCTGGGGATTACGCTGAACCTGAAGGACGCACAGGGAATGGCGCTCTTCGATAGGCTCATGGGCAAGGCGGACGCCGTTCTAACGTCGTTCACAGCGGGCACGGCGTCGCGGCTGGGGGTGGACTATGAATCCATCGTCAAGATGAATCCTAAAATCGTGATGCTGGGGATGTCGGGCTGGGGCGAGGAGGGGCCTTACCAGGGGTACGCCGCCCTGGGGAGCGCGCTGGACGGGTTCACAGGGCATCACGCCATGCGGGGATACGCCGACACGGACGATTCGACGACGCCGCTGGTACAGCACACGGACGCCACGGCTGCGGTGACGGCTGTTTACGCCATACTCGCCGCCCTTCACTACCGGGAGCGGACGGGCTGTGGGCAGTGGATTGATATGTCGCAGGTGGAGACGTTTCTGCACCACCTGGGCCGGCCATTAATGGACTTTGCGATGAACGGGCGGAAACCTGTGAAGTGGGACAATCGCCATCCCAGTCATGCGCCCTACGGGTGTTACCGGTGCCGGGGCGATGACCAGTGGCTGGTCATCAACGTGACATTGGAGGAGGAGTGGCAAGCCCTTTGCGTCGTGACAGGGAACGAGGAGTGGCTGCGGGATGGGAGGTTCGCGGACGAGGAGCATCGTCGGACAAACCGGGGTGCGTTGGACGAGGCCATCGAGGGGTGGACCAGACAGCAGGACAAGATGGAGGCTATGAGGTTATTGCAGACGGTGGGAATCCCTGCGTCGGCGGTTTTGGACGACGAGGACCTGTTCCGGGACGCGCATCTGGGTGAGCGGGGGTTCTTTTTGGAGATGGAGCATTCCGCTGCGGGGACGCATCGCTATCCGGGGTTCCTGTGGCGACTGACTGGGGTGAAGCAGCGTACGCCGCGTCCGCCCAACGGCCTGGGGGAGCACAACGATTACGTGTACGGGGAGATGTTGGGGTTGAGCGCGGGGGAGATTGTGGCGCTGCGGGCGGATGGGGTTATTGGGGAGGAGTATCCGTCGGAGGGGGGCTAGCGAGTCGCCATCGTCTCGGCGGTGCGGATGTAATCGATGGTTTCCCGCACGTCGGCGATGATTGCATCTTCGGGCTCCAGGATTCCGTCGTAGAAACACCTGTCGTGGAGAAAGTATTGGCGAGCTCCATATTGCAATCTCAGCTGTTCCAGGGAAGGATCCTGCCTACGGAGTTGCTGGAGCATGCGCGCAGTCTGGCCGGAGGTTCGTGGTTCCGTACTGGTGCGGGCAAGTATGAGAGCGTCAGTGGCGCGTTTGGTGGCGCACCAGGCCTTCTCCGCAGCGTTGCGCAGGCGGCCCTGATCCAGCATTTCGAGAGCGTCGTCGTACAGGGTTCTTGCGTCGGCAAAAAGTAAATCCACTTGTTTGGTTTCCAGCATAGTGCCCCGCCCTGCTGCCGGGGATCATTTGTCAGATTAGCATTCGGAGAAAGTATATCATATTTTCGGATCGGCGACGCCTTGAACGAGACGGTGCGGTATGGAGGGGTGTGGCAACGGTTAGGCGAATGCGCTGTGGCCGGTGATGTCGCGGCCAAGGGCCAGAGAGTGGATGTCGTAGGTGCCTTCGTAGGTGTCAACTGTTTCAAGGTTGAGCATGTGTCGGATTGAGTGGTTCTCCAGAGTGATGCCGCTTGCGCCGAGGATTTCGCGGGCGTCGCGGGAGGATTTGAGGGCGGCGCGGACGTTTTGTCGCTTGGCGAGGGATACGTGGGTGTAAGACATTTCGCCCCGGTCTTTCAGTGAAGCCAGACGCCAGGCTATGGCTAGGCCCTGGGTGTGGCGGGCCAGCATGTCGACGAGTTTGGCTTGTACAAGTTGCCGTGATGCTATGGGCGCGCCGAATGTCCGGCGGGTCTGTGCAAAGGCCAATGCCTCTGAGTAGACGGCTTCAAGGGAGCCGAGGGCGCCCCAGGCGATGCCGTAGCGGGCCTGGGTGAGGCAGGAGAGGGGGCCGCGGAGGCTGTTGACCTTAGGCAGCATCTGGGAGCGGTCCACTCGAACGTCGTTAAGGACGAGTTCGCTAGTGACGGAGAGGCGGAGGCTCATCTTGCGCTTGATGAGGTTGGCCTGGAAGCCCGGGCTGTCGGTGGGGACGAGGAAACCGCGGACGGCGCCTTCGTCGTCCTTCGCCCAGATGAGAGCGACGTGGGCCATATTGCCGTTGGAGATCCACATTTTCGCGCCGGTGAGCACGTAGTCGCCGCCGTCGGCGTGGGCGCGGGTGGCCATGGCGCCCGGGTCGGAGCCGCCCTCGTGCTCGGTGAGGCCGAAGCACCCGATGAGTTCGCCGCGGGCCATGGGGGGAAGGTAGCGCTGCTTCTGCTCGTCGGAGCCGTAGGTGTGGATGGGGTACATGACCAGTGCGCCCTGAACGCTGGCGAAGCTGCGAAGGCCGGAGTCCACTCTCTCCAGCTCGTACATGATGAGGCCGTAGGCAGCGTTGGAGACGGCGTCGGCGCCGTACTCGGCGGGAAGGTTGGCGCCCAGGTATCCCATGCGGCCCAGCTCGGGCCCTAGCTCCTTGGGGAAAGTCTCCTCTTCCCACCAACGACCGGCGTGGGGCATGGCGTTGGCTTCCAGGAAGTCGCGGGCGGTTCGTTGGACGAGCCGTTCTTCGGGGGTGCAGAGGTCCAATATGTTGTAGTAGTCGAGCATATTCGTTACTCCAGGACGGCCCACGCCTCGAGGCCAAAGTTGGCGTCGGAGGGCATGAGTTGGTTGGCGGTGATGGTGGTGGCTGAGGGTAGGTCTTCGCCGTAAAAGTCACGACGGGCGTCGTCGATAGAGGGGTATTGGTGGGCGTTTTGGGGGTTGACGAACTCGAGGGACCGGACCACGTCGGCAGGGGATGCGCCGGCGGCGGCGAGGACCTGTTGTAGGTTGTCGTAGGTCTGGGAAATTTGGGCGTTGAAGTCTTCGGGGGATGCGAGCTGGCCGGTGGCGAGATTGGTGGGGCCAAGGCCAGAGCAGAAAAGGAACTTGCCGCAGCGGACGGTGGCGGGGGACGTGGTCTCTTCTCGCGGCCAGCCGGGGACGTGGATGATTTCTCTGTCGTTGCCGAGATAGCAGAGGGCGTCGGTCTCCAGCAGGGCGGTACGGTGGAGGAGGCGGGAGATGACCATGCTTGTCGTTGCAGCAGTGCCGGCACTGAGGCCGCCGCGATTTCGTGCGGCGTTGGGGTAGCCGTTTACGCCTGCAGGGTGGACATAATCGAAGATTTTGACGATTCGGTCGGCGTCTACCCCGGCATCGTGCATTACCTGGCCGAGGGCGCTGCTCCAGATGTCCTGGGCCTGGGATTCGATGCCGTTTCGGTAGTCTTCGCGGCCGGTGGCGGGGTCGAAGCGACGTCCGGTGGAGCCGGAGAGCCAGAACCAGTCGTCGCCGACGAAGAAGCCGGGCCAGAAGGTGCGGGAGCGGTAACGTTCCCAGGTGGGAGTGCCTTCGGGAAAGATAGCGCGCTTGTTCCTACCGCCGCGCATGGCTACGGCGGTGACAGCCATTAGGGACACGGAGTTGGGGATGCCGTTGATGAGGATTCCAACGGCGGCGGGCATCGAATCGCCGAAGGCGTTGCGTCGAACGGCGCCGCTGGCTCGGTATTCGGGCATGACGGGTTCGAGGGCGTAGTCGACGGTGTAGACCACGTCGGCGAAGGTGTAGCCCGCCGATTCCAGGATGGCCCCCATCTTCGCAAAGATAACTTCGGTCTGCTTGACAAGGCTGGTGGATTCGACGATATAGCTGCCTCGTTGTGGCGAGTAGGTTTCGGCGGTGAGGCCGGAGATGCAGAGAAGGCCGTGGCGCTCCACGGCAAGGGAATAGGGCTGGGTGTCGTAGTTAGGGTCCCAGGGGTAGTTGGAGGGTCTGATGATGCGCTTTGCCGTCATTCTTCGGCCTCGGCTTGGAAGGGGATGCTGACGGTGGCTGAGGCAGGGCCGAGGACTCTTTCACCCTTCTGGTTATCGAGCCAGAGATCGCACTCTACCAGAAGGTTTTCGACATCACGTTGGACGTTTGCGACTCGTCCTCCGCAGGTGAGGGTGTCGCCGGGGTGGACCATGCCGCGGTTCTGGAAGCTCAGGCTTTGGAGGAAGCTCCGAGGGCCGGCCCACTGCTGGACCATCTGGGCCAGGAAAGCGCCAAGCATCTGTCCGTCAACGACGGGGCCGGGTAAGCCCTGACTTCGGGAGTAGGCAGCGTCGTAGTGGATGCGGGCGAAGTCCCAAGTAGCGGCGGCATAGGCCATCATTTTCGGGAGGTAGATTTTCTTCTCGAGGGTCGGGAGAGAATCGCCGACGGCAATATCTTGAAGGGAGCGGGTTGCGACGTTCATGATGCGTCGCCGCCTTCAGCGGATTCGCGGTAGCAGACCACCTCGGTGTTGACGGCGACAAGCACACTGTGCTGGTTGCGATAGCTTAATTCGATCTCCTGGAAGGCGAGGGAGCCGGAGCGTCCCTGCTTCTGCCAGACGCGGGTGACTTTGCGGGTGGCGGCTATGACGTCGGAGGGGTGAATTCGTCGGAAGAAACGGTAGCTGTTGCCAGCACGGATGGGGGTACCGACAGACTGCTGCTCAAGGGCAGAAGGGAGGCCGCTTTCGTTAAGCCCGTCGGGGTATATGCGGAAGGTGTCTGTGAGGAGAGTTGGTGGGGCCATCACGTCCGGCAGACCGGCTTTGCGGGCAGCGTCGAGGTTGGTGTAGAGGGGGTTGGGGTCGCCGACAGCGTCGGCGTACATTCGGAAAGCGGCGCGTCCGATGGGCTTATCGTCGGTGAATGTCTCCTCATGGCCCACGGTGCGCTGAAGCTTCTGGAAGAGGGTTTCGGCTTCGTCCCGCAAGGTCTAGTTTGAGTCCGTTCCCGGCCCCCAGGTCTTGCCGAAGTCGTCGACGTGGACGTACTGGCCAGTCATGGTCTGGGCGGACTGGAGGGCAAGGAATACTGCGCCGGGGCCGTTTTGGGAGGGTTCGATGCGGGTGTCCCAGTTCCGCCGGTTCCACTCTATCTGCCATGAGCCTTCGCTTCGAAGGCTGCCGGGGCTGAGGACGTTTACGGCGATGTTGTGGGGCTGCATCTCCTCGGCGAGGGCGTAGCTGACCATGTGGAGGGCGGCTTTGCTGGCGCTGTAAACGGTGCCGCCGCCGGGGATGAGTTCCAGGCCCATGCGAGAGCCGATGTTGACGACGCTGCCCTTCTTCTCCTCGATCATGACGGGAAGGACGTGGCGGCAGCAGAGATAGGGGCCGCGGATGTTTACGGACATGAGGTTGTCCCAACGGTGGGGTTCGATGTCGAGGAAGGGTTCGTTGATTATCATGAGGCCGGCGTTGTTGACCAGGACGTCGATGCGTCCGTAGGCGTCCATGACGCGGGCGACCATAGATTGGACCTGGGCATCATCGGTGACGTCGCAGGGGACGCCGAGGGCCTGACCGCCGTTGGCGCGGATCTCGGCGGCGGTGTCGTCGGCGGTGCCGGCGAGGCCGGTGGGGGAGGTGGGACGGGAGCAGGCGACGACGGTTGCGCCTTCGGCAGCGTAGGCGAGGGCGATGGCCTTGCCCAAGCCCCTGCTTGCGCCGGTTACGATGGCTACCATGCCCTTCATCTGCATTCTTTTTCCCCTATGCGAAATTGGTGGTGGTTGGAGTAAGCGTGTGTACCTGGATGCAGGGGATATTATACAGCAGTGGGGTCAGGGGAGGTTGGGGAGGATGTGGACGTCGTAGCCGGCGCGTTTGAGGGCGAGGTAGCCGATGGCGGCGCGGGCGCCGGTGGTGGAGTAGGTGACTACTTTGTCCATGCGTCCGACGCCGATGTTGCGGAGTCGGCTGGCCAGGTCGTTGTCGGGGCGGAGGAGGGAGTAGTCTTCACCGAGGTATTCGGTCCAGGGGAGGTTGGAAGCGTCGGGGAGTCGACCCGAGGAGTTGAACTCCTCCGGGCTGCGGAGGTCTATGAGCTTGGGGGGATTGGGGGAGTCCAGCTCGTCCAGGAAGGCGCGTTTGTTGGGGTTGACGTTGAGGTTGAATTCGCAGGGGGTGGGGGTTTCGGGGCGGGTGGAGGTTGGGTAACCCTGCTCGGCCCAACCCTCGTAGAGGAGGGCGCAGAGGGAGACTTCGCCGCGGCCCAGGTATTCGAGAACCCAGGACATGAATGCCCCACGGCGTCCGTCAACGCCGTCGTAGACGAGGGAGCGCTTGGACTCGTCCACGCCCGCTTCTCCAAATGGGACGGCGAGAGCTTCGTCGGGGAGAAGCTGGCCCCTATCGTCCAGAAGTCGTTCGAGGGGGAGGTTTACAGAGCCGGGTAGATGGCCGCGGGCGTAGTCTTCAGGCGGGCGGGGATCCAGGATGTGGATGTCGTTTTGTTCGAGCCAGTATTTGACCCAGATGGGGTTGGCAAGGGTTGCCATGCTCTATTTCTCCTTGGGGACCTGTTTCGCGCTGCCTGCGGGTTCACGTTCGTCAGGTTCGCTCTCTGCCTCAGGGTCCTTGGGAGGGAGGGTTCCGGCGTCCTTCAGACCCTTGTAGGAGACCAGCATAACAGAAACAGCAGCGAGAATGACGGCGCCTCCGGTGGAGACGGCGATGCCTGCGGTGGTCAGGGTGGCGATGATGCCGCTGACGAATCCGCCAAGGGGAGTGAAGCCAAAAGTCAGGCTGTAGAGGCCTAGAATGCGTCCACGCATCCTGTCAATGGATAGAAGCTGGAGGATGGCCCCCATGGTGGCGTCGTAAGAGGTGAGGCAGAGTCCCACGAAGACGGAGAGGACGAGGGAGGCGGCGTACCAGGAGGAGAAGCCGAATAGGAAGAGGGAAACGCCAGCGGCGGCGGCTGTGATGGCGACCAGCAGTCCCTTGGAGCGGGACTCCGACAGGGCGGCCATGACGACCATGGCCAGAACGCCGCCGATGCTGCCCGCGGCGGAGAGATAGCCCAGGCCGGAAGCGCCAACGTCGAGGACTTCCCTGGCGATGACGGGCAGCATCACGAAGTAGGAGAAGCCGAAGAGTTCCACGACGGAGCTGAACAGGAGCAGGGTCCTGATGGCGGGGGAGCGGGACGCGTAGGCGAGGCCCTCCCTCGCGTTCTTCCAGATGCTGCCGGAGGGGGAGGATCGTTGGTACTTTGTCTTTACGAAGAGAATGGGAATTGGGGCGAAGAGCATGACTACGGTCATGGCAACGTAGCAGTAGCCGAGGCCGACTTCGTCGATGAGGAACCCGGCGAGGATGGAGCCGGGGATTCTGGCGATGCTGAAGGCCCCGTGGGTGATGGCCACGGCGTTCAGGATGCGGCGGGGGCCTACGGTGTCGTAGATGAGGGCCTCGCCGGAGGGGAGGACGGTGGCCATGAGCATGCCGAGCAAAAGGGTTGAGACCATGATGTGCCAGAGTTCCATGCCCTCAGCGAAGAGGAGGACCGCCAGAAGAAGGTAGATGACGGCGCGGGCAAGCTGCACGACTACCAGAATCATGCGGCGGTTGAATCGGTCTACGATGACGCCGGCGACTACGCCGAAGAGGACCTGGCCCGCGCCTCTGAGTCCGGCCATTCCGCCGACCCAGAAGGCGGAGTCTGTGATTTCCAGAACCATCCAGCCCATGGCCAGCATTTCCATGGTCATGCCGAGATAGTTAAGGATGTAGAAAACCCAGATGAAGCGGAAGTCGCGGTTGGTGAGGGCGATGAAGAGTCGGCCCAGCCTGCTTGTGGGGCGGTAGAAGTCGTCGCCGGGATCCGGCCGGGCCGGAGGCGGGATTTGGGGCGCTTCCGAGTCCTGGCTCGGCTGTTGCTGGGGCGTAGTCATCGGACGCTACCGTTGATGGTGGGATTCGCTGAAGTCAACGGTATGGCCTAGATTCCGAACGCTGCTGCTTCGGTGGTCAGGAGTCGGCTGGGACTAGTCCCAGTCTTAAGACGCCACGGCGGGTATGCCCAGGTCTTGCACCAGGTTGTTGAAGGCGGGAACGTCTTCGTCCGTAACCTGCTGGAGCCTGCCAAGCTGGACGCCGATGCGACCGGAAACGTCGTCGTAGACGTCGTAGGACTGGCGGGTGGGAACCCAGTCGGCGCTGCCCACAACGGCGGTGAGGGAGGCGATCTTGACGTTGAGGCGGGTGGGGAAGTTGACCCGGTCCAGAGGAGCGGAGCCCCTGGGCTGGATGAGCTCTTCCTCGATGGTTGTCAGCTTTTTGTCCAATTCCCCGGCGGCGGTGACGATGGAAGCGGGCGCACTGGGACGGTCCTTCCATCCGGTCAGCTGGCCCTTTAGGGTGCGGATGGTGTTGATGGCCTCCTGGGTCTCGGAGAGCTTGTCGCGAATCTTGATGAGGAGGTTGAACTGGGCCTGCAGGTCTTCCTGGGTGGCGGGAACTCGCGGGTCCTTGCGAATCTCGAATGCCTGAACGTCGGAGTAACCCTCGGTGGAGAGACGGACCTTGTAAGTGCCGGGGGTTGCCACGGGACCGTCGAGGCTGTTCTGGGTGGAGGTGTCGCCTTCGACCTTGGTGGCGGGTGCGTAGCGCATGTCCCAGACGAAGCGGTTGACGCCGGCGCTGGCCGAGACCTTGGGGCCGTCGGAGTCGTCGCTGCTGGAGAAGCTGCGGATTTCGCCGCCGTCGGCGTCCAGGAAGGTGAGGGTGACGTCGCCAGTGGGCTTGTCCTTCAGATAGTAGTTGACGACGACGCCCGCGGGCGGGTTCTTGCCCGCGTCCAGGAAAACCTTTTCGGTGCGATCGTCGGATATTTTTGACTCGTAGAAGGTGACGATGACGCCGGAGGCGAGGGTGTAGTTCTTGCCGGGGCCGCCGGGTCGCTCCGCGCCGGTGGAAGTGACGTAGCGGTAGGATGCGCGGGGCTTGAAGAGGTGGTTGCCGCCAGCGTTGACGCCGTCCTTCATCTGGTGGAGGGGGGTCAGGTCGTCGAGAACCCAGAAGGAGCGTCCGTGGGTGGCGGCGACCAGGTCCTGCTCCTTGACGGCCAGGTCGTGGATGGGCACGACGGGCAGGTTGGACTGGAGGCTCTGCCAGCTTCCGCCGTTGTCGAAGGATACGTAGACGCCGGACTCGGTACCGGCGTAGAGGAGTCCCTGCCGCTCCGGGTCTTCGCGGACGACGCGGGTGAAGGCGCCGTTGGGGATGCCGTCAACGATAGCGGTCCAGGACCGGCCGTAGTCGTCGGTGCGGTAGATATAGGGGCTTTGGTCGGCCCATTTGTAGCGGGTGGCGACGAGATAGGCCGTCCCGGGGTTGTGGCGGGAGGGTTCGATGGTGGAGACGAGGGCCCAGGGAGGGAGGTCGGGTGGGGTGATGTTGTCCCAGTTCGCGCCGCCGTTGCGAGATACGTGGGCGAGGCCGTCGTCGCTTCCTGCCCAGAAAAGCCCCTGCTGCAGGGGTGATTCGGCGAAGGCGAAGATGGTGCAGTAGTGCTCCGCGCCGGTATCGTCGAAGGTGATGGAGCCGCCGGAGGGACCCAGCTTCGAGTCGTCGTTGCGGGTCAGGTCGGGACTGATGCATTCCCAGCTTGTACCGTCGTCGGTGGACTTGAAGAGATGGTTGCCGGCGGTGAAGAGGACGTTGGGATCATGGGGGGAGATGAGGATGGGGAAAGTCCACTGGAATCGGTAGCGGGCGGCTCGTGCACCGTGGCCGCTGGTGACTTCCGGCCAGACGGTGACGCTTCGCACCTGTCCGCTGCTGTGGTCGTAGCGGAGGAGGGAGCCGCCGCCGCCGGGAGAGCTGCCGATGGCGCCGGAGTAGACGATATCGGAGTTGTCGGGACGGACGGCGATGTGGCCGCTTTCGGAAGTGCCGACCATGTAGCAGTCGGAGTAGGGGATGGCGCCCTTGTGGGAGCGGCTGGGGACGCTCATGGCGGTGTTGTCCTGCTGGGTGCCGTAGACGCGGTAGGGGAAGTTGTTGTCGGTGTCCAGGTGGTAGAACTG